>CAVOVN010000009.1:0-83613 GCA_963699875.1 uncultured Acidobacteriaceae bacterium
ATCCCGTCGCCTTTCCTACTAGCTAAGCCGGTAAACGTCGCCAAGGTAACCATTACGAAGGTGGTAACAGGGGCTCAAGTAGGCCAACCCTATAAAATAGAGAAACTTCGAAGCCAGAGTAACTTTTCCTGTGGCAGTTTCTAGAACTCTGGATTATAGTGTCCGCTGGGTTATTTTCATTCCCGGTTCCCGAGGTGAGTCGTGCGTGCTCATTGGGTAATTTTGATGCTTGTGGTACTTGCCGCCTTTGCGGCTCCTGCGCTGGCGGATGACGGATTGCATTGCTGGACCTTCGGTCAAACTTGTGCAACGGATGGGACAATTGTTGCGCTGTCTGACGGTGACATTAAGGGGAACATCTACTACGCCAAGGCGAATTTCCCGGATTGGGTACGAATCATCGATACCAATCCCAATAACTCGTGGACCAGCGGTTGGATGTTGGACAACGAGGGCGGAATTGGCCAACCCTCGGTTGACTTCGGTCATGCGCTTAAGAACGACATTCTGGTGGTTCAGCTCTGCGATCAGGCTTTGCAGCCCAACATATGCACCACCGGCAGCAAGAACCAATATCTGCTCTCCAATGACCCAAAGTACAGCGTTGACGGTCTGAGCCACGCCGAGATTCCAATGGATGGCGGCGTAGGCGCTACCGCAAAGAATCCTGGCCGAGGGACCCAACTCATTTGGCTTGAGGACCTGGATACAAGGTTCAACTCGGATTGGGACTACAACGATCTAATCCTTGCGCTGCACAACGTCGATGTGGCCTTTCCCAATAACGGGGGAAATTCGCAGACATCGCCGGTTCCTGAACCAGCCACCATCTCGCTGCTTGCCGGTGGAGTGGTGGCAGGGCTGATCCGTCGGTTGAAGAAAAATTAGCAGCCGCGTAGATTCATCATTCGTTTTTCTCGGTGTCGCGGTCGGCATCGTTTCGATGCCGCCGCTCACCTGCAGCGCGACCAGGCGCGCCAGCATTACGGCAAGATACATCTGCCCGGCAATGGCTTCTCCTACCGCTAACATGCGCGCCGCCGGTGCCTTGGGAATGATGTCTCCATAACCCACTGTCGTCAGCGTGACAAAGCTGAAATATGTCCAGCCGGCAACTGTGGGCGGTGTCGTTTCGGCGGTAGCGAACGAATTGGGATGATCTCGAGCGAAGATCACGTAAGCATGCGCCCAGACCAGACCCATAAGCAGATAGACTGCGACTGCACCTTGCAGCCGCGAGCCGGAAACCGGCCCTTTGCGGAACACGCGAACCAGCAGCAGAAGAATCAAAAAAATGATCGCTGCCAGCGTGGAGGGCTCGCGAAGTCTGGAGATTGGTGGATACCACCAGCCAAACCATCGCACCACCAATCCCACTACGCCGACAACCGCGCCTAAATAGAACAGCCATGAGCGGCTCCAACCGATGGCAAGGCCCGAGATCAACAGCAGAGAATATCCGACGTCTACGTAGGGGCTGAAGTGCCTCTCGACTAAGTTCGTCAGCGGCAGGATGAAAACAAATAACACCAGCAGGGCGAGGAAAAATGAGAGATTGGCTTGCGCCTCCCAGGTTTCCTTTACCAGGCTGCGGGCGCTATGGCGCGCGTGCTTAGCGGCGGTTTGGGGCATCCTGCGGAGCAGGATACTGGAAAACTATGCCAGTATCACGCATTTGTTTGGCCGCCGATTCCAAACTCCATCTTCGTCAATCCGCTATAGCGGAAGCTAAGGTGTTTTGTACGGGCCACTGGTGATTTTTCTAGTTACTCAGTGGCCTGCGACCTCGTAAGATAGCGACGAACCCACTCAATCTGCTACATATGCGTAGCTACAGGAGAGCATTATGCGTAATGCATTGAAATTCATCAGGCCGGCTGCGCTGTATGTGCTCGCGGCGGCGCTGGTTCTCGGGCTTACGGTTCCGGGATTTGCGCGTGACAAGAATGAGACGATTGACGCGACGGCCTGGGGCGAAAGCACGCAAATGGGCCGTCATTTCGACGTCACCGTAACCATCTACGACTGGTCGACCGCGGCCGATCGCCAGATCCTGGTCGAAGCTTTTCAAAAAGGTCAGAACCAGGGATTGGTGAATGCGTTGACCAAGATGAAAGCCGTGGGGCACATCGCGATCACGGGCACGCTGGGATACGACCTCAGCTACATCAAGCTGGAGCCCACGCCGACCGGCAGAAAGATCATTTTCGTCACCAACCGGCTGATCCGCTTTGGCGAAGCGTATGCGGATACGCAATCGCAGGCCTTCAACCTCAGTGCCGGCCAGATCGAAATTAACGATCAGGACAAGACCAAGAGCACCGGCGTGCTGTTTCCCGCTGCCCAGCTCATCATCAACAGCGATGGCAAGCTGGAGCTCGATCTCCGCCAGAACCCGTGGCGCTTGTCGGACATCATCGACTGGAAGGGCTCGTCGGACAACTAGGGTAGCGGACTACAACCCTGCTGCGCCGTTTCTGGGAGGCGGCGCGGCCAGGCGCTCTGTGTAGTCCAGACACTCGATGGTTCCCCATCCAATCATCTTCCGGGGTTGGGTGGGGTCCTATTTCGGCGGCTGCACTTCGTCAGCTGCGACGATCCGCGACGATGCGCGGAACTTTTTGTAGTCGCGGAAGGATTGCTCTAAATCCACATTGAAGTTCTTCAACAGCGCCAGCCGCGCGTCCACTTTGACCGCCAACTGCCTGGGAAGCCACACCTCATCGTTAACGCGGGTCTGTTCGAGCATGAAGCGCGAGCCCTTGTGAAAGCGCGCCAGGAACAGGCCCCAGGAAACGGTGTCGAGGCACTGCACATCCATCTTCGCCAGTTGCAGGTCGCCCTGATCGATCCAGACCCGGCCGCGGAAATGCGGCAGGAACTTCGCCTCTTTTGACTGCGGCTGAAATCCGGGACGCGGGTCTGCGTCGATGATCCATGCTGGACGACCGGCGACCGGCTCGGTGCCGACCAATGTGAAATCGTAGGCGTCGGCCACTTCCTTGACGAACTTGCGATCGTCCTCGCGCTCCTTCTGCTCTTTCTCCTCGCGTTTGCGGCGGTCTGAATCCGACTCGTTCTTGCGCTTGTCGATAATCTTCTGGATCTTTTCCTCTTCCCTGGCCGCGTCCTTGGCGCTGAGTGGCTTGTCGTCTTTCGCGATCAGCCGCTCCACCTGCTCGCCATAAACTTCCAGCACCTCGTAGGTCTTGATTTCGGTGGACTTGATCATCCCTTTACCGTCCAGCGTGTGCATCACCTGGCGCTCGATGTAGGTGTAATCACGTTGCCGTTTGTCGTTCTCGAGGTCCTTGTCAGCCACGACGCGAAACAGTTGCTGCATCTGCGGCTGCGAGAGCTTGCCGTCCCGTCCCGGCGCGAGATCGATAGGCGGGGCGTTCGTCGATGTGGGCTTATCTGAAGTCGCAGAGTGCGCGGAATTGGAAGGTGTTGAAACTGGCGCGGCGTCCTGCGCGCAAGCAATAGGCTCGCAGGCGAGCAGCAGAACAGCGAGAAGCATGGCGCGCGCATTCATATTGGATCTATGTAACGGAAAAACCCGCTCCGCTTGAAAATGATGCCGTAGCTACCGACGAACGGCATCACACACCGAGTCTCGCACAAAGGGTATTCACTCTCAGGGTATCTCAAAGCACCTCATTGACGGTTGGCGGGAGCAGCTATAGCACAGACAATCACTATCCGAAAAAGATACGCCGCAAATTAACATCCTTGTCCACGCTGCACAGCTCTAATCAAGCCAACCTGACGCTCGCTACCAGGGGCATCGGGGACGACTAGCTCTCTTCCACAAACAGCTACGGCGTGAGCGGCCTGTTCGAATCGCGAATCGGCGCGACCTTCGCTCGGTCGCGAAGATCAAATACACCTCACGGTGGAAACATTCAAAGGAGCAAGCATGGCAACGACAACGGCCGGAGTAGCGACCATGAAGTCAGCACAAATCTCGAAACCCGGAGCACCCTTCAGCGTCGTCGAGCGCGAGATCCCGCAGCCCGGCGCAAATCAGGTTCGTATCAAGGTGCAGGCCTGCGGCGTTTGCCACAGCGACGTAATCACCAAGGACGGCCTGATGCCGATTGAGTATCCCCGGGTGCCGGGCCATGAAGTGGTCGGCCTGATCGATGAGGTTGGTGCCGGCGTCTCCGGATGGAAGAAGGGACAGCGCGTGGGTGTGGGATGGCACGGCGGACACGATGGAACCTGTCTCCAGTGCCGCCGTGGAGACTTCAACAACTGCGTCAACCTGAAGATTGCCGGCATCAGCTATGACGGTGGATATCAGCAGTACATGATCGCTCCCATGGAAGCGTTGGTGACCGTGCCCGATAGTCTGAAAGACGCTGAAGCAGCACCTCTGCTCTGTGCCGGCATTACCACCTTCAATGCATTACGGCATGCCGGTGCGCTGCCTCCGGACCTTGTCGCGGTGCAGGGCATCGGCGGCCTGGGCCACCTGGGAATTCAATTTGCCAACAAATGTGGATACAAAGTAGCCGCCATCGGGCGTGGGCCTGAGAATGCCGCGCTTGCCAAAAAACTCGGCGCCCACGTGTACATCGATAGCCAAGCTACGAATGCAGCGCAGGAGTTGCAGAAGCTGGGTGGGGCAAAGGTTATTCTCGCGACCGCTCCGAGTGGGAAGGCCATGGCGGAGCTGGTCGACGGCTTGGGTCCGAATGGCAGGCTAATGGTAATCGGTGCATCGCCGGATCCGATCGCGGTAAGCCCGCTGCAGCTGATCTTTGGAAGCAAGACGGTTGAAGGCTGGGCGTCAGGCATCGCTACCGATTCGGAAGATACATTGCGCTTTGCGGAGCTGACGGGCGTGCGTCCCATGATCGAAACCTATCCGCTGGAAAAAGCGGGCGAGGCCTATGACCGCATGATGAGCGGCAAGGCGCAGTTCCGGGTGGTCCTCACCATGTGATGTTGAACGACAATACATCCAAGCTGGGTGCCCCATTCCGGCTTCATTTGCTGGGGTGGGGTCTATGTCTTGCTTGTCGTACTCGCGTCGCTTCAACTGCTTTGCCCAGTCCGGCAGAAAGGAACGCTGCCATGCGCAATCCGACTTTCTATCGCACCATAAAGGTCGACGGGCTTTGCATCTTCTATCGCGAGGCCGGTCCGAAAGACGCTCCGACGCTACTGCTGCTGCACGGCTTCCCTTCCTCGTCGCGCATGTTTGAGCCGCTGTTTGCACGGCTTTCGGATCGCTACCACCTGATCGCGCCAGACTACCCCGGCTTTGGACACAGCGACTGGCCCGACCCCAAGCAGTTCGATTACACCTTCGACCACATCGCTTCGGTGATGAACGACTTTACGCAAGCGCTCGGCATGTCGCACTACACGCTCTACATGCAGGACTACGGCGGGCCGGTAGGTTTTCGCATGGTGCTGGCGCATCCGGAGCGGGCACAGGCGCTCATCATTCAAGATGCCGTCGCGCATAACGAAGGCCTGGGAGCGAACTGGGCGAAGCGCCGGGCGTTCTGGGCCGACCGCGCTGCCAACGAAGAAGAGTTGCGCAAGAACTTGATGTCGCTGCAAGTTACCAGGACGCGCCATGTCGGCGACGATCCCAACATCGAGCTCTACGACCCCGATCTCTGGACGGATGAAGATGCTTTCCTGAACAAGCCGGGACAAGTTGTCATCCAAAGCGACTTGTTTTACGACTACCGGACTAACGTAACGAACTATCCCAAGTGGCAGGCGTGGATGCAGAAGAATCAGCCAAAGCTTCTGGTGATCTGGGGCAGGCACGAGGCCTCGTTCGATTCCGGCGAGCCGGAACGCTATCGCAAGGACGTGCCGAGCGCGCAGATTCACGTAGTCGAAGGCGGACATTTTGCGCTCGATACCGCCGCCGATGAGATTGCCGTGCTGGTCGATGAGTTCATGAAGAGTCAGAAGTAGACGAAGGCCCGGAGCAGAAGTTAGAGTACCGCCGAGACGACGCTGCACCTGAGAGAGGATTTATGGCAAGTGCACCTGTGACGACCCGCCCACCGCTGCCTCCCTTCACCCGCGAGAGTGCAATTCAAAAAGTTCGCGGGGCTGAAGATGGCTGGAATAGTCGCGACCCGGGAAAGGTGGCGTTGGCCTACGCGGTCGATTCGCGCTGGCGGAATCGCTCGGAGTTCGTCACCGGACGCGAGCAGATCATCGCCTTCCTGTCGCGCAAGTGGGCGAAAGAGCTCGACTACCGGCTCATCAAGGAACTATGGGCATTCACCGGAAACCGTATCGCTGTGCGCTTCGCTTATGAGTGGCACGACGACTCCGGCCACTGGTATCGGTCGTATGGTAACGAGAATTGGGAATTCAATGACGATGGCTTGATGGCCGTTCGGCACGCGTCGATTAACGACCTGCCGATCAGCGACGCGGATCGCAAGTATCACTGGCCGCTGGGCCGCCGCCCTGACGACCATCCGGGGCTGAGCGATCTGGGGTTGTAGGCAAGAGTCGCGCTCAAGGCTCGATCTCCAAAACGTGCGGTGAATTTTGTCCATTTAGTGCTATTGACCATAGGACAATTTAACGATACTGTTTGGTTCATTCACGAAGTTAAGAGAAGCTTTACCACGCATTTAAGCCTTGGGCTCTCCTCTCCTCCTGACCCAAGGCTTTTCTTTTGCTTGCGGATGGGTACTCTAACGAGTCAGGCGCCTACTCGACCGACCACGACCGTCTTTCACCTCGGCTTGTTCAGCCACGAGTACTGCCAGGCTACCTGTACATTCTGATAGTTTCCGCCAAAGCGAATGTAGGTGCCATCGCTGTAAGCGACCTTGAATGACTGGTGCCGATTGAAAGGCAACGACACAGTCGCGCCGATGCGCGAGCTGGTTTGCTGGGTACCGAGGTTGCGAATGCCATTGAGCGCCGTGATGCCGCCCCACCAGAAATTGCCGTCGAGCGAGGCCCAGGGATGCAGCCTTGCCGATCCAATCACCCACCTCGTGACGTCGTAGCTCAGGTGCCCTTCGAAGCTGCCGATGGGAGCCTGGGTTTGAGGCGACGGAACCGGAATGTTGTAGTAAGAGGGATTCGTGGTATAGAACCAGACCCCCGCATAGCCGTCGACGATCCAATTGCCTTTAAAGCGCTGCGAGTAACCGATCTCCGGTTTAAATGCCCAACGGTTGATTCCCCAGTTCACCAGCTTTTTCGGATCATATTGCCCGGTAGGAAAGATCATCTTCAGGCTGGCGCCCAATATCTTCTTCTGCTTCCATTTCACAAACTCAGGCACATTCATTGCCCGGCCTCCCATCAGATTGACGGAGAGTCTGGCGCTGAGATCGAGCAACCCGGACCGATAGGCAGAGCGATGTTGGTCTTGCACATCGCCGCTGAAGCTTCCCACTCCGTAGGGGAGCGCGACCACCACGTTGGCCGATCGCCCGAAAAAATTGAATGAGTGGTAGAGGCTCGCGATGGGCACGTTGTAGGTTCCCGTGGCGTTGGTAATGGGAACGGCGTTATTAAAGCTCAAGCTGCCGTCGTACCACGACCAGGCCATAGTGAATGCGTTGGAGTGTAAGGGGGTAATAGTGTAGGCGCGTGGGGCGAGGTCCTGAGCGTAAGCGGTTGTCGTCAGGGCAGCCGCCAGCAGAGCCAACATCAGCCCCCCGGCCTTTACGGTATGACGAAATCGCTCGCGGAGGCTGGCTGTGGGAGCGCGTTTCATCTTGCGGGTTCTCGCTGAGCCAGATCTGCCCATCAACTGCTGATCGCAATGCACGTCGGGCGCACGGGATCGCTAAGCTCCCTTCGGGTACTCCTTGAACATCTTGGAGATCGCGCCATTCACTTCGTCGACCAGCTTTTCGGGATCGTGGGCCGAGACGCTCTCCGTAGCCATGCCTCGCCAGACCAGCTTCTTTGCCTTGGCGTCAACGAGATCAACGACTAGTTCTCCCTTATGAATCGTTACAGTGGTGTTGCCGTACCAGCCGACGAAGGCCGGCCCATTCATGCCGGGATCAAAAGGCGGAATTCCCCCCGTCGCCCCGTAAATAGGGTCGTTGGAGTACATGGTCATGTCGGTATCAACCGAGCCATACATCTGGATGATGAGGTCGGGATTGGACGTCACCTTCTGCAAGCCGCGCGCCTGCAGCTCCTGATCGATGGCTCCCACAATGTCGGCCGCCAGCAGGGGATGAGCGACTGCACCGTGCTCTGCCCAGGCGTAGGTCTTGAACTGCGAGAAGTTGAAGCCCTTGGCATAGCTGACGGAGATTTTGTCGCGGGCGGAGGCGGTAGTAGCGAGCGAGAGAGCGATAGCAAGCAGGGCGGCCAGACGGACATACAAGCGGATAGGGCTCTTCATGATTATTCGTCCTTCTATCGAGCATTCCGGCTCGCGTGGGGGCACGACTTGACATGCTGTTGAACAACGCGTTGCTTAGGTTTGTATCAGGGCCTGACTTTTAGTCAGGCCAACAGCACGGTTGATCGAAACCGGCTTTAGCCCCTGCCACGGCCCTTCAGGGCCTAAAGGCCGTCGACTCATTCGCCATTGCGGCACGGCTAAAGCCGTGCCCTGATACAAAGCCGACAACTTTCCTAGCTCTTCGGCCACTGCTTAAACATCTTCTGCACGGCCTTGTTGACCATTTCCTGGTTCTTGTTGCCGTTGTTACCCAAGGTGTCCTGTGCGATGCCGCGCCACACCAGCTCTTTGGCTTTCAGGTCATAGAGGCTGACGACCATGGTCGCCTCGACATTCTGCTGCGGGGTGATGCCTCCCATGCCGCCGCCAATGCCGCGCATGCCCCAGGCGTTGTACGAGGTCTGTTCGCGCTCACCGCCGCTAGCGGTCAGGATGAGATCGGGATTCTGTGCTTCGGTGACTTTCTGGAAGCCCTTTGCCACCATGGCGTTGTCGATGTCCTGCTGCGCTACCTGAGCGAGAATGGAATTCTGGATTTCATTCTTGTTGTTAGTTCCCCAGGCGTAGGTGTGATAGTTGGCGAAAGATGCGTTGTGGTTGTAGTTCACCGAAACCTGCTGGGCCAAGGCGCCGCCCGCCAGTAGGCTCAACATCATTACGAGGATCAAGCACTTCAATTTCATCGGGTATTCTCCCTCTTTCTGCGCCATGCGCTGCGCGTCGACGGTTAATAAGTCTCTAAATTATTGCGGCAGTACGATGGCTTCGGTCTGGCTGTTGCCGCACATGCCGTAGGTCGCGCCGGAGTAGCAGGCGCCCACGGAATACTTGAAGCAACCCGGCCGCGCGGCTTGTACCGTCACGTCATTCTTGCCGCCGCCGATAATCGCATCGTTCGGGTCGAACGGCGATTGCGGTCCGAAGTCGATAACAAAGCCGGTGTTCTTGTTGGTGGAATGCCAGACCACCTTGGTCCCCGCCTTAACACAGAACAGAGCGTTCTTCTTCGGACTGGTGATGTTGGCCGTAGCCGATGCGGAGCCGCCGTCCTTGTTGATGTTCACTTCGCAGGGGTTCGAAGCCGAGCCGCAGGTGTTTTCTGCGTTGCACAGGGTTTCGGGTTTGGGCTCCGAACAGACGTACTTGCTCTTCTTCTGGGCCATCGCCTGTCCTGCCAAAACGAACAAACTGATGAGTGAAATCACAATCCACTGCCGAAACTTCATAGTGCACCTCGTTGATAGAGTCACGACTGATAATGCTGTTGAAAATCCTTGAACTACCTCAGGGGCTAAACCCGCATCTTTGCCGGCGAGCGGCACGGCTGAAGCCGTGCCCTTTCAAAGCCGACGCGTGAGATAACGTGTAAACGCTTCCTTCGACATCAGCGCCGGAAACCTCCGCCACCTCCGCGACTGAAACCGCCACCGCCTCCGCCCCAGTGGTCGCCACCACCGCCCCATCCCCCGGAGCCGCCATGACTCGCCCAACCACCACCGCCGCTGTGGCTGCCCCAGCCATCGCTTCCACCATAGCCGGAGTGCTGCGATTGATCGTAGTGCTGAGTCGAGGCATTACCCTGGGCACGGTTCTGCGCTTCCTGATTGACGTCGCCCCAGCCGCCCGACGACTTGGCATTGTTGTAGTCGGTAGTTCCCTGCGGATGCGCCTGCTGTACGCTCTGCTGCGTCGGCTTCTGCACATTGTTCCAGCTTCCGTTGTTGTAGCTCTGCCACCCGGAGCCGGTGTTCTTGTACACGTTGCCGTCATGCCCAGCGTACATATCGCCGTTAGAAGTCTTGGCCGCCGCGCTGTTGCCATACTTCGTGCTGGTCGCAGCCGCTTCCCCGCCCTTGTTGTTGTAGGCGGTGGCTTCCGTGCCGTTCGCGGTGGTCTGGTGCTGGGTGTAGGTTGTAGTGCCGTTCTTGCTGTAAACGGAATTACCCCACGAGCCGTAAGCATTCGAGCTCTGATGGGTCTGCCCGTACGCACCGGTGTATGGGTTGTAAGCCTGCGCGGCTGCGGTCGATCCCCATGGACCCGAAGCCGTCGCGCCGCGCGCGTAGGTTCCGGTGTAGGGATTGTAGGAAGCTCCCCAATGCGCCTGGCCGCCATAGGGACCGTAAGCCGATGCTCCGTAGCCATAGGCGCCGGTGTACGGGTTGTACACGGGATGGTAGCCCCAGGTTGCGGCGTACGGATAGTAGACCGGATACGCGCCGTACCAGCCGATGTATGGCGGATAGTAGTAGCCGGTTCCGTCACAGATGATGGCGCCGACCGCCATTCCGGCGATGAAAGTTCCCATGTATCCCGCGGTGTAGCTTGCCTGCACATTGCCGTCGGGCAGCGTGCTCTGCGTTACATAGGTGACGTTATAGACGGGCGAACTCGCGGGGATGGTATAGATCTCCGGCGGCACGGACGGCGCGGTCTGCCACGGACCATTCGCCGTGTTCGACATGAACCACACACCGTTCAGGCACAGGTAATAGACGCTGCCCACCTGGATCACGCGATTGGGCGTATTGGTGGCATACGACATTGTGGTACCTGGAATCGGCGCCCACTCCGGCGTGCCGTTGAAGTTGACCTTCACCTGTTGCGCGGCGGTCGTGGGATTGATGACCGCAGTCGTCGGAACCTGCGCCATCAGCACAGCGTCCTCGGCCTCAGGGGTTCCTGGCACTGAGGCCAGTACGCTGCCCATCGGACTGGACGGCGGAATACTCTTAAAATCAGCGGGGAGATTATCAGTTGCGAAGGTCCACGGTCCCATCGCGCTCTGCGATGAGAACCAGCGTCCCGACGTCAGATAGTAGTAGGTGTTGGTCGGCAGATACTTGAATACCGGACTCGCCGTGTTGCTGGCGTAAAGCAGTTGAGTTCCGGTAACAGCCGCCCACTCCGGCTTGCCCTTGAAGACGACAATCTCTGCCGGGGTGCTGCTGTAGAAGACCGAGGGACTCGACGGCACGACCGGCGCCGGGATGTAAGCCTTCAGGTCGGGATAGTTCGGACTCGAGGCGACCTGCGAGAAATCTGCCGGCAGGTTCGTGGTGGCAACCCAGCCTCCGTCCAAGGTCTTCGAGGTCATCCATCCCTTGCTGTTGAACAGGTAGTACGTCCCCGACTCCTCGAACAACGGCCAGTTGGCATTGACCACAACTTTGACGTTGCCGCCCACCGGCGCCAGCACTGGCTTGCCGTTGACCAGGAGAATCATGGCAGGCTTGAAGCTGATGAAGATGGTTGGAGCCGTGTTGTTGACCTCGGTGACATGCGCCGGCGCAGTCTTCTTTTTCAGGCTGGCTGTCAGCTGTTCGATGGAGATGGTCATCGAGGCGGCCGGGTTGATGAACGTCCTGACCAGGCTCTCCATGGGAGCGGAATTCGTATCCGGCGGCTGCAGATAAACCTTGGTGATGGTGGGGCTGTAGAGGAACACCGTGTGCTTGTCCATGTCAACCACGGACTGCAAGGTGAACGTCACCACGCCCACGGCCTGTTTGCCGCCAGTCGGTGTCACCGCAAATGCGGAGCGCGCGTCTACGACCGAGTAGTGGTTCCAATCGTCCACTTGTGGCTGATACAGCACCAGCGAACCGCCTGAGTTGTTAAAGGTGCGGGGCCATCCGGTCTTCTGCTGTGCGACGGCAGTGCCGCCGAGGCAAATTGCGAGCGTAAGAAACAGGACGATGGGTGCGAAGGTAGTGCGGGAAAGTATTCGATTCATGATGAGCAACCGCTTGAGACCTGCCAGGTTTCTCCCCGGAAAACGGTACCGCATATTCCGGCAATCAGGAATTACTAAGTGAGACAACTACTCGGGCCGGCATGAGATCGATACGCGTTCCTGTTCGTAATCGTTCAGGCAGGCTCGAGGACGACACTATCGCAACATCAGAGCCAAGGAACTACTGCCCCGATGAGACCTAAAACATAGCTGGGATACCCACTTACGTATATCCCAGAATCACCTGAGCAGTCATTAAAAATTGACGAGCAAGGTCACGCGGACTAGCACCTATGTGCCAAGCGAAGGCAGGCCTGCTCAATTTTTGCAGGCCCGCCCTTGCTTGGATCAACCAGTTTCGCAACGCTTAGGCGACTACTGTGCCGGCGGTGCGGCTGCTTTCGACTTCTTGTGCTTCTTCGCAGGAGCAGGCGAATTACGCGACTGCGGCTGCACCTGGCTCTCGTCGACTACCGTACCTTCCTCTAGCTGTCCGCCGCACAGATTGCCTTCGGGGACGAAGTAGAAGTGAGTGGCCTTGCCTTTCGTGCCTCCAGCGCGCGGCTGTACACGAGCAGCGTCCAACTTCGAAGGCCCGTCGGTGGTCAGGTAGTACTTGACGTTGACCGAACGTTGCGAACCAAGCGTCTGTTCGTTAACCGACTCTTTCTGGTCGGTGTAGCCAACGATATTCAACTTGCCGTTCGGCATCTGCTGCAAGCGCAGCGAGACCTTGTCGAGCACGTCCTTGCAGTCGTTGTCGACACGCCATGGTTTCTTGGGATTCTTCTCAAACGTACACTCGCCCCAATCCTCGATGTTCACGCACTGCTTGATCGCCGGAACATTGATCGACGAGCTGCAGCTGGCACTGAGGTTGGCGCGGGCATCGTTAGCAGTGCCTTTCACGGTGATGGTGTTCCCTGCATCGGCATTGGTAGCAGTCACGGTAACGGAGGTGCCGCTGCCGCTCAACTGGCCACCATTGTTCGTCCAGTTATAAGTAAGCGGCCAGCCCTGTGGATCGGTGGCCGTCATGGTGATGGTCGAAGTTTCGCCAATCGCAAGCGTGGTCGGATTGGCCGAGCAGCTAACCTGCGGAGGCTGAGGCTGCTTCACCGTGAAGCTGGCGTTGCAGCTGGCTACGTTGTTTTTTTTGTCTTTGGCGTCGGTGGCAGTACCGGTCACGGAATAGCTACCCGGCGCTAATCCTGTGGTGTCAACCGTTCCGGTCGCACCGGTGCCGGCGACTTTGGCTCCAGTGCTGCTCCACGCGTAAGTGAGCGTGTGCTTGGGGTTGAAGTGCTGCGGGTTGATCGTAGCCGTCACCGGCTCGCCAGACCAAATCTCGGTCGGTGAAGCCGAGCACGTCGCCGCGACCGGAACCGGAGGCTTGCCGCCAAGGTTGAGGTACAAGCCTGCCAACGCACCAGTCTGAGCTACATCGTAGAGAAAATCACGGCCATCCAGAGGGCCGAAGTTCTTGTTGTAGTTCACATCAAGATAGCGCCAGCCCAACCCCAGCCCAATCTGGGGAGTGAAGTCATAGGTGAAGAGACCAACTCCCTGATAATCAAGGCTCGCTCCGCCACCGCCGGCATCGCCCGCGAGTGAGATTGCCGCCTTCTCACTCAGCGGAATGATGAAGCGCGCTCCACCAACGCCATCAACCCAGCCGGTGGATCGGGATTGATTCTGAAAGTAAGGCAGGAGCGACAAATTCTGGCTGACATACCAGTAGCGGATGCCGCCCAGAGCATCGATCTTCAGGTGCTCACCGTTCAGCAACCGATATCCGACTTTGGGAGTAAAGATCGATTCGGTTATGTGAATATCGGCGTAGGTAACCGCAAGACCGCCCAACGGGATGGCCTTGTTATCGCCCAGCCTGACCCAGAAGAAGTCGACAGGCATGACCCAGCGTCCTTTATCAGCTTCGACCGCGACCGGAATAACACCCTTGAGGTAATGGAAAACATCGCTGAAGGGGGCGTGTATTCCCACATTGTGATCCGCCCCTCCCACGTTGCCGTGGATCCCGGGGAACCAGCCATAGACCGAGATCTTGACGCGCCAGGCGTCGTCGGTAGCTGCTTTGCTCGCCGAAGCACTATCGGGAAGAGGCGCCGCCGGCGCCGGATCCGCATTTGCGGCCGCGTTGGCGGTTGCATCGGGATTGGCGGCACTCAAATCCGCCGGACCTTGTGCCATCGACGACACGCAAAACAGAACGCCGAATATTAGTGCCAGCAATAATGCCGATCGGACTGCGCGAAATAAATTCATCTCTTCTCCATCACAACTTGACTTTGACGGGGCCGACGCACACCCCTGCTCTCTGCTCTTAGCAGCGACGCTGAAATTTAAGTGTGCTTGCGACTATTGTAGAGAGCAAAGTAGGGTTCTTGCACCAATAGAAATACTTGGTTTCGAAAAAACTTCCTGCTCCCCAAGGATTCGGTGAACGAAAACAAAATGAGGGAGATGACGCAGAATTGCCTCATCTCCTGGTCTCTGGGCCCGAAAGCTACATCACCTTCTGATAGTTCGAATTCTGCTCGTTGATGACCAGCTGCTTCTGCTCGCCGTTAATCGTCATGGTGGTGACGTGGTTGGTGCCGTCCGGCAGTTGGGCAAACTGCGCAGAAATCATCACCTTGTCACTGGGATCATTCAGATAAGAATTGATTTGAACGCTTACCGGCGCCTTGGTCTGCTCACTGATGGTAAACGTAACCTGATCGCCCGGCTTCACAAAGCTCTTGATTACGAGGCCAAGCGTGCCGCCACCGGGCACCAGCGAGACGTTGCCCTGCTGCTTGGCCTGCATCAGACGATCGGGATCGGGCGTGGTGTACTGCTTCGCCAGAGCGCCGATTGACTGACCGTACTCTTTGTATTCGTCGGTCTTCTTCTCGACCACATGCTGTTTCAAACGGCCATTGCGGCCGCCACCGGACTGCGCCTTCTGATCGTTGATCTCGGTCTTCTGTTGTTGCCCGTTTACCATCTGCACCTGGTAAGTCTTCGTGTCCTTCGTACTGCCCTTGATGCTGATGGTTTCGGTTTCGGTCCAAGTATACTGCGCCAGTTGCTGCTTGTTCTTAGCCATGTTTTGCTTGATGGCCATCAGTTTTTGTTCTACCTGCGGATTCTGCGCCACAGCAACCACGGCTGCTAAGGCGAGTACGGCAATAGCTAAACTTCTAATCCTCATCGTTTCTCCTAGAAATTTTTTCATTTTGAGGCGGCTGCTTGAGCATTTTCGTCCTGCACCGCCAACTTATAAGCGATGTAGTACTTGTAGACATTGCCGACATAGGTGACTGTCTCCTGCCCGATGTCCTCTGCAACCAGCAGCTCGACATTCCCAAACCACTTGTTGGGATCGAGCCCTTGTTGCTGGGCCTGCGCGCGCAGACGGGCAATCCGATTGGGGCCGGCATTGTAACTGGCAAAAACCATTAACGTCTTGTTGACCTGATCGATATTGGGATCGTCGAAATATTGGTCCTCAATGTGGCGCAACATCTTGACCCCAGCCTCGATGTTCCCCCGCGCTACCTGCACATCCTTCACATTGATGGGATTGGCCGCCGCATACTTGGGAATCACCTGCATGATGCCCACCGCGCCACTGGGATTGCGCGCGCTCTGGTTGAGCAGCGATTCCTGGTAGCCCTGCGCCATCATCATCAGGTAGTCGAAGCCGTACTGGCTGGAGTACTGCTTGAACATCGCGCTCATCGCTTCAAACTTCTTCATCTCCTCCGGCGAAGTAGAGTCTTTCACCCACTTGGTGTTTTGCAGGTAGCGGCGCACCAGAGTATTGCCGAAGGAAGTTCCCACGGCTCGCGGAGGAATGAATTCATCCAGCATTTGTTTCAGTTGCGGATTGTCTTTCCTCAGAGCCCAGGCGGTTTCCTCGTCGCTGGCAATGACCGGCTCGGGATGCACTGTGATATTCGGCAAAACCTGCGACCAGAGCTTGGCGCGGGAATCAGTTGTGACGGTCGCCGGAATCAACCTGGCATTGACCATTTGGATCAGGTCGTCATCCAGCAGATTTGAGTCTGCGGCCTTGATCTTGATGAGCGGTTTTCCTTCCTGCTTGAGCTTTTCATTCAACTGGAGCAGTCGCTGATAACTCACCGAGAGTTCGTTGACGTAGATTTCTTTGCCACCCAGGTCTTCGACCGTTGTCACGGTTCCGAAATCGGGTCCGCTGACCACAACCTGCTTCAAGTCTTTTTGAATTGGAACCGTGAACGCGACCCTCTGCGCACGCTCTGGCGAGACGATCAGACCGTATGCGACGAAATCGCCTACCCCGCGATGCAGCGCCTCTTCGACCTGGTCCGGACGCAGCGGAACGAATGTGACCTTGACCGGAAACTTGCCGGTCTTGTACTTGTCGTTGACGTACTTCTCCAGTTCGCGAAGCGTTTCGTACATGGCTCCCATCGGATGACCTTTGCTGTAGAAAAATCCGATCGGATTGATGATCACCAGCGCGCGAATATAGCGCCGCTTCATCATGGCATCGAGATCGTCGGTGTGGATGCCGTAGGGCGAGGGCAAGACCATGTTGGCCGCAGCGGGAGGAGCCTGCGGCGTCGACGGGGCGGAAGCGGGAGATTGCGCCGCTTGTCCTCCGGCCTGCTGACTCGAGGCCGGCGCGGCAGGTTGCTGTGGAGCTTCCTTCTTGGTGCATCCAGCTGCCAGCAAAACGGCAAGGCACAGCAGGCAGAACCAACCTCTTCCCCTGGTCTGATTTGTGTTCATGTCTGGCTAGTTTCTCATGCCTGTCCAGGCTTCAGCGGCGCACCACGAGCAATGCGGCGGCAGATGTCCTGCGCGCCCTGGTCGATATGGTTTCCAGAATATCGCGCAACGTTGGGGGTGAGTCCCTAGTATGCCTTTTAAGGCAGCTGCAGAGATAGTGAAATGTTGCGAGAGCAATGGCCCTTCCGAGTTGAGCAACTTATCACTGGGTAACTCACGTCACTATGCAGCTGTCTAGCTCCTAAGTCGTATTCAGGGAAACACCTGTGGCAAGTAGAATTTGTTGTTCAAACCAGTCGCGTAAGCCACCAAGACAGGTGATGGAAACCACGAGCGAGGTACGACAAGCGGCATCCCCCTTCAAATGCCTGTGTGTCCGGCATGCGGCCCGGAGACCAGGTTCGCATTACTGAAAGTTGATGCACGCTCCCACGAACAATCGACAGGCAAATCCTGGCAGTTCACCACCCAAACAAGGAATCTTATGAGCAAGAAAGTACTGGTTTCACTGTGCTCGGTCTGCGCGTTACTCGCTTCGTTTGCCTGCAACAGCAAGCAGGAAGGACCGGTCGGCGAGGCGGTCTCGCAGAGGGACGATTATCAGCAGGCCTACGTCTATGGCTTCCCCATGATCGCGGCCTACAAGGCCATGTATCAGTTCAGCGTGGACAAATCGAATTCGCAGTACAAGGGTGAGTTCAACACTCTGGTTAGCGATTCCAAGACGCTCACCCCGAAAGATACAGCCATCGTGACGCCGAATGCGGACACGCCGTACTCGATGGTGGAAATGGATTTGCGCGCCGAGCCGTTGGTGTTGTGCGTTCCCAAGATCGAAAAGAACCGCTACTACTCGGTGCAGATTGCCGACCTTTACTCCTTCAATGAGGGATACATTGGCAGCCGTGCCACCGGAAACGCCGGCGGGTGCTACATGGTCGCCGGACCGGATTGGAAGGGGGAAGCGCCCAAGGGAATTAAAAAGGTATTTCCTTTGGAGACGCAGTTCGGGCTCGCCATCTTCCGCACGCAGCTATTGAACGCGGCCGACATTGCGAACGTGAAGAAGATACAGGCGGGATACACCGTGCAACCGCTGTCGGCATATCTGAAGCAGCCCGCGCCAGCGGCGGCTCCGGCCATCGACTGGCTGAAGTTCAATGGCGACGAGCCATTCAAAACGCAATTCCCCAAGTACCTCGCCTTTCTGCTGCAGTTCTGTCCGGAAAATCCTCAGGACAAGGAAATCCGAGCGAAGATGGCCGCAGTGGGCATCGTTCCCGGGCAGATGTGGGATGAGAGCAAGCTCTCGGAAGCGCAGAAAGCGGAGCTTGTGCTGGGCATAAATGATGGCTATGACGCGATCAAGAAAAAGGTCGACGAGATTGGCAAGGACATCAACGGCTGGCATGTGGGAGCTGCCTTCGGCGACCGCGCTTTCTACAACGGCGACTGGTTGTTACGGGCGGCAGCAGCCGACGCGGGAATCTACGGCAACGATGCCGTTGAAGCCATGTATCCCATGGTGAAGACCGCACCCGATGGCACTCCGCTGGATAGCAGCAAGCATAACTACACGCTCACCTTTGCAAAAGGCGAGCTGCCGCCGGTGAACGCGTTCTGGTCGGTCACCATGTATGACGGCAAGACGCAGTTGCTGATCGACAATCCAATCAACCGTTACCTGATCAACTCGCCGATGCTGCCGAGCATGAAGAAGAACCCGGATGGCTCGCTGACGATTTACATCCAGAAGGACGCACCTTCGGACGACAAGAAAGCCAACTGGCTACCCGCGCCCGATGGACCAATCTACATGGTCATGCGCTTGTACTGGCCGAAGGAGCCACCCGCGCCGTCCATCCTCCCTCCGGGTGACGGCACATGGAAGCCGCCGGCAGTAATGGTGGCGCAGTAGTGACGAAGCACATGGCGCAGCTCGCAAGGGCTGCCTTGCTCAGCAGAATCACCCCACGTCTCCGCGCCATGGCTCGTTTGTATATTTCGCAACTGCAATCTCCAGATTGAAGTGCATGGCATCGCGTCCCAAAGTCTCACCCAGCTGCGATCTCTGGACCATCTCGAGCACATGCGGATTCATATCCACCAGCCACAGCGCAGTGCCTCGCTCCCGATGTTTTTTCTCGGCATCAGTTAAAGCCTTCAGCGCACTGTACTCAAGATCGGGTACACCGCTGAGGTCAAGGATGACGATCTTCGGCTGCGCTTCGTCCACCAGCGGCTTGATCCGGTGGGCGATTTGCCTGGCGTTGGCGAAAAATATTCGACCCTCCAACCTCAGCAGCAATAGGCCGGGAAAGGTCTCGTCCTCGGGATGCTCGTCGCTACGCGGACGGAACACATTCGTACCTCGCTTGCGTCCCAGTACGTACACCGGCGGATCCGCTACCTGATATGCCAGGCCTATCAACGACACGATGATCGCGACGATGATTCCCTTCAACGTTCCGACCAGTACCACACCTGCGAACGCAATAACGGCCCAGCGAAATTCGGTGCGTCGTACGCGCCGAATCTCAAGGAACTCAGCCGGCTTGATGAGTCCCAACGAGTACACGATGACAATTGCTGCCAGCGTGGCCTGCGGCATCATTCCAATGAGCGGCGCCAGGAAGAGCATGGTGACCAGCGCCATGCCCGCGGTGACTAGCTCGGCCAACTGAGTACGTGCTCCAGCCAGCCGATTCACTGCGGTCTGCGTGGTGCCGCCGCCACCCGGCATCGCTCCCAGAAGAGCGCCGCCGGCATTGGCGAATCCGGTGGCCAGCAATTCGCGGTTCGCCTCCGGCGAAGGTTCGTCGCTACGGGTAAATGCGCGGCCTGCGGCAATGGTCTCAGTAAAGCTCATCAGGGCAATGCCCAGAGCGCCGGGCCAAAGTCGATTGACGAGCGACAGATCCGGGAGTGTTAGTGGCGGGAAGCCTTTCGGAATAGCGCCCACGAGCTCCACTCCGTGCGCACCCAGGCTGAACAGGTACGCCGCAGCGATGCCGCCACCGACTGCGATCAACGGAGCGGGCGACTTCGGCGCGAAGTGTTCGAGCACAACCAGCACCGCGATCATCGAGACACCGACGGCAAGCGTCATCAGCGATGTCCTGGGAATGCCGTGCACCGTGGCAAACAGGTTCTGGACGAACGTGCCTCGGGCAAAATGAATGCCGAGAATCTTAGGAACCTGGTCCACAACAATTACGACGCCAATGCCCGCCTTGAAACCGATTAGCACAGGTTCGGAGATGAAGTTGGCCACGAAGCCTAAGCGCAGGAGCGCGGCGACCACGAGCATCGCGCCCACAAGCAGCGTGAGTGTGGCCGAGGCAATCAACAGCGATTTGGGATTTCCGTCGGGTACAACTTCGCCGAGTTCGGCAGCAGCCAGGATTGCCAGCGTCGTGGTTGTGCTCACGCTGAGTGCGCGTGAGGTGCCGAGCACCGCGTAGATGACCATCGGCAGGAAAGCCGTGTAGAGGCCGACCTCCACCGGCAAACCTGCAATCGTGGCGTAGGCCATCGCCTTGGGAATGACGACAGCAGCCGTGGTCAGCCCAGCGATAACGTCGGGGCGCAGCCACTCTTTTCGGTATGTGCTAATCCACCCCGCCATTGATTCGCAGGTTTCGCAACCATCGCGACCGGTCGCAACCTGCGCCCATGTTACCGCGCCGACCGGAATTTACCAGCGCTGGGCAACCACCTGGTGCTTGAGCTTCGGCTCGACGTAGCCTTTCGACTTCTGGCGCGGCGGCAGCTTCGGTGGCTTGTAAGGAATCTCCTCGTATGGAATGCGGCTCAGAATGTCGGCGATGCAGTTGAGCCGGGCGCGCTTCTTGTCGTCGGAGGGCACCAGGCGCCAGGGAGACGTGGGCGTGTCGGTGGCGGAGAGCATGGCATCGCGCGCCCGCGAATAGTCGTACCAGCGGCGATGCGATTCCAGGTCCATGGGACTGAGCTTCCAGCGCTTCGAGGGATCCTCGATGCGCGCCACGAAGCGCTTGTGCTGCACCTTCTCGGAAACATCCAGCCAATACTTCAGCAAGATGATGCCGCTGCTGATCAGCCAGCCCTCGAAGACCGGGCAGCTCTTGAGGAACTTGTCATATTCGTCCCGGGCGCAGAAGCCCATGACGTGCTCCACCCCGGCACGGTTGTACCAGCTACGGTCGAAGATGACGATCTCGCCGCCCGCAGGTAGCTGCTCGACATAGCGCTGGGCGTAGAGTTGCGTCTTCTGGCGCTCGGTTGGAGAAGGCAGCGCCACCAGGCGAAAGACACGCGGGCTCACGCGCTCCATCATGCGCTTGATGATCCCGCCCTTCCCTGCCGCGTCGCGACCTTCAAAGATGATGACGATGCGCGATCCGGTCGCCTTCACCCACTCCTGCAGCTTGACCAGTTCCACCTGTAGCTTGAAGAGTTCGGCTTCGTACTCCTTGTTCTTCATTTTGGGGCTGGCCGAGGTTGCATCGCCCGGTACCGCCTTGATCTCGGCCGCGTCTCCATTCGCTTTCTGCTTCTTCCTGGACTTCTTGCCCATGAGTGGCTCCCTCGATCGAGCCAACTATAACTTTGTGTTACCGGCTGCTCCATCTGGCCAAAGTTACTGATTGCTCGGCGCGGCCGCAGTTTCTGCGACGCTCCCCGGCCACGCATCGTCGGTGGGCTGCCACGTCTTGTCGGGGTTGTAGAGCTCCATCTCCTTGGCAATCTTCAGCGAGTCCGGCCCCAGGTCCTTCTGGTAGACGGTGCCGTCGTTGCTCACGATGAAGGTCTTCACGCCTGTGACTCTATATTCAGCGGGAACCGCGACCAGACCGAAGCCGCCGATCATGACTCCTTCAATCACGTAGTTGATGCGGCCGATAGGCGCCGCAGGTCCCTGCCCTTTGAGGATCTTGAAGTAGTAGCCGTGGAAGCCACCCTTCTTCACGTTGTTGTAGTTGTAGCCTTCCTCAATAGCCTTGGCCACTTCTTCGCCAATCGGCCCACCGGAGGTACCGTCCTCGTTCTTCCAGTACAGACCGTCTTTCTTCCCTGGCGTGCTGATGATTTTCTGTGCGTACTGGTTAATGCCGTCGTGAGGCTCGATCGCGTATTCCCGCTGCGCGGCAACGTAACCACGACACACGGTGATGGCATCGAGCTCATTGGAGCCGATGCGCCGGAACAGAATTTCCTGCTCGCCGGCTTTCGCGTCGAAATACCACTTGCCACTTTTCTTAACCAGCGGAACCGGCAGTGGCCACTCCTCTTCGCCCACGATCATGGTTGCCTTGTTTGGATTCGACTTGGAAACCTGAACGGAGTTTTTCGCGCCGCCTTCTTTGCCGAAGTCAATCGCGCTCTTCTTGTCCTGCACCTGATCGCCGCCTTCGACGATCTTGTTGCCGTCAGGTCCGAAGATCGCGAGCAGTGCGGGCACGTCATAGTCGCTGGCCGCCTTGATAAGCGCGTCCGCAGCCTGCTGTGGAGTGTCGAAAGCTTTGGCCTTTTGTGCCGTCGCCTGAGTCTGCGCAACTCCGATCCCAGGAAACGCACAGGTCAACACCATTGCCGTGAAGGTAGCTAAGAGAACTGCGTAGCTGGATTTTGACTTCATATTTCTCTCCTTCGTCATGGTCTCTGCTACCTCCTACCGCCGCCACGGCCACCGCCGCCGCCGCGACCGCCGCCACCTCCGCCGCGCGATGATCCGCCCATGCTGGAGGAGCCGCGTGAACTGCTGGCCCGAGCCTGGCCGCCACTCGTGCCACTGCCGGAGCCGCCAAACGCGCTTCGGTTGGTGGAACTCGGTGTATTGCTGGGCACACGTTGATTGCCTACGCGATCGCCGCCGCCTCCGCGATTCGCATCCATTGTCCCCGCACTCGCGCCTCGACCTGACGCGTCGCGAGTACCGGCGTTGGGAGAGTTTCCACGATTCGCTGTGTCACGCGTTCCGGCACTTGGACCCGACCCGCGATTGGCGGTGTCGCGGTTACCCGCTCCGGCATTCGATCCACGATTGCCCGCAGGCTGCTGGCTGGCGCGCGCCCCCTGGTTCTGACGCGCGTTGTTCTGCCGGGAGTCGCCGCGAGCCGTGCCGCCGTATTTATTTGCGGTGGATCGGTCCGAATACGGCGCACCGCCACGATGCTGCGGATTGTGCTGCCAGGTGTTATTCCCGCTACGGTTGTTCGCGTTCACGCGATTACCACCCTGAACATTGTTGCGGTTGATATTGTTATTCGAGTTTCGAACGAAATTATTGTTGTTATTGATGGTGATGTTGTTGTTGCCGCCCCAGCCGGAGTGATAACCCCAACCTCCGCCTCCCCAGAACGCGCCCATCGCGACCCCAACACCAAATGAGATCGCCATGCCGGCGGCATAATATCCCGGCGGTGGATATGCAATCGGCGGGTAAGCGTAAACCGGAGCGCCATAGACTACCGTGGGGTTGTAGCTGGGCACGTAGACCACTTGAGGGTTTGCCTGCTCGACGATAATGACCTGTTTACTTTCGACAACCTTGGTCTCAACCTTCTGCTGCTGGTTGCTCTTCAGGTTCCCTTTATCCTCAGCTTTTTTGCGCATCCGCTGAACCGCATCCATAACGTCGCTCTGCTGAGCCAGGAAAGCGTTGCCCAGGTCGGTCGTCCACTTGATGTTGTCGGCCAGCTGCTTCACCACGTCCGGTAAGGCAGCTAGTCCCTGGATGCTGGGGTCCCAATCCTGCTTCGCCACAGCGTCCGCCAGTGCCTTGTCCTTCAAGTCTTTGTGCTGGGCCAGCCACTGCTGCAACTGGACGATTTCCAGCGGGTACGTCGAAGCCACCAGCATCTGGCTGAGCAGGTCGTCAGGATAGAGGGCGATCGGCGCCACCAGCGAGTCCAATTGGTCGGGAGGCAATGTGGCAGCCGCGGGTGCCGCATCCTGGGCCGCAACCGGAAGTACACCGCCGGGCAGTAGAACCGCCACGCAGACGATGGCAATGAGTTGTCGAACTACTAAGAAGAACTTTTCGCGAAAAAACCGTTTAGAGGTCATATGTTCGCCCTTGTAACCTTCCCCACTAACTCCCCGATGAGAGCTCATAACTTCGGCGCCGGTGAACGGACCAAATCACCTGACCGGAATCTGTAGACTCTAATCGCAAGTCCTGACGATTGAAGCCGGTTCCTATGTGCTTTGTGGTGGTAAACCAGCTAATCATAGGCTTCCCTCGCGACGGGCACAAGGCGAACTGTTGATACGACTCAGTCACATGTCCAACCGGAAGTACAATCCCGAAGTAGCAATCTTCGAAATCAGAAACGACGGAGTTGCCGAACGCGAGGTCCTGACTTGCTACTTAGTGGATTGACGATAACCTTCCTCAAAGAGGTCGGCGTGGGCGTCTGGATAACGTTTCCCTTGCTGCTCACTCTCGCGCTGGTGATCACCATACTCGGGCAGATTGCCGGACGGGTTGAGGGATGGCGGCCTTTCGACAGCTTCTACTGGTCCTTCATCACAGCCACCACCGTAGGCTACGGCGACATTCGACCAACCAAGGTCAGCTCGCGAATGATTGCCATCTTTATCGGCCTCCTGGGTCTGACACTTACAGGAATACTCATTGCCATCGCCGTACACGCCGGAGCCATAGCCCTGGCCGCGCACGAGGCTGCCGAGAAACTGAAGTAGCTGATTACGTTGGCCAGGCGCAGCATTGCAGAAAGGGTTGAGTCATGGAAGCAGGAGCGAAACAAAAAGCTGGAGCCAACCAGCCGCTGGAAGCGTCCATACAAATTGGCCTCGCCGCGTTGCTCGTCATCGGATGCCTGCTGATCCTGCGGCCGTTCGTGCCTCTCGTCATGTGGGGAATCATTATTGCGATCGCTTCCTATCCGACATTCACTAAATTCGAAAAGGTTCTCAAAGGGCGACGGACCCTCGCTGCGGTCCTCTGGGCACTGATGCTGCTGGCGATTCTCATCGTTCCCCTGATTCTGTTGGGACAAAGCCTGGTCGAGGGGCTGAAACCAATTGTCGCCGGCGTGAAGAGCGGTAGCTTTGTCCTGCCACCGCCACCGGCAAGCGTCGAAACCTGGCCTGTCATCGGCCGTTGGCTGGCACGGACATGGGCCGCCGCTTCGCTAAACCTGACCGATGCTGTCATGAAGTTTGCTCCCCAAATCAAGGCGGCGATTCCAGGCATCTTGTCGGCGTCCGCTAATTTCGGCTTGACGTTGGTACAGTTCTTTCTGGCAGTACTCTTGTCGGGAGTCTTATTAGCCAACGCCGATGGCGCTGCCAAAGCCACCCGCTTGCTGATGAACCGCCTCTTCGGCGAACAAGGCCCGGAGTTTCAGCACCTGATCGGCGCCACCGTTCGCAGCGTCACCTTCGGCATTCTGGGTGTGGCGCTGATCCAGACCGCCCTGGCAGCCATAGGGTTCCTGATCTTTGGACTGCCCGGCGCAAGCATTTGGTCGGTTGCCTTCCTCGCCGGCGCGGTATTGCAAATGGGCGGAGTGGTCCTCATCCCTGCGGTCATCTACTATTTCGCTATCGCCTCCACGCCGAAAGCGATAGCTTTCCTGGTATGGTGCGTGATCGTCGGCGTGTCGGACAACGTACTCAAGCCGCTGCTTCTCGGGCGCGGTGCCGCTGTGCCTGTTGTAGTGGTATTTCTCGGGGTAATTGGAGGCTTCATTGCGATGGGATTGATCGGTCTCTTTGTGGGAGCTATCGTCCTCGCTGTGGGCTACAAATTATTTCTCGCCTGGATCAGTGGCCGTCCCTCGGCCGAAGTCGCAACCTGACTTGCCGGTCTCTTGCTCACTTATTCATTAGCGATGCGGCTTCTGCGGCGCGTTTGTCGCGCAGGCCGGCGATGAGTTGTTGCACCATCTGCTTGTTGCTGGCCGCAATACCGCGGAAGTTGTGAGGGCGGTCGGGATCCTCTACATCAGTGCGAACTTGTTCTATCAGCTGCTCAGCATCCGCGACGCGATCATGGTCGAGCAGGCAGAAGGCCTTGGCGCACTTCAACACTTCCGCTGCCGAGGCGGGAGCTTTGTGGATGGCGCAGTCCAGGTACTCGAGCTGCTTGTCTACGTCCATGATGCGGACGCAGGCTGCCAAACTTTCGCGGGGAATCTCTCGATCACAAACGAACACGGCACTGGCGCCGAATACGTAGTCCACCGGATGCAGAAACTCGGCCAGCACCTCCATGGTGATGGCGATCCAATATTCGTAGAAGTGAATGTAGTCCTGTTGAATAACGATGCTGCCTGAACGCAGGCAGGGAAACCAGTTCTGCACCACCCATTCGTTTAGCTTCCAGGTCTTCGCCAAATCGACGAACAAGATCTCAATCGGCGCTCCACTCCAGCGATGGAGCAGAAGGTCGCCCGGAGATAGGTAGATGTTGTCGAGGTAGTCGCGATTAACATGCAAGAACTCGTCGAACACAGAGTTGGTAAGGTTGGGCACGTCGCGCAGAGTGTCGTGCAAATTGCCTTGCAGCGAAAGTCCAAAGCGGTCGGGTATAGAGTCCTGAGGGTCATCGCGCAAGAACAGATCGAAACTGAAAATGCGCTTGGACTTGTCAGCCACCTGCGAATTGGCCGCAAGGCCTTTCGCCAGCATATTGGTGCTTGCGCCCAGCAGCGGCCCCGCATCTACGATTTCGCCCCACCCCTGGTAATTCTCCTGCGCCACGGCTCGAAGCAACGCCAGCTCGTAAGGGCTCAACATCGAACGCACGGCTACAGGCCCAGACGGATTTTGAATGCGAAAATACTGCCATTCAATATGCTCAACGTCGCGCGAAATATAATCGCGCCAATGAATCGTAGTCTCAGACAACTCGCTCACCAGAAAACGGAACTAGCTGGTTCAGTCTAAATCGCTCGACAGGAGTTGGCGTCCCCGACGGGATTCGAACCCGTGTTATCGCCGTGAAAGGGCGGTGTCCTAGGCCGGGCTAGACGACGGGGACGCGTGCGGGCGGGAGTTATTCAATTCCCGATAGTAGCAGTGGGGTTGTGGAGTGTCAAAGACGCGCGCGGCTGCGTTCCTGTCGTAAAGCTGCGTCGATCTTATGGCCTCGGGCCTTGCAACGCTCCGGTCGTCTGCCCGGTAGTCTACTATCTTTATAGTGGGGTGCTCGACCAGCGCGCTGTCTCCCTGATATTGTGCTGGGTTCGTTCTTCGCATGAAGCGAGCGGGCGTGCACGACTGATTTCATTTGACTCTCCCGGAGGTAATTGCTTTGCGGCCGATCGTCGTCGCTCTTCTTATTGCAGTTTCCGTCGCACAAGTTTCCGCGCAGCAATCCGATTCACAGCCTGAGCAGAAAGCCGAGCAAACACACTCGCAGGCGCAGAAGCCCGCGCAAGGCGCTGCCGCCAAATCCGCCGAGGCCCAGCAGGACGAGGGCGAGTACAAAGGTCCGTGGAAGGGCTTGCAGTACCGGCTCGTCGGGCCATATCGCGGCGGACGCGTCCCTGCTGTGTCAGGTGTCGTCGGTCAGAACGATGTGTATTACATGGGCGCCGCTGCCGGCGGCGTATGGAAGACCACGGACGGCGGGCTGAACTGGAAGCCGCTCACCGACAAGACGAAAGACATGTCGCCGTCGATTGGCGCGATCGGCGTCTCCGAGTCGGACCCAAACGTTATCTATGTGGGAACGGGCGAAGCCTGCATCCGCGGCAATATCGTAGGTGGTAACGGAGTTTATAAATCGATTGACGCAGGAACCACCTGGAAGTTCGTCGGATTGCCTGACACTCATGCTATCGGCAGCGTGATCGTCAACCCGAAGAATCCTGACATCGCATTCGTGGCCGCCTTGGGACATCCCTTTGCCGACAACGAAGAGCGCGGCATCTTCCGCACCACCGACGGCGGCAAGACCTGGCAGAAGGTCCTATATAAGGATGCGAAGACGCGGCGGCATCGATATCACCTTCGATCCCGCGAACGCCAACATTATTTATGCGGCGCTATGGCAGACGCGACGCACCCCGTGGAGCATGGACAGCGGCGGCCCGGGCAGCGGGCTGTACAAGTCCATCGACGGCGGCACGACTTGGAAGCAACTCACCGGACACGGACTGCCGGACGGCCCGATCGGCCGCATTGGCGTCACCGTGTCGGCGAATCCTAATCGCGTATGGGCGATTATCGAAGCTGCAAAGGGCGGCATCTATCGCTCCGATGACGCCGGCCAGTCGTGGCACCTGATGACGGACGATCACCGTTTCCGCCAGCGCGCCTGGTACTACTCGCACATCTTTGCCGATCCCAAATCGCCTGACTCGGTTTACATCCTTAATACAGCGGTGTATCGCTCGAACGATGGCGGCAAGACGTTCACTCGCCTGCGCGTGCCGCACGGAGACAATCATGCGCTGTGGATCGATCCCAACGATCCGAACCGCCTGATCAACGGCAACGACGGCGGCGCGACGGTTTCGACCGATCACGGCGAAAGCTGGACCAGCATCTACAACCAGCCGACGGCGCAGTTCTATCACGTCACCAGCGATAATCGCTTCCCCTACTACATCTACGGCGCGCAGCAGGACAACTCCACCGTTGCCATCGCCAGCGCCGGACTCGACGGCAGCATCGATACTCGTGACTGGTACGACGTTGGCGGAGGCGAGAGCGGATACATCGCGCCCGAGCCCAACGATCCCAACATTGTGTACGCCGGCTCCTACGGCGGCGAAGTCTCGCGCTACGATCACCGCACGCATCAGCAGCAGGCGGTGAATCCGTGGCCGATCAATCCCATCGGATGGGGCGCGGCTGATCTGAAGCATCGCTTCCAGTGGACCGAGCCGATCGTCTTCTCGCCACACGATCCCAAGACGCTGTATTACGCGGGCGAAGTTCTGTTTAAGACAACCGATGGTGGGATGAGCTGGACCATCATCAGCCCTGACCTGACGCGTAACGACAAGTCGAAGCAGGCGGCGTCGGGCGGCCCGATCACCAAGGACAACACCGGCGTTGAGGTTTACGACACCATCTTCTCCGTCGTCGAGTCGCCCGCGCAGAAGGACTTGATCTGGGCCGGATCGGACGACGGGCTGGTGCACATCACGCGCGATGGCGGCCAGCACTGGGAGAACGTTACGCCCAAGGCCATGCCTGATTGGGGCACGGTGAGCATGATCGAGGCGTCCCCCACCGATGCGGGCACCGCTTACATGGCGGTCGAGCGGCACAAGATGGACGACTTCACGCCGTACGTCTTCAAGACCACCGACTTCGGCAAGACCTGGACCAAGCTGGTGAACGGCATTCCCTCGGATGACTATGTTCACGCTGTCCGCATCGACCCCAAGCGCCCCGGCCTGCTGTTCGCCGGGACGGAGAAGGGCGTTTACGTGTCGTTCAACGACGGCGGCAAGTGGGAGCCGCTGCAAATGAACCTGCCGATGGCGCCGGTGAACGACTTGATCGTCAAGAACAATGATCTTGTCGTCGCGACTCACGGCCGCGCCTTCTGGATCCTTGATGACATCGGCCCGCTGCGGCAGTACAACGATTCCATTCCGCAGCAGCAGGCGCACCTGTTCGCTCCCACGACGGCGAACGAGACGATCTTTCATCCATCGTTCTTCGGCGGGTCGGGCGCGGTCGGAAAAAATCCTCCCGGCGGAGCCGTCATTTATTACTGGCTGAAGGATTCATTGAAGAAGCCCGACCAGAAGGACGGTGCGAATGCGGGCCAGTCGAATTCGGCAAGTACAGAGTCGCACGAGGCCGAAGCCAAGACTGAGGGCGACAAGGGCGCTGCCGACAAAGACAAGAAAGAGCCTCCAAAGATTACGCTGGAGATTCTGGACTCCTCCGGCAAAGTCATTCGCAAGTATCCCAAGAAAGAAACCGAGGGCATCGCCGATGAAGACGAAGATTTCTTCAGTCGCGGTGGCGGAGGCGGTGAGCTTTCCGCCGATGCCGGCCTGAATCGCTTCGTGTGGGACCAGCGCTACGAGGGAGCGACCAAGGTTCCGAAGGCGCCGCTCTGGGGAGGCAGTACCGATGGCCCCGAGGCGCTGCCCGGCAACTACCAGGTGAAGCTCACTGTGCTAGGGCAGTCGTACACTGCTCCGCTGGAGATCGTGCCCGATCCTCGCCTGAGTGTGACCCCAGCCGACCTTCAGAAGCGCTTCGAGTTGCTGATGAAGATTCGCGACCAGGTCACCCAGACCGATGACACCATCATCGAGATTCGTCAGGTTCGCGACCAGATCAACGCACTCAACAAGCGGCTCGGCGACGATCCCAACGGGAAACCTATCGTCGATGCCGGCAAAGCGTTGGACAAGAAGATGACGCCGATTGAGGAGGCGCTGATCCAGACCAAAGCCAAGAGCGGTCAGGATGTGCTGAACTTCCCTGTCCGTCTGAACAACGACCTCGTCGCCCTGAGTGGTGTGGTGGGCAGCGCGGAAACCGCGCCTACCCAGCAATCGTATGAAGTCGACGATCTGCTCAACCAGCGGCTAACCGAACAGCTTGCCAAGTGGAACCAGATTGTCTCGACCGACATCCCGGCCTACAACAATCTGGTGAAGCAGCAGGAGGTTCCGGCGGTGAAAGTGAAGCCGCCGGAGAGCGGGCAGTAGGCCCGATCAGGAATCGGGTAGAGCCGACCTTCAGGTCGGCGTCCAGGCGATGTCGAATCAACTCCCGCAGCAGTGGACACGCCCGTGTCCACTGCTGCGGGATTCTTTTTGGGGGGCCGCGGGACGCGGCACTGAAACTCCGTTCTCCCAACGTCCGATAATACGAACACATGAAAAAATGCTATTTGCGATTCTTTATTTTCAGCACTTTAGGCCACAAATCTACCCTAAAATCTTGATGCCATGAGACTTACAGGCAAATTCTAGATTTCAAAGAGCTTATGGATGACCATCCAAGCCCTCTTTTGGCCTGGGTGGGATCCGGGACTCCCCATCCTCTTCCCCGTTCAAGCGAGGTGGCGACGACACCCTTGGGTGCCCTCGCCCGAGTCTATGACTTGCTGAACTGAGTCGCACTGGAAAAGTGATGAGTGGAGGTTACGAAGGTGGTAGAGAATTCCCGAAATGGGAACGGACAGATTGGCCTGGGTGCCCCGTTCATTCCTTCGGTCGGAATGAGTGGGATTCGGCCAGCGGCCGCAGGCCGCGAAAGGTGAGAGCCCCGCCCCTCGGGCGGGGTTGCGTTCTCGCAACGCAAAGAGTGCTGTAGGCACGACAGGAATTTCGCCCGATTTGGAAGAAACCTTCCGCACCTACGGCGCTCTTCTCATTATCTTGACTTCTTCCCCGTCCTGAAGGACGGGGCTTTCACCTTTCGCCGCGGAGCGGCTGGACAGGTGGCCCGCAATTGCCTTGCTTTGGCCCGCCGCGGCGGTGCGATAGCAAATCCACATTTCGGTTCGATAGTTTCGAAAGCGAGCCTCTTGTGGCCCCCACAACCCGCCACTGAAATAAGTGGAGCACGCGCCATCCAAAAGCAGGTTCTTCGCTTCGCTCAGAATGACAGATGACGCTGGAAACATTTCGGCACGGCTGAAGCCGTGCCCTGATACAAAGCTCGTCTGTATGATCGCGCTCATTGTGACCGATAAAATGAGTGGTACCTCGCACTTGCCGCTCGGGGAGACGCCAAAAGCAGGTTCTTCGCTTCGCTCAGAATGACAGATGACGCTGGAAACATTTCGGCACGGCTAAAGCCGTGCCCTGATACAAAGCTCGTGAGGCCAGCGCTTCCACCGCGTTGTTCCTACGCGGCCCGCATTTCTTCTTCGACCTCCGTCTTGGCGCGGCGCGAGGTGAACGACGTGAGCACCGTCTTGAAGATCACGTACAGAATGGGAATGAAGAACAGGTTCAGCACCGTCGAGAACAACATTCCGCCAACAATCGCCGTTCCCACCGAGTGGCGGCCAATCTGCCCGGCGCCGGTTGCGAAGTAAAGCGGCAGCACGCCGAGGATGAACGCAAACGAAGTCATCAGAATGGGGCGCAAACGAAGTTCGGCAGCCTCGATAGCTGCTTCGGTGATCGATCTTCCCTGCTCCAGCAATTGCTCGGCGAACTCGACAATCAGAATCGAGTTCTTGGCCGACAGGCCGATCAGCATCACCAGTCCGATCTGCACATAGACATCGTTCACCAACCCGCGCAGCGAGATGAACAGCAGCGCGCCGAGCACGGCCATCGGCACGGCCAGCAAAATGATGAACGGCAACGCGAAGCTTTCATACTGAGCTGAGAGCGTCAGGTAGACCACCAGCAATCCCAACGAGAAGATGATGATCGCCTTGCCGCCGGCTTCGACTTCCTCGAGCGCTAAGCCCGACCAGCTATACGACATGCCTTGCAGCATGTGTTGCTTCGCCAAATCCTGCATGGCTTCCAGGCCCTGGCCCGAGCTGTAGCCCGGCGCGGGAGCACCGTCGATTTCCGCCGACCGGAATAAGTTGAAGTGGTTGATCACCTGCGGTCCGGCGGTGTCGGTCATGCGAACGATGTTGCCCAGCGGCACTAGTCCATTCGTTGCCGAGCGCACATAATAGGCGCGCAGATCGCTGCCGCGCATACGGAACGGCTCATCGGCTTGGGCATATACACGGTACGAGCGATTGTTGAAATCGAAATCGTTGACGTAGACCGAGCCCATGTACACGCTCAACGCCTGCCGGACCTGGTCAAGAGGAACGCCGATCGCCTTTGCCTTGTCGCGATCGATCTGCACCAGTTGCTGCGGATCGTTCGCGGTGAAGCTGGTAAACAGTCCAGTCAGATCTTTGCGCTTGCTACCGGACTGGACGATGGTCTGAGCAGTATTCGCGAGATCTTGCAGCGTGTTGCGGCCCTCGTCCTGAAGCTGGAACTGGAATCCGCCGAAGCTGCCAATACCCTGAATCGCCGGTGGCTCGAACGGCAACCACGATTGCCCCGGGAATCGCCATCAGCTTGGGGGCAATCCGGGCCACGATTGCCGCGGCCGAATGTGCCGCGCCTTTGCGGTCGTCGATCGGCTTAAGCGGAGCGAACACCAGTCCATAGTTCGACGCGCTACCGCCTGCCAGCGAGAAGCCAGGCACCGCGAAGGTACCGAACACGTCTGGATCGGCCAGCAAAACCTTCTCGGCCTGCTCCGAGATTTGGGTGGTATACGACAACGACGCGCCCTGTGGCGACTGCACCACCACGATGAAGTAGTTCTGGTCTTCCTGCGGAACGAAGCCGGTGGGCACGTGCCGATACTCGTATGCCGTAGCCGCCAGTCCAGCCACGAACAGCACAACCATCACATACCGGATGCGCAGCGTGCGCCGGATCATGGCACCGTAAGCCGTGCCCATCCCGTGAATAGCACGATCAACACCGTGCGCGAATGCGCGATAGCCTCGCGATACCCAGCCAATGTGCGTCCAGTCAAGCACGTTGTATTTATGCTCTTCTCCCTGCAGCAGGATCGCCGCCAAGGCGGGCGAGAGCGTCAGCGCATTGAACATCGAGATCGCAATTGCGAATGCGATGGTCAACGAGAACTGCTTGTAAACAATTCCCGTGGTACCGGGGAAGAACGACACCGGAACGAAAACCGAAATCAGCACCAGCGAAGTTGCGACCACAGCGCTGGCGACTTCTTTCATGGCCACCGAAGTTGCCGTGTGCGGGTCGGTCTTATCGTCGCTGATATGTCGCTGCACGTTCTCGATGACAACGATGGCGTCGTCCACCACCAAACCTGTGGCTAGCGTGATTCCGAACAGTGTCAACGAGTTGATGGAGAAATCGAATGCCTTGATGAAGGCAAAGGTTCCGATCAGCGAAACCGGAATCGTGATGGCCGGAATAATGGTCGCGCGCCAATCCAGCAGGAACACGAAGATGACCGCGATAACGATAACGATCGCTTCTTCCAGCGTGGTCACGACTTCGCGAATGGAGTCGCCCACCACCGTCGTCGTATCGAAGGCGATGACATACTTGATGCCCGGTGGAAACGACTTCGCCAGGTCAGCAAGCGCAGCCTTGGCCGCCTTGTCCACGGCCAGAGCGTTAGCGTTCGACAACTGCTGCACACCGATACCGACCGCTTCGTGGCCGCTGTATTGCAGGTTGGTGTCGTAACTTTCGGAGCCAATTTCCGCGCGTCCGACGTCCTTTACCTGCACCAGGCCATTAGGCGTGTTCTTGAGGATGATGTTCTCAAACTCTTGCGGCGAAGAAAGCCGGCCCACCACGCGCAGAGTGATCTGGAAGTCCTGCTTCGGATTGGCCGGCGGTCTGCCCAATTGGCCCGCCGGAATTTCTACGTTTTGCTCCTGCAACGCCGAAACAACATCCGCCGCCGTTAGCCCGCGTTGCGCCAGCTTATAGGGATCGAGCCAGATGCGCATGGCGTACTTGCGCTCGCCAAAGATGATGACGTCGCCGACGCCCGGAATACGCTTCAGCGCGTCCTTCACGTACACATCGAGATAATTGGAGATGTACTGATCGGAGAGACTTCCATCGGGCGAGTAGAAGCCGGCCGCGAAGACGAAATTCGGATTCGCCTTGGTGATGGTGATACCGGTGTTCTTGATTTCCTGCGGCAGACGACCGGTTGCGGTCGCTACACGATTTTGCACGTCGACGGCGGCGATGTTCAGGTCATAGCCGGTGCGAAAAACCACGTTGATATTGCTGGTGCCGTCGTTCGAACTGGTCGAGGTGATGTAGTGCATGCCCTCGACACCGTTGATCTGCTGCTCCAGCGGGATGGTCACCGCCGATTCCACGACGGCCGCGTTGGCTCCGACGTAGTTACAGGTGACGGTGACCTGCGGAGGCGCAAGATTGGGATACAGCGAGACAGGCAGCGTCGGTATGCAAACCGCTCCCCCGACGACAATCAGTAACGCGCAAACGGTCGCGAAAACCGGTCTTTGAATGAAAAAATCGACCACTGGATTCCTATAGGCCGCGCCCGGCGCGACTGGTTAACTCATCGGTTGAACGGGAACGCCGTCATTCAGGAACTGAATCCCCGAGACAATCACCTGATCGCCAGACTGTAAGCCACTTGTGACCGCGTAGTTATTCCCGATAGTATCGCCCAGATTCACCGCACGCTGCTTGGCCACATGGCCGTTGCCACTGGGCACCGAGACGTAGACAAACGCCTGACCGCCAATGCGCGTCACCGCCAGAACCGGTACCGTCGGCGCCGGAGCTGTGCTCCACACCACACGCGCTTTCACCAGCTGCGCATTGCGGAAACGATCAAGCGAAGCGTGGATTGGCGCCTTCACCAGAATGCCCTGTAGCGCGTTATCGACCTGCGGCGCGATGAAATAGATATTGGTTGTCTCGATCGGATCTCCGGTGCTGCTGACAATCTGTATTGGCAACCCCATGCGAATGCTGCCCGCAAGATCGGTCGGAATATAAACGTAAGCTTCCAGGTCCTTGTTCTCGTCAACCGTGGTCAGCAAGGTGGTCGATGAAACATAGTCGCCGAGGCGCACCGGGATGTCGCCGACGACGCCGTTGAAGGGCGCCCTCAGGTTGTAGTACGCAAGCTGTTGCTGCTGCGAGAGAGTCGCGGCCTTGGCCGCTTCCCATGCCGCCTTGGAATTCTCAAAGTTCTGCACTGCCTGCTCGTAGGTCTGCTTGCTGGCAACCTGTGCCTCGTATAGGCCCTTTTGCCGCTCGAGTTCGCTCTTGTTGTATTCGTAGGTGGCCTTCATCTGGGCTTCGGTACTGCGCTGCTGATTGACGACCGCTTCCTGCTTCAGCGGATCGATTGTCATCAGCAACTGGCCGGCGCTCACCTTGTCTCCCGATTTCACGAGGATCTTGGTGATGCTGCCGTCAACCTGCGGCTGGATGTTGGCGGAGCGGCGCGACTTGATGGTGGCGACGTACTCGGTCGTCTGCGGCACCGGCTCAAGAGTCACCGCCTGGGTCTTCACCGGCATGGCCTGCGGCGCCGGGGGCTGCTTGGCCTGCGGTGCGGTTGCAGCCCGCCGCGACCAGCAGAGCGCCGGCGGATACTGTACTCAAAAGTACAAATTTCAGTATTTGCGAATTCCCCACAATCAAACCTCAGTTTGTTGAGCAGATGCTGAAAGGTGGCAACCGGCTTCAGAGTTTCTCGGGTTTACCGAGAGTTCGAAACGAGGCACCCAGGATGGTTGGCGTCTGGCTAGTTTAGCAGAATCAGAACTGTTGGTTGTTAAGGCAAGTTCCGTAACTTCGATTCGCAATCATAGTGGCTGCGGGTTATCCTCGTCAGTAACTTGGCTCGTCCCAAAACTGACGGGCCTTGGACGTTGTGGGCAATGAATGGCGACCCAGGGAATAAAAAATAAACAGCCTCAACCGATCCCGTCGCTGAAGTCGAGCGGAAGCAACGCTCGTCTCGCATGGATTATCCCGCTGGCGATTGTGCTCTTGATGGCGTGCGCATGGATGTTGCGGCGCAGATCGTCGGAGACTGTTGCCGCCGGCGCGACAACACCTCCGGCGGCTTCATCGAGCGCAAACCCAAGTTCAACCGCTCCCGGGCCCTCGCCCGCAGCCACATCATCCTCTGACTCCAAATCACTCTTCGGGCCGACGATCGCCAATAAGGCGGCTGCGCCGGCTTCAGTTCCTAAGGGAATGGTCTGGATTTCTGGCGGAGAATTCTCCATGGGCGCCCACGATCCGCCCGACATGGATGAAGTCGGCATGAAGGCAACGGAAGATGCGCGCCCGATTCATCGCGTTTACGTCGACGGATTCTTCATCGACAAGACCGACGTGACGAACGCCGAGTTTGCGAAGTTCGTGAAGGCGACCGGATACGTCACCATCGCCGAGCGCAAGCCGCGCGCAGAAGACTTTCCCGGAGCGCCGCCGGAAAATCTTGTCGCCGGATCGGTTGTGTTTTCGCCGCCCAATCACCCGGTACCGCTGAACGATCACTTTCAATGGTGGAGCTACGTTGCCGGCGCGAACTGGCGGCATCCGACCGGCCCCGGCAGCGACATCAAGGGCAAAGACAATTACCCCGTGGTGCAGGTCGCCTATCCCGATGCCGAAGCCTATGCCAAATGGGCGGGCAAGCGCCTGCCGACCGAAGCGGAATGGGAGTTCGCGGCACGCGGCGGTCTCGCCGGCAAGCCCTTCGTGTGGGGCGACTCGTTCCGGCCTGACGGAAAGTGGATGGCCAACACCCATCAGGGACACTTCCCTGACAAAGACAGCGGCGCGGATGGCTATGTCGGCATCGCTCCTGTCGCGCAGTTTCCTGCGAACGGATACGGCCTCTTCGACATGGCGGGAAACGTCTGGCAGTGGACCAGCGACTGGTATCGTCCTGACTATTACCAGCAGCTAGCGGCAACCGGCACGGTCGCGCGCAATCCGAAAGGGCCGGACTCGTCTTTCGATCCCGACGAACCTTCAGAAAAGAAGAAGGCCCACCGCGGCGGATCGTTCCTCTGCACCGATCAATACTGCTCGCGCTACATCGTCGGCACCCGCGGCAAAGGCGAAGTCACGACGGGAACCAACCACCTCGGCTTTCGCTGCGTGCAAGACGCGAAGGGGACGAGCTAGGCTGACAGTTGCGTTGAAGCTAAACGATTGGGATGATCCCATAACAGGCACGAGGAGGCCCGGTTCGCAAGCGGGATTACAGGACGTAGACCCGCAAGAGCCACCATATGAGCAGAAGGGCGATGATCGCACCTATGACATGGACGATCCAGTCGCCAGCCGTTTTCGGTTTGCCAAAATTGAACACGGCGCATCGTAGCACGGCGGCGCCATCGTGGGCGAGCGGGTTAAGGATATATGGTAGGCACGAGGAGACTCGAACTCCTGACCTCTACCGTGTCAAGGTAGCGCTCTAACCAACTGAGCTACGCGCCTGTATCGCGGACATTCTACGGAAGCATCCTTATTCTAGCCATCCCATCTCTTGCAGGCAAGTTCAGGTGCGACGTTTATCGGCGCGGGCTCCAGGATTCGCGACGGGGCGGCGGCGCGATGTACTCCCACTCGCGAACTCGGCGGCTCTGCCAATGGAACGCGCTCTTGATGAGCCTGATCATCGGCTTGGCACCGGCATGCGGATAGGTCACGCTCACCACATCGAAGCGGCATGGCGGGTCTTGCTCTCCGGGCAAGCGCCGCAGATAGCTGCGCGCGACCGAACGGATGTGCGAGCGCTTGGCCGCATCGACCGCAGCTTCGGGCGGCATCAAGCCTTCGCCGATGCGCGTCTTCACCTCGACGAAGCAGAGCACTTCCCCGTCCCAGGCGATGAGGTCAATCTCGCCGCGATTCTGCGGGACACGAAAGTTGGTCGCAACAATGCGGTAGCCCACGCCGCGCAGAAAGATGTAGGCCGCGGTTTCTCCCTGGCTTCCGGTTTGCAGATGTGCCGTTCGCCGTTGCGGGAGCGCGCGCTGCACCTGCTGAAGGGTTTGCGTAATCAGCTTCAGAAGCCAAGTCATCGGCCGGCACCTGCAACCAATGTAGCGCCGTAGAATGCGCGCTTCCCGTGACCGCGGTCACCGTTGCCGGTGCACAGTAAGGTCCCACGGGTTTGCCAATCGCGGAAGCACACGTCACAATCGAAATACGACAAACGATGCTCCCATTGAACAAACGCAACTCACGCTCGGTTTCGACCCGCATTCAGGAGAGCCGCGTGAGAAATCAGTTCTGGACAGCGCCCAACCAACTCACGTTGCTGCGGCTGATGTTCATTCCGTTCGTCATCATCAACGTCTTCGACGGCAACTGGGGATGGGCGCTGGGCCTGCTGGTCGTCGCCGGGCTCAGCGATGGACTCGATGGGCTGCTGGCGCGCGTGCTGAATCAGCAGACGATGCTTGGCGAGTATCTCGATCCCATCGCCGATAAGCTGCTGCTCAGCTCGTTGTTTCTCGTGCTGTCGTTCGTCAAGAAGATTCCCTGGAAGTACACCATCATCGTCTTCAGCCGCGACCTGATCATCGTCTCCACCTGTGTCGTGCTGTACGCGACGGTCGGCATGCGCGACTTTCGTCCCAGCATCTTCGGCAAGACCAGCACCTTCTGCCAGATCGCCACCGTGTTCTTCGTCGTGCTGGCGCAGGTCGCCACGCAGCCATGGGTGGTGATGGTCGAACGCTGCTTCCTTTACGCTACCTTCGTCTTCGCCACGATTTCCGGCGTGCACTACGTGATTCGAACCGGAAACCGCCTGCGACACGCTGAGCCACGCGCGCCCGCCGTGCGTAACCCAAGCTGAAGCTCGCATGACGACGAGCCCCAATCAGCGGCTGAAGGTGATCCTTGCATTTGGCGCTGGTCTACGTGTTCTGGGGCTCGACCTACCTGGCCATCGGCATCGCCGACGACGAACACCTGCCGCCGTTCGTCATGTGCGCCATACGGTTCCTGATTGCCGGCCCCATCATGATGGCGGCTTGCGCCATGATGGGCCGCAAGATTCGCGTCACGCGCGAGCAACTGGGGAAGCTGGCGATCATCGGCTGCATGTTGCTGGTCGGCGGCAACGGCGGACTCGCCTGGGCCGAGCAGTATGTGCCCACCGGATTTGCCGCGCTGATCATCGCCATCACCCCGATCTGGTTCGTGCTGCTGGAGGCGTTCGTCTTCCACGGCGATCGCCTGTCACCGCGTGGGATGACCGGCGTCGTGCTGGGGATTGCGGCATCGCCGTGCTGTTCTGGCCGAAGTTCGAATATCGCGAGACACTCGGCGTCATGCAGTTGGTTTGCGCTACCACGCTGCTGTTCTCGTCGTTCAGTTGGGCGTTTGGATCGGTGCTATCGCGCAAGTGGCAGATGACGGTCGATCCCTTCGTCGCCACTGCGTACGAGATGATCTTCGCCGGACGTCGGACACGTCGTGCTTTCGCTGATCAGCGGCCAGTACAAGCATGCGGTGTTCACACATCGCGGAATGATGGCGGTGTTTTACCTCGTGATCTTCGGATCCTGGGTGGGATACAGCGCCTACGTTTGGCTGCTGAAACACGTGCCGACGCCGAAGGTGGCGACTTACGCGTATGTGAATCCCATCGTCGCGGTGTTTCTCGGCTGGCTGATTTTGCACGAGGGCATCGATGTTTACATCGCGCTCGGATCGGCGGTGATCGTGGTCGCAGTTGCACTGGTCACGACGGCGCAGGTGCATTCGCAATCGCAAGAGGAAGAGGCTGCGAGCTACGCGCCCGAGGTGGAATCGGGATAGTAGCCGTCGTCCTCGTAGGTCAGGTGTGTATCAGGGCCCGACTTCAGTCGGGCCGACAAAGCGCCAAAAGCGCCGGGCTTTAGCCCCTGCCGGCTGTTCAGGGCCTAAAGGCCGGCTTCTCTATACCGCTAGCGGCCCGGCTAAAGCCGGGCCCTGATACGAAGCTCGCCGATTCGATTTGCCCGTCAGCCCGCACGGTCGTGCTCTAACGCGAATTCGCAAGTCCCGCACTACCCGTTCCCTGCCCCCGCTGCTTGCGCCTCGGGTTTGAACCCCGCCAATTCCATCGCGTGTTTGGCCTGCGGATTCTTCATGAAGTGCTCCCAGATGAAACCGTTGCGGTGGTTCTCCACCATCATCATGGTGATGCCCTGGTCGATGCCGATGACGTCGAGGTCAGTCCATCCGTTGCGCGGATTGAAGGCGTCAACAAAGCCGTACGTCTTCCACGCCTGCGCGCCGTGAGTCGTGTAGAGGTTCTTCAGGCAGGCGATGGTTTCGTCGGGAAGGAACGGCGCCGAGCCGCCGGCTGCACACGGCACAATCGTTCCATCGATGCGGCCGATCTCCGGCGGCCCTCCCCAGGCCTGATAGCCGATGCGCGAGTCTGACGCTGTGATACCCCAGGCATTGTCGGTGTAATCGGGCCAGCGCCAGCGCAAGCTCTGGCAGAACAGCTTATGGGTGTAGGTCGCAATTGCGGAGTTGCGAAAGTAATCGGCATACTGGTCGCGCTGTCCGCGGAAGTCGAACCACGCATGCGAGTACTGGTGTACGAATAGCGGATCGGTGCTGCCGATCCAGCTATAGCCGGCATATTGCATGCGTCGGCCGCGAAAAGGCGTCCCACGAGCTCGCCGGGATGTTCCACAGCGGCGCTGCCATGGCCAGCAGGTACATCATCATCAGCTCGCAGTAGGTGTCCCAGCGTGCGCCGATGAATTTGTACTCCGGCGTCCACCCCATGGCGAAGGTGGTGCCGCCGTTGAGCATCCAGCGCCAGTTGACGCGGCGATAGATGGACGCCGCCAGGCGCGAGATCTGCGCGTTGTCAAAGTACGCGCTGGCGGTCAGCATCCCACAAAGTAGGATAGTCGTGTCGATAGGCGAGACTTCGGACAGGCGCAGCCGCTGGCCGGTGTTCATGTCGATGAAGTGGTAGTAGAACCCGTTCACCTGCTGCACGTGGTTCAGCAGAAACCTCAGCGTCGTGACCACGCGTGCGCCGATCTGGTGCTTTGGCATGTAGCCGCGAGAATGCCCGATCGCTAAGGCAGCGAGGCCAAAGCCTGTAGCGGCAATGCTGGCGGTGATGCGCTTGTCGGGTTCGCCGCTGGCCAAAGCCCGGTCACGGACCAGTCCTGTGCGCGGCGAAGCTTCGTTCCAGAAATAGAGGAACGCACGATGCACGATCTCTTCCAGAAATTCTTCGTCGGTTAAGGCCGGATTGACGGGCTCTGACTGAGCCGGGTTCGCCGGCAAGGTTTGCGACTGCGCAAACAAGGCTGAGCGCATTAGCGGATAGCTCGCAGCGCTCCTGGCGAGCAGGAGCAATGCTTCGCGCCGCGTCATGCGGGCATACCAAGTTTGCGAGGATTGATTACGGACACTGAGCTAAGGGCAGAAACTTGCCTCATTATTTCATGGCTTTGAGGACGCCGTTGTTCCGATACCGTTTCATAGATTCGGCAACCGAATGTTCCTGTTGCTTGCTTCGGGCGATGCTCAGACGATGTACGTCCGATAACGTGAAACCGTGAAAAAATCTCATTTGCGAATCTTTGTTTTCAACGGTTTAGACGACAAATCTATCGCAAAATCTTGAGCCCGTGAGAGTTACAGGCAAAATCTAGATTTCAAAGAGCTTACGCGGCGGTTTTGACGAGCAAACCGCCAGAGCCGACGTGGCAAAATCCGGCACACCCTGGGGTGTCCGCGAAGGATTCTACCGAATATCTAAACGCGGCGCCCGGGAAAAACGCGGCGACGAAGTTACGAAGGTCGTAGAAATTCCCACAATGGGAACCACCCTCCATTTCGAGGTATGTGCCATATTCAGAACCTAGAGGTTTGAGATCGTTCCGTCGGTGATTCGGGCCACCAAGCTTTGTGCCGTGCCTCCGGCACTCAGCCACTTGGAGGGCACGATCCCCGCCGTTGAAACGGCGGGCTAACCTATGACACGCCTACGGCGCGGAGGGAATCCTCGATCCCACAGACTCGAAGGGGAATGGTTGAGCGAAGTACCCCGGGGTGTATCGATTACAGGATGCTTGCTGGGCCACGTGCGCCTACTCCATCGCCTCCAGTGCCGCCATGGTTTCGATACCGTTCCATAGATTCTGCAAACGTATGTTCTCGTTGCTTGAGTGCTGATTGTTGTCGTAATTTGCGATGGGAACGGTAATGGTTTGCACGCCGAGCGTGTTTTCGATCATCTCCAGCGGCACGCTGCCTCCCATGGTGGGCAACTTCACGACAGGCCCGCGCGCACTTTCGACAGCGGCGATCACTTCCTGCGCGATGGGCAGGTCCATCGGGGTGCGCACCGCATTGTAGCCATCATCGAGTTGCACGAATGCGACGTAAGGATGGAGATGTCAACGTCTGCTTGTCCGGCGTCGTGTTGGTGATGAAGTAGCCCTGCGATGTGATGTAGTCGACCACGCGCTGCTGCTGCGTACGCCAGTCGAGTCCTTTCACCAGGCGCATGTCGATATCGACCGTCGCGGTTGAGGGAATCACGTTGGTGTGTTGCGCTCCGACGTGTGGCCGACGGCAAAGCCGTCGATGTTCAACGAAGGTTGGTTCAACAGTTCGACAAGTGTTTTGCCGTCTCCGTCGGTGTGACCGAGCGCGAATTCCTTCTCCAGCATCGGGCCGTTGTTTGGCGCTTCGGCGACGGCCTGCTTTCGAGCGGAGTCAGCGGCGTGATGCCATCGTAGAAATGCGGGATGAGCACGTGACCACTCTTGTCTTTCATGCCAGCCAGCAGTTGCGCCAGCATCATCGCCGGATTCGGAGCCCAGTTGCCGTAGTGTCCGCTGTGCAGTCCGCGATTCGGACCGTAAACAGTGATCGCCAGGTGCGTGACTCCGCGCGCGCCGAAGACGACGGTCTGGCGTCCGCTCTGATCGACCGGGCCATCGCAGATGAGCCAGATATCGCCGCCGAGCTCATCCTTATATTTAGCGAGCACCGCTCCGAGATTGGTTGAGCCGGCTTCTTCTTCCCCCTCCCAGACGAAACGCAGATTGGCTTTGGGATGAATGTTCGCCGCCTGCAAAGCGTCGAGTGCCGTGAGCTGCGCGATGATGGCGGCCTTGTCGTCAGAAGCTGAGCGCGCGTAAATGCGCGGCTCGCCGTTGACCATTTTCGTGACCGGCGTGAACGGGGCTTTCGTCTCCCAATCTTCGGGAGTCACCGGCTGGCCGTCGTAGTGGGCATAAAAGACGATGGTTTGCTTCGCACCGGGCGTCTTAAGTTCACCAAAAACCACCGGATTCGACCCTGCAGCCTCTAAGAGCCGCGCAGAAACGTGTCTTTTTTCGAGCGCTTGAACCAGCGTTTCGGCATTGCGGCGAATGTTCGCCTTGTCGCTGGCGACGTTAGGGAATCGCTAACAGCGACGTGAATTCCTGCAGGATCTGCTGCTCGTGCGCGGCGCGGTATTGGTCGGCCGCGGTTTTGGGGTGGTCTGGGCGGAAAGGGAAACAGAGAAAAGCACGAAGATCGCGAGCATAGCGATGAAGAAAGGCTGTCGAATCATGCGACGAAATATACGCCAGCGACAGTCGGCGATTATCCCACTCACCCATTGGCTTGGGATGAGTGGGATTTCACGGTCTTTCGCATCTTCGGGCGAACGCGTTCCAATTATCCGCCGAACAGCGAGTCCCTAAAGATGGAACTTCTTCCTCAGACCGCCGACGGCTCCCAGCAAGGCGGTCGAAAACAAAAGGACGCTTCCCGGTTCGGGAGTTTCGTCGAGGTAGATGGTGGCGCCCGGCATAGTGCCTGCGCCAATATCAATCTGGTAGTCGAAAGTCAGGATGAGTGGATCGTTATTGTAGTTGTTAACTTGGATGTCGCCGGAGGAGTAGTTAAAGCTCCCGGGCAGCGGAAACATCGGGCTGGTAACGAATGGCGTGCCGTCGATACTGCCGGACTGTTGAATGCTGCTGTTGCTGCCGAAAGTTCCAATGGTCGAGCCAAACATTCCTGCCGCAAAGGTACCGTTCTGGAAGTTAGTGTGGAAACCCTGAGCGAACTGCAGATCCATAAGGTCATTGCTCACTGATGGTCCACCATTGTTGCCCAGGAACATGATCGCCATCTCATGGCTCATGCTGACCGAGTTCCCACCAGCAGCTTCACTGTTGTCATAGGCCCCGGTGAAGCCAAACGAATCGCCGTCGGCGAAAGTGAAGATTCCTGTTACCGGCCCGGAGACCTCCTGGCCGGGCTGCAATACGTCGGGATTGCCGCAGGTTCCCTGGAAGCAAGTGCCGTTGACGCTGGTCGTGTTTGCCAGCGCGAGATACGGCGTGATGAGAAGGCAAAGTGAGAAAAACGCAACGAGGTAGAGTCGGCCAGTATGCACGGTTCCTCCAAAAAAGAGAGTGATGGGCCGCGCGGGGAGCAGCGGGGCGAAGATACCGTGGGTTAGTTCTAAAGTCAATTGAAAGAATGACACTTGCAAATAATCGCAAGAATTGCACAAGTTAAAGACTGGGATCCCCCCATGCCCCAGCGTTTCCAACCAGAAGGAAATACATCTGGCGCTGGGGCATATTTTCCGTATCCCGTAACTCACGCCTCGGGCGCGATAGCGATGTAAGAAATCCCCTACAACTTGTGAAAAACGCCAAGGGACGACCGTCGGTCAGAAACGAATAAAGAGATAACTTATCAATTGCGCAATTTTAGTAAAACGCAACACAATTTGTTTGACGCCAGAATGGAATCGAGATAAGCTCTCGCCCTGGATTTGCCTGGCCGGTCAACGCCTCAAAGAAATGATACGTTGTCGGGTGCAAGGCCCCACATCAGGAGGAGCGCTTGAAGAAGATCCTCATTGCTCTGCTGGTTGTCGCATCGTTACCAATGCTGGCGAGAGCGGACGCACTCACTGGCAATCTTCTGATCAATCCCGGCGCCGAAACTGGAGATCTCAGTTCCTGGACGGCGGGTGGAGACGGAAACCCGCAAGTTGACAATGGTTCGTTCAATCCAGGAATCAACCCGCATACGGGGAGCTATGACTTTGTCGGCGGCTACGCGAGCTCTCGCGACTGGCTTTCTCAAACGGCTTACATAGTGACGCAGAACGTCACCACTCAGCTTATTGATAGCGGCAAGCTGACGGCTGGAATCAGTTTTTGGGAACAGGGCCTGAACCAGGGCTCGCAGAGCGATGATGGATTCGTGGAGCTGAATTTTCTGGATGGCTCCCTGAACCTCATCTCGACCATTGATACTCCCGAGATCGATTCACACAATGGAACTTGGGAGAATTATGCAAACGACTTCGCTATTCCAGTGGGTACCCGGTACATCACCTACAACATGGAATTCAAGCGCTATGTTGGATCAGACTTGGACGCTTACTTCGACGATAACAGCTTGGTCATTGACGGCTCGGTCCCCGAGCCGCTGACCCTGAGCTTGATGGGGAGCGCGGCCGCCATCTCCGGCTTCGTGCGGCGGCGCAAACATCCCTTACTTAAAGGGAAGTAGCTCCTGCACCTGCTGAGTGGCGGCTTTTTTGCATCGTGCCCGAGGCCGGGGTCTACCCCTCCCGAAGGGTGGAGTGCGCTTATGGCAGCAGATGACAAAAGAGAGCGCCCAGCGTGCCGATGGTGGATCGTTGTTCGCGGAATCCGAACGAGTGACTGATTTGTTTGACGACTGGCCATTGCGTTGCTACACTGAATAGGTTCTGCGAGTTCTGCGGAGCCACACTGTAGGTGTGGCAGGTTGTGAACGTAACGATCCTGTATAATCATTCAGGATTTCCTCGCTGAAACGAGCCTGCGCTACCGTTGGACTTTCCACGGGTATGCAGGCCGAGGCAACGAAACGGAGTGCCTTCGTGAGCTTCAATCCGCTGCGCCGTCAAGGCTGCGGTGGAACGACCTCGGCGCCACCGTCGTTCGCTTGACCAGATCGGAACCAAGTCCCTGCCGTACGTGTGTGCGGGGAGTATGGGCAGCGTGAGTTCTGTCCAGTCCCAATGTGGGATCGATTGCGCGTGAGCGCAGGCATGCGCTTGGGTAGCGCACAGTTCGCCGCGAGGCGAAATGCAGATCCCTCGGCGGCTGAAGCCGCCTCGGGATGACACCTAATAAAGGTAGTGTTTGCGGCGCGACTGAAGTCGTGCCCCTTCGAAGGCGTGGTGAAGATCGCGCCAGGATTCAAGGAGCTGGAAAGAGTGCCTACATTCAATCAATTGGTGCGCAAGGGCCGGCAGGCGCCGAAGTACAAGACGGCGAGTCCAGCCCTTCAGTCCTGCCCGCAACGTCGCGGGGTTTGCACCCGCGTCTACACCCAGACACCGAAGAAGCCGAACTCGGCGTTGCGCAAAGTCGCACGCGTGCGGCTTACCAACGGCATCGAGGTGACGACTTACATTCCCGGCGTCGGCCACAACCTGCAGGAGCACTCGATTGTGCTCATTCGCGGCGGCCGTGTGAAAGACCTGCCGGGTGTCCGCTATCACGTGGTGCGGGGAACGCTGGACTCGGTTGGCGTGGCCGGCCGTAAGCAGAGCCGCTCGAAATACGGCGCCAAGCGGCCCAAGGCCTAAGCGGGGCTAAAGCCCCTTGTTTTTGGGAGACAGTTTATGGACGACCTGAAGGTCGTCCCCTTCGAGGCCTGAAGGCCGGCCGAAGGCTTAACGAGGATTTATGCCGAGAAAAGGACATATCGCCAAGCGCGAGACCCTGAATGATCCGGTTTACGGATCGCAGTTGGTCAACAAGTTCGTGAACTCCATGATGTGGGACGGCAAGAAATCTACCGCCCAGGGCATCTTCTACAGCGCGATGAAGAAGCTGGAAGAAAAGGGCGGCGACGAGGCCCTGAAGCTGTTCAAGAAGGCCGTGGAGAACGCCAAGCCGGTACTGGAAGTGAAGACCCGCCGGGTAGGCGGCGCCAACTACCAGGTTCCGGTGGAAGTCAATGCCGACCGCCGTACCTCGCTGGCGATCCGCTGGATTTTGACTTACAGCCGTGGCCGTGGCGAAAAGGGCATGATCGAAAAGCTGACCAACGAGTTGCTGGACGCGGCTAATAATCGCGGCGCGGCGATCAAGAAGAAAGAAGACGTACACCGCATGGCCGAGGCCAATAAGGCGTTCGCGCATTATCGCTGGTAGGAAACTGCAGGTCCGTCGTTGGCTTCGCCGCCTCGGGATGACACACGAATGCAGGTCCCTCACCCCTGAAGGGGGTTCGGGATGACAAACAGATAAAGAGATTAACGGCGCACATAAAGGTGCGCCCTTTCAGGGAAAACGAAAGAAGATTGTGCCCAGACAAGTTCCATTAGAGCGTTGCAGGAATATCGGCATCATGGCCCACATCGATGCCGGCAAGACCACCACGACGGAGCGCATCCTGTTTTATACGGGACGCACGCACCGTATTGGTGAGGTCCATGAGGGCACCGCGACGATGGATTGGATGGCGCAGGAGCAGGAGCGCGGCATCACCATCACGTCGGCGGCGACGACCTGCTTTTGGAAAGATATTCGCATCAACATCATCGACACGCCCGGCCACGTTGACTTTACCGCTGAGGTGGAGCGTTCGCTGCGCGTGCTCGACGGCGCCTGCGCCGTATTCGACGCCGTGCATGGGGTAGAGCCGCAGTCGGAAACCGTGTGGCGCCAGGCCGATAAATACGGCGTTCCGCGCATTTGCTTCATCAACAAGATCGACAAGATGGGTGCTGATTTCGAGCATGCCATCGACACCATCCGCAAGCGCCTGAATGCCAAGCCGGTCGCGATTCAGTTGCCCATCGGGGAGGAAGACAAGTTCAAGGGCGTCATCGATCTGCTGCAGATGAAAGCCATCGTCTGGAAGGACGAGATGATGGGCGCCGAGTACCACGTCGAGGAGATTCCGGAAGAGCTGAAGAAGAAGGCTGCGGCGTATCACCAGATCCTGGTCGAGACGGTCGTCGAAAACGACGATCAGGACGAGCTGATGCACAAGTACATCGAGGGCGAGGCCATCGGCGAGGCCGAATTGAAAGCCGCCCTGCGACGCGCCACCCTCAAGATGAAGCTGTTCCCGGTAATCTGCGGGACCGCCTTCAAGAACAAGGGTGTGCAGCCGCTGCTGGATGCGGTCATCGATTACCTGCCTTCCCCGCTCGATGTTCCGCCCGTCAAGGGCAAGAACCCCGACACCGGTGCGGAAGAAGAGCGTCCGGTGGATGACAAGGCCCCTTTCGCGGCCCTCGCATTCAAGATCATGACCGACCCGTTTGTCGGCCAGCTGACGTTCATCCGGGTGTACTCGGGTTCGCTGAAGACCGGCGATAGCGTCTATAACAGCGGCCGCAAGCGCACCGAGCGCATTGGACGACTGCTGCAGATGCACGCCAACAAGCGGGAAGAGATCAGCGAAATCTACGCCGGCGACATCTGCGCCTGCGTCGGATTGAAGAACATTACGACCGGCGACACCATCTGTAACGACGATCACCCAATCGTGCTCGAGTCCATCGAATTCCCTGCCCCGGTGATTGCGGTGGCGGTCGAGCCCAAGACCAAGGCTGATCAGGAAAAGATGGGTATCGCACTGGGCAAGCTGGCGCAGGAAGATCCGACGTTCAAGGTCAGTACCGACCCTGACAGCGGCCAGACGATTATCGAAGGCATGGGCGAACTGCACCTCGAGATCCTGGTTGACCGCATGATGCGCGAGTTCAACGTACAGGCCAACGTCGGCAAGCCGCAGGTGGCGTATCGCGAGACCATCCGCAAGGCGTCGCAGGCCGAGGGCAAGTACATTCGCCAGACCGGCGGCAGCGGCCAGTATGGACACGTGCGCATTCGGCTGGAACCGAACGAGCCGGGCAAAGGTTACGAGTTCATCAACGACGTCGTGGGCGGCGTGATTCCCAAGGAATTCATCAAGCCGGTGGACCAGGGTATCAAGGAAGCGCTCGAGGGCGGCGTGCTGGCCGGTTACGAGATGGTCGACGTCAAGGCCACGCTCTACGACGGCAGCTATCACGATGTCGATTCCAACGAAATGGCATTCAAGATTGCCGGCTCGATGGCGTTCAAGGAAGCGGCGCGCAAGGCCAGCCCGGTTCTGCTGGAGCCGGTCATGTCGGTGGAGGTAGTTGTGCCCGAGGAGTACATGGGCACCATCATCGGCGACCTGAGCAGCCGTCGCGGCCGCATCGAGGCGCTCGATCATCGCGCTGGTTCGCAGGTGATCAAGGCGATGGTTCCCTTGGCCGAGATGTTTGGATACGCGACAAATATGCGTTCCAGCACCCAGGGCCGTGCGACCTTCAGCATGCACTTCGCGCATTACGAAGAGGCGCCGCGCGCGGTGGCAGAAGAAATCATTGCTAAGGTGCAGGGGAAAAGCCCGGCAGGAACGAAGTAGGAACGATTTACATGAGCGCAACTGGCGGACATGGCTTCGAAGTTTTCGTGTTAAGCCCGATAGGTTCGGAGCAGGACTGGAAGCGCGTGCTGGAAGCTGAAAAATCGGGAGAACCGGTAGTCTACCCTGCTGAACTCGCAGAGCAGCGGCTACGCGACCGAGGTCGGAGGCTGGGCGAGCGGGTAGAGAGCATTTTGTCGGGACTGGGTAGCGAGTATCAGCTCTCAGCCATTCTGTGGGAAGGTTTCAAGAGCCGCTGGTTGATCCGGCTTAAAACCCCGAATCGAATCTCTGAGATTCCGATTCCTGCCGAGTTGGGCGATGGAGTAGCAGAATCGGGCGCAATCGATGACTTGGAGCGCGTCAAGAATTTGGTACTTTTCGGAGCCGGGCGGCAAGATCTTATCTTTCGGCGCGGTGCATGACACTAGAAGGCAAAGTTGTCCGCTTCTGGTTATCGGCTTCTGGAAAGGCAGAATTGCCAGAGTGGTTGCAACGAGAGCCGTTGGAAGCCTTGGTCATTGAGGAAGATCAGTTGGGAGTTTGGATCGCGGTGGCAAGCGACGAGGGTGCCTTGGCAACCGAAGGTCCTGATGTGGTTCTGCTGAAGTGGGAGCATTTCAGTACGGCTTTGACTTCTTACGAAGTGCAACGTTTTGAGCATCAGGCGGCAGGGTTCACGCACTAGCAACACGGTTTGAGGAGCGCGCAATTATGGCGAAAGAGAAATTTGACCGCAGCAAGCCGCACGTGAACGTAGGCACGATCGGGCACATCGATCATGGCAAGACGACGTTGACGGCGGCCATCACCAAGGTTCTGTCGAAGCACAACCCGAACATCAAGTTCCGCAGCTTCGATTCGATTGACAACGCGCCGGAAGAGCGCGAGCGCGGCATCACCATTGCCACGGCGCACGTGGAGTACGAGACGGCGAACCGGCACTACGCGCACGTCGACTGCCCCGGCCACGCCGACTACATCAAGAACATGATTACCGGCGCGGCGCAGATGGATGGCGCGATTCTGGTCGTCGCCGCCACTGACGGTCCGATGCCGCAGACCAAAGAGCACGTGCTGCTGGCCCGCCAGGTGGGCGTGCCTTACGTGGTCGTGTTCCTCAACAAGTGCGATGCCGTCGAAGATCCCGAGCTGATCGACCTGGTCGAGATGGAAGTGCGCGAGCTGCTGACCAAGTACAACTTCCCGGGCGACGATCTGCCGGTGGTTCGCGGCTCGGCGCTGGGAGCGTTGAACGGCGAAGCGCAGTGGGAAGCCAAGATTGACGAACTGATGGAAGCGGTCGACAAGAACGTTCCGCTGCCGGCACGCGACATCGACAAGCCGTTCCTGATGCCGATCGAAGACATCTTCTCGATTCAGGGACGCGGCACCGTGGTCACCGGCCGTATCGAGCGCGGCAAGGTGAAGGTCGGCGAGGAGTCGGAGATCGTCGGCTTCCGCGAGACCCGCAAGACGGTGGTCACCGGCGTGGAAATGTTCAAGAAGCAGCTGGACGAAGGTCTGGCGGGCGACAATGCCGGACTGCTGCTGCGCGGCATTGCGAAAGAAGACGTCGAGCGCGGCATGGTTTTGGCCAAGCCCGGCTCGATCACGCCGCACACCAAGTTCAAGGGCGAAGTTTACGTGCTGTCGAAGGATGAAGGTGGACGTCACACTCCGTTCTTCAAGGGCTATCGTCCGCAGTTCTACTTCCGCACCACCGACGTGACCGGCGTGGCGACACTGCCTGCAGGCACGGAGATGGTGATGCCGGGCGACAACGTAGCGCTCGAGATTGAGCTGATTACTCCGGTCGCGATGGAGAAAGGTCTGCGCTTCGCTATCCGCGAAGGTGGACGCACCGTCGGCGCGGGAACGATCAGCGAGATCATCGCTTAGTGAGTTAATTACCCACCCCGGCAAAAGATGCCGGAATGGGGCACCCGATTTTTGGATCCCACTCATTCCGAATGATGGAATGAGTGGGGCACCCGAACATTAACGGCGGCAAGAGCCGCAGGGCAGATGGCGGAAACGCTGACGAGCCCCAGCACAAGATCTTTGAGAGAAAACTAACGTGATTGGCAAAGAACGAATCCGGATCCGCTTGAAGGCGTATGACTATCGCGTACTCGACCAGTCCACTGGCGAGATCGTCGACACCGCGCGGCGTACCGGGGCGCAGATTGCTGGCCCCATACCGCTACCCACGGTGAAGAACAAGTATTGCGTGTTGCGTTCGCCGCACGTGGACAAGAAGTCGCGCGAACAGTTTGAGATCCGCACCCATAAGCGTCTGCTCGATATCCTCGAGCCCACGCAGCAGACGGTCGATGCTCTGATGAAGCTGGAGCTTCCCGCCGGCGTGGACGTGGAGATCAAGGCGTTCGGGAAAGAGCATAAGTAAATCCGCCATTCGCTGTTCGCTATTCGCTGTTCGCCGGAGTTCAGCTGAAGTTTCTGGCGAAGAGCGAAAGGCCAATGGCGAAGAGCGAAAAAACAAAGCTTCCGCGACGTAAGTCCCCGGCGCAAGCAAGCCGGACAAACAGGAAGCAGAGTTAAGAGGACAACATGGCAGTCAACGGAATTTTAGGTAAGAAAGTCGGAATGACGCAGCTGTTCGATGACAAGGGCGATGTTCGCCCGGTCACCGTACTGAAGGCGGGCCCGTGCGTAGTCACCCAGCGTAAGACCGCGGCCAAGGACGGCTACGAGGCGGCGCAGATCGGCCTGGTCGAGTTCGTGAAGGAATCGCGCATGACCAAGCCAGCGCTGGGACATTTCAAGAAGAACAAACTGCCTCCAATGCGTTTCCTGAAGGAAGTCGGGATCGTGGTAGACGGCGCCGATGAAGCGGCCGATGGCGTTAAGGTCGGCGACAAAGTTCTGGTGGACCTGTTCGACGGCGAGAAGTTTGTCGATGTGGTTGCCACCAGCAAGGGTCGCGGTTTCGCCGGCGTAGTAAAGCGTCACAAGTTTGCCGGCGGCGCGGCTTCGCATGGTTCGATGTTCCAGATCACCGGTTCGATCGGCTCATCGGCGTTCCCTTCCCGCGTGTTCAAAGGCATGCGCATGGCGGGACACATGGGCGTCGATCAGAAGACGATCCGCAACCTGCGGGTGCTGGGCGTGGATCGCGACGAAAACCTGCTGGTGGTTGAGGGCGCCGTGCCTGGTCCGAAAGACGGGTACGTTTTGATCAACAAGGCGAAGAGGCCACCCAGAGAGCGTCGCGGATTTGGCGGCTCGGGTACGGTCGATCCGTTGAAGGCTTCGAAGCGCCAGGCGGCGAAGAAGAAGTAATAAACAAGTTGTCGGTTGTCAGTTGTCGGTTGTCAGTAAAGACGACGATTTGGCGGCCACTTCGAAAATAGATTGTGTTGGTTGTCTCTCACTGAGAACTGACAACTGACAACTGGAAACTGATATGGCGACGATTGATGTACTAAATCTCGGTGGCGAAAAGGTAGGCACGTTGGAGCTGGCCGATGAAGTTTTCGGCGCGGTCAACGAAGACCTGCTCTGGGAAGCGGTGAAGCACTACCGCGCCGGGCAGCGTGCCGGAACCCATGCCACGAAGACTCGCGGCCTGGTAAGTGGCGCGGGCAAGAAGTTGTGGAAGCAGAAGGGCACGGGCCGCGCGCGTATCGCGTCGATCCGTTCCCCACTGTGGCGGCATGGCGGCACGGTTCACGGGCCGAAGCCCCGCTCTTACGACTACACCTTCCCACGCAAGAAGCTGCTGGGCGCGCTGCGCTCGGCGCTGGCGGCGAAGCTTCAGGACGGCAAGCTGGTGGTGGTCGAGAACTTCGAGCTGACGGAAACCAAGACCAAGACGTTCCGTCAGGCGCTCGACAAGCTGAACGCCAAGGGCAAGACGCTGCTGGTCGAGAACGGCGGCGGCAACCAGAACCTGCACCTGAGTTCGCGCAACCTGAAAGGTGTCGAACTGGTGCCGGGCAACCAGGTGCATCCTTATCACCTGCTGCGTTACGAGAGCGCTGTGTTTTCGCGGCCTGCACTGGAGAAGCTGCAGGACTCGCTGAAGGCCTCGGCGCCGAAGCACAAAGCGGAGGTGGCGTAATGAAGTCGGCTTATCAGACGATTCGCAAGCCGGTCATCACCGAAAAGGGCCTGGGCGTAAAGGAAACCGAAGGCACGCTGGTGTTCCAGGTTGCGGTGAACGCCTCGAAGAACGAGATCAAGCAGGCGGTGCAGAGCATTTTCAAAGTGAAGGTGGATTCGGTTCGCACCGCCACCTTCGTCGGCAAGGAGCGTCGCCGCGGCAAGTTCACCGGCTATCGCCCCGACTGGAAGAAGGCGTACGTGAAGTTGAAGGCGGGCGAGAAGATGCCCGAGTACGCGGAGAATCTGTAAAAAGGTATCAGGCGTCAGGTATCAGGCATCAGAGGGCTTCAAACTGAGACCTGACACCTGACACCCAGAGTGGCCGCGAGGATGAGCGGCGGGGCGGCAAAGAACGAAGAGTCGCGCAGTTGAGAAGCGAGTAGAAATATGGCAATCAAGACATACAGACCGGTTACTCCGACGCGTCGGTTTACTACCTCGACCGTCAACAGCGATCTGACGACCAACCGGCCGTACAAGCCGCTGACTGAACCGAAGCGGCGCACCAGTGGACGCCGCAATTCCGGCGACCTGACGATCTGGCATCGTGGCGGCGGTCACAAGCGCAAGCTGCGCACTATCGATTTCAAGCGCGATAAGTTCGGCATTCCTGCAACTGTCGCGTCCATCGAATACGATCCGAACCGTTCGGCGCGCATTGCACTGCTGAATTACGCCGACGGCGAGAAGCGTTACATCGTGTGCCCGGTTGAGCTCAAGGTTGGATCGAAGATCGTGAGCGGGCCGGAAGCCGACATCCTGGTAGGCAATGCCCTGCCCTTGCGCAACATTCCTCCCGGCACCACGGTGCATAACATCGAGCTGAAGCCGGGTAAGGGTGCGCAGATGGCGCGCTCCGCCGGAGCCCAGGCGCAGCTGGTTGCCAAAGAAGGCGATTACGCGCTGCTGAAGCTGCCTTCCGGTGAGACCCGCAAGGTGCTGGTGGATTGCATGGCGACCATCGGCCAGGTGGGCAACACCGATCACGAAAACGTTTCCATCGGCAAGGCCGGACGCACCCGCTGGATGGGGATTCGTCCCACCAACCGTGGCGTGGTCATGAATCCGGTCGACCATCCGCATGGCGGTGGCGAAGGCAAGACCAGCGGCGGACGTCATCCGGTGACCCCGTGGGGCCAGCCGACACGCGGCTACAAGACACGCAACAACAAGCGGACCGATAAGTTCATCGTGAGCCGCAACAAGAAGAAGTAGGACTGAGACGATATGGCACGTTCGACAAAAAAAGGTCCGTTCATCGATTCGTACCTGGTGGCCAAGATTGAGGACATGAATGCGCGCAACGAAAAGAAGGTTGTGCGCACCTGGTCGCGCCGCTCAACCGTGATCCCCGAGATGGTGGGACACACGCTGGCGGTCCACAACGGCAAGAAGTTCATTCCGGTGTACGTAACCGAAAACATGGTTGGCCACAAGCTGGGCGAGTTCAGCATGACGCGCTCATTCAAAGGCCACTCGGTGAAGGCAGCGACGGAGACGTCGGCGAAGCCGGCGCCGCGAGGCTAAGGAGACGACATGGAATTCACCGCCAAACTGAATTACGTGCGCGTCTCGCCGCAGAAGGCCCGCCTGGTGCTGGACCTGATCAAGGGACGCCGCGTGGAAGAAGCGCTCGACACCCTGAACTTTGCCAAGAAGGGTATCGCGCCGGCGATGTACAAGCTGCTGCGCTCAGCGGTTGAGAACGCGAATTATCTCAGCGCGGAGAAAAACCTGGACGTCGATCTCGATCGCCTGTATGTGAAAAGCGCGATCGCCAACGAAGGTCCGCGCATGAAGCGTATCCGTCCGGCTCCGATGGGCCGCGCTTATCGCTACCAGCGCCGCATCTCGCACCTGGAGATCGTGCTGGCGGAGAAGGTTTCGGGCAACGGCAAAGCCGAGCTGGCGACGACGGTCGGCGACGGCAAGTCGGCTCCGCGAAGAAGGCGGCAAAGAAGGCTCCGGCGAAGAAGTCGGCTGCGAAGAAGACGGCAGCCAAGAAAGCTCCGGCAAAGAAGTTTGCCGGCAAGAAGTCGACGAAGAAGTAAGCAGGTCCCTGGCGGACTAAAGTCCGCTCGGGATGACACAAAATGAAGTTGATGGCACGGCTGAAGCCGTGCCCCTTCAAAGCAAAGCGGCGCGACTAAAGTCGTGCCCCTTCGGGAAGAAGCGAAATTATGGGACAGAAAGTCCATCCATACGGATTTCGACTGGGCGTGACCAAGCCGTGGCGTTCGCGCTGGTTCGTCGAGCGCGACTACGACAAACTGCTGCTGGAAGACGTGAAGCTGAAGGCGGAGCTGAAGGACAAGCTCAAGTCGGCGGGCGTCAGCTCGATTGAGATCGAGCGTCCGGGCAACAAGCTGCGCATCATCATTCGCACCGCGCGTCCGGGCATCATCATCGGCCGCAAGGGCGCTGAGATCGACAAGCTGAAGCAGGAGATCCAGAAGCGCACCAACCGCGACGTCTATGTCGATATCCAGGAAGTGCACAAGCCTGAGCTTGACGCGCAACTGGTGGCCGAGAACATTGCGCTGCAGTTGGAGAAGCGTGTTGGCTTCCGCCGTGCGATGCGTAAGGCGGTGGATTCGGCGCTGCGCTTCGGCTGCAAAGGCATCAAGGTTCGCGTCAGCGGCCGCCTGAACGGCAATGAAATCGCGCGCTCGGAATGGTATCTGCAGGGACGTCTGCCGTTGCACACGTTGCGTGCCGACATCGATTACGGCTTTGCCGAGGCACATACCACGTACGGCATCATCGGCGTGAAGTGCTGGGTGTACAAGGGCGAGATTTATCGCGAGAAGCGTCGCGAACCGCAGGCTGCAGGCGGCGGAGCGTTTTAGAAGCAGTTGTCGAGTTGTCGGTTGTCAGAAAAACCGACAATAGACGACCATGAGAAAGATTGCCGTTGGTGGCTGTTGACTGACAACTGACCACTGACAACTGGGAACTGAACTTTATGTTGATGCCAAAGAAAGTTAAGTACCGCAAGCAACAGCGCGGTCGTATGTGCGGCAAGGCGTGGCGCGGCGGCGAACTGTCGTTCGGCGACTTCGGCCTGAAAGTGATGGAGCCGGGATGGATTACCGACCGGCAGATCGAAGCCAGCCGTGTTGCCATGACGCGCTTCGTCAAGCGTGGTGGCAAAATCTGGATTCGTCTCTTCCCTGATAAGCCAGTCACCAAGAAGCCGGCTGAAACCCGTATGGGTAAGGGCAAGGGAGCGCCGGATCACTGGGTCGCAGTTGTCCGTCCGGGCAAGATCCTGTTCGAGATGGAAGGCGTCTCGCAGGCTGACGCTGCGGAAGCCATGCGTCTGGCCTCGCACAAGCTGGGTCTGCGTACCAAGTTCGTGGCGCGCGAAGGCGTGCACTAGAGCAGTTGTCAGTTGTCGGTTCTCAGTTGTCAGAAAAGGGCAACAACGTGAGCGGCGACGGGCAAACAGACTGGAAGAGCGGGTCAGTTGCGGTTCAAAACGAACACTGACAACGGACAACGGACAACTGACAACCGACAACTGGATTTGAAATGAATATCGAAAAGATTCGTAACCTGACCGACACCGAACTGACACACCAGCAGCGCGAGCTGGCGGACCAGCTCTTCAAGCTGAAGTTTCAGCTCAACATGGGCCAGACCGAGAGCCTGAAGAAGATTCGTGAGATGCGCAAAGACATCGCGCGCATCAACACCGTGGCCCGCGAGAAGCAGATTGCCGCCGGCAACGGAGCGGGCCAGGCGAAGCCGGTCGCGATTGAAGCCAAGCCGGTCAAGGCGAAGGCACACAAGCCGGTAGCGGCGAAGAAAGCGGCCAAGAAGAAGATGGCTGCAACGGAGAAGAAGTAAGCCATGGCCGAGACGACCGCAACTGAAACCAAGAAAGTAAGCCACCGCAAGACGCTGATCGGCGAAGTGGTATCGACCAAGATGGCCAAGACCATCGTGGTTGAGGTGCGCCGCCAGAAGGCACATCCGTTCTACAAACGCGTGGTGGCTCGCAGCAAGAAGTTCTATGCCCACGACGAGAACGGTACTGCCCGGCTCGGTGACTTTGTGCAGATTGAAGAGTCGCGTCCGCTGTCGAAGCTGAAGCGATGGACGTTGAAGAACATTGTGCAACGCGCGGCGCTGGTTCCGGGTGAGATCAAGGCTCCGGTAGAGCCGGCGGTATAAATCCCACCCTTTCCCAAACGAAGGGAAAGGATGGGGCACCCAAGTGAGTTGGGTCATCCGGCCGATCTGGTTCGGGGGCGTGAAGGAGAGATTGTTATGGCAGTGATGATGAGAAGCATGCTCGATGTCGCCGACAACTCCGGCGCGCGCAAGCTGCAGATGATTCTGCCGCTGGGCGGCTCGACCGGGCTGGTGGCCGGACTGGGCGATGTGATTACCGCTGCGGTCAAAGAAGCTTCGCCCGATGGCACGGCGAAGAAGGGTACGGTGGTGAAAGCCGTGATCGTGCGCACGCGCAAAGAGCATCGCCGCCGCGACGGCACCTACATCCGCTTCGATCAGAATGCGGCGGTGCTGATCAACGACGCCGGCGAGCCGGTAGGTACGCGCGTGTTTGGTCCGGTAGCCCGCGAGCTGCGCGAGAAGCGGTTTTTGAAGATTGTTTCGCTGGCGCCGGAAGTGCTGTAAGGCGGCCATTGGCATTTGGCTCTTGGCTCTTAGCCAAAAGCGAGAAGTAACTGAGAGCTGACGGCTGATAGCTGAAAGCTAAAAAGGTTTGGAAACACATGGACAGAGCACACAAAATCGTAGATATCCGCCGCAACGATAACGTGCGGGTGATTACCGGACGTGACAAGGGCAAAGAAGGCCGCGTGCTGCGCGTGATTCCGCGCGAAGGCAAGGTGCTGGTCGAGCACGTCATGATGGTGAAGAAGAACGTGCGGCCGAATCCGCAGCGCAATATCAAGGGTGGCATTGCCGAGCAGGAGAGCACGATCTCCATCAGCAACGTCATGCTGGTCTGCAACTCGTGCAAGCGTCCGGTGCGCCTGGCACACGAAAAGCGCGGCGACCGTCATGTGCGTGTATGCAAGAACTGCAACAACACGCTGGAAAAATGAAGCAATTAGCACTTGGCCCTTAGCACTTGGCCAAGGCTGCAGACGAAACCGGGGTTGGCCAAATGCTAAGTGCTAAAGGCTGATCGCCCAATTGAACACCTCACGTAACGGTTCGAATCCGAGTCCGTGAGAAAGGTAGAAGCAGAGAATGGCAGACGAGAAGAAACCGAAAGCGGCGGGCAGCCAGAAGCCCCAGGGCGACAAGAAGCCGCAGCAGCAGGGCAAGAAGGCCAAGGCGGATCAGGTCGACGCAGCCGCAGAACGGCATGACGGCAAGCCGGCGCGGCCTAAGGCGAACAATCGCGCAACTGCGCGACTGCGCGACCGTTACTACAACGAAGTTCGTCCGGCGCTGATGAAGGAGCTAGGCCTGGAAAACCCAATGGCCGCTCCCAAGCTGGAGAAGATCGTCGTCAACATGGGCGTGGGCGAAGCGACGCAGAACGCCAAGGTCATCGACCCGGCAGCATCCGAAGTGGCCCAGATTACCGGCCAGAAGCCGATCATCACCAAGGCGCGGAAATCAATCGCGGCCTTCAAGGTTCGCGAGGGAATGCCCATCGGCGTGATGGTAACGCTGCGCGGCGATCGCATGTATGAGTTCTTCGACCGCCTGGTGAACATTGCCCTGCCCCGCGTGCGTGACTTCCGCGGAGTGCCGACCAAGTCGTTCGATGGCCGCGGCAATTTCACGCTGGGCGTGCGCGATCAGTTGATCTTCCCGGAGATCGATTACTCGAAGGTCGAGAAGATGAAGGGCATGAACATCACGATTGTGACCACGGCGGGCAGCGACGATCAGGCACGCGCTCTGCTGAAGCACATGGGAATGCCGTTCAGAACACAGCAGTAATTAGTAATTAGTAGTTAGCAAGCCCGAAGGGCGAAACAATTTCTAGCCCAGCACGTGAGTGCTGGGTGTAGTCGAAAAAAGAGCATTGAGTCCCGCAGGGACGGCACAGTAAAGGAAAAATGGCGAGAACATCACATATAGCCAAGGCGAACAAGAAGCCTAAATTTTCGACCCGGCAGCACAACCGCTGCAAGATTTGCGGACGTCCACGCGCGTACTATCGCAAGTTTGGCGTATGCCGCTTGTGCTTCCGCTCGCTGGCACTGAAGGGCGAGATTCCAGGCGTTGCCAAGTCGTCTTGGTAGTAGAGCAGTTCCCTCGGGCCTGAAGGCCCTCGGGATGACAAAAATAACGGGCTAGTCGGCACGACTGAAGTCGTGCCCTGACACAAGGCTCGCAGGCTCAGCAGCCTGATCTCACCGAAGTGGGATAAACGCTGGTTTGAGTTCGTCGCGGCTGGTTCTTCTCACCCAATCTCGATTGGGGCCCCGGACAACAAGTCCGGACCGAGAAGCGAACGGGCGACGTAATTAGGAGATATCGAGCATGAGCATGAGCGATCCGGTCGCAGACTTCCTGGCGCGGGTGCGCAACGCGATCAGCGCCCGCCATCAGAAGGTGGACGTCCCTCTTTCCAAGCTGAAGGTGGAGATGGCCCGCATTCTGAAGGAAGAAGGCTACATCGCGAACTACAAGGCGACCGACGAAGAAGGCCGCAAGCTGCTGCGCGTGTACCTGAAGTACGACGGCGGCAACAGTTCTCCAATTTCGCAACTGAAGCGCATCTCGCGTCCCGGCTGCCGGGTTTACGTGGGCCACGGCGAGATTCCGCGCGTGCTGGGCGGACTGGGCATCAACATCCTCACCACGCCCAAGGGCGTAATGACGGGCCGTCAGGCGCGCAAAGAGGGCGTCGGTGGCGAAGTCCTGTGTGAGATTTACTAGAGCTGTCAGCTATCAGCCGTCAGCTACCAGTCGGAACGACGAGCTGAGCTCAGTGGTGGAGCGACGAAGATCGAGTAGAAGACTGAATCGGCTGGCGGCTGGAAGATGGCGGTTCTGAGCTGGAGAGCTGGCGGCTGGTAGCTGGCAGCTTCAACTGAGAGACAACATGTCGAGAATTGGAAAAAAGCCGATCCCGCTGCCCAAGGGCGTTACCTACGCCGTTGAGGGCAACACCGTTCGGGTAAAGGGACCCAAAGGCGAAGTCGTTACCCATTTGCCGGGTGGCGTGAAGTTTGAGCAGAACGACGGCATCCTGACCGTCACCCGCGATGACGATTCCAAGGCGGCGATCCACGGACTTGTCCGCGCGCTGGTCTTCAACTCGGTCGAGGGCGTGACCAAGGGCTGGACGAAGGAATTGGACATCGTCGGCATCGGCTATCGCGCCGAGTTGAAGGGCAAGGGCATCGTGGTCTTCACCCTGGGCTTTTCGCACCCCATCGAGTATCCGCTGCCTGCCGGTATCGACGTAACCATCGATCCCAAGCAGACGCACCTGACGGTCAGCGGCATCGACCGCCAGAAGGTTGGATTTGTTGCGGCCGAGATGCGCGCGCTGCGTCCGCCCGATCCGTACAAGAACAAGGGCGTGCGCTATAGCAACGAACGCCTGAAGAAGAAGGTTGGCAAGACGGGCGCGAAATAATAGCTAGTAATTAGTAGTTAGCAACTAGCAATTAGTAAAAGCTTGTAGGGCGAGACAATTTGTAGTCCAGCATGTGAGTACTGGGTGCGCGAGGAAAGCAGGTCCCTCGCTGCGCTTCGGGATGACAAGATCTGAAAGAGCTGACGGCCGATGGCTGACAGCTGAGAGCTAAAGAGATGATTGGAAAAGCTTCAAAAGACCAAACGCGGCAGAAGATACACAGTCGCATTCGCAAGTCGCTGGCCGGTACCACGGAGCGGCCGCGGCTGAACATCTATCGCTCGGTGAATCACATTTATGCCCAGGTGATCGATGACGCCAAGGGCACGACCATCGTATCCGCTGCCTCCATCGAAAAGGGCAAGGCCGTAAAAGGCGAGAAGCGCCCGACCGGCGGCAATGTGGCTTCGGCTAAGGACGTAGGCAAGATGATTGCCGAGCGTGCTCAGCAGAAGGGCGTGAAGAAGGTCGTGTTCGATCGCGGCGGCTACCTGTATCACGGGCGCGTAAAGGCCCTGGCCGATGCCGCGCGCGCAGCAGGGTTGGAATTTTAGCGAAGTTTTATTGAGCGATAGGGGTCCTTCGACTCCGGCGGCAAAAGGCGCCGCCTCCGCTCAGGATGACAACGGTTTTGGAGAGTAACGGCAAATGCCAACAGTAAAGAAAAAGCTTGACGCTGGTCAGTACCAGCTGAAGGACCAGGTAGTCTCGATCAACCGCGTCACCAAAGTTGTGAAGGGCGGCAAGAACCTGTCGTTCGCGGCGCTGGTGGTGGTGGGCGATCCCGGCTCGGGTGTGGTCGGCTATGGTTCCGGCAAAGCGAAGGAAGTTCCGCAGGCCATCCGCAAAGGCATCGAGTCGGCGAAGAAGAACCTGCTGCGCGTGGTGCTGACCCAGACCACGATTCCCCACCAGGTGCTGGGCCGCTACGGTTCCGGCATGGTACTGCTCAAGCCGGCTCCGGAAGGAACCGGCGTCATTGCAGGCGGTGCGGTGCGCGCGGTCATGACTTCGGCCGGAGTGCAGAACGTGCTGACCAAATCCATTGGGACGACCAACCCGCACAACGTGATCAAGGCCACGTTCGATGCGCTCGCCAAGTTGCGCGACCGCAAAGACGTCGCCGCCGCACGCGGCAAGTCGGTCGAGGAGCTGTAATCATGGCGCGCACACGGAAGAAGATCGAAGCCAAGCAGGCAGCGCCGGGAGCCAAGCTGCAGTTGAAGTGGATACGCTCGGCCATCCAGGCTCCGGTGAAGCAGAAGCTGGTCATCAAAGGCCTGGGCTTTACACGCCTGAATCAGGTCGTCGAGCGGGAAGACACGCCGTCGATCCGCGGCATGGTGGCCAAGGTGCCGCATCTGGTTGCGATTGTCAGCAACTAGTGATTAGTGATTAGCCAAGGCGAAGCAATAATGTCGCCGATTCGCAAGCGGCTCACGGGCCGGAAGGACCAGCCCGAAGGGCGACACAACAATAGCCCAGCGTGTAAGCGCTGGGTAAGCGGGCATTAAAAGGCCCCCGAGCCGCGGAGCGGCGGCACAGAGTTCGTCGGGCGTATTGCGGTCCTTCGACTCGTCACTACGCTCCTCGCTCAGGATGACAAACGGTTTGAGCCGCGTCGCGGCGACAGGTACACACGATGAATTTAAGCAATCTGCGGGCTCCCCGCAAAGCGAACGAGAACAAGAAGCGCGTCGGCCGCGGTATGGGGTCGGGCATGGGCAAGACCTCGACACGTGGCCACAAAGGACAGGGATCGCGCAGCGGTTCCAGCATGATGCGCGGCTTTGAAGGCGGCCAGATGCCGTTGCATCGCCGCTTGCCGAAGCGCGGCTTCACCAACATCTTCAAGACCGAGTACGAGGTGGTGAACCTCGACCGGTTGGCTGAGCTCGGCGAAAAGGAGATTACTCCCGAAACGCTGCGCAAGGCGGGCGTCGTCAGCCGTAAGAAGTCGCTGGTGAAGGTGCTCGGATCAGGCGAGTTGTCGGGCGCGCTGACCGTGCATGCCCATAAGTTTTCCAAGTCGGCCCAGGAGAAGATCGAGAAGGCTGGCGGAACGATAAAGCAGTTGTCGGTTGTCAGTGCTCCGTCGTCAGAAAATAAGAAGTGAGTTGCAGGTACAGCGCCTTGGTGACTAGCACCGACGCACGCGAGTAAGATGAATAAAATCGGCCGGAAGCTGATGGCTGATTTTTGGCTTCCGGGTTCTAGCTGATAGCTGGCGGCTGATAGCTGGCGGCTGTTTTTCTGAGGGTTTTCTGTAATGCTTGAGAAGTTTGGCAACATCTTTCGCGTTCCCGACCTGCGCAAGCGCCTGATGTTCACCCTGGGCCTGCTGGCTGTCTATCGGCTGGGCGGACACATTCCCACGCCCGGCATCAATACCGACAAGCTGGCGGCGTTCTTCGACCAGCAGCGCGGAACCGTGCTTGGCTTCATCGACCTGTTCAGCGGCGGCCAGATGCGCCGGCTGACGATCTTCGCTCTGGGCATCATGCCCTACATCACGGCGTCGATCATTTTGCAGTTGATGACGGTGGTCTATGAGCCGCTGGCCAAACTGCAGAAAGAAGGCGAGCTCGGACGCAAGAAGATCACCCAGTGGACGCGCTACCTGACGCTGGTATTGAGCATCGTGCAGTCGCTGGGTATTGCCATTACCTTGCAGCGCCAGGGCGACTTCGTGCGTAATCCCGGAGCGGGCTTTGTGCTGATGACGATGTTGACGCTTACCACAGGCAGCGTCTTCATCATGTGGCTGGGCGAGCAGATTACCGATCGCGGCGTGGGCAACGGCATGTCGCTGCTGATCTTTGCCGGTATTGTTGTCGGCCTGCCGCGCGGTATTGCCGATCTGTGGGACAAAGTTCAGAACCAGGCATGGGGCGCGTTTACCGTGCCGGCCATCCTGCTGCTGGTAGCGATCATGATTGCGGTGGTCGCGTTCATTGTGTTTGTGGAACGCAGCGAACGCCGAATACCGGTGCAGTATGCCAAGCGTGTCGTGGGGCGCAAGGTGCTGGGCGGCCAGTCGACGCACCTGCCGTTGCGCGTGAACTCCGGCGGCGTCATGCCGGTCATCTTCGCGTCCTCGGTGCTGACGTTGCCGCAGACGCTGGGGCAGTTCTTCAAGGACAATCGCTACATCAAGCCGATGTTCGATGCCCTGCGTTGGGGCGAACCTCTGTACACCTTGCTGTACGCTGTCGGCATCGTTTTCTTCGCGTACTTCTACGTGTCCATCGTATTCAACCCGACCGAGGTTGCCGACAACATGCGCAAGTACGGCGGCTTCATACCGGGTATTCGTCCGGGCGCGAGAACGGCGAATTACATTAACGAGATTCTGACCCGTATCACGCTGGTGGGCGCGCTGTACCTGATCCTGATCTCGATCATCCCGGAATGGATGATTGCCGGTCTGCATCTCAACCACCTATGGCTGGTCGGTGGGTTCTTTGAGAAGCTGCCCACCTGGGTCACCAACGGTTTGAATGTGAACTTCTATTTTGGCGGCACTTCCCTGCTGATCGTGGTCGGCGTGGCCATGGACACAGTGAACCAGATCGAGTCGCAGCTGGTCATGCGCCATTACGAAGGATTCACCTCACGCAGCGGTCGCGTCCGCGGGCGCAGGGCAACGTGGTAGAGAAGCTGTCAGCTGTCGGCTTCTCAGTTGTCAGTTAAAGCACGAAGCTAGACGACGATTCTGCTCGAAGTGAGCGGCTTTTACTGACAACCGACAACTGGCCACTGACAACTGTTTTACGGAGCTACCGGGAGGCTCCGGCCCGCACGCGGGCAGAAAGAGCTGCTGTTCGGCTGACGGGGTCGAACATGACTGCACCGACATCCGCCGTGAGCTCTATGGCGAACGAGCGCATCGTGGGTCCAATCATTCTGTTGGGAGCGCCGGGCGCCGGTAAGGGCACGCAGGCCAAGCTGATCTCGAAGACGTTCGGGATCCCGCAGATTTCTACGGGAGACCTGCTGCGCGAGAACGTCGCGCGCGCAAACGCCGCTGGGGATCAAAGCCAAAGTCGTCATGGGCACAGGCGCGTTGGTTCCCGACCAGTTGGTGCTGGACATGGTGACAGGCCGCCTGCAGGAGGCCGATTGTGAACGCGGATTTATCCTCGATGGATTTCCGCGGACGGTGCCCCAGGCCGAGTGGCTGGACAGTTTTTTGGCGAAGGAGCGGGAAGGCAGAGATACGGCCGCGAAAGCGGCCTGCGCGGCACCAGTGGTAATCCAATTGCTGGTCGATTATGATAAGATATTCAAACGGATTGCCGGGCGTCGTTCTTGTCCCTCCTGTGGACGGATCTACAACGTTTACCTCCAGCCTCCAAAAGTTGAAGGCATCTGTGACGTCGAAGGCGCAACTTTGGTTTGCCGCCCCGACGACAGGGAAGACGTTGTCAAAGAACGGCTGAAAACCTATGAGCGGCAGACCCTTCCCCTGGTGGACTATTACTCGTCCCGGGGGCGGCTGGTGGCTGTCGATGGCGATCAGCCGGTAGAAGAAGTGATGCGGCAGGCGTTTAGTGCTATTGAGCATGTCAATCGTTTGTAAGTCGGCTTCCGAAATCGAGAAAATGCGCCGCAGCGGACACATCGTCCGCCAGGTTCTCGAGGCAGTTAAGCAGGAAGTCGCTCCGGGAAAAACTACGATGGACCTGGAGCGGGTAGCCGAGCGCAAGATCAAGGAACTGGGCGCCAAGCCGGCATTCAAGGGTTATTACGATTACCCCTGTGTGCTGTGCACCTCGGTGAATGACGAGATCGTTCATGGCATTCCGTCGGAGCGGCGGGTGCTGAAAAAGGGCGACATCGTCTCCATCGATTGCGGCGTAGTGCTCGACGGCTTTTACGGTGACTCAGCCATCACGGTGCCGGTGGGGGACGAGGTCAGTCCCGACTTGCAGAAGCTGCTCGAAGTAACGCGCGAGTCGCTGGAGCACGGCATTAAGGCAGCGCAGATCGGCAACACGGTAGGCGATGTCGGCGCCGCAGTGCAGCAGGTGGTCGAGGCCAACGGCTTCAGCGTGGTGCGCGAGTTTGTAGGACACGGCATCGGGACCAAGTTGCACGAAGATCCGCAGGTGCCGAATTATGGCACTCCGGGACACGGCGCGCGGTTGCGCGATGGCATGGTTCTGGCGATTGAGCCGATGGTGAATGCCGGGCGTCCGGAGACGCGCGTACTGAGCGATAAGTGGACGGCAGTGACCGAAGACGGCAGCTACAGCGCGCACTTCGAGCATTGCGTTGCGGTAACAAAAAACGGACCAGTGGTTTTGACGGAGTAATTAGCAGCGGATGCGGATACCGCGATGAGATTTTAGCCCAGCGCGTGAGCACCGGGTGAAGCGGGAATAAATAACCCGAGTCCCTTCAGGGGCGACACAAAATACGAGGGACGTGAGTCCCGAGCGGAGCTGATAACAACTTTGGGGTTGAATGAGTAAGGAAGACGCGATTGAAGTGATGGCAGTGGTGGTCGAGCCGCTGCCCAATGCCATGTTCCGGGTGGAACTGGAAAATAAGCATCAGGTCCTGGCGCACGTCTCCGGCAAGATGCGCAAGAACTTCATTCGTATTCTCCCTGGTGATCGCGTTGCGGTGGAACTTTCGCCCTACGACCTCACCCGGGGACGAATCGTTTATCGATACAAATAGAAGTTGTCGGTGCGTCGAGCTGATGCCGTTGTCCGAGTGAAGAACCGCCTGACACGGCAAACTGACAACCGGCTAATCGAGTAACGAACGGACTTTAGCGCTGAGGTTTTCATGAAGGTTCGGGCATCGGTTAAGAAAATTTGTGACAAGTGCAAGGTGATTCGCCGGCACGGCGTGGTACGCGTGATCTGCGAGAACGCCAAGCATAAGCAGAGGCAGGGATAATGGCACGCATTGCAGGCGTGGATCTTCCGCGCAACAAGCACATCAAGATTGCGCTTACCTACATCTTCGGTATTGGCAACTCACGGTCGGTCAAGATTCTTGGCTCCGCCAGCGTGGAGCCAACGAAGAAGGTCAGCGATCTGAGCGAAGATGAAGTCAACCGCATCCGCCAGGCCATCGAGCAGGAAGGCGGCGTGGAAGGCGATCTGCGCAAAGACGTCTCCATGCACATCAAGCGGCTGATCGAAATCGGTTCCTATCGCGGGTACCGCCATCGCCGCAGCCTGCCGGTTCGCGGACAGCGTACCCACACCAACGCCCGCACCCGCAAGGGACCGCGCAAGGGCACGGTAGCCAACAAGAAGAAAGCGGTTGGGAAGACATAAACTATGGCTAAAGCAGGCGGATCCGCCGCAGCGGACAAAAAGGGCAAGTCGAAGAAGTTCAAGAAGAAGGAGCGCAAGCACATCCCGCATGGGCTGGTGCATGTGCAGGCTTCTTTTAACAACACCATCGTCACCATCTCTGACCCGAACGGCAACACCGTCTCGTGGAAGAGTTCGGGATCGCTGGGCTTCCGTGGTTCGCGTAAGGGCACACCGTTTGCCGCACAGCAGGCTGCGGCGAACGCCGCCAACATGGCGCGCGATCACGGCATGCGCAGCGTGGACGTGCGGGTTAGCGGTCCGGGCTCGGGACGCGAGTCGGCGGTGCGCGCATTAGCCGCCTCCGGCCTCGACGTTCGCACCATTAAAGACGTCACGCCGGTTCCGCATAACGGCTGCCGTCCGCCGAAAAGGCGTCGCGTCTAACGACGCGCCGAGTTGTCGGTTGCCAGTTCTCAGTTGTCAGTTTGAAACTGGAAACTCGAAACTGAAGTAACTGACAACTGACCACCGGCAACTGACAACTGTTTTCCGATCGGGAAGAAAGGACGCCAAGTCCCGTAAACCGATCCATAACCCGGACGGGCTGCCAGGCCCGCCGACAGGAGAGAAACTTGGCACGTTACAAAGACGCAGTATGCCGCCTTTGCCGCCGTGAGGGCATGAAGTTGTTCCTCAAAGGCGCAAAGTGCTTCACCGACAAGTGTCCGATTGAGAAGCGCAACTTCGCGCCCGGACAGCACGGCAAAGACCGCAAGGCCAAAATCGTAGGCTACGGACTTCAGCTTCGCGAGAAGCAGAAGGCCAAGCGCATGTACTTCACCCAGGAAGGCCAGTTCCGCAACTACTTTGAGCGCGCTGCGACATCTAAAGGTGTAACCGGCGAATTACTGTTGCAGCAATTGGAGCGTCGTCTTGACAACGTGGTCTACCGCCTCGGCTTTGGCGTGGCACGTCGTCAGGCACGCCAGCTGGTTCGTCACGGCCACATCGCGGTGAATGGCCGCAAGGTCGACATTCCTTCGTTCCAGGTGCACGTCGGCGATCAGATCGAGGTGCGCGAGAACAGCAAGAAGCTCACCGTTCTGGAAATCGCAAAGGATTTCGCCAGCCATCAGGCGCCGCCCAATTGGCTGGAAGTCGATCGTGACGGCTACAAGGGCCGGGTGCTCGCGCTGCCGAGGCGCGAAGACATCAACCTGCCCATCAACGAGCAGTTGATCGTCGAACTTTATAGCAAGTAAGCAACAACCAGCGGCATCCATGCGGGTGCCGCGCAACCGTTCGCGCCAGATCAGCCGCCGGCTTTCCCCAGCCTGGGCGAGCAGCATGGCCGAAGAGAAGGAGCACTGAATGCTTTGGAAGGGATTTCAGAAGCCGAAACGGCTTGCCACTGACACCGAATCGTTGACCGACAAGTACGGTCACTTCTGGGCTCAGCCGTTTGAACGCGGTTTCGGCACCACCATCGGCAACGCGCTGCGCCGCGTGTTGCTGTCCTCCATCGAGGGCGCCGCGGTCACCGCGGTGAAGATTGAAGGCGTATTGCACGAGTTCCAGTCGATCCCTGGAGTCGTCGAGGATGCGACCGACATCATCCTCAACTTGAAGCAGATTCCCTTCCGCCTGAACGGCGACGCGCCGAAAGCGATTTACCTGCGCGCCGATCAGCCGGGCGTGGTGACCTCAAGCATGATCGAGGCCGACGCCGACGTGGAAGTGCTCGACAAAGACGTCTACATCGCGACCATCAGCGAAGGCGGCAAGCTCGACATGGAGATGCGCCTCAAGAAGGGCCGCGGCTACGTTGCCGCCGACAAGAACTTCGACGAGGACCTCGGGCTGGGCTTTATTCCGATCGACTCGGTGCACTCGCCGGTGCGCAAGTGCAATTACTCGGTTGAGGCCGCGCGTCTGGGTCAGATCACCGACTACGACAAGCTCTCGATCGAAGTGTGGACCAACGGCTCAGTGACGCCGGGCGATGCCCTTGGGCTCGCGGCGAAGCTGCTGAAGGACCACATGAACATCTTCATCAACTTCGAGGAAGAGCACGAGGCGATGGCTGGCGGCGACGACCGCAAGCCGGAGCGGGTGAACGAGAACCTCAATCGCTCGGTGGAAGAACTTGAGCTTTCGGTGCGCAGCTACAACTGCCTGAAGAACGCGAACATTCAGACCATCGGCGAGCTGGTGCAGAAGTCGGAAGCCGAGATGCTGAAGACCAAGAACTTCGGCCGCAAGTCGCTCAACGAGATCAAGGAAATTCTGTCCTCGATGGGCCTGAGCCTGGGCATGAAGATCGACGAGCACGGCAATGCGATTCCGGGCAGCGGGAGCATCACTACCGCTACCCTGCCCTCCAGCCTGACGTATGGCGGCGGGGGCGACAACGGGCCGGGATTTTAGTAGTTAGCAACTAGCAATTAGCAACTGGTAATTAGCTAAGAGCGCGTTGCGAACATCGCGGGTGAGAGCTTTGTATCAGGGCACGACTTCAGTCGTGCCAAACAGGGCTCCCCATAATTCCTCCGAGCGGGCTTGGCCCGCGAGGCGAGCACTTTCGAAGGAACACGGACATGCGTCATCTAAGAGCAGGATGGAAGTTAGGACGTAACACGGAGCATCGGCGCGCGCTGCTGCGCAACCTGGTGACTTCGCTCATCGTGGAAGAACGCATTGAAACCACGCTCACCAAGGCCAAGGCAATGCGCCCGCACGTCGAGAAGATGATCACCCTCGGCAAGCGCGGCGATGTTGCGGCGCGCCGCCAGGCTGCGGCGTACCTGATGACGCGCGACGCTGTCGATAAGCTGTTCGACAAGATCTCTCCGCGTTATGGCGACCGCCAGGGCGGCTACCTGCGCATCATCCACGGCGGATTCCGTAAGGGTGATGGCGGCGACATCGCCTTTGTCGAATTGCTCGGCAGCGAGGCCACGCTCGACGAGAAGCGCCAGAAGCGCGCCGAAGTTCGTGCCAAGCGCGCCGAAGAAAACCGCAAGGCCATGGAAGCAGCGCAGGCCGAAGCCGGCGCAGGCGACACCGGAGCGGCCGGAGAAGCCAACTCCGAGAAGTAGCTTCGATTTAGCTCGATTCAACGACGCACCCGGCGACGGGTGCGTTTTTTATTTGCTCATGTCTTGGCGAAAAATCTTAGCTGCAAGTTCTAGAAGGCATGCTTGCGTGGTGCCGTTATGTGTTACCATGATTAGTGCTGGACATCCGCGAGTACGTCGACAGCCAGGGTCGAAGTCCCGTTCGCGGCCTGGTTCACATCGCCTAAATTCTCAGGCAGCCGCTGAAGGTAACAGACTGCGCTCGATTCGACTTGAGTCGAGGAAACGATCTTCGAACGTCAAGTCCGTCTGGCTCTGGAGTTCTGAGTATGCGGATTCAATTTTGGTCCAGGGTATCGCGTTTATTTCGGTCGTGGATGGCGACAGGTTGGTGATATCTGCTCGGGCTGGCGGCACCAAGAAACAGCCAGCAAAGACTGACATCAATGCTGGCAATTGCCAGATTGGCAAGGACTACAAATGACAGTAAGATCAAGGAGGCTGACGTATGCCATTAACTCGCGCATTTCAAGGAAACCGTTCGCGCTCGCGCTGCGCAGCGATCCCAAGTTTCGTCAAGGAACTGCTCCGCGAAGGCGTTGAGTGCCTGCTCGTCGGGTGACGTGACCACCGGGAAAACCATCCTTCGCGACTACATCAATGCCACGATCGGATTCGATGAAGTTGCTGAGGCGACCGGTATTCCGCCAAAGAGCCTCATGCGCATGCTTGGTCCCAACGGCAATCCGCGCGCCGGCAATCTTTTCGAAATTGTCAGTTTCCTGCAAGAGCCGCGAAGGGGTGCGTCTGCACGTCAAGGCTGACGTGGCATACTCCCATGACGATCTGTTCGCCGATTACTCGAACTGCGGCAAATGTGTTCCCGCCCTACTTCCCGTACTCCGTCACCCACTCCGGCACCTCGGGCTCGAGCTTGCCGTTCACCTTCACGCCGCGCTCCTTGGCCCAGCGATAGCCCCACATCGGTCCATCTGCTGGTGATGTAGGTATCCGGCTGCTTGTAGATCGGGTCCGACTCGGCCTCGGCGAGCGACACGAATCGATAGCCCTTCTTCTCGAACAATCGCGAGCACCTCATCCATCATGTCGGCGTTCAGCTGATTGTCATGGAGCAGCATGATCTCCGGCGGCTCGTATCCCAGCACCTGCTTATTCAGTGCCGCGTAGTAATCGATCTCGGCGCTGGTGTAGGCGAGATACTCGGCGCGCAGCTTCGCAATGCTGGCGTCGTCGTGTTTCGCGAGCATCTTGACGTAGGCCCAGGCGAATTCCCAGTCGGAGCTCTCGATGGTGCACGGCGCCAGCCGATAACCGCGCTTCGCGATGAAGGCGGCGATGGCGTCGTGCTTCTCCTTGGTGTCGCCGGTGTGGTTGTAGGGAAAGCGCAGAAACTCCAGCTTCTTGCCCGCCGCCTTCATCAATGGACCGACTGTCGCTTCGCCGCGAACGATCTCGTCTTCGATCTGCTCCACCGAAAGATCGTTCGCGTCCTTGTGCGCATACAGGTGGTTGCCGAGATCGAAGCTGCCGCTGGTCCACGGCTTGAGCATCGCAGTTCCCTGCTCTGTCCCAAGCTGCTCGACCTTTAGCTGATTGACGAATCCGGTGACGGGCGCCTTGTGCCGTGCCAGCGCAGCCAGAATCTTCTGGTTGACCAGCGCTGCCTGCTTGGCATCGGCTACGTCCAGCTTGTGAATGTTGGGATCATGCCACTCATACGGAAGGTCATCGACGGTGATCGCGACTGTCTTGGTTTGGGCGCAAGTCGCCCGCCACAAGCCCAAACATCAACAACAGCCAGAGCTGATACAACGCGCAGAAACATACGCTCATTGTAAGCGGGAGCATCCCGGCGTTTGTTACACTGCACTTTCATCCGGCGAATGTCGCCGCGAGGTCATGATGGCTAATCCTACTCAGCAACAACCTTCAATCAATCTGACGAATACGCCCGACTATCGCGAGAGCTACGCCAACAGCGTGCAGGTGCGCGTAAATGTGTGGGACTTCTTCCTCGTCTTCGGCACCCTGCAGCAGCAGGATGAGTCGCACGTCGACGTGCGCAACTTTCAGGGAGTTTATCTCAGCCCGCAGCAGGCGAAGGCGCTCTACACCATCCTGCAGCAGAACCTGGTGAACTACGAGAACACCTTCGGCGAGATCAAGCTGGATCCGCGTTTCGGCCAGCCCGGCGCGCCGGTACACTAAGTCCGATGGGCGGCGGCCAACCGATGCGCAAGAGCAGATCCCTCGCGGGCTAACGCCCACTCGTGATGACAAAAACAGAAGGCGTACCTTCATCCAAAGCCTTCGACGCAATTCGCGAAAACATCTGCTGCCTTCGCCCTCATCTTCACCGCGCTCTTCCTCACGCACGCGCCGTTGCTGCGCCTTCCCTACTTCTGGGATGAGGCGGGATACTTCATCCCCGCCGCTCGCGACCTGCTGCTGACCGGCTCGCTGATTCCGCACTCCACGCTCTCCAATGCCCATCCGCCGCTGCTGATGCTGTGGCTGGCGTTCTGGTGGAAGTTCAGCGGGTTCACGCCCGGCGGTCACGCGATTCGCCATGCTGCTGATCGCGTCCTTTGCGCTGCTTGGACTGTGGCGGCTGGCGCGCGACGTCGCCAACGCGCAAGTTGCCGTCGCGACGGTGATCTGTACCGCGCTGTATCCCGGTGTTCTTCGCGCAGAGCTCGCTGGCGCACCTCGACATGCTGGCCGCGGCACTTACGCTGTGGGGACTGGCGATGTACGTCGAGCGGCGCACCGTCGGCCGCAGTGATCTTTTTCGCGCTGCGCCGGTGGCGAAAGAGACGGCACTGATTGCACCTCTCGCCATTTGCGCCTGGGAATTACTCTGCCCGCTGCTGCGAACTCGTACGATCGCGGGCGAGCCGCTGTGTATGCGATCCGGCAAGCCGCTTCGCGCTTTAGTTTGGCTTCTCTGCGCGATTCCTCTGGTCTGCTGGCTGGCCTATCACAAGCACGTGACGGGATACGTCTTCGGCAATCCTGAATACCTGCGCTACAACGCGACGGCCACGCTGAATCCTCTGCGGGTGGTGCTGGCGATGCTCATCCGGCTGTGGCATCTGCTGGGATACCTGAACCTCTTCGTGCTCACCCTGGGCGCGGCCTGCGCAATGTTTCTGGCGCCGTTGCTTGAGCGCGATGGATCCGAGCGCCCGCGCATCGCCATCAACGTGCAACTGGTGTTCGCCGTCGTGATCCTGGCATATTTCGTCGCGTTCTCGATGGTCGGCGGCGCGGTGCTTGCGCGCTATCTGCTGCCGGTTGTATCCGCTCGTCATCCTGATATGCGTCTCGACGTTGCGGCGGCGCGTTCGCCGCTGGACGTGGTGGATTGTCGCGGCCTGTGCGCTGTTCGTCTTCAACTTGTATATTCCGCCGCCGTATCGCATCGCTCCGGAAGACACGCTGCTCTATCGCGACTACGTGATCGCTGCACAAGATGGCTGCCAATGAGCTTGCCAGCGCGCTATCGCCGACAAGCGCATTCTCACTGCCTGGCCAGCCTCCGACGAACTCACCCGGCCCTATCTCGGTTACGTCAAACAGCCGCTGAACGTCGTGCGAATCGAGAACTTCTCGGACCTCGAAATGCTGCGCGCCTCGCAGGCGACCGATCAGTTCGACGTCGTGTTGCTGTTCTCCACCAAGTGGGAACCGCCGCATCCGCTGCTGGCTTCCCTTCCCTTCGGGCGCGCGCTGCACGAGCGCTTCTTCGACTATCACGAGGACATGGACCCGCAACGCGCAGCAGCGCTGCTCGGCGGACGTGTTCTGGACTATCGCAACCGTAACAATGAATGGATCGCAATCATCTCGCATCGAGCGCGTCGAGAATGCGTCAATCCAATAGAGATGGCTGCGAAGTGGGACTGCCAGAACAAGCTGTTCACCACCGAGGTCACCGAAGCAGCACTGAAAATCAAGATTCGTCTGACTTAGCTTTTCGGTGTCCTCTGTGTCCTCGGTGATGAACTATTCTTCTTGGCTTGCCAGCGGCAAGGACGTCCCGCACACTGATCTGTGGACTTCACCCTTCGCCCCTATCGTGCCGCCGACTTCGACCGGCTGTGGCAAATCGACCAGGCATGCTTCGCTCCCGGCATCGCCTACTCGCAGATGGAGCTCTCCGGCTTCATCACGCGACGTAATGCCATCACGCTGGTGGCCGAGCGTGCGACGGATCAGGGGGACACCATCGGCTCGCCGAGGAACACCCCGCAGAGCGATGCCCCGGACCACTCGTCGGCGTTCGCCATCGCCCAGCCGTACCGGAAGTCACGGCCGCATCCTGACCCTCGACGTGCTACCGGAAGCGCGGCGCTCGGGACTCGGCTCCAGGCTCCTGCAGGAATGTGAAGCTCGTGTTGCGACAGCGCGGCTGCACCGAGATGTACCTGGAGACGGCCGTCGACAATGAGGCCGCGCTCAAGCTCTACCACAAGCTGGGATATCGCATACTGCGCACTCTGCCCGGCTATTACCACGCCACCGGCCTCGACGCCTTTCTCATGGGCAAAGAGCTATAGGCCGCGTGCTAGAATCGCGCTTCTTTGATGCGAAAGCCCGTCACTAACCGAAACCGCAAGCGAGAAAGGACCCAGCCGACCCACTCTGGATCGCCGTCGATTCCGGCGGCACCTTCACCGACTGCGTATGGCGCGAGGGCAATCAGCTTCGCATCCTGAAAGTCTTCTCCACCGCAGGCGACCGCTCACAGGCCATCGCCGAAGCGGTTGCGAAGACCGGACACGCAGGCCCGATCGTCCTGCTGCACGGAACCACCGTGGGTACCAACGCGCTGCTGGAGCGCAAAGGCGCGCGCGTGGCTTTCGTCACCACCGCCGGTTTTGAAGACACCATCGAAATCGGCCGCCAGAACCGTCCCAAACTCTACGATCTTCTCTTCGAACGCATTCCGCCGCTGGTGGAGCGCAACATGCGCTTCGGCGTGAACGAGCGGGTAGCTACACGGGCGAGATTCTGCAGGCCCCCGACCGCAGCGAACTGGCGCGACTGGCGGCGGACGTTCAGGCTCAGCGGAGCGGAATCGATCGCCCTCTCGACTCTGTTCTCATTTGCCAATCCGGTGAACGAACAGGCCATTGCGCAAGTGCTCGAGGAACTGGCGCTGCCCTTGTCGGTCTCGCACGAGATACTTCCCGAGTTTCGCGAGTACGAGCGCGCCAGCACCGTGGTGATCAACGCCTACCTGCAGCCGCTGATGCAGCACTACCTGCACAGCCTGCGGACTCGCATAACTGAGCAGACCTCGAAGCGCTCGCGCATCTTCATCATGCAGTCGAGCGGAGGCACCACCGCGCTGGAATCGGCCGTACACCAGCCGGTGCGCACCGTGCTCTCGGGTCCGGCCGGCGGGATCGTCGGCGCTACCGTCATGGCGCGGCGCAGCGGCTTTGCCGACATCATCACCTTCGACATGGGAGGCACGTCAACCGACGTCGCCCTGGTGCGCGGCGATCCGCAGCCCACCAACGAAGCCGAAGTCGCAGGATTCCCGGTGCGCGTTCCGGTGCTCGACATTCACACCGTGGGAGCAGGCGGCGGTTCGCTGGCGCACTTCGATGCCGGTGGCGCGCTGCGCGTCGGGCCTGAATCTGCCGGCGCCGATCCCGGTCCCATCTGTTACGGGCGCGGCACACGTCCCACAGTGACGGATGCCAACTTGCTGTTGGGTCGCTTGCAGCCCGACCGTTTTCTGGGCGGCGAGTTCACCCTGGATATTGAGCGCACCCGGCAACTCACAACCGAATGGCTCGCGGCAGCAAGGCTCAGAGCTGAACCTGCGGCGTTTCGCGGAAGGCGTGGTTCGGGTGGTGAACGCCAATATGGAACGCGCCCTGCGCGTGGTCTCGATCGAGCGTGGCTACGATCCCCGCGAATTTGCGCTGGTCGCCTTTGGCGGTGCAGGAGGGTTGCATGCCTGCGAACTGGCCGCCGGATTGGGCATTCGCACGGTAATCGTGCCGGCGTTGCCGGGTGCGCTCTCGGCTTACGGCATTCTCAGCAGCGACATCATCAAGGATTATTCGCGGACGGTGGTTTGGAAGATCGAAGCTGCGCTTCCCGAGCGCAAGCTGCGTGCGGAATTGGCGGCAATGGAGCGGAAAGCCGAAGCCGACTTCCGCCATGAAGGATGGAAGGGCGAGCTTGCAATTTGAGCCCAGCGCCGATCTTCGCTATCGCGGGTCAGGGTTTTGAGCTGAGCCTGCCCGTGAGGTCTGATCTGGTGAGCAAATTTCACGCCGAGCATCAACGGCGCTATGGCTACAGTCACGCCGATCGCAAAATCGAGATCGTCACCATCCGACTGCGCGCTCGCATGAAGTCGCCGATGGCGAGCACCGGTCGCGACAAACTTGCGCATGACCGCGCCGGCAACAAAGACCGAAAAGCGTCCCGTGATTTTTGCGTCGCGAGAGGTGCCAACTGCGATCGTCGATCGCAATTCGCTAAAAGCCGGCGTTCGTCTGCGTGGACCCGCAATCGTCACCGAGTACAGCGCGACTACGGTTGTGCCCGCCGGGAGCGAGCTTCCACCTGGATCGCGCCGCCAACCTGGTGATTGACCTTCACCACGGCAAAAAATAAAAGGGCGCCAGCGTAGCGCCCTCGAGCGGAGCGAGCGACGAACTCGGTTAAGCTACGTCGCGGTCCTTACGATCACGGCGATCCTCGTCGCTATTGGCCTTGCGTTTGGCGTCATCGGTGGCGTCGCGGACAGCGTCCTTGGTTTTACCCCAGGCGTTCTCAACTTTGCCCTTTACCTGCTGGGCTGCGCCTTCCGCCTGGGTTCGGTGTCGCCCGTCCACTCGCCAACCTGGCGCTTCACGCGGCCGGCGACATCGTCAGCTTTTCCTTTAATACGATCGCTATCCATGCGGATTAACCTCCCTGGGTTTGGTTCCTGGTTTCGTTCGGGTCGCAACGGCTTCGGTATGTGGCCTTTCAGGCCTTCGAAGCCGTGCAACCCTGTGTTAAACGGCTGTCCTTCGGCCCGTGATGAGCTGGAATACCAGCGCGATCACCGCGAGCACCAGCAGGATGTGAATGAAGCCTCCCAGTGTGTAGCTGGTAACTACTCCCAACAGCCACAACACCAGAAGAACTACGAAAAGTGTCCAAAGCATGTCTCACCCCAGAAAAATTCGTTTAGCTTACTGCTCCTGCGAACAATAGGTTGGAAGCCAGTTGTGGGCTCGATGGTTGGATAAAAGAAAAAATCACTTAGGGTAAAGTACGTAACTCTTCAGGCAACCCGGAGCCCTCAATCACGAGAGCGGTTTGCTATGCTCGTCGCAAGATGAAGGTCGCAATCCAGGGAGAGTTGGGCTCGTTCAGTCACGAAGCGGCAACGCAGTTTGAGCCGCGCGCCGCAGTCGTACCGTGCGCGCGTTGCAGCGACGTATTCGACGCGCTGGAAGCAGGCTCGGTACAGGCGGCTGCTATCGCGATCGAGAATTCGCTGGCCGGGTCGGTGGCGGAGAATTACGACCTGCTGCTGAAGCGCGACGCATTCATCCATCGCGAGCTGCTGCTGCGTATCCGGCACAACCTCATCGCGATGCCCGGAACTAAGCTCGCCGAGGTGCGAAGAGTCTTCTCTCATCCGGTCGCGCTGGAGCAATGCCGCAAGCTATTTCGCTCGCACCCTGCGATGAAAGCGATTCCCTTTTACGACACGGCAGGGAGCTTGCGGCACATTGTTGCCGAACAACTTGACGATGCGGCGGCCATTGCTCCGCGGCGGGCGGCGGCGCAATATGGCGGCAAGATCCTGCTGGCGGATATCGAAGACGATCGCCAGAATTTCACGCGCTTTCTGCTCATCGGCAAACGCGCCAAGAAAGTGCCGGCAGCCAACAAGACCTCACTCGCATTTGCGCTTCAGAATGTGCCGGGCGCGCTGTTCAAGGCGCTCAGTGTGTTCGCTCTGCGCGATATCAGCCTATCGAAGATCGAGTCGCGGCCCATCGTCGGACGCCCATGGGAGTACGTCTTCTTTGCCGACATCAATCGCGGCCACGACGAAGCGGCGCAGAACGCCATCCGCCATCTGGGCGAGATTGCGGAATTCGTGAAGGTGCTGGGGGTTTATCCGGCGGCGAAGCAGCCGAAATCGAACGCGAAGTCATCCGCGAGGACAAGGCTAAAATAGCTGCTGTCGTGGAGGAGTGGCTGACTTGATACGAGTTGAAATCCCGGCCCACCTGCGAACCCTGGCCAACGTGAATGGAGAGATAACGCTCGACGTCGTTGAGCCGGTTACGCAGCGTTCCATACTCGATGCACTGGAAGCACGTTACCCCATGCTGTGCGGGACGATTCGCGACCATACTACCAAGCAGCGGCGCGCCTTCCTGCGGTTTTTTGCCTGCGCGGAAGACCTCTCGCATGAACCACCCGACGCTCCACTGCCCGAGGCGGTCGCGTCTGGTAAAGAGCCGTTCTTAATCATTGGGGCGATCGCCGGCGGCTAGGGTCATGACTGCGTCTGGGTCAGGGCGCGATCTTTCAGCTGCGCTCAGGGTAGGCTTTTAGTCGTGACCATTAAGCCCTCCGATTTTGTCATCACGAACGGAGTGAGGGATCTGCTCTCGTTCGCCGACCACAGATGAGGGTTCTGTGACGTTGCCGACGCCGCGTCAAGCGACTGTTTTTCTTAGGCCGCCAAAGAACAGCTCCCTCGCTGCGCTCGTGATGACAAATAGGGAAGAGGACTCGGCTAGGGTTTACCACCCTCAAGCAGAGCATTCGCAATCACCGCCTGGCCTAGTGCGATGCCGCCGTCATTGGGCGGGACTTTGGCGTGCAGGAAAACTTCAAAGCCGTTTTGCCGCAAGCCTCGCACGGCGCGTTCTAGCAGAAACATATTCTGGAAGGTTCCGCCGCTCAGGCACACGCGATTGAGACCGTCGCGTTGGCGAATTTGGCGCAGACGTCGACGATTAGCGCCGCCAGCGTGTTGTGAAACGCGGCTGCAATTTCGCCGCCCGAGATTGCGCGCGAAAGATCGCGAACGATGGCTTCGATCATTGGGCGCATGTCGAGTTGCGCGACATCGGCCTCGTCAATCGCGTACGGATACACGCGCTCGACTGCCGGGTCGGCGATCATCTCCAGTTCGATTGCCGCCTGCCCCTCGAAGGTGACCTCATGCCGTAGTCCCACAATGGAGGATACGGCGTCGAACAGCCGTCCGCAGGATGAAGTATCGAAACAGTTGAGGCGGCGCGCGAGCATGGTATCGACGATGGCGCGTTTTTCTTGCGGAACGTCCCGAAATAATGCCAACTGTTCAAGCGTGCATCGCAGACGAACATGTGCCGTCCCCGGGGGACTCGGGTTCGTTTCCCGTACTACCCAGCACTCCGCCCGAGCGAAGCCTGCCCTGAGCGCAGTCGAAGGGTGCTGGGCTAAGCTATTTCGCCCCGTCCGCGGGACTGGGTCTGCGTCGAGTTCTGACGACCTAGGCAACGCGAGCTCCGCTGCCGTAGAGAGGTATTCTGCTCCGAACGTATCCCGCAGGTAGCTCATGGCCATGCGCCAGGGCTGGCGAACGGCGGCATCTCCTCCGGGCAGAGGGACGTAGCGCAAATGCGCGCGCCGCTCGAAGCCAGGAAATCGGCGACCAGAAATTCGCCGCCCCAGATCTTGCCGTCAGTGCCGTAGCCGGTTCCGTCGAAGGCGACGCCAATGACTTTCCCGGAGAGATGGTTCTCTGCCATGCAGCTGGCGATGTGCGCGTGATGATGCTGCACCCCGATCTTCGGCTCCAGCGCCAGCCGCTGCGCGAACTGCGTGCTCATGTACTGCGGATGAAGATCATGCGCCACCGCCCGCGGCTCAACTCGAAAAAGCTTCTTCAGGTTGGCCAGCGTCTCCTCGAAGAAGACCAGCGTCTCGAAGTTTTCCAGGTCGCCGATGTGCTGGCTGAGAATGGCGTAGCGGCCCTTGGTCAGACAGAACGTGTTCTTCAGCTCGGCGCCGCAGGCGAGAATCTCCTGCAACTCGATTCCGAGATCGACGGGATGCGGAACGTAGCCGCGCGAGCGGCGCAGCACGCGCTCGCGCTGCTCGAAGACGCGCGTCACGGAATCGTCGGCGCGCATGTAGATGTCGCGATCGTGAAAGACAAACCAGTCGGCGACTTCGCGCAGGCGCTGCCAGGCTTCCTCGTTCGAGGTAACAATCGGCTCTTCGCTGATGTTGCCGCTGGTCATCACCAGCGCGCGAAACTGCGACGGCTCATCGGGCGAGTCGCTGAACAGCAGGTAATGCAGCGGCGTGTACGGCAGCATCACGCCGATGCTGTTGTTGCCGGGAGCGATCTCGGACGGCAGGCTCGCATCATCGCGTCTCCGAAGGATGACAATCGGCCGCCTCGGGCTCACGAGCGAGTCGCGCTCCTCCGGAGTCACTTCGCAGAAAGTCTCGACGGCAGCGATGTCGCGCGACATAAGCGCAAATGGCTTGTCGCTGCGGCGCTTGCGAGTGCGCAGAGTACGAACGGCGTCATCATTCTCCGCATCGCACGCCAGCAGGAATCCGCCCAGTCCTTTGACGGCGACGATCTTCCCTTCCCGCAACAAGTCGCGCACGCGGTGCAGGATCGCGCTCGTGTTCGCCGGCGCGAAATCTTCAGGCTGCGGAAAGCTGCCGTCATTCGCCACCAACGCCAGCGACGGCCCGCACTCGGCACAGGCATTCGGCTGCGCGTGGAAGCGGCGATTGGAAGGATCTTCATATTCCGCCTGGCAGAGGGCGCACATGCGGAACTTCGCCATCGTGGTAGCCGGGCGATCGTAAGGAATGTCCTGAATGATGGTGTAGCGCGGACCGCAGTTGGTGCAGTTGGTAAAAGGGTAACCGTAACGCCGGTTCGCCCGGTCGCCAAAGTCCCGCCAGCAGTCGTCGCAGGTAGCCACGTCGGGAGAGACCAGCACGAACTCACCGGGCTCAGCCTCGCTGTGGCGGATGACAAACGCGTCGTCGCCGACAGGCTCAAGCTCGGCGACTAAAAACTCTTCAATCTGTGCCAGCGGCGGCGGGCTATTGCGCAGCCTCGCGATAAAGCTCGACACCGATGCCGAGCCGCCTTCGATTTCGATGGTCACCCCGGCAGACGAATTCAACACGTAGCCCGCCAGTCCAAGCTGGTGTGCAAGGTTGTAAACGAACGGCCGGAATCCCACACCTTGCACGATGCCGCGTACGCGAATACGTTTGCGGATGAGCGCGGCGGTGAAAGACTCCTGCATGGTTTCGCTTCTCAAAAAGCCCAGTCAAGGAAGCTGTTTATAGCATACGGCTGGCCTTCCCGTGGGCTGCACCAGCCAACCTGGGCGGCCAAAGATTTACTGCTATAGGAAAGCTTGACTCCCCCGTCTAGAATTGCTGGCAGTCCTTTAGTAAAAAAGCCAGTAGCTATTTGCCCTTCAATGGGTTAAAAGGGTTATTCCTTTCGTTCTAGTTCTAAGTTTAAGCCGGCATCCGCTGGCGTGCAGGAGCGTCGTTATGTGTAATTTCGGGAGCGTTGGCCGAGTGCGGCTGGCGAATGCCGTACCTTTGCTGGACAAGCGTCAAACGCGGGCAAGGTCAACCATTCAATAAGCTTGCGCTTTTTCTGCCCGCGGTTCTGCTGGCACTTTTGCTGACGGCCTGTGATGAGAAGAAAGAGGCCCCCAAGCCCATGCCGCCCGAGGTCCTGGTTGCCGACGTGGTCCAACAGGACGTACCCATCTACGAGCAATGGGTCTCCACGCTGAACGGCCCAGTCAACGCCGACATCACGCCTAAAGTCCAGGGATACCTGCTCAAGCAGAACTACACAAACGGCTGCTTCGTAAAGAAGGGTCAACTGTTGTTCGAGATCGACCCGCGTCAGTACGAAGCTGCGCTGGACAAAGCCAAGGCCGACGTCGCGCGCGCGCAAGCCACGCTCGACAAGTACACCGCCGACGTGCAGCGCGATACGCCGCTGGCTGCTCAAAATGCCATTCCGCAGAAGCAACTTGACACCGACCAGGCGAACCAGGCTGCCGCCAAGGCTGAACTCGTTGCCAATGGCGCCGCTCAGCAGAACGCCGAACTGAACCTCGCATGGACGAAGGTTTACTCGCCGGTCGACGGCATCGCCGGAGTGTCTAACTCGCAGGTAGGCGATCTGGTGGGAACTGCTACCAAGATGGTGACCGTGTCACAGACCGATCCCATCTGGGCGTACTTCAACATTAGCGAAACCGATTACCTGGCCAATGCGGCCAATATCTCCAAGGTCTTGCGCTCCGGCGCTGTCTCCAGCCAAGTGAAGGTGGAGTACATCCAGGCCAACAACGAGACCTATCCCTACACGGGAAGCATCATCTTCGTGAATCGCCAGATCACGGCCGGCACCGGCACCATTCAGCTTGCCGCGGCTTTTCCGAACAAAGATGCGCTTGCTCCGCCCCGGCGGCTTTGGCCAGGTGAGGATCAAGACCAAGAACAATCCCAACGCGCTGCTGGTTCCCCAACCCGCAGTGATTGAGGTACAGACCGACTACCAGGTAGCTGTGATCAATCCCGAGGGAAGAGCGGTGTTCCGGCCCGTTAAGGTAGGAGATC
>CAVOVN010000010.1:0-979046 GCA_963699875.1 uncultured Acidobacteriaceae bacterium
CGCGAGCCGCTACTGCACTTCCTGCTGATTGGTGCGGTACTGTTCGGAATCTACTCGTGGATGAATCGTGGGCGGATGGGGATCGAGCCATCCAGGCAGATCGCGATCACGATGGACGACCTGCGGGCGATGGAAGGCTACTTCGAGTCGCAATGGCATCGCCCGCCGACTCCCGTCGAGTTTCAGGCCATGGTGGAAGACAAGGTGAGGGAAGAGGTCCTCTATCGCGAGGGCCTCGCCATGGGCTTAGACAAGGACGACACCATCGTGAAGCGGCGCATGGCGCAGAAGGTGCAGTTCCTCTCGGAAGACGTGGCCGCGGCGCACGAGCCTTCGACCGCGGAACTCAAAGCGTGGTTCGACAAGAACAAAGAGAAGTTCGCCCTCCCCAGCCGGTATAGCTTCCGGCACATCTATTTTTCTCCTGACAAGCGCGGCAAGAACGCGAAGCAGGATGCTGCGCAGGCGCTGACAAAAATCTCTGGCCAGCCGGAAGACTCGAAGCTCGCCGCCGCTATGGGCGACAACTTCATGTTCCAGGATTACTACGGCGATCGCGCACCCAGCGCCATCGCGAAGGAGTTCGGTCCGCAGTTCGCCGTAGCCCTGGAGAAACTGAAGCCCGGCTCATGGCAGGGACCGGTCGAGTCGGGTTACGGTTGGCATCTGGTGTTTGTCGATACCGTGATTCCGGGAAGAATTCCGGCGTTCGAAGAGATGGAGCCGGACGTGAAGACGGCCTGGCTGGCCGAGCAGAAAACTACAGCGTGGCAGAAGGCCTATGCCGACATGCGCGCCAAGTACTCGGTGCTGCTGCCGGCGGCTCCGAGCGAAGCGCCAGGCGCCCGCGACACAACCTCCGCGAAGAAGCAGGTGCCGGCTGGTTCCGGCGAGGGGCCGCTGTGAGTCTTCGCCGGCGTCTCGCTGATGTCTGATCGCGATCGTCTGTTCGTGCTGGCCGCAGCTTCGATTGCTTCGGCCCATGAGGCGCGCCCTGCCTACCTCGAACTGAAGGAAACCGCGCCCGGACAATTCACGGTTCTGTGGCGAACGCCGGTGCTGTCAGGAATGCGTCTTCCGATCGCCCTGCAGCTTCCCGACGGCGTGAAAGACGTGCGTCAACCAACGGTCGAGGAGTTGGCCGATTCGCTTCTCGAGCGCCACTGGATCGATGCCGGCCCGAACGGGCTGGCGGGCAAGCGCATTGAGTTTCCCGGACTGCAGGTGACCATTACCGACGTGCTGGTTCGTGTCGAGATGCTCGACGGCCGCAAATGGACCACCATCGTCCATCCTCGCAGCCCTGGGTCGAGATTGCTGCTTCGCAAACCTGGCTGGGGGTGGTTGGCACCTACATCGTGCAGGGCATTCGGCACATTCTTTTCGGCGCCGATCACATGCTGTTCGTGCTGGGGCTGCTGCTGATCGTGAAAGATCGCTGGATGCTGTTGAAGACAGTCACAGCCTTCACCGTCGCGCATAGCATCACGCTGGCGATCGCAACGCTGGGGTACGCCGAAGTGCCGGTCGTGCCGCTCAATGCCGCCATCGCGTTGAGCATTCTGTTTCTCGGGCCGGAGATCGTGCGCTCGTGGCGCGGCCAGACCAGCTTCACCATTCGTCATCCCTGGGTTGTCGCTTTTGCCTTTGGCTTGTTACACGGCTTTGGATTTGCCAGCGCGCTGACCAGCGCCGGACTTCCGCACCACGAATTGCCGCTGGCGCTCGTCAGCTTCAACGTCGGAGTTGAATTAGGTCAGCTTGGCTTCATTGCGTTGATCCTGGCGCTGGAGCGCTCGTTCAAGATTCTCGAAGTGCATTGGCCGCGCTGGGCAGAGGCGCTTCCTGGCTATACGGTTGGATCGCTGGGTGCATTCTGGACGATCCAGCGCGTCACGCTGCTCCTGGGAGGCGCGCGATGAAGATGACGGCGGCAGAACTCGGGTGCCCCACTCAAGCGTCGTTTGCTTGAGTGGGATGCACACGGCCTAATCCGCGAATGATCTGGTTCGTTGTCGTGTTGTTGTCTGCGCACAGCCGCCTTTGCTCATCCGCAGAAGGGCGAAGCGGTTGGATTTCTGACTGGCTTCCGCCATCCCATCTCCGGCTTAGATCACGTGCTGGCGATGGTTGCCGTCGGCCTATGGGGCGCGCAACTCGGCGCTCCGGCGATTTGGCTTTTGCCAGTGGCGTTTCCCATGGTGATGGCGTTCGGCGGAATGCTCGGCTGATGGGCGTGCCGATTCCGGGCATCGAGTACGGCATCGCGTTTTCGGCGATTCTCTTGGGAGCCGCCGTAATGTTTGAGTATCGGCCACGGCTGGGAGTTGCGGCTGCGCTGGTCGGCTTCTTCGCGATCTTCCACGGTCACGCGCACGGGACGGAGCTTCCGGCCGGTCAGAGCGCTCTTCTATATAGCGTGGGATTCGTAATCGCTACCGGCTGTCTGCACGCGCTGGGAATTGGCATAGGCACGGTGCATCGCTGGGGGTGGGGACAGAAGGCGCTGCGAGTTGCCGGTGGAGTGGTTGCAATCGGAGGCGCGTTCTTTTTGTGGAAGGCAGTCGCATGAACCACGCCGGCACATCTCGGCTGCCGCTGTATGCATTCGTGGCTTTCACCCTGCTGATGTGGACGGTGCCCGCCGAGGCGCACCTCAATTCCACCGGCATGGGTCCGTTCTATGACGGGCTCGATGCACTTTCTGATGAGCCCGGAAGATATCATCCCAGTCTTCGCGTTGGCCCTTCTTGCTGGACTTCGGGGCGCCAAATACGGACGACGAGCGCTCTTCGTTCTTCCCATCGCATGGCTGCTGGGGGCTTTCGCTGGCCTCGCGGCAACCATTGCCGGACCGCACCCGTTCATCGGTGCAGCGTGGTTTCTTTTGCTTGGCGGCTTGGTGGCAGCTGATGCCAAGCTGTCACTCCGCGTAACCACAGCGCTTGCCGCGCTGCTTGGTCTGTATCACGGTTATCTAAACGGAAACGGCATGGGGCAGTCGCTCTCGACCGTGGTAGTCCTGTTGGGATTAGTGTTTGCGATCTTCGTGATCGTGGCGCTGGTTGCGGCGTTCGTCGTCAGTCTGCGTGCTGCGTGGACAAGAATCGCCGTCCGGGTCGCCGGAAGCTGGATCGCTGCCAGCGGTCTTCTGATGCTGGGCTGGGCCACACGCGTGCGCTGAGCCGTTAAAAACCTTCCGCCAGACCTACAGAATCAGACACCATAAGCTGGGTTTTTGCAGCAGCCCGATCGGGTACAGTTTTCGGGAAGGGGATGGCCGGGCGCCGAAGCTCCATGTGTCAGTGTCCGCTGCGCGGGAAGGAATAGAATGACTGCTTCGCCATCTTGGCCCGGGCCTGCGTAACCACACCGCTCTCCGGTGCCTCATAAGGAAGTACGCTTGAGCGCTTTTCGGCTGTCTCGCAAATTGATTGCTGCCACTCTTCTCGTTCTCTTCGTCGGCTGTTTCACTTCTTTCGCACAAACCACCGATCAGCCCGACGCCAAGAAGAATGAGCCGCCGCCTTCTTCCAAATCGAAAGCGGCTCATAAGCCGAAGAGCGACTCCGCTACTCCGGCGAAAGAAGAAGCTCCCGAGAAGAAGCCGGGCGGAATGAACGCTGACACCTTCTCCGGCTTACATTTTCGGCTGATCGGGCCGGCGGTTGCCTCGGGGCGGGTCATTGCCTTCGCGGTCAATCCGAACAAGCGCTCTGAATATTACGTTGGTGTGGCTTCCGGGGGCGTGTGGAAGACTGAAAACGACGGCACCACGTGGACGCCCGTTTTCGACGACCAAGGCTCGTTTTCCATCGGGGCAGTAGTCATGGATCCACACGATCCGTCCGTCATTTGGGTGGGAACGGGCGAGGGCAATGCTCAGCGTAGCGTCGACTACGGCGATGGAGTGTATCGGTCGGACGACGGCGGTAAGAACTGGACCAACACCGGGCTCAAGAAGTCGGGCAATATTGGCCGCATCGCCATCGACCCCAGCGATAGCAACGTAGTTTATGTCGCCGCCGAAGGTCCCTTGTGGGGGCCGGGAGGCGATCGCGGTCTGTTCAAGACTATCGATGGCGGCAAGACCTGGAAGAATGTTCTCAACATCAGTGAGAATACGGGCATGGCTGACATCGCTATCGATCCGTCGAATCCTGACATTGTTTACGCCGCTGCGTATCAAAGGCGTCGCCACGTTTGGACCATGATCGATGGCGGCCCCGAGAGCGCCATCTACAAGTCAACCGACGCGGGAGCTACGTGGAGCAAGCTCAAGTCCGGGCTGCCGACCGAAGACCTGGGACGCATCGGCCTGGCAATTTCGCCGGCTGACCCGAATACCGTGTACGCCATGGTCGAAGCCGCTAACGGCAAGGGCGGAGTCTTTCGCTCGAAAGACAAAGGCGCCAACTGGGAGCGGCGCAACGAATACGATTCCACCGCGTTCTACTACAGCCAGGTCTTTGCCGATCCCAAGAATGTTGATCGCATTTATGTCATGAACGCTGCATTGCGCGTCTCCGACGACGGCGGCAAGACCTTGCACAAGATGAATGAGGTCAACCACCACGGCGACAACCACTACATCTGGATCGATCCCAACGATACGGATTACTACCTGCTGGGCTCCGACGATGGCGTAGCGGAAAGCTACAATCGCGGCGACAATTGGGCGTTCAAAGCCAACCTGCCGACGGTGCAGTTCTATGACGTCGCGGTGGACAACGCCACGCCTTTCTACCATGTCTGCGGCGGAACCCAGGACAACTTCTCCTGGTGTGGCCCATCGCGCACGCGAGATATCAACGGGATCATGAACTCCGACTGGTATGTCACTACCGGAGGGGATGGATTCCACTCTCAGATTGACCCCGATGACTCCAATACGGTGTACGCCGAGTCACAGTATGGCGTGTTGGTGCGTTACGACACACGGACCGGCGAACAGGTGTTGGTTCAGCCACAGGAATCCAAGGGTGGGCCGCCACTGCGTTGGAACTGGGATTCGCCTCTCATCGTGAGCCCGCATTCGCATACACGCCTGTACTTCGGTGGGAATGTCCTGTTTCGCAGCGACGACCGTGGCGATAGCTGGAAGCCGGTCAGCCCCGACCTGACGCGTCAACTCGACCGTAACAAGCTGCCGGTGATGGGAAGGGTATGGGGGCCTGATGCGGTAGCTAAGAACCAGTCAACCTCGTTCTACGGAAACATTGTTTCGATTGCCGAGTCGCCGGTGAAAGAAGGCCAACTCTACGTCGGTACGGATGACGGCCTGATTCAAGTGACGCAGGATGGCGGCGCGAACTGGACCAAGTACGCGAAATTCCCAGGCGTGCCTGAGATGACTTACGTCAGCCGCCTGGCCGGATCGAAGCATGATGGCGACACCGTCTACGCGGCTTTCGACAATCACAAGAACGAAGATTTCAAGCCGTATCTTCTTAGGTCCACCGATGCGGGCAAAACCTGGACGTCGATTGCCGGCGATCTGCCCGAGAACGGACCGGTGCTGGCTTTTGCGGAAGATCCAGTCGACCCCAACCTGCTGTTTGCGGGTACTGAGTTTGGAGCCTTCTTTTCCATCGATGGCGGGCAGAAGTGGATACAGATGAAGGGCGGCTTACCGACCATCGCCGTGCGCGACATGATCGTTCATCCGCGCGAGGGCGATCTGGTGATTGCCACCTTCGGGCGAGGGTTCTACATTCTCGACGACATCTTGGCCTTGCGCCAGATCAGCCCCGACAAGTTGCAGCAAACTGCAACCTTGTTCCCGCCCAAGGACAGCCTGCTGTATATCGAGCGGCTGCCGCTTGGCGGCTCAAAGAAGGGCTTCCAGGGTGACGCTTTCTACACCGCTGACAATCCGCCGTTCGGAACGGTATTTACCTACTACCTGAAAGACAAGCTTCGCACGCAAAGGGAAAAACGACAGGCAGCTGAGAAGGATGCCGCCAAGGACAATCAGCCACTCCGCTATCCCACCGATGACGAGCTGCGGGCAGAGGCCGAGGCTCCCAAGCCGGAGTTGTACCTCATGGTCTATGACCAGTCGGGCGCACCCATCCGACGGGTCGAGGGATCGACTGGCGCGGGCTTTCATCGCGTGGCGTGGGACCTGCGCTACTCTGCGCCAACGGTGAGTGCTTCCGCTGAGCCTGGCGAAGACGACGATCTGCCACCCGCCGGAGCGATTGGTCCTTTGGTGCTGCCGGGCAGGTATTCGGCTCGGTTGTTCGTGAAGGACGAGCACAACGTTACCGAAGTCGGTGGCGGCGCTCAGTCCTTCAACGTGATTGCCGACGGCGCATCCTCGGCAACTCCACAGGACCGCGCGTCTCGCGAGGAGTTCAACCTCAAGGTGGCAAAGCTCTATCGGGCGGTCTCCGGCTCCATTAATGCTGCCAACGATCTGAGTGGACGCCTCTCAGCGATTGAAAAGGCCCTGCACGAAACGCCTGCCGCCGACCAGCAGCTTGCTCCGGTGGCCGAATCCCTGACGCAGCAAAATCGGGATATCCTGCGCGCTCTGCGCGGCGACGTCGAGTTGCAGAAGCGGGCTGAAAATGTTCCGGCCTCTATCGACGATCGGGTCGAAGGCATCATGGAAGGAGAGCGCTTCTCCAGCGGCAAGCCTACCCAGACCCACATCGCCGCATACAACATCGCGGCAGAAGAGTTCGCGCAACAGTTGGCGAGGTTGCATACGCTTATCGATGTCGATCTGGCGAAGCTGGAGAAGGACATGGAGGCAGCGGGAGTTCCCTGGACGCCCGGCCGCGTGCCCAACTGGCAGCAGTGAGTCCGGACACAAATCGGGTCCAGTGAAGATTGAAGAGGAATGCTAAGTACTTGAAAACAATGGTGGCCAGGGACGGAATCGAACCGCCGACGCCAGCCTTTTCAGGGCTGCGCTCTACCAGCTGAGCTACCTGGCCACGTGCGCGAGTGCGCTTGGAAGGGGTGCGACTCGCTGATTATAACAATCTGCGCGGGAGTTTGGCGAACACCACTGACATCGCTTGGGCAATCCTCACTCGCTCTTCGCTTTACCCTTTTGGGTATCCGCCAAGAAGTGCAAAAGTAGTGTGAAGCGGTTTGCTTGAGCAAGCCTGGGAGCCGGTGCCATTGGCGCATCCTCGTCGCGCTTCAGATCTAGCGAAAAGCGAATAGCGAAAGGCGAATCGCGCGATGAATGGGCAGCCCCGTCCGGCACACGGCCGAACGAGGGCCAGATAAGGGGAGCCTACTTACAGCGCGTGGTCAGGCTGCACGATGTCAGCGCGCCGGTTGTCCTGGAAGCAGGAGTCATCCTGTGCTTGGCATACCGGATAGAGCTTGCCCCATCCTGTAGCGAAACCGACCTGCGAACCGTTGACCCCTGATTTGATCAGGTCCTCTTTGATGAACTGTGCGCGACGGTAGGAGAGCGCCAGGTTGTAGACCACATCGCCACGACTGTCCGCCCGCCCCTGGATCCAGAAGTTCGCATCGGGATGCTGCTTCAACCAGTCGGCATCTGCGCGTAGCACGTCGGGGTTCTCAACCCGGTTGTAAACATTAAAAGGGAAGAGAACGGTCTTCACGTTCTGTGAGAACTCCGGCGTCTGCGAGGTGAATGGGTTCTGAGCCGAAGCTGTACCTGCAGAGAGAGCAAGGATTACGAGAAGTAGTGTCGTTGTGGCTACGGCGTAGGCACACTTGCGCTGCAACACGATAGGTCTCCTTTAGTGGTCAGCCTCGCAGCATTGCTGCGACCGCACAACCTTTGAAATCGGCAGTATAAATGTCGTCCCTCAACAACAAGATGAAAACTCGATGAAAGCGCGTGGTAACCCGTTACTCACTCTATTACCAACTCTGTTCGTACAACTTTAACAATCTATTCAAAATTCCTTAACTTTCGCAACCTACGATTCTCTTGGAAATTGTTTGGGTCAGGGCTACGGTTGCTCAAGTTTATGTCACGGCATTAGTGTTTTTGTGCGGTTCATCCTGCCCACTGATCTCAGGAGAGACGATGAAACTTCCATTGATCCTTGCGCTGTCGTGCGCCATGACGTGCAGCGTCTTTGCGCAAACCCAAGACGGTGAAACCAAGCCGAAGACCCAGCATAAGGGATCGGCCAAGTCAGTATTTCCCAACGATATTCAAGAGCTTAAGGACGCGGTAGCTGCCCAGCAGGAGCAGATCAAGCAGCTACAACAGCAGATCTCGACTCGCGACCAGGCTATTCAGCAGTTGCAGAATGAGGTAAAGAACATTCCCACCCCGCCTGCTCCGCCGGCCGCGACGGACTACGGTCCGGACGTCAACGCCCTGCAGGGCGACGTGAAGGACCTGAAGGCGCAGGATGTGAGCATGGCCGACACTCTGACCGAGACGCAAAAGCGCATCGGTGATCTGGAGATGCCGAACGCGATTCACTACAAGGGCGTCACGATTACTCCCGGTGGCTTCCTGGCGGGTGAAACGGTTTGGAGACAGCGTGCCGTAATCGGCGACATCAACACCCCATTCAATAGCATTCCGTTCTCTGCCGCCGGACAGGCTCAGCAGACTGAGTTCTACGGTTCTGGCCGCCAGTCGCGTCTGGCCTTGTTAGTTCAAGGCAAGACCGGGACGATGAACCTGACTGGCTACTACGAAATGGACTTCCTGTCAGCCGGTGTGACCTCCAACAACAACCAGAGCAACAGCTACACCATGCGGCAACGCCAAGCTTTCGCGCAGGCGGCGCTCAACAGCGGCTGGACCATTACTGCCGGCCAAATGTGGAGCCTGGTGACCGAGACCCGCAAGGGTTTGGATAACCGGAGCGAAGCCACTCCGTTACAGATTGACGCGCAGTACGTAGCGGGCTTCAGTTGGGATCGCGGCTATGGCTTCCGCGTAGCTAAGAACTTCCACAATAAGGTTTGGGCTGGCTTCTCGGTTGAAAACTCGCAGGAGTTAGTGACCGCTCATGGCAATCCCACCAACTTCCTGCTCGGCGGACCGGGCACCGGCGGTGGTCTCTACAATCCGACAGCAAACTATTCCTCCAACCTCGCGCCCGACTTCGTCGGAAAACTGCATTTCGAACCCGGCTTCGGAACCTACGAAATATTCGCAGTCGGGAGTCTTTTCCGCGAGCGCATCTATCCGGGCGCGCCGACCTCAGCTGTCGGAGCGTTTAACAGCACCGCAGGCGGTGTGGGATGGGGCGCCAATGCGCGCTGGCTGTTTGCCCAGAAGAAGGTTGAAACCGCATTGCACTTCCTGGGCGGCAACGGCGTAGGCCGCTACGGCAGCTCAGGACTGCCCGACTTGACCGTGAATGGAGATGGCGTCCTGCATCCGCTGCGCTCCTACCAAGCCCTTGCTGAACTCGATTTGCACCTGAAAAAGTGGGATTGGTACTTCGACGGTGGTGGAGAGTACGTGGGCAACTGGTCGAGTCTGCTTTCCAACGGCAAGCCTGTGGGATACGGAGCACCGTACTTCGTCAACAGTGGTTGCGGCACCGAAACCGTCCCCACCTTGGCTAACGGCTACGGTCCCGGAGCGCTCTCGAATTGCACGGGCGACACCCGCGCCATCATTGAAGGCACTGCGGGCTTCTGGTACAAGCCCTACAACGGGCCTAAGGGCAGACTGCAGATGGGTATGCAGTACTCCTACATCACCCGTGGTACCTGGAACGGCATCAATGGCAATCCTGAAGCCGTCAATAACATGGTCTTCACCTCGTTCCGTTATTACTTGCCGTAACTCTCACACAGGGTGGTTGGCACCGGCCGGCCACCCTGGTTTTTTGCCTGACCTCCCCTTAGTAAATTTTGAGATGATATGTGGCTTCGGCTTTGTATTTTCGGCCAGGAGGCCTCATGCGCTGCGCGAGTCTCATCCTATTGGCAGTTCTGGCCGCAGGTTCAGCGGCGCAGAGTCAAACCAGGCAGGCCACCTCATCGCATATGAAATTTCAGGTGACCAGCCCGGCTTTCGCTTCGGGTAATGCAATTCCACGCGAGTACACCTGTGATGGACCTGATCAATCACCGGAACTTCGCTGGAACGAATCTCCGGCAGGTACCGTGACTTTTGCTCTGGTGATGGATGATCCCGATGCCCCTGTAGGTGACTGGGTACATTGGATCGCGTGGAATATTCCGGCACCTTCGCACGGTCTGGCCGAAAATTCTCCGCGGCAGGAGCAGCTCGCCGACGGCACCCGACAGGGACACAATGACTTCGGCAAGGTCGGCTACAACGGCCCGTGTCCGCCTCCGGGGAAGCCGCATCGATATTTTTTTCGTGTGTATGCCGTCAGCACAAAACTCGGCCTTCCGGCGGGAGCGTCTCGCGCCGAACTCGATTCGGCATTGAATGGGCACATCTTAGCCGAAGCAGAGTACATGGGTACGTATCGTCGTTGACCATGCGAACTAAGGCTCTCCAGTCTTCTATTCATGGAGCCAGCTCTGGATTCTGCGTAACATTAGTCAAGATGTCTTCTCGATACCCCCGCTTTCTTCTATCTTCATTGCTCATTGCCTTCGCGGCATCGGTCGCGCAAGGTCAAACTACCTCCCCGTCGCTCAAGGACAATGTCCCGCCAAAGAAACCTTCTGCGACGAGTGTGACAGAGTCTCCCGCTACCCAATCGAAGGAGGCTGGACGAAAGAAGTTCGTGCTCGACGTTGTGCAATCAGCCGTCGCGTTGCCGCAGCCCGATCCCCAAGATCGACTGCGCGTGCTCTCCGCGGCTACCAGCCTGATTTCGCCCATCGATAGCACCATGGCGCAGCAGTACGCGAAAGAGGGCGCCCGTATCGAGACCGAGCTGGTCTCATCGGGCCAGAAGCCGGCGGTTTCCATGATCGCTGACGGGCAGGTCGAGTGCGCCTCGGCGCTGGATTTTGTGCAGACAATTCCGCCCGCGTCAGTCCTCGATGCCGAGCCGTCGCTGGTAGGTGCGATTACAAACTGCCCCGAGGTACGCCAGTCGGCATCGCGCAAGGTCGAGGGCGGCATGCAGCAAGGAGTCGTCGCAGCTCGCGCCATCCTTGCCCTGATGGAATTGGGCGGCATGCAATCACAGTGGTCGCGCCAGATGTTCGTCAACCTGTTTGCGTCACTGCCGGCGGACGCGGTGCAATATGTAAAGGAAGCTCCCAATTACGCTGCGATGTTCGTGCGGTCTGCTCCTGAGATGGATAAAGACGCAGTGAAAACTTCGGGATTGAAATTTCTGCTGTGGATGGCCAAGCTTCCCGACAGTAATGAGCGTAAAGTCGCGGTCAATATGACCACCGATGCGCTCAGCACCATCCTCGGCAAGGATGGCTACGATGAACTGCTGCGCTCGGACGTGATGGCCCAGCAGGTTGCTGCTAGCGGCGATAAAGACGCGGTGCTCATACCACCGTCGGAAGAGAACGTCTCCGTACTGCAGGCCATGCAGAAGACCGACGATCGCACGTCGGAGCTGGAATCGCTACCGCCGTCGATGCGTGCGCGTGAAGCGGCAGCCAGTGGATTCGCCAGCGGTACAGCCGGCGATCGCAAAGCTGCCGATCATTATTTCGACATCGCTTTTGCGTCACTCGACGAGGTCTGGGCGTCGCGCGCGTCACTCAGCACCAGCGCACCCGCGGTGGTGCAGGAAGTAAGTGAAGCTGCGGCGCAGGTCGATCCCACCCAGGCATTACAACGCACCGAGAGACTGCAAGATCCGTCGGCCGAGGCCATCGGTATGCTGGCGGTCGCTCGCGTGGTTGTGGGCAGCGAGTGAAAAACCGCTCTCCACGCGCACTCAATTAAAATCAAGTGCGGGTGAGCCCGCATGCACATTCCTGACGGATACTTGAGCCCATCGACGTGCGCCACGCTGTACTGCGGAACCATTGCGGCCTGGTACGTCTGTCTGAAGCGGCTCAAACGAGTGCTGCTGACCCGGGTCGTTCCGCTCATCTCCGTTTTCGCTGCGTTCGCATTTGTGGTGATGATGTTCAACCTTCCGCTGCCCGGCGGGACCACCGGCCACGCGCTGGGGGTGACCATCGCTGCGATTGTGCTTGGTCCAGCGGGAGCGGTGCTCGCGACATCGCTGGCGATCGCACTGCAAGCGCTTCTGTTCGGAGACGGAGGCATCACCACACTGGGCGCGAATTGCTTCAACATGGCGGTGGTTGGCTCACTCGTGGCGTACGTCTGTTATCGCGCGCTGGCGGCGCGTGCACCGATTGACGCGCGCCGAAGAGTAGTCGCTGCGGGGATTGCCGGGTATCTGGCGGCCAATGCATCCGCTTTGGTGGCAGCCGTGGAGCTTGGCATTCAACCGGCGCTGTTTCATGATGCCGCCGGTGCTCCTCTCTATGCGCCTTACCCGCTGAAGATTGCGATTCCGGCAATGATGATTGGACACCTCACCTTTGCGGGGATTGCCGAAGCGTTGATTTCCGCGGGCTTGGTGGCGTATCTGCAAGCTGCTGATCCGGCGCTGCTGATGGCGACCTCGGGTGATGCGCCAACAGGAAGAGGGGTACTGGGCACGCGCACGACTGCGTCTTCGCGAAGGCTATGGGCCACAGTTGCGTTATTGCTGATATTTACGCCGCTGGGAATTCTTGCCACCGGCAAGGCATGGGGTGAGTGGGCGCCGAGCGATTTTCTTCATCCTGACTCGCGTGCACAGATTGCAGTAGCGTCGCACGATGCCTTACCACCCGCTGCGCCTCCCAGCGGCATGACTCGCATGGCAACCGTCTGGACCTCGCCTTTTCCGGCCTACACGCCGGCGTTTGTGAAGAGCCGTGCGCTGGGATACCTGCTCTCCGCCATGTTTGGCGTCGGAGTGTTTTTGCTTATTGCCCTTTTCGCGCAAAGCCGCTTGCGAGCACACTCGCGTCCGGAACAGGTCACGTGAGCCGCTCGAACATCCTTGGCTCGACCCTGAAAAGCCTCAGCCGAGCGTTGAGTCGGGCAGTCATCAGCGAGCAAACCGCCAGGCGACCGGGCGTGATGCAGTCGCTCGATCCTCGTGTGCGTGTGCTGGGGACTCTTCTGCTGGTGATAGCGGTTGTAGTCGTGCACAAAATCGCTGTGCTGCTCACACTATTTGCGGGTGCGATTGTGCTCGCGCTCGTTTCGTCGATCACGCTTCGAACTCTCACCCTACGCGTGTGGCTGGTTGTGCTGGCATTCACGGGCGTGATTGCGCTTCCATCACTCTTTCTGACGCCCGGAGAGCCCCTCTCCGCTGTCTCATCCATCACGCGCCAGGGACTTCACACCGCAGTGATGCTGATCGCGCGAGTAGAAACCGCCGTGACCTTTACGACCGTGCTGGTGCTGACGACAGCCTGGGCACAAATCTTGAAGGCGCTGCGTTCTCTGGGCATGCCGAAGGAAGTGATGATGATGCTTGCCATGGCGCATCGCTATATCTTCCTGCTGGCTGAGACTGCGACCCAGATGTTCGAGTCACGCGAGAGCCGCCGGGTCGGCACATTGCGCGGCAGCGAACAAAGGCGACTGGTCGCTCAAACCGCCGGCGTTCTGATGAGCAAGAGCATGGATCTGAGCCAGGAAGTTTTCCTGGCGATGCAATCCAGGGGGTATCGCGGCGACGTCCTCTCGCTAACCGAGCGGCGATTGCTGCCGCGCAACTATCTAGCCATGCTCGCGTTCGCCGGAGTTGTCATTCTGGCAATATGGTTGGGACGGTAACCAGCATTGACTGCATTGTTCGAATGCCGTGACGTGCATTTTGAGTACGATCGCGTGCCCGCACTGCGCGGCCTGTCGCTGGAGATCGCGGCAGGAGAGTCAGTCGCGCTGGTCGGAGCGAACGGCTCCGGCAAGTCCACGTTGCTGCGTCTTCTCGATGGCCTGTGCTTCGCCTCGCAGGGAAGTGTTGCGTATTGCGGAGACGTTCTGACGCAAGATCGCCTGCAGTCCGACGATTTTGCATTGCCGTTTCGTCGCCGAGTCGCACTGGTCTTTCAGAATCCCGACGTGCAGCTCTTCAACCCGACTGTGTTCGATGAAGTCGCCTTCGGTCCCGCTCAACTCCGCCTGCCGAAGCAGGAGATTCTTCAGCGCGTCGAGCAGGCGATGCAGCTCATGCGAATCGAAGACCTGCGCGATCGGCCGCCGTATCGCCTCTCGGGAGGAGAGAAGAAACGTGTGGCGCTGGCTTCGGTAATCGTGCTTGAGCCTGACGTTATCCTGCTCGACGAGCCGACTTCCACGCTCGATCCGCGCAGCCAGAGTCAGCTGATTGATCTGCTGCAAAGTTGGAAGAGCGCCTCGAAAACCATCATCACTGCGACCCATCAACTTGAAATTCTGGACGAACTGGCCGACCGCCTGGTTGTTTTGGAGCAGGGCAAGGTCGCCGCCTCAGGCCCGACGCGGGACATTCTCGGCGACTTCGACCTGCTGCTGCGGACCAACTTAGTGCACGCCCACCGGCATTCACACGGCGGGATGACGCACTCCCATCCGCATAGCCATTCCCATGTGGACCATAAGCATGAGGCTTAATACTTAAACCTATACTTCATCTGTACCGCAAACATCTGCGGCGGTGCGTAGTGGGTGCCACCGAAGGTGTTGCTGTTGTCCAGAAGGTATTGCTGGTTGGTGATGTTGGTGCTCATGAAACGCAGCGTCCAGGTCTCGCCGAAGTTCTTTCCAATCGAAAAATCGAAGGTGTGATTGGGTGGCAGGTGATCCGGACCATCGCCATTGACGAAGCCGGAGCCGTAGTTGAACTCCAGCGAGGCGAAGGTGCGCCACGGTAGATTTCCCGTGACACCGGCTGACAGCGTGTTGCGCTGGTCGTGGTCCAGGAAGAAGTAACCCTCGTCCGGCGGCGAGAAGTCCGTCAGACCTCCGGTAACGTCCCCGGCCCCTTGCGCTATCTGATTCGAATAGACCACGTGTGCGGAGTAATGATGCGCGATGAGAGGCGAGCGCAGTGCAACTTCGAAGCCTTTGATGCGGGCGTACTGGATTGTTAACGGGAGGAAGATGTTGGAATTTCCAATAGCATCGTGGTCGAAGAAATTCTTCGCCAATGTATTGAAGTAGGTCAAATCAGCAGCCCAACCTCTGATGGGGATCGTCAGGCCGTATTCCTGCTGCTGATCGCGTTCACCTTTTAGCGGCAGGAAACCCAATCCCTGGGCCATCGTGTAATCGAGCAGAGAACCGGTGACAGTGTCGAGAGGCGGCGGCTGATAGAACATCGAATACGCGCCGCGCACGATCCAGCCGAGCTTGGGGATGCGAATGGCCACACCCAGCCGCGGATCGACCGGGTTCTCCGTAACGTTTCCCGCGAAATGCGTGTAACGTAAACCACCACTCAGAGTGAGCCACGAAGTTGCACGGTACTGGTCTTCCGCGAACAGCGCCTCCATGTTGCCGCCGGGAGTTACGGTTTGACTGAACTGCTGCCCAGAACCGTCATTGGCGACAACCGAGAAGAGCGTGTTGTCCTGCTGCGCGAAGGCATACGTTCCGAAGCGCGCGTTGTGCTTGCCCTTCACCAGCGACAACGACGCCTGTCCGCCTTCATAGTTCGACGCCCGGTTATCAGTGGCGGCCGGAACATCCGTGGGGCCGCCCTCATACGCGGCGCGGTTGAAGTGGTAAAACGGCGAGATCGTCAGCATGGTTGTCGGTGAGTAGGTGTGTACCCAGCTCAGAGTCCCAAAGATGTCTTGCTCGCGTTCGCGATCTTCAACGTCGGCTGCCTGCATGTCGGGATCGTTCGGCACCTGGTAGTAGTCGAGCCGCAAAGCTCCGTTGAAGCGGAGCTGATTGACCGCATCCGGGTTGTAGATCAGCGAGGTGAATCCGCCGCCGCCATTGGCCTCGTTGTGCAAGTTGTACTGGGTCGGTGGCTCCAGCCCATAATCCGAGCGATTGCCGCTGATGCTGGCGTAGTAGGCGAACTTCTCGCTGTGGTCGCCGAAGCTCAGCAGATCGTCGGTCTGGTTGTAATTGCCGTAGCTGGTGATGAGCTCGGCCTGTCGATCGCGCTCGAAGCCGTTGCGCATCGCCAGATTGAAAACGCCATAGGTGCGGTCGCCCCATTCGGCGCCATAGCTGCCAGTCTGGGCTTCAAGGTAGTCCACGTCCTTGGGATTGAATTGCGGGCCGACATTGGAGGCGATGTTGGTATTCGGCACCGGCACGCCGTCGATCGCCCAGGTAACCTGATGGCCTCCGCGCACGTGAAGCTGGTCGTGCACGACATAGGAGCCAGGCACGAAGTCGGTAATGATTTTGAAACTGTTGCTGGCGTCGGCGCCGGCAAAGGTTCGGATCTGCTCCTGGTCGATGAAGATGTCACGGCGCGGCGACTCAGGATTCAGGTCCGCCGGCGATGGCGCTCACGCTCGACGCTCTCGTGTGCTCCCGCCAACGCAAGCTGATAATGCAGCACTGGCGCGCTGGCCGCTCCGAGCAGCAGCACTTGTGCCGTCGGCGCGAATCCGGGGGCTTCGACCGTCACCTTGTATTCACCCAGCGGCACTCCGGGAAACTGAAAGATTCCGTCAGCGTTGGTGTCGCTGGTCCGCTTGTAAGCAGAGTTGGTGGATTCCAGGGTAGTGCGGGCCCGCTGATGGGATGGTGCTGCGGATCGTGCACTACGCCGCGGACATCACCAAGAATCGTGGCGGAGCAGGGAAGCGCCACCGCCGCAAACAGCCACAGGAGCCGCATCAGGCGCTGCGGCAGGAAATTTTTTTGCTCGTTCAAGCAGGTTCTCCGTTTCGACTCGCAAAGCAGCAGCCATCGCCGCATCCAAGCAAGAGGGACGAAGGTCTTACTGCGCAATCAATGTGTCAGTGGGAGACGAGGCGAGTTACGAAAACGGAGGGCCGCGCTTGGGTGCGGAGTACTGGGGCGACGACGTGACGACGCTCAACGCAGTCGAGGAGACCTTTTCTAGCGTACGCGCGATCGTGAACGTCGTGCGTCGCGCTTGCAATGCCGAAAGCGCCGGCGCAACTGCGGGGTGGATCCGGTAAGGGCAGAGAGGCGTTTGTGCCCGGAAACCTTCGCCGCCAAGATTCATCATCGCGGCGCAGTGGTGCTGGCCACCGGCTCTGCAGCACGCAGGCAGCGTCTGCGGCGAAAGGGCGAGCAGCGGCGCGACTGCCATCAGCAAAGTCGCGACAACTACCAGGATGGAGAGGCTCTTTCGCATGAAAGCAGCGTGATTGTACTACATCACACACTGACGGTGTGACATATGCACAACGCGACGGATGTCCAGAACGTATACTGCGGGTTCAATCTTTCCGGTGAGACTGAGAGTCTGTCTTCCATGCGCTACATTCTTGCAATCTTGGCAGTCGGCGGTATGGTCGTTTCGTACCTGGCATTACGGGTTCACTACAGCACGGAGTCGGCGCCGTGCAGCATCAACGAGAAATGGGACTGCGGCATCGTCAACCACAGCCCATACGCCGTAATCCACGGGGTTCCCGTGGCAGCGATCGGAATTGCCGGGTACTTCGTCATCGCCCTGCTTGCGCTGGCGCGGCGCCGCGGTTTGTTGGTGATGGCAACCGTCATCGGCATGGGCTTCGCCCTGTATCTCAGCAACATTGAAGCGCGAGTGCTGGGTGTCTGGTGTGTTTACTGCGTGAGCTCGCAAGGCTTAATCGCCGTGCTGATGATCCTGTCGATGGCGTGGTGGGGAGCGAGCCTGCGGACGCGAACTTCGACGTAGGGAAATACCTCTGCTTCAATAGCTCACTGCTCCTTCGACTGACGCATTCGCTCAGGATGACCGCTTGATCATGCTGGTCACCGCGGCTTCCACTCGGTTCCAGATGCGCGGTGAAATGACGCAGGAACGGCGCTTCGTAGGTCAGCTTCATGCCGCATATCTGTTCACGGCGCGCGAAGACTTGCAGAATAATCTCCACCACGTAGTCGATGTGGCTCTGCGTGTACACTCGACGCGGAATCGCCAGGCGCACTAGCTCCATCTTCGCTGCGCCGGCAAACATCAGGCTGCCGATTTCGACCGAGCGGATGCCGCCTTCCAAATAGAGCTCTGTCGCCAGTGCCACGCCAGGGAATTGCTCGACCGGAATGTGCGGCAGAAACGCCTTGGCATCGAGGTAGATCGCGTGGCCGCCGGGCGGCTGCACGATCGGCACACCGTGGTCGGAGATGTGATTGCCCAGGTACGCGGTCGAGGCGATGCGATAGCGCAGATAATCTTCGTGCAGACGACTCCTGCACGCCAATGGCAACCGCTTCCAGGTCGCGTCCAGCAAGGCCGCCATACGTCGGATAGCCTTCGGTAAGGATGAGCAGGTCCTGCTCCTGCCGCGCAAGGATGTCGTCGTTGGTGCAGAGAAAGCCACCGATATTGGCCATGCCATCTTTCTTGGCCGACATGGTGCAACCGTCGCCCAGGGAAAACATCTCCTGCGCGATCTGCTTCGGAGTTTTGAAGGCGTATCCTTCTTCGCGCAGCTTGATGAAGTAGGCGTTCTCGGCAAAACGGCAGGCGTCGAAGTACAGCGGAATTCCATGGCTGCGGCAAACCTCGCTTACCGCACGGGCGTTTGCCATCGAGACCGGCTGGCCGCCGCCAGAATTGTTCGTCATCGTCAACATGGCCAGCGGAATGCGCTCCCGACCGACCTTGGCGATCAGCGCTTCGAGCGCCTCGACGTCCATGTTGCCCTTGAACGGAGCACGATGCTGCGGATCGCGTGCTTCTGGACAAGGCAGGTCAACCGCCTCGGCCCCCACAAACTCGATATTCGCTCGCGTGGTATCGAAGTGCGTGTTATTGGGAACCACGTCTCCCTTCCTACACATCACGTTGAACAGAATGCGTTCAGCGGCGCGGCCCTGATGCGTGGGGATGACGTGCCGATATCCGAAAATCTCCTGGACGGAGTCGCGGAAGTGGTCGAAGCTTCTGCTGCCGGCATAGCTTTCGTCACCTTCCATTACACCCGCCCATTGATGGGTGGACATCGCTCCGGTACCGGAATCAGTAAGCAAGTCGATGAGGACGTCATCGGCCGGCAAGAGGAAAAGGTTGTAGTGTGCCGCCCGTAGAAGTTCTTCCCGTTGCTCGCGGGTAGTCCAGCGAATAGGCTCAACGCTCTTAATGCGAAACGGTTCGATAATTGTTTTCGTAGGCATAGCCAACCAACGTCATTGTAGTTTTCTCTGTTGCCGGTTTCAGGAGCGGATGTCACAAACACGTGTGACCGGTACGCCTTGCGCTCGCCCCGCCCCTTTCTGTTTGAATGTGTACAGGGCAGGATCACCCTCGGATCCAAACAACGGTTGCAACGATCGGCCCATGTCCCTGGGAGAGAGTGCCTTTGCGTATCACAGTCCTCGGCTGCGGTTATGTCGGTCTGGTTACCGGAACCTGCCTGGCTGATATCGGCCATTCTGTTGTCTGCACCGATAACGACCAGAGCAAAATCGACGTGTTGCTTGGCGGTTCGCTGCCGATCTATGAACCGAACTTGCAGGAAGGGGTCGATCGGAATGTCGCGGGCCAGCGTTTGCGGTTTACCGCAGATCTGGCGGAGGCAGTTCGTTTCGGCGACGTGATCTTCATCTGCGTCGGAACTCCACCGCTGCACAACGGCGACGCTGATCTCAGCTCAATCGATGGCGCTGCGCGGTTGATTGCGACTGAGGCACGCAGTTCCAAGCTGATTGTGGAGAAGAGCACCGTGCCGGTGCAGAGCGGGATGAAGCTGCTGCGCGCCTTGGGCATTTACGGCCGCAACTCGCAGTGGAGTTACTCGGTGGCTTCAAATCCCGAATTCCTGCGTGAGGGCTCCGCAGTTCTTGATTTTCTGCATCCCGACCGGGTGGTTATCGGAGTGAGTGATCAAAGCTCCGAGGTGCTGTTGCGCGAAATCTATCGGCCGATACTTTATCAGGAGTTGCGCAATTGTCCGATTCACACCGAGGGCTGCCCGAAGAAAGCGCCGCCAACTTTGTTGGTCACCAGTATCAACAGCGCCGAGCTCATTAAGCACGCAAGTAACTCTTTCCTTGCCCTGAAGATTTCCTATGCCAACCTTGTTGCCGACATGTGCGAGGCCATGGGCGCCGACGTACAGGAGGTGACGCGCGGCATGGGTTTAGACCCGCGTATCGGCCCGGATTTTCTTCGCGCCGGACTGGGGTTTGGTGGCTTCTGCTTTCCGAAAGATATTCAGGCTTTCGTCCGGCTCGGTGAGAAGACAGGGGTGGATGTTTCCCTGTTGAAAGCCGCCGAGCTGATCAACAAGCGACGCATCGACCTTTTTCTTGCGAAAGCCACCCAGGCGCTATGGACGCTCAAGGACAAGCGCATCGGCATACTTGGACTGGCGTTCAAGCCCAATACCGACGACATCCGCTTTGCGCCTGCCATGGAATTGATCAGGCAATTGCTGCAAGAGCAAGCACAGGTTAGTGCCTACGATCCCCAGGCTATGGACAAAACGAGGGCGCTGTTCCCGACGATCGAGTATGGAGGCGACCCTTACGAGGTGGCCGACGGCGCGGAAGCGCTGATGATCGCGACCGAGTGGCCGGAATTCAAGAGCCTCGACTGGTCTCGTATCAGCCGGCTCATGCAGCGTCCGCTTATCCTCGACGGCCGCAATCTGCTCGACTGCAACGAAATGGAGCGGTTGGGATTTGAGTACTACGGTGTGGGAGTACCGTCGGCAGCCGCCGGTCAGCCTAAGCCTGTGCCGCTCTGTCGACGCATCGCCATCGACGCATCGCCGCTGTGTCGGTAGTGGGTCAGTTTGATTTGTCATCCCGAGGAGCCTCTTCTGCGAACGAGGGATCTAGGCGTGCCGATTCGCGCCGGCGCGCGAAAGGCACGCATCCATATTCAAACTGACCCACTACCGCTATTTCGGCGCTATTGACAGAGTGCCGGGGGGGGGGGGTACACTTCCTCCATCCGCAGGCAGTGGTTCCCACTTTGGCTGGTGAGGTTTGTCCGCATTCCCGACCCAGTCATGTCAACTTGTTGCGACACAGTTCAACTTGCAGGCGAGCGCACGAGGCCCCTCGATGAAATATAGGTAGTTGTACAAATGGCGCTTATATCCTACAGCTTACGTCCCATTCGAATGACATTACCAACCTTGGTGCTTATTACAACGGCAACCCTGCTGTTTCAGATATCAGCGGTAGCTCCTATTTAAATGGCATATACGATATGCCTAACGAGACGCTTTATAGAAAGAGGTACGTAGGCGGTAGGTTGGTCTTGAACTTCGGTATTGATTCGCCGACCAACATTACCGGCATTCCGAACGCAGATAAGTTTGGCGGGATCATCGGGTTTAGCAACACACGGCGGAATGGCCGTCACGAACACCGGCATACCATTGTTCTCTGATTTCACCGCAGGAGGCACGCAGTTCACGATCAATCCCGCTGAAATGTGGCTTGGGCAGTTTACTATCAACACCAGCACCGCTAATGGCACCGCTCCGATCCAGATTCAGCCAAATTACGCTGTAGCTGGAGCGCCAATATCACAGCCTCCAGCGCTAAACCTGCCAGCAACACAAATCAGCGGCTCGTACCTCGGTAACGGCCCTCCGTTATACGAGCCGCCGCAGAACGCTTTTATGTTCGGTACTGTCAATGCATTGCCGACGGGCGGCACACGCCTATGCAGTCATTCGCGGCTTCACGGCCAGCATGATCGGCACCACGCAGACGATGTTGGGCACCTACTACAATCACAGCGTTCCGGCTTCGACGACGTGGTACACCGGACCGTCCCAGCAGACAGGCTGGATGAACGCAAACCAGAGCCTTTCGTTTGTTACTGTGCCGTTTGTCTGGAGCGTGCAAGGAGGACTCTGTGTTTATACTGGAAGCACCCAGCCTGCTGTAGATTCATTGGTAGTTACCTTACAAAAAAACACGGCAGACACCACCCTAGTCGTTACCATTCCAGCGGGTGGTACTGCCGGCATATGGTGCGATAATGACTCCACTCATACCGCCAGCGGCAGCGCGGGGGATCGCATAAACTTCAAAATTCAAAATAAGGATACAGGTACCACGAGTGCCACTATTCAGAGCATTACGCTAGGGGTAACACCAACATCGCCTGCCACAGGGATGCTCATTTTCGGTCTTGGTGGCAGAACCCTCATGAACAACAACTACTTCGCGCCGTTTGGTGGAGGCAATAACGACATTCGGCCAATGCGCAAGTGGCTCTGCCTCGCGCGGTGACCATCAAGAACCTGCATTGCTACTTGACCCTTTGTCCCGGAGTAACGGCCACGTACAGGGTGTATCAAGAATGGCGGCTCGACGCCGCTCCATGTAGACATAATGACGTCTGGCTGCCCTGGCAATTTTCCCGGCACGAGCGACACGGTGTTGTTTAACCCAGGCGACACAATTGAACTGTACGCAACCCAGGGTGGCCTTGGCGTTCCCCAAGTCTCGTCCTGCACTGTTGAGCATGATTAAACGAGAGACTCCTGTGCACGCAGTTCACGCCACCGCATGGGCCACTATGACGTTCTATATGGCTTGCTTTTGCAAGCGTTACTAACCGGTATTTTCAAGGAGAAGGTCATGACGAGTATTGGACGATTTCGGAGTCTATTCACCCCTGACGTTGCCCGCTCCTTAGCTATGACGTTGCTGCTCGCGCTTCCGTGCGGACTCGCAATTGTCGCCAGCCCGTCAGCACACGCGCAGAGCTTCAGCGTGATTCACACCTTCAACGATCCGAGCGGGGTATTCCCATACGCAGGCGTAACCGTGCGGGCGGGTGTTCTCTATGGTACGACAGCTATGCACCCGGGACTGTACTGGTAATGGCACCGTGTACCAGCTAGCGCCCGTAGGATCGAACTGGTACTTCACTCCGATCTCTCTTCTCTCGGCCGGTGGAGAAACCCCGCTGGCCAGAGTAGTCTTTGGGCCAGATAATCACCTGTATGGCACTACGTTTGGTGGCGGTCCCCAAGGGTACGGCGCCGTCTTCAGCCTGACGCCTAGGCCGACGATTTGCCCCACCGCGAACTGCTTTTGGACGGAGAAGGTGCTGCATCTCTTCACGGGCAGCCCTGACGGCGATGGCCCTGAAGGTGGCGACCTGGTTTGGGATCAAGCGGGTAACATCTACGGGACCACTCTCTACGGAGGAACCTCCAGCCTCGGTACGGTCTATCAGATGACAAAATCGGGTGACAATTGGACAGAGGCGCCGATTTACAGTTTCACGGGGCCTGATGGGGAGCAACCAGGCGCCAGCGTTATTCTCGATGGCAACGGTAACGTGTTTGGCACAACTATCGAAGGTGGCTTGTACGGTGCCGGGACCGTTTTCGAGTTGACCTATAACATCAATTCGGGCTGGACAGAGAATGTGCTTTACAACTTTCAAAACCTTGATGATGGACAACAGCCCCTTGCCGGCCTGGCAATGGACAGTGCCGGGAATCTGTATGGCGCCACCACCGACGGCGGAAGTGGGGGTGGTGGTACAGTGTTCGAGCTGTCGCCGGTGGGGAACACGTGGACGTTCACCGTGATCTACGGCTTTTCTGGACAACCAGGGAAGAATTGCGGCCCGCGCGCGTCCCTCAACATGGACAATTCTGGCAATCTGTATGGGACAACCTTCTGCGATGGTGCCAACAATCTCGGGAGTGTTTTCAAGCTGACCAATACACAGGACGGCTGGGAGTACACCTCGCTTCACGACTTCGCTGGCGGCACCGACGGCTCATACTCGTTCAGCAACGTGACCATCGACGCCGGCGGTACACTGTATGGCACCGCGGAGGCCGGTGGCAACCTAACCTGCAACCCCCCACTCGGCTGCGGCACCGTGTGGATGATCAAGCCATAGCGGCATCGTGGTCGCTCATCACACGGATCTGTGACGAACTCGCTTGGTACCCGGCCCTCGCTTGCGTACAATTGCAACCTTGAGGACGAGGGAGAATTGTCTCCCTCCGTGTCTTGCTCTTTGACGAGGCTTCGTGACGCAACTAGGCCGTCATAGCGCCTGTTGGCCGCTGTTAACTACTTCTAAACTCCTCCAACCCTTCCATCCCCGCGAAATCGCCGTTAACTCCTTTGATCCCAAGATTTTGCCTCTAAGTCTCACGCGCTCAAGATTTTGCAGACCAATTTTAAAAGCGGCTGATTGTTTTCAAGATTTTAGGGCAGGGTGGGGGGAGGGGGGTACCTCAAGTTTCGTATGGACATGCCTGTCGTCCGGCGTTGAGGATGGTTTTATCGATCAGTTAACCCAGCCCTTCGCAAACAATATATTCGCTGGAGAATCATCACGGCTGGACTACCTCGGCGAAATGGGCGACATTGTCCAACTCCGTCGCCATCTGCTCGACGAACGCCGCCTCGTCGTTCACCGCTTTCGCAAACCTGGTGCTGAACTTCATGGATGCCATGCCCAATGGAGGAACCCTGCGTCTTGGCCTCGGCGCAAAAGTCCCAGAGCATCAGGGCCGTTCGTGACTTTGAATTGCGCCGCCGTTCCTGCCGAGCTGATCGAGTCGGAACTATTCGGCCATGAAAAAGGTGCGTTCACCGGCGCCCTGCAACGGCACACCGGGCAGTTCGAGCAGGCCCATCGCGGGACGTTGTTCCTTGACGAGATCGGCGACATGCTGCTGAACGTGCAGGCCAAGCTATTACGCGTGCTGGAAGAAAGAGAAGTGGAGCGCATCGGGTCGGGCAAGCCGATCGCGGATTCGGAGGGCAGCTGATGAAACGAAATAAGTTAATGGAGCCGACGATCGGACTTGAACCGATGACCTGTCGATTACGAATCGACTGCTCTACCAGCTGAGCTACGTCGGCGTGATTTCCATCTTAAAGGCTTGCTTCGCCTGCGTAAAGACCGGCAGGTTTCAAAATGGAACAATGCGGCGCCTGTAAGCCTTGGTTTTCCACTGAGGTAGCCAGTTTTACACTTGCAGAGCATTGGTCACCCGCTTGATAATCTAAGAAGGCTCTGATTGCGCTTCCGACCTTCCATGACGAGTTTCGGTCGAGCGGACGTTCTGCGAATCCTGCATGTCTCAGCCAGGCAGTTGACTGGCTGGCAGAGGGCGGGCTTGGCTCCTGACGGTGAGGAGTTTTCTATCGCAGACCTCCAGCAGATAAAGCAAATACGAGATTTGCGCGCCAAACGTGTGCGCCCGGCGGTTATCCGCGAATCCTTGCAAGCCATGCAGCGCCAGGTTGCTGGTATGGAGAACCCCTTCCTCGAAGCCAGCGCCTTCCTGGTTGGCAAGAGATTGGCATTCCGCCACCAGGGTCGCACGGTCGAGCCGGTCGCGGGCCAGTATGTCATGGAGTTTGAGGCTGCGGGCTCGGTAGTTTCGACCGACCCGGCGTCGCTCCCTCGCAAGCCCAAGCCCATACCGCCGACCGAGTCGGCACATGAGCTATTCGCCCGCGGTGTTGCTCTGGAAGAGAATCCGAATAACCATGACGAGGCCATACAAGTTTACTTGCGCCTTCTGGAGCTGGAGCCGGGACACGCGGCCGCTCATATAAACCTGGGTACGCTGTACTACAACCGGCAGGAATTTGGCGGCTGCCGAGAAGCATTACCGCGCTGCCGTCGAGGCCGATCACCGTTACGCTCTCGCATACTTCGACTTGGGCAATGTACTCGATGAAACTGGACGCTTTATAGACGCAGCGACTGCGTACAAGACGGCTATCCAACTGGCCCCCACATACGCCGACGCTCATTACAACCTGGCCCTGGCCTATGAGCGCTTGCGCGAGCCAAGACTCGCTCTCCGGCACTGGACCGCGTACGTCAAATTGGACCGCAGCGGCCCTTGGTCGGTTCATGCTCGTAAGCAGATCGCGCGCATCCTGGAAGCCGACAAACTGAAGCTGGTCTACCGGCGCGAAGCCTAGACTTCCTCCTTAAGAATCATTCATTTCCAGCCACAGCTCCCCGCGCGCATTACGTTGCCCGGCAAAACTGCATCCCACTTAGAGCTCACATTCATAAGGGAGAGTTTCGATTGAGGTCAAGGTTTCCTCGTATCGCTGAATCTTGCTTTCTGGCCGCCACGCTGCTGGCTTTGACCGGACTGCTGCTCGCCCAAGCGCCGCAGATCGCCGAGAACGCAATTCTCAGTCACTTAAACTCCGGCATCAGTTGGTACCGCCAGTTGACCACCATCGATCAGAGTGCTGGACAGCCCAGCGATGTGCTCTACCTCTCCAACGCGCGCAGTCAGGCGCGGCAGGCTTTGCAACTCGCTTTCCAAGCCGCGCAGTCGATCGCGGGCCTGCAGAATGAGACCGCCAACAATGGCAAAGCCTCTTCGACCTCGACTGAGCCTGCCGCTGAACCACAGCAGCAATCGGGACTGACAAAAGCTCTGCAGAGCGCAACCGACCGTCTGAATCAAGACCAGGCGAAGCTGGCGGAAATTGAGGCCCAGCTGGCGCGCGCGCGCGGCAGCCAGCGGGAGCAACTGCTCTCTCAGCGTGATGCTCTGCAGGGCGTGATTCCGCTGGACAAGGCATTGCAGGAACAGTTGCAGAGAATCGCAACCTTTGTCGCCAGCAACGAACGCGCCCAGGGCGGAATGGCAGGGAAGATCGCTGCCCTGAAGGAGTCGGTTCCCGAGGTCTTCGCGACCGACACCGGTGAAGCCGGCAAGGCATCAGCCAACGCGACCAGTGCCAATGCGCAGAGCGCCAGCGTTGCGCGCGCCCAGTCCTCGGGGCTAATCGGTCAGGCCGCCTATCTGCTGGGTCAGACGCGTGAGATACACAAGATCGACACCCTTATCGCGCAGACCAATCATCTGCGCGACTCCGCCGCGCAAATGCAGAAGCCTCTGGTTGCTGCGCTGAAGGCCTTGGTGCAGCAGGGGCACAACACCGCTGACGCCACTTCCGCGTCGGATACAGCTGCCCTCGCCGATACGCAAAAGAATCTGCGAGCTCTCACCGGCCAGTTTAAGCAAATCGGCGACGCCGCCTTTCCTTTGCGCCAGGAAATCGTGCTGCTCGACCAGGTGAAAGGGAACCTGGAGGAGTGGCGCGACTCCACGCTCCTTGCTTATGGCGCCGTATTGCGCTCAGTGCTGACTCGGGTCGGAGCGATTCTATTCGCGTTGGCCCTGGTCGCCGGCTTCTCCGCGCTATGGCGCCGGGCCACCGTTCGCTACGTACACGACGCGCGTCGCCGGAGGCAATTGCTGCTGGTGCGCCGCTTCGTTTCCGGCTTCCTGATGCTGCTCATCGTGGTGTTCGGTTTCGTCAGCGAGTTCAGTTCGCTGGCGACCATGGCCGGGTTTATCACCGCAGGCATCGCGGTAGCGTTACAGACTGTCATCCTGTCAGTCGCGGCGTACTTCACGCTGATCGGCCGCCGCGGAGTGAAAGCCGGAGACCGCATCACTATCTCCGGCGTTACCGGAGATGTTCTGGAGATCGGACTCGTACGCCTGTACCTGATGGAACTGGGCGGCACTGGCATCGACCTATATCCGACGGGCCGTCTCGTGGTCTTCTCCAATTCGGTGCTGTTCGGCGCGACTCCGCTGTACAAACAGTTGCCAGGAACTTCATACGCCTGGCACGAGTTGGCGCTGACGCTGTCGACGGATACCGATCCGGCTTCCGCACAATTCCTGCTTACCAATGCCGCGAAGTCGGTGTACGACAAATACCGCAAGGAGATCGACCATCAGCACGCCGTGCTTGAGCGGGTGCTGGATGCGGCATTCCCCACTCCTCAACCCAGCACCAAGTGGCAGTTCACCGATACTGGTCTGGAATTGGTCCTGCGTTACCCGGTAGTAATCGAACATGCCGAGGAGATCGACGACCAGATGACGCGCGAGGTAATGCGCGTGGTGACGACCAACACGCAACTCAAGGCATCGCTCTCGGGCACCCCGAAACTCAGGGCCGCGATTCGCGCCTGACGCTCACTCGATAGCCGCAAATGTGATCGGCATCACGAAAAAAATTGATTTGCGATATTTTGTTTTCAACACTTTAGCCCACATTTCTATCGCAAATATTTGAGCCCGTGAGACTTACAAGCAAATATTAGATTTCAAAGAACTTAGGTGACACGATTTAGCGTCGAAAATCGCCAACCCGGATCGCTAAACTGGCCGCGGCAATTGCTGCAGCGAAGCGAGTCTATTCTCTGTCGAGGTGACCTGCACGGTAAAAGTGAGAGGCTGAGGTTACGAAGGTGGTGGATATTCCCGGAATGGAAATACAGGGAGACGATTCATGCTATGTAGCGGCTGGCCCCTAAGAGGCGCCAAGCTTCATGTCATCTGGGGTCAATGAGTGCAGTGGCGATATAACGTCAACTATGGCTACAGGCAGCCTTCCCCAGGTTGAACGAGTTCCACCTCAACCAACTTGTCATTGCCTTTGCTACTCGTCGGCTCGCCCACATCAAAGTCAGTAGCATCGAAGACGCACGCCACATACACCTTGTTTTCGCTGCCATTCACTGACCCTACTGATTCTTAGCCTTCCCATTTTCGGGGAAATTCACGATTCTCTCGAAATAAATCAGGTTTCCATTCGAACGGGTGTAAGATTCGTCGCAAGAATTCTGCCTTGAGGTAGTCACCTCCGTCCCGCACGTCTGAGACGAAGACGTCTTAACCATCACCAACCAGGCCCATCGACCCCGGCACCAGGAGGTGCATGATGCGGTTTGATCGTTCTCTCCTCAGTACATCGCAACGGTTGAACTCCGTTCGCTTTCCGGCGAAGGGTGCGGTGCAACTTCTAACCTTCGCATTGATCGCGTTCTTTCTTACCTGTGCGTTCCCAAACCCGGCCACAGGGCAGCAGAACGCTGCCTCGCCCCAGCTCTATGAGTTGCCCGCGGTAGGGCCGCCGACGACTTTCGTAAACCTTCAGGGGGTTCATTTCGATCCTCTGACAGCCATCGACATTTACTTCGACAGCACTCAGCTTGCTTCGACCACCACCGACAAGAACGGCTCGTTCGGCAACGGAGTCATCAGTGCAACTGGACCAACTTTCACCCGCTTGCAGGTACCGTCCACCGCGCTGCCGGGCCAGCACACCATCACAGCAAAAGAACGCGTTGGACAGCTGTCGGCGCAGCAATCTTTTCTCGTGCGGACCGATTGGCCACAGTTTCACTTCGATCTCAGCAACACGGGCTTTAACCCTTATGAGAACGTTTTGAGCCCGGACACGGTCGGAAATCTCGCTCTCGATTGGAAATACGCGAACCAGGGTATCATCTGGTATTTGCCGGCGGTGGTCAACGGCGTCGTATACGTCGGGATCCCAGGACAATAACGTGTACGCCTTGAATGCCAGCACGGGTGCGCTGATCTGGAAGTACACGACGGGGGATGAGGTCGATATGTCGCCCGCTGTGGCCAACGGAGTCGTATACGTGGTGTCCAGTCACAACTACCTGTACGCCTTGAACGCTAGTACGGGAGCGCTCTTGTGGAAGTACACAGCCGGGGATGTTGAATCTTCGCCGACGGTGGCCAACGGCGTGGTCTACGTCGGTGCTGCCGATGACGAGAGCGTCTACGCTCTGAATGCCGTGACTGGCGCGCTCATTTGGAAGTACGGGACAGGAGGAGGTGTCGATTATTCGCCGGCGGTGGCCAACGGAGTGGTCTACTTCAGTGATGGCGGAAGCGTCTATGCTCTGAACGCCATGACTGGCGCGCTCATTTGGAAGTACACGCCGGAGGCTTACGTCGATTCTTCGCCGGCGGTGGTCAACGGAGTCGTATACATCGGAGTCAAATACAGCGGGAATGATCCCCCTGGCCTTTACGCCTTGAACGCTAGTACGGGAGCGCTCTTGTGGGCGTTTTACACCGAGGGGGTAATTGGCGGAGACGGTTGTGATGGTCCGACGGTAGCCAACGGCGTGGTCTACATCGGTTGCTATAGCTTCTATGCAGGGACTGCTGTGTACGCCCTCGACGTCGCGACGCAAGGGATCGTGTGGGCAAGCGGATTCCGGGGCGGGACGCCGGTGGTGGCCAATGGCGTGGCCTACGTTGGCATGGCCCTTATGCTCTTAATGCGAGCACGGGAGCGGTCCTGTGGAACTGGCCGGAGGGCTTTTATCCGCCGGTGGTGGCCAACGGCATGGTGTACGCCGGTTCTGGCGACGGTATTTACGGCGTTCCATCTGCCGAACCAGCAAATGTCGGAGAAGTTCAGCCCGCCGGAGCGTCCCGACCCGGCTCGGCTGACGCCTAACTGGGGCCTGCAGCCAAACACAGCTGTCACGCCCACAAAGAAGTAATCACTATTACCAAAACAAATCTCGGGCGCGGAATAACTCCCGCGCCCGTTACCACACTCGCGGCCTGAGGGCAGACGGAACTCTGCACTGCTAAGTCTTCCCGCGTCTCTCAATCACCGCTGAATACAGCGGTCTTGGATCACTGTTTCTAACAGGCGGGCGGCCATAATTGCCTTCGTTTGGCAATTATGGGATAGCGAAACTGTACATCCTGCTTCTTCGTGATTCACTCTGCAGCCCCACATTTCCAAAACGATGGGAAATGTGGGCCACCCGTCGCGGTGTAAAATCATAGGTTTCCTACTCTAGCCCTAAGGATCGCTCTCATGTCATCCGTTGCAACCGCCAACTCCGCACCCGCGCCTCTGGTGGCGCTTACCGAAGACGAAACTCTATTTCGCGATACCGTACGTCAGTTCGCACAAGAGGCCGTCCAGCCACATGTAAAAGAGATGGACGAGAAGGGCGTCTTCGAGCCATCCGTGGTGAAGCAGTTCTTCGAGCTGGGCCTAATGGGCATCGAGATTCCTGAGCAGTATGGCGGCGGCGGTGGCACCTTCTTCGAAGCCATCCTCGCGGTGGAAGAGCTTTCCGCAGTGGATGCCTCCGCGGGCGTAGTAGTCGATGTGCAGAACACGCTGGTCAACAATGCCCTGATGCGCTGGACCACGGAAGATCAGAAGAAGCGTTACCTGCCGCGCATGTGCTCTGACACTGTGGGAGCTTACGCGCTGAGCGAAGCCGGATCAGGTTCCGACGCATTCGCCCTGCAGTGCCGCGCCGAACTCAAAGGCGACGAGTACATCCTCAATGGGCAGAAGATGTGGATCACCAACGCCAAAGAAGCAGGCGTGTTCATCCTGCTTGCGACGGTTGACCCATCAGCCGGATACAAGGGCATCACCGCCTTCATCGTCGACAAAGAGTTTCCTGGCTTCACCGTCGGCAAGAAGGAAGACAAGCTCGGCATTCGCGCGTCGAGTACGTGCGAACTGATTATGGAAGACTGCCGCGTGCCTAAAGCGAATGTTCTGGGCGAGGTCGGCAAAGGCTACAAAATCGCGATTGAGACGCTCAATGAAGGCCGCATCGGCATTGGTGCCCAGATGGTTGGACTGGCGCGCGGAGCCTGGGAGTATGCAGTCAAGTACGCCCAGGAGCGTAAACAGTTCGGCAAGGCGATCGCCGAGTTCCAGGGCATTCAGTTCCAGATCGCGCAGATGGCGACCGAGATCGAAGCAGCTCGCATGCTGTTGTACAACTGCGCGCGCATGAAAGACGCCGGCATGAACTTCGTCAAGGAAGCCGCAATGACGAAGCTCTACTGCTCACAGGTGGCAGAACGGGTGGCGTCGCTCTGCGTCGAGATTTACGGTGGATACGGATTCACCAAAGACTATCCGGTGGAGAAGTATTTCCGCGACGCGAAGATCGGCAAGATTTACGAAGGCACATCGAATATGCAGTTGATGACGATTGCCAAGCTGGTGATGGGGAAGTGAAGAGGCAATTAGCAACTGGCAATTAGTAGCGACGGCACTCGTGAGGTTGCAATGTTATCGAACAACAAAATCGTCGCCCTGGTTCCCATCATCGACGGAGACAAAGCCAGAGGCTTTTACGTCGATAAGCTGGGACTAAAGTTCCTTAGCGATGACGGTTTCGCCATCGTCGTGGACGCCAACGGAAACAAGGTGCGGCTCACCAAAATGAAAGAGGTGAAGCCGCAGCCATTTACCGTGCTGGGCTGGGAGAGCGTTGACATTGCGGCCGACATCCGCCAGCTTCAGGAAAAGGGCGTGATATTTGAGCGCTTCGCAGACCACATGAAGCAGGACGAGTTAGGAATCTGGACCGCCCCTGACGGGACCAAAGTCGCGTGGTTCAAAGATCCCGACGGCAATATCCTCAGTCTTTCCGAGCACAGCGGCTAAACCAGTGCTTCACTTACGGCAACAAAATTTCGTGAGGATTTCCACCTGAGCCTCCGTCCAACGAGGTAAAGAGTCACTGATCTAAGTAGTATCCTCTTCCTGCGCGCACGATTGGAATAGACCGATCGTGCTCTGGCCGTGTACTCTACGGCAAACTCCTACAGCAAAGAAGTTGGGCTGCGCTTGCGGGGCTGAGCAAGGCATTTTCACGCTCTGGCGGAAGCCTTATGTACTCTATTGCTGAGGGCACTTAACTCTCCGAGGTGTTCGCAGGATGTGCTCCGGTATAGCTCGCTGCTTCGCTGGTCGTCCACGTGCATTACTCGTTGCGTTCTGCCTTTCCGTGGCAATGATCACACTGGCAGGTTGTGGCGGCGCCGCTTCATCGGGCTCATCAACCCAGGGCAACGGCAACAGCGAGGTTTCGCAGTCGCGGGTGGGGGTGAAGCCGGTGCTGACCCATCTGAACGATACATACCGCGATGGTCTGAATCTCTCCGAAACAACGCTGACGCCGACTAACGTAGACCCTTCCACCTTTGGCAGACTCGCAGCTTTTGCAGTCCAGGGATATGTGTATGCTCAGCCTTTGTATGTGCCGAATGTGACGATGCCGGGCGCCAAAATTTCGAACCTTCTGATCGTCGCTACAGAGCATGATCAGCTCTATGCGTTTGATGTGGATTCAAAGACACTGGCCTGGCATGTTGACTATCTTGCTTCCGGTCCTAACGTGAGCACGCTTTCCCAGGACGACGTAGAGGGCTGTGATGACATCATTCCGGAGATCGGAATTACCGGTACCCCGGTCATTAATGTGACAACGGGAACGATCTACTTAATTGTGCGCACGAAAGAGGTCGTAGATGGCGTCCCCGTTTTCTACCAACGCCTTCATGCGGTCGCCTTATCAACGGGCAGTGAGGTCATTGCGCCCACCGTTATTAGCGGCCCACCTCCGGATTACGCTGGAACTGGATTGGCGACTTTCGATCCGACTATGAACAACCAGCGTGCTGCATTGCTGCTCGCCCACAATCAAGTGTATGTTGCGTGGTCTTCGCACTGTGATATCGAACCCTACGTGGGATGGCTTATGTCGTTCGACCAGGGCACTCTACAGCCGACCGCCTATTGGACGCCCGTCCCGTACTCCACGGCGGGCGGGATTTGGATGAGCGGAAGTGGGCCTTCCCTCGATGCAAACGGTGATCTCTATGTTCCCGTGGGTAACGGTAATGACCATCAAATGATCGGACCAAAGAGCAACTACCGCAGTTCGTTAGTAAGGCTGCACTGGTCGGCGACAGACGGGTTTAGCGTGGTGGACTACTTCGCGCCATATAACTATCAGATGATGGATGACAGCGACTTCGACTTTGGCAGCAGCGCTGCGCTGGTGATGCCTGACCAGCCTGGCACACCGCATCCCCATCTGGTGGTTGTGCGAGACAAAGTAGGCATGGTGTATGTCCTGGACCGAGACAATCTTGGCAAATGGCAAGCGAACGATAACAGTCAGGCGGTGCAGACATTTCAGGCTGGGGGCCTAGGCCTTAGCTCGATGCTCTTCTGGAATTCCACCCTGATTATTGCCGGCGGATTCGATGTTCCCCGCGCGTATCCTTTCAACCCCACGACACAGCAGTTTGATCCTGCAACCAAGTCATTCTTCAATTACCCACTGGATTCCCGCGGCTCTTCCCCATCACTATCTGCCAGCGGCACTAGCAACGCTATATTGTGGATGATCACAGATTTTGCGCAAGGGTAAGCACGCCGTCCTCCACGCCCTGGATGCAAACGACCTCAGCACTGAATACTACTCATCAAGTATGATGCCGGATCGCGATACGGCCGGTTTGGGGGTGAAGTTTGTGGTGCCGACCATCGCCGACGGGCTGGTGTTTGTGGGCACGCAAAACGAAGTCGACATGTATGGCTTGCTAAACCAGCAGTAAGCAGACGTCGGTTTGCTGTGCTCGACCTGGCCGGCACGCCCCTGTCGTTTTTTGCCCTTACTTGGCTGCTACCCAATGGTTCATAATCATAGTGAACCTAAATCGCCGTCATAAGGTGCATTCATGCCCGTTCAACAAGCCTTCCAAGTTACGCCTGCCGCTCGCATGGCGAAAGTTCGCTACGCTATCCGCGATCTTGCGGTTGTCGCCGACGAGGTGGCTCGCGAAGGGCACCAGATTCTGTTTCTGAATATTGGCGATCCCTGCAAGTTTGACTTCGCCACACCGCCGCACATGATCGAAGCGGTACACAAGGCAATGCTCGATGGCCACAACAGCTATGGCGAGTCGCTGGGTATCAAGCCGGCGGTCATGGCAATTGGCCACGATGCCGAGCGGCGCGGCTTCAAGGAGATTCAGAGCATCTTCGTCGGATACGGCAGCGGGGAAGTGATCGATAGCTGCCTGACAGCGCTGCTCAATCCGGGAGAGAACGTGCTCACGCCCAGTCCGGAGTATCCACTCTACGGCGCGGTGCTGGCGAAACTCGGAGCCGAGCCCAACGCTTACGACCTCGACGAGGCGAACGGGTGGGAGCCTGACCTCGATGATCTTGCGCGCCGTATCAACTCGCGTACTAAGGCGATTCTGCTGATTAACCCGAGCAATCCAACCGGTTCCGTCATGTCGCGGCGCACACTGGAGCAGATCATCGAACTGGCGCGGCAACACAATCTGCTGATCTTTGCCGACGAAATCTACGACAAGCTGATCTACGCTCCCGACGCGGAACACGTTTCGATTGCTACCCTCGCCCAGGACGTACCCATGGTTACGTTCAACGGCCTTTCCAAGGCCTACCTGGTTCCGGGCTGGCGTATCGGATGGGCCATCGCAACGCGGTCCCCGCGAGGTGCTTCACCCCTACATGGAGGCTGTGCACCGGCTCCTGCGCGCGCGCCTTTCAGCTCCGCATCCGTTCCAGCATGCTATTAAGCCTGCTCTCGAAGGTCCGCAGGACCACATTGCGGTGATGAATGACAAGCTGCGCCGGCGTGCGCAGTTAACCGTCGATTGGGCGAAGCGGACTCCCGGCGTAAGTCTGGTCGCTCCCAAGGGCGCGTTCTACGCTCATCCATCGCTGGATATCCCCGAGGACGACCTTAGCTTTGTGACCGCTCTGTTGAAGCAGAAGCATGTGCTGGTGGTTCACGGCTCCGGCTTCGGACAGAAGCCTGGGACAAAGCACATGAGGATTGTGTTTCTGCCGCCGGAGGACGTGCTGGAAGCGGCTTACCAGAAGATGACCGACTTTATGGCCGAGCGATATTCGTAGAGTTCGACGTCGGCTGTGAGATTAGCGGTTGCGCTTGCTCCCACAGCAGCGCATGGTTTCAACATCTTGGCCGTTGATGGAAACGATTCCCTGACGCTCTTTTGGGGCAGGGGGCTCTTCCGTGTCGTCGTGGTGAAAGGTAGAGGAAATGCGCTTCGCAACAGTGGTGACTTTGCGACGCATCTTGCTTTCGAGCTCGTGGATCCCTGCTTTAGCGCGATTAAGGCTGCCGACTGGATCAGAACCATTGCTGCTGCTCGAACGGTCAACCCGCATGGTGATCCTCCTGCTGTATCTATGAAGATGCAAGTTTAATTCTATTGGATACTGCTGGCGAGCGAAATCCTCATCACTCTCGAATTCGTGGGTTGAAAAAGGAATACGTCAGATCGGTAAGAAAGTTGACCAAGACGTAAGTCAGCCCGATCACCAGGATGCAGCCCTGCACCAGGTAATAGTCGCGGTTTGAAATCGCCTGGATGGTCAGCCGGCCGATCCCCGGCCAGGAAAAAACCGTCTCGGTCACGATAGCGCCTGCCAGCATCGCTCCAAATTGAAGTCCGACCACGGTGAGGATTGGAATCATCGCATTCCTGAGAGCATGACGGTAGACGACCGTGCGCTCAGGCAAGCCTTTTGCGCGCGCGGTGCGAATGTAATCCTGTGAGAGTTCCTCGAGCATCGAAGTGCGGACCATGCGCGTCAGAATCGCGGCCAGCGCTCCTCCCATGGTGATGGCCGGCAAAATGAGGTGCGCCGGAGAGCCGGCACCCGATACCGGCAGCCATCCCAGGTCAATAGCGAACAGCAAAATCAGGATCGGTCCCAGCGCGAAGTTTGGAAAAGACAAGCCCAAGCAGCGAAACAAAACTGAGCAGGCGATCGTCCCAGCGATTGCGACGAAGCGCCGAACGAACTCCCGCGGGAATCGCCAGGCAGAGCGCCACCGCCAGTGCAGCTATGGTGAGCTGCAGGGTATATGGATAGGCCTGTCCGATGATGTGCCCGACACTCTGATTGAAGCGCAACGAGCGCCCCATGTCGCCATGCAGCAGCCCTTCCCAATACTTCACATACTGCTGGCTGAGCGGCACATCCAGGCCATAAGCGTGCCGGGCAGCAGCAATGTCGGTAGCCGCCGCGCCCTCGCCGAGCATCTGCTGAATGGGATCGCCCGGCACCAGGTGAATAAGCAGGAACACAACTGAAACCACCAGCCATACAACCGGCAGCATCAGGAGCAGGCGCGATAGAAGATAGCGTCGCATTAGGTTTTGGCCGGGGTTGCCGCCTGTGGCTCGGTTGGAGAGAGGGACTGATCCGACTCGATTCGCACGCGATCCACGCGCAGGCCCTCCATTGCCGTCACCGTGTATCGCCGTCCCATCGTATTGAAAGCTGTCGCCGAGTTTGGGAATGCGTTGCAGTTGCGCCAGCACAAATCCGGCGAGCGTCTCGTAGCCGCCGTCGCGAGGCAAGGATGATCTGATAATCCAGCTCCAGGTCGCGGATGTTGAGAGAAGCATCGAGCTCCATGAGGCTGGCTCCCAGCAGAGCTACCGGCTCGCGTCCCTCCGACTTGTCCTCGATGGGCCCGACGAGTTGCGCAAGTATGTCTTCGACGGTGATCACGCCGGCGGTCGAACCAAATTCGTCCACCACAACCGCAAGGTGGCGTTTGCGTTCCTTGAATTCTGCGAGCAGGTCGGGAAGAGTCTTAGCTTCGGGGACCACCAGGACTTCGCGCATGATGTGCCGGACACGAAGGTTTGTCTCCCGCGTGACAATCCGGCCCGTGGATGGTGCGCGACAAACGGTAACGCATCCAGCGCATTAGATCGCGCGCGTAGAGCACGCCGACGATGTGTTCGGGGCCCCGCTGCGGATCGTAGATCGGAACCCGCGAGTGCTGCCCATCGACAATGCGCTCGAGCGCTTCATAGAGGGTCATGTCGCCGGGCAGCGAAAAGATGTCGCGGCGCGGAACCATCACCTCGCGAACCAGAACGTTCTCGAGGTCGAGAGCGCGATGGATCATCTCCTCCTGCGGAGCTTCCAGCAGTCCCAGATTGCGGCTGGCGCTGACGATGAGCTTGAGTTCTTCCGGCGAGTGCACTCCGGCCTCGCGCACCGGCACGCATGCCAAATGCCTTCAGCACGGCGTGCGATGATGCGGTCATGATGGCGAGCAGGGGCGCGGTGATGCGCATGAAGAAGTCCATCGGCCCGGCGACGGCGAGCGCGACCCGCTCCGTCCGCTGCAACGCAATGGATTTCGGCACCACCTCGCCGAGGATGACGTGCATGTAGGTAATGAGGGTGAAGGCGAAGACCACGGCGATCGCCGTGGGCGTAAACATGGGCGTGTGGAAGATTGACGAAGAGCGGCTCCAGTACGCGAGCCATGGCGGCTTCGCCAATCCAGCCTAAAGCCAGGCTGGAGAGCGTGACCCCGAATTGCACTGCGTTGATGAAGTGATCAAGCTGCTGGTGCAGCCTTTGGACCGTGCGTGCGCCCACGCGATGCGCCGTCACCAGTTGCTGAATCTGGGTTTCGCGCAGGCTGACCATGGCGAATTCGGCGGAGACAAAGAACGCATTCGCTGCGACGATCAGAACGACCGCCACCAGGCGCAGCACGACGAAGGTAACCATGAAGCCAGAATCTTAACATTGGCCGACCGCGCTCGGGGGAGATGAAAACCGGAGACGCGCGAGCTAGAGGACCTTCTTCCAATCCAGTTCAATCTTGGGGTGCTCGGTCGATCCCTGGACGTTGACCGGCAGGTAGGTTCCGGCGCCGTGCTTTTTGAAGAGCGGGTCGAACGGCACTGTAATCCAGTGTTTGATGCCCTTCTGCGTCTGCGATACCGTCGCCTGCAGCCGCACATCGCCGGTGAAGTCCAGCTCCTGTTGCGCAATCGAGTAGGCGCCCTTCATCTGCACCTGAACTCCCGGGACCTGAAAGTTCAAGTCGTTGAAACTCATGCGAGCGTTTTCCAGATTAAAGATCCCGACGAAGTTCGCCGGCACATTCTGAATTTCCGTCGCGTCTGGCTTGCCTTGCCCGCGGCGGCTAAGCGAGTCGAGCTTGCTCTGCACATCCGGATTGGGGAAGTGTCCGTCTTTTACGTCAAAGCGCCCCGCCAGAGACATCTTCTGCAGCACCTTCTGATCACCCGGCGGAATCAGCAGCTTCGCTTTGGTCATCACGCTCCCAGTAAGCAATGCCCCCTTGTCGGTCGCCAGCGCCAGCATGTCTTCAATGCGCGAATCGTGGATGTCGATGTCGAGCTTGATGGTCTTGCCCTTCTTGCCTTTCTTGCCGGCAACCTCACCTTGCGCGATGACGTGCGAATTCAGGAAGCTGGCGTTCACCGGCTGAAGATAGGTGTCGCCGTTGGTGCCGTCAACGATGGCATGGAACTTGGTCTGCAGATGAACCGCACGTGCGCCGCTGTCCAGCTTGAAGTCGGGGGTGTCGGTAGTGCCGTCGACAACGATGTTGTTCAGTTGCCCGGTGTAGTCGCCGCTGGACGAAAGCATTCCGGCGATGCCGTTGAAGATCGAGAGGTCAGCGTGTTCGAAAGTGTAGTGGCCACCCGACAGGCGTCGCCGCAGGATCGTCCATGTTCCAGGGGCCGAACTTGCCATCGCTGTGAATGTCACCGGGAGGCTTGGGATTGGTGAGCTCCGCCTGAAACTTCATCGGCTGGCCAATGCCCGCGCTCTTGAGAGCAAGCTTGCGGATGTCGAACTCCATGGGATCGCGATCGGGATTCTTGGGCAAAATGTACAAGAAGCGTTCCGTCGGCATACACGCGATCGATCACGAAGTCTGCGAGGTGACGGAGCTTCTTTGGCTTCGCGTTGCTCTCTTTGGCCGCCTCGCTCTTCGGCGCAATAGTGATGACCAGCCCATCCAGCTTGAGCGGAGGTACGTGAATCGGACTGCGAAGCAGGCCGAGAGGATTGGCGTAGGCAACAAAGTGCTTGATGGTGATGAAGGACGGCTGGTTCGCGGCGTCGCGATTCGGCAGTACGAAATTGTCGGCGCTGACGCGGAATACCGGCATCAGCGTCACATGCAGATTATGTAGCTGCACGTCGCGGTGAAAGTGTTCGCTGAGCGCCTGTTGGACATGCGCTTGCAGGCGGCGCTCCAACGGCGGTGGCACGGTGAGAAGCCAGAACACCCCGATGGCGACGACGGCGATCAGTACCAACGCGACAATTGCGAAAGCCAGAAACTTGCGACGAATGGCCATGAGCAACTCTGTAGGATGCGAATCCGAGGCGCCGGGATCGACCCGTAGATGAGCTAGAGCAGTTTCAGGGTGGGTGCTATCGGTAGAGCGGCCAAGACTCGGGCTTCTCGCTTTGAAACCCGTTTGTACAGGACCTCGCGAGTGCTTCAGAGATTCCAACCGTTGTCGCGCTTCAGCGGACGCCAACGATTGCGATCTTCCTTGATCATGGCATCGGCGTCGGACGGGCCCTCGCTTCCTGCCGGGTAGTTCGGGAAGCTCGGAGGCGGCAGTTGGGCCCAGGCTTCTTCGATCGGGGTGATGATCTGCCACTCGGCTTCGACTTCGTCGCGCCGCGTGAACAGCGTGGCATCACCGCGCATTGCGTCGAGCAGCAGCGTCTCGTAAGCCGCAGGGGTATCGGAGCCGAAGGCATCACGGTAGGAGAAATCCATATTCACGCGAGTGGCGCGCATCTGCGGTGCCGGGGATTTTGGCTTCGAAGTTGATCCCAATGCCTTCATTCGGCTGAATGCGCATGGTGACGACATTGTGATGGACATCTTCCGGCCGGCTGGCAAACAGCGCTTGCGGCGTGCGCTTGAAGTGCACCGCGATTTCGGTCAGTTGGTTGGCCAGGCGCTTGCCGGCGCGAACATAGAAGGGAACTCCCGCCCAGCGCCAGTTGTCGACCTGGAACTCCACTGCGGCATAGGTCTCGGTGTTCGACTTCGGATTAACACCCTTCTCCTGCCGATAGCCGGGAACCGGCTTGCCATCGATGGTGCCGGGGCCATACTGGCCGCGAAGCGTGCGCTGCGCAACCTCTTCGACTGTCATCGGACGGATCGCGCGTAGCACCTGCACCTTCTGCTCGCGCACCGAATGCGCATCGAAGGCCACCGGCGGCTCCATCGCGGTGAGGGTCAGAAGCTGCAGCATGTGATTGGCAACCATGTCGCGCAGCGCACCAGTTTCTTCGTAGAACGCAGCCCGGCTCTCGACGCCCAGCTTTTCAGCAGCGGTGATTTCGACGTAGTCGATGTAGTTGCGGTTCCAGATAGGCTCGAACATCAGGTTGCCGAAGCGGAACACCATGATGTTCTGCACCGTCTCTTTGCCGAGGTAATGATCGATGCGGTAGACCGACTGTTCGTCAAAGACTTGCGAAACGATTTCGTTCAGCTCTTTGGCACTCTGTAGATCGTGTCCGAAGGGCTTCTCCAACACAATGCGCGTCCAGCCTTCGTCATTGCGAGCCAGTCCAGCCTGGCCAAGGCCTTCGACAATTGGAGGAGCCAGCGATGCGGACGTGGAAACATAAAAGAGAATGTTTTTGCTGGCGCCGTCTTTCTGCAGCTCTTCGATTTTCTTCTTCAGTGCGGGATAGAAATCCGGCTTGTCGGCGTCGCCGATAAAGTAATGGAGCCGATCGGCAAAGTCTTTCCATCCGTCCTCGCTGAAGCCGCGCGAGTCCGATGAGTCCGCTGCGCCATCGTGCATGCGCTGGCGGAATTGCTCGTCCGTAAGCGGCGTGCGGCCGATGCCCAGCACATCGAAGTTCCGGTGTGTACAGCCGATGCATGCCAGATCGTAGAGCGCGGGCATCAGCTTGCGGCGCGACAAATCGCCGGTCGCACCAAACAGAACTAATAAGGCGGAGCCCGCCTGCGGCAGGCGCTGCGTTTCAACTTTTTCAACGGTAGGCTGGACGAGGGTACTCACGTATCACGCTCCGGAGTTGGAGTGGGGCCGACAAAAGACTGGATGGATTGCCATGCGGCTTACCCTTTCACCTTGTCCATCACTTGCCTGGCTTTGGCGACCACGTTGTCGACGGTGAAGCCAAACTCCTTCAACAGTTCCTTAATCGGAGCAGATGCGCCGAAGTCATTGCGAGCTACAACAATCCCGTCGTTGCCGACATATTCTTTCCAGCCGAGACTCGTACCCGCTTCCACGGCAACACGGGCGCGAACTGCCGGTGGGAACACCTGGGTTTTGTATTCCGGTGATTGCTTTTCGAACAGCTCCCAGCAGGGCATTGAGACCACCCGAACCTTCACGCCCTCGGCGGTGAGCTTCTCGTAAGCTCCGACGCAGAGCTGCACCTCCGAACCGGTACCCATCAGGATCAACTCCGGCTTGCCGCCGTCAGCGTCGGCCATGATGTAGGCGCCTTTCGCCACTCCCGCGGCCGAAGCGTACTTCGTGCGATCAAAGGTCGGCACCGCTTGACGTGTGTACGCCATTAGCACCGGCTGATGCATGATGGGCATGATGGTTCGCCAGGTTTCGGCGACTTCATTCGCATCCGCCGGACGGAACACCAAGAGCCGCGGTACGGCGCGCAACGACATGAGCTGCTCGATCGGCTGATGGGTTGGCCCGTCTTCACCCAGGCCGATGGAGTCGTGCGTGTAGATGAAGATGCACGGAATGTCCATCAGCGCGGCCAGACGAATCGGAGGCCGCATGTAGTCAGTGAAGATGAGGAACGTCGAGCCATAGGCGCGAAGGCCCGTAAGCGTCATGCCGTTCAGGATCGAGCCCATCGTGTGTTCGCGGATTCCAAAGTGGAAGTTGCGACCGCCGTAGCTGTTGGGCTCAAAATCGGCTTCGCCGTCGATGAGCGTGAAGGTCGAGGGATGAAGATCGGCGGAACCACCCAGCAGCCAGGGAACGTTTTTTGCCACCGCATTCAGCACGGTCGAGTCGGACTTCCTGGTCGCAATACCCTTCGGGTCGGCAGGGAAGGTGGGAATGTCCTTGTCCCAGCCCTCGGGTAGCGTGCCGTTCTGGATGTGCTGCCACGTTTTGTCGAGATCAGGATGTTGCTTGGCCCACGTGCTGTAACGCGCGTTCCAGTCTTTCTCCCAATCCGCGCCGCGTTCCACCGCCTTGCCCATGTACTGCTTGGCTTCATCGGGAACCAGGAACTGCGCGTCTGGCGGCCAGCCATATACCAGCTTGGTCAGGCGAACTTCTTCCACACCCAATGCCTCGCCGTGAGCTTCGCGGGTGTCTTGCCGGTTCGGCGAGCCCCAACCGATATGGGTGTCGGTAATGACGATCGTCGGCCGCGCCGGCTCGCGCTGCGAAGCCTTAATGGCTACGTCGATCAGGTCGAGGTTGTTGACGTCGCTGATGTGTTCCACATTCCAGTTCCAGCCGCGGAAGCGCGTCGCTACGTCGTCGGTGAAGGCCAAGGATGTGCTGCCTTCGATGGTGATGTGGTTGTTGTCATAAAACCAGATCAGGTTGTTAAGACCGAGATGCCCCGCGACCGAAGCCGCTTCGTTGCTGACACCTTCCATCAGGTCGCCATCGCCACAGAAGGTGTAGATCCTGTAGTCGAACAGCTCTTTGTCGAAGCGGGAAGCCAGCCACTTCTGCGCAATCGCCATTCCCACGGAATTGCCGCAGCCTTGTCCGAGCGGGCCCGTCGTAGTCTCTACACCGGCGGTGAGCCCGTACTCAGGATGCCCCGGCGTCTTCGATCCCCACTGGCGAAACTGCTTGAGATCGTCGAGCGCAAGATCAAAGCCGGTCAGATACAGCATGGAGTAGAGCAGCATCGACGCATGGCCATTGGAGAGGATGAAGCGATCGCGTCCGGGCCAGTGCGGATTGCGCGGATTGAATCGCAAGTGGCGATCCCACAGCACAAAGGCCAGCGGTGCCAGCGCCATTGGCGTACCCGGATGCCCGCTGTTGGCCTTCTGCACTGCATCCATCGCCAGGGTACGGATGGTGTTGATGCAAAGCTGCTCCAGCTTCTGCTGGTCCGTTTCCCTGGGCCCGCGACCCGGCGCCGGTGGAACTTCCGTTTTTGTTTGTTTGTCCTGCGCTTCGATTTTTGGCTGGCTACTCACCTGACGCCACCTTTCTTGTTTTTAGCGATTCTGCAGCGGGTTCCACTTGGACCACGTAATTCTCTTCTTGCCACTGATTATCCTGCGGCCAGAAAAAGGTAAACCGCAACGGTGAATTCTGGGTTACAGATACCTGCAAATCCACATATTCGATGCCGAGGGATGTGGGTGTCGACGCCGTGTCGTTGGTCGTGTGCCACTCATCCGAACTCCAGTGCAGGCTAAAGGGGGATGACGCTTGAATCCGCAGCAAAGCGCCGGCGGACACGCTGCGCACCTGGCGGTTCATCTTCCAAATTTCGATTTCCGGTCTGGCTGAAGCGCTCATTGAGGGATCGCAATAGCGCTTCGCCACGGGATCCAGCAAGTCAAACACTTTCTTGTCGATGATGGAGCGCATCATCTTCACGAAATCAGCATGCGCCCACATCAGCGGAATTGCCGAACCGGTCGGTCGTCCAAAGAACATGTGCTGATCGGGAATATCGGGCGCATCCCAAACTTGTTCCGGAATCAAACCAACTCCCGACGTAAAGCGCTCCACCGCGCGACAAAGGGGCTCTGGATCATTGCCCAGCGCGAGCTCATACGCTGCGCGCTCCAGTGTCAACAACGGCCATGGCCGGCCGACGCCCCAGCCGTCAAACGAACTGCCATCGTCCCGCTGGCCGTATCCGTCGTGGTTGTAGCGCTTCCAGCATGGCCCGGAAGGCGTGTCGACCTTCAGCACTGCATCGATCACCTTCACTGAGTCAACCATCAGCGGATCATCCGCCCGCCTAATTCCCACGCGCACCAGTTCCAGAAATCCGCCATCCACAATCTGGTTTGCCGGATAAGAATACTGGGCGCCCGGTTTTTGATTGGCGAGCACCAATACACCCTTATCCGGATCTTCATCTCCCTGCGATCCCTCGGCGCTGACAGCGGGATTGATGCGAATATAGTGCCGCGTGATTCCGGGAACCAGAGTGCCGTGGTTCGTTACTGTCCATTTTTCGATATGCGACTCGAGAAAGTCAGCATAGGTGCGCACGAATTCCGCAGTGTGAGTGTCACCGCGATCTTCGAGAAATTCCGCGGCGCAGATCAAACCAGCAATGTTCGAGGCCAGGGTTGAAGGCGAGTAGCCGCCTGCCTCTTCCCATCGTTCCTGCTTGGTCGCCGGCCCTTCTCGAATCAGGTAGCCGCAAGCGCGCGTTACCGTGATGTAAGGATCAAAGTTTCCCAGGCCATTGGTCTTCCAGAGTCGCCAGGCGAGAATAATCGGAAACGAAACTTCATCCAGTTGAACGCCAGTCCAGTAGGGGTCGCCATTTACCCAGAAATTCTGATAGAAGCCGCCGTCTTCGCGTTGCGTGACCGCCAGGTAGATCATGGCGCGAAGCGGCGTAGCCGTATCGCCCACCGCGAGCAGCGCAGTCGCCTGCATCACCATGTCGCGCGTCCACACCAGGTGATATCCGCCCAGGTCGTCGTCGCTTTTGTCTTCGCCCCAGGGAATGCTCAAACTGGCGATCATGGCGCCCGGGTACAACTTGTCTTCGTTGGCTAACAGCAGATTCACGCTGCGTGCGAACAGGAAAGAATCGCAGGCAACCAACTTGTCCATCAGCACCATGCGCTTGCGGGTTCGCTGCCACTGGTCTTCGAAGTTCTTCACCGACTGATCGAACGGAATCGCAAGCGACTGCGCCACGGTGGAAGCGGCATTGTGCTTGGTATGTCCGAATCCAACCGCGAGAGTGAACTCGGTGGTGCGGCTAAGGTCCAACTGCCCAGTCATCGCGACGTTGCCGTCCAGTGCCGAGGTGTACTCCCAATCCATCTGGAAGTTGTGCGCCAGGTCGGTCCAGCCATCGTTCACCCCCACGTAGCCGACTGACATCTTTTTCATCGGAACGGTGGCAATGAGCGCGAGGTAGGCGTCGCCGCGATAGGCGTAAAGGAAAGTTCTTCCCCGCGCGTACTGGACTAACGCGTTGTTGTGGTAGCCGCCGATCTGCAGGTGCGGCGCGCAAAGCACATAGAGCTGCAAGCGCCCCTGCCATTCTTCGGCGACGTTGAACTTGGTGTGAATCAGCAGGCAGGGCAGGTGGGGATCGCCAATGATGGTCTTCTCGATGGAGTACCGTCCCTCGGCATCGGAATTCGTCACCGTGTAGCCGAGGGCCGCGCTTTCTCTGCACTCGGTCTGGCTGACCATGTGGCGGCGCTCATCGTGAAAAAACGTTTCGCCGTCCGAGACCATGTACTGCAAGTCTCGCATCTGGGGCGTATCGATGGTCGGGAAGTAAACCTCCGTGACTACTCCATTCGCCAGCGTGTACCAAAGCCGGCTGGAGACCGAGTAGGCCGTTCCGATGGCATCTTTGGCTCCGAAGGTCCACTTGGGAACGATCCCAGGGCCACCGGGGGCCGGGTTGTCTTTTAGCAATGGCGCTCCTCAGGGCAAATCCGCGATGTTAGAGCTTACAACAGCATCGCGACCCACAGAAGGGGGTTGGGCAGGCAGGGCCTGGCAGGCCCAAGTCAGCAGCTTTCGGCACAAAATGGCACTAACCCGCCAGGGGGTCGGTTCCTTTATCATGACTTTCAAAGAGTCGTGCTCTCCATTCTGCAAATCCTGTCGCTTCCTGACGGTAACCCGTTCCCGCCACTACGGCCGAGTCCCAATGATTGAGCAGGACAAAGCAGCTCTGAAGTTTGCGGCACTCGAGGAAATGTGCCGCACACTTTCATCGCATGGCAATCTCGCCGAGGTGTTTGTCGCGCTTTCGCCGCATGTCTCACAATTGCTGCCGGCCCATTATGTCAGCGTCGTGCTCCACGATGAAGACAGCGGAACCATGCGGTTGCATATTCTCCACTCTTCGGAATCGACGCCGCACTGGCTTGGGCAGGATTTTGAAATCGAGGATTCCCCCTCGGGGATTGCATGGCAGAGCCAGGACGTTTTCATTTGTAAGGACGTGAACCGGGAAAGACGCTTTCGAAAAGTCGGCGAACTCCTGCGCCAGCATCGCGTGCGTTCGTTTTGCGTTTTACCGCTGATCACTCCAGCCGGCCCGTTGGGCGCTTTGACGATTGGGCGGGCTGAAACTGGAGGCTTCGACGAGGAAGAGGTTGGATTTGCGAAGCTCATTGCGGCGCAGGTGGCGCTTGCAGTCGAGAACGCGCTCTTTCGCCAGCGCTCTATATCCCTGCAGCGTGAACTGACACGCGAGCGCGACCGGCTGCAAACCGTGCTGGAACTCAACAATGCAGTGGTCTCGAACCTGGAACTGCGCGCCCTGTTTAACGCTCTCTCAGCCAATCTGCGCAAGGTCATGGAGTACGACTCGGCCAGCCTGCTGCTGCCGGAAGGCGGGGATAATCTGCGACTGCATGCGCTCGACTTCCCGGAGAGCCGCGGTTATTTGCATCGCGACATGCTCATCAGGATTGAGGGAACCAACGCGGGGGCAGCCTTCAAAGCCGGTGAGAGCCGAATCGTCGGTCCCGGGGCACTGCCGTTTAGCGAGGCCGGGGACATCAGCCGGGTGCGCGCAGGCGAGGGATTTCGCTCGCTGCTAATTGTGCCGCTACAAAGCAATGGTTCACGTGTAGGCGTACTTTCGCTTAGCAGCCGTCGCGAGCACGCATTCTCATCCGGGGACCTGCATTTTGCAACCCAGATTGGCCGCCAGGTGGCCATCGCCATCAGCAACGCTCTCCAGCATCGCGCTCTTTCAGAAAGCAAAGAGCAAATCTCAGAGCAGAAGTTATATCTGGAAGAAGAAATTCGCGCCGAGCAGGATTTCGAAGACATCATCGGTGGCAGCAGCGCATTGCGGGCGGTCCTGGACCAGGTGGAAACCGTCGCGCCTACGGGCTCTACGGTGCTCATCTGTGGCGAAACCGGTACCGGGAAGGAGTTGATTGCGCGCGCGATTCACGAGCGCAGCGCCCGCCACAATCGCACCTTCGTCAAACTCAATTGCGCCGCTATCCCGCTCGGGCTTCTGGAAAGCGAGCTATTCGGACACGAAAAAGGAGCGTTCACCGGCGCGATCTCGCGCAAGATTGGACGCTTCGAGTTGGCCCACCAGGGAAGCCTCTTCCTGGATGAGGTAGGCGATATCCCGCCGGAGCTTCAGCCCAAATTGCTGCGCGTCGTCCAGGAGCAGGAATTCGAGCGTCTGGGAAGTTCGCACACCCAACGAGTCGATGTTCGCCTGATCGCCGCCACCAATCACAACCTTCAACAAATGGTGGCGGAAGGCAGGTTCCGCAGCGACCTCTTCTACCGTCTCAACGTCTTCCCCATTACGGTGCCGCCGCTTCGCGAGCGTGCCGAAGACATCCCTCTTCTGGTGCGCTACTTCGTCAGCAAGTATGCGCGGCGTATGAACAAGCGCATTGAACGAATACCCGGAGAGACGATCATCGCCCTCAGCGAATACCCATGGCCGGGAAATGTTCGAGAGTTGCAGAACTTCATCGAACGTACGGTGATTCTCACTCCCGGTGAAGAACTGGTCGCGCCTTTGTCGGAGCTTCGCGCAACAGTTCCCGGCACTCCTGCTGCTGAGAACACTGCGCAACTCAGTTTGCGGGAGATCGAGAGAGGCCGAATACTCGCAGTCCTCCGCCAAGCCAGGTGGGTTGTGGGAGGCCCGGAGGGAGCGGCCGCCCGCCTCGGTATCAAACGAACCACCCTCCTCTATCGCATGGACAAGCTGGGTATCCCTCGGCAAGGGGTGTCGGGAGAGTCAGAAAACTGACACTGATGTCAAAAGTTGCGACACTTTTCTGACACTTATGTCGAATTAGCCAACAGGCATTCGAGTTGTAAAGCAAAGCTTTTCAATTCTTTACCAAATCGTGGCACCTATCTGGCGTATGGTGTTCCAGATGCATAAATAAGCACTGTCGATCCGTTTGCTGGTGGTTGCGAAAAAAAGCCTACGGTCTTTCGCCAGCGAGCATCTCAGGAGACGACAGTGCTGAGGATCACGGTCGAAGGGGACGAGATCGAGGTGCGGTTGTTGCTCGAAGGCAGGCTCGAGGAAGCTCTGGTTCTCGAGTTGGAAAAAGCCTTCGCTGGCCAGGTTAGCCTCTCGGCAGGACGTCCGGTGGTCGTAGATCTCTCAGGATTAACGGGGATGGATGAAGCAGGCGAGTCGAGCCTGCGAAAGCTTTATGAACAAGGGGCGACACTTCGTTGCGCGGATGTCATGAATACATATTTAGTGGAACGGATGGCACACGGGCCAGTGAAACCATTACAGGCACCCTGCCGTCCATGCCACTCCAACGAAATTCAAGAAACTAAGCAAATGGAGGAGAAGTAAAGTGCGAATCGCGATCGGTTCTGACGAAACTGGCAATACGTTGAAACAGCAACTGACGGCGAACTTGGCTGCGACCGGACACGAAGTGCTCGATCCAACGTCAACTATCGAACCCCAGTCACGCGCCGACTACGCCGAGCAGGTGGCTTTGGCCGTCCTGCGTCGCGACGCAGAACGAGGCATCATTGTCACCGGACGCGGTGTAGGCGCGTCTGTCGCTGCTAATCGCGTGCCGGGAATCAGGGCCGCCCTGTGCAACGATTCCTTTTCTGCATTCTCGGGAGCCAAGGCAGAGGGCATGAATGTTCTGGTGATGTCCGTACAGTCGCTTGACGCGGACCGCGCGAAGGAAGTCGTCGAGGCTTATGTGGGAGCGACGCTTGCACCGGTCGAACTGGTCGGAGGCCTGCCGCCTCGCCGCTTGCAGCGAGTGTTGGAGCATGTGAAGGAGAACATTGAGAAGGACCTTAGCGTTGGTGAAATGGCTGAGGTCGTCGGCATGAGCCAGTACTACTTCTCCAAGTTGTTCAAGATGAGCACTGGAACCACTCCGCACCAATACGTTATGCGGCAGCGGGTGGAACGCGCTCAGGAATTGCTGCGCGACGGCAATGCCGCTTTGGTCGAGGTGGCGACCAATGTCGGCTTCGAAACCCAAAGCCACTTCACCAGCGTCTTCCGCCGGCTGGTTGGGATTACGCCTAAGAAGTTTCGTGAGATGCGCTCAGAAACCGGCATTCACCTGGCGACCGCTCCAGAGGGAAGTGGCGAGAAGCGTGACGAGAAGTCTAACGCAACCGCTGCTTAATCCGGCTGTTGTGTAGTGCCGACTTTACGTCGGCGTCAAGTGCATGTGAAGAAATTTGGCCGGGACGGTCGTTCTCTGAATGACCATCCCGGCCTTTCTCTATGAGTAGTGAGGACGTCGCCCGAAGCGCCGCACCGCCTTAGCTACTTCTGTTTCGTCTTGGGCTTCCTGGCCTTTGAGGCTCCCGTATCTGCCGGGCCTGCCAACTCGGTGGCCAGCGCGTCCGCGTGATAGATCTTGCGCAACGTCTCAATCACCGCTCGCGAGTCGGTGGCGACGGCACGCGCCTGTTTGTCGTCGTAGGCAAAATTCCACGTCAGTGACTGAATGTTGCCGTCGAAGATGATCCCCACGACTTCAGCATTCTTGTTGATCACCGGACTGCCCGAGTTTCCGCCGATGATGTCGGGCGTGGAAGCTGTGTCGTAAACCGTCTTCAGGTTCAGCGACGACTTGTCTTTCATCCAGCTCTCAGGCAACTGATAGGGTGGTTTATTGCCGTGAGCGGCGGCGTGCTCATAAGCGCCGCCAAGCGTCGTATACCACGGGATGTGCTTACCGTTCTCCTCATATCCCTTCACCGCGCCATAGCTGAGGCGTAAGGTAAAAGTCGCATCGGGCGGCACGCTGAATCCGCCTTGCGCGAAGTGGATCTTGGCGATGGTGCCGGCGTTCTTGCGCAGAACCGATTCCACTTCATCTTCGTTCCGCTGATGTACCGCTTCCGCATCCGGTTCGACCGTACGCATCATGACGATGAGCGGGTCGGTGCTGGCATCCACCGCCTGCTTGCCGCCTTCGTAAAGCTGCTTGCGAACCGATACGTCGTCCAGTTTGGTGCCATCGACGACTTCCTTGGCGCGTTCCTCGGGCGACTTGCCGGCCAGGGCTGTTTTGACGCTGGCGTCGTCGGCGCCCAGTACCTGCTGCATTTCAGCCAGGCTGGCGGCCAGTTGTGTCTCTTCCAGCGACTTGTAAATCGGCGCCGTAGAAAACAGTCGCTGCTCCAGCGTCGGAAGGGCGGAGTCCTGGTAGCCGCGGATGCGCTGGTTGCTCGGTTTTTGCCGCTGCTCGGCTGCCCGCACGATGATGCGCGCGTCATCGGCCAGTGTGCCGCGGAAGCCAGCCAGCCCATCGAGGTAGTACAGCGGCTTGTAAATCTGCTTCTGCACATCGACCGCCTGCGAGATCGGCTGCCAGGGATTGCCGAACTCCTTTTCCCGGCCGGGATCGGCCTTGACGTACTGTTGCAGCTCCTTTTCTTCGGCAATCTTCTTGCCCATGATGTCGGCATTCTTCAGCCCGCCTTCATAGCCGGTGATCGCCTTGAATGAGTTCTGGGTTCCGAACAGGGCGTCCTCGGCCTCGCGAGCATTCTCGTCGGATTGCGATCCAAACTTCTGTAGCACCTCGATGCGATGCTGGAACGAGGCCAGCATCATCGGATACTGGTCGTCGCGCAGGAAGTCCAGCTGATCGACGGTAAGCAGCCGGCCGGTGCGTCCGGGATGCCCGGATACGAATACCAGCTCGTTGTCTTGCGCGCCATCTTTCGACCACTTCAGATAGTTGGTGGTGTTGGCCGGCTTGTCGTTCTCGTAGGCGCGAAGGAAGGAAATATCCAGATCGTAGCGCGGATACTCGAAGTTATCCGGATCACCGCCGAAGAAGGCGATGTCGAACTCCGGCGCAAAGACCAGCCGGATGTCATCGTACTTTTTGTATTTGTACAGGTGATACAAGCGCTCCGGAATAGAGCGTCACCACATCGCAGCGGATGTCCCCGCTCGAGCACTCCTTCTCGATCGATGACATTTCCTCGCGCTGCGCTTTACCGGCGTCGGCGTCGCTCATCCCGGGCTTCACCACGGCGTTCACCTTGTCGGTAACGTCCGAGATGTTTTCCAGGACCAGGAACTCCATCCCCGGGCACTTCGGCTCGTCGGCACGCGTCGGAGCATAAAAGCCGTTCTTGTTGTAGTCCTTGCCATTGGTCGAGAGGTCGTGGATGCAGCCCTGGGCGATGTGATGATTGGTGAAGATCAGACCATCGGGGCTGACGAAAGACGAAGACCCGTTCGGGCGCGCGGGCAGACGAAAGCCGCACGTGATCGAGCCACTCTTGCGAAGGCGAAAAGCCGTACTTCGCTTGCACCTTGTCCTTGGGGAACTCGTTGAACAGCCACATGCCCTCATCGGCGAAGCTGGGCAGGCATAGGAAGATCGTGCAGAGAAGCAGGACAGTTTTTTTCATGATGGCTCCAGTCGCCGGAGTTCGTGTTTGAAGGGTGTCCGACGAGCGTTTGCGGGAATAGATAAGCAGACTCTTAACTATAAATTCTGGAGCGTTGGTCGGCAACATGGGGCGAGGCTTGGTGCGTCTCAGCCTGAAACTTATTCACACATTGGTCCCGGTCGCTTGACATGCTTATAGCGCGTCTTACGTGAGGCAAGTTCTGTTGCGCATTTCGTGCTGCGCTGTACGAATACGCTTGGAAGAATATTTTTCGCAGATCACAGCACTCCACAAATCGCCAGTAATCTTGTCAACTGCATGATTTCCCCGAACGACGCTTCCGCCGACGTATATCCCATGACCACCTAAAAGAAGTAAAATCTTGCGGGGTCGTACCCAGCGAAATCTTCTAACCCATAACCCGGAAGCCGCTTCGTCGCGTCAGGAACGATAGGCTTCGAAATGACGTGGGCCTCTTGAGCGGTTAGCTGTCGGGGTTGACCGTTTGGCATTGGCAATCGCGCAACTTAGCATTGCAGCCGCCGTTGTAAATTTCATTGGAGCAGGTATCCAGCAATGCTTTCGAGTCGACAAACGTGTAGATGATCACAGCCGCTATCCCTAGGCGTGATTCGCAAGGGTCTTCGTGAACTCTGCGCAAAATCTGATAGTGCATGAAATGCAAGGCGACCATTGGCCAGCTCTTTCTGGGGCGACGTTGGCCCGAATCGGGCCAGCCGTCCCGGGAATCTAACCAAGACAGCTAAAATAGAGTCATAGGGCCAAAGATGCGCAGGGTGTATCTCGACAACAACGCTACCAGCCCACTTCTGCCCGAAGTGTTTGACGCGATGCGTCCCTACTTCTTCGAGGGGTTTGGGAATGCCTCGTCCATTCATCAGCAGGGACAGCAGGCACGGGCGGCGGTCGAGCGCGCGCGTGAGCAGGTTGCCGAGTTACTGAACTGTCGCGCAGCCGAGGTGGTCTTTACCAGCGGAGGCACCGAGGGCGATAACCTGGCGCTCTTCGGTCTGGTGAAATCCGGCGATCACGTGATCACGTCGGCGGTCGAGCATCACGCGGTTTTGAACAGCTGTAAGCGCCTGGAAGAGATGGGTTGCAGCGTTACGTACTTGCCGGTAGACGCGCAGGCGTTGGTCAATCCTGATGATGTTCGGCGGGCGATTCGTTCGAAGACGAAGCTCATCAGCATCATCCTGGCGAACAATGAAACGGGCGTGTTGCAGCCGTTGCCGGAGATTGGCGAGATTGCCGCCGAGGCTGATGTTTATTTTCATACTGACGCGGTGCAGGCGGCAGGCAAGATACCGCTCGATGTGAAGGAGATTGGCTGCGACCTGCTGACCATCACCGGGCACAAGATGCACGGCCCGCAAGGCGCAGGCGCGCTGTACGTGAGGAAGGGAACACTGCTCCAACCGCTGTTCTATGGCGGCCGACACGAGCGCTCGCGCCGCGCCGGAACCGAGAACCTTCCGGGAATTGTTGGACTGGGCAAGGCGGCTGAGATTGCGCGAAGAGGATTTGAAGACGGCAGCGTGGCGAAGATGGCCGCTCTGCGCGATCGACTGGAGCATGCGCTTCTCGATCAGGTCGATCAAGCTGGAGTGAACAGTGCCGGCGCACCGCGGGTTCCGAACACGACGAACATCCACTTCGACTGCATCGAAGGCGAAGCGATGGTGATTGCACTCGACCTGAAGGGATTGTCGGTTTCAACCGGCGCGGCGTGTTCCTCCGGAGCGATCGAGCCTTCGCACGTGCTGGTTGCTATGGGGCTCTCGGCGGATCGCGCGCGAGCCAGTCTGCGATTTAGCCTGGGCAAGCAGAACACGGCAGAAGACATCGATTTCGCAATTGAGTTAGTGCCGGAAGTGTGTGGCGCGGCTGCGGGAGTTGAGCCCGGTGTATAAGAAAGCTGTCAGCTCTCAGCCGTCAGCTCTCAGCTAGGAGTTGGTAGGCACAGTGTGGCGAGCCTTTTCTATGGTTTGCGATCCGGTGTAACAGTCGGAGAAGCCGCGCCGGAGGCGCAGCATATCTTAGCCCAGCGCTTCAGCGCTGGGTGAGCGTCGAGAAGGGCCCCGAATCCCGTAGGGACGACATATGGCGTGCCTACGGCACTCTGATGATCTTCTCAACGCTACCCAGCGCTGAAGCGCTGGGCTGAGATATGCTGTGCCGCGAAGCGGGACGAGAGAACATGCAGATTCCTCGCGGACTGAAGTCCGCTCGGAATGACAACTCAAAAAATAGCGGAGTTCGGCCCGGCTGAAGCCGGGCCCTGATACAAAGCACGAGACGCATCGATATATGGCGACCACGGACCGAGTGCTAAATGCGAAGTGCTAATTGCTAATCGCTAATTGCTAATGACTAACAAGACCATCGCCGTAGCCATGTCGGGCGGAGTGGATTCGTCCACCGTCGCGGCGCTGCTGTGTGAGCAGGGCTACACCGTCATCGGTCTCACCCTTCAGCTCTGGAACCAGCGCCGCCTTGCCGGGCACGATGGCATGCCCGAGGCGGTGACTGGCCGCTGCTGCTCGCTCGACGACGTTTACGACGCGCGCCGCGTGGCCGAGACGCTCGGCATTCCGTACTACGTGGTCAATCAGGAGTCGCGTTTTGAAGAGGACGTTGTGCGCCCGTTTGTGGAGGAATATCTATCCGGCCGTACGCCGATTCCGTGCAGCTTGTGCAACAACCATCTCAAGTTTGATCAGTTGCTGATCACGGCGCGTCAGATTGGCGCCGAAATGCTTGCCACCGGACATTACGCGCGCAACGAATTCGACGAGCGTTCGGGTCGCTGGCTGTTGAAGCGTCCGGCCGATCGTTCTAAGGACCAGACCTACTTCCTCTTCGGACTGACGCAAGAGCAGTTGAGCCGCACGCTGTTTCCACTTGGAGACATGCGCAAGCCTGAGGTGAGGGAAGAGGCGAAGCGCGTCGGCTTGCGCGTTTTCGAGAAGCAGGATTCGCAGGAAATTTGCTTCGTGCCGGGCGGCGATTACAAGAAGTTTCTTGATGCTTATCTCGAAGAGCAGGGCGAAGAGCTTCCCGACACCTCAGGCGAACTGGTGACAACCACCGGCGAGGTGATCGGCACTCACTCCGGCATCCATAACTTCACCGTAGGCCAGCGCAAGGGATTGGGTGTTGCCACCGGTTCGCCCGTCTATGTCTTGGAGATTCGCGGCGACAGGCGTCAGGTGGTCGTCGGCGGCGGCGACGAGTTGTACTCGCGCACGCTCATCGCCAAGCGTGCGAACTGGGTTGCCATCGACGATCTTCGCGAGCCCTTACGCGTACAGGCCAAGATTCGCCATCGCCACGAGCCCGCCGATGCTGTGGTCGAGAGGCTTCCCGATGGAGACATTCGGGTCGCCTTCGATGAGCCGCAGCGCGCCATCACGCCCGGTCAGGCGGTCGTGTTCTATGACAACGATGTGGTGATTGGCGGGGCCTGGATTGCTTGAGCACGGGCATTTTGCCCGCGCCGGCTGAACTGGTGTCTCGACCGAACTGCAGATCCCTCAGGGACTGACGCCCCTTCGGGATGACACACTCTTCGGGATGACGCCCACAGTTCAGGACTTTCGCACGCTAAAACATTTCACGACTGTCATCCTGAGACGCAGTCGAAGGATCTGCATTTTGCCCGTGTAGCCTGGACTGGTGGCTCGACCGAAACTGCAGATCCCTCAGGGACTGACGTCCCATTCGGGATGACACACACTTCGGGATGACACCCATCGGGATGACACAGGAGAGAAGTTTGGGGCGTGGTCTCTCCTGCATAGCACCAAGGTAATCCACTTTCGTTCGGAATTTGTCCAAGCGACTGTGACGGCCGTCACTTACCAGGTTGCGCGATTTCTATACTTTTGGTGTGCGACAAAGTTTAGGCGTACAGCAGTTGGCGACGTGTGCGGCTCAATCCTAGGTAGATGTAGCCGACTGGGAAGTGCCGGGACGCCATGCAAGCGATCCGGGCACCAGTACCAGATACGCCAATGTTCCAGACTCAACTTACCGACCTAAATGAGATTTCGCACAGGAGCGCGCTCCATCTATTGATGATGTTGGAAGAAATGTAAGCGGCTGCGGAACGAACGCTGAATCGCGTAAGAAATTTAAGCAAGAGGCAGCTACAGAAGCGAAGGCAGAACCTCAGGCTGCCCCGGTCTGCAAGCAGTAACGGTTAGTATCCGCTAGTGATCACCTGCCTGTTAGGGGTGGGCGACCGATCGAGCTTTCAACTACGACTCACTCGCACCGGCGCGGGTCTCCGCAGCGGCGCGCCCCCGTTTGCCTGTCTTGGCAAAGACTGCGCTGCTAGATAAACATTTCGTCGTTTTGTCTGCCATTTTTGGGCTGCCGGGATTTCTGGAACAGGGTGTCCAGACCGGCGCCGATGCCCTGCAGAACTCCGTTCAAGTGCCGAAGCGGTGACATCACGGTGTTCTCGACCTTCGAGGTGGCGCCTTCCACCCGGTCGAAGGTCCGGGTCAGCATCTCGTCGGCGCGAATGGCCTGAAGCCGTGCATGGTCCATGAATCCGGTAAGCGTTGCGTCGAGCTTCTGGGTTTGTTCGCGCGCCGTCGTGCTGATAGCCGACGCGTTATCCAGAATGACGTCCACCTTGGGTCGGGCCGTCTCGAGCAGAGTCTGTACGTTGGCCGCGAGTTTCTTGGAATCCTCAATCAACGGCATCGCATGCGATTGCAGATCCTGCACGCGAGCGGCGAGCCGCCACATGATGGCGGCTATCACTGCCAGGATCAGCATTTGCGTGACTACAGCGGCCGCGGTAACGGCGATGAAAATGGTCAGCTTATCGTCCATGGGATGCTCCTTGGGTGGAGTTTAGCGACCGCTCTTCCCACTGCCAGGCAATGGACTACTGGCCAGGCGAGGTTTCGGGCTTCTCCGCCGTAGCCTCGTGATATGCCTGTTTGCCGGCGTCGACCGCCGAGCGGAACTGGTCCTTTTGCTGGGAGATGTAGTCGCGACCACGATCAACCCAGGTTCCAGCTTGTTCACGCGCCTGGCGTGCGCGGTCTTTGACCGCATCCCGTCCCTGTTCGGCCGCGTCCATAAGCTTCTGCCGGGTTTCCTCTCCGGTGGTCGGGGCATAGAGAATGCCGACCGCTGCGCCAATACCTAATCCCGCCAGGAACCACAAGAAACCGCTGCCATCGTTCTCAGCCATGATTGCCTCCGTGCATGAGCTTTGATGAAGTCGGATGTTAGCACCCAGTTTGCAGAATTACAAACCGTCGGCCACATTTAGTGAGCCTGACTACGCGATCGCACTTGGCGCAAAATGACAACATTGACCGGCTCCGCGCAGAAGGCTATACTTACCACATAAGTTGTACGAGTGGTTGCCCTTCATACCGACCTGGTTCGACCGCGCTACGCGGTGGCCCTCATGAATAACCAGAGCTTTAGTATCGGAGACAAGGTGGTCTACCCGAACCATGGGGTAGGCATAATCGAACAGATCAGCAGCCGGACAATCGGCACTCAAATCGAACGTTTTTACCTCCTGAAAATCAAAGCCAGCAGTCTGAAAGTGATGGTTCCTTTCCACAACGTGGGAAGTGTCGGCCTTCGCAGGGTCGTCCGCAATGGGGAAGTGCAGAAGGTGCTCGATTTCCTGATGGATGGCGAAATCGAGAACAACGCCGACTGGAAATACCGCTTCAAGGAAAACTCCGACAAGATGCGGACCGGCTCGCTTATCGACGTGGCCGTGGTTCTGAAGGGCCTGCTTCTGCTGGCGCAGACCAAGCCCCTAAGTTTCCGCGAGAAGAAAATGCTGGAGCGCGCTCGCTATCTATTGGCCAGCGAATTGGCGATGGCGCGCAATTGTGAAGAGACGGAGATCGAGGACCTGCTGAACCGGGCGCTCTCGAAATGCAAGCTGCGTTTCCCGGAAGCTTCCATGATCGATTCATAAGCCCTTTCTCAGCGCCTCCGCAGCAGATCGCAAAATAGAGACGGACGCGAGTGTCGCGCCCGTCATCAGTTCTCTACGAAGTTTCCAAACTTATTGACCTAAGCCACCCTGTCCTTCTTCACCTCACAGCTTCGACAGCTTGAAGTAATATCCACCCGATTGCGGCGCAGGTGATCTTCGAAAGCGGAGAGCCGGCGATTGCTGTCGTAGCTTTGGCCGGTGGTTCCCGTCACAGGCCGCCGGTCCAGCGCCTCTTCCTCCAAACGTGTCGGCATCTCTTCAGGAACCGATTGGCCTACTACGGCGGAATCCTCAGCCCGTGCTGCGATCCCGGAGGGGCGCAGGCGAGTTCTGCTCGAGTTGGGAGTGGGGTCGTTAAATATGCCCGCGATCCGGTCCGGCTCCAAGCTTTCCTCGTTGGGCAGCGGTTCTCCAGTCGCAGGCAGTTCGCTAGGATCGGGAGTGATGGCATGCGTGCTTCCTTCGCGGTGCATCACGTCGCCGGTGGTTTCCAGCGATTTGCGATAGCGCTCGTCGTAGTCGGACCAGGAGCGTTCGTTGTCGCTCTTGTCGTGTTTAAAGCTGTCTTCGTCGTAGCGTGGCAGGGCTTCGATCTGTTTCTTCGTCATGTCGGCGTGAAAGTCGTCCTTGTGTTTGGCATCGGGACGAATGCGGTCGGCGGGCACGAGGAACTGCTTGCTGCTGAGCCAGCCGCCGGAATCGACCACCGCGTAGCGGATGTTGCCGCTGCTGTGATCGAAGATGACGTCATCAATCTTGCCTAGTTTTTCATCGTCGATTCCATAAAGTGATGAGCCGCGTATATCGTCAACGTCGTTGCTGAAGCGGTAGTCGCGCAGCATTCCGTAATGCGCCATGGGGCACTCCTATGGGGTAGCGTTCGATTACCGTCACTCAGATGCAGGACCGCAACAGAATGTGGGCTCAGCTAAGTTTTGGTGAAGGCTTGTTTCAGGCGGGAGTAGGTCTCAGAGAGCAGCTCAGGCAGCACGCGGGTTTCGCCGACTACGGTCATGAAGTTCGCGTCCGCGACCCAGCGCGGCAGGACGTGCATGTGGACATGGCCGGCGACTCCGGCTCCGGCGGCCTTGCCGATGTTCATGCCGAGATTCACGCCATCGGGATGGTACTCGTGGAACAGAATTGCCTCGAGCCGCTGCGTGAGCTCCGTCATCTCGCAGAGCGATTCCGCCGGGAGCTTACTGATCCGGTCAAGATGCTGATAGGGAACAACCATGGAATGTCCAGAGGTGTAAGGGAAGGCATTGAGCACGACGAAATTGTGTCGTCCGCGATGCACAATGAGCGCCCGCTCATCATCGCCCATGGCCTGAAGATGGCAGAAAACGCAGTCTGGAGCCTGCTCGGCGGTGCTGACATACGCATAGCGCCAGGGTGCCCAAAGGTAGTCCACAACGGCAGAGTATCAGACCACGATTTTGCGGAGCAGAGTGCGTCCCGGGGATGAGGAATTCGCCGCAAGTTCGCTCGCGGCAGCAGGGCAATTTGAGCCCTTGGTTAAGGGTGCATAAAAATTCAGTGTTCGTCCCAGAAATGCGTGCCTTTGTTGAGGTTACAGGTTTGACACTGCTAGGGCCGGTTGCTATAGTCGAAGCAGTCCTTAGCTCGCGGGGCCCGCTGCAAAGGATCCGGCCGCTGGGTTGTTCCAGACCCGCAGAAGCGGGAAATCATCCACGAAGACTCAAGCCAGCAGTCCGTTTTGAATCCAGGCTCTCTATCGTTACTCAAATAGCGGTAGCTCAAGTACTCAACCCATGGCTCTCGACAACACTCAAACTGAAACCTCGACCACGCAAACTCAGGACCCTGCCTCCGAACACCAGCCAACAGAGCAAACTTACGACGCGCAGGCGTCGAATCAGGGTCACGACCAGCAAGCTGCCAATGCTCAACCAGCAGAGCATGCCCAAGCTGAACCTCAGGCTGAACAACCGCGGGAGGAGCGCGCCTCCGAAACACCCGAAGCTCCGCCAACTCCTGTTGCCGCCCAGACGCCGGCTGAAACCGCGGCTCCAGCCTCGGCTCCAACCTCGGTCCCGAAGAAGGCTGATAAAGAGCCCGGCATGGAAGACTTCGCCAGCGTGCTGGAATCGTTCGAACAGGAGCAGGCCCAGACTGAAGCCGCGCTAAATGACGAGCAGATCGTCTCCGGTCACGTACTTAAAGTCACACCTCAGTACGTTGTGGTCGATATCGGCTACAAGTCTGAAGGCGTGGTTCCCGTGTCGGAGTTTACCGATCACGAAGGCAATGTCACCGTCACGGCGGGCGACGAGATCGCGGTCATGCGCGAACCGGGGCACACGGAAGAGGGGTACATCAACCTCTCCCATCAGAAGGCCCAGAGACTGCGCGCGTGGGATGAAATCGAGAAAGCCTACAACGACAAGGCATCCGTAAAGGTGCGTGTCATCGATCGCATCAAGGGCGGCCTCACGGTCGATATCCTGGGCGCACGTGCGTTCCTTCCCGGCTCGCAGGTCGATCTTCGGCCATTGCGCAACCTCGACGGGCTTAAGGGTCACGAGATTGAAATCCGCATCATCAAGCTGAACAAGAAGCGCGGCAACATTGTGGTTTCGCGCAAGCAGCTGCTGGAAGAAGAGCAGACGGAAAAGCGCTCCAAGACTCTCGATCACCTGGAGGAAGGCGCGATCCTAACCGGGGCGGTAAAGAACCTCACCGAATACGGCGCCTTCGTCGATTTAGGTGGCATTGACGGTTTGCTGCACATCACCGATATGTCATGGGGACGCCTGACGCACCCTCACGATTTGGTGCAGGTCGGCGATCAGATCCAGGTAAAGGTGCTGAAGTTCGACAAGGACAAGCAGCGCGTATCCCTGGGCTTCAAGCAGCTCACTCCTGATCCGTGGCTGGATGCTGCGGAACGTTATCCTATCGGAGCGCATGTTCGCGGGCGCGTGATCAGCGTTACCGATTACGGGGCGTTCATCGAACTGGAGCAGGGAATTGAAGGCCTGGTACACGTCAGTGAGATGACGTGGTCCAAGCGCATGAAGCATCCCTCGAAGCTGGTGAACGTAAGCGATCAGGTGGAAGCCGTGGTGCTCAACGTGAATCCCACCGAGCGCCGCATCAGCCTTGGCCTGAAGCAGCTCGAATCGAATCCCTGGGAGACGTTGCACGAGAAGTTTCCGGCGGGGACCGTGGTCGAAGGCAAGGTTCGCAACCTTACCGACTTTGGCGCCTTCATCGAAATCGAAGATGGCATCGACGGCCTGGTTCACGTCAGCAACCTGAGCTGGACCAAGCGGGTGAAGCATCCTTCCGAAGTGCTGAAGAAGGGTGACAAGGTGCGCGCCATTGTTCTGGCTATCGAGCCCGACCAACGCCGCCTGTCACTGGGCGTGAAGCAGCTTCAGCCCGATGTGTGGGAGACCTTCTTCGATCAGCATCGCGTCGGCGATGTAATTCACGGTAAGGTACTGCGGCTGGCCAGCTTCGGAGCCTTCGTCGAAATTGCCGATGGCGTCGAGGGCTTGTGCCATAACTCGGAAGCGGTGGACGCGCACGGAGCGCCGATCAAGCTCGAAGCCGGACAGGAGTTCGAGTTCAAGATCATCAAGATGAATCCGGCCGAAAAGAAGGTCGGGCTCAGCATTCGAGCGGTGGGCGAGGAAGCCACCCGTGGCGAAGTGGAAGCCTACAAAGCTCCGGCAACGAGCACTTCTTCTTCCGGAGCGGGTTCCACGATTGGCGAGTTCATGAACTGGAAACGCGCCAGCAACGAAAACAGTTAACCCAGCAACATTGACTCAAGAGGCCGCCAGCGATGGCGGCCTTTGTTGTTGAATTTTGGTTGTCATCCTGAGACGAAGTCGAAGGATCTGCAGTTCGCTCACCCCGGCATAAATTCGTGGCTTGACGCAACTGCAGGTCCCTCAGGGACTGACGTCCCTTCGGGATGACACACATAGTTCAAGGCTCAGCCGACTCCAACATTTCACGAGTGTCATCCTGAGACGAAGTCGAAGGATCTGCATTTTGCTCGCCCGGCCATAAATTCGTGGCTTGACGCAACTGCAGGTCCCTCAGGGACTGACGTCCCTTCGGGATGACACACATGGTTCAAGGCTCAGCCGACTCCAACATTTCCCGAGTGTCATCCTGAGACGGAAGTCGAAGGATCTGCATTTTGCTCGCCCCGGCATAAATTCGTGGCCCGACGCAACTGCAGGCCCCTCAAGGACTGACGTCCCTTCGGGATGACACCCGGAATTTAGTATGGAGGGGACGACTATTTGATTCGCAGATTAACGTGGGGAGCGTTGCGGTCGTCGAATTGGCTCACCGTCTTGGTATCGCTACGCTTGCCGTCGAGCTCGGCATAAACTTCGTAGTCAACGTTGCGCTCCAACTGCGGAAAGCGATACGTTCCGTCCTTCTGGGCGAAGAAGGTGCGCACGTTCAGCGTCTTCTCGTTCTTCAGGTAGACGACGGCGTTGGCGATGGGTTGGTCGTTCTTGTCCATCACCACTCCGGTAAGAACCCGCTGGTTGACGCGCGCTTTTTTGTCCGAATCGTCATGCGGAGACTGCGACAGGGGAATCTGCAATTGCCAGGCGCCGCACGACAGCAGCACAAAAGAGAGAAACAGTAGGTTCAGCGGCTTCTTCATCTGGTTTGAATTGTCCTTACTGACTTTGCAGTTGTTGCTCCGTCAGGTGAATTCCGACGTCCTGCCGTTCGTTGTCGTCGACGTGCACCTTGACTTCCGGTTTGGAGATACCCTTCGGGGTCTTGATGTCGGCCTGAACCACGTAGTCCTGTTTGCCGACGGGAACGCGTTGGGCGAACTCGCCGGTATGGTTTGACACCTGCTCCCAGCGGAACTTCTTCTCCGAGTTTACTCGAATCCTGATGGGCACCCCTGCCAGGGGACGGGAGTCGGGTCCCCACACGGTTCCGAAAATCAGGGCGTAGTCTTTGCCCGCGTTCCCGGAGGTGGTTTGGGGGAGCGGGTCAAGTGGTGCGGAGTAGAGTGCACCACCCATCAACAACATCGCGAGCACGACGGAGAGCGAGCCGGTGACCCTACCGACATCGGATGGCACACGGCTCAATACGCACTCTCCTCTTCGGCGTCCTCGTCTTTGTCGTCGTCGTCCTTCTCCTCCACCTTGCTCAATTCAAGAGGATCGATCGCCACCACTTCAAAATCAGTGCCGCACTCCGGACAGGAGACGACTTCACCTTCGTCGACCTCATCTTCTTCGATATCGAGATCGCTTTCGCATTCCGGACAAATTACCATGATGATGCCCTCCGTTCCTTATCGGCCTGGCCGCTAATGGGCAGCGCCAACCGCCCTCTTATATTTAGAATCTCTTGCTGACAGCGTCAAGTAACAGACGCTGAAGAAATGTCGAGGTTTCAGGTTCTCATGAAGAATCCAAAATATCTGCTTGCCGGAATCGCGATTTTGATGTTGACGGTTCTGCCCACGGTTGCTCAAAGTTCCTCGAATTCCAACCCGCTGCCGGCGGCCAAGCCCGATCCGCAGATCGCGGCGGCGCTTCGTAATGTTTCAGCCAAGCAGATCCAACAGACCATCCTGGAGCTGGTCACCTTCTACACACGGCAGACCTTGTCGTCAGACATGCCGCCGTCGAGCGGCAAGGGTGCCAATGCCGCGGCAGATTGGATCAAGGGCCAGTTCGAGCAATACTCCAAGGAGTGCGGCGGCTGCCTGGAGGTGAAGACCGACGAGTTCACCCAGGAGCCGGGACCGCGCGTTCCGAAACCGACGAAACTCACCAACGTATATGCCGTACTGCGCGGAAGCGATCCCGCGAATGCCGGCCGTATCGTGCTGGTGACCGGCCACTACGATTCGCGCAACTCCGAGACCAATGACACCACGCAGCAGGCGCCCGGAGCCAATGACGACGGCAGTGGTACGGCAGTCAGCATGGAATGCGCGCGCGTGTTGAGCAAATACAAGTTCCCGGCGACGATCATCTTCCTTACGGTCGCAGGGGAAGAGCAGGGCCTCTACGGCAGCGCCCATTTCGCCAAGATGGCGAAGGCGCAAGGCTGGAATATCGAGGCGGCGCTGAACAACGACATCGTGGGCGGAGACAAGACGCCGGGGGACACATTGCAGAATCCACATGTCGTGCGCGTTTTTTCTGAGGGCATTCCAGCTAATGCGGACGATAAGCAGATCAAGCAGATTCGCTCGCTGGCCGGCGAGAACGACAGTTTGTCGCGGCAACTGGCGCGCTACATCGCTGCGACTTCGCAGGAGTATCTGGGGTCCACTAGCTTCCGCCCGCTGCTCGTCTTCCGGCCTGATCGCTTTCTGCGCGGAGGCGATCAGACCTCATTCAATCAGCAAGGCTATGCCGCGGTGCGCTTCACGGAATTTCGCGAAAACTACAACCATCAGCATCAGACCCTGCGCACGGAGAATGGAGTGGAGTACGGCGATCTGCCCAAGTTCGTGGATTACGATTACGTTGCCAACGTCGCACGGGTGAATGCCGCAACCTTGGCGTCACTGGCCTCTGCGCCCGCTCCGCCGGCCAACGTGCGCATTCTGACAAAGGAATTGCAGAACGATTCGACGCTGGTGTGGGAGGCCTCGCCGGGAGGACTGGCGACATCCTATGAGGTGGTGTGGCGCGATACGACGGCGTCGGAATGGACCAACGCCAAGGATGTTGGCAACGTGACCAAAGCAACGCTGCCGATGTCCAAAGACAACGTGATCTTCGCTGTGGTCGCCGTGGACGCCAAAGGGCATCGCAGCCTGGCGGTCGTGCCCGTCCCGGAGCGATAACAAGAGGCGTTTGAACCACAGAGACACAGAGGCACAGAGCAGACTTAGAAGTCCCTGTGTCTCGGTGCCGCTGTGGTCAATTTGATCGGCAGTCTGGCCATAGAAGCATCTAAAATAGAACTTTCAATGCGACGCACCTCCAGCCTCGGCGGCATGGGACTGAGCTTCCCGCCGTTCACCCGCGCGGTGAAGCAACTGCTCATCGCCAATTGCGCGATCTTCCTGCTCGAGGCACTGGCCGGGGCGTTTACCTCGTATCCTGTGCGTACCTGGCTCGACTTTCATTTTGGCCTGGTGCCCGTGCTTACGATATTGCACGGCTGGATCTGGCAGTCGGTGACGTACGCATTCCTGCACGAAGGCGTCTTGCATCTGCTGTTCAATATGCTGGCGCTTTGGATGTTCGGTGCGCAGTTGGAGCAGGACTGGGGCTACAACCTTTTCATGCAGTTCTACTTCTTCTGCGTGATTGGGGCCGCGCTCACGACCATCGTTGTATCCTTCACCGGTCTGCTGGGGGCTAGCCCAGAGATCACGACCGTTGGCGCCTCCGGCGGCGTCTATGGCCTATTGCTGGCATTCGGAATCTTACACGGCGATTCGGAAATCATGCTCTTCCCGTTGCCGTTCCTGATCAAAGCGAAGTACTTCGTCATCGGCATCATTGGACTAGCGCTGTACGGGGCGCTATCGTCCGCGCATACGCTTGGGCAATCGACAGCGTACATGGCGCATCTTGGCGGCCTGATCTTTGGCTACATTTTCCTGAAGTTTGTACCGCGCCGCGGCTTTGGTTACGCGACCTCTGAGCGCTATTACGGATTGCGCAACTCCTACTACAAGTGGAAGCGGCGGCGCGCGGCACGGAAGTTCGAGGTCTACATGCGCAAGCGCGAGCCGAACGACTACAAACACGACGAGTACTTCGACGAATACGGCAATTTCAAGGATCCGAGCACTCCCCGTAGCGACAAGAAAAACGGCGACTCACGTTCCGGTTGGGTGAACTGAAGTTAGGTTTCGAAGACCATCTCCAGGCTCTCGTAAATTACCGGTATGTTGCAGAGTTCCGGCAAGCGTAACCAATAGCGATGTACCTCGGGATCGTGCTGGGCCTCTGCCCGAGTCTCTTCGGACTTCCAGTAACGGGTGTGACAGAAGTGGTCGGGGCGTGCAGCGTCACGACGCAAGGTGTCGCGGCTATATCCCTTGGAATGCATTAAGGTATACAGCTCGCGCAGCAGTGAAACCAGCTCCTCCGCTTTGCCTGGAAGAGCCTCAATGATTGCCAGCGATACGATTTCCTCGCCCACGTTTCACCTCACTGGATTTTCGATTGCACGGCGATGAGCCGCATGAAATTGGTTGCTCCGCCGACGCGCTGCGTCCCGGCAACCAGGCCAAATACATCTCCGGGTGAGAGCACGCGCGAAGCTCGGAGTTGATCTTCCGCAAATTGAGCCATGGCCTCGACCGTAAGTTCCGCTGGACAGCGGACCGGCGTCACTCCCCAGAGCGCGTTCATGCGATTGTGTACTGCTTCGCTGAAGGTGAAGCCATAAATATCCGCTGCAGGGCGATACTTTGAGAGAATGCGGGCGGTATTCGCGGTTTCGGTAAAGATGGCAATGGCGCGGACGTTCAGGTCGCGCGCGGCATGCGCCATCGATTCGCAGATGGTTTCGGCGATGGAGAGACGCTGACCGCTCTGGTGCTCCGGCGTCAAGGGATGCGCGTTCGCGGCTTCGGCTTCGCTCACGATTCGCGCCATCATCTCAACTGCCTCCCGCGGATACTTGCCCACGGCGGTTTCGCCCGAGAGCATAACCGCGTCTGTGCCATCGAACACGGCGTTGGCAACATCGCTGGCTTCGGCTCGCGTAGGCCGCGGATTTACCATCATCGATTCCAGCATCTGGGTTGCGGTTATGACGGGACGGCGAAAATCGAGCGCCCGCCGAATGACGTATTTCTGGACGGTGGGGACCTTCTCAGGAGCGATTTCTACTCCCAAATCCCCTCGCGCCACCATCACGCCGTGCGCTTCCCTGAGGATCGCGTCCAGATCTTCGATGGCCTGCGGCTTTTCCAGCTTGGCAATCACTCCGACATCATCGCGATAGCGTGCGATCGCTGCCTTTGCCCGCACCACGTCGGCCGCCGATCGAACAAACGATATCGCGACCACGTCGACACCGCTCTTCATTCCGAATTCGAGGTCGGCCAGATCTTTGTCAGTGAGAGAAGGGAGGCTGATATTCGTCCCGGGCAGGTTGATCCCCTGATTTTCAGCCAGCGTGCCGCCGTTGAGCACTTCGCAGATGACGTCGCCGTTGCGAATTTCTTGTGCGCGAAGCTCGATCTTTCCATCGGAGAGCAAGATCCGCTCTCCCGGCTTCACATCATGAGCGAGCCCGTTGTAAGTGGTGGCGATGACCCAGGGTGAGCCGGGCACGTCGTCGGATGTGATGGTCAGCGTTTGTCCGGCAATGAGCGTGATGGGAAGGTGGTCCTTGAGCTTGCCGGTTCGTATCTTAGGGCCTTGCAAATCCTGAAGAAGACAGAGCGGCCTGCCCAGCCCGGCGGCAACGGAGCGCAGGCGCAGAATGCGTTCGCGATGCTTGTCGTGGGTTCCGTGGGAAAAGTTCAAGCGCGCCACATCCATACCGGCGAGCATCAGGTCGCGCATGCCTTCTTCGGAATCGCTCGCCGGACCGATGGTGCACACGATCTTCGCACGGCGACGATGGGTCGAAGGCATGCGAAGCGGATCGAGGGCGGAAGAAGAGTCGGGCATTAGTGTTGTGTATGCACTCGGGGATGGCTGGCGGCAATCTGACAGCTGACAGCTGACAGCTGACGGCTTCTTCTCACGCCTGGACCTTTCTCTTTCCGGTATCGATGTCAGAGTGGGACCCAAACAGATAACGCGGGAAGCGCAGAGCGTTGAACTCCGCGCCGATAAGCACCACCATGGAGACGAGGTACAGCCAGATCAGCAGCGAAATCGCTGCTCCCACCGAGCCGTAGATAACGTCGTAGTTGGCGTAGCGCCGCAGATAAAAGCCGAACAGGACGGTGGAAACGAACCACAGCACGGTCGCCAGTGCCGACCCAGGTAACACGCGGTGCCAGGGCTGGGTGCGCGGAACTCCGTGGTGATAGACGAGCCCGATGACCGCAATGCTGGTCAGAGCCGAGATAATCCAGCGGACGGCGGTCCACAGGCCCAGGATGTACGGCCCCAGCTCGTGCCCGGTGTGGTAAACCGACCAACGCTCGATCTGGTTTCCAAAGGCCACCAGGAAGGAAGCAAACGCCATCGGCAACCCAGCCAATACGACCAGCAGTAACGCGATCATGCGTTCCTTCACCAGCCCCCAGGTCTTCGGCATCTGGTAAGCCTTGCGGAACCCTTCCATCCAGGAAATCATGACGCCCGAGGCGGTCCACAGGGTGAAGATCGAGGTGGTGAACAGCAGCTTGAACTTGACCGGCTTGCTTGCCGAAAAATACTGCAACACAGCACTGCTGGTGCCTTCGGGCAAAATGCGGCCGAGCGAACGATAGACCTCGCGAAAGAAAGTCTCCGTCGTGTTCGAGGTGGACAGCACCGAAGCCAGCACCAGCACGGCAGGGAAGAGGGTGAGAATCGCCGAGAAGGCAGCCGCCTTGGCAATGGCGAAGGCGTCGTGCTCGAACGACCGCCAGAAGGCCAGCCGCAGATGTTGAAAGAAAGAGAGCATCAGTGTGCGCAGAAGCAGTTTACACAGGCTGGGGGTGAAGGGGCGATGGAAAAGCAGTTGGCAGCTGCCGGTGGTCAGTTGTCAGTTGGTGTCGGGGCGTTTAGTTAAAACACGATCCTTGCGCATCGCCCGAAGATCACCCTCCCAAATGCCGCTGCCATAATAAGCGAGGATACCTTTGCGCGCCTCGATGCGGCGGGACTCCTTGGGTGCTTTCTCGTCAGCCGAGCGCCTCTTTGGGGACGGACGTTTCTTAGGCATGATTGAAGCGAACCTCTGGCTAGTAGTATAAAGTAATACTTAGTAAATCATGCGAACCACCGAAATCATGACCATTTCCCTGCCTCCAGAACTGCTGCGGCAGTTCGAGGAGGTGCGCAAACGCGAATCCCGCACCCGATCGGAGCTCGTACGCGAGGCGTTACGCGTCTATTTTGAGCAGCGTTACCCCACGATTCAACCCACAACAGCCGAGCTTGCAGCCCTTCGCCGAGGCCGAGCTGCCCTCAGGCGAGGAGATTCGCTATCCTTAAGCGAGTTCTTGAATGGCCTGGAATCTGCGAATCGCCGGACCGGCACAAAAAGAGTTTCGAAAGCTCCCCGGAAGCGATCAGCAACGCGTTAAAGCTGCCCTGCTTGCAATGCAGGAAGACCCGTTCAGCGGCGACATTCAGCGCCTGAAGGGTCAACCCACAGCATGGCGCAGACGGGTCGGCAGCTATCGAATCATTTACGACCTCCACGTTGACGAACGATTGATCGTCGTCTCCGGTATCCTACGCCGGACTTCCACTACATACTAGCTTGGTGAACCGGAGTACGTCAGGGGCCAAAGCCCTAGAAACCTCCGTCCCGTGGCGGCACGGCTGAAGCCGTGCCCTTTCAAAACTCACTTTCAAAACTGAGTTTCAAACTCACTTTCAAAACTCAGTTGTAAGACGGGCTTCATAGCAAAAAAAGCCCGGAGCTTTCGCCCCGGGCAATGTGATTACAGCTTTGATGAACCGAGAGTCTTACTCGGTGACCAGCTCTTCGCCTTCGTTCTCGCCTTCGTTGCGGAGCAGTTCCAGCGCGCGTTCGGCTTCCTCGTACGCGGCCGTGACTTCCTCCTGCACCTTCGATGCGGCCTGCTCCATCTCCTCCGAAAGCCGGACATTGCGGTAGTACTCCATGCCGGTTCCCGCGGGGATGAGACGGCCCACGATGACGTTCTCCTTGAGTCCGCGCAGGTGATCGACCGCGCCCTGAATGGACGCTTCGGTCAGCACGCGCGTGGTCTCCTGGAAGGAGGCCGCCGAGATAAAGGAGTCGGTCGAGAGCGAGGCCTTGGTGATGCCGAGCAGCAGCGGACGGCCCGTAGCCGGTTTGCCGCCGTTGGCAATCGCCTTCTCGTTCTCTTCGCGGAAGCGGAACTTGTCGACCTGCTGCTCGAGCAGGAACGTCGTGTCGCCCACGTCTTCCACCTTCACCCAGCGCATCATCTGGCGAACGATGACTTCGATGTGCTTGTCGCTGATGTTCACGCCCTGCAAGCGGTAGACTTCCTGGATTTCGTTGACCAGGTAAGCCTGCAGCTCTTTCTCTCCCAGCACGGCAAGAATGTCGTGCGGGTTGAGCGGACCATCCATCAGCGGCTCGCCGGCGCGAATACGCTCGCCTTCCTGAACGTTGATGTGAACGCCACGCGGCACCGAGTATTCCTTTTCGGTACCGTTGTCGGCCACCACGTAGATCTTGCGCTGGCCCTTGGCCACGTCGCCGAACTTCACCACGCCATCGATTTCGCTGATGACAGCGGTTTCGCGCGGCTTGCGGGCTTCGAACAGTTCGACCACGCGCGGCAGACCGCCCGTGATGTCCTTGGTCTTGGTGGTCTCGCGCGGAATCTTCGCCAGCACATCGCCCGGCGTGACCTCGTCGCCATCCTGCACCATCAAGTGAGCGCGGGAAGGCATGAGGTAACGCTTGGTGCTCTTGCCGCCCTTGATGCTGATGGCGGGCTGGCGCTTCTCGTCCGGCGAATCCATGACCACGTGACGCGACAGGCCCGTGACCTCGTCGACTTCTTCATGCAGCGTGAGACCTTCCTGCAGGTCCTTGAACTGCACAGTTCCGCCGATTTCGGTAAGGATCGCGAAGGTATACGGATCCCACTCGACCAGAACATCGCCGAGCGAAACCTGCTGACCATCTTCGACCTTCACGCGAGCGCCGTATACGACAGCGTAGCGTTCCTTTTCGCGGCCCTTCTCGTCGACCACGGTGATGGAACCGTTGCGGTTCATGACCACCAGGAAGCCTTCCTTGGAGCGGACCGTGACCATGTTCACGAAGCGCACCGCGCCGTTGTTCTTGGCATCGAGGCGCGACTGCTCGCTGACTCGCGAAGCCGTGCCGCCGATGTGGAAGGTACGCATGGTGAGCTGCGTTCCCGGCTCGCCGATGGACTGCGCCGCGATAACTCCCGTGGCCTCGCCCAACTCGACCAGGCGGCCCGAAGCCAGGTTGCGTCCGTAGCACATGACGCAGACACCGCGCTTCGATTCGCAGGTGAGCACCGAGCGAATCTTCACCCGCTCGATACCGGCAGCCTGCACCGCAACCGACAGGTCTTCCGTAACTTCCTGGTTGACGTCGACGATGACGTTGCCTTCGTAGTCCTTGATCTTCTCCAGCGACACGCGGCCAACGATACGGTCGCGCAGCGCCTCGATGATCTCGCCCGACTCCACGATGGAGGTGACGTAGATGCCATCGACGGTTCCGCAGTCGTACTCGCTGATGATCACGTCCTGAGCCACGTCGACCAGCCGACGCGTGAGGTAGCCCGAGTCCGCAGTCTTGAGAGCGGTATCGGCCAAGCCCTTACGCGCGCCGTGGGTGGAGATGAAGTACTCCAGCACGGTGAGGCCTTCGCGGAAGTTCGCCGTGATCGGCGTCTCGATGATCTCGCCCGAAGGCTTGGCCATCAATCCGCGCATGCCCGAGAGCTGGCGAATCTGCTGCTTCGAACCACGAGCGCCGGAGTCAGCCATGACGTAGATGGGGTTGATTTCGCCCATCTTGTCACGCTGCTGCATGGCGCCGAACATCTCGTCAGCCACGTCTTCGGTGATCTTCGACCAGATTTCAACCACCTTGTTGTAGCGCTCGCCGTTGGTGATGGCGCCGTCGAGGTACTGCTGTTGAACCGCGATGGCCTGCTGCTCAGCGTCGCGTACCAGTCCGGCTTTGCTCTGCGGGATGACCATGTCGTCGATGCCGATCGACAGGCCAGCCTTGGTTGCGTACTGGAAGCCAAGCTGCTTGATGCCGTCGAGCATCCGCACCGTGGTCTCCAGGCCGAAGCGCAGGTAGCAGTAGTTCACCAACTGGCCGACGCCCTTCTTCTTGAGCAGGCCGTTGATGTACGGCATGTCTGCCGCGCCACGCTTCAGGTGATCGTTCATGATGGCGCGACCCACCGTCGTCGAGATGAACTGACGCTCGAAGTTGGTCGGCTCGGTGTGCGTCACGTCCTGATCGTCGTACGCCGTGGTGAGGTCCATGACCTCGCCGGTGTAGCGCAGACGGATCGGGGTGAGCGTTTCCACCTCGCCCGCTTCCTTCGCGATCAGCACTTCCTCGATGTTGGCGAAGGCGCGGCCTTCACCTTTGGCGCCCGGCTTGGCTTTGGTCAGGTAGTAAATGCCCAGCACCATGTCCTGCGTAGGAACAGTGATCGGCTGGCCCGACGCCGGCGACAGGATGTTGTGCGAGGCCAGCATCAGCACGCTGGCTTCAACCTGCGCTTCCGGCGACAGCGGAATGTGCACGGCCATCTGGTCACCGTCGAAGTCTGCGTTGAACGCGGTGCAGACCAGCGGGTGAATCTTGATCGCCTTGCCTTCCACCAGCACCGGCTCAAACGCCTGAATGCCGAGCCGGTGAAGCGTAGGAGCGCGGTTCAGCAGGACGGGGTGATCTTTAATCACCTCTTCCAGGATGTCCCATACGATGGGCTCCTGCTGCTCAACCATCTCCTTCGCCTGCTTGATGGTGGTGCAATGTCCGGTCTGCTCCAGCCGGTGATAGATGAACGGCTTGAACAGTTCCAGAGCCATCTTCTTCGGCAAGCCGCACTGCTGCAGCTTGAGCTCGGGACCGACCACGATCACCGAACGGCCGGAGTAGTCCACGCGCTTGCCCAGCAGGTTCTGGCGGAAGCGTCCCTGCTTGCCCTTCAGCGTGTCGGAGAGCGACTTCAGCGGGCGATTGTTGGCGCCACGCAGCACGCGGCCACGGCGTCCGTTGTCGAACAGCGCGTCCACGGCTTCCTGCAACATGCGCTTTTCGTTACGCACAATGACTTCCGGAGCGTGCAGGTCCATCAGCTTCTTCAACCGGTTGTTGCGGTTGATGACGCGACGGTACAGATCGTTCAAATCGGACGTGGCGAAGCGGCCGCCGTCGAGTGGAACCAGCGGACGCAGCTCCGGCGGAATGACCGGGATCACGTCGAGGATCATCCACTGCGGCTTGTTGCCGCTCTTGCGGAAGGCCTCGACCACTTTCAGGCGCTTGGCATACTTCAGGCGCTTCTGAACCGAGGTCTCGGTGCGCATCTTCTCGCGCAACTCGGTCGACATGGTCTCGACCTCAACCCGCTTCAGCAATTCTTTGATTGCCTCGGCGCCCATCATGGCCTTGAAGCCGGTGGCGCGGAACTGTTGATCCAGTTCGCGGAACTTGGCTTCGTCCTTGATGACCTCGCGCTCTTTCACCGGAGCTTCGCCGGCTTCGACCACGACGTAGGCTTCGAAGTAGAGCACGGACTCAAGCTCGCGCAGCGAGATGTCGAGGATGTGCCCGATACGGCTGGGCAGTCCCTTGAAGAACCACACGTGCGAGCAGGGGGATGCCAGCTCGATGTGGCCCAGGCGCTCGCGACGGACCTTCGACAGCGTAACTTCAACTCCGCACTTGTCGCAGATCACGCCACGGTGCTTCATGCGCTTGTACTTGCCGCAGAGGCACTCCCAGTCGGTGACCGGCCCAAAGATGCGGGCGCAGAACAAGCCATCGCGCTCCGGCTTGAAGGTGCGGTAGTTGATGGTCTCGGGCTTGGTGACTTCGCCGTGCGACCAGCTGCGAATCTTTTCCGGCGAGGCCAGGCTGATACGGATCGCGTCGAAATCGGCGATAGCATTTCCTAGATCGAATGGACTCGAACGGTACAAAATGTCCTCCTTCCCTGCGGTTCCGCTATGCGGAAGGCAGGGGACACGGCTTTGCGCAGCCGTTCGCGGCTCCCGGTACATCAATCTTCATCGGGTGCTGCCTCTTGCGGAAGCGATAGAGGCAGCTACCCTGATCCTCAAATGCCAGCGTCAGTCGGCCGCAACGGGCTCGGGAGCCGGAAGCTGCTTCCGGTCGTGGGTCTTGATCAGCTCCACGTCCAAACACAGCGACTGCAACTCGCGGATCAGCACGTTGAACGACTCCGGCACACCCGGCTCGATCGCCGCTTCGCCTTTGACGATGGCCTCGTAAATCTTGGTGCGGCCATAAACGTCATCGGACTTCGCGGTGAGCAATTCCTGCAGGATGTACGCTGCGCCATAAGCTTCCAGCGCCCACACTTCCATTTCGCCGAAACGCTGTCCGCCGAACTGGGCCTTGCCGCCCAGCGGCTGCTGCGTGATCAGCGAGTACGGACCAATCGAACGCGCGTGGATCTTGTCGTCGACCAGGTGAGAGAGTTTGAGCATGTAGATATAGCCCACCGTTACCGGCTGCTCGAACTTGTCACCCGTCATGCCGTCGTACAGGTAGGTCTTGCCCGATGTGGGCAGGTCACCTTCCGCCAGCAACGACTTGATCTCGCTTTCCTTCGAACCGTCGAATACCGGCGAGCCGAAGAAGACGCCATCTTTCATGCCGTCGGCTACGCGCTCAATCGTTTCGTCGTCGAGATCGACCAGGCTTCCCAGGAACGGCGTGTTCTTGAACATCTCCTTGAAAGCGAGGCGTAACTGTGCGGCCTTCGAGTTCTGTTGCAACAACTCGTTGATCTTCTGGCCCAGTGCGAATCCGGCCCAGCCCAGATGGGTCTCAAGAATCTGGCCCACATTCATACGGCTTGGCACACCGAGTGGATTCAGGACGATTTCCACCGGCGTCCCGTCTTCGAGGTAAGGCATGTCCTCTTCCGGCAGGATGCGCGCGATGACGCCTTTGTTTCCGTGGCGGCCGGCCATCTTGTCGCCGACGCTCAGCTTGCGCTTCATGGCGATGTATACCTTCACCAGCTTGATAACGCCCGGTGGCAGCTCATCGCCCTTCTGCAGCTTCTCTTCTTTCTCCTTGACGATCTTCTTCAGAACGTCAATCTGACGCGACGTCATCTCTTCGATTTCGTCGATCTGCTCGTTGATACGCGGGTCCTTGTCGGCGAACTTGATGCGCTTGAGGTTGCGCGTCGAGATGCGCTCGATGGTTTCGCGGTCGAGGATGACACTCTTAGTCAGCAGGCGCTTGTTGGTGCGCTCGTCGTGCAGGTCGGCCAGGACTTCTTTGCCGCCCAGCAGAGCTTCGAGGCGCTTCAGACGCTCGTCGGTGAGGATTCGAATCTCGTCCGACAGGTTCTTCTGCAAACGCTCGACCTGTTGCGCTTCGATGGCCTTGGCGCGCTCGTCCTTCTCCTGACCTTTGCGGGAGAAGATCTTCACGTCTACCACCGTGCCTTCGATGCCGGGAGGGCAGGTGAGGGAAGCGTCGCGAACGTCGCCGGCTTTCTCGCCGAAGATGGCGCGCAGCAGCTTCTCTTCCGGCGTGAGCTGGGTCTCGCCCTTGGGCGTGACCTTACCCACCATGATGTCGCCGGCCTTCACGCCCGCGCCGATGCGGATGACGCCACTTTCGTCGAGATCGCGCAACGCCGACTCGCTGACGTTGGGAATGTCGCGCGTGACTTCTTCCGGACCCAGCTTGGTGTCACGGGACTCGATCTCGAACTCCTCGATGTGGACGGAGGTGTAATAGTCCTCCTTCACCATCTTTTCGGAGACCAGGATCGCGTCCTCAAAGTTGTAACCGCGCCACGGCATGAAGGCCACCAGCACGTTACGGCCGAGCGCCAGCTCGCCCATGTCGGTGCAGGGACCGTCAGCAATGACCTGACCCTTGGCAACCCGCATGCCCTTCTTTACGATGGGCCGCTGGTTGATGCAGGTGTTCTGGTTGGAGCGCTTGAACTTGGTGAGCTGATAGATGTCGCTGCCCACCTCGCGCGAAAGCTGCATGGGATGATGCTCGCCTTCCACGCGCACAATGATGCGCTCGGAGTCGACCGAATCGACGATGCCGCCGCGGCGTGCCAGCACCACGGCTCCGGAATCGCGGGCAGTAACGCCCTCCATCCCGGTACCGACCAGCGGCGCCTGCGCGCGAAGCAAGGGAACCGACTGGCGCTGCATGTTGGCGCCCATGAGAGCGCGGTTGGCGTCGTCGTGCTCCAGGAACGGCACCAGGGAAGCGGCTACCGACACCAGCTGCTTCGGGCTGACGTCGATGTAGTCGACTTCCTCCCGATTTACCAGCACGAAGTTGCCGGCCTTGCGGGCATTGACCAGTTCCGCAACGATGCGGCCCTTGTCGTCGATCTCCGCGTTGGCCTGCGCGATGACGTGCCGGTCCTCTTCCCAGGCTGACAGGTAGAACGAGAATGGCTCGTAATCGATCAGCTTCTTCTTGCGCTCTTTCAGGTCGGCGTTGGCCTTCAGGACCTCGGCCTTCTCCATGTGATCGCCGACACGGTGATCGCTATCGCCGGCGTTCACCACGCTGACGAAGTCGAGCACTCGGCCATTCTTCACCTTGCGATATGGCGACTCGATGAAGCCGTAGTCGTTAATCCGCGCATAGCAGCTCAGCGACGAGATCAGTCCAATGTTCGGACCTTCCGGCGTCTCGATCGGGCAGATACGGCCATAGTGCGTCGGGTGGACGTCGCGGACTTCGAATCCCGCGCGCTCACGCGACAGACCGCCCGGCCCAAGGGCCGACAGGCGGCGCTTGTGGGTAATCTCCGACAGCGGATTGGTCTGGTCCATGAACTGCGACAACTGCGACGATCCGAAGAACTCGCGGATGGCAGCCATGACCGGCTTGGCGTTGACCAGGTCGTGCGGCATGGCCGTCGACATTTCCTGGTACACGCTCATCTTTTCCTTGATGGCGCGCTCCATGCGAACCAGGCCGATGCGGAACTGGTTCTCCAGCAGCTCGCCGACCGCGCGGACGCGGCGGTTACCAAGGTGATCGATGTCGTCGACCGAGCCGATGTTCTTGCGCAGCTTGAGCAGGTAACGGATGGTTCCGTAGAAATCCTCCGGCTCCAGCGTGCGGTTCTCGAGATTGGTCCCGTCTTCTTTGTCGAACAGCTTGATGTTGAACTTCAAGCGGCCCACACGGGAGAAGTCGTACTTCCGGGCATCGAAGAACATGCCATGGAAGAGCGAGGTCGCGGTGTCGAGCGTCGGAGGATCGCCCGGACGCAGCTTGCGGTAAATCTCGATCAGCGCTTCCTGCGGCGTCTTCACCGAATCGCGGCGCAGCGTGGCGCCGATGACCGTGCCCACATCGTCGCGCTCGGGGAAGAACACGTGCACTTCGCCGACGTTCGCTTCCATCATCTTCGACAGCTTGTCGGCGGTGAGCTCGGTGTTGGCTTCGAGCAGCACTTCACCCGTGTCCGTATCGATGACGTCGGCGGCAACGAATGCGCCTTCGAGATCGCTGATGTCAACTTCGATGTCCGAGATCTTGTGCTTCTGGATCTCCTTCATCACTGCCGCAGTTACCTTGCGTCCGGAGTGTGCGATCTCGTCGCCACTCTTGGTGGCGATGCGATGCGCAAGCTTCATGCCCAGCAGGTTCGTCGGCTTGTCGACTCCCGGCTCCAGCGTCCAGAAGATCTTCTTGTCGCGCAGGGCCAGACGATCAACGGTGTAGAACGTGCGCAGGATTTCTTCGTCCGAACGCAGGCCCAGAGCACGCAAGAAGATAGTGCCCAGGAATTTGCGCTTGCGGTCGATGCGCACGTACAGGATGTTTTTCTGGTCGTACTCGAATTCAACCCACGAACCGCGGTAGGGAATTATCTTCCCCAGGAAATAGGTGCGGTTGTTCGCGGTTTCGAAGAATACGCCTGGCGAACGATGCAACTGGCTGACAATGACGCGCTCGGTTCCGTTGATGATGAAGGTGCCGTTCGCCGTCATCAGCGGGATGTCGCCGAAGAAGACTTCCTGCTCCTTCATGTCGCGAATGGACCGGTTTCCCGTCTCCGGATCCTTGTCGTAGATGGTTAGACGCATCGTGACCTTCAGCGGGGCGGAATAAGTCATGCCGCGCTCTTCGCACTCGGCCACGTCGTATTTGAGCTGCAACCCGACAGGGTCACCGCACTTGTTACAAAAATCGGGTGTGTTGGCGTTATACGTGCCGCACTTGGTGCAGAGCACGTCGCCCAGGTGGAACGGATCGGTCTTCACGGTCGCACCGCAATTACGGCAAGTCGTGCGCAGGTGGTTCAGCCCCTTGAGGTGACCGCACTTGCACTCCCAGTTGCCGATCGCGTACTCGACGAAGTCCAGTTGAGATACGTTCCGAAAGTCCGTGATGGGAAACACGGACTGAAATACCGCCTGCAAACCGGCGTCATCCCGCTCGCTCGGCAGCGCATCCATCTGCAGGAAGCGATCGTAGGAACGCTTCTGCACCTCAATGAGGTTGGGAATCTGGATGGTCGCCGGGATCTTGGAAAAGTCGAACCGATTTCTATTGGCAGTCTTCTGTTGCGCCATGTATAAAGCTCCTAAATCAGTTCCGGTCAGGCTCGGCGGAGCCGGACCGTGTATGCGCGAAAGGGATCAGTGCCGTCGCGCTGTGGCAGTTTGGGTCTGAGAAAAACGGGCGTTGGGAATTGCACAAAAACACGAGCGCGCCCGCAGAGACAGACGTCCCCGCAAGCGCCGCTTGAGGCGTTGAGCAATCCCGTAACCAAACAGTCCGGGAAATCGGCCAATCGTAACCTGCCGAAATGAGGATTTCTTCCCGCGCCAGTATTTTCAGGCCTTGTCCTCGGCTCGCCCGCCTCTAGCATCTGAGCTGATGCTTCGAGGACCGGTTCGCCGCGTGCCACTCACCTGCTGGGTTTGCAAATCCGCTTGGATTCGCTCCACGATGCCCGGGAATTCCGCGATACCCGCTGTTAGGTATCGCTAAGCTTCCACGGCCTCATCGTGCCTCTCCACGGCCGCTCTCACGTGAAGAAGTACGTTAGCCACCGCTTCCGTGACCGGAAAGCAGCAGCAGCATGAGCACTCCGGTCAGCCCTCCGGAGTGAAACGCCCCGCCCATTACATTTCAGGGAAGTTCAATTATAAAGCATCCCTGCAACGCTGAGCGGAGCAGAACCTTACTTACTTCACCTCGACGGTTGCGCCCGCGTCGGTGAACTTCTTCTTGATAGTCTCGGCTTCTTCCTTCGAGATACCTTCCTTCACGGTCTTGGGAGCGCCATCGACCAGGTCTTTGGCTTCCTTCAGACCGAGGCTGGTGACTTCGCGAACAGCCTTGATCACGTTGATCTTGTTGGCGCCGGCACCGGTAAGCACGACGGCGAACTCCGTCTTCTCTTCCGCCGGGGCTGCAGCCGCAGCGCCCGCACCAGCTCCGCCCGCCATCATGACAGGGGCCGCAGCCGCTGCCGAGACGCCGAGGCGCTCTTCCAACTTCTTTACCAGGGCCGCCGCATCCAGAAGCGACAAGCCTACGATTGAATCTTCCAACTGCTGCAGATCCGCCATGTGTATCTCCAATATTCGTTATTCGTTGTGTTTGATTTCGTTATCGTTTCGAGGTTTCCAATGTGCAGACCCACATGCCAGACAACACGCAGGGAAGCACCCCTCACAACGGATAACCAAAATCTTCAGGAAGCGCTTTCACACTTCCAAACTTGTTGAACTCTAGAGACTGTCATCCTGAGCGGGGCGGCTCTTTTGCCGCCGGAGTCGAAGGACCCCTATCCCGCCACCGACAATCCCTATGCGCTGGCGGCTTCTCCGCCGGCAAACTTGTTTTCTTTCACACCCTGGTCGATAACCACCGCCAGGTCGCGTCCCACGGCATTCATCACCGTGACCAGGCGCTGTGCCGGAGCGTTCATCAGCATCAGCAGCTGGGAGTAAATCTGTTCCTTGGAAGGCATGCTGGCCAGTGCATCAATTTCCTTGATCGCGATGACGCGACCTTCGACGATACCGGCCTTGAAGGTGTACTCCGGGTTGTCCTTGGCGTACTTGCTGAGCGCCTTCGCCAGCGCGACCGGGTCGCCGCTGGTGTAGGCAATCGAAGTGACGCCGGCTAAGCTCTTCAACGCCTCTTCGACCTTGCTGCCCTTGCCAGCGCGCTCAGCCAGCGTGTTCTTCACCACGCGATACTTCGCACCCGCGCCGCGGACGGCCTTGCGAAGTTCGTAGTCCTTCTCCACCGTCATCTTGGCGAACGTGCCCACGATGGCATGGCTGGCCTGCTGCAGCTCTTCCGTCAGCTTCTCGACCTGCTCAATCTTCTTTTCTCTGGTGACTGCCATTTTTCAATCCTTTGCAAACTCTGATTAGAAGGCGCCCGGCCTCAGCCGCGCCATTTCGGCTCTTCCAAATCAGGGGCTTTAGCCCCAGAGGGACTAGCCCTTTGCCGCTGTTTCAATCGCTGCAGTATCGATCGCGATCCCCGGGCCCATGGTCGAGCTCAGATAGCAGCCCTTGATGTACTTGCCCTTGGCAACCGACGGCTTCGCCTTGATGACGCTGGTGATCACAGTGGCCGCATTGTCGACCAGCTTGTCAGCCGCAAACGAAATCTTGCCTACCGGAACGTGAACCAGCGCCGTCTTATCGGTGCGGAACTCAACCTTGCCGGCCTTGGTTTCTTTCACTGCGCTCGCCACGTCAAAGGTCACGGTGCCGGTCTTCGGATTCGGCATCAGCCCGCGCGGACCAAGCACCTTGCCCAGGCGCCCAACCGACTTCATCATGTCGGGCGTGGAAATCACGGCGTCGTAGTCGGTCCAGTTTTCTTTCTGGATCTTCTCGACCATGTCCTCGCCGCCCACGAAGTCAGCACCCGCCGCTTCCGCCTCACGAACCTTCTCGCCGCTGGCGATGACCAGGACCTTCTTCGTCTTGCCCAGTCCGTGCGGGAGAATTACGGTTCCGCGCACCATCTGGTCGGCGTGCTTGGGATCGACTCCCAGGCGCATGGTGAGGTCGACCGTCTCGTCGAACTTGGCGAACTTCACCTTCTGCAACAATGGCACGGCATCCTGAAGCGTGTACGAACGCGCTTCGATCCCCGTGCGTGCCTTCTCGATATTCTTTCCTGATTTCTTCATTGCACTCCTTGTCTCCCACCGCTGCTCGCTATTGCTGAGAGGCCGTGGTGTTTACGACTTTGAAGGGGCACGGCTTCAGCCGCGCCGAACCGTTCCCCCACAAAAACCTAAGCGGACTTCCGTCCGCACCTGAACCCTACGCCGTGACTTCAATGCCCATCGAACGGGCTGTGCCCTTGATGCTCTTCACTGCGGCTTCCACCGAGGCGGCATTCAAGTCGGGCATCTTCTGCTTGGCGATCTCCAGAACCTGCTTCTCGGTAACCTTGCCGACCTTGTCCTTATTGGGCGTGCCCGAACCCTTGGCAACCGCCGCAGCGCGCTTCAGCAGGATCGCCGCTGGAGGCGTCTTGGTGATGAAGGTGAACGTGCGATCGCTGTAAACCGAGACCACGACGGGGATAATCAGGCCGTCCATTTCTTTCGCGCTGGTTCTGGCATTGAACTGCTTGCAGAACTCCATGATGTTGATCTGTGCCTGACCCAGCGCGGGACCAACCGGAGGGGCCGGCGTAGCCTTGCCCGCCGCAATCTGCAACTTCACCGAACCTGTAATTTTTTTTGCCATTTTTTATTCCTCAAATGAATTCCGTTTTCTTAAGTTCTTGGGCTATTGGCTCTTCGCTTTTCGCCAGAGAACAAGCGAATAGCGAAAAGCGAATGCGCCGCTCTAGGTTACGACCTTCTCGACCTGCCCAAACTCCAACTCGACCGGAGTCGAACGACCGAAGATCGTGACCATGACCTTCAATGTCTCGCGATCTTCGTTGACCTCGTCCACGACGCCGGTAAAGCTGGCGAAAGGGCCCTCGCTGATGCGGACTGACTCGTTCTTTTCGAACTTGACCTTGAGCTTCGGCTTTTCCTTGCTGTCGGCGACGCGATAAACAATCTGCTGGACTTCTTCTTCCGAAAGCGGCGTTGGCTGCTGGCCGGTGCCGACAAAGCCGGTAACGCGCGGCGTGGACTTCACCACATGCCACACGTTGTCGTCCATGTCCATTTCAACCAGCACATAGCCGGGATAGAACATGCGCTCGCTGGTGTACTTCTTGCCGCCGCGCACTTCGGTGACCGACTCAGTCGGAATCAGCACTTGGCCGATGCGATGCTCGAGCTCGGGATAGGCGCGTACGCGCGACTCCAGCGATTCTTTCACTTTGCGCTCAAAGCCCGAATAGGTGTGGATGATGTACCACTTCATATTCGGGTTCTTCGGCGTTTCTTCCGCGACCACTGTCGTGGTAGACGCTTCGGGTTCGCTGGAAGGCTGCGCCTCAGCGCTGTTGGTTTCGGTTTTGATCTCTTCGTCTGTCATTACTTCCAACTATCGATGAGCGAGCGAGCGCAGGGCCTGGTCCAGGGTCTTTCCGATAATCGTGTCGATAATCCAGAAATAACCCGCAAACAGGAATACCGTGATGATGACCACCGTCGTCGTGCCCTGAACCTCTTTGCGGTTGGGCGTGGTGACCTTCTTCATTTCAGTGCGCACATCGTTGTAAAAACTCTTAGCGCGCTGCGGCCACGCCTTGATGGTGGCCAGCTTATCTTCGTGAACCGGTTCGATGCCTGCGGACTTCGCCATCTGATACCCGTCTCCAGCGCTATCGCGCCCGTACTTTCCCTTTGTCATCCCGAGGCGACTTCGCCAAGGGCTCCCGTCCAAAAACTGGCAGGGGCGGAGGGATTCGAACCCCCAAGTCCGGTTTTGGAGACCGGCAGTTTAACCGTTGAGCTTACGCCCCTACTGCCGCTATTCGCCCTTCGCCTTTCGCTCTTCGCCAGACCTCCACCACCGATCCGAAGCGAAAAGCGAATAGCGAAAGGCGAAAAGCGTCCTTGCTATTTCGTTTCCTTATGCGACGTGTGCTTGCGGCACGTCCGGCAGAACTTGTTGAATTCCAGCCGGGTCGTCGTGGTCTTCTTGTTCTTGGTGGTCGAGTAATTGCGATTCTTGCAATCACCGCACTGCAACGTAACAATCTCGCGGGGCATTAGCCTTCTCCATTTCGTTTGCCTCGCAGTCTGGAACCTTGAGGCCTTGTCCGAGTCCAAGCTCGGATATCAGCGAAGCGTTTTCCTGCTTCGCCGAGAACTTCGATCGGGTGGCCCACATATCCCTTCTTTTGGGATATGTGGGATCCCAAAAATCTAAGCGATGATCTCGCTGATCGTTCCCGCGCCAACGGTGCGTCCACCTTCGCGGATAGCGAAGCGCAGACCTTTCTCCATCGCGACCGGAGTAATCAGCTCAATATCGAGCGCTACGTTATCGCCCGGCATCACCATTTCCGTACCTGCAGGCAGTGTCGCCACGCCGGTCACATCGGTGGTGCGGAAGTAGAACTGCGGACGATAGCCCTTGAAGAACGGAGTGTGACGTCCACCTTCATCCTTCGACAGCACGTAAACTTCGCCCTTGAACTTGGTGTGCGGCGTGATCGAGCCGGGCTTGGCCAAAACCATGCCGCGCTCGACGTCTTCTTTTGCAATGCCGCGCAACAGCAGTCCGGCATTGTCGCCCGCCAGACCTTCGTCCAGCTGCTTCTTGAACATTTCCACGCCGGTGACGACTGTCTTGCGGGTCTCGCGGAAGCCGACGATTTCCGACTCCTCGCCGACCTTCACCTTGCCACGCTCGATACGGCCGGTAACCACGGTGCCGCGTCCCTGAATCGAGAAGATGTCTTCAATCGGCATCAGGAACGGCTTGTCGATGTCGCGCGCCGGCAGCGGAACGTTCTTGTCGACCGCTTCCATCAGTTCGTCAATCTTGGCTTCCCACTGCGCTTCGCCGTTCAACGCTCCCAGCGCCGAGCCGCGAACCACCGGCAGATCGTCGCCCGGGAAGTTGTACTTGGTCAGCAGCTCGCGCACTTCCATCTCGACCAGATCGATCAGCTCGGGATCTTCGACGGCATCGCACTTGTTGAGGAACACGACCACGTAAGGCACGCCAACCTGGCGGGCCAGTAGCACGTGCTCTTTGGTCTGCGGCATCGGACCGTCAGTGGCGGCGACCACCAGAATCGCGCCATCCATCTGCGCCGCGCCGGTAATCATGTTCTTGATGTAGTCGGCGTGGCCGGGGCAGTCAACGTGCGCGTAGTGCCGGTTCGCCGTCTCGTACTCCACGTGCGCCGTGGCAATGGTGATGCCGCGCTCGCGCTCTTCCGGCGCGTTGTCAATCGAATCGAAGCTGCGGAACTTGATGTTCGGGTTGTGCTTCGACAGAACCTTGGTGATGGCCGCCGTCAACGTCGTCTTGCCATGATCGATGTGCCCGATCGTGCCTACGTTCACGTGCGGCTTGCTGCGGTCAAATTTCTCTTTCGCCATAATTCCACCTAGTAATACCGATAAAGTTTGCTGTACTTCTCGCGCAAGGGAAGCTCAATGTCTTCCAACGCGGTTAAATAACGCTCCCGAATCTGGGCCTGGTCGCTCACGCTCAGCGCTTCATAAAGCTGCTTTGCGCCCTTGCCACCCTTGATCGCCGCGGGGTCGGCTGCTTCCAGCAATCCCTCGCGCAATACCCGCTCAAAGTCGCGGATGGGAACTCCCTTACGCTGCAAGATCCGCAGAAAGCTTTCCACGTTCTGCGAGCCGAACACCCGCTTCAACGCGGATTGCAGTTGCTCGAACTCCTCCAGCTTTTCGACTTTGAGACCTGCCTGCTGAAAAACGGGTCTGGGCTCCGATTGCATACTGGAACTAGTCATCCACCAGGAGAATCAACCAACGACTCAAATTTTGGGGCTGTAAGTATTTGACGCTTCAGGCGCCAAATAGATTCGCACTCGCCCCTACGGCCAAAAACTGGAGCTGATGATCGGGATTGAACCGATGACCTCTCCCTTACCAAGGGAGTGCTCTACCAACTGAGCTACATCAGCCCGGAACAACAACTTTCCTTCAATTGTCATCCTGAGCGACTGCGCCGCTCTGAATGTTCTGCGGCGCGCTTAGGAGTCGAAGGACCTAAATCACGCGTCTGCACGCATCCAACTTCTGCGACACTGGAGCGGGAGACGGGAATCGAACCCGCGACCAACAGCTTGGAAGGCTGTGACTCTACCACTGAGTTACTCCCGCCCTAACTCATTCGTCCCGGTGCTGTTCTTCGCGCTCGCGATCCAGCTTCCGGCTCCACGTCAGCGTACGGATGGCGAACAACGCCAAAACCGCCAAAGTCGCCAGCTTAAACTTGCGATCGTCGATGGTGACGGCCGCCAAGACTGCCAGCACCGCGTAGGCACCCATCGCTATCCAAAACTTCATCAAGAAACCTGGTGCACAGGGGAGGATTCGAACCTCCGTAGCTCGCAAGGAGCGGCAGATTTACAGTCTGCTGCCATTAACCACTCGGCCACCTGTGCACAATCGACCGAGCAAACCGCCGACGCTGGAAAGCACCTGCTGTAGCCGCAGATGCGCGGGCCCGGAACCGCCAATCCCTGCTGTCAAAGAACCGCTTACCTCAGCCGCTCAGCGACCGAAAACACCCGCGCCACCCGGCAGCAACTTCGCAATCGCACTTCCGCGCAAACCTGCGTCTTAATGGAAGCTGCTGTTGGATTCAGTTTTCTAGGAAAGCTGCGCGTCTTGCTTGGCTCTACTCCTGCTATCAATCCGCCGTCGGCGGACGGCGCGCTCAAGGGTTACAACCTGGAGCTGGCGAAGGGATTTGAACCCCCGACCCTCTGATTACAAATCAGATGCTCTACCAGCTGAGCTACGCCAGCCTGCGGCCTGCCGCGACGCCATCAGCGCCTTAGACTGGCCTAGAACTTTCCCTGCCAACCGGGCACAAACATTGAGGGTAACATAACGGCAACCCACGTGCAAACGGCGGCTCACACCGGTCCTATTCGCCGCCCTTAACAGCGATCACGAAACCCGCAACTCGCCACTCCCGAGGGCCCTTGCGCTGGGGATTTTGCAGAGTGTGCCCAAAATCAGGCACAGATAGCGGAACGTTGTGAGTTTACATGTTTTTGGCGCGCTTCGCTAGCCGATGGTTTTACCGTATGATTCTGAACAATCGATGCGCACCCGTAGGCGTCAACTCTGGATCGCACTTATCGTAGTCCTGGTACTGGCGGGCGCAATTGTTGCCGCCCTCTTGCTGCGCAGGCACGCCCCTCCTGACGCGGTCCGCCTGCTTCCGGACTCCGACGCAGTCCTGTACGTCAATCTTGAACCCATCCGACTGCTGACCGACATGGGCAAAAAGCCCGCTGCCAACCGCGATCCCGAATACCAGCAATTCGTTGACGAGACCGGATTCGACTTCGAGCGCGATCTCAACCGCGCTGCCTTTGCCATTCACTACGGAAGCGGGAACGATCAGGAGACCCGCTACACCGAGATCCTGCAAGGCCATTTCGACCACAGCCGCGTCAGCCAATATCTTGCGAAACTGTCGAAGAACTCCATCGAGCAGTATGACGGCTTTGAGGTGTATGTAATCCCGCTGGAAGGTCGCACGCTCCGCGTCGCGCTGCTGGGGCTCGATACTGCCGCGGCCTCGAACAACGCAGATCCCGGTTTCATCCACTACATCATCGACCACTACAAGCAATCAGCCTTGCCGTTCGCCGGCCCCGCGCTGGTGCGTGATTACTATCGTCGCGTGCCCTTGGGGAGCGTGGTGTGGACCATTGCACGTACCCCTGCTCAAGTCTCGATGCAGGACCACGGCGAGTTGCTGATTCCCGGCGGATGGAGCAGTCTGCTGCCGAGGGGTAGTATTGTGATTGCTTCCGGACGTCCTTTGACGGATGTCCACCTGCGCGCTCAGGTCATCACTCGGGATGAGGCCCAGGCGCGCGGCTTCGTCGGGCGCTTGAATGCATTCCTGGCATTGTTCAGCACGATCGATATCACAATGGATGGCGGCGGTCCCGACCCTGACGTGAAGAAGGCATTCGAAAGCTTCAAGGTCGAGCAAGACAAAAACGAAGCAGTGGTCACCGCCAACGTACCGTTTGCATTCTTTCGCAAGATCGTAAGCGAGTCGCCAGTCGAAATCGCGCCGCAAACCCAGAAGCCGCCGCAAGCGTCTCAACCGGTGGCGCCCGAGAAGAAACATAAGAAGTAAAGTGCCGTAAAGATTGCCGCCGGAATTCCTCACCAACAAAAAAGCCGGAGCGGTGAAGGCTCCGGCCCATAGACCTCTGAAGTATCGAAGAACTACAGCATCAGCTTGCGGCGCAGCACGCCGGCCAGGCCTAGTACGCCAGTACCTAACAGGGCGATGCTGCCTGGTTCCGGAACCGAAGCATCCAGACGCAGGCCCCATTGGTTTCCGTTTTTGCTGTCATACACGGGATTGTCGAAGAAGTCGTAATATGCATTTCCCGAGGTGAGAGCCGTCAGCCCGTTGTTGCTGTAGTCCAGCGGCGGCCATGTATAACCGACGTTCACAGGAGCGTCGGCGATCACACCAAAGAAATAGGTGTCCCCGGCATTCAGCGTGAAGTTGAAATCCGGAGAGCTGACCCAGGTCTTGGTGTTCGAAGCCTGCACTCCCGTGAGGACATTCGAGAACAGCAGGTTGCTGTTGGTTCCGTCCCAGATCATGAACTTCAGATCGCCGCCATTCGGCATGGCCAGGTAAAACTCCATATTGCTGATGGACTGGGTAGTGCTGACGGCGACACCTTGCCCAGGTCCGAAATCGTGGTTGAACTCCGATTCATAATTGTTTGCTTCGAGGTCGAAAACGGTAGTGGCGAATGCACTGGTAGCCAGACAAACAACGGCCAGCAGCGCAAGAAGGGAAAGTTTACGCATGGTTCTCCTCTAGGGTCTCAATCCCCCACCCGAGTGTCAGCCAAACACCGCTTTTCCGCTGGGTGCAGGTGCTGAATAGAATCAGGGAGAAAGGGTGCAGAGTCGTTGTCGCAGGGCATCTTGCTAGTTGCGCTGGAGCAATGAGTTTTGGACGCACAGGGTGAAGAGTAAAGATGAAACTGTTGCAGACTTCCTGCACGAAAAGTCGTTTCGGGGAGCGCAGTTGGACCTCGTCGAGCAATCGTTGTGTTGCGTAAGGCGTTGCGTGAGATCTGAAGTAAATCCGGGGTAGGAGTGCCGGGTGGGCTGGCTTTGGAACACGAAAACGAGGAACGTGAAGTATGGCGCGCCCTGAGAGATTCGAACTCCCGACCTTCTGGTTCGTAGCCAGACGCTCTATCCAGCTGAGCTAAGGGCGCGCATGACAGTGCGGCAAAGTGAGTATAACAAATTTTGCTGATTTCCTGACCGACAAGCTAGCTGAAGCCACGCCGCGCGCGGTCGAGCGCGAGTCCGCCCCCGCCGACAATCAGCAGAAACAGCAACCCGAGCAGCATGCTGAAGTCGGTGCGCGCTTCATGCAGCATCGCCCACACACCGTTGGTATGCAGCATTGGAATCTTGGTCGTTGCAATCGCCGTTCCGATCACACACAGCAGAGGAATCGCCGCCAGGCGCGTGAACAGTCCAAGAATTACCAGAGCGCCAAAGATGATCTCAACCGCGCCGACAAACGGAGCCGTAATCTGCGGCGAAGGTATGCCGATTTTTGCGAATCGTCCCACACCGAGTTGTGCAGGGAAGAGGAACTTCTGGATGCCTTCGGAGACAAATACCCAGCCAACCAGAATGCGGATGAGGATGATCGCATTCGCGATTCGCGAACCGGGACCGACCTCGCTGCGTTTCACTGCAGTACCTTCGGTTGTGGCAGGATGATTTCCTCCGAGACGATGGTATGCTCGCGCGCGTGAAAGGGTTGTTTAAATCCTGCTGAGTTGATGCTGCAGCCTGGGCTTTAACCGACCTGAGCCATGATGAGGTTTACCGGCCCCGGCATGCGGATTCGCTTGATCTCGCCGAAGCCCGCTGCTCGTAGCCACCCATCGTATTCCGGCTCGCTGTAGGTCGCGCCACCGCGAGTTGCCACCAGCATATTCAATGCGAAGAGCGTGGCGCTACGCGGTGAGGCCTTATCGGGATCGGCGATGAAGTCGGAGATTGCGATTCGACCCTTAGGAGCGAGGGCAGCAAGGGCGCGCGCGAACAATGCGCGGTTTTCATCGGGCGAGAACATGTGGCAGATCGACGAGAGCAGCACTAGAGTCATAGGCCTGCGGAGGAAGGTCGACGCTCAGCATATCTCCGCTGCGAACCGTGACGCGGTCGGAGAGGCCGGCATCGGCGATGTGCTTCTGTGCAATCGATACGACATCGGGCACATCGATGATTTCGGCGTGCAGCTCGGGTGCTGCTTTCGCGAACGCGATCGAGTAGGCTCCCGAGCCGCCACCCAAATCGAGCATGCGCCGCGTACCGTTCACGCCGACTGCCTGCACCATCGCGCGGGCCCGGCCACGCGCGCTGTTGTCCATAGCGGCGATGAAGGTCCCGGCATGTTCGTCGTCACGAACCGATGGGGCAGGGAAGCCAGTCTTTACCGAATCGGTCAGGTACGACCAGCGCTTCCACATATTCGCCGTGTGTAGCTGTGCCTGGCGTGCACTGTCGCGTGAACCTTCGGCGAGGAAGCGCGCCGCCGGCGGCGTGTTGCGGAAGGTGCCGTTGTCTTTTTGCAGAAGGCCGAGGCTGACCAGCGCGTTGAGCAGCATCTCAGTCGCACGCGCATCGCTCGCGATTCGCTTTGCCAGTTCCCCGGCATCACGTCCATCGCCTAGCGCTGTGAAGACGTCGAGCTCAAGCGCGGTGAGGATCACGCGGCTGGGCATGAAAGCGCGCACTGTTTCAAACAGATCGTCAGGCAATACTCCCGCGGCATCTTTGCCGTTGACCATCGCGAAATACTTCTGGCGATGATCAAGAATCTCGTCGCGCATGGCGGCATAGTCATTGCGCCGTAGGCGCGACACGGGTTGTCCCTTCGCGATGTGCGACGAGACGATTTCTTTTACATCCGCCGCCGTGAGTTTCACGTACCAGGTTCCCTCGGGATAGACAATCATCACCGGGCCGCTGTCGCACAGGCCGAGGCAGCCGCAAGTGGAGATGATTACGTCATCCGAGAGCCCGGCGCTGCCAAGCTCTGCATAGAGAGCGCCGAGGATAGACGCAGAGCCGGCGGCGGCGCAGCAGGTAACGTTCTCAGTTTTTTGCTGTGTACAAACGACGATGTGATGATGGAACGGTTGCACAGTCGACCTCCAAGAACGGACGCTATACCCTATATTGGGGCACGGTGGTCACGTGGATAAAGGAAGAAGCTCACAAGGGCGAGTGACGCACGTACCCCCGTGACGTCTTGGAGCGCTGAGAAAGCAATGTTGCACTTAAACTCCGATCAGACCGTAGCGATGATCGCAGGCACCAGCTTTGCCGCCGGGCTGAACGTGTACGCCACCGTCGGGGTGCTGGGGCTAATGTCGCGCGCGGGCGTGATTGAGCTGCCTTCGGGGCTGCACCTGATTACATCGTGGTGGATCATCGGCGTATGCCTGGCGATGTTTGCGCTCGAATTCTTCGCCGACAAGGTTCCGATGTTCGATCTGCTATGGAATGCCTTGCACACATTTGTCCGCATTCCAATCGCAGCCTACGTCGCCTATGCAGCAACGTCGCATCTTTCACCCCAGATGCAACTGGCCTCGACGCTGATGGGAGCAGCCATCGCCTTCGCCGCGCATGGAGGCAAGACCGCCTTGCGCGCGGCGGTTACACCCTCGCCTGAACCTTTCTCAAACATGGCGTTGAGTTTTGGAGAAGACGTGGGAGCGATTTCGCTGACCTGGGCAGCCACGCAGCATCCTTATGTCGCCGCCGCCGTTGTGGCAGTGTTGTTACTGCTGATTGTTATCTGTATCCGTTGGGTAGTTCGTTCATTGCGCAACCTGTATCGCAGGGCTGCTGCAACCATGGAGAACGCGTAGACTGTCGTAATCTGCAATATATACCACAATGTAGGATAGTCATCGCAGCACGAAGTGTATCCCTCATTGTGGCAGTTGACCCGCCCGTAGCCGCATGTCATATTTAACTGGTCTGTAACATTTCCGTAACATTAGTGGTTCTTTCGCGGGGCTGGCGCAGACGATGCCGTCCCGGTTCATACATTCGCGCCCTCATAAGAAAGCTCGCCAATGGCCCGCCTTATTCCGCGTGAGACGAAGTTCTTCGACATGTTTGCCGACATCGCCGGCAACGTCATCGAAGGTGCGAAGGCCCTGCACGACCTGCTCGAAGATTGGGATTACCAACGGCTGCCGGAGGCAGCGCAGCGCATCCGCGCGATTGAGCATCGCGGTGACGAGATGACGCACCAGCTTTTGGTTAAGCTTAACCAGACATTCATTACGCCGTTCGACCGAGAGGACATTCATCTGCTCGCATCGTCCCTGGACGATGTCCTCGACTTTATCTACGGCGCTAGCAATCGGCTGGTCAACTACAAGATCACCCAACCCACGCCGTCAGCCAAGATTCTCGCCGGCATTATCCTGACTCAGGCGGAGGAGTTAGATAAGGCGGTTCGGCTTTTGGGAAAGGATCACGCGCTGCTTAGCCATTGCGTGGAAGTCAACCGCCTGGAGAACGAAGCCGACCAGGTGGCGCAGGAAGCCATCGGCCGGCTGTTTGATGGCGGCTACGACCCCATCACCCTGATCAAACTGAAAGAGCTTCTGGAGATTCTGGAAGAAGCCACCGACAAGGCGGAAGACGCCGCTAACGTTCTGGAAACCGTCGTATTGAAGAGCGCCTGACTTTTCGACGCAATGAATAGGGCATCAGTGACGGGGAGCGCGCAACCGTGAGCACAGGTTTAATCCTGCTGATCGTAACGGTATTTACGGCACTAATCTTCGACTTTCTCAATGGATTTCATGACGCTGCCAATAGCATCGCAACGGTAGTCTCGACTCGCGTCCTGTCTCCAAAATTAGCCGTGGTCTGGGCCGCCGCCTTTAATTTCCTCGCCGCATTTTTCCTTGGTATCGCCGTGGCCAAGACGATTGGCACGGGGATGATCCGGCTCGAAGTCGTCACCCAATACGTCGTTCTGGGCGGCTTGATTGGAGCGATCTTCTGGGACGTTGTCACCTGGCTGTTGGGACTGCCCACATCTTCCTCACATGCTCTTATCGGTGGATACGCGGGAGCAGCCATGGCTCGCGCCGCCGCCCTCCATGGATGGAGATCGGCGCCGCACGTCATCATCGCCTCTGGCTGGACGAAGACCCTGATCTTCATCGTATTGGCTCCGATCATGGGCTTTGTCTTGGGCATCGGGATGATGATCGCCGTCTACTGGATCTTTCGTCGGCGCTCGCCACTCCAGGTCGACAAACTTTTTCGTAAGCTCCAGCTTCTTTCGGCGGCTGCCTACAGCCTTGGGCATGGCGGCAATGACGCGCAAAAGACCATGGGCATTGTGGCCGGGGCCCTGTACACAGCTGGCGTCATGCGGAAGGAAGATTTCGCTGCCAACTGGGGACATTGGCACTGGCCCATCATCCTCGCCGCGAATCTGGCGATCGCGCTGGGAACATATTTTGGTGGCTGGCGCATCGTGCACACCATGGGTTCGAAGATCACCAAGCTGAAACCGGTCGGCGGATTCTGCGCCGAGACGGCGGGGGCCATCACTCTTTTCGGAACCGCGCTGGCCGGCATTCCGGTGAGCACGACGCATACGATTACCGGTGCGATCGTTGGCGTCGGCAGCACACACCGGCTCTCCGCGGTTCGCTGGGGCATCGCCCGGCGCATCGTGTGGGCGTGGGTCCTGACCATCCCCGCATCGGCGGTTGTGGCGATGCTGGCGTATTGGCTCATCCGGCTGATTAACCCTCTTGCATAAGATCAGGTTTCTGCCACGCTGCTAAAATCGTTGCTGACATCCATGTCACAGCCGCCACAATTCTGCGATGTTGAAACCGCGTTGGAGGAGATTCGCGCGGGCCGCATGATTGTCGTCATTGACGATGAAGATCGCGAGAACGAAGGCGATCTCACCATGGCCGCGGAGAAGATCACGCCCGAGGCGATCAACTTCATGGCCAAGTACGGGCGCGGGTTGGTGTGTCTCGCCATGACCGAAGAGCGGCTCGACTACTTGCGCCTGGGCCAGATGTCGGCAGAGAACACTTCCAACTTCGGCACCGCATTCACCGAATCCATCGACGCCAAAGACGGCGTGACCACCGGCATCTCGGTGTACGACCGCGCGCAGACAATAAAAGTGGCGATCGATCCTGGTACCCGCCCCAATGATCTCGCACGCCCGGGACATGTCTTCCCGCTGCGCGCACGCAAGGGTGGAGTGCTGGTGCGTGCCGGACAGACCGAGGCGTCAGTCGATCTCGCGCGACTCGCGGGATTGGTTCCCGCCGGCGTCATCTGCGAGATCATGAATGACGACGGCACCATGGCGCGCGTGCCCGAGCTAAGCGAGTTCTGTCGCGAGCACGGTTTGAAGATGCTGACCGTTGCCGAACTCATTCGCTACCGCATGGCGCACGAGCGTTATGTTCGCCGGCTCGCCGAAGCTATTGTCCCTACCGCCTATGGCGAGTTCCGAATGATCGCTTACGAATCGGAGATCAATGGCGACTCGCATATCGCGCTGGTGCGAGGCGATGTTGAAAAAGCCGGTGCGGAGCCTGTGCTGGTGCGCATGCACACGCATTGCCTGGTAGGAGACGTCTTCGGCGCTACCTGGTGCGAGTGCCGCAATACGATCGATGCTGCCATGCGTCGCATCGCAGAAGAGGGAACTGGCGCGCTCATCTACCTGCACCAGACCTCGAAGGGCTATTCCGTCGAGAAGCTGCTTGACAAGTACACCATCCAGTTTCATCACGAGCAGCGGCTGCCGACGTTGCCGGAAAATCAAAGGCGCACGCAGCGCGAGATCGGCATTGGCGCGCAGATTCTGTCCGACCTAAATCTGAAGCGGATTCGACTGTTGACCAATCACCCACGCAAGGTCGCGGGCCTGGAAGGTTTCGGAATCGAGATCGTCGAGCAGATACCAGTGACCGTGCGGCGTGGCCTGCCCGTGCGATGATAATCGAATTTTGATAGCGCCCTAGTTGGGCTTGCGCGCTACGATTTCCTCATCACGAATGAAGAACTGTGCGGAACATTTTTCTGAGCCGCAGATGATCGGCAGTAGTCCCGGCAATCTGTTTGCGCGTTACCAGCCCGAGCTGACCGCAATTGGGGCAGGCGAGGACCGCCCAGTAGGGATCTTCTTTCTCTCCCATTTCACCGGCGTTTTCCAGCACGAAGATAGTTCCAGGTTCCATTTGTTCGGGGATCCACTCATTCAAAACGCTCAGCTCTCCGATCATGTGCCCTCCTTGGGCGGGAACGAACCCAGATTCACTTTCAAGACGCTTTGCTTCTGGCCGTAAGATGACGCACGCCCGCGCTACGCTTCTTGGCATATCCCAGTTCTCCGCACACCCGTTCGATGGTGTCGCTCAGGCACACGGTTAACATCGGCTGCTGCGAATTTTTCAGCAGATCCACTACGCCTCGGGCGGAGTCCTCAAGATAGATATGGCGGCCGTCCGTCAGCAGGTGGTACTCATCGGCCGCGCGCACGGTTTGCACCAGGCGCCGGCCCAACTCTTTCTGCAGGAAGCGCACCACGCGGCGTATTTTCTGCAGCGAAAACCCGCGCCGCCGCAAATCACAAATAATGGCGATCTCTGCCAGATCGTCGAGAGAGTAGATGCGCCGGTGTCCCTGGCGCGATGCAGCCACGATCTTCTGCTCGTCCCACCATTGCAACTGCCGCAGCGTGATGCCCGTCAGTTGCGCGACTTCGAATGAGGTGAACGAGTTTTTCAAAACTGCTCCCCAAAACAACCTTGACCGAAAATGTTTCCGACAACTTTTGAGACATCATAGAGCACCCGTCGATGCAGTCAAGGTCAATTGTTGATGAACTTGGCACTGGGAGAGCGAGCCCGGCATGGTATTGCGGTTTTTCTGAATAAATAAAAAGGGCTGTCCGCAGACAGCCCTTGGGAAAATACTTTGCCTAAAGGGTGGACTCGATTTCGAAGCCCCAAGCTTCCAGGAGCGGTTCCGGGATGTACTTGGAGTTCTTGTTCTTGCGGGCCCACTCGCGGAGGCGAGTCGAACGGATGTACTGATCTGGCGCCAGCTTGAATTCTTTCACCACCTGTTCGAACTCGGTGATTGTGGGGACGACCGGACCGATCGGTTCCGGCTTGCCCCAGTTAGGATTGCCGCGTCGCTTTGCCATTGTTGAGTTGTTTACCTGCCTTGCGATTTGAATTGTGGATGACCTTGACTACCAACACCCTGCCTGGTTCGACTTACGCATCACCAAATTTGATTCCGCGTTCGTCCTTTACGACTCAGCTCCGGACCAGGCGCAGTGTCCGATGGGTGTTCGTTTGGGGGGTTCCAGAGCCCTACAAAAACTCCACATACTAGCCTGATTTCGCTCATGATTCAAGCCCAAAAACGGGGTAGAAGTTCCCCTCACGGTGGAAATCCCCGGTTGAAAAGCAGCTAAGTCATACTGAATGTGACGTTTAGTGGCCCAAAAGGTCAACCCGTGGCCTAGGTGGTACCTGGGGAAACTTCCGCAGCTTTCTCGATCAGGCTGTCGGATGCAGCTTTGTTTTTGATCCTTTTTGAACGCTATGGGAACCGGAGCCTGGGGCCGGTGAAATCGACCGGGTACTCTGGGACGGAGCCGGAGTCCTGTGGAAAACGTGATGGTCGTGCACGGCTGTTCGCTGGGCAATCGCAACGGTCGAAGAAAGGGCGAAGACCCCGATTGCCAGCAGACGAACTGAACCTGTATGACTCATCAGTCATCCGATTGTAAGGCACGGAGTCACATTCGCGCAGAAAATTGTGCTGAGCTGCTCTGCTACTTTCGGGTACCCCCTTAGCGATCGCGCTGAACTCGCGGGCGCTTCCGGAATTCATACTCGCATGCCTTCATATCTACCTTCCTGCCGCGAAACTTAACGCCTTCCGCCTGCAGCAGGAAGCGTTGCTCCAATCCCAACTCGCCTGGCAGGGAAATGGTGCCCCCGGAACCGAGTACTCTCTGCCACGGCAGTCCTCTGATCTGGTTGAGGACTTTCGAGACGTGCCGGGCGCACCGCGGGTAGCCGGCCGCCTTGGCCACCGCTCCGTAGGTGCTTACGCGTCCGCGCGGGATTTGACGAATCACCGCTGCAATGGCCCTCGTCATAGCTGACGAGGCGTCGGTGGTTCGGGAAGCGGACATATCCACGGTAAGATAACACCGATGCCAGAACAAGTTCGCGATCCTAAGACGAGGTTTTCTGACCGCGTCGACGATTACATCAAGTACAGACCGCGGTACGGGAGTGAGGTCGTCGAGGCGCTCGAAAGAGCGTGCGGCCTCGCGCTGTCCCATGTCATTGCTGACATCGGCTGCGGGACTGGTTTTTCTGCCGAGCCGTTCTTGGAAAACGGCAACAGCGTTATTGGCGTTGAGCCCAATCGCGAGATGCGGGAGGCCGGCGCGCACTACCTGGCGAAGTACCCGAAGTTCGAAATGCGCGACGGCACCGCCGAGCGGACTGGGCTTCAGGCGCGGAGCGTCGATTTCGTTCTGGCCGGGCAGGCCTTTCACTGGTTCGACAGGGAACTGTCGCGCGCCGAATTCGCACGAGTTCTGAACCCCGGGGGCTGGTGCGTTTTGATCTGGCATGACCGCAGCACCGACGCCACTCCATTTCTGCGCGCTTATGAGGAGTTTCTTCAGCGCCACGCAGTCGACTATGACCGGGTAGTGCATCGACAGGTTGCGAATTTCGAAGTGCTGGGGGCGTTCTTCGCACCTTGCGAGGTCAAGCTGATCACCCTTCCGGCACAGCAGCGTTTGGACTTCGAAGGTCTGCGCGGACGGCTGCTTTCCTCGTCGTACATACCGCGCGAAGGTCCAAAGGCTGAAGTGATGCTCGCCGAGTTTCCCGCGCTGTTCTCGTCTTATCAGCGCGACGGCCATGTCGTCCTCGAGTACGAAACCAAGATTTTCTACGGACACTTGACGCCGTGAGCGGCATCGAGCAACCGGCAGCATCGCCGTCATTCTGCGCACCGACCACCTCGGGCGCGTAGCTGAAGGCGTCGCCATTGTGAACGACGTTTCGTTGGAGGTACTTCGCGGCGAACTGCTGGGCATCGTAGGCGCCAGCGGCTCCGGAAAAAGTTCGCTGCTTCGTCTTCTCAACCGTCTTGACGAGCCCACCAGCGGGACCGTGTATCTCGATGAAATCGACTACAAGAACATTGCGCCGCGCGAGCTACGACGGCGGCTCGGGATGGTTACGCAACGTCCCTTTCTATTTCCCGGCACTGTGGCGTCGAACCTTCAGTTTGGCCCACAACAGCGTGGCGGGTTGCTGCCGGACGAGGCGATCCACGCATTGTTGCGCCAAGTTGGGATGGACGGTTTCGCTGAGAGAGACGTCGCCAATCTCTCGGGCGGCGAGCAACAACGTGTCTCGCTGGCTCGCGCGCTGGCGAACCAGCCCGAGATGCTGCTGCTCGACGAGCCAACCTCGGCTCTCGACGAAGACGCCAAGCTCGGGGTGGAGCAATTGATTCGGGAGCTGGCGACGGCGACGTCCCGGACTTTCATCCTGGTGACGCACGATCGCGAGCAGGCTCGTCGAATCTGCGACCGGGTAGGCACCATGGAACATGGCCGCCTCGTCCACATGGGAACACCGCGGGAGGTGCTGCATGCTTAAGTCGATCTTCCATACCCAGATTTCGCTGGGCCTCGCACAGGCTGCGATCGCCGCGACACTGGCTCTCGCAGTTGTGCTGCTCGCGCGGAAACGCAACATCCATCTGGAGAGCGATGCCGCTATCGCCCTGGTTCGCGGCATCGTGCAGATCGTGATTGTGGGTTCGGTACTGGCGCTGCTGCTGAAAGCGCCTCGCTGGTCTAGCGTCTTTCTGCTGGCCGGAATGCTGTTCGCTGCGGGATCGATCTCCGCCAGACGGGCAAAAAATATTCCGGGAGCGCAGAAGGTATCAACACTGGCGATTGCCGCCGGTGCCGGCTCGGTCACCGCCATCATGACCTGGGCGGGGGTGATCGACACGGCGATTACTGCCCTCATTCCGGTGGGGAGCATGATCATCGCCAACGCAATGAATACCAATGGGCTGGCGTTGAATCGCTTCCGTTCGGAAGTACTGGCTCACGCCGGGGAGATCGAAACTGCGCTTGCCTTGGGGGCCGAGCCGCAGGCTACCGTGGGCCGCTACGCTGAGGCCAGCATCCAATCGTCGCTCATTCCGGCCATCGACAATCTCCGCTCGCTCGGCATCGTGTGGATTCCCGGCCTCATGACGGGCATGTTGCTGTCCGGGGCGAATCCGCTGTACGCCGCAATCTACCAATTCGTCGTGATCGCCATGATCCTCGCTTCTTCGGGACTTACCTCGCTGCTGAGCACACTCATGATTCGCTCCCACGCCTTCTCTACAGCAGATCAATTGATCTTGAAGGGCGCGTAGAGGGGGCGAGTGAAGGACTACAACTAAAGTCGCGCAACTTCGGGACTGGCTTCTCGCCCATGTGTGCGTTAGGTCACAGCATTTCTCGCTAGCAGCGGTTAACACTAGAGGAATGTTACCTCCTGCGCTGCGCCATACTCGGGAGGGCTGCAGTGGTGCCACCCAAGCTATCCGCCTCCAGGTTTGGCAGAGTAGGAAATGGGTTTATTGTTGTCGCCAAAAGACTTCGTTAGTCGTGCTCTGCCGCTCCTGACAACCATTACGATTGCAGGTACCGGCGCTTGGATCTTGTATCCGCAGTCGCGCTTCCCCGATCCTCTGGCCGCACGGCTTGCAAGCGTCCTGCTCAGTCGCGCCCCGATCGTGTGCCCCATCGTGGTGGGGCTCGCGGTTGGCCTCGCGGTGTGGCTATTGCAGAAGTCAACGACGAGGGAGCGTGAACTGAAGGCTGCGAATAGCGCCCTCGAGCAGTTGAATGACCAGCTCAAGCAGGAAGTCCAAAATGTCCAGCAGTCTGAGCAGCGTTCTCAGTTGCTCTTTTTGTCGAACCCCTGCCCGATGCTGATTCTCGACTGCCACACGCTGGCCATAAGCGATGCCAACGATGCGGCGTTACGACTATACGGGTATACGCGCGATGAGTTCCTTCGCCTCAACGGGCTCGACATTCGTCCGCCCCAAGAACATGAGCGTTTCAAGTCAACCATTCAGCAGTCGAATTCTGGTTACGGGCATCGCGGCATCTGGACGCATCGGCGCAAGGACGGCAGCGACTTTCCGGTCGCAATCGGCGCCTTCCGCTTCGTCCACGGCGGGGCTGTTCGGGAACTGGTGCTGATTCAGGATGCCAGCGCAGAGGTGCAGGCGGAGGAGGCGCTGCTGCGGTCGCAGGCAGCGCTGAAATCGATGCTCGACAACGCTCCCTTCGGCGTTTGCAGCAGTTCGCTGCAGAGAGACTGCTTTGTGGATTTCAATCCTGCGCTCGTCAAGATGCTGGGAGGCTACACGCGGGAAGAGATGCTTGCCCTCAAGCTCTCCACCCAGCTTTACAGAGAGCCCGAGGACCGGGAGCGCTCGATGGAGCTGCTGCGGAGAACGAGACGACTGAACGCCTTCGAAACCACATTTCTTCACAAAGACGGCAAGCCGATTCGAGTGCGCACATGGCATGTTTTGCAGGGCGCTCCGGGAGACGAGGCCGACCTGGTCGACGTGTACATCGAGGACATGACCGAGCAGAGCACGCTGGAGCAGCAAGTTCGCCAGGTGCAAAAGTTGGAAGCCGTCGGCCGTCTCGCCGGTGGCATCGCACACGACTTCAACAACATTCTGGTTGTTATCCGCCTGTCGACTGAACTCATGCTGGGTAAAGTCACGCTCGAAAGTCCTTTGAGCAAGCCGTTGCTTCAGGTTCTCAGCGCCTCCGACCGCGCTGCCTCGCTGACCCGGCAACTCTTGGCTTTCGGCAGACAGCAGGTGATGCAAACCCGCACCGTGAACCTGAACACGGTAGTGACTGACACCTTACGGCTGCTGCGCCGCACCATTGGCGAAGACATCGAGGTGATTACGCGCCTCGATTCGCAATTGCACAATTCACGCCTTGATCCCGACCAGTTGGGGCAGGTCATCATGAACCTCGCCATCAACTCACGCGACGCCATGCCTGATGGAGGTACCCTGGAGATCGAGACCCGCAATGTGGATCTCGATCAGACCTATGCCCGCGAACACGGCCCGGTGCTGCCCGGCAAATACGTGATGCTGGCGGTTAGCGACAGCGGTTCAGGAATCGACAGCGCCATCCTTCCGCGCATCTTCGATCCTTTCTTCACCACCAAGGATCTCGGTAAAGGGACGGGGCTTGGCCTGTCCATTGTCTATGGCATTGTGAAGCAAAGTGGCGGCTATGTTTGGGTCTATAGCGAGGCAGGGCACGGAACAACTTTCAAGCTCTACTTTCCCATCACTGACTCTGCTCCGCAGTCTGAGCCGGAACGCGTCGAACCGCAAACGGTCAGCGGTGGAAAAACGGTTCTGGTGGTTGAGGATGAAGTCCAAATTCGCCAAAATCTGCGTGAGTGCCTGCAACAGCTCGGATGCCACGTGGTGGAAGCGGTGGACGGGATGGAGGCGCTTGAGCGCTACCAGGAACATCAGGGCAAGATCGACCTGGTCCTCACCGACCTGGTGATGCCACGCATGAGCGGGCATGAGTTGTGGACACAGCTGGTGCGGCTCGATCCCCGGCTCAGCTTCTTGTTTATGTCGGGATACACCGAAGACAGCGCTGTGCGGCGGGAAATTCTCAGTCAGCAAAACGCATTTCTCAATAAGCCGTTTAGCGTGGCCGACCTCTCAAGCGCAATCCAACGAGCGCTCGCAATGCGCGCACTGCACAACCAAACGCTCAGCTCTGTCGCCGGGGAATAAATCATCCGGCGCGGAAGAGCTCCGCCCAGCTTTCGTCCAGCGTCCGCCATCGATCGCGTTCCAGAGCATTGGACTCCGACTCGGCGACATACAGCGTGCCGTGGCCGTCTTCGCAGACCATCTCCGTGCCCGCGAAGTTCAACAACACGCTTCCCGGACGTCCAACGTCGACTGGCATGCTCAACCTTCGCAGGCAGCGGCGGCATCGCTTTTGCTGATCGGCGATGCACCAGGTCAGCACCGCGATGGCCAGCGGAAGGAATGTCCAGAAGGCGACCTCGTCGGCCATGGGATACACCGTGCGGCCAACCCAGCCGAGCAGGCCGTGAACCATCAGCCAGACGACCAAATAAACGGATGCTGTAAGTGCCGAAGACTTTGCCACAAAAAATGCCCACCAGCGGATGTTCTGCCAGCCGCGGAGGGATACCGGACCGAAGCCGCCGGCTGCCGAACGCAACAACCAGGCAATGCTGCTCGCGCAAATCACGGCCAGGAACACAAAGGCCACATAGGTCGCGAGCACGGCCCGCGACTGGCTCTTGAGAGAAACCACGCTCATGGGCGCCTGAACAAAACGATAGCCCGCGTTCTCGCTGCGGTCGATCAAGTCATTCTGCAACTGCGCTGGAGTAGTACCTTCACGCAATCGCCCTATCACGCCCACCCGGCTCACGAAATTGCTGAACCGCAAAGTCGCATCGTCCAGCACCGTCCAGACCGCGGTAGATGACGCCGGCAACTCGAAGCTTCGGGGCAGCACGCCGATGACGGTCATGGGATGGCCATCCAACTCGATGCGTCGGCCCAGCACCTTCTTGTCGCCGCGGAAGTGAATCTGCCAGAAGTCGTGACTTAAGACCGCGCAGTCGGCGCACGCGAACCCGTCCGAAGGCTGAGGCAGTCGCCCCAGCTCAGGCTTGACTCCCATCAATTGGAAGAATTCTGGCCCTACGCGAGATTCAATGACCGGAACTTCGCTCCAGTCGTCCGAGAGCCGGCTCGGTCCTGACGAATAAAGCGCCATCTCTTTCGCCTGAGAGGTGCCTCTCCAAACCGAGCCGAGATACAGAAGCGTCTCGCTGCGGATGCGAACGTATTTGCCCTTGAAGCTGACGACGGCCACCCGGTCAGCCTGGTAGGTCGGGTGCGAGAAGAGCGAACTCTTCGGAGCAATAAATCCGCCCGCAAGCAGCAACACCATTACCAGCAGGAAACAGGCTGCGAGGCACGTCCAAGGTGAGCGCAAGAGACGCCGCTTGCGAGTGAGAAAGCTCTCGCGGTCGTAGCGGATCCAGAACGCCTCGGCAAAAGCGCCAAAGCAGTTTCGTATCAGGATGCGCTGGTTCCTGCCGTCAAGGCGGCCTGTCTCGGCCAGGAAGTTGGCCCAGTGCCACACTTTGTCGCGCCACATGGCCGACCACTCATTGCGCAGCGGTCTCGGGACGATCCATCTCGCGAGCCAGATAATGCCGTGGCAACTCTGGATCGTAACTCCCAGCCTGGTCAGCAAAGACATACAGCCCATCCCCACATCCGGATACCGACATGGTACGGCAAGCGCTTATCTATTCAGACGCGATGTTTGCAGAAAAAGTTTCGTATTTGCTTTTGCATGGAACACGGAAGCCGGGTCGGAGAGCTTTGTATCAGGGCCCGACTTCAGTCGGGCCGGATGGCATTGGAAGATGTCGGGCTTCAGCCCGTGCAAACTCCCCCGGGGCCTAAAGACCATTATCTGGATGACGGTGTTTGGCCCGGCTGAAGCTTTAAGCCTGTCCTGAGCGAAGTCGAAGAGTGCCCTGATACAAGGCCCTACGCCCCCACCACGTCGTTATACTCAATCACGAACTCGATCTTCGCCGTCTTCTCCAGCATGGCCGAAACGGAGCAGTACTTGTCCTTCGAGAGCTCGACCGCGCGCTCCATCCCTCCACGGGAGACCTTGCCGCCGACGCGATAGACGAGCTTGATGCTGGTGTAGACCTTGGGAAAGTCATTGGCCCGCTCCGCTTCGGCGCGCACCTCCAGGCTGGTAAACGGCTCGCGCTTCTTGCGCAGAATGCCAACCACGTCGCTCAATGTGCACCCGCACAGCGCAATCAGCAGCAGCTCAATCGGAGTGCTTGCCGTCTTGGGCTCACCGGCATCCATCACCACGGCATGCCCGCTGCTCGCCTCGCCCAGAAAACGGTCTTTGTCAGTCCAGATTGCGCGTGCTTCAGTCATAGTGTCTCTCCCCTGCTAGTACGCATAACACATTAACCGATCGGCCAGGTCTGGGCCTCATTCCCATGAAGGGCGAGCAACAAAAAGGCGCAGCAGGGAACTGCCACGCCTTGCGATCTGATAGCAGCGCTGTCTAGTGCGGCTCTGGCTGCTTGGCCTCGGGAGGCTGCTGGTTGTCCGGCAAAGGCATCATGATCCCGTTCTGCACCGGGCCTTGTTGTGGCGGCTGAGGCTGTGCCTGTGGTTGCGTTGGTGGCTGATTCGCAGGCGGCTGGGCGTTCTGACCGGGAGCATTCTGCGGTTGCGCTCCGGGCTGCTGGTCGTCCGGCAATGGCATGATCATCCCGTTATCGATCTGTCCCTGCGGCTGATTGACAGGCGGCTGAGCGGTCGGCTGTCCCGCCGGCACTCGGGTCCCAGTGCCGTTGTCGGCGGGCACCTTAGGCTGTTCGCTCTCCGGAAGCGGCTGCAGCAAGCCTCCGCTACCCGGCTCAGGAAGTTCGACCGAGTGGATCGGCTGCGTGGTCTCTGGCTTGGGTGGAACCAGTGGCTCAGTCACCGCGGAGTTGTCGCGATTGTGAAGCACCACCGGGCCACCTTCCATGCGCCGCGCCGCAGCAGCCTCGTCCATCGCCTTGTTCACCGACTCATCACTGCCGTTGGCGACGGTTGCCAGCTTCTCGCCCTCGACATCTTTGCGCGTTGCATAAGCCACGCGCTTGCTCGACTGGTCGGCTTCTTTGGCTTTGCCGTAATAGAAGTCGGCGGTCTCGCGATCGCCGTCAGCCTCAGCCAGGTAGCCCATATTGTTCAGCGCGAACGCGTTCTTGGGATCCAGCTTGTACGCCTCGTCGAAATATTGCCGCGCCAGCTTGAAATCATTGCGGTTGATGGCCGCAACTCCACGCGTATTCAGCCGAGCCACGCGCTCCGGAATATCGTTCGAGCGCTCCATCACTTTCTGGACGTTCTCAGCGTTTTTTTCGGCGATCTGACTGATGCCTTTGCCCCGCCACGATTTCTCGAACGTCACAACGATCGGTGTGTCGGAGTGTTGCGCTGCGGCCTGGCTGTAGTACTTGTAGGCGTCTTCAAGCTCGCCCTCTTTTTCGCGAGCGTAACCAATGTTGTTCAACGTGAAAGGATTGTTCGGATCGAGTTTCAGCGCTTTTTGCAGCGCAACGTCAGCCTCGGGCGCGCGATCTTTCTCCAGCAGGCTCATGGCGTAGACATTCGCCCGGTTGATCTGCATCTGCGTGTCGGCTGCGTTTCCGGCAACCTGATCTACCGGCTTGCCGACGACCTGTTTCTCTGTCGATTTGTAAACCAGCGCGTCAGAAGCATGAGACGCTGCGAGCGCGTAGTAACGCTGCGCCCGATCTGCCTGCCCATCCAGTTCGGCGATGTAGCCCAGATTGTTCAACGTGAACGGATTGTCGGGATCGATCAGGTACGCCTTATAGAAGAGTTTCTTGGCTTCCTTGTAGTTGTGCTTCTCCAGCTCTTTTACGCCCTGCTGATTCAGCTTCTGAACCGGCGTCGGTTTGCTGCTCTTGGGCAAGCTGATGGTAACGTCCTTGGCCGCCACGGGTAGCGCGAGGGCGCATCCCAGCAAGGCGCAGCAAAGTTTCCGCGTGATCGAACTGACGTGCAGAGCAGATGGCGTCAGTACAACAGACATTCAGCCTCCGGGCAGAGTAGCGTCAAGTGAAAAGCCGGCGCCACAATACGGCGTCGAATACCTTAGATGGGCAGTGAGTGCTCCACGGTTGGCAGCTCTGCCGGGTGCTGCTGAATTTCTCGCGTCGGGTGGTATACAGCAGAGCAGCGGCGGATTGCATCCAACTCTCGAATGCGGGAGCTCTCGCCAGGGCGGCCTCGCACAACTTCTCGTGGACTGCTTTCGCATATGAATTCAGGCGTAATAAGGAATGTCGTTCTTGTGGTCAGCATCGGCTTGACTCTTACGGGGATTGCCGTTGCGCAACAGGATGCTGGTCCCATCCAGGGCAATGCGGGGCAGGCGTCGCAGCCGTCAGGAGCGGGTGTTCCGGGATCGAACACATCCACGGCCGCGCCGGCAAGAGAGAGTAGTGGCTCGGATACTGCGAAGGGAGTCGCAAATACATCGGATTCGACGGGCACCACAACTCCGGCGACCGATACCAGTACTACAAAGAGCGAGAGGGGAACGCTGACCACCGATACGACGACGTCGAAGAGCGACACGAGTTCGCCGCAAAACGACGAACCCAGGACCGTGCTCAACACCAATTCAGCTGACCCGAACGCGAATGACCCGCTGCTGGAGCCGCCGCCGCTGCCCAAGACCAAGCCCACGCTGATCGGAGGCACGGCCGCGCGCGTCGATCACATTCGCAACCTGCTCACCATTCAACCATTCGGTGGCGGACAGAAGATCAAAGTGTTTGTCGACGAGCGCTCGCACATCTATCGCAACGGAGAGGAGACTACGGTGCTCGGCATCCGCAAAGGCGACCGCGTGTATGTCGACACCATGCTCGATGGCTCGCGCGTCTTTGCCAAGAACGTGCGTGTCGAAACCCAAACCGGGGTCGCCGAAGTTCGCGGTCAAGTAACGGCGGTCAATCATGACAAGGGAACGGTGACCGTTCGCGACGAACTGTCGTCACAGCCGGTGACGTTCGCTGTGGGAAGCAGCACGCAATACAGCGCGTACAAGGGATCGGCCAACAGCAATGATTTGCAACCCGGGTCGCTGGTAGATGTGCAGTTCGCTCCCGGCAAAGACAAGCACGATTTGGCGCAGGAAGTGATTTTACTGGCAAAGCCCGGTGATACTTATGTCTTCTCGGGTGTGGTGACGAACATCGATCTACGCAGCAGCACCCTCGCGCTGGAGAACCGAAGCGACGATGAAACCTACGAGTTGCATTTCGATCAGTCGGCCGTGAACGATAAGAGCAAGCTGAAGGTTGGATCCGAAGTCACGGCGCATGTCGTGTTCAACGGCAAGCAATACAACGCGAACGATCTGCAGTTGCAGGCAGCAAACGCGGACGAGAGGAAAGAAAACAAGGGGCAGAAGGAGCAGTAGCTCCAAAGGACATTTGTCTTGTGTTCAAGGACCCAGCGCCGCAGGCGCGACCCAGGCTAGCCCGGTGTTCCGCTGCGCTACCCAGCGGGCTAACCTAAGCCATCTCACATTGTGGGACTGAACGCTTGTTGGCGAGCGCGCCCGGGATCCCGCGCCGACGCTTACGGGAGGGTGCTGCCTTCCTTGCCCTAACCTAGGTTCCTCACATTACCCCTGCACGTGGCTCGTATCATTCCACAGGCGAATGACCGGTTCGCTCAGATCATGCTCATAACCCACCTGGCTGAGCGCGGCGGTGCTTAAGAGGAAGAATTGCCCGGCTGACGGCTCCAGTCCCAACCAGCACGACGCCAGCACTCGCAAGAAGTGTCCACTGGAAAACAGCAAGACATTCCCTGGAATCGAACGCACGCGCGCAGCCACGCGATCGGCACGCGCCCCAATCTGCGCGACCGTCTCACCGCCGGGGCAGCCATCGCGAAACAGTTTCCAGTCCGGGTTCTTGGCGTGAACCTGTGCACTGGTGAGCCCTTCATACTCGCCGTAATTCCATTCGACCAAATCCGGATCGATTTCGGCGACCGCAGCAAATCCTGCCAACTCGCAGGTGCGACGCGCACGCCGTAATGGGCTGGTAAACACCTTCGCGAACGTGAGCCCTTTCAGACGCTTGCCGAGGCTGATCGCGTTCTGTTCACCATGTTCGGTGAGTGGCAGATCGGTGAGGCCGGTGTGCTGGCCAGAGAGAGTCCACGCAGTTTCGCCATGACGCGCGAGATAGACAATTTGCAGGCTCATAATTCAGTTTCGGCAGAGTACCACAGGAGATGACGGAAAAGATGAATAGCGATGGCAGTGCGGGCCCGGAGGCCCGCAGCATTTACTTCAGCAGGTCCTGAGCGCCGCGCAATGCGTAATCCAGCACGCGCCCGGGCAGTACTCCGAGGTAGATGGTCGCGATTAGGCTGATCGCCAGGCCGACGCCAAGTCCGGCGGGAATGCGTGCGACTGGCGCCTCGAAACGCTCATCGCGCATGTACATATACACGATAACGCGCAGGTAGTAATACGCTGCGATGGCGCTGTTGATGACGCCGATGATGGTCAGTCCCACCAGGTTCGCCTGCAGGGCAGCCGAGAAAACGTAGAACTTGGCGAAGAAGCCGCCGGTGATGGGAATCCCGATCAGCGACAGCAGGAAGATGGTGAGAATGCCGGCGAGCAGGGGCGAGCGGCGTCCCAGCCCGGAGTAGTCGTCGAGCGTAACGTAGCGCTCTCCGCGTCCGGACAGGTGAGCTACGATGGCGAAGGCGCCCACGTTCATCGCTGCATACGACGCAGCGTAGAAGATAGCCGCGGAAATTCCCGTCTCCCGCGCCGCAGCAAACGCAACCAGCAAATATCCGGCATGCGCGATCGACGAATACGCCAGCAACCGCTTGATATTCTGCTGCACCAGTGCGCCGATGTTGCCCAGCGTCATCGACAGCGCCGCCGATACCCATATCATCCAGAACCATCCCGGAGCACCCGTCGCAAACAGCACCCGCAACAGCACGGCAAATGCCGCAGCCTTCGGGCCGGTAGACATGAGCGCCACGACCGGTGCAGGCGAGCCTTCATAGACGTCAGGTGTCCACACGTGGAACGGTGCAGACGCGACCTTGAATCCAAGACCGACAAACATCAATGCTACCGCCAGATAGACGAGAACTGACGGCTGAGTTTGGATCGCCTTCGCGATTGCATAGACGTTCGTCGATCCGGTGGCGCCAAATACCAGCGCAACGCCGTACAGGAAAAACGCGGTCGCGAACGATCCCAGCAGAAAATACTTCAGCGACGCCTCGGAGCTTTCGGCGGTGCGCCGCCGGAATCCCGCGAGAATGTAGGTCGAGATCGACGAAATTTCCAGCGCGATGAAGATCAGCACCAGCTCGATGGCCGACGACATCAGCATCATGCCGACGGTGCCAAACAGGACAAGCCCGTAGTATTCGCCCGAATGGATGTGCTGCACTTCCAGGTAATTAAAAGAAACCAGAATGACGACCAGCGCGATCAGCAGAATGACAAAATGAAAGAAGACGCTGAACGCATCCACTCGCACCATGCCGAAGAATGCGTCACCATAGTTCTGCGCTTGAATGCAGGTGGCTGCCAGCCCGGCGAGCACTCCGACCAGCGCGATCATGCCTAGCGGCTTCGTGTTGCTCTTGGGCGGAAGCTTCGGATCGACCAGCATGATGATGATGCCGAAGACGCTCAGCACCAGCTCTGGCAAGATCCGAATGTAGTCGACTGTTGGAATCATCGTCCGAATACCGTCATAAGTGCGTTGGAAACATGCGTCATCGCCGGAGCCGAGGCCTGGGTTGCGGCTTCAAACTGCTTCAAGGCCGCGCTTACCGAGGGATCAATCGAATGCAGCCACAGCATCGGCGCGACACCCATCACCAGCGCGGCCACGGCCAGCGGCCACAGTGAAATCTGCTCGCGCGCATCCAAGTCCCGCAAATGGGCATTCGCCGGATTCGTCACCGGCCCCTGGAACACTCGCTGATACATCCACAGCAGGTAGCATGCGCTCCAGATAACACCGGTCGCCGCAAGGATTCCCCAGATCTGCCTGGCCTGGAAAGCACCGCTCAGCACCATGAACTCGCCGACGAACCCATTCAGCAGCGGCAAGCCCACCGACGACAGCATGATGAAGGTGAAGAAGGTTGCGTAGATGGGCATTGGCGTCGCCAGTCCGCCGTACTCCTTGATGTCGTAGGTGTGCCGGCGGTCGTAAATCATGCCCAGCAGCATGAAGAGAGCTCCGGTCGAGATGCCATGGCTCAGCATCTGGTAAACCGCGCCGTCCACACCTATCTGGGTGAAGCTGAAGATGCCGAGCACGACAAAACCAAGGTGGCTGACCGAGGTGTACGCAATCAGCCGCTTGATGTTCGGCTGAATCATCGCCACCAGCGCGCCATAGATGATGCCGATGATGGCCAGCGCCGCGATCCATCCTGCGTTCGCCCGCGCCTGCTCAGGGAAGAGTCCGACGTTGAAGCGCAGCAAACCGTAGGTGCCCATCTTCAGCAGCACGCCGGCAAGAATCACCGAGCCTGCGGTCGGAGCTTCGACGTGCGCGTCAGGCAGCCAGGTGTGCAGCGGGAACATTGGCACCTTGACGGCGAAGGCGACGAAGAATCCCAGGAAGAGCCACTTCGCAGCGCCGGCAAATCCCGGAACTGCTCCCTGCTGAATCGCACGCTGAATTTCCAGGAAGTCGAAGCTGCCGGTGTGGGCGTAGAGCCACAGGAGTGCGGCCAGCATGAACACCGAGGCGATCATGGTGTACAGGAAGAACTTCACCGCCGCGTAAATCCTGCGGCCGTGCCCGAACATGCCGATGATGAGTGCCATCGGGATGAGCGTGGCTTCCCAGAAAAAGTAGAAGAGGAACAGGTCGAGCGAGACGAAGACGCCGATCATCGCCGTCTCAAGCACCAGCATCAGGATGAAGAATTCCTTCACCCGCTCGTTGATCGACTTCCACGACACCAGCACGCATAGCGGCATCAGGAAGGTCGTGAGCACGACCAGCCACAGCGAGATGCCGTCCACTCCAAGGTGATAGTGAATGTTCGGGTGGGGAATCCAAGGTATGTTCTGCTCGTACTGGAATCCATCGGCGCCGCGCTGGAAGTGCCACGGCAGGTGCAGGGAAGCAAGCAACGTGACCAGCGAAATCCCCAGCGCGAAGTAGCGGATGTCGCGATCGCGTCGCGGGAATACCAGCAGCAACAGCGCGCCCGCCAACGGCAGGAAGGTAACGATGGTGACGATGTTCTGGTTGATGAAGTTCATCGCAGACCTCGCCACACCATGAATACGATTACCGCGGCTGCTCCGGCCGCTACCCATCCGGCGTAAGAACGGATGTTGCCCGACTGCATTTGCCGCATTACATTGGAAACGTCCTGCGCTCCGGCGGCGCTTTCATCTACGCCGCGGTCGATCAGTCCGACGTCAATGCCTTTCCAGAAGACATTGGTCGAAAGGAAGATAAGCGGCTGAATGATTACCGCTCCGTAGAGTTCGTCGATGCGGTACTTGTCGAGCACCAGGCGATAGACGCTGCCTGCACTGGCCGCCATCTTTGCCGGAAGATCAGTTCGCTTGTAGTAGAGGTACCAGGCACCAGCAAATCCAATCACGGCGACCCCGACCGACACACCCATCAGCGCGAGTTCTAAGCCGGTATCTTCGTGTTCGCCCGATGCAGGGTGCCCCACTCCGGTTGGGTGCCCCATTCCGGCTTCGTTTGCCGGGGTGGGGGTTTCTGCCGCCGGCGCATACGCCGCGAAGACCGGATCGAGGAAATGCTGGAAGTGATCCGAGCCGCCGAGCGCTTTCGGTACCCCGATCCATCCGCCGACGAGCGACAGGATGCCGAGAATAATCAGCGGCACCACCATCACCCACGGGCTCTCGTGCGGAGTTCCATGGCCGTGATCGTCGCCGTGGCCGTGTCCTGCGGTTGCCGGATTCGGCCCGCGATACTCGCCAAAGAACGTCATGAACCACAGCCGGAACATGTAGAACGACGTCATGCCGGCGGCAATGATTCCGATGAGCCACAGAACGTGCTGGCCGCTGGCGAAGGTTGCGCCCAGAATTGCGTCTTTCGAGAAGAACGCTGCGAACGGCGGGAAGCCCGCGATGGCGAAGGTTGCCGAGGTCATGCACCAGAAGGTCCACGGCATGTACTTGCGCAAACCGCCCATGAAGCGCATGTCCTGCTCGCCGCCCAGGCCGTGAATGATTGCGCCCGAGCACAGGAACAGGCAGCCTTTGAAGAAGGCGTGCGTCATCAGGTGGAAGATGCCCGCTCCGTAGGCCATCACGCCGGCGCCCATAAACATATATCCGAGCTGCGAAACGGTGGAGTACGCCAGCACCTTCTTGATGTCCTGCTGCACGATGCCGATCGACGCGGCGAAGATCGCAGTCAGGGTCCCGATCACCGCGACCGTCAGTGCGGCGTTGGGAGCGCGATCGAAGATAGCGTGCGAGCGGCAGACCATGTACACGCCAGCCGTAACCATGGTCGCGGCATGGATCAGTGCTGAAACCGGTGTCGGACCTTCCATCGCGTCCGGCAGCCAGACATACAGCGGAATCTGCGCCGACTTGCCGGTAGCGCCCATCAGCATCAACAGGCCAATCGCAGTGAGCAAGCCCGTGGTCGTTTCGACGCCCAGGCCCGAGACAGCTTTGAATACGCCGTCATACTGCAGCGTTCCGAAGTGCTTGATCAGCAGGAACAGCGCGATCAGGAATCCGAAGTCTCCCACGCGGTTGGTGATGAACGCCTTCTTGCCGGCATTCGCCGCCGAAGGTTTCAGGAACCAGAAACCGATGAGCAGGTATGACGCCAGGCCGACGCCCTCCCACCCGACAAACATCAGCAGATAGCTGTTGGCCAGGATCAGCGTCAGCATGAAGAACATGAAGACGTTGAGGAACGCGAAGTAACGGTAGTAGCCGTCTTCGTGAGCCATGTAACCGACGGAGAAGATGTGAATCACGAATCCCACGCCGGTGACGATCAGCAGCATGACCAGCGACAGTTGGTCGAGCCAGAATCCGTATTCCACCGAGAAGCTGCCTGCCGCCATCCACGTCTGGTGGTGCTCGATGTAGGGAACCGCGGGCAGTCCGGAGAACTGGGCCGCCACCCACAGCGCGTAGCCGAAGGCCAGCGCCGTCGAACCCAACGCGATGGTATTCACCAGCGCCTTAGGGAAGCGCTTGCCCAGCAGCCCGTTGATAGCGGCTCCGGCCAGCGGCAACAGCGGAATGATCCAAAGGTTTAAGTTCATGCTCTTATCGCAAGGCTCCCCGTCCGCTGGGCGACCTCATAACTTAAGAAGGTTCACGCGATCGACATTCAAAGTCTCGCGCGTGCGGAAGACAGAAATGATGATTGCCAGTCCGACCGCCGCTTCGGCTGCCGCGACGACCATGACGAAGAATACGAATACCTGTCCATCGAGCTGCTTAAGTTGGGCGGCGAAGGCAACGAAGGTCAGGTTCACCGCGTTGAGCATCAACTCAATCGACATGAAGATGGTGATGATGTTGCGCTTGATGAGAAATCCGGCAACGCCGCAGGCAAACAGAATCGCGCTCAGGATGAGGTAATAAGAAAGAGGAACCTCCATCTACTCCTCCCTCCGCGCCAGCACCACGGCGCCCATAATCGCAATCAGGATGAGGATCGACGTGACTTCAAACGGCAGCAGGAAGTCACGGAACAGCAAGTGCGCGATGGGCCGTGGCGCGCCGAACGATTCAGTTCCCGATGGGCCGCCGAGGCCGATGCGATCCAGTCCGGTCATGCGGCTGACCACCGCGGCCACGATTCCCAGTCCGATGATCAGGCCCGGCACGCCCAGCATGATCGCGACGCGGCTGGCATGTGGCGTGCGCTCCTCCGCGCCCGCATTGAGCAACATGATGGTGAAGACAAACAGCACCATCACCGCTCCCGCATACACGATGACCTGCACGGCGGCCACGAACTCGGCGCCCAGCAGCAGGTAGAGCAGGGCCAGCGAGGCCATCACCACAATCAGCGACAGCGCGCTGTTGATGGGGTGCCGCTGCACCAGCAGGTTGATCGCTCCGCCGACACACACCGCTCCGAAGATGAAGAACAGTACAAGATGCAGCATGGATTTCCGCTTTTCGCCGGTTCGCCTCTTCGCTCTTCGCTCTAGCAAGGGTGGTGATGATGCTGGCGAAAAGATGCGAAGCTGCGTGAACCGCTGATATCTGCCCTCGCCCATGCTTTACTCTCTTCTCGCTAGAAACCTGCCGCTGAACTCTGGCGAACAGCGAAAAGCGAAAGGCGAAGAGCGTGTCTTACTTCAACGCCACCACCAGGCTGGTCACAATAATGTTGGCCAGCGCCAGCGGCAAAAGAAACTTCCAACCAAATGCCATCAACTGGTCATAGCGGAAGCGAGGCAACGTTCCGCGGACCCAGATGTAAATAAATATGAAAACAATAACTTTCAGCACGAACCACAACACTGGCAACAGCACATGAAAAATCGGCGGCCCGAAGACCGGCCCCGACCACCCGCCCAGAAACAGCACCGTTGCCAGACAGGCGACGGTAAACATGTTGGCGTATTCCGCCATGAAAAACATCGCGAACTTCATGGAGCTGTATTCGGTGTGATATCCCGCAACCAGCTCGGTCTCGGCTTCTGCCAGATCGAACGGAATGCGGTTGGTTTCCGCATAAGCCGCCGTGATGTAAATGAAGAAAGCGACGATTTGCCCGGTAAAGATGTTCCACTTAGGAATGAATCCGAGAAATGTGCCCTGCTGCGCCATAACGATGTCGCGCAGACTGAAGCTGCCGGCATAAATCAGAATGCCGATCAACGACAGGCCAAGCGCGATTTCATAGCTCACCATCTGTGCAGCGGCGCGCAGGCTGCCCAGCATCGAGTACTTGCTGTTGGACGACCAGCCCGCCAGCGCGATGCCGTAGACGCCGACGGAGGTCAGGGCAAGAATCACCAGCAAACCGATGTTGACGTCCGCGATCTGCAGCGGCGTGTGCACCGAGCCGATTGTCACCCAAGGACCGATGGGAATGACCGCGATCGAGGTCAACGCAACGGTCAACGAAAGGATAGGAGCAAGAAGGAATAAGGGCTTGTTAACGTAAGGAGGTGTGAGGTCTTCCTTAAAGATAAACTTTAGGCCATCAGCAAGCGGCTGCCAGATACCGAACGGCCCCACTCGTGAGGGTCCCCACCGGTTCTGGATGTGAGCGACAACCTTCCGTTCCGCCAGCGTGGTGTAAGCCACTGCGGTCAGCAGAACGAAGAGCGCGATCACAACCTTGATCAGCGAGACGAGGATGAAGAGTCCGATGCTCATTTATTGAGTTTCAAAATTCCAGCTTCGAACCAGGCAACAGTTGCCAGTTCCCAGCTCAATCCTTAAAGTATTGTCATCCTGAGCGAAGCGAAGGATCTGCTTTCGTCAATTACTCGAACATCTGCCGTCCCTACGGGACTTCAATTCGCAAAACAACGCCAACCCAGCACTCCGCTTCGCTACATGCTGGGCTAAACTGTTTCGCCCCTGCGGGGCTGGTTCGTACCAGAGCAACGATTCCCGATTACGCCTCAGTTCTGACACCTGATACCTGACGCCTGATACCCGAGTACCCGACAACTCGCAACTTCTTTCTGACAACTCACAACCGGCACTGACAACTTCCTCAATCCGCCGCGACCTCTTTGTCCGCTGGCTCGGTACGATACCGCTCCATCACCGTATTCAGTGTCGCGGAATACCGTCCCAATGTTCCCGAGGTAAACAACGTGTCATTCGACGGCAGAATCATCTCCGGTTGCCCGGTTCCGGTTGCGCCGCTAATCTGCACCAGTTGCGTGTGCTCGTCCTGGCCGGCCAGAATTCCGAGCCGCGAGATGTCGTATCCCGGAACCAGCCGCTGAATTTCGTCGAGCATGGCAATCGGATCGGTCGGACTCATCTTGGGCTCGAGATTGTGTGACGCAAGCCACACCGCGTGACGGTCGGATTCGCCCGACTGCGCTCCGCGTGACTGACCCATGTCAGCGCGCGTGCCTTCGCCGCCCAGGCCGAACGGCACCAGCTTGTGAACGTCGTAACCCATGGTGTTGGCGATGCGCACGATGCACTCGAAGTCCGACCGCACGCCCGAGAACTCGCCACCCTTCTTCGCCATCTGCAGGTCGCCGCAGGTGTTGGTCATCGTCCCGGATTTCTCGTACGCGTTCGCCACCGGCAATACGACGTCCGCAGCCAGCGCCGTCTCGGTCATGAACATGTCCTGCACCACGGTGAACGTTCCGTTCAGCACGAACGGGTCAACGTTGTATCGCGACAATGGGATTCGAGCCGACGACGTACAGCGCCTTCAGCGTGCCGGCTTTCGCCGCGTCCATCATCTGGAGCAGGTTCATGCCGGGCTGATTCGGAATCTCGTCGAGCCACTCTGCGTGATATTTCGTGGTCGAGTTAACCGGTGAGTATCCCGGCAGCATGTCGGGGTACAGACCCATGTCGGCGGCGCCACGCGAGTTGGCGTAATCGCCCAGGCAGACAAACTTCGCGCCCTGCGCCAAGCCGAAGTTCGACTAGCGCCTTCACATCGGCGCCACGAACTTCAGAGCCAAATACAATGACCAGCGGCTTCTCGCCTTTAATCTTGTCGCGCAGGCTGTTCAGCGCTTCGCGCGTAAGCTGTGGCGACAGAATCGAATCGGCGGCTGAATCATTTCCGGCGAGGAACTGCACGAAGCTGCCCTCGGAGCCAGGAGCAATCTGCGCAAACGCTGTGGCCTGCCGCCGCAACTTAATCGGATAGGAGTTCACCACGTACACCTTCGCACGATGCAGGCGCACGTTGGTGCGAATCTGCCAGGCTAGCAGCGGATGCTGGTCGGTCGGGTTGTTGCCGATCAGCAGGATTGCAGGCGCCTCGCCGATTTCGCGCATCGAGGCGGTGGCATTCTCTTTGCCCGCCAGCGCCGCAGCGAAAGCAGGGAAGTCGGCGGTGCGATGGTGATCGATGTTGTTCGTCCCCAGCACCAGGCGCGCAAACTTCTGCAGCAGGTAGTTTTCTTCGTTCGTAGTGCGATTGGACCCAATGACGCCGACCGCGGCCGGCCCGATCGGTAGTCAAGACTTCCTTGAACTTTGAAGCGATCAGCTCAAACGCCTGCTCCCAGGTCGAAGGAACAAATTTGCCATCTCGCTTGATCAGCGGCTTCGTCAGGCGGTCATCGTTGTGCGCGAAGTCGAAAGCATAGCGTCCCTTCACACAAAGGAAGTCACCATTGATGCCGCTCTTGTCGCGATTGTCGCCGCGAACAATCTGCATGCCGGTATCGGCGCGGCGCACGCCCAGCGTGGTCTTACAGCCGTCGCCGCAATGCGTGCAGACGGTGCCGACGTGCTTCATCTCCCAGGGACGCGTCTTATAGCGGTAGGCACCGGAGGTGAGCGCGCCGACCGGGCAGATGTCGATACACATGCCGCACTCTTCGCACTCCAGATGGTCTTCTTTATTAGGCGCAATGATGGCGCTCGATCCGCGGTTCTGGATGCCCAGCGCCCACACGTCCATGCCTTCACCGCAGACGCGAATGCAGCGATAGCAAAGAATGCAGCGCGGGCGATCGAAGTACACCACCGGCGACCACTGCTGCTCTTCGCGATGGTTCTTCAGCTCCATGTACTTCGACTCGGCCGCGCCGTAGGTGAAGGTCATGTCCTGAAGTTCGCATTCGCCGCCGGCATCGCATACCGGGCAATCGAGCGGATGGTTTCCCAGCAGCAACTCGATCATCGACTTGCGCGCCTGCTTGATCTTGTCGTTCTCGGTGCTAACGACCATGCCTTCGCCGACCACGGTGGTACACGCGGTTTGCAGCTTGGGCATCTTTTCGATTTCCACCAGGCACATGCGGCAAGCGCCTTGCAGCGAAAGTCCGGGGTAGTAGCAGAACGAAGGCACGTGAATGCCCGTGCTCTTGCAGGCTTCAATCAGCAGCGTTCCCGCGGGAACCGTGAGCTTCTTGCCGTCGACAGTAAGATGTTACATCAGCCATTGAAGAACCGCTATTCGCCTTTCGCTATTCGCTCTTGGCATGAGAAAGCTGTCAGCTGTCAGCCTTCAGCTCTCAGCTAACCCACTCTGGCGAAGAAATCCTTGTCATCCTGAGCGAAGCGAAGGACCTGCTTTCGCCGCCGCCGCAATTGAACCGTCCTTTTACCAGCACAATCGCACACTCTTCGCGTTCCGCCGTTCGCGACATAATCAACTTCGCCGATGTTCTCTGGCGAAGAGCGAATGGCGAATAGCGAAAAGCGATCTGCTACGCTCCCACCAACTCCTCCGCATGCTCGAATGGACACGGCTTCCCGTCCAAATGAGCTTCAAATTCTTCGCGAAACTTCTGGATGTACGAAATCATCGGCATCGCCGCCGCATCGCCCAGCGGACAGAATGTGCGTCCCAGCATGTTGTCGGCCAGGTACTTCATGTTGTCGATGTCCTTCGCCACGCCGCCGCCGGAGTGAAAACGCACCAGCGTCTTCTTCAGCCAATCGGTTCCTTCACGGCACGGAATACACCAGCCGCAGCTTTCGTGCTGATAAAACTTCATCACCCGCAGCGCGAATTTCACGATGCACTGCGTGTCGTCGAGCACAATGACTGCGCTCGAACCCATCATCGTTCCGGCCTTCGCCATGCCATCGTAATCGAACGGGTAATCAATCTCGTCCGGCTTGAGAATCGGCACCGACGAGCCACCCGGCACCACAGCTTTCAGCTTGCGGCCTCCCTGGATACCGCCGGCAACGTCGTAGAGCAGCTTCTTGAAGTTGTATCCCAGGGGAAGTTCGTAAACCCCGGGCTTCTCCACATTGCCGCTGACACTCACCAGGTGCGTGCCGCCGTTTTTCGGCGTGCCCAGATCGGCAAACCACTGTCCGCCTCCCAACATGATGTGCGGAACACTGGCCAGCGTCTCGACGTTGTTGATGACAGTCGGGCCGCCCCAAAGTCCGACAACAGCAGGGAAGGGAGGCTTGATGCGCGGCACGCCTCGCTTGCCCTCGAGCGATTCCATCAGCGCCGATTCTTCGCCAACTTCATAGGCGCCGGCGCCGGAGTGAATATAAATGTCCAGATTGCGGCCTGAGCCGAAGATGTTCTTGCCGATGAAGCCGCGCGCGTAGGCGTCGGCCACGGCTTTTTCCATGATCTTGACCAGGTAGCGATACTCGCCGCGCAAATAGATGTAGCCGACCTTGGCGTCGATGGCGATGCAGGCAATCATCACGCCTTCAATGACGGAGTGCGGATCGTACTCGAAGATCAGCCGGTCCTTACAGGTGCCGGGCTCGCTCTCGTCGCCGTTGCACAGTACGTACTTCGGCTTGGACGACTGCTTGGGCACGAACGACCATTTCAAGCCCGTCGGAAATCCGGCGCCGCCGCGGCCGCGCAGGTTCGACGTCTTCACCTCGGCGATAATCGCGTCCGGCTCCATGGTGAGCGCTTTTTGCAGCGCCTTGTAGCCATCGAGCTCAAGGTAGCGGTCGAGGTTGGTCGCGCCCATGCCAAAGCGCTTGGAGACGACCTTTACTTCATCGGGATGGGAGACTAAGTAGGCCATCAGGTATCAGCTATCAGTTCTCAGTTACGGTGCCGCCAGCCCACGCGACCAACAAAATGTTGTCATCCTGAGCGAAGCGAAGGACCTGCTTCTTCACCTCCGCCGCTCGCAAACTAGTCTAATTGTCCGCGAAAAGCGCAGCTAATGTCCCTATTGCTCTTCCTTCTTCCTAATTCCCTCAATCAACTCGTCGATCTTCTCCGCCGTCAGGTTCTCGTGGTAGTCATAATCCAACTGCATCGCCGGAGCCCAGGAGCACGCGCCGATACACTCGACCTCTTCCAGATGGAAAAGTCCGTCGGGCGTCGATTCCTTGTTGCCGATGCCCAGCTTCTTTTTGCAATGCTCGAAGATGTCGTCAGCGCCGCGCAGCAGGCAGCTCACGTTCGTGCAAACCTGCAAGTTGTACTTGCCGATCGGGTGCGTGCGCATCATCGAGTAGTAGGTGATGACGTTGCGCACCTCCAGGTCCGAGAGCTCTACGCGTTGCGCGAGCTCGTGAATCGCGTCATCGGTGATCGCGCCTAGCTCATCCTGAACGTAAAGCAGGATCGGCACCAGCACCGAGCGCTTCGTCGGATAATGCGTGATCATGTCCGCGAAGCGTTGTTCGAGTTGGTCAGAGAAACGCATAAGTATGCTATTCGCTCTTGGCTATTCGCCTTTCGCCAGATTCGCAGTCGCCCATCTCTGGCGAATGGCGACAGCGTCTTTCAAAACTCCCGCTTCGGCGCGGCTTGCTCCGGACCGACACGACCTGCAACAATCTCGGCCTTGAAATAGTTCTCGCCTTTCAGCGGACCGCCCGCGATGCGCCGCAAATATGCAATCTGCCCGACATGGGTCAATGCATCGGCAATCGGGCCCTGAAACAACGACTCAGCACTTACCGCCAGTGGCGCGTCGATGCCAGATAATCATCGAACGCCTGCAGGCCGGCATGAAATCGCCGAACGCCATCTTCCCAGGCCATCGGCTCGGAGAATCTTGCCAGCGCTGCATTGCCTTCGGCCATCGACAATCGCCCAGTCGAACAAATCTCCCAAGTGCGCCAGAATCTCTCCCGGCGTACGCGAACCTTCGGCAACTCGAAACGAGGCGAAATCCGCGGGCGCGCCCCGCAAGGCCTTACCACCGCGATACGCGAGCGTCGCAAGCGCATGGCGCAGGAACTCACGCTGCGGATCGGGAGCCGAATTTTGTGCTGCGCTTGCCATGAATCGCTTTTGGCTCTTCGCCGGGTGCTCCATTCCGGCATCTTTTGCCGGGGTGGGGTTTTCAAGGTCTCCCCGAAAGACTGTGCCGTCCCTACGGGACTCGTACTTCTTCAACTCGCCTACCCAGCGCTCAAGCGCTGGGCTAACCTCTGTTGCGCCTCCGGCGCGGGTGCGTGCTCCGGTTACATCGCGCGCAACTCAGCCGTGCATCCGATCGTAAGCTCTCGCAACTTCTCTCTGACAACTGACAACTGACAACCGACAACTGCTTCACCGATCCACGTCGCCCAGAATGATGTCAATCGACCCAATCGCCGCGACCACATCCGCGATCAGCCGTCCTTCACACATCCTGGCCAGCGTCTGCAAATTTGCAAACGAGGGCGAACGCATGTGTACGCGATAGGGCTTGGCCGTGCCATCGCTCACCACGTAGTAGCCCATCTCGCCGCGCGGAGATTCGATCGGCATGTAAACTTCGCCTTCGGGCACCGTGAAGCCTTCCGTCACGATCTTAAAGTGGTAGATGAGGGCCTCCATCTCCGTCTTCATCTTCTCGCGGTCGGGTAGCACCACCTTCGGCGCGTCAGCTTTTGTGCGACCTTCCGGCAATCCTTCCAGCGCTTGAACCACCATTTTCTGCGACTCGCGCAACTCCAGCACGCGCACCATATAGCGCGCGAACACGTCGCCGTCTTTCGACACCGGTACGTTGAATTTGAAGTTCTCGTAGCCCGAATACGGACTGTCGCGTCGCAAATCGACATCGATGCCGCTGGCACGCAGGGTCGGTCCGGTGCCGCCCAGTGCAAGACAATCTTCAGCGCTGATATAGGCAACGCCCTTGGTGCGCTCCAGCCAGATCGGGTTCGAGGTCAGCAGGCCTTCGTATTCGTCGATATCGGCAGGGAAACGGTCAATAAACTTCTTAACTCTGTCAAAGAAGCCGAGCGGCGGCTCCAGCGCCAGGCCACCGATGCGGAAGTACGAGGTCATCATGCGCTGCCCTGAAACTGCTTCGAACAGCCGCAGAATATCCTCGCGCTCGCGGAAGCAATACAGGAACACCGTCATGGCGCCGATGTCCATGGCGTGCGTGCCCAGCCACACCAGGTGCGAATTGATGCGCGTCAGCTCGTTGAGCATTACGCGAATCCACTGCGCCCGCGGCGGAATCTCCAGCCCCAGCAACTTTTCCACCGCCAGGCAGTAGGCGAGGTTGTTGGTCATGGGGGCGAGATAGTCGATGCGGTCGGTCATCGGCACGACTTGCTGGTAGAACTTGGCCTCGCAGGTCTTCTCGATTCCGGTGTGCAGGTAGCCGATGTCGGGCATGATCCGCACGATGGTTTCGCCGTCGATCTCCAGCATGAGACGAAGCACGCCGTGGGTCGACGGGTGCTGCGGCCCCATATTGATGAGCATGGTGCGATCTTCGGTCGAATCCAGTACCGGCGGACGTGCGAGCATCTCAGCCATGATTAGCGATATCCCTCGACCGGGTAGTCCTTACGGAGCGGATGGCCGTCCCAGCCCTCAGGCATCATGATGCGCTTCAAATTCGGGTGACCGTCGAAGCGTATGCCGAACAGGTCGAAAACTTCGCGCTCGAAGAAATTTGCGCTGGGCCAGAGCGGTACCAGTGAATCGACACTGGAATCAAAGTCGGCGAGCTTCACCTTCAGCCGGACGCGCTTCTTGGTCGAGGTAGAGAACAGGTGATAGACAACTTCGAAGCGAGGACTGTTGGGATACCAATCGACGCAGGTCACATCCATCAGCGAGTTATAGCTCAGCTCCTGGTTGTCTTTCAGGGCGCGGCAGGCATCGCGCAATCCGGTGCGCTCGACCCAGATGGTCAGCTCGTCGCGATCGAACTTCACGGCTTCGACCGCGATCGTCTCGGACGCAAGCAGCAGCGCCACCTCAGGACGATTCTTCAGTTGTTCAATATCGGTGATTGCCGGCGGCCAGGGCATCGTCAGATCCTCTCCGCCTTCGATGAGGTGTTCCAGTCGATGACGCCCTTCTTCACGATGTACCAGTACCCCGCAAGTACGATGCCGATGTACACCAGCATCTCCCAGAAGCCAAACATCTTGAGGTCCTTGAAAATGATTGCCCAGGGATAGAGGAAGATGGCTTCGACGTCGAACAGGATGAACAGCATCGCGACCAGGTAGAACTTCACCGAGAAGCGTTGGCGCGCGTCGCCGACCGGAGTCATGCCGCATTCGTACTGCGACATCTTCGCCTTGTTGTACTTATGCTGGCCGACGAAATAGGAAAGCGTCACCATTACCGTAGCCAATGCGCCAGCAAGGCACATTTGGATCAGCAGCGGAATATAGCGCGCAAAGTATGTATCAGGCATGTATGAAGGTCGCTCAGAAAGCGCCGCGCATCAACGTCTAAACATTTGAGTGTATTGTCCGCTACGAGGCATGTCAACCAATCCGCGCGCAGTGTTCATGCAGGTTTCACGAAGCTGTGCGAAAGCTGCGCAATGGCGCGCGAACGATATCGTACCCCCTCGCTACACGCTTCCGATGATCGTTCTTCGCCATTCGCTTTTCGCAATTCACCGTTCGCTCTTCGCCCGAAAAGCAGGCGATGAAACGCCATTCGCTCGCCTTCAGAGTCTCCCTCAGAGCTCGGTTCCGGCACTCTCGATCGAAGGCCAGCTATCCGAAGCCACCGTGGGGGCGACCCACATGACAGCCCAGCACGCAGCCGAAGGCGGAGTGCTGGGTATGGAGTGGGAAAATACCGCTGAGTCGCGTAGCGACGGCACAGCTCAACCCGCAAGCCGCCTTCGTCTCATTCCCGTCGGCCTGATCCTATCCATTTGAGCGCTCCGTAGCCGCCGCCCATCGCCGGCTTCGGTACTTGCGGGGTAGCGAAGGCGCACAGGTTTGCTGAGCTGAGAAACGGCCCTGTGCCCGGGACACGCCCCTGCCACAGCACCTCAAGCAGCATGACCCCCAACCACCACGCCATCAATTGCACAAAGACCCCCATGACGCTCTCCTGGAAACGCAAAAAGAGCCAGATAGGGCGAATACCCTGTCTGACTCTCTAATTTCACTATAGCAGTTTCGGAGGGATTTCTTTACTTCCGGGAAACTTTATATTTCCTTGCGGTTGAACAGCTTGCAGGGAATTGTTGCATTTCTCCTAGTTGACATGTAAATCTTACACTGGCGACTCGCGGTCAGCAGCGCCACTACTGCGAAGTTCCCGAATCGGCAACTACATGAAAAGAAACGACTTGTGCCCCGGCGCCTCGTCGCCGTCGGGTCATAGTAGCTTACTAGCGCAATTTAGAAATATATAGATTACGTAACTAACTAACTATTGCAAAGATGCGAAAGTAATAAACTTATATACGAGACGCGGTATCGCGACGCTTTCGCCGCCCGCCTCATCCCCCGCCGACGAAGTGAACGATCTCCAGCTTGTCGCCATCGTGCAGGGAAGTCTCGGCCCACTGGGCCCGCGAGACGATCTCACGGTTCAACTCCACGGCAACCCGGTCGGCTTTCATGCCAAGGTGTCCGATGAGATCCGCAAGCGTCAGGACGTCAGCAAACTGTTTCTCGTCGCCATTGATTTGCAAGCGCATGGATTCAATGTAGCGCAAACCGAAGTTGGGATCACGAGCGTCTTGTTCGGTAGCGCATTGAATGTCACCTTGGGTTAATTTGCAACTTCGCGCCGTAATTCAACATTCCAATTCACCGCATCGCACATCTAAACCGCATCTCAGGGTTGCGGACACGCCGGTCGGTCAACTTGGCGCGCGTCCCGCCTTCCGTGTAAGCTTCTTCAACTCAAAGGGTAGAGGGAATTGGCAGCTAGCGCAGAAACCGTCGGGGGAATAACTGTCTCGCGGCCCGAGACAAATCCCTGGATCATCGCCGTCGCGGTGATGCTGGCCACGTTCATGGAGGTGCTCGACACTTCCATCGCCGCGGTCGCCCTGCCGTACATCGCGGGCAGCGTATCGGCGACCAACGACGAAGCCACCTGGGTGCTGACCAGCTATCTGGTCGCCAACGCCATCATCCTGCCCGCCAGCAGCTGGTTCTCAATTAAGTTCGGACGCAAGCGCTTTCTTATTGTCTGCATCATCATTTTCACCGTTTCGTCATTTTTCTGCGGCTCGGCCAGCAGTCTCGGTTTCATCCTGATTGCGCGCGCCATACAAGGTGCGGGCGGCGGAGCGCTGCAGCCGCTGTCGCAGGCGATACTGCTGGAGAGTTTTCCCCCGGAGAAGCGCGGGCTGGCCATGTCGGCGTTCGCCTTGGGCGTAGTTGTAGCACCGGTGATTGGTCCTACCCTAGGCGGCTGGTTGACCGAGACTTACTCGTGGCGCTGGGCGTTTTACATCAACATCCCAGTCGGCATTCTGGCCGTGCTGCTGATCGCGCGCTTCGTGGAAGATCCGCCGTACATCAAGCACGCCAAAGCCGGACGGCTCGACGGCCTCGGCCTCGGTCTGCTCGCCGTCTGGCTGGGCGCATTGCAGATCATCCTCGACAAGGGGCAGGAGGACGACTGGTTCGGCGCAACCTGGATTCGCTGGGCGACGGCCATTCTCATCGTCGCGCTGGTGATGTTCCTGATTCGCGAGCTGACGCACGACAAGCCGCTGGTCGATTTGCGCATCTTGCGTAATCGCAATTTCCTGGTGGGGTGCATCCTCATCTTTCTTTTCGGGGCCGTCGTGTACGGCCTGATCACAATCTTGCCACTCTTCTTTCAGGAGATGCTCGGCTACACGGCGTTGGCCGCGGGATTGGCGGTGGCGCCTCGCGGCCTGGGTGCGCTGTTGTTTATGCCGGTGATCGGGATCCTTACCGGCAGGATCGATAACCGCTATCTTGTATGTGCCGGTTTTGTCTTCACCGGCGCATGCACTCTATGGCTAGGCCAAGCGACGCTGGACATTGGGCCCTGGTCGCTGTTCTGGCCCATCATCCTGACCGGCGCCGGGGTGAGCCTGATCTTCGTTCCGCTGGCGACTTCAACGATGGGAACGTTGCGCAATGAAGAGATCGGCAATGCCAGCGGCATTTACAACCTGATGCGCAATGTCGGCGGCAGCATTGGGATTTCCGTGGTGAATACGGTATTGGTTCGCCACGAGCAAGTGCACCGTGATGAACTCTCGCACAACGTAGCGCAGTACAGTCATATCTTTCAGGACCAACTGAACGCGCTGACCGCGTACCTGTCCCAGCATGCCGATCCGGCCACCGCCGCGCGACAGGCCCTCGATCTGCTGAACCGAATGCTGGATGGGCAATCAGCCCTTTGGTCGTACGTTGATGATTTCCGCTATCTCTCGGCCTTGTGTTTTCTCTGCGCTCCTATCGCGTTTGCCATGGTTAAAGTGCGCAAGGCGAAAGGCGGGACGCTGGCGCACTAGGGTTGTCTCGTGAATGCCAAAGAAATCCCTGCCCACGGGCAGGCTTCTCTGGAATCGCAGTAAAATAGCCGCCAGCTTTCGTCGTTCCATGATCACCGCCCATCACATACCGAGTCCGCCATTGTCAGAGTTCGTGAAAGTGATGTGGTACTGGGACGGCTACGTCCAATCACATGCGCAGGAGCGGCTGTTGCCCGACGGATGCATGACCATCGCCTTCAGTCTGGGAGAGCGCAGCCTGCTGAAATCTCCACGGGATAATTCCGCGCCTGCGGTGAAGGTTGCGGGGCAGGTGATCTGCGGGGCGCGGTCAACTCCCATGGTTCTCGACACGAGCGACATGGTGACGACCCTGGGAATTCAGTTCAAGCCGGGTGGCGGATTTCCATTTCTGCCGATGCCCGCCGGCGAACTGCGCGACCTCTGCGTGTCACTTGACGACGTATTCGGCGCAGTTGTACGTAGCTTGCGCGAGCGGCTGCTCGAGTGCGCCGATCCGCGCGAGATGTTTGCCATGGTTGAGCAATGGCTGCTCTCCCATGCCCCGAAGGCATTAGAAAAGCATCCTGCCGTCGAATATGCGACACATCACTTTGTACAGGGCGCCCTGGCTCAGCCATTGTCGAGCGTGGTCGATCGCATTGGCTACAGCCAACGCCATTTCAATCAGCTTTTCGCCGACGAGGTGGGACTCACGCCCAAGCGGTTTCTGCGCGTACGCCGCTTTCAGCGGGTGATTACCTCGGTTTCCGGTCAAACTTCCGTGGACTGGGCGGACCTGGCTCTCCACTGCGGCTACTACGACCAGTCGCATTTCACCCATGATTTTCGCGGCTTCTGTGGGCTGACGCCCGCAGCCTACCTGGTGCACCGCACGCCGCATTTGAACCACCTCCCCGTTTTGGATTAGGTCAGATTTTTACAAGACCGCCGCGCAGTGAGGGCGCAGAATTGTAATCAAATTCCGCCAGTGGGGTGGAAACAAGAAGGAGAAGCAACCATGGCAGTTAAACCAGTTCCCGACGGATTTCACACCGTTGTGCCGTATCTCACGGTGGGTGATGCGCGCGCCTTAATTAACTTCATCGAGCAGGCGTTCGACGCAAAGGTCACCTACTGCATGAACGATGAGAGTGGCAACGTCAGGCATGCCGAGGCGAAGATCGGCGATTCGATGATCATGATTGGCCAGGCGCGCGACGAGTGGAAGCCCAGGCCGGTAATGCTTTGTCTGTACGTGCCCGATTGCGACTCGCTGTATAAGAAGGCGGTGGCAGCGGGAGCCAAGGTGGTTCGCGAAATGGCCAACCAACCGTACGGCGACCGCAGCGGCGGCGTGGAAGATTCCCAGGGCAATCAGTGGTGGATCTCCACACACGTCGAAGATGTCTCGCCGGAAGAGGTGGAGCGGCGGATGAAGGCGGGCGCGCACTGAGGCGATGATGAATTTCGATTTGTCATCACGAGCGTAGCGAGGGACCTGGTCTCACTCGTTGCTAGCCACGGCGCCTCTTTGGCGATCTTGTGCCGGGCGGCGGAGAGCAGATCCCTCGCGCTAAAAGAGGCGCTCGTGATGACAATTGCGCAGGAGGAAAGATCCACATGACCGCGACTGACTTTCGCAAACTGGTACTCAGCTTCTCCGACACCGAGGAACGCGCCCACCACAGCCATCCCGACTTTCGCGTCGGCGGCAAGATTTTCGCGACCCTCGGCTATCCCGACCAGACTCGCGGCATGGTGCAGCTTACACCGGAGCAGCAGGCCGAGTTCATGCACGATCATCCGCTGGTGTTCTCGCCTGCAGCAGGGAAGTGGGGAGAGAAGGGTTCGACGATCGTCAATCTGCCAAAAGCGACAAAGACGGTGCTAAAGACGGCGGTCGAAGCGGCCTGGAAGAACGCGATGAGGAAGGCGGAAAAGGCCTCGGGCGGACGGGCGTATGAAATCATTGCAGCTCTACCAGAGGCGGTGAAACTCTCGAAGCGTAAGAATGACCATCCGCAGAAGCGCAAGGGTTTGTAACTGCCGAAGCTCCAGCTACCCGCATCCCAAGCTGAATTCGGCTGGGCTAGCGCTTACGTTTCAATCGGTTGCAGGGTTCAAGCAACTGTCAGCAGCTCTCCTTGCATCCTACGGTTTGAACTTGGACCAGGAAAATTGACGACAGCAAAAAAAATTGTGGCTCCCGGTGTAACGGAAGCGGATGCGATAGCGCGTGCCAAAGAGGGCGACGCCGAGTGCTTCGAGATGCTTTATGGCATGCACAAGCGCCGTGTCTACTCACTTACTTTGCGCATGACTGGCAACACCGCCGAGGCTGAAGACCTCACACAAGAAGCATTCTTGCAGCTGTATCGCAAGATCGGGACGTTTCGGGGCGAATCGGCTTTCTCGACCTGGTTGCACCGCCTGGCGGTCAACGTCGTACTCATGCACCTGCGCAAGAAAGGGCTCCCAGAGGTTTCGCTGGAGGAGACCATGGAACCGCAGCAGGAGGATGGTCCTAAGAAGGACATTGGGGCGCGAGACAACGTGCTTGCCGGATCCATCGACAGGGTCAACCTTGAGCGCGCCATCGAGAGCCTTCCGCCCGGATATCGCATCATCTTCGTCTTGCATGATGTTGAAGGATACGAACACAATGAGATTGCCGAGATGATGGGTTGTTCCATCGGCAATAGCAAGTCGCAGCTCCACAAGGCCCGTATGAAGCTGCGCGATCTGTTGAAATTGAGCCGGGCCGAAAGGGCTGCGCGAAGGTAAGGTTCAACTATAGTGAAGGACTCATGCGAAGTAGCCAAGGGGCCGAGAGAGCCAGCCACCGGACAGTACGCGGCGGCGCAGGGCACGATCGCGAGGGATCCGGTGGGAGAGAAGAGATGAATTGTGCCGAGTTTCAGAAGGCGTTGCCTTACATCATCGACGGCGGCGGGACTCCAGAGCAGCAGGAACATCTTGAGAACTGCCCCGTGTGCTCCGACCTGGTGGCTGATCTGAAGTACATCGCCGAATGCGCCAAACTGCTGGTGCCGATGGAAAATCCTGGCCCTCGGGTTTGGGAGGGTATCGAGGAGTCACTGAACCGGGAAGGGCTGATTAAGCGGCGGCACGTATAGGGAAGCGGCACACGCGAGGCAGAGGCCGGGTACTTGCAGGCCGCGGATTTAGGCGCGGAGCGCCGATGAGAAGTTAGCCCCACGCGTGAGCGTGGGGTTTTCGTTGGCAAAGAAGATGGAAGCCGCGGAGCGGCGAGATTGTTTTCCTGCCGAACAATTAGGATGGCCAAGATTAAGAAGAGGCGCTGCTCCGCAGCTTGGCCTCTTCTTTTTATTTGCACCCCACGCTTACGCGTGGGGCTAAACCCGAATCGGCGCTTCGCGCCTGAGAACGATTCGGCCTGTCTCCGCTCAGACTTACTATCCACTACCCACTTTCCCCTCACATCTTCAGCACCGTCTTCTCGTACAAATCTCGAAAACGCCTGCCCGGATCGTACTTCTCCTTCAGCCTCTGATAGCTCTCCCGGTCGTAAATATTCCAGAACGTTTCTTGGTCGTAATACGAGCTGGAATACAGTCCCTTCACTCCGCGCAGGTGCAGCGCCATGCGCTCTATTTTGCGGTTGTAGAATCCCTCGACGCCAACGCTGGGCAGTATGTCCCAGAAGCCGAAATTCACGTAGAGCTTGCCAGGATCAACCGGGCATAGCGGGTATCGCGCGTTGGGATCGCAGGTCTTGAACGGACACAGCCAGATGGGCAGAATGCCGATCTCGCGTAGCAGGAAATCCAGAAACTCCGGCGCATGATCGATGGGAATGTCGACGTCCTGAATGACCGATTCCTTCTTCGGCTTCAGCGGCAGCTTGCGTGAAAAACGCATGATGCTTTGATAGGTTCGTGAATTTAGAAACCGTCGCCCGGCCAATGCGCGCACGATGGGATTCTGTGCGTGAAAAACTTTCGAGCACCAGAACCAGTCGGTGTCCCAGCGCCAGATGTAGTCCTTCACTGTCAGATAGTCGAGTTCGCGTTTGCGGATCGAACGGTAATAGATGTCCCGGTAGGTGTAGTCGCTGGTGTAGGGCGCGTGGTCGACGAACTCGCCGGTGGTGATGTAGGACTCGCCGCGGTTGAAGACCACGCCGTCAACGAAATCGAAGTGTCGCTCGGCGCAGGTAGCGGCCAGCTCGATCATCAAGTGCGTAAGGTCACTGTAGCGGCGCTGCACCAGCCGAACGTACTTTTTCGCCGGTACAAGTTTTACTTCGATTTTTAACGCGTAACCCAATGTGCCATAGGAGTTTGGGAAGCCGTAGAACAGGTCCGAATTCTGCGTTGGCGAGCACACCACGGTCGAAGCGTCGGCCAGAAGTACCTCGAGTTCTTCGACCGTCTCATGGACCAGCCCGTACTTGAATGACGAAGACTCGATGCCCAGTCCGCTCACCGCTCCGCCGAGAGTGATGGTCTTGAGCTGAGGAACCACGGTAGGTAACAAGTGGTGTCTGAGGGTGGCATCGACCAGGTCTTCGTAGGTGGTCATTCCCTCGACCTCGGCGACACGCGCGTCTCGATCGACTGACAACACATGATTAAATTCGCGAACATCGATTCGCCGTTTGGAAGTTTCACTTCGCGCGCGAAACAGGTTCGAGGTAGTTTTGTTGAGGCCGATGGATTCGCTTGGGTCGGATTGACGGAGCTCGCGAACGAGATTGTCGCGGCGCTGGAGATAGCCTGCGTAATTAGCGTCCGTTGCGGCGACAGAGGTCATGCAGTTCGTTTAGGGGTAGTCATCTTTTGCCAGACCGCAATCTTAACTTTTCGCGAGACCTCCAGGGTACAGATGGCCAGAGCCCGACGGGCGTGTGATGATAGCCCAGCGTGAAGCGAAGCGGAACGCTGGGTCGGCGTTATTCGAGGCCGAGTCGGCTTTAGCCGACGACACAATGTTCCTCTGCCCGCGAAATTCGTTCATGCCGTCCGAGGACTCGAAACTTATACCTTGTCGTACCCAGGACTCCGCCTTCGGCTCCGTCCTGGGCTATCATCACACGCCCTTCGGGCTTTGGTTCGAAGCCGCACGACGAACATCGCGCTGGCCGCAGTGTGCCGTACCAAACGGAGAGCAGATCCCTCGCTTCGCTCGTGATGACAAACTAAATTGCTTCGCAGCTTCTGTCTGGCTACCGACAACTGCTCTTATCTCACCGGCTCGTAGCAGCGAATGTCTCCCTTGCTCATCACCACCTGCCATAGCTGCATGCGCCGGGAGCGGAATCCCCCGGCAGACATCATCAGGTACAGCTTCCACATGCGGAAGAAGCGCTGATCGTAACGCTGCTTGTCGAGTGTGCAGTAGCGTGTCTCGAAGTTTTTCCACCAGGCCATCAGCGTCTTGACATAGTCGGGGCCGAAGTTATGCCAGTCCTCCATGACGAACAGGTTTTCCATGGCCTGTCCCAATTGCGTGATGGACGGAACCACGCCGTTGGGAAAAATGTATTTGTCGACCCACGGATCAGTCGAGGTTTTGGAGCGATTGCCGCCAATGGTATGCAGCAGGAAGAGTCCCGAATCCTTCAGCTTGGCATGCACCAGCTTCAGGAACGGCGGGTAATTACGGTAGCCGATGTGCTCGCACAAGCCGATGGCAACAACACAATCAAAGTGGCCTTTTTCACGGATGGCATCGCGATAATCCTTCTCTTCAATGCGCACCGGCAGATCGGCGCAAAATTCGCGGCCAAAGGCGACCTGCTCTTTAGAGATGTTGTAGGTCACAACCTCGCAGCCGTACTCCTTGGCCATGAAGCGCGCCAGGCCGCAAAATCCGCCGCCCAGTTCGAGCACTCTCATCCCCGGCTTAAGTTGCAGCTTGCGGCAAATGAGGTGCAGCTTGTTCTCCTGTGCGGCCTCGAGATTGTCGGCGTTCTTCCAGTAGCCGCAGGTGTACTGCATGTTTTTGTCGAGCATGATCCGGTACAGATCATTGCCGATGTCGTAGTGCTGCCGGGCCACCTGGGTGGCGCTGGATTTCTTCTGCAGATTGAAGACGGCGCTCTTTGCGCTGAGCCAGAGCACCTCCAGCGAGCGGATGTGGCTGGCGAGCTGGACGCGATGCATCCGATAGAAAAATTCGTTCAGGTCGGCAACATCCCACCAGCCGTCCATGTACGATTCGCCGACGCCGACGGAGCCATGGCCGAGCGCGCGCTGGTAGAAGCGCTCGTCGTGCACCTGGAGGTCCCACGGCTCGGGACCATTAAGCTCAATGGCAGCGAGCGCGAGCAGCTCCCTGATCTTTTCTTTCGCGGTCATAGAGCGCAGGGCTACAGCTTCACTGTAGACAAGGAAGCAATTTACAGGAGACGCCATTGCGCGACAATCAACGACTGCCAAATTGGGAAAGGCGCCGACCCGCCCCTGCGACCCTCGTGCAATTGACCCGCTTTAGCCCAAAATGTTATAAGAAACCGCTCTGTAATGTGCTCCTAAGCTGGGCGGATTACCGTCCGGCACGGGTGTTTTTTCCCGGCGCGGCCAAACCTCAACACTTCCGTCTTGAAGTGGAAGCGTGTTCTCGGGATTCCAGCAGGTATAGCGCAGCTCTTGACTTTCCTCTCAAGGGAAGGGGACCGCGCAGCCCATTCTGCTGGTGGTACCTGACTTTTATGAACGCTACTCTGCGGAGAATCGTGGAACAGCGAACCAGTAATCATCCTCACACGTGGGCGCTCCGCGCAGCCCATCGGAGAACTCGTATGCAAACATGGCTTGCCGCAGTGCGACAACTGCGGCCTCTGCAACGTCCGGCCACCGTCATCGCCGCTCTCGTATCGTTTTCTGTTACTGAACGTATCCAGCCTTTGCCCAGCCCAGCAGCGAAGCCGCGGGCGAGGCCAGCCTGCGCCTGCCTGATCTTTCTTCGGTCAGCTTCCTGGGCATGAATGGGCATAACCTGCTGCTGATCGGCATCGCCTTCTGCTTCTTCGGACTGCTGTTCGGGTTGGCGATTTACATGCAGCTCAAGAACATGCCAGTGCACCGCTCCATGCTCGAGATCTCGGAACTGATCTACGAGACTTGCAAAACCTATCTGCAGACCCAGGGCAAATTCATCCTGATTCTCTGGCTGTTTATTGCCGTCATCATCCTGGCGTACTTCGGATGGCTGGCTCCGGTACCCGGCAAGCCGGTCGCGGTCACGCTGCCCATCATCCTGCTGTTCAGCGTTATCGGAATCTGCGGCAGCTACGGCGTGGCGTGGTTCGGCATCCGCGTCAACACCTTCGCCAATTCGCGCACCGCCTTCGCCAGCCTGAAGGGCAAGCCGTATCCGATCTATGCGATTCCGCTGAAGGCGGGCATGTCGATCGGCATGATGCTCATCTCGGTCGAATTGCTGATCATGCTGTGCATTCTGCTGTTCGTTCCGGCGGATTACGCCGGCCAGTGCTTCATCGGATTCGCCATTGGCGAGTCGCTGGGCGCGGCCGCGTTGCGTATTGCCGGCGGCATCTTCACCAAGATTGCCGACATCGGCTCTGACCTGATGAAGATCGTCTTCAAGATCAAGGAAGACGATGCGCGTAACCCGGGCGTCATCGCCGACTGTACCGGTGACAACGCGGGCGACTCGGTTGGACCAAGCGCCGACGGTTTCGAAACCTATGGCGTGACCGGCGTCGCGCTGATTACCTTCATCCTGCTGGCGGTGCGCGATCCCCGGATCCAGGTGCAGCTGCTGGTTTGGATCTTCGTCATGCGCGTCATGATGCTGGTCTCCAGCACCTTCGCGTACTTCCTGAATGAAACCATCGCCAAGGCGCGCTATGGCAACTCTGACGATATGAACTTCGAGGCGCCGCTTACCTCGCTGGTCTGGTTCACGTCCATCGTTTCCATCTTGCTCACCTATGTTGTTTCTAAGGTGATCATTCCTGAACTTGGCGGAGACAGCACGCAGTGGTGGAAGCTGGCGACCATCATCTCCTGCGGAACCCTGGCAGGAGCCGTGATACCCGAATTAGTAAAGGTGTTCACCTCCGTTTCCTCGGGACATGTCAAGGAAGTTGTGACTTCAGCAGAGGAAGGCGGCGCTTCACTCGATATTCTGTCGGGCTTGGTGGCCGGCAACTTCTCCTGCTACTACCTGGGCTTCACCATAGTGGCGCTGATGGCGATTGGCTCCTACGTCAGCACCCTGGGCTTGGGCGCCGTGGTGGGGGGCGTTCCGATAATGCTGGCTCCGGCGGTGTTCGCCTTCGGCCTCGTCGCTTTCGGATTCCTGGGCATGGGACCGGTGACCATCGCGGTCGATTCCTACGGCCCGGTGACGGACAATGCGCAGTCGGTGTATGAGCTGTCGCTGATCGAGCAGATCCCCAATATTCAGGGCGAACTGCAACGGGACTACAAAATCAACGTCAACTTCGAACGCGCCAAGCACATGCTGGAAGAGAACGACGGGGCCGGCAACACCTTCAAGGCCACCGCCAAACCGGTGCTGATTGGTACTGCCGTGGTCGGCGCCACCACCATGATCTTCTCCATCATCATGGCCCTGACGCATGGCCTGACGGAGGACGTCAACAAGCTGTCGCTGCTGCACGCTCCCTTTGTGCTGGGATTGATCAGCGGCGGCGCCGTCATCTACTGGTTCACCGGAGCGTCGATGCAGGCGGTGACCACCGGTGCCTATCGCGCGGTCGAGTTCATCAAGGCGAACATCCGGCTCGAAGGCGTGGAAAAAGCTTCGGTCGAAGACAGCAAGAAGGTAGTGGAGATCTGTACCAAGTACGCGCAGAAGGGCATGTTCAACATCTTCCTGGCCGTCTTCTTCGTCACCCTGGCCTTCGCCTTCGTGGAGCCGTTCTTCTTTATCGGCTACCTGATTGCCATCGCGATCTCCGGCTTATACCAGGCCTTGTTCATGGCCAATGCCGGCGGGGCGTGGGACAACGCCAAGAAGATCGTCGAGGTGGAGCTGAAGCAAAAGGGAACTGCTCTGCATGATGCGACCGTCGTCGGCGACACGGTGGGCGATCCCTTCAAGGACACGTCATCCGTCGCTCTGAACCCGATCATCAAATTCACCACCCTGTTCGGATTGCTGGCGGTGGAACTGGCAGTTCAGTTAACCGCAACCAACGGAAATGCGTTCACTCACATCCTGGCCATCGTCTTCTTCGCCATCTCGTTCTTCTTCGTGCATCGCTCGTTCTACGGAATGAGAATCGTGAAGGAAGGGAAGTAAAGAAGCGACCAGCAATTAGCAATTAGCAATTAGTGAAAAGCTTGGTGCCCCATTCGGGCTGGTTTTGCCCGGGTGGGGCTTTTTCTTGGGTGGGACGAAAACAACACGGGCGAGGATTTTCCTGTTGTGGGGAAACATCCCCACCCCGGCAACGGAAGCCGGAATGGGGCACCCGCAATTCACAAATTGCTAATTGCTGCTCTACTGCTTCATCTTCTCTTTCACGCTCTTCGCCAGCTTCTCGATCTGGTCGGCCTTCTTGATGACGTCGAGCGAGATAACGTTCTCGTTGGTCTTATCGACGTACTGCTTCAGCTCAGTTGCTAATTCCAGCAACTTTTCGGTGTCGCGCTTGATGTCCTGCTCGCGCTGAATGTTCCGTTGTTTGGCGGCGTCGCGCTCGAGCTGCTGCTCGGCAGGGGTTTCGTTCCGCTGCTGCTGTTCGGTACCCGGCGGCGGCGGGAATTGCGGGGTAGGCAAGGTCTGTGACAACAGGACGCCGGAGAAAAGAGTCGTCAGCGCAAACAGCAGGGCAAGAGCAGCGCAGATTTTGCGCTCGGTAAGAAGGCCAGCAAGAAGTCTCATGATCGTTACGATTATAGGGTGGAGACCCGAGCGGCCTTCAGAGCGGTGACTTCAGCGCCGCGTCCGCGGCCTTCTAAGACGCTCGAGCCCGCAGCAGTGGACACGCGCGTGTCCACGGCTGCGGAAGCCGATCCTGGTGCTTCGCCGCTTGTACGCCGACCTGAAGGTCGGTGCTTCCACCTGTTCACCAGGATTTCTTCGGCGGAAATGCACTGAAGCCTCGTGTCGTTCAACCCGCCCTGGTCATCGGCCTGAAGGCCAGCTGCTTCCCAACTTCAAAGCCCGGCTAGCTTGCTATAATCGCGCCATCAATGCTATTCCCCGCGTTCTTCGGCTCGCTGTTCGACACCTTCGCTCCCCACGACTTCGTTCACATTGTTGACGATTGGCGCGAGGACAGCCTCGACTTCCTGCGTTACCAGGCGCCGCGCATTCTGGCCATCATCATCGTCTCGTTCATTCTGGCGCGGCTGCTCAAAGTTGTATCGCGCCACCTGGCCGACCTCGGCGATAAACAAGTGCTGCCTTCCGCGGTGCGCTCGCAGCAGTTGCGCACGGTGTCGAGCATCATCTACAGCGTTGGAGTTTTCATCATCGCTTTCCTGGCGGTGATGCAGATTCTGACCCAGCTCAACATCAAAGTTGAGCCGCTGCTGGCAAGCGCAGGCATCGCCGGACTGGCGATCGGCTTCGGCGCACAAACGCTGGTCAAAGACTTCATCAACGGATTCTTCATCCTGGTCGAGAACCAATTCGACATCGGCGACACCGTCAAGATCGCCGGGGTGCAGGGTGTAGTCGAGACCATGACGCTGCGCCGCACGGTGCTGCGCGATGCCGATGGAACAGTGCATACCGTTCCCAGCAGCCAGATCACCATCGTCAGCAATCTCACGCGCGACTGGACCCAGCTCGCGATGAAGATTTCCGTCAGCTATAAGGCGAACAGCGACAAGGTCATCAAACTGTTAAAAGAAGTTGCAACCGAAGTTGCGCAAGATCCGAAGTTCCAAGGACAGATCGTTGCCCAGCCCGAGGTCCCCGGCATCGATCGCGTGAACGGCGACGAAGTGGAGTATCTGCTGCTGGTGAAGACCGCTCCGGGGAAGCAGTACGAGCTCAGCCGCGAGCTGCGCCGCCGCATCAAGGCGTGCTTTGAGCAGCAGGGTATCGAGCCGGGCAATCCGAACAAAGTGTACGTGGTGGACAGCGGAAGAGCAGTGTAGTTGTCAGTTGTCGGTGGTCAGTTGTCAGAAAGAAGTTGGCGGCGGCCAGTTGCCCGAAAGAAGTTCGGAGCTCGGTGGGGCGGTCATCAGTGCCAGGACGCAGGGATTTTCGGAGACCTCACAGCAGTGCGGCTGCTACTGAACGCAGCTTCTGCCGGTGGAGAAACTGCAGGTCCCTCGGCTCCGCTGCGCTGCGCTCGGGATGACACCCGTTAAGTGGGAGCGCGCTGGGCTTGGATGACACCCGCTAGGTGTAAACGTGCTGCGCTTCGATGACGCAGATGGGAAGCCGGCGCTGCTCCAGCGAGACAATCCATCGCGGGACAAACCGCAGATTGGTCCACTCCTCGCTAGTTCCCGTCGCCGGTGCAACCGATTAACTCATTCCTGACAACTTACGCCCCACAACCTCTCAACTTGATGGGCTTATCGGGACACCTGCTTCTCTGACCACTCGCAACTGCCAACTTCTTCCTGACAACTGAGAACTGACAACTGACAACTCACTCGCGCGCATCTCACTCAACGCACATGTGGGGCATGCTCCTTTTCGACGCGGCGGTGGCGATCGTCGCAGTCGCCGGTTGGTATCTCGGTTGGCGCGAGGTAAACCGGCTCCGCGCCGAGAGGCTCATGCACAGCATCAAGCAAGCTGTGGCGGGACGAGCGCTGGTTGCGGGACCTTTCTGGCACAAGCCCTCGCGATTTGACGTTGAATTGCGCTATGCTTCCGGATTTCGCGAGAGCTGGCTGAGCGTGGAACTCACTCCGCGCGAGATGCCGCTTAACTGGTTCCTGGCCTGCCTGCACAAGCAAGCGGAGCAGGTGACGTTTCGCGCTGAACTGGAACAGCGGCCATCCAGCAGCCTGATCATCACCCGTCACAAATGCTGTGGCTACACCTCGCGCGAGGCGCTATCGTCCGACGAATGCTACAGCCTGGGTTCGTTGGTCATTACCACTCGGGAAGATTGGCAGAGCGAAACCGCGATCGTCGAAAGCATTCTGGCGGCGCGCTCGCGTCACTTGATGCAAGTTGAGTTTCGCAAGCGAGCGCCGCACCTGCTGGTTACAGCGCCTCTGAGTTCACTCACACAGGATGACGACGATTCAGGGCTGTTCGGTCTGTTGCAGGAACTCGCAACTTGCCGGGCGGCGAGGAAAGAATAGGGCATCGTGACCATGATGTCGCACTGCGGCCGGTGAAGAAACTGCAGGTCCCTCGGCTCCTCGTCCGCAATGGCGGACTCGTCGCTCGGGATGACACGCGTTTGGGGGCGGCGCTCCGTTCGAGGAACACACGTTGTCGCTAACTGCTAATTGCTAGTTTGCTGGCTCTACTTTCCCACTCCCGCCCAGCCCTCGAGCAGCTTGATGGTCGCGGCGTAGTCCTCGTCGTCCCAACCCTCTTCGCTGGCGAGCTCGTAGATCTCCTCGACCGTCTCAAGCGCGGGCAGCTTCACCCGAGCTTCTTTCGCAGTGTCGAGCAGCAGGTGAATATCTTTGTGCATCAGCCGCAGCGGAAAGTTGGGCGAGTAGTCGTGACGCAGCACAAACGGAATCTTGTAGTCGGTCACCCCGGACTTGATCATCGAGGCCTGGATCAGCTCCACCATCTTCTGCGGATCGACACCCAGTTTGCGGGCCAGCGTCATACCCTCGGCGAAGCCTTCATAAATCATCGCAATCTGCAGGTTCATGCAGAGCTTGGCGGACTGGCCCTTGCCGGTTCCACCGATGTGAATCACATTTTTGCCCATCGCTTTGAATAGCGGCTGGAGAAACTCGACTGCTTCCGAGGTGCCGCCGACGATGAAGATGAGCTGGCCATTTTCGGCGCCGATCTTTGAGCCGGTCACCGGCGCGTCCACCCACTGCACGCCTTTGGCGGCGATGCGTTCGGCGAATTTGGCGGTCGCCGAAGGCGAGATGGTGCTGGAGTCGACCACGATCATGCCTTCATGCAGCGACTGTTCCACACCGTCGGAGCCGAACATGACGCGTTCCACCGCGGCCGTATCCGCCACGCACATCCACACCACCTCACATTCTTTGGCGGCGTCGGCAGGTGAGACGGCAGTCTTAGCTCCTTCGACTGCGGCACGGGCGGTACGGTTCCAGACACAAACTTCATGCCCGGCTTTGACGAGATTGGCGGCCATAGCACGGCCCATGATTCCGAGACCGAGGAAGGCGATGCGCATTCGCTTCTCCTTAAACCGAATCACTGATTTAAGCTGACTGGCCCGAGAAGGTCAAGGAAAGCGTCGGCAAAGGGAGATTTGGTGAGGCTAGGGTGTCCTCCGCATTGGCAACATTTGAGAATGCGTATACTTTGGTAATGCAGAGTCGAAGGTTTTCTGGGTTACTCGCACCGCAATCGCACAAGTCATTGTTGTGTTTCACATATGTCCTGCTCCCGGTAGCCCGATGAGTCGCAATGGGGTTCGCAAGCGTTGCCTGTTGGTAACTAATATCCCCAGACTGCTTTTCAACGGAAGCAATAGTAAATGCAACTTATTGCGGGAATATGCCCGCCAACAGGAGGAAGTTCAGTGGCGGGCAGGCATGTTGTCTATATGATAACTAGTTACAGGGAACATTTTTAACCCAGAAGATACTCGACAATCGTTCCGAAATGGGATAACTTTTGTCACCGTGCGTGTTGTGCGCCCAGTGCGTGGGTGTTGGCACGTGTTACTCGACAGCCCAACTTCCGTACGTCTGACTGGTGCACCGGCAAGACGACGGCTTGATCTTACAGGAGGAAACATGAAGTTTGCCCGCAGCAAAACAATTTTGCTAGCCGCGCTTTTCGCGCTTATTATGTCGGCCGCGGCATACGCCGATACACTGTATTCCCAACCCTACGATAACAACGGCTACCTGAATGCTTCGCAAAACGATGCCGGTGGCTTGGGCAACTTCGCCACTACCTACGACAACTGGAACATCAATCCCGGCGGAGGTTATACCGTCAACGACGTCCAGTTTACGGGTGGCTACATCCAAGGTAGCGCGGGATCGATCACCGGCTGGACCGTCAACGTTTACTTTGATAACGGTGGCAAGCCTGGAAGCTTGCAGCACACGGACCACGTCTCTGGTAACGGTGGAGAGACGCTGCTCGGCGGCAACATCTACACCTATGACATCAGTGGTCTGGGCTTCGGTGAGTTGTCGAACATTCCGTACTGGCTCTCGGTAGTTCCCGATCTCTCGTTAGGGTCAGGGCAGTGGGGCTGGGCGACCGGCACCGGCGGTGATGGAGCGGGCTATCAGGACTACTTCGACCAGCACGGCGCGACCGGCTATGACCAGGCCTTCACGCTGAACAACGCCGTTCCGGAGCCTGGAACGTTGGTAATGTTGGGCACGGGCATGCTCGGATTGGCTGGCGCCGTTCGTCGCAAGCTGTTCTAATTTCAACCTTCGCGTAGTTTCGAAAAGCCGCTCTCCGAGCGGCTTTTCTTTTGCGCTATGTGTCGAGGGCTGGAGGTGACGTCTAGTTACTGGGCGGTGCTGCGCATAATTTTTCTGAAGTGATGCTCGACAACGCATTAGGAAGTGAAGTAAGCTTACGACCCGGGGGGTTTTTGCGCCCGCTTCTGCCCAGGCAAAGGATCTCCGGTCAGGCAGCCTTGTAAAACTTTCGTGCGCCTTCACATGGGGCGCCGGTTTGACATCAGGAGGAAACATGAACTTTGGTCGCAGCAAGACAATTTTGCTCGCCGCCCTTTTCACGCTCGTTTTGTCGGTCTCGGCGTTCGCCGACACTACGCTGTACAGCCAGCCCTACGACAACAACAGCTACCTGAACGCGTCACAGAATGACGTGGGCGGCTTAGGAAACTTTGCCAGCACCTACGACAACTGGAACATCAATCCCGGCGGAGCCTACACCGTGAACGAGGTTCAGTTCACGGGCGGCTATTTCAACGGCAACCCGGGCAGCATCACGGGCTGGACCGTCAACGTGTACCTTGACAACGCCGGACAGCCTGGCAGCTTGCAGCACACCGCGCACATCTCGGGCAATGGTAACGAGACGCTGCTGGGCGGCAACATCTACACCTACGATCTTAGCGGTCTGGGATTCTCGGAGTTTTCGGGCGTTGAGTACTGGCTCTCGGTGGTTCCTGACTTGTCATTCCCGCCGCAGTGGGGCTGGGCGACCGGCACCGGCGGCGACGGAATCGCCTATCAGGATTACTTCAACAATCGGAGTCAGTTGGGGGCCGATCAGGCCTTCACGCTCATCGGCACCCAGGTTCCGGAACCTGGAACGCTGGTAATGCTGGGCACGGGCGTGCTCGGATTGGCTGGCGCTATCCGCCGCAAGCTGTTCTAAGCAGCACTCAGGCTGAAACCGCCAGCCGCCTTCGGGCCCGGCTTTTTTATCGCCCGCCGTTCGGGTGCCAGGACAGGTACAGGTGCCGCAACTGGAGGCGCCGTCGTTGACAGTCGTGCCGCTGCAGAATCACAGGCCTGTTGATTTAGCTGGCAGCTGACGGCTGGTAGCTGGCGGCTCGTGGCCGATAGCAGTGCCTATCCGTAGTAATAGCGCCGCGTGCGGGAAGGGAAGAGCTTCACCAATCCCATGCCACCAAGGAACCCGCCTACGTGCGCCCAGAAGGCAATGCCGGTCGAGCCGCCATTGTTGGCGACGATCGACGTCGCCGCGCCGCTCAGGAACTGCGTGATGAAGAAGTATCCCAGCACGATCCACGCCGGTAGCCACACGAAGAATACAAAGAAGAACGGAACCAGTGTGAGCACCTTGGCACGCGGATAGAGCACGAAGTAAGCGCCCATGATTCCTGCGATCGCGCCGGATGCGCCGACCGTCGGAACCGCCGCACTCAGGTTGAAAAAGGTGTGCAACGCGGCTGCCGCGAGTCCGCTTAGCAGGTAGAGCACGAGATAGCGGAAGTGTCCAACGTAGTCTTCGACATTGTCGCCGAAGATCCAGAGCGCAAGCATATTGAAGATCAGGTGCAGCCATGAGCCGTGCAGAAACATGGATGTCAGCACCGGAATGAACGCTGCCGCCGGAGGCACGTAGCGCGTGCCCAGCTGATAAACCAGGTTCCAGGGAACGTATCCCTGGTTGAAGAGCACCACCGAGATTCGCGCTGGGACCATGCCGAATTGAAAGATGAAGCGCTCAAACTGCTGCGGACCGCCCCATAGAATCCAGCGCTCGAGAAGGTAGATGAACGTGTTCGCCGCGATCAGGGTGTAAGTGACGTAAGGCGTGGCGACGCGCGGAGCGTCATCTTTCAGCGGGATCATAGAGGGTTCGTCTGCGGCGGCGATGGCAGGGAACTGGACGAACGGCGGTCGCTCACGGGGCGAAACAAGCTGCGCATTGACCGATTCTTCCTGAACGTACACGATACCAGAAGCATGGCACTCAATGGTGTGATCGTCGTCGACAAGCCGCAGGCATGGACCTCACATGATGTTGTCGCCCGTTGCCGCAAACTGCTGGGTGAGCGCTCTATCGGCCATCTCGGCACGCTCGACCCTATGGCGACCGGCGTCCTGCCATTGGTCACCGGCAAAATGACGCGGCTGAGCCAGTTCTATTCCGGCTCGCAGAAGCGGTACGAAGGGACGATCCGGCTGGGCAACGCTACCGATACTTACGACGCCGATGGTGACGCCGTCGGGCCCGAGCAGGAGGTTCAAGTATCACTTGAGGATTTGCAGGAATCAGTCCGCAGCCTCACTGGGCCGATTCTGCAGACTCCGCCGCCGTTCTCGGCCAAGAAGATTCAGGGCGTTCCGGCTTACAAGCTCGCGCGACGCAATCAGCCGGTGGAGATGAAGCCCGTCGCGGTTGAGGTGTTTCGAGTTCGAAGTCAGGGAAGTGCGAGGTCAGGAACTGGATTTCTCCTGCCGCGTCTCGTCGGGTACGTATGTTCGCAGCTTGGCGCACGACCTGGGACAGCAGCTTGGCTGCGGGGCGCACCTTACCAGTCTGCGTCGTACGGCAACAGCGGAGTTCGACCTTGCGCAGGCGCACACGCTGGAAGAGATCGGGCAGTTCGCGGCCGAAGGGCGCATCGATGAGCTACTGGTCCATCCCCGGAAGATGCTGCCAGAGATACCATCGGTCACCGCCGATCAGGAAGCCGTCGCTCGCATTCGCACCGGGCGCAGCGTGAACCTGCCTGAGATGTCGCGCTCCAAGTGGGTAAAGGTCTTCGCCGATCAGACCGATCTGATCTGCCTCGCCAGCCGCGTGGCGGGGACGCTATTCCATCCCAAGGTGGTGCTGATGTAAGGGATGCCTACCGATGCGTTGCACGTTATGAATGCATCAGATGGCATAGCCGGCATATATCGCGGTGAAATGCATACAACTGTATGAGTGGTGTACTATGGGTTCTATGAGGACGACTGTAACCCTGGATGAGGAAGCGGCGGCTATTGTCGAGACCTACGCGGAGGCTCGCAGAGTGTCGTATAGCAAGGCCATCTCGGAATTGGTGGTCAGAAGTATGCGCCGGAAGCCGCGGATCAAGTATGTCAATGGTCGCCCAGTTTTCGATCTGCCGAAACCGAGTGAGCCTGTAACCACTGAGCACGTGAGGGCGCTTGAAGCAGAAGGATGGTAGTGGCCCGTTCTTGTTGGACGTGAGTACGCTGATCGCCCTTGCGTACGAGTACCACATTGCGCATAAGGTGGTGGAGGCGTGGTTCGATAACCATGCGGCTGGTCGCTGGGCAACGTGTCCTATAACCGAGTGCGGATTCGTGCGTGTGGTTTCTAATCCCAGGTTCGCCTTGTCGGCACCCAGCGTCGACGAGGCGCTGCAAGTCCTCGCGTCGTTCACCGAAATGCCAGGCCACCAATTCTGGCCTGATGATGCGCCGATAGCCAACGTGTTTGCGCTTTTTGCAGAGCGTCTACATGGTCACCAGCAAATCACAGACGCCTACTTGTTAGCTTTGACTGTTAGAAAGAAGGGGCAGTTTGTCACATTGGACCGTGCCATCAAAGCTCTGGCCGGACCGGATCACGCTGCTCACGTTCTGGTGTTGTGACGTTTCTTGCAGTTTCCAAAACAAAACTAAACCCGATGGTCCGCGTTCCCGGAGATTCGTTGAGCAGGCGGTTGGCGATCGGCGCCGTCGAGGTGGTCGAGAGCATAGCGTTTCAAAGGCGCTTGCTGCCGCCCTTCTCGATGCGGCGATTCGTTGGCGAGGCACGTTGGGACATCGGCGGTAGAGATTTCCGCAATACGGGAGCTCACATGGCCCAGAAGCTTCGAGATGCGGGGCTTCGGGGGCATAGCCGCGTGCTGGATATCGGCAGTGGCTGCGGGCGAATCGCCATACCATTGACGGCAGTCCTTGACGCAAACGGAAGTTATGCAGGACTCGAACTCAGCGCTCCCCTGGTTAGATGGTGTTCGTCCCACATAACCCGACGCTTCCCAAACTTCACTTTCGTACATTCGGACATTAAGAGCGGGCACTACAACCCGGACGGAAAGTGCGATGCAGGCGGCTACCGGTTTCCGTTCCGTGACCGGACATTCAACCTGCTGGTCGCGACCTCAGTCTTCACCCACCTGTTACCCGAGGACACCGAGCACTACCTGGCCGAGTGTGCCCGCATGCTCGAACCCGGAGGGCAGCTATTCGCAACCTTCTATTTCGCCGACGCGCCCATCACCTCGAGTGCAAGCGGGCTTCGCCTGGAGACCGCCTGGGGGGAGAACGCATTCGTGGCCGATCAGTCCGACCCGGAAGCGGCCATCGGGCTCAAGCCCAATTGGCTGCTGCGGCAGGCGTCAAGGCTGGGCCTTGAGCTGGTCGGATCGATTCGCTGGGGTTCCTGGACGGGCAGAGAGGACGGCTATTCAGGGCAGGATGTCGCAATATTCCGGCGGACCTGAGAGCCAAGGGAGCGTGGAGTCAATGTCCTCCTACCGTGGCGCAATGTCCGATAACAGATATTATGTAAAGTGACAAGCGACAAATCAGCATTTCACAAGCTAGCCGTATTTCATGCCTCACTGGTTATCCGGAATTCAGAGGCGGAGCCATGGACTTAGTCCATGACTTAGTCTACTATTCCCCTATGGAATTCAACGTCCACGAGGCCAAGACACACTTCTCCAAGTTGCTCGCCAAGGTCGAAGCTGGAGAGGAGGTCGTCATTGCCCGGGCCGGTAAGCCCGTCGCCAAGATCGTGCCGATTCAGGAGAAAAAGGCTCAGCGTAAGCTCGGAACGGCGAAAGGAGAATTCGTCGTGCCCGATGATTTCAACGAGCCGTGGCCGGAGTTCGAGCAGGACTTCTATCGGTGAGGATACTGTTCGATACTCACGTTTTTCTCTGGGCAATATCATCCGATTCAAGGCTTTCGTTGAAAGCAAGCGCGACCTTCGCAGATACTGAGACCGAAGCTCTGTTGAGCGTGGCCACGATATGGGAGATCCTGGTGAAAACGCAAAGGGGAAAGCTGCCATTTCCTAACCCGGCCGGTCCATATCTCAGAGATCAGATCCAACGGACGTCGATGTCAATCCTGCCTGTCGCTCTTGAGCACGTTCTGCGAATCGAAAAGCTTCCCATGCATCATCGTGATCCATTCGATCGCATTCTGATTGCGCAGGCTATCGCCGAGTCGGTACCAATTGTCACCGCGGATCGCCAGTTCGCGCGATACGACGTCGAAACCATCTGGTGATTGTTCTCAAGCCGTAGCAGTGAGCATCTGCTCCAGGTCTTCGCGGAATTTGGCCAGCGCGGCCAGCCGTTCGGGCGTAGCCTCCACGACCTCGGACTTGGACTGAAAGACCTGATGCCCGTCTTTCTCAACCAGTACGCCCAAAACTTCGCCCATGCGCCATCCGGGGGCGCCGATAATCGTCAGGCCAGTTGGAGTCGCTCGCAATAACGCAATGCAGCCGTCACGCAGCACGCCGATAGTATTCGGGTAGCGGTCGAAGGTTTGCAGTTCAAATCCGCAAAGATAAAGACGTTGTAGCTGTTCAGCCGGATCGGGCATGGGCTTACATTTTGTAGCGCCCGAGGTCGTCCTCACCCAGGTTTTCGAGGTACTTGCGAAGCTCCTCGCTGGTCACCCGATCGTTGACGGTGGTGGCCAGCTTGCTGGTCTTGAGAACTTCTTCTTCCACAAAGATGGGGCAATCCATGCGCAGGGCGAGCGCCAGCGCATCCGAGGGCCGGGAATCGATGCTGATGACTTCCCCACTGCGGTCGAGCCAGATAACGGCGAAGAAAGTGTCTTCGCGCAGTTCGGTCACGACGACTTTTTGAACTGTTGCTTCAAGTCCCATGAGCAGGTTCTTCAGCAGATCGTGGGTCATGGGCCGCGGCGTGGTGACCTTCTCGATCTCGAGCGCGATAGCGTTCGCCTCAAACATGCCCACCCAGATCGGCAACACGGTGTCGCTGCCGGCGTCTTTGAGAATCACGATAGGCATGTTGGTCACCGGATCCATCATCAATCCGCGAATTTTCATCTCGACTTCCATCGTGATTTCCTCCCGTCCCCTGCCTTCATCGAACGGTATACCGACGGAGCGACGCCGGAATTAACCGCCATTCGAATTCTTCGAATCCTCATCGTAATACCAACCACGCAGACGCTTCAGCAAATTAGTGTCCTTGTACGTGCTGGGATTCGAGGACATCCAGTTCCGAACCGCTAAGACCGACAAGGCCAGCACCAGACTTAAGCGCGTTGCGACCAGCAGCCGATCTGCCACTACCGAATACTTCTCAAAGCCAGGCATGGCAGCAAAGCTCAAAACCAAAAGCGTGGCCAGGAAGAGAATCCAACCAGTCGCACTTCCCTTCTTCGCCTTCGCCGCGCTCGCCATCTCGAACTCCTTTGGCTGCCCCATCCATTCCCTGAATTTGGGGAAAGGGTGGGAGACTCAGGTCACCATCTCTCCCAGCAAGCTATTGGGAAACGCCTGTGTCACCTGAACCTTCACGTAATCGCCGGTCTTAGGTTCCGTTTTGTCTGCACAGGTGAAGTTCAACGTCTTGTTCTGCGACGTGCGCCCAATGATCTGGCCGCGAGCCGTGTTCTTGCCTTCAACCATCACTTCTAGGACGCTTCCCACGTGCCGCCGGTAGCTCACTCGCTGAATTTCTCGCTGATGCTCCTGAAGAATCTGCGAGCCGCCGCGACTTCTCGGTATCGGGAATCGAGTCAGCATATTGCAATGCGGGTGTATTCGGACGCGGCGAGTACTTGAACGAGAACACGCCGTCGTAGCCGACCTCGGTCAGCAGCGCCAGAGTCTCGCCAAACTCCTCCTCGGTTTCGCCCGGGAAGCCGGCAATGATGTCAGTCGTGATGCTGATGTCGCGGTTGCGCGCCGCCTTCATCCAGCCGATGCGCTCCAGGTACTGCTCGCGTGTGTAGTCGCGGAACATGGACTGCAGCACGCGCGATGAGCCGCTCTGTATCGGCAGGTGCACGTGATCGCAAAGCGTAGGCACCGAGTCGATGGCGTCGATGATGTCCTTGGTGAAATCGCGCGGATGCGACGTGGTAAAGCGCACGCGGCGAATGCCCGGCAGCTCGCCAACGCTGGCCAGCAATTCTGCGAAGGTCGTCTTCCCTGCTGGATCGCGATACGAATTCACGTTCTGCCCGAGCAGTTGAATGTCGGTGTAGCCCGCGTCGGCCATGCGGCGCGCTTCTTCGAGCACCGATTGCGATGTCCGGCTGCGCTCTTTGCCGCGGGTATACGGAACCACACAGTAGGCGCAGAACTTGTCGCAGCCCTCGATGATGGTGATGTATCCGCGATGGGGATTCGTGCGCGCCGTGAACTCGGTTTCGAAAGTCTGATCAGTCTCGCGGTCATCGAGTCCGGTGACGCGCGTTTGCCCAGCTTCGATCTGTATCAGCATCTCAGGCAGATTGCGATATGAAGCCGAGCCGGCGACCAGTGACACATGCGGCGCGCGCTCGAAAATCTTCTCGCCCTCCTGCTGGGCGACGCAGCCCAGCACGCCGAACTGCTTGCCCTTCGCCTTCAGCTTCTTGAAATCGGCCAGGCGGTGGAAGACCTTCTGCTCAGCCTTATCGCGGATCGAGCAGGTGTTATAGAAGATGAGATCGGCGTCTTCTTCGCTCTGGACCTGGCGATAGCCCTGTGAGATCAGCGACCCCACGACCTTCTCCGAGTCATGGAAGTTCATCTGGCAGCCAAAGGTCTCGATATAAAACGTTTTTTGTCCGGAACTCACGAACACCCCAGTAGCGGCTAGTATATCGCGGGGACGTCGTCAGCTCGGGTTTCGGGTATCGGGTATCAGGTGTCAGAAAGAAGCTGCCAGCTGCGAGCCACCAGCCACCAGTTAAGACGGACTTGCGGTTGCCGGGTGCAGCACCGCTTCGGCGGTGCAGCAAACTGTTTGACTGGACCCACGGCTTTAGCCGCTGGGGTAGAACGAGTCACCATCACGCCCTGAAGCGCAGATCAAGAACAGCACCTGGCGAATGCACGTCTGAAGACGTGCTCCACCCAATTCATTGACTCAATCCATCAACCTCGTTCGCGCCAGGTCAAATTCGTGATCGATCAGCGGTCCAACCGTCTCGATGAACTTTACCGTGTGCGACAAGCCCGCGTGATGGTCGAAGGCCGCTTCATCCACCCATTGGGAGTGCAGATAAAAGAGCTGCGGATCGCGCGTAGAGCGAAAGGTGTTAAGGCCAAGGCATCCGGCCTCTGCGCGCGTCGGAGGAACGACCTCGCGTAACGCGGCCTCAACGTCGTCCTGGTTACCCGGCTTAGCTCGAAATCGAGCGAAGATGTAAAGCTGCTCCGTCGCCATGCATTTTCCTCTGGTTACTTACACCGGTCAGGTTATTACAATGCAGTTTACAGACAAATCTGGCACGGGCCTTTCGCCGCGCCTGGCGCGGACACGCAATGGACTTCGATCAACTCGAAACGTTTCTCGAAGTGGCGCGGCTGAGCAGCTTCTCGCGCGCGGCCCAGCGGCGCTTTCGCACTCAGCCGGCCATCTCGTCGCAAATCCGCTCGCTCGAGGAAGAGGTCGGCGCCAAGCTGCTGGACCGTGGAGGCGGCCGCGTTGCCCTTACTGCCGCCGGCGCCGTTTTCAAGAAGTTTGTCGAGGACCTGATCGACGCGCGGCGGGAGATGCTGGCCACGGTAGCTGAGACGCACCGGGTGCCGCGCGGGGAGATCGTCGTTTCAGCCAATGAAGGCACCTGCCTGTACATCCTTCCCGAGGTGTTCGCTCACTTCAAACACGCCTACCCAGGGGTTGGAGTCAGCGTGAAACGTTCCGAGCGCGGCCGCACCATCGAAGACGTGCTCGACAACTCCTGCGACTTCGGCGTCGTTTCTATGCCGGTGAAGGACAAGCGGCTGACGGTGGTGCCGATTCATCGCGACGAGCTGGTGGTGATCACGGCGCCGGGACATCATCTTGCCGGGCATAAGCAGGCGACTTTAGCCGACGTTTGTGAGTATCCCCTGCTGCTGCCCAAGGCGGGACGCACCCGCGACACGCTGGAGGCGCTGTTTCAGGAGCGCAACCTGCGGCCGAACGTTTCCATGGAGCTCGACTCCAGTGAACTGCTCAAGCGCTTCGTGGGCGCCAACGTGGGCGTGGGATTCATGTCTTACTCAAATGTAGCCGAAGACCTGCAGGCCAAAGGGCTGGCTGCCCTCACGATTGCGGACGCTAAAATCCAGCGCGACCTGGCCTTGGTATATCGCAAAGAAAGAGCCTTGAGCCGCGCCGCGCAGGCGTTTATCGACATCGCTGTCAAGCTGAAATCGGCCACGCCTGGATAAACATTGTACTACTCTGTGGGATATCTGACATTGTGAGACACAGTAAGCGAGCCTGACGGGTTTATCGCGGGTCGGCTCGCGTTCGCCCGTGCCACCGGCTCCGCGAATGTGGATTGTTACAATCTTTTACACAGTTGCCCTCGCACGCACCTCTGCTGTGTGTTATGGTTTTCAATTTGATACCAGAAATATCTCTTCGCCGGAGAATTCACGTTGGCTAAAGACATGGTTCCCAAGCGCATTTTTCTCACCAAGGGGGTGGGAAAACATAAGGAGCGCCTGACTTCCTTCGAGCTCGCACTGCGCGATGCCGGCATTGCCGCACAGAACCTGGTGCGCGTTTCGTCTATTTTTCCACCCAACTGCAAGCTGATCGGGCGCAAAGAAGGACTTCCCTACCTTTCGCCCGGCGAAGTCGTGTTCGCCGTGGTGGCGGAGAACTCGACGCGCGAGCCGCATCGCCTGGTCGCCTCCAGCATTGGCCTGGCGATTCCCGCCGATCGCAGCACTTACGGCTATTTGAGCGAGCACCATTCGTTCGGCGAAACCGATGACGTGGCCGGCGATTATGCCGAAGAGCTTGCCGCCGAGATGCTCGCCACCACGCTCGATGTCGAGTTCGACGCCGACAAATCGTGGGACGAGAAGAAGCAGATCTATCGCCTGTCGAACAAGATCGTGCGTACCACGAACGTCACGCAGTCAGCGGTAGGCGACAAGCGCGGGCTGTGGACCACGGTGATCGCGTCTGCAATTTTGATCTTCGAATAGCTCGGAAAGATGCTTCACCACGGAGGCACGGAGAACACGGAGGTTTGTTTTCAAGCTCTCCGTGGACTCCGTGACTCCGTGGCGGAGGCCTTCACTTCTCTCCCTGCTTCTCCGCGATATGCGCCAGCGCCAAGGTCATCGCCATACCGCCCAAGGTCTTCACCAGCGTGGAATGCTGCGCGTAAAACTGGCTCGCCGTATCGACAATCGACGGGTCATGCTTTTCGGCGCTCGCCGCCAATTGCTGCACCGCCTCGGGGGACACTTGCTGGGCCTGTTCAGGGGTGATATCTGCACTCCCACTCTGTAGGAGGCTGGCCAAGGCTCCGCCGCCCGCGCCCGATCCCAACACTGACTGTAGGGCGCCGGGAGGCATTGAACTCATAAGGTGATTCAGCAATCCCGCCTTTTGCTCTCCGCTGGACTGGCTGAACAGGCCACTCACCATCTGGCCGAACGCGGGCGTCTGGTCGGAACGGAAAGCCGCCGCCAATCCTTCCGCGATTGAGGACTGCGGCGCCACCGCGGCCACCTGGCTGAAGTGCGACTCTACCTCCTGCGGATTCTCCGGCCCCGGCGTATTGCCGCCGGCATACTGGGTCAAGACATTCTGCAACTGATCAAACAGGCCCATAAGTTTCTCCTCGCTGCATGATGTTGTTCCGGAAAATATAAGGGCAGCTCTCAAGTTCGATGCAGAAGCTGCCAGCTACCAGCCGCCAGCCAGACCTGGATCGTGCAACGATTTGAATGACAGCCGACGAAGGGTAGCCGACAGCCGCAGGCTATCGCCGAATAGCCTTACCTCGAATTCGCTGGTAGCTGGCGGCTGGTAGCTGGCGACTGGTAGCTCTTCTATCGGTGATACACCTTCGGCTCGGGACCTTTTTCCAGCGTCTCGCGATTCCAGATCAGACCCTCGCGGCCGTAGTTTGCCATCTCAAAGTCCTGCGTCAGCTCCAGCGCATCGACTGGGCAGGCATCTTCGCACAAGCCGCAGAACATGCAACGGCTCAGGTCGTAGGTGAAATAGGTCAGCTCCTTGCGGCGCGTTTTTTCATTGCGCTCGCTGCCGACAACAATCAGGTGCTCCGGGCAGGCCAGGGCGCACAGATCGCAAGCGATGCAGAGTGATTCCTCGGTCTCGGGATTGACGTTCAGACGCGGGGCTCCGCGAAAGCGCTCCGCCACTTGCGGCCGCTGCAACGGATACTGCTCGGTATAGGTTTCCTTGGGATGCTGATTGCGAAACGTTACCCTCAGGCCCTGCAACAAGTCGGTAAACAGCATCTTGCGGATCTTGCTCATCCCCACCTCGTGATGGCCGCAGTGTAGCATGGGCGGGGTTTCAGGCGTCAGGTGGTAGCTGTCAGGTGTCAGGTGTCAGGTGTCAGGTGTCAGAAGCTACAAGCCACCAGTGAGGATTACTGGAAAGGTTGTCTTGTCTCTCCGTGTACGTCCCGCTCTTTTAACGCCCTTTTCAAAGTCTTGCCGGAAGCTGGCGGCTGGCGGCTGGGAGCTAAAGGTCTGACAACCGACTACTGACAACAGAAAAGGCCCGGCTGCGAACCGGGCCTTCGTTGTTTGATCGCCTCGTAACTACCGATGCGGCTCTGGCTGCGGAGTCGTGGTGGTCGTCGCCCCCGAGCGGTTCGCCCAAGGCACGTCCGTTGCCTGGCGTTCGTAGAGCGGCTTGTTCTGATCATTCTGCGTGCTCTGCGGCGTAGCTGCGGCGCCCGGACTGGTAGCCGCTCCCCGGTTCGCGTTCGCCCCCGGATTCGCATTCGTCCCTGAAGGTCCATTCACTCCCGTGTTCGCGTTGTTGGTTTCTGAACCGGGCTTGCCGCCCGATGTAGCGGCGGTTCCTACTGGCGTAGTCGACGTGCCGGTCTGGGCGGGCTGCGTGCTCACAGCGCTCGGATTCGCTGTACCGCTACCTAGCTGCGAGTTGGCTCCCGTCGGACTCGCGGGCTCAGCCGGAGTCTGGCTGGTCACCGGAGTATTTGCCATCGAGCCGTTTCCAGTCTGCGTCTGGCTCGTCGAAGGCGAAGCCGCAGACGTTGCATTCGATTGCGAACCCATGCCGCTGGTATCGGTTGCGCCCGGCTGCTGCAGCATGGCCATCAGGTGCGGCTGAGGTGCCGGCGGAGGAGTGCCTTCTCCGGGCGCGCCCTTAGGCTGCTGATCGGTTGACGGCGGCCGTTCAGTCATCGGCTGCGAATCGGTTCCCATCGTTCCCGTTCGCGATCCATGATCACAGCGGGCCCCGACCTCACGTGCCCCGGTCACTTCGAAGGAACTCGCGGTGTTAGCTGCCATATCGTCGCTAGTCCCGGAGCGCTGGGCGTCCGGCGTTCCCGTAATCTCGACTTCATGGCCGACTGAGCCCTGCAGCTGGGACTCGGCGCCCACCAGGTGGTAAATCGTTCCATTGTGATCGGTCAGTGAGTAATTACCGGCTGAGCCGCTCAGGCAGCCACGTATCCGAGCGCCTGCGGCCTGCGTGGCCGTTGAGCTGTCCCGGTCCTGCGGACTGCTCATTGCTGTTTGGGCTACGCCCATTGCGCCGGCAAGCAACAACGCCGATGAGAGGTAAAACGTCTTCTTCGCCAGTGTCATAACCCTGCTCCCTGGGGCCGCCCCGGTTAGGTCTAAGTTGGCGAAGCCCCTCGTCTTCTTTGGTTAGAACGCAGAGCGAGGGACGAGTTTGCCCCGAACGCGCCGGAATCGAGAGCAGCGCCTGACTGTGTTCTTCCCTGCTGCACCGCAATTTCAAAATTGACCGGGCATTCGATATCCCGGAAAACGCGGTCACCAACCACGAGAATCTCGCTGAATCAGCTACTTACGCGGTCACCTAAAAGGCATCAGAAAGTCAGTTGCCATCCATTGTCTCTTGCCGCGGTTCGGTGCATTGTGGGCATGTTGGCAGCCAGTGGCTGAGTCGAGTAAGGGAGATGGTCATGACAAACCCCGCAGACAGAACCGTTGCCCATCGCAGCAGTTCTTCACTCGCGGCCCTCCGGCGCTTTACTGAGCTGGTACTGGCAGAACTGAACGGCGTCACGGAAAGAAAGGCGCAGGGAGCAGACTTCGCCCTCCGGTGTTCCTCCGATACTAGCAACCCGGATGCTCCCACTCGTCAGCCCTTCGGCTTGGTGTTTCAGGAGGGCCAACGCGCGGCCTTCAACCTGCCGATCGGGCGTCGCTTCATCGTCGAGTACGTGAAGATCACCTCTTGGGGCCCGACGCCTCACCTGCTGGTGCAGTTGACGACCCAGTCGCAGAGCATGTTTCGAAACATGATGCTGTGCTCTGCGTATGAGGACCTTACCGGAGCTTGCACGGTTACGCCCGCCTCCCCGCTTCATCTTTGGGAGTCGACAGCCAACACACTTTTATTCAGCTACGGTGACGTGCGGCACTCCGCAACAGTGCCCGCCGACACCTGCGTGCAGATGTGGGGGTACCTGGAGCCGACCAGCCATTCAGGACTCCCACACTGTATGGGTAAGCCACCTAGCTGAGGTCATGGGTCCTCCAACGCGCTTACCGGCGTCTCTGGCCTTGCGAAACGGCGCCGGTGAGTGGGTCAGTCTTGGTCAGGCGGGTACGGTGAATTAGCTGGGCGCGCCTCCGCAATCGAGATGATGACCCACACCAAGAGGTGAGGAGCAGTTCAGCGGTGACTTCTCCTCACCTCGTAAAAAAGCGGGCATCACTGATCTCGCCTATAGTGATTCGCCGAATTTCATTCCCTTCCCTCCGATACCTTTATGCGATAATGGCCGACCATATCTGAAAGCGAACTTCCTTTCTTGCAATCGGGCCCACATTTTAACGGAGGTGACGAGTGAAGTTAGCCGACGGCGTTCACTATGTGCGTCAAACCATGGGTGGTCATGTTCATGCCTTCCTGCTGGATGACGGCAACGGAATCACCCTGATTGACGCGCTGTACGATACCGACGCGCATCGCATCCTCGACGAGATCGCGGCCATGGGACGCAAGCCGACCGACCTGAAGAACATCATCGCCACCCATGCCCACCGTTCGCACATTGGCGGCATGGCGGTGCTGAAGGAACTCACTAACGCCCGCGTGTACGCCCACGAATGGGAGATCGGCATCGTAGAAGGCCAGCGCAAGTCAACCCGCGTTTCGATATGGCCCAAGCGTCCGCTAAAGGCTTACTACACGCAGTTCGGACTGGCTCTCGGCTTCGATGGCCACAAGCCTTGCCTGGTCGATCAGGCGCTGAAAGAGGGAGACCACGTCGGCCCGTTGACCATCGTCGCCAGTCCAGGGCACACGCCCGGCTGCCTCTCGTTCTTCTGGCCGCAGAAGAAAGCGCTCTTCGTCGGCGACGTTGTCGTCACCTGGCCGTATGTAGAGGCGGGTTGGCCGGGCCTCACCATGGACATGAGGGAGAACATCAAGTCGATTGGCAAGCTCTCCGACATGGCCGACGACATCGACATCGTAGGTGTCGGCCACGGAGAACCCATCGGCGAGGGCGGCATCGAGGTACTGAAGAAGCTGCGGGAGCAGAAGGTGTAGGCCGACTCAGACTGCCAAAGAATAAAATGGCAACCCCGTCCAACCGGAGCATCAACCAGATTGGACGGGTAATTGGCCGCCTGAAGGCGCACGTTTCTACCTCAAGGAACCACCGTAACCGGGATTACGCTGCCGGCAACCCCATTGGCAATAACCTCCAAGCCACATGCCCCGAGGGGAGTCGCTGGATCGAGATCATATTCTGTCGTGACCAGTGTCCCTGGAGCGATTGAATGCGTCGTTTCGTCGTGAGTATTGGCGAAGTACACATTGCCGCCGCACGACAGACGCACCAGCGGATAGTTCGTATCCCCCTGATAATCGTCACCGTACGCGTTGTTCTGAGTCAGTCCATTCAAGTTGTAGCCCTTAAGTTGGTTTGTGCTTAACTTGTGGACTGTCGGGCCTGCCACGGTGGTGACGCCGTAGGGCGGAGTGGCGCTGAGATAGCCGGGGGCAGGAGTATAGACCTCCACTCGCCCACTCAGGTCCGTGAACATGATCTGGCCGGTAGGGAGAATCATCAGATGTCCGTAGAACGATGAATCAGCCGGACAATTCAGGGGATTGGGCGCAAGTGAGAACTGGCCGACCGGCGCCACCGAAGGGTCATACTCAAACATCTGGCAGCCGGAGTTATACACGCCGGGACTCAGCATCGCGAGTACTTTGCCATTCGGCTCCAGCGAGGCAGGGCCGTCGGCCTGGTTGTAGCCAGTGGGGACAGGACCTGTAGTCCAGGATCTCGGGCTTGGAGTGTAGATCGCGGTAGCCGACGGCGAGCCGCCGAGCTGTAGCACCTTGCCGTTGTACATCAAGACAGCCGCGCCCAACTCGTCATCGCTACCATACAGTTTCACGCCAGTCGTCGGTCCGCAATTCCATGAGCCCAGGTGGTAATACTCTGAACTCGTAGTGCTTCCACACGCCGTTGATGTATCAACCGTCAGGACGTCGTCGTTAGGAAGCAACGTCCAGCCCTGTTCGTTGTTACGCGCGGACAGGGTTGAACTGGTGGCCGTCCAAAGGTTGGGTCCGCTATACAACTCATTCTCGGTGGTGCAGCAGTTGGCTTGCATGTACACTCCATTGGCCAAAATGACGCTCTGAGCATCGCCGATCGTCGCCCAGCCCTTCGGCGGAGTATTCGCCGTCCATGTCATGGGTCCGTGGGGCGTAATTGTTCCAAGAGCACCGAGAGTCGTCCAGGCGGCGGCTCCCAAGTTGTATTCCCCGCCCTCCACCAGAACCTTGCCATCGAGCATCACTTGCGAACTGAAGTAGAAGGGAGCGTAGTAGGCCGGCAGACTTGCAGCTTGGCTCCACGTTCCATTCACGTAGCTACCCTTGATATCCGGAGTCAGGAAGTACCATTGGTGGGCATCGCCCGCTTGCTCTTCGTGAATCAGGATTCGACCGTCGCGAAGCTGCAGCATGGGCCCGACGTTTGCCGAAGGCGGATTGACGAGAGGCTGCCATCCCGGCAACGAGGCGCCGGTCACGGAGGCGTTGAGACGTACCCCGTCCAGGTAGCCGTCACCCGTCAGCGTGATGGTAAGAATGTTCATCCCGGCCACAAAAAACGAATTGCCCGACGCGGTGAACGGATGCAACGACGTAAACGGCTTGCCGGTCGCAAGCTTAGCGATGGTATTGCCATTCACTGCTAGCGTGCCAAAATTATCGACTGTCCAGGTGCCTGAGATCGACGCAGTACTTGGGTTATCTATGTAAAACGTGGTGGAGAAGGTATAGGTACCGCCGCCCTTGCAGCAGTCGTTGGCATCGCGGGCAATCCACGAAGAGACGGGAGGACTATTCGCGACCCAGGCGCCCGCCCCCCAATCCGCATCATTGGGAAATACAGTTTGGGCCGGGGCTACTCCTCCTCCAGCCTGTTGCACTACCCAGATAGTGTCCGGTAGTCCGCCCGCGGCGATTCCGATGCCTGTGGAAACGTCCAGGACAACAGCATAGGACGGCAGAACCGAGATAGCTAGAAGCAGTGCTGTGAGGACCATCCACGCGAGATGGACCTCTCGGCGAGTTGCGCCGGTCGGAATGTTGGCTGAAGCTGATTCCGCTCTGGACGTCTTGCATTCAGGGCAGGCATTGGCAGGGTGCAATTTCATTGCGACCTCCTTATGGTCTGGAGGAACAATGCGCTGCTTCCAAGATGTGATCAATAGGCGGGAGGTAAGTTGAAGGTGATATGAATGTCAGTGTCTAAGTAATTGTTGAAACGATAGTTAGCTTGGTGCTCCGATCACCTTCTTTGGAAATGAGTGAGGCTTCAGAAGTTCAACATTGCTAACCGCACGCAATACGGCTGGAGCGATTGCTGCGCGTTGTGTTGGTGGGAGGGGGGCTCGGGGATCGCCGCCCCTTCACGCAGGGATGACACGGCTGACCTTTTACAATTCCTTAATCCATGACTCTTCACGCCCTGCTCGACTTTGCCGGACTAGCCATCGGCTCGGTGTATGCCACCATCCCGCTGTTCTGGCTGACGGTGCATCCGCTGATTACTCGCTGGCGCGCTGCCGGACGCCGCGCCTACTTCGCCCTGTTGCCGCTGTGGTTCGCCTATGCGCTGGTCGGCGTTCGCCATCGGATGGCGCTTCCGCCACGTGCACCTGTACGTAAGCTGGATGCCGTGGATGCCCGCCGTCCTTTTTCTTCTGATGGGAGCGGTGCTCTACCAGGCAGGACGGCAGCGATTCGAATCGACGAAAATTGTCGGTCTCGCAGAACTCGAGCCCGCCAGGCACGCGCAGGAGCTCATCACCACCGGCATCCGTTCGCGGGTGCGCCACCCCATTTACCTGGGACACTTCTGCGAACTTTTCGGATGGATGCTGGGCACAGGATCGGTGGCGGTGGCCGGACTGGCTGTGTTCTATCTGATCAGCGGGGCTCTCATGATGCGCCGCGAAGACGCCGAACTGGAACAACGCTTCGGCGAAGTCTTCCGTCAATATCGCGCCCGCGTCCCTGGCTTCCTGCCAAAGTGACCAGGCGTGCTGTTGAATTCCTGCCGCGAATCGGGTACTCTGCTATCTAACTAACCAGTTAGTTAAATGAGACAGACATCCACGATCGTCGCCCTTCCCCGCAGCAGGGGGCGAGACAGCGAGGCCAGCCGCACCGCTATCCTCGCCGCCGCTCTGGCTGAATTTGCCGGGCACGGCCTGGCAGGCGCGCGCATGGACGCCATCGCCGCCGCCGCCCATGTCAACAAGGCCCTGCTCTACTACTACTTTCGCAGCAAGGATGAACTTCACGAGGCAGTGCTCGACGAATTCTTCCAGCGTTTGCGGGCCCGCATTGACCACGCACTCGATTCCGGCAGGAATCCCGGCGAACGAATCCTGCTCTACGCGCGAGCACACTTTGACTCGGTGTCTGAATCGCGCCACTACGCTCGCCTGGTTCACGACGAAATGAGTGCGGGACGGGAAAATTCGCCTCACCTCTCGCACATCGTGGAACAGTACATCAGGCCGATTTCGGTTCGCGTGCTTGAGGTCCTCCGCAAGGGCATTGCGACCGGCGAATTTCGCGAAGTCGATCCGGCGCAGTTTGCGCCCACCATGGCTGCCGCTATCGTTTCGTACTTCGTCTCGCCTGTAGTACGCCGCCTTCGAGCAACCGATCCCTACACCCCTGATGCCATCAAGCAGCGGCGCGCCGCGGTGCTCGATTTCATTGCAGCCGCATTGTTCGTGGATCGCACCGCCGGCCTCAAGCTGGCCGCCGAAGTAGCAGCGCGTCCCGGCGAGCCGGATCACACTGCGAGAGCAGCCATGCCCCGCAGACAGACGCGCAGGAGGCGCAAGTGAAAAAAGGCAAGTTCTTCATTTTCCTCCTTCTGCTCGTCTTGCTGGCGACCGGATACTTCTTCTATTCCACCGACCGCACCGGCGACACCGTGCTCATCGGCATTGTCGATGCCAACCAGGTCATCGTCAGTTCCAAGATCGCCGGCCGCGTGGAGAAGCTCAACGTCGATGAAGGCTCGCAAGGTGAAAGCCGGAGACCTCATCGCCGAAATCGATTCCGCCGAACTGGAAGCGCAGAAGACTGCTGCCGAAGCAACCATCAACGCTTACAACATGCAGGTGTCTTCGCTGAAGGCCACTGAGTCGCAGACGTTAGGAGAAACCAACAGCGGAGTGGTGAACGCGCAGGCGCTGTTAGCCGCGGCGCAGGCGACGCTGGCACAGGCGAAGGCCGACCTCGCTCGCATTCAGAGCGATTCCGAACGCACCATGAAACTGGCTGACCAAGGCGTTGCCTCCGATCAGGACCGCGTGCGCGCTGCAAGAACAACTGAACGCGCAGCAGGCTGCGGTCAACACGGCGCAAAAGAATGTCGATGCCGCGCAGGCCAGCCTCAATATGGCGAAAGCGCGCATCCACCAGCAGAGCGCGGCCGCCAGCAACGTCGCCGCCAACGAGGCGCAGGTCGCGAATGCGCGCGCGCAACTGGCTGAAGCCGACACTCGCCTCGGCTATACGAAAATCTACGCGCCTGTCAGCGGCACGGTATCTGTCCGCGCAACGCGCCAGGGAGAAGTCGTCAATCCCGGCACGCCGATCGTCACCATCGTCGACTTTGGCGATACCTGGGTACGCGCTGACGCTCCGGAAACCGAAAGCCGCTTCATCGCCGTGGGCGACAAATTCCAGGTGCGCCTGCCGCAAGGCAAGCCCATCGAAGGCACCGTCATCTTCAAAGCAGTGGAAGGCGACTACGCTACGCAGCGCGATGTCAGCCGCCGCAAGCGCGACATCAAGACCATCGGACTGAAGCTCAAGGTCGACAATCCCAACGGCGAACTCGTTCCTGGCATGACCGCGGAAGTGCTGCTGCCAAAAGATCTGACGCGGAGTTCGCGATGAGCTGGACGCATCCCCAGGCGAAAGCCGACACCAAGGCTCCGTTCAGCGGCGATGCCATCGTCGTCGATCACATCACTAAGAAGTATGGCGACTTCACGGCGGTCGATGACGTGTCGTTTGCGGTGAAGCAGGGCGAGATATTCGGGCTGCTGGGTCCGAACGGCGCGGGCAAGTCCACGCTCATCCGCATGATGACTACGCTGCTGCCTATCACTGCGGGGCGCGCGCTAATCAATGGTTTCGATGTCGCGAAAGATCCTGACGACGCGCGCAACTGTATGGGCGTGATCCCGCAGGCGCTGACCAGCGACATCGACCTGACCGTTGAAGAGAACCTCAGCATCTACGCCAAGCTGTATGACGTTCCGGCGGCGCAGCGTAAGCGCAACATCGATGAACTGCTGGAGACGGTCGACCTCACCAAGTGGCGCGGCGCACAGACCAAGACGCTCTCTGGCGGTATGCGGCGGCGCTTGGAGATTGCGCGCGGCCTGGTACACAACCCGAAGATCTTTTTCCTCGACGAGCCGACCACCGGCCTCGATCCTGTCTCGCGCGTTGCGGTGTGGGAGATGTTGACCACCATCAAGAACAAGCACGGGCTGACGGTGCTCATCACCACGCATTACATGGACGAAGCCGACCGCCTGTGCGACCGCATCGCTATCGTCGATCATGGCAAGCTGGTGGCGCTCGATTCGCCGATGGCGCTGAAGTCCAGCGTGCCCGGCTCGAACGTGATCGAGGCGCAGTTCAACCATGCTCCGCCCGACTGGCAACAGAAGCTGGACGGCCTGGAAGACGTGAAGTCGGTGCAGTCGCAGGCCAGCGATTCGTATCGCATCATGAGCAGCAACGGCTCCAAGACTACGACTGAGCTGGTCGAGATGGCCGTTAAGTCCGGCGTCGAACTGAAGTCGCTTTCGGTGCAGAACACCACGCTGGATGACGTCTTCGTTCACTACACAGGCCGGCAGCTACGCGATGAGCAGGTGAAGGCATACTCGTTCCTGATGCCTGATCGTCCGGGGATGCGCCCATGAATCGCATGATGGCGATCGTCGAACGTGAGTTGCGCAAGTTCTTCCGCTCGCCCACGCTGATGCTGGTGTCGATGGTGTTTCCGCTGGTGCAGCTCATCATCCTGGGCAATGCCTTTGGCGGCAAGATCAAAGATGCCCGCCTTGGCGTAGTCGATCAGGACGGCGGCACGCAGGCAGTGAAAGTCCTCGAAGCGTTGAATGCGGTGCAGGCCAACGCTCACACCTTTCGTCCGATTCCCTACGACAGCGACCAGCAGGCGATGGAAGATGTCCGCACCGGACGGCTCGACGGCGCCATCATCATTCCGCCCGAATACTCGCGTCGCGTCTACGAAGAGAACCATCCGCGCATCGCGCTCATCGTCGACAACACCGACAACTTCATGAGCTCGACTCTGGAGCAGCTGTTCGGCGATCTGACCAAGGCGCTGAATAATCCCGATGTCGAGCCCTCGCGAATCCTGCAACAGATCACGCTCGATACGGTGGAGCTGTATCCCTACATCGAGTACATGAAGTACCTGCTGCCCGGCTCGATTGTGCTGGCGATGTTTGTTTCGGTGATGATCGGCGGCGGCATGCTGTACATCGACGACAAGGCGCGTGGCGTGCATGAAGGCTACCTGGTCACGCCTATCACGAAGTTTGAACTCGTCGCAGGGCTGAACGTCGCGGGCGCCATCAAAGCCATTCTTGCGGGAACTGTTATTACCGTGCTCGGTTCCCTGCTCGCGGGACTCGGCACCGCGTTTCAGCCGCGCAATATCATTCTGATTCTGCTGCTGGTGGTGACGACCTCGGTCGCCTTCAACACCATGATGTTCCTGATGATGGTGCGCGTCGAAGACCCGCTGGTACCGCGCGCGACTTTCGGCATCCTTAATACGCTGCTCTTCTTCCCCAGCGGCGCGATTTATCCTATCAAGGCCTTCCCCAAGTGGCTACAAACCATCGCGTATTTTGATCCGTTTACCTATGCAGTGGATGGATTCAAGGCGATTCTGTTGAAAGATGCAGGCTTCGTGGCGATTCGCATGGATTTGCTGTACCTGACCCTGGCGGCGATGGTGATGATCACGATCGCGACGGCATTGTTCAAGCGGACGCTGTAGCGGCAAGCGGCAAGCGTCGAGCTGCTACTACTTTTTCTTGCGTTGTCATCCCGAGCGGACCCCGAGCGTACGGGAGGGGGCAGTCGAGGGATCTGCAGTTGGGTGGCAGCGGAACGGACCGTGGCTCGGCAGGCAAACTGCAGGTCCCTCACTCCTCGTCCGCCTGCGGCGGACTTGTCGCTCGGGATGACACCTCATGAAGAGTGCGCGGTTGACGCAGCTAAAGCTGCTTCCTTTCGAGCGCCGATGCAAACGTCGCTACTCGTCCCGATGCACGGTCTTCATGTCGAATGCCGGCAGGCAGACGGCGATGTACTCCGCGCCGTCGGGACCGGGCGTGGAGTATTGCACCCACTCACCGGCATGTGCGATCACGGCTTGCCCGGCGTTCACGTCGAGCTCGCCGTCTTTGCTCTTGACGTGCAACGTGCCGCGCTGCACGATGGTGAATTCGTCGAACTCGGGCGTCTGCCCGGGTTCGATCCATCCGCTGGGCGAGCGCATGTGAGCGACGCTGGTTGACGTAGTCTGCGAGTTGACGCGACCAATGTATTCGTCGATGAGCTTCGGCTTGTTGCCGGCGGCGGTGATGCGAGTGGGTTGGGCGATAAGTGTTGGCATGTTCTGAGTCTCAGATATCAGGTTAGATGCATTTTATGGTGTCATCCCGAGCGAAGCCGAGGGATCTGTAGTTCGCTCACAGCGCAACCGACCTTGGCGCGGCAAACAAACTGCAGATCCCTCGACTCCTCGCTGCGCTCGTCGCTCGGGATGACACACAGGAAAAAGCACCGTTTCGGCACGACTGGAAGTCGTGCCCTGACTCCCTATTTCGCAGTGCCACGCACCTTGAACTGTGATGCCGGTCCGTCGTCGCCGTCTACTGACAACAGACCACTGACCACCGACAACTGTATTTCTACTTCCACCCCACTTGCTTGCCCTTGTTCTGCTCGTCGAGCCACTGCTTCAGCGGAGCGAAGTATTCCATCATGGCGCTGCCGTCCATCTGGCGCTCGCCGGTGAGTGCGTAGAGCGCGTCGGGCCACGGCTTGCTCTGTCCCATCTCGAGCATGGCGTTCAGCTTGGCTCCGGCGGCCTTGTTGCCGTAGAACGAGCAGCGATACAGCGGGCCGCTGAATCCGGCCTCGCGGCACATGGCGCGATAAAACTGGAATTGCAGAATGCGCGCCAGGAAGTAGCGCGTGTAAGGAACGTTGGCCGCGACGTGATACTTGGCGCCGGGATCGAAGTCCTGCTCGCTGCGCGCCGTCGGCGGAAAGATGCCCTGATACTGCTCGCGCATCTGCCACCACGATTTGTTGTAGTCGGCGGGCTTGATCTCGCCGCTGAAAACCTTCCAGCGCCACTGATCGATGAGCAGTCCAAACGGCAGGAAGGCCACTTTATCCAACGCCTGGCGCAGCAGGTAGCCGGTATCGTCACTTTGCGGAATGGTCGCGAGCAAGCCAACTTTGTTCAGGTATTCGGGAGTGATGGCCAGCGCGATCGAGTCGCCGATGGCTTCGTGGAATCCGTCATTCGCGCCGTTCTTGAAGAGGAACGGCTGCTTCTCGTAGGCGCGCTGGTACATGTTGTGTCCCAGCTCGTGATGCACGGTGATGAAGTCTTCGCCGCGCACCTGCAGGCAAACCTTCAGGCGCAAGTCGTCGAAGTTGTCCACGTCCCACGCGCTGGCGTGGCAGACCACGTCACGGTCTTGCGGCTTGGTGAAGAGCGACCGCTCCCAAAAGGTCTTAGGCAGCGGCGCGAAACCCATCGAGGTGAAGAAGCCTTCGCCGTACTTCACCATGCCGATGGCATCGACCTTCTTCGCCTGCAGCAGATCGGTGATGTCGTAGGGCTGCTTCTGTTGCGGCGGCGCAATCAGCGGAAAGATGTTGCCCCACTCCTGCGCCCAGGGATTGCCCAGCAGGTCGGCGCGAATGCGTCCGTCGGCATCAACCGCGGTGGGCCCGTATTTCTCGACCAGCTTGGTGCGCACGTAAGCGTGCAGCGACACGTAGAGCGGCTTCACCTGCTGCCAGAGGCGCTCGAGCTCGGCGCTAAACTGGTCAGGCGTCATGTCGTAGCCGGCGCGCCACATGGCGCCTAGATCCGGATAGTTCATGTCCTTCGCGCCCTTGTTGCCCAGCTCAACCCAGCGCGCGTAGCGATCACGCATCGGCGGCGAAATGCTGTGCCACCCAACCCAGAGGTCTTTCGTCTCTTCGGGATCGGTGCTGTTGGCCATGATTTGTCTCGATGGCCCCGATGTCGAGACAGGTGCCGGCGTGTTTGCCGCTCGTCGGGCAGTACTTCCCTTTTCCGTAGTCGCCTTCGAGCGAAGCACCAATGCGTGCCATCTCGGTCAGCTCCTTGGGATCGCTGGGAGCGGGTGCGGGAACGGCGGCCGCCAGCTTCAGCAGGAGCATCTTGCGCGCCAGGTCGGCGGGCATCTTCAAGTTGTCGTAACGCGTAGTTTGCTTGGCCAGGTCAGTGGTCGCGCCGATGAGAGCCTCGTTAGCCTGAGCGGCGAGGATCTCGGTGTCGTAGGTGATGAAATTCGACTGCACCCACGCGGCGTGTGCCTGACGTACCGTCAGATCGTTGAGCTGATCTTCGGCGTTCTTGATGAACTGCTCGGCCTCAGCTACCGTCGGCGGCCCTTGCGGAGCTTTGGGGACTGGGTTTTGAGCGTTGAGTGAGAAGGCGATAAGGACGGAGAGCGATACACAGAGCATACGAAGACGCATGGTATGAATCTCCAAGAGCGGACGGCGGAGTAGAAGGTTATAAAGCCGTTGCTCAAAACTGATTGTTTGTAAATTTAGCAACTGTCTTGCCATTGCTTGTGAGCAGCAGGAAGCCACCACTGATCTTATAGCCGTCGGCGGAACGCAGCATAGCCACAAATTTACGCTCGCGGCTGCCGGCTGGATCGGCACAGGCCATCATGGTCATGCTGCCGGGGCTGAGATGAAGTCGACCGTGGTCGTCGGTGAAAGTCCCGAGATAACTGTTGCACCCCGCTGAGCCGGCAATGCGGCGACCTTCGGGACTGAACGCCAGCGTCACCGGCTTCTGTGGCGGAGCGATGTCAACGGTTTGTCCGTTGAGTTGAACGAGCTTCCACTGAGTGTCGGCGAGCTGCGTGAGAGCTTTGTTGGCGGCAGGCCTCTCGGGCCGCGAGGTAGATTCCGGCGCGGGTTCGGCGGATTCCGGCGCCGTAGCCTCAAGCTCGGCTCGTTTGCTGGCCGATGGAGCTTCGGGCAACGGCGCTTCCGGCTCAGCGGCTTTGGCTTCGGCCGTTGGAGTCGCGGGCTCGGAGGTAGCGGGCGGTGCTTCCGCCGCGGCCTTGGATTCTGGCTGAGCAGGCGGTTCGGGGTTGGTCCCGCTCGAAGTTGCCGGCGTCTGCGCTGACGGAGATTGCTCGGTCGTGGGCGGAGTTGGGGGAGCATTCTCCTGCACGGGAGGTGCGCTCGCCGGCGCGGGAGGCCGGCTGCCTGATTCAGCTGCGGGAGGCGCCGTTTCCCGCGGCGTGGATTCGCTTCGCGGAGTCGCGGCGGATTCCGTTGGCGGCGTGGCGGGCGCAGTGGCCGATTCCTGTGGCTTCGAGGACGGCGGCGCTGCCGCACTCTCAGTCTCTGCCGGCTTGGCCTCAGCCGGAGCCGCTGGTTTCTCGGGCTCCTGCGAAGGCGGAGTCGCAGTCGTCACAGCCGGGGCTGCTTCCCTACTCGCAGGCGGCGAAGCTTGCGGAGCCGATGCCGTGTTTTCCGATGCAGCCCCTTGCTTCTTGGGTGCTGCTCCCGGATGCGCTCCGTGTCCCACAGTGTGAAGCAGCAGGTTCGCCTTCGACGGCGCGCCATGCGTCAGCACCGGATACGCCTGTGTGCTGCTGAACATGAGCATGCCGTCGCCGGAGCGAATGGTGGCACGCACCGAGTAGCGATTGCCGGGCACAATCTTTGCCGGATCGTAAGTCAGCGTGAAGGGCACCGGCACCTGGCGTCCTTCAGCATTGATAAGAACTCCTGCAACCGTTTGGCCGGCAACATCCGCGATGGATGTGTCGAGCAGCTGCACGTCGATGACGGCGTCGGGCGGCAACGCCATGCGCTCGCGATAGGCGACAGTACCGGTGACTTGGGCGTTCGTCTCCTGTGCCTGTGAGAAGGATGGGATCAGCAGCAGAACAGTAGATGTTAGGGCAATGAGAACATGCTTGAACATGAAAGTACGATATTAAACCGTTTCTCAGGGAATTCGGAGCGCCACTGGCGGGAACCAAGAAAGCCCGCCCACTTCTGCGGTAGGAAAGTCATCCCCGGGGGACTCGAGGGGTTTTATAACCGCTTACCCAGCACTCCGGCCGCCTGCGGCAGCCTTCATGCTGGGCTATCATCACACGCCCTTCGGGCTCGAAGCCTCAGCAGCCGCTTTATTCCGTCTTCGGCAATTCCGGCACAATCGCAGTTACCGGTGTTGGACGGCGAATCTCCGTTGGCATTCCCTGGCGAGCCTCAACCGGCCGTGGAGGCATTGTGGCCGCCCGCTCGTCGAACTTGCCGAAGATCATCTTGCCTGCCGTGGTCTGCAACACCGATGTCACCGAGATGTCGACGTTCTTGCCGATCATCTTGCGCGCGTTGTCGCACACGACCATGGTGCCGTCGTCAAGATACGCGACGCCCTGGTTGTACTCCTTCCCTTCCTTCAGGATGAAGACGCGCATGATCTCGCCCGGCAGCACGATGGGCTTCAGCGAATTGGCCAGCTCGTTGATGTTGAGGACCTGTACGCCCTGGAGTTGCGCCACCTTATTCAGATTGAAGTCGTTGGTGACGATTTTGCCTTCGTAAACTTTGGCCAACTCGATCAGCTTGAGATCGACCTCGCGTACCGCGGGAAAGTCGTCCTCAACAATCTGGATCGTAAGGGTGGCAATTTTCTGAATGCGTTGCAGAATATCGAGACCGCGGCGGCCGCGGTTTCGCTTCATCGAATCGGCAGAATCCGCCACCAGTTGCAACTCGCGCAGCACGAACTGCGGAATCACAATCGTGCCGTCGAGAAAACCGGTTTCTGCAATATCGGCAATACGGCCGTCGATAATGACGCTGGTGTCAAGAATTTTGTAGCTGCGTTTAGACTGCTTCTCGCCACCGAAGATTCCGCCCAGCGCTGCGAGGTTGAGCAACTCGCCCTTGCCTGCGCCGACAATGAGTCCGACGTAAGCCATCAGGAGCATGACGAAGAGTTGCAGGAAGCTTTGGGTGTGGCCGTTAGGCAGGCTGTTGCGAATCACCAGGCTGAACAGGTAGGCCCCGATGATGCCGAGGATGCTACCTATTACCGCGCCGATCAGCCGCTTCAGGCTGACCTGCCGCAACCTTATTTCGAACAGGACAACAGCCGCTCCACAGATGGCGCCTGCGCCGGCGGCCGGCCAGCCCGAAAGTCCAAGAGGTTGAAGTTCGTAACCGCAAACAGCTGCTACCAGGACAAATATAAGGCGTATAAAAACCAGGTCCAAGCGACACCTCCCGGGGCCGGTTCCTGGCATCTGGGGCGGGCATACAGGCCAGACAACTAGAAATGGATATGGGCCGGTAAGCCAACTTCCATAGACGCTACGGGGCCGTTAGCAAGAATAAGTTGGGGGTTTATGAACAATTAGAACTCCCCCGACGCTACTCTGCCAGCTAAGACAGAGTAGCCGAAGTATAACCCAAGTTCCGGGCGATTGAGATGGCCATTTAGTAATCACGACGCCACATTCCGCCTTAGGGACAGCTAAGGGACAGCGCAGCTAGGCGAACAGGCTGCCGATGGCCGCCCCGCCAAGCGTCACCACCGCCCACCAGCCAAATACGACGGCCATACAGGTGCCGCGTTTCAGGCGGGTGACACACTGATATCCGATTCCGGTCAGCACCAATATCCAGATACTAAACACATCAATGGACGAGGCCACCGAGTAGAGGAAGTGTGAGCTGTTGGGATCGACGAATGCACCGAGGTTACTGGCGAGCTGGTTCTGGAAAGTGAAGTTTTCGCCCCCGCTGATACTCACTGTGAGGATGACCAGCAGCGCCTTGATACAGCCGGGGAGCCAGGCATAATGCTGATGGCGAAGGCCTGTCCGAAGGTTAGCTCGGCGCCAAAGCCAAACTTAAACGTCGCCAGCAGCACGGCGGCAACGATCGCCAGAATGACGAGCGTGAAAGCTGGAAAGCCATAAGAGAAGCCACGCGTGATCTTGGTCGATACCTCCATCTGCTGTTCGCGCTGGTCGGGGGGCAGTTGCTCGACCTTGGCTGCCTGTTTGGGAGATAGCTGGAGCTGGTTCTCGGCGACCTTGTCCATGCCCACCTTCTTATCGACGACGGTAACCAGTGCCAGTCCCACAATCGCGCCGATCAGCCATGGCAGCCACCAACTGGCGCTGCGGCGAATATCGGTGAAGGTCTTGCTAGGTGCGATGAAAGTGTCGATGACACGTTCAGCTTGCGAAAGCGCGGGCGGCATCTCGCCGGGGACGGTAGAAACGGGCGCAGGAGTGCTCATGGGTCTCCGTATGTGGGCCTTCGGTATGCGATCGACTCGCATGTCCTGGGAAGGCTATGCGGCGCGATTGTAACACCCATTTTGCCCGCGAATGCGTATGAGGTGTTTATAGTATTGCTTCCGGAGAAGATCACCTGATGCGCACCGCTCAGTATGGCATTTTTACCCTTGGCAATCCTGCCCACGCTTTCCTGGAGTTTGATCTGCTCGAAGGCAAAACATACAGCGAACTGGTTGACGCCGTGAGAGCGTTCAGCGAGCCCAGGACCACCGGCGGCGGTGTGAACCTGGTTGTCGGCTTCCGTCCCGAGTTGTGGCGCGAGCTCGCTCCCGAAGATATGCCGGCAGAATTTGTGGGATTCAGTCAAGACATAGTCGGCCTTGATGGCTATACCATGCCGGCGACCCAGCACGACGTCGTGTTGTGGTTCACCAGCAGCGCCTACGACTACATCTTCGACTTCACTCGCCTTGCGGTTCATTCGCTCGCGCACGTGGCTCGCATCGCAGACGAGACCCGGAGTTGGCCCTACCACGGCAAACTTGATCTGACCGGATTCATCGACGGTACAGAAAATCCGAAACTGACCGAGGCACCTGACGTGGTATTGGTACCCGAGGGCAAGCCAGGCGAAGCCGGAAGCATTTTGCTGCTTCAGAAATGGCCGCATGACGCCGCGAAATGGGAAGCCTTGCCGGTAGAGAAGCAGGAGCTGGTCATTGGGAGGACGAAGCCCGACAGCATCGAGCTGGATCCCAAGCCGGCAGATGCTCATGCCGCCAAGACAGATCAGGACGTGTTCGGCAAAATTCTTCGCCGGAACATGCCTTATGGCAGATACACCAATCACGGCACGATGTTTGTGGGATTCAGCGCGGACCAGACGCGGCTTTCAAAGATGCTGGAGAGCATGGCCGGACTAATTGGTGGACAGCGTGATGCGCTGACGTTCTATTCCCATCCTGTCTCGGGAGCTTACTACTTCGTGCCCGCAATCGAGAGCCTGGCGCCAAAGGACGAAGAAGAGTCGTGAAGTAATCGATACTGTCCTTAAGCTTAAGGCGCCGCAGTCCTCACTACGGTCTTGGCGATGCCTACGTTTTCGAAGCGATCGAAGACGCGAATCACAATCGTGTGCTCGGGAAGCTTCCTCGCACTGGGCGTCCCCTTCCCTGTCTCATTGGGCTCGGGTGGTTCCTGACTATTAGACGGTATTGCAACCGTGAAATCGTAGCTTTCAAGTTTGTAGTCCGATATCTGGCCCACAGGATCGGCGATCTGCCAGTCGCCGGCGTCAATCGAGTACTCCGCCCGGTCAATAGGCGAGAAACTATCAACCGCCCGAAAGGTCAGGTGCACCTGATTGTTCTCGACCGAGGCATTCAGCGATTCGACACGCGGTGGAGTGTTGTCGACCTCAAAGCGGGGGCTGGTCGCCTGTCCGGTCAGGGTCTCTTCCGCAGAATGTGACGGCGCATCGGAAGCGACCACCAGCACGGTGTAGCCGCCGTCGGCAAACAAGTCCGATTCGAGATTGACGTAGCGGTTCTCCACGCCGTCGCGGAGCTGCTTCCAGCGGGTCTCGCCGTCAGCGCGATAGTAGACGGAGTACACCAGATCGTCGTCGTTGGCGTCGTGCGCCCTCCATTTCACCGCGATCGAGTGCTTATCAGGAACCGTCGCCGGGCCAGGTTCCGTGCCGCTGTTATCGGCGCTGGGGGCGATGCGGGCTCCAGCAGGAATGCGAGCGCCAACGTTCACCACGACCTCATCCACCTCGGGCGCCACATTCTTCGGAAGATAGTAGAGCGTTACCGCGTCGAGCACCGACGGAGGAGCGTTGGGCAGCAGGACGGCTTTCCATTGCACATAGCGCGCAGAGGGAGCCTGCGGCGGAAGTTCCTTCGCGGTGTCTATCTTCTGCCACGCACTCCAGTTGCGGTCGGGATTGTCCACATTGCCGCTGCGTACGTAGAGATCGAATTTCCCGGTGCCGCGATATTCGACGCGTCCCCACTTGGAGAAGATTCGGGCGTCGAAGACGTCGCTTTCGTAGGTACCCTGGTCGGCTGTACCGGGGCCGAGTTGGAATATCTTCCCCAGATTGCTGGTGGCGGCGTACATGCCGCCCTTCGGAGCCCGCGCAAACGCTGTGACCTGGTTGGCGCTCGCCTTCACCAGATCGGTATAGTCGCGGCCATTAATGACGTAGATCCTGCCCTTGTTGCCGGTACCTGCAAGTAAGCGCCCTGCGGAGTCGAACGCCAGCGCATAGACGAGGTCTTCTTTCGACGACCACAGCGTGCGCGGCGAGCCGTCGGGAGCAATGCGATAAACCTCAGACCCTCCCAGATTCGCCATCACTGCGACGGCGGACAGCGGCGCGAGCGAAGGGACATTCGCCGATGCTCCCGCTTGCGGAACGATTGTGATCACCGGAGCCGAGCCACCCTGCGGCCCTCCGTTGCCAGATGCCGATGGGCTCGCTCCGCGCTTTTCACCGGCGCCCGCGGCGTAGATGTTTCCTTGAGCGTCGATAGCGAGCGCCGTGATCTCCTTCTTGGGCGCGCCGTACAGCACGAACGCCGCACCCTGTGGCGAGATGCGATACACCAGGCCGCTGCCGTCGGTGCCGGCGATCAGGTTGCCTGAACTATCGAGCGCCAGGCAACGGATCTGTGCCTCATCGCTTTGAAAGAACATCGACCCGTTGCCATTGCGATCCACACGGAAGATCTGCCCATGATCGCCAGTGCCGACATAGAGCTGCCCCGAGTTATCGAGTTGCAACGCCCAAATGTACTTGGTGCGTGGATCGAAGAAGACGATCGCGCTGTAAGAGGCGTCAACCGCAACCGCAGTCCGAGGCTTCTCCTCTCCGGCGCCGGGCTTTGCGCCCTCCTGTGCGGCGGCGATTTCCGCGATGGTATGTGCGCCTTCGGGCGCCTGTCCGGGAGCAGGGCCGCCGTGCACGATTTTGTAAACCTTGCCGTCCGGAGATGTGGCGGCGTAGATGGTGCCGTCGGGCGCGATGGCGAGAGCCTGCACCTCCAGCTCCTGGGCGGCGAAAATGATGCTGGCCTTCCCTGCCGGAGTGACCTTGTAAACGCGCGCCGGTGATCCGGCCGCGGCGTAGACATTTCCTTGCGCGTCGGCGACTGCGTCCCAGATGTATGTCGAGGGCGAGGTGTAGAGGTCCTTGAAGGCAGGCGCGAGCGTCAGGCTTCCATCGCTGTTGATGGCTACACCGTGGGCCGTGCCCTTCTCGTAGTCGTCGTACTTGGTTTGCACCCAGGTGCGGGTGGACTCAGCAAACAGAACGGACGAAAGCAGCAGTCCGCAAAAAGCCAGTCGGAAAAATCTCATCAGGATCCTGATCAGGCGAAGTAAAGCAGGGATAGTCAAAGCCTAACACGGGCGAGAGTGGCACTCCTGGCTAGCCTCTTAACCAGTGTCATCCCGAGCGTAGTCGAGGGATCTGCAGTTTGTGCGCAGGGCGACGGACCATCGCGATGCGCGCCAACTACAGATCCCTCGGTCGTCGTCCGCCGGGGCGGACTCCTCGGTCGGGATGACACTCGCGAATGCGTTACCTAAGGCTTATGCTTCGCGCATGCGCGTTCTCAATTCCCAGCGTGCAATCGGGGTTGACATTCTGGATGTAGAGGTTCGAATTGCCGTCGCGGTAATCCTGGAATGCGATCACCGTGTTGTTGTTGGCCGACTTCGCCGTCCAGGGCCGTGACTTCTCGGCCAGCACAGAACTCACCGGGAACTGCGCGCACTGCGTGGAGCCGTCGCTGTTCAGCCGCACGCCCTGAATGGTGCCGGCCTCTGTTACCTGCTGATCCACCCAGAAAACAAACGCGCCGTCGCCGATCTGCACCGTACGTTCGAAGATTTCAGCATTGTTGTTGTCTTGCAACGGAACGATGACCAATCCAGTGTCGCCCCACTGCCGATTGCCGCTGGCGTCGAACTTCTGGGCATAGACACCGCTCATGCTCTGCAAGGAATCTTCTTCCTCGTACGACACGAAGATTTCCTGCGTCGAAGCATCGTAGTCCGCCGACGGCGAGACCCGAATCTGCGAAGCATTGGTCGATGCCACTACCCCGTTGTGCGGGAAAACTTCCGTTCCGGCGGAGTTGATGTGCTGTACATACACCTGCAGCGAAGGGCTGCTGCTGTACCAAGCGAACACCGCTCCGCCATTGCCGTCGGAAATGAAGCTGGGATAGTTGCCCAGCTGCAGCGATCCCCCGTCCCACACGTGAACGTGTTTTGCGCCCCAAAGCAGTTTGCCCGAAGCCGAAAATTTATTGGCGTAAAGATAGCGGTTGCTGCGGAATCCCGTATCGCGGCTGAATGAGACGATTACCGATCCGTTGTCGGAGGCGTGCAGGTCCGACACCATGTAATCGGCCTTGCTCTCGCTCAAAATGAAGCCGTTATTCACCAGCGTGTTCGAAGCCCATTGCGGCTTTCCATTGGCATCGAACTTCTGCAGCACGATGAAAGAATAGGTTGGGCCATAAGCTGTCCATGCCACCACGACTCCACCGTCCGTGGTGCCCGCTACCTTCGGTTGATGGGCGTTGGGCGCGCCGACGGTAAGCTGTATGCCGTTCGGCCCCCACAACTGCTCGCCACTGGGACTAACCTTGGTGACCGTCACCTGCTGGTTGTCACCTTCGCGAGTATCGAGGAAAGCCAGCAGCGCATTGCCCTGGGTGTCGACGTCCAGGCCGTAATCTTCCGTGGAGCTGTTTGTCAGTTTCGCGATTTGAATACCGTCATGCGCGAACTGCTCGTACCCGTTCAGATCGAGCCGCTGAAGGTAGGTATCGTAGCCGATCGGCGGCGGGTCGTTGGGATTGGCATTAAACCAGCTAACGAAGAATCCGTTGTCGGCCAGGGGAACAACCTTGGGCTGGACCTGGTCGGCGTCAGGAATATCGGACAGAGCGAGGTTCTGATTGGGATCGCTCGACCACTGCGCCCATGCGCCGGTAGTGAGGGTGAGGGTCAGCACGACGAGAATAGCGACGAAGTACGGCTGCAAGCGAAGCTTCATCTGGTCTCCTATTAGATTTGGATCTGAGCTGCTGCAAATTAGTCGGACGAGGAGAAAGCGTTTCAGGAAGACTGGACCTGTCCGCGGGAGCAAGCAAATTCAGCAGCTTAGATTCGGCGGCAACAATAACATAGAGAGCAGGACGTGAACAGATTTTCCGCGGCTATGGAGTTCGTGTCACAGCTTTACGACAAACCAATTGCCCGTGTCATCCCGAGCGTAGCGCAGCGGAGCCGAGGGACCTGCAGTTTGCGCGCGCTGGCAAGCTCTTTCATGGGTGTCATCCCGGGCAGAGCGACGGAACGATTGGTGTGTCATCCCGAGCGAAGCGCAGCGAAGCCGAGGGACCTGCAGTTTGCGCGCGCCGCGGATGCCCCCTCGCGCGCGTCATCCCGAGCGTAGCGCCAAAACGGTTGGAGGTGTCATCCCGAGCGGAGCCGAGGGACCTGCAGTTTGCGCGCGCTGGCAAGCTCTCTCATGGGTGTCATCCCGAAGCGTAGCGAGGGATCTGCAGCTCGAACGCTCCGCGACGGACATTGTTTCCCGTATCCGGCTGGATGCCCAGCCGTGCAGCGCTCTATTTCTATCCACGCCGGAAATGAGGAATAGTTGCTTCCAGAGTGTGTGGGTACGACAGCTGCGTGCCTCAAGGAACAAACTGCAGGTCCCTCGGCTCCGCTGCGCTACGCTCGGGATGACACCCGTTAGGGAGCTAGCGCTCGTCGCTCGGGATGACATCAGTCGCTTCGTTCGAGTTCTCGGGGTTGGCCAGCGCAGGGTCAGCTTCGGTGACAGGCTCGTTGGAGTCGGGCACGCCGTCATCCGATGTCCGCTGAGTCTGTTGAGTATCGGCTGCCTGGAACAACTCGCTCTGCGGATCGCCCAGCTTTTCGAACTCCTCCATGCTCGGCAACTCATTCACGTCATTTAAGCCAAAGCGCAGCAGGAACTCCTTCGTCGTCTTATAAAGGATAGGCCGGCCGATGACCTGCTTGCGCCCGGCAGTAGTGATGAGCTTGCGATCGAGCAGAGTGGCAATCACCCCGGAGGAATCGACGCCGCGAATTTCGCTGATCTCCGGCACCGTGACTGGCTGCTTGTAGGCGATGACAGAAAGAGTTTCGAGCGCCTGCAGCGACAAACGTATCGGCGGCTTCAGGCTCTTGGCGAAGCTGACGACCACGTCGTGATGCTCGGGCTTAGTCGCCATGCGATAGCCGCCGGCGATCTGGCGAATCTCCATGCCACGATCGGGCGAAGCGTATTCGGCAATGAGCTCCTCCAGCAGCAAGTCGACACGATCTTTGACCCGGCGCAGATCCTCTTTCTCCTGAGTCTTGGGGTCGAACGGTGGAGCATCGGGACTACCGTTTCGGGTTCCGGCTGAGCGGGAACTTCGCTCGGCTCCTCGAACTCTATAGTCTCTTCGTCGAGCTCTTCCTCTATTGGCCGAGGCTCGGCGACCAATTCGTTCAGCGCCAGGCGCGCCTGTTCCTCGGCGCGCAGCTCTTCGAGAACCGCGTCTTTGAGAAGCGACGCGAGCTGATTGAGAGTGACCGGTTCTTCGGTCGCGTAAATGATGGCTTCAAGTTTTGCTTTAACGCTCATTCGGTGGCTTTGAAAGGGCACGGCTTTCAGCCGTGCCGTGCGCACTCCTTAAAAGTTGTCATCCCGAGAACGCGTGAGCGGTCGAGGGATCTGCAGTTCGTGGCATCGCCAACGGCGCTACAAAAAGCACCGGCCCTCCCCTCTACCGCCAGTCGTCCTTCACCGGCGAACTCTCGCCCATCAGGCTGTCGAAGTTGGTGTGCTTCTTCAGCATAATCTCGCCGTAGACATGGTCCTGCCGTGCCAGAACTGCTTGTAACCGTATCAGCTCCAGGATCGCCAGAAATGCACAGACCAATGCCGTGCCTGAATTCAGGTTGCGCAGCAACTGCTTCAGGCGCACGGGACGGTCTTCCAATGCCAGACGCCGGCGAACGTAGTCAATCATCTGCGAAACCGTCACATTTTCCTCAGCGACATCGAACGTCGGCCGGCTGCGCGCGCGATCGAGTATCTTCTGAAACGTCTTCACCAGGTCGACGACGTCAGCAGCCAACTCAGGCTCAGTGCCTTCAGCCTCGCGAAATTCTTTCATCGCGGGATTCGACCAGACCGCTTCCTCAATCTGTTGCTTCTGCAGCAGCATCTGCGCCGCAGTCTTGAATCGCTCGTGCTCCAGCAGCCGATTGACCAGCTCGGTACGCGGATCGTCCATCCCCGCAAGGGCGTCCGGATCGCGCGGCAGCAGCATCTTCGACTTGATGTGGATCAGCAGAGAAGCCGTGTAGATGAACTCGGCAGCGACGTCGACGTCGAGCTGCTTCATGCTCTCAACGTATTTCAGATACTGCGCGGTGATCCTGGCAATGGGGATGTCGTAGATGTCGATGTCCTGCTTGCGAATCAAATCCAGCAGCAGGTCGAGCGGCCCTTCATACACCTCTCCCACCAGTATGGAGAACGGCGACTCGTCATCCCGGCGCGCCATGGCTTTGGGCGCATTGGGCTCTGATGGTGGCTGCACTTCAGGCATTGATTTTCATCATCTCACAGCTGCATTGAGGCAGGTATTGATCAGGCTGGGTAGTGGAAGTGCACCAGGTGCTGGGAGGCAATGTTGAAGCCATCGCGGGTGGCCGGACGGAAGTGCCACTGCCGCAGCACCGCGAGCACCTTCTCGTCGATGCCGTAACCGATGCCTTGCGTCAACTTGAGGCCGGTGACGTTTCCCTGCTCGTCGATGGTGACTTCGACGATTACATCTCCCGAGACTCCAGGAGGCAGCTCAGAGCGCGCGATGGGAGGATCAGGGAAAACCTGCGGCAGCGCAGGCATCACGGCCTCTCCGGTGAGCGGCGTTCCCGGGATATGGACGCCATAAGCCGATCCGGCGCTGGCGGTGACGTCGGGAGCGTTCTCGGCTGTCTTGCTCGCTTCTTCGCGCTGGCGGGCGACTGGCTTGGCGGGTGACGGCAGACTCGGCTTCTTCGCCGTTTGCAATCTGAAGCGGCGCGGAATCGTCGTGAGCGCGTTCCCGACCCAGCGGTGCGAGATAAACGACGCTGCCGGAGGAGTACGGCGTTCCCAGAGCAACCTCATGCGGCAGAACCACCAGCGGCGTTCGATGCGTCAGCACCAACAACACCACGCCATGTGCCGCGAACGACAGCAGCAACGCCGTGGTCCAGTTCACGCGTGATGTGGGCTTCAGCTCTTCGAACATTGCGCTACCCGAGATACAAGTTCGACTACGGCGCCGGAATTCCGTGAGCGCCCTTACGCCGACTTATGCTAGTCGATTCCAATCGAGTCCAGCAGGTCGCAAATTTGTGACGCTTCCACGCGCAGACGCCGTCCCGATTGCAACATGTCGGTGATCTCGTCGAAGCCCTGCATCAGGCGCAGCTTGACGGCCGCGTAACACTCCGGATGGCTCAAAGCTCGTCTCCGTGCGATCGACCACGCCTGAGTTGCGGCCGGACCGAGAAATACACTCACTGCAAACGTGGTCTTGCGGTCGGACGTCACGTCGAAGATGTACTCAGTCGCGGGCGATTCCGGGTCCGATGCCAGCGCCTCGCGCTGTCCTACAAAGTAATACTGATAGACGTAGCCGGTTTGAGCGGTATACGTCTTCATGCGGCGGACGGTCATTGGCATCACTACTCGGCGGGAGCTTCGCGCAAGCGCGCTGCCGCCGCCTCCGGCGTCACCGGAGACGAATACACTTCCTTGAAGGTATACGACTTCTCTTTCGAGCCGAGAATCGGCAGGATCTCGATGTGCCAGTGGTAATCGTCCTCGATGGTCTTCCAGAAGCCCAGCGTCTCCGAGCGATGCAAGGTGTTCGGCGAAGTGTGCAGCACCATATGAAATCCGTCGGCGATGGCGCGGATGCGATGCAGGGTGCGACGTAACAGCGCGGCCAAATCGCGCAGCGCCCCGGATTTTGTCGCGATGCGTTCAAAGTACGCTTCGTGCAGGCGAGGGGCGATCCAGGTCTCGTATGGCACACGCGGCGCATAAGGACACGCGGCTATGTAGTCGCCGCGAATCTCGATGACGCGAGTCTTCTGTTGCTGCTCCTGCGCCAGAATGTCGCAGAAGACGCAACGCTCCTTGACGCGGTAGTGCTCACGCGCAGAGCGCAGCTCATACAGAACGCGGCGCGGCACAAACGTCGTGGCGACGATTTCGGTGGTAGGGTGGTCCCACTGCTGTCCCGAGAGTCCGCCAAAATTCTTGAACACAGTGACGTACTTGAAGCGCAGGTCTTTCTTCAGATCATCGATGCGGCTTCCCAGCAGCGCCAGGTATTCCTCGATCTCGCGATCGTCGGCATTCCACAAATGGCGATCGTGACGGGTGTTCTCGACGATAACTTCATGCGCCCCGACGGCCTGCATCTTGTCGTAGAGGCCGTTGCCCGCGCGCTCGGGCTCGCCTTCAATGCGGTAGATGGGACGCGGATGCACTACCGCTCGCGCCGCCCACGGGTTCCCATTGGCGCTGGGTACGAACGACACCACCTGCAAATGCTGCCCACCTTCCGGGCAAAACGGGCACAGCGTAGTCGTGAGAGCTGTCGTAGTGCTCATCGCCCGTAATCACCCAGGAGCGCGTAATGGGATCTTTGCGGAGTTCCATTCTCACCTTTACTTTACTTCGCTGTGGGAGCAGATGGCTAGGGGCGAGAGTGGGTCAGTTTGATTGTCATCCCGAGAGAGCCTCTTTTGCGAGCGAGGGATCTGGGCGTGCCGATTCGCGCCGGCGCGCGAAAGGCACGCATCCGTATCGAACTGACCCGCTCTCGCTAGAGGCGCTGCTAAAATCGATACGTGTCCCGCCCGATTCGGCTCATCGCCATCGATATCGATGGCACCCTGCTCGACACCAAGGTCCAGCTCTCGGAAGAGAATCGCGCTGCTCTGCGGCGCGCGCACGAGGCTGGGATCGAGATCGTCCTGGGCACCGGGCGGCGGCACAAGCACGCCTTACCCGTCGCCCTTAAGCTGGGGTTTGACCTCTGCCTCATCAGCTCCAACGGAGCGGTGACGCGTTCGCTGCAAGGCGAGTTGTTTCATCAAGACTTGCTGCCGTTGCAGACCGCGCTCAAGCTGTGCCGCGCTAATGAAGCGACTATCACGACTACATGGTCGTGACCTTCGATCGCGAAGGACTGGGCGCCATCGTCTGCGAGAACCACGAGCAGCTCTACGGCGTCATTCAGCGCTGGATGGAGAAAAACTCACCTTATATCGAGTACATCAGTCCAATCGAGAAGGCGCTGGTCACCGATCCGATACAGGCAATGTTCTGCGGTCCGATCGACCTGAGCAAATCGATGTTGCAGAAGTTGGAGTCGAGTGACTTTCGCCAGGACTTCACGTTATTGCGAACCGAATACGATTGGCGCGACCTGTGCATCATCGACCTGCTGAACGCAGGATGCTCGAAGGGACACGCCCTGGAACGCTGGTGCAACTATCGCGGCATCGATCGCAGCGAAGTGATGGCCATCGGTGATAACTACAACGATGTCGATATGTTGACCTTTGCCGGCCATCCCGTCATCATGCAAAATGCTTCTGAGGAGCTGAAGCAGAACGGCTGGACCGTCACTCTGCATTGCGATGAGCATGGCGTGGCTGCCGCCATCGAGCAGGTGCTTGAAAGGAATGCCGCGATTACGAATGCGTAGACTTCTGCCGATACTGATGCTGGTGTTTGCGATGGCTCCGCTGCGCGCGGCGGAGATCGCAAACCTGAGCAACGGCTTCAGCATTCGTCATGAGCGGCACGAAATCGTCGGGCGCGATCACTCGCCTGTATACCAGGCACCGACACCAGCAGCTACATCGATGTTCCGACCGCCGAGGTCGCGAGCTTTGAACCTGCGCCGCCCGCAGCCACAAATAGTTGCACGCCGCCAAGCCGGTCGACCTGAACGAAGTGATTCGCGAGGTGAGCCGCCGCAGCCGCCTTGATGCCGACTTCATTGCCAGCGTGATTCGTGCGGAGAGCGGCGGCAATGCGAACGCCGTCTCGCGCAAGGGTGCGCGCGGTCTGATGCAGTTGATGCCCGGCACCGCCGATCAGCTCGGAGTGAAGAACAGCTTCGACGCAGCGGAGAATGTAGACGGCGGCGTTCGTTATCTGATGCAGCTGTTGCAGCAATTCAACTACGACGTCCCCAAGGCGCTGGCGGCGTATAACGCAGGTCCGCAGCGAGTCACACAATACAAAGGTGTGCCGCCGTATCGCGAGACGCGAGCTTATGTAGCGCGCATCATCCGCGACTACAACCGCAAGAAGCTGGCCGAGATGCAACAAGCGAAGCTCGCCACGGCAAGGGCCAGCACGGGTGCAGGCAGCGACTGACCGGGATCGTCCCTCTTTCATTGGTGTCATCCCGAGGAGGCCTTCTGGCCGACGAGGGACCTGCAGTTTGCGCGCGCTGCCCACGTATCTATGCTTGCCAATGCGGTGTCATCCCGAGCGTAGCGCAGCGCAGCCGAGGGATCTGCAGTCTGCGCGCGCCGGCAAACCCTCTCACGTGGTGTCATCCCGAGCGGGAGTCGAGGGATCTGCAGTTTGCACGCCGGCAAACCCTCTCACGTCGTGTCATCCCGAGCGGAGTCGAGGGATCTGCAGTTTCTTCACCGGCCCGAACGGCATCGCGTGAGCGGCATCAGTGCTCCGCATCCCCGCGGATGAAATTGCGCGCGTCCAGGAGTCGTGTACATCATGGCCAGCCGCTCGCTGACGCTCGACATCGGGATAACTGGGCATCTTTGGAGGCGCGTTCTGGAGCACAAAGGGCACGACTACCCAGGATCGAGCGTCTCGTCCATGTTGAAGTGTTTGGTGAGATCACTGAAGCCATCGCGCGCGAAAAGGAATTGAAAGGCTGGCGACGCGAAAAGAAAGTTGCGCTGATAAGAGCGACCATCGTTCTTCGCTGCGCGAGCAAACTGCAGGTCCCTCGGCTTCGCTGCGCTGCGCTCGGGATGACACCGCATTCCAGGGCGAGCTCGATCTTCGGCTGCGCGGGCAAACTGCAGGTCCCTCGGCTTCGCTGCGCTGCGCTCGGGATGACACCGCGTTACAGGGCGAGCTCGATCTTCGGCTGCGCGGGCAAACTGCAGGTCCCTCGGCTTCGCTGCGCTCCGCTCGGGATGACACCCTTGATCAAAGGTGCCGGGCAGGGGCGAAGGAATGATCGTACCCGCGGCTTCTTTACGGCATCTGTTTAACTTGACTCCCCGCCCATTTCCGTTTCTCCTCAGTAAGACGCCCAATCGAAAATTCCTGAATGAATAAAAAACGCATTCTCATCATGCTCCTGGTTCTCGCCGTGCTCTGCGCGCTGGTGTATTTGCAGGTGCGGACCTGGAAGCGGTTTGACTGGCACACCTTCTGGCTGCAGACCGAGCACGTGAATTGGTTGCTGATTTTTGCCGGCGTCGTGCTTACTTACGCTGCCTATGCCTTACGCGCCGTGCGCTGGAAGATTTTCCTCAAGCCGGTTTGCAAGACAACCAGCGCGCGGCTCATGGCCCCGCAGTTCATCGGCTTCACCGCCCTGGCATTGCTGGGGCGCGCCGGAGAAGTGGTACGCCCGTATATCATCGCGCGCAAAGAAAACCTTACCTTCGCCTCGCAGATGGCGGTGTGGACGGTGGAGCGCATCTTCGACATGGGAGGCTTCGCCGTACTGCTGGCGCTCAGCTTCCTCTCTCCCGACCTGAGAGCGCTTCCCTTCTATCACGGTTTGCGCGAAGGAGCGTTCGCGCTGTTCGCCCTGGTGCTCGGGCTGGTCGTAGCGATGGTGATTATTCGCAAGGCCGGAGAGCGGGTGGGCGACCTCCTGCATGGCGTATTTGCCGGAACGTTTCCGCGGTTTGCCCATCATCTGCGAGACAAGATTCGCAGCTTCAGCGTGGGGCTGGAAACCATTCACAGCCTGGGTGCTGCCCTGCAGTTGACGGCCCTTAGCGTCTTGATGTGGTTGCTGGTCGCAGTGGATTACATCGCGATCATGCACGCTTATCCGGGCGCGTTGCATGAGGCGACGCTGGCCATGGCGATTCTGCTGATGGGCGCAAGCATGGTGGGTTCGCTGCTGCAACTGCCCGGCGTCGGAGGCGGATCGCAGTTGGCGACCATCGGAATGCTGAGCGCCGCCTTCGGTATTCCGCACGAGCTGGCGGTGAGCTGCGGAATGCTGCTGTGGGCCGTGACCTTTATGTCGGTGATTCCGGCAGGCCTGCTGCTGGCGCGCCGCGAACAGATTTCGCTGCGTGCCGTCGAAGAGCAGGCAGAAGAAAAAGCTGCAGAGCTGGCGCAGTGAGGGGCTGAAGAGCTTTCGTTGCAAGCGAGGAGCGCCACCCCCCAAGTTGTGTCATCCCGAGCGCAGCCGAGGGATCCGCAGTTTGTTCACTCGCCGCCCTAGCCGGCTCCGGCCGGCGACACCGACTGGCTCTCCTCCCGAGTTGTGCTCCGCCTCGCATAGCACCAAAGTAATCCACGTTCGTTCGTAATTTATCCACACACCTGTGACGGCTGTCACATACTGGGTTGCGCAATCCGTTTACTCTCATCCTGCGATCTTTAGGCGTACAGCAGTTGGCGACGCGAGCGGCTCATCCTAGGCAAGTAGCCGACTGGCAAGTTGCCGAAACCGCAATGCATGCGGCGGAGGCACAAAAAACCAGATGCGCCAATGCTCCATACTGAAACTACCGACCTGATGACATTTCGCAAGGGCAAGTGAGCGCGCTCCTCCTATTTGATTTTGTAGTATGAAGAATCGGATAAGCGACAGCAGAGAAAGAGCAGGCAGTCAGAAATCAAAGAAGTTATCGCTTAAGACTTGGCTAGTAGCTGTTAGAACGATTCAACCCTCTCCCTGGCGGCACGGCTTTTCGTCTTTTTAGCAACCGTGTAACACTGACCCCGCGACTCCGCCTTAATCCGGCAGCGGACCGCTCCATCGTGCGCTTTGCAGCCGCTCGCGGATAGACTCCGGCGAGTCGGCGCAGATTGCTGCCATTCCGAGTTCCTCGGCGGCACGGGTGTTGCGCTCCTTGTCGTCGATGAACAACGCCGCGTCGGCCGGAAGCTTCAGGCATTCCAGGCAGTGTTGAAAGATTTCTCGATCGGGTTTGGCGAACCCAACTTCAGCCGACAAAACGAAACAGGGGAAGCCGCGAATCCATGCGAACTCCGCGCGCACTGATTTCGCCATGTCGGCGTGCATGTTCGACAGCACTGCCGTTTGCATTCCCTGCCTACGAAGTTCCGCGGCCCAGCTCAACATCTGGGGATTGACATTGCTCCACATCGCAACGTCGGTGCGACGCAGCCACTCGATCTGCTCCTGCGTAATCTGCGTGCCGGCATCGCGAGCCACTGCCTGCCAATACTGCTCGCCTGTCAAGACCCCGCGATCGTAGTCCTGGCGTTCGGCATAATAGTACTCACGAAACTTCGCAAGCGTAACGTGCAGTAATTCCGCCATGGCAGCGATGGTGCCGGATGGCGGCGGATAGGAGAGCACTTCGCCAAAGTCGTAGATCACGGCGCGGATCAGATGACCATTCAGTCGGGCTGGCGCAAGGGACATGATTCGAAGGTATCAAACCGCCTTAGCCCCCCGAGTCTCATCCCGAGCGCAGTCGAGGGATCTGCAGGTCGCTCGCGCCGCCGACGAACAACTATTCCCCGCGGGTGTCATCCCGAGCGAAGTCGAGGGATCTGCAGTTTGCTTCTGCCCCCGGCGAGTCATCCATTCCAGAGATGCGCCCAGAACGCCCGTTCCAGCCTGCGCTGGATAGCAGAGCGCTGATGCCGCTCACGCGAGGCCGTTCGGGCTAGTGAAGAAACTGCAGATCCCTCGGCTCCGCTTCGCTCCGCTCGGGATGACACACGTGGTGAAGCAGATCTTGGGCGGCGCGAAGCGAACTGCAGGTTCCTCGGCTTCGCTGCGCTGCGCTCGGAATGACACCACGGAAAGATTTGCGGCGCGAGCAAACTGCAGGTTCCTCGGCTTCGCTGCGCTGCGCTCGGAATGACACCACGGAAAGATTTGCGGCGCGAGCAAACTGCAGGTCCCTCGACTCCGCTGCGCTCCGCTCGGGATGACACCACGGAAAGATTTGCGGCGCGAGCAAACTGCAGGTCCCTCGGCTTCGCTGCGCTGCGCTCGGAATGACACCACGGAAAGATTTGCGGCGCGAGCAAACTGCAGGTCCCTCGACTCCGCTGCGCTCCGCTCGGGATGACACCACGGAAAGATTTGCGGCGCGAGCAAACTGCAGGTCCCTCGGCTCCGCTGCGCTACGCTCGGGATGACACCACGGAAAGATTTGCGGCGCGAGCAAACTGCAGGTTCCTCGACTTCCCCCTCGACTGCGCTCGGGGTTCGCTCGGAATGACACACATTGATTTACTTGGTTAGAGAGCGCTAACAGCCCCGGTGTGACGAACATCACAGGGGGACGTGACAAGTGGTATATGTCCCCAACCCTTGCTGCGGTATTTCTACTCGTGTAAACAAATTCAATTCTGTCGGGAAGCAGAAATGATAGACCTAACTAAGAAGTGCTGGCGCGAGAAAGTCACCGCCGAAATCACCCTGGCGCACCTGCAACACTTTGCCGCCGAATCAGGAAGTCACATGAGCGCTGACGAGTTGGCAGCGTTCCTCAACCAGCAGGGCCGCGCGCACGACATGTGGGTCCACATGATGCAGGCCGGTGAAGATTACATCAAGTCCGTTCTTGACCAGAAGGTGGTCGTAATGCACGCCGTAAAACACGCGCCGACGCACGCGGCGCGGGTGCAATGAGCCTAATCCTCCTCTCATAACCAACGACGAATGCTCCTCCACCTCCTCCCGAAGGGCTGCCACAAGCAGCCCTTTCGACGTTTCAGCAGCAACACGCCCGACGAAAAGACGCCAGCGGCCACGCCAACAGACGCATAATCCCGTGATATTCTCGACAAATCAGGTTCTGGTTGCCCGACCCCAGCAAACCCCGGCGCGCCATTTAGCGTCATACTCGATAACACTTTCGTGTCCCGCAACAACTTGCGAGCCGCCCAGGCGAGCAGCCCGGCAAATTGGAATTGAGGTTTATGTGTCCTCCTCCGCTAACACGCCGGCTCGAATTCTTTGTGTGGACGATCGCGTAAGCTCGCTTGAAGTGCGGCGGGCGCTGCTGAGAACCGTCGGCTACGATGTCCTCATTGCCAGCGATCCACCGACTGCCCTGGCTGTTACCGACAAGGTTGTGGTCGACCTGGTCATACTCGACTACAACTTCCCTGGCCAGATGTCGGGCGAGGAGTTAGCGAATAAACTGCGCGCGGCGCATCCCAAGCTCCCGCTCATCATGCTGTCGGGAGTACCTGAGCTGCCCGCCAGCGCAGCAGGAAGTGTGGATGTATTGCTGATGAAAGGCGCCGGCAGGCCAACCGACCTTTTGCAGGCGATCGCCCGGCTGCTGCCGAGCAAGGCTGTGGCGTAAATTCCGCGGGCACCGGAAGCAACGCGCCTCTAAACGCACAACCAGCAATCCCGCGCGAAGTACGAGAAGCCTGCCAACTTATTTTTCGAGGTTGCCGCTAGCAGGAGCTAGCCGGCTTTTTCCAGTGATGTGAATCCATTTCCCCGCCGGGTCGCTTCGTTACGGTGGCGCCGCGACAGTTCGAGGAATTGATTGCAGGTCTTCATCAGCTCGCGGGTACTGTCGCGCAACATCCGGGTCTGGGCCATCAATTCGTTGGAGAGCGCGAGATTTCTCTGAATTTGGAGAGGACTGGGAACGTGCTCCGTTCCGTTCTTCCTACCGTCCTGGCGACGGGCCCACTTATCAAGTTCGGTGGGAAATGCGAGAACCACGCCTTTGCTGGATCCAGAAGGACGATGGACGGGCAATCCCGAGCAGCGCTCCCACCGCTGCACGGTGCGAACCCCCTTACCCAGGTAGTTTGCGATTTCCTTCCAAGAGCCCAAAACGGCCTGCATCGTAAGCTCCTCGATGGGCAGTCAGTGAGTTGGGTGACGCTATCTGGCGTTCCCACCCTGTGTTGACAAGAGTTAATCTCTGCTCATGTGGTTGTCAAGAGGCTTAACCCCCGCCGGAGTATAAAAATGGTTTCCCATTGCGCAAATCCCCTGTGTGCCCGGTCTTTCCGTTCGCTGAAGCAAGGCCGGCTCGTAGTGCTGCCACCTTTACGCAAGTCAGTCTCGCCAGATGGCGGTCAGCCGACTGTGGCCTGGCTATGCGAGGAATGTGCCAGCTCCTTCGACGTCATTCGTGACGATGACGGCCGGGTGCAGGTAGTCAGGAGCAGGGCTGCCGCCGCGTGATAACCGCAAATGAAAGCCTTTAGCATCCGCGTGGAGGTGCCGCGATTATGGCCGGAGCAGGTTACCGCCCATTACTTCAACAGCTTGCGTAAATCGGTAACACTCTCATTTCGCCAAACTAGCATCCAAGGTTAAGGACTAGTGAGTAGTCGTTGAGGCCGCAAAGTGCCGGAAGCAGAATTTTCAAACAACGGTTTTCACCGCGACATTATCGTGATTGGCGCCTCCGCCGGAGGCGTCGAGGCCTTGATGCAGATGACTGGCCGCTTTTCAGCAATGGACGCGGCGGTTTTCGTGGTGCTGCATTCCGGTCCCAATCGACCGAGTTACCTGTACAACCTGCTGCACCGGCAAACCCACGAAATGGGCGTGACGATTGCGGAGAACGGGCTCGCCATCGAACACGGCCATATATATCTGAGCGTGCCGGATTGTCACCTGGTGCTGGAGCCGGACCACATGCGCCTGGTTCGCGGACCGATGGAAAACCGTCATCGCCCCTCCATCGATGCTCTGTTTCGTTCTGCTGCCAAAGCCTTCGGGCCACGCGTGATCGGAGTTGTGTTGTCGGGTTATCTCGATGACGGCAGCGCCGGGCTGCATAGCATCAAGCGTGCGGGAGGCCTGGCCGTGGTGCAGGACCCGAAGGATGCCGTGGCGCCCAGCATGCCGGAAAATGCGATTGCAACCACCAAGGTTGACTACGTTTCTCCGGTAACGGAGATTCCTGACCTTCTAAGCCGCCTGGTGAAGCAGCCGCTGAAACAGGAACCATCAAGCGCTGCAGCACACAAAGGCGGCAACGGAAGAGACGAACTGGTCGATCCCAAGGGAACTCCTTCGGCCTATACCTGCCCGGAATGTCATGGAACATTGTGGGAAATTCAGCAGGGCAAGTTGTTGCGCTATGCCTGCCGTGTAGGGCATGCCTTCACCGCCGAATCTATGTTTCAGGACCAGAGCGACGCCACGGAGCGGGCGGTGTGGGCGGCGCTTCGAGCGCTGGAAGAACGGGCCGATCTCTCGCGCCGCATGGAACAGCGGTCGCTCGCCAGTGGTTTGCAAATCGTGGCTAATCGCTACCGCCAGTTGGCGCAAGCCGCGGAAACAAATGCTGCGGTGCTCCGCAAGTTGCTGCTGGAGAACCCGCCCGCGCAAATTCGCGAACGCGATGACGAGCTAGCCAACTCGGCCTGACCGTCGTTTCCTGAAGTAGAGGGCTGACGCGCTTACGCTGTCGATTGTTCGGCGCGTTGCGGAATACCTGCATATAATCAGGGTGGGTGAACCGGTGCGCAATGCTCCCAAAGCTGCAAGAACGAGTACGCCCGGGGATATCCCGGCGGATCCCTCGCAACGTTACGCTATCGTAGCTATCGGCGGCTCGGCTGGCGGATTGGAATCGGTTCGCGCCATCCTGCACGATCTTCCTGCGGACTTTACTTCGCCTATTCTGGTGGTCCTGCATCTTCATCCCAAGTACACCAGCCACATGGCCGAAATATTGCGCCGGCAAACCGATTTGGAAGTTAAAGATGCTGAGGAGCAGGAGACCATCGCCGCCGGGTGTGTCTACATGGCGCCAACGAACCGGCACCTGTTAGTGAATCGGGGGTTAATCAAGCTCTCCGACACGCCCGCCGTAAACTACAGCCGGCCCTCTGTCGATCGAACCTTCGAGTCGGTGGTGAAGACCTACGGATCGCGGGTGATTGGAGTGGTGCTGAGCGGCTCCGGCAAGGACGGCTCGGAAGGTTTGCGCGCCATTAAAGAGGCCGGCGGCTTTGCCATCGTGGAAGATCCGCTCACTGCCCGTTTTCCTGCCATGCCTACCGCCGCGGTGTCGGCTTCCAGCGTCGATCGCATCGTGCCGCTCAACGAGATTGCTCCCCTGCTGTTGGAGTTATCCGGGGCGATGCAGGAATCTGTGGGTTGATGAACGACGACCTGACACTTCATGACCTGATAGGCGAACTGGCTGCGGAACAAGGCCCTGATCTAAGAGGATACAAGCTCGCCAGCCTTGAGCGCCGCGTGCGCAAGCGCATGTCGGAAGTGGGGGCTTCGACCTTCCGCGATTATCTTTCGCTGGTGCGGTCGAATGCCGACGAACATGTCAACCTGCTCAACACCGTCCTGATCAATGTCACCGAGTTTTTTCGCGATCCCCAGGCCTGGCAGTGCTTGCGTGACGATGGCCTGCCTCTGGCGCTGCGTGAACTTCAGCCGGGCGATCCTCTGCGAGTATGGAGCCTGGGTTGTGCCACGGGCGAAGAGCCTTACTCGCTGGCCATCCTGCTCTCCGAATATCTGGGCGGGTCGCTGGCCGACTACAACATCAAGATTTACGCCACCGACATCGACGAAGAAGCCCTGACCATTGCTCGTCGTGGGGAATACCCGCTAGAGCGCTTGCGCCGGGTTCCCGCGCCGTTGCAGGAGAAATACTTTACCGGCCGGGGTGCGATCTTGCGCGTGAATCGGGAGATCCGGCGGTTGACAATTTTTGGCCGCAGCAACATGCTCAGCGACGCTCCGATTTCTCATTGCAATCTTGTCGTCTGCCGCAATGTCTTAATATATTTTGATTCGAGCACCCAAAATCAGGTGATCTCGCGGATGCAGTATGCTCTGGAACCGGGTGGTGTGCTGTTTCTGGGCAAGGCGGAATCGCAGCTCGCAAATCACAGCGTGTTTCGGCCTCTCAATCCCCGCTGGCGGGTTTTTCAGAAGTCGCCTGTGGACAGCGGTGAGGGCAGCAGTCAGAACGATGGCCGTACGCAGACACCAGCGGCGGGAGGTACAAAATTGGCGCAACACGAAATGGAGTCCCTGCAGCTTTACCAGCGTTACATCCTGGAGACGGTCAAGTCCGGCCTGCTGGTGCTCGGCGACGACGACATCATCCTGAATCACAATGACGCGCTGGTACAGGTCTTCGCCCTGAACGATAACAAGTTGGCGGGCAAGCGCCTGCAGAATACGGAGCTCGCGTATCGCTGCCCCGAGTTGACCTCGCGCCTGGAGTCGGTGCGCAAAAGCACTGGTGAAATCGCGCAGTTCCAGTGCACGGTTAGCAGTAAGGGCGAGGACCGGCTTCTGAACGTGGTCCTTCGTCCGGTGATCACAGGCCCCGACAAGCACACCGGCGTGGTCATCTATGCCGAAGACGTGACCGCCCGCGAGCGCCTGCAAGACACGATTGAGAAGTTGGAAAACACGGGCGAACGCTTGCAATCGGCCAACGAGGAACTGGAGACCACGAACGAGGAACTGCAATCGACCAACGAGGAGTTGGAGACCACCAACGAAGAACTGCAATCGACGAATGAAGAGTTGGAGACCACCAACGAGGAACTGCAGTCCACGAATGAGGAGCTGGCGACTACCAACGAAGAATTACAGTCCCTGAACGAAGAGCTCGAGACCATGAACGAGGAGTTGGGACACCGCACGCTGGAGCTGCACCAACTCAGCCAGCGTTACGCCGAAACTCTGAAGAGCATGCCGTGGCCGGTGGCGTTGGTCGACCGGGCGGAAACGATCCAGTTGTGGAACGCTGCTGCCCAGCGCGTCTTTGGCGTTGGCGCGGGATCGGTTGTTGGGGTTGGCATCGATAGCCTCCCGATACAGCTCGAGGTGCGCACTGCGCTGATCCGCCGTTATCGCAGCGTGCTACAGAAGGGCAAAAGCAGCATTCTTCATACCCAGTCGCTGAATACCCGGCACGACCTGGGCGATTTCGATGTGCACTTCACCCCCGTGTTTAATCACAATCGCGAAGTGGAAGGCGTGCTCATCATGTTCGGCCCGGGAAGCGAGGTGTCTTCCTCTTCGTCCTCCTCGCGCGCCAAACCGCTGAAGCTCGTGGGCAAGAAGAAGGTTCCCGCAAAAGCTGCACGTAAGGCCGCGAAGAAGTCCGCCAAACGCAAAAAGTAGTCGACGCTGCCGCGGTGCTCGTCCGAGGCCATGCATCAGGCTGCCGCACTCACGCGCTGCCGACACAAATTCCTTTGCGGCGCGTTATGTCGTACCTCCGCTGGCTTTCTTACAACGCATCGCACGATAAAGAAGAGATTAGGAGGTTACTTTGTCGTTGCAAGATGCGCCCGAAACCGAGCTGATTGCAAGTGCCATGAACGGCAATTCGGAAAGCTTTGGAGAGCTCTATCGACGCCACAGCCGCCGCGTGTTCTATCTGTGTTACCGGATGGTGAATGATACCGATCTGGCTGAAGACCTGACGCAAGAGGCCTTCGTGCATGCCTTCCGCCGCCTCAGTACCTTCCGGCAGGAGTCCCGCTTTACCACCTGGATGCATCGCATCGCGGTCAACACCGTGCTGATGTTCATCCGCAAGCGCAACAGCTCCATTCGTGAGTCCCCGCTCGAGCCTGCCTTCGGCAACGACGAAGAGGTGTCTTTCGAAGGTCAGTTATATGGAAAAGCCGACGAGACTTTGAGCATGACAACCGACCGCGTGGCTTTGCTGCGCGCTATCGAAAACCTGCCGCCGGGATATCGCCTCATGATTATCCTGCACGACATTCACGGCTATGAGCACCAGGAGATTGCCGACATCTTCGGCTGCACTACCGGCAATACCAAGTCGCAACTCCACAAGGCACGGCTGCGGCTGCGCGCCGTCATCGGCGCTCCCTATGATGAAGCGCTGAACGGGAGCAGAAAGAGATCGCAACGGACGCCCGTCGGCTCAGGCAAAGTGATCGAAATGCCGCGAGAGCTGAAACACGCAGCGTAAGAACTCTGGTGTGTACGAACGCCGGATCGGAAGATTCGACTTGCCTTCAAAGGGTGTCATCCCGAGCGCAGCCGAGGGATCTGCAGTTTGCTTGCGGTGCCATTGCCGCATTTGACTAATCACCAGACTGCCGCTTACACCGTGTGTCACCGAGCGCAGCTAGGGAGCTGCAGGTACGTCGTGCCGTACACCCTCTCGGCGTGTCATCCCGAGCGGAGCCGAGGGATCTGCAGGTTGCTGGCGCGGCGAAGAACCACAGTTAAAACTGCTCTCGCGGCCCTCGCTCCAGCTTCCCGCTGAATGCCGCTCGCGTGTACCAATGCTCCGCTAGATCAGCCCACGCCGGGTTTGCCGTTTTTATAAGAGCGATTTTCTTTTCGCGCCGCCAACTCTTGAGTTGTTTCTCGCGCGCGATGGCGTCGGCGATTTCTCCGAAGGCCTGAAAGTACACCAGCCTCTCGATCTTGTATCTCGCGGTGAATCCCTTTGGATATTCGTGCACTTTGTGCTCCAGAACACGCCTCCAGAGATGTCCCGTCACTCCAATGTAAAGAGTCAGCGAGCGACTCGCGATGATGTACACGTAATAAGATTTTTGTTCCTGCACGCGCGTAGTATTTCAGCGGAAACCCAATGTAGCAGTGAGGTGGCTCACGGGACCTGGTTCGCACTGCGAGCAAACTGCAGGTCCCTCGGCTTCGCTCGGGATGACACGGTATAAGCGGCAGTCTGGCGATTAGTCAAATGCGGCATTGGCACTGCAGGCAAACTGCAGGTCCCTCGGCTCCGCTGCGCTACGCTCGGGATGACACCGTTAAAGCCCTGCTAGTCTGGCGGCTGGTGACATGCTGAGTTTCGGCACCGCCAGCAAACTGCAGGTCCCTCGGCTTCGCTCCCTACGCTCGGGATGACACGCACGTGAGAGGGTGTACGGCGCGACGCAAACTGCAGGTCCCTCGACTCCGCTGCGCTACGCTCGGGATGACACCGTTAGAGGGTTTGCGGCACCGCCAGCAAACTGCAGGTCCCTCGGCTGCGCTCGGGATGACACACGTGGGGAGGGTTTGCGGCGGCGCCAGCAAACTGCAGATCCCTCGGCTCTGCTCGGGATGACAGCCGTTAGGGGGCGCAGGGGCTGATGCGGATGATGCCTGGCGAGCGGCGGTCTGGCGAACGGCGAATGGCGAAAAGCGAACAGCGGCCCTTCCCTACTTCCCTTCTCCCGCGGCTTGCGTCGGAGCTTCATACTCGTGCGACAGATTTGCGGCGGCGCGCACTTCGCGCATGGTCGCTTCGGCGGCGGTGCGTGCCTTTGCCGATCCTGCTTCCAGCAGGTCCCAGGCTAACTTGGGATTCGCTTCATACTTCGCGCGCCGCTCCTGAATCGGACCAAGAACTTTCCACAGATTGTCGGCTGCCCACTTCTTGCACTCGATGCAGCCGATGCCCGCGGTACGACAACCCTCGTTCACCTTGGCCATGGTCTCGGCGTCGCTGAAGATTTTGTGCAGGTCGCCCACAGGACAGACATCGGGATTGCCAGGATCGGTGCGGCGAATGCGCGCCGGATCGGTGACCATGGTCTTCAGCTTGGCGCGCATGGAGGCTTCCGGCTCGCTCAGCAGCAGCGTGTTGCCGTACGACTTCGACATCTTGCGGCCATCGGTGCCGGGAAGCTTGGCAGCAGGAGTCAGCAGGGGTTTGGGCTCGGGGAAAACCACATCGCGCTGCGGATCTTTGTCGCCTTCGCGCAGCTTGCGCGGATAAAACTGATTGAACCTGCGCGCGACCTCGCGCGTCAGTTCCACGTGCGGTACCTGATCTTCGCCCACGGGAACGAAGTTCGCCTGATAGATCAAGATGTCTGCCGACTGCAACAGCGGATAGCCGAGAAATCCGTAGGTGCTGAGGTCTTTGTCCTTGATGTTCTCGCGCTGCTCTTTGTAGGTCGGTACGCGCTCCAGCCATCCCAGCGGCGTGATCATGCTGAACAGCAGATGCAGCTCGGCATGTTGCGGCACGTGCGACTGGATGAACAGCACGCTGCGCTCAGGATCGAGCCCGGCAGCGAGGTAGTCGATCATCACCTCGAGCGAGTTCTGCTTGACCATGCGCGTGTCGGCGTAGTCGGTGGTCAGCGCATGCCAGTCGGCGATGAAGAAGAAGCAGTCGTACTCGTCCTGCAGGTTGACCCAGTTGCGCAGGGCGCCAACGTAGTTGCCGAGGTGGAGCTTTCCAGTGGGTCGCATCCCGCTCAGGATGCGGCCTTTTTTCAGTTGGGATGAGTCGGACATTAGAGTCTCAGAAATAAATTCAGCAGACCTTGATAAAAGCCGAGAAATGGCGAGATCAACGCGCCGATGATGTCCAGGTGCAGCATGGGCAGCACAAACATCAGCATCACCAGCCCGAAGTAGCCGAAGCGGTCGTACATCTTCAGCGACTCATACGACAGGAAGTGACGAATGACGTGGCTGCCATCCAGCGGCGGCAGCGGGATGAGATTGAACACCGCCAGCACCACGTTGATCAGGATAGCCAGCTCGAACATCTGCAATAGCGGCTGCGCCACATCGGTACCGCGGAAGAGCCCGCCCGCACCGCTCAGCGGCGAATGCACCAGGAAGGCCATGATGATGACCGCTATGAACGCGGTGATGAAATTACTGATCGGTCCGGCCACCGCTGTGAGGATGTCGTCGCGCACGATGTTCTTGAAGTTGCGCGGGTCTACCGGCGTCGGCTTGGCCCAACCGAATGCCGGAAATCCAAATAGCACCAGCAGCGCCGGCACCAGAATGGTTCCGAAAGGATCGATGTGAACGATGGGATTGAGTGAAACCCGTCCCAGCATTTTGGCGGTGGGATCGCCCAGGCGGTTGGCCATCCACGCGTGCGCCGACTCGTGCACGCTGATGGCGAACAGCAGCACCACTATCTGAAAGAAGATGTTTACAGCGTCGAAGTGCATCGCGGGCTAAGGTTGATACTACCACGCGCAACTCGTTCGCTTTCGGGCGCGTATGATGCTCGTTTGCCATGAATCCTCACGTCATAACCGCTATAGCGGCGGTTGCAGCGGGCGCTGTCGCGTCCATCTCCGGCTTCGGTATCGGCAGCATTCTCACTCCGCTGCTGGCGGTGTGGCTGGGAACCAAGCTCGCCGTCGCCGTGGTTTCAGTCCCGCATTTTCTGGGAACCGGGCTGCGTTTTTGGTTGATACGCGAACATGTCGATCGACACATCCTGCTGAGCTTCGGGATCACCAGCGCCCTCGGCGGACTTACCGGCGCGCTGCTGCACACGTGGCTGGGCAGCTCGGTTCTTGGCTACGTGTTGGCCGCGCTGCTGGTGTTTGCCGGCGTGATGGGCTTGACAGGCGCGGCCAAGCGCTTACGCTTCGGACACAAAGCCGCGTGGGTAGCGGGCGCGTTCTCGGGCGTCTTCGGAGGACTGGTCGGCAACCAGGGAGGCATCCGCTCAGCGGCGCTGCTGGGCTTCGACATACGCCGTGATGCTTTCGTGGCGACGGCTACGGCGATTGCGCTGCTGGTCGATGTGTTTCGAATGCCGGTGTATGCGGCGACCCAGTGGCGTCCAATTCTGTCGGCGTGGCCCATTATGCTGACGGCGACCATTGGGGTCATCGCGGGAACGCTGGTTGGGAAGACCGTCCTCGGCTGGATTCCCGAGCAAACCTTCCGGCTGCTCATCGCAGCGATCGTGCTGGTGCTGGGCATCTGGATGTTCTGGCACCCCGGGGCGTAAGCATAGGCAAGACTGCCGAAAGTCACGCAAATTACCGGTGTCATCCCGAGCCCGCCGCGGCGGGAGGCACCTGCAGTTCGCCCGCGACGCCGAGAGCCACAGTTAGAAAGGCACTCGCGGCCTTCGTTCAGCTTCCCGGTGAAGTGGCTCACGCGACGCCGATCGGGCCAGTGAAGAAACTGCAGATCCCTCGGCTACGCTCGGGATGACAGACCTGAAACGCCAGCGCTCATTTTGCTCGGGATGACAGACCTGAAACGCCAGCGCTCATTCGCTCGGGGTGACACACCTGAGGGGGCTCGCAGCGCGACCAAACTTATGGCGGCAAGGCACACTTCACTTCCTTTGGTTGACCACAGCAGAGCGCGAGCCTAACATCAAACTCGACGTGATCGGGACCATTGACATGGTCGGCCAAACCGTTTCCCACTATCACGTTTTGGGTAAACTGGGTGGCGGTGGGATGGGTGTCGTTTACGAGGCGGAAGACACTCGCCTCGGTCGCCGCGTTGCGCTGAAGTTCATCCCCGACAACCTGCTTAACGACCAGAAGTCGCTGGAGCGCTTCCTGCGTGAGGCGCGCATTGCGTCCCAGCTCAATCATCCCAACATCTGCACCATCCACGACATCGGCGACCTCGACGGCCAGCCCTACATCGTCATGGAGAAGCTGGAAGGCAAGAGCCTTCGCGACCTCATGAACAGCCAGCCGCTCGATTTGGAGCTGGTGCTTGACGTCGGCATTCAAGTTTCCGACGCGCTTGCCGCCTGCCACGCGAAAGGCATCATCCACCGCGACATCAAGCCGGCGAACATTTTCGTCACCCCGGCAGGGCAGGCGAAGATTCTCGATTTTGGGCTGGTCAAAGTGGCGCCCGAGTTCGGACGCGACGGCATGGAAGATCTGAGCATCGCCGGCGAGATCTTTGGCACCACGGTCTACATGTCGCCCGAACAGGCGCGCGGTGAAGAGCTCGATCTGCGCAGTGATTTGTTCTCGCTGGGAGTGGTGCTCTACGAGATGGCGACCGGCCACAAGCCATTTCGCAAGAACAACTCCGTCACCTCGATGAATGCGCTGCTGAACGAGAAGCCGCCGGCGCCACGGAAATTTAATCCCGCGATTTCCGAGGACCTGGAGGGAATCCTCGGGCGTGCCATGGAAAAAGACCGGGGAATCCGCTATCAAACCGCGTTGGCGATGAAGGGCGACCTGCAATCGCTGAAAAAAGATAGCGACCCTGGGCTCAGCACCAGTGCTCGCATGCGGCCGGCGCTTCCCTACAAGCTGCGCACCAGTACCTTTGCCAAGCCCACTCGTCGCTGGCACGTTTACGCCCTGTTGGGAATCATCGCCCTGCTGATCACGGTTTTGGTTCCCGTGGCGACCTATTACTTCAAGCATCGCCCCGGTGCTTCGGGAGGGAAGAACACCATCGCCGTATTGCCGTTGCGCAACTTGAACAACGACATCAGTGTTGACTTTCTGCGCTTCGCACTGGCCGACGAGCTGAGCAACACGCTGTCGCAGAACCGCGCGCTTGATGTGCGGCCCAGCTCGATGACGCAGAAGTACGCCGGCAACGATGTCGATCCGCAGCAGGCGGCGCGTGCCCTGCACGTGGCTACCATCGTGACCGGCCACTTTGTGGAGCGCGGCGACGACCTGGTGGTGACGCTGGAGGCCATACAAGCCCGAGACAACCGCCTCATCTGGCAGACGACGCTGACCGCTCCGACGCAAGACCTCATCGCACTGCAATCGCGTTTAGCGGCCCAGGTGCGCCAGGGACTGCTTCCCATTCTCGGGCTGGGTCAAGGGGTGGAAGAGGCGGGCTCGCGGCCTAAGAACGCTCAGGCTTACGACCTGTATCTGCACAGCCTGGCGATTCCGCACGATCCCGTCGCCAACAAAGATGCGTTGGCGGTATTGCAGCAAGTGGTGCAGATGGATCCGACTTATGCCCCCGCGTGGCAGGAGCTTGGCCTGCGTAGTTACTACGACGCGACGTATTCGGACGGCGGCGAGAAGATGTTGCAGCAATCCAACGACGCTTACGCGCGGGCGCTGCAGCTGGACCCCAATGCAACCGTCGCACTGGGCCAGCAGATTACCAACTCGGTCGAGCGCGGCGAGTTAGGCAAGGCCTACCAGGCAGCCGAGGCGCTCATCAAGAGTCGTCCTGAGAGCGCGCAGGCGCACTTCGCTTTGAGTTACGTCTTCCGCTACGCCGGAATGCTGGAGAAGTCGGCGACCGAGTGTAACCGAGCACTTGGGCTTGATCCCGGCAACTATATGTTCCGCTCCTGCGCGTGGACCTTCATGGAATTGGGCCAGACGCAGCGCGCGATGGACTTCCTGCAACTCGACGCCGGCTCGGAGTGGGCCGCTTACGTGACCCCTTCGTTGCTGGTGCGTGAAGGCAAGATTGCGGAGGCCAAAGAAGCCACCAAACATATGTCCACGGCGCCACGCTACCACCGCGACCTGGTGGAAGCATGCCTCGGGTTGCGGCCCGCCAGTGAGCAGGACCGCATTGCTCACGAGCTTGAGGCCAACCAGGCGAACGAACTCGACCCGGAACAGCTCTATTTCCAGGGGGCGTGGCTGGGATACTGCGGCAAGAACCAGGCCGCATTACAGCTGCTGCAAAGCGCGGTGGAGCGTAGCTATTGCGCCTACACCAATCTGCTGAACGATCCCATGCTGGCCAAGCTGCGCGCCGACCAGGCGTTCAACAAGGTGCTGACCGAAGCCAGCGCCTGCCAGGACGCGGTCAAATCGCAACAGCCGAAGCCCGCGAAATAGCGCCTGGATATTGGGGATGACTGCATCTGTGGGCCTGAACGCCGGCGCTACACATAAATACTAAAATGTGTGCTGACCGTTGCTTCCAACTCTTTAGCGCTGAATTGCCGTCATACCACTGATGCCCTCCCACATTGAGGACTACGCACTCCTTGGCGATTGTGAAACCGCTGCACTCGTCAGCAACAAAGGATCCATCGATTGGCTTTGCTGGCCTACGTTCGCCTCTCCCGCTTGCCTGGCTGCTCTGCTGGGCGATGAGGACAACGGACACTGGTGCATCGCGCCGGAGAATGAGGCGCGCAGCACTCGCAAGTATCGCGACGGCACGCTCATCGTCGAGACCACGTTCGAAAACGATGAAGGTTCGGTGCTGCTGATCGATTTCATGCCGATTCGCGGCAAGTACTCTGACCTGGTGCGCATCGTGCGCGGCCTGCGCGGCAAAGTGCAGATGTGCATGGAGCTGGTGTTGCGCTTCGATTACGGCCGCTCGGTACCCTGGGTGAAACGGCTGGACGACGGAAGTTTGCGCGCTATCTCGGGACCCGACATGGTGGTGTTGCGCACCGATGCACCTTTGCGCGGCGAAAGCCTCAAGACCATGAGCGAGTTCACCGTCGCTGAGGGGCAGACAGTTTCATTCACGCTCACCTACGCGCCTTCCTACGGCAAGCTTCCCAAGCCGATCCATCCCGAACACGAGCTGCAATTGACCACCGACTTCTGGACCGACTGGAGCAGCAAAGTCACGTCAGAGAAATCGGAGCACCGTTATAAGGGCGACTACACCGAAGCCGTGCGCCGCTCGCTCATCACATTGAAAGCGCTAACCTACGCTCCCACTGGTGGCATAGTTGCTGCCCCCACCACCTCCCTTCCCGAGAGCCTCGGTGGAAAGCGCAACTGGGACTACCGCTTCTGCTGGTTGCGCGACGCCACCTTTACGCTGCTGGCGTTGATGAATGCGGGCTATTACGAAGAGGCCGGCGCGTGGCGCGATTGGCTGCTTCGCGCCGCGGCGGGCAGTCCCGACCAGGTGCAGATTATGTATGGCATCCGCGGCGAACGCCACCTGCTGGAATGGGAGGTGGACTGGCTGGCGGGATACGAAGGCGCTAAGCCGGTGCGGGTCGGCAACGCGGCGTTCAACCAGCTTCAGCTCGACGTTTATGGCGAGGTTGCCGATGCTCTGTTGCACGCCGAGCTTGCCGGCTTGCCCTCGCGCAAGACCGATCTCGATCTGCAAAATTGCCTTACCGAGCACTTGGAGAAAATTTGGCATGAGCCCGACGACGGTATCTGGGAGGTGCGTAGCGGACGCAAACAGTTCACCTATTCCAAGGTGATGGCCTGGGTGGCATTCGATCGCGCTATCAAGTATGCCGAGCGTTGCGGGCAAAACGGGCACCTCAAGCGCTGGCACGAACTGCGCGAGACTATACATCGCGAGGTCTGCGAGAAGGCTTTCGACTCACAGCTTCATAGCTTCACCCAGACCTACGGTTCGAAGCGCCTGGATGCCTCGTTGCTGCTGATACCGCTGGTCGGCTTCCTTCCCGTGGAAGACGAGCGTGTGCGCGGGACGATTGCAGCCGTCGAGAAGAACCTCATGCACGATGGCCTGGTCCAGCGCTATGACACCGCGCAGTTAGACGATGGCGTGAAGGGGCACGAGGGATCGTTCATCGCCTGTAGCTTCTGGCTGGTCAGTGCCTGGAACCTTTGCGGACGACGACAAGAGGCACGCGAGCTGTTCGAGCGACTGCTCACCTTGCGCAACGATGTTGGGCTGCTGTCGGAAGAATACGACACAGATGCCAAGCGGCAGCTCGGCAACTTTCCCCAGGCGCTGTCGCATATTGCCTTGGTGAACTCCGCGTTCGAATTCATGGGCGAGATTGGTCCAGGAGAACAGCGCGCCGAGTCGAAACCCGCGTCCCCAGTTTCAGGAGGCGACTGAGGGTTCAGCGTCTTCGGAGTTGCGGTAGAGCGTTTTGAAAGGGCACGCCTTCAGGCGTGCCGCAGCGAGAGTAATAAACCCGGCTCTAGCCGCTGAGGAGGCGTCCCCTCGGCGCCTGAAGGCGGAACGGATTTGCGCCTCCCGCACGCCACGGCTGAAGCCGTGCCCTTTCAAAGCTGATACACCGCAATTCGGAGGCTGCTATAGCGCGCCCACGGCGTTTGCGACGCTCTCGTTCTTCCCCGACTTGATGCTGCGGAATGCGGCATCCAGAATTAGCTGGTTGCGCAGCCCATCTTCGCCCGTGAATGAGGAACTCGCCATCCGCTTCAACGGCCGCGGCGAACGCGTCGAGCTGCAAGGTGTACGCGTCGTCGTTGCTGACTTCCGTGCGTTCGACGATTTCGAAGCCGCGGCGCAGCTCCAGCGTCACCGGATGGTCAACCGTGAGCGCATTGACTGCGGAGAGTACTCCGTTCTCGCCAGCGACTTCGAGCAGCGTGTAATACCTCCCACGGCCGGAGACTGCTACGTTCGCCAGGGTTCCTCGCGAAAATCGCAACACGCCCGATGCCGAGGCTTCCAACACCGAGTGCGAATCGTATTGCGCCTGCATACTTACGCTCTCCACTTCGTCCGCGAGGACGTAGCGCAAGGTATCGATGCAGTGGATGCCGATATCGGCCAGCGGTCCTCCAGTCGCGAGCGTCGGATCGTCCACCCAAGTCCGCGGGCTGCTCAGCATAGGCGCAACAAAAGTGGCTCGCGCCAGCAGCGGCTGGCCAATCGCGCGCTCGCTCATCTTCTGGCGAAACCACTGCACGCTGTGTTCGAAGCGCATGTTGTGCGCCACCCCGAGCAGCACTCCTGCATCTTGCGCCGCCCTCGACCATGGTTGCCGCTTCGGCGCTGTTCATCGCCATCGGCTTCTCCACTAGCACCGGCTTGCGGTCGACGTATCGCTTCCAAAACATCGGCGAGGTGCAAGGCGTCAGGAGAAGCCACGAACACTGCATCCACTTCAGGACAGGCGCAAAGCTCGGCAGTCGAGGTGAAGGCGTATGGAATGCCGAACTGTCGCGCCGATTCCTGCGCGCGTTGCGGGTCGCGGCGCGAGAGTGCGGTCACCCGGCAGAGCTGCGCCTTTGCAAATCCCGGCATCAAGCGCTTGACCGCGTGGTGTCCGAAGCCGGCGATTCCGAAGCGGATCATGCTGTCAACATGGTGCCACCATCTCTCGATGCCGTGTAAAGAAATGTACGCCGGGGAAACCTTGGCCCCAATCGTCCGTCTCTAATTTCAGGGGGCAATTGAAGGCGAGCTGCTGCCGCCGGAAAGGAACCTTACATGCAGAAAACCGACGTTAGATGGTTGTTCCTGGTATTGGCAGCAGTGGTTCTGTTCAGCATCTTCGGCTTGCCCTATTTCACACAGACGGGGCACACCGCCTGGGCGATTCTTGTGTATGCATTTTTTGCCGTGATCTTCCTCTACGGCCGTTGCAACCACGTGCGAAAACACTCTACCCGAAGGCAGCAATTAAGATAGAACTCTGCACACCTGCAGAGCAGGAGTGGGCCAGTTTGACTGTGGATGCGTACCTTTCGCGCGTCGCCCACCCCAGAACGCGCAAAAGAAGCGCATTCCGGGGACCCCGGTTCGGCGCGAATCGGCACGCCCAGATCCCTCGCTTCGCAACCGAGGCTTGCTCGGGATGACAATCAAACTGGCCCACTATCTGCAGAGAGAACCACATTGCCAGCCATCCATGCAGCGATTCAGTCGCTGTTGCTCGAAGGGCCTGCCGGAAGGCTTGAGGCGCTGCTGAACGCCGGCGCCGCTGATGCAACTCATTCCGCCGTGGTGTGCCACCCCCACCCGCTCTATGGCGGAACCATGCACAACAAAGTCGTCTTCCACGCCATGAAGGCCCTGCACGCATTCGGCTTTCCCGTGCTGCGCTTCAACTTCCGCGGCACGGGACTGAGCCAGGGAACGCACGATGAGGGACAGGGTGAGCAGGACGATGTTCGCACCGCCCTGGCATGGCTGAAGAGCAGCTTCGGATTGCCCGTACTTTTTGCCGGCTTCTCGTTTGGCGCAGCGGTAGGTACGCGGGTCGCGTGTTCGGATCCCGACGTGCGTGCCATCATCTCGCTAGGCACACCGGTCGCGGCCGAAGGACGAACGTACAACTTCGATTTCCTCAAAGCTTGCCATAAACCCAAGCTGTTCCTCAGTGGCGATCATGACGAGTTTGGACCGCATGAAGAGCTGGAGCGCTTGTCGCCAACGCCGCTGAGCCGAAGGAACTGGTCTTCCTCCCCGGCGACCACTATTTTGCCGGGCATGTGGACGAGATGCGGCTGACCATTGAGAGCTGGCTGGGAGAGCTGTTGGCGCAGCCTGACTGACACGCGTTGCGTCTGCCCTTCGGTTCAGAATAGAATCGCAAACGATTCGAAGCTGCCGTCCGTAGTACCCAGGTTCTCCCATGAAAAGGCGAACCGGGACACCAGCAACAACGTCCGAGGGCGCGTGAAACAGATCGTCGCGATTTATCCGGGCTCGTTCGATCCGGTAACGAACGGACACCTGGACCTGATAGAACGAGGCAGTAAGCTGTTCAACAAGCTGATCGTCGCTATCACGCGCAATCCAGAAAAAGACAGCTCGCTGTTCAACCTCGAAGAGCGCAACGAAATGCTAACCGCGATGACCCAGGAGTGGAGTAACGTTACGGTCGAGTCCTTCGAGGGACTCCTCGTGAATTACGTAATCGCCCGGAACGCCAACGTGGTGCTGCGCGGGATTCGTGCGGTTAGCGATTATGAGTTTGAGCTGCAGATGGCGCTGATGAATCGCAAAATCGATCAACGGGTCGAAACCATCTTCATGTTGCCGGCGGAAAAATATTCCTACTTGAGCTCACGTATCGTGCGTGAGATCGCCCAGCTGGGAGGGCCGCTGACCGGCTTTGTGCCCGAGCTGGTGGAGCGGAAGCTGCGCGAGAAAGTGAAAGCGAACGGGACAAAGAACGAGGCCTGAGTGGCCAGGAATTTTTGATCGCGATGGCGCTGTAAAACGGCGCGACAAACTGACTTCAGCAAAGGACCTCGGATGACCGCAACAGTTACGCAGCTCTCCTCGCCCCTCACCAATCGCATCCAGCGCATCGAAGTTTCGGCCACCATGGCCGTTTCCGCCGAAGCCGAAAAGCTTCGCGCCACCGGAGCGGACCTGGTGGACCTCGGCGCGGGCGAGCCGTATTTCAATACGCCGCAGAACATCAAAGACGCAGCCATTGCCGCCATCAACAACAACTTCACCAAGTACACCGCGGTAGGCGGTATCGCCGAGCTGCGCGACGCCATCGTGAATCGTCACGCCGCGGATTTCGTCTCCGACTACAAACGCGAGGAGTGCACCGCGTCGGTCGGCGGCAAGCATGCGCTGTTCAATGCCATCCAGGTGTTGGTGGATCACGGTGATGAAGTCATCCTGCCGGTGCCGTACTGGGTGTCGTTCAAAGACATCATCCGCTACGCAGGCGGCGAGCCGGTGCTAATCCCGACCGATGAGGCGCACGACTTTCAACTCACCGCCGACATGGTTGAGCGCGCGATCACGCCGCGCACCAAGATGATCATCCTCAACTCGCCGAATAATCCGTCGGGTTCAGTGATGCGTCCTGAGGACATGACGTCGGTTCTTCGTCTGGCTCACGAGCGCGGGATCTACGTTGTCTCGGACGAGTGCTATGTCTACTTGAATTTCACGGGACGGCTGTTCTCGGCGGGCTCAGTGACAGACGTCAAAGAGCGGCTGCTGATTATCGGGTCGCTGTCGAAGACCTACGCCATGACTGGCTGGCGGCTGGGATACGCGTTGGGACCGGCTCCGGTGATTGCCGCCATGCAGAAGCTGCAAAGTCAGAGCACGTCGAATCCTACGTCCATCGTGCAGAAAGCGGCGGTGGCAGCGCTGACCGGCCCGCAAGGCTGCCTGCAGGAGATGCGCACCGAATACATCAAGCTGCGCGACAAGGTGGTCGCCGGATTGAGAACGATTCCTGGGCTGACCTGCGCGGCTCCCAACGGCGCGTTCTATGCCTATCCCAACGTCAGCCACTACTTCGGACGCGGCGACATGAACTCGGGATCCGACGTCGCGCGCAAGCTATTGCATGAGGCGCATGTGGTGGTGGTGCCGGGCGAGGCCTTCGGAACGCAGGAGCATGTGCGTATGTCATACGCCGTTGCCGAGCAGCAACTGGAGCGCGGATTGGAACGCATGCGTGAGTTCTTTGCCGGGCTTAGGTAGTGCTGGTCTTCAGGCCAGCGTTATGCGTCAGGGTTTTGAAGAGGCACAGCTTTAGCTGTGCCGACTGTAACCAATTTCGATTGTCATCCCGAGCGAAGCCGAGGGATCTGCAGTTCGTCTGCAGCGCCGACCCCTGATCGCTTCGCGAACACAGCGCGCACAACCAAGACCGCGCCCCGGAACGGGGCAACATATCTTAGCCCAGCGCTTCAGCGCTGGGTGGCGTTGAATAAACGGTCGGAGCCCCGTAGGGGCGGCACAGGTTGGGATTGGTTGCGTGGCGGCTGTTTACATCAACATTCTGAGTGGGCTGAACGTTAGCGGTGTCCCTGAACCCGTCTGGCCTCGAAATAGACGTTGCATACGGAGAAGATGATGGTGTTCATCTTTTATCAGCACCGTATCCCCAGGAATTTCCGTCGTTCCACCTGTGATGTTGGCCGGCGCATGCTTAATGCTCACGCGCTTTGCGTTCGCCATTCTGATGCCCAATTGACGAAACGATACTTGCGAGCTATTCGCATCTGCACCTGAATATTCTTCTCGAAACTGCTCTGCCGTCAGAACCACCACATCAACTACGGGGTGATTGACTGCGCTGGCTTCCCACTTGAAAGAACCAGTAGCGTATTCGACCTCAGTACCGATGATGCGTTTCGCCTCTTTATCTCCCCAGCATGAAATCGTCGAGGTGGGGATTACTCGTTGAATAACCCACTTGCCGAGCAATTCAGCCGGGATGGTCTGCGCAGCCGCACTGGTCGCGACGAACAGAAGGAAGGCATACAGTACCTGACTCATGTCTCAAGGATTATGCCCGAAACGGACGTAGTTGTTGATAGATCCCCATTACACTCACGATCCGCCGCACTCCGATTGTTGATACTTGCTCTGCCGTCCCTATCGGGACTCGCGCCAGTTTTGCCAGCCTACCCAGCGCTGAAGCGCTGGGGCTAAGATCTGCTGCGCCTACGGCGCGGGTCCCTACCAAGGACGGGTCTGACACACAATCTTCTTAGGTCCCGGTCGCTATAGCGGAGCTCATGGCGTTACGAATCTTCCCCGGCAACACTCCCCTTCCGACTACTCTCTAAGTACACTGATCTATTCATGCCAGAACTCTATCCACTACTCCTGATTCCCAACTTCGACGAACGGCCGTGGGGCGTGCGTGATTTGCGTCCTGTGTACACCAGGGTCGTCAAGGAGCCGATCGGCGAGAGCTGGCTCACCTGGGAGAAGAACGTTGTCGCCAATGGACCACTCAACGGCCGAACGTTGGGCGACGTCGCGCAACAATATCGACGCGAGTTGGTGGGAACCGTCGCGCCTTACGAGGACCGCTTCCCATTGCTGGTGAAGTTTCTCTTCACGGCTGACAAGCTATCCGTGCAAGTGCATCCCGATGACGAAGCAGCGCGTCGCGTCGGGGAGCCCTTCGGCAAAACCGAGTGCTGGTACGTGCTCGACGCCAAGCCTGGAGCACAGGTGGCGCTGGGTCTCAAGCCGGGGGTTTCGCTGGAAGAATTCAAACGGGCAATTAGCGGCGTGCAGGCGGAACAATTATTGAACTGGATCGATGTTCAGCGCGGCGACATGCTCTACGTGGCCGCTGGAACGGTCCACACGATCGGCGGTGGCCTGGTCTTGCTCGAAACCCAGCAAGCTTCAGACGTGACCTATCGGTTGTACGACTATGGGCGCCCGCGCGAATTGCACATCGAGCAAGGCATGGCCGCCATTAAGCTGAACAGCGATGCCGGAAAGGTGCTGCAAGACGGTTCGCGCTTTCTTGTGCGCTCGCCGTTCTTCCAGGTCGAGCGACTTCGATTGCAGAGCGAGCTTTCAGGCGATGTGACGCCCGACTCGCCGCATATCATCGTTGCGGTGGACGGTTCTGGCGTGCTGGAGTCCGCAGGGATGGAGCCGGTCAGTTTTGCGCGTGGTGATGCTGTCGTCGTGCCTGCTTGCGTGCCAAAATATACTGTGCGTCCGCAGTGGGAGCTGGAGATCATGCGCATGTCGCTACCGGCGGAGACGGTACCTGAGCCGCAGACGACGCTGGATTCTGCGGTTGCGCGAAGCGGATAGACTGTTCTTTGAAGGGGCACGCCTTCAGGCGTGCCGTAAGAGTTAACCCGCGCCGGCGGCTTCAGCCGCTGAGGGTATCCGGAAACCCTCCAGGGCTAAAGCCCCGGTCTAAACATGCATCATTTCGGCACGGCTGAAGCCGTGCCCTTTCAAAAACATTGTCCAAACCTGACAAGCCTGATTTCTATCCTGTAATCCTCGCTGGAGGGCGCGGCACGCGCTTCTGGCCGATGAGCCGCAAGCGCCGGGCCAAGCAACTCCTGCCCCTCAACAGCGACAAGAGCATGATCGAGGAGACCTTCGATCGCCTGCGCCCCATGGCTGCGGCGAAGAACTTCTGGGTGATCACGAATGACGACTTGCGCGGGCCCATTCTCCGCGAGCTGCGAAAGCTCAACAAGAAGCGGGTCATAGCTGAGCCTGCCGGTCGCAACACGGCGCCAGCGATCGGACTGGCTGCGTTCTTGCTCGCCCGCGAAGATCCGAAGGCCGTGCTCGGGCTGTTCCCTTCCGACCACGTCATCAGCGACGAGAAGAAGTTTCGTCAAGGCCTTCAGCGCGCCGCAGAAATCGCCGCAGCAGGCGACAATATTGTGGTCATTGGCATTCGGCCTACGCGTGCGGAAACCGGGTACGGCTATATAGAAGCCGGCGACAAAGCAAAGAACGGGGCGCTGAACGTACGGCGCTTCCGCGAGAAGCCCAACGCCGATGTTGCTGCGCAATTCGTCAACGCCGGTAACTACTTCTGGAATGGCGGAATCTTCATTTGGAGCGCGCAAACGCTGGTCAATGCCCTGCACGAGCATCTGCCGAAGACAGCTGCCTTGCTTGACGAAATCGCCACCGCTTACGGTACCCGGAAGTTCGACAAAACGCTGTCGCGGCTCTATCCGCAATGTGAGAACATCAGCGTCGATTATGCAATTGCTGAGCCGCGCTCAGCCAAAGGCGAAGGCCAATCCGGCATCTACTGTATTCCGGCGAGCTTTGGATGGAATGATCTGGGCTCATGGACTGCGCTGTACGAGCATCGCCAGCATACGCAGGACGCGGCTGCGAATGTGGTCAGCGCCAAGCAGAAGGTTATGCTGAATGCGCACGGGAATTTCATCGTCTCCAATAAATTTGTCGCGGCCGTGGGAGTAGAAGACCTGATCGTCGTCGAGACCGACGACGCCCTGCTCATTACGACCAAGCAGCACTCGCAGGATGTGGGCAAGATCGTGAAGTATCTCGACGAGAAGAAGATGAAGAAGCTGGTGTAAGAAGTAATTAGCAATTAGTGATTAGTAATTAGCAAAGAGCGGCGCGGTTTAGCGGCACGATTAAGAGTGAAACATAATCCTGATCTTGTCATCACGAGCGCAGCGAGGGATCTGCTCTCGCAGGGTGTTGGCAGCAACGCCAGGGAAGAGAGAACAGATCCCTCGGCCGCTGCGCGACCTCGTGATGACAAATCAGGAAGGTGTGATGGCAAATGGGAAATGAAATGATTCATCGCTTGTTGGTAATCACTAACTGCTAATCACTAATTACTAATTGCTTCTGGTAGTCATTAGTTGCTAGTTGCTTTCTTATGCCTTCTCAAATCAAATTCGGAACCGACGGTTGGCGAGGCGTTATCGCCGACGACTATACCTTTGACAATGTTCGCAAGGTGGGCAACGCGATTGCCCATTACGTCCACAAGAACGAGAACGTCGGCAAAGGCCTCGTGGTCGGCTATGACACGCGCTTCCAATCGCGCAACTTCGCCGAAACTATCTCGGAGACGCTGGCCGCGGCAGGCATCAACGTCCGCTTGTCGGATGATTACACTCCAACCCCAGCGCTGTCTTATGCGGTGAAGAATCTCGGCGTCGCGGGCGGCGTGATGATTACGTCGAGCCACAATCCTTTCAACTGGAATGGCGTAAAGTACAAGGCGGGATACGGCGGTTCGGGTACTCCGGCCATCATGCGCGCGATTGAGGCCGAACTCGACTCCCAACGCCTGGAGCGTGCCGGCGGAAGGGTTATCGCAGCCGACTTCAAGACGCCCTATATCGCCGCCATCAAGAATTTCGTCGATCTCGCCGCCATCAAGCGCGCAGGCTTCAAATTCGCCATCGACACGATGTATGGCTCGGGACGCGGCGTGCTGAAAGGTATCTTCGCCGAGAACGGCATCGAGCACATCGAAATTCGTGGCGAAGTAAATCCTGCGTTTCCCGGCATCAATCCTGAGCCGATACAACCGCATATCGCCATGCTGCAGGAGACAGTGGTGCGCGAGCACTGCCAGGCTGGACTTGCCGTCGATGGCGATGCCGACCGGCTGGGCGCAGTGGCCGAAGACGGCAGCTTCGTCGACTCGCACAAGTGTTATTCGGTGATTTTGCAGTGGCTGCTGAAGCGCAAGCAGTGGCCCGGAGAAGTCGTTCGCGCCTTCAACACGACGCGCATGCTCGACCGCATCGCCGCCAAATATGGTCGTAAGCTGCACGAGTGCGGTATCGGCTTCAAATACATCTGCGACCTCATGCTGGAGCGCGACATTCTCATCGGCGGTGAGGAGTCAGGCGGCATCGGCATTCGCCGCCATCTGCCGGAACGCGATGGCATCCTCAATTCCCTGCTACTGGCCAATATCATGGCCGACGAAAGCAAACCACTGGGTCAATTGGTTGAAGATCTGCAGCAGGAATACGGACGACACTATTACGGACGTACCGATCTGCATCTTGACAATGCGGTGAAGGAAGACGCCATGCGTCGGGCGGGCGAGAAGCCTGCTCGCATGGGCAGCTTCAACGTGCTGGAGACGGGAACGCTCGACGGCGTTAAGTTCTATCTGGACGCTCCGAAGAACGGCGACGGCGCCGAAGCCTGGGTGCTGGTGCGCGCGTCAGGCACCGAGCCGTTGTTGCGCATTTATGCCGAGGCGTCGTCGCCAGAGCTGGTGCAGCAGATACTCAAAGAGACGGAAGCATTCGTCAGGGCAAAAAGCTAGACGGCAATTCTGCAACAGGGAAAGTTCCGGCCAACACGCTCCTAGCTGTATGAAGGCGCAAAGCCCGCAGGGCGTGTGATGACAGCCCAGCACGGAGCCGAAGGCGGAGTGCTGGGGATGGCTACAATTCTGGGTAGTCCCCCGGGGACGGAATTGCCCGCAGCATGTTCAGTGAATCTCGTTGTGCCGTCCCGCGAGGCGGGACTCGTGATCCATATATGTTCGCTAACCCAGCGTTCCGCTGCGCTTCACGCTGGGCTGTCATCGCACGCCCTTCGGGCTCAAAGCTCTGACGCACGAGAACCCTGATTGCTTCAGCGCAATGCATAGCGGCAACGATTTCGTCTAAACTTTAGAAGCGCCCATGGCAACCGTGGTTCATCCCATTCCGACCGACACGCCTGAAGTCCGGCGATATAACCGCATCAAGCGTTGGCTCGGAATCTCCGACGCAGTCATCGGCTTCGCGGTGCTGGTGATTCTGCTTGTCACCGGCTGGACGGCCGAGCTGCGCGACTGGGCTTATATCGGAGCGCGCCAGAATTACTTCTTGGCTGTGTTCCTGTATGTCCTGATGTTCTCGCTGCTGCTCAAGCTCATCAGTTCTCCGCTCGACTACTACGGCTTTCGGCTGGAGCACCAGTACAACCTCTCGAACCAGAAGCTGGGTTCGTGGTTGTGGGACGAAGCCAAAGGCTGGCTGCTCGGATTAGTGCTGGGAGGAATTTTTGTCGAGATCATCTACGCGCTGATTCGAATCGCCCCGGCGCGCTGGTGGATCATTGCCTGGGCCGTGTTCATCGGCCTCACGTTATTGCTGGCGCGGCTCGCGCCTGTGGTGCTCTTCCCTATTTTCTACAAGTTCAAGCCGCTGGAGAACGATGCTCTGCGCGACCGCCTGACGCGCCTTAGCGAGCGCGCGGGAACACGCGTACGCGGCGTCTATGAATGGAACCTGTCGGAGAAATCGAAGAAGGCGAATGCGGCGCTGATGGGAATGGGAGCGACACGCCGCATCATCGTCGCCGACACGCTGCTCGCCGGCTACAGCGACGACGAGATTGAAGCCATTCTGGCGCACGAACTCGGCCACCATGTCCGCAAGCACATCCTCAAGGGCATCCTGACCCAGGTGGTTGTGACGTTCTTCGGTTTCTGGCTGACCAATGTTGTGTTGCGCTTCGTTCTGGCGCGCGACTGGTTCCCTGCCCTGGAGGCACGGCTCTACGATTTCGCCAATCTGCCGCTCATTCTGATCGTCGCGACAATTCTCAGTCTGCTGCTCATGCCCGCCATGAACGCGATCTCGCGCAAGCACGAGCGCGAAGCCGACCGCTACGCGTGGGAGAACATTGCCGGCGTCGAGCCGTTCATTACCTCGATGCAAAAACTGGCTGATCAGAACCTCGCCGAGCGTACGCCGAATAAATTCGTGGAATGGTTGTTCCATTCGCATCCGTCGATCGGCACGAAGAGTCGCGGCGGCGGAGGAATGGGCGAAAAGCAGGCAGGCGGCTTAGTGAAGCGTCGATCATCTTGCGATTGTCATCACGAGCGCAGCGAGGGACCTGCTCTTTGCCCCCGCCGAGGCGCTGTTATTCATGGAGAAATTTTGGTGCTGCCGACGAGAACAGATCCCTCGCTTCGCTCGTGATGACAAATCAAGAATTACGCGAGTGCCGCAAGAATACCTTCCACCCTCCGCAGGTCCTCTTCCGTGTCAACGCCTACGGTGTCAAAAGGCGTTTCGGCGACGTAGATGTTGACCCCGTTGTCGAGGAAGCGCAGTTGCTCCAGCCGCTCGCTGCGCTCGAGGTCTGACTCAGGCCACTTCACGAACGCGTCCAGCGCGGGCTTGCGATAAGCGTAGAAGCCGAGATGCTTGTAGTAGCGCACGCCGCCGGTTGCGTCGCGATCGAACGGAATGGTTGCCCGCGAGAAGTAGAGCGCGCGTCTCTCTAAGTCGGTCACGACTTTCACGGCGTTGGGATTGTTTCGGTCTTCCTCGGCGCAGGGCGTTTTCAGCGTTCCTACCTGAACATCGACGTTCTCCATCAGAGCGAGCAGCGTGTCGATTTGCTCGCGCCGTGCCAGCGGCTCATCTCCCTGGACATTGACGTACACGTCCGCCGGAACCGATTCCGAAACCTCGTGCGCGCGCTCGGTGCCGCTGCGATGGAATGCCGACGTCATCTGAAAGTGCCAGCCGTGATCGCGGCAGAGGTCGGCGACCTCGCTGGAATCGGTGGCGACGATGACGTCATCCAGTGCCGGGCAGGCGCGCGCGGCCGCTATACACATGCTCCAGCATGGGACGGCCGTTAATCTCGCGCAGCACCTTGCGCGGTAGGCGCGTCGAGGCAAGACGAGCGGGGATAATGGCGATAGCTCTCATCGGTAGTGGGTCAGTTTGAATGGGGATGACATGCCTTTCGCGCACCGGCGCGAATTGGCACGCCCAGATCCCTCGGTTCGCAAAAGAAGCTCCCTCGGGATGACAACCGAACTGACCCACTAGTGTGCTTTCAGAAAGCATCAATGGCAAGCGCATTACGGATTGCCACTGTGCTTTTGTTACCCTGTAGTATTCCATGCGGCTTCGTTCCCTGATCTTTCTTGCGGCACTCGCGAGCATTGTTGGCTGCGCCGGATGCGGTACCCCGGGCGCGGTACAACTGCCATCACTCAACCTGGCGCGTCCCGCGGAGGACTTGACCGCATCCCGCAAAGGCAACACGGTGCGGCTGGAGTGGACTCTGCCCGAAAAGAACACGGACCGCACTCTGGTCCAACTCAAGCACCTGGGCGACACACTGGTGTGCCGTCAAGAAGGCACGACGCTGATGAGTAGTTGCCATGAGGTGGGCTCGGTCACGCCTCCGAAAGGGCCGCAGCGGAAGAAGAACGATGTCGAGCAGAAGATGCGCATGACGTACAGCGACACGCTGCCGCTAGAGCTTGAGGAGAAAGATCCCGCGGGATTCGCCATGTATGCCGTCGAAATTATGAGCGATCGGGGCCGCAGCGCAGGTCTCTCGAACCAGGTGGCAATACCTCTCGCACCCACCATCGCACCTCCCTCCGACGTTTCTGCCGAGGTTAGCTCCGATGGCGTGCGCGTGTCGTGGTCCGGTGGTGTCGAGCCCGCTCCTCCGATCGGGCTGACGTTTCGCTATCGTATCGAGCGCCGGCCGGCGGGCGCAGGCGGGTACATCACTTTGAATGACGTGGATCCGGCACCCGATGGTTCTTATCTCGACCAGACCTTCGAATGGGAGACGAAATACCAGTACCGCATCACCTCCGTCACTGACGTGCGTGCCGGCCGGCGCCAAGCTAGCGTTGAGGGTGACGACTCGGCGCCGACAGAGGTATTTACCAAGGACATCTATCCTCCGGCACAGCCTGTGGGCCTGCAGGCCGTCTTCTCCAGCATCGGGCAGAAGCCGTTTATCGATTTGACCTGGGCTCCCAACACTGAAACCGATGTGGCCGGCTATAACGTCTTCCGCCGAAGCGCTGGTGGAGAATGGCAGAAGCTCAACCAGAAGCCGACCCAGGTACCCTCGTTCCGCGACGAGAGTGTTCAGCCGGGAAACAAGTATGAATACTCGGTCTCCGCGGTCGACCTGCGAGGCAATGAAAGCCAACGATCGGCATCGACGTCAGAGAAAGTGCCCAGCAAACAGTAGGCGAAGGAGTTCAAGAGATGAAGATTTGCCGTTTTCAGCACGCTGACAACGTTCGCTATGGGCTGATTGAAGAAGTTGCAGGAACCTCAACCATCACTCGAATTCTGGACCGCTTCCCGGCTGGTCTTGGTGATTTTGATTCGGCGCAATCCAGCAGCATTCCGCTGGACACGGCTCACCTCCTGGCGCCGACGCAGCCGTCGAAGATCGTTTGTGTCGGCCGTAATTATCGCGAACATGCCAAAGAGTTGAATCATGAGATCCCGACCTCGCCGCTCATCTTCCTTAAGCCGCCGTCCTCGGTCATCGCTCCCGGTGAGGAAATTCGCCGCCCGCACAAGCTCTCGCAGCGCGTGGATCACGAGGGCGAACTGGGCGTCGTCATCGGGAAGCGGTGCCATGATCTGCGCGATGACGAAGACGTGCGCTCGTACATCCTGGGCTACACCTGCGTGAACGATGTGACTGCGCGCGACCTGCAAAACATAGACGGCCAGTGGACCCGCGCCAAGGGTTTCGACACGTTTTGCCCCATCGGACCGGTTATTGCCGACGGGCTCGATCCATGGAAAGGGGTACACATCGAAACTCGACTTAACGGCCAGACGCGGCAATCTGGCACAACGGCGGACTTTATCTTTCCCTTGGACGTAATCCTGCGCTACATCACCTCGGTCATGACCCTGGAGCCGGGCGACGTCATCGCCACCGGGACGCCCGCGGGAGTGGGTCCCATGCAACCCGGAGACGTAGTCGAGGTTAGCGTGGAAGGTGTGGGTACTCTGCGAAACCCAATTGTGAACGCGTAGGCCGCCGCACTCGAAACGCCTAGGTTTTCACACCTCATCCGCGCTATTCTACGAGCGGCGATATGAGTTCTCTTCGGTACTATCCCATCGTCGTCGTCGGAGCGAGCGCAGCACTGCTGGGGTATGCCATTCTCTCGCGTAAAAGCAAGAAGTCAGCCGAGCAAGTGGAGTACGAGCGCCGCACCGATTTGACGCATGGCGGACGCATCATCGACGGCAACATTATCGATGTCAACGAACTTGAAGACGATGAGACCGACCGGCAGATGACGCTGCTGGTGTACAGCTACGACGTCGCCGGGGTCACGTATGAGGCATCGCAGGATGTCACTCACCTGCGCCAGTTCATCGATTTGTATTCCTGCCGACTGGGACTACCCGCTTCGGTGCGGTACGATCCGCACAATCCCGGGAACTCGATTGTCATATCGGAAACTTGGTCTGGACTTCGAAAGCCCGCGATTCGTCTGAAACCCCTGCAACCCTCGCCGGAGAAATCCGGCACCTTTGTGTAACTTTTCGCTCCTGAATGACGTCATTATTACTGACGGGTGATGCACATCTGGGTAGTTCCCGTATGATGGTTACACCTTAGACCCTTATGCATAGCCTGCCTCTTCCTATTGCCGCGTTTGTAGCCGGGCTGCTGTCGTTCCTTTCGCCGTGTGTTTTGCCGTTGGTGCCAGGCTACGTGTCGCTGATTTCCGGGGCGAGCGTCGATGATTTGCAATCGTCGGACCGGCGGATGCTGGGCACGGTGATGCTGCATTCGTTCACCTTCATCATCGGCTTCAGTTTCGTGTTTATCGTGCTGGGCGCGGTGGCGACAGGGCTGGGACAGGTTTTCAACGAATATCACCACGTGCTCGCGCGCATCGCCGGCGTCATCATTATCATCTTCGGGCTGCATCTGACCGGGCTGCTGAAGATCAAGTGGCTGTATGCCGACAAGCGGCTTCATGATGTGAAAGGCAGCTCCAGCGCGCTGGGATCGTTCGTGGTGGGCTTCGCATTCGCCTTTGGCTGGACCCCGTGCATCGGCCCTATCCTGGCGGCCATTTTGGCGCTGGCCTCGGAGCAGGACAAAGTTCTTAAAGGAGTATTGCTGCTGGCAATCTACTCTTTGGGCTTGGCCGTACCTTTTTTGTTGACCTCGATCGGCATCGACCGGTTTCTGTCGTTCTACGGCAAGTTCCGGCGCCATCTGCACACCGTAGAGGTGGTGAGCGGAGTATTGTTGATTGCAGTGGGTGTATTGATTTTCATGAACAATCTGCGCCTGCTGTCTGGCTATCTGGCGTTCTTGAATCGCTTCGCACTATAAAAGGTGTTTGTGAAACGTAACGCTTTCGTATTCGCCGTGCTGGCTGTAGCCATTCTGGGGATGCTGACCTTTGGCAAATGGGTCGATCGGCATCGTCCGAAGCGGGCCGTGACCTCGTCGCTGGTGGGCGATGTTCAGGGCGTGCAGGCGCCCGATTTCGAACTCGTCTCACTGGATGGCCAGAAGGTCAAACTCTCCGACTTCCGAGGCAAAGCCGTGGTCCTGAACTTCTGGGCGACGTGGTGTGCCCCTTGCAAAGTGGAGATGCCATGGTTCGTCGATCTACAAAAGCAATACGGCCGTGATGGATTGACAATCCTCGGAGTAGCGATGGACGACAGCGAGCCGCAGAAAATCGCCCGCTTCGCCAGCGAAATGGGAGTGAACTACCCGGTGCTCCTGGGCACCAACAACGTATCCGAAGAATACGGCGATGTTGAATATCTTCCTACCACCTTCTACATCAACCGCCAGGGCAAGATTGTCGGTAAGGTGGCAGGACTAATCGGCAAGGCAGAAATCGAAGGCGACGCCAAAAAGGCGCTCGACTCGGACGGAGGCAGGACGGCCGTGAATTCCGGCGCCTTAACCCCGGCCAGTGTGGGGACGACAACCGACCGATGAAGCTCACTCTCTGCATCTTGCTACTCGCGACCTCTTTGGCGGCGCAGGCACCCGGCACAGTGCAACCCTCGGTGATCATGGCTCGCGTGCAGCCCGTAGTTATGAACGCGGGCGCGAGTCGCAGGGTTGAGCTGGACTTTCGCGTGAGCTCTCCCTTTCACATCAATAGCAACAAGCCCCATTCGAATTTGCTGATTCCCACCACGCTGAAATTGGTGACTCCCAAGCCGATGGAGATTACCAGCGTTGAATACCCGGCCGGTGAGGACCAGACCTTCTCCTTCTCCCCCAATGAGAAGCTAAGCGTCTATAGCGGGGATTTCACGGTGTACGTCACGGTCAAGGCTCCGCCGTTCCTAAAGAGCGGCAGCTTTCCCGTAGGCGGCGAGCTGTATTACCAGGCCTGCGACAAGAACGCCTGTTATCCGCCGAAGAAGCTGGCTGTCGATTTCAACGTCAGCATTCGATAGCAGATCCATCGATCTCACAGTTGTTGAACGTACGCCGACCGCGCAGCTTCGCCAGAGGCGCTGGATCTCGCGCGGGTTGCTGCGAGATCCATCCTGTTTGCGTGGTGCGGAACGTGTTTTAGTCCGCGGTCGAGTGCTTCTTAGGGTTCACCTCAATCTCGTCGATGACGTCCTTCACATTGGGCGTGTTCTTGGCCAGAAGTGCGGCTTCCTTCTTCTGGGCCACGGTCTTCACACTGCCCTTCAACACCAGCGTGCCATTCTGAGCGTCATAATGGATGCTTTGATCGTCAAGGTCCTTGTGCGCCTTGATGGCAGCCTTGTAGTTGTTCTCGATGCCGTCATCTAGATTCGAATCAACCGCCTTCGCCTGGCTCTCCTCGCCGATGGGGCGAACCCCAATCTCATTGGCGATGGTGTAGCCCGGCGCCGCTTCTTTCGCCACGCTCTCCGCTTCCGATTTCTTGTCGGGCGTTTCAACGTCGCCGGACAGGGTCAGCACACCCTTGTCGCGATCCTGAGAAACCTTCACCACGCCCAGATCGTGACGCGTCATCGCGGTGTCGACAGCGTCTTTCACATCCGGATGCTGCGCGTTGTTGTTGCAGGCCCCGAGTATCAACAGTGCCGAGAACGCGGCGACCACAATAGCCGTGGCCTTATAGTTTTTCGATTCTGCGAGCAAATCAACCTCCTTGTCATGAGCTTTGCCCATGTCGGGGAGATAGATGCAAGAAGTAGGTGTGAGTTTGTGTTGCAGAAAAGTGAACAGCTCTGCTCGAACTGCGCGGGGCGAGCAACCAGTCGGGCTCCGTTCAGAGTGACAGGTTTGAGGGAATTCCAGAGCTATGCGTTGGCCGCACTCTCGTCCGTTCCTAACGCCACCTCTCTGATCCTGCTTCGATCGCGCTGTTCGCTGCTTTGACCGCGTTGGCCTTCGTCTCGCATTTCAAATAGACCTGGTAGCGATATCTACTCTCTACCCACGTAATCAGAGAATCGCTGCAATAAGCCCCAATCGAGGCGGGATAGAAGACGCCCTGCAAACCGTGCTGAAGTTTGACTGAGACCCCCGGTTTATCGGGGAGAGAGTAGTCGCCCAACTCCGGAACCAAACTGGAAGATCTTCCGATGAAAGTTCCGTAGGAGCAAACGTGTTGGCCCTGACAGTCGGGAATTGCGCCCAACACGACCGCATAACTTGTCTCGTCGGCAGACGTGACATTTGCGTAGAGTTCCGTTGCCGATCCAAGATACGGAATCTGCGTCGGCAAGCGAAGCGGTACTGCCGTCTTTTCGCGTAGGAGAGGAACAGCCTTCAGAAATGCCCCGGTCACGCTCGTTTTACCAGACGAAGCCGTGGCCGCCGTCTGGGCGAGACAAGAAGAAATGCAGAGCAACAACCCTAAAAGTATCGCTCGTAGATTGTTCGTCACCTTCATGACAAGATGCAACACTGTTCGTTTACGCGTTGGCCGCGCTCTCGTCCGCTCCTAATGGCAGGAAGTACTGTGTCCCGCGAATTGGTTCGCTGACCCGCCGCAACAGCGCTTGCAGATCTTCGCTGCGCTCGACGAAATCAATCTCCGACGTGTTGACGATCAGCAGGTCCGACGAGGTGTAGTGAAAGAAGAAATGTTCATAGGCCTTGATGACCTCTTCCAGATAGTCGTCGCTGATGGCCTTCTCGCCGGGGGCATTTCGTTTCTTCAAGCGTTTCTTTAAGATTTCCGGGGTGGCCTGCAGATAAATCACAAGATCAGGAGTTGGGATGTTCTGACGAAACAGGTCGTAATAGCGGTTGTAAACCCCCAGCTCCGCGTCGTTCAGGTTGAGGCAGGCGAACAGCTTGTCTTTTTCGAAGATGTAGTCGGCGACGACGATTCTGCCCGGACGTTTCAAGTCTGCCGTGGCCAGTTGCTCGTACCGCGCCATGAGGAACGCCATCTGCGCCTGGAACGCCGCACCTTTCTCTCCGTTATAAAACGCGTTTAGAAACGGATTCTGGTCAGGCTCGCTGATGCGCTGTGCGTGCAGGGTTTCGGCAATCACGCGACACAGCGTCGTTTTGCCGACTCGTATCGGGCCTTCGATCGCGATGTAACGAGGTGGTTCAAACAGGTTCGCCATGAGAGATGGAGAGCAGCCGTTTCGAGAATATCTCTCCGTCGCGCGCGTGGCAATGAGGAGATTTCCACCGTTAAATCTCAAGGGTGGAAGCCCCCGCATTTATGCGGGGGTAGCCGCGGGTTTTCGTGAGCGCGCTTTAGCGCCGGTGGTTATCCGGGGCTTAAGCCCTTTCGCAGATGTGGCGTCTTCCCTCGCCTGAAGGCGAGGGCTCCCACCGAATGCTCTGGGAAGCCCGTTGGCAGGCCGGAAATTCTAAAATGAACTCACATGCGCAATACCATCATCGCCGGGGCTGCAATTGCCGGTGCCGCTACCTGGACCGGATTCCAGTGCTACTGGCCGAGCTCGCAGGTCTGGGGCAGAACATTTACCGGGAGACCCGGTTCGCGCGAGCTGGCCCTTACTTACGACGACGGCCCCAACGATCCCTGGACGCTGCGCCTGCTGGACGTACTGGATCGTCATTCCGTGAAAGCGACGTTTTTTGTGCTGGGAAAGTTTGTAGCCGAGAAACCGGAGATCGCCCGTGAAATGGTGGCGCGCGGCCACGAGCTCGGCATTCACACCTGGGACCATCCGAACTTAATGTTCGCTTCGCCGTCCGAGGTGCGCTCGCAGATCGAACGTACGCAAAGCATCATCTTCGACACCACCGGCGTATCGATGCACGCTCATGCGTCCACCGTTCGGCGCACGCACCCCGATGACGCTGCGTGGTGATTCGCAAACTGGGACTTACGCCTGTCATGTGGAACGTTACTTGTTACGACTGGAAGCCGACAACGCCTCAGCGGATTGTGGCTCACGTCGAGCGCCAAAAGCGAGGCGGCGACGTGATCCTGCTGCACGATGGCGGCTATCTCAAGATGGGAGCCGACCGGAGTCATTCGGTTGCGGCGACCGAGCTGATCATTCGCAAGTACAAGGACGAAGGCTACGGCTTCGCAAGCGTGTCGCAGATGATGAGACGGTCCGCCGACCGATTGGGCGAAGAGGGCGTGGTTGAACGCTGATAGAAAAACCTCCCTACGGCGATTTGAAGGGGCACGCCTTCAGGGGTGCCTTCACGAATGCTGGAAGGTCCGGCTTTAGCCGCTGCGGGAAGTCGAATCTCTAATCCCCAAAGATTGTCGCTGCGCCACCGAAAGCAGGTTCTTCGCTCCGCTCAAGATGACAAATCGTAATGGATATTTTCGGCCAGGCCGAAGCCGGGCAATGATGCAAAGCGTGAATACAAGGCATCGCGCGCGGACGCGGCGCTAAAGCGCCGCTCTACCCGCCGCACCATCCGGCCGCTCACGCCGACAACTGCTTCCGCTGCTTGAGCTCCTGCAAAAGCGTGTCGATCTTCTCGTCGCGCTCCAGCTTGTGCAGACGGGCCTCCACATCCTCGCCGAGAAGTTCTGCCTTGGCCCTGCCGATCGCCTCTTCGCGCGCGACCGTCGACTTCATGCGATCAAAGGTGCGATTCTCGCCCGTGGGACTCTGCTCGGCATCGGCTGCCTTGTGTGCCGCGCGTGAACGGCGATGCTGCGCAATCAGCATGTCGGCCTTGCTGCGCGCCTCCGCCAGCTTCAGCTCCAGACGCTTGAGCGCGCCCTTCAGCGATTCGACCTGGACCTCCTGATCGGCAATCTGCTGCTCGAAGTTCTCTGTCATATGTTGGAAACTCAAGGCACGCTCCAGCGCCGCCCGCGCCAGTTCGTCATCTCTTTTCGCCACGGCCAGCTCCGCCTTGCGCATCCATTCGCCATGCTTTTCGGCATTCTCTTTCTTCTTTTTCTCCAGCAGATGCAGGTCGGCCAACGCGATTGCCACCTGCGTCTTGACCTGCAGGAACTGGTTCTCCATGTCGAGAATGACCTGCTTCAACATCTTCTCGGGATTTTCAGCCTTGTCGATCAGATCATTCAGATTCGCTCGTACCAACGTTGCTACTCGATCTAGTAATGCCATTGAACTGCCGCCTTTCGCTATTCGCTATTCGCTATTCGCTCGGGTGCCCCATCCTTTCGCGTCATTTGCGAAAGGGTGGGATCCGGCGTCCACGAGCCACTCCCTATCTTTCCTTCGGTGCCCCACTCAAGCCCCCGTTTGGCTTGAGTGGGACTAACCACTAACTCCCTACTCCCGCAGCCTTGCCTTTCTCATCTGCCGGAGGCAACTCATCCGGCCGTGGCGACTTCTCGCCGATGGTCCGGATCTTGCCAAACAGCTCGCTCATCTGCATGCCGGAGAGCGCCTCAAACAATGCTGGCACCTGCGCGGCGATCTTGGTGATGTCGCCGGTGATTTTGTTCATGCCGGCGGCATCACCGTTGCCCGTCGACACGATGGTGATCTTGTCGACATTCGCCAGCGGACTGGCCAGCGCCTTAACCACCTCCGGCAGACTGGTGATCAGTTTGTCGACGACCGCGGCCTGGTTGTACTCCTGATAGGCCTCGGCTTTCACGTTCATGGCTCGCGCCTCGGCATCGCCCTTCTTGAAGATGATCTCGGCTTCGGCTTCGCCCTGCGCGCGAATCGCACTGGCACGGCCTTCGGCTTCGACTATCGTCTTCTGGCGCTCGGCTTCGGCCAGCGTCTGAATGCGTTGACGCTCGATCTCGGCGCCCTTCAGCACGGTGGCGATGAGCTCTTTCTCTCGGCGCAGAATTTCGGCTTCCTGCACCTTGACTTGCTGCTCCTTCTCGACCTGCTGAATCTTCACCGCCTCGGTAGTGACCTGCTGCTGCATGATGTTGGTCTGGATTTCGTAGGCCTTGTCGGCTTGCGCCTGCTGCCGCTTCACCAATTCGTTATAGGTCGCTTTCTTCACCTCCAGATCGCGCTGCGCCTCCGCCTGCTTGGCCATCGACGCGGTTTCAGCCGCCACTCGTTCCTGATCGGCCTGCGCTTTGGCGACGGCTGATTCGCGCAGTGCCAGCGCGCGCTTGATCGCCGTATCGCGCTCGGCCTCGGCGGTTGCCACGTCAGCATCTCGCTTAATGCGTGCCACATCCGGCCGGCCCATGTTGCTGATGTAGTCGTTCTTGTCGCGGACTTCTTTGATAGTGAACGAGATCACCTCGAGGCCCATCTTGTTCATATCGTCGGCACAGGTGGAGCGCATACGATCGGCGACCATCTCCGGCTGCTTCACGATCTCTTCCACCGTGAGCTGGCCGATGATGCCGCGCAGATGGCCTTCCATCACCAGGCGAATCAGCGCCTCGCGTTGGGGCGGCGTCTTGGTGAGGAACTGCTCCGACGCAGTCAGAATCGACTCAGGATCGCTTTTCACCTTGATCTGCGCTACTGCCTCGACGGTCACGGCTACGCCCTGTTTGGTATAGAGGTCCTGCTGCGGAGCCACGTCGAACGACATCAGCTCCAGCGAGAGCTCGCGGCAGCTTTCTACCATGGGCAGAACCATGGTGCCGTGGCCTTTAATAATGCGGGTGCCACGAATGCCATAAACCACCATGGCTTCGTTGGGCCCGGTTTTGCGATACAACCGCGTGAATACTGCGATGATGAGAACCGTCGCCGCAACGACCGACCATACGATCACCACTACATCCGTTGGAATGTGTAAACCCATATGCCTCCTTTGGAGCTGTCAGCTATCAGCCGCCAGCTTCCAGCTAAAACCGTTGTCATGCTTCCGAGCCGTCAGCCGTCAGCTGTCAGCCATCAGCTAGAAACCGTTGTCGTACCGAGCGAACACGCCCCTCTTGCGATGTCATCCCGAGCGGAGCGCAGCGGAGCCGAGGGACCTGCAGTTCGCCGGTCATGCGAATTCAGTTGCCTCGCTTCTCTAACCCCGATAGGCTGTTCTTTTCAGCCGCTAGCGATACTCGATACATCTCAATCAAAGCGATTGCCGATTCTGGATCGGCCACCTCTACAACCAGTCGATCGTAGGGCTCATCGCGAAGATCAATCACGATTGCGCGATCTGGATTGTGTACGTCCCAGAAAGTTTTCTGGTGTCTGGTGAAGTAGGTACCGGCGGTTATCAGTCCAGGGACATGCGTTCCCGGAAGCCTCAATCCATGCCACCAACCCTTTGCAATCGTGGGATCCGTGCGAACGCTGGCAACGTGCTCAAGCGGAATCTCGAGCGAGTTTTTGAGCGCCCATAGCTTGTCCGCCCCACGTACATTCACCAGCAGCGTTCCCTCTGAAACAGCAAGTTCCACCATAAAAATCTCCAATTACCAGCATGTATCTATCAGTCGAGTGCCCCATGGTTTCGCTCTTTTGCGAAAGGATGGGAGTACCGTTTCAACAACTCGTCTTGCGCCGACCAAGCCCGCTTCGTAATTCCAGGGCAGCGGCGAAAATTCCTGCGGCAACTCCTACCGCCAATCCTGTCGCGGCCTGATGGAACGCCGCTCCTAACGTGCTGCCGATTCCGCCGCCCAACACAACTGCAAATGCCAAACTCATGGTGTTCTTCATTGCGCTACTCGCTTTCGCTCGCTGCTTTCGGCTCTTGGCCTTTAGCTCTTGGCCGCTAGGCTTTGACTCACCTCTTGGCTACGAAACCTCGCCTGTCACTCTTGCCAAAAGCTAAGAGCCAAGAGCCAACAGCTAAATGGCCGCTGCTTTTCCCTCTCCCGCCAATTCGTCCCACCGCTGCACGTACGCGATGCCGCGCTCATAGCGCGTTACTACCACTTCCGTTCCCTTGGACAAAGCTTCGCCTGATTCGCTACGTGCGCCGCAGGTATGGCGCGTGCCCTCCTGCGAGAACACAATCTCTCCTGTTCCGCCTTCACGGATCGAGCTGGTCACCTTCCCAAGTACTCCTACTCTGTCGTAGTCCGCGGGATCGAGTTCGTGCTCGTGCGCCAGCAACACTTTGGCGACAAACCAGAACACAATGGCTGCGCCGAACACGCCTGCGATGAACGAAAGTGTGGCAACCATCGTGACCATCAGCGTGGAATAGCGTGTCAGCAGATATCCGGTGCCGCCGAACCACGCGAGGAATGCACAGAGCGTTCCGAAGTTCACCACCGACATGCTGTCGCCATGCGCTCCTGCATGAGCGCCGCCCGCATGAGTTCCCAGGTGTACGTGGGGGAGGTGCAGATGGAAATGAGGTAAGTGGAAGCTTCCGCTGAGAAACGACAGACACACTTAACGTAATGCCCAGCAGGAAGCACGTCAGATAGAACATTGCCCATGTCATAGGCTCGCTCCCGCGCCGCGCCCGGCACGCGCCTTACGCGACTTGTCGCCGGGCTTCGTGCCATCCAGCCCCGGCTTCAAGACCTCCGTCAGCCGCTCCAGCAATCCCGGAGCTTGCAGGATCGCGCCGAGCAACACCACTGCCTTGCGCGTGTCGGAGTAGCGCGCAACTTCCAGCAGCGCCCCGCTCAACTCCGCGTCATCGGCGAACTGCTCCGCGCCGTTGATCAACATGAGGTCGAGCCGGTCTTCCATCGCGCGTAAGTCGCTGGTGAGCTCGGTGTGATAGCCATCCGGGTCGTCGACCAGGTATCCGGGATGCACCTTGAAGAAGCGCGCCAGCAACATGCGCGTGTCATTGGTCAGGTGAGGCCGCGCGCCACTCTCGATCTGCGACAGGTACGACTGGCTTAACCCGCGCCCAATTTCTTTCTTCATCGCCCGGGCCAGGTCCTGCTGCGTCATCTCGCCTTCAAGGCCACGCAGTGTGCCCTCAACCAACCGCAGGTAGCGAAGCTTTTCACCCAGTTTCATAAGAATACTAACTATTACGGATTGCAATTATGATATAGCAATCCGCGATATGTCAAGCACTGGATTTGGCGCGGAATCAATGGGTTGGACTTCGCTGACGTTTCCACCGCGCTCGCTTCGAAGCTATTGATGACATGCGGCGGCTATAGCTTTGTATCAGGGGCACGACTTCAGTCGTGCCGCCGCCGGGTACAGACCGGGGACATAGTTTACAAAGCAGACCGGGGAGATGGTTTACAGATTTTGGTCCGTTCACGAAGGTGTGTAGAAAGTGGCATGCCTTGGAAAGTGAGCGGAGTGGTGGAGCAGCGCGCGCAGTTCGTGTCCGAGTATGAATCGGGCGAGTGGACAATGACCGAGTTGTGCCGCATCTATGGCATCTCTCGGCCGAGTGGTTACGCAGTGCTGGGGCGCTATGGCCGGCAGGGTGCGGCCGGGTTGCGAGAGTGCAGCCGGGCCGCCCGGCGGAGTTTTTTCCGCAGCCTGTGAAGTCAGGCCCTGATACAAAGCTGATTGGAAGCCGCCTCTCATCGGCGAGACGCCGCGCTCCGCCTACAGCACCCGGCAGATGATGCACTTCAGATACACCGTTTCGGGGACGTTCAGCAGGACTGGGTGATCGGCGGAGGCACCGCGCTTCTCCAGCACGCGGATTTGGCGACCCGCATCGGATGCAGCAGAGCCGAGCATCTCCAGGAACTCGGCTTCGCTGACGTGGAATGAGCACGAGCAGGTGACGAGCGTTCCGCCGGGGCGCAGCATCTTCAGCGCGCGCAGGTTCAACTCGTTGTATCCCTTTAGAGCAGTGGGGACTACTCGCTTCGTCTTCGCAAACGCTGGCGGGTCGAGGACGATGGTGTCGTATTGCCGGCCGGCGGTGGCGTAGTCCTTCAGCAGGTCGAAAGCGTTGGCCTCGATCCACTCGATCTCGCCGCAATGATGCTCGGATTGGTTGAGCGCCTCGTTCTGTTCGGCCACCTCGAGCGCCGCTCGCGAGCTGTCAAGCGCCGCCACGCCCTCGCATACGCGCGCCAGGTGCAAGGCGAATCCGCCCTGATAGGTGAAACAGTCCAGCGCCTCGCCATGCGCCCAGCGAGCGGCCGCAGCGTAATTCTCGCGCTGATCGAGGAAGGCTCCCGTCTTCTGTCCGCTGAGACCGTCGTAATGAAAGCGAACCCCATTCACCGTGAAGATGGTGCTCGCACGCTCGCCGCGGATGAGCTGGCTTTCGCGTGCAGGCAGTTGTTCCAACTCGCGAATGCGCGAATCCACGCGCTCGAGAATATTGGCTTCTGCGAAATAACGGCTCAAGCTCTCGGTAACGATGTTGCGCAACTCGCTGCGGTCGAACGCCTGAGTAAGAATTTGCAGCGATAGCACGTCGTTGTACTTATCGACGATGAGGCCGGGCAGCAGCTCCGCTTCGCTGAAGATGACGCGATAGGAATCGGTGTCGCGGGCAACTTGATGCCGGAAGGTGACGGCGGAATCGATTCTTCGGCTGATGAGCGCTGGCAGCTCAGCCTCGCTGACCTCCTCAGAAGAGATCATCCGTATCGCGATCTGCGACGCGCTGCTGTAGAGTGCCGATCCGAGCTTGCGGCCGCGTTCATCACGCACATGGACCAGCGCTCCCGCTGGAGCATCGCTTCCCTGCTGCAGATCGGAGCGATAGACCCACACATGTCCCGCGCGCAGGCGAGCGGCGCCGCGGGGGGAGACGGTAACAGAGGGGACATCGCTCGTAACAGATGGAGCACTCGAAGCCGCCGGCTTTTTCCTGTTTGTCATCACGAGTCCGCTGCGGAGGGATCCGTTCTCGTTAATGGTGATGCTTAAGCAGCAAGAGAAACCATACCATCTGAGGGGATAGGTGGAAGCCCTCGCCTTCAGGCGAGGGAGGCGACGCTCGTAAAGAAATCGGCTTTGGCTGCGGCGACCGGGGGAGTGCCGCCCTTGCTGACGCGCCTGCGCTAAAGCGCGTCCGACGCATCGCCCGACTTCCCCCGCATGAATGCGGGGGCTTCCACCCTGAAGATGCTAGCGCCTTTTTTCGGGGCTCCCACGCTGAAGACCAACGTCATCTTAATGGGCGACGGCTTCGCCCTGGGCAGGCTCTGCGCTTTCGGGTGCGGCTTCCGACGACGGCTCCTGCACCGCCGGCTCGCTCTTCCCTTCCTTGGCATCTTCCGGCTTGGGCGGTGGCGGGACGTAATAGAAGATTCGGTGACAGTAGTCGCAGGTAACGAATTGCTGGTTGGACATTACTTCCTGAAAAACCTGCGGACGCAACATCACGCGGCACGCAGAGCACATCTGGTCTTCGTAGACGGCAGAAAGCGCCGATCCCCGCCGCTTAAGAACACGATCGTAGTGGTTCAGAACGTCTTCCGAAACGCCGCTGCGCAACTGCTCTCTGTGCTCCCCGAGTTCGGCCAGTTCCTTCTCGTCTTCGGCGGTGCGCTGGCGCGCTACTTCCTTCTCTTTATCGTTCTCGGCGGTGTCAGCCTTCAGTTCCCCTTCGGCTTTCTTCAGCCCTTCCTTGCGCGTGTCGGCGGCAACCATGATTTCCAGGATCTTGTCTTCGGAGGCGGCAATCTTTTCCTCCGCAAACTTGATCTCGTCCATCAGCGCCTTGTATTCATGGTTGGTTTTGACGTTGAGCGACTGGTCGCGATACTTGCTGACTTTCTGCTGCTGGTCCTGAATGTCGCCCTCGTGCTTGCGCTTGGAGGCTTCGTCGGCCTTCATCGCAGCCTGCGCGGCTTCGACTTTGGCTTTCGAGCCCGCCAGCTTGGCTTCGATCTCATGTACATGCTTGGGAAGGGCGGCGACTTCGGCGCGCAAGGCGGCAATTCGCGCGTCGACCTGTTGCAGGTCGATCAGTTTTTCCAGGTCAGAATTCATCAGGACAGGTGGGAACCTGCTTGAATTCTAGCACGCAGGAAGCAGTCAAAGGCTTTCACCACGGAGACACGGAGGACACGGAGCAATTAGGGTTCAGGAGCGTCTCGGGTGGGCGCACCCTCTCAAAATACGCGCAGATGCATCGTCCAGATCCTGCCTATCTAAGGAGTGAGACAAATAAGACTCTGAAACTCCGTGTACGAGCCTGCCCTGAGCGGAGCCGAAGGGCGACTCGGTGGTGGATCGCAGCATTCGACGCGGAATTAAGGTTTTCGGCGTATTGAGTGCTCGATAGAACCACGGTTAGCATGAATTCACCATGTCCATGGAAATCGCCCGGCTGTTTTTGGGCCTGCTGGTCGCGGCCCTGCACCGCCCCATCGCCGATTTCATCTTCGAGCGCGAGCATTCGCTGGTATTGGCGTCTCGCGAGCGCGGCATTCCCCTGCCCGCTGTTCCCAAGTCCGAGACCCTGCGGACCATCTACTTCAGCATCGGAATCTTCATCGTAGTCGTTCAGATGCTGCGGATTTATCAGGTCACGCGATAGTCGGCCGATGTGTTCACAGCAAACTTCCTTTGTCATCCTGAACGAAGTGAAGGACCTGTTTGTTTTCCAAGCCGGCGAGAAACCATCATGAATCGGTTTTGCCTTGTATCAGGGCACGCCCTTTAGGCGTGTCGAGCCATGCGCACGAAATGTGTAGGCTTCAGCCCCTGCATGCCCGATCGCGCAGGGGCTGAAGCCAAGGGTACTCATCGCCGCACAACGGCCCCCCGGCTGAAGCCGTGCCCTGATACAAAGCGATTCATGACATAGCTCCTGGCAGAAGATACGCCACGTTTCAAATCCCACGCCGTGATATACACTTTTCGCTTTGAACTCTGGTTTATGGGAGCGCGTGTGACATCTCGGGTCCTGGCAGCCGTCTGTTTCCTCGCATCGGTGTTAACCCTCGCATCGGCACAAACCGTAACCCAATCCACTGCTCCGCAGACTCAAGCGCCTGAGCTCACCATCGAGGACATCTATGCCGAGGGCGGACTGCTGGGCCGCGCGCCGGAGTCGATCAAGTGGGCGCCCGACGGCTCTCGCGTAGCTTTCGTGCAGCGCGACGACAGCGGTGAGAAGGGTGCGCTCTACTATGTCGACGCCAATAATCCCAAGCCGGCTGTGCTGGTAGCGCGCGAGAAACTGGCGACGCTTGCGCCTCCGATCAGCGCCATCAAAGACGAGCGACAGAAGGAAGCAGCGCAGCGCTACTCGGTGGCGGCTTATCACTGGTCTCCCGATTCGAAGAAGCTGCTGTTCGATTCCATGGGCCAGCTTTGGCTCTACAGTCTCGACAACGGCACTGGGGTGCAGCTCACGTCGAGCAACGATGCCAGCGTCGATCCCAAATTTTCGCCCGACGGCAGCCACATTGCTTACGTCCGCAAGCACAACCTGTATGTACGTGAAGTCGCAGGAGGCCACGAAGATGGGCTCACCCGCGACGATGATCCGAATCTGCTCAACGGAGAAGTCGACTGGGTATACGAGGAAGAGCTCAACGTCCGCAGCAATTACTTTTGGTCGCCCGACGGGAAGCAGATTGTTTTTCTGCAGATGAATGAGAAGCCGGTGCCGGATTATCCGATTACCGATTGGATTCCCGTACACTCCACCGTCGATCAGCAAAAGTATCCCCAGCCGGGGGATGCGAATCCTGTAGTTCGACTCGGCGTCGTGGGATCGAACGGCGGCAAGGTGAAGTGGCTCGCTGCAAGCGGCAATGGCGGCATAGAGCTGGGTGGAGATTCCAACGTTTATGTGCCGCGATTCGGCTGGGTTCGCCCCGGCATCGTCTGGGCGATGGCGCTCAATCGCGCGCAGGACCGGCTCGATCTTTACTTCGTCGATGTGAAGAGCGGCAAGTCGCAGCTCATGATGAGCGAAAGCAGCGATACCTGGATCGACATGGAACATTCCGATAACGAATTCCACATTTTGCAATCCGGCGATCGCTATCTGTGGACGAGTTGGCGCGACGGCTACTACCACATCTATCTGTATCAGTTTGACAACCAGAATCCGCTGTCAGCACAGGCAAAGCTGGTGCAGCAGTTGACCCATGGCGATTGGGACGTCGAGAGCATTGACGGCGTCGATGAGAAGCAAAGTATTGTCTACTTCACTGCCAACGAGGGCGACTGGCGGCAGGCGAACGTCTATGCGGTCGGTCTCGACGGCAAGAATTTTCATCGCGTATCGAAGCAGGATGGCGCACACTCGGCCAGCTTCGATCCGGCGAACGCGAAGTATTTCGTCGATGGCTATTCTTCGCTGACCACGCCGCCCACGTTGTCCTTCTGCACCGTGAACGGCGATTGCAACGCGTTCTGGAAGCCACGCGGCATCGAGCAGTACAACCTGCCCGCGCCGAACAAAGTGGAGTTCACCGCCGCTGACGGCACCACGAAGCTGCTGGGTACGATCTTGCTCCCGATCGGCGGGCCGATGATGGCTAACAGCAAGGCTCCCATGATCGTGAACCCTTACGGCGGTCCGGGTGCACAGACCGTACGCGACTCCTGGGGAGGAGCGAGCTACTACTTCGACTGCATCCTCGCGCGGCAAGGCTTCGCTGTGCTGCACGTTGACAATCGCGGAATGGCGAATCGCGGGAAAGCCTTTGCCGCATCGCTGCGCCACAACTTTGGACCGAACGAACTCGCCGATCAGATTGCGGCCGTGAAGCAGGCGCTACAGCAATTCCCCCAGATCGATGGCAACCGTCTGGGCTTCTGGGGATGGAGCTATGGCGGCTACTTCACCCTCTACACCATGACGCATACCGACATGTTCAAGTCCGGCGTCGCCGTGGCTCCGGTCACCGACTGGCGCCTGTACGATTCGATCTACACCGAGCGCTACATGGGTCTGCCGAAAGATAATCCCGAAGCCTACGCCAAGAGCTCGCCGGTAAACTTCGCCGGCGATTTGAAGGGTAACCTGCTCGAGGTCCATGGCACCAGCGATGACAACGTGCACTTCCAGAACACCGTGCAGATGGTGAACGCGTTTATTAACTCGGGCAAACAGTTTGAGCTAATGATTTATCCGCGCAAGACGCACGGCATCGCCGGCAAAGAAGCAAGGACGCATTTGTTCCACCTGATTGACAACCATTTTGAGGAGACGCTGGCGCCAGGGAAATGAAACGACTCGCCGGCAATACCGCCATGAGACTAAGTTCTCGCCTGCTCATTTGTTCTCTGCTGCTTGCCAGCTTCGCCTTCGCCCAATCGACCGCCTCTCCGGCTCGCACCGTCATTCACGCCGGGAATGTCTTGGACGTTCGCACCGGCAAGATGATGCCCAACCAGACGATCGTTGTCGAGAACGGAAAGATCGTCAGCGTCGGCGCAACTGGCGGCGACGCGTCGGCGACGGTAATTGATCTCTCTGACAAGACGATCTTGCCCGGCCTGATCGACGCGCACACTCACCTCACGATGAATCCCAGCTTCGGCTATTCGATGCTGGCAATATCCGGACCTCGTCACGCGCTGATCGGCGCGCACAACGCGAAGATCACGCTAGAGGCCGGCTTCACCACGGTGCGCAATGTTGGAGACTTCGATTACGCCGATGTTGCCCTGCGCGACGCCATCAATGACGGCGACGTGCCCGGGCCGCGCATGCTGGTCAGCGGGCCGCCACTGAGCATTACCGGCGGACACTGCGACAACGATCTGCTTCCCTACGAGTACCATGCGACTTACCCCGGCGTCGCCGACGGCGTAGAGAACGTGCAGCACAAGACTCGCGAGGTTATTAAGTATGGCGCGGACCTCATCAAGATTTGCGCCACTGGCGGCGTGCTTTCGAAAGGTGATGATCCCAACGCCGCACAGTTCACCGAGGAGGAGATGAAAGCCATCGTCGCCGACGCGCATCGTCTGGGACGAAAAGTTGCGGCTCATGCTCACGGCGCGCAAGGCGTGATCTGGGCGTCAAACGCCGGCGTTGACTCGGTCGAACACGGCCACTTGATGAACGACGAAGCTATCGCCACGCTGAAGAAGAACGGCACGTACCTAGTGCCCACGTTGTACCTCGTCGACTGGCAGAGGGAGCATGGCAACTTGCCGGACTTCCTGAAGCCAAAGATGGAGATGGTTTCGCAAAGCTCCAAGGCGACACTGAAGAAGGCATTCGACGCGGGAGTGAAGATCGGCTTCGGCACCGACGCGGCCGTCTATCCGCACGGGCTGAATGCGCACGAGTTCAACGTCTACGTGCAACTGGGCATGTCGCCGCTGCACGCCATTCAGACCGCGACCATCAACGACGCCGACTTGCTCGGCTTGTCTACGAAAATCGGCACGCTGGAACCCGGCAAGTTCGCCGACATCATCGCGGTTGACGGCAATCCACTGGAGGACGTCACGACGCTGGAGCGGGTGAAGTTCGTGATGAAGAACGGCGTGGTGTACAAGAACGAAAAGTGAATCCGGCGGGCTGGTCAATGCGACGTGATTTCCCGAGTAGCGCCATAGTAGCTGCGGCGATTTATCTGGCCCTTGCGCTCTTGTTAGGCTTTACTGCGCATATGCCGGACAACATCTGGGAAAAGGCGCTGAGGCCCGTGTTGTCACCGGGGTTCCTCGCCGGCAATGGGCTGATGAATCTCGTTGCTGGAACGGCAAAGTTGGAACCAAGTCTAAGATATGTTTCTTTATTGTTCCTCCTGTCGAGCGCTTTGGATATCGCGCTCTATACTGCAATCGTGTTGCTCGTGCGGAGAATCGCTCGGACCGTTCAACGATCCAACGTCTAGTCCGTGTTCGTGTTTTTCATATTCGCGCCATCGGCGCAAATCCGCGGTTTCCTCCTTCGCACTTGCTCGCAACCCCCGCTTCTGTTTGAATCTTGATTCATCCCGCGTTCCGGAGCACTGACCTGGCGAACCAACTGTTCTGCTGCAAGTCCATTGACAAGCTGATCTCCGAATCGGAGGAGCCCGAGCACCGGCTGAAAAAAACCCTCGGCCCGTGGTCGCTCACCGCGCTGGGTATCGGCGCGGTCATCGGCTCCGGCATCTTCACTGTCGTCGGCACCGCCATCGCCGGACAAAAGTTCGACACCTCATCCATTCTGAACGCGCCGCTCCTGGATTACATCGTGCACCACTCCGCTACGCTGGGGCGTCCGGGAGCAGGCCCTGCGCTCGCGTTGTCGCTCATCCTAGTCGCCATCGTCTGCGGATTCACCGGGCTGTGTTACGCCGAACTGGCATCGATGATTCCCATTGCCGGCAGCGCCTACACCTACACCTATGCCACCATGGGCGAGCTCATCGCGTGGATCATCGGCTGGGACCTCATCCTCGAATACGCGGTCAGCAACATGGCGGTCAGCGTAGGCTTCGCCGCGCACGTGGTTGATGCGTTTGACTGGTTCGGCTGGCATCCGCCGCTGCGTTGGATTTCGCCGGCCTACCTGCCCGGTGGGATGACTGACCTCAAGGGCAATGTTCTTTACCCTCCGGGAATACACTTCGGATTCAACATCCCGGCGTTCGTCATCGTTATGCTACTGACGGTAGTTTTGGTGCGGGGCATACGCGAATCGGCCGAGGCCAACAACGTGATGGTCATACTCAAAATCTCGGCCATCCTGGCGTTCGTCATCGTCGGCGCGCATTTCATTCACCCGTCGAACTATCACCCTTTCATTCCTGAAGGATGGTCGGGCGTGCTCACCGGCGGTTCGATTATTTTCTTCACCTACATCGGCTTCGATTCGGTCTCGACCGCCGCGGAAGAAGCGAAGAATCCGCAGCGCGATTTGCCGATCGGCATCATCGCCACACTAATCGTCTGTACAGTGCTCTACATCGCCGTAGCGGTAGTGCTAACCGGAATCGTGAATTGGTCGACCCTGGTCGATGACGCCGCGCCGGTGGTCAACAGCATGAAGCGGCTCACCATCCTGACCGGCTCGCAAACGCTGCATTGGACGCGCCTGGTCGTGCTCTTCGGCGCATTGATGGGCATGATTTCGTCGCTGCTGGTCTTTCAGCTCGGACAAGCACGTGTGTGGTTCGCTATGTCCCGCGACGGACTGTTGCCCAAGCTGTTCAGCTTCGTGCATCCCAAGTTTCGCACGCCTTCCACCGCCACGTGGATTGCCGGTTTCCTGGTGGGCATACCGGGAGGCATTCTGGATATTGGCACGCTGGCCGATCTGTCGAACATCGGCACCCTGTTCGCGTTTGTGCTGGTGTCGATCGGCGTAATCATCCTGCGCTACAAGCAGCCCGAGCGCCGTCGCGGATTCCGTGCGCCCGGCGGCCTCACTGCGCCCATCCTGAGCGTTGTATTCTGCGTGTTGCTGATGGCTGGCCTGCCGATCTTGACCTGGCTGCGCTTCTTCGCCTGGCTGATTATCGGACTGACGGTGTACACGCTGTATAGTCGCCACCACAGCGAGTTCTGCCCCGAGGAGCGCAAGGCGGGTAAATAGAACTGCAGCAATGCACGCCTGAAGGCGCGCTCCGCCCGGTCAAGACTTGATGATCACTCTCGACCTTCCTTCCGACTTCATCCGCTCCCTGCCCAAAGCCGAGCTGCACCTGCATCTCGAAGGCACCGTCGCCCCTGCCACATTGTCGGAGTTGAGCCGCCGCCATCCCACGCCGCTCACGACCGAGAACAACCGCTACACCAACATCGCCGATAGCGGACGCGTTTTCACGGAAGACGAGGCGCAAGAGCTCTACAATTACACGAGCTTTACCGGCTTTCTGCTTGCATTTAAGGCGGTTACCGAGCGACTGCGAACCGCCGACGACTACGAGCTCGTCACCTATCGCATGATGCAGAAGCTGGCGGAGCAGAACGTTCGCCATGCGGAGGTCTATGTTTCGGTCGGCGTGGTGTACTGGCGGGGAGGCGACTTCCCTCCCCTGTTTGAGGGCCTGGAGCGCGGACGCGAGCGCGGCGAGCGCGACTTCGGAGTCTCGGTGGCGTGGATCTTCGATGCGGTTCGGCACTTCGGTGTAGATGAAGCACGGCGCGTAGCCGAGGAAGCGATCCGCCTCAAAGATCGTAACGTCGTCGGCATCGGATTAGGAGGCGACGAGCGTAGAGCTGGGCCGGAGCAATTTCGCGAGGTCTATCAGCTCGCGCGCGAGAATGGATTGCGACTCACCGTTCATGCCGGGGAAACCGTCGGCCCGGAGTCGATCTGGGGGGCACTGCGCGAACTCAAGGCCGACCGCATCGGTCACGGACTGCATGCCATCGACGATCCCGAACTGGTGCGCTACCTGGCGGAGCAGCAGATTCCGGTCGAGGTCTGCATCTCGAGCAACGTGCTGACCGGATGCTGTACTTCGCTTGAGCAGCATCCCGTGCGCAAGCTCTTCGATGCCGGCGTGCTGGTCACGCTGAACACCGACGACCCCGAGATGTTTCACACCACGCTGAACCGCGAGTACCAGATCGCGCAGCAGGTCTTCGGCTTCAGCGATGACGAACTGCGGCAGCTGGCGGAAAATTCGTTCCGGGCGGCGTTTGTGGGAAGAAAAAGCTAGCCGCGGATTTGCACGGATGAACACGGATCGGAGGAAGGGGTATCGGATTTATCTTAGATCCAGACCTTAGAATTTTCGATCCGTGAGATCCGTATAAATCCGCGGCTAGAGTCTTTCCCATGCCCAAACACATCGGAATCGTCGCTTGCAGTGCCGAAGGCGCCGCGCTCTGCTATCGCACTATCTGCGATGAGGCGCCTGTTCTGATGGGCCGCCATCGCCATCCTGAAGTCTCCATGCATACTCATTGCCTGGCCGACTACATGGACTGCATCTACGCAGGCGATTGGCGCGGTGTTGCCAATCTCATGCTGTCATCCGCCAACAAGCTCAAGGCGGGAGGCGCGGACTTCCTGATCTGTCCCGACAACACGATTCACCATGCCTTCGACTTGGTCGCGCTGAACTCTCCGCTGCCCTGGCTGCACATCGTTGACGAGGTTGCGAACGTTGCGAAGCAGCATGGCTTCCGCAAGCTCGGCGTGGCAGGCACGAAGTACACCATGGAAGGAACGGTTTATCCGCAGAAGCTCACGGCTGCCGGCATCGAATACGTCGTCCCTAACACCGACGAGCGCAAGCGCATTGACGACATCATCTTTGATGAGTTGGTGAACGGCAGCTTCACTGACGAATCGCGCAGCTATTTCCGCGAAGTAATCGGCAGGATGAGCAATCAGGGCTGCGACGCTGTGGTACTCGGCTGCACGGAGATCCCGCTCATCATCGACGATCAGAGTTCACCGCTACCGACGCTCGACTCCACCCGCATCCTGGCGCGCGCGGCCATTCGCAAGGCGCTGGAGCCTTAGTCGGGCGACAAAGGCGAATACAGCTCCCCCATCACCCGATCGCTGATGTTCGCCAGGCCCTTCACCGCGTACTCCTGGAAGTGCGGCGAGTCGCGATGCGCTTGCAGCGCTGCGTCGTCTTTGTACTGCTCGTAGATGAAGAAGCGCGCAGGTTGATCTTTCTGCCGATGGACAATGTACATCAGGCATCCGGGCTCGCGGCGAGACTCAGCTTCAAGCTTGCGAAACACGTTGGCCACTTCGTCTTCGTGGCCGGGTCGGGCGACCCAAATCACAGCCAACACTACCACGTGCAATCTCCTATCGCTTTCCGCTGATGTCGTCGAGCATCTGCGTAAACTCATCGCTAAACGCCGTCTGGTCGCGATCAGGCCCGGTGGAGACAATGCCAATCTTTGCGCCCGTCTCCTTCTCCAGGAAAGAGAGATATACCTTGGCCTTCTGCGGCAGCTGGTCGTAGCTGTTGATGCCGAAGGTGCTGGTATTCCATCCGGGCATGTTTTTGTAAATTGGCTCGATCTTCTCGAAGCTGGCAGCCTGCGCCGGAATTTCTTCGGTCACGCGCCCGTCGATCTTGTAGCCCACGCATACCGGAATTTCGGCCAGCTCATCCAGCACGTCGAGCTTGGTCACCACCAGCCAGCTGGTGCCGTTGATCATGTTGGAGTAGCGCAGCAGTGGCAGATCGATCCATCCGGTGCGACGCGGGCGCCCAGTCACGGCGCCGAATTCGTTGCCCTTTCTTGCGAATCGCCTCGCCCAGATCATCGTGCAGCTCAGTCGGAAATGGCCCGCCGCCGACGCGGGTGCAATAAGCCTTGGTCACGCCAATCACGCTCGTGATCGAAGTAGGCGGCACGCCGGTGCCGGTCACCGCACCTCCCGACGTCGCGCTCGACGAGGTCACAAAGGGATACGTTCCGTGATCGATATCGAGCATGGTTCCCTGCGCGCCCTCGAACATCACCGGCTCGCCGTGAGCAATTGCTTTGTTCAGCAACTGGCAGGTATCCGTGACAAACGGAGCGACGCGATCGGCAATCTCCGCGTACTCGTTGTACATCTTGTCGGGGTCGAGCGGCTCCGCATTGAACAACGCGTGCACGATGGTGTTCTTCTCCTGGCAGGCGTTTTCGATGTGCTTCTTGAGCAGCGCTTTGTCGAGCAGGTCTTGCACGCGCAGACCGCTGCGCGCCATCTTGTCCTCGTAGGTCGGTCCGATGCCGCGCGAGGTGGTGCCGATCCGGATGCGGCCCGGTGCGTTCTCTGCCGCCAGCTCAATCATGCGGTGATACGGCAGAATGACGTGCGCCCGGTTGCTGACAAACAGATTGCCATCGACGTTTACGCCTTGCGCACGCAGCGCGTCCACCTCCCGCATGAAGGCGAAGGGATCGAGCACCACTCCGTTGCCGATGACGCCGCGACAGCCTTCGCGCAGCACTCCACACGGAATGAGCTGCAGGATGAACTTCTGGCCGTGAATGGTAACGGTATGCCCGGCGTTGTGTCCGCCGGAGTAGCGCGCGACGACCTTGAAGCGCTCGGAAAGAACGTCAACGATTTTGCCCTTGCCCTCATCGCCCCACTGAGCGCCGACGACAACGGCTGTCTTACCTGGTTTCAAATGGCTGCTCCACGCGCGACCGCCCGCTCATCAATGTCGCAGGCCGGCCGCTCGGATTCGCACACAACTCGCCTGTCTGTTCTTGAACGGGGCGCTGAATTACCGGGAAGTCCAGGAAAGACGGGGTGTGTAACTATTGATTTTACAGGGTCGGTTACGTGCAAGGCAAAGTGCCCCGCCCAAGCCCTCTGTGCCGAGTCCATCTTTGGCGTATGTCTGGCAGAGAGCAGCCGTCGGGCAGCGGCAACCCACCCTGCCACAGCAGCAGCGACTCTACTGTATCGACAGCACCGACGTTAGTTTGGTGATGTCCAACAAGTCTCTCACCCGCGGATGCACGTTTACCAGCACCAGTTCACAACCGTCGCCTTTGGCCGAAACGTAGGTGCCGAGGATGCTCCCCAGTCCGGCGCTGTCTACCGCGTCAACTCCGCTCAAATCGGCGAGGACCGTATGATGAGTCGGCGAAAGGCTCTTCACTTCCTGGCGAAACTGGTTGGCGCTTTCCAGATTCATGCGTCCTTTACAGACGAGTGTGGGTGTGCCATCTTCGGCGACGTTGTGTTCAATGATTAGTAAGCGCTGCCCGCTGGGAGTAGTGGACACTGGTATCCTCTAACGCTGGGGTGATTTAACGGCGGTTCAATGCAGGGCATCATATCACTGGCAACTATCAAGCCCTTCTCTATTAATTTATGGTGAATAACAGGTTTCGATCCTGAGACGGCGAGAGCAATGCAAAGCGAAAAGGGTAAACAATTCCGTGCACTGCACCAGGGTAACCGTACGTTCATAATTCCCAACCCATGGGATGCCGGCACCGCCCGTCTGCTGGAGCACCTTGGCTTTGAGGCCCTGGCGACGACCAGCATGGGTTATGCCTTCTCCATGGGCAGGCGCGACAACACACTTAGTCGCGATGAGACTCTACAGAACGCCGCGGCCATCGCGCGTGCCACGATCTTGCCGGTCAGCGCCGATCTGGAAAACGGCTTCGGAGATGCGCCCGAAATCGTCGCCGAAACCATCAAGCTTGCGGCAGAGACCGGGATCGTCGGCGGCTCCATCGAGGATGCAACCGGCAACGCCGACAACCCGATCTACGACTTGGAGTTTGCCGTCGAGCGAGTGAAGGCAGCGGTAGAGGCGGTGCGGGGTCTGCCCTTTCCGTTCACTCTCACCGCGCGCGCCGAAAATTATCTGCACGGCCGACCTAACCTGAGCGACACCATTGCGCGACTGCAGGCGTTTCAGGACGCAGGGGCTGATGTCCTATATGCTCCGGGTCTCGCGACGAAGGAAGATATTGTCAGCGTGGTCAACTCGGTCGATCGCCCGGTAAACGTGTTGATGGGATTGCGTGGTGTGCAACTCACTCTTAGCCGACCTGGAGCAGATTGGAGTGCGCCGCGTCAGCGTTGGAAGCGCCCTGGCGCGTACCGCGTTGGCAAGCTTTCTAACCGCGGCACGAGAGATGCGTGAGCATGGGACGTTTACCTTCGCAGCCCAAGCCGCAAATCCAGCGGAGATCAGCAAAATCTTCGGGGGATGAGGCTCACTTTGCCCTTCGCTTCAGGCCTCGGTTTCGGCTCTCTCGCTTTTGCTGAAAGCTGACGGCTTTTGGGTCCTGCCGTACACTATGCCCTTATGCCTGAGCTTCCTGAGGTCGAAACCGTGGCTCGCGGATTGGACAAGCGTGTCGCCGGCGACGTGATCGAATCCGTCTGGCTTGGTGAAAAGCCCGAGCCGCTAAAGTCGCCCGCGAAAGAAATCGTAGCCGCGTTGGAGCGCTCGCGCATCGCGAAGGTTCGACGCGTGGGCAAACACATAGTGTTCGACCTGGAACGCGCTCCTCGTAACGGCAAAGGCAAGCCCCAGCCACACGGACAATGGATCGTACATCTCGGCATGACGGGCCGCATGCAAGTGGCACAACCCAATGATGATCTGCTGAAGCACACGCACGCCGTGCTGAAGCTGAAGTCAGGGCGCGAGCTGCGCTTCGTCGATCCGCGGCGCTTCGGGCGGCTCGCGGTTGTCAGGTTGGATAAGAAAGGAAGCGCCGGTTTCGCTGCTCCCGGTGATGAGCCACTGGAGTCGCAGGCTGACCGGTTCGTGGAGCTCTTCCGCAAGCGCAAGACGCCGATTAAGAGCGCTCTGCTGAATCAAGGTTTGCTGAGTGGAGTTGGAAATATCTATGCCGACGAGTCGCTGTTTCGTGCGGGTATCCGGCCGCGACGCCGCGCCTCGTCGCTCACGCGTGAACAGTTGCGCAAGTTACACCTGGCAGTGAAAGAGGTGTTGAAGGAAGCTATCGCGTTGGGCGGCTCGTCCGTAAGCGACTATGTGAATGCCGACGGAGAGGCAGGATTTTTCCAACTCCAGCATCGGGTTTACGGCCGCGAAGACGAACCTTGCCTGGTATGCGAAACTCCAATCAAGCGGATTGTCATCGCCGGCCGCAGCAGTCACTATTGCCCACAGTGTCAAAAGTGATGGTTTGAAAGCGCGCGGCTTTAGCTGCAGTGTTGTACGCTCTGTGTCATCCCGAGCGAAGTCGAGGGACCTGGAGTTTGTGCGCGTAGTCAGCAGCCGCGGCCAGTGCAGACCAGCGACGGAGACACCATCATTTTCGGGGCGAACGGGAACAGGTCCCTCGCTCCGCTCGTGATGACAAAGCGTAAACAAGTGCTCAACAATCGTAACTGGCGCTGTGCTGCGGTACAGGCAGCAAAAATCTGATCGAGGCACACATGCAAACATTCGCCATCGGCGTAGATCTTGGTGGAACCAACCTACGCATCGCCGCAGTCGACAACAATGGCAAGCTGCTTGAGAAGCTGACGCTCGGCACCGAGGTCAGTCGCGGGCGCGATTTCGTCATCCGCGATATGTGCGCCGCCATCGAACAGGTGCGCGCCAAATATAAAGATGCCGGCACTCTCTCCGGCATCGGCATCGGCGTGCCCGGTTTTATCGACATGGCGACCGGCAGAGTCATGCGCTCGCCCAACCTTGCCGACTGGACAAACTTCCCCGTGCGCGAGGTCATCGAGAAGCAGCTCGGCACGCACGTCATCCTGGAAAACGACGCCAACGTCGCTGCCATGGGCGAGAAGTGGCTGGGCGCAGGACGCGACGTCGAGCACATGGCCATGTACACGCTCGGCACCGGCGTCGGCGGCGGACTGGTCTTCAACGGGCGCCTCTGGCACGGCATGACCGGCATGGCCGGCGAGCTGGGGCACTTCAACATCTTTCCCGACGGCCATCCCTGCGGCTGCGGCAGCCGAGGCTGCCTGGAGCAGTACGCGTCAGCCACCGCCGTGGTGCGCATCGCACGCGAGGTCATCGAGCGCAAGGAAGGCTCCGAAGAGCTCGACCGCCTCAGCCATGATCCGATGCAGTTCACTTCGCGCTCTCTCTATAATCTCGCGGTGCAGGGCGACGCATCGGCGAAGCGTATCTTCGAGGCCGTAGGACGCGCGCTGGGCATCGGTATCGGCGGCATGGTGAACGCGCTCAACCTGCCGATGTATGTCATCGGAGGAGGCGTGGCTAGTGCCTGGGACGCCTTCGCTCCCGCCATGTTCAAGGAGATGACGTTCCGCTCGTCGATCTACTCGCTAACTTCGCCTGAGCAGAAAGACTTCGCGCAGAGCACCATTATCACGCGCGCTCTGCTGGGCAGCGACGCCGGACTATACGGCGCCGCGCGCTTGCCCATGCTGGAAGACTTCACGCAGATGGAGAAGACGAGAAGAAGCAATTAGCTCGGCTCCGGGTTCGGTGGAAGCCCACGCATTCAAGCGTGGGAAATCCGGTCTTTCGAAGAGCGCTTTAGCGCTGGATTTCGGCCCAGCAAAGATCATGCGCGGATGAACTGCCGACGGCTAAAGCCCCTCGACATGATGTAACGCTGTTCCCCTGCATGAATGCAGGGGCTTCCACCCATCCCAGACGCACCACAATTCTTTCCCACCTCCGCGCAGGCGTGAGGTCGGTGATCTTCTCCTGCCGGTTGAGCTTAATGGTCATAATGTTTTTGCATCAAGGTTCGCGCGCATCCGGGGACGCAGCACAGGGATGGGTGTGATGTTCCCGGTTACGCTGCTCTGTCCTCGTGGTCAGCCTCTGGGTAGGCAGGAGATTCTCCCGAGTCGCGTCCGCGAAACTTGTTGACACCTTTTCCGATCAGATCTGACAGAAAGAAAAGCTGCCCCGCGCTGACCCCCGGCAACACCTTGTGATGCCCGACCGCGGCAAGAACCATACTTGCGATACAGCCACACTGTGAACAGTCCGGGGTGCCACCAAACTGGCAGGGCGTAACCCGAGTCTTCAGGTCCGACGAAACGGTAAGCGTGGTGCGGGCGAAGATGCAGTCCCTGGGCGACGCCGGCGGATGCTGAAGCTCTTCGATCAAGGCCTTGGGCATCTCGATTAGAGGATACGCAATGCGCAGTCGAAGCAGCTCCTCTATGACTCGTCTCCGCTGGTCAGGCGTAAGGATTTCCGGATCCACGGCTCCCTTCTGAGGCGTGAACAGACTGAACCAGATTCGCTTCGTCTCTTCGCGCTCGCTCCAGAATCGAGAGAAATCGTCGAGGTAGCCCGGACGCTCCATCATCTGCGCGGTAACCGTGCAATGGATCGTGACCTTGGTTCCCGAGATGCTCTTAAGGATGCGTTCGTACGTAGCCGGCTTGCGCCGTACATCGTGCTCGGGCTGCAGACCGTCGACGGAGACAACGACGTTCAGACGCGACAGCGCGTTCCACCTAATGGGGATCTGGCGGAAAGCACTGGTCACCACTTGCACATGGATACCGCGCCGCTCCAGCTCGGGCAGCAGCACTTCCAACTCGCGAAACCGCACCAGCGGATCGCCTCCCACCAGGGAGACGTGCAGCGGGCGATGCTCTTCGATCAGGCGAAGAGCGCCTTGCACCAATGCGCTGCCTTTGTAGTCCACAAGCTGGCGCAGAGTAACGCCAGGAATCCCCAAGTGGTCTTCTTCATAGGCATAGCAACCAGGGCAGCGAAGCGGACACTCACGAGTGATTTCGATGGAAAGAGATGGGACCCTGCCGGACAAAATGCTTGTCCATGCTTGCAACACTTCGGAAACTTTCAAGAGTTCTCCCCGGAGCCTTTATTGTGTAGACGACTCCGGCGGCAATTCGATTCAAACTTGACGCGACTAAAGAGGGTGACGGCATCGACATGAGCTCAATCGGATGCAGTCACCAGCGCTGCATAATTTTCAGGCGAGAGGAAATAAGTCTCACTATGCCGGGACCCGGGCGAGTACTTTTTTCATCGCGTGCAGAAACTTGTCGTTCTGCTCAGGCGTGCCTACGGTCACACGAAATGCGTGGAGCGCATTCCAGTCTCCTGCCATATGGCGCACGATGATGCCTGCGTCCTGCAGTTGCCGACACATCGGCGCACACTCGTCGCCGATTTCGCAGAACAGGAAGTTGGCCCATGTGGGCACCACCGAGATTCCCAGCGCCGTCAGCTCACGACGCAGGCGCTCGGCTTCGGTCGCGTTCGAGCGCACCGACTTCGCGACGTGCTCGGCGTCGGCCAGCGCGGCTAATGCTGCCGCCTCGCCCAGTGCCGAAACCATGAATGGCGGCTTCAGGCGGTGGAAGTAGCCCAGCAACTCCGCCGGTCCGAAGCCATAACCCACGCGTAGCCCCGCCAATCCGTGCGCCTTCGAGAACGTACGCAAGACGACAACGCGACGCCCTTCGCGAACGTAATCGAGCGCGTGCGAGTACTCCACTCCTCGCTGCGAAGCGAAATGGTTCGCGTAATCGTAGTAAGCCTCGTCAAGCACGGTAACGACGTGCTCAGGCAGGCGATCGAGGAAGCGATCAATCTCTGCCGCTTCCAGCAGAGTTCCGGTCGGGTTGTTCGGATTCGCCAGATACACGACGCGGGTTTCGCTGTTCACCGCAGCGGCAATAGCCTCGAGATCGAAATGGTGATTGCGCATCGGCATCTCGATCAGCCGCGCTCCCGTCGCGCGCGTCACCAGTGGATAAACGATGAACGTATGTTTGCTGGTGACGGCGTTCAGTCCCGGCGCCAGCAGCGTCCGCGCAATCAAGTCAAGAAACGATGTCGAGCCCGAGGTGACCATCACCTGCTCGGATTCGAGGTTGTTGATCTCGGCCAACGCTCCGCGCAGCTCGATCAAGTCATTGTCGGGATAAACGTGTATATCGGCGGCAGCGCGCCGAATGGCCTCGATGGCAAGCGGCGATGGCCCGAAAGGATTCTCGTTCGACGCCATCTTGATGCAAGTCACTCCGCTCTCCAGTTCTGCCTGCCGGACCGGTTTGCCCGGCTTATAGCTGGGCAGCGCATCGAGGTGCGCCGGCACCAGCGATTTGAATTTTGTCATTCTTCCCCTTGCACTTCCGTTGCGAGGATGCTAGGAACCCGGGCCGCATGTCCCATTCCGCCTGCTTTTGGCGCGGTGGCGACTCGTCAGTGGCCGCGCTTGCGGGGTGCCCCATTCCGCCTTTTTTTGGCGGGGTGGAAACTGCCGGTTTCCTGCCTTCTTGCGGGCCTGCTCACCTTCTTATCCTGTTCGCGATTCGCCGTCAACTGTGCACCGCTGCGCTCCGGTTTACGACCCGGCTTCGACACCTTGGTGGGCGACTTCAGTTGCGCAACCTCACTACTGGTTAGATGCCGGAATTGTCCCACTTCGACATCGAGCTGTAGCGGACCGTAGCGCACACGCTTGATTTTCTCGACATGATGGTCAATCTGCTCGAACATTCGCCGGATTTGCCGGTTCCGGCCCTCGATCAGCGTGATCTCGTACCAGGGATTCGCCGCATCGCGCAGCAACTCGATCTTAGTTGGCCCCGTCCGCACCGCCTGTGAACGTCGGCGCTGCTCGTTACCTTCGCGCGTCTTCAGCGGCTTGGTCTCGGCGGGAAGAAAGATGCCGGCGCGCAGCTTTTTGATCTCTTCGTCGGTCGGCTTGCCGCTGATTTTCACCAGGTACGTCTTCGGCACGTGCGAGGACGCATGCGTCAACTTCTGCGCCAGTGCGCCGTCGTTGGTCAGCAGCAACAAGCCTTCACTCAGGTAGTCGAGACGGCCCACCGGGTACAGTCGCGCGCCCACAACTCGGACCAGGTCCATCACGGTTGGACGTTTTTCCGGATCGGTCACGGTCGTGACGTACCCCTTGGGCTTGTGCAGCAACAGGTAGACGTGGCGTTCAGGGCCCTGCAACGCCTTGCCCGCTACCTTGATGTTGTCGGCAGCAGGATCGGCTTTCGTTCCCAACTCAGTCACCACCTGTCCGTTGACCGACACCAATCCGCCGGTGATGAGTTCTTCGGCCTTGCGGCGCGAGGCGATTCCAGCAGCAGCAATGATCTTCTGTAAGCGTTCTAAGGGCATAGGCGAGGCGACTTCCGAGCCTAACAACAAATCGGGCCAGTGTCATCTTGCACTCAAGAAAAGCCACGCATTTGCCGATAGATACGGTGTTCGCCAGGCAGGACCCGAGCGGGCCGTGAACTCTCCTATCGAGATCCAGCTCTCGAATGTCGCAACCTGTCCACATGCGAAGGCATCGATTTTATTGACGGGGGCGGTTTGCACAACTCTCCCGTTAACAAGACGAGCGGACCAATGGAACGCACACCATCCCGCTCGATTAGTACAAAGAAAGAAGAATCACGTTTCCTCCTAGCCGGCACCACCTCCTGATGCCGGCCTTTTTTTGCAAGCTGCTCTTGGCTTTTGGCCTTTAGCTCTTGGTAAGAGTCAGAGCGTTTATTCGGGAACGAAAGGCTAAAAGCCAAGAGCCAAGAGCTAATCTTGATTCCATGCTCACCCGCATCATCTCCGGAGGCCAGACCGGCGTCGACCAGGCCGCGCTTCGTGCCGCCGCGTCCCTCGGCGTCGCCATTGGAGGCTGGTGCCCGCCCGGGCGTGTAGCCGAAGATGGCTTGATTCCCGATCGCTTCCCTCTCATCGAGACGCCCGAAGATCGCAGTCCCGACGCGCTCGACATCCCGCGCTCGCAGCGTACCCAGTGGAATGTTCGCGACTCCGATGGCACGCTGCTGTTGTGTCGAGGCGAGCTGGAAGCCCAAGGCCCCGGCACACGCTGGACCGCCGAATGCGCGCAAGCATTACGGCAAGCCTCTGTTCATCGCCGATCCCGCCGCTCTCGCCGATGTGCCGCGCGTTCATCACTGGATCGACTCGCGCGGCATTCGCACCCTGAACGTCGCCGGGCCCAGCGAAAGCTCCAGCCCCGGCATCGGCGAAGCAGCGGAGAGGTTTGTCGCAGTGCTGCTCAGGCTCGACGCGCTCTACGGGCACGAATCGTAGCCTGTGGCTTTGGCCCTCGGTCTTTACTAATTGCTAATTGCTCTTAGCCACATACAGCGACAACTTTTCGACTTCATTTCCCTTTAACATTCGCCGCACGGTATCATCGAAAACCGCAATGCTAATTGTGCAGTGCGTCCCCCTCATCAGCCGCTCCCATGCATCGCAATCCAAGCGCAACATTCGAGGAACTCACTATCATGAAGACAGCCTTCTCCCTTGTGGCGTCGCTGGCACTGGTTCTCTCCGTCGGCGCTGCGGCCCAGCAGCCCGAGGCACCTCGGGAACACGCCCGCAACCCGAATCCGGCAACGCAACAGAACGCCACTGAGGCTCCGCCGCAAACGCCTCCGCCGCAGGCACCCACCCGCGAGCACGAACAGCAGGAGCAGCATCGCGAAGCGACCGCACCTGCGTCCCCTGAAGGCGAACATGCAGGCGCAGCCGCCAACTACAAGTGGGACATGGCGGAAGTCGCGCCGGTCCAGACGCATCACACGATCACGGTCAACGGTCGCACGCTGCACTACACCGCGACCGCCGGACGCATGCCCATCAAGGACACGACCGGCAAGATCGAAGCCGAGATGTTTTTCGTCGCCTATACGCTCGATGGCGTCAACCCGGCCACGCGTCCGCTGACCTTTTCCTACAATGGCGGACCCGGCTCGGCTTCCATCTGGCTGCACATGGGAGCGCTCGGCCCGCGCACCGTCGTGCTGCAGCCCGAAGGCTGGATGCCCGAGGCGCCCTATCGCTTGCACGACAATCCCGACACGCCGCTCGACGCCACCGACATCGTGATGATCGACGCCATCGGCACCGGCTACAGCCGTCCTGCCGACATGCAGCAGGCGAAACAGTTCTGGGGATTGCAGGGCGACATCGAGTCGTTCGGCGAATTCATCCGCATGTACATCTCGCGCTATGAGCGCTGGTCGTCGCCGCTCTACCTGCTGGGCGAAAGCTACGGCACCACGCGCTCGGCGGGCGTCGCCGGATACCTGGCCGACAAGGGCATCAACTTCAACGGCATCTGCCTGCTTTCAATGGTGCTGAACTTCGAAAGCCTGGAATTCGCTCCCACCAACGATGTGCCCTATCCGCTCATCCTGCCCACCATGACGATGATTGCGGGCTATCACCACAAGCTGGGGCCAAACCTCTCGCGGCGACATGAATAAGACGCGCCAGGAGGCCAGCGACTTCGCCATGAACCAGTACTGGCCGGCGCTGAACAAGGGCGACTCGCTCTCGCCTGAAGAGCGCTCCTCCATGATCGACAAGGTCGCGGAGTACACCGGGCTGCCCAGGAACGTGGTGCAGATGGCCAACATGCGCATCGACGTTCGTACCTTCATGCAGTGGCTGCTCGCCGACCAGCAAAAGGTCGTCGGCCGCCTCGATGGCCGCTACACCAGCCCTGCTCCTAATGGCGCGCTGGAAAACGGCCGCTTCGATCCGACTTCGGCCGCGACGCAGGGTCCGTTCACGGCGGTGTTCAATGACTACATTCGCCGCGATCTCAACTACAAAGTCGACATGCCCTACTACACCTCGGCGCGCGAGCTCGGCCCCGGCGTCTTCACCTGGAATTGGGCTCGTCCCAACGCCGGGTTTCCCGGTGGCGGCTTCGAGATGGGATATGCCGACGTAGCCAGCGCGCTGCGCTCGGCCATGATCAAGGATCCCTATCTTAAGGTCCTCGTCATGGAAGGAGACTACGACATGGCGACTCCGTTCCTGGCCGCGCAGTACACCATGAACCAGCTCAACGTTACGCCCGGACCTGCACAAGAACATCTCGTTCGACTATTACGCGTCAGGACACATGGTGTATCTCGACCAGACCGCCCACGACAAAATGCATAAGGACTACACCAACTTCGTGAACTCGGCATGGACTGGCAGGTACTTTTTTTATAAAGACCGAGGCTCCTCCCCCCCCCCCGCACGGTTGAGGGTGTTGAGTTTCACCATCGCGTATCAGTGAAGGTCTCACCGCGTGATAACGAATGCCTGATCGCTCCCGTTCTCCTCACTTCTTCTGATAGCTGACGGCTGATAGCTGCCTTGTGATTCGCCTCACAAGTTCCGGCGACTGCTTGCTTGCTAGACTCGAACTATGGCACTCATTCTCGACAAATCACGCGAGCTGCAGCGCAAAGCTGAGCAGCTCATTCCTGGCGGAGTGGATTCGCCGGTGCGCGCCTTCAAGTCTGTCGGCGGCGATCCGCCGTTCCTCGTCCGCGGCGAAGGCGCATATGTGTGGGACGCTGACGGCAATCGCTACATCGATTACGTCGGATCGTGGGGACCGCTTATCCTGGGACACGCCGCGCCTGAGGTGATCGAGGCGATCGTGGCGGCGGCGCGCAATGGCACCAGCTTTGGCGCGTCCACGCCGACCGAGGCCGAACTGGCAGCGCTGGTGGCCGAGGCGTTTCCCGCGGTGGAGAAGGTGCGCTTCGTCAGCTCAGGTACGGAAGCGACCATGTCCGCTATTCGCCTGGCGCGCGCGTACACCGGACGCAAGTTCGTGGTGAAGTTCGAGGGCTGCTATCACGGACACTCGGACGCGCTGCTGGTCAAAGCGGGCTCGGGCGTGGCCACGCTGGGCATTCCCGGCTCGGCGGGCGTACCCGAAGAGTTTGTGGAGTTCACGCTCGCGCTGCCCTACAACGACCTCGGCGCGGTGGAACAGGCGTTCCAGAAGTTCACGGGTAAGATTGCGTGCGTCATCGTCGAGCCGGTCGTGGGCAACATGGGATGCGTGCCTCCGCGCGACGGGTATCTTGCGGGCTTGCGCGCGATTACCGAACGCGAGGGCGCGCTGCTGATTCTGGATGAGGTGATGACCGGATTTCGGCTGGCGTTTGGCGGCGCGTCGGAGCTGTACGGCGTTAAGGCCGACCTGGTGACGATGGGGAAGATTATCGGCGGCGGCTTGCCCGTCGGCGCGTACGGCGGCGCGGCGAAAATCATGGACATGATTGCGCCAGTTGGTCCGGTGTATCAGGCGGGTACGTTGAGCGGGAATCCGCTGGCCATGGCTGCGGGAATTACCACGTTGTGTGAGCTGCGTGCAAATCGGGAGCGGCTGTACAAGCAGCTTGATGAGAATTCGGCGGCGTTGGTCGCGGGCGTGTTGCAGGCGCGCGACGCGAAGCTGGCGTTCCGATGACGGCGAATCGTGTGGGCTCAATGTTTACCTTTTTCTTTACTGATAAACAGGTCACGGATTGGGAGAGCGCGGCGACTTGCGATACAGCTCGCTTCGGTCGCTTCCACAACGCCATGCTGAATGCTGGAGTGTGGCTGCCTCCGTCGCAATTTGAGGCGGCATTCATGAGCGCCGCACATACAAAGCAAGACATCGACCAGACCATCGCCGCGGCGCGCGAGGCGCTGGCGCAGATTTGAAATTCCCACTCCGGCAAAAGATGCCGGAATGGGGCACCCGAGTTCTCGCTGAAACGAATTTCTCACCGCACTGGCGTGGCCGTGACTTGTAGCTCGAAGCGGTGCTGGCTGCCGGGATCGTCGGCGGAGAACACGACGGAAGGCTTGCCGGGATAGATTGGTCGACATGGCCGTACCTTTGATTTGGCGAACCGTTGGCGGCGGACCTACGCCGCTAGGCGTCTCAGCGGCAACCGAGCTGATATCGGCGGTGACCTCGAGGGCGAGCGCGTCTCCCGCTTCACGCAGGCGGTTGTCAATGTTCACGCCGACATCAATGTAATTAAAGTCCGTGACGGTGTTAGCGGAGCTTTTTTCCTGGCTGTGAACGAAGACAGGGACGCGGTTGCCGACGCGCAGGCGACTCCAATCGGCGACCGGCGAGTTAATCGCCGAGTTCGATGCAGAGTGTTTAGCACGAAGCTGCGCTGGTTGATGACCTTCGTGCCGTCCAATTCTTTCAAGACGTAGTTGAGCGCGTAACAGTGCCTAGGCGCAGCATCGGACGCAGGCTGGCGCTGGCCTTGGGCGTGTGTCGGGCGAGGACTGTGCGCGCTGGCGAGGGTGGTTGCAGCAAGCAATGCACAGAATACGAAGACGGTAAAACGGTTCATCACTGTTCTCCTTGCGGCGCGCCGGCTTCGGGCGCGAGTGGTTTGATCTCGATGGGCGCGATGCTGAGCTTGTCTGCATCGTCACGGCTGGTGCGAGCAAGGCGTCCGGATGCGTTCGTGCCAGCGCGAGCAGAGCGTGCTCTTCGCTGGTCATCGGCGCGGGCGCGGGAAATTGCTTGAGCGCAGGTTCTGTGGCAGCGGCGGCTTTCGCAACCTGCGGCATTGACGGCAGTTGCGAGATGTCGTGAGGCTGAACGCGCGTCGCTGCTGCGGGATGCGACTGCGGCCGATGGCACGACCGGCGTCTCTCGACGTGTGCCGCTGCTAGCCGTCGCGTGCTGTGGGGCCGTTTGCGTGACCGCGAGCGGTGAGCTGACTGCGGCGGACGTTCGCGGCAATCCGAGCCACAGACGCGACGACTATTACGGCGGCGCTAGCAGCTAGCAGCGGCGAGAATCCACGCCCATCGGCGAGAGCTCGGCTCTGGTTGCGCAGCGAGGCGGCGCAGAATGCGATCTTCCATTCCGGAGAGCGGCTCGGCGTCGCGATATTCGCTGAGCGCATGGTCGAGAATGCGGTCGAGATGGTCGTTAGGATTCATGGCTTCACTTCCGAGATGGCAGCGAGTTTTTCTTTCAGCAGTTGGCGGGCGCGCATAATGCGTCCGCGCACAGACGATTCTGGAATGCCGAGAATGGCGGCGATTTGCCGCGAATTTAGTTCTTCGATCGCCGAGAGCACAAGCGGATAGCGCAGATCGTCGGGCAGCGACGCGATGAGACGATGTACGCGCTCGAGGCTTTGGCGCTCGATAGCGGACTGCTCGGCGCTGATGTCGCTGGCTGGCAATATCGATTTCGGCGATGTCGAGAGCTTCGGGACGGCGGCGACGGTCAATCGCGAGACGGAAAGCGATGGTCGCCAGCCAGGCTTGCATGTCGCGCACGCCGCGAGTGCCGTCGCGGTGCACGCGGAGGAAGACTTCCTGGGCAACGTCCTCGGCGTCGTGCGACATTGCGCAAGCACGCCGTAGGCGACCTTGAAGACGAAGCGAGCGTGCAGGCGAACGACAGTTTCGAGTTCTGCTGTCTCGCGTTGCCCGTCGAGTGCCAGGGTCGTCTCCTGCGGGATTCGGAAGATGGCTGAGTTCGCCGCCATTGTAGTCGTGAGCGGCACGGGTCGCCGTTCTCATTAGCTAAGACGGATGACGCGGTGAAAGTGTTTGGAAAAATCTGCAATGGGCAGCCGGCGCCCGCATCGCAGCTCGTATGTCGTCCCCAGGGGGCCCGGATCGTCTCTAGCAATCGTTTAGCCAGGACTGCGCCTTCGGCTGCATCCTGGGTGTCATCGCACGCCCTGCGCGCTCTTCCGCCTTGCGAAGTACCAGAAGATCGGCACGCCGGCGAGGATGACGACGCAGCCCCAGACTGAGTTGCGCAGGTTCTGGGTGAACGTGAAGTAGAGAAGCACGGCAGCGGCAAGCACGAAGAGTGCCGGAACAACCGGATATCCCCAGGTGTGATACGGCCGCGGCAGGTTGGGCTCTTTCTTGCGCAACACGAAAACTGTACTGGCAGCAATCATGTAGAAAAGCCATTCGGCAAAAATGGCCAGCGAGAACAGCTGACGAAAGTTGCCGGCGAAGAGCAGCAGGAAGATCGACAGCACAAGCTGCACGCCCAGCGCAACGGACGGCGTGTGAAATCGCGGATTCACATCGGCGAGCGCTTTGAAGAAGTAGCCATCGCGAGCCATCGCATAGGGCACGCGCGCTCCGCTCATGATGGTGCCGTTCAGGCTCACGAGCATTGACAACGCCATTCCGGCCGAGACGATACCTGCTCCCCACGCGCCGACCGCGATGGCAGTCGCTTGCGACGCGGGGCGTTCGGAAGCTGCGATCGCCGATGCGGGCAACACATATTGCGTCGCCGCGTTGGTCAGCATGTAAAGTACGGCGACGACGCTGACGCCGAGAATCAGTCCGATGGGAATGTTGCGTTCAGGATGGCGCACTTCCCCACTCACCATGTTCAGGTCGTTCCATCCGTCATAAGCCCACAGCGCAGCAACCAGTGCGGCGAAAAAGCCGGCAGCGCCGCCGGTCGCACCCTTGAACTCGCTGGCGAAGTTACTCCAGGTGCCGCTTGCGGCGGTGAAGCAAAGAACAGCGATGGCGATGATCATCGCGATCTTCAGCACAGTGAAAAAGAGCTGGAACTCACCGGCCTTTTTCACGCCAAGGTAGTTCAGTCCGGTAATAAGCGCAGCCGCAATGATGGCAACGAATTGGCCATAGGTAATCGCGAAGGGCGACGAGATGGCATGGCGATTGAGGAACGACAGCGCGCTAAAGGTGCCGAGGATGCGAACCAGACCAGTTGTCGTGGTTGCAATCGAGGCAGGTTTGGCGATGGCGAACCACGTCCATGCGTAGAGAAATGCAGGCAGCGGCCCATAGGCATCGCGAATGTAGATATACTCGCCGCCGGCCTGCGGCTTCATCGCGCCCAGCTCAGCATAGGTCATGGCGCCGAACATGGAGAGCAGGCCGCCGACGATCCATACCAGGTATACGAGGCGCGCCGAGCCAACCGCCTGCATCATTTCGGCGGGAACCAGAAAGATGCCGCTGCCGATGATGGTGCCGATGACGACCGCGGTGGCGTGGCTGGCGCCGAGGTCACGCGAAAGAGAGCTGCGCTGGGCCGCAGATTGCATGTGGCAGTATATAGCCGCTCCCTGGAGAGCCTCGTAGCGACGACACGTGTTATCTCTCTGGTAACATCCGGTAAGGGTTTTTAGCTGCACACATTCCGGTGCAATCCTGGGGTTACCCCCCTCCCCCGGTATATCCCTAAAATCTTGAAACGATTCAGTCGTCTTGAAAAAAGCTCCGCAAAATCTTGAGCGCGTGAGACTTACACGCAAAATCTTCCAAAATAAGGAGTTAAGTGCAGTTTCTTGGGGATGGAAGGATGGGAGTGTTTCAGGAGTAGTTAACAGTGGCCAACTGGCGCTATGACGATAGGATCGCGTCACGCCTCCCCTATTACGGGCGCGAGTCGGAGCGGAGACAAATCTCCCTCGTCCTCGTGCCTGCTATTTTACGAGACTGAGCCACGCCGACCAAGCGAGTTTGTCACAGATGTGTGTGATAACTGAGATCCCGGTTTCCATCCGAAGATCTTCCTTGTCTGCTCCACGCGCTCGCGATTTTCGGGAGACTGACCCACACGTATGGGTGTTGTAAATGGAGTCACACCGGAAGCAATCCCTTTTTCAATTGCCGATTGCATTTTTTGGGCGTTGGGGCACAATGAGGACGTCGAAAATCTCTTCACGTCAGCGCTATTCGAGCTGAGGACCTAACCCAGAATGTTCGCCCGCAAAAACGCCTCGGTTGAACTCCTGGTTTTGGCGGCCCTACTGTTGGCTGCTCCGTTCCCTTCCCAGCGAGCTCACGCCCAAGACCCGCAAGCCAAACCCGCAGACCGCGTCAGCGGCGTGGTCATCAACAGCGTCACGCACGAACCGATTGCACGCGCGCTGGTCGTCTCCGAGGGCGAACGCTTCGCCACGATGACTGATAGCAGCGGCCGGTTTGAGATCGTGTTCGCAGAGGCTGCTTCTGAGGGCCAAACCCCGACAACCCCAGGTCGCCCAGTCGCGCCGCAAGATTTTCGTCGTATCGCCCCTCGTCCGTACACGCTGACGGCGCGCAAGCCCGGGTTCCTGAACGACCGAGGTGAGCAGGGCCAGATGGGACAGAGAGTGGTCGACGGAAAGGATATGGAAATTGCGCTGGTGCCCGAGGCTCTGATTGTGGGCCGCGTGGCGCTGCCTACAGCGGAGGCCCCTGACCCTATCGAAGTGGAACTCTTTCGCCGCCAGGTGCGACAAGGTCGCGGCCACTGGGTCTCTGCCGGAGTTCAATCCACCAGGTCCGATGGCGAATTTCGTTTTGCCGAGCTTTCCGCCGGCAGCTACAAGCTGCTGACTCATGAGCTGCGGGATGAAGACCCGAAATTCTCGGCTCCAGGAGGGCAGGTGTACGGCTACGCACCGGCCTATTACCCGAACGCGAGCGGCTTCTCCTCCGCGGGAACGATTGAGCTTACCCCAGGAAAAACGGCAGAAGCCCACCTGACGTTGGTGAGGCAACCCTACTTCCCCGTAATTGTGCCGGTCACCAATGTTCCGCCGGGCAGAGGTTTCGGTATCGATGTTTCGGTTCAGGGCCCCGGAGGCCCGGGATACGCGCTGGAGTATGACGGTCAGAAGCAGTCGATTGTGGGGCTGCTGCCCAACGGAAGCTATCAATTGCGAGCGATAAGTTTCGGGGAACAGGCGCTCAGTGGCGAGGCGAATGTGACCGTGCATAGCGGAGCTGAAGGGGTAGTCCTGCCATTGTCTGCGACTCCACCAATTCGCGTGAATGTGAAAGACCAGTTGAACGATGGAACCGACCCAGTTATAACGGGCACGGTAGGTCCACGAGGCCAGATGATTCCGCAGCAGCTCCGCTTCAGTGTCACGGTGATGTTAGAACCAGCGGATGACTTCGGGCTTCAGCAGCAGAATGGGACGCCGCAGGCAAGGCTGGATTCGCAGAACGATTCGGCGCAGATCGAACATGTCGCGCCAGGACGCTACTGGGTGCAGCTGCAGGTGTACCCGGTACATGGTTACGCAGCATCGGTGACAGCCGGCGGCGTCAACTTGCTGCGTCGTCCGCTGGTGGTTCCAGCCGGAAGTTCGGCTCCTGCCATCGAAGTAACGCTGCGGAACGACACCGCAACCATTGAAGGTGTAGTAGAGGGGGCGAATAACCTTACCGGTTCCGCGGCGCCCATGTCACTGGGAGGTAATGGCTGGAGCGGGCCGCCGTCTTCGGCCTCCAGCGCGCGTGTCTATTTCATTCCATTAGCCGATAGCACCGGACGTTTTGCGGAACAGTTCGTAGACCGGGATACAAAATTTTCGGTAATGTTGCCGCCCGGGGACTACCGAGTGCTGGCATTCCCCGAGGTGCAACCCGAGCTCGAATACGAGAACCCGGTTGCCATGCGCGCCTACGACGGCAAGGGACAGACTGTACGGCTGGCAGCGGGGCAGAAAGAGCAGATGCAACTGCAATTGGTTTCGACGAGTGAATAACACGCCAACATCTTCCGGCTTCCGATGCTTCGGCGCTGTCGTCTTCGGTCTGGCGCTGCTCTGTACGTCGATGTCTCTGGCGGCGTCTGAGATTCCGTTTGGCAGCTATCAGGTCTCGGGCACAGTCGTGAACAAAATCGGCGGACATCCGCTGGCTGGAGTCCGCGTCACGATGGGTGATGCGAGGAACCGGGAGAGCACCAAATCGATTGTTACTGCCGATGATGGACGCTTTGTCTTTCACCTTCCCGCCGGCAAGTACTCGCTGGGCGCGGAAAAGCGGGGCTTCCTGCCAACTTCTTATAAGGAGCATGAGCAGTTCTCCACCGCGATTGTCACCGGCGCCGCTTTCACTACGGAGAACCTGGCGCTCCAGCTTGCTCCCAATCCGGTGTTGCGGGGCAAGGTAATAGATGAGTCAGGCGATCCCGTCCGCAATGCGACTGTCATGATTCTCGGGGAGAGTCGCTCGTCAGGCATCAGCCAAATCCACCCCGTGCGACGAGCCAGGACTGACGATCAGGGCACCTACGAAGTGACACCGCTGGAGGACGGAACGTACTTCGTAATGGTGCAGGCAAGACCGTGGTATGCGGTACATGGTGCTCATAGCGAGCCGGAGGGAACGCCCCAGCCTCCCCCACTGGACCCGGCGCTGGATGTCGCGTATCCGATCACCTATTACGGCGATACGACGGACCCGGATGAGGCAACGCCGATCCCGATCCGTGGCGGCGCCAAAGTGGAGGCTGATGTCCACCTCAGCCCGGCTCCTTCGCTCCATGTCATCGTCCATCCGCAGGGCAACGGAGAACAGGGCTATTCCATGCCGATGATTCAGGAACAATCGCTCGGCGGAATGCAGCACATTGAAACGGGCGGAGTAATTCAGCACTCCCCGGGCGTATTTGAGATCACGGGAATTCCCGCAGGTCACTACACAATCGGTCAAATTGGAGGCATGAATCGACAGGAGAATGAGCCGACTGAGGTCGAACTCAGTCCCACCAACTCTGAGATCGACATGGCGTCGGGCAATCCCACTGGTACGGTGAAGGCGAAGATACGCGTAGCGGGCGAGTCGCAATTGCCCGTGGTGCTGAGAGTAGCAATGCGCAATAGCAAAGGAAGAGCTGTTGCGGTGCGGCCGGTGAGCCCCGAAGGAGAGGTTACGTTCACTAACATCAGCGCCGGCCAATACGAGTTCCGCGCCGCCTCATCGAACAAGCCCTATGCGGTAAGCATCGACGCGAGCAACGGGGTGCCGGCGGGACGCACGCTCAATGTCTCGTCTGGAGCATCGGCGGAGATTACGCTTTCGCTGGCAGCCGGGAACGCGACGGTCGAGGGCGTCGCGCAACAATCCGGTAAGCCTTTTTCTGGTGCGATGGTGGTACTGGTGCCCGAAGATCCTGACCAGAAGCGCGACTTCTTTCGCCGCGACCAGAGCGATATGGACGGAACCTTCAGCCTTCTCGACGTGTTCCCCGGTACCTACACCGTGATCGCAATTGAAAATGGCTGGGACCTCGACTGGGGAAAACCTGAGGTATTGGCGCGGTACACCAGTCACGCACAATCCATCACCATCGCGAGTCCGGGAAGAGGTTCAACGAAGCTTACGCAGCCGGTTGAGGTTCAGCCGAAGTAGCGCGAGGGCGCCCTGCCGAAGATGTGATCTTGCGCCCCCTCCGGTGGCGGGCTTGCGTTTCCGCAACAATGAGGGTTACTCTTTCCGGCAATTCCCAGGGAACCTGTCACCACGTAGTGTTCCGGGCGAGAACACGGTCACTCTCTGTGCAAAGAATGCACAGGAGGTACGCTGAGGCCGCGGTCCCGGAAAGTACCAACTTTTCGTGAATTCGTTAAGGCACTCACAACTTGCCGACACTCCGTTGCATCGTTTTGAGCTATGCCGCGCAAGGCACAGCCCACAGATTCCGCCGCTGAGCTGATTCCGCCTCATCCCACGCTGGATAAGCTGCGCGCGAGCGCCAAAGAGTGCAAAGCCTGCGATCTGTGGTTGCGTGGGACGCAGACGGTCTTTGGCGAGGGAGCACGCCATGCGAGGGTGATGTTCGTCGGCGAGCAACCGGGCGACAAGGAAGATCTGGAGGGCAAGCCGTTTGTTGGTCCGGCGGGAGCGCTGCTCGATAAGGCGCTGGTCGAGGCGGGCATCGATCGCAAGCTGACCTACGTGACCAACGCGGTGAAGCACTTCAAGTGGGAGCCGCGCGGCAAACGCCGTATCCACAAGAAACCGAATTCCATTGAAATCGCCGCCTGTCGGGCGTGGCTTGATGCAGAGATTGAGGTAGTCAAGCCGCAGGTGATCGTTTGTTTGGGCGCCACCGCGGCGCAGTCTCTCCTAGGACGCTCATTTCGGGTAACCCAACAACGCGGGCAACTACTTCCCTTTCGCAACGGAGTAACGATTACTGCAACGGTGCATCCGTCGTCGATATTGCGGGCCCCGGATGACGACGCCCGTCACCGCGAAATGCAGCTCTTCATCAAGGATCTGCGAGTCGTCTCGAAGTTTGTGCAGGCAGACATTGGCGCTTGATGAGCCTCGCCTCGGGTGAGGCATAATACGAGAAACACCGAGATTCCCTCACTTGAGCTTAACCTGCGAGGCGCTTTGTCTCCACATTTAGAAAAGGTCCGCGCCACAGCGCAGCGGCTGACGCGCGATTTTTCGCCGGACGACTGGCACTATTCGCACGATGGGCAGTGGTCGGCTTCGCTGATTCTGCAGCATCTGCTGCTGACGTTCACTGCCACCACCAGAGGCATGCTGAGGACGATGCAGGCCAACGAGCCATTCTGCCGGGAAGCGACCTGGAAAGACCGGGCGGGAAGATTCTATGTTCTGCGCCTGGGCCGGATTCCAACCGGTTTGAAGGCGGCCCGAAACATCACTCCCCGGCAGGGGCTGCTGGGAGATAACCTGCGCGCGTTCAATGACGCGCTGGTGGCCATGAATGCAATGTTGAACGATGCCGAGCGCCGTTTCGGAAAGAATACCAGGATCATGGACCATCCTAATCTGGGGCCGTTGACGGCAGAGGAATGGCGGCGCTTTCACTGGGTACATGCCGAACATCATTTTCGGCAGATTGTCGATCGCCGTCCCCGGATGGCGGCGATGAGAGCGTCGGCCTAGCCGCTTGCTGCTATCGGAGATTCACCCACGATAGATAGACCTCCCACGCGCGCTCTCCCCAGAACACAGCGAGCAGCGAACACGTGCCGAGGAAGGCTCCAAAAGGGACTTCTCCCAGTTGCAGCAGTTCGGCCGTGCTGCGGCGCGATTCGCCGGAAATTGCCGATTCCCTGCGGGTACGCATCGCATTCCATCCCACCCAGCCAATGCCGTAGATACAGCCGAGGATTGGCGCGGAGAACAGGACGAACAGCGTCAGCTTGAGACCGAGGAACGCGCCACACATCGCGATGAGAGCGATATCTCCAAAGCCGAGGCCGTGACGTTTGCGAACGAGATAATACACAGCCCAGATGCAATAGAAGAATGCGGCGCCGAAGAGCATTGCAATGGTCGCGTCCACGAGAGACGCTTGACGAACACCCATCACGGTATCAATTCCCAGCCCTCGCAACAGGAATTCCGATCCGCTGCTGTCGCCGGGAACAACCCAGGCAAAGAGTAGCCCCAGGCCAATCCCGGTGTAGGTGAATTCTGCCGGCAGCAGACCGGTTTCTGCGTCCATGAAAATGAGGCCGACGAGCAGAAAGGAGAAGACGCAGAATTTCAGCAACCCGAGGCTCAGGCCGAATTTCGCGAAGCAGCCGACGAACAGAGCGGCAGTGAGAAGTTCGACTAAGGGGTAGCGAACCGAGATTGGCCCTCGGCAATCGGCACAACGGCCCTTCAACCACACAAAGCTAAGAACAGGGATGTTGTGATACCAGCGAATCGGACTGTTGCAGCGGGGGCAGCGAGAACGGGGAGAGACAACGGATTCGTCACGCGGGATGCGACGGATGCAGACGTTGAGGAAGCTGCCAAAAATCAGTCCTGCAACCGCCAGCACGCATGCCAGAAAAAGGTCCACTCAGTCCTTGCGGAGTTCGCGTCAGGGATTGTTAAAGCGCAGCAAATCTCCTCTCAAGGTTATATCGCAGTGCTGGCTGAACGGAAGGTCTCCCACCCAGTTCAATAGTTTGCGATTGATGAGCCGCACCTCGGGGTCGAGGGTGTGCCAGCCACTACCGTTCTGCTCGCGCACCTGCACCTTGCAGCAGGTCAGCGTCTCCTCAGGATCCTGTCCCTTCCACTCCAGCAGCGAGGCCTCAAGCTCTTCCGAGATCGCCTCGTTGGGACGAAGGCAGAAAATCCAGTCGTAGCTGGCGTCCATGGCGTAGGCGCCACGGGATACCCCAGGGATGGCCTGCTTAACGGACGCACCGTTCTCGTGAGCGACGCGGGTAGTGTCGTCTTCCGAGTTATCGTCGATGATCAACACCTGGTCGCAGGGCCGGAGAGAATCCAGAGCGCGTCCCAGGCGCAAGGCATCGTTGTGAGTATGCAGGAGAGCACTAATCTTGGGCATGATGTGACAAGGAGGAGGTTCTACTCTCCACTCTTATGTAGAAGCCAAAAGGGCGCAGCGAGGTTGTGACTGCGCCCTGTGAATTTTAGCTTAGTTCCCCATCGGATTACGGCCAGCGTTGCGATCATTGCTACTTTGCGGCGTGACCGTCAGCGTATTAATCAGCTGGAAGTTCAGGGTTGACTCCGGGCCGAGCTTGATCTGCTCGCCCTTCTTCGTCGCAGCAACGCCGGTACCGGCTGCGCCGCCAGCGGCGGCACCAATGGCAGCTCCTCGGCCTCCACCAGCCAGGGCGCCGATGACCGTGCCCAGCACGGCGCCGCCTCCAGCCTTCACTGCCGTGTTCTTGCCCTCACCTTTACCCTGGCGCGACCACTGATTGGTCTGTACGTTGTAGGTCTTGCCATTCACCGACACGCTGGTCAGCTCGAGCGTGAGCAGTGAGCTACCGGCAAATCGCCCTGCACTCTGCACTGCGGCCACACGTCCAGTGACGTCGGCGCCAATCGGAATCACTGTCTGATCGTCAATCACGATGGGCGCTCCCAAGCTGCCATGGAAGCTGTCACCGACCTGGTTCTTCTCCGAGTCAAGGGGATCGTTCAAGCGAACCGTGACCTGCGTGCCCGCCGGGATAGTCACCTTTTGCGGCGGAGGTGGCGGTGGCGGCGGCGTTTGGGCCACTACCGGCGCGGGTTGCGCTAGAGGATTCGTATCGGGCGGAGCCGCCTGAGCAAGCACCGGCTCATGGCTATTGTTGTCGTCACTGGCCGTTTGCTTCACGTGCCGGTGTTTTGCTGGACTCGAGTTCGCGGCCATATGCTTCGGCTTCTTTTCAACGGGAGGCGGCGCGGGCGCCGGCTGCTCCGCTATCACCGGGGGCGTAGCCGCTGCCTGCTCGACCTGCAGGTTGTTGACGACCGTCTTGACACCATTCGCCCGAGCCGCATCGTTGGCCGCAGCTCCACGCTCGGCGTCATTTGCGACGTTTCCGTTCAGGGTGACGATTCCGTCGCTCGCCTGTACCGAGATGCTTCGGCTCTGGACGGCAGCGTCGCCATAGATTCTGCTTTGAACATCGCCGGCAACCTGAGCGTCAGTGAGCGCGGGCTTCTGGTTGCATCCCGCGAACACCAGCAGCGCCAGCACGAGGGCTCCAACGCTGCCAATGAGGTACTTCCTGGGCATGTTTTGCTCCTGATAATACAGACGCATGAACCCGAAAAACGGAGCATTGTCGCTGTTGGAACTTGCCGATAGCTGTGTGATTCAGCGGTGCTTGCAGAGCTGAAATCTAAAGAATAGTAATGGCGCTACCGGGAGTTTGCCGGTTCGGCAACTAGCAAGGTGTGACGATCCGCGACCGGCAGATTGAGTTCACTGAACAGCCGAACCACAAGGTGAGGATCATAGTCGTCGATGGTGATGGGCAGAAGCGACACACGCCCTTGACGCTGGCGCAGCTATCGCCGCGCCCTTATTGGCCGGCGCCGGCGGCCTCGGTCAGGCGGTTGTTGATGGCAAACAGCGCAAGCTCCAGGCGGCTGTTCACGCCAACCTTGTCGAAGATATTCGTCAGGTGATGTTTTACCGTATCTTCGCTCAGCGTAAAACGGCGCGCGATCTCTTTGTTGCTCAGACCGGTCACGATGCTCACCAGGATGTCCATCTCGCGCTTGGTCAGTCCATAGTTCTTCTGCGGCTTATCGCCGGAAGAGCTGTTGCGCATGAAGTCGACGATGTCGCCGACAGCCTCACGCCCCACCCAGTATTCGCCTGCCATGACGGCGCGGATGGCTTTCATCAGCAGCTGGGTCGCAGCTTCTTTCATGACCACACCACGGGCGCCGAACTGAAGCGCCTGCACAATCTGAATGCGCTCGATAGCTGCGGTCAGGACGATAATTTTGGTCGCAACGCCATTGCTGTCGGCGGCGAGCTCGCGCATGGTATCCATTCCCGCCTTGCGCGGCATGGCCAGATCGAGCAACAGAATGTCGGGTTTAAGTTCGCGGGTGCGCGCCACGGCTTCGTCGCCATCAGCGGCTTCGCCCACAACCTTCAGTTCCGGTTCGGACTCCAGCAGGCGACGCAGGCCATCGCGGAAGATCGTGTGGTCATCGGCTACCACAATGCTGACTGTGAGTCGGTCATCCATAAATGCTGTCCTTTCGGAGAACCGCAAATGCAGTGCGACTCGTCGCCGTACAGGCCTGACCAGATCGGCTGCGGCGAACCGGCCCGACTTAGACGTTCGGACGAGACCGGTGCTGCGGGTTCCCAAGCCCTCCGGGGCGCTCCAGAGACTTAGGCTTTCTTCCCATGATTATGCACACTAAAGTGGCTTAAGCAAGCACTATCGTAGCGATGTTCACATTTAGCAATCACTGAGGACAGTGATGCGGCTCACAGCCGAGCTCCGGCACCGGAGCTAAGCTAATTTGTTGCAGTGTCTTACGCGACACAGGCAAGGTTCTAAAAGAATTACATGCTTGGCCTGACTTGCGTCGGCGTTCTGGCACCAACAGGCCGGAAGGAGGTACCGACTATGGGTTTTCGATCGTGGTCGAATGTTCTGGCACTCTCACTGGTGATTCTCCTGGTAACCATAAGCGCATCCGCGCAGACGGGCGGAAAAAATAGCCCGAAAAATGGCCCGAAATACGATGTAACGCAAGAAACTAAAGTCAAAGGAACCGTGACGCAGGTGACCGAGGGAGCGGGAGCAATGGATCCCACCATGCTGATGGTTAAGGTCACCGACAAGGTGGTCACAGTACAACTGGCTCCTAAGGATTACCTGAAAGAAATTGACTGCTGGATCAAAGTCGGAGACGTCGTCGAAGTGACTGGCGCGAAGACTACCGATGCGGGCGACGAAGTTATCGCGCGCGAAGTCGTGTTCGGAAACAGCACGATGGTGCTGCGCGACAACAAAGGCGTTCCCATCTGGGAGCTCTGGAAGCCGAGCAAGGGCGGATAACCCGCTCCTCGGGTGGAGGCCTCCGCATTTCTTCGGGTGGAAGCCTCCGCATTTATGCGGAGGAACAGTGTCTCGCCTCGATTCCGCGCTTTAGCGCTGGAAGAATGCCCGAGGCTAAAGCTCCCTTGCTAGCGAAATAAATTTCCTACGCGTAAATGCGGGGGCTTCCACCTGCTGAATTCTTTCTCGCAGCGCCGAACCAACCGCACCACCCGGCTTACTTCTCCACGTGATCGAACTCGCCGCTGGTAGCGTTCACCGCGATACGAAGCTGAGCGTCATCCATGCTCGTGCCATAGATCACGTGCCAAAACAGCGTGCTCTTGCGCGCGTCCCACTCCAGCACGAAGAAGACGGGCTGCTTCGGATTTTTCTTGAGCAACTTCTCCCCGCCATGCTTCTGCGCAACTTCGTAAGCCTGATCGCTATCAATCTTGAGAAACGCCAGCTCAAACACCTGCGTCGACGTGTTGGTTGGACTCCATGTATCTTCCGTGGTGAAGCTGACTCCCTGCTCCGGCGCATCCGGCCCGACCAGTCCAGACCAGATAAACATCTTCATCGAGTGCTTGGCGGACGAAGCAAACGAAGCTCGCCACAAGCCGGCTTTGCCTTCTGGTGCGTCGGGAGTGTACTGCGACTGCAACCGAAAAGGCTTGATGTCTGCCGCCCACAACCGCGCCGCCAGATACATCTTTTGAAAGGCAGTGCGGCCGGTTTCGAACTGCGGCTGCTTGGTTTCGGCCTTTTTGGCGGGCTGCGCCGAGTTCGACGGAGCCTCGGCAGGTTTCGATGAGGAGCAGGCGGTAAGCAGCGCCAGCAACAGGCATGCGATGAAGGTATGTCTCACGAGTGTATTGAAGCGCATAGTAGGTTCGGAGATGTTTCGGAACTAGCAGGCAATTACACGCACAATCCTACAACGGAACGCATGGGCAAACTGCAGTCGCCCCCAACGGGGCCCAAAAGATTTCAAAGGGATATGGATACCCAGGACTTCCGTCCTGGGCTACAGGTTGTTTCGCTCTTCGAGCTGGATTCATCGCGCAAGGGTAGCGCTTCGTTATATCCGCAGTTGTGATCTCCGCTGGCGGCGAAGGCCGCAACAGCAATCGGACCAGGTATCGGCGAAACTCACTACCGCCTCAGAGGACGACCAGCTCGCTCTCCGGCTTGGTGGCAGTGGGCTGGGTTGGAGTTGTTGGAGCTGACGGCGGTGGAACCTGCTGCTTCAGGCGACCTTCTTTGACCGCACGATTGCGCGCTGCACGCAGCTTCATGAACGACTTCGCTTCTTTGTAAAGGCGCTTGCGCTCGCTGGTGTTGAAGAAGGCTTTGCGGACAATGCGGAAGACGGCCTTGGGACGGAAGTAATACTCGTCGTAGAAGCGGTGGACCATTTCCATGACGTAGTCGCGCGGCAGGCCGGGATACTCGATCATGGCTAGCTGATGTCCGCCTTCGTCGACCATCTGCGAGCCTTCGTTCACGATGAAGCCATTCGCCTTGGCGAAGTCGTAGAATTCCGTGCCCGGATAAGCATGGGCCACCGAGACCTGGATGGTTTCGACGTCTAGCTCCTTGGCGAAATCGATAGTCGCACGAATGGTTTCTTTGGTCTCGCCAGGCAGACCGAGGATAAAGTCGCCATGCACCTTTAGGCCGAGTTTGTGGCAGTCCTTGGTGAACTGGCGCGCACGTTCAACCGTCGCGCCTTTCTTGATGTTCTTCAGGATCTGCTGATCCCCCGACTCGTAGCCGACGATGAGCAAGCGGCAACCCGCTTCTTTCATCGCTTTCAAAGTTTCGTAATCGGTAGTGACGCGTGAGGTACACGACCAGGTGATTCCAACCGGCTTCAACTTTGAGCACAGCTCGATGGTGCGCGCTTTTTGAATGTTAAAGGTGTCGTCGTCGAAGAAGAATTCCTTTACATTCGGCCACAGCTGCTTGGCCTTCGCCATCTCACGAGCCACGGCGTCGCTGGAGCGCTTGCGCCAGGGATGCCCGCTCAGGGTCTGCGGCCACAAACAGAACGTACACTGCGCCGGACAGCCGCGCGTCGAATACAGCGCGACATACGGGTAGAGCAGAAACGGAACGTTGTACTTGGTGACGTCCAGGTCGCGCTTGTAAACGTCGACCACATCGGGCAGCACGTCCAGATCGGCGATCTCTGGGCGGTCGGGATTGTGTACCACCTTCCCGCTGGCATCGAGGTACGAGGCGCCGAGGATTTCGTTCAGCGGCTTGCCATTGGCGAACTCAACGGCCGCGAAGTCGAACTCGCGGCGAACGATGAAGTCGATGGCCGTCCCTTCGCGCAGCGACTTCTCAGGCGCCGTGGTAACCGGCGGGCCAACAAAGCACACCTTTAGCTTAGGATTCGCCTCTTTCATCGCGGCGGCCAGACGAATGTCGCCCTGCCAGCCCGGCGTGCTGGTAAACAGCACCAGAAATTCGTAATCCTTGCCAATGCGAATCGTCTCTTCCGAGCTCACGTGGTGCGGCGGAGCATCGAGCAGGCGCGAACCTTCCAGCATTCCGGCGGGATAAGCCAGCCATACCGGGTACCAGTACGACTCGATTTCGCGAGTGGCGGGCCAGCGCGAGCTAGCGCCTCCGTCGTAGTTCTCGAATGAGGGAGGGTTGAGGAACAGCGTCTTCAAAGGCATCTTTATCATTGTACTTTATTAACTTCGAGTTGGATGCTATCCAAGTACCTTGTGAATCACGGGGTTACCGGATAAACAGCGAAATGCGATTTATGGAGTGGGAATGGCCCAATTCTCCAACTCACCGGTAATACGCAGCAGCTGAAGTTCAGCCCGGGCGAGCTCAAATTCAGCATCCAGGTATGCGGCCTGCTTGTCGTCGGCGTCGAGCTCGGCGTTTTGCTGATCGCGCAAGTTGGCCTGGCCGGTCTGAATGCGCGGTCCAATGGCGTCCAGCTCGCCTTGCGACACCTGCCAATCCAGCTTGGCTACATCCCGCGCCGCTTCAAGTTGACGAATCGAGCGCTGCAGCTTGAGCGCATCTTCCGACACCTGGTTCTTGGTAAGATCTGCCTGCTTGTGCGCGATGATGGCGTCAGCGTCGGCCTGCTTGGCGTGGTCCTTCTGCACGTTGTTCAAGAAGGGAAACTTCATGTTCAGACCCGCTGCCAGGTTGTTAGCCGAGTAGCGCAAGAAATACAAATCGTAGTTGTTGAACTTGGCGAGATAAGCGTACTGGCTGGCGAGATCGGCGAAGGGCAGCAGCGCCCGGTGCTCGCCCTTGGCATTGACGTCTGCCGCCACAGCCTTCTGCTCGGCCAGGTGCACCGTAGGATTGTTGGCTATGGCGCGCGCCGAATAATCGTCTTCCTGCGAGATCAACGGCAGTTCAGGAACACTGCCCGGAACCACGGCAATTTCCGCCGGCGGTATGCCGGTCAGCTTCGACAGGTGCTCGCGAAGCACGTCCTGCTGACCTTCCGCGTCGGCGATGCGCAAGCGGATGCGCGCCTCGACCAGCTGGCTCTTGGTGAGATTGAGCTGGGTGTCTATCCCTTCCTTGAGGCGCTCCTGGGAGATGTACACGGCTTTCGTCGCCGCTTCGTGCGCCTGGTTGAGCGCGCCAATCTTCGAGCTCAGGATGTCCAGTTGCTCATAGCTCAGCGCCACGTCGAGGATGACCGCGTTCTTCTTGTCGTCCACATCGAACGACTGCGCCTTCCATTCGATCTTGGCGGCCTTAATGAATTGCTTGAGCGAGAGATTGAACAGCGACTGTGTAGAAGTGAAATTCACGACGGAGGGAGCTGAGCCTTCGAGTGTCAGCGGGAATCCGTAGGAGTAGCCCAGGCCCGAACCGACGGTGAGCTGGGGCAGGTAATGATCGCGGGCTTCCTGATAGACCTTCTTCGAGCGCCACTGGTTGACCGCGGCAATTCCCATGATGCCGCTATGCTCAAGAGCGAGCTCGACGGCTTGACGGAAGGTGATTGGCCCCGTGCTCGCCGCGGCGCTGGCCGCATCGGATGAGGCTTGGGCCCCTGCGATGGAGCACGCCAACACGCAGGCGCCGAGCGCCAATGCGCGACCGCTACCGAAAACCAGACTGTAACTGCGGTGTACAGGTTTACGCGACATTCTCTCGTCGAGTTCCACCAGCGGAAGCGGAACGGCTGCTTCTATTGCAGTTGATCGAGGGCCTTCCTGGCGCGGCCGAAGCCCGAAGCAAGAGAGAGCGAGGCCTGATATTCAGCCGAGGCTTTCGCCTTGTCGCCACTCTTCTCGTAAATCTGCCCCAGTAAATAGTGCGCGCGGAACGCCGGTGCGTCTTCCACCAGAGCTCCCGATGACAAATAGGTCTTCACGTACTGTGCTGCCGCTGGAAAATTGCGCCCGGCATGCAACAACTCGCTCGCTGCGTCGTAATAAGTCACAGACGGCCGATTCGATTGCGCCAGTGCAGCATGAATCGCACTCTGCATCTCGTCGAGCCGTCCGCGCTGCCGATAAAAAGAAGCCAGGCTCATCCAGTACTGGGCCGGATTTTGCGCCTTGGCGATAGCGGCCTTCAGACTGCTTTCCACATCGCCATATTTCTTTTCTTTCTCCGCGGCGATGGCGCGGACCCAATCGGCGGCAGCGGGATCGAGCCCCTGCAACTCCGAAGCCTGATTTCGCGCCTTAGCAAGGCCTCCACCCATGATCGCCGGCGCTTCGACGTAGTACTCCGAAAGATCGGAGCGAGCGGAGATGTTCTTCGGATTCAGCTCGACCGCGCGCTCGAATTCGTTCTTCGCTTTGCGCGCCAGAGACGCGGCCGTGAGCGGATTTCCGATCTCTGCCGCTTTCTGCCCGTAAGCGCGCCCCAGCCAGAGATGATATTGCGAATCGTCGGCCTGCAAGCTCACAGCCTGCTCGGCATTCTGGATGGCAGCATCCCATTGCTCGGTCGCATAGTAAGCCCGTGAGCGCAAGTTGTACGACTCCGCGTCATTGCGGTTCATCAACGAGACCAGCAGATCGTTCATCTGTCCGGCGGACAGCAGTGCCAGAGAATCTATGGCCGCCGGTCCAGCGACGGCAAACAGACTGAGTCCCAGTACCAGAGAAACGAAAACCGCGACCTTGGCGAAAACTACCTTCATTGATTTACAACCTTTATCGGCATCCCAGCCGCAAGCGACTGCGAGTTGATGGCGCCCAGCGCGACCACGGCATGGCCCGACAAGCCGCTGGTTACCTCAACGCGGGTGAGATCTGAGACCGCTGTTTCCACATTGCGTCGTTTCAGCTCTCCATTCACTACTTCAAACACATAACGTCCTTCGGAGTCTTGGTGGATGGACTCGCGCGGCACCGTCAACACATTTTCCTGGCGCTCCACGATCACCGCTACGGTCACGTTGGTACTGGGCAACAGGCGCAAATCGGCGTTATCGACGATGCAGGTGACCTCGCCGACATTGCGCGTATTGCGCTGCACGATCACCGTCGGCAACGTTTCGACTTCACCCTTCCAGACCCGGCCGGGCAACGCGTCCCAGGTCACTTCCACCGTCTGACCTTTGCGCAAGCGGCCAATCTCGGGCTCGTCGACGAACGCTCTGACTCTCACCTTATGCAGATCGGCGAGTTCCACCAGCAAATCTCCAGCATTGACGAAAGTTCCCTGCTTAACAGGCAGCGAGTAAACCATACCGGCAAACGGCGCTGTAACGTTCGAATTGCGCAGCAGCGCATCGGCAGCCGCCAGGGAAGCCTTCGCCTCCGACTGTTGCGCCTCTACGTGACCGATCTCGGAAGTCGAGTAGCGGTCCTTCAGCTTCTGCTGCAACAGTTGCACCGTGGCGTCGGCAGCCTTGAGTTGATTTTGCGCCGCATCGACCTCGGCCTGTGAAGCGGCTCCGCTCTGCTTTAGCCGTTGCATGGCAGCGAGGTTGCGCTCCGCGGCATCGCGGTCAGCCTGCGCCTTCGTCAGTGCATTGCGATTGGTCAAAAGCTCTTCCTGGGTGCCGCCGTGCGTCACGGCACTCAAATCCGCCTGGGCCCCGCGCAACTGTGCCTCAGCACGAGCGGCCTGGGCCTTAGCATCGGAGTCTTGCAGTTGCACCAGCAACTGCCCTGCCTTCACCCAGTCGCCCTGCTGCACATCCACTCTGATTACAGTGGTCGCCGCCGGAGCGTGGGCCTCAAAATTCGTAATCGGCTCGATCTTGCCGTTGGTTGAAATGCTGGCGGTAATGGTCGCAACTTCCGCCTTGCCTACGCGAATGGCCACCCGCGCGCGACGCAAAGAAATGAAGGACGCGAGCAAGATTACCGCCAGGATCAATCCGAAAAGGATGACCCAGGTCAGTTTGCCGTTCAGTCTTGTGCGACCTCTCTCAGTTGCTGCCGCCATTGCAGTTCAAACTAACGAGTATAGCCTAGTGATGTAGCGCTTCCCGACAAACCAGAGCCGTCATGGGGAGTACTTAAACCGGTTCCCCGGGAATCACACAACGCAGGTAATCTTTATCTAAGCAGGGTGGCCAGACTCTTATCGTTTGATGTTTTCGTGGTCTCGACGACTCAGCCAAGCGCACCCCGCTTCCGCTTCCGCCATCCCACTGCATGATCGTTGATCGCCGGGTTTTACTTCGGAGCAGCTATGCGCCTCAAACAATGGCGGACGGTGATTGTCCGTTCCGGGGAAGACATCGCCAACAATCACACTCTCGCGTTTGCGGCTGCTCTCTCCTATTACTTCGTGATGGCTTTCTTCCCTGCCTTGATTGCTCTCGCGGCCATCATCGCCTATCTGCCCATTCCCAATCTCTTCAGCACCATGGTGAGTACGCTGTCACGCGTCATGCCGCCCGAGAGTATGGGATTGGTGCGCAAAGTGGTCGCCGAGATCATCACTCCGAACCGCAGCGCGCTGCTCTCTTTCGGCTTATTGGGGACACTGTGGAGTGCCTCCGGCGGTTTCGCCAACATGATCGAAGCGCTGAACGTGGCCTACGATATCCCGGAGACGCGGCCGATCTGGAAGACGCGGTTGCTGGCGCTCGAGTTGACCTTCGAGGTGGGCACACTCATCCTGTTCGCTTTTTCCGTAATGATTGTCGGCCCGGAATTCGGAGCGTACCTGGCCTCACACATGGGCGTCAGCTGGGCATTCGCCATGGCATGGCCGTATCTGCGCTACGTCATTGCCGTAGCGTTCATCGTACTCGCGGTCGAGGGGCTCTACTTTCTAGGCCCCAACCTAAAGCAGCGCTTTCAGGACACGCTGCCCGGCGCTGTACTGGCAGTGCTGGGATGGATTCTGCTCTCAACCTTGCTAAGCCTGTACGTGCATCACGTGGCCAACCTGAATAAGACCTACGGGGTGCTGGGCGGCGGCATCGCGCTGCTGCTGTGGATGTACTGGTCGAGCTTCGCCGTTCTGGTGGGAGCGGAGCTGAACTCGGAGATCATCCAGGAGCGTGGCGATGGCAAGCTGCCGTTGAAACACCCTCCCCCGGCCAGGGTTCAGCCGCATCCGGCAACCACGGCGGACGAAGCGAAGCCGGCGGCGTGAGGGCATCAGGTGTCAGGTGTCAGGTGTCAGAACGATCAAGTCCCCAGCAGTCAATCAACACGTTTGTCATCACGAGCGGAGCGAGGGATCCGTTCTCGTGTGGAGTGCCACACAGCCTGGCAAGGCGTGGTGATGTCAACGAGAGCACATCCCTCGGCCAAAAGATGGCCTCGTGATGACAAGTCGAAGGGCTGCATCTCTCTCTGACACCTGATACCTGACGCCTGATACCCTGCGGCCTTGTAAGCGGCTGGCAGCTACAATGAATTCATGGTCAAGAGCGCACGCTACACCGAGAAGCACGCCGAGTCCGGCCTGGACGCCAAGTTTCCTGAGATCGAAACCTGGCCCAATCAGTTTCCGAATTATGAAATCGTTATTGATATTCCGGAGTTCACCTCGGTCTGCCCTAAGACCGGCCTTCCCGACTTCGGCACGCTTTGGATCCGCTACATCCCCAATCGCGATTGCCTGGAGCTGAAGTCGCTGAAGGAGTACCTCACCTGCTATCGCAATCTTGGAATCTTTCAGGAGAACATCGTCAATCGCGTGCTGGAAGACGTGGTGCGGGCGTGCAAGCCGAAATGGGCGGAAGTGAAGGGCGAGTTTCGTCCGCGTGGCGGGATCGGGACGGTAGTGATTGCGAAGTATCCTAGACCGAAAAGGTAACGGCCTGCCATGCCCGCCGCGACTATCACCCTGTCCGATTCCGGACGACGAAACCGGCGTCTGGGCAGAACCCTTCATCCTCAGGCCCATACAGACAGCAATTCTCCATTGCGCCACAATGCCTTAACCGTGCTCCGCTCTGGAACCGGACGTGCTCCTTCTGCGTAACTGGTAAACCAGAACACCTCGTGCGTGGAGGGCCCCGTCGATGGAGTCGCTACTGCAAGACCTGCGTTATGCCGCTCGTGTGCTGCGCAAGAGCCCGGGATTCACCGCCATCGCCGTTTTGACGCTGGCACTCGCCATCGGCGCGACGACTGCGATCTTCAGCGTGGTCTATGGCGTGCTGCTGCGGCCGCTGCCATATCCCCAGCCCGACCGGATCATGGCCATCCACGAGGTCAACACCAAGGGCACGTGGTCGCGCCTGGCGGATCCGAACTTTGACGACTTTCGCGACCAGAATCACGCGTTCCAGGCGATTGCGAAGTACAGCGACGGCGTGGCGTCCATTTCAGGAGGCGCGCAGCCCACGCGCTCGCAGACCGCGACCGTCTCAGGGGATTTCTTCAGGGTCTTCCGGCTTCAACCTTTTCTGGGACGCGACCTCACTCCTGCCGACACGAAGAAGGGCGCTGCGCCGGTCGTGCTGGTCAGCTACGGATATTGGAATCAGTATCTGAACTCTGCTACCGACCTCTCGCAGTTGCACCTGAAGATCGACAACGCGGTGTTCTCGGTGATCGGCGTGCTTCCCGATGGTTTTGCTTTCCCGCCCGATACCGCGTTATGGCTACCCGCCGATCTCGACGGCGAAACTCCAAGCCGAACCTCGCATAATTTCAATGCTGTGGGACGGCTTCGTGATGGTGTAAGCGTCGGTCAGGCGCAAGCCAACATCAGCGCCATCGCACGTCGCATCCACGACACCTCCGAAGAACAGGGCGTGCTGAAAGACGCCGCGATTGTTCCGCTTCGGGAGTCGCTCACCGGCACGGCCCGTTCCGCTCTGCTCATTCTGCTGGGAGCTGTCGCGTTTCTTTTGCTCGTGGCATGCGCGAATGTGGCTAACCTGATGCTGGCGCAAGCTGCAGCGCGAACCCGCGAGATGGCCATTCGCAGTGCGCTGGGCGCAACCCAGGCACGGCTCGTCCGCCAATACCTGACAGAGTCGCTGCTGCTTTCTATTGCCGGCGGCGCACTCGGAGTGCTGGGCGCCTATTCGGGAGTTGCAGCGCTGCTGGCCTTGGCGCCGCAAAACCTGCCGCGACTCGAAAGCGTTTCCGTCGATCTGCCGGTTCTGTTATTTGCTCTGCTGCTCTCTACCGCAGTCGCTGTGGGACTGGGCGTATTCACAGCGGTTCGCGCGACGTCGGGCAACGTGCGCGCAGGCCTTGGCGAAGGCGGCCGCGAGCAGGCGGGATCGCACAGCTCACAGCAGGCGGGAAGGATTATCGTCGCGGCACAAATTGCCATCACGCTGGTCCTCGTCGCGGGAGCTGGACTGCTGGGACGCAGCCTGCTGAAGGTGCTGGATGTCAATCCCGGCTTCCGGTTCGACAAGATTGTCACCATGGACGTTTCACTTCCCTGGGTGGACTGGACCGATCAGAAATCAAAGACATCGCAGGGCATTTTCTTCGCGAATCTGATTAGCCGGCTCAAGCAGGTCCCCGGGGTACGAACGGTCGGCGCAACCAGCGGCCTTCCTCTGGACGGCGGTTTGCCCGATGGTACGTTTCTGCTCATGACGCAGAATGAGGTTCCCAAAGACATCAGCAACCTGGACGCTTTGGCTCGCGAATTTGAGCTTCTGTTTCGCCAGAAGCCGAAGGGCGATGCGGACTTCGGCGTCGTCACCGACGGATACTTTGAGACTCTCGGGATTCCTCTGCTTCGCGGACGCTTCTTCAATGACAGCGATGGCCCCGACGCTCCGCATGTCGCCGTCATCAGCGAGTCGCTGGCCCGCGAGCGCTGGCCCGGTCAGGATCCCATCGGCCACACCATCGAGTTTGGAAACATGGATGGCGATCCACGCCTGCTGACCATCGTTGGCATCGTCGGTGATGTTCACGAGTATGGGCTCGATGCTCCGCCGCGGCCCACCGTCTACGTCGACCTCTACCAGCGTCCGCATCCGGCAATTACCATCACCATGCGGACCGATGCCGACACACAGATGGTGACCTCGGCAGCGCGCGCGATTTTGCACGATCTGAATCCAGAGATTCCGCCGAAATTTCGCACCTTCGCGCAGGTCTATTCGGCTTCGCTGGGCTCGCGCCGCTTCAACTTGATCCTCATTGCCTTCTTCGGAGCCGTCGCGCTGCTGCTGGCAGTTGCCGGAGTGTTTGGCGTGATGGCGTACTCAGTCAGCCGGCGCACGCGCGAGATTGGCATACGTGTAGCCGTGGGAGCTACCTATCACGACGTCGTAGCGATGATCGTGCGCCAAGGATTGCGCACCGTGTTCATCGGAGTCGTCATCGGGCTGATAGGTTCGCTGGCGCTCACGCGCACGCTGCAGTCGTTGCTGTTCGGCGTGACGGCTACCGATCCGCTGACCTTCGCGGGAGTGATTGCACTGCTGGTCGCGGCTGCGCTGCTGGCCTGCTACCTCCCGGCGCGAAGAGCAACCAAGGTGGATCCGGTGGTGGCGCTGAGGAGTGAATAAAGAATTGTCATCCTGAGCGAAGCGAAGGACCTGCTTTTGTTTCCCCGCAGCAGTGCTAACCTGATGATTGGAAACTGTTCATGAAACGCAAAGCTACTGCGCGCAAGAAGCCGACCTGGTGCCCAAAGTCAGGGGGCCCTTTCGCCAAGTACGAGGGTATTGGAAATCCCGGCATTGGCTCCGGCATGAAAAGCATCAATCGATGGCTGCGTAACCTGCGCGGGCGATGATCGATCGGGATGAGGCAGTTTGCGACCCCATAGCAGAGCACCTGACTGCTGACGGCTGATGACTGGCAGCTGGCGGCTCCTACAGCGGTATATTCCCATGCTTCTTGGGCGGATTCTTGTCGCGCTTGTTGGCTAGCATTTCCAGCGCCTGAATCAGCTTCCTGCGTGTGTCGCGAGGACGAATGACAGCGTCGAGATATCCACGCTCGGCGGCGACATAAGGATTGGCGAAGCGCTCGCGGAATTCTTCGATCTTCGCTGCACGTTCGACATCGGGATTGTCTGACTTCTCCAACTCGCGTTTGTACACGATGTTCACTGCGCCCTCCGGACCCATAACAGCGATCTCGGCGGTCGGCCAGGCGTAGTTCACGTCGGTACGAATGTGCTTCGATGCCATCACGCAATACGCGCCACCGTAGGCCTTGCGGGTGATGACGGTGATCTTCGGCACGGTCGCTTCGGAGAAGGCATACAGCAGCTTCGCGCCGTGCACGATGATGCCGCCATACTCCTGCTGTGTTCCGGGGAGGAAGCCGGGAACGTCTTCAAAGGTAATTAGCGGAATGTTGAAGCAGTCGCAGAAACGCACAAAGCGCGCGCCTTTGATGCTGGCGCTGATGTCGAGCACTCCGGCGAGGAACGCCGGTTGGTTAGCGACAATGCCGACGGGTTTTCCGTTCAGGCGGGCGAAGCCGATGACGATGTTCTTGGCGTAATGCTCCTGCACCTCGAAAAAGTAGCCGTCGTCGACCACGCGGTTGATGACGTCCTTAATGTCGTAGGGCAGATTGGACTCGGTGGGAACCAACGTATCTAGTTCTTCGTCGGCGCGGTCAATCGGATCGGAACACGGACGCCGCGGTGGGTCCTCGAGGTTGTTCGACGGAACGAAGCTGAACAACTCGCGAATCATGCTGAGGCACTCGGCGTCGTCCTGCGCCAGGAAGTGCGCTACGCCCGACTTGGCGTTGTGCGTCATCGCGCCGCCCAGTTCGTCTTTGGTGACTTCTTCATGCGTCACGGACTTGATGACGTCAGGACCGGTGATGAACATGTACGAAGTCTTATCGACCATGAGGATGAAGTCGGTCATCGCCGGCGAATACACCGCGCCGCCGGCACACGGGCCCATAATCGCCGATATCTGCGGGACAACCCCTGACGACAGGACGTTGCGCAGGAAGATGTCGGCGTAGCCAGCCAGCGACTTCACGCCTTCCTGAATGCGCGCGCCGCCGGAGTCGTTCAACCCGATCACCGGCGCGCCGACGCGCATGGCAGTGTCCATGATCTTCACGATCTTCGCTGCGTTGGTTTCGGAGAGCGAGCCGCCGAACACGGTGAAGTCCTGCGCGAACACGAACACCAGGCGGCCTTCGATGCGTCCGTAGCCGGTAAGGAAGCCGTCGCCATAGACGATGTTTTCTTCCATGCCGAAATCGGTGCAGCGATGCGTGACCAGCTTGTCGGTTTCTTCGAAGGTGCCCTCATCGAGCAGGAACTCGACGCGCTCGCGGGCCGACATCTTGCCCTGCTTGTGCTCGCGCGCGCGGCGCTCTTCTCCGCCGCCCGCTTCCGCCAGCGAGTCGCGACGCTTCAGTTCGGCCAATTTCTTTTCCAGATTCATGGGGGCGATTATAGCGGGGAGCGGTGTGCGGGCTATGAGGTGGTCGTCACAGGGGCCTGTGACGGGGTAAATCTTTCACCACGGAGGTCACGGAGGAAGAAATCTAAGCTTAGGAACCTTCGCTTGCCAAGGTTCGCTTCGCGAGAGGAACGGCTGGAAGGCTCGCAACCGAATCAGCTTTGTATCAGGGCTCGACGTCAGTCGGGCCGACGACACATGGAAATAGATGGGCTTCAGCCCCTGCGACGGCTTCTCAAACTGCTCAGGGCCTAAAGGCCTTAGTGAACCCAATTTTAGTGGCCCGGCTTAAAGCCGTGCCCTGATACAAACCATCGCCAAGCGAGATCTGAATTCCACCGTGCTCTCCGTGTCCTCCGTGGTGAGAAAGGTCTTCAGTCGAAGTGCTGCCATCCTTCAGGTTGCAGCAGCTTGGTTTTGCCTTGCGCGTCGGCAATGCGAATTACATCTCCGCCCACGATCTCGCCGATGCGCGTCACCTCAACTCCCTCAATGAGCTTCGGAACCTTAGCTCCTGGAGCCGCTGTGAAGAGCAGTTCGTAATCCTCGCCGCCGTGCAGAGCGAACTCAAGCCCGCGCGGGCCAGACGTGCGGGGCAGCGACTCGGCGTAGATCACTGCTCCGACGCCACTCTCTTCGCAAATGTGCCCAAGATCGACCGAGAGTCCGTCGCTGGTATCGATCATCGCCGTCGCCAGCTTCTTCTCGCGCAGGTAGCGCCCGACGCGCAACCGCGGCTCGGGATAGAAGTGCCGCAGATGCGTCGCGCGGCGTGGCTTCTTCCCTTCCCGCAGCAGCTCCAACGTTGCCACCGAGGCGCCTAATGTTCCCGTGATGTAAATGAAATCACCAACGCGCGCCCTTGAGCGCAGAACGGCCTTGCCCTTCGGGACGGACCCGAGCACCACGATGTCGGCCAACACTCCCGCCGGAGATTCGGCGATATCGCCGCCGGCGAGATGCACTTCATATTTTCTTGCCAGTTTCAGAAGTCCCGAGAAGAACCTATCCACCCACGCTTGCGGCAACTCCTTCGGTAGCGCCAGCGACAAAAACGCCGCCCGTGGCTCGCCTCCCATGGCGGCAATATCGCTCAGTCCGCGCGCCAGACAGCGCCAGCCGACAGATTCAGCCGGGTGCCACGCGCGCCGGAAATGAACGTTCTCAAGGCTGAAGTCCGTGGTAATGAGAGCTTCGTGGCCTTTGGGCAGGCCGATAACGGCACAATCGTCACCGATCCCAATGCCGTCCGGCAGGCCTCCGGCCATGCGCCGGATCGTGGCGATCAATTGTCTTTCACGCAGGGGCACAAAGTTCTCTCGCAACAGCAAGGGCCACTATAGATGATAACCAGCGTCCTTACCGAGCCTCGCTGTGGGTTTCAGAAGTCTTGCCTGCATCTGCACCGGTCAGTGTGTTGGCCCACTGCGTTGCCTCGAGATAAATAGCCGATACCTTCGCTTCATCGATTCCAAGTCTGTCCGCTGTCTCGACACACTGTGCCCAGTCGCCGCGCTCATATTCAGCCATCAAGGCGAGAATGTCGTGGCAAATGCCAGGACCCCCAAGCAGAGCGTCGCTTAAGGCGCTGGCGATCGGCATATGCTTCAGCAGGTTTTCCAGAGATGTTTCCAGAAGTGCAGGAAATGCAGACAGCATTCCCATCCAAAACGCGCCCGGCATCGACCGAGCCAGCACGCCGGCCGTAAGTTCGCAGAATCGGGCGCGCCCCAGCGCCCAGGTAATCAACTCCAGGGGCTTGCGATGGCAGTTTTCCGCCACGGCACACACGATCAGCCATTTCCGTGTCTCTTGCTCGCCCAGCAGCGACAGCGCATGTCTGATCGAGGTAACCCGGACGCGAAAGGCGAACGCCACCGAGTTCAAGTAATGGAGAAGGCGCAGGCTCAGCGAGGGCTCGGAGCGGATCAAATCTTCTATCAGCCGCAGGTCCAGCTCCGGCTCCTGAGCGGCCTGCAACAGACGGAAGTAGTTGGAATGGAGCTCGATGTTTGTCCTTCGTACCACCTCGGGCCGTTGGTAGAAGAAGCCCTGAAAAAGTTCGTATCCCATGTGCATCGCGGCCCGATGCTCTTCTTCGTCTTCCACCTTTTCGGCCAGCGCCATTATTTCGCGGCGGCGCAGTTCGTACGCCATGGTCGCCTGGGCAACACGGCTGGCCAGGCGAAAGTCCACCTTGACGATGTCAGCCAGCGGCAGATAGGCTTCCACCTCGCGCAACGAAACCACGTCGTCAAGAGCGATACGGTAGCCCTTCTCCTTCAGCGAACGGCATGCCTCCAGCACTTCTGCATCAGGCAGAACGTCTTCCAGGACTTCCACCACCGTCTGGGCGGGAGGCAGCACCTCGATCAAGCGATTGACGAGCACCGACCGGGTGCAATTCACCAGGGCGAGTTTATCGCCACAAAGCTGTTCCAGTCCCCACAGGATGGAATTGTCGAGCGTGACGTGCGTAGCCTCATCTGAGTCGCTGAATTGGGCGGCGGATTCGAACCCGGAGCGAAACAGGATCTCGTAGCCGAAGACTGTCATGTTGCGCATGAACACCGGTTGACGAGCTGCGAACCGCATCTGCGCTTACCCCAGCAAAATTAGAGCCGCCATTCATCACTATCGGCACCCGCCGGGTGGGACACCAGCCGAGCTTGGTGGGAGCGGTACGAGAGTTCCTGAAAATGGCTCTGGGCCAAATATTGCGAATGTGGACCATTCAGACAGCGCCGGCCGACGGTTAAGCGTCAAAGTAGGTATTGCTTTCAATTCGCTGATTTGAAACAGGTTCAGTGATCTAAGTCACACGTAGCAGTTCACTTGTCGTTGACATGCATGATTGGCGGCTGGTAGGGTTTGAACTTCGTACAACACAACAACCAGCGCCCAACGGAAGTGCTTGCGCAACTGATTTGGGTGAGAGCCGTCAACCTCACGGTCCTCTTGGGCTCGCAGTAACAGCCGGGCCCGTAATAAACGATACAGAGCTTTCCGGGCCCCGCAGAAATTCACCGGAATGGTTTTGTCAGAGGATATTCGATTTTGCGTAAACGGTTTTACATACTTTTCGTAGCGCGTGATGCAGAAGGTCAGCTACGAAAGATTCCCATCCCTATTCATTATCTATATGTCTTCATGGCCGGCGCTCTGCTGGGAATGTTCACCATTACCGGCATGGCGGGCTCGTATACGCGGATGTTGTGGAAGGTAGCTCGCTTCAACGAGCTGCGCTCCGAGAAGAAGGCACTGCAGACGCAGTACAGACAACTGGAATCGGTATCGCACGAGAAGGACGTCCAAGTCGCCTCGCTCGGCTCTCTGGCCAACGAAGTCTCCGTCATCTATGGCCTTAAACCGAATCCCAAGCTCATGGCTGAACCCGATAAGCCAATGCCGCCGGAGCAGGTGAAGTACACCATCGACCAGCTCTACGCATTGCGCAGCTCAGCCCTGACGGGTACCGCGACCACCGCCCTCGGCCTCGGCCTAACCCACCAGGCAACACTCAACGAATGGGCGCGCATGGCGGCAGCTCCGACCTTGTGGCCGGTGACAGGTCCCATCACCAGTTCCTTCGGCGAGCGTATCGATCCGTTCAACGGTGAAGGCGCATTCCACTCTGGAATCGATATCTCCTGCTCGTATGGCCAGCCAGTGATCGCCCCGGCCGATGGAACCGTCACCTACGCCGACGCGCATCCCGGCTATGGACGCATGATTGAGATTGACCATGGCAACGGGATTATCACTCGCTACGGGCATCTGTCAGGCTTCGCCGTGGCCGACGGAGATACCGTGCGACGCGGCCAGGTCATCGGGTATGTAGGTTTGAGCGGACGCAGCACCGGGCCGCACCTGCATTACGAGGTGCGGATCAACGACACGCCGGTGAATCCCCACAAATACTTGCGCACCACCAATGCTCTGCTCGCTGGATCGGCGGGCAGCAAGCCCTCGGACAAAGAGAGCCAACGATCGGCGATCGGCACTCCCTAGCTGACGGCGAGATTCGACTCACCACGCCGGTTTGCCATCCTTGAAGCGTAGCGTTACTGTGTCTCCGCTTTTTGTCACTTCGCGGGCCAGGATCAGGTCAGCGCTGCCCTGCTTGACCTTGGAGCCGATGATCTGGACGGCGTCGCCCATCGCGAACGTGACGCCCATTTCGTCCAGGAAACTCTTCGGGCAAAGAAATACCTGAGTCTTCTCCTCGCCGTTCTTGATGACCAGGTAAGCCACCGGCTTCCCCCCAGTGGGCGGAACGAGTTTCACCTCTTCCACTGTTCCCTTTAGCTTGGCTTCGGTCGCAGCATCGTATTGTGGCTGCGACTGCGCGACGAGGCAGGGCGCGACCAGAGCGATCGCCACCAGGACGAGCAAGTGCTTGCGCATGGGGCCGCTTGCAGTCATGGCTGCCTCCATGCCGCGCAATGTTAGGACGGATGCCGCCTGAACGCAAGCGGAATGGAGCGGCCAAGCTCCATCCGCCCCGTTGGCTAGGCTGCGCGATTCTTGCGGTTACCCTTGTTTGTCCCCTTCGATGCCTTGTTGGCATCGACACTGGCCGACTCGCGTTTGCCGGTTGGAATAGCTTTGTTCGGCGCCGACTGGCTGCGTCTGCTGTCGCGACTTCTCATCCGCGTGCATGTCGAGCGGATGCGTGCCCGGATCCTCGCCTTCGGTCTCGCCACTGCGCGGGTCGGCAATGAACAGCAGGTCGGAAAGATCGCTGGCGTGCTCTTCCTCTTCACGCAAGATGTGTTCGATCATCACGCGAGTGGTCGGATCGTGATCGGCAAAATGCCGAATCATCTTCTGATAGACCTCGATGACAATGCGCTCGGCGATGAGGTCTTCGCGGATCATATCCGCCAGCGTCTCGCCCTCGACGTACTGCGATACGGAACGCTGTAGCAGCGACGCTGGGTTGAAGTCGGGCTTGCCCCCGAGCTGCTGAATGCGTTCGGCAATCTCGTCCGCGTGCTCGCGCTCAGCGTCGGCATGCTCCTTGAACTCGTCGCGCACCGCCATACCATGAACGCCAGTCGCCATGAAGTAATGGTGCATGTAGCGCAGCACGCAGACGATCTCTGTCGCGAGCGCTTCGTTGAGAATGGAAATGGTCTGCTTGGCGTCACCCTCGTAGGTGTCGGTGACTGCGCCTTCGTCAATCTTCTGCTCCGCGCGTGCGCGAATCTCTTCCACATCGTTCACAAATTTTGGCATGACTCCTAAAACCTCGTCGGGGAACTACCGTCGGAGCGTCCCAACGAGCGCCCATGCGGGCTCGGGCGGGACGAGGCGGTGCATAGGTTTAGAAGCAGAGAAGGAACAGCGGGATGTCAGCTCTCGATGTCAATTTCCAATCGGAGCAAACCGAGCTCACGTACTTGGCGCATTCGAACCACCGCCAGCGAAGAAATGACGAGATGGGCAAACGCGATCTCCTCAGCCGTGTAGGTGGTTGACACCCCAATGGCAGTAGCGTCCGCGGCCTGCGCGGAGCGTATTCCCGATGGCGCGTCTTCAAACACCAGACAAGCGTTGGCAGGAAAACCGACCGCGGCTGCTCCCGCCAGGTAGGGCTCGGGATGAGGTTTGCCGTTTGCCACTTCGTCGGCTGAAACCATGTTCGACGGAACCGGTAGCCCGACAGTCTGAAGCCGCTTAGTCGCCAGCCTGCGGGTGCCGGAAGTCACGATCGTGTATCGACCAGCCGGAATAGCACTGAGCAGCTCCTTCGCGCCCGGCAGCAGACGCAGGCCGTCCGTATCGTCGAGTTCCATCTGTTCGATAATGCGGAATTCGCGCTCGGCATCGAGTTGCGGAGCTACCTTGCGTACGGTCTCGATTGCCTTCTGTCCATGCGCCACGTGCACCACATACTCTGGGTCGAGACCGTGGTGCGACGCCCACTCTGACCAAACGCGCGTGACGCACGGGGTGGAGTCGACCAGCACGCCATCAAGATCGAACAGCACTGCCTGGCAGGTGAGAAGGGGCACTGGATGGCCGCGGGTCGTTGGCAAGACTCAACTCGCCAGCGCAGCAATCTCCTTGAAGTCGATCTCGCAGTGCCCGACTTTAATCGGCTCCTGGACGATCTCGAGATTGCCGGCTTCATAAAAGTAGCAATCGCGACCGGGATCTATAACAAAAATCCCCTCGACCCCCATCTGCTTGTAGTCGGCCAGCTTGATGAGGATGCGCTTCATGGTGTCTTCGGGCGACAGAATCTCAAAAACCATCAGCGGAGCATGAGTGACAATCTGCTCCCGAGGTGCATCAAGCTTTAGTACCGTGACGTCAGGCACTCGATAGCGGGTTCGAGAAACCTGCACCCGCAATTCAGGGTATGCCTTTACGCCCCAATCCGGATGCCGCGCGAAATACAACAGGATTGCTAACTGCCATGATGCGTGATCCAGTTCACCCATTGGCCGCTCCTCGATCACCCCATCCACATACTCGGCATCAGGCTCGTAAGAGGACCGGAGATACACCTCGATCGGAACTGTGGTTGCCGTCGCCATGACAACCATAATAACGCTGTCGGTCCTGGCTAATCTCACGAGATGTCATCCCGAGGTGGATGTCAGTCCGCCGAGGGACCTGCAGTTCGTGTCGTGGGCACATTCCCTTCCAAGGCATCTGCTCGGTCGCCGCGCACAACGGTCGTACCCCACTCTGATAACTGATTCCCACGCCCCATCTGACACCCGACACCTGAAACCTGATACCCCTCGGCGATTTTCGCTCAGCAATCTCAGCCTCATCGCATATAGTGAAATCGATGCCTTCGATTGCACTTTCCCAACTGCTGGGCGCGACGGTCTATGACCGTTCCGGGTCTTCAGCAGGCAAAGTGCGCGAAGTCGCTATCTCCCCGCAAGAAGACGCAGCCAGCATCTCCGCAGTGGTAGTCAAGACTCGCTTTGGCGATCGCCTGCTTGATCCCAAAGCCATCAGCTCCATCAACGGCGGAGTGCGCATCGGCACGCTGGCCACCGAGTGGTCCCCTTACGGCAACGGAGAGGGCCTGTTGTTGCTCGGCCGCGACCTGCTCGACCAACAGATCATCGACGTGCACGGGCGCAAAGTTGTGCGCGTGAATGATATCGACATTCACGAAGAGGTCGGTCACGAGCACCTCATTCTCAAGCTGGCCGCGGTCGATGTCGGCGCGCGCGGCGCCATTCGCCGGCTGCTGAAAGGGATTGTGCCGGCAGGCCCCGCTGCACGCGCTGCTCTCGAAAGTGCCGCCGCGCATGATTCCCTGGGAGTTCGTCGATCTCATCGAAACCGACCCGGCACGCCGCGTCAAGCTGAAGATCTCGCTCGATCGCCTGGCCACCCTCCATCCTGCCGACATCGCCGACATCGTCGAGGACCTGGCCCCGGCGGAGCGCGAAGCCATTTTCGAGACCCTCGACGAAGAGGTCGCCGCCCAGACTCTGGAAGAGATCGATCCCAAGATGCAGGTTTCGATTCTCAGCTCGCTCGATTCCGACCGTGCCGCCGACATCGTCGAGGAGATGGATCCGGACGCTGCGGCCGACGTGCTCGCCGACATGACTCCCGAGGATACCCAGGAAATCCTCACCGAGATGCAGCCGGAGGAGCGCGCCGAAGTGGCCGAGCTCATGGCCTTCGGCGAGAACACGGCCGCCGGACGCATGACCACCGAGTACATGGCGCTGAAGCCGGCCGCCAAGGTCGCCGACGCCATCGAGATGCTGCGCAACTTCGAGGGCGGCCTGGAAAGCATGAGCACCATCTACATCGTCGGCGAGAAGGAAAAACTGTTGGGTTCGGTGCCGCTGGCGAAGATTGTTCTGGCTCCGGCTGAGACCCCTCTCATGCTGCTCAGTACGCGCTTCATGCCGACCATTCACCCCGGCGCATCCGAAAAAGAGGTAGCGGCGATGTTCGATAAATACAATCTGCTGACCTTGCCGGTTATCGATGACGAAGGCAACCTGACCGGCGTCATCACTGCCGACGACGTCATCAACATGCTGCGGGCCAGGCTGTAGATCAGAGCTCTGACACTGGGTGCCCCATTCCGGCTTCCTTTGCCGGGGTGGGGATTTTGTGCTCACCAGCTACAATGTCCGCACCGAAACCTTCATTCCCGATCAGGAGTTTCGCAATTGAAGCTGAGATATCTTTGTGCCGCGCTGCTCGTGGCTGTGACGCTCTGTTCGGCCCAGCAGTCACAACCTACTGCTCAACCGCTAACCTACATTCGCGCCGGCCGCCTCTTTGACTCGACCAGCGACAGCTATCGCGAGAATGTTGTCATCGTCGTGGAGGGCGAGCGTATTCAGTCGGTTCAGCCGGCAGGCTCCGCACAGATTCCCAGCGGCGCAAGAGTCATCGATCTCTCAAAGGCGACCGTGCTGCCTGGCTTAATCGATTGCCACACCCACCTGGGGGCGCGCTCCGACCAGTACAACCCCATCAATCATTTCAAGTGGACGCCCTACAAGGAGGGCTTCACCGCGGAGAAGAATGCGCGAACCACGTTGCTCGCCGGCTTCACCAGCGTGCGCGACGTCGGATCCGGCCCGTTTATGGCCGTCGACTTGCGCGACTACATCAACTCCGGATACATCATCGGCCCACGCGTGGTGGCCAGCGGACCGGGCATCTCCATCACCGGAGGCCATGGCGACCTCAACAACTTCTCTCCCGAAACCAGCGTCACCCTCTTCCCTGCGGAGCGCAACTACCAGATTGCTGACGGGCCTGACCAGGTGCGGCACGTGGTGCGCGCGCAAGTAAAGTATGGCGTCGATGTGATCAAGATTCTCGCCTCCGGAGGCGTGCTCTCTAAAGGAGACAGTCCCGGCGCAGAGCAGTTTTCATTTGAGGAGCTGAAGGTCGCTGCCGATGAAGCGCACAAAGCCGGACGCAAGATTGCCGCGCACGCGCATGGGACCAAGAGTATCCATGACTCGATCCTCGCCGGCATCGACTCCATCGAGCACGCCAGCCTGGCCGACGACGAGGACATTCGCCTTGCCGTCGAGCACGGCACCTACTTCGACATGGACATCTACAACGATGACTACCTGATGGGCAACGCCATCAAGTTTGGGCTGGAGCCGGAGAATGTTGCGAAAGAAAAGATGGTGGGCCAGAAGCAGCGCGAAACATTCCAGAAGGCGGTCAAGGCAGGCGTGAAGATGGCGTTCGGCACCGATGCCGGCGTCTACCCGCACGGCGACAACGCCAAGCAGTTCGTCACCATGGTGAAGTACGGCATGACGCCCGGCGCAGGCCATCCGCACCGCAACCCAGAACTCTGCCGACCTGATCGGCCGCAGCAAAGACGTCGGCACCATCGAGGCTGGCAAGTACGCCGACATCATCGCCGTCGATGGCGATCCGCTAGGCGATGTCAGCGTGCTGCAATCGGTCGGCTTCGTGATGAAGGGCGGCGTGATTTACAAGGACTACCTGGCGGGTACAAAGGTGCCGGAGTAGGTAAGGCCCGCGTCAGGCCAGGAATTCATTCGTGCCGAAACAACGGCCACATTGATTTGTCATGCTGAGCGAAGCGAAGGACCTGCTGTTTGTTGGCAGCTCGAACGAAATTGTCCTTCGACTGCGTTCGTCCCGGCAGGGCCGGAACTCACTCCGCTCAGGATGACAGGCGTTGCTTTCTTAATGCCCCTTCCCAAATCCCTTGCGCCGCTGCTGACTGTAGCGATGCAACGCGTCTTCGATGATGGGGAATGCCGCCTCTGCCGGAAGGAATTCATCCACCTCAACCGCCTTGCCTTCCAGTTGCTTGTAGTCGAGAAAGAATCGCCGCATCATCGACAGGCGGTGTTCCGGCATTTCGCTGGCTTCCCGATACGCGTTGAACTCCGGATCCTGCGTGGCCACGGAGATAATCTTATGGTCCTTCTTGCCGGCATCGATCATGGTCATCAAGCCCAATGGCGCGAGCATGAATTAGCGTCAGCGGTACGACCGCCTCCTGACAGAACACCAGCACGTCCAGCGGATCGTCGTCTTCGGCAAGCGTCTGCGGAATGAACCCGTAATTCGCCGGATAGTACACCGCCGAGTACAGCACGCGGTCCAGCTTGATGAGGCCGCTCTGCTTGTCGAGCTCATACTTCACGCTCGAGCCAAAAGGAATCTCGATCACCGCCTGAAACTCCTGCGGCAAACGGTCGCCGGGAGAGATGTCGTGCCATGCATGGGTCATGAGATGGAAACACCCCAGCCACAGGCAAAACTACCTGCGGCAACAATCATGATAGGTTAGCAGCTTTTCGTTTCTGGTCTGTGACGAGGTCTTCAGCGCAAGGCTGCGCTGCCGGCCCTTGGCCGGCTCGGGTGCGGCGAAAAGTTAGAAGCGGTGCGGCAGCGCCTGCTCCGTCTCGACCGAACTGGTCAAGCTGCCAACAATAAAGCTGATAAGGATCACACCCACAACTGCCACCGTTGCCATCATTGGACTCACCCCTTTTCTGGCCCCGCGCGCTCCACCCCGGGGGCTCGCGTCTCCCACACAGTGGGAGCACCAGTACTTGTGCATATATATATCACAGGTTGGATGCCCAGGAAGCCATCATCTTCGTAAAAGTTTGTTGCTCGCGTTACTTGTCGGGTGATGCACATCCGCGCGGCATGTGCGAAAGCGCCGGTTTACCGCATGGCGTGCGGACTCAGCTTCACAGCCCTCCCAATCCGGGAGACTTCCCTATTCCGCATGTGGCTAAACTTTTTCGCCCAACATCTTGGCCCGTGTCACTGCGCATGCTTCCGGGGCAGATATGAAATAAGCACGAGGACAAATGTTCATGGGCCCCGTGCAAAGACTCGCTCTCATATCTTCAACAACAATTGTTCTGCTACTGCTCGCCGGATGCGGCGGCAATTCTGCTCCCGACCCTCCGGCTCCGCTGAGCGCAAGCGACGTGAACCTGATCTTCGTGGTTAGCGAGGACATCGCTTATCAGGACCCGGGAGACGTGAACCCTAATACGGCCAACCTCACCAATCGCGGCCTACAACGCACTCTACTGATGGGCACATTTCTGCAGCAGCAAGTGTTGGGTGGCGAGAACGTCACCGGCATCTACGCTCTGGAACCGCTGACCCACCTACAAACGGCGAACGCCTATCCCGACATGGTGGGTCTGGAAACCATTCAGCAATTTGCCATGCTGAACCAGACGACGCAGCAGCCGCTGGGCGACGCCGCGGTAACGGCGAGCAGCCACCCTCTGTTCTCCTCATACACGGCCGCTTCCGTTCCACAGGACGTTGTGCCGCAATTGCCGCTGTGTGCGGCCTGCCAGGGCCTCGACTTCAACGACCAGCAGGGCGACAACGAAGCGCTGGTCAACACTGTCATCGAGGCAAAAGCTCCGGGGTTTTACGTCTTCTCCGCGCCATGGGAGACCATCAGCGCCGTGCTGGGCAACATCAACCGTCTCAAGGGCTACAACCTGACTACGCCCGCCGCCTACGCAGGACCAAACTATATTTACGCGCTCGCGATTGGTTCATCGGGAACGCCTCGCCTCATCACCTATAACGCCAGTCTGAATCCATCCGCCGACTATCCAACGCTTCCCGCAGGTGGGATTGTCAGCACGGCTTGCAAGCAGACGTTCAATATTCAAGTGACCGGAGGCGTCGGCACCGCGGTCGTTCCCGCGGGGACGAATGTCAACGAAACCGTGTACCTGATTCGTCATGCCGAAGCGCACCCCGTTCCCTACTTCGAAGACGGCAACTATGTGGGTGCCGGACAATGGCGGGCACTGGATCTTCCTAACGCGCTGAAAGACAAGATTAAGCCTGACGAGATCTACTCCATCGATCCCGCCGTCGGGCTTCCTGGCGCGGGAGGCGCAGTCTTTTCCTATGTCAGACCGGCGTTGACGGTCGAGCCCTACGCCATCGCCAGCAACCTACCCTTCGAGTTGGTCACCAGCTTCGCGGTCTTTGATCAGAACCCGCCCGACCTCTCCACCACTGCCAGCAACTTCTTCTTCACCGGAGACACGTTCTCCAACAAGACCCTACTCGTGGCCTGGGAGCACGATCATATTCCGCCGACGGTAAACGCATTGCTCTCCACTTACCACGGCGGACAGACAGCGCCCAATTGGCAAGGTAGCAACTACGACAGCATTTGGACGGTGAAGCTCGATGCGCACGGAAACCTGACGGTCGACGACGCTCTGTGCGAGGGCATCAGTTCGGCAGACTTGCCGAAGACGCCTCCTCAGTTTTAATCGATCGAGTGTGCCGGCGATTTGGAGCGGTGCGATCTAACCATTTTTCCGAACCGCGGAGCGGCGATTCGGTGTTAGCCCCACGCGTGAGCGTGGGGTCGGCGGACCTATAGGAGATGCGCCGCGGAGCGGCTCTTGATACGCGAGACGGGCGCGAGAAAAAGCGCTGCTCCGCAGCCGTGAAACGGGAGATACGCTCACCGCGGGCTTACGCCCACGGCTAAAACCTCATCAGCGCTCCGCGCCACGGATGAGAATCGGCCCAACCGTTCACGAAAATCGTCTCTTACCTAGTGCCGATTCCTGGTGACGCCCTGGCCTCCTGTGTGTCGAAAGGACACTCGCATCAAACCGCGGTCGCCGCCACTTCGTCCAGCACCCGGTTCAGCGCCTCAGGACCGTCAGCGCCTACGATGTAACGGTCAGCCTCCACCTCGGGCCACTCGCCGTAGACGTGTGCAATGTAGACCAGCTTTGCCGTTGACGCCTTCTGGCGGAGCAGGCGCACCACCTGGCGGGCGGTCGCCGATGGAAGCTTGTGGCACAGAAGAATCACGTCATACTCTTCGGGGCTTTCGGCCGCAGCTACAGCTTCTTTTTCGCTGTTGAGGATGGCGGCGCTGTGTCCGGCATAGTGCATTGCGAACTGGCGCAGCCGATTCAGTTCTTCGTCGGTGCTGAGGGAGAGGATCTTCATGTTCCGGGTCCTGGTGTCAGGAAAACCTTGTAGGCACAGCAATATATCAGATAGGCGACAGAATTCTTCAAGTCAGCGCAAGCCTCGCCCGAAGCGCATATTAAATTCGCTTTACATTCGCCATCCTATACATTAACAATGCGCGGCAAGCTGCTGAATCGCATAGATATTACGGCATAAGTCTAAGTAATGCCGGTCATCCAAACAATCAATCGCAATTCATCATCTTCCAACAGCAGCCCGCTATCTAATGAATACATAATGTTTTCTGGAGTTTGACTCACCGCATTCATATTTTTCATAAACGTAAAGGAAGGCAAGTCTTGAGCACACGTATTCAGAAAGACAACGAAAAAACGGCAATGATTTATACGGAACCACAGTTCCAAACCAAGCGCTACATCCTGGCCAGCGACTTCGACCAGACCCTCAGCTTTAACGACTCAGGCTATGTCTTGAGCGATTTGCTGGGCATCGCCGAGTCGGAGTTCGAGCGCAAAATCCATGGCATGGCCAAATTGAACCTGGTACAGCAGGGTGGCGAGCTCGCCTATCTCTTACTGCACGATCCTGAGTTCCGCGACCGCGTGCGGCGCGAACATCTCTACGAGGCAGGCAAGCGGGTCCGGTTGAAGCCTAACATCGACGCGCTGTATTCGTTCCTGTCGAATGACGTGGAGGGCTTTCACTTCGACTTTTACGTGATCTCCGCCGGCCCAGTCGAGATCATCCGCTCGGCACTGGAAGGAATCATTCCGGCCGACCACATCTACGGGACCGAGTTTGAGTACGACCAGGACGGAGCCATCGAGCGCATCGTGCAGGTGACGGCCGGATATGGCAAAGTCGCGGTTATCGATCAGCTCCTGGAGAACCTGAAGACGGGCTCCGACCGCATCATCTACGTCGGCGATGGCAGCTCTGACATTCACGTCATGCTGCACATCAACCGGCGCGACGGCTTCACCATCGCCGTCTCAGAGAACAAATACCTGGCGCCGATCGCCAAGCGTTCGATCTTGAGCGAAAACGCGCTGGCGATCCTCATCCCGATCCTTGAGGAAGTGGTGGGATGGGATTCGATTTCCATCCGCGAGGTCTTCGAGCAGAAAGGCTTCCTGATTCAGCAGTGGGACAAGGTGCAAACCGACATGCTGACCATCATTCCCAGCGTGTCGCCGATACTGGAACGGCCGAGCCTGGCGGCGAAGGTGTAGTATTTTCCGGCTGTCGTCTATTTTCCGGGTGTCATCCCGAGCGCAGCCGAGGGATCTGCAGTTGGCCCAGGTGGGGACTTGAGATCTCTCATCCCGCCAGATGAAGCCGGATCGGCGCCCGGGATTGCCTTGGAGGCATCGCCCTCATCCGCAGCGCGGAGCGCTGATTCGGTTGTAGCCGTGGGCGTAAGCCCGCGGTGAGCGTATCTCTTCGCGCCGCGGCTGCGGAGCAGCGTTTTTCTGCAGCCGCCTCTGTGTTTAACGGCCGCTCCGCCGCACCCCGTTTTATGCGTCCGCTCACTCCACGCTCACGCGTGGAGCTAACATCGAGTCGCCGCTCCGCGGTTCGGATTGATCCCTGTCAAAAGTAGCCCCTAGCCCGCGAGATGAAGGCGGGATGGGGCAGCCACGCAACTGCAGATCCCTCGACTCCGCTCGGGATGACACCCGGGAAAGGTCTGGCGAATAGCGAAGAGCGGCCTTACTGGGTTCTAGTGGCTGTGCCTTGCATCACGGTCTCCCACGCGCCCTTAGGCGCCTGCACTTCTTCTTTGAAGGTGTACGAATCCTTGGACACGAAGGTGAATGTGTAGCGCGCCTGCACGATCACGCCGTTCAGCTTCTGCTCGGCCTTCCACGTCCACACATTGCCGGTCAAGTGGCCGAGGGCGACTATGTGCTCGCCCAGACTGTTGTACACGTTGTACAAGTACACGTGGCTGGCCGGGTTGTACTCCATCACGCGCGTGCTGCGAACGTCGCCCAGCGGGCCGTGAATGTCAGTGTGGGTTTCGACGAAGTAGCCACCCGGGGTCCAGGCGCTTTGCTCCTTGCCGGTAAATTCCGCGGGCGGCGATTTAGGGCTGATCTTCGTCGTTCCCTGCAGGCTCCAATTGCCGACGAAATACTCCATGACCTGCTGCTGTTGGGTTGGTCCAGCGGGAGGGGCGGGATTCTGTGAAATCGCGAATGTGGCGGTGAACGCCAGCAGGATTGCGGGTAAGAGCTTCATGAGCATAATTCCTTAAGCTTCAACTCGGGATGCAAGGAATCGTAACATGGGCGCTAACGCAGCAGAGGATCTGCGAGTCTTGGTCTGAGCCCGCAGGGCGTGTGATGATAGCCCAGGATGGAGCGTAGCGGAATCCTGGGTAAGTGTTGGTTTTAACGATTAGGAGTCCCTCGTGGACGTCAGTATGGGCTCTGCCGAGGTTGCGTCAATGATCCGCAAATCAGCGCCTGGACGATTCCAACTTCATCGTGCCTTCGACAGCCCCCAAGAGGTCTTGCGATAGAGTGATATCGGTTCCTACCAGCACGCACATGTAGTCATTCGACTCGAATACGAGTCCGAACCCCTTCTTTCTTGGTTTCGAGGGGTCGGCCACCAGCAGTCGATACGCTTGGCGACCGGCCAGTTGTACTTGCGACATACTTCCTACGGGTACCCAGTCAGTTCCGGCAAGACTGCCCTGCATCAATGCTTCGGCAAATTTCTCCAACGGGTATCGTTGTCTGTTCAGGTATTCCGATTGGAGTTTGTACCCGGTCAGAAACAGCGATTGGACAGGGCCGGATTCTGGTTCGAGCGCTTCGTCAATGTCAGGCTTGCACAGCGGTCCGCGACATGTGGGATCTGGTTTTGACAGCTCCGGATTCGGAGCATTCTGTGCGTACTTCGTAGGCATCATGAGATGCCATTTACCCGGAAGCGAGACACGGACCCCCAACACAGGATTTATGTATATGTTGGTTCCCTCGATTTTTCCTGCGGGCTGGTGGGGCGCTTCGTTTGACTGCGCGAAACTAGCGACTGCGGATAGGGTCAACAACAGGACAGTTAGGACTCTCACCGGAAACACTCCATATTCGTCGTCGTGAACAGACGTTGGCACAGACGTCCTGATTCTGCGTCCCCGAAACTTGCTGACCTCAAACGTACCTTCTCAACACCCGCTCCGAGAGATTGCACATCACTTCGTAGGGCAGCGTCTCCGCCCAGCGAGCCAGGTCCCAGGCAGTGATCTCTTCCCCGCCACTGCGGCCAATGAGCACAACTTCGTCGCCGATCTCGCAATCGCCAATATGCGACACATCGACAATCGTCGTGTCCATCGAGACGCGGCCAAGCACCGGGGCGCGCTGGCCGCGAACCAGCACACTGCTGTGGTCGCGCGCGCTTCCGTTGCCCGACTCAGCGGACGTCTTCCGGTTCCGCGGATACGAATTCTTACGTGAGTATCCGTCGCCATAACCGGCGGCGATCACCGCGATGCGCAACGGTTCGGAAGTAACGTAGGTTCCGCCATAACCGAGTGCTTGCCCGGCAGCAACATCGCGCAACGAGATGATGCGGGTTTTCCACTGCAGAACGGGCCGCAGATCGAGCCGAAACGATGCCCTCTCCGCAGAGTTACCTTCACGATTTACCATCGGCAACTGATAACCGTAAATCGCCAGCCCTGGACGCACGAAGTTGTGTCGCGTGTCGGGCCGTGCGATGGCAGCGCTGCTGTTTGCGAGGTGACGAATCGGCGGACGCAATCCGTGCCTCGCCAGCCTTGTCAGAGCTTCTTCAAAGCGCTCAATCTGCTTTCGCGTGTTCGCATCGTCGAGCACCTCCGAAGAAGCCAGATGGCTGAACACCCCCTCAAGCTCGATCTCTGGAAAGCCCTGTAACGCCGCGACAAAGTTGTCGAGCTCCGCCAGTGGCAATCCCAGGCGTGCCATGCCGGTGTCTACCTTCAAATGCACTGCCACCGGACGCGAGAGTCGCAGCTTTCGCGCTGCCTTGGCCAACGCATCCAGCTCTTCAATGCGTGAAATCGCCGGCGTCAGCGAATAGTGCAGCGCGTCTTCTTCTTCGCCGCGCCACACTCCCACCATAATCAGCACGCGTCCGGTGATTCCGGATTCACGGAGCGCTACACCTTCATCCGTCGAGGTCACGCCGAACCAGCGTCCGCCTTCCTCCTGCAGCGCTCGCGCACACTCCGCGTAGCCATGTCCGTAGGCATCGCATTTCACCACCGAGCAGATTGTCACCTCAGGGCCAACATGCTGTTGCAGTACCCGGAAATTGTGGCGCAACGCCGAAAGCGATACCTCAGCCCAGTTAGGACGGGAGTAGGTTCGGGAGAGTACAGGCTGGCTGAGCAAGATACTTTCATAATATCGCTCGTGCAGCGTCCCAGTGTTGACCACGCAAATACCGGCCCTTCGCGCTGCCGTCCGCCTCCTTTGGCAACGCCGAGACAAGCCCAAGCCAGCCGGTTGAGCAAACTGCCTAGCTGCAATAGCGCATCCATTACTTTGAGTCCGAAAGGTGACGAGAATGCCCGAACCTTCAAGAAACGATGCTCCTCCCAGAAATCCGCAGTATCCGCAAGGTGCGGAGCACGAAGAGTTCTCCGCGGGGCAGCGAGATTTTCGGCGGCCATATTCCAGGGGAAGCAATCTCCCGCCCGGTGACATTTACGGTCAACTACCGCGAAGCAGGGCGGAAAGCTTTGGACGCACCATTGGATCTGCGGTAGGCGGCGTTCTTCGCTTCCCGCAGCGCGTCGGTCAAACTACTTCGCGCCTCCGGCAAGCCGGCAGTACTACGCGCGCGCAAGCCTCGGCTGCCGTGCTGGACATGATGGACACTGCCGCCCAGCGAGCCGAGTACCTTCGGCGCACCACTAGCGCCACGCTTTCCGACTGGACCCGCTCCACCCGATACAAGACTGCGCAACTGGAAGATCAGGCAGCCGAACGATGGGACGGACTCCGCGCGTCGGCAAAAGAGCGTCTTGCCGGGGCGAGTCGGGTCGCGGTAGAGAGATGGAACCAGACACAGCGAGCCGTTAACCGCCTGCAGCGAAGACGACCCCGCGCGATTCCTGATGGTGGTCGCGGGAGCCGCATTCATCGTCGGAGCAGGAGTACGCATTTGGAGGTCAAGCAGCCATGACTAACGGGTACACGAAATCGCTGCCGGAGATCATCAACGACCTGAAGGCTGAACTGAAGGACTTTGTCGCAACCAGGCTCGCAATGTTTCGCTCGGAAATGAGCGAGAAGCTGTCGGCCTTCAAAGCGGCAGTACCTTCTCTGCTCCTGGGTCTGACTCTGCTCCTCACCGCGTGGCTGCTCTTTACCGGATTATTGGTCACAGCGATTGCCTTCGCCTTCGCTACCGCATGGGGCTGGGTGTGGGCGTTTCTGATCGTTGCAGGCGCCTACGCACTTTTGGGTGGCATGCTTGCGGTCGGCGGCGTGAGTAAGCTCAAGCGAACCAAGCTTATGCCGGAGCGCACGCTACGCGTACTGAAGCAGGACGAAGTGTGGTTACGGACGGAGGCGAATACCCAGATATGAGCAGCAACAATCTTCCCGCAGAAATCCTTGAGCAGCGTGCTGCAGAACAACGGCGTCGGTTGCATAACTCGGTCGGCGAACTGCGCTCTTCGGTAACCGAAGCGGTACGCGAAAAGCTCGACTTCAAGCGCTACCTTCGCGAGTACATGGGCCCTGCAGCAGCAGCCGCGGCCATCGTCGGCCTGCTGCTGGGATACAACACCGTAAGCATGTTCACTAGAGACTAAGCGCCGTCTCCCTGACCGGCACCGGTTGCCGCACCGAAAAACCAGCCATTCTCTCGTCGTGTCGTATTTTGACATGCACCTTGACACGGAAGTGCTATTTGTTTTGGGGTCAATTCGGGCTAAGTTTAATGGGACGTTCGAGCTAAGGTGCGAGCCCCGCCGCAAGCAGCCAATCGTCGAGGGCAAGCGAGACCGTAGGTTCGCGATTTTCCGCTGACGCTCAAGGCCGGGAGCCCTCGTGATCAACGTTGTAATCGCTGACCATCAGGCGATTTTTCGTGCAGGCATTGCCAAAATACTCGCGGTCGAAGACGATCTCCGAATCGTCGGGCAGCCCGCCTGCATGCAACAGTTACAGGTTTGTCTGGAGAAGCTGCGCACAGAAGTTCTTCTGATCTCCAGTGGCTTTACTCCGCACATTGGTGAAATCGCCGAGTCAGCCCGCAGCCACTCTGTATTAGTCATCGTTCTGGCCGAGAGCAGCGAGCCAGCGGCCCAGTTCGCTAAGCCGGGAGTCAAAGGCGTGGTCTATCGCTCTGTTCCCGGAGACTGCATGGTAGACACCGTGCGCCGCGTAGCTCGCGGCGAAACCTACATCCAGCCTCACGGAATCGCTTCCAGCGACTCCCACCGTGACATTGTTGGTCCTCGTGTGCGAGACCGCCTTTCCGAGAAGGAGATACGCATTATGGCTGCGGTGGTTCGTGGATACAAGAACCGCGATATCGCCATGCATCTCTACACGTCGGAACAGGTAGTGAAGAACGCACTGCGAGCCATATTCGATAAGACCGGCGTCTCTGACCGGTTAGAGCTGGCCCTCTTTGTGCTCCATCACCGAGTGCTGGCCCAAGCCACGGCTGCCGTGCAACTCGAGCCTGAGACCCGCCACCGAAAGCGCACCAACCTGACGGCCATCGATGACCAGCCGGAACCGAAGCGGCCGCGCGCCGTTTCTGAACTAGCAAGCCGTTCGTGACACTCGCAGGATTAATCGACGCTGCGCACCTTACTTAGCGGTCGGCCTGCTCTGCTTTGCTCAACTCTGCTTTGCTCTGCTCTGCTTCGCTTTGAGCGGCGTTCCGTTGTTTGCAGCTAGCTGTCCCGGCTCAGAACTGTCCTGTTCGCCATGCATTTTGTCGCCGATCTTCAGCAACTCGTTGACGATGGTCACCAGCTCTTCAGGATTGATCGGCTTTTCCAGATAAAGATCAGCCAGCGGCTCGGGGGCCTGGAATGCCTCTGACACATAGCCGGAGACAACTACGACGGGCATGGTGGAATTGGCTTTTGCCGCCTGTAACACTGCGCGTCCGTTGGCCGTACCCAATCGCCAATCGGTCACGACGGCGTCATAGGAGTTGTTTTCAAGCTTATGGATGGCGTCTTCAGCTGAAGTCGAAGGCGTTGCCTGATGGCCGGCCGCTTCTAGAATAGTGCACTTTAGACTGACGATATTGGGCTCGTCGTCCACGCAAAGAATTTTTGCCATTTAATTCGGTCCTGTCGGCCGGGCCAGTCGGCGGCGCGGAATAATCTAAGATAAGGGCAATCGCTTACCGCCCGTTAGAACTGCCGCCTATTGTTCAGCACGCCTGAGGCTAAAGTCAAATAAACTCAAGCGGTAGTACACGCTAGTCTCCGAGCGTGGAAGCTTAAGCAATCCGCCTTAACTCATGCTTTTGCCTGAGGCTCTATCCTGCCCCATCCTCCGCCGCCGGGGCTTTCCACTCGCACCCGTTCTCCCCGCTTGAGGCGGGCGCTGGACTTGCCGGGCAGCAATTCGCGCGAGCCGTCCTGGTGCACCACGCTGGTCTGTCCTGCTTGTCCTTCGCCGCCCTCCGCCAGCCCATAGGGACGAAGCTTGCGGCGATCCGAAAGAACGGTGACAGTCGCGTTGGTCAGGACTTCGATTTCGCGGATGATGCCGTCTCCTCCGCGATGCTCCCCTTCACCGCCGCTTCCCTGCCGCAGGCCATAATGCGTGATGCGGAATGGGTAGGCGTACTCCAGCGCCTCGGCCGGCGTGTTCAGCGAATTCGTCATGTGAGTGTGCACGCCTGACACGCCGTCGTGAGCTGCGCTCGCGCCCGAGCCGCCGGCGATGGTCTCGTAGTAGGCAAACGGAACCGGCGAACCCGAACGATCGTCCATGCCACCAATCGTCAGGTTGTTCATGGTGCCGGACGACGCGGCGGCAATGCGCTCGGGCAGCACCTGCGCCATGGCCCTCAGCAGTACGTCGACAATCCGCTGCGAGGTCTCGACGTTGCCTCCGGCCACGGCGGCCGGGCTGACCGCGTTGACGATCGTTCCCGCCGGAGCGATGAGTTGAATGGCACGCATCAACCCTGCGGTGGCAGGAACATCCTCGCGCTGCAGACTGCGAAACACGTAGAAGCATGCGGAGTAGGTGATCGCTTCCACGGCGTTAATGCTGCCTTCCACTTGCGGCGAGCTTCCGCTGAAATCGATGACCGCACCGGGACGGCGACTCTCAGCCGAGCGCCGGCTTTGCTCTGGGAAGGTGATGCGGACAGCGATGCGGATCGGTCCCGAGCCCATGCCGTCATCGTCCAGGAAGTCTTCCGCCGAGTAGCTTCCTCGTGGCAGGTCGCGCAGAAAGGCGCGCATCATCTCCTCGGAATAAAGCAGTAAGTCTTTCCCGGCCGCATGAACTCTCTTCAGTGTGTAACGCTCGCAAAGCTCGTGCAGTCGCGTCGCTCCGGTGTGACAGGCTGCGAGCTGGGCCCGCAAATCGCCTTCGCGCTCCTCAGGAGTGCGAACGTTGTTGAGCAAAAGCGCCAGAACGTCGCGATCCATCTCACCCGCGCGCATTAACTTTACCGGCGGAATCCTCAGCCCTTCCTGATAGATATCGCGGCAGGGCCCCATCGAGCCGGCATAGGTTCCGCCCACATCGGCATGGTGCGCCCGGGCGGCCACGTAGAAGGCAGGCCGCGCTTTCGTCCGGCTGCGCTTGCCTGCGTCGCCCACATATACCGGAGCGATGACCGTGATGTCGGGCAGGTGTGTGCCTCCGCGAAACGGATCGTTGAGCATGGCAACGTCGCCCGGTGCGAGGTCGAGCTGCTCGATCGCCGCCGCGACCGACATGGGCATCGATCCCAGGTGCACCGGCATGTGATCGCCCATGGCGAGAACGTCCCCGTCCCCGTTGAAGACGGCGCAGGAGTAATCGCGGCGCTCCTTGATGTTGGGCGAAAATGCAGTGCGCCGTAGCGCGGCTCCCATCTCTTCCGCAATGGCGTGAAACAGATGCTTGAAGACTTCCAGCTCAACCGGATCTCGCGGCATGAGCGCGAGTGTAATACAGCAGGAGGCGAGCAGGCTTGGAAGCGTCGACCAACGGGTAGATACGTCGAAGTAGTGGGTGGGAGCGTCGGGCTTCAGCCCGACGAGATCGGGGCTTCGCAAAACGGCTTCAGCCGTGGTGGAAGCGCCAGGCTTCAACCCAGCGAAATGGGACGAATGAAAAATGTGGCTTTAGCCCCGGCGAATCTCGAAAGCGAAGAAGTAGCGATGGCTAACTCCCCCAAGCTAGCCATCGCCGCAGACCGCGCGATCCTTGCGCCCAACTCTGGCGGTCTGTGCGACGGGTGGTGACCTACCCGGCGCTAGTCTTGACTATACGGATAAAGTATTTAACCATACGGAGAAAGATGCTGAAAGCACAGGGTTTTGTGCACCCAGTGCAAATTCTAGCCGGTTATTTTTCGCGGTAAGAAAAGTGAGGTGACCGTGGTCAACCAGACCATCGACGACGGCCTTCGTCCTTATCAGATCGGGCCAAAGTTACGAACCCTGCGGCTCAAGAAAAGTATGGGTCTGGTCGAACTGGGCAAGCACACCGGACTTTCCCCCGCCCTGCTCTCGAAGCTGGAACGCGACAAGCTCTATCCGACGCTGCCCACCCTGCTGCGGATCGCCATGGTGTTCAGCGTTGGGTTGGACTATTTCTTTACTGACGAACGGAAGCGCCACGTCGTCTCCGTCATCCGCAAGGACGAACGCATCCGACTGCCGGAGCGCCCGGGCACTCCCGACATTGCCTATCACTTTGAAAGCCTCGACTTCAGGTGCAATGAGCGGCGCACCAATGCGTACCTGGCAGACTTTGAGTCGATCGACCAGGACAAGCTGAAGCCCCATCAGCATCCCGGCTCCGAATTTCTCCACGTGACCAAAGGAAAGCTGGGGTTGAGAGTCGGCATCGACGATTACGAGCTTGACGCGGGCGACTCGATCTACTTTGACCCCAGCGTGCCGCATACCTACCGCCGGATAGGCAAGCTGCCTTGCCAGGCGCTCATCGTGACCGCCTGAGCGGTGGTCGCTACCGCATGCCCCCTTGCCCGTGGTGGCATCCCGAGCGGCACGTTCACGCTTCTCGTGGTGTCATCCCGAGCGGAGCGCAGCGAAGCCGAGGGACCTGCAGTTTGTCCGCCGGCCAGCAAGCGTCCCAAGTTTGGTTCGTGTCATCCCGAGTCGGCACGTTCACGCTTCCCGTGGTGTCATCCCGAGCGGAGCGCAGCGAAGCCGAGGGACCTGCAGTTTGTCCGCCGGCCAGCAAGCGTCCCAAGTTTGGTTCGTGTCATCCCGAGCGGCACGTTCACGCTTCCCGTGGTGTCATCCCGAGCGGAGCGCAGCGAAGCCGAGGGACCTGCAGTTTGTCCGCCGGCCAGCTAAGCGTCCCAAGTTTGGTTCGTGTCATCCCGAGCGGCACGTTCACGCTTCCCGTGGTGTCATCCCGAGCGGAGCGCAGCGAAGCCGAGGGACCTGCAGTTTGTCCGCGCGCACAGGACATTTTCGTGAGTTGGTACACTTCCCTCTCACGCTCAATCACCCCACTACCCACTGGCCGGTTCTTCTAGCGATAATCGCTATCATGATGACTCTCGTTTCATCGGCCTCCGCACAATCCAAGCCTCGCGCCCGTGACTTGGGCATTCCCTTCGACGGCACCCCCGGCCCCAACAACACCATCACCGACGTGCGAGGCGTCGAAGTCGGATACACGACCTTGATCTCCGGCTCCGGCAAGCTGAAGGTTGGCGAAGGCCCGGTGCGTACCGGCGTGACCGCTGTCCTTCCTCGCGGAAAAAATGTATTTGGCGATCCGGTATTCGCCGGCTGGTATTCGCTGAACGGCAATGGCGAGATGACGGGCACGACCTGGGTGGAGGAGTCCGGCTTTCTCGAAGGTCCGGTGATGATCACCAACACCCACAGCGTGGGAGTCGTCCGCGATGCCGTGATTCAGTGGCGGGTGCAGCATTTCAAAGATCCGGCCGCCGACGCGTGGTGGGCGCTGCCGGTAGTTGCCGAGACCTACGATGGACGCCTGAATGACATCAACGGCTTCCATGTGAAGCCGGAGCACGTGTTTCACGCCCTCGATACGGCGACTGGCGGACCAATCGCCGAAGGCAACGTCGGCGGCGGCACCGGCATGGTCTGCAACGGATTCAAAGGCGGCACCGGCACCGCATCGCGCAAGCTCGACGCCAAAGACGGTGGCTACACCGTCGGCGTACTGGTCGCAATGCAATTACGGCAAGCAGGAGCAGTTGCGTATTGCCGGCATTCCCGTGGGCCGCGAGCTGCCGCCCGGATTCATTATCGATAAGGACCAGGGCTCGATCATCGTAGTCGTCGCCACCGATGCGCCACTGCTGCCGCAGCAACTCAAGCGCATCGCCCGCCGCGTGCCGCTTGGCCTGGGACGCGACGGCAGCTATTCCGGCAATGGCTCAGGAGACATCTTCATCGCCTTCTCGACCGCCAACTCCGGAGCGTGGGACCCGAAAGGGCGTAAAGCAAGTTGCAATGTTGCCGAACGATGAGATGGAACCACTATTTCTGGCAACCGTACAGTGCGTCGAGGAAGCGGTCATCAACGCCATGATCGCAGCCGAGACCATGACCGGCATCAATGACTTCACGGTGAACGCGATTCCGCACAAGGAGCTGCAGGACGTGTTGACGAAGTACAACCGGCTGGCATCTGCGAAATGAGCTTGCCGACATTCAACCTAGGTAGGCATCACAGAATCATTTTAGGGTTTGTATCAGGGCACGGCTTTTAGCCGTGCCGTAGTGGCCAAATAATCATCCTGGGCTTCAGCCCCTGCCGGCGCTTTTTTGCAGGGGCTGAAGCCCAGACATTTTCTATGTCTCGTTCGGCACGCCTGAATAGCCTGCCCTGAGCGAAGCCGAAGGGTGCCCTGATACAACGCAAACCGATTTACGAGATAGCAGAGATCTCCCCCGCTGCTCCTGTCGCCTGCGGTTGGAAGTACCTTCGCTGGAAGTAGAACGCCACGTTCACCAATGCAATCATCACTGGAACTTCGACCAGCGGCCCGATAACCGCAGCGAACGCCGCGCCGGAGTTGATGCCGAAAACCGACACCGCGACCGCGATTGCCAGCTCAAAATTGTTCGAGGCCGCCGTAAATGCAAGCGTCGTGGTCTTCGAGTAATCCGCCCCCAGCTTGCGTCCCATGTAAAACGACACCAGGAACATCACCACAAAATAGATCAGCAGCGGCACGGCGATGCGCAGCACATCCAGCGGCAGTCGCACGATGTACTGACCTTTGAGCGAGAACATGATGACAATCGTGAAGAGCAGCGCAATCAGCGTGAGCGGACTCACCCGTGGCACAAAGTTGTGGTTGTACCACTCAAGTCCCTTCGCCCGGACCAGCAGCAAGCGAGTCAGGAAGCCCGCGAGGAACGGAATGCCGAGATAGATGAAGACGCTCTTCGCAATCTCAGCGATAGAAACGTTGACCACCGAACCCTTCAGCCCAAGGCGAGCCGGTAGCACAGTGATGAAGATCCAGGCGTAGAGCGAGTAGAAGAAAACCTGAAACAGCGAATTAAATGCCACCAGTCCGGCCGCGTATTCGGTGTCGCCCTTCGCCAACTCGTTCCACACGATCACCATGGCGATACAGCGCGCCAGCCCAATCATGATGAGCCCGGCCATGTACTCGGGATAGCCGCGCAGAAACACCACCGCCAGCACGAACATAAGGATGGGACCAACCACCCAGTTTTGCAGCAGCGATAGCCCGAGAACTTTCTTGTTACGAAAGACCTCGTGCAACTCTTCGTATCGCACTTTGGTGAAAGGCGGATACATCATCACGATCAGCCCGATCGCGATCGGGATTGAGGTGGTACCCACGCTGAAGCGGTTTAGAAACGGTACGACTGTGGGCACCAGCCAGCCCAGCACGACACCCAGCACCATGGCCGCGAAGATCCAGGCAGTGAGATAACGATCGAGAAAACTGAGACGGCTTGTATTGTTCATCGGCTCTTTTCTGAATTGTCCTGCGGCGTTTGCGTTTCGTTACGGTGTCACGGCAGTCGACGTTTGCCCGATGTCGTCGAGTTCCTTCTTAAGCGCAAGGTTGTCCAGGCTGGCCAGCGGAAGGCACAGGAACAGGCTGATCCTGCGCTCAAGCATGAAGAAGGCGTCTCGAAACGCGCGTTCCTTATCTGCTGCACTGCCCTCAACTGCGGCCGGGTCGGGTACACCCCAATGCGCCGAGATGGGCTGCCCCGGCCACAAGGGGCACACCTCTTTCGCAGCGTTGTCGCACACCGTGATGACGAAATCGAGCTTGGGTGCGTCCGGCCGCGAGAACTCTTCCCACGATTTGCTGCGCGCGTTTTGTGCCGGAACATGCGCCGACTCGAGCTGGCGCAGCGCCTCCGGCCTCACCGTGCCCGAGGGATGGCTCCCCGCGCTGTAGGCAGTGAAGTTCGGCCTGCCTTTCCAATTCAGAATTGCCTCGGCCATGATCGACCGCGCCGAATTTCCCGTGCATAAGAACAGCACGTTATAGCGTCCTTGCATATCAGGTTCAACTCCTTCTGCAGCCGTTTCAGACTTGCTGTGTGTCGGTTTTGAAGGGGCACGGTTTTAGCCGTGTCGACCCGGCGGTCAATCGGCACCGCCTTTAGGCGCAGAGGGGACGCGTTCCCTCTGCGGCTGAAGCCGAGTTTTACTCTTCTCATGCGGCACGCCTGAAGGCGTGCCCTTTCAAAGCAGCTTCGTCAGATCCGAAGTTCCCGCTAGTTGCAACAGCTCGGACCGCAACAAGCCTTACTTGCCTGGGTCGGCTTGATCGCCCGCACGAACGCGCTCATGAACTTGCCATCCGCCTCGGCGGCAATCGCATCCACATCGAGCCCTTCAGCAGTCAGCATCTCCCGCGCTTCTTCAGTTTTGTAAACACGAGTCGTTTCCATCTCGACCTGCTCGAAGCCGGCGGCGATCAACTTGTCGCGATACTCCGTCTCATCCAGCGCGCCGGCGATGCAGCCCACCCACAGCAGAATGTTCTTGCGGATTTCCGGATCGATCTCTCCGCGAGTGACAACGTCGGAGATGGCGAAGCGTCCGCCCGGCTTCAGCACCCGGAACGCCTCGCGCAGTACTTTGTCCTTGTCGCCCGACAGATTGATCACGCAATTGGAAATAATCACGTCGACCGAGTTATCCGGCAGCGGGATGTTCTCAATCTCGCCCTTCAGGAACTCGACATTGTCCAAACCCGACTTCTGTTTATTCTCGTTGGCCAGCGCCAGCATTTCATCGGTCATATCGAGGCCGTAAGCTTTGCCGGTCGGCCCTACGCGACGCGCCGACAAGAGAACATCGATTCCTCCGCCGGAGCCCAGGTCGAGCACGATCTCGCCGGGATTCAGCTTTGCCAGCGCCGTCGGATTGCCGCAGCCAAGCGAAGCCAGCAATGCTTCCTCAGGTATCTGCTTGATCTGCGAAACGTCGTAGAGGTTCGAAGTGATGGGGTCGCAGCAGCTCGTACTTGCCGGAGCGGTGCCGCAACAGCTGCTTCCGCCGGTGGTGACGCGCAAAGCGGCCTGCCCGTATTTCTCCTTCACCACTTCTTTAATATCCGTCGTACTCATGATGGCTCCTATTCGCAAACCTGAATGATGGTCTTCGGTTTTACCGCCTTGTTCCGGGTACAACATTCGGCATAGAGGAATTGCAGCAGTTCGCGGAGCGCCTCTGTATTTGCGGTGTAACGCAGGAAGGTGCTCTCACGCTGGACGTTCACCAGGTTCTCGCTGCGCAGCTTGTCGAGGTGATGCGACAACGTCGAGTTGGGAATATCCAACTCTTCCTGTATCTCACCAACCACCAGTCCCTCGGGATGGGCGGTGAGCAACAATTGCATGATTCGTAGTCGCGCTTCCGTACCCATGGCGGAAAACATATCCGCGTATTTAGTGACCTCGGCTGCAGCCTTCTCGGTTGCCGTCTTCATATTTCGATAATACCAGAAATATAGATGACGTCAAGAGCGAACTGCGGGATCTCTGCGCTGTGGATTGTTGTGAGGTTCCTAAAAGGGCAGGCAGAAAAGCTACCGATTCGGGCAAAGTCTAAGCGTGAATTGCTGCGGGGCCGCGTGCAGCATCGAGCTTGCCTTCCACCTGTTCGAACGGTAGGAACACGGAGAACGCAGTGCCAGTCCGGCCTTCGCGCACGCTGCTGATGACGTGTATGGTTCCCTCGTGCTTCTCCACAATGCCGCGGCTCACCCAAAGGCCCAGTCCGGTTCCCTTCTCGCCCTTGGTGGTGTAGAACGGCGCAAACAGATTGCGCTTCACCCCCAGCGGTATGCCTTGCCCGCTATCGATAATGGTCGTCCGAACACCTTTGCGCGCAGGATCATCAGCGCGACTGCTTTTGCGCACGCTCAAGACCAGGTGCCCTCCGCGCGGCATGGCGTCGATCGCATTTCCCACCAGATTGGAGAAGACCTGGCGCAACTCTCCGGGGAAGCCACGTATCGGGTCCGTGGTTTCGAAGCGCTTCTCGACCGTGATGCTGCCCTTTCGTACCTGCGGAGCGAATAGCGTCAACACGCTCTCCAACACTTCGGCAAGGTCCACCTCGATAGGGTGCCGCGCCTCGCGATGAAACGTCAGTAGCTGTCCGGTGATCTGAGTTATGCGCGAGAGTTCCTCACTTGCCATGGCGAGATATTGCCGCGACAGCGTTCCCGAACTGCTGTCGTGTTGCAGCAGGTAAATAAGGTTGGTGACGGTGTCGAGCGGATTGCGGATTTCATGCGCGATGGTTGCCGATAGACGCCCTGCCTGGTTCAGCCGTTCGCTGGCGCGAAGCGTCTGCTCGGTCTGGCGGCGCTGGGCGATATCGCGAAACACGATCATGGTTCCTGCCAGCCCGCTGGCCTCATTCATGATCGGAGCGGCGGCCAGTTCGACCGGAAACTCCTCGCCCCTGCGGTCCAACATCAAGAGCTCCTGGGGGGCGGCCGACGCCTCCTCAGACCGCAATAACGTCGAAAGTGGCTTTCCAAGTTGGACTCGCGTGTGTTCGTTGAACAGCCGAAGTACTTCATGAATCGGACGACCTCGAACTTCGGCCGCGTTCTCCCATCCGGATAGCTTCAGGCCTACAGGGTTGATAAACGTTACTCGATCCTGGGCATCTGTGGTCACCACTCCATCGGCGAGGCTATTCAGGGTAATGCGGAAAAACTCGCGGCTTTCCTGCAACTGACGTGTCTGCTCCGCCTCCGCCCGCAAATGCATCTCGTAGGTATCGGTCAGAGAGCGGAGCTCCTTACGCGTCAGCGTGAGCAGCACAACTGCCACCACAAAAGAGAGGCCCACGGCGGTGATTAGAACCACCCTTCCCAATGTCGTTGCCCTATGCGCGCGTTCGTGCAGCAATCGTTCTTCTTCGGTCGTTACCTCCCTTTGGCGTGCACGAATCTCGTCGATCAGCCGGACGCCATACAGCAGCTCGTCCTCACCCGGGGGTTGAGTGGAGCGCCTGGCAATCTCCTGCTCTGCCCAGTCAGTCCATGCGTTGTCCAGGTTCGCAATCTCTTTCAGCCGGTTCTGTTGAAGTTGGTTGTCGGCAGTGAGCTGCATCAGACGGTGAATCCCTTGGGGCAGCTGTGCCTTGGCTTGCGTAAAGGTGTCTACGAATTTCGGATCGCGGGTGAGCTCATAGCCGCGCAGGCTTGACTCCATCTCGACCATATAGCGCATGGTTTGCCGCGAGCTGTCGATTACGCGGTCGGAATGATCAACCCAGCGCAGGTTCGAGGTGAGCGACAACACCTCCACTACCAGCGTTCCTGCCAGGAGGACAAGAAGAATCAGAGGAAAGAAGAGCGTTCTGCGTAGAAGATTGCGGAAGCTGCGGGTCTGCATGAGCGACGCGGAGAGGACTCCATCCCCGAAACTTTATGATGATAACGCAGCGGGCGTCCGCCACCGCCAATCAAATTTTTGCAGGATCCGTGAGCTAGCGTTCTTCGGCAACCGCACGTCGTCTAGGTAGCTGGTTGCCGGACGCCATAGCCTTCGGCGCCATCCTGCCGCTGCGATACCAAACCACCAGCCTGTACAGCAGCAACACGCCGAGGATGGAGCCATAAATCTCGGGCACTCGCTTGTCTAGCTTTACCGCCCACATAAAGTGAATCACGCCGGCGATCGCGCTAAGGTAGATGAGCCGATGCAGGGTTTGCCAGCGCTTGCCAAGCTTGCGGATCGCCCACTTGGTCGAGGTCGCCGCCAGCGGGATCATCAACACGAATGCGGTGAATCCCACGGTGATAAACGGCCGCTTGTAGATGTCTTTGTAGACGCTGTGCAGGTCGAAGAACTGATCGAGCCAGATGTAGGTCGTGAAATGCAAACAGCCGTAAAAGAACGCGAACAGGCCGAGCATCCGCCGATACTGGATGAGCCAGTATTGCCCGGTCAGTTTGCGCAGCGGAGTAATCGAGAGCGTCACCAGCAGGAAGACAAGTGTCCAGGTGCCGGTAGAAAACGTGATGACCTGGATGGGATTGGCGCCCAGACCCGCGTTGAACGCCTTCCATCCGAGGCGAGCCAGCGGCAGCAGGCAGGCGAGAAAGATCGCGGGTTTGAGATAGCGGGATTTCATTTGTTCGAAACTTACTTCCGTGCTCGCCAGTTAACAGGCGCTCCTCAAAAATTCTTCTTCAGGTCCATGCCCTTGTACATATACGCCACCTGATCGCCGTAGCCGTTGAACATCAACGTGTCGCGCTTGAAGAACTCACCAATGCGACGTTCCTTGGCCTGGCTCCAGCGCGGATGGTCAACCTTCGGATTCACGTTAGCGTAGAAGCCGTACTCGTCCGGGCCAGCTTTCATCCAGGTTGAAACCGGTTGGTCGCCCACAAGCTTGATGTTCACGATGGCCTTGATTCCCTTGAAGCCGTACTTCCACGGAACCACCAGGCGGATGGGAGCACCATCCTGGTTCGGCAGCGTCTGCCCATAGAGGCCGACTGCCAGAATCGTGAGTGGGTTATTCGCCTCGTCCATCCGCAGCCCTTCGACGTAAGGCCAGTCCAACACGCCTCGCTGCTGCCCGGGAAAACGCTTGGGATCTTCCAGCGTGGTGAACTGAACGTACTTGGCTTTCGCGTTCGGCTCGACCTGATCGAGCAGCGACTTTAGCGGAAAGCCGATCCACGGGATCACCATCGACCAGCCCTCGACGCAGCGCATGCGATAGACACGCTCTTCCAGTTGCATCTTCATCAGCGTATCGATGTCGAAGGTCTTCGGCTTATTGACGTGGCCCTCGACTTTGACCGACCACGGCGTCGGTTTGAAGTTGGCGGCCAGTTTGGCGGGCTCGTACTTGTCGGTCGAGAACTCGTAGTAATTGTTGTAATTCGTGATGTCGTTGAACGGCGTCTGCTTCTCCGTCGTGCCATACGGCCCTGGCTTGTAGTTGAGCTTGGTGTTCGCGGAGACGGTTTCCTTGGGCGACATCATGCCCGACAACTTCACGCCCAGCACCGAAGCTCCGGCCACCGCGCCGGCGCCGATGAGAAAGGCGCGCCGGTTCATGTACAAACTCTGCGGCGTTATCTCCGAGGAAAGAATGTCAGATGCTTTCTTAATCAACATAATATGGTTTCCACAACCACCACATCCTGTCTGTTAGATACTCCAGCGCCCGGTTCGTTACATCGGGCACTTTAGAGTACGAACCCCGTCCTGGGCTGGATTCCGCAGCAGGTTTTAGCAAAAGAGGGCCACCGGACTCCAATGTGTTCTGAAAATGCCGAACATCAGCTTCCTCTGCAGACGCATCTATCTCAGACGTCCGCCCTGAATTGGGCAAAGGAGGATCTATGGGCAAAATCTTATTGCGTTGCGCCTTCGGGCTCTCTCTCATATTGCTTCCGCTGGCGATGTTTGGGCAGAGCGGCTCCGGCATGGGCCAGAGCGGCGCCTCGATGAGCGGCCAGGACCTGAGTGCAACCGGATGCCTGCAGAAAGGGCAGGAGCACGGCGGCTACTACCTGACCGACGAGAACGGCAAGACCTGGGAGTTGATGGGCAGCGGCCTTGCGGCCCACGTCGGCCACAAGATCATGGTCAGTGGACATGAAATGCAGGGCTCTAAATCACACGAGACCAAAGTCGAGCCCGCCGAGAAAGCTGAGGCCGGAACGAATCAGCACGCCGATCTTAAAGTGACGAACGTGAAGATGATCAGCGAAAGCTGCCAGTAGGCTAGATCGGATCCAAACTTGTTGAGGCGGCGCGGAAATGTGCCGCCTTTTATTTTGAGCGATGCGCTGCCGCCCATTTACGGTGACGGGCGGCTTGCTGGAACGCCGGGTGCAACCCAGCGGCTAATCACTAGCACGAGGAACAAGCCCATGTTCCCCCAGGCGAACCAATCACCCTGCCGAGCATAGAAGGTCGCGTCGTTGCGCACGGGAACCTCTGCCACCACAGTCACGAAAGGCGCTGCGTCGGAAGCCTTCTGCGCGACCACCCTTCCCCGGTCGTCACTCACAGTGAGTATCCCTTCTTTCGGAGAGCGGGCAATGCTGAAGCCGCTCTCGACACCGCGCAGAATCGCCATACGCCCGTGCAGCCAGCCATCCTGAACAAAATCCCACGCCGGAACCACCAGTAACCCTACGCCATCGTTACCGTAGTCGCGGCCCATCTTGGGGAAGTCCATGTCCTTGCAGATCGCGGCTCCCCAAGTTCCGGAAGGCTCCTGCCATTCGGTAAGCCGCGTGCCGGGACGCAGGTTCGATTCGAACGGCGGCAGCATGTGATGTTTCTCGTAGGTCAATATCTCGGCATTCGGCGAATAGATACGCGCCTCGTTCAGCTTGGCATCGAGAGTGACGTGAACTACGCCCACCACGATTTGCGCTCCAATTTGATTGGCCGCCGATTGCATCAGGTGATCGACATCGCTGATGTCGGCGGGCGTCACCACCGCAATCTTCTCCGGGATGACGATGATCTTCGCACCTTGAGCTGCAGCGCTCTTTGCCTGAGCAACGTAGTCGCTCATCAGGCGCAGGGCGTCGTCGTGATTCTGCGCCAGCACGTTCTGCTTCACGTCTGAGCTGAGCAGTGCCACCTTGACCAAAGGGGATGTGGGCGTCAATAACATTCGCCACACACCGAAGCCCAGGACCCCCACCAACACGACGCCAACGCCGATTCCCAGCCAGCGGCGGCCGCGCACAGAGCCGTATCGTCCCAACAAAATGCTTGCGGTCGCTGCGAACAGGAAGATACAGAAGCTGATGCCCCAGATCCCCGTCAGCGAGGCGATCTGAAGTATGGGCACGAAGTTCATCTGGCTGTAGCTCAGGTTGCCGGACGTGCTGTGGATCGAGAATCGTGAGTTAATGAACTCAGCAAGCACCCAGATGCTGGGAAAGATCAGTGCCGCTCGCCAGACTACGCCACGACGCACAAAGGTCCGGTAGGCGAATACCGCCAGACCAAATACCAGTGCCGACACTCCGATGTAGAGGAGGATCGTCGTGAGCGGAACGCCAAGGGCGCTCCGGAAGAAGCTCCACTGATTCATGAAGCCGGCGGCCCAAGCCAAAAAGCCCAGGAGGAAAGCCCCCCAGAAGGAAAGCCGCGGTGCAACCAGCAATACCGGGATCGGCGCCAGCCACGTCAGCCACCACAGCGGGTGCAGGCCTGTTCCGAAGTAGAAGCCGATGGCGGATAAGACGAATGCGACAAGCGCAAGCAGGTAGGGATTACTCTTGAGAGTCACAGCACAGTTAAGGACGACTGATTCGGTGAAACGTACTACGTCGCGCTGCAAGCATCTTTTTCGACAGATGTTTGAAAGGGCACGGCTTCAGGCGTGCCCCTTCAAAGCAACACGACTATTTACCGCTCCCTGAATTTCGCCAGCAGGCGCAGCATTTCGAGATACAGCCAGACCAGCGTTACCAGGAGGGCGAAAGCGCTATACCACTCCATGTATTTGGGAGCGTTCCAGCGCGCGCCATTCTCGATCAGATCGAAATCAAGCACCAGGTTCAGCGCGGCCACGCCGACCACCACCAGGCTGAAGATAATGCCGATCGTTCCAGAGCCGTTCACCGCGGCAAAGCGAAATCCAAAGAACCCCAGCACGAACTGAATCAGGTAGAACACCATGATGCCGCCCGTGGCAGCAACAATGCCCAGGCGCAGCTTGTCCGTGACCTTGATCAGTCCCGAGCGATAGGCAATCAGCATCACTACCAGCGTTCCAAACGTCAGCGCGACTGCCTGGATGGCCAGGCCATGGAAGCGCGTCTCGAACATGGCCGAGACTCCGCCCAGCACCAGACCTTCCAGCAGCGCGTAGATCGGCGCCGTGATGGCCGCCCATTGCTTCTTGAAAATCGTCACGAAGGCGACGATCAAGCCGCCGATCGCGCCCACTGTCACCAGCGGAGCCATCGAGGCCATCGCCTCTTCCATCGAGCTCGCGGCAAAGAAGCGGTTCCACACCCACGCTGCGCTAGCCACGCACAAAAGCAACAGGATGCCGGTCTTGTTCACGGCACCCGAAATCGTCATCCCTTCGCCCAGCGTGCTGACGCCGGTGTTCTGGAAGGCGTCGCCGCTCAGCGCGGGATTCGAAGTTCTCATCAACTGAGGCATTTCTTAAGTCTCTCCTGACTCAATTCATTAGATTGCGACAAAACGTTAGACGATGTATTTTCAACATTGTACCCGCATCGCTGGTTTGAAGGGGCGCGGCTTCAGCCGCGCCGCCATAACACACCTCTATGCGTGTCATCCCGAGCGGAGCGCAGCGGAGTCGAGGGATCTGCAGTTTGTGTCCGAGCCAACATGCCACGTTCAATCAAAGCTGTGCCTCTTCAAATCGCTGGATGGTTACAATCTAATGAGCTTTGCCCTACCCCTCCTCCCAACTGTCGGCCGACATCAAGCGCCTCGCGCTCGAGGTCGGCTTCGACCTTGCAGGCGTCGCCGGAGTGGCCGACACACCCGAGCATCGCTTCTTCCCCGAGTGGCTCAGCGCGGGATACGGCGGCGAGATGCGTTATCTCGAATCGCGCAACCAAGCGGGTGAGCTGAAGCGGGCGTCGCTGGCCAACGCTGCGCCATGGGCGCGCTCCGTCGTGGTCTGCGCGTTGAACTACAACAGCGACGAACCATACTCGACGCATTCCGGCTCGACCTCTGAGGGCTGGATTTCCCGCTATGCCTGGACCCAACGCGATTACCACGACGTGCTGCTGGCCAAGCTACGCTTACTCGAAGCGAAGGTGGTGGAGTTAATCGCGCAGCAGGGATACGACAAGCCGCGCACCTGGTGCTACGTCGATACCGGCCCGGTGATCGAGCGCGTCTTCGCGCAACACGCAGGCATCGGATGGATCGCTAAGAACACCTGCGTGCTGAACGAGCAGCTGGGCTCCTGGCTATTTCTCGGCGTGATGCTTACCTCGCTCGAGCTGACGCCCGACCTTCCGGCCACCGACCGCTGCGGCTCCTGCACGCGCTGCCTTGACGCCTGCCCCACCAACGCCTTCCCGGCTCCCTACCAGCTCGACGCGACCAAGTGCATTTCGTACCTCACCATCGAGAAGCGAGGGGCCATACCCGAAGAGCTGCGCGCAGGAATCGGGCGTCAGGTTTATGGCTGCGACATCTGTCAGGACGTTTGTCCGTGGAATCGGGCCGCTCCGGTGACCAAAATCGCCGCATTTACCCCCAGAACCCAACTAGTTAACCCCGATCTGGCGTGGCTTGCCGGACTTTCCCTAGACGAGTTCCGCGAGGTCTTTCGCGGCTCGCCGATCAAGCGCGCCAAGTATGCCGGTCTACGGCGGAACGTCGCGGTCGCGATGGGCAACAGCGGGGAATCTCGATTCATCCCCGCGCTACAAGGGCTGGCTCAAGACGAGGACCCGACCGTGGCCGAGCACGCAAAGCTGGGCGCTGGAGCGGCTCACTTCGTCCAAAGAGTCGCAGGGTTTGTAGCTCTAAGCAGGTGTCATCCCGAGCCCGCCGAGGGATCTGCAGTTTGCGGGCAGCGCCACGGGCCATTCGCGGCAGGTTGCGGGGTGCCCCATCCTTCTCCATCCGTTGGAAAAACGGTGGGGTGAAGGGGTTCGAGGCGTCGACTCGTTCCTATGAGGCCTAGGGTGGGATACAGGAAGGTCGTTCTGGAAACCGGTAGGGTGGACTGTATTGACTCCCACCCTTTCCCAAACGATGGGAAAGGATGGGGCACCCACTTTATTGGTTAGTCGAGGACGGAAAAGGGTGGGCCACCCGGCCGGACGCGGCGCTGAAGCGCCCCTCTACCCGAACTTACTACCAGTTGCTACGAAATCGTCGTCAACTGTGGCTTGTCGCTCCTGGCGTAGTGCGAATCAACGTAGTCGTCGAGAATCTTGGTGAACTCGGCGACGATGTGATCGCCTTTGAGCGTGGTCATCAGGCGGCCATCGACGTAGACCGGAGCCTTGGGCTCTTCGAACGTACCCGGCAGCGAGATGCCGAGGTTCGAGTGCTTTGACTCGCCGGGGCCGTTGACGACGCAGCCCATCACCGCGACCTTCATCTCTTCTACGCCCAGGTGGGTGGTCTTCCACACCGGCATCTGCTCGCGCAGGTAGCTCTGGATCTGCTCGGCCATCTCCTGGAAGAAGGTCGAAGTAGTGCGGCCGCAGCCCGGGCAGGCAGTAACCTGCGGCGTGAAGCTGCGAATCTGCATGGATTGCAGAATCTGTTGCGCGACCTGAACTTCTTCGGTGCGATCGCCGTTCGGGGCCGGCGTCAGCGAGACCCGAATGGTATCGCCGATGCCTTCCTGCAACACGACGCCCAGCGCGGCGGTGCTGCTGACGATTCCCTTCGAGCCCATGCCGGCCTCGGTCAGCCCGAGATGCAGCGGGTATTCGCAGCGGCTGGCCAGCTCGCGGTAGACATCGATGAGGTCCTGCACTCCACTAACCTTGGCGCTGAGGATGATCTGGTCCTTGCGCAATCCGTAACTGACGGCCAGCTCGGCCGAGCGCAGAGCGGATTGCACCATGGCTTCCATAGTGACGTCGCGCGCGTCCTTCGGCTCGTCAAGCTTGGAGTTCTCGTCCATCAAACGAGTCAGCAGCGCCGAATCCAGCGAGCCCCAGTTCACGCCGATGCGCACCGGCTTATCGTTCTCGATGGCGACGTCGATCATGGCGCGGAAGTTGTTGTCGTCCTTCTTGCCGATCGAAACATTGCCGGGATTGATGCGGTACTTGGCGAGCGTCCGGGCGCACTCGGGATACTTCTTCAGCAGAATATGGCCGTTGTAGTGAAAGTCGCCGATGATGGGGACTGGCAAGCCGATCTTGTCGAGACCATCGACGATGTACGGCACGGCAGCCGCTGCGGCGTCGTTGTTCACCGTGACGCGCACGAGCTCCGACCCGGCACGGGCGAGCGCAGCACACTGCCGGATGGTGTTGTCGATGTCGGCGGTATCGGTGTTGGTCATCGACTGCACCACAATGGGTGCATCGCTGCCGACGCGGACTCCTCCGACGACGGCGGTATAAGTCTTTCTGCGTTGAATCTGTGCCATATTGAACTTTATCCAGTCTAACATTCAGGCAGACGGCGTCAGGTTTCAGGTGTCGGGTGTCAGGTCAGTTTGAAAGACGGGTGTCAGGCGTCAGGTATCAGATAAACCATGGACGACGCAGCACGACCAAATCTGATACCTGAGACCTGACACCTGACACCTTGGTTCGCGCCCGAGCTGAGAGCTGATGGCTGAAAGCTGTGAGCTTTCTTGCAACACTTTCGCAGGCGCAGGGTTGATAATAGGCGTGGATGCCGGAGCGTCCGCCGCATGGGTGTGCCGCCGCTCCGCAAAGGTACATGGCAATGTCGTTATTTCGCTTCGCTCTGAGTGCGGTTTTGACAGTCGCGCTGTTCGGCATGAATGCGGTCGCGCAATACGGCGGCTCACAGTATCCGAATGGCACGCAGTCTCCCGCCGGAAGTCAGTATCCCAACGGAACCCAGTATCCGACTTCGCCGGGCACGTCTACTCCCGGCGCAGGCAGCGGTCCCAGCACCGCGCCCAGCACTCCGACAACGGTTCCGCAGACTACCGACCCGCAGAGCAGCGGCAGTTCCAGCACCAGTTCGTCAACTACAACCTCGACTACGAGCAGCGACTCGCCCGGCGAGTATGCCCCAGAAGTAAAGAACGACAAGCACGCTCCGGCCCCATCGACGATGGATAACCTCGATGCCATCGGCAATCGCAACGTCGGATGCAACAAGGGCGTGGGCAACTGGTACTCGCTCGACAAGCAGGTGGCGATGGGCCGCGACTTCTCGCAGCAGGTAGAGCACGGCGCCAAGCTGATCAACGATCCGGTGGTGACGGAATACGTCAACCGCATCGGCCAGAACCTGGTCCGCAACTCCGACTCGAAGGTCCCGTTCACCATCAAGGTCATTGACACCGACGAGATCAACGCCTTCGCGCTTCCTGGCGGATTTTTCTACGTCAACTCGGGATTGATTCTCGCTGCCGACAACGAAGCCGAGCTGGCGGGCGTGATGGCGCACGAGATCGCGCACGTGGCGGCGTGCCACGTGGCTCGCGAACAGACCCGCGGCAACATCGTACAACTGGCAAGCATTCCGCTGATCTTCGTTCCCGGAGGCTGGGCAGTTTATGAAGGGACGCAGGCGGCGCTGAGCATCGGCGTGCCGCTGACCTTCATGAAGTTCTCGCGCAACTTTGAAAGCGAGGCCGACTTCCTGGGCATGGAATACATGTACAAGACGGGATACGATCCGCAATCGTTCATCTCGTTCTTCGAAAAGATCGAAGCGCAGGAGAAGAAGAAACCGGGCACGCTGGCCAAAGCTTTCTCCTCGCATCCTATGACGCCCGACCGCGTAGCGGCTGCGCAGAAAGAAATGGCGACCGTACTGCCTCCGCGTCCTGAGTATGTGGTCGATACCTCGGAGTTCGAGCAGGTGAAAACGCGGCTGGCTTCGATCGAGAACAAGCACAAGGTACAGAACGACAAGAGCAATGCTGATCGTCCGACGCTGCGCCGGCAGCAGACCTCGAACTCGCCAACCGACAGCCCGAATGGTCAGCAGCCGGATGACGGTCGTCCGACGCTGAAGCGCAATCCCAGCGACTCAGGCTCGAGCACCCCCAGCCAGACGAGTTCAAGCTCTACCGGGTCGGCCAGTTCGACCGACAGCGCTTCCGGATCGCAGTCCCAGTCCGACGATGGACGTCCGACCTTGAAGCGCACCCCCAGCGACCCGGGCTCGAACAACTGACGCCACAACTTTCGGAAAGAAGCGGGATGTGCAGTTTCGGTATCCCATAATTGCCGAACATTCGGTCGGGAAATGTGGGATCCCCATGGGCGATGGCTCTGACAACTTCCGACCACCAACTTCTTCCTGACAACTATGCCCCCAACCTCTTTCTAACAACCGACAACTGACAACTTTGCATACCAGGTAGCCATCGCTATCGAGAGATGAAGAGATCGCGTGCTCTGCTTCGAGAGCTGTTCCAAGTACCTGTAAAAGGCCCCTTCCCGATGCATCTCCGCTTCTGTCTGGTGCCATCGGACTATGTACAAGGAGCCTTAAACAAACATGGACCAGAACAAACAGAACCAGGACAATATGAATCCGAACCAGGGAAAGTCACCGCAGCAGAACTGGGACAAGAACGATCCCAAGCAGCAGCAGGGTGGCCAGCAGAACCAGCAACATCAGCAGGACCAGCAGAAGAAGAGCCAGCAGCCCGAGCACAACGTTCACGACCAGGAGCGGAAACGCGCTTAGCGCCCGGATACTGCTCGCTATTGTGAAAGTGTAAGCATGGGCTCCAAGGCATAGGCTCCTTGGGGCCTTTTTCTTGGCAGCTGCAAATCCTATTTGCGCACAGCAGCCGCGGTTCCCGGATTGGAATGGAGCGCAACCTCGGCTATCTCCATTCATTTGACACACCCGCCCCGCCCTTCTAGCGTTAGTGCTGAAATCTCATTCCCCAGAGCCTCATCGTGCGATTGCGCCACCAATTCGTCCTCGTCGCCGTATTCCTGTGCAGTGTCTTCCCTTTTGGATTAGCTGAGAAGGTCAATGACATTCAGCCGACCGGCTACGTCATCGATCTCGCGAACGTCATTCAACCGGACGCCAAGGCGAAGATCTCTGCGATGGCGACTGAGCTTCAGCAAAAGACTGGCGCGCAAATCGCGGTCGTGACCGTCAACTCCCTCGAGGGCGAGGATCGAGATCAGTATGCCGCAGATTTGTACAAGCATCTGGGCATAGGACCCAAGAAGAACGATGAAGGCGTGTTGCTGCTGGTGTCTCCGAAGGACCGCCAATACAAGATCGAAGTTGGCTACGGGCTGGAGCCGGTGATCAACGATGCGCGCGCCGGCGACATTGGCCGCTCGATGGTGCCGAGCCTGCGCGCCAACGATTACAGCGCTGCGATTCTCAGCGCGATGACCCAGATAGCGCAGCTCATTGCTGCCGACAAAGGGGTGCAGCTTACTGGCGTTCCGAACCGTGCGCGCGCGCCGACACGCGGAAGCAATCACATTCCGTGGTGGCTGATATTCCTCGGCATCTTCATCGTGTTTCAGATCATTCGCGCGTTGATCCGCCGTGGCGGCGGCGGCGGCCCGGGATCAGGATTGCGCAGTCGTGGTATGGGCGTGCCTCCGGTTATTTTCATGCCAGGTATGGGCGGCGGCTGGGGCGGTGGCGGAGGTTTTGGCGGCAGTTCGGGAGGCTGGGGTGGTGGAGGCGGCGGGTTTGGCGGATTTGGTGGCGGCATGAGCGGCGGCGGCGGCGCCGGAGGAAGTTGGTAGAAAAGCGGCTGGCGGTCAGAATATGAGTCGGGACTTCAGTCCCCCGAACGCCGGGCCATCAAGAGTGGAAAATGTGATGTGCGATGATTTCGCGTCCGGGGTGCGATTTTCACGCAAAAACGCGCGAATTCGTGGCGGTTTTGGAAGACTTAAATTTGGGATGCATGACTTAAAGTGATGGATCGGCTCAGATCCATTCCCTGGAGGAATGGATAAAACGCGCAGTTTTGACCTCCAAAACGCCAGCACCAAGGCCTTTTTTCGCAGCCGCCGCCACGTTTTTGCCGGCACATTTTAGCGAGGGACAGGATTATGAAGAAGCCGGAAGACAAGCTCCAGCAGTTGGTGCAACGATTGCAGACCGCCTGCGGCGAGAATCTCGTCTCCGTGGTGCTTTACGGCTCGGCGGCGCGCGAAGATTTTCACGAACAGTACTCGGATGTGAACCTGTTGCTGGTGATGCAACAGTTGAATGCGAGTGCGCTGCAAGCCATCGCGCCTGTCATCACCTGGTGGACGCACGAAGAAAAGCTGCATCCGCCGATGATCATGACGCGTCAGGAATTGCAGGAGTCGGCCGACGTGTTTGCGATTGAGTTGCTCGACATCAAGATGACCCACCGCACGCTGGCCGGCGAAGACGTGGTGATGTCAATCGACGTTCCGATGAATCTGCATCGCGTGGAAGTGGAGCACGAGCTGCGAACGACGTTGTTACGGCTGCGGCAACATCTGCTGCTGGCGCTGGACAAAACCGACGAGCTGCGCGCAGTGTTGGCGAAATCCATCACCAGCGTGGTGACGTTGTTCCGGCACGCTCTGATCGCGCTGGGTGAAGATACGCCGCACGCTAGACAGAAGGTTCTGGAGCAGGCGGGAGAGGTGTTCGGCTTCGACGCGCAGCCGCTGCGTTCGATATTGGAGTTGCGCAACGATCCCAACCAGCCGCGCAGCGTGCTGGAGTTGTACCATGCCTATCTGGCGGCGATAGGCCGGGTCGCGCACGAGCTGGATGTACGGGTTCCAAAGAAGAAGTGGCAGCCGACTTCCTGACAGGAGAGTGATTCGAAATGAAAGCAGGCCTGATCGTAGTTCTCATCATCGTTATCCTGCTGGTGTGGTTTGGCAGTATATACATTGGCCATCGCAACCAGATGGTGCGCCTGAAAGAAGCCGTGGACGCGCAGTGGTCGCAGGTGGACGTGGTGCTGCAACGGCGCGCCGATCTCATCCCCAATCTGGTGGAGACGGTAAAAGGGATTGCCGGCCAGGAGCAGAAAGTCTTTGGCGACATAGCCGCGGCACGCGCTGCGCTCATCGGCGCGAAGACTCCGGCCGACAAGATCGCCGCCAACGGACAACTCGACGGCGCGCTGGGCCGACTGCTTGTCGTGGTTGAGAACTATCCGCAGCTGCGGTCGAACGAAAACTTCCTGCGCTTGCAGGACGAGTTGGCAGGAACCGAGAACCGCATCGCCATCGAACGCCGTCGCTACAACGAGGCGGTCCAGGCCTATAACACGTATATCGGACTGTTCCCCAACAACATCGTGGCGAGTCTGTCAGGGTTCAAGCGCGACGACGCTTACTTCAAGACCGAGGAAGGGGCACGTCAGGCTCCCAAGGTGAACTTCGGAACGCCAACGCAGCAACCGGCGCCGGCGCCCGCGCAGTAAGGGCGGCAGACAGCGTCCAAGATCATGTCGCGAGACTCCTGAAACACGAGGCGCTCCGACTTTCGCGTCAGGGCACGACTTCAGTCGTGCCGCTAGTCGGGTTAATTGTCCCTCGCGGACTTTAGTCCGCGAGGCACATGCCGGTGGGAAAGCGCACGTTGTATGAAGACCAGCATCATCAACAAAATCGACAGCCAACGTGCTGTGTGAGATCAAGCTCATTGCAGCGCAGAGGGGTCACGGTACACGCTCTCATTGAGCGTGAGCTGAATGCACTGGTGAAGAAGCGTACCGCATCGCTCACGAACAAGCCCTTGTCATACGACAAAGCTCGCCGTCATGCGCTCGCATTGCTAAGGAAAGGAAGTAATCGCGGTTGGAAACGCCCAGCCTCGCGCGACGAATTGCACGAGCGGTAGAGCGAAACTCGGGCGCGCGCAGGGGCTGAAGCCCAAGATATTATTTGCCGACTACGGCACGGCTGAAGCCGTGCCCTGATACAAAACGATTCATCAGAGAGCTTCTGGATGTTCTACTGCCGGGAGAGCAAAGGAATCTTGAAATGGACTGCCTTACCCCGGCGGCGCGCCTTCCGGCGCCGGGGCGGCCTGCGCCTGTACTGGCTGTTCGTGGAAGGTGTTGACCAGGTCCTTCAATTCCTTGCTGGGCTTGAAGTAGGGGATCTTTTTGGCGGGAACTTCGACGCGGTCGCCGGTCTTGGGATTGCGTCCGACGCGGGGCTTGCGCTGGCGCGTGCGGAAGCTGCCAAAACCGCGTATCTCAATCTTGTCGCCGGCGCGTAGCGAGCGCACTACGCTCTCAAAAATGGTCTCGACGATGACCTCGCTGTCCCTACGGGTGAGCTCTGCCAGCCGCGACACTTCATCGATCAAATCTGCTTTGGTCATCTGTTCGCCCCTTCCGCTGCGCCCCGATACGGCTGTAAGGCGGCTTCGAGGGGATACTCTCAAATTCCCGCGCGCTTTGCAAGTATAAGTTGAATAAGCAATTAGCAACTCGTAATTAGCCGCAAGACGAGGGCCAGAGCCTCAAGTGAATGCACAACTCTGAATGGGTTCACGCGCCGGAGATAGGTGCAGGGAGAGCGGATGACTTCCCCAAAGCGGCTTTTTGCTAATCGTTAGTTGCAAATTGCTTTATTTCATCCACCCGATCGGCCATGGCAAATTTCAGCTCGTCGATACCTTCGCCGGTCACAGCAGAGATCGAGTAGAAGCCAAGCTTCTTACGTTTGGCGTAACGCTTTAGCTTGGCCAGCTTGTCTGGATTCGCGACGTCGAGCTTGGTTGCGACGACGATCGTCGGCTTCGCGTCCAGCCCTTCGCCGAAGTTGGCCAGCTCGCGGGTGATGACCTCGAAGTCGACGACCGGATCAGGACGTCCGCTGGAATCGGACACGTCGACCAGGTGCGCGAGTAGACGAGTACGTTCGATGTGGCGCAGAAACTGCGTTCCCAGACCGGCGCCGTCGCTGGCGCCTTCGATGAGGCCGGGGATGTCGGCAACAACAAAGCTGCGATCGCTCGGCATATCGCCAACGACGACCACGCCCAAATTCGGTTGCAAAGTTGTGAAAGGATAGTCAGCAATCTTGGGGCGCGCCGCCGAGATGCGCGAGATCAGGGTGCTCTTCCCCGCATTGGGATACCCGACCAGACCGACATCGGCCAGCAGCTTGAGCTCAAGCCGCAGGTTGCGCTCTTCGCCGGGAAAGCCCTGCTCGTGTTCGCGTGGAGCCTGATGGACCGAGGTGGCAAACCGCGCATTGCCGCGTCCGCCGCGGCCGCCACGCGCGATGACGACACGGTCGTCGGGGTGGGAGAAGTCGTGCACCAGCTCGCCGGTCAGCTCGTCGTAAACGATGGTCCCGACCGGCACGCTCAGCACGACATCGTCACCCTCACGTCCAGTCTTGTTGGAGCCTTCGCCGTGGCGACCACGTTCGGCCTTGTATTCAGGATTGAAGCGGAAGTGGACCAGCGTGTTGTGGCGCTCGCTGGATTCCATGATGACGTCGCCGCCACGGCCGCCATCGCCGCCGGACGGACCTCCGCGCGGAACAAACTTCTCGCGGCGGAAGGCCATGCAGCCGTTGCCGCCGTCGCCGGCCTTGACTCGAATTTTGGCTTCATCAACGAACATGGGGAAAGAGCTGTCAGCTTTCAGGTTGGGTATCAGGCGTCAGGTATCAGGTATCAGGTGTCAGGTGTCAGATTGTGACGGCCCGTTTTCTCTGATACCTGAGACCTGACGCCTGAATACCCAATCCGCTACGTCTGCAATACTCCTACACTAAATCTCGGCAGCTCGGGATTCAGCGATGCCGCTTCCAGCGCGGTGATGATTGCATCGCGCGTCTCGGCCGGATCGATGATTTGATCGATCCACAACCGTGCCGCGCCGTAACGCGGATCCATCTGCTCGTCGTAGGTGGCTTTCACTTCCTCGAAGAGCCGCTTCTTGTCTTCGTCGCTCAGCTTCTTGCCACCACGTTCGAGCTGCTTGATCTTGATTTCGACCAGCGTGTTGGCGGCCGCCGCTCCCCCCATCACCGCATATTTTGCGGTCGGCCAAGCGAAGACGAAGCGCGGATCGTAAGCCTTGCCGCACATTGCGTAGTGCCCTGCTCCAAACGAGCCGCCGACGATCACAGTGATTTTCGGCACCACCGAATTCGATACGGCGTTCACCATCTTGGCGCCGGCGCGAATGATGCCGCTCCACTCTGCGTCGCGGCCCACCATGAATCCGTTCACATCGTGCAGAAAGAGCAGCGGCACGATGTTCTGATTGCAGTCCATGATGAAGCGCGCCGCCTTCTCTGCCGACTCCGTGTAAATGACGCCGCCGAACTCGACGCGCTTATTGCCGGAGTGGTCGGTCTGGTGTACGTGCGTCTTCTGGTTGGCGACGATGCCGACGGCGAAGCCACCAATGCGGGCGAAGCCGCAGATCAGCGTCTCGCCGTACTCGGGCCGGTACTCGTCGAAATGACTGTCGTCGACGATGCGCGCGATGATCTCCTTCATGTCATATTGCTTTGCGCCGTCGGCGTCGAAGATACCGTAAATCTCGCCGGCATCGAAGCGTGGCGGATGGGCTTCTTTACGATCGAAGATGCCGAGCTGGCGATTACCCATCTTGTCGACCAGCGAGCGGATGCGCACGATACACGACTCGTCATCGGGCTCGCGATAGTCGACGGTGCCACTGATCTGGGCGTGCATCTTGGCGCCGCCCAGCTCTTCGGCGGTGTACTTCGCTCCAATGGCAGCCTGTACCAGCGCTGGGCCGGCGAGAAACAGGCCGCTGCCTTCGGTCATCAGCACGTGATCGCACATGACGGGAAGATAGCCGCCGCCGGCAACACACATGCCCATAATGGCTGCGATCTGCGGAATACCCATAGCCGACATCACTGCATTGTTGCGAAACACTCGGCCAAAGTCGTCGGTGTCGGGAAAGACGTCTTCCTGCAGCGGCAGAAACACGCCAGCGGAATCGACCAGGTAAATCGTCGGGATGTGATTATCGATGGCGATGTTCTGCGCGCGAATGACCTTCTTCGCCGTCATCGGAAAGAATGCTCCGGCCTTCACGGTGGCATCGTTCACGATGAGCATCACGATGCGTCCGTGAACACGGGCGAGTCCGGTCACGACTCCTGCCGACGGCGCTCCGCCCCACTCTTCGTACATTCCCCATGCGACATAGGTCCCGAGTTCGAAGAACTCCGTTCCGGGATCGATGAGCAGGGCAATGCGCTCACGGGCGGTAAGGCGTCCTTTCTTGTGCTGCGACTCGATGGCCTTTTCGCCGCCGCCTTCGTGAATAATCTCTTCTTCGTTGCGCAGGCGGGTGACTAGCTCGGCCATCGTGTGGACGTTGTGCTCAAAACGCGGCGAGGCGGTTTTAACTTTGCTCTCGAAGGTGGGCTGGGACACTTTGTCGCTCATGAACGGTTCCGGTACGAAGGAAGGTCAACGATAACGGAGGGAGGCGAGGGGGCGCAAACGGCGAAAACGATTTCACCACGGAGCTCACGGAGGACACGGAGAAAAGCCGGAGCGGACACGTCTCGGAACAAGGAGGTACCTAGTCAAGTACTTCCAGAAACTCTGGCTCTACCCAGATTGTCTCTCCGGCACGGTTGGTTACCGATTCCACGACGAGTTCCGCCATTCCAAGATCGTTTAGGCCAGCAACAAGAAATTCATGTCCCACACACTTTACAAAAACCGCGTTGGTCGGAAGGCCCGGTGTACTCGGGAGATCTCCAGGTACGCCGACCAGCCTGACTCGAGTGCCTATCTTCATAGCGGTGCGTTCGTGATTCAACTATTTCGCCCAATTCTCCCAACGAAGATCGCTGATCCTTGGAAAGTGGCTCATGTCAGCAGTCACTAGCGTGAAATTGTGCCGCAAACATTGTGCTGCAATCAACGGATCGAAAGCGCCAATCAGCCTACCTTGCGCTTTCAGAACCGCCCTGATCTCACCCGCAATCCTTGCGTCTTCATTATCGAAATCAACCGTTTCCAGATTGCCGGCGAGAAAGCGGAGCAACTTGCTTGCATTTCGTGGTATGTCCGAGCTCTTATACACGCCGTACCAGAGTTCGTGAAGAACGATCGACGAGACCAGCAGGCTCTGATGTCGGCTCGCGGCTTCCATGGCCCGTGCGCGAACCACCGGAGGCCGATCACGCAACATCGCAATGCAGGTACTCGTGTCAAGCAGATAACTCATTCAAAGATCTTTCGCTCAGGGGCTTTCGGTTGCTTCCGCCAGCCTGGGGCATAGGCGTCATTGGTTAAGGGAATTTCGTCGATGGCATCGAACCACTCCTGCATCGAACCGTACACCGGCTGCAGCAGAACTCCCTCAGGCACACGGCGAACTCGCACCTTGTCTCCCTTGAAGCGAAACTCCTGCGGAAGGCGAACGGCCTGGCTATTGCCATTGCGAAACAATTTGGCATAGGTGCTCATGTCGCAAGTATATATTCACAATATATATCGTCAAGGTGAAACCGCGTGCCCCTTGGGCGTGAAGGTTGTTGGGGCTTTGCAGCTCACGAAGGTTCCGGAATGAAGGAAGGTTGAAGGCGCTTGGATTCGCGAGACAAACCAGGTGAGAACTGAGTGCGGGGGCTGAAGCCCAAGTCGCTTCTTGTGCAATTGCGGCACGTCTGAAGACGTGCCCTGATACAAAGCAAATTCCCCGAGTCATTGCTCCCAGCCAATTATGAGAGTTCTGGGCTCCCTCTCCTGAGTTTCGATTGTATGAATCCGGGCTCTCCGTTAACTGCTCAAATCAGGGGGTATATTGCTGGATTCCGCAGCTCCGGCGCGTTCGGTTCCCGGTTCCCGGACTGGTAAAATAGACTCTATAGAGAGGATGGCCTTAGTTCGTCTGGCGCATCCTACAGGGAGTACATGGTTCAAAGCGAAGCAAAGACTTTACTTCTGTTGAAGCCGCGAGGCTTCTGCGCCGGCGTGGTGCGCGCCATCGATATTGTACGCATCGCCTTAGAGACGTTCGGAGCGCCGATCTACGTGCGCAAGGAGATCGTTCATAACCGCTACGTAGTGGACGAGCTATCGGCCAAGGGCGCGATTTTTGTCGACAGCGTCGAAGAAGTGCCGGCTGGCGAGCGCGTGATTTACAGCGCGCATGGCGTGGCTCCTGAGGTTCGCGACTCCAGCAAGCTGCGCGAGCTGCGCGTCATCGACGCGACCTGCCCGCTGGTGACGAAGGTCCACGTGGAAGCGGTGAAGTTTGCGCGCGAAGGTTATTCGCTGATCCTGATCGGCCATCGCGACCACGATGAGGTCATCGGCACGCTGGGCGAAGCTCCTCTGGTCACGCAGGTGGTGGACTTGCCCGAGGAGGTCGACAACCTGGAAGTTCCCGATCCTGAGCGAGTCGCCTATCTGACGCAGACCACGCTGAGCCTGGACGAGACCACGCATGTCATCGAAGCCCTGCGCCGCAAGTTCCCGAAGATTAAGGGGCCGCACGCGCAGGATATTTGCTACGCGACGGAGAACCGCCAGACCGCGGTGAAGGAAGTGGCTGCCGAGTGCGATCTGTTGCTGGTGGTAGGCTCCGACAACAGTTCGAACTCGAATCGTTTGGTGGAAGTGGCGTGTAACCTGGGAGCCAAGTCGTACCTGATCGAGAACTTCCGCTCCATTGAGCCCGAGTGGCTGAAGGGCGTAAAGACCGTGGGCCTGACGGCGGGAGCCTCGGCGCCTGAGATTCTGGTGCAGGAAGCCGTGACTTATCTGCAGCAACAGGGTTTCACTGATTTGAGAGAAGTGGAAGTGATGCCGGAACATGTTCGCTTCGGTCTGCCGCCCGAGATCGTGGAAGCGATTGGCGCTGCTCCGGCGCTGGCTGAATAGCAGACGCAATGGCAGACGCAATACCTCCGAATCCTGCCGAGATGCGTTTCGGCAAAATTGATGACATCAAAGCGCGTGTGGCTGCGGCCATCGACGCCTCGCGCAAGTACCTGTTCTCACAGCAGGCGCCTGATGAAGGCTACTGGTGCGGCGAACTGGGTGCCGACTCGACTCTCGTCTCCGACTACATCCTGCTGCACCGTTTGCTCGGCACGGAAGACCCGGTTCGCACCGAGAAGTGCGCCAATGAAATCCTGACGCGGCAGAACGAAGACGGCGGCTTCCCAATCTACAACGGCGGGCCGTCAAATATCAGCGCCTCCGTGAAGGCGTACTTTGCGTTGAAGATGGCGGGGTACTCGCCTGATCATCCGGTGATGGCGAAGGCGCGGGAGTGCATTCTCGGCATGGGTGGCGTGACCGAGGTCAACACGTTCACCAAGATTTATCTCTGCTTCCTGGGCCAGTACGATTACGACGCGGTGCCGGCGATTCCGCCGGAGATCGTGCTCTTCCCCAACTGGTTCTGGTTCAACATCTACGAGATCTCGTCGTGGTCGCGCGCCATCCTGGTTCCGCTGTCGATCGCGTACGCCAAGAAGCCCTTCAAGAAGATTGCTGATGAACATCAGATCGACGAGCTTTTCGTCGGCGGCCGAAAGAACAATCTTCGATTGAAGTGGTCGAAGAAGCTAGTGAGCTGGCGGAATTTCTTCCTGGTGCTCGACCGACTGGTGCACTTCTTTGAGCGTGTACACATTCGTCCACTGCGCTCTCAGGCGCTGAAGAAGGCGGAAAAGTGGATGCTTGAGCGACTGGAGATGAGCGACGGATTGGGCGCCATCTATCCTGGCATCATGAATTCGATCATCGCGCTGCGCTGCCTGGGATATTCGCTTGACGATCCGCAGGTGATCCGCGCGATGGACGAGTTCGAGAAGCTCGGCATCGAGGAAGAGACTACTTTCCGCATGCAGCCCTGCAAGTCGCCGGTGTGGGATACGGCTTACGCCATCTTCGCGCTGGGCGATAGCGGAGTTGCGCCGACCGATCCTCGGCTGGTGCGGCCCAGCGAGTGGATGCTGCAAAAGCAGGTCACGCGCAAAGGCGACTGGTGCGTGAAGAATCCTAAGGCCGCGCCCGCGGGATGGTACTTCGAGTTCAATAACGAGTTCTATCCCGACGTCGATGACAGCGCGCAGGTGATGCTGGCGCTGAGCAAGGTCAAGACCAGCAACGAAGCGTATCAGGATAAATCAGTTCAGCGAGCGATTGACTGGGTGCTGTCGATGCAGTGCAAGAACGGCGGCTGGGCGTCGTTCGACAAAGACAACGACCGCATGGTCTTCCAGCAAATTCCGTTCGCCGATCACAACGCCATGCTCGATCCGCCGACCGTGGACATCACGGGACGCGTGCTGGAGTGCCTGGCGACCTATGGGTATTCGCTGAAAGACGCTCCCGTGCAACGGGCGGTTGAGTTCGTGAAGCGCGAGCAGGAAGCCGACGGCTCATGGTTCGGCCGCTGGGGTGTGAACTACATCTACGGCACGGCCCTGGTTCTGCGAGGCCTCGAGGCGGTAGGCGTCGATAATCACGAGCCCATGGTGCAGCAGGCGGCAGAGTGGCTGCGGATGATGCAGAACCCCGACGGCGGCTGGGGAGAGACCTGCGACTCGTACGACGATCCGAACACCAAGGGCGTGGGACCGAGCACAGCGTCGCAGACAGCGTGGGCGATTATGGGCCTGCTGGCGGCCAACGATATGCGCAGCAACGCTGTTCAGCGCGGCATTGCGTACCTGCTGAAGACGCAGCGGCGCGATGGTTCCTGGGATGAGCAGCGGTACACCGGGACCGGCTTTCCGCGGGTGTTCTATCTCATGTACTACATGTACCGGCAGTACTTCCCGCTGATAGCGTTGAGCACCTACGCGAAAGCATCGGCGGCGACGGAAGATCAACCCAGAGCGGCTCGGCTCCGGGGCTCGCCGAGCGAGTACCGGCCGTAAGAAGTCCGCGCCCAGGAGCCTTCGGCTTAAATTCGCACTACAGGAGTTGCGCAACCGGCGAAAACGATGAGGCACTTCGATGGTCTCTGAGCGTTGGTTGCGGAAGCTGGTTCCTTCGACGGCGGTTTTGTCGCGCTCAGCACTGTTTTATCCGCTGTCGGTGATCAACGACTGGACGGTCGGTGCGGCTTGCCGGCTGATCATGAAGCGCCGCTTCCCTCCCATGCGATACATCAGCCGCACGGGATGCAATGGCGTGCTGTCCCCGTATTTTTTTTACCTGACGCACGGGGTGAACTTCTGGGTTTACGCGTTTGCGCAGGGCTGGGCGAACCTGAATTCGCGGATCGTGGACATCGGCAGCGGATGCGGCAAGAGCGCCGTGACTCTGCGCGATTTCGAGTACATGGGCGAACGATTTCAGGGACAGTATTTCGGCTTCGATGTGGATGCCGACATGATTCGCTGGTGTCAGCAGAATTTCGATCCTGAACACTTCAGCTTTCGTGCAATCGATAGTTACAGCGCTGTGTACAATCCGGCTCCGCGATCTGAATCGCGCGCGAGGTTAGAGGGCTGTGAGGATGGCTCGGTCGATCTGGTGATGTCGCAATCGCTGTTTTCGCATTTGCTGGAACCAGAGCTGCGGGCTTACGTGAAGGAGTCGGTGCGCGTCCTTCGTCCGGGCGGCATCATGGCGATGACGTTCTTCTGCATGGACGACCTGCGCGCCCTGAAGCTTTTGGGCGGGCGATGGAGGTTCGAGCATCGCCGCGATGCAGCGTACATCGAGAATGAGCGTTATCCCGAGGCTGCGGTGGCCTACGACAAAGCATGGATGGAGCAGGTGTGTCGCGAGGCAGGGTTTAGCCAGGTACAGACGATACTGCCGGCGTATCAGAGCACGGTGCTGTGTGTGAAGTAATCAATGAAGGTCTTTCTCACAGGCTCGACCGGCTTCCTGGGAAGCCACGTGGCACGCGCTCTGCTGAGCCGCGGCGACGAGTTGCGCTTGCTGGTGCGCGGATCGAGCCGGCTCGACAACATCGCCGATCTGAATGCAGAACACGTCGTCGGCGACCTGCGCGATATCGACTCCCTGAAGCGCGGAATGTCCGGCTGCGAGGTCGTCTTCCACGTTGCAGCCGATTATCGCTTATGGGCGGTCAACGGCCAGGAGCTTTACGAGTCCAATGTCGAAGGCACGCGAAATATCCTGAGCGCGGCCAAAGAAGTCGGCATCCGCAGAGTGGTCTACACCAGCAGCGTTGCTACCATGGGCTTCGGCAATAACGGCAGGCTCACGGACGAGAACACTCCTGTCACCCTGTCGAACATGATCAGCGACTACAAGCGCAGCAAGTTCATGGCCGAGCAACTGGTGATCGAGGCAGCACGCGGTGGCCAAAACGTCGTGATGGTGAACCCAACGACGCCGATAGGCGAGCGCGATATCAAGCCGACGCCCACTGGGAGAATCATTGTCGACTTCCTGAAGCGCAAATTCCCTGCCTACGTGGATACGGGCTTAAACCTGCTCGATGTTGCGGATTGTGCGGAGGGGCATCTGCTGGCGCTGGAGAAGGCGAGGCCGGGCGAGCGCTACATTCTCGGCGGCGAGAACCTGACGCTGAAACAGATCCTCGACAAGCTGGCGGCAATCACCGGGCTGCCTTCGCCGAAGATCGAGCTGCCCTACGCAGTGGCGTATGCCACCGGAGTGGTTGACACGCTGATCACCGGGAAGCTGCGGAAGCGCGAGCCGCGCGTGACCCTGGATGCTGTGCGCATGGGCCGCAAGAAGATGTTCGTCAGCAGCGCGAAGGCCGAACGCGAGTTGGGCTTCACAGCGGGACCGGTGGACGATGCGTTGCGACGGGCGGCGGATTGGTTCCGCGCCAACGGATATGTCTAAGCCGGTCGCGATTGTCGCGGCCATGCGGCGTGAACTCGGCCCGCTGCTGCGCGGGGCGACAAAGCGAGAGGTCGACGGCGTCGAGCTATACGAGCTGCCGTCAGCGCTGCTGGCAATCGGCGGGATTGGGCGTGACGCGGGTACTCGGGCGGCGCAAGTTGGTTGTGCGCGAAGCCGGCCCTGCGCTGCTGATCTCAGCCGGACTGGCGGGAGCGCTTACGCCTTCTCTCAAACCTGGCACTGTGGTTCGCGTCCGGGAGGTCATAGACGAAGCAACCGGCGAGCGCTATGAAACGGTCGGTGGCGATGCGGTTTTGGTCAGTGCATTGCGAGTGGCTGGAACAATGGGCAAGCGGCGGCTGGCGGCGAGCTACTCGGCATCGGCGGTTGATATGGAAGGCGCCGCCGTGGCTCGGGTTGCGAAGCAGCACGGGATTCCCTTTGTGGCGGTGAAGGCGATCTCCGATGAACTGGAGTTCCCCATGCCGCCGGTGAGCGGATTTGTGACTCCGCAGGGGAAGTTACGCTCGGCGGCTTTCGCAGGATATGTAGCGGTGCGACCAAAATGGTGGGTTCCCACAATTCGCCTGGCGCTAAATAGCCGACGCGCTTCCGAGAACCTGTCGGTCGCTCTGCAACATCTAATTGAGCAGTACGCTACTCACAATTTGAGCACGGAGAAGCATCGCCTCTAGGCAAAAGATCATGTCGATAGCGGCACAATTGCGCAACCCAGAGATCCCCAACGCCATACCGGGCACTATGCAGGCGGTCGTGTATCACGGCGTGAACGATGTTCGCCTCGAGACAGTGCCGGTTCCCGCGATTGGAGCGGGCGAACTTCTGATCCGGGTCCATACCTGCGGTATCTGCGGGACCGACCTGAAGAAGATTTCCACTGGCTCGCACTCCGCTCCACGCATCTTCGGTCACGAGACGACCGGCATGATTGCTGCCGTCGGAGCGGGCGTCAGCAAGTTCAGCGTAGGCGAGCGCGTGATGGTCTTCCATCACATCCCGTGCCGCGATTGCTACTACTGTGAGCACAAGGTTTTCGCTCAATGTCCGACCTACAAAGAGGTAGGCGTCACTGCCGGATATGAGCCGAGCGGTGGAGGATTTTCCGAGTACGTCCGGGTGATGGACTGGATCGTCGATCGAGGCGGCGTAGTTCGAATTCCGGATGGCGTGTCGTTTGAGCAGGCCTCTTTCATTGAGCCGGTGAACACCTGCATGAAAGGTGTGGAAACACTGGGGTTACGGGCGGGCGAGACGGTTCTGGTGGTCGGCCAGGGACCGATTGGCATTATTCTGTCAGTTCTGGCACGCCGCAGTGGCGCACGAGTGATTACTTCCGATTTGTTTCCGCAGAGGCATACAATATCTAAGGCGTTCGGGTTAGAGGAGAATATCGACGCCTCGAGTCAGGACACGGTGGAAACCGTCAAGGGCCTGACGGAGGGGCGCGGAGCCGATGCCGTCATTTTGGCCGTGGCAGGCAACGGTTTGATCCGGCCGGCCATGGATGCGACTCGTCCTGGTGGACGAGTTCTGTTATTTGCGCAAACCCAGCATGGGGAAGCCACCATCGATCCCGCTGCGGTCTGCGTCGATGAAAAGAGTCTTCTGGGCTCATATAGCGCTTCGGTCGATCTGCAAGGCGAGTCCGAGCAGTTTGTCTTAGGCGGCGAGATGGAGATGGAGCGGCTGATTAGCCATTCCTTCCCCTTGCAGGAGGCTGTCGAGGCTTTGCAGTTGGCTGCCCGTCCGAAGCCTGATTCGATGAAGATCGTTATCCAACCGGGTAGAACATGGAAGGATTAGCAGAGTGAATGGACAGATGACCGCGGCCGTCCTCTACGGCAAAGAGGACGTCAAAATCGAGAAGGTGCCCATCCCCACGCTGGAAGAAGGGGAAATCCTCATCAAGGTGCAGGTCGCCTTGACCTGCGGCACCGATCTCAAGGTCTACCAGCGTGGCTATCATGCGCGCATGATCGTCCCTCCTGCCCTGTTCGGACACGAGCTCGCCGGCGTTATCGAGGAAGTCGGCCCTGGCGTCAAGGGATTCAAGACGGGCCAGCGCGTGGTCGCGCTGAATTCCGCTCCCTGCGGCCAGTGCTTCTACTGCTCCAAACACCAGGAAAATCTCTGCGAAGATCTGCTGTTCAACAACGGAGCTTACGCGGAATACATTCGCATTCCCCGGCGCATTGTTGAGAGCAACGTGCTGGCGATGCCCAAGCACGTCAGCTACGAAGAGGCGGCGATGGTAGAGCCGCTGGCGTGCGTGTTGCGCGGGCTTCATGAAACCAAGATGGAGATCGGCGATACCGTGGCCGTCATTGGCGCCGGGCCGATTGGCCTGATGTTTGTTCAGGTGGCCAAGATTGCTGGCTGTAACGTAATCAGCGTGGTGAAACGAGACTCGCAGGTGGAAGCCGCGCTGCGCATCGGCGCGGACGAAACCGTGCAGATCACGGAAGTGGACGACCCGGTGAAGGCGGTTCGCCGGCTCACTCCCGATGGGCGTGGATGTGACGTCGTGGTCGAAGCCGTGGGCCGGCCGCAAGCGTGGGAGTGGTCCATTGATATGGTGCGCAAGGGTGGAACCGTCAACTTCTTTGGCGGATGCGCCAGCGGTACCAAGGTGGCGCTTGATACGCAGCGGCTGCACTACAACGATCTGACGCTGAAAGCGACGTTCCATCACACGCCGGAAACGGTACGCAAGGCTTTCAGCCTGATCTCTGAGCGCAAGATCAAAGGCGCGGATTACATTACCGGCGAGGCTCCGCTGTCGCGTCTGCAACAGGTGCTGCGGCACATGCTGAATCGCACCGACGACATCAAGACGGCAATTATCCCGGGCCAGTAGAGCGAAGGGGCGCACCTTCAGGTCGTCGAGCCGCTGATTAATGATTGTCATCCTGAGCGGACGTAAGTCCGCGAAGGACCTGCTTTTACAACCTCAGACGAACTTCTGTGTCCACCACTCCGATGACCAATTCGGCGACTACACGAAGCGTAACCGCCGCCGGCTGGCGTGCTCTTCCGCCGGAATATGCGATTCCTGATCGGGCTCCGTCGCCGGAGGAAGCGCAGGAATACTGCGCCCGGTTGGCGCACTCGCATTACGAAAACTTCTCGGTCGTTACCTGGTTTCTGCCAAGGCATCTGCACCAGCACTTCTACAACATCTACGCTTATTGCCGCATATCAGACGATCTCGGCGATGAGGTGGGCGACAAGCAGCAATCGCTGCTACTGCTGCACGAATGGGAAGCCGAACTGAAGCAGTGCTATACCGGTGAGCCGCGGCATCCTGTCTTCGTCGCGTTGCGCGATACGGTGCGTGAGTTCGACATTCCGCAGCACGAGTTTTCCGATCTTCTTATCGCCTTTCGACAGGATCAGACGATCACCCGCTTCCCTACTTTCGATGACGTATTGGGCTACTGCCATTACTCGGCCAATCCGGTGGGGCATCTGGTGCTGTATCTCTGTGGATATCGCGATGCGGAGCGGCAACAACTCTCCGATTACACCTGCACCGCACTTCAGCTCGCGAACTTCTGGCAGGACGTTGCTGGCGATTACGAGAAGGGCCGTATCTATCTGCCGCTGGACAGCATGGCAAAGTTCGGCGTCAGCGAGAACGATATCGCCAATCGCCAGGCGACTCCGCAATTTCGAGCGCTGCTGAAGTTCGAAGTTGAGCGTGCACGCGAGTGGTTTCAGCGGGGCTTGCCGCTGGCAAAGATGGTTGATCGTTCTCTCGCACTGGACATCGAACTGTTCAGCCGAGGCGGACAGGCGATCCTCGATTCCATCGAGCGGCAGGACTACGACGTCCTCACGCGACGGCCGGTAATTTCAAAACCCCGCAAGCTGTGGCTAGTGGCGCGAGCGGCCTTAGGAAAACTGCTGTGAGCGATTCCCCGCTGCAATTGCGGGCAGCGTACAGCGTATGTCGTCACATCGCACGCTCTGCCGCCAAGAACTTCTACTACGGCTTTCTGGTTCTGCCGGTACACAAGCGCGACGCGATTTGTGCGGTGTACGCCTTCATGCGCCGCGCCGACGACATCTCCGACGATCCCTCCGTGCCGCTAGAGCAGCGCCGGCAAAAGCTGGACGAGTGGATCAATGGCTTGCGCTCCGTTGTGGAAGGCAGCAAGACTGATGACCCGGTGCTGCTGGCGCTCGCCGACTCGCAGAAGCGATTCAACATACCCCTGGAGTTGCTGGAGAAGCTGGTGCAAGGTACGACCATGGATGTCGCGCCCGGCAGTGCCAAGCTGCAGTATGAGACATTCGATCAGCTCTACGATTACTGCTACCACGTGGCGTCCGTTGTAGGTTTGATCTGCATTCGCATCTTCGGCTATCGCGATCCGCGAGCGGAGAAGCTGGCCGAGCGCACCGGAGTCGCCTTCCAACTCACCAATATTCTTCGCGATGTGAAGGAAGACTGGTCAATGGGAAGGCTCTACCTTCCGCAGGATGATCTCCGACAGTGTGGGATCGACCTGCAATCTCTGCTCGAACGGGAGTGCGGCGACTGCGATGCGGCCAGTCATGGCCCTGGAAGCCGAGCGCGCGCGCGAGTACTATCGCTCGGCTGACGAACTTCTGCCACTGATCGACGAAGACAGCCAGCCCGCGCTGTGGACGCTGGTTGAAATCTATCGTCGCCTGCTGGAGCGCATCGCGCAACGCGACTACGATGTTTTTTCCGAGCGCGTGCGGCTGAGCACGGTAGAGAAGGTCAGCGTACTGGCGAAAGGATTCGTTCGCCGCCTCACATGAGTTCGACGCCCAATCATCAGCGGCCCAAGGTTGCGGTCATCGGCGGCGGCCTGGCGGGCATCTCCGCTGGAAGCGCGCTGGCCAACGCCGGATATCAGGTCGAGCTGTTTGAGCGACGTCCTTATCTCGGTGGACGCGCGTCGTCGTACGAGCACCCCGGAACCGGCGAAGTGGTGGACAACTGCCAGCACGTGCTGCTCGGCTGCTGCACAAATCTTATCGACTTTTACCGCCGCCTGGGCGTCGAAGATCAGATCCGCTGGTACGACGAAATCACGTTCATGCTGCCCGGCGGCCGGTCGTCCGTCCTGAAGCCCAGCTTCTTGCCTGCTCCGATGCATACGGGCCCGTCGTTCCTTGCTTCGTCGGTGCTAAATTGGAGCGACAAGCTGGCAATTTCTCGTGCGCTGATGGCGCTCATGCCTGCTCTTCCGCCCGATGATGGTCAGGATTTCCTCACCTGGCTTCGGCATCATGGGCAGACGCGACAGTCGATCGATCGCTTCTGGGCGCCGGTGCTGATCAGCGCGTTGAACGAAGACCTCGACCATGTGTCGGTGCGTTATGCAGCGCTGGTGTTTCGTGATTCGTTCTTGAAGTCGGCCGAGGCGGGACGCATGGGCCTGCCTGCGGTCCCACTATCGCAGCTCTACGGAGAAGCCGCCCGCTACATCGAGGCACATGGCGGGAAGGTTCACCTGCGGTCTGCCGTTGAGTCGATCTCGACAAGCGGCGACGGCGTGACGATTCGAGTTGGCGGCGAAGACGTTCGCGCCGATTACGCGGTGCTGGCGACTCCGTTCAATGTGCTTGAGAAGTTGCTGCCCGATACTCCTGAGCTGGAACCGCTGCGCGAGCAGACTCACTTCTTCGGCACCGCGCCCATCACCGGCATTCATCTGTGGTTCGATCGCGAAGTAACCCCGCTGGAGCACGCGGTCTTGCTGGAGCGAACGATTCAGTGGATGTTCCAGAAGTCGAAGATTCTGGCCACGCGTCGTGATTCGGCGCAGAACGGCAGCTACATCGAGCTGGTGGTCAGCGCGTCGAAGTCGCTGGTCGAGAAGCCGCGCGGGGAGATCATCGAACTTGCTATGCGCGAGCTGGCAGAGTACTTCCCTGCCGTGCGCGAGGCCAGGCTGACCAAGGCGACCGTCATCAAGGAAATACACGCAACGTTTTCGCCCGTGCCGGGCAGCGACGCTTATCGTCCGTCGCATACAAGTCCGTGGCCGCGACTGTTTCTGGCGGGCGACTGGACCGCGACCGGATGGCCGTCGACCATGGAAGGCGCAGTGCGCAGCGGGTATGGAGCGGCAGAAGCTCTGGCAGGCGCGACCGGCAAGCCGCAGCAGTTTCTCGTGCCGGACCTTCCCGCGCGGGGATTGATGCGGCTGTTTGAATAGCCGCGTCCAACCTTGTCCGCACACTCTATAGACGTCATCACCTACCCTTTTTGACTTGTCATCACGAGCGAAGCGAGGGATCTGCTCTTCGCCCGCGCAACGACCACCTTCGCCGATTGGCGCCGCTCCGCATCGGTGAACGAAAGCAGGTCCTTCGCTGCGCTCAGGATGCCAATCCTGAAGAGATTTCTGCAGGCACTACGTCCCAAACAGCGCCATCTGTTCTTCCTGCGGCTTGTTCTGCATGGAAACCGCAGTGCGATCGGTTATCTCGCGGCTGATCCCATGCTTCTTGCGCAAAGTTGCCATCAGCTCAGAGATGCGCTTCGCGTAGATCTTGCTGACGAAGGAGTTTTCGGCATAACGCTTGCGATACTCTTCAACCAACTGTGGAAACTCTTTCTCCACAAACGGCAGGAAGATGTTCGCCGAGCACGGTTTCAGGAACAGCGGATTGGCAAAGATGTACTTGCCGCCGGCTTCTTTCGTGGCTTTCACCAGCGCGTCCAGGGCCGCAGGTGAGTCCGTAATGCCCGGCATTACCGGAGCACAGCTCACGCCCGCCTTGATGCCCGCGAGGTTCAACTCTTTAACCGCCTTCAGACGCAGGTCGGGACGCGGCGCACGCGGCTCCAGAATGCGCGCCAGCTTGGTGTCGAGCGTCGTAATGGTGATGCTGACGAACAGTCGATTGTGCTCGGCGATGCGCCGCAGCACGTCAATGTCGCGCGTCACCAGGTCCGACTTGGTGACGATGCCGAGTCCAATCCGCTGTGCAGCGCCAGCTCTTCCAGAATCCGCGCGTCACCTCAAAACGCTTCTCTGCCGGCTGATAAGGGTCGGTTGCCGTGCCGATGGCGATCTCTTCTCCGCGCTTCACCTTCTTCAGGTCCTGCCGCAGCAGCCACGCCGCCTGTTGCTTGACGTAGATCTTGCGCTCGAAGTCGACGCCGTCGCGCATCTCCATGAACTCGTGGGTGTAGCGCGCATAGCAGTACTTGCAGGCGAACTCGCAGCCGCGATAAGGATTGATGGTCCAGGTAAATGGCATGCGCCGATTGGAGACGCAGCGGTTCAGCAGCCCGCGCGACGGCAGCGAGAAATATTCGACGAAGTGCCCCTGCCGCAGCGACGCACCCAGGGCCGCAAGCTTGGCAATGCCGACCAGCTCAGGCTTGTCCCGGGCGGCGTTTTCAAGCGATTCGATCTCGATGAGCGGGTACACGGGGTAGCTCACATATTCGCCTTTTGTTCGCCTACAATATCGCGTGTGGGTGCCTTTGTCAAACCGACTTTGCAACCGCACACAGCTCCCCCATGATGGGGGCAGGAGATGCTCCTGAGCACTCGAATGGCGCGCGGAAGGCGTTTCAGCAAACAGCACGGTGCGAGTACACTTTCTCCGAGAAGGCCAGGAACCTGTAATCGGTAAGATCACAAACTGGAGCGTTTAGAGGATGTTCGAACGATACACAGAAAAGGCGCGACGGGTGATTTTCTTTGCGCGCTACGAAGCCAGTCAGTTCGGCTCCCCGTACATCGAAACGGAGCACATATTGCTCGGCCTGCTGCGCGAAGACAAGGCGCTCACCAATCGAATCCTCCGCGCACCCGCTTCGGTAGAAGCGATCCGTAAGCAAATCGAAGGGCATACCACGATTCATGAAAAAGTGTCGACTTCCGTCGACTTGCCCTTGAGCAACGAGGGCAAACGCGTACTGGCCTATGCCGCGGAAGAAGCCGAGCGTTTGTCGCACAAGCACATTGGGACGGAGCACCTCTTGCTGGGCATGTTGCGCGAAGAAAGGTGCTTCGCAGCCGAGATATTGAACGAGCGCGGCATTCGTCTCTCTGCAATGCGGGAAGAACTTGCCCATGCCCAGGGGCAGACGGCGTCTTACACTTCCGAACGTGCATCCACGATGCTGGAACAGTTCTCCTCCGATCTGACGCGGGCTGCCGTGGAAACTGAACTCGATCCACTGGTTGGCCGCGCTGACGAATTGCAAGCTGTGCTTCACGCCCTCGGAAGTCGAAACAGGAATAGCGTTGTTTTGATCGGCGAAGCCGGGGTCGGTAAAACGGCTATTGTCGAAGGACTGGCGCTGTGGATTGCAGCTGGTAATGCTCCTCCCTTCGTGGCTGACAAATGTATTTTTGCACTCGATCTCGGTCGGATGGCCGCCGGCGCTAACCCAGCCCAGTTCGCCACGCGCATCAATGCATTGATTAAGGAACTTATTGAGTCGCATAATCCGATTCTGTTCGTCCGCGAACTGACAACGTTGGTCGGCTTAGGTATGGCAGGAGCGCTCGACGCGGTAAACATTCTGCGGCCGGCTTTGTCGCGCGGCCAGATCCAGTGCATTACAGAAGCGACCGCAGCCGACTATGAAGCCACGCTCCAGAAAATTCCCTGGTTTGCGAGCTGTTCACGAACGGTAAGAGTGTCGCCTCTCAGTGAAGAGCACATCCTGAAAGTGTTGCAAGAGCAGAAAGCGCGGTTTGAGAACTATCATTCGGTTTCATACACCGACGAAGCCCTGCAATGTGCGGCTCGATATGCACGCGGCTACCCAGCAAGGGCTGTTGATGTCGTGGACTCAGCCGGGACAATCGTGAAGCTGCGGCAGGCGCATCCTCCGGAAGAGATTCACGAAGTTCAGAAGCGGATCCGGTTCATTCTCCACCGCATGGAGAGCGCAATTGCGAACCATGAATTTGAGAAGGCACGTTTCTATTCCGACGAGGAGCGGAAGGAGCGCGCGAATTTAGAGGCATTGCGCGAGAAGTATCGGCTCGACGAGCCATCCACCAGTACCGTGGTGCGCCTGACCGACATGGAAGCTGCGATCTCGCGTGCCGCAGCCTAAGCTTGATCAAATTGGCCCGCGGTGCGAGGGCGAATTGAAGCGACTCGCCGCCCGGCTACTTGGCACTATCCACTTCGATAGCTCTAACGCTCCGTCCTATCCAATATGTGCGGGGTCTGACGCTTCTGTCATGGCAGGGCTCCCTCGACACAAGTAGCTCTTCCGCAATTGGTTACATCGCCAATTTATCCGCGCGCGATGTAGCGCAACATCGAAATACCAGCTTGGCCTCTGCCGTGCAATTTGTTCCGGCACGGAGGACAATCATGAAACTACTGAGGTCGATCGCATTCTTGTTAACCTTGTCAGCCTTGGTCTCTGGACAGCTGTTATTCGCACAGCAGGAAGTTGCTCCCGACCACTTCGACGGATCGGATGCGCAGGTCCAAAAAGCAGCTCCGGTGCATCACCAGAAGCACGCTCATTCAACCATGGCGAAGAAGGGATCGGCGAAGCATCATCACGCGCATGCATCTGCGTAGTGCGGCGGATCAGCGTTCAAGCGACGGCGGAAGGAGATAATTTTCAGGAGCAGGAAACTGGGGTGTGGGCTGTTTTGAATCAGCTCACACCCTTTTCTCAGTTCTCGCCCGGCCCTGCGGCTTCGCCCATCAGACTCGCAGGCGGAGGTGGGATGGTGATATCGACATCTTTCACCTGGCCCAGCTTTGTCAGAGGAGTGCCGAACTCTTCGGCATTGCCGACCACCAGCACGGCCAGATTCTCTTTGTGCAGATACTTTTTCGCCACGCGGCTTACATCCTCGGCGGTGACCTTCTCGACCTGCGAGCGGTACTGCTCGAGGAAATCTAACGGGTAGTGGTAGAACTCGTAGAGCATCTTCTCGCGCAATACTTTCTCCGGAGTATCGAAGCGGAAGATGAACGAGTTGAGTATCTGGTCCTTGGCGCGTTTCAGTTCCGCCGGAGTCGAGGCGTTGCTGCGCATATTGTCAATTTCTTTGTACAGCGCATCGATGCCCTCGACGGTGCTCGCGCTCTTGGTTTCCATCTCAACGTCAGTCAGCCCCGGGTGGCCGAAGCTGGCGCCCACGCCGCCTCCTACGTTGTAAGCCAGGCCTTGGGCGGCGCGAACGTTGTTGAACAAGCGCGAGGAAAATCCGCCGCCGAAAATTTCGTTCATCACCGAGACGGCGAAGTAGTCAGGATTGTCGCGCTTGATTCCAAGGCTGAGCAGGTTGATGCTGCTCTGGTTTACGTCTGACTTTTTCACCAGGTAGTAGCCGGGCTTGGGATCGGCGAACTTGATGTCAGGTGGTTTCGCGGCAGGGCCTTTCGGCCAGGACTCGAAGGACTGGCGCAGCTTGGCTTCCATCTGCTTGGGATCGAAGTCGCCGGTGATGCCGAAGATGACGTTGTTGGGCTGGATGTACTGCTTGTGCCAATTCAGCAGATCGTCACGGGTGATCGCGGCGACCGTGGCGTATTCCGACACGCGTGCATAAGGGCTGTCTTTGCCGTAGCCGAGGATGGCGGTCTCGCGGCCGACAATCGAATCGACCGAGTCATTGCGGCGCGAGATCGCGGCATACATCTGCTGTTTGGTGAGTTCGATCTTGTCAGGTCGAAACTCGGGGTTATGCAGCAGGTCGAGATACAGCTCGAACACCGCGTCGAAGTCGCCCTTCAGGCAGTCGAGCCCGATGGTGGTCGAGTCGGAGCCGCCCGAGGTTTCAATCTTTGCGGCACGCGCTTCGAGGAAATCGTCCATCTGGTCGCCGGTTTTGGCCTTGGTGCCGCCAGTGCGCCACACGTCGCCATAAACAGAAACCAGGCCAGCCTTGTTGGCAGGCGCGTAGATGGAGCCTCCGCGAATTTCCGCCACGGCCGAAATCAACGGCAGCTCATGATCGGGCTGCAGGAAGATCACCATCCCGTTGGAGAGTTGAACGCGAATCGGCTCCGGCGGAGTGAATGCCGGAAGCGGCGGCGCTTGAATCTGGTTCCACTCTTTCACCTGCGCGACGCCGAGCGAGACCGCCAGCAGTGCGAAGCAGCACAGCCACAACACGCGATGAATTCTGCCGGTCAGCATTATTGCGCTCCTTTCGGCGATTCGCGGTTCGCAGGTTGCTGTACAGGAGGCATGTCTTCCCTGCTCGCCGGCTGTTGCGCTGTCAGGATTTCTCCGGTGGTGCGGTTGGTGTCAGTAAAGACTTTGTTGGCGACGCGACGAACATCGGCCTTGGTCACCTTGTCGACGCGATCGAGATAGCGAAATAATTCGCGCCAATCGCCGTAACGAGTCTGGTAGGTCGCGAGCGCCTGCGCCAGGCCTTCGTTGCTCGACAAGCTGCGAATGAGGTCGGCCTTGGAACGCGTCTTGAACATCGCCAACTCTTCATCAGTGATGTCGGTCGTCTTCAGCAGATCAATCTGCTTGTGAATGGCGTCGCGCAACTCGTCGTTGGTATGTCCGGGGAGCGGCACTCCATAAAAAGCAAACAAGTGTGCGTACTTTGTTCCTGGCAGACCGGAGAAACCGGCGGCATACGCCGCGATCTTCTGGTCGCGCACCAGCGCGCGATACAAGCGCGACACGCGGCCGTTGGACATCAGATCTGTGATGGCATCGTAGACCGCGTCGTCGGCGTCAAGGTAGCTGGGACGGTGGTATCCCTCGAGGTAAAACGGTTGTGACGGGTCCTGAAGGTTCACCTGGCGCGAGGAATTCTGCGGCGGCTCGGTGGTCGTAAGCTCCTGTGGCTTGGGAGCCGTAGGCAGTTGGCCAAAGTACTCTTCGACAATCGGCATCACCTTCGCAGGATCAAGATCACCCACCAAACCGATGACCATGTTGCTGGGCACGTAGTTGTGGTGGAAGAACTCCTGCGCGTCGGTGGCTGAGAACGACTGGAGATCGGAAGCGTAGCCGATCGTTGGCCGGTGGTAGGGATTGGCCATGAAGGCGGCGCCGAGGAACTGCTCGACAAGTCGCCCAGTGGGACGGCTGTCGGTGCGCATCCGGCGCTCCTCCATCACCACGTTGCGCTCTTTGTAGAACTCGCGCATGACGGGATCTTTGAAGCGGTCCGACTCCAGCGCAGCCCAGAGCTCAAGCTGGTTCGATGGCAGCGAGTACATGTAGCCGGTCTCGTCGTAGCTGGTGAAAGCGTTCAGGCCGACTCCGCCGTGGCTCTCGATGATTTCGCCGAACTGATTCTTGATGACGTACTGGTCAGCATCTTTGATGGCTGCCTGCCAGGCTTCCTGAAGCTGCTTCAGCTTTTGCGGGTCCTGCCCGACACGCTTTATGCGCTCAGCCTCATAGGCTGCGTAGGTCTCTTCGACCTTTTGTAGCGCGACTTTTTCCTTGGCGTAGTCGGTGGTTCCGATGTCAGGCGTGCCTTTGAAGGCCATGTGCTCCATCATGTGTGCCAGGCCAGTCTTGTGCAGCGGGTCCTGTGCCGAACCGGCATCGACCATGGTGAAGAATGAAAATACCGGCGCCTCGGGTCGTCGATAAAGCACGACGGTCAGCCCATTGGAGAGCGTCTTGACCGTTACGTTCTTCTCGAACGAAGCTAGATCCTGCGCGAACGCGGGGACAGCAATAGCCAGCAGCAGCAGGGCCGCAAGCTTGGCGGACCAAGCGGCGGTTCTCAACGAGCGACGTTGCAGCCTGCCCGGAGCGCAGGCGAGGGGCGCTCGCCGCGGTGAAAGCCAGCGGATCATCGTACCTCCATGTAAGGGAAAGCGAAGATCACCTTGCAGTAAAAGCTACTTAGGTTAGGACGGGTAAGTCAAACAAAGGCGAGCGGCTGCAGCGGTGGGTCAGTCTGAATGCGGTCGCGTGCCTTTCGCGCGCCGGCGCGAATCGGCACGCCCAGATTCCTCGCTTCGCAAAAGAGGCTCTCTCGGAATGACAGCCGAACCAACCCACCGCCAAAGCGGCTACAATTCGCCGGTCAAGAACTGGGCGCGCCCAAAGCCAAAGCTCCAGTCCGCGTCTGTGTTCGTCATGATGTTGACCATGACGTCATTCGACTCGATGCCGCAGCTCTCTTTTAGTTCGCGGCAAAGCTCAGCGTAGAACTGTTGCTTCGCCTCCGTGGTTCGCGGGCGGCTGTTGACGGTGACCACAACCACACTTCTCGTTCTCGGAATGTCGAGGCCCGTGTCCTCGACGATCATGTGGCCGGGAGCGTGCTCATGGACGATCTGATAACGGTCGCGCTCCGGCACTCCGAAAGCCCGAACCATGGCACGGTGCGCCGCGTCCAAGAGCTTCTTCACTTCTTGCTGACTGCGGCCTTCGATGAGGTCAAAGCGCATGAGCGGCATGGGAGAGTGCCTCCGCGATGATTGTAGCCGAGGGCTTGCGATGGGCCGATGTGGATGCGTCAGATGTCGAATACTCTGTACGGTCTCCCGCCGTTTTGCGCCTGTACCAACGCCATCGCCACGTTGTGTACAGGTGTGCCAGCGGTGGTTTTGCCGTCAGCTGTGCCCCCGTGAGCGTGGCCGTGCAGCACCAGATCGGCGCCATGGCGGTCGATGACCTCCATCAAACGCGAACTGCCGAGGTAGGGATAGATCTCGACCGGCTCACCCTTCACGGTATCGGCGACGGGCGCGTAGTGAATGACGACGACGCGCTTGGGAGTGCGGAGCTGTGACAACGCGCGTTCGAGCTTCAGGGTCTCGTCGATCGAAACCTGCACAAACGTTTTGATCTCGGGCTCGCCGAAGGCGGTCAGCGCGCCTCGTCCGAAGCCGCCAAGAAAGCCCTTCGTCCCGGCGAAGCCCACCCCATCCCGCTCGTAGGCGGTGCCGTCGAGCACCTTGATGCCCTCGTCGGTCATGATCTTCATTAACTCAGGAACGCAGTTGCTTTCGTAATCGTGATTTCCTAAGACGGCGACGATGGGAATTCGCAGTCGCACCAGTGCGTTCATCAACGACTCCATCTCCTGCGGACGGCCGTAGTTGGTAAGGTCTCCGGCAAGGACGAGCAGGTCGGCGTCGTCGCGCACGCGGTTCATCTGGTCGCGAATGCGATCGTAGTTCTGCGGCGTGAAATGCAAATCGGCGACTGCGGCAATTCTCATGCTTCAGTTTCGGTCTCGTCGGTCTCTACGTTTTCGATGATGTTGGCTTCGGCCGCAGCGGTAATCTTCGACTCTCGCTGCTCGCGACTGAGTTGCAGCAGGTCTTCCATGCCCCACTCATGCACGTCAATGGCAAACATCTTCTCGTCGAGCAGGCTGCCGCGGAAAGGAGCACTGCCATTAGGATGCTCCAAGTCTTTGCGCAGGCGTGATAGCAGGTCGTTCCATACCTCGCGAGCGACGAAATGCGCCTTCGCCGGATAGACATAGTGGAACAGCACAAGCTCCCAGAGCAGAATTTCCCAATGCTCACCCACCAAGTCCAGCAGCCGTTGCCAGTTGAGCTTGCCACGGGTGCCGAAGATAATATGCACGACGTCGGCGCCATCGAAGCGCTCGCGGAAGTTCACAAACATCTTGGAGGCAATCAGTTCTTCGGCCGCCAGCACCCGGGTAGGCACACCGAGGACCTCCGCCTCTGAGCCGCGATCAATCCACGACTGGTCGACGGTGATGATGGCGTTGCTCATGCCGGTAATGAGATCGACAAAGTAGCCGTCCCGATGCGCCTTGGCCAGCCAGACTGGGTCGCGTATCTCGGTTTCGAAACCTTGTTCATTCAGGTGCTCAAGTGCCCGCGGCACTGCATCGGCGGGGAGAAAGAGATCGAGGTCCTTGGTGTTTCGCCAAATACCGGTATGTTGCTGCAACGCGAATGCGCCCGACACTACGTAAGGCAAGTGGGCGCGATTCATGTGCCGAAGCACATCGCAAAACAGCGCGCGCTGCTCCGGAGGAAAGTCCGGCTCCAGCGACGTGCTTACCGGTAATGCCTGATCGGTGCCCACGGCCTACACTTGGATGGCAGCACGGGCTGCTGGTGTTGTGATCCGGTTGCAATAAACCCACTGATTAGCCTATTGGTGCCTATATGAAAACCGGCTTGGCGAATCGCGTCTTCCACTGCATACTTCTGAGTGCAACCTGCATCTTTGCTTAAAGAGTGGAACGAGCATGGCCAGTGAATCGGTAGTCGACATTCAGGGCAAGCGGCTGAAGCTTTCCAATCTGGAGAAGGTCCTCTACCCCGCTGTGGGGTTCACCAAGGGACAGGTGATCGACTATTTCGTGCGCATTTCCCCGGTCTTACTGCCACATCTAAAAGGCCGTCCGCTGACACTCAAGCGCTATCCCAACGGCGTAAATGGCATGTTCTTTTACGAGAAGAACTGCCCTGAACATCGGCCGGAGTGGGTAGAAGTGGCTCCGGTGTGGAGCGCCGGCAACAACAAGTGGATGAAGTATTGTCTGGCGCAGGACCTGCCAACACTGGTGTGGGCGGCGAACCTGGCCGATCTTGAACTCCACACCAGCCTGTCGTTAAGCAAGGAAATCCTTCGGCCAACGTTTATTGTCTTCGATCTCGATCCGGGTGAGCCTGCCAACATGGTGCAATGCTGCCAGGTCGGGCTATGGGTGCGCGGAGTTTTCTCGCAACTCGGCCTGGAGAGCTTTGCCAAGACCTCAGGGTCGAAGGGACTGCAGATTTACGTTCCGCTCAATACGCCGGTGACCTACGACGATACCAAGCCTTTCGCGCACGAGCTCGCTCGCGTGCTTGAGCGGCAGCACCGCGATCTCGTCGTCTCCGATATGAAGAAGGCACTACGCGTCGGCAAGATTCTGGTCGACTGGAGCCAGAACGACGATCACAAGACGACGATTTGCGTGTACTCGCTGCGCGCGAAGGAGCGTCCGACGGTTTCAACTCCGGTGACATGGGAAGAAGTCGAGAACTGTCTCGCGAAGAAAGATCCAAGTCTGCTGGTATTCGACTCGGCGCAGGTGCTGGAACGGGTGAAGCAGCACGGTGATCTCTTCGAACCGGTTCTCAAGCTGAAACAGAAGCTGCCGCCAATCGGAGCGCTAGCCCGCATCGATCCCGCAGCTCAGGTGATTGCCAAGCCGGCAAAGCGCACGGCTCCTGCCCGAGAACGGCAAAAGGCCACGGCGAAGAAGTCCGCGACCGAATCACGTCCGACTAAAGCCAAGCGAAAGACTACGTCACGTCCGAAGCAGAAGCGGGCTTAATTCCTGGGGTCGAGCACTGGCAATACGACTTTTCTTTGTCCAAGATGGTTGCGGTTCGTTTCTGTGAAGCGCGCTTCGGCAAGGTCAGGCAGACGTTCTGAGGCGCTGAGCGCCGGTATGCTGTTAGCCTCACGCGTGAGCGTGAGGTGAGCAACGTTTCGAGAAAGACCAGCCGCGGAGCGGCTCCTCAAAGAGCTGCTCCGCAGCTCGGGTTTCCATGCATTCGTCTTACGCGGGCTGACGCCCACGTCTAAAACCTCATCGGCGCGCCGCGCCTCGGAGTGCGAGCCCTGCTTTTTCGCGAGCCCCAGATACCGCCTAGCCCAATAACCTGATCTTCAGCTGAAGCGCCGCACTACCCGTTCAGTGTGACTTCGGTCGATCCGCTGGTGACCCCTAAGCGCCGCAGCCGATCGCGCGCCTGCGAGGCCTCGATCGATCGCGGATAGCGCTGGATGAGGCTGTTCAACTCCCGCACGCCGGCGTCGCGCTGCCCTAGCTCCAATAATGCATAGCCCTTTTTAAGCTGGGCCGCCGCAGCCTTCTGCCCGCTGGGATACTGCTCCAGTACCTTGTCATAGTCCTTCACGGCAGCGTCGAAGTTCCCCTGGCGATACTCGATGTCGGCGAGATAGAACTGAGCGTTGCCGGCCAGATCGGTATTGCCGTAATACTTCAAGTAATCGTTGAACTCTTGCGAGGAAAGATCGTATTTGCCAGCGTTATAGTCGCGCAGAGCATTGTTATACAGCGCATCAGGCGGTGGCGCGGAGGACGCCGGAGCGGCGCTAGCATTGGGACCCGGCAGAGCGCCCGCAGCTCCCGGTGCAGGCTGGCCTGCAACCAGGTTCTGGCCGTTGTTCTGCATGTCATCAAGCTGCTTGCTGACCTTGGCGAGCCGCGACTTAAGCTCGTCCACGCTATCGTGTAACGCCTGAACCTGGCTGGAAACCTGATCGAGCTTCTGCGCGTTCTCGCCCGACTCCGACGAGAGCTTCTGCTGCAAGCTGTTGACCGTGACGCTCATCTTGTTGACGCTGTCGGCACTCTGCTCGACCAGGTTCTTCATTACCCCCATGCTTTGGTCCATGCTCTGCTGGAGGCGGGCGACCTGATCGGACAGGGTCTGCACCTGGGTTTGCAGTTGAATCATCTCTTTGCTGACAGCAAAGGCCGGGCTGGCTGCGGCGAGAAACAATGCCGCAGCCAGCAAAAGCAACACGTGTTTTTGGCGAAACATAGGCGTCCTCATTCCAGCTTACTGGGCATACACGAAGTGCGCGCGGCGATTCTGCTGCCAGCAAGCCTCGGTACTCTCGGTGCAGAACGGCTTCTCTTTGCCATAGCTGAAGGTCTTAATGCGGCTTGCTGCGATGCCCATCGAAACCAGCGCATTCTTGGCCGCCAAGGCACGATTGTCGCCCAGCGCCAGGTTGTACTCGGTTGAGCCGCGCTCGTCGCAGTGTCCCTCAATAGTGAAGCTCATGTTGGGATGCTGTTGTAAAAAGCGAGCGTCCTGCTGCAACACCTGAGTGTAATTCCCCGTCACGTCGTAGCTGTCGTACTCGAAGAAGACGTCCTTCATGTTCTGCTGGAAGAGCTGCGCATCGCCGGCGTTGGACGGTGGCGGCGCGGGCGCAGCCGCGGCATTCACGGTGATACGAGCGGTAGCTTCCTGCGTTCCACCCTCACCCTTTGCCACCAGGCGATAGGTGGTCGACTCCTTCGGCACCACCTCTGCCGAGCCGCTGGATCCAACCTTGCCGAGACCATCGATCGAGATATCGGTAGCGTTGGTTGTATTCCAACTCAGGCTGGACGGCTGCCCTGGGTTGATGGTGTTCGGATTGGCGGTAAGAGTCGCGGTGGGCGCAGGTTGCGGAGCTGGAGGCGGCGGGGGCGCCGTTGCGACCTTCTTCTTGCCGCATGCACTGACCATGAGCACGGCCGTCAACGCCAAGACCAGACCCAACCACTTCAACTTATTGTGCTGCACTTTCTCATCCTCCTATTTGTTTCCCCAGTTCGGCTGGGTGTTCTCGCCGCTGGAAGTCAACTGCTTGGTTAGTGTCCCGTCGGCCAGCATCATGTAAAGCTGGGTGCGGCCGGTGCGATTCGACTGGTAGACGATGTGCCTACCGTCAGGGGCCCATGAAGGAAAGTCGTTGCGCCCGCCATCGTGCGTCAACTGCACCCACTGATGGCTGGCGATGTCCATAAGATAGATGTCGCTGGCGCCCGGCGCGCCGGGGCCATAATGGCGAATCCAGGCAAATACCAGGAACTGCCCGTTGGGCGACCACGAGGGCGACACCGCGTATCCCTGATCGCTGACCCGCACTACGTTGGTTCCGTCGGATGCCATGGTGTAGATCTGCGGCAGCCCGGTGCGACCGCTGACGAACGCAATCTGCGCGTTGGTCTTCGGATTCCAACTGGGAGAAACGTCCGGGCCTTTATCGTTGGTCAGCCGATGCGGAGTGCCACCGCTGCTGTCGATGGAATAGAGATCGGAATGCCCGGTCCACGATGACGCGAACGCCAGCGTTTTGCCGTCCGACGACCACGCGGGAGACTGGTTGAGCCCGTTGAAGCGCGGAAAGCTTACATTGCGCCCCAAGTCGAGCGACCACATCTGAATCTGCCAACCCTCTTTGGTGACGCCGGCATATGCGATGCGCGACCCGTCGGGCGACACGTGCGGCGACAAAGCGATAGACCCGTTATGCGTGATCTGCTTCTGGTTCTCGCCGTCGTAGTCCATCTGCCAGACTTCTTTGTGACCCGAACGGTTGCTGATGAAATAGATCTTGGTTTCCGCGATGCCGGGAATGCCGCCGCCTAAGCGGAAGATAATCTCATCGGCGAAGCGGTGCGCGATCACGCGTGCATTCGCGTCGTTGGCCTGTTCGCGGTATTGCTTGCCCAGCACCTGCGGCGACTGCGCGTTCTTCACGTCGTAGAGCCAGCCTTGCACGCTCAGGAATCCGCCATCGACGCCCAGGTTGCCGAAGGCCAGCATGTTCGCGTTTGGCGGAGGCTGGTCCCAGTCGGTCAGGCGAACGTCCTGCGGCACTCCCGGAGGAGCCATCGGGTAGAAGCTCTTCCCTACCATGTCGAAGATGCCCGCGGCCTGCAGGTCCTTCCACAGAGTGTTGTTGAACGTTATCGCAAAACCCTGGGAGACAGGATCATTCGTCGTCACCTTAAAGTCGGGGACGGCGAGCCGAATCTTCTCGACGCCAAGGCCGGTACCGGTGCGAATCCAGTCCTGGGGAGCGGGAGCGCTGAAGCCTGCGCCGGCGGAGAACAGAAGAAAGATGATGGCCAGCAATCGTTTCATGCAGAACCTTGGGTGGCAGATTTGAAAGGGCACGCCTTCAGGCGTGCCGCCATCGTTTCGTTATCAAACGGCTTTAGCCACTGAGGGGAGTGATACATCGGATGAAGCGAGTTTCCGCAGGGGCTAAAGCCCGCAAGTTTTGGCCTGCCTTCGGCACGGCTGAAGCCGTGCCCCTTCAAAGCTGAGTTCATCCATTTTCCCCGCTCATCTCCGATAATCAAACCAGAACTCCACCGATACATAGTTTCCGTTATAGCCTGCCGGCAACGGGCCAAAGGTATCGATGCGTTGCAACGCCCGTACCGCCGATTGATCGAGCGAAGGAATACCACTCGATTGTTCGACGCGGATGTTTACCGGCTGTCCCGACCGCGTAATATCAAAATATATGTATACTCGCCGTCCATCGTTGATTCGCGGGTCTATTTCATATTTCAGCCAGTTTTCCGATACTTTTCGCCGCACGATATCGACGTAATATGCGAAGCGGCTGCCAAAGTCGCCATTTCCACCTTGGAAGCCGAATCCGCCTTTGGTGGCGCCTGAAGTAAACGAACCGTACGGGCCACTGACCGGACCACCCTGCCCGAATGGAATCTGGTTGTCTTCCTGCGCCTTTGCGATCTGCTTCGGAGGTTCCTTCTTCTGCGTGGACTCGCGCTTCTGGTTCTTCCGCTTGGCGTCTCGGTCGGGAATAGGAATCGCTTCCGGCTCCTCAACTTTTGGCTCTTCCTTGGGCTGCGATTGCGAGAGGCCTTTCGACTCGTTGGCCAAAACGTTTTCCGCAGGAGCCTGCTGCGCCGGCAAGGGAACGCTGGTCACCAGCGTGGCGCTCATCGCGCCGCCTCCACCCTCGGTGCCGCCCCAGTTCTCGCCGCGTCCGCTGGGAATCAGGTATCCGAACAGGGCCAACAGCTATGATGCCGGCGTGCAGCACGCAGGAGCCGACCAGCGGTGAGCGGAGACTGGTCTCGCCGTCAAAGATGTCAGCGTCGGCTGCCATTGCCTTCCAGCGGCTGGGTGACGATGCTCACGTTGCTGATGCCGGAGCTCTTCACCGCATCCATAACCGTCGCGAACGCTCCGAAGGGAACGTTCTCATCCGCGCGAATGTAAATCGATTGCCCCTGGGGATCGCGAATCTTGTCGTGAATCTTCGCGCCAATCTGATTGATGTTCACCGGATCGTTGTTGAGGAAGACCTGCTGCTCGCGGTTGATGGTGATCACCAGCCGCTCTTCGCTGATCTCTTTGACGGTGCGCGTCCGCGGCACCTGCACCTCGATACCCGACTGCAACACCGGAGCAGTCACCATGAACATGACGAGCAGCACCAGTACAACGTCAACGAACGGAGTCACATTGATGTCGGCCAGAGAACTTTGCGTGCGGCCTCGCGCATTGGTGAATGCCATTAGCGTCGCTCCGCCGGTTCGGGCACCGGCCGCACGCTGCCTGCCTGGGCGCGCTCAATCTCGTTCATCAGCTCCAGGCTGAAGTCGTCCATGCGGGCGCCAAATTCGCGAATGTTCTGCGTGAACATGTTGTAGGCGATGACGGCGGGAATGGCAGCGAATAATCCGGCAGCCGTGGTAATCAGCGCTTCGGAAATACCCGGCGCCACGGCACGCAGAGTCGCCGCGCCGGCGGTCCCTAATCCGTGAAAAGCATCGATGATGCCCCACACCGTGCCGAAGAGACCGATGAAGGGCGTTACCGCTCCCGTCGTCGCCAGGAAGGGGAGGCGGCTTTCCAGATGAGTTAGCTCCTCTGAGGAGGCGATCTGCGCAGCACGCTGGACCGCGGGCAAACGCAACGGCAGTGGCGCCTGCTTGCGCAATTCACCGTAGGTGGCCTCGAACACCGCTACCAGCGGACTGGGCTTGAATTGCTCCGCGACAGCCGAAATGTCCTGGATGCGCTGCGATTTCCGGAAAGCGCGCACAAAGCGGTTGCTCTGCACGCGAGCGCGGCGAAACAATCCCCATTTGGCGAAGATGATGGCCCATGACATCACGCTGAAAACCAGCAGGATGACAAGGACGACCTTCGCGACCAGACCGCTGGTTCCGACCAGGCTTGTGATTTCACCGCCAAGGGCGTAGGCAAGCAAACAGCAGGAAAGATTCATTCGTGTCGATCAGCCTTCCTTCGCATTATAAGGTTTTGACGCGAACCGGAAGCTAATGTGATGCGGGGTTCCTTGAGAGTAACGGAGAACGCGAACAGGATAGTAATAGCAAGCCGCAGATGAGAGTAGCTGATTTATGAAATTGCTCCGATTCGCTGGCCTATACCTGACGCACTTGCTGACGGCGCTGTTCATAACAGCCATAGTCACGACGGCGATCGAAAGGGCTTACCGACCCCGTACAGCCCTTGGGACGGTCCAGCGCGAGTGGATTTTGAGCATCGCGTGCGCGGCTGCGATCGGGCTGCTCATGTTTCGCACGTGGAAGTGGCGGCCTGCGATGTGGGTGTGGGTTCTCCCGACGCTGTGGTTTGGTCTCAACATTCTACTGTTAATGAATCGGTTTGGCGGCGCGTGGTATTACCTCTCCGGGGTGGCCTGTGCTGAAGGCTTCGCCAGACCATCGAGCTGCATCGAGTGGCTCTTAGCAACTATTCCCTTTATTCGCACCATAGCTTATTCCCTAGGGACACTGGCGGGAGCGTACTTGTTTGCCGGGCGGCCTGCGCTTCTGGGCACTGCAGCGCATCGTGAAGAAAGCTCTTGAGGAGCAGCTTAAGGCGCTTCGACAACAGGTTGCCGGTTGCTTGAATCAACCATCGCCTGAGCAGGCTTGGCGGCGGGCGCAGCCGCTACCGTGGCCGGCGTGCGGTGCTTCCAGGCGCGGAATCCCATCCGCAGATACATCAAAGGTCGCGTAGATGATGTTGGCTCGAAACATGTCGCTGCGGACCGTAAGCACATCACGTCGCAAGTAACGAAACACAGCGCTGCCGGGCTTGAACGGAGCCGCCTCGGGGTCCTCCGCGAGTTCTGGAACGGCGGCGTGGCACTCCTGCATCTGCACTACGGCAATGTTGCTGTCAGTGGTAATCGGGTCGCCGATCGAGTTCACGTCAGACGGAGCGATGTTGCTGCGCGGTACCAGATACACCGCCTGCACGCATCCTGCAGCGCGAAGGTCGCGAATGATCTTGCTGCGCTCGTCATCGATGTTGGTGTCGATGTGATGTACGAATTGACGGCGCTTAAACGAAATACCCGCACTCTTGTCATGGGTGGCTGTAGCCACGTAGATCGGGTCCGTGGTCTCCGTCCCTGGCAACTCCCACACCCGCATATGATCACGCTGAGCATAGGTGTTCAGACTCTTCTCCCAGTTCATGTCGGGAGTTTGGCCGTCCAGCAAAAACGGCCGCATAGGCGCATGGGAGTAGCTGGTGTTCTTCAGGAAGGCGTAGATATTCTGAAAAACGCTATGGCGATTAATGGGATCGGCAGTTTGCCAGCCCGCGTGGTGAAAAGCCGCCTGCATTTGTTCCGCATTCGCAATGAACGCGATGTTCACAAAGTCGGCGGCAATCATGTTCATGGTGGTCGAGCGCTCCGGTAGCGTAGCGACCATGGCGCGTAACTCCGCGGGATTCAGCGCATCGATGCGCTGGGTTTCAGGTTCGACCAAAGTCGCCGGCGGATTGATCAGCGCGGCCTCCAGCTTGAGCTGGATGTCGGTCCCGGCCGGGAAATAGATTTCCGGCTCAGGAAAAATCGGGAAGGTAGCCTTGAACAGGAGCAGCCCCAGATCGGGGTAGGGATTCAAAGCCGGCAAATACTTCAAGCGGCTGGTAATCGTTCCCTGCAATGTGTTGGTGCTCCGGATACCTTGGACGACGCCCTTTGACACCTGCTCGCGGGCGTTGTCGACCGCCGCTACCGACGCCACGATGGGTAGCGACTGATCGGACGTGAGGGTAATCTCCTGGAACGAGAACTTCAGGGACGCGGTCTCATGCCGTACGCCAAGCCCAACCTTGTGCACCAGCTGTACCTTCCCAACAATCGAAGCCCCAACCGGAACGACGGTCTCGTCGCCGCACATAACGTCCTGCGTCACCACCCCGTGAACCAGGTCGCCGACTTTTGCGTTGTAGGTCGAAACCGGAGCGACCAGGCGAATCCACAGGGTCTCACCCGCAGGGATTTGCTCGCATGCAAACGCCATGGCCGAACTGCAAAGCACTACTGTGAGGAGGGCTCGCTTCGAACGCACCAGTGGGGAGGCTCTCATCAATGAGGTCTGATCTCTTCTTCTTTCCGGGGTTCATACATCATACCTGAGAGTCAACAACCGCCAACGACTTTTCGTACGTAGTCCTCATTTTGGCACTCTACTTTCGTGGTGGATTCGATCCATTCACGGTTTTTTGTGAACACTGCATTTCGACAGAGTTGCTGTGTCAAGAATGTATGCAGCGCCGACGAGCGAACTGAAGCGTCGAGCAGAAGGTATCTTGCTTAATCGCCGGCTTGAGCGTCGGGGCGACTACAATCGACCGATGAGCGTGCTAGACGAGAAGCGTGCCGAACTGGAGCACTATGAATTCATGATGGGTAAACCGCGGGGCAGACTCGCGGTTGCCCTCGACACCTTGACCGACGCGTTGACTATGGTTGGACAGCACGGGGTCTACTGCCAGAGCGCACGCCAGCCGGGCAAGCCGGCAATGGATATTCAGATCGTGATGAAAGGCATCACCGACGCAAAAGAGCTAATCACATCGGTGATGGAGGAGTTGCGCTCCCGCACTACGTAGCTGCGGCGCCTTACTGCTCGTGGTGTTTTGTCTGCCGCCGAACAGCCTCCGGGGCTAGGCACTTACTCGAGCTTGGGCATGCTCCCGGTTTTCTTGCTCGCTTTCCTGTTGCGCACTCGGCGACCGTCCTAATAGAGCTGCCGCTCGCTGCGCCAGCAACGCTGGCTCGTCCTGCACCAGATAGTCCTGACCGTTATTACCCGACCCGTTCGATACCGCCAGCAACACGGCCTGCGCAGGAGTTCTCGCACGCAATTCGTCGCAAAAAGAGGCTGCTATCTCCGGCTCGTCCTGCGCATTCACGATGATGAGGTCGTACGCGCCCGGCCGGCAGCGGCTGCGTGCTTCTTCCAGCCTCAACGCTGGGAAAACCGAAAAGCCCTGCTCCTTCAAGGCTGCAATGCGTTTCTTGCGATCAATACTCTTGTCGACGATGAGGACCTTGCTCATGAGCTCCCTTCCTTCTGATATTCCTGGCACAAAACTGCCGACAGAAAGAGAGAGGCTGAACCAGCAGAGCAGGTTGTCACCCCGAGCCGCCAAGGGGGTGATTAGGAAGATAATGGCAGAATTTGACGCATTCCGCGGCTATTAGAAGCGGCGGGAGCGGGTAGGGCGCTAGGCGCCTACAAGCCTTTCCAGAACCGCTTTGTTGCGAATGGTAAGAGTAGAGCCCTTAAGGGTGGCAATTTGACGCTTGCGAAAGTCGGCAAGCACGCGGGTAACGGTTTCTCGCGATGTGCCGATGATCTGCGCGATCTCTTCGTGCGTAAGTGCCAGCTTCACCTTGGGCTCGCTCTTGTCGTGACTCGTCGCTGTCCACTCCAGTAGCAGGCGCGCGAGGCGTTCCGGCGCCGAATGCGAAAGTCCCAGACTACGAATCTGCTGATATGCGCTTTGGCAGTCCTTGCTCAGGTGTTGCGCTGCCTTCAGGCAGGCATCACCGTGCTCCTGAAGAAAGTGCAGGAAATCGTCACGCTTGACGAAGTTCAACTGGCAAGGCTGTCCGGTCTCGGCAGTGATCTCATACGGAGTGCCGGAGACCGTCGCATGCATCCCCAGAACTTCTCCGGGTTGCGCAATTTTCAAAATGAGCGTCTTGCCTTCGGCAGAGGTGGTCGACATCTTCACGCGGCCTTTACACAGCATGTAGATTCCACGCGGCGCCTGGCCCTCTACAAAGAGGACAGCCCCCGCCGGATACGACGCGGTGTACTTGGCCTTATCAAACGCTTCCAGCGCCGGCTTAGGAAGTGAGCAGAAGAAACTGTCACTGCGAAGCTTGCAGATGAGGCAGTTCTCTACCAGCTCGAAGCCGTAAGGTGACCCCACAATTTCCTCCGTCGGTTACTTACGATGGTACACCGTGTGGAACCGGTTTAAGCAATAATCGACCCAACTCCTCGGCCCTGTATGTTTATGTGGCTCCTCGGCAGAAGTTTTGCGAATCCCCCAAAGGTGTCATCGAGCGAAACGAAGGTCGCAGCCGCTATTGGCGTCCTTGACAACGTTTCCGCACCCACCCGACCACTGGGCGAATCCAATGCAGAGTTGAATGCCTGAAAAATCAGCACAAGACGCCAGGCCGAAGACTCCAGTCTTTAAGGCGATCCCCGAAATCTTGTCTCTTATCCGGCCTCGCCGGGCGCTGCTGGCCCTCGGGCTTGGCTTGATGGTCATCAACCGCGTTTCCGGACTGGTCCTGCCTGCTTCGACGAAATATCTGGTGGACGACGTCATCGGCAAGCGTCACCTGCACCTGCTTTACCCGCTGGTTGGAACAGTTCTGGCGGCGACCATCATCCAGGGCTTGACGTCCTTCGCGCTTACCCAGACCTTGTCGAAAGCTGCGCAGCGATTGATTGCTGAGCTGCGACGCAGGGTGCAAGAGCACGTTGGACGACTCTCCGTCTCCTACTATGACGCCAACAAAACTGGCATGCTGGTGTCGCGCATCATGAGCGACGTGGAAGGCGTTCGCAACTTGATTGGCACCGGGCTCGTAGATTTCGTGGGCGGCTTGCTGACGGCGGTCATCGCCTTTGCGGTGCTCATCCGCATCAGCCCGGTGATGACCGGCATCGCCTTCGGATTTCTGCTGATCTTCGGGGTTGGACTGCGTAAGGCATTCCGCACCATTCGACCCATTTTCCGCGAGCGCGGCAAGATCAACGCCGAAGTCACGGGGCGGCTGACCGAGTCGCTCGGCGGCGTCCGCGTGGTGAAGGGCTACCACGCTGAGGATCGCGAACACGCCGTGTTCAGCCTTGGGGTTGAGCGGCTGCTGCAAAACGTTTTTAAGACGCTCACCGCGACCTCCGTCATGAGCCTTTCTTCATCGATGCTGATGGGGCTTATCGGCGCGATCGTCATGTTCATGGGAACGCGCCAGATTCTTGCCGGCAAGCTGACGCTGGGTGGCTTTTTTACTTACACCATGTTTCTCGGTTACCTGGCGGCGCCGCTGTTTCAGGTCGTCGGTATCGGCACCCAAATTACCGAAGCGATCGCTGGTCTGGAGCGCAGTCGCGAAGTGTTGAACGAAGTTCCGGAGAACGAAGACCCCGATCGCACTGTCACGCTGCCTCCAATCGAAGGCGACGTTGCCTTCGATGATGTGACCTTTGCCTACGAGGCGAAGAAGACTGTACTGCACAACATCTCCTTCCTCGCACGCCCGGGGACGGTCACTGCGCTGGTCGGCTCTTCGGGCTCGGGCAAGTCGACCATCATTGGATTGATCGCGGCGTTTCACCGGCCGAATTCAGGGAAGGTCCTGGTGGATGATGTCGACCTCTCGACCGTTCGGCTTGAGTCTTACCGTACCCAGCTTGGCATGGTGCTGCAGGATTCTTTCCTCTTCGACGGCACTATTCGCGAGAACGTGGCGTTCTCAAAACCTGATGCGACCGACGAAGAGATACTGCGCGCCTGCCGGATCGCACGCGTCGATGAGTTTGCCGAGAAGTTCGAGCTGAAGTACGACACCATCATTGGCGAACGAGGCGTCAAGCTCTCGGGCGGTCAGCGTCAGCGAGTCTCGATCGCGCGCGCAATTCTGGCCGATCCGCGCATCCTCATCCTTGACGAAGCGACCTCGAGTCTCGACTCCGAGTCGGAGGCGCTCATCCAGCAAGGGCTCTCTTACCTGATGCAGGGACGCACCACGTTCGTCATCGCCCACCGCCTGTCAACCATTCGCCGGGCGGACCAGATCCTGGTGGTTGAGGCCGGAGAGATCGTCGAACGGGGCACGCATCAGGAGCTGTTCGAACTAGGCGGCCGCTACTACGACCTCTACACCCGGCAGCACGGGATCGAGCAGAATCTGTTCCTGGCGCCCGGCGAGGGCGATTCTATTCCGGAGGGCTCCGAACAATCGACTACATCCGGCGCCGAGATCGAGGAGCCGCAGTTACCCGTCTAGTATCCGCGAAGTAATACGAACCGCCCGCGCTTCGCGGTACACTTCGTATTCACCAACACCCCATGCCTTCTCGCAACGCTCTCGATCTCCGGCAGCAGGTTGGTCAGTTGCTCGTCATGGGCTTCGACGGGACCGATGTCTCGGCACGGCTCCGGTCGATGCTGGGAACGCTGAACCCCAGCGGCATAATCCTGTTCAAACGCAATATCGAAGAAGCCGCGCAGGTACACGCGCTGCTGCGGCACGCGCAGCGCGTCGTCGCCACTCCGATGTTCTTGTGCGTCGATATGGAAGGCGGCACGGTCGATCGCCTGCGCGACGCCATCGCACCAATCCCTTCCGTTGCTGAGGTTGCGGCGACGAATTCGGCTAAGCTTTTTCGCAAGCACGGCAGGCTGATCGGCGACGAAATTTGCAGGCTGGGCTTTAACACCGATTTTGCCCCTTGCCTGGATCTGCGCTTCGAGGCGTCGAAGAGAGTCCTCGGCTCACGAACGGTGTCCGATAGTCCCAAGCGGACCATTCGCTTCGCGCGCGCCTTCCTTCGCGGCTTGAGCGACGCCGGCGTACTTGGCTGCGGCAAGCACTTCCCCGGTCTCGGCGAAGGAACGCTCGACAGCCATCTTCATCTGCCAACGATCGATAAGAAATGGAAAGACCTGTGGAAAGAGGATCTGCGTCCCTACCGCAAGCTGCGCAAAGACCTGCCGATGGTGATGATCGCCCACGCCTCATATCCCGATGTGACGGGCGACAAACTTCCAGCCTCGCTTTCGAAGGTCTGGATGCGCGACATTTTGAGAAAGAAGATTGGCTTCAAGGGCCTCATCGTTTCCGACGATCTTGAAATGGGCGGAGTGCTCGAAGCGGCGCCCATCGGAGACGCTGCCATCCAGACGCTTACCGCGGGCAGCGACTTGATGCTGGTCTGTCACAAGGAAGAGCACGTCTGGCTTGCGTTTGAGAGTGTCTACAAATTGGCAGAGGCGAATCGGAAGTTTGCGAAACTGATCGCAAAGCGCTCCCAGCGAGTGCTTCAGTTCAAACGAGCAATCGCGCTCGCTGCTCACTCGAATAGCAGCACGTCCAACCCCGAGAACGGTCGACAAACTTTGCCGTCGTATCTGGGAGTTCACCGAAGAGGTTCGCCTGACGACGGAGGCTCAGATCGTGAACGCCGCGGATGCTGAGGGATATCTGTTTGAAGGGGCACGCCTTCAGGCGTGCCGCATCGTGTTTCTACGCGCGGGGCTTCAGCCCCGGAGGCATGTCGTTGATCGTCGCCGGGGTCATGAGCGGAACCTCAGCGGATGGCATCGACGTGGCGCTGGTCCGGATCGAGGGCCGCGGTCTACGAGCACGCATTGAGCTGCTGGCACATCATCAAGTTACTTACCCTTCCAAGGTGCGCCGGGCGGTTCTCGACATCATGAATGCGACCCCGAGCGTTGCCGATTTGTCTCGCCTGAACTTCCTGCTGGGCGAGCTATACGCGAACGCGGTTGACTCTGCGCAGCGCCGATCCGGCCTGCAATGTGAGCTCGTCGGCTGCCACGGCCAGACCATCTATCATCAGGGCGAGCCTGCTGCGTTCATGGGCCGGAAGATTGCGTGCACGTGGCAGATCGGCGAGGGCGCAGTGGTCGCTGCTAAGCTGGGAGTGCCGGTGATTTCGGACTTTCGCCCCGCCGACATGGCCGCCGGAGGCAAAGGCGCGCCGCTGGTGCCATATCTCGACTACGTTTTGTTTCGCCATCGCCGTTTCGGTCGTATTGTGCAGAACATTGGAGGCATCGCGAACCTCACTGCAATCCCGCCGGAAGCCGAACTGAAAGATGTAATCGCCTTCGACATCGGACCCGGGAACATGGTGATCGACGCTGTGGCACAGGAACTCTTCGATCTGCCTTTCGACCGGGGAGGCAAGCTCGCCGGCAAGGGCGAGCCTATCGACTCAGTTGTGAATGCGCTTCTGCGCGACCCCTTCTTTCGACAGCATCCGCCCAAAACCGCTGGACGCGAGCAGTTTGGCCGTGAGTTCGTTGCTAACTTCCTTCGCCTATGCGGCCGTCAAAGACAAACATGACGTCATCGCAACCGCGACCGCGCTTACGGCTCGCTCAATCACTCGAGCGATACAGAAGTTCGTGCTCCCTCTAAACTCAAGTTCGCCTGGGCAAGGGAGATTCCGCGAACTCGTCGCCTCCGGCGGGGGCACGAAGAATGCGACGCTCATGCGCATGATCGCGGAAGAGCTCTCCGAACTGAAGATCAACGTACGAACCAGCGACGAGCTTGGCCTTCCCTCGCAAGCGAAAGAGGCGGTCGCGTTTGCGTTGCTCGCTTACGAGACATGGCATCGGCAGCCGTCGAACGTTCCTTCGGCGACTGGAGCAAAGCGTCCTGCGATCTTGGGCAAGATCAGCTATGCGTAGCTTCTCTCGCAGAAAACTTAACGGCTGTCATCCTGAGCGAAGAGAGATCGCCTCGGCGATCGAGCGCAGTCGAAGGACCGCTACCCTAACCGAGCTTGCTGCTATTAGCGATCGCTCTCGCCCTAGCCACTGCCTGCTCGCACAAGCCCACGCCCAACACTCTGGTAATGATCATCGAGAGCAGCCCCACGAATCTTGATCCACGGGTGGGAGTCGATGCGCAGTCCGAACGCATCGACGAGATGCTCTTCGATTCGCTGGTACGCCGGGATGAGCATTTTCAACTGCAGCCATGGCTGGCGGATAGTTGGGAGACTCCCGATGCAAAGACCTACATCTTTCATTTACACCGTGGAGTTCACTTTCATAATGGGCAGCCGCTGACCGCTCGCGATGTTAAATGGACGTTCGATTCCCTGCTGAACGGCAAGCTGCGCACCTCGAAGAGCAGCACCTTTACAGCCGTCGACCACGTTGACGCGCCCGACGATTACACCGTCGTATTCCACCTGAAGGAACCCATGGCATCGCTGCTGTGGAACGTTTCCGACGGCGCTATTGGTATTGTCCCGTATGGCAGCGGTGAAGATTTTAATCGCAATCCGATTGGCTCCGGCCCGTTTCGTTTCGTCAGCGCTCAGCAGGACAAGAATGTCGTCATCGAGCGTAACCCTGACTACTGGGCGACCCCGGCAAAGCTTCAGAGGGTGGAATTTCGCGTGATCCCGGATGCCACCACCCGCGCGCTTGAGTTGCGCAAGCGTAGCGCCGACGTGGTCAGCAACGGACTCACGCCCGACATGGTGCTCGCGTTGCAAAAGGACGATGGCCTGGAACTCCTGCGCGGACCAGGAACCATCTATGCGTATCTTGCCCTGAATCTTGCGCGATCCCACATTGCGGGACGTGCGGGTGCGTCGCGCGCTGGCGCATTCCATCGACCTTGCGCCGATCATTCACTACCTGTGGCGCGATCAGGCGCGTCCGGCTTACAGCGTATTGCCGCCGCAGCACTGGGCCTACGATGCCGATGTAGCCAGGTACCCGTACGATCCCGCGCTTGCGCGCAAACTGCTCGACGAGGCCGGCTATCCGGAGAACCACGGCGTTCGCTTTCATCTTGAGATGAAGACGTCAACCGAAGAATCGACACGACTGCTGGCTGCGGTGCTTCAGCAGCAGTTGCGCGCGGTCGGAATCGCGCTCGATATCCGCAGCTTCGAGTTCGCGACCTTTTACTCCGATATCACCAAGGGCGCATATCAACTGCATTCGCTGCGCTGGGTGGGCGGCAACCTCGATCCCGACATCTTCGAGTACATTTTTGCGACCAAGAGCTTTGCGCCCAAGCGCGCCAATCGCACCTTCTACTCCAATCCCAAGGTGGACGAACTGATTGAGGAGTCGCGCGTCAGCCTTGACCAGAGCCAGCGCAAGCTGCTGTTCGATCAGATTCAGCAGATCGTTGCGGACGACCTGCCATACATCAATTTGTGGTATTACGACAATGTGATCGTGCACACGAAACGGGTGCATGGCATCGCGTTGAATCCCGCCGGCAATTACGATTTCCTCCGCACGGCTGAATTGGAGCGGTAGCCGTGCCTCCCTTTTGTTTTGATAACTCAACACTGCTTCCGCTCTACCCGTGCGCTCCTCTTATATGTGTGTCATCCCGAGCGGAGGTCGCCGCGGCGACCGGAGCCGAGGGACCTGCAGTTCGTGCCCTGGCCAGAAAAACCCTTCGCTCGCCAACGGAGAGCAGATCCCTCGCTCCGCTCGTGATGACAAAGTGGAGAACGTGCCGCTGCACCCCTGAAGGCGTGCTTCACCCCGACCCTCACAGCAACACACTGAATCGCACGTGCTACCATCGAATTTCCCCCGCGGCCCAAGGAGTACACCAGTCTTGCGCATCCTCTTCGTTGGAGACATCTACGCGCGCCCGGGACGCAACATCGTTCACGAGCGACTGCCCGAATTGCAGAAGCAATACGCTGTTGATCTGACCATCGCGAATGGCGAGAATGCCGCCGGCGGATTCGGCATCACGCCGCAGATTGCCGAGGAACTGTTCGAGTTGGGTATCGACGTCATCACCACCGGCAATCATGTCTGGGACAAGCGCGAGATCATCGACTACATGAATTCGGCGAATGGAAACGAGTCTTCGCTGGCGCGTCGCGTGCTCCGTCCCGCGAATTATCCTGAAGGCGCTCCCGGATTCGGTTGGTACCAGGGACGCACTCGCAGCGGTTTCGACTACGGCGTTATCAATCTGCAGGGTCGCGTTTTCATGACGAACAACGATGACCCGTTTCGCGTGGCCGACGATCTGCTCAGCCGAGATCACGGCCAAGACCTGTGCTGGTTGACATCCACGCCGAAGCTACCTCAGAGAAGATCGCTCTCGGCTGGTACCTGGAAGGCCGCGTAACTGCTGTGCTCGGCACGCACACCCACATCCCCACCGCCGACGAACACGTGCTGCCGAAAGGCACTGCATATCAGACCGACGTGGGTATGACCGGCCCTTACGACGGCGTGATTGGCGTACAGAAAGAGATGATCCTGCAACGCTTCCTCACCAACATGCCGGGACGATTTGAAGCTGCGTCGAACGACGTGCGCCTCTGCGCCACCCTGATCGACTGCGACGCGCAGACCGGGCGTGCAACGAAGATCGAGCGGATCATGCTGAGACAGGAGTAAGAAGCAGCGCTAAAGCGAGTGGGTTGTTACATGGATCTACTCCTGTGGCTTGATATTCGTACCTGGAACTTGACAGGTCCAGCCGATTACTTTCGTAACATCCATTCGTCACATTTCAGTTTTTTCAGATTTCATAAAGTTCTAAACTTTGCTTAGGGAGACGTGTGCCCTCGACCGCGACGTTGGTCCGGCCGCTAAGTTGGGTTCTTTGAAAATCTCGATTCTGCCCAGGAAGCGGCCAAAGGCGCGGCGAAGACAAAACGAATATATCTACATCTAAGTCGCCTGTTTTCAGGAATTTCCTTGTAAGTCGCCTGGAATCAAATATTTATGACACAAATGTTGGCTAAAGTATTGAAAACAAGGAATCGCAAATGCTTTTTTTTGATATCAAAACATTATCGGACGTTGGGCGAGCGTTCCCTGCGGCTGCCGTAGAATAAGAGGTTTGCTCACACCTACGCAGACTCCACAGGAGACCGGCCAATGCGCAAGCTCGTTGTGATTACATTCGCACTCTTTCTCGTAGGCATCTTTGTCTTCGCCCAGAGTTCCACTCCTCCCGTCAGCACCCCGACCACCGCTCCCAAAGTCGCTTCCCTGCCGCCGGAGGCGCAGCAGGCGATGGCGTCGATCAATCCCGAGCGAATTCGTGCGCATGTGAAGTTTCTGGCCAGCGATCTGCTGGAAGGTCGTGGCACCGGTCAGCGCGGGGGCGATATTGCCGCGGAATACATCGCGACCGAGTTCTCGCTCTACGGCCTCAAGCCCGCCGGTGACAACGGCTCCTATATGCAGAAGGTTCCGATGGTCGGCATCAAGACGGTTGACGACGGAACGACTTTCTCGCTGGTGCCCAAGAAGGGCGCGCCCCTGAATCTCACTAACCGCACTGATTACGTCGCGATGGACGAAACCGGCAAGACCGATACGACCATCGATGCACCAATCGTCTGGATGGGCTACGGCATCGACGCTCCCGAATACAAGTGGAACGACTACGCGGGCGTCGATGTGAAAGGCAAGATTTTGCTGATGCTGGTAAACGAGCCGCCATCCGACGATCCGAATTTCTTCAAGGGCAAGGCCCTGACGTATTACGGCCGCTGGGCCTACAAGTACGAAGAAGCTGCGCGCATGGGAGCTGCCGGCGTCATTCTCATCCACAAGACCGAGATGGCGAGCTACGGCTGGGACGTGGTGCGCAATTCATGGGGAGGCGAGCGCTCGTACCTGCGCAACGATCCTGCGCCCAAGCTGAAGGTCGCGTCGTGGATTCAGCTCGACGTGGCGCAGAAGCTGGCGCAGGACTGCGGCATGAATCTCGACGAGATGATGGCCGCCGCGCAGAAGCCCGGCTTCAAGGCCGAGCAGCTTCCCGCATCGCTTGAAGGCGCATATCGTGAGCACGGTGCGGCCGTTTGACTCGAACAATGTGGTTGCCATGCTGCCCGGCTCGAACTCGCAACTCAAAGAGCAGGCCGTGCTGTTCAGCGCGCACTACGACCACTTGGGCATCGTTCCCGGCATGCCGGGCGACAACATCTACAACGGCGCGCAGGACAATGCGACCGGCGTTGGCATTCTGCTGGAGATCGCGCGCGCTTACAGCCTTGGCGAAGCAGGCGCCGCCACGCACAATTTACTTCGCGTCGGTCACAGCCGAGGAGCAAGGTCTGCGCGGCTCTGAATACTTTGGTAAGCATCCGCCGATTCCGGCGAAGCAGATCTCGCTCGATCTCAACTATGACGATGTTCCGCCGTGGGGCGTGCCGGAAGAGGTCCAGGTGAACGGAGCCGAGCGCACCACCTTTTATCCCGAGGTCCAGAAGATGGCGAAAGAATTTGGGCTGACCATCGTGCCCGACCCTGTTCCCAACGCCGGCCATTACTACCGCTCCGATCACTTCAGCCTGGCACGCGTCGGCGTGCCGGCGTTCTCCATCGGCGAAGGCGAGCTTTACAAGGGACACGATCGCCAGTGGGGAGAGCAGAAGGCGAAAGAATTCGTCAAGAACGACTATCACCATCCGAGCGACGAATATCATCCTTCGATGGATTTCGCCGGTGACGCGGTGATGGCCCGCTTCGGCTTCGCGCTAGGATGGCAAGCCGCAACGCAGAAGAGCGAAGTTGGCTGGCAGCCCGGCGACGAGTTCGAGAAGCCAAGAAAGGCCAGCGGGGCGGAGTAAAGCAGTTGTCGGTTGTCAGTGGTCAGTTGTCAGTCAAAACAGCCGAGTGGTCAATCGGAGGCTACTCGGTCGGGTACATTCGGCTATCGATCAGTTAGCTATGCACGGTGCCACACAACAGCATTCGGGTAGTCGCCTCCTACCAACTATTACGGGCTATTCACTGCATTGTCTGACTGCAGTTCTCGGCTCCATGCTGCTTGGGGCTATCGTGGCGACTTTCCTTGTGCTGATTTCGAGCGCTGCGTCGCGCAATGCCGATGTGCAGCTGATTCAGTGGACATTGGTACATCGTCCTTTCCCCTTACAGCTTGGCGCTGCGCTACTACTTGGGGGCTTCGTTGCGCCGCGATTGGCGGTACCGTACCTCGCAAGATGGGCCTGGGTCGTTCCATCAGCGGTGCTGTTAATACGCCTGCTTAGCTGGAAGCCCTACTCGACTCTGGTAGCAGAGACAGCATGGCAGCATTTCTTCGGTCCTTGTTTTCTTCGTTATTGTCCGGAGCAGTTCACTGTGACACTGCCGTTCTACGCGTCTTTCGCCTACAGCCTTGGATACATCATTCGCGTGGCGCGGCCTCTGAGGAGTTCAACTGACAACTGACAACCGGCCACTGACAACTGTCTCTCAGTACTTCTTCATCCGGAACGGAATTTGCACTACGGCTTCCAGCGCGATGGCTTCGCCGTTCTTGGTTCCCGGGCGGAAGTGCCAGCGCGAAAGCGCACGCATGGCGCTTGAGTCGAGGCGATCATCAAGGCTGTTCAGTACCTTGATATCGGTCACGCTGCCGTCGGGCCGGATAACCGCATAGAGCGTCACCGTTCCCTCCACGCGATCGCGCATGGCGTCGGGCGTGTAAGCCGGGTCGACCTCATTCAGCGCAACGGGAGCGGTCGGCTTCGTCTTGTTGTCAGTTTCCTTCAGTTCCGCAAAGTGGATGACCCAGCTTCCGGCGCGTGAACTAAGGTTCGGCGTGTTGAGCACCAGCGAGTAATACTGCTTTCTGCCGAAGACGCGCGCTTCAATGCTGTCAGCGTCAATGTTCGCGGGTGGCTCAGGCGGCGCAACCGGCCGCTGAGTTGCGCTCGGGATCGACGGGCGCATAGCGGCGGCGATGATGCGCTTCTGCTCCTCCAGTTTGGGATCAGGTTTGCCGGTGGGAGTTCCCGCGACAGCCGACGTCGCAGCACCCGGCGGCGGATTGCCTACACTGATTCCAGTCGGCAACCCGTTGCTGGCGCCGTTGCCGGAGCCATTTCCTTTGCCCGCCGATCCGCCCGCTCCGTTGGCCGTCGAACTGGCGTCGCCCTTCACGTTTGGAGTCCCCGGTGCATCGGCTTTTCCGCCTGGCGACGCGTGAAACTCTCCGCTGCGATTGCCAGCCGGCATCTCAACCGGACCGCGCACGTCTGTAGGGTTCAGTCCCAAGGCAATCAGCTGTCCCTGCCCCTTCGAGTTCGACAACCCCTGCATGCTTGGTTGCGGAGGAACTCCCGCTTTTCCCGCCGCCGCTCCCGGCTGGCCTGCATTGCCAGCGACCTGCGCTGGAACCGGCAGCTTCGGCGCTTCGACCTGCGGCTGCAACTGCGTCATATTGAGCTGGCCAGCCTTGAGCTTCAGTGCATCGGCGGACACCGATGGCTCGACCGCTGCGGGCTGCGCGATATTCGGAATCTTGGTTGCCGTCGTGAGTTGCGAAACATCAGCTCGCGGCTCGACTACAGTGGGGCGAAGCTCAGGCGGAACCAGCAGCTTCGGCTTCAATCCCGAAACATCCACCGTCGGCTCGACGACTTGCTGCTGGAACTGCGGAATTTTCAGCTGCGATACCGCCTGCGAACTGGCCGCAATCGGCTGCGCGGCGGGCACAGGCGTCCATGCCACGACATTCGGCACCGCCACGTTCTTGTTCAGCTTCACCTGCGGCGGCGTGACGATGGTCTGCTGCTGGTTGTCAGGGTTCAGGCGGAACAGAGAGAATCTCCTGCTTCGCCAACTTCGGCTGGCCAATGCGTGGCTTCGCCATCCCTTTCTGGCCGGTATTGATGGGCGGCAGATATTCGCTCACCGGATAATAAGAGATCTCGGTGTTCTGGAAGGGCGACTGTAGCTGTACCGGCTTCTGAAAAAATGAAACCGAGACGAAGTAAACGATCGCGACGAACACGATGTGCCCAGCGTAGGACTCGGCCATGCCCCACCAGTTCAGGCTCTTGTCGACGAAGATGTCTGGGGGAACGGGCCCGGCTGCAGAGGTGAGTTCCAGCGGAGGCGGTTCGCGCCGCAACACGAGGTCGGCGAGATTACGCCGGAATACGCGGCCCCAGGGCTCAAGCTCGTACTGTAGTGTTGGTGCTTCGGGCAGCCCCTGTTCCATGGCTGTTTGGGCTGCGATACCTTCCGACATCATTCCCTACCGGTGGGTTGGTAGCTGAATTATAGCGGAACGCTGCGATTCGACAGGAGTCTTTAGTCGAACACCCACTTGGTCACCGCTTCGGGAAACTGATGCTCCGGCATGGCGAAGACGGTCTTGGGCGTTACCTTCCAGACTGGGCCGCGCTTGGGATCGAGTTCCCAGCCATACTTCGCCTTGTAGTCAACGAACGCCTGCTTGGGGATTTCGTCGTCCTTAAGCCGCAGGGCCGTGCCTTCCAGGATCACCGCCTCTTCAACATTGTCGTTGCAAACGACGCAGTTCGCGTTCTGCTCCAGGTTGCGCGACTTGCGCGATGTCGCAGCGGTAGAGAAGTACCACGCGCCTTCGAGCCAGACGCCCCACACCGGCATGACATGCGGAGCGCCACCGGGACGCACGGTGCGTCAGGAGGTAATTGTGTGACGCGGTCAGCCGATCCAGCGCCCACTGCCAGGGCAACGCTCCTTCGCTGGTATGCGGAACGCCGTAGCCATCCATCTTGGGGCGGGCAGCGACGGGAGTCTGGACAGGCTTGCTCATTGCCTCTCGACACGGCTCTTTAGGAGCCGGCTCTACGCGTGCTTATCGTCCGTTCAGGATACACAACTACTTCTTCGAGCTGATCGTGTTCGCCTCTCCCGGCATGCTCATGCTCGCGGATTATCAGTAAGCGAACGATGGCCTCGCGGCAGGCGACGCACAGCACTCCATCGGGTGCCGCATCGTCCTCCGAGCAAAGTTCGCATTTCTTCGACTTCATAGTTATTTGAACCCGAAATCTGAAAATCGATTCGTCCACTTTGTTTACGAAACGTAACGGCTTTTCGGATGTTATGTCACGCAGCGCTACAATGACCTTTGATGACGGCGCAAGCGCAAACCCGTCCAGATGAGGCAGCAGCCGCCACCATTGCCCGCCAGCGCTGCTCGTGAGCGGCAAAAGTTGTTGGGGTTACTATTGCTGGTGGTCTTCATTCTGGTGCTCGCGTTCATTCGCTTCGGCAAGACTATCCCTTGGGGCGCACGTTGAGGGATGCCTTTCGACCCTATCTGTAGTCCGCTTCTGGTAGTGATTCTTGGACCCACCGCATCCGGCAAGACTTCACTCGCCATCACTCTGGCCCGACACTTTGGCGGAGAAATCGTCAGTTGCGATTCGGTCGCGGTTTATCGCGAGTTTGAGATTGGCACGGCGAAACCGAGTCGAACTGAACGCGCGTTGGTTCCTCATCATCTGCTCGACATGGCGGAGCCGGGCGAGACCTTTACTGCGGGCGAATACACACGGCAAGGCCGAGCCGCCATCGCTGATATTTCCAATCGCGGCAAACTGCCGATCGTAGTTGGCGGGACCGGTCTCTATTTACGTGCGCTGCTGGAAGGGCTCTTCCCCGGCCCGCAACGTTCGGAAGATTTGCGGCAGCGACTTCGCGAGAGGGCTGCTGAGCGCGGCTCTCCTTATCTCCATCGCGTCCTGGCAAGGCTTGATCCGTCGTCCGCTTCTCAGATTCATCCCAACGACACGGCCAAGCTGATTCGCGCCATCGAAGTATGCCTTGCCGATCGGCGTCCGATGAGTGAACTGTGGCAGGAGCGAGGCCGCGACCCGCTCACCGGCTACCGCATCTTGCGGCTGGGATTGAATCCTGATCGCAACCAGCTTTATGAGCGCATCAATGCCCGCGCTGCTGCGATGTTCGAGCACGGGCTGGTTGAGGAAACCCGGCGGCTTCTAGGGAAGTATCCACAGTTAACTGGAGCCACGCCGTTCACTTCACTGGGATACAAACAGGCAACGGCTTATCTTGCAGGCGAACTCACGCTGGCACAAGCAGTCGCGCTGACTCAGCAGGGACACCGCAACTACGCCAAGCGCCAAATGACGTGGTTTCGCCGCGAGCCCGATGTAACATGGCTTGCCGGAATCGGCGACGATAACGCAGTCGCTGCCGAGGCGATTGCAGTCGTTCAGGCGGGCGTTGGCGCGGGACATTCGTCTAATTAACCTTGCCGGGAACGAATCGCCGCAATTATGCGTATCTCTAGACATCGGCTGTCTGAGTGTGCACTCTTAGCATGTAGCAGTGACCTCTCAGGGGAGGGCTAATGAAACGACCCAAATTGCTTTCAGCAGTGCTGGCGATCGCCTCGGCTTTGTTGCTCGCAGCCTGTTCGGTACAGGTGAGCGACAAAGATAAAGACAAGCAGAAGGTCGACATCCAGACGCCGATCGCGAATCTCAAGGTCGACACTAGCTCGCAGGCTACGGATAACGGCATTCCGGTGTATCCGGGCGCCACGCCTCGCGAGGCCGATAAAGATGGCGACAAACATCGCGCCAACGTAAACATCGGCGGTTTCGGCTTCGGCCTGAAGGTGATTGCGGCAGAATACGTAACACCTGATTCGCCCGAAAAAGTGAAGTCGTTCTACGAAGATAAGCTCAAGCATTTTGGCGATGTCCTGGTATGTCAGGGACACAGCGATAGCGGCGGCGATGCCACGGTGCACGGAAACATGGACGATAAGTTGACGTGCAAAGACTCTCATGGAAGCGGATGGGAGCTGAAAACCGGGACGCAGCACAACCAGCACATCGTCTCCATCGAACCCGATGGCTCAGGCACCCGTTTCGGCACCGTCCTGGTACAGATCCACGGCAAGGAAGGGGATATATGAGCCAGCTCGGTGTAGCAACGCTGCCCTCTTTTCTTCAACGAAACTGGCCGTGGTTGGCGCTCGCTGCGCCGATTGCTGTGTACGCTGCCTGGATCGCCTCAATGGTCGTTCCGGAGATCGTACGGGTGGTTGTGCCGGAAGTCGTTCGCGCTGTCGTTGGACGATAATCGGCCCCGAGTTCGTCAGCATCTTGCGGGGCAAGCGGCGCGCCTGCTAACGTCACTTCGGTGGAACACGCGTGCTACAAATGCCAAGCGACGGTTGAAGAAGGAATACCGTTTTGTCCGCACTGCGGTGCTCCGCAGATCCGCGTCAGCCCGCCCGAGTCCGCAACCGATTTCGGCTCCGCGTCGGCGGCTGACGAACTGCCAACACCCCAGCCCGCGATCAGTACTTCACCATGGGGACCACCGCGCGCACCGTTTGGGACTCGCGAGCCAATTCAGTGGAACCAGGTTTGGCCGGGCGCTCTGCTCGCAGGCGTAGGCGCGGCGCTGCTGTCATCGCTTCCCTTTCTCGCTCTCGGGTCCCTGCTCTGGCTGCTGATTGCCGGCGCGCTGACGGTTTCGATATATCAGCGTCGAGTGCCATCGGCTGTGGTGAGGCCGGGCATGGGCATGCGCATTGGAGCTCTCGCCGGCGTATTCGCTTTCGCTATCACAGCGATTCTGAGCACCGTTCTGTTCGCGACGGAAGGCAATCAACTTCGCCAAGTCATGGAAGAGCAGTTGCGTGCCTCGATGGCGAAGGCTCCTGATCCGCGTAGCGCAGAGATCCTGCAGCAATTCATTTCCAAACTGAATACGCCGGAAGGACTGGCCACGTTCTTCCTTTGGGTGATGGTCTTTATTGCTGTGATCTTCGTCATTTTCTCTGCCGCCGGCGGAGCTTTGGGGGCGTCGTTCGCCGCGCGTCGACGTGGAACGAACTAGCAGGCAGTTCTGTCAAGTTGCTCGCGGTTCCACGTTCTCGTATGATTCGGAGCGGATGAATAAGCCAGCGGCCAGTGTCGATAATCTCCGCGAAAAGTCTCAGATTATGTCCGCGTCTGAGATCGACCGCACGTTGGTCCGGTTGGCCCACGAGATCGTCGAGAAGAACAATGGCGTTCAGAACCTCGGGCTGATTGGCATCAAACGCCGCGGCGTGCCGCTGGCGAATCGGCTGGCTAAGCTGTTGGGCCGGATTGAGAAGACCGAAGTACCCATTGGCACTCTCGACATCACCTTGTATCGTGACGATCTCTCCACCGTTGGGCAGCGCCCGGAATACCGTAAGAGCGACATGGAGTTCGACATCCAGGACAAGAACATCATCCTGGTGGACGACGTCCTCTACACCGGTCGAACCACGCGCGCCGCTCTCGACGCCCTCTTCGATCATGGCCGCCCGCGACGCATCCAGCTTTGCGCGCTGATCGACCGCGGCCATCGCGAACTGCCGATTGAGGCCGCCTTTGTCGGCCGGAAAATCGACACTACCCAAGACGAGATTGTTGAGGTAAAACTGCAAGAGACCGATGGCACAGAAAAAGTGCTGTTGGTAGAGCGGATTCCCCCAGGGCAATGAACCGGCGCGATCGTTCCTTACTTGGTACCGACCAACTTACTCCCGCACAAATCAATTCCTATCTTAATCTGGCGCAACGCATGGATCCGCGAAAAGCGCCACAGTTGCTGCGCGGCAAGCGAGTCGTGCTCCTCTTCTACGAGGCTTCGACACGCACGCGCACCTCGTTCGAATTCGCAGCCAAGGCGCTCGGCGCAACCACCACGCTGATTACGGCAACATCGTCGAGCATCGAGAAGGGCGAGTCGCTTATTGACACTGGCTGGACGATTACCGCCCTCGGCGCCGATCTGATCGTCATGCGACATCCGAATAGCGGCGCGCCGTATCTGCTCTCGCGCTACTGTCCCGTGCCTGTCATCAATGCCGGCGATGGACTGCATCAGCATCCTTCGCAGGGGTTGCTCGACGCGTTGACCATCGCGCATCACAAGAAGGGCTTCAAAGGTCTCCGCGTGGTCATCGTCGGAGACATCTTCCATAGCCGGGTCGCGCGATCGAACGTACATCTTCTGACCCGCATGGGCGCCGAGGTAATTTTCTGCGGTCCGCCCGATCTGGTTCCCGACGTCGCTGCCGAGATCGCGCCGGGAGTCATCGCCTGCCACAACCTTGACGCAGCCATGTACGGCGCCGACGTCGTGATCTCGCTGCGCATCCAGAAAGAGCGCCTTGCCGGCCGACAACTTAGCGTCGAGGAGTACGTTGATCGCTACCAGATCGATGCGCGCCGCATGAGGCTCGCCAAGCGCGACGCAATCCTTCTGCATCCCGGGCCAATCATTCGCGGAATGGAGCTCACGAGTGAGGTGGCCGACGGGCCGCAGTCCTGCATACACGAGCAGGTCGCCAACGGAGTGAAGATGCGCATGGCTATTCTCGCAACCGCGCTCGGGAAGGGGCGATAACATGCGCGAGCTATTGATTACCGGCGGACAGGTCATCGATCCGGCAAGCGGCGTCGATCGGGCACTGGATCTTTTGCTCCGTGATGGACGTGTCACGGAGATCGGCGAGTTAGGAAAGTTGCATCGCAGCGGTGTTGAAATACTGAAGGCGAAGGGCCTCATCGTCGCTCCCGGCTTCATCGACCTTCACGTGCATCTGCGCGAGCCGGGTCAGCAGCACAAAGAGACCATCGCGACGGGAACTGCCGCGGCTGCGGCTGGTGGATTCACTTCGGTCTGTGCGATGCCCAATACCCTTCCGGTCAACGATTCGCCGCAAATCACACGCTGGATGCAGGAGCCCGAGCGCGGCGCAGTCGTGAATGTCTTTCCCATCGCGGCGGCGACTCTCGGCAGCATGGGCGTCGACATCACGGACTTTGCTGCGCTGAAAAAGGCCGGCGCCGTCGCCTTCACCGACGACGGTAAACCGATTCTCGACGATCGCGTTATGAGCGAGGCACTCGCGGCGGCTGCGAAACTCGGGGCTCCCGTCGTGCAGCACGCCGAGGACACGCACCTGACATCGGGCTGCTCGATGAACTACGGCGCAACGTCGTTTCGCCTGGGCTTGCGCGGAATGCCCAACGCTGCGGAGTCGAGTGTAGTAGCGCGGGACATTCGCCTTGCAAGTGAGTTGAACGCCCATATCCACGTCGCGCACCTCTCCACGTTTGAAGCGCTGAGCGCGGTGCGCCAGGCAAAGGCTCAAGGCCTACGGGTGACGGCCGAAGTCACGCCGCACCATTTCACGCTGGTCGACGACAATGTCGGCGAATTCGATACCCACTACAAGATGAATCCGCCGCTACGCTCCGTGGCCGATCGTCGAGCGCTGATCGAAGGTCTCACCGATGGAACCATCGATGCAATCGCGACCGATCACGCGCCACACGCCTTCCACGAAAAGCAGGTGGAGTTCGAGCGCGCCGCTTTCGGCATCACCGGACTGGAGACGGCAGTGCCGCTCACGCTCACCGTTCTGCACCACTATTTCAAGCTGCCGCTGTGGCGCATCGTGGAGTTGCTCTCCTCCAATCCTGCAAAGATTTTCAGACTCGAGGGTCGCGGAACTCTGGCTGTCGGCTCACACGCGGACGTGACAATCTTTGATCCCAAGAAGAAGTGGACGTTCGACGCATCACAGTCCAAATCGAAATCGCGCAATACGCCGTTCGATGGTTGGAGCTTCACCGGCAAGGCTGTCGCCACGATCGTCGGCGGCAAGATCGTGCATCAAGATTGACGGGTCTCAGGTACCACGGATGTCAGGCATCAGATTGGATCGTTCGTGTTAGGTTCTTTTCTGATACCTGAAGCCTGATACCTGATACCTCAGCATTCTTCTCCTGATCCGCGTTCATCCGTGCCAATCCGTGGCTGAGTTTCCGACTTACTTCCTTGCCGGCGGCGTCTTCGCCGAAGAATGTGCCGCGGCCGCGAGCACCGGAGGAGCTTCGTCAAATGCTGCTGCCGCTCCGTTCGGCTTCTCACCAGCGGGGATTAATCCCAGCGCCTTGCGCACTTCGATCTCAAGTTTCGCCTTGATGTCCGCATTGTCCTTCAGGAACTGGCGCGCGTTCTCGCGTCCCTGGCCGATGCGATCGGTCTTGTAGCTGAACCATGAGCCTGACTTCTCGACGATGTTGTTATTCACCGCCAAGTCGAGCAGGTCGCCTTCGCGTGAGATGCCTTCGCCATACATGATGTCGAACTCGGCCTCACGGAACGGAGCCGCCACCTTGTTCTTTACCACCTTGACCTTGGTGCGCGAGCCAGTCACCACATCGCCGTCTTTGATGGCGGCAATGCGGCGAATGTCGATGCGCACTGAGGAGTAAAACTTCAGCGCGCGGCCACCGGTCGTAGTTTCAGGGTTGCCGAACATGACGCCAATCTTCTCGCGAATCTGGTTGATGAAGATCAGGCTGGTCCGCGACTTCGAAACGATGCCGGTCAGCTTGCGCAGCGCCTGCGACATCAGACGTGCTTGCAGCCCCATGTGGCTGTCGCCCATCTCGCCATCGAGTTCGGCCTTGGGAACCAGCGCGGCTACCGAGTCGACCACCAGCACATCAATGGCGTTCGAGCGTACCAGTGCTTCGGCGATTTCCAGCGCCTGCTCACCGTAGTCCGGTTGCGAAACAAGAAGATTGTCGACATCCACACCCAGCTTCTTCGCGTAGTTAGGATCGAGCGCGTGCTCGGCATCGACAAACGCCGCCATGCCGCCCGCTTTCTGCGCCTCGGCAATGATCTGCAGCGCGATGGTCGTCTTGCCGGAGGACTCCGGCCCAAACACTTCGATCACGCGACCGCGCGGCACGCCTCCGACACCCAGCGCCGCATCGAATGAGATCGACCCAGTCGAGATCACGGCGATGGGGACGACTGCCTCCTTGCTCCCCAGCTTCATGATGGAGCCTTTGCCAAACTGCTTCTCAATGCCCGATATTGCCAAGTCGATCGCTCGGTTTTTCTCTGTTCTCTCGTCTGCCATTAAGGCTGCTCCTTGGCCGCCTCGTCGCGCTGAGCTTAGATCAACGCACGAATTGGGAAATATGTAGTGCGGTATCAGTGGTAGGCGCCGCCATTGTTGGGCGATTTTGGATGGCGCATGTGTTAGCTGAAAGCAAAGTATACATCCGGTAAAGAGCGAACAAATAGCGAAATTCCACAGGGGAGGGATAACGAAAGTAACCTGCGTCCCGAATTGGAATGTCGCGCTATGAGCGCCAAAAATGTGATCGACATCACGAAAAATTCGTTTGCGTGATACCTTGTTTTCAATGGTTTAGACATGTTTTATATCGCAAATGATTGACTCCGTGCGACTTACACGCACTTAACACATATCAAACGACTTACTTGCCTTTGAAACCTCTGAAGTGCTTCACCGGTTGAGTGACACAGAGCCGCGACGCCGATCTAATACCCTTGGCGCACCTCTCGCACACCTGAAGTCCAGTCTACAAGTCGCTGAACTATTCGTTGCGAGAAAAACGCGGCGCTGAGGTTACGAAGGTCGTAGGTCAGTTCCGAAATGGGAACAGATCATACGGCGCTTCGCCGGGATCCGCAGTGGGCGCGGGCATAGTCCGCCCTGAGTGGAGCCAAAGCGCGCTTCTTTGAGTGGTTGGCGGAGTGGTTGGCGGCCGTGGGCGCAAGCTCCTAGGAGAGTCAAAAGCGAGGCGCTGTCAACAGGTGGTGCTTCGTAAGTTTGGTGCCCTCTATAACAGTCGCTCCCAGTCCGTCAGTTTGAACTTTTCTTGGAGCCGATGCCGGAGGAGGTGAAACCCTCACCCAGGCGGGTGCCTGGATGAGGGTTAAGAGATTGACAGGTTGAGGTGATGTCTTGGGTTAGTACTGCATCACCAGGTTGTACGCGTTGACACTGCCAATACCCGTGCCGAAGTCCCATCCGGTTGCGGTGGGATACGCCGGCTGATACGAGTTGTTATCGGTTGAGAGAACGCCAACCGCTCCTGAAGGCAGGTAGCAGTTGTACTTGGTTCCTCCGCTATGGGCCTGGCAGTTGGAGTCGATGTCGCCCAAGGTGACGTCGTAGAAGACACAGCCGCTGCCGACGCCATTGCCCAGGGTCGAGTTGCAGTTAGGGTTGCCGCCGGGCCCGTACTCCGACGCCGCTAGCGCGTAGTAGCGGGGATTCGGATTGCCCTGAAGGCTGCCCTTGTGCTGCACGACCAGCGCCTGAATCGAAGCCATGATCGGCGACGAAACCGACGTGCCTCCGTAGCCTGGCCAATCGACTGGCTTCACCGCGGTGCAGGAAGCGATTCCGCCGTTATTCAGGCCGGAACCGGTCGTGTCCGTATAGCAGACCACATAGTAGTGTCCCCACAACCCGTTCGCGGCCATCAGCGAGACGTCCGGGGTGTCGCGAACACCATCGTTGGCTAGACCCGCCAGCAAGCCTATGTTGCTGCTCTGGTAAGAGGGCTTCGGCCATCCGGCGCAAGTACCACCGACGACGCCTCGCACAGCCGGCGTTCCCGTCGCACACCCGCTTGGTCCGCCGCTGCCGCCAACCGCCAGGTGGAAGTTTGCACCGGTTGCGGTGTTGCAGAAGCCGGTCGAACCGTAAGTGATGTAGGACGATGTCTCATAGTTCGCCAGCAATGTGCTGGCGCAGGAGTCATTCCACGGCTGCTCCATGATGTACGACTTGGCAGAGCCGTAGAAGACATTATTCGCGGCGTTCCAATAGGTGCTGTTCACGCCGAGATAGGTATCAGCGAAGTCCAGGCCGCCAACGGAAACGTCATATTGCGACGACATCCAGCCGCTAATGTTGATTCCGTCTTTGGCGCAATCGCCGCCGGCGCCGCCGCTGCAAGTCGAGCCGCCGCCATCTGAGCTGGCCGCATCCTCGTCACCGGAGGAAACGAAGACACCGATGCCTGCAGTCGCCGCCTGTTGGAAGGTGGTATTGAAAGCGGCATTGAGAGTGGCGCCGCTTAATGGCTCCGACTCGCCATAGCTCATGCTGATGACGCCAACGCCGTCCGCGTTGGGATGATTCAGCGTGTTCTGGATCGCCGTCAAGCCGCCAAATCCACCGCTCGGGTTGCGGCAGGCAGCACTAACGACGGTTGCGTTCGGAGCCGCAGCAGTCGCCCACTCGACATCGATTGTCGCTTCCACGTCATCCGAGTTGATGCCGGAACCGGCGGGATAGCCACCACCCGTCGAAGGGGCGGTGCAGCTATTAGTGGTTAAAGTGCCCGGATTGTTCTCTTTCATTACGCCGGATGGGTAACGGCCCAAGCCGAGAGTATTACGGAAGACCGCAAAGTCACTGGTCGAGGGGCAGGTGTTGTATCCCCCAGTCGGAGGCGGCGCGTTGTTGGCCAGACAGTTCCACTGGTTGGTGTCTTCCACCACCATGATGGTCGTGCCCTGGCCCGAGATGCCGGCCGAGATAAGAGGCGCGATGTTGTAGATCTTCTGCAGGTCCCATGGCACCAGCGGATAGCCACCGCCGGCGGTGTAGTCGGTGTGCAGCGATCCGCTCTTGGGATCGATGTGCGCCGCCATGATCCTGTGGTTCATCGCCTGGGGCTTGAAGTTGTTGAGATAAATCGGGCCGGCTACTACCTTGGCCAGTGCAGTCGGGATTTTGGGATCGCCGGCATTGGCGATGTAGTCTTTCCCGTTCACCTGATAGTAACGGAACTGGGTGTGGAACGCGGCCTCGTACTGGCTCGCCGTGCCCGAGAAATCGATCACCATCTTGTTGGAGTAAACATAGTCGACTCGAAAGCCGAAGCTCTCCAACCAGCTCGAAATTTTCTGGATGTCGGAGTCGGCTATGCCGTACTGTTCGCCAAGTTGTTGCGCGTTCAGCCAGTGATGGTAGCTGGCAGAAGCGCGATTGTACTGGCCGTCGATGAACGCTGCGAGCTGTTTTTCCTGGTCCGGTGTGCGCTGGAGCAGCAGCAAATTGTGCTCAAACGGGAGATCCGCCGAAACGGGACCGCGATCGTTCAGTGCGTTCGCTTCCGGACGGGTATTCCCGTACAAGGTGGTCAACTGGTTGTTATTGATGGGCTGGGTGATGAGGCCTGGCTTAACTTGCGCGCTTAACGTCAGGCTAAGCGCCGTGACCAGAGCCATTAATCCAAACAGCAACTTGGTATTTCCAAATCGATGACTCATTTGCGCTCCTTCGTTATTGCAAATGTCGAACAGACACGCTTTCGGCGTGTCTTGTAGATTTTCTCCGCGAATTTATTGGGGCCTAGTTACGGCGCATCAACCACTTGCGGCGCAATAGAGTACCGAACGTCAGCAGTCCCGAACCCAACACGAGCGTCGTTGATGGCTCTGGAATTTGCGCCCAGCTCAGGTCGTCGAGCGTGAGGTAGTCGCCGCCGCCAAGGTCATCAAAATTGATATAGGCGATGGAAGACGCGTTCAGGAAGAACTGCTGATTCGTGCCTACGAGCGTGCTTCCCGTGAAAGTCGCGAGCACGTGATTCGAGCTGTCGAAAGCGGTCGCTGTCATTCCCGCTGGCCCGCTGAACCATCCGCTGAAAGCGCTGCCCAGCTTACCGGGCATGAAGGACATCGTGGATTGTGCTATCCGGGTCATCCGTTATAACACCGTTACCGGAATGCGGCGGAAAGTCGAAGTAGTCGTAGTTGGGTGCGACCAGCTGCAGCGCGCTCTGAAATGCTACGCCGTCTGCCGCATACTGGTTGGTGATTGTGGGTAAAGCCCGCGTATTGTTCGAAGTCGATGGTGAAAGAGCCGGCGCAGGCGAAGGTGGAGAGGCACAGCAACATCAGAAGCGTTAAAGCTTTCCTCATGTCAGTCCCCTTTGGGAGCGAAGCGGCCTGCTGGGCACACGAGACGTACCAGGCGCACTTCTGTCGAATTGTTGGCTTTCGTTGTGAGACACGCAATTTGCTCTCCACGTTTTTTCATTTTGTTCCGGCAGGACTTCTCTCGGGCTTATGTGCCACAATCGGTGGCATTTCGAAGAGCAGCTGCCGGCGAAATTATGGAAGCTGTTGCGGAAACTGTGGTGAGACGTCTGCAAGCTTTTACCGACAACTTAGGAAAAACAATTACAGAACCAAATGCCGCCTGTGCCCGAACAACTCAGCAGGACCATTGAGACTCTCTACCGGTCGGAATCGGGCCGGGTTCTGGCGACGCTGGTGCGCCTGCTCGGAGACCTGGACCTGGCCGAAGAGTCGATGCACGAGGCGTTCGCTGCCGCTCTGGAGTCCTGGCCGCAGACGGGCATTCCGGACAAGCCCGCGCCCGTGGCTTATTTCAACGGCACGCTTCAAGGCCATCGACGCGATGCGCCGGCGCGCGCGCTTCGATGGAGCACAAAGAGATCTGGTTGCCCATATGGAATCGCGCGTCAACGACGCTCCCAGCGGGAATGCAGAGATGGGAGACGAAGAGATCGAGGACGATCGCCTCCGTCTGATTTTCACCTGCTGCCATCCCGCTCTGCCTCCGGAAGGACAGGTTGCGCTCACTCTGCGCGAAGTCTGCGGCCTGACCACGGAGGAGATTGCCCGGGCATTTCTGGTTACGCCGGCAACGCTCGCCCAACGCATCGTGCGCGCCAAGGCAAAGATTCGAGAGACACCGATTCCCTACGAGGTGCCGACGCCGCAGGAGTTGCCGGAGCGGCTGGACGCGGTGCTTCAGGTCATCTATCTCGTCTTTAACGAGGGTTACTCGGCTGCGGCGGGAGCGGAGGTAACGCGGGCCGAGCTGACCGGCGAGGCGATTCGATTGGGCCGGTTGCTGACCGAACTTCAGCCAGAGCCGGAGGTAGTTGGGCTGCTTGCCCTGATGTTGCTACAGGAATCCCGTCGCGCCGCGAGAACCTCTCCGACCGGAGAGCTGATTTTGCTGGACAATCAAGACCGCGCGCTCTGGAACCGGGAGCAGATCGCGGAGGGAGTGGCATTGGTGGAGAAGGCCCTGAACTCCCGCCGCTTCGGTGCTTACACACTGCAGGCTGCGATTGCGGCCGTTCATGCGGAGGCGGAATCGCCCGCTGCGACCGACTGGCGGCAGATTGTTGCGCTTTACGACCAATTGGTGCGAATTCAGCCTTCGCCGGTTGTACATCTCAATCGCGCCGTGGCCATTGCCATGCGCGATGGTCCAGAGGCCGGTCTGGCGCATATCGACGCGGTGTTGGAACATGGCGAATTGGCAAATTACTACCTGGCGCATTCCGCCCGCGCGGATATGTGCCGCAGGCTCGGCAGGACCGCTGAGGCCCGGTCCTCTTATGAGAAAGCTCTGGCGCTGACCCAACAGGAACCGGAGCGGCAATTCCTGCAGGAGCGGATTCGGCAGTTGAAATAAAAAATCGGATGGCTGTCGATTTTCCGTCTCCCCAACGACTATAGGACAAAGAACGATGAGCTACGGTTCCTGAGTGAACAGGAAACGAGTCATCGGAAACAAGCCAAAGGAACCAAGGAGAAAAAGTCATGCCACAGTATCTGGTTTGTAACTACATGCCCGACGACTTCGACCCGTCCACCGTAACCGAAGCGATGATGGAAGAGATCCACGCGCTCAACCGCGAATTGATTGCTGCCGGCGTCAGGAAGTTCGCCTGCGGCATTGCCCCGCCCGCCAACGCAAAGACGCTGCGAAGGCAGCCCGACGGCAAGGTGCTCGTCACCGACGGACCGTACACCGAGACCAAGGAGCACATGGGCGGATTTTGGATACTGGAAGCCGCCAATATGGACGAGGCACTGGCATGGGCGAAGAAGGCGCCATCGTCTGCGATGTCGCCCGGCGAGGTGCGCGAGCTTCTTTTCTACCCGGCTCCGGAATAAAGACCTGGCGGAAGCGAGTCAACAACCTGTCCACTGCGGCATGGGGACACGCGCCCTGGTGACGAGATGAACGGGCCGGCGCAACGCTGTGCTGCCGGCTCCTACCCGTCTGCTATGAGGAGAAGAACAATGAAATACATCTGTTTTGGCTACTACGACAAAGGCAAATTCGATGGCATGACGGAGGGCGAGCGAAACGCGATGTTCGACACATGCTTTGAATACGACGATCATCTTCGCGCCAACGGGCACTGGGCTGGCGGCGAAGCGCTTCAGGGTCCGGAAACCGCCTTGACCCTGTCGTGGAAGAACGGCAAGGTGGCAACCACCGACGGCCCCTATGCCGAAACCAAAGAACAACTCGGCGGCATTCTCGTGCTTGAGGCGAGGGACATGAATCATGCTGTACAGCTCATCGGGCAGCATCCGGCTCTAACGTATGGCAACATTTTCGAGATTCGGCCGGCCGGGGACATGAGCGAAATCATGAAGGCAAGCGAGCAGCGGCGGAGAAAGGTCGTTGCACCTTAAAGGCGGTACTAGCTTGTCACGGACGGAATCGACAAAGCGCTGGCACGCGAAACGAAAAGCCCGAAGCGCGATGTTGCGAGGCGGGCCGTCGACTAGAGAGCGCGAGGAGAGCTGAACCGCTCTGTGCTTCACCTCAGTTCCGCGTGAGCGTATGCCTGAAGCATCTGCTCTTCGGATGGCGTGTTCAGCACGTAGGTGTCTACAAATTTGTCGACCTGCGGATAGCTCGTGTGGCGAAGGCGTTCGGCGGCTCGCGCTAAATCGTAGTCGGTGTGCCGAAGATCAATGCCCGGGCCGAGCAGCAGCCAGTCGGCGCCGGTCCGGCCGAACGGCATGCCGACGCTGCCGGCGTTTTTTACGCGAGTCTTCCCTACCAGGCGCTCGAACTGGATGTGGGTGTGGCCGCAGACGACGGTCTTCTCTTTGACGCCCGCGAACGCTGGCGCGAGACGCTCCTCCGAGGTCAGCCGGGTGAAGATGTCGGTATCGTTGCGCGGAGTGGCGTGGCAGAAGAGGACGTCGCCCAAGCCGTCGATGGGCAGTGTTACGGTCGCCGGCCAGTTTGCGATGAGCTTCTCGTGTTCGGGGCGAAGTTGCTGGGCTGTCCAGTCGATAGGCTCGCGCCATTCTTGGCGCGCGTTGCGATACCAGTCGGTTTCGATGCCGCGCATGCGGGCGAGGACTTCATGGTCTCCGTTGCCCATGATGAAGTGGGTTGGAACTTCTAATTGCGTTAGAAGGTCAAGACATTCGATCGGCATCGGCCCGGGTAGCACGTCGCCGCCGATCAGGATCTGGTCGACGGGCTCGCGATGGAGCTCGGCGAGCACGGCTTGTAGCGCGGGCAGATTGCCGTGAATGTCGTATAGGGCGGCGAGGATCATTCTGGATTTCTCAATTGCCTAATGTGGGAGACAGCTATCGGGTAAACGATAGATTGATAGCTTCTCCGCTCGCGCAATTGCAAGAAGCCGTCCAGAAGGAGAAAGGCTCGCGTGGCTGAAGAATGCATCCACTCGCGGTAAACGAGCGCTCCATTCAAAGCACACGGCGCCTGTGCTCGTGTCGAGCACGCGCACTGCTTCTCCATTAGAGAATTGATTTGGAGCACCTACTCCGAGGCTCGCGATCGTCTGAGCAAGTTCGGCTGCACTTTGCGTCACGGGAACGTGGCGCGTTACGCAATCCAAGAGAAGCCTAGAACCACTTTCATCGGTTTGAATTCTTGTCGCATTTCCATCAGGCGGCCTGATCTTCCTCAGTTCCTTGCCATTCCAGTCGGCGATTCGTCCCCCACCACAAGTGCGTAAGAAGAGACTATCCGACAGAAGAGTCACCTCTGTGGGGCAGCGTGTGACCGGCTTGACCACAAACGAACCTACTTGCCCGCCTTCCAGAGTCCCTATGTAAATCGTATTTCCATTTCGAATCGCGAGTTTCGAATCTGACACGGACAGCAGAACTCCGGCACCTTTCCTCAGTTCTCTGACTGTAGGAACCAGCTCGTAAACAATCCAACTCTGGTCCGTTGAAAACCCGCCCGTCTTGCCGGACGCCGAAATGAGGTAAGAGCTAATTTTCGGAATTGCTTCTTTGCTGTTGCCCTTGACCAAATACATTTCAGAGATCGGATCGGTTAAGCTGGTGGTGAGAAGGTGGTCGGGGCCAGACCGCAGAATGACCTGCTGCTTGTCCGCGACCACCGAGCCTACGTGTTCGCCACCCTGCCGTTCCAAAGCAACAAACGAGATCGCACAACCACCATTTTGCAGGTGTCTGCAGATTGCGATCGTGTCATCTGTAATAAACTCGACGCTGAACGTAGAGCCAGGAGTTGGGGATTCCGACGCAACCTTCGACAAATCGATGGTGGCCTGTGGGCTGGCTGTGTGCTCCTGCGCAGCGAACAAGCTCGGCACGAGTACCAGGAACAATACGAAAAAACGTCGCATTCGCGTTTTGATTGCCTTACCTGCTGCGCGCAGCCGATCAGAACTCTTTGCCAAAATCCAAGTCTTCAGCTGCGGACATCAGGTTGCGCGCTATATCGTTCTCTTCGGCAGCAGCCTCTGAGTTGAGCGATTTGAAATAGCTTTCGGCCGCCTTCGACAGACGCTTGCGGTGCTTGGTTCCGAGAGAAACCGCGGCAACCTGCTCGGAAGTCGAACGCGCCTTTCTGGAATCAGACTTCTTCATTCCGACATCCTACCTTTTTCAGACGCGCGTGATCACGAATCCGAGTCTCCTCGGGGACGACAGACGAAGAGTTTCGCCGGCTGAAGCCGGCTGGTTAATCTTTGTTGTCCGCTACCCAGCACTCCCGTGCTGGGCTACAGATTGTTTCGCCCTTCGGGCTGATTAACCGTCTCGTCACATTGACGCGTGACGCGCGCCGCATTAGCCAGGCGGAAATCGAGACGGTTTCCTTCACCGCTTCAGCAAGTCCACGGGCTCGTTCACATCCGTGACGCGGAAGTACTGCGCCAGGTGCGGGTATCTTCGCGCCACCGCTTCGTACATGGCGTATGCGACGTTGCGATAGGAGAAGTGGCCGGCTGGCCCGGAGCGCAGTTCGCTGATGTAGAGCGCCTCGGCGAAGTCCATCTTGAACAGCGTGCGTTTGCGGAAGGCCAGCGGGATGAGGTACTGCGACTGCTCATCGGCTTCGGCCGCTTCCCTTCCCGCCAGCTGCGCGACTGTTTCCCATGTACGGTCCATGAGCTGCGCGTAGCGCGACGTCAGTCCTGCGCGCTCGACTTCCTGCGGCATGTCGTAGCCGTGGCGCGGGGTGTAGTCCTGCATGATCTGCACGCAGCGGCGATGGCGGTGCATATCGCGGAAGCCGCCGATGTCCATGAGGATGTCGAAGCGAAAGCGCTGGCCCGACTGGTAGGCGCGCGCCACTTCGTCAAAGCGCCCGCGGTGCTTCATCCCCAGGCCGATGATTTCGTTGCGATGCTTCTCACTCATCCCCTCAACTACGCCGCGAATCTGCCGATAAGAATGGTGGTCGTACTGGTAGAGGAGCGTGGTGGCGAGCTCAACATCGAGCGGCTCATCTTCCAGCAAGTCGACTACAGGAGCGGGGTCGATCGGCAAACGTCCGAGCAACTCAGCAGCGGCCCCGCTTAGTTCACGCCGGCTCTCCAGCTCATAGGCGCTGGGCTCGGCGTATTTCATCAGGGTGGGAGCGACATGGACCTCTCGCAGAAGTACCTGCTCAGCTCGGCCGGCAAGCTGGGGTGCGTGCTCGCGAATTTGATCCAACAGGCCTTCAGCCACCGGCTGATTCACGTTGTAAGCACCTTCGCGCGCCGCCTGCTTCAGTAACTCGCCCAGTCTCCGTACCTCAGCGTGGGGGGCCGACAATAGCCGCGATACCTGGTTCTCCAGCGTGCGTGCGCTGACGATCTGTCCTAGCGACGTATTGGTCGCCATGGGCAACAGATAGCGCGACAGATCGAAGGCCCGCGCGCGCAGGGTGCGCTCATAGGCGTCCTGCTTCATCTCCTCAGGCTTGGGAGTGCGATCGCGCAAATATTCAAACATCGCGTTCGAGAAATGCTGGTATTCCGCGAAAAGATGGTCGGCGGTCGCCGCGGTACAGCGCGTCGGCCTCGGTATCACCGGCAAAATCAGGAACGTAATACCCGCTTTTCTTGAAGTCCTGATAGCGCGTCGAACGCTCCTGGCCATCCCAGCGCGGTTCATCTACAAGAATGGTCGCGGCGAGAATCGACAGCCGCTCAATGGCGAAGGCAAGGTGTGCCAGGTCGGCAATGCTGCGGTGTCCGTACTGGAAGTAGAACGTGTTGAGGAACTTCTCGGCCTTCTGCTCGTTCAATTCGGCCAGCGACTCGCGCAGCGACAGCGCCGAGCGCGAATATTTCGCCATGCCGTAGGCCAGCACTTCGGGATCGGCGCCATGCACGGCATAGACCTGGGTTGAACGTTGGGCGGACGTCTGAGCGGGATCAGTAGTGGGTTTCGTGGCCATCGGCATTGAGCCGAATCATAGGTGGTAGCGGGAGTTTGGGCAACGCTTGCGCCGCATGGGCACCGAACGGGTTAACGACTCAGTAGACATCCTGTTTTGAAGGGGCGCAGCTTTAGTTGCGCCGCGACGACGGCCTGAAACGTCGGGCTTTCAGCCGCTGCGGGAGTTCTTCTCATCCCGCCACTAGTGACGAACTCCCGCAGCGGCTAAAAGCCGAGAGAGTGCTGGCCTGTCGGCGCGCCTCAAGGCGCGCCCCTTCCGCTACCATATCCACTTTTGCGCTATTGCAGATAAGAGGAAAACTGTAATACAACTTGCAAACCTGACCCGACGTGCAGATGCGCCATGAAGCAGGTCGTCCTTCCACGGCGACGACTGCTGAAATCTGCCTGCAAAGCATCGGTCTTGAGGGGTAAATCCGCAAAGGAACTAAACCAACTATGGCCTTACCTCCGTACGTCACTTCGTATTCGAATCTCACGGTTGCGCAAGTATTACTGCTCTATCTTGGTCGCGAGGGAGTAACCAAGGTCTTTGGTATTCCGGGCGGCGGAGTGGCTAACCTGCTGGTCGAATTCATGAAGCAGCGTCAGTCCTTCGAATACGTGGTTTGCCGGCACGAGACGGGCGCTGCCTACATTGCCGACGGCTACTACCGCGCAACCGGCACCCTCGGAGTAGTGATGGTGACGTCGGGCCCCGGCGCGACGAATGCGCTTACCGGCTCGATGACCGCGCAGAACGATGGCAGCGCAGTTCTGGTCATCACCGGCGAGGTGGCGGAACAGTTCTTCGGCAAGGGTGCATTGCAGGAGGGTGTTGATACCGACCTCGACATTCAGGCGATTTATTCCGCCGCCTCGGTCTATAGCGCCGAGATCAGCGATCCAACCGAAGCGCAAACCCTGATCGAGCAGGCTGTGCGCGATGCCATGACGATTCCGCGCGGCATGGCGCACCTGGCACTCCCCAACAATGTGCCCGCTGAGCCGGCGCCTTCGCCGATCCTGATTCCAAACAGCCCGGCAAACTATCGCGCTACCCCGGCCGGCGCCGACCACAATGCCGTTGTACAAGCGGTGCAGGCGCTCACGTCGTGCAAGCGGCCGCTGATCTTCCTGGGCAGCGGTTGCCGTGATGCACTGCGCGACAAGAACACCCTCGACCGTCTCGTCATATTTGCCCAGACCTACGGGATTCCTGTCATGACTACCCCCGACGGCAAGGGCGTATTCCCTGAAGGAAATTCTCTTTCGCTGCGGGTGTACGGCTTTGCCAGCAATACCTGGGGACCGCTGTGGATGCAGCAGACGGGCACGCCTTACGACGGCCTGCTGGTGCTGGGAACCAGCCTGCGCGGCCTGTCATGCAACAACTTCAATCCCATGCTGATACCGGCGAACAATGGGCCGTTCATCCAGGTCGATCTGGATCAACACGCCATTGGCCGCTCGTTTCCCGTAACGCAAGGCGTCGTGGGCGACGTCGGCGCGTTCATTCGGCAGATGGGTGAACCTGCAATGAGGGAGAAGTTTCCGCCCATTACGGCCGACGTGCAGGCGCGCGTGGCTCAGCTCGCGACCATCAAGAAGAACTCGCCCTATTACAGCCAGGCACAGTACGATTCGACGGCATCGCCTATCGAGCCGGCGGCCATATGCCGCGTTATGCAGGCGACCCTGCCCGATGACTCGATGATCTTCCTCGATGCGGGTAACTGCGTTGGCTGGGGCATTCATTACTTAACTGCAGATACGCGAGAGGTACACAGCTCGCTCGCGATGGGACCGATGGGCTTTGCGGTGGGAGCTGTCATCGGCGCAAAAATGGGAGCGCCTGACAAAACGTGTGTCGGCTTTGTTGGGGATGGGGCGTTCCTTATGCATGGAGCTGAGATCTCAACTGCGCAGGCCCACAATGTGGGAGCTATTTGGATTGTGCTCGACGATGCTGACCTGCACATGGTGAGCCAGGGAATGCAATATCTGTATCCCGATCCCAATGATGTGTGGGATGGTCTTTATCGCCTGGGCACACCCGACCTGGTGAAGTTCGCGCAGGCATTGGGAGCTGATGCGTACCGTATCGACAGCCCGCAACAGTTGCAGGAGCTCATGCCGAAGGTCATCGATGCGGCCGACAATCAGAACCGGCCGCAGGTAATCGTGGCCAAGATCAACCAGAGCAGCATCGATCCCTACTTCCCGCCGAAGCCGCCGGCAGAGAAAGCGTTGTAGCGGAAAGCGAGTCAATCGATATGAGCAATGGCAAAGGCAAGTCTTCGAAAACGACTACCCACTATGACGTTGCCATCGTTGGTGGCGGGGTGTCGGGCATCTACTCCGGCTGGCGGCTGCTGACCGCAAACCCCGGTGAATCGCCGCAGTTGAAGAAACTCGGCGGGAAAAAGGGCAAGCTCAAAGTGGCAGTGTTCGAAGGCACCGATCGCATCGGCGGGCGTCTGTTGTCGGCCCGCCCACCCGGGTTTCCCGAGAGTACGACGTGCGAAATCGGCGGCATGCGCTATGTGTCGACGCAGACCTTGGTCCGGAGCCTGGTGGAGAACGAATTGAAGCTGCCGCGCTACGAGCAGGTGGTCGATCAGCCCGACAACATCATGTATCTGCGCGGCCAGCAGATGCGTTTTTCGCAGAACCAGGATCCCGCTGCGATGCCGTACCTGCTGGACTGGGGCGAGGAGCAATACATTCTGAAGAACGATCCCAGCGGCCTGATTGGCTGGGGCATATCGAAGATTCTTCCCCAGGTGAATAGTCTCAATCCCGACGCAGCTGGAAAAGTTCCTGCGCACAGCCGTGGTCGATGGCACGCCGCTCTACCAGCACGGCTTCTGGAACCTGCTATCGCGCGGCCTGTCGCCAGACGCTTATCAGGTCGCGCGCACACTGGTCGGCTACGACTGCCTGGGATCGAATGCCAACGCGGTCGATCTCATCTGCGAATATTTCGAGTTTGTTCCCGGCGTCCACTATTACCTCTTCAACCAGGGATACGACGCTGTTCCCTGGGAGCTGGAGAAGAGATTCAAGAATGCCGGTGGCGAAGTAATCCAGGGCGAGTGGGTCTCCGGTTTCGACAGTACCACATTGTCAGACGGCAGTACTGGAGTCGAGCTGCACTTCCGCGGCAAGCGCGAATCCGTAACGGCGAGCGCCATCATTCTCGCTATGCCGCGGCGGTCGCTGGAACTTCTGGATCGTGTGGGACCGGTGTTCGGGCCCAGGCACGCCGAGCACGTGCGTCACCTGCGTGGGCTCGGTGCGGGCGATTCCGCTGTACAAGCTGTTCCTCGCCTACGAATACCCGTGGTGGCAGGGAGTCGGGGTCAAGCAGGGACGTTCGCTCACCGATACTCCAGTGCGGCAACTTTACTACTGGCCGATCGATCCGTCGGCGGCTGCGCCGGCCACAACCGGCAAAGCGTTGCTGATGGCGTACAACGATGCGACCAACGTTGACTTCTGGGAAGGCCTGAGCGGAGCTGAGACTCCGGTGATGCATACACGCGGCGCGGCGGAGCACTTCCGCAAGCTGCCGCCGGGCGTGCGTATGTTCGACTCTATGCCGCTGGTCGATTTGGAAGCGGCGCCAAAAGATGAGTACACGAGACGGCTGCGCGACAACTGGAACAGTCACCGCGCGCCTTACGAGATGGTGATGGAGATGCATCGCCAGATCAAGCGCATGCATGACATGCAATATGCGCCTCATCCGATTGACGCGGCCTACATGGATTGGTCAATTGATCCTTACGGTGGTGGCGTTCACTTCTGGAATCGTGGCTACAAGTCGTGGGAGGTGCTACACGACATTACACAGCCGGTGAACGACTTCCCGTGCTACATCTGCGGCGAGGCTTACTCGACGAACCAGACATGGGTTGAAGGTGCGCTACAGACGGCGGAGATCGTTTTGCAAAAGCATCTCGGCCTCAAGAAGCCGAAGTGGATAACGCCCAATCCCACGCCACCAACTCCGCCACCTTCCAAAGGGAAGATCAAACTCTCATGGGAGGGTGTGAGTAGCAAAGGCGAAGTAGAGGTCGCCGAGTAGCCGCCTACACTGAAGGACAAATCATGCCCCATCCAGAGTCTCGTATCCTCGGCCTCGGCTATTTCGTGCCGCCGAACCTGCGCGCCAATGACGATCCTATCTTCGACTGGATTCACGAATATCTTCAGAAGAATCCCGGCGTGTCGAACCCGTTTCAGGGCTATAACACGCGCGTGGTGCTGGGCCCGGGCGAAGACTTGATGACCATGATGGTGCCCGCTGCGATGAATGCGTTGCAGGCGGCAAACCTTCAGCCCTCGGATATCGACATGCTGCTGGGCTATGCCTCGGTGAGTCCTTATGCGTGTCCGAACGAGTTGAATCACCTGCACCAGATGCTCGAGATGCCGCAGAGTACGTACGTCGTCCCGCTGAATAACGAGTTCTCGAACTTCAACGCCGGGCTGCTTTTCGCAGATGCGCTCATCAAGGCTGGGCGGGCCAAGAACATTCTGGTGGTCATTGGCGGAAACTGGACTCAACACGTCGACTACCACACCCTGCAATCGGTGAGCGCAGCCGATGGCGCAGGAGCTGCGGTCGTTGGCCTGTCAGCTGATCCCACATTGTGGCAGATCGTCGATCAGAACACCGTCACCGACACCAGCTTCTTCGGATCGATGTTTATGCAGGGACAGAAATACGAACAGGTGCCGCCGAGAGATGGACATCAGGCATTGTGGAGCGAGCCGTTCTTCCAGATCACCGCGAACGGGATGAAAGGATTCGGGCAGTTCGGCGGCGGTCTTGCTCCGACTGCCGTTACCGGTCTGCTGGCTCGCCACAACATTAAACCGAACACGTGGACTTTGATCGCCCACCAGGCTTCCACGGTGCTGTTCGACATGTGGCAGAGCCAGCTACAACCTGCGCAGATGATCCAGACCATCGCCAACTTTGCCAACATGACGATCGCGAATATTCCAGTTAATCTCGCGTGGTCTGTAGCCAACCAGCCAGTCAGCCAGAACAACCTGGTGCTATTTGCGTTATCGCCCGATATGCACGCCAACGCGCTTCTGCTGCAGCGCAGCGCCGTCTAAAATGGCCGGCGTCTGGCGGCGAATGACGGGCGAACCTCGGCCGGGTCGAGGAGAGCCACGGAACCGGAACCCTCAACTTCGAAACGAACAACCAAGGACAAATATCTGATGGTCCCGCTTACGGTCTATGCTAATTTCTAAGGGCGCGCTTTGGCCTACGCTAAACCATCCTTGAGCACCGCCTTGATCGGCGGCCGTTACGAGCTATTGGAGCGGCTCGGCGCCGGAGGCATGGGCGAGGTATATCGTTCCCGAGACCGGTTGAGCGACGAGATTGTCGCCCTCAAGCGCGCGCTGCAGATGCCTTCTGCGCTGTCCGACAGCGCTCCTACGCAAGCGGGCGGATCCAGCAACAAAGCTGAGCTAACCGAGGCATCGGCGACAACACACCTGAGCGCGGTCGATCCGTCAGCCTCCACCGCCGATCTCGATACTGCGACTTCGGATCAAGGCCGACAATCCGACGATAGCAGCGAGAAGTCCCGCGTCGCGCTGCTTGCGCTGGCATCCGAGTTTCGGGTCCTGTCTTCGTTGCGACATCCGAATATTGTCAGTGTTCTGGATTACGGCTTCCAGTCCAGCGGGCTGCCGTTTTTCACGATGCAGCTGATTACCGAGCCCAAGACCATCACTCGGGCTGCGCGCCGCCTGCCACTTGAGGGCAAACTCGCCCTGCTCTTTCAGGTGATGCAGGCGCTCTCGTATCTGCATCGGCACGGTGTCATTCATCGCGATCTCAAACCCTCGAATGTGCTGGTCACAGACGGACACGTGACGGTTTTGGACTTCGGTGTCTCCGGATTGCCGGAGCACGAAGTTGCCGGTACCGCAGGGTTTATCGCACCGGAAATTCTGGCCGGGAAGCGACCCACTGCGGCTAGTGATTTTTACGCCCTCGGCGGAGTCGCTTACGAGATGCTCACGGGAGCGCCCCTAGTGCATGGACGCCCGGACTTCGAGCAACGCCCCGACATGCAGCACCTCAAGGCACTGGGAGCGCTGGGCGAGATTGTGCGCACCCTGCTTTCACCCGATCCTGCACAACGAGGGTTTAGCGATGCGAACCAGATCATCGCTGCATTCGCCGCAGCGGCTGGCTGCGAAGTTCCGGCAGAGAGCTCGGCGCACCGTGAGAGCTACCTCAAGGCTGCCCCCCTGGTGGGACGCAAATCGGAGCTGGCGCTACTCACTACGGCGCTGGATGATGCCGTTCGGGGCAGAGGAAGCGCGTGGCTGGTCGGGGGCGAAAGTGGTGTTGGCAAGTCGCGATTGCTCGACGAAGTGCGCTCGAGAGCGATGGTGCGAGGCATGGTTGCCCTGACCGGCCGGGCGGAAGAAAACCAGGCGCCGTATTCGATCTTTCGCAATGCCCTTCTCCGGCTGGCACTGATGGTTGACATCAGCGACGAAGAGGCCGGAACCATCAAAATCGTCGTCCCCGAGATCGAGCGGGTGCTGTCCCGCTCGGTTCCTGACACGGTCATCGATCCGCAGGTTTTCCAGCAGCAGTTGACCAGCGTAATCGTGAGTTTGTTCGAGCGCTGCGATGCCCCAATTCTGCTCGAAATCGAGGACTGCCACATTGTGGGAGATAGCCTCAAGATCATGCAGAAGCTGGTTGAGAGGGTGGGCGACCTGCGATTGCTGATACTCGCTTCTTTTCGCGACGATGAGCGCCCGCAGTTCGCCATTGAGTGTCCGGGAACGCATGTTTTGTACATGAAGCGCTTTGAGGAGCGCGAGATCCGCGACATTGCCGCCTCGATGCTGGGACGAGAGCTCGGCAGCAATCCTTCCATCGTGAGCTTCCTGCAGCGCGAGACCGAAGGCAATGCCTTCTTCCTGGTAGAAGCGGTACGCGAGTTGGCGGAGATTTCCGGGCGGCTGGACAATGTCTCGCCGGAAAGGCTCCCTGAGCATGTCTTTTCGGGCGGGATGAAGGACTATGTTCGTCACCGCCTCGACCGTTTGCCGGAGTGGGTACTGGAATCGCTTCGAATCGCGGCGATCATTGGACGCGAAGTGGATATCGAGGTGTTTCGCGGCGCTGCTCCTGAGGTCGATCTCGATTCCCTGCTTCTGGCCTGCGGCGAAAACGCGATCTTCGAAGGCTACGGATATCAATGGCGCTTCACGCACGACAAGATTCGCGAGGCTGTGCTGGCAGAAATCGGCGTCGAAGAGCGTCGGGGCCTGAGTCTTAAGGTAGCTACGGCGATGGAGTCGGTGTATGGCTCCGCTCCCGACCGAGTGCAGGCCCAGGCAGTGCTGTGGAAAGCGGCCGAGGTCCCGGAAAAGGCTGCACACTATCTCTTATTAAGCGCCGCGCAACTGCTGGCAACTGGAAATCCGGAAAAAGCGGTCGGACTCGCCGTCGATGCCGCTCGCCAACTGGGAGTCGACTTACCATCCTCGCGCGAGAAACAAGGACACGCCATCGGCATCGAGATGCAGAAGATCGGCGAGCTGATGGCGGGGCGCTCTCCGGCACAATTGCAAGACTTGCCGGGCCTGACCGACGAACGGATAGCGCGCATCATTGGCATCCTGATGCTCATTGGCCCGGCGGCTCACATCAGCCATCGCTTCGAACTCTTCGCATTGAGCACACTGAAGTGTTTCTCGCTGACACTGGAACACGGCGTCGGCAGCGATGCTCCCAAGGTCATTGCCATGTATGCGGCAGTGCTGCGGGGGATCACTCGCGACAGCCAGGCGGCGTACGCATTCAGCAATTTAGCGATCGGGCTGGACCGCAAAACGTATGGCCGGGTCAGCGCTCCGGTTGCGTTTTTGCATGCCTGGTTCATTAATCATTGGGTAAACCCGTTGAAGCACAATCCTGAGCTGGCACGCGAAGGCGCGCGTGTGGGATTACAGGAGAACGACGTTCTCTACGGCTGCTTCAATGCCGCGGCGCACGTCATGTATCTGAATTTCAGCGGCGCCAGCTTGCAGCTGGTGGTGGCTGAAGCCGAGCGCCAGATGTCCCACATTGGGGGACGCGTGCGAGTGGCGGCATTTCACTGCCTGCTGGAGCGACAACTTGCGTTGGCCTTGCTCGGCCGCACCGAGCATCGGCTCAGCCTTAGCGATGAGCGCTTTGATGAAGAGCATGATGTCGCCACCATCTGCGGCACCTCCAACTACAACCAGATCGGCTACTACTGCACGGCCAAGATGCGGCTGCACTACTATTACGGAGACTACGAAGGCGCTCTGCGTTATGCCGAGCAGGCGCTGCCAATCCTGCCCGCATTCCAGGGTCAGGTCGGCGAATGGGAGTACGTGTCTTATCGCGCGCTGGCTTCGGTTGCGCGGTCACGGGAAGTCACCGGAGAAGACCGCGATGCGCTTTTGCAAACCGCGCGAGGTCTGTTGGAAGAGTTCCAGGCGTGGGCCCACATGAATCCGGCGAACTTCGCTCACAAGCGCGATCTAATCCGCGCCGAATTGTTGGCGGCTGAGGCCAGCCCCGATGCCGTGGCGGCGTACCAGACGGCTATCGCTTCGGCTGAGGCGAGCGGCTTTGTTCACGATGTTGCGTTGGCACACGAACGCGCCGCCCTGTTTCATCAGAGCCGGGGCGAGAACCAGGTAGCAGATTCACATGCGCAGATCGCTATCTCGCAATACGAGCATTGGGAAGCCTGGGCCAAGAGTGAAGCTCTGCGAAAGCAACTGATTGATCTTAAGAACTGAGGCTGGCGCGAGCGAGGATGGCTAGGAGGAGACATGTTTTCGTCAAAAGCAACGCTCCTGCTGTTGCTGGGAGTCGTTGGCTGCTTCAGCCTGATCCCCGCGGCCCAGGCCGACAGTTTCGGTTTTTATAATACGGGGACCTTTCAATTCGATTCCAACGCAATTTCTGGTAACGCTGAAGGCATTTGCTCCGGCGCTTGTGCCCCCTGGGGCAATATCGTAATCCTGGATGCTTCCTTCTCCGCTTCGGTCATCAACTATCAGCAGAGCGTCTCGTGCTCCAATAGTCAATGTGAGACGGAGATAAGAGGCGATTTTGGCCCTGGAAGTCTCGCTGCGGAACTCGCGGTTTATGATGATTCTTCCCAAACTTTCCACTTGAGCTCCAATGCCCTCCAAGGTAGCTTTTCCAGTCACTTTTGCACTGGCCACTGCGGCACTTATCGAGCCGAAACCGAGCTGTCATTGGATTTTCAAGGGGAGTGGAACAATAATTGGTCCTCGAACGGAATTATTCAGATGGAGTGCTTCCACAATATGGGCTGCAGTGACGGAACCGGTGCCGGCAGCCTGACTACAGCTACACCGGAGCCTTCAACTGTTGCGCTACTCCTCAGCAGCATCTCTTGCCTATGCTTCGGGATTCGCAGAAAGCTCTTCTGAATGACTATCGCTCTTTTGAGCGAAGTGCTGTGGGCTTCCTGAAGTGCGAGCCATGAATGTGATAGTTGCAGGCACCGAGTATTAATCGCTATAGTCGAATTGTTGATACCACACTTGTGCTTCGCCAGAGTAGTCTTTACTGAACCTCCGTTATCTGAACAATGAACTTCGAACCGATCAACGGTTTACGACTATTGGCGGTCGAGATAGGTATTCTGGTCGCGGCCTTTACCGCGATATTCGCGAGTCTTCCCTATTTGCGGCGGGTGCCCTGGGTTCGATGGCCAAGATGGCTCCTTGTCGCCAGCTGGCGGCCAACTTTGTTTGTGATCGCTCTGGCATTGATTGGCCGAGCAGCGCTTTTGCCATCTGTTGGAATCCCCGAACCTCACATTAATGACGAATATAGCTATCTTTTGATGGCCGATACCTTCGCCCACCATCGATTGGCGAATGCGACGCCCCCGGAATGGCTGTTCTTCGAGACATTTCACGTCACGTTAACGCCGACCTATCACTCCAAATATCCCATAGCACAAGGCGTTTTCATGGCTGCAGGGCAGGTTGTTTTTCATCAGCCATGGGTTGGGGTATATCTGAGCACCGCCCTTTTATGCGGCGCGATTTGTTGGGCACTGCAAGCGTTCGTGTCGGCGCAATGGGCATTCGTCGGAGGCCTGCTGGCGGTTTTGCGCTTTGCTCTGTTCAGTTACTGGGTGAATTCGTACTGGGGAGGCTCGTTACCTGCTCTCGGAGGCGCGCTGGCTCTGGGTGGGGTCGTACGACTATTCGTCGAGAACCGAAGTACGCGGCACAGGATCGGTTCGGCGGTCGCCTTCGCCTCGGGATTGTTGATACTTGCGAACTCTCGTCCTTATGAAGGGATTGGCATTTTCGCTCCCACTACTCGCTTATTTCTTCTACAAGCTAGCTTCGCGGAAGCCTGGTTACGGCCGCATCGCCGTACCAATTCTGTTGCCCGTGCTGCTAATCGGAGCCACAGGCATCGGGTTCATGGCCTATTACAACTACCGAACCACCGGCGACCCGCTGCTGATGCCGCGGCTGCAAAACGAAAGAACCTACGCGCCACTGCCGTTTCTCATCGGTCAGAAGCTGACGGCCAACTTCGTCTCCAGCGACCCAGTATTCGCCAAGTACTACCAAGTGGAAGCGCAAGAGCATCAATACCTGGAAACAGTAACTCTCGGCGGCCTTGCGCAAGTTGAGTCGCGGCGATGGAGTCGCAATTGGTTCTTCTATATAGGACCTGCGATGTCGCTTCCCCTGCTGCTAGGGTTCATTTCCTGCGTCAAAAACCCCAGGCTGCGAATTGCTATTTATTCAGCGCTCACCACTTTCGTTGCCGTGGCCGCTTGCAATTGGACGCAAATGCATTACTACGCCCCAGCGACGGTCGCGCTGTATCTCTTCATAGTCGAGGGCTTGCGATATCTTTGGGACGTCGAGGGACGGGGTGGGCAGGCATTTGCGATCGCCATTGTGTTCACAGTGGCGATAACGTCACTGATGCGATCCAATGGCAGCACCGCGCCGGAGCGTTACCATTTTCCTGATGAGCGAAAAGAGATTGCAGAGCGCCTGGAGAGCGAACCCGGCCGTCAACTGGTGCTGGTGACCTACGACCTCGATAAACACTATCCCGGGGATGAACTGGTCCACAACTCCGCCGATTTTGCGTCGCAGAAGATTTTGTGGGCGCGCTCGAAAGGCCCGGAGCTCGACCACGATCTCTGCCGGGCCTACTCCGACCGGAACTTCTGGAGCATCACAACCGACGACTTCAACCTCTCTATAAAGCCTCTCAACCTGTGCAACACCAGCTCGCCTCTTGTCTCAGGACAGCCGCAGACCGCCCCTCGCTAACGGATCGCAATCGGGCGGCTAAAACGGCAGGCGCTACTGCGCGGTCATGAAATTGAACGTACTAACGTCCGGGTTGTTTGTAGAGTCGAAAGCTGAAAACGCAAAATTGCCGGCAGCGTCGGGCCCACCTACTCCGAAATAGTAGAGCGTGCCGGGGCTGAGGCTAGTGCGCGAGTCAAACCAATTCTGCAGTTATTTGACGCAAAAGTAACATGTCAAGTGGCACTTTTAGGATAGTCCAATCTCGAGAGAATAACCAAACCCCGAGCAGCCGTCCCCCGAGCGTTTTTCAAATCACAAGCACCTTGGAAAATAGCTTAGGCGGAGTATGATGAAGTTGACGTTTGAGCTTCAGGAGTTTCGTGCTCCTGAATAAATTGCCACCAGGAGTGGTAGTCGACCTAAGTTTCTTTTTGTTAAAGAAAGGCTACTGGCAGGAGGCGCGATGAAATCGGTGCTTGCAGCTCTGATACTTGTTCTAGGCTGTGTAGGTGCGGCGCAGCAAATACCCGCGACCGACCAAGCCCAGGCCGGGCAAGCTACTTCGTCATCCGCGCCAAACGCGGCGGCCGCCAACGCGCCGGCAGCGTCGGAAAAACCAGCAACTACGCCGGGGACGACAGAACCAGCCACCTCATCAGAGACCGGAGCTTTACCGGCCACAGCAGTACCAGCGCCTACGAATACTGGCTCCGGCTCCTACCCCACCTATAGTCCGTATGGCAGTACGGGTTGGTCGACAACCGGTAGCGCAAGCTCGGGTATTCCGACCTTCGCGATTCCAACCTCACCCATACCGGCGATCTCGATTCAGTCCTCGGATGTACCACCAATTCTGATCCCATCGGCACCGGTGCCGTCACGTGATGTCCCCTCGGCGGCAGTACCGTCACAGCCAATACCCTCCTTGCCGATTCCGTCTTTTCCGATCCCGTCCTCGCCAGTACCGTAAGCGGCAGCAGAGAGGTCAGGACAAGCAGACAATCAGACCGGAGTTCGGCCGGGTCGCTACAAGTGCGTCCGACGTCGACGGCTAGAAGCCGAGTGTGAGATGGTTCCTATTCTCAGGAATCTGTAGAGCAATCCCGCGCGCCTGATTAGCGGCGATGGTAGCCTCAAGATTGACTTGATTCAACGGAATGTTCTGCTGATCGCGGCCGTGCTGAATCTGGAGCATGTCTTGCGTCAGTAGATACTGTTTCGCCTCGACGCGCTGGCCATTTGTCAGGATGAACACAGCCGGTGGAACAGGATTAGCAGGCGAGAGCTGTTTGCCGTCCGCGGTTTTCTGCAGGGGTACCTCAATCACCTTCGGAGAAGCTACAGGGGCGGATACAGCCTTCTGTTCCGCTTCTCGGTACACGATGACCGGCTGCTGCGATGGAGACGATTGGGGCTCCGCCGGCTCGCCGATTTCCCAGTAGGGATCCAGGCCTCCGTAGGAATAGGGACCGTAGCCCCAGTAACCCGGCCAATAGTTGTTCCACTCGCCGCGATTTCCGGAGCAGTTGCCGCGATTGCACCAACCCGGGCGCCCGGGACCGCCTGGCCGTCCGTGGCCAACGACGAAGCCGTTTGCTGGCCGAGAGGTGGCAACCGGCCCAAAGCCGCTGCCGCTCATCGGATTGTTGGTCATGGATCGGCCTTGAGCCCAACTGGACGTGCAGGTCAAAGCGAGGACGAGTAGCGACAAACGGATAACACAGTTCATACTTGCCTCTAACACGACAATACTCCAATTGATTCGAGTCCGCCATACAAGGCTCGAGGCAAAAAACGTCGAGTTCCTTGGCAACATCTCAGGATTTCCGGGGAAATTACGGGGACTGGCACAAAAGTCCACGTTCCTGGTTTCCTTATACCGCCTTAAAAGTTTGACATAAAGTTTACTTCAGTGGTCTGGACAACAAGCCTGATACTTCCTACTCTGTTAAAAACGGATCAGATTTTGAAGACGGGAATTCGCTTTAGATTTAAGAGCGGAGAAAAAGGTAACCGATATGACCCTCGTTAGCTTTGTCACTCAGTTTTGGGTGCTGTTGCTGAGTCTCGCCGTCATGGTAGCGGTGCTGGCGATTGCGATAGCAATCCGCATGGTGTGGAAACACAGGCAAGAACGTCCCATCGAACTCGATCCGGAGCAGCGGCGGAGGTTGGAGCAGCGGCTGTTAGAGATCTCTGCGCCGCGAACAAAAACCGCCTAGCCGGCGAAACCGAAGCTACACCCGCAAAATAGAAAGCCCCTTGTTGCCAAGGGGCTTTATTCATTTTGCCGTTCGCCTACTCGGTCAATCGCAACAATACCTTCGCAGCGATCTGCTGAAACGCAGTCTCCATCTCCGCCGTGCAGTCAACCTTCGAGCAGTCCCCGATATAGAAAAACTCGCCCTGGGGAAGACTGGCGTTGTAGCTCGGAGAGCTTGGGTCATTGGCAACTTGCTTCAGAAATGTCTGTGTGCTGGTGTCGGTGCCTAAGCCAATGGTAAAGATGATGACTCCGGGAGTTTCGGCCTGCATTGCCTTGGCCGACTGAAGCGCACGATACTGTGCCTCAGTGGTTACATTGGCGCGGTTGATATTGGGAGTGCCGGAGTGCTGGGAGGGGAACGTCGTCACGTACGATCCACCAGAGTCTTTGCAAGCATCACCAGCCGAATCATAGACGATTCTACAGGCCGGATTCCCGGTGGTGATACAATTCGGATCTTTATCGGTGCCACTATCGATGCAGCGGTTATTACCGCTGTTTTGGCACCAATCGGTCCCGTCCGGGGGATTAAAAACATCGACTTCGTTCGTGGCGGGACTGTTGTCAAAGCCACCGTAGTTCACAAAGGCCGACACATTTTTCTTGGTCGTTGAGTTGTAGCAGGTGAACGTGTCCTGAATCGTGTTCACCAGCCCATCCGTGAAGTACACCATGACGCGTACTATGTTCTGCCCAGCCAATATCGGAATGGTATTAATCTGGTTATTCGCAAGTGTGATCGGCGGACCGTCAGTCGCAACGTAGGTGCCACCACTGCCAAAGGTTCCACCGCCAGGAACTAACGCTTTGACATCATTCGTGACCGTGGTCTTGAAATTATGCGCCATCGTAAACTTGATGCTTGAGTTGGATCCAAAGGTGATGAGTGAGACGTAGTCTTGGCTGTCATCGAATAAATTGATGAAAGTGGGTACTGATTTCTGGACAGCAGTCTTGCCGCCATTACTGTTCAGCGACCCTGAGTTGTCGAGAACCACCGCCATCACCAGCCGGCCGCGGGTCGCAGTCGCCTCATCAGCAACCTTCCAGGTGGGGAACAGCAGCTTGGCAAATGTCGTCGGCACATTGGTCGTGGCCGCCACCTGGACCTGTTGGTCTCCGTAAGAGTCCGTAGGAAAGGTGATGCTTGGCGTCGGGGCACCGGCGCCATAATTAGCATTGAACATGTGGAGCGCGATAGTGCCGGCCGTGCTTTGTCCCTGGCCAAGGTTCTTCATGCCGGCGAGGCAGGCCGCATCTACTGCCTTGGTGATGCGAGCCTTGGTTACAAAGGCATTGCCGCTATCGACCGCCAAAGCTACTGCTAATACGAGGATCGACGCCATGAGCGCAACGACAAGCAGAACCTGTCCTCGTTTATCACTTAAGAAGCTCATTGCATTCCTCCCTAGTAATAGGCCGCGTCATACAACTGCGTCGGCAACAACTTGCCGCCGGCAAATGGAGTGACCGGACTATAGGTGTAGTAGATCTCTGTCACATACAACGACTGGTTCACGCCGAGAGCAGCAACCGCTTCGCTGGGGAGAGTAGCAGTTCCACACGCTGATGGCGGCGGGTAGCAGCCTATCTTGCTGGAAAGTCCGGTGCACGTGCCCAGAGAGGCCTGACCGCTTACCTGCAAGGGATGGGCGCCGGTTCCGGTATTCAAGACCGAAGTAACAACGACGCAACCCTTGGTGGAAAGGTTCAAATTTGAACCGGCGTCGTTTACGACCGTCTGTGCGATTTGCGATAAGGGAACGTTGCTGCGCGAAGCCATGCTCGACCCTTCTCCCGTCAGGGTCTTGATGACTTGCTGATAGTACAAAGCGCGAGACACATCGATGACGCCAAACACCAGAAGGAACAACATGGAGGCGGAAATGGCCACCTCCAGAAGAGCCTGCCCGGATTCTCCTGCGAACCTGGACTTCCGTGGTTTGCTCATGGGTTCGTCTCCTTACGATTGATCAGGCGGAAAAGCCTCGTTGGTGAAACTGCTACTGACCTTGATTGTGTATTTACCGTTGGTGAAGAATACTCGCATCAGAGGCGTGTGAAGCGGGTAGGGATAGGTCACGGTGACGGTCACTACATCACCCGGTCCACCGGCGTTGCCGCAGCCCCCGTTCGCGCTGCACACGGTAGTGTTGCTTGAGTTGGCGAGTCCCTGAGACAGGTCCGAAACTTTCTGCAGGATGGAGCTGTAACGGCTCACCCCCGACATGGCCTGCCCGGTAATTGCGTATCTTCCGGCCTGACGAACAGCATTCTGAAGTTCCATCTTGTAGAGATACACATACGAAAAGTCAAAGATGGAAATGATCAGGAGGAAAAATACGGTACCGGCGAAAAGGAACTCCAGCATAGAGGCCCCTGCATCTCCTCTACGTAAGGCGGCGATTCTCGATCTCACTTTATCCTCCCCTACTCAGAGAGTGCTTAGATATTTTCCCCGCAAACTATCCAGCGGCAGAGCCCAAGGCCTAGTGGAAAATCCCTAACTCAGGGGGAGCTAAAAGTATCCCACAAAGCTGGCCTGCATGCAATAAATTCGTACCAAGCCAAAGACTAATTTCAAGCCAAGTTACTTTATGACTATTATCAGAACAGTGTACGATTATCGGGTAATTATCAGTTAATCATGAGCCAGTCTGTACTGATTTGTCTCGACTAATCCTGTTCTGCTGTCCAGCTAGCCGAAACGAAGGGGAAATAGCTGGCACAAAAGTCTTGAATTACCACCCACTAGCAGAAACGAATCCTCTCGCCTCCGCACTTTTTGGGAGCACCTTTGGGGGAGTCAAGACGGTTTTTTATGCCGCACCATCGTTTGGCGGAGCTGCGTCGTCCTGGTCAGCAACTGATAACTGATCGCCAATGCAGGTGAAAGTCTCCGCAATGGTCCCGGAAGGCACCTCAATAACACATCGTGCCCGCCAATGAAAGCCGGTCAGGCGATACGGAACCATTGCAGGCCGCAAATGCACAACCCGCCAATCGCGGCCCACAAAGATCACATCTATCGGGAAATGCATTGCGACGGTATGTATCGACTGCGACGGATAAATCAGTAGTCCGGCGCCAGGTCCGAGACAATGCTTTCCCAATAATCCAATCACCCGGCTGAGACTGGTCTCGGCGACTTCGATATGATCGCCAAGCACCGTCTTTCTGGTGACATTCTCTATCTTAAGAGTCTCAGGCGACATCTACTTTCGCAGATTCGCTCGCCTGTCGGCGGCCATACGCTTCCGCCGTGCGACCATGACGACGATCAAGACGACCGCTAATACACCGGCGACAACCCGAATCATAGTTACACTGTCCATTAACAAGCCTCCTGAATTTTTACCTTTGAATGTCCTCGAACGTGCTCATCATCCTCAGCACCGCCGGTCCAAGCAATACCACAAACAGGGCAGGAAAGATAAAAGCGATCAATGGGAAGAGTAGCTTGATCGAGGTTTTGGCGGCATTTTCCTCTGCCCTGAGCATGCGCTGACTGCGCAAACCATCAGCAAAAGTCCCCAGCGCTTGAGCAATCGGGGTGCCCAGCCGATCGGTCTGCACCAACATGGCCACGAACTGTCGAATGGCATCCACATCGACACGATCTGCCATGCTCCGCCAGGCTTCCAAACGCGGTTTGCCGGCCCGCTGCTCACGGCTGATGATGAACAGCTCTTCACTCATTTCCGGATAGACAGGCTGAACCTCGGTAGCAATTTTCATCACAGCCTGGTCGATACCTAAGCCTGCTTCCATGCAAATTACCAGCAGATCCAAAGCATCGGGCAAAGCCTTCCAGATTCTCTGATTGCGCTTCGCCGTCTTGTAAAATAGATATATATCCGGTACGAAAAAGCCCAACACGCCAAAGAGCAAGGCGAAAAGAAAGAAATTACCGGATCCGGTAAAAGTGGCAAGGATAATCCCGACAATCGGCCCCAGCAGTTTTGCACTCAGAAAGGTGTCGGCATCTTCCGGTTTTCGAAAGCCAGCGCCAATGAGCCGATAGCCAAGTTCTTCGTCGCGTGACCGCAACCAATCGCGAAATGGAGCGAGGGGACGGGTAACCAAGGCGAATAAATCCTGCGCCCCCAGCGCCTCATATTCGGTATCATCAGCAAAACCGGGCCGACCCTGTATCGCCGCCAGGCGAGATTCGACGGGCGACTTTCCACCGACAAGAGCCATAATGATAAAGGCCGCTCCGGCGAACAGTGCGAGAGCTACGAAGATTGCAAAGAATAGTGCAGTCATATCAGTAGTCGACGCGAATAATCCGTCGAATCGCGTAAGCTCCAACCGCCATGCTTCCCAAGGTGTAGTACATCAGCTTACGGCCAAGCTCGGTATCGAACAGTGGTCGTGTCCAGCCTGGACTAACCATGTTCATCAGAATAAAGGCTACAAATGGAATCGCCAGCAAGATAGCGCCGGTCATTCGGCCTTGTGCAGTATGTACCCTGACCTTTTGCTGCAGCCGAATCCGCCCTCGCAATACCGCGGCCGTCTTGTCCAGTAGTTCTGCGAGATTGCCTCCGGTCTCTTTTTGAAGAAGAATCGCCGATACAAGAAACTGCAGATCTTGTATGGGGAACCTGCGGAAAAGGTGCATCAACGAATCGCGGAATGGCAACCCGAAACTCATCTCCTCGGCGCAGCGCCGGAACTCCGGACCCAAGGGATCGTCGATCTCTTCGGAGACCGCCACCAACGCGCTGGGCAACGAATGACCGGCGCGAAGAGAACGCGCGATTAAATCGACAGCATCCGGTAAAAGAGCATTGAACTTACGGAAGCGCTCTTTTCGTTTGTAGAGCACAAAGCCGAGCGGGAGGAGGCCCGCCACCACTCCCACAATCCAGCCTACGAGACCGGGAGATATCCACCAGTTGCCGATGAGGCCACCAAACAGCACCATGCATGCGGTAAAGAAAGCGAACCGGCCCACCGTCCATGACACTCTCGCCTGCTCAAGAATTAATTGCAAGCGCAATGCAAAGGCGTTATTACGAAGGTAATGATCAACCCACTCGACACGGCTGAACGTAACCCTGCGGACGATTGGGGCCTGTTCAGCGTCATCTCCCATACGCCTATCCAGAGCACCAAGCCGTTCGAAAATCCGCTTATCGCTTTCCGAAGGCTCGATGAAATAGGCAATGGTGGCGAATACCGCCACCAGGAGGATCAGAAATACCGTCACCATAGACATGTTTCCGCTCCGTCCTACACCTCAAACGAGTGCTCAAAAATATTCTGAGGCAGGTTGATGCCAGCTCGCTTGATCCTTTCGAGGAACTTGGGTGATACGCCGGTCGCCCGGAAACGTCCCATGACATGGCCGTTGACATCGATACCGAGCTTTTCGAAGACAAAGATATCCTGCATGGCAACCACGTCGCCGCTCATGCCGGTAATTTCAGTGACGTAGGTTATGCGCCGGGTGCCGTCGCTCAACCTGGAAATCTGAATGACTAGTGCGATGGCTGATGCAATCTGCTGACGAAGGGCCTTCTCCGGCAGATTGAGGTTCGACATTAAAGCCATGGTTTCCAGTCGCGCTACGGCGTCCCGCGGACTGTTGGCGTGAATCGTGGTTAACGAGCCATCATGTCCCGTATTCATCGCCTGCATCATATCGAGCGCTTCCTCGCCGCGCACCTCGCCAACGACGATTCTGTCTGGCCGCATACGCAACGCATTAATTACTAGTTCGCGTTGCCGCACTGCTCCTTTGCCTTCTACGTTAGGAGGACGGCACTCCAACCGCACAACGTGCTCCTGCTGCAACTGAAGTTCGGCTGAGTCTTCGATGGTTACAATGCGCTCCGATTCTGAGATGTAGCCGCTCAAAACGTTCAACAGCGTCGTCTTGCCGGCGCCGGTCCCGCCGGAGATGAGTATGTTGAGTTTCGAACGCACGGCGGCCTTCAGCGCCTCGAAAATGGGCGCGGTCACAGTGCGATTGGCCAACAGTTGCTGGGTGCCGATAGGAATTTTTCCAAATCGACGAATGGAAAGAATCGGTCCGTCCACCGCCAGCGGAGGAATGATGACATTGACGCGAGATCCGTCGCGCAGGCGCGCATCGCACATGGGAGAGGATTCATCTACGCGCCGGCCTACATCGGAGACAATCTTGTCGATAATGTGGCTCAGGTGGGCATCGTCTTTGAACACAACGGCCGTCTTCTCCAGTATGCCGGCTCGCTCAACATAAACCTGGCGATAGGTATTGACCAGGATGTCGTTGACAGTTGCATCCTGCAGCAATGGCTCCAGCGGGCCCAACCCGAACACTTCATGGGCAACCTCGCGTGCGAGGCGCTCCTTCTCAATCGTACTTAGCGGAGTATTCTGCTTCCCGATGAGGTCGTAGATAACGTCTTGTACCTGAGCACGAGCCTTGACGTCGTCCAGGGCGGTGACCTTTTCAAGGTCCAGTACACCTAACAACTCGCGATGCAGCGTGGTTTTCAGGTCCTGGTAGGTCTTGGCCGTAACGGCGCCATTGCGCGTGCCAGAGCCAGTCCATGTTCCTGTACCGACTCGCATATCGGGGCCGAAGGTCTTTGTCGTCTTCGTCATCTTAACTTCCTAAAGTCTACGACCCGAATAAAGTAGTGAAGAGCTTCTTACGCGAACCCTTACCGTTGTTACTGCTGGAAGCACTTGCCGCTGCCACAGCCTCATGTCCAACAACCAGGTCGGCCCACTGATCAAAAATCAGTGGCAGGTCTGATCGACCCATATCCAGAGGCATGCCCGCGTTAATGGAGGTCACAATCTGGGAATAATTATTGGGCACCCTGACGGAAATTTCCCGGTGTAGCGAACTCTCTACATCGCGTTCGGTTAGTGCGTTCTTTCTGGACGCCCGGTTCAAAACGATATCTATGTTCTCACTGGGATAGTGAAGGCCGGTCAAGTACTCAATACATCGAATCGCATTTTGAATGGCTGGAAGCTCGGGAGTGACAATCAACTCAAGACGGTCGGACTGGCGGATTGAAGCACAGGTATCTTCGCTCAAGCCGGGCGGACAATCAACGACGATATATTGGTAGTTCTCCGCCAGAAACGACAGGGTCTGCTCGATAGCATCCGCCGGGGTTTCGGAATAGGACTGGATGGCCTGCGGAGAGTCCAGCACTTCCAAGCCACTCGGGTGCTGTAGCAAGAAACCCTGCAACAGGTCTACATCCAGGCGATCCATGTTATGGACCAACTCATAGAAACTATATTGATGACGATTCATTCCCAGGCAGAGCGCCGCATCGCCGAGCGTCGGATGATGATCCACCAGCAACACCTTCTGCTGGTGCCTGCGCACCAGGGACAAGGCTAGATGCAACGCCAATGAGGTGACACCGGTGCCCCCCTTGGCGCCCATCAAGGAAATGACCCGGCCCTTCTGACCCGGCAAACTGCCCTGACGTCGCGCCTCGATATGCGCCAGAGCCTCCAATACCTGGTCGGGTTGAAGAGGCTTCAGCAGGTACTCCGAACAGCCACAACGCATGGCGGTAATAATCTGATCCGGGTTCGAGTCACTGGAGACGGCAAAGAGCGTCACGTTGTTGTCGCATGCATCGCGCAGAGACCGGGCAACGCGAAGGCTTTCCTCCCCTTCGTCAAAATCGATCACGCAGATCTTGTGGCGAAATTGTTCCAGCAGTCGCATCGCTTCTCGTGGCGTAACGTGGTGATCCACGTTGTCTACCACATGCGCCCCTGGTGCCTGTGTAATCAGGAATTCCAGGTTGTCCTTTGCGTTTGGGTCCAGACCTATGCACAAGATTCCCGTGCGTCGTTCAGAGCTTCGCGAACTTCTGATGTCTGTCGGACTGTTATTCATCGGTCACTTCGATTCTGGGGTCGTATTTGGAGCCGGTAGTCCCTTGTCAAATTCCCTGTTGTCCAGATTCCGTATGGGCTGATGCATCGGAGTCTCAGCCGGCATGACACCATTCACCGGATCAACAATCGTGGGAGTCACCAAAACTATCAGTTCAGTATTGGTCTTGTTTACGCTCCGTGACTTGAAAAGCTCTCCTAAAATCGGGATGTCTCCAATTCCCGGCACTTTGCTGAGTTGCACCGTGGTGCGCTCATCCAGCAAGCCTGCGATTCCGAAGCTCTGCCCATCCTTGAGTTCGATTTCGGTTTCGGCCCGTCGCGTCTGGATGGCCGGCATGGTGAACCCGGCGAGTGTGATCGCATTCGCATAGTCCAGCGAGCTCACTTCGGGAGCAACCTTAAGCCGCAGCGTACCGTTGTCTTCTACTGTGGCTATGAATTCCAATTTCACGCCGTATGGCTTGAACGTAACGGTGATGGCTCCTGTGGCGCCCACAGTTCCAACACTCTGTACGACCGGATACGGAAACTCACCGCCAGCCAGGAAGTGTGCAGGCTGTCCGCTATACGCCATCAAGTTAGGCTCGGCCAAAATCTGGAGGACCTGTTTTTCCTGCAGCGCCTTGATGGTGGCGCCCAAATTGATATCTGGACGAAACAAGAAAATATTCAGAAGGTCCGAGAGATTGAAAGTTGACGGGCTGCCTCCACCCGCCTGCCCAAGAGCCACAGGTCCGAACTGCTGGGTACTGATGGTACCGATCGTGTTGGTCGCGCCAGTACTGAACAGATTGACGCCAAACTGATTCAGCTTATTGCGATCTGCCTCGGCAAACCGCACCTTGAGCATGACCTGTCTCTCGTGCGGAGGCGGCGCCACCTGCAAGCCATTCACTACCTCGCCTGAAAAGCTGGAAGCCATCTTTGCAACCTGCTCGGCCACTTCTTTAGTGGGCGCCGAGCCAGTCAGCACTACCTTGCTCCCCTCCGACTGCACATCCAACATTAACGTTGGGAAAGGACTGCTCCACACTGCTGCGCAGTGAAGTTACATCCAAGTCTCCATACACGTCCAAAGCGCGGGTTCGCCCGTTCTCATTCCACAACACCAGACTGCTGCTGCCAGGCTTCTTGGCGGTAACTACCAACTCCGCCGGAGAGGTCACAACCGACTCGATAACTTCAGGATTGCCAGTCAGGATTCGCCTCACCCGGGTAGGAGTGTTTATCACCAGAGAGTGGCCGACGATGATATGTATCGTCTCCATACCCTGACCGCCCTGCGGTCCCGAGGCCGGCATTGCGGCAGCTGGCCCTGGCGCTGTTGGCGGCTGCTGGTCTTGGGCCACCAATGCAGGGACACAAAAGAATGCGCACACTAATAGCAGAATGGCGCCGGCTTGCCACGATAGCTTTTTCTTGCTCTGCCCCATTATTTCCATGATTGCTCCTTGGAGCTGCTTCATTCCTGGCTAAAACTTCTGCACAGCCTTTTTCGTGCCATCGTAAACTTCAACTTCATAAGCAGGCTTCGGCTTCGGAGGCGCCGGAGCTGCCTTGCGCGCAACGACAGGACTAGGCCTCGGCACCGAGGTAATTTCAAAATCCTTGAATACGACTGGACGGTGGTCTGCCTGCGCCTGATCGGCACCGTTGCGAAGGATGAGCCGGATATTGCCTTGGGTACTGGCCAGCACCAATTTTTGCGAGTCTTCCGGACTTAACAGCAACGTCACCTGGCGCACCTTCTGCGGTTTACCAGAGGGATCGGGAACTATTCTTTCTCCGGTGCTCAGTACTTCCAGGTTCTGCAACACCGTTGACGTCATCCACTCCTGACCATTAGCTTTACCGGTCTCGGGCTGAAATGTGACCAACACGTCGACGCGAGCTCCGGGATAGAGAAAGCCCGCCACATTGGTTACATCGTTAGTGTCTACCGCGACGGCGCGCATTCCTTCTGGAATTTTGGTGGTCAAACCCACGGCCCCCGGGGCAGCCAGGAATGACTCACGAATTGGCTCCTTGGCCGAAATCGGAAGTACGGCTACCCTGCCGACCACATCCTCGGCCTTGGTAAAGGAACCTTCCAAAGGAAAATTCACCGGCCAGTCTATCTTGGTCACGTCGCCGGCCTGAATTACCGTTCCAGGATCGAGCGCCTTGACGGCAGCGACGATCTGGACGGGACGCGAGTTGATCGAATATTGGCTCTTGATGCGGTTATACAAGAAGAACGAAATAATCAGCGAAACCGCCAGCGCCATTATTAAAGCGAGACCTAATCTACGATTTCTCGTAAATCACCTCCACCACATCGTGAGAAACACGTACGACGTTCCCAGTGCGATTGCTAAACCATACGGCACACGCAATACTTCCGGATTGTCGAGATTAAACTCCGGATGAGTCTGCACACCTGCTAACGCGTGGAACTTCAGGATCGAGGCCACGTTCTTGACGGTGGACCACATGCGACCGCAGTAGAGGGCATATACAATCCCTATAACGCCTCCGCAGATCGCTGTTGCCAAAACTATATTCATAGCTTGGCCTGGTCCAACCAGACTACCGATAGCCGCCATTAACTTTACGTCTCCGGCGCCCATAGCCCGAATCATGTAGAAGAGAAGCAGAACGCCGCCGGCCAGGACGCAACCAGCAACGGCACTACCGAACCCCTTCCATCCAAGAAGCGCACTACGCAGCACGATACCCGCCACAATACCTGGGAGGGTTAGCCAATTGGGTATTCGATGCTGCCGCACATCCCAAACGGCGGCGGCGATGGCCAGCATCAGCGCAACTAAAAACAGAAAGATAAGCCGATCCATGGCGCATCAAAAGCTGTTGCAAAAAGTGGGAAGCAAGGCTACGAGCTCACGATCGACCCGCAGCACCCTGCCCAAGCCTTTCTTTTCTCGCCTTCTCCTTGCAGGTGCATCTGTTGTTGACACCCCTGCACGTAAAGCCCGCTTCCCAATAGACGAGTTAGGTTAGGTCGGCCCCGAGCTTGCTGAACTCATTGTTGATTGAGCTAGCCAGCTTGGTCATGCCGGCGATGGCGCCCAATGCAACAACCAGGCCGATGAATACGTACTCAAGCGTATCCTGGCCGGATTCTTCTTTAAGCAAATTCTTCAACATGTTGATCATTTGAGCAATCTCCTTCTCACTACCTTGATTTGCTGACCCGCTACGGAACGCACAGCCGTACTAGTGATATATCCGTGACGGGGCAGCGTCTCACTCTATCCATATTCACTAGCATAATTCAAGTGGAAAATCTAACAGCCACTCCAACTTCCGTCGTAGGTGGCCCATTATGACATCGCAAACACATACCTAAGTGCTGCCATGGTGGTGACCTTTGGAACATCTACTAGCATTCTAGGAGATTCCAAACTTCTGTGACGCAGATCGCCCCGCTCCTGTTTACGAGAGACTAAATCGCCTGAGTGGCGCAAATGCGATCTGGTCGAGATATTCTAGGACGTGCCCAGCGAGCAGTAGCGGGACGCAACCCGCAATGGCCGACAGACTATAGTTTCCGACAACTACAGCTTCATCCAAACTGCTCGTTAGTTTGGGCTGCGATCAGTCAAGATTGGACCAGCCCGGAGTAGTCAACTTGGGAGGCGCCTTTAGACGCGCCAAATGCTACCTCCCAATAGGGCCCAGAAGCTATGTGAGGTCGGTGCCAAGGGTGCTGAATTCCTGGTTGACCGAGGCAGCAAACTGTACTCATGCCGGCAATGGCGCCCAAGGCAACGACGAGGCCGATGAATACATACTCCAGCGTATCCTGGCCGGATTCTTCCTTGAGTAGGCTCTTCAGCAGGTTAATCATCTGAGCATATCCCTTTCTCGATGTTGATTTGCATAGCTACCACGAAAAGGAAGGTGCACGACTGGCACATCCGTGGCCTGGGAGATTGACTTCCACTCTATTCGCATCGGAATCAATAACTCAAGAAAAAAATTCATGCGATTCCCATATCGGTCTTAAGTCGTAGCATTTTCGTGCACAAGCCTATGACTTTGGTGCTATTGCCTGAGGTAACTTTCGGAACCATCATTGCCCAAGCATTTTCACGTTTCCTCATTGTCAGCGACTCCGTTTATCGATCTATCGACGCTGGTTTATAACCCCTCGACAGCGCTGGTATGGGGTTGGCAACGGGTCACCTGCTAAGTGGCTCCTGCTTCCGATACTTCGGCGGAAAGCAAGGCGTGATAGCGCGCCACAGGATGGGCTTAGTCCGCATACCATCGCAACCGCAGCGTCAGGCACCATAGATGCGAGACAGCACGAGGCGATGTTTTCCAAGCTGCTCGATAACTACGGCGCGCAGATATGTTTGCTACCGGATTCTTATAACGTCATTAGCTGAGAGCACCAATAAATGTTGGGATGTCACTCGCTGGGTCATCGCCGCTAAATGCTACCAATCCCAACGGCGTAAGCGTTTATGCTGGTTGTTGCCGCTGTCTATCCGGTCTCGCGCCGCTCTGCCGTATGCCCTGACATATACCGCTTCATACGTTTCGGGTAGGATGCCGGTCATGCTTCGCGCATCTTTGGTCGCTCAATGCAACATGAGGCCAATGAATACATACTGTGGCCAGCTTCCCTCATCCTCGGATTTCGCTTTCGCAGTCAGATTGCTTGGATAGCGGTTATCACTGGTGTAGCTTTCAGCCTGACATTCCCCGGGCTCGATCGGGCGTTCCCAGCGTCGATGGAGGCACTTGCTGTGCAGATGCTAGGCCACGAAACATCGTGAGCGCATCGCGGCATTTTGCAAGGAGATCTCCACCTCTACTACGCTGCTATCTTGTTACCCGGATATCTGCTGGCTCGTGTTTCTGCTGGCCCAAGGATGGCCCGTTCTCAGGGCGCTGATTCCGATGCTCTTAGCAATCTGGATGCTGGCTCTTATAGAGCGCAAACCGGCGGTGCTGAACAACCGCCCGATAGTGACCATTGGCGTCTTGAGCTATTCCCTTTACCTTTGGCAGCAACCGTTTACCTTAGTGCTTCGATGGGCGACAATCCCTTCTCTCTTGGGCATCGGCGCGTGCGCTGTCGCTTCCTATCTGTTAGTCGAGCGACCCATGATCCATTGGGGAAGGGCGGCGCACGCAGCCCCTTGGTAGTTATACGCTCTGCTTACTGAGGGATTTCGAAGCCTCAGCCCTTTTGGGCCCCTTCTGTTTAGGCTTCATCGAGCGACCAGTCCTCGACTCGCAACGGCGTACAAGCCACCGCGACAGGTTGGGCAAGTTCAGGGAACCAATCCGACGAGTGATTGTTATTCCAACCTGAGGAGCCGCACTTACGGGAGTGCTCATGGCGTGCCGCCATCCGGCTGACTGACCGTCCTCGAGCAGCACTGTATATCGTCGTATCCCCGATTGACTTTATCAGCTTATATCCGTTCGACTGGAGGGTGCTAGCGACAGAGTCCTTAGCGGCCTCTTGCATAACGCGATTTTCATTGCCCAAAACAACAATCTGCGTGCGATGGTTGGCGATCTCGTCGTCGAGTTCAGCAACGGTTAAAACGTGATAGCGACGCCTGAGCTCGGGTCTGACTTTGGCTGCGATCGGCAAACTAAAATCGCTTTCCAGTCTGGGCAAAGGAACTGTGTGCGTCTGGAAAAGATAACCCGGCCAAAGGCTGATCACGGTGTCGCCTGGGAGTGCGAGCTGGTCAATTGCTCGCGATACCTCGAGGATGCGCTCCACCCGCCAGTCTTGCTTGTCGTTGACCCGCTCCAGACCCGGTACACCTTCGCCGGTGATAAGGTAGCGGCGAAAATCGTTCACCGGAGCGACCAGATAAATCGCCAGCAGGACGATGCAACCACCAGCCGCCAGCCGCTTGCCTGAAGCTGAGTCGAGTTCGGCAAGCAGATCATGCACCAGACACACCGTAGCGACCACAAGAAATGGGAAGCAGTAGGCGAAGTACTGCGGGTAGACCGGCGTTGGCAGAAGCGAAATCACCGCGATCGCGACGGCCAGCAAAAACGCAAACCTCGGTACGTATTTGTCTCTCGCGATGGAGAAAATAAAAGCAAAGCTGATGACCAGTAGAAGGCTGGCCTGGATTCCGTTGCCCGGTGGTCCTCCGATGAGAGCTTGAAGAACAGTAAACAACTTCTGCTGCCACATTCCCACCAGGCCCGAGCCCGAGCGCAAGGAATGGTATCCCAGGTTGCCGAACAGGAAGGCGCCGGGCGACAACAGGAAAAAATATAGAGGAAACAACATCGCAACCACGAAACCCGCAGCGAACGAGAGCGTGGAGCGCAACCAGAGCCAGCGATCGGAACAGTGGCAGATCCACCAGACGAAAAGCGGGCCAACCAGCACCAGATAGGACCGTGTGTCCACACATAGTCCAAACAGCAGGCCGGCGGCAGCTAATGCTGTGTACGACGCGTTCGGAACGTTGCTGACTAGCACATAGGCGGAGAAGATTAACAGTCCGGCGAGCGAATAGTGGGTGATCAGTGGAAGCGACGTAAACACCAGACTGGTCGAGGCGAACACCAGCGTGCCTGCTAATCCTGCCAGCCAGCTTCTGGTCAGACGGCAGATATGGGCGTAGAGCAGCGTCCCCAGGATTGTCGTAAGCAGCGCCGCAAAGATGCGCGCGGAGGTCCAGGATAGCTGTGTGAGCCTCATCCATGACGCATATACGTATGGCAGCAGCGGCATTTGCAGGAAGAAGAAGTCCAGATAGGGCTTTTTGTGCGCGAGCACAAGTCGCGATGCCAGCAGGTAAAAGCCTTCATCGCCATTGGCAAAGCGGTGCAGAGCGACGTAGGTAAAGAAAGCGAGCTGGGCCAGGAATACCGGAACGATAAGAAACCTGGCAGCGCGAACTAGCTGACCAGGTCCGCGCAATCTGTTTGGTTTGTCTGCAAGTTGGATCATAGAAGCTTTGCGCACTGACTCACACGCCTGCCCGGAGCTGCGCGTTTATTGGACGACTGGAGCCTCCACCTCGTAAATGGACGGAGTCGCGCCCGGATTCAAAGCAACCAATCGATATCCGATTGATCGCAAATAGGAGGGCAGGTAGTCCTTCGGATGAGCCGCCAGGACGAATTGACGGTTCTGCCGCAAAAACTCATCAAGATTGACTATGGGCAAACTTGTTCGGCTGCGTAGCGCAGACAGGTTGAAGAAATCCAGGTCGAAGCCTTTGTACTGCTTATCGAGGCTCTGGCTGAGCGGATATACGATTCGGCGCCGCAGCTTAGGCTCAGCGTAATATGCCAGTTCCATGAAAGCATGATCGTAGCCAACGACAATGGGCTCGGTTCCATCCGGTTGTGATTGGAGCTGCCGTAAAAGCGCGCCGGCTTCGCGCAGGTGCGTCCCTTCTCTAAAGGCAAGCCCCTGCTGGCCGACGAGAATCGCTAGCAGTACTACCACGAATCCCAGGGCAACTTTGGGTTGGCCATCCAAATTAACGCGGACGAGCGCAGCAGCCAGAATGGCAAGCCCGATGACACACCAGAGCGCGTAGCGAAAGGTGAAAACATGAGTCGTGTATTTGGAAACCGCAATGATGACGATTGGCGTCAAGCTAAGCGCGGTAATCGCCACCCATTCGTATCGTGGCAGCATGGGTCTTGCAGGCTTATGGGATGAACCAGCAAAGCCACGCAGCAGCAAAGCAAGCAGGACAGCGGAGAATCGGAATGAGCGCGAATTTCAAATAGAACTCGGGAATTTGACTCCAGGATGCGGTAGACCAGAAGTGTCCTACAAATCGTTGGCTGGCGAGGATAAACGGCAAATGAAGGGCAAGCACGACTAGTGCCGACGCCATCGCAGCCAATACAGCAAAATCCAGCCGGCCGCGTTGTCGCCATCGCACAATCTCCGCCAGTCCGAGGGGAAAGAGAAAGAAAATCGAGTAGTAATTCAGCGCCGTCATCGCCATGAGGAAGACGCCGAGTAACGTGAGCGCCAGCAAGCGCGAACTTCTATCAGCCGCCCTCTGCCAGCAGAGGAGTGCCCCGGCAGCGCAACCCATTACAAGCCCGAAGGCGCGCCCTTCAGTGGCGTAGAATCCGCAGGCTGTGGCCGCAAAGAGCGCTGCTAGAAACGCGTAACGGGCCGGCATCCGTCGATGGCAAAAAGCCATGATGCAGCCCAACATGCCGACAAATCCCAACGTCGACGGCAAACGCACAGCCAAGGCATCATGCCGGACAATTGGCAACAGGCATGACACGATAGTGGCATAAAGAGGCGGAGTAGCATCCACTCCGTCCAATGCTGCCCTGGCGACGGCGCCTGGGCTTCCCTGTCGCGCCACATACAGGGTAAAGAGTTCGTCATACCACATCTTCAGCCGCAAATCCTGAATCAGTGACCAGCCAAGAAATAGCAGGAGGAAAACCGTTGTGTAACGCCAGAAGTGCCGCTCAAGGGAGGAATCGGGACTGTCATCGCGCTGGAGCTGACCAGGACTGCAGATTTGGGTTAATGTGGTCATCGCCAGCCTGAACCGAATGCCTGAGCTACGGAATTATTGTACCTTCATATTCCAACCTGAACCTTATATAAAACTCATTCGAGCGTCAGAATGAGTCTAAAGACTTGGTGCGCCTGCGATATACTCTTGGCGTCCTCATTAACTACAGTCGTACAAGACGTCATGTCTAATATTTCCGAAGCCTCACAGGCGGCAGCGCCTGCCATGACTTTTCGCTGGACAGAACTTTTACGCAGCACCTTTTCTTTTCCAGTGATGTGCATGGTTTTGCTGTCGACCGTGATCTTTGAAATTTGCGTCAAACAGTTTGCTGAGCCCGACATTTGGTGGCACCTGCGCGATGCTCAGAATTTGATTGAGTACCACTCCTTTTCGCGGATCGACACTTACTCCTTCACTGCGGCCGGTTTGTCGCGCCCGAATTTCGAATGGCTATCAGAGGTTCCCTATTACCTCGCATTTAAGACGTGGGGCCTGCAAGGTCTTCTGCTGGTTTCGATCGTGGTTTCAGTGCTCATTTTTGCCGGGGTTTACTACCTCTGCTGTCGCTCCGGAGCGGATTGCAAAGATGCGGTAATCGTGACTCTGCTTGCGATTTTTCTCGGTACCGTTTCCATCGGTCCGAGAATGCTGCTGCTGGGCTGGCTCTGCATGGTTGCACTTCTCCTTCTGCTTGACCAGTATCGTCGTACCGGCAGAGGTTTGTGGTTAATACCGCCATTATTTCTTCTCTGGATCAACCTGCACGGATCCTGGGCCTTTGGAATAGTAGTCCTGGGAATTTTTGTTCTTTCAGGACTGGTGGAAGGCGAATGGGGCCTGGTTGTGGCCCGCCGATGGAACCGCTCGCAATTGCGAAATCTTCTGCTCGTCGGCGCGGCTTCTTTCGCTCTGCTTTTTGTGAATCCCTTCGGTTACAAGTTGGTGTTGTATCCCTTCGAGGTCGCACTTCGGCAGCAGATCGCAGTGCAACACGTCGAAGAATGGCAACCGCTTGATCTGAGTACAGCCACTGGCAAGCTGGCGCTCCTAGTCATATTTGCCCTCCTGGCTTCTGCGCTCTTCTCACGGCGCCGCTGGAGACTAGACGAGGTACTTGTGACCGGGTTCGCGCTGTGGACTGCCCTCTCCCATGGGCGCTTCGTGTTCTTCCTGGGCCTTGTCATCGCTCCCCTGCTGGCGCTGCGTCTGCATTTGTTTACTCCGTATGAGCGCGAACGGGACAAGCCGTGGCTGAACGCTAGCGTCATAGCCGGCGTACTTGTCGTCCTTTTCCTTTCATTTCCGTCGACGGCACTACTTCAGCAGAAGGTCGACGAGAAGTTCCCTACGGCGGCGCTGGCTTTCGTGCGACAACATCAATTGAGCGGAAGAGTCTTCAACCAGTATCACTGGGGCGGATACATGGAATGGAACACTCCTGAGCTGAAATCGTTCATTGACGGGCGGGCGGACGTTTTCGTTGCCAACGGCGTTTTTAACGATTATGGCAAGGCCTCCAACATAGTGGAGCCGCTGGAGATACTCGACAAATACCGTATCGACTATGTACTGCTGCAGCGGAATCGGCCGCTGACATATGTTCTGGAACACTCGATGGCTTGGCACCCGATTTATTCCGACCAGGTCGCTGTAGTTTTTGCGCGAACCGCGCCTGAAATAGCGGGCTCAGCAGCCCAGCCATTTTCGCAAGTGAAGTAATCAAGCTTAGGAGGAACGCATATTATTCCCGAGCCTCAGATAGCGACTTGCGCCCGTCCCGCAGCTTCGCGCTTGGACTCGGTGGCCGGCCACGCTATTTTCGTTTCCGGTCATGTGCATGTCGCTGCTCACCGGCGTCATCTTTGCGTTTGCAGCGAGGGGCATCGCGGAGACCGACATCTGGTGGCATTTGCGGAATGCTCGCACTCTGCTGCAACTCCACTCTTTCTCACCGGTTGATACGTACAGTTTTACGGCGGCTGGCGCGTCTTGGCTCAGCTTCGAATGGCTGTCGGAGGTTCCTTACTTCCTCGCTTTCAGGGCGCGGGGACTGCAAGGCATACTGCTGGTTTATTCCATCGTTGTGGCGCTGATCTTTGTGGGCGTTTATTACCGTTGCTGGCGCGCGGGCGCCAACTGCAAAGACGCCGCAGTGGCGACCTTGGGTGGAATTTGTCTGGCAGGCGTATCCCTCGCACCCCGAACCCTGTTGTTCGGATGGCTGTGCATGGAAGGGCTGCTCCTGGTTCTGGACCACTTCCGCAGAACCGGCAGGGGACTCTGGCTGCTACCACCGCTATTTGCACTTTGGATCAACCTACACGGCTCATGGGTATTTGGTATGGCGGTGCTGGCCATCGTTATCGGCTCAGGCTTGGTGCAGGGCGAATGGGGCTTGGTGGTTGCCAACCGATGGAAGCCTGGGCAGTTGAAATCCTTGTTGCTCGCCGGCGCCGCCTCGTTCGCGGCCCTGTTTGTGAATCCGTTTGGATACCGACTGGTGCTCTATCCATACGACCTGCTCATTCGTCACAATGACGTCGTACAAGGGTTGGAAGAGTGGCAGCCCGTGAACTTCGGCAGCACCAATGGCAAGCTTGCTCTTGCTCTCGTATTCCTGTTGATTGCGCTTCCGCTGATTTCTTCGAAGCGCTGGAAACTGCAAGACGTACTTCTTACCGCCTTCGCCTTGTGGGCTGCGCTGTCGCATGTACGTTTTCTATTCTTCGCAGGGCTGGTGATCATGCCCATCGTGGCTCCGCGCCTGGATCTGTTTCCGCCCTATGAGCCGGAGCTCGACAAGCCTTGGCTGAACGCCGCAATCATTGCAGCCGTCGTAGCCGCGCTAATCTTCTTCTTTCCCTCTGCGGCGCAACTCCAGCAGAAGGTTGACGAGACCTTCCCCAAGAATGCCTTGCAGTTTATGCAGGAACACAAGCTCGACGGAAGGATCTTTAACCAGTATGCCTGGGGCGGCTACATGGAGTGGAACACGCCACAATTCAAGCCTTTCATTGACGGTCGTGCCGACATTTTCGTGTACAACGGCGTTTTTCGGGATTTCCTGCGCGCAACCGCCGTCGATAATTCATTCGAAATCCTGAACAATTACAAAATTGACTATGTTCTCTTGCCTCCCAGAGCGCCCATGGCGTACCTTCTTAGACATTCCCAGGAGTGGCGGAGTTTATATTCGGATTCGGTTTCCGTGCTTTTTGGGCGTGCGCGTGATGCTGCGGCACCCACGAAAGTGGAGGTGAATTGAATCCGAGGTGTGAAAGGCACTTTGCGACTGGGAAATGCCAACCCTGAACAATAACGGCGCATTGCTACAGCATCGGCCATATCCAAAGCTGCTAAGCCTGGTTATTCCCGTGTTCAATGAGGAATCGGTTATACCTCATTTGCGCACCATGCTGGATGGCTTTCTAGTCGAGCTGCAATGCGATGCCGAGATCATCCTGGTGAACGATGGCAGCACTGATTCGACTCTGGTTCGAATCGTCGGGTGGTGCAATGAAGACCCGCGCGTAAAGGTCATTAACCTCTCGCGCAATTTCGGCCACCAGAGTGCCGCGACGGCAGGACTGGACTACGCCTCGGGAGACGCCGTCGTACTGATGGACGCGGACCTGCAAGACCCTGCCTGGGTCATTCACGAAATGATCGGCCGCTACTGTGATGGGTATGACGTCGTTTATGGACAGCGTGTGGTGCGGGAAGGGGAAACGTGGTTCAAACGGCTTACTGCCTGGCTGTTCTACCGTGTCATGCGCGCCCTGGTTTACAAGGATTTGCCGGTCGATAGCGGTGATTTCCGCCTGATATCCCGCTCCTGTCTCTCTGGCCTGAAGCAGCTTCGCGAGACACACCGTTTTCTCCGCGGAATGGTCGCCTGGGTAGGCTACGCGCAAATCGCAGTGCCTTATGAGCGCGGCCCGCGCGTCGCAGGCGACACGAAGTATTCGTTTTATAAGATGGCAAAGTTTGCCTGGACTGCCGCCACCTCCTTTTCAACGCTACCTCTGAAAGCGAGCATTCTTCTGGGAGTGGTCGTCACCCTGATAGGTTTCGAAGAAGCTATTCGAGCAATATTGGCGCACATCTTTCACTGGCATCCAGTGCCTGGATGGTCCTCGCTGACCGTCCTGATCAGCATGATCGGCGGAGCAATGCTAATCTGCATCGGAATACTTGGCGAATATGTCGGCAAGCTGTACGAGCAAGCCAAAAATCGGCCCCTGTACCTGGTTTCCAGGACCTTCAATGTCCACGAACGCGGTGCCGACGACGATCTGACATCGGTAAGCAATAGAGAGCATGATGAGCCAGCGAGAATTTGATCAGTATTCGGCCTCCTACGCCGACTTGCTGAAGGACCCCATTCGCGATCGTTTTGCGGGCTCACATCCGGAATTCTTCCAAGTCCGAAAAGCAGATCTCATCCTCGATTACTTTCGCCGGAAACAGCTGGACACATCGAAGATGAGGTACCTCGATGTGGGTTGTGGACAGGGAGACCTGCTACGCATCCTGCGTCCCTCGTTTGACTATGCCGCGGGTTGCGATCCTTCCGCGGGAATGATCGAGTCCCTTCAGGACATGGATGTTCGATTGCAAGTTGACGAGAGCAGGCTACCCTTCCCCGATGAGTATTTTGACTTCGTAACCGCGTCTGGAGTGTTCCACCACGTGCCACCGGAGAATCGAATTGACTTGGCGAAAGAAGTGAACCGGGTGCTGAAGCCCAAGGGTGTCTTCGCCATCATTGAACACAACCCAATCAATCCGTTGACGCGTGCGATTGTCAGCCGCAGCCCAATTGACATCGGCGCCATCCTGCTCCGAGCTTCGGAGGCGACGCAGTTAATCGTGTCAGTCGGTTTTTGTGTCGATGTCGTTAGCTACTTCTTATATAGTCCAAGGGCGCTCTACCATAATGGCGGCAAGATGTTTGAGAAACTGCTGGTTCGGATACCCCTCGGCGGGCAGTATGCGATATTTGGAGTGAAACCTCATACCTCGTAGAACATGGCTGGACGCGAAGACCAACCTCTCACACCGGTGTTGGTCCGGCGCCCATGATGAGTTTATGCATTTGATGAGTCAATACGACGACAGCTCGCGATTCAATACCGTGATGTCGGCTACGGTATTTCCGCTACTGGCGCTGGATATCCTTCTGACCTACGCAGTTCACTTGGATATCCGGGAGACATTGAAGGTTCTGGCGAGCGTATCAGTCGGATCGGTGGGACTATGGATACTAGTCGCCGCATACTGGTACTGTCGCTGGCGAGGGATGACAAAGCTCAGAGATTTTACTCAGTTGGCCGCATGGGTGCAATTGATTGTTCCAGCCATTTCATTCCTCATTCCCGTCGCCGGCAGAAGTCCCTATCCGCTGGTAGACAGTCAACTGGCACGAATCGATACACGTTTCCATTTTCAAACTGTAAGCGTTGTCCACCTGATGGCGCATTTGCCGCTGCTCAAGCATGGTCTGATCATTGCTTACGCTTTCCTGCCCTTACTCGTGTTAGCCGCTCTCCTGCTGCCAACCCTCGCTGGACGGGTGTTGGATTCGCGCAGGTACCTGCTGGCAGTCATCTTCGCGTCAGTTCTTACTGCTGCACTTTTCGCTTTGTGGCCGGCAGCGGGTCCGTGGACCGTGGAGGGCTTTGCCCCGACCAGGTCCCAGGCAGAAGTATTGGGCGACCTGGCTTTGATGAAGGCAGGCATACCGTTCCCGCCCGGAACGAAGAGTGCCGTGGTTGCCTTCCCATCCTTCCACGTCATACTCGCCGTACTGTCAGTGATCGCGATGTGGCGCGTGCGCTGGGCACGGTGGCCCGCACTCGTTCTTGGAACAGCGATTTGTGTGTCAACGATAACTACAGGATGGCACTATGGAATTGACGTCATCGGGGGGTTAGCGGCAACTTATCTGGCCCAAATCGCCGCCAAAGTGGTGCTGAAACCGATACCAGTTCCGATGGAGTCGCAAGTTGTTTGCCGGGATGCCGCAACTGCGGCGGCCGCTCGCTAGAACCCGATCGCCCTTCTAAGCCAGTAACTTCTATCGCGCCCGGTCATTCTCACTCGCGCCCCTTCGAACAAAAAACCTTACCGGCTTGGCTCCTTGCTCAAGCCTCAGCTGATCAACCAATTCATAATTGTCGTCGATGAACTTGCGCAGCCGCGGATCAGAATCATACCCGTCATCTTCGGTCCACGGCCACATCACAGCGCCTCTGGCTACCGCATCAATGAACAGGTCTGGAGGGCTTTCACGTAGATCTTGTAGGTAGAGCTCCAGTGCATGGTCCTGCGAATTCCCCATTCGCCCGCTCGCCGATGCAAACACCGCGAAACGGGCAACAGGAGGTATTCCGGCAAGAACATATAGTCCCGGTGCCCAACCCCATATGGCCATGCTTCGGATTGCGTGTGTCTTCTCTATCTCACGAACCGCCGCGAACATTCTGTCGTTGGAATCGGCAATCGACCACTCCAGCGGCGCATTGAACATTCGCAACCTGGTGATCACATTAGTAGGTCGGGTCACGACGTGCGGCTTCAGGTAGCTCGAGTGGCTGATCACGTTGACCATCTTTGCGTACTTGAAGCCGTAGGCAAGAAAGAGTGCAGCGGCCAGGCACAAGGTGATGGCGGGAACCACAAATCCACCTGGGGCTCGGGTTTTGGCAGCGCGCCGTTGCTGTTGGAAAGCGGCCAGTCCGGCCACAACAAGCAGCGCTGCCAAATAGGTAAGCGGAGCCAGAAAGAACATGGCATGCTTCGGCCACAAATAGGTAACCCGGCACGCCGAATATAAGCCTGCCGCCAAATATATAAGCGTCCCGCTATAGAACCATTTGTGCTTGTTGATCAGAAGGCGCAGCTCGTCCTGAGCGCCGTACAAGCTGAGCAGCACGAGACCTACAATTGCCACCGCCAGCAGCAGATGGACCGGAGTAGCGAGGACTAGAGTGATGAAATTCGATATCAGGCTGCTGGAGACCGACTTGCCTGCGTATGCGAGGTTCCCTCCGATATACGAGAACCAGAAGTCTGACACTGCTCCTGTGGCATACAAATAGGTCAGGACAATAATGCTGGGCAGGGCACTTCCAAACCCAAACACTATAAATTGGGCTGCTCTTTGGGATGGCTTAAACAAGCGGGCGCGCACGCCCACGAAAAGGGTCGCAGTCACCAGGAAACAGATCGCGGCAGAAACCGGTCCGGCTTGGAGTTTGCACCAGGGGGCCGCACCTAAGGCCAAGCCTCCAAACAACAACAGCCATAAGTGCCTATCATCGAGCCGTTCTGAGATATCGCCCAAAAGCGCAACGAAAACGTAGAAGCCGAACATGAGAAACAGGTTGGGCAACAGCTCGGTCGCGTAGTGCAAATAGAGCGGATTTGTGTAAACACCATACAAAAACGCCATGAGCGCTGCAGCAGCAATTGCCGCCTTATCTGAGCCAATCCGTCGCAGCGTCAGGTATCCCACGAGAACTTGCAGGCAAATGACGGCAGTCGCCAGCATATGCATCAAGATGTAAGTTGGCTTGAATCCCAGCAACAGAAATAGCGAGACAAAAGAATATGTCAGCGGACCGGATGAACCTTCATCGACTGCCTTCCAGGGCAGCGGGTGATCCAGAAATCTCATCGCGTCGCTTAGAATTTGGCTCTCATCCACGTTCAGTTCGTGTGGGATGAGCGCAGTCGGCAACCGCAGCAGGAAAAGGCACAGAAGAACGAGCGCGAGCGCGACCCAAGGTGAAGATAGCCTTAGTTTTGAAGTTCTTGTCGGCGACGACTCCACGCGAGGACTTGTGTCGACGGCCGCCGGACCCGATGGTTGCATGGAGTGGAACGTCATTCAGTATGAAATGAGAGCATTCTATAGAAACGATAGCTGGGTTCGAAAGTTGTTTGTTGCAGTCACACCGGATCGCCTGCATTTGGTCGAACGTCTTCGCGCAAGCAAGAAGGTTACTATGCTTGAATCTTAGAGGTCTGTAATAGAATCGCTATTATGACCAGTCGCGCATCGCAGCTGCGGGAGCGCATACTTCAGCTCGCGGAAGAATACTATGGGGAGCAGTTCCCTGCCCCAGCGGCGACAGAAGATTCGCCGGTCCCGGTAGCGGGTAGGGTCCTGAACGAAAAGGATCTGCGTAACCTGGTCGACGCGGCTCTGGACTGCTGGCTTACCACTGGAAGATTCGCGAATCAGTTCGAACGACGCCTCGCACAGTTCTTTGGCGTACGCGGCTGCTCGTTGGTAAACTCAGGCTCCTCTGCCAACCTTCTGGCCCTTTCCGCCCTGACCTCGCCGAAGCTGCAGGACCGGAGATTGCGTCCCGGAGATGAGGTAATAACCTTAGCCGCAGGATTTCCCACCACCGTCAACCCCATCGTCCAGGCGCAGTGCGTTCCTGTGTTTATCGACATTGCCTTGCCGACTCTTCTATTGGAAGTGTCGCAACTGGAGAGCGCAATCAGCGAACGTACGCGGGCGATCATGTTCGCACATACCTTGGGCAACGTCTGCGAGCTCGATGCGGTGGCCGAATTTGCCAAGCAACACAATCTCTGGTTTATCGAGGACTGCTGCGACGCGCTCGGCTCGACTTACAAGGGCCGCCTGGCCGGCACCTTCGGTGACATCACGACCGTGAGTTTCTATCCTGCACACCACATCACTACCGGCGAAGGCGGAGCCGTCATCACTGACTCCGCGCTCCTTCAGTCTCTGGTGGAATCATTCCGCGACTGGGGCCGCGACTGTTGGTGCGAGCCGGGCAAAGAAAATACCTGCGGCAAACGCTTTCAATGGGAGCTCGGCGCTCTTCCTTACGGTTACGATCACAAGTACACGTACACGCACATCGGATACAACCTCAAGATGACCGACATGCAAGCCGCGCTTGGGCTATCGCAACTCGAGCGTCTTCCCGCGTTCATCGAGACCCGAAAGCGAAACTTCCGCTATCTTTATGCCGGACTGAAGCCGTTCGAGGACGTTCCTTTTGCTGCCCGAGGCTCTCCCCGACGCCGATCCCAGCTGGTTCGGCTTCCCTATCGGCGTACGCGAAGACGCACCTTTCACTCGCAACGAACTGGTACATGCATTGGAGAGTCAGCGAATCGCGACTCGCCTGCTCTTCGGCGGCAATCTGACGCGACAACCTGCCTACAAGGACGTAAAGTATCGCGTCGTCGGCGACCTGAAGAATACCGACTACGTCATGCGCAACGTATTTTGGATCGGCGTCTATCCCGGCCTGTCAGAGCCGATGCTCGACCGCGTCATCGAAGTCTTCTCCCAATTCATGAAAGACCGGAAGCCTTCGCTCGCAGCGCACTCGGAGGCATCATGAAGGCGGTCATTCTCGCCGGAGGTCTGGGGAGCCGCCTCAGCGAAGAGACGTCCACTCGACCTAAGCCTATGGTCGAGATTGGCGGCAAGCCTATCCTCTGGCACATCCTGAAGATCTACTCGCATTACGGAATCAACGACTTCATTATCTGTCTTGGGTACAAGGGTTATCTCATCAAGGAGTATTTCGCTAACTACCTGCTGCACTCCACCGACGTCACCATTGACCTGCAATCCAATCGTATCGAGACTCATCGAAGCGATTGTGAACCCTGGCGAGTAACTCTCATTGATACCGGGTCCGACACTATGACAGGAGGACGGCTGAAGCGAATCATCCCTTATGTGAAGGACGAGGAAGCATTCTGCTTCACCTATGGCGACGGTGTATCCGACATCAATATCAGCAATGTACTCGAGTTTCATCGCAAGCATGGCAAGGCGGTCACGATTACGTCCGTCCAGCCCACGGGCAGATTCGGGTCGCTCGAAATCAATGACCAAGGCCAGATCACCCGCTTCAGGGAGAAGCTCAAGGGTGATGGACGCTGGGTCAACGGCGGTTTCTTTGTGCTCTCTCCGCGGATAGCCGACTATATCGAAGGTGATGACACTACATGGGAGCACGATCCCCTCGAGCGTCTGTCACGCGACGGCGAGGTGTTCGCCTTCAAACATCACGGCTTCTGGCAGCACATGGACACGCTTCCGGACCGCAACCTGCTGGAGGGTCTCTGGTCCACCGGCAAGGCGCCCTGGAAGGTTTGGTGATCGATGTTCTGGCGCGGCAAGCGGGTCTTCCTAACAGGTCATACCGGATTCAAGGGAAGCTGGCTTTCGTTGTGGCTGCAGTCGCTCGGCGCGGAAGTCACCGGATTCGCCTTGGCTCCGCCGACTTCGCCGAGCTTGTTCGAGGCCGCCTCAGTTGCCGACGGAATGCGGTCAGTCACCGGCGACATCAGCGATTTGCCTCACCTGAAGCAGGCCTTGCAGGCGAGCGCGCCGGAGATCGTCATTCATCTGGCTGCGCAATCGCTGGTACGAGTCTCGTACCAGGATCCAATCCTCACCTACCAGACAAACGCGATGGGCACCGCGAACCTGCTGGAGGCGGTGCGCGAGACTCCATCGGTTGCGGCTGCATTGGTCGTCACCAGCGACAAGTGTTACGAGAACCAGAATTGGCTGCGCGGATATCGCGAGGACGATACTCTCGGCGGGCATGATCCCTACAGCAACAGCAAGGCCTGCGCCGAGCTCATCGTCAGCGCGTATCGCAGCTCGTTCTTCAACGCAGCCAAAGGCGGCAAGCGACCTGTGGCGCTGGCGTCAGCGCGGGCGGGCAACGTCGTCGGCGGAGGCGATTGGGCTCAGGACCGTCTCGTCCCCGATATGGTCAAGGCATTTGCTGAGCAGCGGCCAGTCAAGATCCGCAATCCGCAAGCGATTCGGCCGTGGCAATACGTTCTCGATCCCCTTCGCGGATACCTGCTGCTCGCGCAGAAGCTGTACGAAGAAGGAACAGCCTTCGCCGGTGCGTGGAACTTCGGGCCTTATCCCGGGGACGCTCGACCGGTCCGCGAAGTCGTCGAGAGCTTCGCGTCCGCTTGGGGATCGCCTGTCAGTTGGGAACCTGACGAGGGCGAGCACGCTCATGAAGCGCAAATGCTTCTGCTCGACTGGAGCAAGGCGGCGCATGAACTGGGTTGGAATCCGGCGCTCAGGCTTACCGACGCGCTTACGCTGACCGCGGAGTGGTATCAGCACTTTCTGAATGGTGGAAGCGCGCGCGAAAAATGTCTCGCGCAGATTTCGCAGTATTGCGCGAAGCTCGATGGCGAAACCAACGCAAATTTCGTCGCCACGAAGAACGCGTCGTCGAGCGCGAAGAGACTCTGACATCAGCCTCGCGAACGAGTCTTCACTCTCCAAACAGCTCTTCCTCAATCATCTCGCACAGAATGTGCCCAGTTAAGATATGTGCTTCCTGTATCCGTGGAGTTTGGTCGCTGGGCACACAGATGCAATGCTGGACCAACCCGCCAAGCTTCCCTCGCCCGTTTCCGACCAGCCCGATCGAGGTCATACCGTTCGCGTGGGCCGATGCCACAGCCTTCAGCACATTCGGGGAGTTACCACTCGTTGATATGGCAAAGGCTACATCCTCAGGTTTTCCCAGGCCTTCGATCTGGCGGGCAAAGACATTCTCAAATGAATAATCGTTGCCAATCGCGGTCAGTGCCGAAGTATTCGTCGTCAGCGCCAAACCCGGCAGCCCTGGACGCTCGCGCAGGAATCTCCCACTCAACTCCGCGGCCAGGTGTTGGGCATCAGCCGCACTGCCACCGTTCCCAAAGAAAAGAATCTTGTTCCCGGCGCGCAGGCACTTGACCATTGCCTCCGCTGAGGCAATCACGGCATTCAGGTAGCCGGGAGCCTCCAGCAGCGACTGGATCACCGCCGCACTCTCGCGTACTCGAGTCGTCGCCAATGCGCGGGCAGCGTCGAGGTTCATGGACACGACTCCGACTTCCCGCTCGAATTTTCCCAATGGTTCATTCAGGCAGTGACGCCCTTCTTCGCTGCGCTCTCGGTCAGCGGTTTCCCCGGCCCATATTCAAAATTGATTCGCTCTTCCTCCACCACCAGCGGACGCTTCTGCACCAGCGTATGAATCGTCCCGATGTATTCGCCGATGATGCCGATAAACAGCATCTGCAGCGACATAAAGAAGAAGACGCCAATCACCAGCGGAGCGATGCCGACCGAGAATCGATTCCAGAAAGCAAGCTTGTAAACCAGGTAGGCCAGCGAAACCAGAACGCAAAACAGCGCGCCTGCGAATCCGGAAAACGTGACCAGCCGCAACGGCACCTTGGAGAGGTTGGTGATGGCCAGCATCGCCATGTCGTACAGCGAATAGAAATTGTTCTTGGTGATGCCGCGCTTGCGTGCCGGCTGATGATACGGGATGTCGTAATGCCGGAATCCCGCCTCGGCGATCAAGCCCCGAAAATATGGGTACGGATCGTCATAACTCTTGATGACCTCAACCACCTGCCGATCGTACAAGCCGAATCCGGTGTAGTTCTCATACGTCTCCACGCCCGACAGACGGTTGACCAGCCGGTAATACCGTTTGCGAATCCAGAACATCAGGCCCGACTCTCCGCTGGTCTGCTTCACGCAGATCACCACCGGATAGCCCTCTTCCCACTTGCGAATCAACTCAACGATCAGCTCAGGAGGGTCCTGCAGATCGGCCACAATGCCGATGACCGCATCGCCCGTCGCCTGATTAAACGCATGCATTGGCGACCGTACATGGCCGAAGTTCCGCGTGTTGCGGATGACCTTCACGTTTCTGTCTTCCGCCGCAATCGCCTTCAACTCAGCCAGCGTGTTGTCGCTCGAGGCGTTGTCGATGAAGATGTGCTCGTACCTGTAATCACCCGCCGCAGCCACCGCCTCGCGGACGCGCTGGTAGACCTCGCGAACATTGCCTTCCTCGTTGAAACAGGGCGTCAGGATGGTGATGGTCTTCGACATGGTCACATCTATACAGTTTTCAGACGATGGTTGGGAATGGCGTAGCAAACTCCCTCCCAGCATTCTTCTGCGTAACGCCGCAGGAAGAGATTGTACTCAGGTGCGATGGAATGAATCAGGTTAGGTATTTGCCACAAGTGCTCGCTTCGATGATAGGTACAGACAGCCAGCACGGGTTGATGTCGCTGTAATAGCGAGGCTGCACCAACCAGCGCCTCCGGTTCAGCGCCCTCAATATCCATCTTGATGTAGGTAGGCGTGAACAGGCCAGACCAGTTCGATCGAGCCGATGACACTCTACGGTAGAGCACGCTTTGAGTCGTGAAGGACGTGAGAGGTCACAGATCCGCCTGCATCGAATCCGACCAAACCGTTTTTGCTGCCCACCGCGAAGGGCCAGATCGTAACTCGATCGGCAAAAGGTTGCGCGCTCCGATTTTGTTCAAGGATCTCACGGCTGCCCCGAGTCGGGCTCAAGCGCGAAGATGTGCCGGAACTTGCCATCCCAGTGCGACGGCAAAGCTATCTACGGCTTCGCCATGGAAGCTACCGCAATCCGCAAAGACTTCATCCTCCAGAGGATCAAACAGGTCCATCGGGAAGTATGTCTCACTCGCGCGAAGTGGTGGTGACAATACCGAGTAGTCAAACCAGTAGCGCCAAAGTAGCTGCTCGGTCAGCTCGCGTCTGGACGCATGATCCGCCAGGACACTGTAGCAGCGTCGAATCTCGTCACCGTGCTCGCGAATTCTGTGCGGCAGATCGATACCAGAATGCGGGATAAAGGCATCAGCATATTTCCAGAAAAGGGGCGCGAAGGGAGCAACGTGAGCGCAACCCATCGAGGCAAGCTGCCGGCGCGCCTGCGAGCCCTGGTAGATGGTGACGACAAAGCAGGCTGCATTTCCGTATTGCCGAACGGCATCGGCAGGAGACAGAACTGGCAGCCCCGATACTTCAGCGCCCCATAGCTGCTGATTGTTGTCGGCGAAGGCCAGGGGCTCGACTCCCTGTTTCCTTAAGCCCGCAAGGACAGCTTTGCCGAGCGGCCCGGCACCAAACAGGACGAGCCGGTCAGCGTATGGCCCGGCGATTTTGTCAAAAGCGTTCTGTTCGCGAGCACGCAGTTCTCCGAATGGCTCCTGCTCCATCTGACGAAACACATCTTCGAGCTCTAACTCATGACTTGTTCTGGGGTAGAGCTCATTGGCGCCGCTCCAGCTTTAACTTCCTCCAAGTGCAATCTGCAACGGCAGTGACGTTGAACAGTGAATGGCGCTGGATATTTTTCTGCAGAAGAGCATACGACATAGGATCGGGCTCAAACGCATAAACCTTACCGGACGGGCCAACACGCTGAGACAGATGGTAGGCCGACACGCCACAATGAGCACCAATGTCGAAAACGATATCTCCTGCCCTTGGTTGATACCAGTGGAAATAACTGCTGATAATACCTTCTTCCGTCAGGGAAAGAAAGTAGAATTCAAACTCCAGCTTCGTGGTCGAGTATCTCTGCAGGCGCGGCTTCGAAGAATAGTCCACAATTTCAGGGTACCGTCACGATCCACAGGGACAACCTGCCCGAAGTACTCATCAAACATTTGCGCCATGTCGGGTACATAAACATATTGTGCCGCAGCAATACGGATCACCCGCTTGTCCTTACAGACCTCGATATATTCGTCTGCAAACCTCAAACTGGCACCATGCTTTTTAGTTCTGCCGCGCAAAAGATACCTGATCAGCAGGTTGCGCGGACCCAGCGCGATCGCCACACGCGTACTGTTCGGTAGTGAAGATTTCCTAATCGCATGCTTTGGCCGTTTCCGTTCAACCCTTTGTAGCCCGTCGCAGCTCAGAGCTATCGAATTCCAGCTTGCCGAGCATTTATCCGGAACTCGTTGCTCCCGTACCAGCCATACAGTTCGCCGATAGCCTCACGCATATCGATGAACTTATAGTCCCCTAGCTCGGCCAGCAGGCGGGAATTGTCGCCGGTGTACTCGGCTCCTAAACCTTCATGAAGTACCGAAATCGGCGGATTGCGTCCCGACACCTCCGCCACTATACCCGCTAGTTCGGTCAGTGCAATCCCACTTCCGCTGCATACGTTGTAAGCCTTGTGCCGGGGATCGTGCTCGATAAACCACCGGGTAATCTTTGCCAGGTCGTTAACGTAGAGGTAGTCAAACACGACATCCTGTCGCAGGACAATCGGTAATCCCTTCAGCACACGGCAGCAGGCGTTGGAGATGAAACGGACCGTATAGTCCTCGTACGGCCCGAAGACTCCGAACAGGCGCAGCTCGACCATGCGCTCGCAGCGCTCAATGTACTTGGCGCAAATGTATTTCGAAAATCCGTAGGCGTCGGCCGGCACTCGCGTATCGAAGTAGTCTTCCCTCACCCGCGCCGGAAGCTGGTCGCGGTCATACTCGGCGCCCGAGCCGAAATGAATCAGCTTTCCAAATTGTCCCTGGTTGCGGACGAGATTGAAAAACATGCGGCAATTACGGTCGAGCATTTCGGGGGGTGCGCCGATCCTGCGGTTTGAGCGCGCGGTCGCCGCATGCACCACCACGTCAAAGCGGTGCGTAGCGAGGTATTCGCGGACCTCACTTTCTTTCAGCAAGTCGAGCTCAGCCGACGACGGCGCACAGACCTGATACTCCGGGGCCAACTGGTGCGCCAGGTTCTTGCCGATAAAGCCTGAGCCGCCAGTGATGAGTATTCGCATCATGCAGTCCCTTTACGACTTTGTGCCCGGCGGGCTATTACCCTGCGCAAAGGGTTCAGCAAAGCGGGACTCAAACGATCGGCCCAGGAAATAACACGCCAGCGAAATGGGAAAACTATGATGCGCTCACGGCGCGCAACTCCCTTCAGTACAGACCTCGCCGCCCTTTCCACCGGAATGGCAGGAGTGAGCCATGAGGGTTCTTTTTTGTTCAGAAGTGGCGTTATGATATTTCCCGGACAAACAACGCTGACCGAAACGCCATACTGTTCCGCCTCGATCGCAAGCACACGAGACAAGCCGACAACCCCGAACTTGCTCGTAACATAAGGGGCGAACAGAGGATCACAAGTGAAAACCGAAGCGGAGGCGATGTTGACGATTAGGCCGTAGCGCTGCTCTTTCATTACCCGGTAAGCCGCCAGCGAACCATGGATGACGCCCATTAAGTTGACGTTCAGGACCCGCTGCCAGTCAGAAAACGGCACGTCGCACGCCTCGCCATAGACCGAGGTACCGGCATTGTTGAAGAAGAGGTGCAAAACACCAAAATCTGACTTTACCTTCTGAACCAATGCATCCACTTCTTCGCGATTGGAAACGTCGACGGTCACGGCATGCGCGGACTTACCCAAACTGGCGGCAATCTCCTTCGCTTTTTCTCCATCAATGTCCGCGATTATGACCGTTGCCTGACTGGCCACCAGTTGCCTTGATAACTCGGCCCCAAGCCCTGACGCGCCCCCCGTTACAATCGCTACTTCGTCGCTGAATTCGTTTGCCATGGAAGCTTTACTGTGACCTGGCGGGACGAAATGTAAACTTTTTGTGGCCAGTGAAACTTACGATGACCGTCATACCGGCTAGAACTGCTCCAGCAAGATATGGCGCCAGTCTGTACGAAGGACCGAATCTTCGTAGCAGAGCGACGAGCACTGGCAAAGCCACTAATCCGAGAGGCCTGCCCCGCTGTATACGGCGAAACACTTCAACCACTCACGGATGTAATTGCCTTTCGTCTTGAATACCAGCCATTTGTAGCTTAGATACGAAAACGTGATGCTGAGAATATTCGCTATCACCGCCGCAAACATATAGGCGTAAGGTATGCGTGGCGTCAGGAGGGCGGTCAGTCCGGCGTAAGCACCATAGCTGAACAAGGTGTTCCCCGCCCCGACCAACAAGTAGCGTCCGAACTGGCCGGGCGGGATGTGACGCGTCGTCAGTTCCGAAAACCATTTCGATTTGGATGCCGCGTCATTCATCGCCAAAGGACAAACAGTATCAAAGCAGCCGTGAGCCGAGCGGCTCGCTGAACCACGCGCATAGCATCGTGTCTTCAATATGGAATAGCTGACGCGTCGTAGCGACTAGCTCCAGGTATGCACTCAGCTCGGGATAATCCGGGTTGTGGTAATCATGCCAAAGCACACAACACGGACGATCGGAAGCTACCAGCCGAAACGCAGTTTCGGTATCGGCACGTGACTGTGTCCAGGTCGTGCCCTCCGTCTACAAATACCAGGTCAATGGAACCTTTCCATGGCGAAAAGTCGAAGGAGATCGAGTTCCCTCGCAGTCGAGTAACCTGGCCGGCAACGATGCTGCCCTCAAAATCCATACGCGACGCAAAGTGGGTCTCTGTAAGCGGCGCATCGGCCGGATGTTGTTTCAGGCTTCTGGCTGAATCAGCATCCAGATCGAGCGTGAAGACACGCCCATCTTCGGGAATGTTCAGTGCCAAGTTCAGCGTAGTGCTGCCAAGGAATGTACCGAACTCAAAAACTCGCGTGGCGTGAACCGCGTGAGCAGCGGCGATCAGGAGCGCAGTTTCCAACATCGTGAGTCCGCCAGCTCCACGACGCGGCGGAATCTGGAATCGCGCGATACGCTCGTTGGGCGCCTTATCTACGAGAGCGAACAACTTATACGGCCGAATGTGGTGCAGGTCTCCCATCCTTCTGTTACTCCCTCACCGGCTCGACGATCATGTTCTCGGCAAATTCCTTGCGATCGAGGAACGGCCACAAATCTTCCAGCGGCTTGGATACGAAGCTGCCATCGGGACGCTGAATCGAAGTTACACGCGGCGCCCTGATCTCCTCGGGACGCACATGAACGTCGCAGACAACCGGCCCGCGACTTCGCAAAACCTTGCGGACGGCGCTTCGCAAGTCGGATTGATCCTCGATGGTGGCAGCCTTCACGCCGTAAGCGCGAGCCACCTTGCGGTAGTCGGGCAACGCGATTCCGGTTTGGGAGTCGCAGCCAATGTTGGGGCCGCCAAAATAAGCCGACTGGGTAGCGCGAATGGAGGCGTATCCGCTGTTGTTCAACACGAACAACTTGATGGGCAACTTGAGATGGGCAATGGTGGCCAGCTCCTGAATGTTGAGTTGGAAGCCGCCATCGCCATCGACACAGACAGTCTTCTTGCCTCCGCTGCCCAGGCACACGCCAATGCTTGCCGGAATGCCGAATCCCATGGCTCCCAGACCGGCAGTGTGAAAAACGCGCCGCCCCTTGCGCGCCTTATAGGCCAGAAGGAAAACCTCAATCGCGCTGCCTGAACTTCCGGAGACGACACGGTCATTCGCTCCCAGCTCCTGGCCGAGGACTTCGGCGAGGTGATAGACGCTGACCAGCCCCGGCGTGCGATGCTCGGGCAGAACGATGGGGTAGCGACGCTTCCAGTCGTCACAGCGCTCGAGCCATGCGCTGCGGTCGCGCTGGGGCATGGCGTCGGCCTGCTGAAGCATAGCTTCGATGAAAGCGCGGGCGTCGGCACAGATGGGATTGTCGATAGAGTTGCCCAGCTTGCGCAGCTCAGCAGGATCGATATCGACGACCGCCTTGTACGCTCCGCGCGCAAATTGCCGCGGGTCCCATCCCATCAAAGGAGGATCGAGGCGGGCGCCAAGCACGAGAACGAAATCCGCATTCTGCAGCGCGAAGTTTGCAGCGCGAGAAGCGACCGTGCCGGGACGACCGACCAACAGCGGGTCGCTGTCGTCGAGCAAATCCATGGCGAGCCAGGTGAGGCCGACAGGAACATTCAGCCGATGCACCAGCTTTTCGAAGATCGCCGCTGCTCCCGATACGCGGACGCCATTGCCGGCAAATATGAAAGGCCGCTCGGCGCGGCTGAGGCGATCGATCACTTCGCGTAGCTGGGTGGACCAGTCAGGCTGGGCCGCTTGCGAGAGTTCGGCAGGATCGAAACCTTTTAATGAGTCGGGCTCGATGGGAGCTGCCTGCACGTCGATCGGAATATCGATCCAGACTGGACCGGGCCTGCCGGTGCGTGCCAGGTGAGTCGCTTTCTCCAGATGGTAGCGAATACTCTGCGGATCCTCGATGGTGACGGCGTACTTGGTGATGGGCTTCACCAGAGAGACGATGTCGACCTCCTGACTGCCCTTTTGCCGCACGCCAAGAGGAGTGCCGTCAGGAAGGAACATTCGGTCGGCCCGCTTGACCTGTCCGGAGAGAAATAAGGTCGGAGTTGAGTCGAGCCATGCGCCAGTCAGACCGGTGATGGCGTTGGTCCCGCCGGGGCCGGTAGTCACCAGAGCAACGCCAAGATTATTCGTAGCTTTGGAATAGTTTTCAGCCGCAATGGCGCTCGCCTGCTCGTGGTGATTGCAAACGAATGCCAGATCGCCGCAGCGGGCGAGGGCGTCATTCAGGTGCATGGCTCCGCCGCCGGTGACCAGGAAAACGTGCTTCACGCCCTGTTGAGCGACAAAGCTCATAACGTAGTCAGCGAGTCTCATGCGTCCCGCGCAGCCGATTGGGCTTTGATTTCGCCTGAAGTCTGGCGTGCGGCGAGCAGGATATCAACGATTTCACGCACTGCTCCATTACCTCCTGCGTGCGTCGTGACCAACGCGCAGGCCTCGCGGATGGAAGGACGCGCGTCGGCCGGGCAGGCGCTCAATCCCGCAATGCTCAGTGCGGCCAGATCGTTGACGTCGTCGCCGATGAAGCAGATTTCCTGAAGATTAAGTATGTGCCGGTCCGAGAAGTCGCGCAACGCACTCGCCTTGTCTTTGCAATCCTTGTAGACGTCGGTGATGCCAAGCTTCTGAGCGAGCTTGTCGATCTGTGGGCTGTTCTCTCCCGAAATCAGCGCGATGATGAGTCCTGACTTTCGCGCCAGCGAGAGTCCCATGATGTCGGCAAAATGAAAGCGTTTCCACTCATCGCCGTTCGGTCCCCACCAGACGCCTCCGTCGGTGAGCACACCATCGACGTCCATGGCGATGGCTTTAATTCCCTGCAACGGCGGCTCCCACGCGGCGCAGCTTCTTGATTACCGGCTGTTCCCTTTCCAAAACTCGCTTCACGCCGTCTCCCATGGATTTTTCGGTGAGCCGAATGTCACGCACCAGTCGCGTGATGCCGTTGGGCTCAAGCGAAGCCGCGTGATCCGATCCCCACATTGAGCGGTCGAGCGTAATGTGACGCTCAACTATGCACGCGCCCAGCACCGCAGCCGCAACGCTGGAGGGCAAACCCGTCTCGTGACCGGAGTAGCCAACCGGCAGACCATATCGCCGTCGCAGGTGATCGATGACGCGCAGGTTCAGCTCCTCGTAGTAGGCGGGATAAGTGCTACATGCGTGCAGGAGGATCAGATCGTTCTTACCAAGAACGTCGACGGCGTGGTCGATCTCTTCGATGGTGCTCATCCCCGTAGACAGAATAATGGGCTTGCCGGTAGCCCGAGTGTGGCGAAGCAGATTGTCGTCGGTGAGAGACGCCGACGCGATCTTGAAACAGGGAACATTGAATCGCGCGATGCAATCTACGGAGGCTTCGTCCCAGCAGGAAGCAAGCCAGTCGATCTTGACCTCCCGGCAATAGCGATCGATTTCGCGGTACTCCTCAAACTCGAATTCGAGGCCACGTTTGAGGTCGCCGTTGGTATTGCCGAAAGGACTCTCGCGAGGCTTGGCCAGTTCTTCAGCGGTATACACAACGTCGATAGTTCGCTTCTGAAACTTCACCGCGTCGCAACCCGCTCCTACAGCGACGCTGATCAGCTTCTTCGCGATATCGATATCGCCATTGTGGTTGATGCCGATCTCAGCTATCACGTAGCAAGGCCGAGTCGAGCCAACGATTTTGGATCCTAGTCGAACCTCTGGAGATCCATCCGCGGAGTGATTGTTGTTATTTCCGACCTGCATCAGCATGCGTCCCTTCGACCAGGATTCGTCCGTATTTGTCGCGCAAATTCAGCTATCACCGAACTTGTTACTAGACCCTCGAAGTCCGCTATTTAGTTTCGGGTTACATGTGTTTCGGACCGCGATAGACAACATAAGCACCGATGGCGACAACGACAATGATCACCATGAACCAGAGATCGTTTCCCAGCCCCGTGTCGAGATCACCCAACTGGAATGCAAAAGGAAGAAACAAGCAGGCTATGGACTTATGAAAAGCTGCCTCAAACCCCTTCACAACAGTTGCAGAACTATTCAACAGGGCGCTTGCCATCAAGACGAATGTTGCGGTCAGCCCCATGAGGTCAATTCTGTTCACTTGTTACTGGTTGGTCAAGAGCAATAATTTCTATTCCTGATAACCAAAGTCATCTTGACACTACCCGAACGTGCCTCACTGTGCTGCGGGTCGAAATGGTAGGCTACAAGAAAATCATGAGGGTAACTAAGGGAGTTTGGGTTGGTGGCATTGTAATCCTCGGGATTATCGCTGCCCTGTTTGCGGTCGATCTTCGCGGCTTTCGCATGTGGGAAGTGCCATTCGTCGTGTTCGGCTGCGCCATCTTCGCCTACTCCTTGTTTGGATGGCATCCAAGCTGACACCTTACACGGCGTTCGCGACGCCAGCGTCAGGCAGCTCTACGTCGCTTAGGATGACGCACAGCGGATTTGTCTCCTCTCATCACTGAATGCAGCAGGCACGTCACGTAAATTGCCCCGGCCAGAAGGGCGAGTCCCACCAACACACCTTTCAGTCCGCCCAACATAGAGGCAGACGCCCAAGCCACAGAACTCCGGAGACGGTCTGTCAAAGACTCCACCATCTCGGGAGCGATCGCTCCACCGATAAACTTGATCATGACTACCGGAAGTAGCACGAGAAAAAGCACCGCCCATCCGAGAAAGGATCCGGATGAGGAACTGCGAGATGAGGGTCTCATGCCACTAGCGTAGTCTCGTTGAGTGCAACATTCCAGAGCACTTAGGACGGGTCTGGGGCCACTTTGGTCGTTACAGAAGACTGCCACTTTTTGTGCAGATAACTCGCTGCTCAGAGGCGGCGACTGAGCTCCGCGATAACCAACAAGGCTCACTTCCGCCGCTGTTGTCAGAGCTCCGGAGCGCCTCGATTTAAAGAGCACGAAAGTGGTCATATATAGAAATTCAGCTCAATAATGATGCCGTACTACTCTTGATTCCTCCCGAAAATTATTCGCTACAGCATTGCCTAGATCTTGCCCACCCGTGCAATCGTGCATGACACTCAGCGCATAACGTGATCAGGTTCTGCTCCTCGTCTTTACCCGCTCGACTGCGGAATCTCAGGTGGTGGACTTGCAACTGGTGCATTCTTCCGCACGATTGGCATCGCCATCCGTCGCGCGCCAGCACTTGGCGCTGCAGTCGGCGATAGTTCTCGGAATCCAACCGAATCCGATGTGTCTTGGACAGCGGCTTCGCCATGTGGCCCTTTGGCAGATGGATGAGAGAAACGCCTTCCGCTGTGCGCTGGGTAGGAAGGTGTAATAACGAGAGATCGACTGTAGCAAGACCTCTGGGTCGGTGCCATCCATGTGCGCTCCCGCGAGGAAGTCGGCGCAGATCATCTCCAGGCCGTAGCCAGCGCATATTACGCTCGAAATAAGGCCTCAATTCAGATACGTTTGTATAGTTCCATTTGCGCCCCACTGGACAGCCCTAGTGTCTTCCCCGGTATCAGCGGTTGCTGAAAAGCAGCCATTCTCCGACAAGTCGAGTCGAGCGCTCACGGTTCTCTTCGCGATAGCATCCTTTTGGGCGGCCGCTCTGCTCTTTGTGCTAGAGCCAATGTTCGCCAAGATGATCCTGCCTGCGTTTGGCGGGTCGCCTGCCGTCTGGAATACCTCGATGGTGTTCTTTCAGGCGGCGCTGTTCCTGGCGTACATCTACAGCCATTTCGTATCGCAACGCTCACCCGGCCAGTCAGTTATGGTTCATTCGGTCGCGGTATTGACCGGAGTCCTTATACTTCCCATCATCATCCGCCTGCCCTCGAATCCCCAGACACTTGTAATCCATCCAGCAGCGGCTGTGTTGAAAACCGCCCTGATCAGCATCGGACTGCCGTTCTTCTTGACCGCGACTACTGCGCCATTGCTGCAAAAATGGTTTTCGCAGACTTTCCACCATCAGTCCAAGGACCCGTACTTTCTTTATGCAGGCAGCAATGCTGGAAGTTTGATAGGACTTGCTCTCTATCCCTGCATCCTCGAACCGAGATACGGGATTAGCGAGCAAAGCCGGTTGTGGTCGGTCGGCTACGGCATATTCCTGGTTCTGATCCTTGCCTGCGGTGCTGCGCGGTACTATTGGCGCGCAACTACGCCTGACCCGGTAGATGACGTTCCCGAGAATGCTCTGAAAGCAACGGATGGACTGCTGTGGGGAGCGCTGGCCTTGGTTCCTGCCAGCCTGCTCTATGCCGTAACGGCATATCTGGCAGTTGATTTCCCGCCGATACCCTTGCTCTGGGTAATTCCGCTGGGCTTATATCTGCTCAGCTTCATCCTGGCGTTTTCCTCATTGAACATCTTTCTCGCCAAGTCAACGCGGTTGCTTCCCTTGATGATCGTCGCAGCGATGATTCTTTTCCTCTTTGGTTCGGGATCGCGCTCCTCTGGGTGGGGAGTGGGACTGGGCTTGGTTAAGCTCGGCTGCTTTTTTGCCATTGCGCTGGGATTCCATACCGAACTGGCACTTCGCCGTCCGATGCGGCAGCACCTGACCTCGTACTATTTGTGGGTATCAGGTGGTGGCATCCTGGGCGGCCTGCTGAATGCCCTGGTCGCACCTGTGGTTTTTTCCGATCTATGGGAATATCCGCTAACTCTGGTTGTAGCGGCTGCACTCCTACCCTGCATTTCAGGCCTTCGCACGCGGCGCGTGAACTTAAAGCTCGCAGCAGTGATTTTGCTTGCCATCCTCGCGGTGGGAATGTACTTGCTTACGGCAGCTACACCCAACGCGCCCAGCATCAGGATTGCGCTGCTCTTGGTGGGGGCACTTCTTTGCATTCGGATCCCGGTAAAGTGGGCCGCTGTTGTCCTTTCGGCGGTCGCCCTTTCCATCGGATGGGTCCACCCCGTGCTCCACTTGTATAGCGGGCGCACTTTTTTCGGAACCTATAAAGTGAACACGGCCGCACAAGGTAAGTGGCGTATTTTGATTCACGGCAATACAATCCACGGTCTGCAGCGAATCGTGGACTCACCGCGGGATAGGCCACCTGAGGCATACTATGTACCTGTAAGGAATGCGTTAGCCACAGTACTGCCTACGAATACAGCGCCCAAAATCGCCGTCGTGGGGCTCGGGACCGGAACCATCTCCTGTTTTGGCGTTGCCGAAAAGTCCACGACCTTCTTTGAAATTGACCCTCTCGATGAATACATTGCTAATCGCTACTTCACGTTCTTGTCTGAGTGTCCTGGGCGCAATAGCGTGATTTTGGGAGACGGTCGCCTGACCATGGCTGGGGCAGATCCGCATTCCTTTGACGCCATCGTTTTGGATGCATTCACTTCCGATGCGATACCGGTTCATTTGCTGACCGCAGAGGCGTTTCAGCTCTACCGTGAAAAATTAAAACCCGACGGCATCATCCTCGTACATATCACCAACCGGTACGTCAACTTAGCTCCGGTCATAGAAGAGTCGGCCTCGCGAGTGGGCTATTCGATGCTGCTACTCGATGACAACCAGATAAGCCACGAAGATGCTACGCGGGGACGTATGTCGTCCCGTTGGGCGGGAATGGTGCCTGCCGATCTCAAACCACAATTTGAAGCGATGGGTTGGAAGCCATTTACCGGAGCTTCAGTGTTGTGGACTGATGACCGCTCAAGCGTTTTTGGAATTATGCGGTGGGAAGGCTTGCTAGGCGATACGCAAGTCGAGAAATCTGGTCGTTGAGAAGATGCGGCTTAGGTCGGCAAGACCACTCCAGCCGATCCGGCACTCTTGCGGATTGCAGCTCAACCTGATTTGCGCAGATAGATTGATTCCTGGCTCAGCTTGAATGTACCTGGGCGTGACATTCGTCGCACAAACGTGATCAGGTTTAGCTCCTCGTCTCCGCCCGATCGACTGCGAAATTTCATGTGATGGACCTGCAATTGGCGCATGCTTCCGCACGATTGGCATCGCCATCCGTCGCGCGCCAGTACTTCGCGGTAGAGCCGGCGATAATTCTCGGAATCGAGCCGGACCCGAGGAGTCTGGTTCAGAGGCTTCTTCATGAGACCCTTTGGCCGACGGATAGAGAAACGCCTCCTGCTGTGCGCTGGGTAGGAAGGGGATAGGCGTCAAGCAGACAGAACATTTTATTCGAGTCTTTTTTGCACCTTCACTCGGGACTCGAGGCAACTCCGAATCCGACACTATTTGGATGGCTTCCAAAGGTGTGGGGGATGCTGCACAGTCTTGCCACCACTCAACGGACCGCACTGGAAGCGCTGCCATGCGAGATTGCGTGACAGTCGGCGCAGAGTGTTATGAGATTTTTTTCGACATCCTTTCCAGAATGGCTGCGAAACTGGACGTGATGTACCTGCAAATGTGTCATGCAGCCGCACGATTGGCATCGCCATCCGTCGCGCGCCAACACTTCGCGGTGTAGCTGGCGATAGCCTTCGGCATCGAGTCGTAAGCGTGGCGTCTTGGTCAGAAGCTTTTTCATGAGGTCTTTTGGCTGACGGAGGAGAGAAACGCCTCCCGCTGTGCGGCGGGCAGGAACTTGTAGTAGCGCGAGATCGATTGCAGTAGCACCTCGGGATCGGCGCCGTCTAACTGCGCCCCCGCCAGGAAGTCGGCACAGATCATCTCCAGACAGTAGCCCCGCGACTTGTCCGAGCCTAACATGAGGGCTGCTATTTCGATCGCCTGCTCGATCACCGGAACCTGGCTCTTGTAGACCTTGAAGTAGATCAGCTCTGAGGGCTCGCTGTCCTTCCCGGTCAGCGCCTTTTCGATTTCGCGCTTAAATTCCTCCTTCGGCAGCTGCCGGGCTTTGTGCAACCAGGTTGCACTTTCGAAGCGCTGCCCCTGCTTGCGCGCCAGCTTGGCCAGCTCCACTCCCTTGGCCCAGCCCACCTGCTTCAAGTCCTTCCGCACCTGCGGTGGCAGGTGTTCGTGGATCGACATCAGGTAGTACGCCTTCCGTCTCGATTCCGGAAAACGCCTCTCCAGGAACTCGTCAAATGACTTGAGTCGTTCCAGCCGCCAATACTGCCCGGCCCGTACCTCGCACAGGTACTTCCCAAGCTCCACAAACTTGGTGTCGCGCTCGTTTTCGTGCCGTGCCTCCCAAGCCAGAATCTCATCGATCTTGCTCAGGACGATCAGGGCCCGGCGGCGATTGAGCTTTGGCGGCATGGGCGGATGATCAGTAAGCAAGTTCGTCAAACAGACCAAGGTCGACTCCCGGCTTGCGCAACAGCGCGGTCTCGACCAGATTCGCGCTGGTCGAGACAGAGCCCGACGAACGGACACGTAGTACAAGGGTTCTGCGGAAATCGGATGCCACTCTGTGGCAGGAACAGCCCCGACTCGATCCTCCGCACTGCATCATCGACGAGGTTTTCGAAGTCGCGGCGTTGTTCCTCGGTGATCGTCGCCCGCAGATACTGCACCTCGACCGTGCGCTTGCGGACGAATACAACTTGCGCCACTTCGTCGATTCCCGTCATCCACGAATAGCAAACCAGTTGCGGGTCAAGTGCTGTCAGGCCGGCAGGCTCTTCCGGATACCGAGCGGACGAGGTTTTCCACTCCAGCACGCAAGGCGTGCCGTCCAGTTCGCCGATGGCATCGATGTAGGCCACAAAGCCGTTGCCGGAGGACAGGCTTCGGGTGAACTGGACCTGCTGCTGATTTGGCAGGGGGAATCGTAACCCGGCCGTCCTGGACAAAGCGTTCGAGCAACTGCACGCCCTGCTGCAGCATGCTGTCCCAGGTGTCGTGGTGGGAGTAGACCAGGTTCAGATCTCTGGCGGGAGCCCACTGCTCGAACAAGACTGCGGCCGGATCCTTGCCCGCGGAACAGGGCAGCCACCGCCTGCTCAAAGGCGCGCCCGAACAGCATGGCCGCCCGGACATCTTTTTCCTGCCAGCCGTCGAGATAGCGGTAGCGATAACGCCGCGGACAGACCACAAATTGGGAGATCTGGGTGTAACTGTAGTTCATCGCGCCGCTCCTTCCCTTCACCGAGCGCTTTCTGCCGGTAACCAGCGAGCGTGGATACGGATGGACAGAGTTCTTTCCAGTGGCTGGCAGGGGCGAAGCCGTCAAAGTTGACCAGAGAGATCCCGTTTACGACCGTGTGGCTGATCTTGACGACTCCTGTAAGACCACGGAGGGCGTGCTCGTCGATCTGGTCCATGGTCAGCAGTTCGGCGTCGTAGAGGAAGTCGCGCAGGAACCAGCCCAGTTTCCACATCGCTTTGGCAGTGCAATAAAGCCGGCCAACGATGGAAGCACCAGCAAACTCCTTCGGCTCCAGAATCGACAGGCGCAGCACATAAAAGGGCTTCTGGGCGTGCCAGCGGTGTTGAGCACCTTCCAGACGCACGAGAAAGACCCCATCGGGAATCGTCGGACATGTTTCTCTCGCTGTCTCGGAGAGACCCGGCAGTCGGCGCTTCATGCGACCACCTCCTGCTGCGGGCGGGCATAGCTGTTGAGATGGCAGACCAGGGCAGAGCGGTCTTTCTTTGCGGACTCGGCCAGGTGTTCCACAAATCGCTCGACCTGCTCTCGCGTCGCATCTTTGAGCTTTTCGGTCCCGCAGAAGTCGACGGCGTAGGCCTTGACCAGCTCAGCATCGAGCTTGTGCTGGCGGATGATCTGGCACAGCCGGTCACGGACCTTGTGACCGGAACCATTGCCGTTTCCATTGCCGTTGTTGCCGTGGGAGGGAAACTTGGAAGGCTCAGGAGCAGGTGCGCCCGGAACCGACAGCGTCCCGATCTCGTCGACCGAGCAGATGCCGATGCCGTAGGCCTTGCGCAGAGCACGGTTGACGGCGCGGGTCTCGGCGATCCGCATCTCGGCACCCCGTACTAGCGCCGAGACGTTGGTGGGATCGGCGTCGCCGTAGCCGACAAAACCGGAGGAGCTCTTTGACGGGTACACGGTTGCTTTTAGGACATAGCGGGCAGACGAGGAATCACAGAGCGATTCGACCGCCTCGACGTGAATACCGCGGCAGTGCTTTCGGCGAGCGAGGCCTATAAGGCCCGTGTGGGTCACGTACCAGGAATTGTCCAACAACTGGATCTCCGCTTTTCCAAGAGAGAAGTTAAATTCCTCAGATAAAGCCTTCAACGACTCAGCTAAGCGCTTTGGCATTGCTCCCCGCATTAGGCGATGTGCCAACCTGAAGTTTTCCCTCGTCACAGGATGTTTGCCCTTTGGTCGTGTGGCCAACCTGTCGGTTTGAAGCATGTTCATGCTGTCCTCCTTCAATCATAGTGATAACATAAGATAACTAGTGATAATGGAAAAATGCAAGAGAAATCTTGTCTATCGTTTTGCTGTGCGCATATATTCGTTTTGTGACGACCAACAAAGAGTTTTTGGCGTTTCGAGTAGCGCCTGCCTTGAAAGAGGAGATTCAGGAGATTGCCACCAGCGAAGCGAGGAGCATTTCGCAGGTCTGCGAGATGCTCTTGAATGAGGGCGTTGACGCCTACAAGAAAGAGGGCTCCAAGTTCATGCAGCGCTTGGTCGCCAAGCAGAAAGTAAGGGCGAAATAGCCACTGCGCGCCGCCTCCGTCATTTGGGCCGACCAATGTCCACCATGGAACAAGGTCGACCACGGTTGTAGGGCACGATCCTCAAGCTGTTTCGGGCCGGCGAACCAAAAAGCTAAACAGCTTCACTGGCGAACAAAACACGAAGCTACTAAACTAGTTTTGTTATGGCACTCATCAAGATACGTGAGACGTCGCCCCAGAAGTTGGAGGCCAATCGCCGCAACGCACAACTCTCCACGGGGCCGCGCACCCAAGCAAGGCAAGAAGTGGTCACGCGGCAACGCGCTGAAACACGGCGATCCTCACTGTGCCCTGGTGATCACCAAGGAAGGGTTGGAAGACGCCGCCGAATACAAAGCAATGCTGTCCCGTCTTCGTCAGGACCTTAAGCCGGCTGGCGAGTTGGAGGAGATGATGGTGGAGAAGATCGCCGTCTCCTGGTGGCGACTGCAGCGCGCACTCCGCTTTGAGGCCAGCAATCCGCTGGCAGTTGACAGAATGTGAGTTCACGCGATGCGGATTAATTGGCGGCAGAAACGCTGGACCTACTCGCGATAATGCAGGCTGGAGAAGCCCAAGCACACACGGAGATGATTCCGGAACATCTTCGTGGCATAGAAGTTGAGCGACGCCGAGAGCTAGCCCTCGATCAATGGAGGATAAGACTGACGATGACGAAATGCACGTCTATTTCGAAAGGGTTGCGTTGCGAGATGGATTGCGGCATGACATCGGAGAAGCTGAGATTGAACGGTTCGACGCCGCCCAAGAAGCGCAACAGGCATCTGCAAGAGAAGAGGTTCACGACGTACAGACTCCTTCAATAAAGAGACCTTTAGGCTTGCCTACCGGCGAGGATCTGGACCGATCCTGCGCTACGACGCTGCCAACAACCGGCAACTCTATCAAGCCATCAACCAGCTAGAACGCATGCAACGGGCACGCAAAGGCGAGCAGGTGCCGGCTCCTGTGAACGTGCAGGTTTCGAGTGACGGATAGGCAAAATTCGGGAGTGTGTCCCGAATGGGACGGGCACACTCCCGCTCCCACAATTGGTCGTTGTTGGTGGCGACTCTTCCGCCTTCCCCGCCCGGTAATGATCGTGCCTCGCCCAAGTAGATCATCACCGTCTCCTCCGCCGGTCCCGACTGGTTCGGGAATAATCTGTGGGGCGAGGCCGGGAGGGGCCTAACCGTCTGTTCAGTGAGCCGGAGGTAAGGAAGATCTTTAGCTAGGATTACGAATGCGGCTCAAGCGCGAAGGAGGGGAATCGATGCCTCATATTCCAAGCACAAGCTCGAGGCCAGCCGCCTCAGCAAACGCCCGAAAATCACGGTCCCGTGTGAGAAGAAAAATACCTCGATCGATACAGGTCTGGGCAATCAATGCGTCCCCCAGGCGCGCCTTGCGTCCCCTCGCTAGTGCCTTGGCTCTCAGAATTCCAGCGCGTTGCCAAAAGCCCTGTTCGATCTCGATCAAAGGCACTTCTGCCAGTGTTTCGGCCACTCGCGCGGGAAGCTTCGGATCGCTCAAGAGTTCGGTGAGGACGACCGGCACCATTAACACCTGTCGGTCCTCCAGTGCCTTGTCAAGTAGCTGCACATCTTCGCCTTTGCCGCCTTCAAGAAAAGCAATCCAGGTGCTCGTGTCGGCTGCAATCATCGGTCAGCTTTCAGTTCTGCCAAAGTGCGGGTGAACCGTACCTTGCCGCGGAGTTGCCGCAGGCGAGCGTAAGTTCTCGACGCTGCCACCAGCTGCAGTCCGGTACGGACGGTTTGAGTGACGCCGGTGCCGCTGGCTCGTTGTGCCTTGGCGAGCAGTTCGCTGGATATCTCCACCGTGATCTTGCGCGCTGTCTGCATAACACCTCTCATAATACCGTATTAAATACCAGTATAGAGTATGGTATGGCTGTTGGAGAACAGCAAGACAATGGCGTCGAGAGGCTTGAAGGAGGGCCCAAGTTGATGCAGCGACTCATCGGAAGGGGAAGGCACGAGCAAAATAACGTATTTCTGTTTGGGGAAGGGAGCCCAAGAGCGTTTGGTGTAGCGAATAAAAAGCGAATATGCTAAATTGTTCTCATGAGCTTCCGAACCGCCACCAAAGCACGCACCGGGTTCGTGATTTGCCGGGGCTCTACGCGACCGGGCGGCAGCCGAGAAGTGCACTCTGGGTGCACAAACAGGAGCTTGGGAGGGTGCTGCCAAATCGGGACAGCAGTGGAAAAGTGCAACCGGGTTGCACAAATCCCGCTTAGGAAGCTCGGACAGTATGCGGTGACAGCTCACACGCTGGCTTACGCAAGAGGAGACGGGCGCGGAAAAGTGCACCCAGGGTGCACTGCGTTCGGTTCGAGAGGATTGGCAGAGCCTAGGGTTCGCAAAGTGCGCACTGGAGCTGGCGCCGTCATTTTGCAGCTCTTCTTACGTTTTCTCGGCGTCATCGTCTAGGATTCTGGCGGAACTAATCAGACTAGTCGTGAGGTTGGCGATGGCGATTGCAAGGAAACCGAAAGGCAAGCCAAGCAAGATAGGTGCGTCGACAACCTGGCAGCTTCAGGCCGCCAAGGCGCAGTTTAGTGAGGTGATCCGTCGGGCGTGCACCGCTGGCCCGCAAGTGATCACGAAGCAGGGTCGGGCAGAGGCTGTCATTGTAGGAATGGAGGACTTTCAGAGGCTGACGCAACGAGCGAAACCATCCCAATGCTTGCTGCAGTTCTTCGCTCAATCTCCGTTGGCGGAGTTCGCTGTTGATCTGGAGCGCCGGCCTGATTACGGTCGGGGCGTGGATCTGTGAGCGGGGTTCCTTCTCGACCCCACTTTTAGATCTCTTCCATCTCCTGCCGCAACGGCAATGAATTTCCCCCACTGCTGCGCAGCCATGGGGTTTATTCAGTTAATCAACTTTCCTCTTGACTGGAACCCCACAAAAAACTAGCACTTCCGCGGAGTTCAGACTTGCGCGCTTTCGGCCGCAATGGTCCGAGGTGCGCTTTGCGGGAGTAAAACAATGGACACTTGCGCAAAGTGGAGGAAGCTGTAGCGGCTGGGCCTGAATCTTCTGAGCAAACTAACCATCTTGGCCGAACCCAGCGCGAAGGGGAGAACGATGAGAGCTTCTCTGAAAGCACGGATTAAGAGGTTGGAAGACCATCTTCGAGACCGTGAGCGCGCGAAGGCCGCTTACGAATCTCAGTCGCCGGAAGAGCGCGAATATCAGATGTACGTGCGGAGCGCAGAGTTCGGGGCGCCTACCAATCGAAATGGATTCGGGAGCAGTACGGCATAGACGATCCGTTTTCCGAGGCGGTTGAAGCCTATTGGGAGAACGTGTCCGGCCCCTTGAGCTATTATGAGGAAACCTTGGAGGATCCACCTCCCCCACCACACGAGCCCGGAACATCACAACCAAGCCGAACCGTAGAGCATAAGCGTCAACTAGCATCACGGGGAGATCCCCACGCGCGGGCGTGGTGTCGTATTTTCGTCGAATACTATTGCGCATTTGCGGAGGACCAGAGTTCCGTGCAGGGACCTGCGCCCGAGCTGCAGTGGATTCGGGAGCTGTGGCAGCTAGTCGATCCGCATTCGGCAGCCATTGCCGCTCGGCCTGAACCTTCCGAGACTAACTGAGCATCCTGGCTGAACTTGGCTCGAACGGGAAACAATGAAAGCTTCTTTGAGAGCCCGCTCTACTGTAGTTAATTTCGCGACTACCGGCCGAGTGTTCAGAGCGTATACTTGTGCGAGAAAGTCTTGACCAACCCCGATGTGTGCGTGGCGCGACTGCCCATGCAGCATTCAGGCGTCTGCAACTCTGCAACCCTCCAACCCTGAGGAAACTCGGACCTCGCCAGTGCTCCGAGTGGCGTCCTAACTCAATCATCAGAGATCCAAGGGAGACCTATCATGAATTTGACTACTGAACAAAGGGAACAGGTCGCGACTGAAGTGAAGCGTTTCGCAAGCGACCTCAGTCTAAACGAGGAGCAGAAAGAGAAGCTCCACGCCGCTCTGGCGGAAGGCCGGGAAAAGATCGGCGAGTACCTCAAGAACAATCCCAGCACGACCAAAGCCGATATCATCGCCAAGGTGAAGGCGCAACGCGACGAGATTCGTCAGCGCGTTGTTAATTTTCTAACTCCGGAGCAACTCGCCAAGTGGGACAGCGAGGTTGCCAAAGCCAAGGAGTTCCTGGGCCAGAAAGTTGACGCATAAGAACTGAACCGAATGGAGCTAACGCTTGGTGGCCGACGCGGAACGTGTCGGCCACCAGGGATCTTTGGTGTGTGCTGACACTTGTCAGTCATTTGCCTGGCGTTGCTCGGTGCCCTCGTCCAACAAGCTCGCACACGTTGCGCCAACTTCCGTCAGACTCACTCTTACGAGGTCACCACCTCGTAGACTCACTTCCATGTAAGCGTGCTCGCGCATCATGTCATCCGCCACGCTATTGATCCACTCCCTTATCCAAGGTTCGTCTGCGTCGGCCATGCGCTCCCTCCTCGGAGTTCCATCCCCTTCTCTGGGACAGTGTCCCTTGAACCGGCTTGCTAGTCGAATCGATAATTCGTATTGACACTATTTAGTAACCGCTTCACCCGGAAACGGGTCCCGAAGGGTTGGCAATAAGTCGCGGTGCTCCATACCGAGACCGGTGAGATTCAAGAACGAAAACTCGGCAGCAGCAATGGTGAAGCTGAACGGGTTCTATCAACTGCCATCACCGGCATTGCTTGGGCTTCTACCGAGCGCGAACAGCAGTGGTTGGAAGATCTGGCGCACGGCTGCGGACATACTGTCTGGATCGGAGATGCCGCGCAGATTCGCGCCAAAACGATCCCAAAGCCTTGCTGCAATTCTTCGCTCAATCTCCGCTAGCGGAGTTCGCTATTGATTTGGAGCGCAGGCCTGATTACGGTAGGGGGTGGATCTGTGAGCGACTTTACCGAGCCCGGAAGGAACTGGATCGGCCGACCCTTGCGCGTGATGCTAGTCACTGACGGCGCCTGGATTCCGGCGTAGAGTAAGAGTGAAAAAGCCTGCTGGCTGGGGGTGCGTTCTGGCCACAAGTCCAGCAACGAAGTCCGCAACCATTAGCCGCATTCTGTTTGCGACCGATTTCTCTCCCTGTTCCGGCTTGGCGCTCTCGTATGCCGTAGCGTTAACGTCCCAGTTCGGTGCCTCGCTACAGATTCTGCATGTACTACGTCCGCTCAATGTTCCAGCAGCACTAAGCGACAGTTTGACCCGTATACCGTCGGATCAGAAAGAAACCGAGAGGCAATTCCGCTTGCTGGAGAACTGCGGCAAGTTGCGCCGGGTGGACCATTCCGTTCTCATCCGCAGAGGATCCGTTTGGCAGGAAATCGAGGAGGTCCTTCACAGCCATCACGCCGATGTCATCGTCATTGGCACGCATGGTCACGGAGGCATCAAAAAGGTCCTGCTTGGCTCGAGAGCGGAAGAGATTGTTCGTCTCGCACCCTGCCCGGTATTGACCATCGGGCCACACGTACTCCCGGCGCCTGCAGAACTGGAGTTCAAGCGTATTCTTTACGCGACCGATTTCCTCGCCGGTTCGCTGCGGGCAGTTCCGTATGTGGTGTGCTTTGCCGAGAAATCGCAGGCAGCTCTAACCTTCCTGCACGCGATTGAGGACAGCGAGTCGGTCCACTCCAGCCATCCGGAGCGCACATCGAAGGGGGCCTTCGAGATGATGCAACAGCTGATGCCGGGGGATAAGAAGCCGCGGCCGCCTTCTCAGGTGCTGGCAAAATTTGGCCCACCAGCGGAAACAATTCTGAAGGTTGCGGAAGAGGAGAAATCAGATCTGATTGTGATGGGCGTTCGTCCTGCACGAGCGGTGGTGGCCGCCACCCATGTTCCGCGGACGGTGCCTAAACAGGTTGTCAGTCACGCAGCATGTCCGGTATTGACCGTACGTGGCTGAGGTACCGCACGTCGCAGGCACGGTACACCTCTCCCTTCCCGGCCAGCCCTAACGGGTCCATAGCTTATCAAGGTGTAGACTGAACGGCAGCGGGTGAGGCTTCGCTTGTCTACAAGTCCACATTTCTTCCGTCCCCATCCCAACCTCAGCGATGAAGTAAATCGCAACTTCGTGCAGTCGGAAATCGAAGGTGGCGTGTTCCTCAACGATCTGCCACCCGCCACTGTGCTGGAGGTTCAAACCCGGCATCATTGTTACCAAGTTGTGCTCCTGGACGATAACGAAGCGCTTATCTCGGGCCATCCCCAATACTGTCCAGAGCCAACTCGGGTGGCCATTGCGGGTTCGACCTGGGGCGGCTCGATGCTGAAACGCCGTTTCGTCGGTCGCGGTATGCACCTGGAATTTTGTCATCCGGCGTACCAGGCACCAATTGTGACCTCAACCGTTCAGGAAATCCGCGAGCCGCAATTGGCCGGGCTTCCCCTGTTCTCAGAAGCTTGGGATATGTGGTTTCGTCGTCTCGTGCCCAGCCCCAACCGATTCCGCAGTGTACTCACTGGGTGGGTACCTAGAGCACACCATTGCGGCCCGGCGCATTGTCGCTAATCGAATGGCCGCCGTACTTTGATGTCAACTGTCGAATGAGCGCTCTGCCCATTGGCGTCCTGGCGTTCTGGAAGGTCTACGGCGCCGGCCATGTCGATATCAGGCTGGCGACGTTGCTGGCGCTCGGCTTCTTCATCGGCGGCTACTTCGGAGGCTCGCTGGCGCAACTCGCGACTAGCTTACAACTTCGCCGCATTTTTGCTATTTGCTTGGCCGGAATAGCCGTCAAGATGTTTCTGCAAAAGTAGTGCACCGCTACAGACTGCTGTACCGGTGCGTCGCGGACTGGCGTCCGTTTCGAACGGATTTGCGGCCCCTTGCCCTCGCGTGCGATAAAATTTCAGCCCTCACTTACCCCACGATCTGGATCGACAGGCTCCAAATTTGGACGGGGGGGATTCTTTTCATTCGGTTACACAGTTGCGATGTTTAAGTACATATTAATTATAATGGAGTGGATGTTTTGCCGAGTGGAAAAGCGACCCTGATACTTTAGGGTTAGAGTAGGCCGCTCCGTGGTACAAGGATTTGCGAAACGAAGCCAACAACTGGTTCATTTTCAACGAGAGTCGTGCGACGCATAGGACGGGAGTTTAAGTACGATTGGCAACAGGCCCGAAGTTCGTGCCGGCAAGGAAGGCTCGAAGCACATCAGCCACTTCCTCGGATTCCAGGAGACTGCGCCCGCCTTCTCACGTGCTTGGCGCCACAGAAGAACTTGTTTCGTTCGAGGCAAGAGCCGTCTCGGTATTGCGGTCGCAGGGCTCCGCGCCGAAATGGAAGCCCCTCTAGAGTGTGCCCTGAGTAATGGCGATTGTGATACGAGGTGCCGGTCGTTTTGGATTCCTAAGGCACGGACGAGCCAAACTACCTGTCAAGCAAGCACTGGCTGAGTTGTCTGGTGAGAATTCAGACAGACGTCGGGTCGATCTCAGGTACTGCAACGCGCGGCCTGAAGGCATGAAAATACCAGTGCAGATAGGCTCGGCGCCCACTAAAGAAGTGGCCCAGCAGGTTGCAAAGAATGGCTTCCAGCTTTTCAGGCGAGGTAGTGAATGGCTTGCAGGTTGCGCCGCCTCCGCATGAGAGACAGGTCATGCTCAAGGTGCGGTTTGCCGAGGCAGATCGCAATAAGCTGAATCAGTTTGGCGTCAATCTGTTCAGTACTGGCGCGACCAACACCATCGGTACCATCAGTACCCAGCAGTTCGGACCTGTGGCTCTTGGGCAGGCGGGTGGAGGCAGCCCGTCAACTTTCAATCTCTCGGACCTTCTGAATATTTTCTTGTTTCGTCCAGATATCAATTTGGGTGCCACCATCAAGGCGCTGCAGGAAAAACAGGTCCTCCAGATTCTGGCCGAGCCTAACTTGATGGCGTATAGCGGACAGCCCGCACACTTCCTGGCTGGCGGTGAGTTTCCGTATCCGGTCGTGCAAAGTGTCGGTACTGTGGGCGCCACAGGAGCCATCACTGTAACGTTCAAGTCAGTTCGGGTGCTCATCCAAGCCGTGTCGTCCCGAGCGAAGCGCAGCGGAGTCGAGGGATCTGCAGTTTGGACTGACAACCGAAAACGGGCCACTGCCGTGGTCACCCCCCTCCCCTGGTACCCTGTAAAATCCTGATTCCATTGGGCTGGCAAAAAACTTTCCCGGTAAAATCTTGAGCCCATGAGACTTGCAGGCAAAATCTTGAAAACACACGCTTTTCGCTGTTCGCCATTCGCCTTTCGCCGGAGGTCGGCGGCTCTTGTAGTTTGTGGCGGCTGGGCGCGAGTAGCTTTTCTTCTGGCTCCTAGCTGGGAGCTGGCGACTGGTAGCTTCTGTTCTTGCTCCGGTCTGGCGAAGAGCGAAGGGCGAATAGCGGCTTTTCCACACACCATCCCCTTCCCCAACTTCAGGGCGATAGTAAATGAGTTGCGAAAGAAGCTGGGAGCGAGTTAATCACAGCGATGTGTGATAAGGGAAACTAAAGTAACCATTTCGGCTGGTGTTCGCCTTAGATCGGAGATGGTTCGAGTCAGAGCGAATCCACTCATTCAACCCATGGAACGAGATGGGGCAGCGGATCAGGGCAGGTCCTTAGGCTGAGAGCCAGGCCCTGCCTTATCCAGTATCTTCTTCAGGTTCAGGCTCGCTTAATCAGGCGAGTTATCCAGACCAGGATCACCGCGCCGACAAAGGCCACGATGATGGAGCCGATCATGCCTCCGCCGGGCCAGATGCCCAGCATGCCGAAGATCCAGCCGCCCAGAACTCCGCCCACCAGTCCAAGAATGATGTCCACCAGGATGCCGTAGCCGCCACCCTTCATGACCAGGCCGGCCAGCCAGCCCGCGATCAGTCCAACCACAAGCCAAATCAGAATTCCCGTCATGTTGCCTCCCTGTCGAATGCGTATCGGGCCGGAATATCCGATAGGTCCTGGATATTCCTGCGAACTATACCCTGTGAGCGTTGAGTAAGCAATGTCGTGGCGGGTTCTCTGAGGGCTACGAAGACTCGCCCCGGACGGGATCCAACGGATCCAGCAGACGTGGATTGTGCGCCAGCAGCCAGCATTTATTGCGCACTAAGTTTCGCAATCGCACGACCGAACTATTCCAAAACTGGAATCAACCTTGTACATTCTGGATTTTCTCGTAGACACGGTCCCGAGCGGGATAGATAACCTACAAACAAAGCTGGGGAGGCATTGCGCGCTGCTTAGTCATCTTCATCTGGCCGGCTTCTACCCGCGATCGTAGCGTCAGCACCCATAAGTCTCCCCCCAGAGGCTTACATGAACATTCTGAGGCAAGGAGTCTCAGCACTTCTAATCGCGTTCGTGTCGTTATCGCAGAGTGTAGTTGCACAACAAGCAAAACCGCACAGCCCGCATTCCAAACGACAAGCGAGCTGCCCAAGCCTCACCCCTTGGTGGTCAAGCGAAACAGTGACGGCAATCTCGTCCTCGAAGACGGCACGCCAGTGAGACTCCGCTTAACTCGCAACCTCAGCTCCGGCGAAGCGAAAGTTGGTGACCGCGTCGATTTCGAAGTGATGGACGAGGTCAGGCTCGGAGATACCGTCGTCCTCCAGCAAGGTGCGTTGGCGTGGGCAACCGTAACCGAGGCTCAGCACAAGAAGAGCATGGGCCGTGCGGGAAAACTCGATGTGAACATCGATGCAGCAAAGATGGCGAACGGCGAGAAAGCTAACTTGCGCGCTGAGAAAGAAGATGGCTTGAATGGGGCACCCGGATGGTAAATCGGCCCAGATTGGATTGCGCGCTCATGGTGTGGCGCGCGGCCTGAAGGCATAAAAATACCAGTGCAGATAGGCGGGCAGCCATTTCCAAAGCTGAAAACGCGATTCGCCGGCGGTCCGGTCCGTCCAGGTCGAGGGGACCTCGGCAATACTGTAGCCGTTTAGAAATGCTTTAACCGTGATCTCCAGGTTGAGCTCGAAGCCGTGCTGGCTTTCCAGGGCCATCGACTCAGCATTTCAGCGTCGTACAGTTTGAAAGCATTGGTTGCGTCGTGCGTAGGAATTCCACGGAGATAGTGAAGACTGACGCCCGCCGCTCGAGACAGTGACTTCTTCAGCAGCGGACCGCCCACGATTCGGCCGCCCGGCATGTAGCGGCTTCCGACCACCACGTCGTATCCGCTACGGTAAAGCTCGATCATTCGCGGAAGAACGCTAAGGTCGTCCGAGAGGTCGGCCATCAGAACCAATATTGGTCCGCTCTGCACTTGCTGGAAGCCGCTGCGAATTGCTCCGACCACACCGCGTCCTACGGAGTTCTTCAGCAAAAGCAATCGCGGCTCGCCCTGCTGCTGAATGCGACGCACCACCGGAACCGTGTCGTCCTCGTCGAAGTCGTAAACCACGAAGGCGCGGAAGTCAGCGGCGACCAGTGACAGTTGTTGCCAAAGCCGCGCGAAGTTGGCGCCCTCGTTGAATACGGGAATCACGATAGTCAGCGGAATAGGAACGCGGTCAGCGATGACAGCGTTCTGGGAGCCGTTGGAAGTTGGCGTTCGCAATCAGATAGATCCTATTTCGACCTGCTGGGCAACCCAGGGGATAACTTCGTCCAGGATTTTATCCAGGCCGGTGTTCGCCTCAAAGCCCAACAACCGCGTGGCCTTACTCACATCGGGCGATCGTTCCTGCACATCGTAGGGAAATGGCGGGTCATTGACATAACGGAAAGGAACCGCGGAGCCACGTATTTTGTGCCAGATTAATGCGGCTAATTCCAGAACCGTCGTGCGTTCAGCGGTGGATAGATTGAAATCCTGGTTAATCGCAGCTGGAGACTCAATGCAGGCACGGATGCCCCGCGCCAAGTCTCCGCCATAGGTGTAGTGACGAATCTGCTCACCGGACCCAAGGATGTGCAACGGATCTTGTCCCTTGAGAACCTTCTGGACGAGATCGGGCACCACATGAGACATGGCAAGCTTTATATTTCCACTCTGAATATTACGGTCTTGAAGGGCGCGCTTCTCACCGATTCCAACACAATTGAAAGGACGAACTATGGTGTAGGGTAGCTCATATTGCTGAAAAGCTCCCTTAGCGAAATATTCGGTTGCTAATTTCTGAAATCCGTAGGTCGAGCTGGGAGGCGGGCATCGCTGCTCAGCGCCTTCGGGAGTGGGAAACTCCAAAGTATTCTCAAAGACCATGCTCGACGACATGACGGTGATCTTCTTGAGCTTGCGATGCTGATGGGCCCATAGAGCTGCGTCGAATGCCGCGGCAGTAATGCGCTCGTTCTCCGCCAACAAGTCATAGGCAAACTCGTGGAAATAGGAGATGCCTCCGATCATGGCAGCGGCTGCTACAAAATGATCGCAGTCATTGAGCAGATGTTTCAAAAGATCAACGTCTTTGGCCTCCCCCTCGGTGAAATGGTAATCGGGATGCGTGTCGTACGACTTCTGCGCACGACCATACTTGCTGAAGTTGTCGAGTCCTACGACCTGGTAGCCGGACTGGAGCAGCTCTTCAACCAGATAGCCATTGATAAATCCGGCAGAACCTGTGACAAGTATTTTCATGGTAAGCCTAGCCGACGTTTGCGGCTGCTAATGCTGCGGTGCGCTCCAGCTCCGGAGCCTTGTCCCAAACTCCCCAGATATCTACTACAGTTTTGGAGCTTGGAATCTGAAGCTGCTGGTAGCATTTATGCGGCGCTCCCAGGATGACTATGTCTGCCCTACTCAGGGCGTCCTCCAGCGACACTAGATTTGGATCCTGTACATAGGGGTCGGTACACAGGACTTCCGCAGCTTCCAGCGAAAGTAGTTTCTTCAGCTTGTAGCTGAGACTCTCCCGGCTGTCATCCGACTCCGCCTTAAATGCCATGCCGAGGATAGCTACGACTTTGCCGGAGAGTCCCTGGCCGCGAAGCTGATTCAAGAGGAAATTCGGCAAACCTTCGTTAATTAACATCGCAGCATGGCCCATAAAGAAGTTGTTTCCGGCAAATGCGGCTAGTTGCAAAGTGTCTTTGAGCAAACATGGACCAGCAGCGAAGCCGGGACGGGCGAAGCTTCGCATGCGTGGATACTCCCGGGTAACCGCATCGTGAATGCGCTGGAAGTCGAGGCCGTAGCTGCTGGCCAGCATATAAAACTGGTTGGATGCTGCGAAATTCAGGTAGCGCCAGCTGTTGGTGAAGAGCTTTGCCAGCTCGGCTTCAAGCGGGTCAAGGTCGATGATGGTTGGAGCTATTCGCAGGAACAGCTCGCGAGCTCGCCTTCTTGCCTCGTCATCGAAGGCGGAGACAATCTGCGGCAGCTCACGCAGTTCGCGGATGGCATGACCTTCAGCAATCCGTTCGGGACAGAATGCCAGATGGATCTTATGTCCCGAACTTACAATGCGATCGTAGACCAAGCGGGTGACGCCGGGATAAACCGTACTGCGCAGCACGAGCAGTGCGTCGTCGCGCATCCCAGCCAGGGTGCGGTCCACACTGCGATACAAAGCGTAGACCATGGGATTCAGGTGCTCGTCAACGGGAGTGCCGACCACGGTGATAACGACTGCCGCTTCCGCCAGGCACGCTGTATCGGTAGTTGCGACCAGCGACTTTCCGATGGCGCCGCGAAGGAGTTTCTCAGCTCCCTCTTCCATGAAAGGCATCCGACCTTGATTGATTGCCTCTACTTTGCCGGCATCGATGTCGAGTAGCGTGACGTGTGCGCCACCGAAAACCGACAGCACAATTCCCAGCGGTAAACCAACGTGACCGCAGCCACCGACAATGACAATTCGATGATCGATCTCCATTACGCCTCCGCGTCGCGCCGACGAGACCGTTTAATCTCAACCTGGCGGTCACCAAAAGACAGCCTGATCCCGAACTTATCTTGAGGGATCTTCAATTTACTGTCTCTTTCTGGTTCCAGCCAGTGCCGGCACGGCGAGCTATCCAGTTGCCGTTACTAGAATTAGTAGCTTTGAGCGCTGACTCACTTTACACCAGGACGCTTTCCGTCGTCATCGCCAATATGTTGTACGGCTACCAGAGCAGGGGCGGAATGGGCAGTCGGTGCGACAAGGGGCGACAGGGTCATTGACCTGCCAACCGAATCAGGAGAGACTGGTTCGTTCCTTATTTCATGCTCAGTTCATGCTGTTTGCCCGGGAGAAGCTTCAGGCGAATTCACATTGCTTTCCTTCCGGGCCGGAAAGCTTATGCGAAGATTCCTTGGCTTGATCGTCGTCTGTGTTGCGACTGCAGTTTTCTCGGCTGGACAGACATTCACTACGCTGGCAACTTTCTACGAGAGCAACGGCGCGACACCTCTAGCGGGTCTTGTGCAGGGGGCGGACGGAAACTTCTACGGGACAACCAACGGCGGTGGCGATCACAGCGGTGGCACCGTCTTTAAGATGACACCTGAAGGAGATCTGACCGCGCTTTACAGCTTTTGCAGCGAACAAAACTGTCAGGACGGCCAACAACCTCTGGCCCCGCTGATCCAAGGCAAAGACGGCAACTTCTATGGAACAACAAGCTCCGGTGGGAATGGTTACGGTACTGTCTTCAAAATCACACCTGCAGGCAATTTGACTACACTGCATCGCTTCCAACGTCTAGACGGCGACCTGCCGGGTGCCGCGTTGGTACAGGCTAGCGATGGAAACTTCTACGGAACAACCACGTATGGCGGGAATGCCGACGGCGGCGGCACCATCTTTAAGATCACATCATCGGGGGATCTATCGGTACTTTACTATTTCTGCGCTCAGCAAGCGTGTCAGGACGGCAAAGCCCCTGCGGCCGCGTTAGTGCAAGCTACCGACGGTAATTTCTATAGCACAACTCTCAACGGCGGGACCTATGGTTATGGCACTGTTTTCGAAATCACACCTAATGGCGACTTGACCGCTTTATACAGTTTTTGTAGCCAATGGCGCTGTCCAGACGGCGATAGTGCTTATGGCGGAGTCGTGCAAGCCACTGATGGGAACTTCTATGGAACAACACAAGGTGGTGGAAGCGGCTACGGCACAGTCTTCAAAATCACCCCTAATGGCAACCTGATCACACTCCACCGTTTCAGCCTCGCGGAGGGTAACAATCCGCGCGCGGGCCTGGTGCAAGCTAGCGACGGAAATTTCTACGGGACAAACGTCAGGGGCGGGAGCAACGCCTGTTTCGGTTCTGGCTGTGGCACTCTTTTTAAAATCACTCCCGATGGCGTGGTTACAACACTTCATGCCTTCAACGCGGTAGACGGCTCTGCACCATCTGGCGCTCTGATGCAAGCCACCGACGGCTCCCTCTACGGAACAACCAGTAGCGGTGGCCCTGTTTCTGCCGGTACCGTCTTCCGGCTGGATGTGTTCTCCGCCCTGTCGCTAACTAAGGTTGGCAGCGGTACCGTCGGTAGCGTCGACGGTCATATCTACTGCGGCACGGCGTGTTCTTACTCGTACGACGATGGGACGCAGGTCACCCTGAGCGCGGTTCCTGCTCCGGGTTATACCTTCACGGGTTGGACGGGATGCGACAACATCAACGGCAGCTATTGCGTGGTGACGATGACTAGCGCTAAGAATGTAGCCGCGACCTTTACCGCCGCGATGCAGATCACCCTCACCTCTCTGACGTTCAAGCCAGCATATGTTCGAGGTGGGCAGTTGTCGGCAGGAACGCTGACGCTCAGTGGTCCCGCACCGCCGGGAGGGCTGGGAGTGGCTCTCAGCAGCGATCATCCCAGCGTGGCACATCCGCCGTCATTCGTGATCGTGCCGGGAGGCAAGAGCTTGGTGCAGTTTGCGGTCCAGACTTTCCCCTTGAAAAGCAATACGACCGTGGCAATCACGGCTACGGCGGGCTTGTCCCATGTGAACGGAACAGTGGTCGTGGGCACAACATCCCTTCCGCCGTCGCTCAAGTAATTGCGTTCAGGTGCAGGGGAGTTCGCGCTGCGAGGCTAAGAGTAAGAAATCATCCGGGCGCCAGCTTGCAGAATCAATAAGAGGAACGAATTTCTTCTTCGAGGTGCCTGCATGCAGCTCAAGCCGTTCCTGCTCGACGTCTGGCTCGATCAGTACGAACACGACATAGAATTCAATCTCGCCGCGAGCACTGGACCAACCTGGACGGTTAACGACATCCTAAACCTCGCGGACGAGGAAACGCGCCACCGCTTCCTGAATCATGATCTGGTTTACAGCCGTCCGGCCGGCGCCGACAGTCTGCGCGAGGCCATTGCTGAAATGCAGAGCGTGCCGGTGGAGTCCGTACAGATCGTGACCGGAGCGTCGGAAGCCCTGGTGGCGCTGATGTGGCTGGCCGCCGAGCCTGGCGCGAACGTCATCATCCCGCTGCCGGGATTCACTACCTTCTCGGCGCTGCCGGAATCGCTTGGTCTGGAAACCCGCTTCTATCGCGTGCGCCGCGAGAATGGCTTCCGCATCGATCCTGACGAAATCAAGCGGCTCGCCGACTCGAAGACGAAGCTCATCCTGGTCAACAGTCCGCATAATCCTACGGGCAGCAACCCTGAGCGATGACGAAATGGAAGCCCTGCACGACTTCGCCGCCGAACGCGGAATACAACTAATAAGCGACGAGGTCTACCATCCGATTTACCACGGCAGGCGAACGAAATCGGCGGCGCGTCTGCCGCATGCCACCGTGATCTCGGACCTATCGAAAGCATTTTCAATTGCGGGAGTACGCACGGGGTGGGTGATCGAGCACAACTCTATGCGCCGCCGGCAATATTGGAACGCGCGCGCTTACTTCTCGGTCAGCAACAGCACTACGGGAGAGATCCTTTCGGAAATTGCAATTCGCAACCGTGACGTGGTGCTGGGGAAGACCCAGGAAGTCGCCACCCGAAATCTCGAGTTCCTCGAGCGCTTCATGGCGGAGCATCGCGAGGTACTCGGCTGGATTTCGCCACAAGGCGGCATGACCGCGTTCCCGTGGCTGCTGAGCGGAGAGAACGACCGGCGTTTCTGCCAGGTCGCGGCGGAGCGTGGAATTCTGCTGGCTCCCGGCGATTGCTTCGATACGCCATCGCATTTCCGACTGGGCTTTGCCGCGGCCGGAGAGAATTTCCCGAAGGCGCTCGACCGCTTCGGAGAATTCGTGCGGAGTTGGTCGGAGCGAACGGTCGCCGCGCGATAGGACGCCCACGCGATCCAACGAAACTGGAACGCTGTGATCTCGCGACCCCACTTTTGAGAATAGCGCCGCTTGGGCGTTTTCAAAATCAGGTATGGGAAACGAATAGCAGCATGTTTGAGGCGACGATGAGACTGTAAACCGCACAGACCAACCACACCGCCGCAACCCGTTTCGTGTGCTTCACCCAGTACGCGAGTATCACAATCAGTATAAGTACGGTCAGTTTCGACTGCCATAAACCGAGTTCGCGTACCAGCGGGTTGAGCTCCAGAACGCCGGGCACTCTCATCGCCATCCGAGTGGAGATTAAATCTGCTGCTTGCAGCAGACATAGAATAAGGATGGGAGTGTTTTCTCGATCCAGCTTCATGCAAGACGCCTGGCCCTTCTTCGATGGTCTTGATTCAGAGTGGATGCGCTAGTTGAGCGACATCGTGCGCGGGGTGTCTTTATTCTGCGACAACACAGAGCTCGGTCGCAAGGCACCTTTCGGCGCAAAGTCGATGGCACGTGACGGGAATACTCTACGCTCCGAATTAACCCAAAAGGTGGAGGATTTAATTCCGATGCGATATCTACAGTAGCCGCGGCCTCGTTAGCACGCTGATTAAACCCCGCATGAAACCTCCTTCTCATATCATTCCCAGTCCAAGCAATGCTATAGTCTCAGCAATCTCCCCCGCATTTTAGGTTCGATTTGGTAGGCGATGCTCGGAACGACAATTTCTCACTACCGGGTGCTTGATAAACTCGGCGCCGGCGGTATGGGTGTGGTGTACCGAGCTCAGGATACGCGCCTGGGACGCGAAGTCGCGCTCAAGACCCTCCCGCCGGAAGTGGCCAGCGATCCGCAAATGGTGGAGCGACTGGTACGTGAAGCGCGCTCCGCATCGTCTCTCAATCATCCCAACATCTGCACCATCCATGAGGTTGACGAAGCCGACGGGCACCATTTCATCACCATGGAGTTGCTCGAAGGGCAAACTCTACGCGAGCGAATCGCCGAGGGATCGATTCCTAACAGTGAGTTGATTCGTGTTGGTATCCAGGTTACGGATGCCCTCGATGCCGCGCATAAGAAAGGTATCGTTCATCGCGATATCAAACCGGCAAACGTCTTCCTGACGACGCGCGGCGAAGCCAAAGTGTTGGACTTCGGGTTGGCAAAGTTTGAGGAACAGAAATTCGCTGTCACTGCGACGGCGGCCGTAACCGCAGCGGGAATCACCGCAGCCGATGGAGTTCCTGTCGCGGTCGAGGTCAATCCCAAACAGCACCTGACTACTTCGGGACAGACGGTGGGAACGATTGCCTACATGTCGCCGGAGCAGGCGCGTGGCCACAAGCTCGATGCCAGAAGCGATCTGTTCTCCTTCGGAATCGTCCTGTATGAAATGGCGAGCGGCGCTCTTCCCTTCTCCGGTTCCACGACGGCGCTCACGTTTGATGCGATTCTGAACCGCGACCCTGTTCCGCTTTCGCATTTCAACTCTGGGCTTCCGCCGGCGTTTTGCAACATCGTCACCAAACTACTGCAAAAGGATTGCCGACTGCGATACCAGAGTGCAGCGGAGGTTTTGACCGACCTGCGGCGCATGCGGGATGGGCACTCGGTAAAGGCTGCGCCCGCAACTGCCCCTACGGCTCGCAAAGCGGGCAAGCTTGTCGATTCCCTGGCGGTGCTGCCGTTCGTTAACGCGACCGGGGATTCGGAACTTGATGACTTATGCGACACCATCGCCGAAGGCGTGCTCGACGGTCTCTCGCATTTACCCAAACTTCGGGTGGTTCCGCGCAGCAAGGCTTTTCGCTATCGCGAACACACCGACGATCCCTATGCCGTAGGGCGTGAGCTTTCAGTGCGCGCGGTTCTAACTGGCCGGGTCACGGCTCGTGGCGATCTGCTATCCATTCGAGCGGAAGTCATCGACGTGGCTAAGGACACGCAATTTTGGGGCTCGCAGTTTAGTTGCAGTACAAACGATGCCACGGAGATTCACGAGGAGATTGCCCGGCAAGTCGGCGAGCGACTCAGGGCGCCTTCCTCCTCGGGAGGCAAGAAAGCGACCAGGCCGTCGCCCGCGCGCGGGCACAAGAGTAATTCAGCCGAGGAACTGTTCGTTAGCGCGAATGAGAACACGATCCAGTGGACCCCTGAAGCATTGCTGCGCGCTATCGAACTTTACCGGCAGGCCATCGACGCCGATGCGAAGCTTGCTCCGGCGTATGCGTGCATGGCGATTGCCTATGCAATGCTGCCGGTTGTGGGCAGAGTCGATACGGCGCAGACGCTCGGCGAGGCGAAAGCCTCTGCCCGGCAGGCGATTGAGCTAGACCAGACTCTGTCGGAAGCGCATGCAGCGTTGTGTCTGGCTGAGATGTTCTGCGATTTCAATCTTGCCGAGGCAATCTGGCAGGCGGAGAGATCTCTTGAGTTGAATCCCGACTCGGCGATTGCGCGCTACGCGTATGCGTTGGCGCTGGCCGCGTGCAACCGGCTGGAGGAAGCCGCCGACCATGCCCGAGAAGGTTGCGCGATTGATCCGCTGATGGCGCCCATCAATTATTGTTACGGGCTGGTTTTGTACTACCAGGGGCGATGGGACGAAGCTGACGCTCAGTTGCAACGCACGCTCGACATTAATCCCAATTTCAACATGGCGCGCGCGATGCATGGGCTTGTGCTCGCCCGCTCCGAGCGTTTTTCCGATGCGATGGCACAGATGCAAGAAGTCCTGAATCAGGAGCCCGCACTCACGTGGGAACTGATGCTGGCCTACGTGACCGCTCTCTCAGGCGATCGCGAGCAGGCGCTTGGCATTCTCTCTCAATATGATTCTGCGACCACGCCGGAGAGCGCGTATTTCGCAGCCACCGTCCACGGAGCGGTAGGCGATCTGGATAACGGTTTCGCCGAACTGGAGCGGGCTCGCGATTCTGGTTTTGCAACCCTCGCCATGGCTGCTGTCGATCCCGCGCTCGAAACTTTTCGTCCGGACCCACGCTGGCAGCCTTTTCTGCGCAGCGTGGAAGAGCTGGCGCAGGTGATCAGGGAGTTGCGGGAAAACGAATAATCAATGTGGCGGCTAGCGGCATAGCCGTGTAGGAACGGGCTGTAACGATCCTGGGAACGAGTAGTAATCGGAGGAACACATGGACGATAAGGGCAAAGGCGAATTTCGGCGCAACCCACTTTATAGTTCCGGCTCTGTTTCCGCGAAGCGCACTGGCGTGGAGTCTTCGCCCTCAGTGAAGAGTCCTCTGCACACTTCTGGATCGATTCCGGCAACGTCGTCAGGAAAGAGCTTGCTGCACACTTCCGGATCGGTCGCGGCATCGCGGAGCGGCAAGAGTCTTCTACACTCTTCCGGATCCGTGCCCGCACGGCGAGTCACGGATTCTTCTCCGTCAAACGTGAGCGGCGTCCGGCGCAACCCGCTTCATAGTTCGGGATCCATCGCTGCTCAGGTTGCGATCGACCTGGCCGCGTCTGCCAGAAGCGCGTATTGGTTGGGACCTGAAAGCGTTCCGGAATCGGTGGCCGAGACTGGAGTACGGCAGTCGCTACTGGAAGAGCTTGCCCTGAAAATTCTCTACCTCTCCGGACCCTTCTCGCTGCGTGAGCTGGCGGGGCAGATACGGCTTCCATTCACAGTAGTAAACGAGCTGCTTCGCCGAATGCGTGCCGAGAAGCTCTGCGAACTCACGGGGATGACCGGAAACGTTCCGCAGATCGCTATCACCTCGCAAGGTAGAATCCGAGCGGCGGAATTGATGGTGGTGAACCAATACACGGGACCGGCTCCGGTTTCGCTTGAGCATTACAAACAACAGGTTCGAAACCAGAGCGTCCGCCATCTCGATGTAGATGAGCCGTTGGTGGAGCGTGCGTTCGACCACCTTGTTCTTGACCCCGACATGCTGGAAAAGCTGGGAACGGCCCTGAATTCCGGCACGTCGATTTTCCTGTATGGCCCCAGTGGCACGGGAAAGACCACGATAGCGGCGGCGCTGGCACAAGTACTCGCGGTGGACCGGGTGTGGATGCCGTACGCGGTAGAAGTCGAAGGCCAGATCATCTGCGTCTACGATCCCGACGTCCATGACAAGCTTAACCATCCCGTCTCGCAAAGCAGTGATCAGCGCTGGGTATTCTGCCATCGGCCTACGGTCCTGGTTGGCGGCGAACTGACGCTCGAGATGTTGGAGCTGCAATTCAATCCGATCACTAAAATCTACGCCGCTCCGGTGCAGATGAAGGCGAACAACGGTGTCCTGATCATCGACGACTTCGGACGGCAGAGGATGCGCCCAGAGGAACTGCTCAATCGATGGGTCGTTCCCCTCGACCGCGGAATCGATTTCCTTACCATGGCGGGAGGAAAAAAGATCGAGATCCCGTTCGAGCCCTGCGTCGTGTTTGCCACCAACATGGAACCCTCGCAGCTTGGCGACGAAGCATTCCTGCGAAGGATCCAGACCAAAATCAAAGTGGGGGCTGTTTCAGAGGAGCAGTTCCACGCCATCTTTCAGGCAGTTTGCGGTACCTGCAAGCTTGAGGCTAGCGGGGAGCTCATCAATGAGTTGATCCAAATCATCCGCAAGGACCTCAAGGAACAGCTACGTGCATGCCATCCGCGAGACCTGGTAAACCGCATTTGCTGGAAGGCACGTTACAAGCGAGCCGAGCCATGCCTGGATCGGGATACCTTGCTGGAGGCGGTTGATGCATACTTCCTTCGCAAAGAGGAGAAGCCGGGCCCCGAGGAAGGGTAGTCAGCCACTGTAGCTGGGCTATGGTGCCGATGATGTTCTGCCACTCGGGCCGGAGTCCACATGGTTGTTTTCGCGCTGGATAACTCGATCCTCACGCTCGTAGTCACCATTAATGACCTTGAGACTAGACCTGGTTACCAGGTAATCCGCATTTCTACTTCCCTCCGCTTAACAACAAGGTTGATAATGAAGCTGCGCAAAAAGCCATCATTTTGTAGCTCTGGTGAACGGAGCGCTCGGGTCAATCCGTTTGGCCGTTATAGTCGCCGTTCGTAATAGTTTCATCTGCATGCAAAGTTTCTAAAGAATCCTTAGCAATTTCGGGGGAACTCCATGGACAGATTCTTTCGAAGTCTTGATCTGCTAGGACAAAGTTTAGCGATATTGAAATCGGACAAGCAATTGATGTGGCTGCCCGTCTTGTCGGCAATTTTTTGCGTGGCCGCGACGGTCACGATCTTCGGCAGCGGCATACTTCTCGTGTTACCACCGGGAGCGATTCCCCAGGATCCGGCGCAGCAGAAAATACTCTGGCAGCAGATGTCGCCCTTCTTATTCCTTTTCTATTTCGTGACCTACAGCATCGGAATCTATTTCAACGTGGCGCTGGTAAGCATTGCATCCAATCGGCTGGCAGGAGGACAGGCCACCTTGAGCGACGGCCTGGCGATCGCGTGGGAACGCAAGTGGAGCATTCTTCAGTGGGCCCTGCTCTCCGCAACCGTCGGCATGCTGTTGCAGATGCTGGAGCGCCGTCTGAGATTCCTGGGACGTTTCGTAGCCGGCATCATCGGCCTGGCGTGGACACTTGCCAGTTTCTTCGTTGTCCCTCTGCTCGCCGCGGAAAACATGGGTCCTGTCGAGGCGCTCTATAAATCCGGACGAATATTTCGCAAGACATGGGGCGAAGAAGTTGTTGGAGGCTTCAGCTTCGGACTTATCTTCTCCCTGCTTGCCCTTCCGGGTTTATTGCTCCCGGCGATGGGCGCCCGCTCCGGTCTGGGTCCGAAAGGAATGTTGGCTGGCGCCGCTTCTATGGTGATCTATTGGATATTGCTGGGGGTCATCAACTCCGCGGCGCGAGGCATTTTCGTCGCGGCGCTTTATCGCTATGCCAACGACCAGGGAGTCTCTGGTGGTTTTAGTCGCGGCGATCTCTCAGGCGCCTGGGCACATAAGCTGAATTGAAGCGGGGTCCGCGCTCTATTCAGCACTAGCAGGGTTGGGTTTTGCTGGACGATTCGTAGAAGGAAGAGCTCCAACTTTTGCAATCTGTATTCGATTGCGAATTATTTTGATCTGCTTCGATTGCAGGGTTAGCTCCTCGGCCGTCGCCAAGGCTTCCTCTGAAGGAACCTGGCCCTCGAGAATGGCTGTGCCATGTTGGACGGTGACGTAAATGGAGCTGCCCTCAATAGCCTTTAGCCGCTGCTCAATCTGCCCTACAAGCTCGAGGTCGGAAACCGGGGCCTCAGACGAGGCGGCAGAACTTTCTTTTGCAGAATCGCTCGCAACTGTCGCCGGAGGTGGGCTGCCACGCTTGCCGGTCAGGTTACCGCTCATCGCAGAAATCACGACCATCACCAGGACGATAAGGGCGATTGCCCCAACCGTAAAAAGAACGCTCCGGTTGAGACTAAAGCGGGAATGTTTAAGCTCTTCTTCGACTGACTCTGCATCTGCTACCGGAAAAGATTGAAAAGTAAATGGTATCGGCTCTGCAGGCGCCGCCTCGGCGGGCGCGGCGGAACCTTCGGCAAGAACCTGCGCAGACCCTTCGATGGGGACTGGGCGGTTGACACGATGAGCCGCGACTGCCGCCAGCATTCGAGCTACGTCCGAGCGCGAATCGGGAGTAGCGGGCAGTGAAGATTTGGACGCCTGATCGTCGGGGGCCTGTTCGACAGCCGCTGCAACGGTATTCGTCGGCGCGGCGGTCTCAACTCGGTCTGCCTTCGCGGCGGATAAGTGACCATATCTGGCAGCAAAGGCGGGGGCTGATTCGGAAAGCGGTGACGTTGGCGACTGAATTGGGGCCTGCGGTATGGAAGAAGGCTCATCGATTGCAACCTCTTCCGGAATCTCATGTGAGGATTCCCGAGGCTGCCAGTAGCTCTCCTCCATTTCGCCGGCAAAGCGCACAAGAGCAGGAAAATCCTTCTCCAGTTCGGAAAACTGCGCTGCATTCGCGTTCCCTTGCGACCCACATGCCCACTGCATCCATGCAAACGCATCGGGCCCGGGGAGATCTTTGGGTTGATCCTCAGCGGCCTCGGCTAGAAGCTCGCGGACCGCGGCCTCGCGTAATTCTCCCAGCGCCGTAACGCGGCTCTTGAGACGGTGGGTGATGGTTCCCGCGCTTAATTCCTCCGCGAGCTCCAGTAATCTGCCGAGCCGCAGCTCCTTGCGACCGGCTTCGGCAGCTTCCAAATCGCGGATCAGTTTTTCCAGAGCCTGACGATCGGTCCAGTCGACATCGGGAGACTTGGCGCGGACCAGTTCACGGACAGCGTCTGCGTTCTGGCGAGCTTCTCTCAGGTTCTGAGTGAATTGGTCCTTGGAAACTTCCAACCCTGCACCAAGACACTGCAGCCGTTCTTCCAGGACGCGGACACTCTCATCGAGTTTTGCCAACGCAGATAATAAAGTTGACGACATACGAGCTTTCCACATCTCGGCCGGCGGCGAATATCTCCCCCGCTATTGCGCTACCAACCCGTTGTCAATCTGACACGATCTTCGCTCGACCAGCGCTTTGCGACAACCTGACGTCGGGCGGCAACCGGATATCTTAACCAGACAGGTGACAACAACATGATAGCTCTAGCCGGTGCTGGCGTGCACAAGGAATCTGTAGGTGGTCGCTCTGCGGAGCGGTGCGGGACTTGAGAGAAGTTCTTTGCGATGCAAGTCAGCGCGGAATGTGCTTCAGGCGTTCTCTCGCCGAGTCTCATTGTCCGCAGCCGAACGCTGGCGCAATGTCGATCGAAAATGAGCGAAGAACAGCCGCAAATAGCTGATGCCGGTTTGCCCGAGATGCATTTTTGAGTCTCCGCTAGTGCGAAACACGAAGCATATGGGTACCTCGACAATCTGCATCCCGCGAGACGCGGCCAGTATGAGAATCTCCGGCAGAAAGGCAAATCCCGGGCTCTTGAATGCGATCTGTCGGAGCGCTCCCGCTCGATAAACGCGGAACCCCGAGGTGAGATCCAAGGTGCCCTTGCCCATGAAAAGGTATATGCAGCGATTGCCTAGCTGACTGAGGGCACGCTTCCATGCTGGTGTGCCGTGTTCCGAACTCTGGTCAAGGCGGCGCGAACCGACGACGATGTCGGCATTGCTCTCGCGCAGGCCCGCCAGCAAACGCGGGATCTCTTCCGGCTGATGATTGAGATCAGCGTCCATGGTGACTACGAAATCGCTGTCAACGGGAATCGCATCAAAGCCACGTCGAAAGGCCCGTCCCAATCCGCTGGGCTGCTCGTCATAGAGAACTTCAATCTCACTTCTCTGCCGGGCAAGTCGTCTGGCAATCGCAACTGTGCCGTCGCTTCCTTCAATGACGTAGATCAGTTTCCATGATGCGCCAGGTAACGAATCGAGCGTACGGATCAGGCGCTCAGTGAGCGGGCCGATATTTTCGGCTTCATCGTATGCGGCAATTACGACGGTGAGTTTCATGAACTCCAATATGTAGTGCGCTACCCGGCAAATAAGTTAAACAGAATTCTTTCATACTACGGTAGCCAGGTTCCGGAGTCGATAGCACTATGGCACCATCAGGCAAGCCAACAACATTTAGATGCTAGCGACCGCTTCGTGCCGATAGCATGATTCGGCCACATGATGCCGCTAATGATTTATTCGGCACATTCAGCCCCCCTCTACGGCGATTACTCGTTCAGATTCCTGTCGAAAAGAGCTATAGTCTGAACAACTCCCAACTTCCTGTGGAAAGGAAAATGTAAGCAAGTCATCATCGCTTACAAATAGTATGCCGGTACAGTTTGCGCCTACAGATGTAGAAACAGCGCTGGAGAACCGCTTTGTCGTCGGTCCCCCTATTGCGATTGGCGGTCAAGGAGCAGTTTTCCGTGCGACCAGGATGTCACGCCCAGATGGGACCGCAACGGAAGATGTCGTAGCCCTGAAGCTGCACCTTTATCACACTCAGGACATTCGCGCGCGCCGCGAGATCGCCGCCATGGAGAACATCTCGCATCCGGCCTTGGCGCGGCTGATTGAACATGGTTCTTGTGATGTGGCGGGAAGGCGAACGCGATACGTGGCGTGGGAATTCATCGAGGGGAAGACACTCAGCCAACAATTAAAGATCGGACGACTGGAAGAACCCGAGGTACTGGCAATAGGGCGTGATGTCTCGACCGCAATTGGAGAAATCTGGTCGCGGCAAATTGTTCATGGCGACATCAAGCCCTCGAACATCATGCTGAAGGAATCCGGTGGCGCAGTCCTCATCGATCTCGGCGCAGCCCGGTACCTGGCACAAGACAATAGTCCTGCTGCACGGGAGCCGTTTGGGACACGCGGCTACTTTTCGCCGGAGCAGACGAGAGCGGCCAAGGGATTGTCGTGCGCGTCAGACGTTTTTTCGCTCGGCGTGGTCATGCTGCAAGCTTTACTGGGGCGCCATCCCACCGGCTATAGCCAGGCTGCCCTGGCAGACGGCCTGCGAGCGAGTGAAACTAAACTGTCGGCGAGTGCAGCCCTGCTAAGTGAGTTGGATAAGATGCTTTCGGTACGACCGACCGTAAGGCCAGAACCGGCCGACCTCAGCCGGCGGTTTCAACGCCTGTATGAAAACATTCAGGGACTCTTCGCGATGGATTTGCCGGCACGGCCACAGAATCAAGCGAGCCGGTCTGACGGCGTTTCCGAGGAGAGCTGGGCCGGTAGTTAAGGCATAAGTTGACAGTGCCGGATTACGTTATATGTACTCCGGCACTGCTCCCCGCTTGTCGCTTGCGATCTGTTTCCAACCTGACTGATCCCTGTCACTCGGAAGTTACTGGGCTTACGATTCGGCGCTTGTCGATCCGATACAAGACTAGCGGACTATGCTCGAAGACCGGCTCTGCAACTTGTTCAATGCCGCGCTGGTATCGATTGTCGCCATAGCTCCAGATATAGTCGTAATCTTTCGCAACCAGTTGCCAATCCGGCTCGGTGTCGTAGCAATGGTCCCAATAACCGTCCGGCGTATACGCCTGGTAGGTGATCCGCATCGGCGTTTGTCCGGGAACATCGAACAGGTAAGGCGAGATTGCGCCGCGACGTATTACTGCGTAAGTCCAATAGTGAATGTAATAGTCGTCAAGCGGATCATCATCTCTACACGTGTCCAACAGCGGGAAGATCCTGGCGCTCGTCGCAAGGTGCTCGATACCGTCGTTCATCACGACGCTTTTCGCCGCCTCGGACTGGAATCCCGTCGTAATATCAAGCGCTCGTACTGCCACCAGTGCAGTGGCAACTAACGCGATCCAAGTTGCGCGACGACCTACCCGGAACACAGCCAGACTGAGCAGGCAAAGTGGTGGTACCAGCCGCACGTCAACGTCGAAGCTTTCTCCCCATCCATTCGGGAGCAACAGAAATATCAGGAACAGGCCGCTGGCTGCGGCCAGCCAACGCCAGTTCACCCGCAGCTCGCGATTGCGCACGATGGCGAGCAGCAAGCAAAGCACAAGTCCGCCGAGAACAATGCTCTCCAGTCTTGAGTCATATCCCATCGTCGCGACCGCTCTCAGCGCGACGAACTTCTCCATGATGGGCCGCATAACTAGTCTGCTCTGAGTTGAAAGACCAGGACGGGCCCATAAAAACAGCAGTGAAAGCGGCGCCAGAAAGCAGCCAAGCCGAAATATCCCTCGCCAATTGAAGGCGCTGAGTTCATAGAGGACAAGGATGAATGCCGCGGCGGCAAATCCGAGCGCATGAGCCAAATAGGTGGCGATGCACATCGTCGCAAACAGAGCAGCTCGCAGGGCTGAAGGCTTTCGGCTATACCACAGCCAGGTTCCCAGCATCATGAAACATAGGGTTACACCGAGTTGATATGCGGTGAATCCCCATAAGAAAAGGGTGTAGTAAGAGAGGGCACACCCGAGTAAGGCGAGCTTGATTTCGGTGCGATTCGCCTGCCAGAGGAACCACGCCACGGCGATTGGCAGGAGGGCTGTGTTGATGATGAGAAGAAGCTTCCCTGCCCTCTCGACAGGCAAAACTTTCTGCAACGCAACCATCAGCGCGTCCCAAAGGATGTACGGATAGGGCTTCCAGTCTGCCTTGTAGTACTTCGAAAAGGTGAATGCTGGATCGTGAATGTGACTTAGGATGAAGGTGCGCGCCAGATGGTTTGGATAGTCCAGCAGTGGAGGCTCATGTATGAAGAAGAATGGCAAGGTCAGCGAGGTGCACAGAGTTATGAAGACTGCAATCCAGAACGCGTTGCGTTTTGTCTCGTGTTGCATCCGGCTGGAATATCCTATCCGCTCGACGGCGCATGGCTGCATGCAAAGTGAAGATAGTCGGACTACTCGCCTGCAGGGAACAGGATACAGTGTGGCAGCAAAAACACCGTGTCAGCACACCCTTTTGAGAGTGCATCTCGCAGAATATCCGCGCGGGCAAGAGCCAATTGCGGCATAGGGGGCAGCGACGCGCGAATGGTGGCGGAAACTGCGGGTTGCCGACTGATAAATGTCGCGTAATTCACATATTGCGATAAATCATCCAGCGTGCGAATATAAACGTCAAATGCGAGATTGCTCGTTTATAGGCTGGCAATCAAGTGAATACTGTAGAAGATAGCCGCATGGTGTCACCCTTTTCGTCTTCGCTGACTAAGCTGGACGAAAACCTGCGAATCATCCAAACCCAGACTGAACGACTGCGTGCAGGTTTGGATTTCAATGAGGACCAGTTGCGCCGAAGTCTGGCGGAGGCTTGCCAGTGTGCAACCATCCTGAGTGATCTAATCAGCGCCCAGCGTTCCGACGCCAATGAGATCGACGAGGCAGTGCTTGATCGACTCGTCCATGAGCTCAAGACCTTAAGGCGTGTCCAGCGCCGCCGCCTCAAGCTACTAAATCTTGCGATGGAATTGCGCGACGGCCGGGTCCGGCACCATCGCGTCAATCGTACCGAAGCGCTGAATGAGCTGCGGCTTCGGGCTGTCAACGAATTGCTGGAAATGGCGACTAGTTCGTCCCAGCAAAAAGAGCTCCCGGGTCCCACGTCCGGCAAGTGGATGCATTGGGCTTGTGGCCTTCAGACAGATACTGAAGGCATGATGCTAGAAGCTTTGCGTCGCGATTTTCCGGCGGTAGAAGAATTCCTTGTTGATATCGACGAGCAGCATTGGGTGCCAAGCGAAACTCATGGCGCAGACTTCTCTTCCGAAGGATTCTCTTCTGAAGAAGCCGCAGGAGCGGCCGAAGAATCTGACGGAGAGCCGCTACCCGGGGCTGCCGGCGGAACAATCGACGCACAGCCTGAGGACTACGATCGTTTAGCTCGGGAGCTGCTTGCCATATTCCAGAAGATACGTGACGTGGGAAAAGCAGAAGGTCACTCGGCCTCCAACGAAAACCCACTGCGTGTGGGGCCGCCACCGTCGGAGCTGCCAGCCATCCCGGACAGCGATTCCGGCCAAACCAAAACGGTACCTCCGGGTGCTCGAAAGGGCGACTCTAGAAGCGCTCAGGGACCGGCGTTCACCTGGAACGACCGGCCCATCCTAAAGGGATCAGGCAGACTTCAAAAGGCACAGATAGACAAGACGGCGGCTCGCGATTTTATGAAGGTGGTCAACGCGTGGCAGTTGAACGACGGGCAAGCGCGGCAGCTCGCAGGAATTCCTCGCACTCAGTTTCGTCAGCTACGGGAAGGAAAGCACGTGAGCCTGGAACCGGACAAGTTGACGAGGATCTCGCTTTTGGCCGCGATCTGTAAGGGATTAACTGTGCTTTACGGAACCAGACGTGGAGACAAGTGGGTCCACCGTCCCCATTCGAACCCTCTTTTTGATGGAGCCACACCCTTGAAGTACATGCTCAAGGAAGGGGTAGAAGGCCTGGTCAAAGTTCGCGAACTTGTAGGTACCTGGTCGCTGTAGTTGCCCCAAAGCAAAACGATACGAATGCAGTCAACCCCCCAAATCCGCTAAAGCTGTTATCACATCACTGAGGGGTGAACTTGATTTTGATCTCAGTCTCAGCTTCGACGGCTTCTCCATTCAGATAATAGGGCTTGTACCGCCACCGCTTGACCGCATCCATCGCCGCCTGCGTAAGCATCGGATGGCCGCTGACGACTTTCACGCTTTCTACGCTTCCATCTTTCCCAATCACGGCGTTCAAGACCACGGTTCCCTGTACATGTGCCTGCTGGGCTTGCAATGGGTATACCGGCTTGACGCTCTGCATCAATAGACCCTGGGTAACTCCGGACGAGACCTTCTCTCTCTGACCGCTAAATTGCGGCTTGGCTACCGGAACCGAGGCAACATCTGGAAGTACGCGATTTCCCGATGATGGTCTTGCAAGAGCTAGCAGGTCAGGAGCGCTTTCAGCCGGAGCCGCTCCCGATCCCTTGCCTGCTTTCGGTATGGCAGTGGGAGTGCGCAACTGACCATCATCGAGTTGAGCTGCTTTTTTCGTGGAATCAGCTGAGGCCGGAGTTGTCTCCTCCTTCGGTTTGGGTGCTTTCGAGGCATCCGACGGCGAGCCGGCATTCGCCGGTGTGGTTACGGTCACTCCGCCATTAGTGGAGTCTTTTAACGCGACATCCGCAACCTGTCCTGCTGCCTGGCCGTTAACAGGATTGGCGCCGTTGGGATCTGTGGCCTGATTCGCAGTGATGCTAGGCGCTGGGCCTTCAGCCCTGACCACGCTAACGGTTGAGTGCATACGATGCGACCGCCAGCCCACGATTCCCAGAATAGCGACCAACGCCACCGCTGCTGAGACAACAATCGTCGTTCGCTTGCCCTTCGGATTGTTTTTGTCAGAGGCATTCTCGACTGAGGCAGGTTTTCTGCGAGCCTGCACCCAGCTAGTAACGGACTTGCTTTTTTGGCGCAGCCGGTCGCCCAACGAATCCTCTTCATCTTCGTCGACCAGCAGTGGAGGCGCTTGCATGCGAGGAGCAGGCGGCGTGACAACCGCAGCCGAGCGCGACGAAGAGGCACCAGCCGCGGCAGCTGCGACCGGCACCGGTTCCGAATGCGCCGGCTTGTCTACAGTTGCTACCGGCGCGACGAAATCCGCAGTGCCCGGGACCCACATGTTGGGCTCAAGGTGGGCGATAAAATCATCGAGGTGTGGAAATCCATTGCGGATACTCTCAACCGCCTCGGCGTCTTCGGGCTCTCTTAAGCTGTAAGCCCACTCCACCCATTCATCTACCGCAGGGCCGGGCAACGGAGAGGGCATGCCCTTGGCGCCAGCCTGGTCCCGCAATTCCTTGACCGACTGATCTCGAAGTTGATTCAGTTGACTGACCCGAACCGCCCGGTGGTGCACGATGCTGCCGCGCTCCAACTCACTTGCGAGATTCCGGAGGCGTTCACGCAAATCCTTCTGAACGATCTCGTACCTGGACTTTTCCGTCCTGGGTTGAGTAGCCTCAGGCGCCGCCTCAACCTGCCACATGCCCGGCTCAAGGTGAGAAACAAAATCGTCCAGCGCAGGAAATGAGCTGCGCAAAGTTTCCAGAGCCTTGGTGTCTCCCGGCTCTTCCAGAGCGCACGCCCAATCAAACCACTGGTCTGCCGCAGGTCCGGGAAGCACTGCCGGCACGGCCTTAGATCCGGCCTTGGTGCGCAGTTCTTTGATCGCCTGGTCACGGTATTGGTTCAATTGCTCTACGCGAGCTGCCCGGCGATGCGCCACTCTTCCGCGCTCCAACTCGGCCGCCAGATCCAGCAACTGCGAACGCAGTGTCCGAACGCGAATCTCTTTGTCTATGCTCTCAAGGATTGCATCAAGTTCCTGCCGATTCTTCCAAGACGCGCCTGGTCGCTCGGATAACACGAAGGAGCGTAGCTTCTCCGCAGCTTCGGCCGCGAGCTTGAGCTGAGCGACGACTTCTTTGAGCTCGATCGACCGGCCGGCTTTAAGGTGTCCCCAGCTCTCAACCGGCAGGACCAAAGAATCGTCCAGGCGGGCACGGGTTTCCTGCGATGTTGAACTCATAGCAATCTCCTAAAACGCAGTTGGTGCTGCCACCCGCCACATTTCGGGCTCCAGATGAGCAACGAAAGCGTCGAGCTGCGGAAACAAGCCGCGCAGAGTCTTAAGGGACTCAGAATCTTCAGGTTCTTTCAGGTTGGAAGCCCATTCCACCCATTGGTCCGGGTCGGGCCCGGGTAGCGAGGGGGGCATCTCTTCTCTCTCCGCCAAGGTGTGCAGTTGGTTAATTGCGCTGTCACGGAGCTGATTGAGTTGATCGACACGAGCTGCCCGCCGGTGTACGATGCTGCCGCGCTGCAACCCAGAGGCGAGATCCAACAATCGGGCGCGCCGCGCTTTCACCTCCCGGATTCCCTCTATCTGGTCGAGCAGTGCTTCCAGTTCATTCCGGGTCTGCCACGAAGCGTCAGGTATTTCTGACGACACCAGGGAGCGCAAATTTCGCGCCGATTCCGAGGCAGCTTCAAAGTTCTGGATCAGCTGAGTAGTATCGACGGGTTTTGCAGCCTTTAAATTTGCCAGGTTTTCCTGAAGAACGGACAACGACTGGTCGAGAGATTCACGGGTAAAGTGCCACAAGGAACTCATGCTTACTCCTAAACCAGAGTCACATTATCGGCAGCTCCATTGCTTACGATGGAACTACACGATTGGTCGCCGAAAAGTGCTCTCCCAGCAGCGCAATTGTGACATGTATTAGAAAGTTTTCAAGACAGCGATTTACCTAAGCTACAAATTTTTTGCATTCACACTCTGCAATCCGAGGCGGATTATAGTGGGCATCCCAGAGTCACTTGTAATTCATCACTACGAGTCCCTTATTTCAATTAAGGGACTAACTGGACTCGTGAGGGGATCGCGCTATCGAGGGTTTTAGCGGAAGACCCAGCCTTGAGTTGCTGCCCACGCAACCTACGCTTTAGATTGCTGATACTCACTTGCTCCCATGGTGACGGGCGCCGGCCAGCGCGACGCGGTTGCCGGAGGCAGCTTGTCGCCGGGCGTGACGACCGCGCCTGAAGCACCCGCATACGCAGCAGCCGTACTATGTTCCCCTGAGCCATTCGACGACGCAGAACCTGTCGCCGAGCCGTTCTGGGGTACTTCGCCTGGTACCCAGTAGGCCTCTTCCATTTCACCGGCGAAGCGCTCTAGAGCCGGAAAATCCTTGCCCAGGTCAGTAATGACCGATGCATCTTTTTCGTCCTGCAGATTGCATACCCAGTGCAGCCACTCGTTGGCGCCTGGTCCGGGGAGTTCTTTCTCCTGTTCCTGAGTGGCAGCCTCGGCTCGCAACTCATTGATAGCTTGCAAGCGCAAATTGTTCAGCTCAGTGCTTCGAGCCTGGAAGCGATGTCTCACTGCTCCAACTTCCAGTTCGGCGGCCAGACTAAGGAGTCTTGCTCGTCTCTCCTGATTGCGCAGGATTGCAACTTCCAAATTCTGTACTAACTGTCCCAGCGACTCTCGATTGAGCCACTTCGCATCGGGACGCTCACTGCGAATCAGGTCACGCAGAGCCTCTCCGTGAACCCAGGCGTCAGCCAAGAGATTGTTGAGCTGTTCGCTATTAACCTCCATTGCTGCACCAAGCTGATCGAGCTGGCTTCGGATACTCTGCAGACTATCGTCCAGCTTTGCTAATGCAGATGAAAAAGGAGATGGCATACCCGTTCCTTTCGTAACTCCTGCTGAAATTCTGGCATCCTCCAGGACAGGTGCTCAGAACACGACCTAAGTGTAGGTTGAGTGCAACGGAAATGCAACAATTTATGAGGTAAAGTGACACCACTTAGGTGTGATAAGCGGCCAACCAAGACTAATACCACCGAGGCAAAGTCAAGGAAATCCCCACTTATGTGGTCGAAATGAAGACCAACGACTTGTCACGCTCTTCTGTGACAAGTCACGCCGCCAAAGTCACTAATTCTCAAATATACCCCATTCTTTAGCTGCGCAACACGGCCAGCAGGGACACCAAGGTCACGCGCTGTTTCTCCGAAATGGTTACTTGAGGTTCTCTAATCCAGCACCTGTAGAGACAATTTAGATTACTGATTACCCTAAAAGTGCGATGTCAATATGGCACGGGTGGGGTATGCTTGCCCTTAGGACCTCTGGCCGGAGAGTACATGCAGCCACTTAGCGTCGAAGTCGAATCCGAACCTCGTTTCGATGTAATGACAGCTCCTGATTCAGTCTCGCAACTCGGTGTACGCAGACCATTACTCGAGGAGTTGGCTCTAAAGACCATCCACGTAATGGCGCCGCCAACATTGGTGGAACTGGCGTCAATGATGTGCCTCTCCTACCTCGTAGTGGACGATCTATTTCGGCGGATACGCTCAGAACAACTCACTGAAGTCACCGGAATGACCAAGAACGCGCCGCAGATCGGACTTACGGCGAAGGGCAGGTCGCGCGCTCTGGAACTGCTGAATCTGAATCACTATGTCGGCGCGGCGCCGGTGTCGTTAACGGACTACGTAGAGCAGACCCGTCGCCAGAGTGTACGGAATTTAGGATGTGCTTCCGCCGGATATTCAGCGCGCTTTTTCCCACCTGGTACTCGATGAACCAACGCGAACAAAGCTAGGAACAGCGCTCAATTCGGGTGCTTCGATTTTTCTTTATGGACCTTCGGGAACAGGGAAAACGGCCATCGCTACAGCCATTCCTAAAGTATTTTCCGATGATCGGGTGTGGATACCTTTTGCTGTCCAGATGGATGGACAAATCATCACCGTGTACGATGCTCAGCTCCATTCGAAGGTCGATGAACCTCTTCCCGATGACACCGATAAGCGCTGGGTACTCTGCCGTCGCCCAACCGTATTGGTAGGTGGGGAGCTCACCTTTGAGATGCTGGAATTGCAACTGAATCCGATTACGAAGTTCTACACCGCTCCGGTACAGATGAAGGCCAACAACGGTGTGCTTATCATCGATGATTTTGGGCGTCAGCGCCTTCGTCCCGATGAACTGCTCAACCGCTGGGTTGTGCCGCTCGATCGCGGCATTGACTTTCTAACCCTGGCAGGCGGCAGAAAAGTCGAGATTCCGTTCGAGCTGTTCGTGGTCTTCGCCACCAACCTGGATCCCGCCGCACTCGCGGATCCTGCGTTCCTGCGGAGGATTCAAACCAAGATTAAGGTGGGCGTTGTTCCTCCCGCGCGCTTTCATCAAATCTTCCGCCAGGTTTGCGATCAGTGGGGGATGGAGTACAAAAGCGAGCTGGTGGATGAGTTGATCACCATCATCAAAGAGAATGGTGAACCGTTACGCGCCTGCCATCCACGCGACTTCATCAACCAGATTCGCTGGTCAGCACGTTATGCGGAACGGGAACCAGTCCTTGACAGCGACTCTTTACTTACCGCCGTGGACGCCTATTTTGTTTCCGACGACACGGACGACGACAGCTCCGAGTCCAAGATTACGGCAATCACGGGTTCGCCAACGATAGCACGGCTAACGAGTAGATGATTGATGGATGCTACTAACCCACGATGGCGGAGTCAGGCTATGAAAGCTATAATTTCTCCATTCAACATGAAAACTTTAGTGATATGGATTCTGTTGACGGCAACGGCTGCGTTGGCTCAGGGCCAAACTCAGGCTCCGGCGCCGGCCGAAGCTTGCAAGAAAAACATCTCTTTTGCGGTCGCTGAGGGTGGGCAGCCGGTTCCTGACGTTCCCAAGTTCGCTTCCAAGTGGATCAGCAGCAAACAGAAGCAGCATGCCTACCCGGATCTGTGCTTTTCGCAGATACCTTCTTCCAGCCTCAACAACTATGTTGTCGTCTTGTCATCGTCTGAACAGATGTTTGAAGGTCTAGTACCTTCACCACATACCTATACAAGTTCTACGCCATCGTCTGGGAACACAGCGGCGGTCAGTAGTTACGGCGGAACCTGGAGCTATGCTTATGTTGGCGTGAACCCTCCGAATACCACCAGTACGTTGGATTTGGGGCGCGACGACAAACCAAAATCTCTATTCGCTCGCGCCTACAACCAGGAAGGGCATGTGGTAGCACACTATACCCCTGCGGGCGGATGGTTCACCCGAGACAAGCTGCTGGAGAACATAGTGGCGGCCATCAATGGCGATAGTCCTCCGGCAGTAAAGCAGAAGCCCAACAACACGGCATCGCTTTCGGTGTACTACGTCAATTGCGATATCGACCAGCCTATAACGCAATCGGCGAGGGCAACCGCGACACCGTCTGCTCCGCCTGAAGCTGATCCTGCCCCAGCCCAGCCCAAACCGGCGCCGCCGCCTCTGCCAACACTGGAAGTCTGGTCAAATCCCACCGGCGCTGACATCTACCTTGATGGCAGCTATGTAGGGAAGACTCCATATTCCGCAACTGTGCCCGTGGGAGAGCACACCGTCATTCTTCGCAAGAAGGACTTCGGAAACTACGAACGCAAAGTGCAGATGGAGACAGGAAAGCGCGTCGTGGGCGCTTACCTGGAACAACGAACTCTTACGTTGCAGTGAGCCGTCCAGATCTGGCCTGCAACTCAGTCTGTGATTGAGAGCCGCCGAGGATTGGTTTCCTGGTTGCTCCACCTTGATGTTTCGCCTGGCGAGCGAAGCAGCGTCAGGATGCGCTTGCCATCGGACTTGGGGAGTGGAAGCAAGCTACCGATCCCGACAAATAGATTTACCTGGGCGAAAGCCGGCATGGTGCTCCACAATGCCGATGCCAGCAACAGATTGACGAACGGGCCTGAGAAGGAGATCAACAGGTTCGCCCATCGGGGACCGCACTCGCGCAACACAAACAGGCCGAGCCATGAAATCCCAACCCTCTTCACCTTGACGCCACAAATGCGCGCTGCTGCAATGTGTCCGCATTCGTGAAGAAGCATGGCCGGCAAGCCTAACAACATCGCGGTAACCATGGCTATCACTACTTGCATGTGACGAGTCCGCCTCCTGCGGCCAAGCGCCGCTTCACTGGCACTCCCCGCTTAACTTCGGCTATACGGCGAGCAAGCTTTAGGAGTCACGGCCACGCGATGGGATGGAGGTGCTGAATGGCGGGTTGGCTGGTCTCGCGGCGCTTTCAAGACCTGTGATGATGAGGGATAGGTTACAGCGGCTGTTCCGCAATAACGTGCTAAAGATCTCGGGGACGGGATCTCACTAAGAAACGCCTAATCGGCGCCAACGTGCAACACGATTACTCACGCCTGTACGCACATTGAACAGCGTTCACAGCGCTTTCGCCGGAGAACTCCGCCACAGTTGGGTCTACACCTACTTCATACTGCACTCAGGATGTTTCTCGAACTCCGTCCGTAGTCCGGTCAGGTCGAACGTGCTGGAAGCAGGCACACCCGTGAGGAAGGGCGTGAATTCGAGGGATATGGTTGGCGCGCTCAGCAGGACTTGCAGGAACTGGATGCGCTCCGGCTCAGTCTTGCCGTAGTAACCAAAAGATTGGATGTCGCCGTGAGCTACCCAAGTCGTCGATTGCTTGTGCGCTCCAGCGGTCATCTGCAACGTCAGCGTTGCGGAGGCTCCGAAGGTTGAGTATTCCTGCTCGGTTAGAATGCCGCCGGGCGAAAACGTGATTGCGTGCTCGATTTTCTTGCCCTTTTGCTGACAACTTACGCTCAAGACCGGGGTCCTGGACTGGCCGGAGGCCATCAACGCATAAGCGTTTTGTGCCGTCACGCTCAGCGTGGTAACGCCTTTCTCGGAGCTCACGTGCACATCTTGTCCAAAGAGGTAGGGCGAGCACAACGCACACGCAATCGCCCCGAACAGCACTATGGCTGGTACTCGCTTCATGTCGGTTCCTTGCTGTACCGGGAATATGTTCAGTTTGTGTTCGAACAGTTCAGGATAAGCCTCAGTGTCAATGCCGGCACACTTACCTCAGCAGAGCCGGCCTAAAAAGCCAGAACCATCTGAGACTTGTTGGCAGGCATTTTCAAGTCGATGCCACGTTGCTTGTTGGCAGCCAGTGTCGCCGGTACATTCACCGCGCTTATTGGGATGGTGCGATGCACGCCGTTTTGGACCACTTGCACGGACTCCGCAGTCAACGTGTACTCGCCTGATTCCAGGCGGTCGCCGTTAGCCAGAATAAAGATGGCCGCAGGGCTAGCGACAGCGCCGCTCGGCACTGCGCTTTGCGGGCTCGCCGGTTGCGCCGCTCTTTCCTTCTCTGCTGGGGGAATGTTGACTACGCTAGGAGACTTGGGAGCGCCGTGCTGATTGCCAATGCGAGACGCCAACGCCGAAGTCGCACTCGGTAGCTTCGGCGGAACCATCGGCAGCTTCCCATACTCGACGCTGTCCTGGCCCAGCATCGCAGTCCCTGTCGCCAGAAGGACCACCACCACTCGAAACAAACTTGAGTACATGATTTGTCCCTTTCAACGAGCCAGAATAGCAGTTATGAGTGCTGACTCAATTTACACCACGATGTTTTCGGTCGCCATTGGCGGGCTCTCGGCTAGTTCGCGGCGAGAAAGTCTTTCATCGCTGCTGCAATTTCTTCGACGTGTGTCTCTGTCGCGAAATGACCGGTATCAAGGAATCGAACCTCAGCGTTCGGCAGGTCCTTGCGAAACGCCTCTGCTCCCGCGGGAATGAAGAAAGGGTCGTTCTTTCCCCAGATCGCGAGCAACGGAGGCTTGGATTTCCGGAAATATCCCTGGAACTTCGGATACAGCTTTACATTGGAGGCATAATTCAGAAACAAGTCGAGCTGAATCTCTTTGTTCTCTGGGCGTTCAAGCAGAGCCGTATCCAAAGTGTATGACTCAGGCGGAACACTCTCCGGATTTGCTACGCCGTGCGTGTACTGCCAGCGCGTTCCATCCGCTGTCAAAATGTTTTGGCGAAGGATGTCGCGGTTCTCCGCCGTCGGGGCAGCCCAGTACTTTCGGATCGGGCCCCAAGCATCACCCAGGCCTTCTTCATATGCGTTTCCGTTCTGCGAAACAATGGCTGTGACCCGCTCAGGGTGCATCATCGCCAAACGGAGACCGGTGGGCGCACCGTAATCGAATACGTAGATTGCGTAGCGGTCGATCTTGAGTGCCTGGATGAAAGCGTCGATGGTGAGCGCCAGTTGATCAAAAGTGTATGGATAGTTTCGTTCAGGCGGCACATCCGTGAACCCGAAACCTGGCAGATCTGGCGCGATCACACGGTACTGATCGGCCAGCCGCGGAATGAGCTCACGAAACATGAAAGATGACGTGGGGAATCCGTGCAGTAAGAGGATCGTAGGCGCGTTTGCCTCTCCGGCTGCGCGATAAAACACGTTAACGCCATCGGCCTCGATCCGGTGGATGGAGGTAAGAGGAACTGCGAATCTGGCACCGTCCTTGCTGGAGATTGTGCGTTTTGTTGGTCGTGACGTCGTATCGATCATGAAGTCCTCTCGTGATTTATTTTGTTTTCAACGCAGGCCAGACACCAAAAGAGCGAGGCTCATTCGAAGAGAGGGCATGCAACACAAATCATTCTTGCCGTTTGCGAACAAGGAACCTGACATATCTCGAACCGTGTCTACGAATCTCCTTCTTCGGAAGTCCCTATTGCTCTTTCCATAAGCGATCCATCGGGATATTTGATTCGGCTAGCGGAGTTCTGGTACCAACACGATGGGAAATGAGGTGCCATCGCGGAGGAAATTACTGACCTTCTAGCTCTTTTGCGACAAGCTGAGGTGCGTTTTGCACAAGCAGGTTTTATGAGCAGGTGTCACCGCCGGCGAACGTCTCAGAAGCCCTTTCATTCGCCCCGGGCATACATCAGGACCAGCGAGCGCTGAGCAAACGGCAGGTAGACGAGCGCGGCCGTCATTCCCAGAGCTAGACCCAGGCTCAAGTGATGAATAAGTAGAAACGGAGACAACGCCCACAAAAGGTCCATCGATAGCAGCAGAGGAAAGAGCTTGGCGAACTTAGTTGGAAGTTGCCGAAAATCGAAAGCGACGGCCGCGAATAGAAATAGGCGAACCGGGATCAGTGCCACGGCGGTCATCACTAGCAGAGTCAGGAGCATGCGCGGTGATGGTAGGCGAGATTCCGTAAGAATGTCATGGATTTCCGGGATGTTCCCCAGCGCCCCCAGGTAGAACGCCAGGTACATCGCCTGGATGAGCATGAGTAACGTTCGCACCAGCGCCCTGGAAGCGAGAGGTAATTCGCGATGGGCCACGAGAAGGTTTCCTTGCAATGTCTCCAGCCCATCGTCCACAAGGGTGACCGGCAACTTGGTTTCACCTTTCGCATCCGACGCGGCCGCGTCGGGGGCACCGGTGATTGGTGGCTGGGACACACTCGGCCCAGGTGCAACCAGAGTCACGGGCGCTATAAAACGATAGCCTCGGCCTGAGACCGTCTCCACATGTCGGGGTTGGGCGGCTGAGTCGCCGAGTGCTTCGCGAAGCTTGTTGACCGCAGTATTCAGGCCGTGATCGAAGTCCACAAATGTGTCTTCGTCCCAAAGCCGCTGGCGCATCTCTTCGCGCGTTACCAGCTCCGAAGGCCTTTCGAGAAGCATCACCAGCACCTGAAACGGCTGTGAGTGCAGCTTGATGCGGATGCCCTGTTTACGAAGCTCACCTGTGGCCTCGTTCACCTCGAAGACGCCGAAGCGAAATACCCGGTCAGCTGTATCCCGTGTCATTGGCAAGTTTCCAGTCTAGCTGCGTTTGGCGACTTGGAGCTATCCGAGACAGGGGTCGCGACCGCGGCCACGCCGGGAAACAGCCTCCTTCCCGTAATGAGAACTTCTCGTAACTGTTGGCTTTGCAATTGCTTACACGGTGTTGTGCAAGTGAGAAATGTTTTAGGCGTCATGCATTGTGCCTGCCTGTTCGCGAAGGGCATTCTTTCGCGTGAGGCAAACCATGCGACTGAGAATGCTGACAGCAGCGACCCTCCTTCTGCTCGCAGTCCCCTGTCCGGCGGCAAGGCTGACGTTGACTGCCCAGCGGGAATTTGAAAACTATACAGCCGCCGTGGAGAAGCGTTTAGCCCAACAGCATGCCAGCCCTGACACCTATCTCGCGGTGTTCAATCTCGGGGCGGCCGAGCGAGCTGATGCGGTGCGCGAACTGAGATCAGGTGCCATCCAAATCGGACCCGTGGATGGTGGCACACGCGAAGTCGGTGGAGCGCTCTTGCACCACTGGCGGGGCACGGCTTTTGTCTCCGGCGGAAAGGCGCGGGACATGCTGGCCCTGTTGCGAGATTACAACCATATGGCCATGTACTACGCACCAGAGGTTGAGTCCTCCCATGTTCTGCCAGACCATGGCGGGATGACGACCGTTGCAATGCGGATGAGAAAGCAGAAGGTCGTCGCGGTCGTGCTGGACGGGGAGTACGAAATCCATACGGAGCTAATCGGCGTCACCGGCTACAGCTTCTCGCGCAGCACCCACATCTGGCAGATTGCAAACGCGGGCACGGCGGACGAGCGTCGGCTGCCCGAAGGTAACGATGACGGCTTCCTGTGGCGCCTGAACTCGTACTGGAGTTTCGTCGAAGTGCCCGACGGACTGCTCATCGAGTGCGAAGCAGTTTCGCTTACGCGCGATGTGCCAACCGGGTTGGCCTGGCTGATTACGCCGATCATCGAGAACATGCCACGGGAGTCGCTGACGTTCACGCTGGGTGCGACCAGGAGCGCGCTCAGTTCCGCACGCCTCAAGGAGACATCACGATGAACAACGAATGCGAGGTTCAAGTGAGAGAGTCAATGCTCGCCGACAGGAGAGAGAGCGGGTTTGTGCTGGCTCGCAGAATCCACCAGTCGCTCACCGCCGCAAGCGAGAAGCGCCTGCTAGTGTGGCTCGCCGAACGGACACCGAAAGTCATTGGTCCCGACCATCTGACCGCGTTGGGATTTGTTGCGCAACTTGCGGCCGGTGCAGCCTACGCGCTGGCGGCATGGGACGCACGCGCGCTGTGGTTGGTAAACCTCTTTCTGGTTCTCAACTGGCTGGGTGACAGTCTGGACGGCACGCTGGCACGAGTCCGGGATCAGCAGCGGCCGCGCTACGGGTTCTACGTGGATCACATGGCCGATACATTCGGCGCGCTGGCGCTGATGGCGGGACTCGCCTGCTCCGGCTATGTGCACTGGCAGATGGCGGCGGGATGCTGGTTTGCTTCTACGTGCTCTCCATCGAAAGCTATCTTGCAACCTATACGATGGGACACTTTCACCTTTCCCACGGGATATTCGGTCCCACCGAGCTTCGAATTCTGCTGGTAGTCGGAAACGTTGTGCTGCTCGTGCATCCCTATGCGGACCTTGCGGGCCGGCGCTTTCTGCTGTTCGACGTGGGTGGCGCTGTCGCTATCGTCGGAATGGCCGTGATGGCGGTCACCGCCGCAATTCGGCACACCCTTGTGCTGTACCGGGAGGAGGAGCTTCCATGACTGCTGCCGGGCGCCTGGTGGCGCGGCTCGGCAAATTCAACCTCGTGGGCTTGCTGGGCGCAGCCTTACAGTTGCTGCTGCTTTACGTGTTAACGAAAGGTCTGCTCATTTCTACGATTGCCGCTACGCCCATAGCAGTAGAAATCGTGGTCTTGCACAACTTCGTCTGGCACGAGGGGTTCACGTGGCGCGACCGCGAACTCAAAACCAGACGGCGGAGGATAGCCAGGCTCTGGCGATTTCACGTCGGCAATGGTTTCATCTCAGTGTTCGGAAACACGGCGCTGGTCTACTGTCTCGTAGAGCGGCTCAAGGCTCCAGTAGCGCCATCGGCCCTTGCGGCCATCGTCATTTGCTCGCTGATCAATTTCCTCGTTGCGGACCGGTGGGTGTACAAAACCACGTGACATCCACAAATACTGCTTTGCCAGCCACGAACGACATATTTCAAATGTTTCTGAACTTCGGCTCACATGCCCAGAACGATGATTTGTGATAACCCAAGTACCGCGCGAAACGATGAGATTTGGTGGACCTGGTCGGGATCGAACCGACGACCTTCCCGGCAAAGCCGGGACGCGCTCACGCTTTCGAGGCTTCTATCAGTTCCAGGATTGATCGCTGCGACTTCCAACTTTTCAGCTGTCTCTCACGCCGTCGGGCTTCTCCCATGGTCCCAAACTGCTCCCGATACACGAGCCTCCATGGGCCTCGACCGCGGGTCGACAAGGTCTGGCCGCGTCGATGTTCCGCCAAACGCTCGATCAATCGGGATGTACAGCCGATATAGAACCGGTGAGTTGTTTCGCTAAGCAGAATGTAAACGGTGTGCACTGCGACGTATTTGGTGGACCTGGTCGGGATCGAACCGACGACCTCTTCCATGCCATGGAAGCGCGCTCCCAGCTGCGCCACAGGCCCACTTTTAGGAAGGACGACGCTGACCAACGCGCCACTTGTATTCTCTCGCACACCCAGAGTTGAGTCAAACCTCGCCCATGTCTGATGCCCAAACGTGAAAGTCGCCCAGGCGTGATGTAAGCCCGGCGTAATCCACTTGTGCGCCCATCGGCATCGAAGTATGTTGTGAGCATACCTGCCGCTTTCGATCGCAAAAACCAGCTCTGGCCCGTGAGGAATTTCATGCGGTTCCCTGCTCTTTTGGGCCTCCTTGTCTCGTGTTACGTTGCGACGCTGGCGCAAGCGCCAGCGGCATCTTCGGTCAGTGCGCCGAGCCCTGCAGTACAACAACAACCCATCGGGAGCTACTCGGTAACGCCGGTGCTTTCCGAGCTTGATCGATTGCAGGCGGTGAGCTCGGCAATGAACGGCGCCATCTCTCAATTGAAGATCGAGAAGTGGAAGGCCGACGGCAACTCGAAGCGGCAAGCTGAGTCCAACGCGGAGTCGATTCGGCGAAACCTGACCTCGGCGCTTCCCGGCATGATATCCAGCGTGCGCTCCGCTCCACAGGATCTCGGAGCGGAGTTCAAGCTCTATCGCAATGTCAACGCTTTGTATGATGTTGTGAGCTCCCTGACGGAATCAACCGGCGCTTTCGGAGCGAAGAGCGATTACGAAGCTTTGGCGCAACAGCTCGACAGTCTTGACAGCGTCCGGCGTAATCTCGGCGATTCTCTCGAGCAATTGAGCGCGTCCACGCAGTCGCAACTCGAAGAGCTTCGAACCCAGGTGAAGACGTTGCAGGCCCAAGCGACAGCCGCTCCTCCGAAGAAAGTCGTAGTGGATGATAACGAGAGCACATCGAAGACCACCTCAACTTCGAAGAAGAAGACAAAGAAACCGGCCTCGAAGACGAGTGGGACAACCAGTGGGACCACGACATCGCCGCCGCCGCAATAAGCGGCGCTTGACCACCTGCTGTTAACCCATCGATTACATTTCCCTTCGAGGCAAAGGACAGGCTTGCCGGCGGGAAATTCGAGGTACCCCCCTCCCCCCACCCTACCCTAAAATCTTGAAAACAATCAGCCGTTCTGAAAATTGGTCTGCAAAATCTTGAGCGCGTGAGACTTAGAGGCAAAATATTCCGGAATAAGGACTTAGGTGCGATTTTCTGGAAATGGAGGAGTGGGAATGTTTCAGAAGTGGTTAACAGCAGCCAACAGGAGCTATGACGGTCGTGTCGCGTCAACGCCTCCCTCTTAAGGGGGTAAACTGGAGGAGAGACAAATCTCCCTCGTCCTCATTGTCCACTATTTTACTGAGCTGAGCACATCCGACCAAGTGAGTTTGTCACAGGTCTGTGTGATAAGCGACCACCATCCCGCTACAGCTTGATCATCCACACCGTGCCGCAAGCCTCGGTCTCATTTGCCTTCTCCCAATCAGTCCCATTCCGGGAAAAGGATTTATGTAGCAAAGTCAGGCAGCCATCTTCTTGAAGGTGTTCGTCATTTAAGCGACTATTACCTCCGCACCGTCTAGTAACGGCACATTACTGCTATTGTCAGGCATTTTAATACGCGCATAGAGTGCACTGTTTCATAAGCGCCGACGTGCAGTAGAGCACAGAGGCGTCCCGGAGGCGTCATGCGTGGAATCATCGGGTCCATCCTTGCAGGCTTTTTACTCTTAGGTGCGGCGGCTGGTCAGATCCCTTCGCGAACGGATGTGACCGCAACCCCTGTACCTGATGTCGGACACGATTACATCCATGCTCCGGTAGAAACAGTGAATCCTGCTAATGGCTCCGTCAGCGTGCGAATCGGTGTCCCAATGCCGCCGAGCCGCGGGTTTACACTTCCATTCAATTTCACCTATGACTCAAACGGCCTTTACTACATCGCGAGCGCGAACGGAGGAAGCACCTATGGTCGGCTCATAGCCTGGGCGACCAATAAAACATTTTTGTCACAGGGAGGATGGAGCTACAGCGCTCCAATGATAAGCGTCCAGAAGACCCGGCATACGGTATACGACGAAGATCATAGAAGAGATGTTGATTGTTCCGCGCTTACCGACTATGTCTTGCAAGACGCAGCGGGGAACCGCCACGATCTAGGCATCTCATATTTCCATAATCCCACCAACTATCTTTGCGTGGACGATGGCGAAATCGACGTAACATCCGCCGGTGAGGGTGCGATTGCTGCGACTACTACGAGTAATTGGCTAGCGACTTATGTCAACGCAGTGACCGTGAAAGAAGCGAATGGCACAACTTATCAGTTTCCCATCCATAGCGGCCAGCCCTCTGGGTATGCGTGCCAACCTGGACACTGCGGCACGACCGATGTTGTGGCCTGGGCCCCCAGCACAATTACAGATAAGAACGGTAATCAATTATCGCTTTCATCCACCACCACACTTCCGCTCCAATACATTGATACAATCGGGCGCACTGCACTCAGTATTTCGAGCTTTGGGTCGAGTCAAGATACGATCAACGTATCTGGCTTGGGAACAAATTCCCAGTGCAACGCGTCTTATTGTATAACCTGGACAACGGCATCTGCCTCTTTCTCGGCCAATTTGGACCAAGTGGGCTCAAACTACTGTATTGGGCCGGGCAGTCAACCAGCCATTGCTGTGGTATCGTCAATCGCCCTACCGAATGGAAAAGCGTTTACTTTCGCGTATGACGGCCAGTATGGTACGCTGAACCGACTTACCTATCCCAGTGGCGGATATGTTAGTTACGTTTGGGGTTTGAATCAAGATGCAGAATTTGGCCAGTGGCCTGCTGGAACTGACCAATACTCGACCGCTACTTGTCAGTATCTATATGACAACCCGGCCATTATTAAGCGTATTGTGAATGACGGCTCGTCGGATGTTTTAGAGCAAGACTTCTCATATACAACCACTTGGCAGTCTGGCATTTGGACAACGAAGCAAACCACGGTCACGACGCATGATCTAGTCCGGAATATTTCATATAACACTGTATATACCTATACTTGGAGATCAGCGGACAATCCGCCAAATACTTCGGACTGGCCACGCCAGCTGCCCGTCGAATCTGTGATTCAATATTATGGTACGGACGGAGCTCTCCTGCGAACTGTCAACAAATCCTGGATCAACGAGCGCATACTCAGCTCCGAGCAAACGACCCTAGACACCAGCGGTTCGGTGTCCGAGACTGACTGGACTTATGACCCTTCATACTGGTATTCGGACCAGAACATTTCTCTTCAAAGCGAAGAGGTAATCGAAAAAGACGAGTATGACTATGGATCCGGAAGTCATGGATCTCTTCTTCGCAAGACTTTTACGAGCTACGCTTGGGATAGTGATCCGAATCACTCCGGCTTCCAAACGGCCCACATACTTGATCGGCCATACAAAGTGCAGGTAATCGATTCCGACGGTGTCACCGTCGACGCTGGTGTTACCTATCTTTATGATTCGGTTGCTAACTTAACCGATTATCAACAGTGGCTGAACAACACTGGAAGCAGCTACCTTGACACGCATCATGGATATGACGGATATGGAAACATCACTTCCACAATTGATCCAGCCGGCAACCCCCCGACTAACTATTCCTACACTGACAATTTCGCTGTTGGTTGCCCGGGAGTGAACGCGAGTAGCGCATATCTCACGCAAATCACTTACCCGTCGACGGGCGTGGCTCATATCGAGAAGTTCTCGTATAACTGTCCGAGCGGTAAGCTCGCGTCTAGCATAGATCAGAACAGTGTCCCAACCTACTATCAGTACAACGATGCTCGGAGCCGCCTTACCGAAATCGACTACTTCAACACCGGCTTCAAACGGTATAGCTATAACGACTCCGCTCCAAGTCCGAGCGTCACTGAAACCTCGGCGATAACTTCAGGTCAGCAAAAGATTCAAACCTCCATTCAGGATGGTCTTGGGCACGTAGTTGAAACTGATCTTAATTCCGACCCTGAAGGAACGGATATCGTTAAGACGGCTTATGACGGACTCGGATTGAAGTGGACGCAGACCAATCCCTGACCGCACGACGTACGATGGGACGGTTCAATATCAATATGACTCCCTGGGACGGCTTACAACTCAGACGCAGCAGGATAATGGCGCAATCACCTATAGCTATAGCGGAAATACGACCACGATAACGGACGAAGCGCAGAAGAGTCGGAAGACTCTGACGGATGCTTTGGGGCGGGTCACCAACGTCTGGGAAGATCCCGGCAGTCTAAACTATGTCACTGTCTACCAGTATGACGCATTAGGCAACCTGAAGTGCGCTGAGCAACACGGGAACACCAGCAGTACTGGGTGCTCCGCAAACCCAAGCTATGATGATTCAAGCTCATGGCGGGTGCGACGTTTTAGCTACGATATGCTGTCACGGCTGAAAAGCGCAAAGAACCCGGAGTCAGGGACCTATACGTATGAGTATGACTCTGACATATTTCAGACCTGTTCCGTATACCGCTATAACGGGGAGCTGATTGGCAGGATTGATAGCAAAGGAATTGGAACTTGTATGCAATATGACGCCCTGCACAGGGTAGTCCAAAAGTCATATCACAATGCATCCGACCCGCCAGTTAAATACTGCTACGATAACCAGCAGACGGCGTGTGGAACTACATCTGTAAGCTACGGCGTGGGACGGCGCACCGGCATGAGTGATGGGTCTGGGAATACGGCCTGGGGCTACGATAGCATGGGGTTCATTACTGCTCACTCTAAAGCCATCGGCAGTTTCTCGAAGTCTATATCGTATCAACGCAACCTCGACGAATCTCTTTCAGCTCTGACTTACCCCGACGGTTCCTCCGTTCAATATGCATACAGCAACTCTGGCCGGCCAACGGCCGTTACCGACCCAAGTAGTCAAATCAACTATGGTTGGAATGCAAAGTACGCTGCTTCCGGCGAAATGACCAAGCTTGTGCTCGGCAACACACCAACTTTCGCCGGAATAACTGTGCAAGAGCAGTACAACAACCGTTTGCAGCCCGCCATAACTTCAGCTATTACTCCCGGTACAGGTACCATCTTCAGCTTGAGCTACGGCTTTGGCTGGGGGACAAATGATAACGGCAACGTGAACAGCGTAACGAATAACCTCCCCGGTAACAGCGGCCGCTCACAGACCTTCACCTACGATTCATTGAACCGCCTGGCAACCGCGGGAACTGCGAGCACATGGGGAGATTCCTACGCCATCGACCAGTGGGCTAACCTGTATCAGATGAATGTAACCCGCGGCTCTGGGCAAAACCTGCAGCAGGTAATAGAGAACCACAATCACCTCGCCGGATGGACCTATGACGCCAATGGGAACATTACTGCGGCCGGGGGAGCGACGAACACCTTCGATGCGGAGAACCGTTATGTTGCACACTCGCCAGGAAGCTATGCGTGGATTTACGACGGCGATGGCAATATGGTGGAGGACGTTTTGCGTGGCGTACTCTACTGGCGCGACTACGAAGGCAACGTATTGTCGGAGAGCGCTGCTTCAAAATCAGGAAACACATTTGACGACTATGTATATTTTGGAGGAACGCGTATCGCCAAGTACCACATCTATCCTGGCACAACCTTCACGTCGTATTATCTTGCTGACCACTTGGGTACCACGAGGATGATGGTGGATGGTGCTGGGAACATCTGCTACGACGCCGATTACTTTCCCTGGGGAGGCGAGCAGCAGGTATACGTGAATGCCTGTCCGCAGAATTTCAAGTTCACCGGCAAAGAGCGCGATCCAGACCTCGCGATCGATGATTTCGGCGCCCGATGGTATCACCCGGCGCTGGCACGGTTCATAACGCCAGACTGGAGCGCAACGCCGACGACCGTTCCTTATGCCAATTTCGGCAACCCGCAGAGTCTCAACCTATACAGTTATGTGTTGAACAATCCGCTGAGCCATATAGATAGTGACGGGCACGTTATCGATGAGTCAGGTGTAATAGACAACAAGAAATATAAGGAATGGAAGGCCAACTACCTCAGCCAAAAAGGTGCGCGCGCACAGTGGGATGTGCTCAACAACAACAAGAACCTTACGGTTCACCTGAGCTGGGATAGTAGGTCGTCAAAGTCGGAGACCAAAGGATATGTCTGGAATAATTCAGGGAGCCTGACGAGTGTAAATGTCAGCCTTGCTGGAAAGACAGGCAGTTCAAGCAATCCGATGAGCGCTTCGGATGGCTACATCCACGGTTCGACACTCAACAGTAATGACGCGATACGACAGGCTTATGTCCTCGCACACGAGTTCGCGCATGTAGAGTATGCTGATACGCAAGAGGGTGGTGCAACTCTCCGGCAGGACCAGCAGACGGTACAGCACCTCCAAGAGTTATTGAACCAACTTGGAAATCGCCTCTACTCGCTCCAACCAGGCGTCGAGGACTTGCAGCGCCGAGTATCACAACACCAGTATGAACGTGAGAAGGGAGCAGACCAGCGCGCCTGGGATGTCTTGGGTGATCCGAAATGATCAGAAAACAAGCACTGTTAGCATTTCTATCACTATTTTCTCTACTTGCCTGGGCACAGAAGCCGTCGGACAGCTCTTGTAAAGGAGTGCCTTTGCTGAGTTTCATTACGGAGCAGGCGGGGTCATCTCTTCTGGACGCCTATGGATACGATCTTCGGCAGCCGTGGGCGTGTACAAGAATCGAAGTGCCTTGGGCTCCGGGAGCTACGATATTGCGGTTTCGAAAGACAACCGTACAGTCGGATGAACATACCGCTTTCACAGTGCTACGGCTTCCAGGGGTGGACTACGTCTGGGTGATCCCAACAGCCGGTGGGATGCTAGAGGTCCCACATGCAGAGAATGATCCTCACAATATTGCCGCCTTCAATGCTTTACTTCGCCTTTATAAAGAGCCAGTCCGAGGCAAGAAGTGGTTGGAACTCGGGAAACTGTACATGGCCATCCTCGGCCACGAACAAGCCCTCCCGATCAACGAAGCGGGCAGTAACGCTGATTCATGCGCCGCACGTGATGAGTGCTCGGTTTCATTTTCGGACCGTCTTGTAACGGCCACAGAGGCCTACAACAAATGGACCCTAATTTTCACTACGCTATCGAACGGTAGGTCGATGGCGCTGATAGACGTATCAAGGGAAACGGTTCGGCCGGGTTCCCCACTCAATCCATCGGTTGGATTGAGTGGGAGTCACGAAGCTGGAATCGCCACGGACAAGGATTAACTTCTACCAGTCCCTTCTCACCCTTGAGATAAGCTCGAAAACTACTCCAATCCCATTCTTCGGGACCGGCTACCAGCCCGTGTTTCACCGGATTGCGGTGCATGTACCGTAGCTTCTCTACTCTCTTCTTTTCGGTACACACATTGAAGTCGTAAAACCGCTTTTGCCATACCCGATCAATCAATACTTCCCGTTTGCGAAGCAATCGGGTAAACCGTTCTTTCACAGCCTCCGCATAAATGCGGAGGCTTCCACCCGAAAGGCCTTCACCGGGCGCGTAGCCCAGACTCAAACAGGAAGAACCGTGCCCCAGCCGAGCCTTCCAATTTTGGGAACAATTTGTGCCCGGCTGGAGTCTATTCCTCTGAGCCCTCCCCAATGCGCGACTTGTCGCGCTGCGAGGGCCACTGTCTGGAAGGAGAATCGTCAACCGCGAGTCCGAGCGGAGTTGTTACGGATTCGTGAACTCAGTATCATTGAGGTTGACGCCGTGGACACATGGCGGGAGTAACAACATTGAGCAACCTCGCTAGTGCGATGGGGGTCCGCACGGAAGAAGCCGCGGTCGTGGCCGAGTTGAAGGCCGGATCGGAAGTGGCCTTCGAGTGGCTGATCGCACAATATACCCAGCCGGTCTACAGCCTTCTGTACCGCATGCTGGACGACCCCTCCGACGCCGCCGACACGACGCAAGAAGTTTTCATCAAAGTCTTTCGCGGCATCAAGCGCTTCAACTCCGACTCCAGCCTGAAAACATGGATCTATCGCATCGCCCTGCATGAGGCTTTCAATCAGCGGCGCTGGCACTTCCGGCACAAGCAGAAAGAAACCTCGATCGAGCCACCAGTCCAAAGCGGTGAAGAATATGCGCTGGGCATCAAGGATCTCCTGGTCGACGAAAGCAAGTCGCCACTCGACAACATCTATGACGAAGAGCTGAAGGCACGAGTGGAACAGGAACTGCGGAGCCTGGCTGAGCCATATCGCACGACGGTCATTTTGCGCGATATCGAAGAGTTGTCGTACGAGCAGATAGCCGAAGTGATGAACACGTCTCTGGGAACGGTGAAGTCTCGCCTGGTGCGCGGGCGTGATGCGTTGCGCAAGCGGTTGGAGAGGCACATGCCGGCATTTGGAGTAAGTTGTTCAACCCGGAGGCGCAAGCTACCTAAACAAAGAGCGGTAGGGGGACAGGAAGCCGAGGTGTTGCCATGAAATGCTCGGTGGTGCAACGGCAAATGTCATCGTATCTGGACGGGGCTGTTACCCGCAGCCAGATGGCACAAATGAGTGAACATATCGCGAGCTGCGACGAGTGTTCGGCGGAATACCAGAACTTGCAACAGATGCAGAAGCTGGTTGGATCGCTTGGCCGTAAATCCGCTCCGCCGGAAGTGGCATTGCGGGTCCGGGTCGCGCTCTCTCAAGAATTAGCAACCGCTCGCCGTCCGCGCTGGCAGTCGCTATCGATTCGTTGGCAGAACGCATTCAACGCCATCATGGTTCCCGCTACGGCGGGCCTGGTCACCACGATCATTATTTTCGGTTTGCTGATCAGCTTCCTCTATTATCCCGGACAGCTCTCCGCGGCAAACGATGTTCCGACTGCGTTCTACACCCCGCCCGAGTTGCAATTCGCGCCGTTTGAGCTGGCGACTGGACTCGGCAACGCTGACGACGTCGTGGTTGAGGCCTATGTCGATGCGAACGGTCGGGTGCAGGACTATCGGGTCCTCTCTGGCCCCGACAACATGAAGTCGTTGCCGACCGAACTGAAGAATGTTCTGATCTTCACGACGTTCCGTCCGGCGACCAGTTTCGGTCAGCCGACCTCCAGCCGCGCCATCCTGTCCTTCTCGAAGATTCAGGTCAGGGGATAGGCTGGCGAAGCCTCGGTTCAGAGAAGATTCGCGTCAGGGCACGACCTTGGTCCTGCCGATAAGGTCTTATAACAGTTTTTCATCCTGAGCGAAGTGAGTCGAGGCTTGCCGAGAACGTAGTCGAAGGACTGGTTTTGCGGGCGCCGCACAAACAGCAGGTTCTTCAGCGGCTAAGTCTATCAATCCCCATGCGCACCTTGCGTAGCCGGCAGCACAGCCGCTGAGCTCTGACCTTCTTCCTTCTTCTTCTCTTCCCAGGTCAGGATCTTCAGATCAAGGACGAAGATCGAATAGAGCACGGGCACCATTAACAAGGTAATGAAAGTCGCAACCGTCAATCCGCCGATCTGCGCATAACACAGCGGCTGCCAGAGCGGACCGCCGTGCATCGCGAGGGGAAACAGCGCCAGGACGGTTGCGCCGACGGTGATCAGCACGGGACGGAGGCGAATGATTCCGGCATCGATGACTGCTTGCTCGAAGGGCTCCCCGCGCGCGTGCATCTCCTCGATAAAGTCGAACAGCACGATGACGTGGCTCACGATGACGCCGATCAGGCTGGCAATGCCCAGGAACGCCATGAATCCGAATGAGGTCTTCATGACCCAGAGCCCGAAGATCGCTCCCGCGACCCCATAGGGAGCGGCTGCGAATACCAGGAACGGCTTGATGGCGTTATTGAACTGGAAGAGCAGCGCCAGGTAAATCGCGAAAACCGATATGGCAAGCACAACGCTCAGGTTCTTGAAGCCCTCCTGTTGCTTGTCATATTCGCCGCCAATTCGTATCCCGTAGCCGGGAGGCATTCGCTGTTCCAGTTCCTTCAGCTTCGGTAGAGCCGTTTTCGTGATCTCCGACGGCAGATGGCCCGGCGCCGAGAACGCGTAAACGGACATCGACCGGAAGTGATCAAGCCGAATGATTCGCTCCGTCTGCAGCGTGGTATCCACGTTCGAGATCTGCACCAGCGGAATCTTGGTTTTGCTCTGCTCCCCATATACGTAGAGATTTTGAATGTCGGATAGCTGGGCCCGCTCGTCCATACGAAGACGGGCGACCACCGGTATGTTGCGATCACCATCTTGCAGCGTGGTCACCGGCACGCCGCTCAAGGCGCCGGTAGCTGAGTTGGCAACGTCATAGTTCGAGATGCCCGCAAGGTTGGCGCGATCGGGATTGATGCTGAGCATCACCTGCGAGCTTTCGTTCTGCCACTCGTTCCTGATTCTTTCCGACCACGGCGAAGTGTTGAGAATGTCTTCCACCTGGCGCGCAATCGATCTCAACGTGTGAATATTCTCAGAGCTATCCTTGGTGCTCACGTCCGCAAGGCTGGCGATGCGAATGTCGATCGGATAGTTGAGCGGATTGGTTTGCAGCTGCCGGTAATCGGTGCGCACACCGGGTAGAGACGCGCTCAGGATGGGTCCTACCTGGTCGACAAATTTCGGAGTGATGTCTTTGTCGGTAAGCTGAACCAGGACCTCCGCATAGTTGAGTTGTTGCGCCTGAGGCGACAACGAGAACCAGAAGCGCGGGCTGCCGCCTCCGACCCAGGTGGTGACGTATTTGAGTATTTCGGCCGGCTTGCCGTTTTTGTCCGGATGCTTCTTGCCCCACTCCGCCGCCTGCTGGCGAATGATCGACTCAACCTGCTGTGCCGCCTGTGCGGTGGCTCCGAAATTCACGTCATTCGGCAGCCACACATCGACGTATGACCAGTACTGCACATCGTCAGGAAAGAATGAAGTCTGAAGCTGCGAAAACAGAAACCCACCGGCGACCAGAAACAGCAAAGACGCAGTGGCAACTTTCCAGCGATGATCGATGGCAAACCTGGCAGTTCGCGCGTAGAGACCGGTGAAGCCCTTAATCCGACGCTCTTCGATCGGCCGCTCGGGCGTCTTTTCAGGACGCATAATGAAATATCCGAGCAGCGGAATAAACGTCATCGAAGCCAGCCGCGACGCCAGCAGAGCACAAGTCATCACCACCGGCAGGCTGTAGATAAACTCACCGGTAGTGCCGGTAATCAGCAGGAATGGCAGATAGGCGACGATATTGGTGAGCGTGGCGTACATGATGGCGGTCGCGAGCTTGGTCGGTCCAAGCCAGGCTGCGACGTCGCGTGCCTCTCCTTCGGCAAGCCCTCGCTTGATGGAATCTCCTGCGACCACCGGATCGTCCACCAGCAAACCGAGCGCGATGATGAGCGACGCCACCGATACTTGCTGAATGTCGATACCCAGCAAGTAAATCATTCCGAAGGTCATCGAGAGTGTGATCGGAATGGAGATGGCCATCAGCAAAGCAGAACGCCACTCCCAGAACCCGATCAGGGAAACCAGCACCACCAGAATGATCGCCTCGTAGAGCGCGTCCATGAAGAGGTCGATGTTTTCCCTGACTTGAATCACCTGGTCGGAGGTGTGCACCATCACCACATCGTCCGGCAGGTAGGCCTTCACGTTGTCCAAGGCAGCGTTGATATGTTGCCCGAAGAGCTCAATCTGCTGCCCGGAGCGCATGTTGATAGCTAGCGTTATGGCGCGACTGCGGACCCACTTCCCGTCCGGATCGCGCCAAGTCATGAAGTTCAGCAACGTCGGCGGGCTCTGATAGGAACGCGAGATGTCGACCAGATCGCGCAGATAAACCGGGCTGTTGGAGCTGGAAACGCCAATGATGACGTTGCCGATGGCCTGCGCATCCGGGAACAGCCCCGATGGGTTGATGTCAATGTACTTGGAGCCAACCTCGAGGCTGCCGCCTGGCAAAGTTATGTTTTGCCCATTCAGCGCGTCTTTAAGCTTCGAGGGATCGTAGCCGTACTGCGCCAGCCGTTGCTGTGAGTAGTCCAGGTAAATCTGTTCCTGCAACACGCCCGAGCGCGTGACCTGCGATACCTCGGGCACGCCTTGCAGCGTTCGCTGGAGGAGGTCCGTAAAATCGTCGAGCTGGCGATAGGTGTACTTCGCGCCGGCAATCTCGGTGAGCTTGGCTTCCGCCTCTGCCGGATCGGCAATCACGGTCGACTGCCACGCGTCCGGCGGAAGTTCATCGCGATGGACGTACTGGTCCATCAGCTTGTCACCCAGAGCGCGAAGGCCCTTCGAATCCAGAGGCGTATTCACGTCCGCGCCGACAAACCCCGGCGCCTCAAAGAAATGAACGTCGCGCAGAGCTCCTTCTTGCGCGCCAGCCCGCACCAACTGCTGGAACGATTGGCGCACCAGGGTCGGCGATACAGCCATGGGAAACGAGTAGATGATGCTCAGACGTGGCTGCGGCGCGCTGGGGCTCTCTGATGCGCGAACCTTTTCAATGGCACTGCGAACCACGCGGGCGCGCAGCGATATCTCCGTCGGAGACGCAATTGGGCTGGCGACAGTCAGCATCAACGCTGCTGTGTCTCCGAAGTTACTGTTGAACTGGATTGGCCCCGCGCCGTGCGGCAGCTTGTTGTTGAGTTGCTGAAGCTTGAGATTGATATCGGAGAACTGAACCTTCTTGTCGTTGACCGAGTCCGCCAACTGTACGTAAACCACTGCCTGCCCGGGAAAACTGAGCGACCGAATGCCGAAATCGGATGGCGAAGGCGACTTGATGGTGCTGTTCAGCGCGATGGCCTGCTCCATGGGACGCGTGACCAGTTGCTCCACCTGTTCAGCCGTCGCCCCCGGCCAGTTGCATTGGGCGGAAGCCACACGCACCGGAATGTCGGGATCCTTCCGCTTCGGCATGTGGTGGTATCCGTACCAGCCCCACACAAATGTCGCCAGCAAGAGGACCGAACACACCTGCCGGTGCTCGGTGAAGAACCGGGCAACGTTGTGCGTTGAGGCGATGTATTCCGCGTCCGATTTGTGAATGTGCGCCATGGGTTACCGAATACCTACTGGATTACCCGAACCGTCTCTCCATCCTTAATGATGGTCGCACCATAGGTGACTACCCTGTCGCCTGGCTTGAGTCCTTGCTCCACGGCGATGGTGTTGCCGTATGTGCCGCCCAACTCAACCTCTTGCGTATGCACACGCACCCTGTCGCCATCTCCGTCGGGCACAAACACGGCGAAGCCGTTCGGACGCTTAAGACTGCGCACGACCGCAGCAAGAGACACAACGTCGACTTGTTTCTTTTCGTCACCCGAACGGATGGTGATGGAGGCAATCATGCCCGCCTTCAGCCGGTTGTCGCCGTTCGGAATGCTGACCTCGACGGAATACACGCGGCTCTTCGGATCGGCAGAAGGCGAGATCGAGGTCACGTGTCCGGCGAAATCGCCTTGCACAGCATCCGTGGTGACTATCTCGGGACTTCCCAATCGTATGTGTTCCATCGCAGTATCGGGAACGCCGAACACTGCTTTGACAGAACGCACATCCGAGATGGTGAAGCCGTTCGTTGCCGGACCGACCAGCTGTCCTTCGTCGACGTTGCGCTTCACAATCCATCCATCAAACGGCACGCGCAGCTCGCAGTAAGCGAGTGCGGTCTGGGCCTCGCCGATGCTCGCCTTCGCGCTGTCAATGGCGGCCTTGGTGTCGAGCATCTGTGCGTTCGCATTGTCGTAGTCCGAAACCGTCGCCGCTCCGTTCTTGTAGAGGACAGCCATGCGATCGAACGACAGCTTGGCGCGATCGTAATTCGCCTGCGCGCGCGCAAGCTGCGCAGTTGCCTGTTGCAATTTGTCTTTGTAATCATCCTGAGAGACGGTCGCGAGAACCGTTCCCCTCGTGACCCAGTCGCCCTGATCGATGTTGCGCATCTTGCCGTTCGGGTCCTTCACTTGGCGAATACTTGCAAGGTATCCGTTGGACTTGAAGGCAAGGTCGACCTGCTGATAGGGCTGGATGTTCGCGGAATAGGTATTGGCGCCGCTAGCTGGGATCGACTCGACCACACCAACACGCACCGGGGTGAGCGGCTTTTCGGATGAATCGGCTTCGCGGCATCCGCTGGCAGCGAGCAGCGCAGCGATACAGCAACCCAGCAAGGCCAAAATGAAATTACGATGGCGCGATTTGGAATGGATCATTCTTCACCGATCGCTTTCTCAAAACTTGCTTTCGCGCTCCAGAACGAAGCCAGCGCATCGTCGAAGTCGGAGTTAGCTTTTTCAACCGCTGTCTGTTCTTGCAGCACATCGCGCAGGAGTTTGGTCTGCTGCCCGTACTGCATCGTGACTTCGCGCAACTTCTCGCGCGAGGAAGTCTGTGCCGCCTGCGCCACCAGTACGGAAGCGCGCGCCTCTTTCAAGGACCGAAACTGGTCGCCTACGTTGATGAGGATCTTTGCCTTGGTATTTTCCAACTCAAGCTTGCTTTGCTCCACGTTGATCGTCTTCTCGTTGACCTCGTGCTTCCGACGTCCCCATTCGAAGGGCTCCCAACGGAATTCAAGTCCGGCGTTCGCGATGTTTGTTGGAATAAAGGTATAGCCAATCGGCGTGGTGTACTGGATCGAGAAATTCAGGTCGGGCAGGTATTGCGACTTGGCAAGGGCACGCGCGTTGTCGGCTTGTTTGATGGTGATCTCGCCTTCTTTTACTTTGGGATTATTTTCCAGTGCTTTCGCCTGCGCCGACGCGAGATCCATTTCCTCGGCCGAGACGGGCCCTACCGCCGCAGTACGAAACGGTGTGTTGATATTGCGACCGAGCAGATCATTCAGGGTCTCCTTCGCCGTCTGCTCTTTGTCCTGCAATTTGAGAAGCGACAGCTGCTCCTGTGCCAATTTCGTCTTGACTTCCAGACTGTCCGATTCGAGAGCAACTTGCTCAGAGACATATTGCAAGGTTATGCGGTCCAGTTCTTCGTATTGCTTAATGCTTGCCTGCGTTGATTCGATCTGATTGTCGATCTCGACTACTTTGTAGAACGCTTGCCGCACGTCGTCGACGACCGTCTGCTTCTGCTCGCGCAATTGCTGTTCGGCTTCCTCAATGGAGAGCCGCTGTCCGCGCAGATACAGGTTGATTTTGTAGAGCTGAATCAGCGGCTGGGAGGCCGATGCCAGCACGTTAGCGGTCGGGTGACTCCCGGTAGTCAGGTACGTGTTCTGTGACGGAATGGGACCTATGCCCGGGTAACAGCAACCGAATTGTCCCTCGGGTATGAAGTACGAGATAGGGCTCAGGAGCTCAGAACCAAAGACATAGGTGTTGAACGATGGCAAGCGCCGAGTTTTGTCCGCCGCTAATTTTTCTTTGTGGACGTCAAGGTTCAGGGACACGATCTTCAGCGTGCGATTGTCGGCCAGCGCGATCTTGACCGCGTCATCGACGCTCAAAGTTTCGTCGGACTGGACTTTGTCTTGCGCCGCTATCTTGTACCCAAGCTGCGACAGCATCAGCGCCAGAAGCAACGCAATGCTCGAAACAGGCGAACGGCGGCGCATCGGCACAACGCTCGGTTCTGCCGTCAGACGCAATAGGGCCCGTACGTATTGGTTGATAGCTCCCTCTCAGGGCCTCAGCCAGTGAGTTGGGTAATCGCTTCGAATGTCTTGCTGACGGGAAGTATGTTAGGCAGAGTTGATGCGAGTGTAAAGGGAGAAATGGCCGCGGAAAGACCGCAAGAGTCCTCTTCTCAGCGGCTCTTGGGAGCTTCTGTTGGTGAGAGCGACGGAGCGCTATTTCCCTTTGTACTCGACAAACAGGTCGGGAAACTCCTCTTTCAACGCCTTGATCTTCGGCAGATCGCAGACCTGTATATACGGATTATCTGGGTTGTGCAGGGCATAATCCTGGTGATAGTCCTCTGCACGATAAAAGCCCTTCAGCGGCGTGACCTGGGTTACGATCGGCGACGGAAACGCTTTGGCAGCGTCCAGTTGCTGAATATAGTCAGTCGCAATGCGCTTCTGCTCATCGTTGGTATAGAAGATGGCGGAGCGGTACGAGGTCCCGACGTCCGGTCCCTGCCGATTGAGCTCCGTGGGATCGTGGACCACCGAGAAGAAAATTCGAAGCAGTTGCCCGTAAGTAATCTTGGACGGGTCGTACACCACTTCGACCGACTCTGCATGGCCGGTGGTTTCCGTGGTCACTTGACTGTAGGTCGCAGTCGCTGCGGAACCGCCGGAGTATCCCGCCGTAGTCTTCAGCACTCCCTTCACACGCTCGAAAACCGACTGCGTTCCCCAGAAGCAGCCACCGGCAAATACTGCGGTTTCTTTACCCGAACTGGCGGCAAGCGACGCATCCACTTTAGCCGCCGGGATCTTCCGCTGCCCGTTGGCCGAACAGGCCAGCATGGAAATCGTCAGGCTGACAGCAAACACCGTACGGTTCAGACGTTTGAGCATCTAGGACTCTCCCCCGTTCACACCGATAAGATGCGTGGGCCGTCTATTAGATACAACGGGCCATCACGCATTGAGTGTCGGCCGCAGTGGTGGTGCAGATGTGTGATCGCGGCGTCGCCGACGGTTGCGAGCTCCGCGTCGACATATCTATATTGAAGTTCTGTTCTCGAGGCGCGCCCAAACATGACGAAGTTGTTGCAATACCTCGTGCTAGTCGTAGGCATCCTGTCTCCGTTCCTGGCACGGTTGCTTTATTCGCTGGTCTATACGACGCTGACCAGCGCCAGCACCAATCGCGATAAGGATTGGCTATTTCGTCTAGCTGTGTCCGGGCTCGCCATGACTGTGCCGTTCTTCGCAACTGTGTTCCTGGCGTGGATAACGTGGCGACAGCAGTGGACGCAGGAAGCGAGCTCCAGGTCAGAGAAGAGGCGTCAACAACGATCCACGGCGCGCGCTGCCGCATCGACTCCTTGGGTCGTGCGGATCGGGCTGGTTGTAGCGGCACTTTCTCTGTTGCTGTTGTGGAAGCCGATCGGCGACGGCACTTCCCGGTGGAAGCAGCAACGCAACTTGGCAAAGAGCGGAGTGCCAGCGCCCGCCTTCGACACACTGGATCTGGATGGAAAACAGCAGCGGCTAGCGGACTATAAGGGACAGGTGGTGGTGGTGAACATCTGGGCGACGTGGTGCGGGCCCTGTCGCGCAGAAATGCCGGCGCTGGATCGCATGTACCAGCAGTACAAAGATCAGGGACTGGTGGTGTTTGGAATCTCCAGCGAAGACGCCGACCTGCAGCGGCAGTTCCGGCAGATCGTGCCGGTTACCTACCCGCTGCTCACGACGAGTGGCGATGTCCCCAACCTCTATCGCGACATCGCACGCTACCCGGCGACATTCCTCATTGATCGCCAAGGACGCCTGCAGCCTGCACCCGGTCCCGACCATCCTTTTGAGGAGTTACAAGGTGCCGTCGTGCGCCTGTTGAAGGCTGGGTCTTAGGACCTTCGCCGAAGCTATTCTGCGCCGCCTGCCGGTGTCGCATATGGATTGTCGGAGAGCACCTGCCACACCGTATCGATCAGCGTTCCGTCCACCCACTTCACAACCGCCACCGGATGATCGCCAAGACGCGGCTTGGCGGGTTTGCCGCCGCAGATTTTTTCGACCTCGGCCTTGATCTCTTCGATCGTGCGAATCGGCAGTCCCTTGCCTTTCACGGCATCTAGCAAATCCCGCCGCCGCGGATTGATCGCGATGCCGCGCTCGGTGGCCACCACGTCAATCAACTCTCCCGGCCCTGTAATCGTGGTGACTTCGTCCACAATCACCGGGATACGGTCACGGAACGAAGGCACCGCCAGAATCGTGCAGCCGCCGAACAGACAATTTTGCCAGCCGCCGATACCGTGCAGCAGCCGGCCATCGGAATGCGTAACGACATTAGCGTTGAAGTTGACGTCCACCTCAGTCGCGCCCAGCACGCAGGCATCGATCATCGAGGCGAAGTTGCCCTTGCCGTTGAAGTTGTACGAGGTGAACGGCGAAGTCGCCACGTGCCGCGGATCGCTGGCGATCGACCTCACGCCATCGAGATCGAATGTCTGCCCGTCGAGAATGTAGCCGATTAGACTTTCCCTCAGCATGTCGACCAGATATTTTGTCGAACCTCCGCGCACGAAGCTGGCTTTCACGTTGGCTTCGCGCATCATGCGCGCGAGGTAATCGACAAATGCCAGCGCAATGCCTCCCGCTCCTGCCTGGAACGAAAACCCGTTGCGCATGATGCCGGCGTCGCGCAGGAAACGCGCGATCAGTTCCGCAATGCGCAAGCGGTCAGGACTGCGCGTAATCTGCGTCGTGCCGCTGACGATCTTTTCCGGGTCGCCAATCGATGGCACCTCGACCACGTAATCCACGTTGTTGCCCTGGATCTGCCACGGCACGCAGGGAAACGGCACAAGATTATCGGTGACGACGATGACGCGATCGGCATAAATCGAATCAGCCAGCGCGAAGCCTAGCGAGCCGCAAGCCGAAGGCCCGTGCGACCCATCGGCGTTGCCGAAGAAATCCGCCGTGGGAGCGGCAATCACGGCGATATCGATGTGCACCTCTCCATCCTGGATCGCCTGCCAGCGTCCACCATGCGAGCGCAACACGCCGAGCCCGCGCATGTTGCCATGCGAGCAGAACTCGCCCAGCGGACCGTTCATGCTGCCTTCGATGTGATGCACCGCGCCCGACTTCATCAGATCGATCACCGGCTCGTGACACGGAAACGAGGCGCTGGGGAACCATACCAGGTCTTTGACGCCCATGCCCGCGGCGGTTTGCAGCGCCGTCAATGCGACGCGGTCGCCATTACGCAGGTGATGATGGCTGCTGATGGTCATGCCATCGCGCAATCCGCAAAGGCGCAGCGCGGTTTCGAGGTCGGGTACCCGTTTATCGCCGTTCGCGGGATAGTCGTTACTGCTGCGGATCGGCGGCCCTATCTTGTGTGCTGGTCGGTTGAACACCATCAATACCGGAAAACGGCATCTGCTCGCGGCCATTTACCAGGGTGGGAACGCGGCGGCCCAGCGCATTAGTGACGGTGTCGGTTTCAAGCATCGCCTTCATTGCTCGGCTCCTGTCTTGGCCTCGGTCAGGCACAAGCCCCATCTGACGGGCACGCTCGACTAACTTCAATGCGCGATGCACTACGGGGGGATCGATCATCTTGGAGCCGACACTCACCACGCCCAGTCCCCGCGCCTGCGCTTCTTCGAAGGCAGCCGCAATCTTCAGTGCTTTTTCAATCTCAGCCGCCGACGGCGCAAAGGCACCATGGATAATCCTGATCTGCTGCGGATGCACACATCCCATGCCTTCAAATCCCATGGCGCGCGAGGCTTCTCCCCAGCGCAGCAGCCCTTCCGCGTCGGCCACGTCGCCATAAACCGAATCGATGGCCTGAAGACCCGCTGCCTTGGCTGCGTTGACCAGGCGCATGCGCGCATACAGCGACTCAGCTCCGGTCGCGGTCTTCACCACGCCGAGGTCGGCGGTGTAGTCCTCAAGTCCGATGGTGATCGCCGCGTTGCGCTCCGAGGCGTGAGCGATAGCGTAAATGTTTTCCACCCCAAGCGCTGTCTCTACAATGGGCATCAGCCATATCGGACGGACAGGCTCCGGTGTGGCCCTGAATTGCGGCGATCCGGGCATCCACTTCGCGTACCTGCTCTGCGTTCTCGACCTTCGGAATCAGGATGAGGTCCGGATGCTGCGGTACGATCTCTTCCAAATCGCTGCGCCCAAGCGGAAAAGGATTGATTCGCACCATGCGTTCGCAATGGCCGAAATCAACCGACCTCAGCGCGTTGCGAACCAGCAGGCGCGCCGCATCTTTCTCTGCGTGGTGCACCGAGTCTTCGAGATCGAGAATGATGCCGTCGGGCTCATGCAGGCCGGCATTGATGAAGTACTTCGGCTCGTTGCCGGGCAAGTAAAGACGCGAGCGCCGCAAGCGATCGCGAGTGGATGGCAAAGGCAGCGGAACCGCGTCGGGCAGTGCCGCCATGGTCGGCGTGATTCCGGCTCGCAGCACGGCCGCTTCCAGCCGCGCATCGATGACAAACGGCAACGCGCCTTCATCCACGATCTCTACGCGAGCATGGGAAACGCCCAGCGCGTGCAGGACGTTGGTAGCCTGTATGCGGATCGCCTCGCCGTAGTAAAGGTCCACGCGCGATTGCAGGACAACTTCGATTCCACCCGCATTTCGCTCTTCGAAGCTGACGCGCAGGTCGGAACGGACATCAGCTTCCAGCGCGACCCGCCTCTCCGCGACGTAGGCTAACTGCGACTGCTGACGGCATATGCTTTCTCCACTGGCGCGCCGAGCTTTTCAAGAATGGCGTCGGTCATCTCGGTCGTCCACGCTGCGCCGAGAGCGACCGCTTTCCCTCCACCCGGCAGCCGCATCATGTCGTACGTGCGAACTTCGCCTTCCTCGATGACCGCCGCAATTGCCTTGCGCACGCGGTCGGCTTTGTCGGCCTCGCCCAGGTGATCGAGCATCATGGCCGCGGAAAGGATCATCGCGATCGGATTCACGATTGGCGGATCAAGCTCAGCATACTTCGGCGCCGAGCCGTGCGTGGGTTCGAAGACCGCGACCTCTTCGCCGATATTGCCCGAGGCGGCGAAGCCCAGGCCGCCAACCAGTCCGGCGAATGCATCACTGATGACGTCGCCAAACAGATTGCTGGCGACGATCACGCCGTAGTCTTCGGGATTCTTGGTGAGCCACATGGTCTGCGCGTCGATATTAGTGGACCGAAGCTGCACATCAGGATATTGCCGCTGAACTTCCTTCGCGGCCTCCTCCATCATGCCCGAGGTCTCGCGCAAGACGTTCGGCTTCTCGCAGATGGTGACGGATTTGTACCCGAACTTCGCAGCATGGCGGAAGGCCGCCTCACAAATGCGCCGCGCAGCCGGCCGGGTGATAATGCGAACCGAAATCGCCAGCTCGTCACCAGGCACGTTGCTGAACGGCTTGAACTTCGAATGCAGCCGCAGCGCGTCGCGCACCTGCTCGGGCGGGTTCGTCCATTCCACGCCGGCGTAAAGGCCTTCCGTGTTCTGGCGGAACACCACAACGTCAACCCGAGGCTCTTCATAGCCGCCGCTGGGCGACTTGCGAATGAAGTTCAGCGGATTGCCGGGGAACGACAGGCACGGACGCATGCAGATATCGAGGTTGAAGATCTGCCGCATCGAAACGATCGGGCTGAAGTACTGATGTCCTTTGCCCTTCAGCGCCGGCGCGAGTTCGGCCTCGGCTTCCTTCTTCGGCTTCGAGGTGATCGCGCCGAACAGCCCGACCTTATGCTTGCGCAACAACTCGACGGTACGCTCGGGCAACGCGTTTCCTTCGCGACGCCAGCACTCCCAGCCAATGTCGGCATGGACGTATTCGGCTTCAAAGCCGACGGCATCTAATACGCGAATTGCTTCCGGCAAAACTTGGTTACCGATGCCGTCTCCCGGCATGGTCACGATCGTATGTTTTGGCATAGCAAAATTCTTCCTTGCAGCCTCTCTTAACTCTTGTCATCCCGAACCGACGTCAGTCGGTGAGGGACCTGCAGTTTCTTTTCTCCATCCGCGAACTATGCAGCGTAACACTCACGCCGTCGCCGTCGCCGCCTCCAGCTTCGCTTTCAACTTCTCCGCCACCAAATTCTCGATCCCGCCCGCGACCACCAGCGACTGCGGCACCGAGCCCAACGCCGGGAACGAGAACGCTTCTTCGCAGTAGAGAATCGTGCCGGTAGCAAAATCGACCTCGATCCCGTCGGCAGAAACGATGGTTTTTTCCTTTGCGGCGATGGCGTCTGCGAACTGCTGTCGCAGGTACGCCACCAGCTCCGGCGCTTCAATACACAGGAAACCGTTATTGAACGCATTGCGCAAATAGGTCTGCGAAAAACTGCCGGCAATTACCAGCGGAATTCCCGCGCACTTCAAGCGCGGTAACCGCCTGCTCGCGGCTGGAACCGGTGCCGAAATTGAAGCCGCCCACCACGATGTCGCCGAACTGCGTGCGCTGCACGAATTCCGGGTCGTAGTTTTGCATCACGACGCTCGCCATCATCTCGGGCGTCATGTCTTCGCGATAGGTGTAGTCCTTGCCGTAGATGCCGTCGGTATTGAGATTGTCTTGCGGCAGGAAGATCAGCCGCCCGCGCAGCGTCTCGGGAAAGCCGGGCAGAATCTCGACCGCTTCTTCCGTTACCGAAGGCGGCGCATACACGGCAAACCGGTGGCGCACTTCGCGCACCGGCAGCTTCGATGGCCCGCATATATATCCCGCAATCGCCGATGCCGCTACGACTTCAGGGCTGGCGAGATAGCACTGCGCATCGCGCGCTCCCATGCGGCCCTTGAAATTGCGATTGGTGGCCGAGATTCCCACCTCGCCCGGCTCCAGCAATCCTGTTGCCAAGCCCAATGCACGGACCGCATCCCGGCGGAAGCGGCTCGGCACCGGCATTGAGCAGCGTCTGCCAGATGCCGCGTTTGACTGCCTCGTCCTCGACTTCCATGCTGGCTGCGGCCAGGTAGAACTTCACTCCCGACGCGATCTTCTTTCCGTGCAGCACGCGCGCCGCCGCTGACAAATCTTCCAGCCGCGAGTTCACGCACGAGACCAGATACGCCTTCTGGATGGCAACCTTTTTCTGCTCGATCTCGGCTAGCGATTGCATCACCTGCACCGTGTCCGGCCCGGAAACATGCGGTGTCACGTCGTCGAGGTTCAGAACAATACGCCCGGCGTAAACCGCATCCTTGTCCGGCGTCAGGAGGACTGGTGCGCCACTTCAGCAGGTTCATCTCCGTGATGCGGCGGATGTCGTGTTTGCGCAGTACCAGGTTGCGGCCTTCCAGGTACGCGATCGTCACCGCATCGACTGGGAACCAGCCCACCACCGCGCCCCACTCCGTCGTCATGTTGGCGATGCTGAGCCGGGCGTCCATGCTGAGCGACGCGACTCCGGGCCCGCTGAACTCGACCGCCGCGTTCAGCACCTCATCGTGGTTGTAGACTCCACACAGCGTGATGATCACGTCTTTGCCGGTGACGCCAGGCTGCAGCTTGCCCTCAAGTACAACTTGAATAGTTCGCGGTATCTGCCACCAAAATTGCCCAGTAGCCCAGATGGCTGCTGCGTCGGTGCGGACTACGGGGGTGCCAATCGCGCCCAATGCTCCGTACATGTTGGAGTGCGAATCAGAGGCCACCACAAAGCGACCAGGCTGCACGTATCCCTGCTCGACCATGATCTGGTGGCCAATTCCCGTGCCCGGCGGATAGAAGTCGATTCCCTGCTCGTGCGCGAATGCCTCCATGCTGCGATACTTCGCCAGGTTCGACTCTTCCTCGTTCTGGATGTCGTGATCGGCGGTAAATACCGGCTGCGCGGGATCATGCACTTTAGTCGCGCCTATGGCCTTGAACTTCTTCATCACCGCCGACGTGTTGTCGTGCGTCATGACGTGCGTCGGCCGGATGGAGAGGAAGTCCCCGGCGCGCAGCGGGCGCTGCGGACCGTCGGCCATGTGGTGCTGTGCAATCTTCTCGACTACTGTCTGCTTCATGATCAATGGCCTTTCCGGTCGACGCGGAACAACCGCATCAACTCGGTCACGCTCTCCTGCTTCTCCAGGTTCCAGATGGCTTCGATCGCTCGGCGACGCGCCTTCTTCGACAGAACCGGCTCAGCCAGCGCTTCGAACTTCTCTTCTACTTCCTGATCGCTAAGCGGATTACGCGGATCGCCCTTGGGATAATCGAGCTGCGTCATGAACTCGGTGCCATCGTTGGTGCGGATGCTGACAATCACGCGCTGCAAAGCAGGAAACACTTTCTCGATCTCTTTATCAGCGACTACAACCACCTTCTTCAGTTGCTCGCGGATCAGTGGATCGTTGATCTTCTCCGGCGTGAATTGCAGCGGCGTGACCTGCCGCTCGGCAATGGCCGCGGCGATGACATACGGCAGCGAGTGGTCGGCCGTCTCCTTGGTGTGCGGATCGTACTTGCTGGGATCGCTGAGGATGTCGGCTCCCCGCGCGGTAGTGCGAATGTGTACTCGCGCGATTTGCTGCGGCTCTAGATTATTGTCCTTCACCAGTTGCAGCACTGCGGATATGGGAGTGTGCGTGAGCGCTTCGGTGGGAAATGCCTTCATCCCACATTGTGTGATACGCCAGGAAGAAGCCTCGCCCAGCCCATCGGTGAGAACATCCAGCTTCCACTCCGGACCCAGGCAGTGGACGATTCCCTCTTTGCCATCGATGACGTGTTCGGGACCGGTGTAACCCTTTTCCGCCAGCAACGCCGCCAGCACGCCGCTCTGCGTCGCCAGCGGATCGACCGTATTCTTCATCATGGTCAGCTTGCCGGCAGTCACCGCTCCCAGCGTGGCGCGCGCGCTGGCACTGATACCAATGGCGTGCTGAATTTTCGGCCAATCGAGGTGCAGCATGCGTCCGGCAACAATAGGCGAGACGAGCGCCGTCAACGTCGCATGATGCCAGCCGCGCTCGCGAATCCCCGGGAACGCCGCTTCGCAGAGCCGCATCTCGAACTCATGGCCCAGCACCAGGCCGACAATCAATTCGCGCCCATCACTCTTCGCCCGCTCGCAGCAGGCCAGCGCGGCAGGAAAGATGTCGGAGGGATGGCACGGGTCCTGCTTCCAGTAGATGTCGTTGTAGTCCATGCAGCGGATCATCAGCGCATTCGCCAGCGACGCCGACACAGCATCGACGTGCAGACCGGTGCCGATAATCGTCGCTGCTCCTGGCCCGGCGATCTCGTTCAGCACCTCGAGGGCAATCATCACGTCATTTTGCTGGTATCCGCCAAGGGCGCAGCCCATGCTGTCGAGCAAAAAACGCTTCGCCTGGTACACGGCTTCCGGCGAGAGATCTTCGAACCGCAGATCAGCCGCCCATTGCGACATGGCAGCAGTCACGGTCTGTTTGCTTACGGCAACCGGCGCTTCAGTGAGAGTGGGCATAAAAAATCTCCTTACTTGCTCAGGTTCTTGAAGGGCAGGAACGCCATGAAGTCGGCGTGATGGACGATATAGGCTTCCGTCGTGCGCTTCACCAGGTCGCCTTCGGCGGCATGAGCGGCAATGATGTGGCACACAGCATCGGGTACGCCGCACTGCATCGCCAGCGCGACTCCGGTAAACGGATGGCGCAACATCTCGCCTCGCTTGCTCTGACGTGCCTTCCCATCGACTTTCTCGTACTCCAGCAGCTTGCCGACGTCGGCGAGAATCGCGCCGGCGATCACCGTGTCCAGGTCGATGGGCAGCGCCTTGCCCATGAACTCCTTCATGCTTTCGGCAGCTTTGCGCGCAATGTGCACCACGCAGCGCTTGTGCTCCATGAAGGTAGTTGGGCAGTTGGGAACGAGAAGGGTGAAAGGAATCTGGTTCAGATCGTCCGCAGTAAGCGGACTAAGTTCGAGGGCGCGTATCCAGGTTTGGGTGACTTGCTCCCGCAGGCCGGGATCGGCGATCCACCCGATCTCGGGCCACAATTGCAGTACGGCGTCGCGCAACTTGATTCTCCGGTTCGCGTCGGCAGGCGCGGCGAAGGAGCGCGCACTAACTGCTTCATCGCAAACATTTCACGTTACGCTTTTGCTGCCCAAGGGGATATGACGCGCGTCACAGGGAAATTGTGACGCAGCTACAAAGAGATCCAAGCACGTCCCCGCCCGGGCAAATAAAAATGGGTTGGCCAAGCAATTGACTCATCATGATGAGTCAACTAGACTACTTATATGGCTAAACGGTTGCAGGTCATCCTGCAAGACTCCGATTATCGGGAGATCCAACGCGCCGCACGAGCGCGGCGAATGTCGACCGCGGAGTGGGTGCGCCAATCGCTTGCCGCGGCCCGCCGCCAACAGCCCGAAGGTAGCCTCGGTAAGAAGCTGGATGCACTTCGCATCGCAAGTCAGTATCAGTTTCCGGTGGGAGACATTGACCAGATGCTCGCAGAAATTGAAGCCGGCTATCTAAGCGGGCAGCGGCCTTGATCCTGGTGGATTCCAACATCCCGATGTATCTTGTCGGAACATCACACCCTAACAAAGCCGATGCCGAACGTCGCGTCGAAGATCTCTTGCGACGGCGGGAGCGGTTGGTCACAGATGCCGAGGTTCTGCAGGAAATCCTCCACCGTTACGTGGCGATCAACCGCCGCCCTGCGATTCAGCCCGCCTTCGATGCCTTGCTCGGAATCGTGGATGAAGTACTACCTGTAGATGTCGCAGCAGCAGAGAGAGCCAAGCAGATCGTGTTGCAGTACCAACACCTCTCGGCACGCGACGCGATCCACGTGTCGATAATGCAGCAGAATGGCATCGGTCAAATACTCAGCTTCGATGCAGGGTTTGACGCACTCCCCGGAATCAGCCGTCTGTCTTGAGGAGGCGCTATCGAACGAGCTCTCGCTAGGAGCTCATACTATCCACCAATGCCGGCGCTATGCGCCGCACGCAGGCGTAAGGTCTGTCCGACCGCGATTTGACCAGTCCGAGTCACCGCGCCGTAGATCCCAGCGTTGTTCTGGTTGACGCGAACGACTGCTTTCAACACTTCCGGCGTCGGCTTCGCCGAGTCGGGATCGAGGTTCACCATCGAGCACCGGACATCGTGCTGGGTGACGGAGATGGCGGGCGCATCATCGCCATCGCCGAACGAGAGTACGCCGCCGAGCCACTCGTCCTCGAGGAACGGACCCGGTCGCAGCAGGCGAACCAGAATGTTCGGGCGAAATCGTCGCACGTCTGGAGTAAGCCGGGCCAGCCGGCTGATCTCACCCACCGTATCGGAAGCAATCACCGAGATACACGCGTCATCGAAGATGCCGTGCCTCAACTGCATCATCTGCACGGGAGCACCGTAGCGACATCCGACATCAGCGGCCAGTTCTTCTCCAAAGGCAGGCAGCTCTTTGCCATCGGGCGTGCGAATGTGCGTGGGAGAATCCTCTTGAACACCGTCTTCACGCGCGGAGGGGAGTAAACAACACCAACTCGGGAAGCTTACTCGCTGTCAACCACGGCATCCCAGTGCGATCATCGACCCGACGAAGCGCCAGGCGCCTGTCACCATCGACGCCATGCCAACCCAAGTGAGCGGATTGCAGTGGCTCGCCGCGCATGGACTTTACGGGGTAACGAAAGATCGCCTCTATCTGTCCGATTTCTGTGACCATGCTCGATCAATCCTGACGGTGAGCCGACTCTTATCTCGCATCCGTTATTCTTTCACCGCAATCCCCAGCGCCTTCATCTTGCGATAGAGGTGGCTGCGCTCCAGGCCAAGCACCTCGGCGGTGCGGCTGACGTTGCTGTGGTTCTCGTCCAGCTTCTTCAGGATGTAGTCACGCTCGTAGGCGGCACGCGCTTCGTGCAAGGTACGAGAACTCCGCCCAGGGACGCCGACCGCCATCGCGAAAGATGAGCGACGGCAGATGCTTGCGTTCCAGCCGGCCGGTCGTCGGATTCATGATGACGATGCGCTCGATAACATTACGCAACTCACGGACGTTGCCCGGCCAGGAATAGCGCAGCAGCGCGTCCACCGCGTCCTCGGTCATCTCTTTGGGATGGCGCTGGTAGGTGTGGGAGAACTCCTTCAGAAAGTAATGCGCCAGCACTGGGATGTCTTCTTTGCGTTCGCGCAGCGGCGGCACATAGAACGGGATCACGTTCAGCCGGTAGAACAGGTCTTCGCGGAAGTTGCCCTTCGATATCTCGTCCTCAAGGTCTTTATTTGTAGCGGCGATCACGCGAACATCCACCGTCACGGACTCATCTTCGCCGAGCGGAGCGAAGCGCCCTTCATCCAGCGTGCGCAGCACCTTCGACTGCGTCTTCAGGCTCATGTCGCCGACTTCGTCGAGGAAGAGCGTGCCCGCGTCGGCCTTGCGGAACTTCCCTTCCTTGGCCGCTGCGGCTCCGGCGAAAGCTCCTTTGCGATGGCCAAACAGCTCGCTCTCGATCAGGTCTTCAGGAATGGCCGCGCAGTTGACCTCAACGAACATCGACTCTTTGCGCAGGCTCTGGGCGTGGATCGCTCGCGCCACCAGCTCTTTTCCCGTGCCCGACTCTCCGTAGATGAGCACGCGGCCATTGGTCGGGGCCATGAGCCCGATCTGCTGCCGCAGTGCCTTCACCGGAACGCTGTCGCCGACGATGACGCTGCGCGACTGGAACTGCCGCTTGAACTCCAGGTTCTCGCTGCGCAGGCGCTTGGCTTCCAGCGCGTTCTTCAGCACGATCAGAGTTCGTTCGACCGAAAGCGGCTTCTCCAGGAAGTCGAAGGCGCCCGAGCTTAGTGGCGCGCACGGCAGCATCGATGCTGCCGTGGCCGGAGATCATGATGACTTCCGGCGGATTGTTCGTGCCCATGATGTCTTCGAGGACTTCCAGCCCATCTCTTCCCGGCAGCCAGATGTCGAGCAGGACGACGTCGACCGGCTTGAGCCGCAAGGTTTCGAGGCAGTCCTCGCCGGTCTCGGAGAGTAGTGTTTGGTAGCCTTCGTCCTCCAGCACCCCCTGCAGGGAGCTGCGGATCTGCGACTCGTCATCCACGATCAGTATGGTTTGCATTCGATTGCGCGACTGTAACAGCCATCTCTTGCTGTACTGGCAACTCTAATGTAAACCGGGCGCCCACCGGACGATTTTCTTCCACGCGGATGGAACCGTGATGGTCTTCTATGATTCGGCTGACGATGGCGAGTCCCAGGCCGGTTCCGCGCTTTTTGGTGGAGAAGTAGGGCAGGAAGAGCTTCTCCTTCAGCTCGGGCGTCACCCCGTGTCCGGTGTCGGCGATGACGATCTCAACCGCATCGCGTTCCCCGGCAACGCTGGTGGAGATTTGGATCTCCTTTACCAGCGAGTCCTGCATGGCCTCAGCAGCGTTGTCGACAAGGTTGGCGATAGCGCGCTTCATAGCCGCCACGTCGGCCAGAACCGGAGGCAGATCTGCGCTCAGGTACTTGCTCACGCGGATGCCGTCGAGCCGGCCATTGAACATGCTGAGCGCGCTCTCGATGATGCTGTTGATGTCGGTCGGCTCCGGACGCGACGCCGGAAAACGCGCCAGCAGCGAGAACTCATCCACCAGGGTTCGTACCGTCTCCACTGACGTGCCGATGGTCTCAGAGCAGCTTCGGATTACACCCAGCGAAGCCGCGTCGGGCGGTACACCCCGTTCCAGATGGCGGCGAATCCGTTCCGCCGACAACGCGATGGGGGTCAGCGGATTCTTGATCTCGTGCGCCACCCGCCGTGCCACCTCGCGCCAGGCGGCCTGCTTCTGCGCCCGCAACACATCGGACATATCTTCAAACACCATCACGTAACCCAGGCGCGGCGTCACCGAGGTCCGTTGCGGCGGATCGAGGGTTGCGATGGTGACTGCGACGTTCAAGTTTGCATGCGCGCGTCGCGATCTCCATCTGGCTGGTGGTTGAGCCCATGCGATCGGCGCGGCGCAGCATGTGTTCCAGATCGGCGACCACCTCATCAGAGAACAAATCGCGCAACGACTCGCCGGGCACCTCGTCGCCTTCCTGGCGTAGCATGCGTCGCATCGCACCGTTCATGCGAGTAATTACCCGTGACGCATCCACCGACAACACGCCACTGGGAATGCTCTCCAGAACGGTTTCGATATGCCGCGTGCGATGTTCCAACTCGACATTGGCTTCACCCAGATCATGACGCGAGGCCTCGATCTTGCTGCGGCTCGATTCCAGGTCCTCCGCCATCTTGTTGAACGATTGCACCAGTTGGCCGATCTCGCTGTCGGCGGTAACATCGACGCGCACGTCCAGGCGTCCCCGCGAGATTTCATGCGTCGCCTCGGCCAGCGCGACCAGCGGCCGCGTTACCATCCTCGACAGGAACAGCGCCAGCCATAGCGACGCAAACAGCACACCAACCGTCAGGAACAGCAGGTATCCCAGATACGCACGCCGCAATCGGCGCCGTTGCTGGCGAAGGGTTTCATACTGCTGCTGGCTCTTCTCGATGTCGCGCAGCATGCCCGAGTAGTTGGCGGGCAACGGCATCGCGACCAGGACCTTGCCATCGTGTCCCACCTTGGCCTGGCCCACGACGTACAGCGTTCCCTCGACGTCAAAGGTCTTCACCTGACTTTGGGCTGAGTCCAGCGGCAATCGATCGCGTATCAGTGGCCACGGATCGGGCGAATGGAAGGTCGCCTCGGCCCGGTCATCTTCGAGGGCGAAAGCGAAGCCGCCCTGCAGCGTAAACTCGCTGTGGCGGAACTCATCCATGATGAAGCTGAAGTTGCCGGTCTGAAACGATTTCTGCGCGCTCGGCGTGGCAGCCAGCCGCTCCGCCTCAGCCCGCGCGTTGGCCGTCGCGTAGTCGGTCAACAACCCGGCGATGGTACTGGTGCGATATTCCACGTCTTCCACCGGCCGCGAGAACCAGCGCTCGACCGAGCGATTCATCAGGCCGTAAGAAAACATGAACAGGAAGATCACCGGCCCCAGCGACAGCAGCAGCGCACCCATGACCATGCGGCTGCGAAACTTCGAACCCAGCACCCCCGTCTTGCGTTCGGCGTAGAGCCGCAACAGCGTGCGGATGAGCACAACCACCAGGGCGACGAACAGAAGAAAGATGAGCGCCGACAACGCCGCGAAGATCAGCGTCTGTTCGCTGGTGTCAGGATCGAGGATCGTCAGCTTGAACGTGGCCTGCGCGAAGATGATGGCGAACAGCAGGAACGTGGCGATCGAGAGCGCAATCACCGCCGGGGTACGGTTTTTCTTCGGAATGTTAGAAGGCGCTGACGGCATGAATCGTTTGTCCTCCGGAATCGTTCTCCGGATACACCTGGGGTTCAAGCGGCGCGCGGGGACAGCCGGGGCAGAAGCCCATTATAGCCTTAGCCCGGCGGGTTCTACTCCGCTTTCTGTGTTGCTCGCCGGTTAATATTCCGACTGGCAGTTTGTAGTCGAGCACGCTGTCGCGATGACAGCATCTGCCCTAACGGACACTCCTCACATTTCGGGCGGCCCTTGTCACAATAGTGCTTGCCCAGTTGCACCAACAGGCCATGCATCTCGTTGTAGACACGTGTCCCATTGGTTTGTTGCGCCGTGCTCATCGCTGACGGCGGATGTACCACCGGACGCAACCCAGCGTCGACCGCCACGCTCACGCTCGGTACGCTGTCTTCTGCCAGCGCGTGTTCCACCAGCAATCGAATCTCGTCATACTTCGCGGAGCCATTCACCATTCTGTGACGTTCGAAGACGCGCCGCGTGTATGCGTCAACCACGAACACCGAATGCAGCCCCGCATATAAGAGGATGGAGTCGGCTGTCTCCATCCCGATACCCTTCTGCGTCAGCAGTTCCGCACGCAATTCGTCGGACGGTGTCGCGAACATTTGATCCAGCGATCCGCCGTACTTCGCATCGATGAACGCCGCGAAGTCCTTCAGCCGTTGCGCCTTCTGCCGAAAATAGCCGGACGACCTAATTAGGATTTCCAGTTCCGCCTGAGGAACGTTCCTGATTCCTTCCAGGTTCAGCACGCCGGCTTCGCGCAGCTTCGCCATCGCCCGCTCGACGTTGGTCCACGAGGTGTTCTGGGTCAGGATGGCTCCGACGATGACCTCGAACGGAGTTTCCGCCGGCCACCAGTGCTGCGGCCCCCAAGCTTGCGCCAGCCTGCGGTAGATCTGCCGCACCTGTTGCTCGGCTCCGGGCCGGACTGGACGCTTCTTGGTTTTGCGCTGCGGGACTGCCACTCTTTAGTGTAGTGGCTCATCTGCCCAGCGAAAGAACGGTCGACCACGGATACAGACGGAGGATCACAAATGATACTCGAGTCTCGGATTCTTAAATCCCAGCTCGTCTGATCCGTGTGCATCCGTGTAAATCCGCGGCTAGTTTCCTTCACGCCTTATTTTTCAACTGTTGCTTCCAGCCCAAAACGCGCGCCTTCGCAGCTTCAGCCTCAGCCTCGGGAACCATACCCTTGCGCTGATAGAGGATGGAAAGGCTGGTATGCGCCAGCACGTCGTCGGGATCGAGCTCCGCGATGCGGCTGGCAACGGCGATGGCCTTGTCGTACTGCTCGGTGTCCTGAAGCACGCGCGCCAATCCGTGCATGGCATCGAGGAACGAGCCATCTTTCGCGATCGCAGCCTCGTACTCGGCGATGGCCTCGGGATGGCGTCCTTCGGCATAGTGGTCGAGCGCGCTGTAGTAGTGGTCTTCAGCAGCTCGTCGCGTCTGCTCGTCGCCCATATTCGAAGGTTAGCACGCGTTCAACGGCTCGATGTTCGACATGCTGCGCGCGCTCGCGCACAGCTATACTGCCTTTAACGATGCGCAACGTCCTTCGTTTCCTGTGGAACGCCACGCGGGGCCATCACCTCGCGCCCTGGCGCAGTCCGTATCTCCGCTGGCGCATCGAGACCTATAGCGGGGTCAAGATGCAGAGCATCGGCTTCCCCGAGTTCTGCGGTTTCATGTGGCACGAGCGAGAGGAGTTGCTGCGCTTCCTCAAATGGACCGGCCACATGGATCGCTACGCCCGCACCAAGCCCAAGAACCTGTAGCCGGATTGCTTACAGCAGATACAGCAAAGCATCGAGCCCCGCATGGGTGAGGCGGTACTTTGCGGCGGCGCGGACGACTGGCTTGGCGTGGTAGGCGACTCCAATGCCGGCCTGCGCCAGCATCAGAAGATCGTTCGCACCATCTCCCACGGCAACGACTTGGCTTTTGCGGAATATCGCTCACGAGCCGCGACCTCGTTCAGCAACTCGGCTTTGCGCTGTCCGTCGATAATCTCTGCTGCGAGCCGCCCGGTCAGCGATCCATCGACCACCTCGAGTTCGTTGGTGAAGACGTAGTCGAAGCCGAGCCGTTGCTGCAGCCTGCGTCCGATCACGCCGAACCCACCCGAGATCACCGCCGTCTTGCAGCCGTGCTCGGCGAGACCTTGCATCAGTGCTTCCAGTCCGATGCCCAGTTCAATTCCCTGCTCCAGTTCGGCGAAGACCTCTTCGCGCAAACCTTTCAGCAACGCCACGCGCTTTTGCAGGCTGGTGCGAAAGTCGATCTCGCCTCGCATCGCTGACTCGGTGATCGCTGAAACTTCCGGGCCCGCTCCGGCCAGCGCCGCCAGCCGATCGATCACCTCGGCCTGAATGATCGTGGAGTCCATGTCGAACACGAACAGCTTCGGCGGATTCGCAACACTCTCGAAGGGTCGAATGAAAACGTCAGCGCCCAACCGCTCCACCGCGTCGTTCAATTCGCGCCGTTCATCGTCGGATAGTTCGCTGCCGCGAGCTGCCTCAAACAAGGTCGCCGCACATGAGGCGTGTCGGTCATCCAATTGGCGGCGCGAGGAAAACTCGAAATAGCGCGCCAGAAGCCGAACACATTGGTGGACAACGGCGTGTGTCGGCGACGTAGTAATTACAGTAGCGATGTATTCGGGCATTGAAGGCAGTTCGCCGTTTAAGTCGGTAAACCATCAGCTTACCTCGTGTCAGAGTTCTGAAGTGGGAATCGTTCGAAAGTCAACCTTCAACAAACATCGGGAGGGACGAGCTACGGGCTACACTGGAAGTTCCCCTAATACCTGAGGTGAACTTTCATGTTTCGCAAGACGCGTCTTTATACTCCCGGCCCGACCCCGCTGCTGCCCGCTGCCCAATTCGCCATGGCTGCGGCGGACCTGCACCATCGCACGCCTGAGTTTCGGGCCTTATTCAAGAAAGTCATCGAGCAGCTTAAACTCTTCATCGGAACCGCCAACGATGTTGTGGTGCTCGCCTCTTCCGGAACCGGCGCGATGGAAGCTGCGGTCAGCAATCTCACCAGCCCCGGCGACGAAGTCCTCGTGCTCACCGCCGGTAAGTTCGGCGAGCGCTGGACGAGTCTCGCAAAAGCATTCGGCTGCAATGCGAAAGTCGTCTCTGCGCCCTATGGAGAGACCTTCACGATCGAGCAGGTGCGTTCGCAACTCAGTCCTCAAACGCGCGTGGTCTACATGCAGGCGACGGAGACCTCGACCGGCACGCGTCACGATGTCGCAGCAATCGGCGCGCTGCTCAAAGGCAGCGACACGCTTCTCGTTGTAGATGCCATCACCGGGCTGGGAACAACGGCGCTCGATCCCGATGCCGCTGGAATCGACATCATCATCGGCGGATCGCAAAAGGCGCTAATGATCCCTCCCGGGCTGGCTTATCTCGCCGCAAGTGAGCGCGCCTGGAAGCGAATGGAAACGGCGAAGCAGCCGCGCTATTACTTCGATCTGCAGAAGGAGCGGAAGTCGGCCGCCAAAGGCGAGTCGGCTTACACTCCGGCGGTCGCGCTGATTGCCGCCATGGGCGCGGCGCTCGACTACCTCACCTCGCAAGGTGAAGGCGACCTTGTAGCAGGACGCAACAAGCTCGTAGCGAACGCCGAACTTTGTGCCGAGTGCACGCGCCGGGGCGTCGAGGCACTTGGACTGGAGCTGTTCTCTTCAAGTCCGAGCGCTGCCGTCACCGCGGTGAAGGCGCCTGCGGGAGTCTCCGCGACCGACATTGTCAAAGCCTTCAAGTCCGATTTCGGCGGCATCCTTTCCGACGGACAGGGCGAAATGAAAGGCCAGCTCTTCCGCATCGCACACATCGGTTTTCTCGATTATCTCGACTGCATCGCGGTCATCGCCGGACTCGAACAGGTACTTGCTCGGCTGGGCCATCGCAAGTTCGACTTGGGCGATGGGATGCGCGCCGCTCAACGCGCCTTCGCAGGTCGCAATGCGCATGAAGCCGCCGGAGGCGCACGATGAAAATCGTTATCGCCGAGAAGATTGCCAACGCGGCGCTGAAACTCTTTCCCGCGCCGGAGTATAAAGTCGTCGGCCCCGAGGAATTCGCCGTCGATCCCGCCGCGGCCATCGAGGATGCCGACGCGCTAATCGTTCGTTCCGCAGTACAGGCCGACGAGAAACTCATCGCGAACGCCAAGCGGTTGAAGGTCATCGGACGCGCCGGCGTTGGCGTCGACAACGTGGACGTGGAGTTCGCGACGCGCCGTGGCATCGTGGTGATGAACGCACCGGGAGCGAGTTCTATTGCGGTGGCCGAACTCGCACTAGGACTGATGCTCGCGATGGCGCGCCACCTCTCACGCGCCGATCACACCACTCGCGCTGGACAGTGGGAGAAGAAATCGCTCCAAGGAACTGAGCTGCGCGCGAAAACGCTCGGCATCATCGGCATGGGAAGAATCGGCACCGAAGTCGCCACCCGCGCGATGGGTTTCGGGATGAAGGTTGTCGTCGCGGATCCATACCTCTCCCCTGCCCGCGCGCACGAACTGGGCGTCGAATTGCTCACGCTCGACGAGCTCTACAAGAGTCGCTGACTACATTTCCCTTCATCTCGCGCTCACGCCGCAGACCAAGGGAATGCTGAACTCCAGCGCATTCGAAAAGATGAAAGCTGGAGTCGCGCATCGTGAACTGCGCGCGCGGCGAGCTCATCAACGAGCATGACCTTGAGCAGGCAATGCGCTCCGGAAAAGTCGGCGGAGCGGCACTCGATGTGTTTTCGGAGGAACCGCCCAAGGGCTCTGCACTGCTCGCGCTGCCAAACCTGATCGCCACTCCACATATCGGAGCTTCGACCAAAGAGGCGCAGGAAGCGGTCGGCATTCAGATCGCGCAGCAGATTTGCGACTACTTCCGCGACGGAATCGCGCAGAACGCAGTGAATCTTCCCTCCCTTACCGATCTCGAATACCAGCAGCTCGGCCGTACTTCGACCTCGCCACCCGGCTGGGCAAATTCGTTGCGCAACTGTTTCGCTCCAACCTTCAGCAAATCCAGATCGAGTATGAAGGCGAGCTGGCGAACTGGAAGACAAACCTTATTAAGAGTTCTCTCGTCGCCTCCGTGCTTCAGTTGGGCAGCGATGAGCCGATGAACGTCATCAATGCCCAAGCCATGGCCGACGCGCGCGGCGTACTGGTGCGGGATGTTCGTTCCGCTCGACGCGGCGCGCCGAATGCCATTCGCGCAACGCTGTCAGGCCTAAGCGAAGAGGTGGAAGCGTGCGGGACCCTCGTGCACAACAACGAGCCTCGGCTGATCGAGCTGAATGAGGTCGAGATCGAATCGCAGCTCGAGGGCCGTTTCATCGCCATCTCCAACGATGACTCGCCAGGCGTGATTGGCCGCATTGGGACCGTCCTCGGCGAAGCGAAGGTTAACATCGCGCGTATGTCGCTGGGCCGAAATCAGGCGGGAGCGTTCGCCATTGTGCAGGTCGACGGTGATGTGCCGGCAGAGGTGTTGGAGAAACTGCGCAGGTCGCCGTCAATCCGTACGGCGACGCTGCTGGCCGTATGACGGGCAGCCGAAAATTTGCCTAACTCGCGGCTAGCTGTTACTTTCGACGTTTCTTTCAGACCAAACATGAAGATAGCCGCTCGACTTCTCTGTGTTGTTTGTCTGCTCTGCGCCGCCGCTGCTGGCGCAACTGCCAACCGATAGCCCGGTTGATGTGCATTCGCCATCCCGTGTGGACGAAAGGAGTCTTCCTCGGCGGAAGCACTTCGTTCGCGAACACCCCTAGCGCGCAGACATTGCTGGCCGGAGTGCGATTCGGCCGCGTGCTGACTAACGAGCACGGCGACAACTTTTTGCGCGGTTCGTTCGAGATGGATGTCGACGTCATCCCGCTCAACGAGTTCTGGTACAACGGCAACGCGCAGTACGCAGCGGCGATCAATCCGTTCATCGCCAAGTGGAACTTCACCAGCAATTGCAAATACGCACCCTGGATGGCGGCCGTGGGTGGCATCGTTTTCAGCACCAGCAACCTGCCTCCCGGGGACACCTCGGTGGTGAACTTTACCAGCGGCGCCGAGTTGGGCTCGCACATCTTTCGCGGCGACCGTAAGGCGCTCGACTTGGCGGTAAAGGTCTATCACCTTTCCAACGCTTCTATCGGAAACAAGAACCCGGGTATCAACGGGGCGGTGCAGTTCACGGTCGGTTATAGCTGGTTTTAGCAAGCCGCGCAGCGGCGTCATAGGTATTAGCCGTGGGCGTAAGCCCGCGGTTGCAGCTTACCGGATGGATCCATCTGGTCCTGCGATCCTCCCGCCCGCTAAAGCGAGGCCCTGATACAAAGCTACATAATTTCATCGTTGCGAAATCAAATCAGCTTTCCTGAGGCTATTGCATCTAAGCCGGAATGCGCTTCCGATGCGCCCATCCGGTGCGAACGCTCGCGAGCTTTGTGTGTCTTGTGACATTCGCCATCGCCGCCTGCGCGCAGGAAACACAGCACACCGGCCATGGACGCACTGCGCGACCCGTCGTGGAACTTCGGCGTTCAGGCGTACGGCGGCACCACAACCAAATCCACTCCGCCGATCCCGGATGGGCCGGGAGTTTATCCCAGCAGTTGGGGAGCTGAGTTTCACCTGGGACGCGTGCTCACCAGCGAGCATGGCGAGGGCTGGCGGCGCGGCACGTTCGAGTGGGATTTCGCCGTAATTCCGGTGGTGCAGTATTTTGTTGATGGCCGCCACTACTACATGGGCGGAGTTGAGGCCGTTTCTCCGCGCTGGAACTTCACCCGCATCGATCGCCGCCTTGTTCCCTTTGTTGGATTCGATGGCGGCATGCTGTTCGGGCCTAACAAGTTTCCGCCGGGAAATACGGCGCAGGCAAACTTCACGTTGGCCCTCGCCCTCGGAACTCATTTCTTCACTCGCCGCAGTCAGTCGTTCGACACTACCATCCGCCTGTTCCACCTCTCGAACGCCGAGACCGGCCAGTACAATCCCGGCGTGCCGCTGTCGATCCAGCTCATGCTGGGATACACGTGGTATTAGGCGGATCCGGTTTTGAAGGGGCGCGCCTTCAGGCGTGCCGTTGCCACCGGCAAACGATACGGCTTCAGCCTCTGAGGGAATTCGGGTTTCGAGCGCAATGGGATTGGACGCCACGAGTGGATCCCTCAGGAGCTAAAGCTCCCTCGTGATAAAGGGATCAAAGTGGCGCCGTTACGGCATGGCTGAAGCCATGCCCCTTCAAAGCACATCCGCGACAGCTATCAGCTTTCCCTATCTCCCGGATGCAGTCCCGGCCGCTTCAGCAGCGTCATCGAGATGTAGGCGCCGATCCACGAGCCAACCGCGGCGAAGCACACGTACACCCAGTTGCGCGTATAGCTGATAACGGCGAACGCCGATAGCAGATACCACACGCTGCTCCAGGTTGCGGCGGGCACACGTCTTCGCGACGAAACAGCGGCGTTGAACATCACATAGACAGCGTCAGTCGCAGCGGTCGAAAGGGCGACGCCAAGAGCAAGCAGCGGATCGATGTGGGGCAAGAGATTACCTCGAATCGAAATTCAATGAATGGCAGTTTAGCGGAACGGTGTACGAACCGATCGAGCGGCGCTCCCTCCGGCCGCACGTCGCGCGACCGCCGCGCAGCCGATATAATCAGAAGTTTGCAGTCAGTCCCCTAATCCAGCTATCAAATCTCCGGAAGGACACCCATGCCGACAGATATAGTCATGCCCCAGATGGGCGAGTCGATTTTTGAAGGAACCATCACCAAGTGGCTGAAGCAGCCTGGCGAAAAAGTACAGCGTGACGAGCCGCTGTTCGAAATCTCCACCGACAAAGTGGACGCCGAAATTCCCGCCCCCGCGTCCGGCACGTTGCAGGAGATCAAGGTCCAGGCCGGCAACACCGTACAGGTGAATACCATCGTCGGCGTGATCGCCGGAGACGGAGATGCCGCTGCTGTACCTGCTCCGGCCGCGCAAGCGCCTGCCCAGAGTGCGCCACAAGCCACGCAAGCCCAGGCCGCGCAGCCGCCGTCAGGCGAAGAGCCCATTCCCGCTAACTTGGCTGAAGACGAGAAGGACGGCCTCGAGCGTCAGGATCAGGGCGCGGTGGCCGAGACTGGCGAGCAGGGACGCGTTCGCTCCAGCCCGCTGGTGCGCAAGATTGCCAAAGAAAACAACGTCAACCTGGCGCAGGTGTCCGGCACCGGGCTCGGCGGCCGCATTACCAAAGAAGACATCGAGGCGTTCGTCGCCAAGCACGGCAAGGGCGGAGCAGCAGCTCCGGCGCAGCCCGCTGCACCCGCTGCACCATCGTATGCACCCGCGGCGCCGGCCGCTCAGGCGGCGGCGGCTCCGGCCATGCCGGCTCAGACCGGGCCGATGCAGCCTGTAGGCGGCGTGACTCCGGGCGAAGTCGTGCCCATGTCGGTAATGCGCAAGAAAATTGCCGAGCACATGATCATGTCGAAGCGCACCAGCGCGCATGTGCACGGCGTATTTGAAGTCGACGTCACCCGTATCGTGAAAATCCGCGAACGCCGGCGCCATGAATTTGAAAAGGCCACCGGCATGAAGCTGACCTTCACGCCCTTCTTCGCGCGCGCGGCGGTGCACGGCATTCGCAAGTGGCCGATCATCAATTCATCGGTCGAAGGCGACAACATTCGCTATCACGCGTCGATCAATCTGGGCATCGCCGTTGCGCTCGATTGGGGATTGATCGTCCCGGTGGTGAAGAATGCCGAGGAGCGCAGCTTCGTCGGCCTGCAGAAGGCGATCAGCGATCTGGGCGAGCGCGCCCGCACTAAGAAGCTCAAGCCGGAAGAGGTGCAGGGCGGCACCTTCACCATCACCAATCCTGGCATCTTCGGCGCCAAGTTCGGAATGCCCATCATCAATCAGCCGCAGGTGGCGATCATGGGCGTTGGCGGCATCGTCAAGAAGCCGGTCGTCGTGACCGACGCCGACGGCGCGGATTCCATCGCGATCCGCTCCATGATGCACCTCAGCATCGGCTACGATCACCGCATCATCGACGGCGCCGTGGCTGACCAGTTCATGGCCGATGTGAAGAAGTATCTGGAGGGCTGGAACGAGGAGATTCTGTAAGAGCAGTTGTCGGTGATCGGTTGTCGGTTGTCAGTAAAACCGAAAGATTCACCACAGAGGCACGGAGGACACGGAGGAAAACAGAATCGTTCCGACTTCTTCGTGCCTTTCGATACTCATTCTCTTGCATCCTGTCATTCTGAGCGAAGCGAAGAACCTGCTTTCGCTCGTCTCGCCACAAGTTTCGGTTCATGACATGGTCGCAGTTCGGGCCCTTCGTCAGACCTGGCGGACGTGAAGACGGCGTTCACAAATTTTGGGGGTTGAAGCAATTTCGGCTCGTAGGCCCGAAACAACCTGTAGCCCGGCACGGCAGTGCCGGGAAAGTATCCGGTTTATACATCGCGAGTCCAGGAGGGACGGCACGGAAGAGCATCGCTGGGGGTGAGGGGCTGTTATGCCAATTGATTACTATTTCGAGGAAGTGAAATGCTTAACGAAAACGTGGGAAGCTGACTCGATGCAGACTAGTTGCATTTCACCCTTTCGCTCTGTCGTGAAGGGACAGACCTCGAAATCCGCATAGACATCGTCATCGGCAGTAACTTCCAATGTGCGCGGCCAAATTGGGTCATCTGCAATCATCAATTCTCGGACCCGCCGTGACGCCGAGCATCCGCTTGGTTCCAATCGGCCAAAGATATAGGCGAACGCTGTCGGCTCCCAGCGAAAGCCGCCCATGAACTGAATAGCAAGCATCTACGACCTTTGGGTTTCCCTTGCAGTTCGGCGGTGTGGCAAATGCAGGAACGGCGACGATGAGCGTTAAGGACAAGATAAGGGCGCGTTTCACAAGATCAGCTTACGCCCTGGTGCCCCGGGGTTCCACTCAACTGTTGCAGTCAGGCGTTATCGTGCCCAACCCCAGGAAATCGTTCCGCCCCTGAAGGGGCTCTGGACTGACAAAGCCGCTCACCCAGGACTTCCGTCCTGGGCTACAGATTGTTCCGCCCATCGGGCTCGGTCTTCCTCCCCCGGCTTAGTTTTTCACTGACAACCGACAACTGACCACTGACAACTTTCTCCCCCCTACCTGTAGAATCAAACCTTACCCATGAGTGCCTTTTCCGATCTGCCGGATGAAGCTCACCAGTCGCCGAAAGCTGCTCCGGTGCTGGTGATGCCTCCTCCCAAGCCCACTCGCTCACAGCTCTGGATGCATCGCATCTGGCTGGTGGTGTTCGTGCTCTTTTGTCTGGAAGTCGGCATTGTTCTCATGGTGGGACCGTGGACGCGTGCCTGGGCGGAAAACTCGCTGAGCACCAGCTTCCCAACCATCCACAACTTTCTGCTGAACGGTTTTGTTCGCGGCGCGATCAGCGGCTTGGGGCTGGTGGATTTCTGGATCGGCATCAGCCGCGCCATTTCGTACCGCGAGACGGTTTCATGAACTCGCAACCTCCGCCTGTTCGCCCGCTGCATCGAAATAAACGGTACTGATAGTCCAGCATGACAGACAACGACAACAAGCCCCCTAAGAAGGCCCAACGCGCTCCTCTGGCCTACGAAAACAAGAAGTTTCTTGATGGCCCCGATGGCCGTATTCTGCGCATTCTTTCGGAGTACCAGGAGCCGCTCTCGCGCTTTCGCCGGGAGCGCATTCAAGACACCATCGTCTTTTTCGGATCGGCGCGCTTTCACAGCCACTCCGACGCCGAAGAAGCTCTCATGCTGCTGGAAAAACCCGGCTCGGCTACCCCGGCGCCTCCCGAAGAGCAAGAGCGGGTAAGCCGTGCCAAGGCCGATGTGGAGATGGCGCATTACTATGACGAAGCTCGCGAGTTGGCGTTTCTCCTAACCAAGTGGACGAAAACCCTCAGCCAGGCACGGCACCGATTTGTGGTCTGTACCGGCGGCGGTCCCGGCATTATGGAGGCGGCGAACCGCGGAGCCTTCGACGCGGGTGGCAAGTCTATCGGCTTGAACATCAATCTTCCGTTCGAGCAGATTCCCAATGCATACATCACCCCCGAGCTCAACTTTGAGTTTCACTACTTCTTCATGCGTAAGCTGTGGTTCGCTTACCTGGCCAAGGCGCTGGTGGTTTTCCCCGGCGGCTTCGGCACCTTCGACGAATTGTTCGAGCTTCTGACGCTGGCCCAAACCGAGAAACTCGCCAAGCGAATGTGTGTGATCGTCTACGGCAAAGAGTATTGGGATCGGGTGATCAACTTTGAGGCACTGGTGAACGCCGGAACCATCTCGCCCAGAGATCTTCAGCTCTTTCAGTTTGCCAACTCGCCGCAGGAAGCATTCGAATGCTTACGCACCCACCTGGAATTGCATCACCTGGACCAGCCCAACCATCGCGAGAAAGAACCGGAGATCGCCAAGACCAGGCCGTAGGGCCTGCCGCATCTCGCCAGGTAGAGAATCTTTCAACCACTGATCTTCAGGGATGAACACGGATCAAACCGCTTCTGGAATTCCTGATCTCCTGGTCTTCTGATCTTGCGGGCGTCCGTGTCAGTCCGCAGCGGGCTTTTCTTTTTCGCCGGATCTTTTTCGACAACGGCTTGGCGGTCCGTACTGCTCAGGGCTGCGACCAGCTGAAATATAGCGTTGTCGTAACTGTCTTGTTTGCTGTCTAATACAAGTTTCTGATCGGCTACTGTTTCCTGTCCTATTCCGTTCAGATGATTCCAACCTGCTCCGACGCGGAGAGCCATGAAAATTCTGTCCATCCTTTTATGCTGTCTCGCCTTCACTTATGCTGTCTTCGCCCAGACCAGCGACGCGCCATTGCCTCAGGCCTCGGTGTCAGCCCAAACGTCTCAAGCCACTCCTGAAGCGCCTTCGACTTCGAAGCCGGCGCCTGGCAATAACGACAACCGCCTCTTTTTCCCTACCGGCTGGATCTACGGCTACGGACAATTTGATCTCGCGCCACCGCATAACGAACCCGATCCCGGCCTCTGCGCACCCAACGCCGGACAGCCGCAGTATGGCGGAGTCGACGCGCCCTGCAACAAGTTCGCCCGCTATCTCTTGAGCGGCAACTTCGTGGTTCATCCTTTTGGCCGGACCATTTTGCACGTCATCAAGTTCGAGTGGAGTCCCACCATGGCGTTCGGCAAGAACCTGCCGCACACGCTCTATACCTGGGACTGGAATTGGATCGGCATGGAAAACTCGTGGGTAGCAGCGGTCGATTTGCCGAAGAAGTTCGACATCCGCATGACCCAGCATTTCTTGTGGACGCCGCAATACACGAATCTCGGCCCGGCGTACATCGGAGGCAATGGCCCGTGGGGACGCTACCTGACCTTCGGCGTGCGCAAGACCTTCGGCACCTATCGCGATTACAACGGTCCGCAGCCCTGGAAGTGATTCCCAAAGCGGGCCTCGGAGACCGTTTTAGGGTTGTGGAGTCCAACTTGGAGGACTAGAATCGCCTGCTCTCGGCATTCGCCCTGCCGGGAGACGCTTTCCTATTCTCCGTCGGCCCATCCCGTGCAGAAAGCCGCCGGCCAAGCCGATAAGGACAAAGAGTTGGATAATGCCTTGAGCTGCATCTTTTATAACCCAAGGCACATCTATAACTTGAGTGTGATTGACTCAAGGAGTCATATGTCTAACAACGACAAAGAGTTAGAGGTGAAAGATCCCGAGCTGAGAGACGACTCGGCCGAAGCCAGGACGCTGCCGCTGCTGCCGGTTCGCGACACTGTGCTCTTCCCGCACGCGGTGCTGCCTCTCACCGTAGGCCGGGAAAGTTCGGTCCAGCTCATCAATTCCTTGGGTGAAGACAAGACCATTGTGGTGGTGGCCCAGCGCGAGGCGCGGGTCGATTCGCCGCAGCCGACGGACTTGTTCTCCGTCGGGACGTTGGCCGTGGTGCACAAGGTTGTGCGCATGCCCAACCAGAGCCTGTTTGTTTTCGCCGAAGGTCTGGAGCGAGTCAAGGTGACGGAGTACACCCAGTTGCAGCCGTTCATGCGCGCAACCGTGGACACCATCCCCGAGATCATCGCTCCCAAGAACGCGCAGATTGAAGCCTTGCAGCGCAACGTGCTCACGCTGTTCCAGCAGATTGTCGCCGGCTCTCCTACATTGTCGGACGAGCTGTCGACCGTCGCCGCAAACATCGACGATGCCGGCCGCATGGTCGACTTCATCGGCTCGTCGCTGCCGTCGCTCTCGACCCGCGACAAGCAGGACGTGCTGGAGACGCCCGACGTTACCGTCCGCCTGGAAAAGGTCAACCAGCACCTGGCCAAGGAGCTGGAAGTTCAGCAACTTCGCAACAAGATTCAGAGCGAAGTGCAGGACCGGGTTCAGCAGACGCAGCGCGAGTACTACCTGCGCGAGCAGATGAAGGCCATCCAGAAGGAACTGGGAGAGCAGGACGAGACAACCCGCGATGCCGAGGAGTTGCGGCAAAAGATCGAAGCCGCCGGCATGCCCGACGACGTGAAGAAAGAGGCGCTGAAGGAACTTGGCCGCCTGGCTCGCATGTCGCCCATGGCCGCCGATTACGGCCTTACCCGCAACTACATCGAGTGGCTGGCGGTGCTGCCGTGGCAGAAGTCTTCCGGCGTCGAAGTCGATATCCCGAAGGCCAAGGAGATTCTCGACTCCGATCACTACGATCTGGAGAAGGTGAAGAACCGCATTCTCGATTACCTCTCCGTGCGCCGGCTGAAGCCGAGCATGAAGGGGCCGATCCTGTGCTTCGTCGGACCTCCGGGCGTGGGCAAAACTTCGCTGGGCAAGTCCATTGCGCGTTCGCTGGGACGCAAGTTCGTGCGCCTGTCATTAGGCGGCGTGCACGACGAAGCCGAAATCCGCGGACATCGCCGCACTTACATCGGCGCCTTGCCGGGACAGATCATGCAGGGCATTCGCCGGGCGGAAACCAACGACCCGGTGTTCATGCTCGACGAAATCGACAAAGTCGGACGCGACTTCCGGGGCGACCCCGGAGCGGCGCTGCTCGAGGCGCTTGATCCGGAGCAGAACTTCAGCTTCCGTGACAACTACCTCGACGTGCCGTTCGACTTGTCGAAGGTGCTGTTCATCACCACGGCTAACCAGTTGGATCCGGTTCCGGAGCCGCTGCGCGACCGCATGGAGATCATCGAGCTGCAGGGCTACACCGAGGAAGAGAAGGTACACATCGCCTTCCAGTACCTCATCCCGCGGCAGATCGAAGAGAACGGCATCACCAAGGAGCAGATCGAGTTCCCCGAGGAAACGGTTAGCTTCATCATTCGGCATTACACGCGCGAAGCCGGCGTTCGCAACCTCGAACGCACCATCGGCACCATCTGCCGCAAGCAGGCGCGCCGCATTGCCGAAGGCCACCCCGACAAAATGGTGGTGACCACCGAACTGGTGCAGCATCACGATATGCTGGGCGGCATCAAGATTCGCGTGGACGGCGAAATTGCCGAGCGCACCAAGCGTGCTGGCGTAGCGGTCGGACTTGCCTGGACGCCCACCGGTGGCGACATCCTCTTCGTCGAGGCCACCAAGATGAAGGGCAAGGGTGGAGCTCCCACCATAACCGGGCAGCTCGGCCAGGTGATGCAGGAATCGATCCAGGCCGCCTATAGCTGGGTGCGCTCACACGCGAGAGAACTCGGGATCGACGAGGGCTTCTTCGCCGACCACGACATTCACATCCACGTGCCCGCGGGAGCGATCCCCAAGGATGGCCCTTCGGCAGGCGTGACCATGGTGACAACTTTGGTTTCGCTGCTGACCGACAAACCGGTGCGCCCGTTGACCGCGATGACTGGCGAGATCACGCTGAGCGGCAACGTGCTGCCCATCGGCGGCATTAAGGAAAAGACTTTGGCCGCTAAGCGCGCAGGTGTGACCGACATCATTCTTCCGGAAGACAACCGGCAGAATGTGCAGGAAGACCTGACGCCCGAGCAACTCCAGGGATTGACCATGCATTACGTGAAATCGATTCCTGAAGTGCTGGAGATTGCCTTGCCCACCTCGCGCGATGAAGTGCAACACGACGCCGAAATTCGCGAGCAGGTGCTGACCGGCGCGCCGGTCGCATAACTTTGAACTATGTTTTTCTTGCGTGTCATCCTGAGCGGAGTGAGTCCCGGCGTGCCGGGACTCACGTAGTCGAAGGACCTGCAGTTTGCGCCTCGAGCCACAGATTCTCGTTTTGAGAATCAGTTCTCTCCCAACGTAAGGCCATCCGCGAGGGTGGCCTTTGTTTGGCGGCGAAAGCCTAAAGAATCTGTCATTCTGAGCGCAGCGAAGAACCTGCTGTTTGTGTCTTGAGCGACGAATTCACTCGTGCCAACAACGCGATTTTTCTTCGGTGTCATCCTGAGCGGAGTGAGTCCCGGCATGCCGGGACGAACGTAGTCGAAGGACCTGCAGTTTGCGCGCCGAGCAACAGGCCCTCATTTCGAGAATCAGTTCTCTCCCAGTCCAAGGCCATCCGCAAGGATGGTCTTTGTTTTGGGGCAGAAGAAGCTTGCCCTATAATACATAACCACCCCACCCTCACAACCCAACGCAGAGCGGGGTCTACCAAGGGGTATTGATGGCCACAACAGAGATTGCGGTACACGGCGCCGAGTCCGGCGCCGTGCACGAACCCGTCGTCAACGATTTCAGCATTCAAGTCGCTACCGTCAACGGCTCCGGATCGCAGAGCGCTAACACCGTGCTGCTCCGCTCCATCTTCCAGATGGGCGTGCCGGTCTCGGGCAAAAACCTGTTTCCCTCGAACATCGCGGGATTGCCGACGTGGTACACCATCCGCGCCAGCAAGAAGGGCTACATCGCGCGCAAGAAGGAGATCGATTTCCTGGTCGCGATGAATCCGGAGACGGCGAAAGAAGACGTGCTCTCGCTCGCGCCGGGAGCGGTGGCGCTCTACGATGAGCCGCTCAAGCTCAACGAGTTGCGCAACGACCTCACCTTCTACGCCGTTCCGTACGACAAGATCACCGCCGCAGTTTGTCCCGAGTCGAAGCTGCGCAAGCTGGTGAGGAACATGGTGTACGTCGGCGTGGTGGCCAAGCTGCTCAACCTCGACATGGCCGAGGTGGAGAAGGCGCTGCGCAAACAGTTCGCCAAAAAGAAGAAGGCTGCCGACCTGAACTGGGGTGCCGCGCAAGCCGGCTACGACTACGCCGCTTCATCGCTGACCAAAGCCGATCCCTTCACCGTCGAGCGCATGGACAAGACCACCGGCATGATCATCATCGACGGCAACGCCGCCGCTGCGCTGGGCTGCATGTTCGCCGGCGTCACGGTGGTGACGTGGTATCCCATCACGCCGTCGTCGTCGCTGGTCGAGTCACTGATCGACTACATGAAGGAGCATCGCATCGGCCCCGACGGCAAAGCGACCTTCGCCATCGTTCAGGCGGAAGACGAGCTTGCTGCCATCGGCATGGTGCTGGGCGCAGGCTGGGCTGGAGCACGCTCCATGACTGCCACCGCCGGTCCGGGCATCTCGCTCATGGCTGAGTTCGCAGGCCTCGGCTACTACGTCGAAATTCCCGGCGTCATCTGGGACATCCAGCGCGTGGGCCCGTCAACCGGTCTGCCAACGCGCACCTCGCAAGGCGACATCGGATTCGTGGCTTCGCTATCGCACGGCGATACCCATCATCCGATGCTGATTCCATCCAGTGTGAGCGAATGCTTCTCCATGGCCAGCGAAGCCTTCAATCTCACTGAGCAGTTGCAGACGCCGGTGTTCGTGATGAGCGACCTCGACCTCGGCATGAACAACTGGATGTCCGAGCCGTTCGAATATCCAACGACGCCGATCAATCGCGGCAAGGTACTGTCGAAAGAAGACCTCGAGCGGCTGGGAAGCTTCGCCCGCTACAAAGATATTGACGGAGACGGGGTTGGCTATCGCACCCTGCCGGGAACCGAACATCCCGCGGCTGCATGGTTCGCGCGTGGCAGCGGACACAACGAGAAGGCGCAATATAGCGAGCGCCCCGACGATTACGTGAACAATCTCGATCGCCTGGAGCGCAAGTTCGAACACGCGCGCACGCTGGTGCCGCGGCCCGAGATGTTCCGCAACGAGGGCAACGAAATCGGCATCATCGCCTATGGCACATCGCATCACGCGTCTGACCGAGTCGCTCGACCAGTTGCAGAACGAGTACGGCGTCAAAGCCGATTACCTGCGGCTGAAGGCGTATCCGTTCACCCGCGAGATGCACGAGTTCATCGCCTCGCACAAGCGCGTGTACATCGTCGACCAGAACCGCGACGCGCAGATGCATCAGCTCATCAAACTCGATATCGCAATCAACGAAATTCCCAAGTTGCGCAGCGTGCGCCATTACAACGGGCTGCCCATCGATGCGCGCTCCATCACCGACGAAATCATCTCCCAGGAGGGCAAGTAAATGGCGAGCACGCCGACCTCACAACCGAAGCCCAAAATTAACCGCCTCGGCCTGACCGTCGTCGACTATCGCGGCGGCAAGACCACTCTGTGCGCCGGTTGCGGCCATAACGCTATCTCCGAGCGCATCATCGACGCCTTCTACGAAATGGGCATCGAGCCCGAGCGCGTCATCAAGATGTCGGGCATCGGCTGCTCGTCGAAGAGCCCGGCTTACTTCATGAGCCGCTCGCACAGCTTCAACACCGTCCACGGACGCATGCCGTCGGTCACCACGGGCGCGGTGCTGGCGAATGCGAAGACGGTCGCGCTCGGCGTCAGCGGCGACGGCGATACCGCGTCCATCGGCATCGGGCAGTTCGTTCACCTGATGCGGCGCAATATTCCGATGATTTACATCATCGAGGACAACGGCGTGTACGGCCTCACCAAGGGCCAGTTCTCCGCCACTGCCGATCTCGGCGCCAAGCTGAAGACCGGCGTCATCAACGACCTGCCGCCCATCGACACCTGCGCGCTGGCCATCATGCTGGGCGCTACGTTCGTGGGGCGCTCCTTCTCCGGCGACAAGAAACAGTTGCACAGTATGTTAAAAGCTGCACTGTCGCATCGCGGAACCGTCATGCTCGACGTGGTCTCGCCCTGCGTGACTTTCAACGACCACGAAGGCTCGACCAAGTCCTACAAGTTCCTCATCGACCACGAGGAGCCGCTGCACGACATCAACTTCGTTCCCCACTTCGAAGACATCTCGGTCGAGTACGATCCCGGCACGACCGTCAGCGTCGCCATGCACGACGGCTCGTCGCTGCGCCTGCGCAAGCTGGAAGAAGACTACGACCCCACCGACAAGGCTCACGCCATCAAGCGGCTGGTCGATTCGTCCGCCAAAGAAGAAGTGCTGACCGGCGTGCTCTACATCAACAACACCGCGCCCAACTTCCTCGAGATGCTCAACATGACCGACGCGCCTCTGGCAACGCTGCCGGAAGAAGTAACCCGCCCCTCCCGCGAAGTGCTGGAAGCGTGCATGGAAGAGCTGCGGTAGGGCAGTTGTCGGTTGTCAGTTGTCAGTTGTCGGTTGTCGGAAAGAAGTGAGAGTTATCGGTTCTCCGAAGAAGGGGCGCACCTTCAGAGCCTGCCCTGAGCGAAGCCGAAGGGTGCGCCGTACTAGCTCTCTTATGTTTGTCATCCCGAGGAGGCCTTCAGGCCGACGAGGGACCTGCATTTGATTTCGACAGCCTGCTTGCTCTCGCCATCGGAAACATCGGTCGTCACCCACAAGCCCAGCGGCCGCAGGCCGCGAAAGGTGAAAGCCCCGTCCTTCAGGACGGGGTAAGCGTCACCCAAATCGCCGCAGAGTGCCGTAGGCACGACAGGTTGCTGCCAGCTAATCGGCGGACTCGATGTGCAAATCTCGTCGGGATGGCATTTTGGGATCACGTAAAGGTTTCTCGACACTGTCCCCGGTAGTGCGTCTACCAAGGCCAATTGGTTGAGCGAACGGCAGATTCGATGTCATCCACCTCGGCGGCGCCAATTTGCTGGACGAATTCGATCATCATCCTGCGATCTCCTCGGCCGAATCGTTGAGTCATTCTCGGCAGGACGGTTCCGACAAAGACCAAAAATGGCGGCACTACAAGTCCAACCCACAGGTCGCCTCCTACCGCACGCTCATTCCTGAGGACATCACGCAAGCTGCCTATGAAGACCGGCGCGCCGAAAATCACTGCGAGAGCGATCCAAAGCCGCATGAAGTATCTTGCCCAGCGTGGAGCGGCGAAGTGTCCCTCAATCTTCGCCCCACTCGGTTCCGGCTCGATTGTCCCGTAAAAATGACCTGCGAAATCATTTCGGCTAATTCGCCTCTTCTGCAGTATGAAGGTGTTCGTCCTCACTTCGCCGAGCATAAGTCGCTTTCCCTCGTAGCCAGAGAGCGAGAAAAGCGTCCTGTGCTCCGGGTCGATAGCCCTTCGAATCGCCTCACCGAGCGCGTCAGGGCTGAGTGCGGAATGCATAACGACTGTCGGCTTCATGGATATTCATCTAGCATTTCACCTCGTACTGCTTTTGCGTGTCCAGAGTTCTTTTTATGGTTCCTTTTGTCGGCGGATTATCTTCATTACACATCCGACCTGCCTTGCCTACGGCACTCATAACCTGATTTCGCCGCTCACCCCGTCCTGAAGGACGGGGGCTTTCACCTTTCGCGGCCTGCGGCCGCTAGATCGTCGCGACGCGATCCGCGCGCCCTGATGCGGGCGTCGACGGATGGCCTACCTGCGGGTCCCTCGTCCGCCTGCCGCGGCTCGCCGCTCGGGATGACACTCCGCTTTATAATGGAGAGATGCCCACTCGCCGAAATTGCATTCTGTAGGGTGTCAGGCATCAGGTTTCAGGTATCGGAAACCAATATCTGAGACCTGACACCTGATACCTGAGACCTCGCAAGAAGAACCGGCACCCACGGACTCATCGACACCATGGACTTCAAACTCGTCAGCTCTTACAAACCGCAGGGCGATCAAGGTCCCGCCATCGAAGCGCTCACCCGCGGCGCCTACGAAGGCGAGAAGCACCAGGTGCTGCTCGGCGTCACCGGATCGGGCAAGACCTTTTCGATGGCCAAGGTCATCGAGAACCTGAACCGTCCGGCGCTGATCATGGCGCACAACAAGACGCTGGCGGCGCAGCTCTATCACGAGTTCAAATCGTTCTTCCCGCACAACGCGGTCGAATATTTCGTTTCCTATTACGATTACTACCAGCCCGAGGCGTACATTCCCGCCGGCGACGTTTACATCGAGAAGGAAGCCACCGTCAATGACGAACTCGACAAGCTGCGGCTGGCTGCAACCAAGTCGCTGTTCGAGCGGCGCGACTGCATCATCGTCGCCTCGGTAAGCTGCATCTACGGCCTGGGCTCGCCCGAAGCCTATTACGGCATGCTGCTGTTCCTGGAGAAGGGACAAAAGATCAAGCGCCAGGAGATCGTCAGCAAGCTGGTCGAGATTCTCTACGAGCGTACCGAAGGCGACTTCCGCCGCGGAACCTTTCGCGTACGCGGCGACATCATCGAGATCTTCCCCACCTATGAAGACGTCGCCTACCGCATCGAGCTTTGGGGAGACGAAGTCGAGTCGCTTTCGCAGATCGATCCGCTGTTCGGCACGGTGAAGCAGAAGTATTCGCGCCTGCCCATTTATCCCAAGACGCACTACGTGATGAAGCCCGAGCGTAAGAGCGCGGCGGTCGATACCATCCTCGAAGAGCTGGCATGGTGGGAAGCCGAACTCGAGAAGCAGGGCCGCATCGTTGAAGCGCAGCGTATCCATCAGCGCACGCGCTTCGACCTCGAGATGATCAAGGAGATGGGCTACTGCCACGGCATCGAGAACTACTCGCGGCACTTCACCGGCCGCTTGCCGGGCGAGCCTCCGCCGACGTTGCTGGACTACGTGCCGCGCGATTACCTGCTGTTCATCGACGAATCGCACCAGACGGTTCCGCAGATTCATGGCATGTGGCACGGCGACCGCTCGCGTAAGCAGAACCTTATCGAATACGGATTCCGCCTGCCTAGCGCGCTCGACAATCGTCCGCTCACGTTTGAAGAGTTCGAGAACCGCGTCAACCAGGCGATTTACGTTTCCGCTACGCCCGGCCCGTATGAGCTGACCAGATCAGCCGGCGTGGTAGTCGAGCAGATTATTCGCCCCACCGGCTTGATCGATCCCCCGGTGGAAGTCCGTCCAGTGAAGGGCCAGATCGACGACCTGCTGCACGAGATTCGCGAGCGCGTGAAGATCGGCGAGCGCGTACTGGTCACCACGCTCACTAAGCGCATGTCCGAGGATCTGGCCGAGTACTACGCCGAAGTCGGAGTGCGCTGCCGCTACATGCACTCGGAAATCGAAACCCTCGAGCGCATCAAGATTCTGCGCGACTTGCGCAAGGGCGAGTTCGATGTCCTCATCGGCATCAACCTTCTGCGCGAAGGACTCGACCTGCCCGAGGTCTCCCTGGTGGCCATTCTCGACGCCGACAAAGAAGGTTTCCTGCGCTCAGCTGGATCGCTGATACAGACCATCGGTCGCTGCGCGCGCAATCTGAATGGCCGCGCAGTTCTTTACGCCGACAAGATGACCGACTCGATGAAGAAGGCGATTGACGAAACCGACCGCCGCCGCGCCATCCAGCGAGCTTACAACGAAGAGCACGGCATCACGCCCGAATCGATCGTGCGCCCGCTCGACATGTCGCTGGTCGCGGTGGCCAACGCCGACTATATAGACTTGACCAACGAAGCCGACGGCCTGCCCGAGTTCAAGTCACAGGAAGAGCTCGACACCTTCATCGCCAAGCTGGAGTCAGACATGCGCGAAGCCGCCAAGCGCTTCGAGTTCGAGCAAGCGGCGAAGTTGCGCGATCGGGTGCGCGAGCTGAAGACCAAAGAATTCATGTTCACGTAGAATGTCCGACGCTACGGCCTTGCTCTAATCGGAACAGTCCTATTGATTGTCATTCCTATTTATTGAATTGTCATTCCGAGCGCAGCGAGGAATCTGCTCTCGTTTCCCGACCAGCGCTTTTCGCCTCGCGATAAAAAGCAGGTCCTTCACTTCGTTCAGGATGACAATTCAAAAAACGGAGCGACACGTGAAGAAATGACGCGCTCTCGAGAATCGGCTCAGTCTAGGTCAAAATCCCGGATCGGCTTGCCGGTATCGGGAGCCTCTTTCGCTCGCTTCATCGCTTCCTGAAACTTCTTCTCCAGCAGATCGGCTGCATTCTTCTGCGCTTCGACCGACTGGCGGAAGATCGACTCCTTGCGGCTCTCCTGCTCTTTCATGGCGCGCGCCGCGGCATCCATGTCCTCGAAGGTCCTGGGGATTGCCTTCGCAGTGTGGGCGATCACCGCTTTGGTGGCAACGTCGATCTTGAGCGCCGCTCCGCAGCAGGGGCAGGCAACTTCGAACTGGCCGTGATTTTTCGCCATGCCGCAATGTTAACCCACGATGAGAACTGCCGCCACAAGCGGGTCAGTAATGAGAATTCGCAGCAAATGGACATGGCATTGCGTCGTCCGCAAGCGCTGGGCATCCATAAACTTAAGGTACGCCGCTACTCTGTTACAACAGGCTAGTCGGTTTTCATAACCAAGGAAGAGTAATCCATATGGCACAGACTACGATTGATCCCGAAGTTTCGTCTAGATCGGCAAACACAATCCCCACCAAAGGTTTCGCAACTCATTCGGCAACTTCAACCGTCGGCCCATTCTCCTTCGAGCGACGCCAACCCGGTCCGCACGATGTGCAGATCGACATTTTGTTCTGCGGCGTGTGTCACTCTGATATCCATACTGCGCGCAACGAATGGCAGAACACGACATACCCATGCGTGCCAGGACACGAAATCGTCGGCCGCGTCACCAAGGTCGGCCCGCGGGTCACCAAGTTCAAAGAGGGCGATCTGGCCGGCGTCGGTTGCATGGTTGATTCCTGCCGCCATTGCAGTGCCTGCAAAGAAGGGCTTGAGCAATATTGCGAGGTCGGCACGACCTTTACCTACAACAGTCCCGATAAGCATCTCGGCGGCATGACCTACGGCGGCTACTCGGAGCGCGTTGTGGTCGACGAGAACTACGTCCTGCACATCCCGAAGAATCTCGACCCGGCGGCTTCGGCGCCGCTGCTGTGCGCCGGGATTACGACCTATTCTCCGCTGCATCATTGGGGCGTCGGCCAGGGGCAGAAGGTCGGCATCGTCGGCCTCGGCGGACTCGGCCACATGGGTGTGAAGCTCGCCGCCGCGATGGGAGCCGAAGTCACGCTGTTCACCACCTCGCACCACAAGACCCCAGACGCGAAACCTCTGGGCGCGAAACACGTCGTCGTTTCAAGAGATCCCGAAGCGATGGCGAAGCACGTCAACAGCTTCGACTTCATTCTCGACACCGTATCGGCAGATCACGACGTCAATGCGTATCTCAACCTGCTGAAGCGCGATGGAACGCTGGTGCTGGTTGGCGCCCCAGAGAAGCCGCTGCAAGTCGCCGCCTTCAGCCTGATCCCTGCGCGCAGGTCACTCGCTGGATCAAATATCGGCGGCATTGCCGAAACGCAGGAGATGCTTGATTTCTGCGGCAAACACGGCATCACATCGGATGTCGAAGTGATTCCGATTCAGAAGATCAACGAAGCCTACGAGCGCATGCTGCGCAGCGATGTGAAGTATCGCTTCGTGATTGACATGGCGTCGCTGAAGTAAATTACAGTTGCCCGTGGTGCCCCATTCGGCCTGGGTTTGGCCGGGTGGGGCTTTTCCTCTTTCGCCAGCCTTAACAAAAGTCCCCACCCCGGCAACACAAGCCGGAATGGGGCACCCGCTTGAACAACTGTGACGCCCGCCTAATCCGCCTTGGGCGAGGCCGGCGTGAAGTGGTTCAGCGTCTTCTCCAAGCTGGCTTCGTCTTCCACGTTGTGGCACTTGAGCGAGCGATCGATCTGCCGCAGCAATCCGCAAAGTACCTTGCCCGGCCCAACTTCGATGAAGTCGCGAACTCCCAGGCTGGCGAGCTGCCGCATCGAGCGGTCCCACTGCACCGCGCCGGTGACTTGACGGATCAGCGCATCACGGCTTTGCTCAGCCGTCGTCACCAGAGCGGCGTCAACGTTGCACATCACCGGAACTCCCGGCGCGTGAAACTCCAGCGCGCGCAGATCATCCGCCAGGCGGTCTTGCGCCGGCTGCATCAAGGCGCAATGGAAGGGTGCGCTGACGGGTAGCATCACCGCTCTTTTCGCGCCGCGCTGTTTAGCCAGCTCGGCTGCACGCTCGACCGCTGCCCTGTTTCCTGAGATCACGGTTTGGTCAGGAGAATTCATGTTCGCCGGCTGGCAGACTTCTCCTTGCGCGGCTTCATCACAAATCTGCTTGATCTGCTCGACCGGCATGGCCAGGATCGCTGCCATCGCACCGACGCCTACGGGCACTGCTTCCTGCATGTACTTGCCGCGATTGCGTACGGTGCGCACCGCGTCGGCAAACGAAAACGTTCCCGCGGCGACGTGTGCCGAATACTCTCCCAGGCTATGACCGGCAACATAGGCAGTGAGTGATTCCCTGCGACTGCAACACGCGCCACGCTGCGACAGAAGCTGTCAGGATAGCGGGCTGCGTAATCTCGGTTAGCTTGAGCTGGTCTTCCGGACCGTTGAAGCACAGCTCCGACAACTTGTAGCCGAGCGCGGCGTCAGCTTCATCAAAGGTCTCTTTGGCGACGGGAAAGAGGTTTGCCAACTCGCGGCCCATGCCCACCGATTGCGAGCCTTGGCCAGGAAACAGAAATGCGATAGGAGATGTGTGAAGGGTCATTTGTGAGCGGTGCAAGGATTCGCGTCAGGGCACGACTTCAGTCGTGCCGACGCTTCTCTCATTTTGTTTGTCATCCCGAGTGGACTTTAGTCCGCGAGGGACCTGCTTTGCAACGGTCGGTCCGCCTTGAATTGCGACCGTGTCAGTTGATCCGCACCGGCCCCAAAATTCGTTCATGTCGAATACAACCGAGTACCACTGCTTCTCTAGACGACGTACAGCCACAACCTTGCAAGGAATACCGTCGGCTCTTTGGTGCACGCCAGCGTTATTGAACGGCCGGAGAGAATCGTTGGGATCGAAGATTAGGTAGCCCATCCAATCGCCGACCGGCGCACCACCCCAACCGTCTCCATCCCATTCAACATGTCTGAATTCACCGTTCTTCGGATCAGGTAGAGCGAGAACTTCGCGCTTGTACCTTTGCGACCAGAGCATCCAGCACAGAGGTGTGCGAATCCGCGCCTCATTAAACAAAAGGACCGCAGTGACCACGACGAAGCAGAGAAATACCGCGATAGCTGTAACGCGTTGCTTGCCGCTTTTAAGTACCGCTAGGGCGACCAAGAGGGCGAAAGTGCCGATACCCGCCACGCCCACCACGTACATTAGGATACCGAAGTCGCCGCCGTAAACAATCACGTAAAGAACAGCGACGCAAGCCACGGCGGCAGTGATAAGTAGAACCCGCCAGTCAAATCGTCTTGAGTTCTCAACGTGCATTAACTATGTAGGGCAGGAGAACAGATCCCTCGCCCGCCGAAGGCGGACTCGTGATGACAAACAAGAAATGTTTATACCACGTCGCTCGTCGCCGGACCCGCTGCTTCTGCCGCATGCTTGCCGTTGTTATCCAGCTCCAACTGTCTTCCGGCTGCGCCAATTCGCTCTTCAATCACGCGGTTCAAGCTGCGGTTAGCGAACTCGGCTGCCACGCGAATCGCATTCTTGATGGCGTTCGCGTTCGATGAGCCGTGACTGATGATGCAAACTCCCTTGATTCCCAGCAGCGGCGCGCCGCCATATTCCGAGTAGTCCAGCCGCTTCTTGAAATCGACGAACGCCTGGCGTGACAGCAGGAATCCCACCTGCCGTGTGATGGTCGCCTGCAAAGACTGCTTCAGCAGGAAGCGCACGGCTTCGGCCAGGCCCTCGGAAATCTTCAGCGCAACATTGCCGACGAATCCATCGCAGACCAATACGTCAGCCTCACCGTTGAACAGATCGCGTCCCTCAACGTTGCCGACGAAGTTCAGCGGCAGGTCTTTAATCAGCTTGTAGGCTTCGCGCGTAAGATCGTTGCCCTTGCTCTCCTCTTCCCCGATGGAAAGCAGGCCGACGCGCGGATGCTCGGCCGTAGGAAAACGTCCGGCAAAAATCGTACGGAAGTAAACGTCGCCCATGATGGCGAACTGCTGTAGATTTTCCGCCTTGGAATCGACGTTGGCGCCGACATCAATGAGGATAGTCGCCGTCCCCAGCGTAGTGGGGAAGGCAGTCGCCAGGGCCGGCCGATCGACTCCGGGCAGCGCGCCCAGAACCATCTTGGCCGTGGCCATGGCCGCACCGGTATTGCCTGCACTGACGAACCCGTCGGCTTTGCCATCGCGCACCAGTCGCAGACCAACGCGCATCGAAGAGTCGCGCTTCGAACGCACCGCCTGCGCAGCTTTTTCGTGCATGCCGATGACTTCACTGGCAGGCACGATTTCAATCGGAAGCTTGCGCCACACGGGATGGAGATCGAGCTCAGCGTTGATGACGCTTTCTTGCCCGACCAGCAGAACTTTCACGCCATAGTGGCGAGCGGCGAGGATCGCGCCCTCAACTTCCGGCTTAGGAGCCTTGTCGGCGCCCATCGCGTCAAGGGCAATCGTAGTTGGCATCGTCCAGTCTTAGCAGCTCACGCAAAAGTGAAAGACCGCCGACGAATCCGCCCAGAATATCTGAAGCGAGCCGGCGATCTAGTTTGGCGGCAGCCGGTTAGCTGGCGCTCTCTTCAACTTCGATGACTTCGCGACCTTTATAGTAGCCACACTTGGCGCACGCCCGATGCGGCAATTTGCGCTCGTGGCAGTTAGGACACTCGGAAAGCGACTGCGCGGTCAGATGATCGTGCGCCCGCCGCTTGGATGTACGCGCCTGGGAATGGCGCCGTTTGGGATTCGGCATTGAAAACCTCTCGCAATTTTCGACCGCCAGCCATAAGGCGCGGTCTGCAATCTAGCTTTGCAGCTTGTTTCTAATCTCGCCCAGCGCAGCCCAACGCGGATCGCCGGCACGCTGTTCACAATCACACTGTTCCTGGTTCAGGTTGCGTCCGCAGCTCGGGCACAAACCTTTGCACTCTTCGCGACACACCGTCTTGATGGGCGTCGCCAGCAGCACCTGCTCGCGCAGCACGTCTTCCAGCAGAACACCTTCGCCCTGATAATAGCCGATTTCCGTCTCGGCTTCGCTGATTGAGACTTCTTCGCCGCGCCGATCTACGCCTTGCGGGCGATACAACAAGTCGAAGTCTCGCGCCACTTTATGAACTACCGGATCCAGACAGCGGGCACACAGAGCTTCAATCTCCGTGCTCAGCTTGCCCACCAGCCGAATGTCTTCGACATCCTGACGGTGACCGCGATGCTCGACGATCAGCTCCGCCCGGCCTTCGGCGTGTAGATCGCCGACCTGCCGGAAGTCGGGGCCAAAATCCACCGCTCCGGGAGGAAGATGCTCATTGAACTCCAGCTTACGGAGCTCCAGTTCCCTCACCCGAATCAGCATGTCACCACCTGGCCAGTCCTAAAACGTTCTATCAAACAACGGGCATCCCGCATGGTCCAAGACCGCCGGAGGAACCGGGTCTGGCAGGCCAAGCTCCGGATTGGAAACTCTGGCAGGTACAGACGGGCGGGAGGGCGCAGTTGCTACAAACTAAAAGGATAAAGTGCTGCAATCAGGGTGTCAAGGTGCGGGGAGAAGACCGTAGCATCTCGGGTCCAAAGTTACTCTGAATCACTCGAGGAGCGAAACAAGGCAAATACTCCGCCAATGAGTACCAAAACCCCAACAACCGTACCCGGCAACATAATTAGCAGGCCCCATGCCATTGCAAATCCCATCAGGTCAACATGAAATGGGGACAACAACAGTGAAACGATTATCAGTGGCCCAATTGCGACGGCCAAGATGACGAGACCGGGAAGGAACACTCGCCAGTCCCTTCTGGTCAATGCAGCTAATCCGGGAAAGGTCTCACGCCAGTTCATCTGCTTGTACAGGCGAGGCTTTTGTAGATACCAAAGTGAAATCCGCCTTGTGTGTCCCGTCCCTGAAGGGACTCGGGTTCGACTAGTCCGCATACCCAGGACTTCCGTCCTGGGCTACAGATTGTTTCGCTCTTCGAGCTTGGTTCATGGTCGGGTCGGCATATCAACACTGCACTTGTTCCAGTTCGGGGAATCTCACTCAATCAGTTCCGAAGGAACGCAACAATCTGTAGCCCGGCACGGCAGTGCCGGGTAGGATGGCTGAGAATTCCCCGAGTCCCTTCAGGGACGGCACCTCACTTCGGTACATCGAACCCATGCTTCTTCAACAACAGTTCAAACTCCTGCTCGGAATTCATCTTCCGATGATGTTCCCTCTGGCCAGCGATATATCTCGCGACCGTCGGCACCTGCGATCGGCTGACGCTACAACCAAAGTATCCCTCTTGCCACTCGAATCGCATTCCCGGATGTTCGTTCATCCACCGCGACGAATTTGCTTTCAAGAGCTGCACGGCTTTGGCCATACCGAGCGTCGCACCTAAGTTGATGAGCGCGTGAACGTGATCCTCGATTCCACCAATCGCGACGGCATGCATTCCGTGATTCTTTGCGATGCCTGCCATGTACGCCCACAGTTTCGGCTGGAAAGCTCCTGCGATTAGCTTCATCCGGTTTGTGGTACTGAAGACAATGTGAACATGATTGCTGACATATGACATTTATGCCGTCCCTCGGGACTCAATCTCAAAATTCCATGCTACCCGGCACTGCCGTGCCGGGCTACAGATTGTCTCGGCCCTGCGGGCCTCTTTCTTCGGCCTTTCCCGAATTGGTGTTGAATCATCGCAATGATGTGCCGTCCCCGAGGCGACTCGGGGATGTTGAGACGTCATCACCTCGGCACTGCCGTGCCGAGCTACAGATTGTTGCGTTCCTTCGGAACTACCCATGGCACCGGCGACTGCGTTTGCGTAGTGGGAAGAGAGCGCAACGTTCGGTGAGTCTTTTGCGGTCTGACGAAGCGCGGCCCTTGTAACAAGAAGGCTGTTCAGAGCACAAAGCGCCGTATTCATGCAACAATGCTCTCAACCAACCAACGCTTATTGCAGTGGCGAGAGTCCGACCTGCACCACCAAGTTGCGAAAGGAGGGTTCGCTGTGAAGTTCTTCGAAAGCAGGACTATTTCGAATGGCAGCCAGTTCGGCTTCGTGATGTTGGTAGGCGATCTGAAGGTAGCTCAGAGCTTCCGGCTTATTTCCTGCGTAAGCATAGGCTTCAGCCAATTCATACGCTGGTAGATGTTGCTCGGCGTAAAGTTTTTCTTGTACAGCCAGCATGCCTTCGAACATAGCTTGCGGCTCTCCGTGTGAAAATCCCTTCTCTCCGGCTTCGACGATCGCCAGCTTCTGCCTGTCGTGCGATAGCCGCGCCTCTTTTTGCGCCTCTTCCAGATATGTTCGATAGTCTTTATTCAGCAGCGAAGCAGTCTGAAGATAACGATAGGTCAAGGGAAATCCAGGATCGGTGCTCTCCAGTTGTTTCAGTAAGGCGACGCCCTGTTCTCTGGGGCCGGCATAGAGCAGAATCAAGCCCTTGTCGGCAATGATCGCAGTCGATGCCGGATCGAGTTGTTGGGCAATCTCAATTTCGCTCAGCGCCTCGGGATATTTTCCGTCCGCCAGCAGGAAGGTCCCATACCAGTGATGCGATCTGGCGTCATTGGGGCTCAAGCTAAGCGCGCGCCGGAACTCGCGCTCCGCGACCGGCCTGTCGAAGCTGCCGTAAAACGTGGCAAACGCCAGCGAAGTGTGCGCGTCGGCGGAAGAGTCGTCGAGTTCCACCGCCTTCCTGGCTGCCGCTGACGCGCGCGAGTAGGCTTCGGCGGAGGGCATCGCACTGTATTCGCGAAGCAGGTTGTAACTGTCGGCCAGTCCTACGTACGCCGGCGCATAGTTAGGATCGTGGACGATGGCCTGGGTGAAGTAATCGACTGCCTTGGTCAGACTTTCGGGGGTGCGCTTGTCCCACTCATATCGTCCTTTGAGGTAGAACTCCCGCGCCTCAGGATTGGTAGTCCGGACTTCGGTGAGTGGCGGCCGCGCTGGAACATTCGCTCGGGCAGAGCGCGAAGGCGCCCACTTAACATACAGAAATCCGGCCGCCACAATAAGCGCGGCGCCCCCCGCCAAAGCACCCAGTAGCAACCCTCTTCGTCTGGCATGGGGTTTGTCCGAAGCTCTACGCCGTAAGTGAATCCCATCTTGCGCGACTGCTGCCTGGGGAGGAGTTATACCCTGCGAAGTCTCTCCGGCCGGCGAGGCGCCATCTGCTTCCAACGGTTCCGTGGTCGAAGCTGCCGGTTCGGTCGAGGCGGGCGACTTCATCCACCGCACGAGTTCGTCGGTAAAGGCGTGGACCGGACCTCTCGCCCCGTCCTGCAGACGGTGTACCGGAAGCCCTCGCTCCTTCTCCCACCGCTTGACGGTCCGCTCATCTCTGGAAAAGAACGCAGCAATCTCTTTCCATGAATCCAGCCGCCGGTTCGGGGTTTTCGCCTGGCCCAGGTCCACCATAAGTCACGATGTCACGAAATGTCCTCAAATGTCCCAAAATACCTGTTGCCCAGATTTTCGGAATCGCGTGAAGCTGAATATACGACAGAGCAACTACATGCTGCCACTGTCGATCGTTGGGTCACCCAGGAGGCTCCATGTATCGCACCTGTCTCAAGATTGTGCTGGCAGTGGGAGTGCTTTCGATCGCCTTGCACGCCGATACGGTCAGTCTGCAAGGCGACTTCAGCATTACCAACGGCAATCCCAACGGAAACTGGAGCTACAGCGAAGGCACCTCGCCGTCGAGCGCGACGCTGCTCACGTTCCAGACGCCTTTGAACAACAACCCGTTATATCCCGCACTGAGCACAGGATACTGGGGGACGGGCAACGACCTGAATGTCAATACGCCATTCCTATTCAAGGCGCTGGTAGATGGCAGCAACGCAGGCGAAACCAACAACGACTTTCTTGCCGGAAACATTGTGGGGCACTCCCCCAACGCGGGCGACTACTTGTTCGAGACCTGGACGGCTCCTTCCGCGGGTATGGTCGGCACCCAAACTGGCATGGTCTGGTATGCACATTCGTCGGTGAGCCGCTCCAATGACTGGGCCCTGTTTTTCGATAATTCGACGTTGGCATCCGGTACGGTTGCCAACGGCCAGGGCTTGAACAATCCGGACATATTCAACTCCGCAGGGTTCGCGGTGCAAGCCGGCGACACCATCTCACTGGCCATTCGGAAAAGCTCCGGCCAGGATTTCGGTTCGCTCGCAGGTATGGATTTGGACTTTTCATTCACTCCGACCCCTGAACCCGGCAGCCTGATCCTGTTGGGATCTGGCGTCGTCGGCGTGGCTGGCCTCCTGCGCCGAAAGCTTTCTCTGTAATTGTTTATACGGGTCGAAGCCATCCGGCCGGACGCCGGGTGGCCAACCCAAGCGCGGGTAATCAGTTCCGAAGGAACGCAACAACCTGTAGCCCGGCACGGCAGTGCCGGGTAGCATATCTAAGAAACCTCCGAGTCCCTGCAGGGACGGCACACTACCACCGCTGTACCTCGCCCAACGCCTGCACAATCTGATAGGCCATCGTCACTCGTTCTTCGATCGGGAAACTCTTGTTCGCCAGGATGACAATCCCCATCTGCTTCTCCGGAACGAACGCGACATACGCTCCGAAGCCATTGGTGGAACCGGTCTTGTTGATCCAAACATTCTGCTGCGGCGCCATGGGCGGCGTGATCGCCGTCACCGGGTTTGCGTTGAAGAGCATTGCCGGAGAGTTTCCCTCGTGCAGCGTCTCAAGCGAGACCGGATACGGATACTGTTCCCACATTAAATCCTGTGTCATCACTCCAGCTTTGAAGTAGCCAGTATGCGTGTCGGTGATTGCCCGCTGAAGCTTGGCGTCGAGCTTGAGCTGATTCATGTTTGCTTCGAGATAACGCACCATGTCGGACGCAGTTGATTTGATGCCGTAGGCCTCGACCCACAGCACTCCATTCGACATACGCACCGGCTGGTCTTTATTGGTGTAGCCTTCCGCGTAGTCGGACATCTTGGCCGCAGGAACATTGATGAACGTGCTCGTCATGCCGAGCGCCGGCAACAGACGCTGCTCCATCAGCGAGGTGAAGTCTTGCCCCATGGCTTTTGCCGTGATGAGTCCGAGGGTGCCGACCGAGACATTGGAATAGGTGCGACAGGTTCCCGGTACGCAAGTCGGACGCCACGCCTTGAAGTACTGCATGAGTTGATCTTCGTTGTGGATGTCGGCGGGCACCTGCAACGGCAGTCCTCCGGGAGTATGCGTGCCGAGATTGAGTAGGCTCACGTTTCCGAATGGAGTGTTGCGCAACGACGGCAAGATACTTCTCGACTTTGTCGGACAGCGACAGTTGCCCGTCGACCTGCGCCCAGGAAGTCAGACGTTGCAGTGAAGGTCTTGCTGATCGATCCCACTTCAAACAGCGTGGCGTCCGTCACCGGCTTGTGCGTCTCGGTCGATGCCACTCCATAGTTGAAGACCCAGGACTTGCCCGCGATCGTGATGCCGACTGGCCATGCCGGTGATGTGCTCCTTCGCCATCATCGGCCGTACCGCGTCGTCGACTGCGCTGCGGATGCGGTCGGCAGGAACATCGGCTGCGTAGCTTTTCGTTGGGATTGAGAACAGCGCGCACAGGAGCATCAATGCAAATGCAACGACGATTGCAACCTTCAATGCGGGACATTCCTCCATACTGCGATTCTCCTCTATTTTTTATCTCTTCTCTGGTTCCGGCAGGACGTACAGCAACAGCACCATGGCGCCGATGGTGACGAAGAAAACCGCCCACATCGGATGCGACGGCCATATTTTGCCCGTTACTCCGAGCAGCCATGCTGCGGTTCCAATAACACTGGCTAAAAGCGATGCTTTGAGGGTTTTCACGTGATCTCCAAGGGTTCCCACAACTGGTTGTCATGACTCAAAGGAATGTATTCTTCCAAATCAATCACTTTTAGTCATGGCAGAATGAGCTCTAAAACCACGCATTTAGCCACCGTCTTCGTCATTCGAATAGTGAAAAACGCTCTCCAGGGGCTTGCCAAAGACGGCGGCAATACGGAATGCGGCCTCCAGTGACGGAAAATACTTTCCCAGCTCGATGGCGTTCACCGTCTGACGAGTGACCTTGATTTTCTCCGCCAGTTCTTGTTGCGTCATCTCGCCGTGCTCGAAGCGCAGGCGACGAATTTCGTTTCGAATGGTAGCCATGTTACGCACTCCGCCGGTACTGGACGATCTGGCAGCCGGAGCGCATGATCTCGGTTACAACCAGGATGAACAGCAGCGAGTTCGCGCCAAAGATAAGTGGCGGTTCGAGCGCGGCAAAGAAGATGGCGAACGCGACGGCGGTCGCCAGTCCGGCATAGGCGAAGCGAGTCGCCTTGAGTTCGATCTGCTTCTCGCGCTCGTCGCGCGGCGCTTGCGCGCTCTTCGGGTCAAAAATCGCGACGGCGATGTGCAGGATAATTTGCACCACCACGAGCGCGATCACCGTTCCCAGCATGCCGCTGGTGTGCCCAAGGCCCGTATGGCCCGAGCGAATTAGCGACCAGAAGTACAAGCCGTAAATGCCGGCCATCGAGATGACCGAGATCCAAGCGGACTTTTCACGGAAGGACATGCTTACATTCTCCTGTCAAACTTTCAAGACCAAAAGTAATGTTTACTTGCCATTATGTCAAGTTTATTTGTCTTATAATGTCAAATTTATTTGACCCGAGACAGGTGGCTAACGACAATGACTTCCTGCAGGACTACGGCGGAGTGATGAACAGCAATCCCAACCAATACTATGTCTTTGGTTTCACCGATGACGATCTGGACGGATCCAAGTATGTCCCCCAGGTTTCGTCGGTCGCTCGTCCGTAGTTGTGTCACGAAGATTCAGATAAGCCCGTCCAGCATTGCAGCTTGGACGGGCTTTTTTCTGTTGGCGGCCCACTACCCTCGCAAGTTGCTGGTGACGCGTTGTAACATTAAATCAGTATGGATATTTTGGTTTACTCGGCTCCGTGGTGTCCCGATTGCCGCACTGCTAAACGATTTCTCGAGAAGCACGGAATCCCCTATACCGAAGTGAATATCGAGTCCACGCCCGACGCGGCTGAGGAAGTCATTCGCCGTACCGGCAAGCGCGCCATCCCGCAGTTCGTCATCAATGGCGAATGGGTGCAGCCCTATCGTCCCGGCGAAGGCTTTCTCTACGACGAGATGAGCGAGTTGCTGGGCATAGGCTCGTAAACAGCACAACCCGCGCAATCCCAGGTCAGCACGACACAGTTCAGCAACTCACATAGTCGAAAACTGCTACGGCGGCGCGCTTAATTTCGACAGCGCTCGTGGCCCTTTCATTGTCTTGACACGGAAGCTCGGCCGACTGCATCCAACGCTGCATCTTGGGGAGAATAGATGGACGCCCCCCCATTCCGCAGAGGTGAGAGAAATGTCAGATGGTGTGCGCGAGAAAAAGTCGGGTGAGGCTATTGATCATTCAACCAACGACGGAATAAGCCGCAGAAGTTTTCTGGGAAGAGGCTCAGCAGCTTTGGCTTTGTCAGCAGGGTTGCCGATTGTCGGCGCTGCTCAACAGATCAAAGACATGAGCGGCGACAATCACGTCGGGAAGAACGAAACCGAGATTGGGCCAGTCAATAAATGGGAGGAGGCGGAAAATCCCGATTCCGTTTATCCGCCGACAACCGATGCCGGTGGCCAGCCCCCATTCAAGTATCCGTTTGCTTACGCGCATCGACGCGTTGAGGCCGGCGGCTGGACCCGCCAGGTCACCGTGCGCGAGCTTCCTGTCTCAAAACGGATGGCCGGGGTGGAAATGCGTCTGCTGTCAGGCGCGGTCCGCGAGTTGCACTGGCATGTGCCTTCTGAGTGGGCTTTCATGATCAGCGGCAACGCGCGGATTACCGCGGTCGATGCCAAAGGGCGAGGTTTTGTCGAGGACGTGAAGCCCACAGACCTGTGGCTGTTTCCCGGAGGAGTGCCGCACTCGATTCAAGGACTGCCTCCAGACGGTTGCGAGTTCCTGCTGGTCTTCAATGACGGAAACTTCAACGAGTTCGACACATTTCTGCTGACCGACTGGATGCACCATACGCCGGCGGAAGTCCTGGCCAAGAACTTCAACGTCCCGGCTGCAACCTTCGACAAGGTTCCCGAGCGCGAGCTGTTCATCTTTAACACCGAGTTGCCGCGCCCGTTGGAAGAAGAGAAGAAGGAAGTCTATGCCGGCTCCGGCCCGGTGCCGAATTCGTTCGGCTTTTTCACCGACCAGATGCAGCCGAACAAGGTGACGCCCGGAGGCAGCGTGAAGATTGTTGACCGCAGCAACTTCAAGGCTACAGACATTGCAGCGGCGATTGTCACCTTGAAGCCCGGCGGTTTGCGCGAGCTGCACTGGCATCCCAACGCGGATGAATGGCAGTACTACGTCACCGGCCAGGGGCGCATGACCGTCTTCTCCGCGGGTGGACACGCCCGCACCATGGATTTTGTTGGAGGCGACGTCGGCTACGTGCAGCAGTCGATGCCGCACTACATCGAGAATCTTGGCGATACCGACCTGGTGTTTCTGGAGGTGTTTCCCACCCCCGAATACCAGGATATTTCGTTGGCGGAATGGCTGGCGCATACGCCGTCGCGGTTGGTGAACGAACACATCTTCACCGGCGAGGATTTCCTGCGCAACATTCCGAAGAAAGAGATGGTGGTCACGCCGATATAGGTGAAGAGCCTTTTGTAGTTACGAAGACGGGTCAGGGCATCGGCCTTGGCGGGCCGAGAGCGCCCGCTCTTTGGTGTCATCCCGAGCGGCTTCAGCCGCGAGAGATCTGCAGTTTCGCCGCGCCCGCAGTTCAGCCTTCGCGAGCAAACTGCAGATCCTTCGGCTACGCCTCAGGATGACACTTCCAAAGAGCTATTTCTGGCGGTGCGGGGAAACTACGACGCCGTCCTTCTTCTCATCCATCCCGGATCGCGCACGTACTCTTCTTCCAATCTTCGCAGACGGGCTGACATGATGCTGGAACGGCCAAGGTACCCCACCGGCTTACCCGGCTCTTTGCGATCGACCACCGGCATGCGGCCAACGTTGGCTCGCAACATACGTGCCGCTGCATCATAGAGCACTTCGTCGGGGTGAGCGACGATCAGGTCACGCGAACTGCCGTCGAGTACGGTCATCTTGCCCGAGGGGTCGTGCTCCAGTGCGCGCATCAGGTCCGAGCGAGTGATGATGCCGGCCAGCTTCCCGTCGTCACCTATGACGAACACGCCTTGATGATGCGTTACCGTGGGATCGTGCCGGCCAATACGATCCGCCAACTCGGCTACTGTCATGCTGGCGGATACGGTATCGAAATCACGCGACATGCTCTCGCCGACCACCACCTGTTGCAGCACGTCAGGCTCGTAGTCCTGATGAATGTGCAGCCCACGACGCGCCAGCTTCTCGGTCATGATCGAATTTCGCGCGTAGCGCACGGCGATGAGATCGGCGATGACCGTCACCATCATCAGCGGAAGCACTGAGTTGTAGTCGCGCGTGATCTCGAAGGCGAAGATGATGAACGTGAACGCCGCACGTGAAGCCGCTCCGAAGACCGCCCCCATCGCTACCAGTGCGAAGGCTCCGGGCGACAGGTTGGCCGCCGGCCAGAGCCAGTCGATAATCATGGCGAAGGCCGAGCCCATGGCGGCGCTGGCCATGAACATAGGAGCGAGCAGGCCGCCGGAGGTTCCCGAGCCGAGTGAGATAACGAGCGCGGCAGACTTGAACACCATCACCGCGAGCATGGCGCCCAGCAGCATCTTCGTATTAAGGATGTCGGAGATGGTGTCGTAGCCGACACCCAGCACGCGCGGTACGAAGTAGCCGATGATGCCCAGGCCGAGCGCTCCGATGGCGGGCCACCACATCTCATGTATCGGTAGCTTCTCGAACTGATCTTCCACCCAGTACAACGCGCGACTGAAGCCGAGCGCCGCGAATCCGCAAAGCACTCCTAGAACCAGGTAGAACGGCAACGCGTGCGGCAATCCGAAGTCGACTGCGCCCACATCGAACATGGGGCCGCGGCCCATCAGCCAGAAGTGCACGCTGGTCGCGATGCTGCTGGCAATCACCAGCGGAATAAACGATCGCGACTTGAATTCGAAGAGCAGCAGTTCGATAGCGAGGATCACTCCCGCGATCGGAGTGCTGAAGGTGGCGGCCATTCCCGCAGCGGCTCCGGAGGCCAATAACACTTTACGTTCGGCGGCGGTGGTATGGAGCAATTGACCGACCAGCGAGCCCACGGCACCACCGGTCTGAATGATCGGGCCCTCGGCGCCGAACGGTCCGCCAGTGCCGATGGCAATCGCAGCCGAAATGGGCTTGAGGATCGCGACCTTGGGCTCGATGCGGCTGCGGTTGACCAGCACCGCTTCCATCGCTTCAGGAATACCGTGGCCGCGAATCTTGTCGCTGCCGTAGCGCGCCATAATGCCGACGATGACACCGCCAATCACCGGAGTCACGATCACCCACAGCCCGAGATGATTGTTGCGCGCACTGGTGAAAGCGAACGACCAGCGATGGAAGAAGAAAATATTGGTGAACAGTCCGATCAGGTTGTAGAGCAGGAAGGCGATGATGCCCGCGAGGAATCCGACAAAGGCGGCGAGCAGCGAGATCAGAGCGGTGCGGAAGGGTACTTCTTCGCCATTTCCCTTGGGGGTACGCAGTTCAGGCGGGTTCACGCCGTCGACGCCGAAGGTGACAGCGTGTTCGCTCATCGCTTTGCCTCGGCGCGAGCGCGTGGTTTGGCCGCGGTGCGCCTGGCCAGCCGGAGCTTCGCTTTGCCGGTCACGCGTCGAAGCGAAGAAATCAGCGCCGGGGCCGCCGAGCGAAGCTCCTCGCGATGATGCAGGGTGAGCTCGCGCAGCACCTGTTCGCCGTGCGGGGTGAGGCTGACATAAACCTCGCGCCGGTCTTCGGCGCTGCGGTTGCGCTGGATGAGGCCTTTTTCTTCGAGGCGGCTCACCAGTTCGACCGCGCTGTGATGCTGTATCTGAAGGCGCTCGGCCAGATCGGCAATGCGGCAGCCGTCTCTGCTGCCTGCTCCCCGTATAGCCAGCATGAGCTGATGGTGTTGCGGCTCGACGCCGGCCTGGCGAGATGCCTGTTCGCTGAAATGCAAAAAGCGACGGATCTGGTAGCGAAACTCAGCCAGCGCCGCGTAATCGGAAGATTTGAGGTCGTGAATGGACATATAGTCGTAATACGAGTATATCGTATCACGATATATTGTGAGAAGATGAGACTTGCCCCAGGAGTTGCTCGGGAATTAGCTCAGTGTTGTGGGTTATCGTTCGTACGGTTGGGTACGGAATGAGAGCGGGTGATTCGGGTGGGCGCTAGTCGACTCCGCCTTCCAGGCGCTGCAATCGCTGCTCATGGCTCCGAACAAGAGCTACAACCTGGGTCCAGGCGTCCGTCCGTTTCCTGCAGTTGAGCGGTGGTGAGGCGCACCTGCAGCGATGTCTCGGCTACATAGGCGCCTAGTTGGCGCAGCTCCTCGGCGATTAGATCGATCTTCTCGCCGAGCCGGTCAATGAAATCGTCGAAGTTAGACGCGGCCACTATTTTCGCCTCCGCCAGGATTGTAACCCGCCGTATGATGGCCGATGGTGAGCCATTAGGTTCCGACTTTCCCGCGCGTAAATGCGGTAAGCTAATCCTTCCGGCTGCACAGCCTTTTTCTCCCTTCACGAAGGAGTCTTCCTTTGATCGCACGTTATACCCGGCCCGAGATGGGCCGTATCTGGAGTGACGAAAGCCGCTTCCGCACCTGGCTAGAAGTCGAAGTCGCTGCCACCGAAACGCTTGCCGAGGCCGGTATTGTGCCGCAGTCGGCAGCCAAGGCGATCCGAGAAAAGGGCGACATCGACGTTGCCCGTATCCATCAGATCGAAGCCGAGGTCAAGCACGACGTCATCGCCTTCACCACCGTAGTTGCCGAGAAGGTCGGCCCCGAGTCGCGTTGGCTGCACTACGGCCTGACATCCAACGACGTGGTCGACACGGCGCAGGCGCTGCTGGTGAAGCAGGCGTCGGCGATTATCGACAAGGACCTGTCGCATCTGGCCGAAGTGCTGAAGCGGCGCGCCCTGGAGTTCAAAGACACGCCGCAGATCGGACGCACGCACGGCGTCCATGCCGAGCCCATCACCTTTGGGCTGAAGCTGGCCAACTGGTATTCCGAGGTGCAGCGCGACATCGCACGCTTTGAGATGGCGGCCGAGCAGATGCGCGTGGGCAAGCTTTCAGGGGCGGTGGGCAACGGAGCGCATCTTGATCCCGAATACGAAGAGCAGATTTGCCAGCGCCTGGGCTTGGAGGTTGCGGCGGTGTCCAGCCAGGTGATTCAACGCGATCGTCACGCATTCTATGTCGCCACGCTGGCAGTCATCGCCTCGACGCTCGACAAAATTGCCACCGAGGTTCGCCATCTGCAACGTACAGAAGTTCGCGAGGCAGAAGAGTACTTCAGCGAGAAGCAGAAAGGCTCGTCGGCCATGCCGCACAAGCGTAACCCCGTCACCTGCGAGCAGATCAGCGGGCTGGCACGCGTAGTGCGCGCGAATTCGCAGGCCGCGCTGGAAAACGTCGCGCTGTGGCACGAACGCGACATCTCGCACTCATCGGTGGAGCGGGTCATACTTCCGGACTCGACCATTCTCGTCGACTATCTGCTGGCCAAAACTACTAACCTGATCGATACTCTGCTCGTCTATCCCAAGCGCATGATGAAGAACCTGGAGTCGACCGGCGGGCTGGTCTTCAGTGGACAGTTGCTGCTCGACCTGGTGGAAGCCGGCATGTTGCGCGAAGACGCGTACCGGCTGGTGCAGTCCAACGCGATGAAGGCGTGGAAGGAAGACCTGAACTTCCATGACCTGGTCATCAGCGATCCGGAAATTACGTCGAAGGTGAAGCGTGAGACGCTGGAGCAGGCATTCGATCTGCAGCGGCCCTTGCGCAACATTGACAAACTCTTCAAGCGGGTGTTCGGGTGAGCTGTTGCCCGAGCGCACCCTTGTGAGTATCTTGGAAAGCATGGAAGTACACTTCAAGCCCGAGACGGAAAAGAAGCTGAGAGATCTCGCTGCCCAGAGTGGACGCGGCACTGACGACCTTGCCGAGGACGCGCTGGCGGGTTATGTCGGCTCCGTCAATCAAGGCGCCCTCGCAGGCGTCGATTGGTCCCAGTGCTCCGCCGTTGAAAGTGTCCCCGGCAAGCGTAGCGGCGCATGGGTGTTTAAGGGCACACGCACTCCGGTGTCTGTGGTCCTCGAAAATATTTCGGACATGACCGTCGACGAACTAATAGCGGAGTTCGGCGTGACCCGGGAGCAGGTGCAAGCCGTTATCGAATTCGTCGCCAAGAGTGCCGACAAGCCCCAAAGGGCACATTCTTAGATGTTGATTTTGTTCGACAATGGCACGCCCCGCAGTCTTGCCCGTCACCTAATTGCCGAACACACTGTGACCGAAGCCCGCGCGCGCGGGTGGGACGAATTGGGCAATGGCGAGCTTTTAACTGCGGCCGAAGCTGCCGGCTTTGAAGTGCTGATAACAACCGATAAGAATCTCCGCTACCAACAAAACCTGGCGGGCCGAAAAATCGCCGTTGTTGTGTTGGGACAAGGACGATGGAGCTTGCTGAAAGTCCATTTGGCCGAGATCGTAGCGGAAATCAACGCGGCTAAGCCGGGCAGCTACACCGAAGTCGATATACCTTACGAATAAAGAAAGTGGTGTGTCCGTTTTTCCAATGACCCCTGCATCCTATTCAATCCTGACCCTTGCCTACGAAGGCGCCGTCGCCTTGGTGACGCTCAATCGTCCCGACAAGCGTAACGCCATCAGCTACGAGCTGATCGACGAGTTGCTGCGCGTGCTGCGGGACGTTAACGCCTCGGATGCATCGATACTGATTCTTACCGGAGCGGGAAAGGCTTTCTGTTCCGGAATGGATCTCGATAATCTGCGGGCCATCACCTCGCGAAGCGAGCAGGAGAACCTGGCCGACTCTCAGTCAATGGCCAGGATGTTTCGTACGCTGTACGAATTTCCCAAAGTGACGATCGCTGCAGTGAACGGCCCCGCGATTGCCGGCGGCTGCGGGCTGGCCACGCTGTGCGATTTCACGCTGGCGTCGACTGACGCGAAGTTTGGTTATACCGAGGTGCGCATCGGGTTTATACCTGCCATTGTGTCTGCGTTCTTAGTTCGTCAGGTAGGGGAAAAACAGGCGCGCGACCTGCTATTGACCGGGCGAATCATCGGCGCGGAGGAGGCCTATCGCCTGGGACTGGCGACCGAAATGGTACCTCCGGAGCAATTACTTCAAAGAGCACGTGAATTAGCCGCCGATTTGTTGCAAAATAGTCCTGCTTCTCTGCTTGCGACCAAGCGCCTCCTGAGTAACTATTCGGTAGCGCCACTGAACGACCAGCTCGCTGCGGCCGTCCAGGAAAACGCACGTATTCGTACGACCGACGACTTCCGCGAAGGTGTGAATTCGTTTCTTGAGAAGCGCAAACCAAATTGGGTGAGGTAGAACCGTGAAGCCACTTGCAAGGTTGGCAGTCCTAATTCTTATGACCCCCGCGCTGCTACTTGCGCAGACATCAACAGGTCAGTCCACGACCGGGTCCCAGGCGAACACGAAACCGGCATACGCGCAGACCGACACCGCGGGTGCGCAGCAATCCGCCCCGGCAGCAAGTTCCACGCAACCTGGGCAGGCGGAAGCTCCGGCGGCCGCCCCGGCTAAACCGAAAGTTCCGGCTGCCTATCCGGTGATGAGCGAGAAGGCGAAGCAGCGCGCACGCCAGCTTTACGAGTATCTTGCGCACAACCAGCCAGCCCTGCTTTACGCTGCCTTCACGCCGGACATGAAAAAGCAGTCTCCAGAAGTAAAGATCAGCGCCATTTCCAAGCAGATGAACGAAAAGCTTGGCATTCCGACCCAGACCCTCGACGAGAATTTTCTCCCCGGGGTCGGGGCCCCGGTGACGATCTACAGCAAGACTTCGGCTTACAGCAAAGGGAAGCAGCCAGTTATGGTCATCATCGCGGTGAACGGAGAGGGCAACCTGACCGATATGCAGGTTGCGCCGATACCACAGCTTCGCAATGATGAATACTCGGATTACCAGGACAGCACCAAGCTGCGTCTGCCCTTCGATGGCTCCTGGGTGGTTCTGCAAGGTGGCCGCACGCTCTACGACAACGCGTTCGCGGGCAGCGACGACAACCGCTATACCGTCAGCTTCATGCCTTTGAAAGACGGCATGGCGTATGACAACGACGGCAGAAAAAACAGCGACTATTACTGTTGGGGACAGCCGGTTCTGTCGCCTGCTGCGGGAGTTGTTGTCCAGGCCGGGGGCAACGCCTCAGATCACCCCCCGGGCCGGGTGCCCGATATCCAGAGCCGCGGCAACTATGTTGTCATCGCCCACGGGAACAGTGAATTCTCCATGATCCCCTACCTGAAGGCGGGTAGCCTGAAGGTAAGGAATGGCCAGCACCTGAAGCAGGGCGACGTCATTGGAGAGTGCGGTAACAGCGGCAGCTCCTTTGCTCCTCACGTGGAATACAGTCTGCAAAACACGCGTGGCTTCCCTTTACCCAAGACCATGCCGGCACAGTTTGTCGACTACACCGCCGACGGCAAAGCGGTAACCATCGGCGAGCCTCTGCGCGGACAGGTGGTGGAGGGTCAGCCGAAAACACCGGCGGTTGAGACTGCCGTAACGCCGGCGGAAAAACCGGCCGAAAAGCAGTAATGAGCGAGGCCGGCGAGTCATCGCAGCATTCGCACCCGGTTTACGAGACCCGCTTCCGCGTACGCTATGCCGAAACCGATCAGATGGGAGTGGTGTATCACGCCAACTACATCGTTTGGTTTGAGGTGGGGCGGGTCGAGATGCTGCGCCAGTTGGGCTTCAGCTATCGCGAGATGGAGAAGCAGGACGACACGCACATCGTGGTAGTCGATGTGCGCTGCCGCTACAAGATGCCGGCGCGGTACGACGACCTGATCTGCGTTCGTACTTGCCTGCTGAATGTTCGTGAATCGCTGTTGCGCTTCGGCTACGAAATTTTTCGCGATAGCGATCAAGCCTTGCTCGCCGAAGGCGAAACCGTACACCTTGTGGTCGGGGCGGACATGAAACGCACGCCGCTGCCGGAAAAATATCTGACGCCGTTTCTGCAAGCTGCGGGAACCAAGTAGTTGTCAGTTGTCAGTTGTCAGTTGCCCGCGCGGCCACTGGACGGCGGTCGGTTGTCTGTGAGCAGTCGACGGTTGTCGGGTCGGCGAAGTGGAGTGGACAACCGAAGAACCCGCGTAGGCGCAGCGGAGGTTAGCCCAGCTCTTCACAATCTTTTGCGAAAGCTCTCGATTGAGCGACAACCGTGGGACAAACCCTAAGCCCGTCCCGCAGGGACAGCAGATCTTAGCCCAGCATTTCAATGCTGGGTAGGCATATGTGGAAAATGTGAGTCCGCTTCAGCGGACGGCATATGTTCAGCGCTGGGTGAAGCAGGAAAAAAGGCCCGAGTCCCGGGACGACAGAGGCTGCGACACGGTCTACTAAGGCCCCGAATTTTTGATCTCCTTGCGGCACGGCTGAATCCGTGCCCTCTCAAAACGAACTTATGAAATTCATTGAAAAACTGACAACCTGAACTCATGTGCGCCTGACATGCCCGCCCAATGACTCACACCTGATAACCTCATTACTGATCGCTGACAACTGATAACCTCTTACTGACAACCGACAACTGGCCACTGACAACTTGCACGCTCTTCACATTGACGGAAACAGTCTGACCCTCGCGGATGTGCGCGAGGTCGTTTACGAGAACCGGCCTGTGCTGCTCGCGCCCGAAGCGCGGCAGGCGGTCGATCGCGCTCGCGCCGTAGTCGAAGACCTGCTCGATCGCGACCAGGTTGCCTACGCGGTGAACACCGGAGTAGGCAAGCTCAGCGACGTGCGAATCTCACCCGGCGATATCCGCCAGTTGCAACTCAATCTCATGCGCTCCCACGCTGTGGGAGTAGGCGAGCCGCTGTCGGAACCGGTCACTCGCGCCATGATTTTGCTGCGCGCCAACTCGCTGGCCAAAGGTTTTTCCGGGGTGCGCGACGTCGTCATCGACACGCTCTGTTCCATGCTCAACCGTGGTGTACACCCGGTCATTCCGTCACAAGGCAGCGTGGGGGCGAGCGGCGATCTGGCGCCCCTGGCGCATCTGGGACTGGTGCTGATCGGCGAAGGAGAGGCCTTGTATCAAGGCAAGCGGCTCAGCGGTGCAGAAGCGATGAAGCTGGCCGATGTCGCTCCCCTGGTGCTGGAGGCGAAAGAGGCGATCTCGCTCATCAACGGAACGCAGGCCATGCTGGCGGTTGGCTTGCTCGCGACTTTGCAAGCCGAAAACCTCGCAGCCAGCGCCGACGTGATCGCGGCGCTGAGCGTTGATGCCTTGCGCGGGACGGATGTCGCTTTTGATGAGCGCATCCAGGCAGCCCGCCCTCATGCCGGACAGTTTGTCGCCGCTCATAACCTGCGAGTGATGATGGAGGGCAGCCAGATCCGCGAATCCCATCGCGAATGCGGCAAGGTGCAGGACGCTTACTCGCTGCGCTGCATTCCGCAGGTGCATGGAGCGGTTCGCGACACCATCGTTCATTGCCGCAGCGTATTCGAAGTCGAGATGAACTCGGCTGTCGATAACCCCCTGGTCTTCCCTGCTGTGAAAAAGATCGGGGCGCCCCGGCCGCAGATCGGCGCACCCGCGGCAGGCGAAATTCTCTCCGGCGGAAACTTTCACGGCGAGCCCATCGCCTTTGCGCTCGACTTTCTTGCCGTCGCGCTGAGCGCGTTGGCGGGCATCTCCGAGAGGCGTCTGGAGCGCCTGGTGAATCCCTCGTTGAACGAAGACCTGCCACCGTTCCTCGCGCCGGGCGCAGGCTTGAACTCCGGTTTCATGATGGCCCAGGTCACAGCGGCTGCGCTGGTCAGCGAAAACAAAGTGTTCGCTCATCCCGCTTCCGTCGATTCGATTACCACCTCCGGCAACAAAGAAGATTTCGTCTCGATGGGAATGACCGCGGCGAACAAGCTGCAGCACATCGTGGTAAACACGCGCAATGTGCTGGCTATCGAAGCATTAGCAGTTGCGCAGGCGATTGACTTCCTCGCACCTCTAAAGCCCGGCAAGCGCGGGCAGCAGGCACACGCCGCCATTCGAGCGGTCAGCCCGCCGATTGTTGAAGATCGTATCCTCTCGCGCGACTTCGAACGCGTCTCGGAGCTGATTGCCGGCGCAGCGCTGGCTAGGATCCTGCCTTAGACACAATTGCTCGCCTGCGCTGACGCCAGTTAGCATCAACAATCCTGCAGAGTACAAGTCGGACTAGACAGAGCAGCACCCCGCTGGGAACTTCTCCCGATCTGCTGGCTCTAATTCCGCATTTGGAACAAAGCTGATTATTACAACCGCGGTTTGCCTTTTCGCCAAAAGCTTTGCGCTAGACTATCCGTATGACTCAGGCGAAGAAAGCGAGACGTCGTTTTCACGCCCACGTAGAGGATCGCGCAGACTCCCTCAATGGGATTCTACTGGCAACCTTCTGGCAAAGATTTGTCGGATACTGCGTTGACCTGCTGCTCGCTGTGATCGTTTGGGTTCCTGTTGAATACTCGTGGCGACACTTTCTGCTTCGCCAGAAAGACATTCACGCCGTTTGGGATTTCCACGAACCCGGCAACATTGTTGTGATGGTTCTCTATTTGGGATTGGCCAATTATCTTGGCAACGGTCAAACGCCAGGCAAGTGGGTTGCGCGCACAAGAGCTATGTCGCTTTCGGGCGAACGCATGGGACTGTGGCAATCCATCGAGCGCGGGCTGGGGTATGGGGCTGCGGTGCTGGAGTTAGGTCTGGGGTTCTTGCAGTTCTTTTGGGACCCTAACCGGAAGTGTGCACAGGATCGACTAGCCGAGACGATTGTGATCGACGTGAGAAAGCCGACGGCGAACCCCGTGATCGGCGGGTCCCACCGGCACGAGGCCGGGCCGCAAGAGTGCTGAGCGGCCCCAGCAAACGTCTCGGCATCAACCGGACTTGCTAAATTGGAGTCTCCGTGGAGGTCTTCATTCCCGTTTCGGGAATTGCCTACGACCTTCGTAACCTCTGCGGCGCAGTTTTTTGGTGCACGACACTTCAGCAACTCATAGACTGCCTGCCAAGACACCCAGAGTGTCCTAACGGTGCAGATACTGCTAAGTTCTTTGAAATCTGTTAAGTACCCGTAAGCCGCTGGGGCTCAATCATTTGCGAATGAAATGTCGCCTAAAGGATTGAAAACAAGGTATCGCGCAACAAGATTTTTCGTGATGTGCGTCACATTCTGAGAGAACCGGGTCGCCTTGAAAGGGCATGCCTTCAGGCGTGCCGCAGCGGGGAGATGAACCCGGCTTTTAGCCGCGGAGGGAAGTCGCACGCTGAGAGCCTGAAGGCGGGATCGATTTGCGCCTAGGGACGACACGGCTGAAGCCGTGCCCTTTCAAAGCGGTCCGCGCCAGCGGCCCAAGAGCGCCTTTGGCTCAGCTTTCGCTAGTGGTCAGCGATGGAGTCTCGGCCAGGAAGACGACAAACACCGTTCCCCGCGATGACCCATTCGAGCGGCTGCGGACGCGGATCGAGCCCCGGTGTTTCTGGATGATCTCTTTGCTGACCCACAGGCCGAGACCGGTTCCGGTCATACCTTTGCTGGTGACGAACGGCTCAAAGATGCGGCCGCGCAGCTCATCGGCAATTCCCTGCCCGGTATCGGCAACCGTCACTTGAATGCCGCGAACTCCGCCGCGAATCACGGACCGGGTACGCAGCAGCAATCGCCCGCCGCCGGGCATGGCATCGAGAGCATTGGCAATGAGGTTTGCGAAGAGCTGCCGTAGCTCGCCCTCAAAGGCGGTAATAGTATCGCCGTCGCGGTAGCGTCGCTCCAGCACGATTCCCAATCGGTCGAAGCGCGAGCGATACAGAGCGTAGATAGCATCCAGCAGCTCTGGCACTCTGACCGGTACGGCCCGGCTCGACTGGCGGTGAAAGCGCAGCGTCTGGGTTGCGATCTGCGAGACGCGCGTCAGTTCCTGCTCGGCCAGGGTGAGATATTCACGGCTTGCCGAAGACAAGCTGGGGTCCTGGTTCAGCAGGTAAATAAGGTTGGTGACAGACTCAAGCGGATTGTTGATTTCGTGCGCGATGCTGGCCGCCAGGCGTCCCGCGGCGGCAAGCTTCTCGGTTCGGCGCATCGCATCTTCGGCCCTGCGGCGTTCTGTGATATCGAGGACCAGCGCTACGAATCCGCAGACCTTGCCATTGTCATCGACATCGGGAACATAGGTGATCAAGACGTCGCGCGTCGCATCGGGGTAACGATTGGTGGCTTCGAACTGAACCTCTTCTCCGGCGAGCGCCTGTGCAATTCGGGGAGCCAGGTGAGCATAGTTCTCTCCCGTGACTTCGCGGATGGTAAGCCCCAAGAGACTCTTGAACGGCCGCTGAAACCATTGTTCGAACGTCCGATTGACGCGGCGGAAGCGCTCGTCGGTATCGACATACGCCACCAGGCCGGGAACGCTGTCGATGATCAACCGCAGTTGAGTTTGGCTGGCTTTCAACAGCTGCACCGTGTCGCGCTGTTCGGTGATGTCACGGCTGAACGTCACCACCGATTCGACCACGCCGTCGCGGGTAATTTCGGGAACGCCGGTAGCAACGAAGTGGCGGGTTTGCCCATCAGGAGCCTGATAACTGAACTCGACGCTGTGCGCGGCTCCTTCGGCGAAGATACGGCGGAGAGCATCGTTCCACCGCTCGCATAAATCGGCAGGATATCCGAGCTCTTCGAAGGTCTTTCCCAGCGATTCCGAGGCCGGCGTTCCGGTCAACCGCTCGACGTGAGGACTGACGTAGAGGTGGCGAAAATTGCGGTCAAACCGTGAAATCACGTCGGGAAGATTTTCCAGCAGGGTGCGCGCTTCCTGTTCCCGGCGTTGCACTTGCTCAACCAGAAAGTCGGAGCGTGCCTTGGCCAGGCTCTGCTCACGATACAGCTCGGTAGCGGCGAGCGCAGAGCTGCTCAACCGGGCCAGGGTCTTGGCATGTTGAATTTCACCATCGCTGAAGCAGTGCGGGTTGTGGAAGTAGCAGACCAGCGTGCCCCGGCGTTGCTGCTGAACCAGGATGGGGACGGCCAGCAACGAGCGGATGCCCTCGCGCCGGTAGGCCTCGAGTCGATGGCTCAGCAACTCTTCCCTTTCCACATCCTCTGCGCAAATGGGAGTGGCGGTCATGGCATCGGCACCGCCCCGGGTCTGGGCCGTGAAGTCCTTCGAGAGCCCACGGCCGGCAGCGATGCTCCATTCCTCCTGGCCGCTCTCCAGCAGCCAGATAGCGTGAGCGTCGGCGGGTATCAATGCGCGGGCGGTATCGAGAACGGAGTCAAGAATGGTGGCGAGTTCGTAGGCCTCTTCGAGCTTCCAGTGCACGTCGGGTTGCGCAATGGTTCCGACTTTCGTCGCATTCGCAGACATGAGGCCCCAATGGATCGAATACCGTGACCTCACGGCAAGCGCGTGAGTGACGGCACATTAACTTATAGGAGGGCGGACAGACCTCTCCCCTTCAGGCTAAGGTTGTCTAAGATGCCGGCGAGGAGACGCAGAGTTGCCCATCATTCGGGGCTACACCATTTGAGTTCCCCACAGGTCGTGAAGGTGAACGACACCCAGCAGGCGCCCCTCGGGGTCAACCACGGGGAGCGCGGTGATCTTGCGCCGTTCCATTATCTCCAGCGCCGCAATAGCGAACTCGTCAGGGCCGATGGTCTGGGGATTGGCCGTCATACACTGCGCGGCAGAGAGGTCGAGGGCCTGCTTGCCATGGTGTTCGAGAAGGCGGCGTAGATCTCCGTCGCTGATCAAGCCGACGAGCTTGCCATCGGATATGACGGTGGTCATGCCCAACGCCTTGCGCGACATCTCGTAGATGACTTCGCTCATAGTTGCAGAAGGCGCGACGCAAGGCAGCGCGTCGCCCGTGTGCATCAACGACCAGGCGCGGGCCAGGCGCTTCCCCAGCTTGCCTCCGGGATGCAGATTGGCGAAGTCTTCTTCCTTGAAACCGCGCTTTTCCGATAGAGCCATGGCAAGCGCATCACCTAGCGCCAGCATGGTCGTGGTCGAGGCGGTGGGCGCCAGACCAAGCGAGCACGCCTCGCGCGTGACCGAGCAATCGAGTGCCACGGTTGCAGCCTGGGCGAGCGTGGAAGGCCGGTGATCTTCAGGCGCGGAATGAAGATCGTCGCCGGTGAAAGTAATCAGCGGAATCGCCATGCGCTTGATGGTTGCGAGCAGCTGTAGAATCTCGGCTGTCTCACCACTGGCGGAGAGCGCAATCACCACGTCTCCGCGAACTACGTTTCCCAGATCGCCGTGCAGCGCTTCCGCCGGATGCAGGTAGAGTGCGGGCGTGCCGGTGGAGCTGAGCGTAGCCGCCACCTTGCGCGCAATGATGCCGCTCTTGCCCATGCCGGTTACGACCACGCGGCCGGCACAGCAGTAGAGCAGCTCCAGCGCGCGGTTGAAGTCGTCGCCCATCGCGCCGGCAATGCGGTCTGCCAAAGCGCGCAGGGCTTCAGCTTCGATGCGTACTACGTGTTCGCCAAGGTTTTTCACGATGCAGAGCCTGAGAGATTCATTGCTGAGGCACCGGCTCCGCCGTCGGTTGAGCGGGAGATTCGGCAGCGGGCCGCGCGCTCGGTTGCGGCGTCGGCTGCAGTCCATTCGGTCTGAAAACCAGCACCCTGGCTTCGTTGGCGCCGCCTTGCATGGGCACCGCCTTGCCGTCGAATGAAACCTGGGTAGCTCCGGCATTACCGGTCCAGATCACGATCTCCTTGTCGGCGTGTAGCGTTCTGACCTGATCAGAGGCGAGTACGCCACTCACCAGGACCTTGCCGTCTGCCTTCAAAGAAACCCATGCTCGACCGGTTGTCTTTACCTCCACCTCAAAGCCGGATGCGGCTGCGGAAGTCGGGGCACTCTTAACAGCGAGTCCTGAGGATGACTGCTGTGCGGACGGCGAGGGTTGTGCGTTCACGGTTTCCGAGGTGGACGGAGGCGAGCTACTTTGGCCGGCGTTGGATGGCGAAGGTTGCGCCGACTCGGTAGATCCGGAACTCTGTAATGCCGCACGTTCAGCTTTCGCGGCTTCCCTTTCCTGCGCGTGCTGCTGGTAGATTCGCCAGCCGCCAAAACCGGCCGCCACTACTATCACCAAAACAAGAACCGGCACAAAGGGGAAGCCTCGGCGCATTGGTGCTGGCTCGGCATACTTATTGTCGGACCATTCGCCCTGATGCGCGATGAGCTGGACATCGGGCTCTTCGCTGCCTGCCGCCTGAAGGTAATCGGCTACCGCCTGATCTTCGTCCATGCCCAGGTATTTGGCGTAGGCGCGCACGAAGCCTTTGTTGAAGATTCCCCCCGGCAGCAGATCGAACTGCTCATCTTCCAAGGCCTTCAGCAGGCGCGTACCAATCTTGGTGGACTCGGCAATTTCGTCGAGGGAAACGCCCCGCATCTCCCGTTCACGCCGGAGCCGCTCACCAAATGTTCGTGCGGATTGTTGCTTCGTATCCAGAGAATCACCACAATCCGAGTAAGGCAGATGCTGCGCGAATGATAGAAAGAGAGAAACTGAGTGTCAAACTGAGCTTATTCTGGACCGATGGTTACTTAAGTTTCGAGTAGCCTCGGTTTTCGTTGTATTACAATCTGCCGCTTTCTAGTACCATAGGACTCAGTTTTTAGATGACTTCCTTCTCCGGAGTCGACTAACTGAGAGTGTAGCCTGCGCCTTCCAATGAAGATAGCCTCTACGGCCTCAGAGTCAAAACTCTACGACCTCAGCATCTTTCACGATGTGGCCAAGGCGCTTACGTCCTCGCTTGACCTCGACATAATTCTTGAAACCCTGATGCAGAAGATGGCGGCCTACTTCGAGACGGCCACTTGGGCGCTAATTCTGCTGGACGAAAGCAGCCAACAGCCGCAGTATGTGGCGCCGGTGGAACCCGATTTCGAACGGCTCAACCTGGTCCGGCTCAAGAACAAGCAAACGCTGGCCCAGTGCGTGATGGCGACGGGGGAGGCGCTGGTCATCTCCGACCTGCGCAGCGATCCGCGCGTCGACCCGGACACGGTCGATCCGCTGTTCGCCCCTGACTCCGCCGTGGTCTGCCTGCCGGTTCGCGGCGTGCACAGCGTCTTCGGCGTCATTCAGTTGCTCGGAATCGACCTGCAGGTGTATCAGCAGAACGAGCTGTTCCTGCACACCATCGCCGACTACGCTGCCATCGCGATCGACAATGCACGCGCCGTGCGGCGAATCCAGGAGCTCAGTATTACGGATGACTGCACCAAGCTCTATAACCAGCGCCATCTGTTTACGGTGCTGGACGAAGAGGTGCATCGCTCAGCCCGCTTCGGCTATCAGTTCTCGCTGCTGTTTCTCGATCTGGACAACTTCAAATCGGTGAATGACCGGTACGGACACCTGTTGGGCAGCAAGCTGATTGCGCAGGCAGGTCAGTGCCTGAAAGAGAATCTGCGGCTGATCGACGCGGCGTTCCGCTATGGCGGCGACGAATTTGCGATTCTGCTGCCGCAGACTTCGCGCGACTCGGCCCTATTTGTGGCGCGACGCATTGCACGTGCCTTTCACCAGCGGGACTGGCGACCGGAAGAAAATGTCTCGCTTCAGTTGCGGGCCAGCATCGGCATCGCCGGCTACCCGCATGACGCCTCTTCGCCGCAAGACATCGTGCAGCGCGCGGATGAGTTGATGTATTCGGTGAAGCAATCGGGTCGCGACAACATTGCGGTTGCCGGACTTGGAATTGTAGGCCTCGGCGATCCTGCAGCCACCGACTAATGGCCTACTGCCGCCGCCGGCCACCATTCCCGGCTGCGAACATTCGGACATCAAATTCGAAAGTGCGAGGTTCGTAGCTTCGGACTTTTGCGAACTCCGGATGAGCTGGATTCAACAGCACATTCCATTCGCCTCTGATTGCTGCCGATGGTACCCGTAATGCGACGGTGCTGCCGGCACGAATCCAGGAATCGCCGAATCTGCGCAGAGACTCGCTTCTTGTGGTGTACCAGTGCCGCGGGAGCTCGTCGGGGCCGAGCCGCTCCATCTGAATATCGTCGGGAAGTTCGCACTCGATGGACACTAAGTCATCTGGCCGTAAGTTGGGCTCGAGATTCACGAAAGTCTCTATAGCAGCCAGCGCCAGCGAGGTGGACGTGTATACAACCCTGACTCCTTGACTGTTCCAGCGTCCGCCATACAGGCGAGCTCCGTCTCCGGAAAACGCTTCTTTTGCACGAGCCTGACGGCAGATCCTCCAAAGCTGCATCAGCTATAGACGCCGTAGGCGATTCGCCCCAGGATGTTTTCTACTTCCTTGGCCCCTAAGTCCGTATCCAGTTGGTCAATTGGAATTTCGCCGCCCAGAGCGCGGTTAGGTGTGCGCAACCAGAGGACCGCTTTTTGCGGATTACCAATCATCTCGACAGCGGTGGCGTAGACGCGAGCCAGTCGAACGGTACGATCTGACTCAGCCGCCGTCAACCGCGAGTGCCGGCTCAGGCGGCGCGTCAACGTGCGTGGAGGGATTCCCAGCTTCTCTGAAAGTGCTGTGTTCTTGAGATCGAGTTTCTGTCCCAGCACGGCAAGAGAACCGGAGGGCAGGCCGCGGCGTATGAGTTCCGCAAGTTCAGCGAAACTGTTAACTGAGCAACCAAGCACCTTTCTGCCCCCGAGCGCGTCAGCAATTGCGGTTGATGTCATTCTAGCCTCTTGGCTAATTATCCTACGCCAATTGGCCTGAGGCGGCAACTTGCGAGCGTTTTCACGGCGTGGCCGGGCGCCACAGGTTGGCATTGGCTGGCGCCTGCGGATTAACTCCGAAGTCCCAGACGTACAAGTTCATCTCCTGCGGCCCCAGCATTTCCACCAACGCGTATTCGCCCGGGGCGAGTTCTTTTGCCGGAGTCACCTTCAGCCATTGCCCCTTCCCGATTTTTTCCACGGTTGTCGGAATGATGGTGCTCTCCTCGCTGGCCTTACCCTTGAGAGACACCTTGAGATTGCCGACTACACGCACATCGTTTTTCGGCTGAGTACGTACGATGCGAAAGCGATCATTGGGCTGAACGTCAGTCGCGCCTTCGTCAATGTCGATGTACAACACGGGTTGACCGGTATGGGCCTGGATTTGCGCATGCGCGCCCTTCAACTCGAATGACTGCTTGGCGCCGGCGGCCGGGTTGATGGCTGCCCGCAGTACATTTTTCTTCTTGCTCTGGTTTACCTCGCTGCCGTTTTGCACGATCTCCGCCGCTTCCTGTTTGCCGTTGTAGGTCTCGAACAGGAAGACTCCGCCTGTGCCGGGCAGTCGCAGGCCGGGAGCAATCTCCGGCGAGTTGGCCTCTTCCGCTTCCCTCTCTTCGCGCTCCTCCGGAGTTTCCACATGGATGCGCGCTTTGCCGGACGCCAGGTCGGCGGCATATTTGTTAGTGGCGTCCCAATCGACCAACGAGGAAGGAACCTCTTCCCATTCGTAGCGCTCGGCGCTGAAGTAGCGGACGCGGTCGCCTTGTACCTCGTATTTCACCACTGACTGATAAGAGCCGTCCTTCAGTATCAGTCTGCTGGTGGGCTGTTGAGTGCGCGCCGGCACTACACAGAGCAGTGGAAACATTGCGCTCAATAACAGCGACAAGAGGCGCAATCGACTCAAACTTCGCCACATGCTCCCTAGTTTAGACCCGGCGAGCGCAGCCTAGTTCGGGGAACCAACTTGCCCGTCAAAGCGAATGAAGTGTGGATGGTCGACTCCCGGGGAGGTTAGGTAGCATATTGTGACCATTGGCTACATCGAGGGCGCTGGACCGAGAGTAGAATGGGTGTTCCCGTAAACGAGCCGAATCCCCGATCGGCCAGCGAAAAGAACCGGATTCCCTGCTACGGCATCTACATCCTCTGTGGCGGAATCCACAGATTTTCAATTCAAAGGAGAATTTGGCAGAGATGTACTTGCTCCGGCGACTGACTGGTGCAAGCGGCTGGGGACGCTTGCTATTTGCGACTCTGTTGATGGTTGCGCTTGTTTCTCCCCCGTCGGCGCTCTCTCAAACCAAGCGGCCCGCCCAGAGTTCTGGCGCTTCCAAGACGCCCACAGCCTCGAAAACGAGCACCACGCAGGCGCAAAGTTCGTCTCTGGGTGCTGTCTCTGGAACCATTACCGATCAGCAGGGCGAAGTCGCCGAAGGCGCGATCGTCGAATTGGCGCGCGACAATGATTCGAAGAAGCAACAAGTAGCGTCTGGCTCGAACGGTGAATACTCCTTCGCGAATGTCACTCCCGGTCCATTTCATATCACGGTAACCGCCCCCGGCTTCGACACCAAAACCTACGCTGGCGAAGTGCAAGCAGGTCAAGCTCTCGTCATCCCATCCATCGCGCTGAATATCACCGCCGTCACTGCATCGGTGGATGTCGAACTGACGCCGGTCGAAGTCGCCGAAGAGGAAGTCACCGAAGAGATACACCAGCGCGCGTTCGGCTTCATTCCCAATTTCTATGTCACATATGAGGCCAATCCTGCTCCTCTACCGACTCGACAAAAATTCAAGCTGGCATGGAAGTCGGTAAGCGATCCGGTCACCATCATAGGAGCCGGCGCCATCGCCGGCATTTACCAGGCGGCGGATGAATTCCCCGGCTACGGCCAGGGCGCAGAGGGCTACGGAAAGCGTTTGGGCGCGTCTTACGCCGATGTTTTTGTGGGGACCATGGTCGGCAGCGCCATCTTCCCAACGCTGTTACACCAGGATCCTCGTTACTTCTACCGCGGCACCGGAACCATTCGTTCCCGGCTGCTTTACGCCGTCAGTAACGCCGTGATCTGCAAGGGCGACAACAAGAAGTGGCAGCCTAACTACTCCAATTTTCTCGGTAGCTTTGCGTCGGGCGGCGTGTCGTACCTTTACTATCCGGCTTCCGACCGCAGCCTGAGCCTGGTGGTGCAGAATTCGGTAGTGAGGATTGCGGAGAGCAGTCTTGCGGGTATCGTGCAGGAGTTCGTGCTGCGCAGATTTACCAGCGTCCGCGGCGGCAAGAAACAGACTTCAACCCAGAACTAACAAGGCTAGCCGGCAATTTTCAATCGCTAATGACAAGTCAGCAGCTAGTAGTTGCTAGCTCCTTCCAACTGCGCGTACTCCGCCTTCGCCTGCTTGTAGATGGGAATGTCAGGATCGGCATCCTTCCATAGGGTCAAGAATTCCTTATAGGCGGCGAGTGCCTGGTCGCGCGCGCCGGGTTCGCTTTTAGCTTCGATGGCATAAGCCCGAGCCAAACCAAGCTGCGCCAACGCTCCCCACTGGAAATTAAAGGTGAGACCGCGATGATCGACAAGCTTTTGAAATTCGGCCTGCGCCGCCGCTCCCTGGTGCAACATGAGATACGCCTGCCCACGCAGGTAAGGGGGACACAAATACACGGTTAAATTGACTGGCGAGGCGAAATCGAGAGGAATCGCCGGCTTGAGCAAGTCGATTGCGGCCTCCGGTTGGTTGCGATTCAGCGCAACTGACGCCCGGATCACAGGCAGCCAATACTTTTGGATCAGGGTGTCCAGAGGAAATGCTGCGTCGAGCTCCGAATCCAGTTTCTCGGCCGCTGCGGTATCGCTGGCGCGCGCCAGTGCCAGGGCGGCCATCGCCTGCACGTCACGGGTGGGTGCCAGCTTCAGGGCTGCGTTAGCTTCGGCCCGCGCCTGTTGGCGATTGCCCGATTCCACCTCTCGTAGTGCCGAGGCCGCCTGGTAGCTCGCTGCGGTTTCCTTCGCATTGTTGCTCAGTGCTGAATCCATGGCATGCCTGGTCAACTCACGCGCACTCTCAAGTTTTCCGTACCAGGCTTGCGTATCGGCGTGCACCGCCAGGGCCAGGTCTTCGAAACCCGGCTTGCCCACGGCTCCCGAAACCAGATCCGACATCCTGGCTTGATCGCCCTGAAGGAAGGCCAGGATGTACCGGTTTCCAAATACCCATTCGCCATTCAGCCCCTTCTCTTCGGCCTGTTTGAATGCGACTTCCGCCGCTTGAAAGCGATTGAGACTCAAGGACGCTCCACCCAGATCGGCGTAGTTGACGGCGTTATTCGGGTCCAGCTTCAGAAGTTCTTGAGCTTCGGCGACCGCTTTCTCGTAGTCTCCCAGGCGGGAGTAGATAAGAACCAATTTCCGGGATGATGAGGGATCATTGGGATAGGTTTGCTTTCCCATTTCGTAGGTCTGCGCGGCTTTGTCCAGCTCCCCTGTGACGGAAAGATAGCGCTGCCCCTCGATAAGCAGCTTTTCCCGTTCAGTCACCTTGTCGCGGAGGTCGTAGGCTTTCTGCTCGTTCTCTCTTGCCAGTCCGCCTTCATTCAGGGCCATGTAAGTGCCCGCCATGCGCTGATAAGCCATGGCGAAATTCGGATCCAGCTCGATGGCATGCAGATAGAAGGGTAGGGAGGCGGTATCGCCTTTCAAGGCCTGTACTTTCAGGCCCAAGCTGTATGCCTTAAGCGCTTCCAGTGATGGAGTCGTAGCCTCTTCGACCGGTGTGGCGAAGTTTTCAACCGAGCGCAGTGACTCACCCAATCGGCGTCTGACACTTATGGCCGCGCGATCCAGGGCCCTCAGCACCTCCTCCTTGTTCTTGGCTTGCTCTTGTGCTTCGGCCAATGCGGCGCCGGACTCGCAGTTGACCGCCTGCAAGCCAATCACGTATTGAGTGCCCAGCTCGGCAATTGAGCCCGTCAGCATCGCTTTGCTGCCGATGCGCTGGCAGATATCTCGCGTTATGTCGGGAGTCAGACGATCGGCCGGCGAATGGCCCGTCAACTTTAAGGTCTTGATCACCGTCCTATCGTCAACCAGGTTGAGAAAAGTCGATTGCTCCAGTTGAATGCGAAGGGCCTGCTTCAAGGTATCGTCAAAGACGGGATCACCGGTGGAGTTCTCAAAATCAGCCAGCACCACGGTGTCCCTTTCCATCAGCGCGTTGGCTTTCTGGGAATGCCAATAGAATGCAATAGCGATCACGGCCAATATCGGCACCGCCAACCATCCAAGTAAACGACCCATCTTGCTGCGGCGGACCGGTTCAGGCACCCACTTCTCAGCAGCAGCTGCCTCCTCGTTCGTGGAGACTTGCGGAGGTGCGGGTAGCGACATCGCGTCCTCGGTCGCGGGAGCCAGCGCAGCAGCGCTCGACGCGGCTGCCGGCAGCTTTTCCGCGAGAACTGTTGATGGAGGTCGGTAACATAACTCGCGGCTGAACCCCCGAAGAAGAGGCGGTTACCTTAGGAAGGACAGCTATTGTCTTCGACGAAACCGGCGCCAGGAAGCGGTATCCCTTGCGGGGAAGCGTCTCAACGTACAGCGGTTTGGAGGAGTTATCGTTCAGCGCCGTCCGGATTTGCTTGATGCACTGGTTGAGGCCGTGTTCGAAATCGACATAGGTCTCGTCGCCCCAGACCTCTTGGCGGATCTCCTCGCGGGTTACGATCTGCCCCGAACGTCCGGCCAAAATGGCCAGGACCTTGAAAGGTTGCGGCCCAAGCTTGAGGGGGATCCCGTCTTTACGCAGCTCTTCTGTGTCGAGATTGAGCTCGAACAGTCCGAATCGAAGGAGCCGGTGCGTGGCACTCACGACAATCTCCTTGCTCGCATAACGGGAATTGGCCGGATTATATAACGGCTAGCCGCATTGTTAAAGCAGTATTGCAATGACATTTGGCAGGAACCCTTTATTTTTCATATATCTGCACGTTGACCTCAAACTCACCTCCATATCACCCCGCAAGTATTGATCGCGGCGCTCAGACGGCGCATTGTGGTCTCACGAGAGCGGCAGTGGCTGGTACGGCCTCAACCGTTCTCGGCAGGAGACTTGCTGAATGGCTTCCTTGTTTGCATCCTGGTCCGTCGAAGAGCCCTACTATCGACGCATATCGCTGCGGCACGAGCTTTCTGTGTGCCTTGATGTCGGCCTTTATCGCCGGCGCCGAGATGGTCAGGATTGCCAGCATGGTCCGGGAACCCAACCTCCGGGGCGATTTGGTGGTCGAGATGGCGTACCTGGTGCTCTGGCTGGCAATCGGACTGCGTTGGGGACGAGGTGCCTGGGAGTCTACGAAGCAAATAACCAGGCAGGTGGACAGTGAGGTATGGCCTATGAACCTTCGGCAGTGATCCGAGCGGTCCCATGAGAACGCACCTCATCCCGCTCCGGTAGCAATCATAAGAAATAAATAGTTTCCTCCTTTGCCGGCACGCGCTCCTCCTGCGCTGCCGGCTATTTTTCCGCGACAGATGGGTTTCCCATTAGCTAACGACCCTACGAATAGCTGCAGAAGCAGCGCGCGGTGGCGCAGTCTCAATGTCTACATTACATCGCGAAGCTTGCTTTTTTGTCCTCAACTTACCCAAGCAAACTAGACCGACTATAACTCTTGGCTTAGCTGACTACTTAATGCTGGATTTTCGCGCCGGTTCAATCCGGCCGACTATCTTTCTTCATTGTCACCTCTTAACCGAAATCCATTGCGGGGGCCACCGACACTTGCTGCCTTTGATGACACTGGTCGGCAATTGTTTAGTTTTCATAGACCTGCACTATCACCTGGAACTTACCTCTATATCATCCCGCAAGTATTGAACGCCATTTCGAATGGGCGCATTGTGCCCTCACGAGAGCGGAGCGGAACTAAGCAACACACTAATTCAGGCTCTCGGCTAATGAGCAAGGAGGCCACCATGAGAACGCAAGACACGCAGGGGTCATTCATAACTCTCATACGGACGTTCCTGGCGAAAACGAAGGAGATCAGCGATGTTGCTTCGGCCGACTCCATCGTCGATACCGACAGCGTTTCCATTCATCCCCGCGCCGACGTGGTGGCCAATCTTCTCATGCTGCGCGTGCTTTTCATGAAGATCCAGAAACGGCTGGCCGATGAGGACCGGCTTAGCGAAAGAATTTTTCGCTACAGCAGTTCCAACCCATGCTCACCCGCAGGCGATTTCTCCTACTTACGGGGAGGACGGCTGAAGTAATGCATGCTTCAGCATCCCGAGCGGCGAGCGAAGTAGCCGCAGCATCACACGCGATAGCCAGCTCAACTATCGCCACTAGCCAAAACCAAGATGAGGTAGTTATGAATTATCGGAATTCAAATTCGTTAACGGTCAACTATCAACCCAAAGCACGGACTACATGGGTTGCGCTGATCGTGTCTTTATTCGCTGTTCTATTCTTCGCCGCATTGGCGAATGCGCAATGCGTGCCTAACTGTCTGTTCTACGGTGGCGACTTCGAACCCAATAACCCGAATGCCAATGCGTTGGCAAACGAAAACGACGCCCTGGTCTCTGGCACTCCCTACGGCGCCGCCAGCTTCCAGAACTTCATCATTCCGGTAGGTCAGAGCTGGAATGTACAGAGCCTGTTCACCAACAATCTATCTGACCTTAATCCCCAGAGCGCCTACTACGAGATCCGCAGCGGTATCTCAGAAGGCAACGGCGGAACTGTGATCGCGTCCGGCTATGGGACTACCGGTGCGGGCACGTTCACGTGGACGCCGACCAGCCGTAACGGCGAGTTCACGGCCCACGTTACCGGGCTGAATATCTCCCTCGGTCCCGGCATGTACTGGGAGTCGGTAGTTCCGCAATCGCCCAACGAAGACGGCCGATCCTTTAATAGCAATACCTTCACCAGGCCGAATGGCGTTGGCGACCAGGTCAACGACCAGCAGTATTTCGACTCCGCGCTTTTCGGCGCGAATTTCACCAATGCCGACAACGAAGGCGTCTTCCAGACGCTCTCCAGCGGCATAGATGGTTACGCAACTCCTGAACCGTCGAGCCTGATCATGCTCGGTTCCGGGGTGCTTGGCATCGGCGGACTGCTGCGCCGTCGCCTGCTCGGCTAGCTTATTCCCCCTTCTATCCCGCGGCGAGCGAAGGTGCCGCATAGTCAAATCGGGCGATGGCCAACTCAACCATCGCCCACAACTCCACAAGAAAGATGAGGTCATTATGAATAAGGGAAATACACTGTCACTGGTTGTATGCCGTCAATCAGAAACCAGCATCTCTAGCAAGCTTGCACTGTTTTTCGCTCTATTCGCGTTAGTGTTCTTCAGCGCCTTCGCGTTCGCTCAGGCTGAGCCGTGTACCGCAGCGGGCAGCGCAAACACCTTTGGCCTGAACTGCGTCTTCTACGGCGGCAACTTCGATCCGAACAATGCAAATGCCAACGCCTTGGCGAACGAAAACGACGCCATTGTCAACGGCAATCCCTACGGTGCGGAGACCCTTCAGAACTTCAACTGGAGCGGAGGCACAATTCAGGGTCTGTTCACCAACAACCTGAGTGCTCTGAACCCGACCAGCGGCTACTGGGAAATCCGCCAGGGCGTTTCAGAGGGCAACCCCGGAACCTTGCTTGCTTCCGGCACCGGCGGTGGAACCGACTTCCGGCACACCGCAACCGGCAACGTCGCGTTCGGCTACCAGGAGTTTACGGACGCGGTTTTAACCCCCGGGTTGAGCCTGGGGGCTGGCCAGTACTGGTTCTCGGTTGTGCCCAATGATCTAAACAGCGCCAACCGCTCGTTCAACACCAATACCTTCGTCTCCGGCGGTGCGATCGGTTCGGACACTGACAACGAACAGTACTTCGACAGCCCGTTTTTCGGAGCCAGCTTCACTAACGCCAACAACGAAGGGGTGTTCCAGGACTTCTCCAGCGGCGTGCTCGGTGGAAGCGTTCCTGAACCGTCGAGCCTCATCATGCTCGGTTCGGGCGTGCTTGGCATCGGTGGACTACTGCGCCGTCGCATTCTCGGCTAGGTCATCCCCCTTCGTCTTTAGCGGCGAGCGCAGTAGCCGCACGGTTAAATCCGGCGATGGCCAGCTCAACCATCGCCCATTAACCAGTACGAACTTAGGAGATGGTTATGAAGTTGCGCAATATTATGATTCACTTCAAAACGACAAATGCGGCTCCAGTCCATGGACACAAACAGCCTTACCTCTCCATCACGGCGCTGCTTGGGTTGGCTCTCATTTTGGGAGTTGTTTCGTCGGCGCCGGCCTTCGCCGCTACCCTCAGCAGTTCAGGCCCGTTGCAACTTCCTGGCAACTGTCCCGGCAGCGGTTGCGGCAACGGACAGCCGGGCGTCTACCCCAATGTCGTTAACAATTCCGGCACTTTCACGGGAACATGGCCATCGGGGGTTGATCAGGGCTACGGCGGACAATTCACCGGCACCGGACCTTATCCGGCCAAGAACGGCACCGACAACTTCGATTTCACTGGACTCACTCATGGCTCATTACAGGCGGGCACCATGATGGAATTCGGTGACCTCGACAACGCCTCAGGGAACGAGGACTTCACGCTGCATGCTTACGATGCCTCGCACACCCTTATCCAATCTGCCTGGCTGCAGGACGCTTTCTACGTGTCCGGTGCAAATCCGAGTGACTTCGTCCAAGGGTCCATGCCTGAGTACAAGTGGACCGGCGGAAGCGGAACGTATATGTTCGACGGCGCAAATGTCGTGGGCAATCCAACCATCGGAGTCTGGCTTACCACGAACACAGACATTGCCTACCTGACGTTGACGAGCGACACGGACTTTGCCTCGTTCGCTATCGCAGCTCCGACGCCGGAACCGGGCTCACTGGTCCTAATGGGCAGCGGCGTTTTATGTCTTGGCGGGATGTTGCGGCGGAAGTTTCTCGGCTAAAACCTGAGCCCTTCTATCAACAGGGGAGCGGCGTCGCAGTGCGGCCACTCCCCTCTCAATAGCTGCACTGCACTAATGCACTAATGAAGTATTGCGCATGATCTGAACGCAGGAACTCGCTTTCCAAAGTCGACGTCATCGCGGGCGTACGCTCATCCCTACGATGGGCGTATGATGACAGAGGCCAGCTTCTTGCGCACGATGGCAAGCGATGAATGCTGGACTGAATCGCGAGGGTAGCAACACGAATAAGAAGCGCGGAACAGAAAAGGCCGAGGACACCTATCTCATAGCGTTCGACGTAGAACCGTACCACCAGGGAACGCGCCATCATTGGACCATCTGCAACTCGCAGAAGCCGGACGAACTGGTCTCCTGGGGCTTTGAGCCCACACGAGAACTAGCGGAGACTGCTGCTAATAGAGAGCTCGAAGATCTGGCGGCCGGCAGGACACAGGGCGGCCAGGTTGCCAGCAGCGCCAAGCCCTACACGCATCGCATTGCCAACCGGAACTACTGAGCCGCCGCTCCCAAAGCCGGTAGCGAGACTACCGGCGGCGACGAGTTTGTGCTTCGAAGACGAAACCCGGCTAGCGCCGTTCGTCGGAGCTGGTGCGGGCCTTTTTGCGCGCGCGTTTGCGTGCCAGGGCCTGCTTTACCCGCTTCTTCTCGCCCGGTTTCAGATAAAAGGAATGCCGCTTGACATCCTTAATGATGTCTTCGGTTTGAACCTTACGCTTAAAGCGACGCAGGGCGTTCTCCAGCGACTCGCCCTCTTGCAACCTGACCTCTGCCAAATAACCCTCCAAAATGTGTCGTAATCGACTCGTTTCAGTTTATATCATTCCGGAGTCGTACGTCTCTCGCGAGCTGTAGAAGTTCAATCCTCGACGCGCCGTTCAGAACTGCAGTTTCAGCAGAAACTGGAACTGACGTGGCGTGCCTGTTCCTATCGGAGTTGTATTCAACGGCAGATATATCCTGCCGAAATCGGAAGCCGAAATCAGGCCATCGGGGTTGGCAAACTGCGCCCTGTTGGCAATGTTAAACACCTCGGCCCGGAACTGCAGTTGTACCTGTTCGGTGAGAGGAAAGCGTCGGGAAAGCGCCCAATCCGACTGCCAAAATCCGGGACCGCGCAAGAAATTGCGGGGAACATCGCCGAATCCCGCGGGGCAGGCGCCACCCGGATAGAGCGGGTCTTTCGTCCCGGGGGTGCAAAAAGCCGCTACGTTGAGACGTGCCGCCCGCCAAATACAGGGGCTGGCCGGGAACCTGGTTGGGACGCTGATTGTTGCTGTTTCCGTCCGGGCCAGTACCGCTGGTGGTGAGGTTCACCGGGAAGCCGCTACGGGTGATAAAGACACTGCTGATCTGCCAGTGACTGAAGATGGCCCTCTCGAAGGTGTTCTGCGAGAGATACGACTGGCCCGCTCCAAAAGGAAGCTCATAGATGAAGTTTGCATTGAATACATTGCGGGCGTCGAAGGCGCTGCTGGCGCGCTCCCCGCACCCTGCCGCTCCCAGGGGAAAGCAGGAAGCGTTCTGTGCAGCGAGCGAGTCGCCGTCGCCGCTTCCGTTGGTGCCGTCGTCGATGCTGTGCGACCAGGTGTAATTGGCCGAAATCAGTAAACCGCGTGCGAAGTTACGCTTCAGCGAGAGCGCCAGCGCGTTATACGAGCTGTTGCCGATGCTGCCTCGCCAGGGGATCTGCGAGAAGGCCGGATAAGGACGCAGTCCAGTGAGCGGGTTGATAACGTTGACATAGGATTCCGTCAGAAGATCGGTGCCTTTACTGCCCACATAGGCCATGTTAGCCGTGAAATGGAAGGGCATGGTTTGTTCAAGGGACGCCCCCCACTGCGTCACATACGAGTCTTTGCGATTCCGCTGTTCCGCGTTCGGTGACTGTGTGCCGCTCGAGCAGACCGGAGAGCCGTTGGAGTCTAGAACCAAGGGGTAGCTGAGGCCAGGGCAATTCTTCGATGTCAGCGCGTAGCTCAGCACCTCGTTCTTGTCGGGGATGTTCTGATCGTCTAATTGGCCGTCCTCGTGGTAAATACCGAATCCGGCGCGAATGACAGTGTTTCCCCCGTATTTGGCCGGGGCCCAGGCGAAAGAGACGCGGGGATCGAAGTCGGTGTAATTCGGCGGGCCGAAACTTGCGCCCACACCGCAGTATCCTTGCGGCCCGCAGGTGGCGAAATCGAAAGGATTGCCGCGGCCCTGCACCTCATGAAAAACGTTGAAAAAGCTGTAGCGCAGCCCCAGGTTCAGGGTGAAAGTCGGCTTCCACTTGAACTCGTCCTGGATGTAACCAAAGAACTGCGTCTTACGCAGACCGTTCACGGGATACTCGCCCGTGATACTGGCCTTATAAGAGTTGTTCGCCTCAAATGCCGACAGGGTGTTGTAACTGATGGTGCCGTAGGCACTGCTCCCCTGGTTCATCTGAATGCGGCGAATCTCGATTCCTGCCTTGATTACGTTTCTTCCCTTCACCGCGGTTACGTCGCCGAGCCAGGAAAACGTATTGCCTACGCCGGTGCTGAGACGTCCGTTATTCAACGAGGTGAGGCCTGCCACTGAGATCGCGTAGAGCTCTCCCGTCGGATTGAAGTATTGGGTGTAGCCGGTGCTGCGGTTGAAACCAAACTTGAGGTCGGTGAGTATCGTCGGAGAGAAAGCGTGCGTCAGCGCGATAACGCTATTGACCGGATAGGACGTAAGCTCCTCGGTTTCGTTGAGATATTGTCCGGAGCTTGGCGAGTACGGAAGATGGTAGTCAGCTTGATCGATATTGGCCCGCCAGAAGAGATTGGTGGTGTCGGAGAAGTTATAGTCCAGGCGGAACATCCCCGAGTTTTCCTGGCCCACCTGGTTGCCTTGGCCCACAAACTGAGAAACGTTTGGGTCACTGGTAGCGATCTGCCCGACGGGAAAGGCGTTGATGACGGGCGCAAGATCCGGTGACTTCGCCAGCACTTGCGAACGAAAGGCAGCGCTGGGTACATAACCGATAAGAGTTTGACCGAGGTCTTGCTGGTAGCCTTCGTAGGCGATAAAGAAAAACGCCTTATTGCGAATGATGGGGCCGCCCAAAGACCCGCCGTACTGATTCAAGTGAAAGGGCGGCTGGTGTCCCGGGTTCAACGAGTCAATCGGATCCGTGGCGTCGAAAGCGCTGTTCCGTAGAAAGTCATAGGCGTCGCCATGGAACCGATTGGTGCCTGAAGTCGAGGCTGCGCCCACCTGGCCGCCTCCCGTTGCGGCGGTCTGCGCCGTGCCCAGGATGGGATCGACCCGGAGCTCCTCGATGGTATCGATTGGAACCGCCGCACGCACGTAGTAGAGCTGAGACTGATTGATGATGTAAGTGGCATCGACGCCGTCGTACGTATAGTTGTTGTCGTCGCGGCCCCTGCCGGCATAGCGAATGGAGCGCTGATTGCCGGCGCCCGGTCCGCCCGCGGTATCGATTGCGGTTGGAACCAAGGCGGTCAGGGTCGCCCAATTCTGCCCATTCAAAGGCAGCTCTTGAGCCTGTTTGCGTGCAATGCCCGTGTTCAGCGTGTTGTTCGTCTGATCCACCGATACCGGGGTGGAGGAGACTTCGACTTGCTGTGTGAGACCGGCTATCTTCATCGTTACGTTCAGCGTTCGAGTTGAGCTCAGCTTCTGCACCACATCGTCGAAGCGCTGCGACTGGAACTCGGTTTTATCGAAGTTGACGGTATAGTTTCCAACCGGCAGTTTAGGAAAATAGTAGGCTCCGTTCTGAGATGTGGTGGCCATGCGCTTGAGACTTGTAGCACCTTCTATGGCTACAATCTGTACGCCTGGAATTGGATTTCCGGAGCTATCGGTGACGGTGCCTGTAAGAGCTGAGTAGTCTATTTGGCTATACAACGGAGTTATGAAAACCAGGACAAGACATAAAGAACAGCAAGCGAATAAGAGTCTTCCAGTTCGGGTCATAGCGCCTCTGAAGTATCAGGACGAGAATCAAAACCTGGGTACTGCCTGGACCGCTAAGCAATTATTTTCGAATCGCGTCAGTATCGTTCCGCTCAAGAGCAACTGAAACACGCAAATAAAAAAGGGGGAAAGGGCCGCACCAAACCGCCCCTCCCCTCCGAAGGAGCATGGTTATGCCGTTTCAGGTACATACTAAAGTCGTGCATGTTAAGAGAGATTCGTGTAAGCGTGAAGGCTTCATAAAAAGCCCCCTATCGGCGGTAGGAGGAGAAATCGGATTACAGCGTTTTCATCGCGTTTAAGTGTACTTTAAAACTTGCGAAATCCTTCGGTATCGCGTTGACTGCGGGCATTATCGAATTCTAGAGTTGCTTACGTCAGGTCATGGACATGAACCGCACCAATCCTTCAACAGCGCCGCTTGGCCCCCTTGAGCGACAGCTACACCGGGCTGTTCGGAGACGAGGTACGGCGACTGTCCGTGAGGTTCTACAGGAGAAGGACATCTGGCAGCGGTACAACACTGTGCTTACGACCCTGGAACGCCTGTTCCGCAAGGGGCTTCTCGGCCGAGTTCTCGAAGGCAAGGCGTTTCGCTATTGGGTGCAGTGCAGCCTGGAGGAATTTGACCGCGAGACCACGGTGACCGGTCTGCGGGAATTGTTGCGCTCTGAGCAAGCGTCCTTGCATCTGTCGTACTTTGTGAAGGCGGTGGGCGCAGAGGACGAGAAGCTGCTCGATGAATTGCAGACCCTGGTAGAGCGTCAACGGGCCGAACTCCTGCTCCAGAAGAGTGCGAAGTAGTCATGTTCGCGGTGCGTGGCGTCATCGTTTGCCTGGCATTCTTCGGAGTGATGTATGGAACGCTGTCGTGTCTCGTCGCAGCGGCGTGGCGGGTCGGGCGGCGGCTCCGGGCAAGACAGGCTTGACTTTATGAATCGCATGCGAACGCCCGGTTGCTGCGATGAAAGAGCTTTGAAATCAACTTTACGGTGTAATGCTGTTTACGGCAGCCAGCGCCTTGTCGGAGACGGCGGCAGGCAGAGGCACGTATCCGAGTTCCGACGCATATCGTTGGCCATTTTGTAACGACCATTGGAAGAGCTTGCGGACAGCGTCTGACGTCTGCGCGTCCTTATAGGACTTGCGCAACAGAATCCAGGAGAAGGTCGCGATCGGGTAAGAGTCAGCCCCTGGCGGGTCGGGCACAAACGCTCTCAGGTTTGCGGGAAGGTCGGCCGTCGCCAAAGCTCCGGCGCAACTCTGTTCCGATGCCTTGACGAACTTGCCGTCTTTATTTTCCAGCGTTGCGGTGTCCAGTCCGATGCGCCGAGCAAATTCATACCCCACATAGCCGATCGAGCCGGCGGACTTTTCGATCAGGCCGGCGACTCCCTCGTTCCCTTTCGCGCGCATCGCATTGCCCGGCCAGTTCACTAAGGTGGCCGGACCGAATTGGCTGCGCCAATGGTCGTTCACGGCGTCGAGGTTGCGCGTGAAAGCATAGGTCGTTCCGCTGCCATCCTGCCGCACAGCCGTGACAATGGTGAGCTTAGGAAGCTTCACTCCGGGGTTCGATTGGGCGATGGCAGGGTCGTTCCAGTTGGTGATTTCGCCGAGAAAGATGCCCGCGTAGGCCTTGCGCGAGAGCTTAAGTTCTTTATTGAAGCCCGGGAGATTATAGGCCAGCACAACGCAACCGGCGGTGGCCGGAACCATCAGCGTGTTGTTGTCGGTCGCGGCGAGCTGAGCGTCGGACATGGCAGCATCGCTGGCTCCGAAGTCCACCTGCTCGTTGGCTGCAACATCTTTACCGATAAAGCGGTGGATGCCTTCTCCGCTGCCCACGGCGGCGTATTTCACAAACGTGTCAGGATGATTGTCGTGATAGACCGTGAACCAGCGCTTATACAGCAACGATGGGAAGGTAGCGCCCGCGCCTTTCAGCACGAAACTTCCGGAGGGAACCTGCTGTTCCGGACCGGCTTCGGCGGCATCGACCTTGGCCGGTAGTTTCGATTGGTTGCAACCGAGCAGAGAGACGCAGAGCGTAACTGCGAATAGCAGGTAAACCAGTTGGACTAGAATTGTGGGGTGCTTCTTCGCCGTCATCCTGCTGCTCTCCGTGGGTCTGTGATCCTTAACTGAACTCACCGCGAATGTACTCTCGCGTGTGCTTCTCTTTTGGATTGTCAAACATCGCTTTCGAATCACCGAACTCAACCAGATACCCGGTGCGTCCTCCCTGCGACGTGTCGACGTAGAGAAATCCCGTGTTATCGGCAACGCGCTGCGCCTGTTGCAGGTTATGGGTCACGATGGCGATGGTGTAACGCGCTTTGAGTTCGAGCATGAGCTCTTCGATCCTGCGCGTCGCGATAGGATCGAGCGCGGAGCAGGGCTCATCCATCAGCAGCACTTCAGGATCGGTGGCTACGGCGCGGGCAATGCAAAGCCTCTGCTGCTGTCCGCCCGACAGTGACAAGCCGCTATTCTGTAGCTTGTCCTTGACTTCATCCCACAGGGCCGCGCGCTTCAGTGCCTGCTCGACCTTCTCTGTTTTATTTCCCTTGTAGTTGTTGATCCGCAAACCAAAAGCCACGTTGTTAAAGATGCTGGTCGCAAACGGATTAGGCTGCTGAAACACCATCCCGATGTAGCGCCTCACCGCCACCGGATCAATGCCGGCATCGTAGATGTCTTTTCCCCGATAGCGTATGTGGCCGTTGAACCGGAACCCGCGCACCAGGTCGTTCATACGATTGAGACAACGCAGTACCGTACTCTTGCCGCACCCGGAAGGACCGATGAATGCAGTGATGGCGTTCTTCTTGATCGGAATTTGGGTGTCACGGACTGCCTTGAAGTTACCGTAATAGAGTTCCTTGATATCGCAGTCCATGATGACTTCGTCTTTGACCAGGGAAGGTTTCGCGCCATTCCCCGGAGGGTTGACATTCGGACTTGTGGGAACCATGCCGGTAGCCATCGAGAAATTGCTCCTATTGATTGACCTGCTGACGAGAGAAGCTCTGGCCAATAAGGTTCGTAACCAGAACCATGACGACCAGAACGAGTGCGGCTGCCCACGCCAGTTCAACCTGGTTTTGGAAGGGCATGCCCGCGAAGTTGTAGATCAGCACCGCCAAACTTGCCGTCGGCTGCATGACATCGAAGCGCCCGTGGCTCATGATCCAGTAGTTGCTGAACAGTGCGGTAAACAGAAGAGGAGCGGTTTCGCCCGCGGCTCGCGCTACTGCCAGCATCACTCCCGTGAGTATTCCGGGCATCGCTGTCGGCAGCAGAACCATCCAGACAGTTTGGGTTGTGGTAGCGCCCATTCCGATGGAAGCTTCTTTCATTCTCGCGGGCACCATGGCAATGGCGCTCTCCGCAGTCAGGATGATGGTCGGCAGCATCAGGATCGAAAGCGCGATTCCGCCGGCAATCGCAGAGTAGCCGCCGGTGGCCAGGACGATTGCACCATAAGCGAATACCCCCGCCAGGATTGATGGGAAGCCGGTTAACACCTTCGCGGAGAAGCGCACCGAAGATGCCAGTCTGCTGTTGCCCGGGGCTTGTGCAAGGTAGACGCCGGTAAGGATGCCGAGCGGCACCGTGATCAGAGCGGCAATCCCAACCATAATAATGGTGCCGACGATAGCGTTTCCGAAACCGCCGCCTTGCTGTAACGGCGCTGGGGGGAGTTGAGTAAACAGAGCGATACCGAGCTTCTTCCCGCCTCGCCAAATCAACATGCACAAAACGGCAAAGAGCGGGACCAGGGCGGTCAGCGTCATTCCTCCCACGATCCAGCTTAGGATGATGCTGAAGGCGGTGCGAGGGCGATACAGAGAGAGCTCAAGGTCGGCGAAATCAACGCCCGCAAGCGGATTGCGCGCGGCTTCCGCTTCCGCCTGGTGAAGCAGCGTTTCTCCGCCACTTTCCGCTCTGGTCGGCGTCGGATTCTCGTCGCTCATTTCGCCTCCGCTTTGGCTGCCGCACGCTCGAGCACTAGAGCGCCGAACATATTCACCACAAGAGTTATGGCGAGCAACACCAGCGCCGCATACATCAGGACAGGAATTTCCTTGGGCCCAGCTTCTGGAAAGTCGTTAGCCAGCAACGCCGCCAAGGTGTTGGCCGGCGAGAAAAGAGAAACCGTCAAGCGATTGGCGTTGCCAACCAGCATGGCAAGCGCCATGGTCTCGCCCAGCGCGCGCCCAAATGCCAACACAATTCCGCCAAAGATGCCGCGCGATGCCGTCGGGAGCAAAACGCCGAGAATAGTTTCCCAACGAGTCGCGCCCAATCCGTAAGACGCCATTCGCAACTTCGGAGGCACCGCCACCAGCGCATTACGACTGATGGCCGTAATCGTCGGCAGGATCATGATGGACAGTACGAGTACTGCGGGAAGAATCCCAGGACCGCTCAGGTCGGTTGAGAAAAATGGAAACCAGCCAAACTGCCCGTGCAGCCAGTTGCATAACGGGCGAATAAGTGGGATCACTACGAACAATCCCCACAACCCGTACACCACGCTGGGTACGGCCGCGAGCAGCTCAATCAGGTTCTTTAGCAACGCCTCCAGCCGCTCCGGAAGCTTTCCCCAAAACGGATGGAAGTGCAGGTTGAAAACTTTGAGCGTCTTGAAAACCGCTTCTCCGAGATAGGCTTCGCTAAGGAAGATCGCCGCTGCGACACCGAACAGCGTTCCGAAAAAGAGGGCCAGCAGTGATGTGTAAAGCGTGCCCCATATCTCCGGCAAAATCCCGAACTGGCTCTTGTTGGCATCCCATGTGGTGCCCCACAGGAAATGCAGGCCATATTCGCCGAACGCGGGAATAGCCTTGATCCCGATCTCCACTACAAGCAGCACGATGAGAACAACGGTCAGCGCGGCAAAGGCGACACACAGCCGCCGAAACGCCACGTCAATCCAGCGTTGGACTTTACTGGGCGGTTGCCAGATCTGGCCCACATGCCAGGCTTTGACCTCTTCAGGGCTCTGTATTCGGGTTGTTCCGGAAAGAGACGCCATAGTTTTGTCGAAGGCCGATCAAGTGCAACGGTTCGGTTAGAGAGCTTTCACGGCGTCTTGTGCCTTTGAAACAACAGACGACGGCAAAGGCACATAACCCAGCGATTCTGAATCTTTCTGGCCATCTGTCAGCCCGTAATTGACCAGGCCTTTGATCGCGTCGAGCTTGGCCTTGTCGCTGTACGTCTTGTGCAAGATCATCCAGGTATAGGTAACGATCGGATAAGCATCTGCCGCGGTAGGATCCGAAACCCAGACTATGAAGTCGGCTGGTATTTCAGCCGATGCCAAGGCAGCCTTGGCTGAATCGATACTTGCCGCAACATAGTTTCCGGATTTGTTTTGTAGCGTCGCAGTGTGAAGATTCTGGCTGTGGGCATAGCCATACTCCACGTACCCGATAGCTCCAGGCGTGGTCATGATGCTGGCAGTAACGCCCTCGTTCCCTTTCGACTTCGTCCCTACCGGCCAGTTCGGCATGGTATTCGCGCCGACGGCTTTGTCGAACTCAGGGCTGATCGCGCTCAAGTGCTTACTGAAGACGAAGCTGGTACCGCTGCCGTCTGCACGCACGATCACACTGACGGGCAGATCGGGAAGCTTCGTGCCCGGGTTGTCCTTCACGATGGTCGGGTCGTTCCACTTCGTTACTTTCCCGTCGAACATGCCGACGTAGGCGTCCCGGGAAAGACGCAGGCTATCGACTCCCGGCAGGTTGTAGGCAAGCACGATGGCTCCTGCAGTCATCGGTATAAGTTGCACGCCGCCTTCTACCTTGGCCATATCTTCGGGCTTCATAGCAGCATCGCTGGCCGCGAAGTCCACAGTCTTGTCCATGAAGCTCTTTACGCCGCTTCCGCTACCGACAGATTGATAGTCCACTTGGACATTCGGGTGGGCATCGTTGTAAGACTTGAACCACTTAAGGTAGAGCGGCGCCGGAAAACTCGCGCCCGCACCCTGTAGCTTTAAGTTGTTATCTTTGCTTCCGCTACATCCCGTGAAGAAGACAGCTACTGTCAGAATCGCAGCCAAAAACCCTGAATGCCTCGATGTCATTGTTAGTCCTTAGGCGCTGAGACCTTGGTCACCAGCACGTGCAGTTTGTCTTAGCTAATGAATGCGAGCAGCTCGCCCCTGAGAGAGCATTCATTGATACCAAACAAGACTGCCCTAAGCGTGTTTCAATCTGATGAATTCTCGGTCAAAGTTGAGCAAGCAGGTGAGAAAGCTCATAAAAGTCACGAGCATAGGATTCAGTATCTTTGGACAGGAGAGGATATCCAGGCCCTTGGCTGAGCATGGACAGTTGCGCTTCCTGATTCGGCGCAGTCTTTATTGGAACTCGAGCACAACGATCTCAGGATTCGATCCCAAACGCAGAGGTGGACCCCAAGTACCCGCTCCGCTGGATGTGAATACTTGCATATTCCCGATCCGGCTAAGGCCGTACACGAATTGGCGATAGATCCGCCGTGCCATCCAGCTCCAAGGAATAAACTGCCCGAGATGCGTGTGTCCGGAGAGTTGCAGCGAGATCCCCGCAGCTTCGGCAATTTCAGGATGATCGGGCGCATGTGTCAGCAGAATGCTCGCGCGGCTGCGGTCCAGCCCGATCGCGTGTAGAACCGACGCGAAGCGGCTTCGATGCGCGGCGCTGCGGTAGGGCACTCCGACAATCTGCAATCCATCCACTTCCACCTTCTCGTCACTGAGGACACGCACTCCGGAAGCGGCTACTGCATCTTGATACCTGGTGTCGTCGCCGAATTGCTCGTGATTGCCGGCGACGAAATATACTCCGTGGGGCGCCGCAAGCCGAGCCAACGGCTCCGCTGCCCGCTGTGCATCAATGGCCGTGCCATCAAACAGATCACCGGCGATAAAAATGGCGTCCGGCTCTTCCTTCAGCACTTTGGCAACGACGCGCCGCAAGAAACTTCCGTTCCGCACCGGCCCCAGATGCAAATCACTGATCAGAGCGGCTCTGCGACCGCGCCAAGCGACGGGCAGGTTCGCCAGTTTCACCGTTGCCCGTGTGATTCTCGTCCAGCTCGCGTTGAAAAGGCCCCCGACACCCAGAGCCACGGTTATACCCGACAGAATCTCCATCGTGGGTTGAAACCTCAGATGAAGACCGATAAGTCTTCCGACTACATAAACAATCCACGTGCCCACTGCTCCGAATAACAGAAAGCTCAGCAGCCCCATCCACACGGCCGCGACTTTGTATAGTCCACGCACAAAAACATTGTTATAGCGGAACGCCAGTAGCGATGCCCCTACAAAGCTCACCGACAAGAAACCGAGGACGAGCCTGAGGCCAACCCCTAGCAAGGCGCTAGAAGATCGGGACGAAAATGTCCAGGTCTCATATAGGAAGTAGTGCGCTAGAAAGAGAATGACTTGGATGAGGAAGATAAAGGTTATGAACCGCGTTCGTGATGGCATCGTGTGTACGTCACCTAGACAGATGCTGCTCAATCGCCCATCGATTCGTGGGCCGAGGCGCCCTCGGGTTACTCTTTACGTTTTTTTGGCAGACAAGCAAGGATGAGATGAATGGTGGAGGCGGCGGGAGTTGAACCCGCGTCCGAAAATGCTGCCAGCAAAGAGCCTACATACTTAGTCAGTTCACGCGCCGGGTGTTACCCGGCACTCTCGCCCACTGCGCTCAGAACGGACAAGAAACGCAGTCGGCCAGCCTGATAATCTCGCCTCGAATCCTCAGACGTGGGATCCGACGCCAGCTCACTGTATGACGCCCGCTCTCAGCCCATGAGCAAAGCCGAGGAAGGCGGCAGCCTAACTAATTAAGCTGCGTATGCCAGCTGTTGATTGGCAATTCTGTTTTTGCACACGATTACGGATGCATGCACTCCGGTATGCCTCTTTGCCGCAATCACTTCCGTCGAAGCCGTGACGCCCCCACGTGTGGTTGGAACGGTCATCTTCACTCTACCATCGCTGGTTGGCGAAGCCAAACCGCTACATATATATGGATGCTGGAGGAGCCTTAGCGACCCATAAGGTACGGGAAGCCGCATGCCGGCCAGAGACGCGTGGCAAAACGCTGCATCATTGGGCCTTACGACACATCCAAAGCCTTGCGCTGCTGATAAGCTCAAGTGAGCACGGTGATTGAAACTCTTCCCAATTCGTGTTGCTGTCAACGGGAGTTGCTGGCGTGATTCCCGACTGCATTCCGTTCAGCTCAATTCCGCATACCACCAAGCTCTTCTCCGATTACCTTTCGCGGTCGCCCGAAATTCGCGCGTTCTACCCGCACTCATCTGACACGACGCAAATCGCCTCATTGGCAAAAGCGGTTCCTTCCGGAACCGAGGTCCACCGCCGGGTAGCCGACGTGCTTGAGCGGCAGAACCGTGCCTGGGGTGCCTCGGATGCAGCCCTGAAAAATGTCCAGCGCCTCCGGGAAGGAGCACACGCTGTTGTCACCGGTCAGCAGGTCGGGCTTTTTGGCGGACCGTTGCTGGCGTTCATGAAAGTGGCTTCTGCTTTGGCATTGGCTCGGCAGGTTGAGGCGTCCGGTGTTCCTTGCGTGCCGGTTTTCTGGATGGCTAGCGAAGACCACGACCTGGCGGAAGTGAACCAGGCGCTGCTGCTCACGCACGACTTCAATCTTGTCCCATTCCAAGCTGAAACCGAGGGCGCTAAGGGAGCGCCGGTTGCTGATGTCAGGTTGACTAAAGACATCGGCGATCTGGTCTCGCAAGCGGTCGATATCCTGGGTGATTCCCTTGCCGCTGACTACCTGCGCCAGAGCTATCGCGAGGGCGAAACACTTTCAAACGCCTATGCGCGGCTTTACGCACGCATCTTCGCCGAACACGGTCTGATCATCCTTGACCCGGCGGACGACGAACTACATCGCATCGCTGCGCCGTTGTTCGTGGAGGCTATCCGACGTGCGCCTGAGCTAGACGAAGCTCTGCTTGCGCGCAACCGCGAACTTCGCGATGCCGGGCTATCACGAGCAGGTGAAGGTCACCGATCTCTCGACTCCGTTGTTCGCGTTAGTTGATGGTGTGCGGGTTCCTGTACACCGGGCCAATGGAGAGTTCTCCATCGCCAAAGAGCGCATTTCGGCGGAGGAGATGATTCGCCGCGTCGGTGAGCACCCTGAGAAGTTCAGCGCCAATGTTTTGTTGCGACCGGTGCTTCAGGATTATTGGCTACCGACTCTGGCCTACTTCGGAGGTCCAGCTGAGATCGCCTATTTCGCGCAGGTTGGCGTCGTCTACCAGAAGCTGCTTGGCAGAATCACGGCGGTGTTGTCGCGACTGAGCGCGACCCTGATTGAGCCCCGCATCGAGCGTCTCCTGGAGAAATATCGGGTCGAGCTGCCGGAGTTATTTCATGGCGAATGCGAGCTGCGCGATTGCATTGCCGCTCGTTCGCTGCCTGCGCAATTGAAAGATGACTTCCTAAAAGGCAAGCTGGCGGCGGAAGAATCCATGCAGCGCATCTCCGAATCCCTGGCGCGCCTCGACCCAACACTCGTACGCGCTGCCGCTCGCGCGTCTAACAAGATGCTCTACCAAGTCAACCGACTTGAGAGGCGGGCTGCAGCAGCGGAACTCAGACGCAATGAGGTCATTGCCCGTCACGCCGCGCAGATCGAGAATTCACTCTATCCTCGCAAAACGCTGCAGGAGCGCGAGATCAGCGGCATCTACTTCTACGCAAAGTACGGGCCCAGCCTCATCACCCGGCTGCTTGAGTTGGCGCAGGCACCCTGCCCGGAGCACAAGGTCCTCCGTCTAGGCTGAACTTCTCCTGTAGATTAGCTAGGCACTCCCCATTGCAGCGGCAGCCGTGTAATCTCTTGTGCACGGACAACAACCCTTGGCCCACGGTCCTACCAGTTACTTCGGCGATGTTCTGATCATCACCGCCAGCATCGTGGCGGCGCTGACCTTCCTTTGGATTGTTACCCATACCTCCACTGGGCCCTCGCGCAAGGAGTCCAACGACTTCACCGGTGCCGTGGTTGCCGTGATCGGTACGACCTATGCGGTCATTCTCGCCTTCATGCTCTCGGGAGTCTGGAACATGTTCCAACAGGCGCAGGGCAATGAGGAGCAGGAAGCCAACTCTTTGACGAACATTTGGCGCATCGCGAGCCAGATCAAGGAACCCACGGCCAGCCAAATGCGGGCGCTCTGCCTGAAATATGCTCATGATGCGATCGATATAGAGTGGCCGGCGCTGGCAGCGGGTAAATCCGCGCCTCCTGAGACTTCGGAAACCGTCAACGTGCTGTGGAAGGTCGCCGGTCAGACCCAGGAAGATCCCGGCGCCGATTCGATTGCGGTGTATCAAATGATGGAGGAGTTGCGAATGCTGACCCAGTACCGGCGAACGCGCATGATGCAGGCACGCGAGGGGTTGCCCGCAATCTTGTGGGCGGTGCTGATTGCAGGCGGAATCATTACAGTCGCGGCCTCCTGCTTCTTTGGAGTGCCCAACTTTCGCTTTCACGTGCTGCAGGTGATCGTGCTCACTTTCTTGATCGCCCTGGTTCTGATCGCCATCGATGACATTGACCGCCCTTATCAAGGTGTGGTCAGCGTGCAGCCTGAAGGCTTCTCGTTCTCGCTCGACACCTTCAGCGGCCACAACTTCTAGCGGGTTGCTGAAATATCTCAGGGGTTCAGGGCTTACATCCGCTGTCCTGGGCAAGCTGGTTCTTGCCTTGCGGCTCGCCGCTGTGCTCTTCGTTCTGACCGGCCTCGGGAAAATCGCTGTCGCTCGATTTGAGCAGCGGGTTCTGGTCGCGATGTCCGCTCTGCCCGGTCATCGATGTGTTGGTCGGCTGGTCGGGGCGGTCCTGTTCGACGGCGCCTTTTGCGGAATCCTCATCGCGCGTTTCATGGTGCTGTTTCAATTGGCACGCCTCCCTATGACTTCGGCATAGATGCCAGGTGAGGCGAGTAATCAGTTGCCGGTGTATGGCGTCCGCCCACGCTCTCCGCTTCCCCGCTTCGTCCTTCGTGAACACGCCTGCGATGCGCGTGCCGCAATTCGTGCAGCAGCCGTTCTTCAGTCGGTTCGACATTACCGAGTGCCATGAGCGCGTGATGACCACCTGCTTGCATCCCGGGCAAATGGTGTTCGCGCCGTCGGAGAAGATGTTGCCCTCATAGACGTACTTCAGTCCCATCTGCATGGCCAGCCGACGCGCGCGATGAAGCGTCTCCGGCGGAGTCGCGGGCTTGTCGGTCAGCTTGAAGTCGGGGTGGAAAGCAGTGAAGTGCAGCGGGACATCGTCGCCCAGATTGTTCAGCACCCAATCGCACAGCTCTTTGAATTCCGCATCATCATCATTAAGCGTGGGGATGATGAGGTTCGTCAGCTCGAACCACACACCGGTCTCGTGCCGCAGCCACTTCAGCGTATCGAGCACTGGCTGAAGATGAGTGAGCGTGATCTTGGAGTAGAAATTTTCGGTGAAGGCTTTGAGATCGATGTTCGCCGCGTCGATGTAGCGATAGATGTCGAAGAAGGCTTCGCGCGTTATGTAGCCGTTTGAGACCATGACCGTGTTCAGGCCTGCTGCGTGCGCCTCGCGCGCAATGTCGATCACGTACTCGCCCCAGATCGTCGGCTCGTTGTAGGTAAACGCGAGGTGCGGCGCATGGTGCTGCATCGCGACTTCGACAACGTCTTTGGGGCTCAGGTCATGCGCGTTGACCTGGTCCGACTTGGCCTTCGAGATGTCCCAGTTCTGGCAGAAGAAGCAGCCCATGTTGCAGCCCGCCGTTCCCATCGACAGAATCTTCGTTCCCGGGAAGAAGTGGTTCAGCGGCTTCTTCTCGACGGGATCCATCGCGATCGCCGCCGGCCTGCCGTAACCGAGTTGCACCAGCCGCCCACGCTCATTCTTGCGGATGAAGCAAAAGCCGTGCTGCCCTTCTCCGATGTGGCAATGCCGCGGACAGAGATAGCAATGGAGACGGCCATCGGCCATCGTCTCCCACCAGCGGGCCTCGTGGGCGTTGCGGGTTTCGGGTTCCAGAACTGTTAACTGCATAGTAACGCTCTGCTTATTCTAACGCCGAACGAGAACCGATTCACCACCGAGGTCACGGAGGTCACGGAGAATGCAATTTCACAGAGCTCCCTGCCCTACCCCTCCCTGCGCATGTCATCCAGAGGAAAGGCGCGCTTCTTTTGGCGCGCCGAAGTCGAAGGATCTGCAGTTCGTCGGCAGGGCCAGCATCTGCCGTCCTTACAGGACTCGGGCTCCAATTCCCTCCTCTCCCCGTCCTGAAGGACGGGGCTTTCATCTTTCGCGGCCTACGGCCGCTTACTCCTCCGGCTTCGGCAGGGTCAGTTGCACAGTTTGATGATCGTGCTCGCCAAGGGTAACGATCTGCGGCTCCGACTTGAGCGCGGGAACCTCGGGCGTACCCGACGGCAACTTGGCAACGACCTTATATTTGCCGGGCGGAATCGTCGGAATCGTGAACTGCCCGTTCTGATCGGTCATCGCCGCCGGTGCCGCGCATTTGGTTGTACTGCGTCTGCGGCTCGGGTCTAACGCGAATCTCCGCGCCGATAACGGGTTTATCGTCCTGCATCACGGTTCCGTCCAACTGCGCAGCGGCGTTGCTGAGAACAATCTCCAGCGTTCCCGGCACAGCTCCTCGTTCCACCTGAACGCCCTTCTCTAACACGTCGGTCGCACCCAGTCGCGCCGACTTTACGTACCAACCCTTTTGCTGTATGCCCGCATGCAAGGCGTACGAGCCGTCCGCCACATTGTTGATCTCGAACGTTCCGTCGGCCTTCACCTCGGCCCAGCCGCCCGGAGGAGCATCTTCATCAACCGACCCGAGTGACACATGTGCGCGATCAAGCGCAACACCCGAGCCGGCCGCAGTGATGCGCCCTGTGATGGTCACACCGGAACCAAATGACAGCACCACGTTGTCCACGTTCGACTCGCCAACATCGAGCTTCTGGTGCGCGAAGTCGCGGCGGCTGTCTGTGTGCTGCTGGGCCTCGATGAGATAAGTGCCCGGTGCCACGCCTTTGATCAGGAACTCCCCCTTGTCGTCCGTGTTGACGAATGCACCTCCGACGTAATCAGTTGCATCCTGCGCTCGCATTCCGATGAAGGAGTGCGTGGCAGGTTTGCCATCGGCTGCGATGACGTGTCCCGAGACCTGAACCGTCTTGATATGCCGCATGGCGAAGTCGGCTTCCACCTCTTCGCCGGCACGCACTTGCACCGGCTGCGCGTCGCCTGGCTGAAGCACGCCCGGATAGTAGAGCGGCGCGTACTGGGCCGCCATTTCGCGAACCAGTTCATAGTCGCTGAGGTCCACGTCATTGCCATGGATGAACATCGACGCTTCGTCAGGCGATTCCGTAGCTTTGAGGAAATACTCACCGGGTTTTAATCCGAACAGCCGGTACTCACCGCGATCGTCGGTTACAGTTCCGGAGGACTGCAGCAGGCGCTCCCGCTTCGAGCGATGACTCGACTCTTCCAACTCTTCGGTCGTCAGCTTTCGTAGAGCGCTGACATAAACGCCCAGCATCGGCTCGCCTGCTTCGTCTAGCACGCGTCCGCTCACCACGGCTGCCCGCGTCAGGCGGAACATCGCATCGTCCACCGTCTGTCCCGGCACGAGTGTCAGCATTGCGCCGCCTTTTAGTCCCACGGCCTTGTACTCCTGACTGATAAAACCGGCACGCGAGGCGACGAAGCGATAGCGCCCAGGAGGAACCTTCTTGATATCGAAGTGTCCCTGATCGTCGGTGGTCGTGCCGTATACTGCCGGATGCTGATGAACGTCGGCTTGTATCAGTCCAACGCGAGCTGATTGGATGGGCGTTCCCTCCGCGGCCGATACCACGCGGCCGGAGACCGTGCAGGGCTCGGGCTCCTTCTGCTGTTGTGAGGCGGCGGAGGAAGGTTGAGCCGGCGGCACGGGAGCCTGGGCGAATAGCAATCCGACGGACAAAACGAAGCTCGCTGCCAGAGTGGCAATCCTCTTGACCATTATGTGTACCTCGGAGGGAACGAGGGCAGAACGAATTCGACCGCGCTATTGTAAGCCGTCTTCAGGCCGCTATTCGCTTTTCGCTCTTAGCTCCTGCCTAATTGCTAGCTGCTAATTGCTTCTTTTCGTGACGAACATCACAAAAAAATGCGATACGCGGTACCTTGTTTTCAACAGCTTAGGCCACATTTCACATGCAAATGATTGAGCCCCAGCGACTTATACGTACTTATATGATTTCAAAGGGCTTAGCGGACCAGCACGTAAGGACGTTCTTGGGCGTCCTCGAACTCAGTTTAGTAGTTACTAAATTAAGCCGCACAAGAAAAGTGCGTGGGCAGGGTTACGAAGGTCGTAGACGAGTTCCAAAATGGGAATCTCCGTCCGTGAGATGGTCTGTAGTTGCTGGCTGCTCACTTGAGCGATGGCGGAAGCGACGTCGTACCCACCATCAACGTTCCGCTGACCTGCGAACCTCCCGCGGTGGCTGTAATCGTCACCGTCGTGTTGCTCTTCACCGGGAAGGTCTGCACGGCGAATTGCATCGTGCTCTTGCCTCCGGGAACGAACACAAACGACGGCGGATGCGCCGCGGCAGGATGATCGCTGCTGAGCGCGACTGTCACGCCTCCGGGAGGAGCAGCTGCGTTGAGGGTCAGCGTCCCCGCCGACAGCTGGCCGCCCTTTACATAACTCGGTTTAAAGGTTAACGAACTGAGCGTGACATTGGCTGCCGTGAAAGTGGCGGTGACATTTTCCGCTCCCGTCATTGTCACTGAGCAGTAGCTGCCATTCACCTTGTCACAACCGGTCCAAGCAACGAAGGTATACCCGGGAAAAGGAAGAGAGCTAAGCGTAATTTGCGTTCCGAGATCATACGTATAGGAGCACAGGTCGCCACAGTAGATCTTCCCTTCTCCTCCGCTGACCGTGCCCAGGCCCGACTTGCTTACCGACAAAGCCGCGTAGACGATTAAGTGGAAGAGGGTGCCGCAGCCAATATCGCCACAGTTTGCACCGCCGTTCGCGGTTGTTCCATATAAGCTCTGGTCGGTGGCTTTGGCCAACCCGGCCTGTGGTAAGGTGCCGTCTGGCCCACTGAAGCTATATAAGGTGGTAAAGGTACCGTTAGGAGTAACCCTGAAAATGGTGCCGCAACCACCTGCTCCAAGCTCGCAGGGCGCTCCACCAGCGGTGGTTGTTCCATAAAAGTTACCATCGACGCCCTGCACCAGGCCTGCGGCTGGAGCACTGCCGTCAGGGCCGCTGAAGGTGTGCAGGGTAGTAAGCATTCCAAGCGGAGTAAGCTTGAAGACGGTCCCGTGGCCGCTGGTCCCGCCCCCATAGGTTGTTCCGTAAAAGTTTCCGTCACTACCTTGTACCAGTGCTGAATAAGGATTGGAGCCGTCTCCACAACCGATTTGCGCGCAAAAGCTGTAGAGCGTAGTCAGCGCACCCTGGGGAGTGATTTTGAAAACAGTGCCACAGCCACCGCTACCGGCGCAGTTAACCCCGCCACCTCCCGTGGTGCCGTAGAAATTCCCATCGTTTGCTTGTATTAGTGCAGACTCGGGCACACTGCCGTCGGTGCAGCCTCTTTGGGCGCAAAAGCTGTAAACGACGGTGAGGTCACCATCCAGCGCGATTTTGAAGATGGCGCCACCTTGGAAATTTGCGCCGCCAAAGCTGGTGGTGCCGTAAAGGTCCCCATCAATGCCTTGGATTAATGAAGCATCTGGCCGGTAGCCTTCCTGGAATTGAAAACTGTGCAAAGTGGTCAGCACGCCTTCAGGGGTAATTTTGTAGACAGTGCCATCGCCACCAGAATCTCCGCCGTCGTAGGTTGTGCCGTAGAAGTTTCCGTCCGTAGCTTGCACTACGCCGGTGAAAGCGTACATGCCGTCTGCACAATAGTCTTCAGAACAGAAGCTATGAAGGGTGGTCAGCGCCCCTTGCGGAGTAATTCTGAATACCGTGCCCCAACCGACGGCTCCCCCATAAGAAGTCGTTCCATAGAAGTTCCCGTCGCTGCCCTGAGTGACAGGCGCTGCGGGGCCACTGCCGTCAGGGCAGTTGTTTAGAGCGCAAAAACTATAAATAGTCGAAATAGTTTGTGCAGGCGAGGCAATCGCCATCGCAATGACGAAGCAGAACAAGGAGGCCAGGACTACACGGCGCATGGGGGACTCCGGCGATATGAAATGGAACCAGATGAGTTTGAGCAGGACTATTTCTCAACCGTAATCCCACTATCGTAATGTTAGTCTTCGGAACGCCAATCTGTGTTGTTCCGCCATGCTATCGGAGCGACGGCGGAAGCGACGTCGTGCCCACGATTAGTGTTCCGCTTACATGTGAACTGCCCGCCGTGGCCGTGATCGTCACCGTCGTGCTGCCTTTCACCGGGAAAGTCTGCACCGCAAACTGCACCGATGTCTGTCCTCCGGGAACGAGCACGTATGACGACGTGTGCGTAACGCCCGGATGGTCACTGCTCAAGGCCACCGTCACTCCTCCCGGAGGAGCAGCTGCGCTAAGAGTCAGCGTTCCCGCCGACAATTTGCCGCCTTTTACATAAGACGGCTTGAAGGTCAGCGACTTGAGTGTGACCTGATGTTGCGCAAATGTCGCGGTTACATTGCGCGCGCGCGACATGCCAATGGTGCAGACGTTGGCCTGCACGTTATCGCAGCCGCTCCAACTCATCGTGTAGCCAGGGTCGGGTATTCCGGTCAAGGTTACGGTGGAGCCGTCCGGATAATTTGCCGAGCAGGTCGAGCCGCAGTAGATACCGCCGTTTCCAATGACCAGTCCGTTTCCTGAGTTCGACACGGCCAAGGGATAGAGAACTTTGAAGGTGGCGCCCACGTTTCGCGGATTATTCATGGTCACGGTGCAAGAGCTTGCGTCGCTATGGTCACAGCCGGTCCATCCGGTTAGTACCCATCCCTGGGCAGGAGCCGCGGTCAGGACAACACTGCTCCAGGCTTCATAGGCATAGGAGCAGGTAGGCCCACAATTAACGTGTCCTTCGCCACTAGTAATTGTTCCGTTGCCATCCTTATTTACGGCCAGGAGATACATAGCGTGGCCGATTTGTGCGGTCACATTTCGAACTTCGCCCATCTTTACATAGCAGGTGCCGTTCTGTACCTGGTCGCAACCCAGCCAGCCATCCAACTTCGAACCGTGCTCCACCTGCGCGGTCAAGGTCACATTGTTGCCGGGGTTGTAGTCGTAGAAGCAGGCAGATCCGCAGTTGATATGGCCGTCACTGCTGGTAACGGTGCCCACACCAGAGCCCCACTTCTGCACCGACAGTCGATATTTCTCGATCAAGTCGAAGGTTGCCGAGACGTCTTGAAACGTGGTGATGGTGACCTTGCAGACGTTGTTCTGGACATTGTCGCAGCCGGTCCACCCGTCGAAGCGAGATCCTGGAGAGGGAGTTTCCGTCAACGTAACAACGGTACCTCCCAGATAGCCGTGCCAACATGTCGAACCACAGTTGATATAGCCATCGCTGCTGGCGACACTTCCGCTGCCGGTGCCGACGTCTGAAACGAACAAGGCATATTGCCCTGGAGTAAATGTCGCGGTCACCGAACGGCTGCCATAGAGGGTGACGTAGCAAACGTTGTATTGGACTTCATCGCAGCCCGACCAGTTGGAAAAGTCCCAACCTCCGGAAGAGTTTGCGGTCAGAGTAACCTGGCTATAGACGCTGTATTCATGCGAGCACGTGGAGCCGCAATTGATGAAACCGTCAAGGCTAGTAACGCTTCCTCCACCCCCAGCCTTGTTTACCGTCAATATGGCGGGAGGAGTAACGCAGGTGGGATAGCGGAACGCGACGATCTGTGTGTAGTAGTTACCGGAGCTTCCCGACATCTGGTCGGGGTAGAACATGTTGGTGTGCCAGAAGGTGCAGTCGTCAATAGGATCAATCGTCGTACTGCTATAGTCTCCCCAACGATAGCAGATGTTGTCACCGCAATCGTATACCTGAGATCCGTCCCCTGATACATATTCCGTTTCCCCCTGAGGAAGCTGACTGAGCGGGTCCGTGGCCAGGCGCCCCGCGCACTGAATACTTGGGAAGTTGGGTGCAGTTGCGTTGGAGGTGCTGTAGCAGAGGGCCATGTCGCCAGAGGAATCAACCCCCAAGCTGCCCAACCAGCGAAAAAGATTGCTGTCCGGACGGTAAATCTGCTGCTGCACCAGCTTTGGATTAATGTTCCCACCCGTCACATCGATCTGAGCCCACTGCGGAGAGGTATTGGAGTTAGTGACATAAGTCGTGTGGTTGACCCATAGCGATTCGCGCGAGCCTACTTTGCGATACTGTACCCACTGCATGATGACATTGCGAAGACTATCCAGGTAATTATTGGCGGGCGGGGGTTGCGGAACTATATTATCGTCAACGTAATTGTAGGTTTGGTGTGGAACGGCAACTGCCGCGCTCAGGGTTCCACCAGAAACGCATGAGCCGGGCGCAATAGTTCGAACATTAAACGCGTCCAGGGTCTGCGATTCCTGGACGAAATATTCTGCCTCGGATGGCGGGGGCAGATTGCCGCCCTTTCCGAGCATGGTGGCAGGAAACAATGCGAAGTTGGCGGAGCCACTTAGGAAGCTCAGCGAATAGCGCGGCGGGTTCCCGCTATACATGTCACTGAGGCTGACCGACAGAACTACCTGCCCGTTATAGCTATTGCCAAGAAAGCCGTCGGCCCCCATATAAAGACAGCCGTCATTCCAAATGCCAAGCTTCGGATAGTCATTGAAGGTACTTGGAGGAACCGGAGCCTGGTCAGTTTGAATGGCGTAGAGCCACCAGCCCCCAAGCAGCGGGTCGTCGCTCTTTGATACCGCAACGCACTCGTAAAATGGCCCGTTATTGGGATCTTGATAACCGAGATTGGCTAGTATCCATCGGTCTGCAGTCTGATCGTACAGCACGATTGGATCTCCGCCAAAGGACCATGCGCAGGACTGGTTAATCTGGCCTGCCCACAACCCACCCTCGCTGAATGCCCACTGCAACGCACCAGAGCTCTTCTCGAAGATTCCAAACGACTTGTTAATCGCCTGAATGTAGTACCTCAGGCCTGCAGCGCCCGTTGGATCGGGAGGATGCCCGGAACCGTTAACGGCGTAACTCATCCCCGGAAAACTGATGACCGCCCGCGGCATCGGACCTACGGATGCCATGAGAGTATCGGGTGGGGGCGCGGCCGGGAAGATCTTATGAACGCGGTCGGCAGGCTGCACTAATTCGCGCTCCGGAGTTTCCCGCGATGCTATATGCGGGAGGTCCCGCAGATCCCCGTTGTACTCGCCCACCCGGTTGATGGCTCCGATGAAACGGACCGGATACTCCTTGCGCTCGTCCGCCGGATCAGCCGGAGGAGGCTGCAGGGCCGCCGTTTGTGGTGAGCGGAGACCTCCGTCAGACGATGGACTTCGACCGCCGCTTGAACTGAACTCCGCTGCGAGATTCGACTCGGCGATGGTTGCTTCTGTATCAGAGCCCTCGCTGGCGAGAGTCTTCTGTCCTCGCCAACCCGGTGGCTCTACGGTCAGCGTTGCGCTCACGTGGGAGTGAACCCGCCGCCGCCGTGAGGACGACTACAGTCTCAGCGTGTACAACAAACGTCCGCACGGCGAAGCTGACGGAGGTTTGTCCACCAGGGACTACGACCTGGGATGGCGGGTGCACCACCTCAGGATGATCGCTGCTGATGGCTATCCCAACGCCGCCGGGAGGCGCTGCCCCCGAGAGCGTAACCGTCGCAGCGGAGAGATTGCCCCCCTTCACGCATCGAGGGTCGCAATACCAGCGAAGTTAGCGTGACCAGATGTTGGGTGAAGGTTGCGATTACATTCCGCGCGCTCGACATGCCAAGCGTGCAGACGTCACCCTGTACCTTGTCGCAGCCGCTCCAACCCACCGTGTATCCAGGGTTAGGAATTCCTGTCAGGTTGACGGTAGAGCCGTCCGGATACATTGCCGAGCAGGTCGATCCGCAGTAGATGCCACCGTTTCCAATGACCAGTCCGCTTCCGGATGTCGACACGGCTAATGGGTAGAGGACCTTGAACGTAGCGCCCACGTTTCGCGCATTGTTTATGGTCACCGAGCAGACATTTCCGTTGCTTCGGTCGCAGCCCGTCCATCCGGTCAATACCCATCCGTAATCAGGGACCGCAGTCAGGACAACAGAGCTCCAGACTAGATAGCTATGCGAACACGACTGGCCACAGTTGATGAACCCGTCGTTGCTGGTGACCGTGCCGTTGCCTGTTTCCGAAACTGTGAGCACATAGGCGGGCTCGAAGGTCACGCTCACGGTGCGAGCGTGATTCATCGTCACCGTACAAACGTTGTCCATGACGCCATCACAGCCCGTCCAACTTGCGAAGCCCCACTGCTGGTCGGGGGTAGCCGTGAGCATAACGACATCGCCGCTCTCGTAGCTGGCCGAACACACGTTGCCGCATTGAATCTTGGTGTCATCGCTGCTGACCGTGCCCTTACCAGACTTGGTGACGGACAGCGCGGCATTGAAATCGACCGCCATTTTGAAAAGCGTTCCGCCGTACCCCGTGCCTCCCTCGGTTGTCACTCCGTAGAATTTTGTCGTCGCTGGCCTGGAGCAGTGCGCTGGTGGGATAGGCTCCATCGTCGCCGGTGAAGGTGTGCAGCAGGCTCAGCCTTCCTTGCGGCGTGATTCTGAACAGCGTACCCAAGGTGACGTCGCCGCCAGTATAGGCCGTTCCATAGAAGTTGCCGTCGGTGGCCAGTATCAGCCCGCTCTGGGGACTCGCGCCCGTGGGACAGAAATAGTCAGCACAAAAGCTGTAGAGCGTGGTCAGCTTGCCATCCAGACGTGATTTTGAACACGGTGCCGCAACCCGTCGCCCAGCAATTCACTCCAACGTTGCCCCCCGCCGACGTTGTTCCGTAGAGAGCGCCATCACTTCCCTGCACCAGCGCGCCGTAGGGATTAGCACCGTCGGGGCAGTTGCTCTGGGAGCAGAACTTATACAAGGATTTGAAGTCTCCGCTGGGCGACACTCGGAAGATGGTTCCGCAGCCGCTCTGACAATTGCCATTGCCGCCGTTTACGGTCGTGCCGTACAGATTGCCGTCGCTGGCTTGCAGCAGTTCGCCGCGAGGGTTCGCGCCGTCGCTACCGTTGAACTGGTGAATAGTATTCGGGCTATAGACGCCATACGATTTGAATACGAACCCGCAACCGCCAGAGCAAGCTCCCGTGCCGCCGGTTGCAGAGGTCCCGTACAGCGACCCGTCCGCGCCTCGTATCAGTCCGGCCTCAGGATGGCAGCCTTGGCATAAACCGCCCAAATCCTCAAATCCTTCCATCCCGACATGGAAAAGACCCCCATATCCATTGCTCTCGCCCATCGAGGTGCCATAGAAAGCTTCATCCCAAATCGGTGCCAATAGAAGCCGACCAGAGGGACCATCCCCGCCCACTCCACTGCTGAAGCTTGGTCCAACATTCAAGGTTCCTGAAGGGTTTACGCGGTAGAGAATTCCTGCTCCGTATTCGCCACCTTCCGCCGTCAATCCGTAGAGATTACCGTCGTCTCCCGACGTCAAAGGACTGGATGGAGTGTATCCGTTACCCCCAGAGAAATTGGCAAGCGTGGTGAAGTCCTGGGCATGCAGAAGCAGCGTCGACACGAGCACAAGGCAGAGGTGCAGGGTGAGAACGAATCGGCGCATGCGAACTCCGGAGGTTACTCCCTATAACAGCAGAGTTGCTGCTGGCTGTCCAGAATTTTGGCCCACGACGGGTGATCCTGGCGGTGAGCAGCGTCACGCGTCGCTGTATCGGGGATCAAGAAGCGCAATTTGGTGGGGGTCTCCGCATTCATGCAGGGGGAAAATTCGTTTTATGCGAACGCGCTTTAGCGTGGCCGGGGCTGAAGCCCATCGTCAGGAGCGGAGATTTTTCCCTCGCATAAATCCGAGTCCACCCCAAAGTGCGGATGTCCTACTCATTCCCGGGTTTGGAATAAGTCGGAAAAGAAGTGCCGCGCCATGCTCATCTCAGCGATGGCGGAAGTGACGTTGTGCCCACCATCAACGTTCCGCTGACCTGCGAACTGCCTGCCGTGGCGGTGATCATCACCGTCGTATTGCTCTTCACTGGAAAAGTCTGCACCGCGAACCCGACCGAACTCTTGCCTCCCGGAACAAACACGAATGACGGCGGATGCGCCACGCCGGGATGATCGCTGCTGAGAGCGACCGTTACGCCTCCCGGAGGCGCTGCGCCACTCAGCGTCAGGTCCCGGCTGAGAGTTGGCCGCCTTTTACGTAGCTCGGTTTGAAAGTTAAGGAAGTGAGAGTGACATTTGCGGGCGTCGAACGTGGCGGTAACATTCTTCGCGCTCGTCATCGTTACCGAGCAATAGCTGCCGTTCGTCTGGTCGCAGCCAGTCCAACCAGTGAAGGTGTAGCCCGGAGAAGGAATGGCGCTCAGCGTAAGCTCGTCGCCAATGTCGACAAGTATAGAGCACATTGTTTCCACAGTAGATGTGTCCGTCTACCCCGCTGACGGTACCGAGGCCGGACTTCGCAACTGACAAATTGGCATAAGCGACCAGGTGAAACACCGTGCCGGCATTATTAGCTCCGCCACTGAGCGCTGTCCCATAGAAGCTTCCGTCGGTGGCTCGCACCAGCCCGGCAAAGATGAGGCTGCCGTCAGAATTGTCGAAACTATGCAGGGTGGTCAAAGTACCACTGGGAGTGATTTTGAAAACGGTGCCGCAGCCACCCATGGCAAAGCAGTACGCGCCTCCTTGATACGTTGCGCCGTAAAGGTTCCCGTCGCTGCCCTGCACCAGACCTGCATAGGGATTAAGGCCATCCAGATGGGTGAAGCTATGTAGACTGGAGAGCATCCCTTGAGTAGTGATTTTGAAGACACTGCCGAAGTCGTTTGCTCCGCCTATGTTGGTTGTTCCGTACAAATTACCATCGCTCGCTTGCAACAGCACGCTGTCAGGCCAATCGCCGTCGGCACAGCCCGCTTGCGGGCAGAAGTTGTAAAGAGTCGTTAGAGTTCCCTGCGGAGTTATTTGGAAGACCGTACCGCATCCGCCTGAATCCCAGCAATAAGCTCCTCCTCCCGTCGTGGTCCCATAAAAATTTCCGTCGGTTGCCTGCACCAAAGATGCCTGTGGGAGCCGGCCGTCAGCGCAACGAGTTAGAGCACAAAAACTGTAGAGAACGGATACCGTCCCGTCGAGCGCGATTCGAATAACCGTGCCTTGATTGTGGGCTCCGCCAGAGGGAGTTGTCCCGTAGAGATACCCGTCCACGCCTTGTATCAGAGCACTACCGGGGGCAGCGCCGTCCTCGTCCTGGAAGCTATGAAGTGTGGTAAGCGTACCTTCGGGCGTGATTCTGAATACAGTGCCGATACTGAACTCGCCACCTTCGAGAGTCGTGCCATAGAAGTTTCCGTCATTGGCCTGCACCAGCCCCGCAAAAGGAGCCTGGCCGTCACCACAGTACGGTTCTGAGCAAAAACTATGCAGCGTAGTCAGCGTGCCCTGAGGGGTAATTTTGAAAACCGTGCCCTGGTGTTGGGCTCCGCCGCCTTGGGTTGTTCCATAGAAATTTCCGTCGCTGCCCTGAACAAGCGCGTTGGGAACGGCCCCGTCAGGGCAGTTATTTTGAGAGCAGAAATTGTAAACGGTAGCGAAAATTTGGGCAGGCGAAGCGATCGATATGGCAATGACAGAATGGAACAGGACAACTAGCGCGGCACGGCGCATGGAGACTCCGGCGAAATGAAGTTAGGAAGATGAGTTTCAGCAGGACTATCCCTTAAGGTGATGGCAGTGTCAAGAGCTTAATCTGGAACAGAACGAGACCCGCGTTGGGCTCGCATATTATCTGATCGATGGCGGAAGCGACGCCGTGCCGACGGTCAGCGTTCCGCTCACCTGCGAGCTGCCCGCCGTGGCGGTGATCATCACCGTTGTGTTGCTTTTCACGGGGAAAGTCTGAACGGCGAAGCCGGCCGAGCTCTTGCCTCCGGGAACAAATACGAACGACGGCGGATGCGCCACGCCGGGATGATCGCTGCTGAGGGCGACCGTCACGCCTCCCGGCGGCGCAGGCCCACTCAGCGTCAGCGTTCCGGCCGATAGTTGGCCCCCTTTAACGTAGCTCGGTTTGAAAGTTAAGGAAGTGAGTGTGATGTTGGCCGTCGCGAAAGTGGCGGTGACATTTTTCGCGCTCGTCATCGTCACTGAGCAGTAGCTGCCGTTCATGTTGTCGCAGCCAGTCCAGCCGGTGAACGTGTATCCAGAAGAAGGAAGAGCGCTAAGTGTGACCAGCGTTCCATCGAGATACGAATAGGAGCACACGCTTCCGCAATAGATGTGGCCGTCGGTGCTGGAAATAGTCCCGTTGCCAGTCTTGTTAACCGAAAGCGCGTATAACGGCTTAAATATGGCAGTGACGGTGCGCAGTTTATTCATCGTTAACGTACAGACGTTGGCTTGGCTGTTGTCACAACCGGTCCAACCTGCGAACGCCCAACCTTGATCCGGAGTTGCTGTCAGGGTCACGACACTTCCAGGCTTGTAGGCGTAAGAGCAGGTCGAACCGCAATTGATGTGGCCGTCGGCGCTCGTTACAGTGCCATTGCCATCCTTGTTCACCGAGAGGAGAAACACTGAAATGCCCGCATCCAGGCGGAAGACCGTGCCACCACCTTTATTAGCCCCGTCTCCGTAGGCTGTCCCATAGAACCTCCCGTCGGTGGCTTGCACCAGCGTGGAGTAGGGTAACGAGCCGTCATCGCAAGGGTAGCCAGCACAAAAGCTGTGCAGCGTGGTCAGCGTGCCTGCCGGGGTGATTTGGAAGACCGTGCCCAAGTTGTACGCTCCGCCATCGACGGTGGTGCCATAGAAGTTGCCGTCGCTGGCTTGCACCAGCCCGGCGCTAGGCCCGGAGCCGTCAGCGCACGACATTCGAGAGCAAAAGCTGTACAGCGTGGTCAGCGTGCCGCTGGGGGTGATTTTAAAGACGGTGCCACCAGTTCCATTGGCCCCGCCTCCGTAGGTTGTCCCATAGAAGTTCCCGTCGCTGGCTTGTACCAGGCTAGAGAGAGGTAACGAGCCGTCAGGACAACCGGGCTGAGCGCAAAAGGCGTACAGGTTGGTCAGCATGCCGCTGGGTGTGATTTTGAAGATCGTGCCACAGCCAGCGGCACAGCGTTGAAACGGGTCCCCGCCCTGCTGGGTAGTGCCATAGAAGTTCCCGTCGCTGGCTTGCACCAGCCCGGCTGCCGGTGACCTCCCGTCCGCGCAGGCCCCTCCCAGCGGGCAAAAGTTGTAGAGCGTAGTCAGCGTGCCACCTGACGTGATCTTGTAGATCGTGCCAGAAGCGTGAGCGCCGAAACTGGAGGTTGTCCCATAGAAGTTCCCGTCGCTGGCCTGAATCAGCTCGGCGAGAGGCGAGCCGCCGTCGACGCAGTTGCTCAGCGAACAAAAACTGTGAAGCGTGGTCAACGTGCCATCAGCGGCAACTTGAAAGACCGTGCCATCACTGTTAGTCCCACCCTTGTAGGTTGTCCCGTAGAACATTCCGTCGGTGGCTTGCACCAAGGCGGCCTTAGGCTGGGAGCCGCCAGTACCGTCGAAGCTGTGCAGCGTGGTCAGCGTGCCGCTTGGGGTAATTTTGAAGACCGTGCCAAGGGAGTGGAGGCCGCCACCGAGTGTTGTCCCGTAGAAGTTCCCATCGGCGGCTTGCTCCAGACCGGCGGCAGGGTTGCCGCCGTCGGCGCAGTTCTGTAGAGAGCAAAAACTGTAAAGCGGGGTCAAGGTCTGGGCAGGCGAGGCTATCGCCATTGCGATGACAAAACAAAAGAAGATTCCTATGGGGTGGCGCAAACAACCTCCGGCGCGGAGACATGTGACCCAGGATTGGCGTCAACTATGCTCTGGTTATCAGGAGCGGTCAAGCGATTTTTGGCTGCGTCGCTCAGCCCACCGTTGTACCAAGTAGCGAACAACAGCAGGTCCTTCGTCCGCGGCGGCCGAGTCAGGATGACAGGACGTAGGAACACTTGGGCGGAAGCCCACGCATTCATGCGGGGGAAAGATGCCGGGTGCCCTACTCATTCCTGGGTTTGGAATGAGTGGGAGAAGAAGTGCTGCGCCACGCTCATCTGATTGATGGCGGGAGCGACGTCGAGCCCACGATCAACGTTCCGCTCACGTGCGAGCTGCCTGCAGTGGCGGTGATCATTACCGTCGTGTTGCTCTTAACCGGGAAAGTCTGTACGCCGAACTGCACCGAGCTCTTACCTCCGGAGACGAACACGAACGACGGCGGATGCGCCACGCTGGGATGATCGCTGCTGAGCGCGACTGTCACGCCTCCCTGAGGAGCGGCCCGCTGAGCGTAAGGGTTCCCGCCGATAGCTGGCCGCCTTTTACGTAGCTCGGTTTGAAAGTTAAGGAAGTGAGTGTGATGTTGGCTGTAGTGAAAGTGGCGGTTACATTTTTCGCGCTCGTCATCGTGACGGAGCAGTAGCTGCCGTTCATGTTGTCGCAGCCCGTCCAGCCGGTGAAGGTGTAGCCGGGAGTAGGAATGGCGCTGAGGGTAACGGCCGTCCCATTGGCGTACGCGGAAGAACACGCGCTGCCGCAGTAGATATGGCGGTCGACGCTCGTTATGGTTCCGCTACCCGTCTTGGCAACTGACAAAACACTGAAAAGGCCTGCATCCAACTGGAAGACCGTGCCGGAACCGTGCGCTCCTCCTTCGTACGTTGTGCCGTATAACTTTCCGTCTGTGGCTTGCACCAGCGCACCATAGGGGAGTATGCCATCGACGCAGTTCTGAAGAGCGCAAAAGCTGTACAGTGTAGTCAACCCACCGCTTGGCGTGATTTTGAAGATAGTACCGCTGTCGTTATTGGTGCCCCCACCATTCGTCGTTCCGTAGAAATTGCCATCGCTGCCCTGCACCAGCTCGCCATACGGAAGGCGGCCGTCGGCGCAGTTGTTCAGTGAGCAAAAGGAGTAAAGTTTGGTCAGCGTGCCTGTTGGAGTGATCTTGAAGATTGTGCCACTGGCGGTTCCGATATTGTTGCAGCCACGAAGCCCTCCCGCACTCGTGCTCCCGTAGAAGTCGCCGTCGCTGCCCTGTACAAGTCCGACCTCGGGGTAGCAGCCATCCGAATTATCAAAACTGTGCAACGTGGTCAGTACCCCGCCGGGAGTAACCTTGAACACCGTGCCACAGCCGAAAAGGTTGTTCCAATAATCGTCACAGTTGTTGCTGGTTCCGCCTAAGTAAGTGGTTCCGTAGAAGTTCCCATCCGAACCTTGCACCAGGCTGTTGGCCCACTTACCGTCGGCGCAGTTCCGCAAGGAGCAGAAGTTATAGAGCGTGGTGAGAGTGCCGTCTGGGGTGATTCTGAAGATCGTACCGCCAAGCTGGCCACCAGTGGTGCCATACAGATTCCCATCCTTACCTTGCACAAGATTTCTGCTCGGATTCGAGCCGTCAAAGCAGTCTTGCTCCGCGCAAAAACTGTAAAGCGTGGTAAACGTGCCACCCGGCGAGATCTTGTAAACCGTCCCGCACCCAACAAAAGTACCGATATCGCAGCTGGGGTCATCGTTAGCGCCACCAAACCACGCCGTCCCGTAGAAGTTCCCGTCGATACCTTGCACGACCCCGGACAAGATGTTGAATCCGTCGGCGCCGTCGAAATTATGCATGGTGGTCAGCGTGCCTCCCGCAGTAATTTTGAAGATCGTGCCATCACCGTTCGGCCAACCATATTCCGTAGTGCCGTAGAGATCCCCGTCGGTGGACTCTATGAGCCCCGCATGAGGCAAGGAACCGTCCGTGCAGTTCTGTAGAGAACAAAAAGTGTAGAGGGTAGTAAGTACTTGTGCAGGTGCTGCAGTCGCAATCGCGACTAGAAAAGTGAATAACGAACCTAGTACGGTGCGGCGCATCGCATCTCCGGTGGGACGACGTAAGAACAGGGCCGGGGGACACGCACGAAGCCGAAGGTAGAGACGTGTCCCTTTCAAAGTCTGGCAGTCACGCGCCTCATGCGTCAACGAGATTCATCGCACTGCGTCGTGAGTGGGAGCGCCAGCAACCTGCAGATCCCTCGGCTACGCTCGGGATGACACCCGAAATTCTGTAGCGTCGCCGCTATTCGCCCGCGCCCTTCTCCGCTCTCTTCCTTCTCTGCGCCGGGTGGACGAACCAGGCGATGGCGATGCTCACCAGGTAGAGCACGATCATCGGTGCGGCGAAGATGCACATGTTCATGATGTCGGTGGTCGGGGTGATGACCGCCGCAATAATAAAGATGACGAGGATGGAGTAGCGCAGGTTGCGCCACATCCAGCCGGCGGTGAGGATGCCCATCAGCGACAGAAAGAAGACGAGGATCGGCATCTCGAAGACGATGCCCAGGCCGGCGATGATGGTGAGAAACAGGTCGGTGTATTCGCCGATGGTCACCATCGGCTTGAACTGCGAGCTCCAGCCGATGAGGAAATCCAGCGCCGCCGGAAAGACCATCCTGTAGCCGAAGTAGCCTCCGGCGAGAAACAGTCCTACGGTGCTGAACATGAAGGGCAACACGTAGCGGCGCTCGTTGCGATAGAGTCCGGGCGAGATGAAGGCCCAAACCTGGTACAGCACGAACGGCGAGGCAACGAAGATTCCCGCCAGGAACGCCACCTTCAAGTACATGTTGAAGGCGTCGGTGGGATTCAGGTAGACCAGCTTCTGTTCCAGGCCGTGATTGGCCAGCGCCTGCACGATGGGCTTCTGCATCAGGCCGAAGATCTGTTCGTGATACCACCAGCAGACGCAGAATCCGCCGACGATATAGAGGAAGCTATAGATGATGCGGCGGCGCAGCTCCTCGAGGTGGTCGAGGAAGCTCATCCCCGTCATTTCCGACGAGGCGCGTTCCTGGGCTTTCTCGATTACGGGGTTAGGCATCGGGAACAACCCGGCCGTTGCCGTTCACCGGGGTCTCGGCGGGCGGAAGTGTGGGATCGGCGGCTGCGGCTGCGGGCTCGGCGGCTATCGACGCGGGCTCAGTGGTAGGCGGCACGGTATAAGGTTCCAGGGTGCCGCGGCTCACCGAACCTGCGGGGCCGCTAATGGTGTCGTAGAGCTTTTCGACGGGAAGGATGCTGCGCTCGGCTTCCGGCTTCTTGGCGCGTTCTTCCAGTTCGATATTCATCATCTCGACTTCGAGCTGGTTCTTGAAGTCGTTGCTGGCTTTCTTGAACTCGGCGAGGGCTTTGCCCAACTGTCGTCCCAATTCGGGCATCTTCTTGGGCCCGAAGATCACCAGGGCCAACAAGAAGATAAAAATCATCTCCGGCATGCCGAGATTCATAAGTCAATGATAACCGATGCTGGCGCAGGGATTCGCGCTTTTCACCAGCGGGGATCCCAGGTTAGCCCAAAGGAGGGCCGAACCTGGGGCACGGGCTCGGGATGACATGGGTGTTTCGGGGGCTCCGCTCACTTCGCCACGCCGACTGCGTCTTACGTAGGAGGATGGCGAAGTTTCGCACCCTGTGGGGCAGCTCCGCATCCAACGAACTAGAGTGTTTAGCGCATTGGTCCCGGGGTTGAAAGTGCTATACTTTTGCTCAATTCTAGCTGTGATTTGCGCTAATCTGAAGCTGCACTTCCTGCCAGTCGAAGGAAAATATAATGGCAAGTAGTTCCCGCCGCTCCGCTGTACTTGTGCTCGTCATCGTGATCGCCTGCGGTTGTGCAGGCATGTTGTTTGGCCAGCGTCTGACCTCCACCGCTGTACCTAGCGATGACGAGATGCGCGACAGCCTTCACGAATTCACTTCGGTGTACGAGGTGGTACAGCAGAACTATGCCGAGCCGGTCAGTCCCGACAAGGCGCTCTATAACGGCGCAATTCCCGGGATGCTGCGGGTGCTTGATCCGCACTCCAACTTCTTCGATCCCAAGGCTTACTCCGCCCTGCGCGAAGAGCAGCGCGGCAAGTATTACGGCGTGGGCATGCAGGTGGGTCCCCGTAATAATAAGGTTATCGTCATTGCCCCGTTCACCGGAGCTCCGGCATACCGCGCGGGCATTCGCCCGGGTGACGTTATCATCGCGGTCGACGGCAAGCCGACTGACAACATGAGCACCAGCGACGTGGCTGAGCTGCTCAAAGGGCCCAAGGCCACCACGGTCAAGATTACCGTTCTGCGCGAAGGCACCGACAAGCCGCTCGACTTCAGTGTGGTGCGCGATGAAATTCCTCGTTACAGCGTTGACGTTCATTTCATGATCCGGCCGGGTATCGGCTACATGCACGTCTCCGGCTTCCAGGAGACGACCGAGCACGAAGTTGCCGAAGCGCTGGATGAGATGGGGCCCAATCTTCAAGGCTTGATCCTTGACCTGCGGCAGAATCCTGGCGGCCTGCTAAGCGAAGGCGTTGGCGTGGCTGACAAGTTCCTGAAGAAGGGACAGGTCATCGTCTCGCATCACGGGCGCGCCTCAGCCGAGAAGGTTTATAAAGCTGCGCACGGTAACGGCGGCAAGGATTATCCGCTAGTAGTGCTGGTCAATCGCGGGACTGCTTCGGCGGCCGAGATTGTTGCGGGCGCGATTCAGGACCACGATCGCGGGCTGATTGTCGGCGAATCGACCTTCGGCAAGGGTCTGGTGCAGACGGTGTATCCGCTGTCGGAGAACACCGGACTGGCGCTGACTACGGCGAAGTACTACACGCCCAGCGGACGCCTGATTCAGCGCGACTACAACGGCGTTTCGCTTTACGACTACTACTACAACAACCGTGATGCCAGCGGCGACGACGAGGGGTCCATCGCGAATCGCGAAGTCAAGATGACCGACAGCGGCCGCACGGTATATGGCGGCGGCGGCATCAATCCTGACATCAAGATTCCGCCCATCAAGACGAACTCGTTCCAGGACGAGCTGCTGCAGAAGTACACCTTCTTCAACTTCGCCAAGCACTACGTGATCAATCACAAGGTGACCAAGCAGTTCGAGGTTGACGAACAGGTGATGCAGGAATTCCGCAAGTTCCTGGATGATCAGAAGATTCCGTACAACGAAGCCGAACTGGCGCAGAACAACGAGTGGTTGCGCTCGAACATCAAGGCTGAGTTGTTCATCAACGAGTTCGGACAGCAGGAAGGCATGAAGGTCCATACCGAGAACGATCCTGCGGTCGAGAAGGCGTTGGAGCTTCTGCCCAAGGCGAAGGAACTGGCCGACAACGCCAAGAAAACCATCGCCGCCCGCAATAACGCGCATCTGACGGCTGGTCAGCAGGAAACGGCGAAGGCCACGACTACGACCAATCGATAGACCTCGTCTGTTCGAAACAGCAAAGCCCGCGCGTAGCGGGCTTTTGTTTTGGGGCCGTTTTCGTAAGCTCGTTTAGAAACTATAGAAGCGAGCGTTTGTAGGGTGAGCGATGAGCCTAAGCTCGAAGAGCGAAACAACCTGTAGTCCAGGACGGAAGTCCCGGGTAGGCTGCCCTCTTTAAGTCACCGAGCCCCTTCAGGGGCGGCGGAAAAAACTCCAGAAACGGACTATGCCGCCGACTGAAGCCGGCTCGGGAATTTCTAAACACGGCGCATTATCGGCACGACCGAGGTCGTGCCCTGACGCGGGCCCTTGCAGGCGCGAGTTGTTCAGGCAGATTGCTTCAGCCCCGGCCGGCGCTAGAGCGCGTCACACAAGAGGCGCATCTATCCCTCGCATGAATGCGAGGGCTTCCACCGGCAGCAAACCGAAGCTTCAGCCTTGCCGGAAAAACCGCGAGCGCAGCAACAGCCGAGCGTCCCGTGGGTCGATGTTCTGCGTCGGGCTGGTGGGCGAGAACTGATATTCGCGGCCAGTCGCCGGCCCCTTCACCTTCACGCTGGAGTTCTCAGTGAAGCGAATGGCGGTTCGGGGCGCCGGCATGCTCGCTGCCGTCGTTGCCAAGGTGGAAATGCCCCGCGTCGCTGGGGTTGCCATTCGGATCGTCGTGCGTTTGTTTCCACAGCACATGATCAGTCTCTCCTTCTTCGATTTGCGAAACCGTTTCGATACTTACTTGCTCGCGATGAAACTGCTGCAGCAAACACGCGCCACCTGAGAGCGCGAGCCAACTGAACAGCCACTCCATCGGCCTGCGCGACACAAACAATGCCGCAGGCGCGGCGATCCACAAGCTCAGGCAGTTGAAGCAGTCCATCAGCTTGCCGATCCAATGCTCGCCCAGCCAGACGCGGACCTGAACGATGACATCTGCCGGGCCATCTTCATTGGCCAGCAGGTGCGTGACTCGCCAGGTCGCCAGCACAGCCAGGACGAATCGAAACCAGATGTTGGCCATCAGGTGGACCTCACGCGCTGACAAAGATGCGAGGCACCGTTGCCGGTGCCCCGCTTAGCATAACCAGGTTACGAGACTTTCTTCCGCAAGCAGAAGCCGACTCCATCCTGGTTGTAATGACCGTAGCAAGTGTTGTTGGCGATTGCCCGGTCCCAGGCCGACAACAGGATGGTATAGCCGCAAGGCGTCATCCCAGCTGTTGGCAAGGTGAAGGTGCCGCTGGTTCCAGCGGTGTTGGTGCCGTCGTACGCAACGGTGTTGGTGCCGACGTTGTGGTTCGACAGGGTCACGGCATTCTCTGGTTGTAGAACGCCGTTGATGGTGATGGGCACCAGGGCGACGCTGACGACTCCGAAGAACTCGTCGGTCACACTATAGTTGCCGGTGATGGTGTCGCCCACCTGCACATCGCCGCAGTCTCCTGAAGGCGACGTAATTGTGATGAACACCTGCGGACGCTGCTCCGGCACCGAGACGAGCGGTAATCCCGGCCCAGGCTCGACCAGTTCGGTGTGCGGATAGCCGTTGTACACGTGAATCATCTTGCTCTTTGGAGGAATAGCGATGTAGTCAGCGCCATTCCACTTGAAGCCTCGGATCTCGATGATGTAGTTGCCTTCGGCCAAAGCGCCGGCCTCGAAGATCGCCAGTGTGCGTGGGTTGACGGCCTGGAGATTCGATTCGAAATACGTGTAGTACTTGGTTCCCGGTACGCCCGTAGGCACCGGCCCGAAAGCAGCCACCAGCTGTTGCACATGGAAGACGCCGAGGGGCGAGTTCGGCGGATACAGCTCGATGCCAAACGAGTCGGTGAGCTGGAACGCCGGCCCCGACGGTGGAGTCACCCAAGCCTGGTAAATGATGGGATACTCACCCCCAAGGACCAGGCCGGTGGTGTGATCGAAGACGTCGATCTTGGGATTGAAATCGCCTTCGATGAAAGTTGCGCCGCCGAACGGCGCGTCGGGTTGCACCGAGAAGTACAGCCACGGCGTTCCGCTTCCGGGACAATCGCCGGCCACGTAGCCGAGCCCCGGAGGAAATAGCGGGACGAATAGCGAGTCGACCACCGCCAGTCCAGTGCTGTCGGAGATGTTGGCGACCGTCACCTGGCCGATGCGCATCAACCGCATCTCTTCGCCGTCACCAACTTCAACCTGCGGTTGAACATGCGTGTTTAACACATTGCCCCACACCGGGTTGTAGTTCGGACCGGTCGGAGGAGTGTTCCATGACAAGATGGCACGCAGCGGGACGCCTTCCAGCTTCTCGCACGGCATTTCGGTCAGGTTCGAGATCCGGAATACCGCATAACTGATGGGGTGCTTCGGACTCGCCGCCTTCAGATCATGTACCTGCACCTGGGCCACACCCAGCGTGTTCCACACTCCACCGAAGAAGGCATAAAAGCCGACGTACTCGGTGCTGCCCTTGGTACACAGCCCGCCGGAGTAGCCACTGCCCTGCTTGATCTGGATGACGGCTTCCAACTCGCGCGTCTGCGGGTTGTACCCGGCGCAGGTCATCTGCTCGTAGGTGGTGTCGCCCTTCAGCTTCAGCAGCTCTCCCAGGATCGAAGACAGTTCTTCGCCAGAGAGCACTCCCGAGCCGACATTGAGTTTGCTTGTTGAAAGCTGATTGATGCCCTGGCTGATCGGCCCGCCCGTCACCTTCTGGGCGAACTCGAACCCAAAGCGATGCTGCGGGACCTTTTCCTTGGCGTATAGATTTTTGAGCTCTCCATAGCTAAGCGGCTGCAGTTCGGTTGCCGCCAGCGGCTTGCTGGTGTCCAACTGCTTGAGTACGCCTGGATCGATGGAGATTATCTTCTGCTCAATCAACTCCGACAGGGGCACCTCGAAGAAGAGCCGTGGCGCTACCTGGACTTCGGCGTTCACCACGTTGCCCCAGACAGGAATGAAGTTCGGATCGCCCGGTGTCGGCTCCCATTCCCACGAAAGAATGGCCCGCACCTCAACGATGTTTTCGGTGGAGCAAAACTTGCGCGCTTCGCTGAAGTCTACCGAGACGGAGTAGCTGAGCGGCAGCGGCCCGGCGAGATCGAATACCTGCACCGTGCTCAGACCGAGGTCGTGCCAGCCGCTCGAGTCCTTCACAAAGAAACGGACGTACTCGGTTGTGCCCGCGCCACACGCGTTGGTACCGTAACCGGAGTGCAGCTTGATGTTGATGACGCCTTCGAGCAGACTGCTGCCGGGATTCAGCCCCAGGCATTCGAGCTGTTCGTAACTGGTGTCACCGCTGAAAGCCTTGACGATCTTGCCGCCGAGCTTCGAATATGTTCCAAAGTAGTTCGGATTCGAAAGAACCAAACTCTTGAACTGTGTTCGTTCTGCCGGCAGCTCAATCTTCCTGGACTGAGCTTGAATTTTCGTATCTTCCTTTGCCATGAGTTTCTCTCCTGAATGATGTTTCGCGGAACTTGCGGCAGCGCCCGGCAGCCGCACTTCGACGTGAGCGCAGGCTTCGTCCGTGCAGAAACCTCGTAAGAGATCGCTGCTCAGGCAGGGACTTCGCTCGTGGCGACGCTTGAACGATTGCGGGTTATCGAGTTAGCGCATTAGACAACTGCAGCTTGGCTGCCAACTGTTCGCAGCCCCGGTCCCGCGCAGCTCTCACCAAGCAACGTGGTGCCATATAACGAATTAGGTCCGAATCGAACGACGGCCAAGCTGTGGCTGACGCGAAGGAATGAGGATCCAGCTATCCAGTCGGATAGATTTACTAGCCATGAGGTGAGTCAAAGGTGAGACGAGCGGCCCGTACAGGAGGGCTGGGCATCATCGGGGCAGAAATTGACACGTTCGGCAGCGAGGCTCTGTCTTGCCGTTTGGCGCCGATACTAGCGGAGTCGTTGCTGGTTGCTTGGGATGAGGCGATTCGATCGCCATCGAACTCGCCTGATTGTTTTCCTGCCCTCGTGGTCTTTTGTTGTCGCCATAAAAAGACCGGCACGAGAAGAGACGACGGAAGCCTCTTACTGGTGCCACGAATATGAGGATTGTGCTACGCTCCTCGGCAGGAGGATGTCTATGGGGCTCTTGCGTGCCGGCGTTGCCATCGATTCCGATTTATTGAAGCGCTTCGACCGCTTTATCCGCAGTGAAGGTTATGAGAGCCGGTCTGAGGCCATCCGCGACCTTATTCGCGACCGCCTGAATCAGTTGAGCCTGAAGCTGGACACCGCGTTTGTCGTGGGGACCATAACCCTCATCTATAACCACCATTCCCGACTACTGCCGGACAAGTTGATGGAACTTCAGCATGAGTATCACGAGCTCATCATTTCCACCGTGCACTCTCATCTGGACCACGATATGTGTCTGGAGGCGGTCGTGGTGCGGGGTGTGTTGAAGCGAGTGCAGGAACTTGCAGACCGCCTTATCGGTATCAAGGGAGTACAACACGGCAAGCTGGTCATAAGTTCTCCCGAGGCTTATCTTGCCAAACCGGCTCGGGTCAAGAACGGCCCCGGCCGCAACGCGGCTCACCACCGCCACAAATAAGCAATTCCCAAGCTGCGGCATAACGTTCTCGAGGCGACTGGGCATTTAGTAGCACGAAATATACAAACGTAGTAAGCGACTCCTGTTCCCTTGCTTGTGGTTCTGACCTCAAACCAAGATGAAAGATGGGGGCTCATGCAACCGGGTAATACGCAATGTAACGGGCTGTCATTTTTTTTGTGTATGACGATATTTGCGCTGACGGCGGCTGCACAACCAAACTCCGCGCAGATCGGCGGACATGCACGCAAGCCGCAAGATTACTCGGTCACGCCAAGGCAGGAGGGTTACCCGCCTCAGTTATCGGGAACTGTAGTTGATGCTTCTGGTGCGGTAGTTGCAGGGGTGTCCGTGATGGTTCGGAGCGCGGACGGGAGCGTACAAAGGGTGACACAGTCAGACAGTGGCGGCGCCTTCAGTATTTCTGGACTGCCGGCAGGAGATTATCAACTTGTCGTGTCTAACCCTGGGTTTCAAACGAAAGAAATGCCCCTCACCGTAGGGAGCACTGGAGAATTGGTCCCGTTGCGCATCTCTCTGGCGGTGAGCGCTGTGAGCACCAACGTAGACGTGCAGGGCCGGGAGGATAGCCTTATCGGAATTGCCGATTCCGCCAGCCAGGGAACGGTGGGCGCAAAGGAAATCGAAGATCGTCCGATTCTTCGTTCAGGAGAAGTCTTGGAGACGGTTCCTGGTCTCATCATTACTCAACACGCGGGCGGCGGTAAGGCCAACCAGTATTTCCTTCGCGGCTTCAATCTCGACCACGGCACAGATTTCGCCGTATTCCTCGACGGTATGCCCCTTAACCTGCCGTCGCACGCGCACGGCGAGGGTTATGCGGACATGAATATTGTTATCCCTGAGCTTGTGCAGCGGTTAAGTTACGAGAAAGGCCCCTATTATGCCGAGATCGGCAACTATAGCTCAGCGGGATCGGCCAACATCCAGTTTTATAAAACCCTGCCGCAGAACTTCTTCCAGGTGGAAGCCGGCATGTATGGCTATGCGCGCGCCGTGTTCGGCGTCTCACAAAAGCTCGGTCGAGGCAATCTGCTGTACGGGGGAGAGGCGTATTACGATGATGGCCCATGGGTACATCCGGATGCTTACAGGAAGTTCAACGGCCTGCTGACCTACAGCCAGGGTGACGCTACTAGAGGCTTCAGCATTACGACCCGCGGCTACTACGGAAAATGGAACTCCAGCGATCAGATCCCAGTGACCGCCGTGCCCCTTGTTGGCTCCTTTGGCACATTGAACCCTACTGACGGCGGCAACTCACAGCGTTACAGCTTGCAGGCTGAATGGCATCGCCAGGGCGCACATTCCGCTACTACAATCATGGGCTACGGATTTTATTATCACCTCGATTTATTCTCCGACTTCACCTACTACCTCGATGACCCTATAAAAGGCGATCAGTTCGAGCAGCAGGATAGGCGCTGGGTAACAGGGTTTGACGCGGCCCACACAATTTTCAGCCAGTGGTTTGGACGCAAGGTAGAAAATACGTTGGGCCTGCAGCTTCGTAACGATTGGGTTCACAACGGCCTTTACCGCACGCAAGATCGTGTGCGCACGGACAAGAATGATATCAATGCGTGCGATGCCGAACCCATTCCCGAATGCGACACCAATCCCAATCTGATCGCGATCCTGCCTGCGGCAACGGAGGTCGCAAAATTTACCGACACCATAGTAAGTTTCTACCTCGAAAATAAAGCTCAGTGGGCGGACAAATTGCGCTCGGTCCTGGCCCTGCGCGGCGACGAAGCGATATATGACGTAACCAACTTGACGCCGCCTTATGTCGCCACGGAATTGCCAGGCGCTCCGGTGATCAACTTTGCCGAGCTCAATTCCGGCTCGGCCAGTCAGTTCCTGCCCAGCCCAAAAGCGAGTTTGATTTTCGGCCCGTGGCGCAATACTGAGTTCTACCTGCAGGGCGGATTCAGTTTCCACAGCAACGACGTGCGCGGCACAACGCAGAGAGTTGAACCAATTTCGCCGGACTATCCCTTCCCGACGCCTTCCACCCCAATTCGCCCCCTGGTGCCAACCAAAGGCGCGGAGATCGGGGTGCGCACTCTGGCCATCCCACATCTGCAAAGTACTCTTTCGCTCTGGTATCTATACAGTGATTCCGAGCTGCAGCAGTCGGGCGACACCGGAGGCACAGTTGCTTCAGCATCGCCAAGCCATCGCTACGGCATCGAATGGGCTAACTACTACACGCCAACGCAACATTTTGCTTTCGATTTTGACTTTGCGGACTCCAGGGCCCTTTTCACCACAATAGATCCGGATGATGCTGCACCGGGCAGCCCGGGCGGCAAGTGGGTGCCCGAAGCGGTTGGGTTGGTCATTTCATCAGGCGTCACCGTGCAGAGTTACAAAGGCTTTTGGGGGAGTCTGCGCCTGCGTGCCTTTGGCCCGCGCAACCTGACATCCGATGCAATCTATCGCTCAAGTTCAACGATATTGCTCAACGCGGAGGCCGGTTATCACATCAACGAAAAATGGCGCGTTTCGGCCCAACTTTTTAATTTACTGAACCGCTACGATCACGACATTGACTACGCCTATACCGCCCGAATAACCCCAACCGCCCCGGCGGAATTCACCGACGTTTTCCATCCCGTCGAACCCTTCCAAGTGCGATTCACGTTGGTAAGAACCTTTGGGGCGAAGTGAACATCGCTGGGCTCATTTCTGTTAACCGATCTGCTTGCGATAACTGGCCCTGAGCTCTTGCACAATTTCGTTCGCTGCCAGTACGGGCCTCGTCGAATTTTCCGGGAGGAAACGAGATGGCTCCTACGCGGGCGTGGCCGCCGCCGCCATAACGCTCGCAGATCTTCGCCAGGTTTTCCGTAGGCTCAACCGGAGCCCACGGGTTGGAGCCGACCGACACCTTGGTACGAAACGTACTCTTGCTCAGTCCCACACTGTAGGTGCCTTCGGGATGCAGGTAGTAGGGAATGAACTTGTTGTAACCCTCAAGCTCGTGATCGGTAATGTCGAAGAAGATGGTTCCGTCCGTGCAAGTGGAACGCTCGCGCAAGACTTCGATCGACTGCTTGTGTCGCGTGAGCAGCGCCGGCAGCCGCTCCGCTACCAGTGGATCAGCCACAATCTCGGCCAGCGGCCTGTAGGCCAGCATCGGAATTAGTTTGGGCAGCAGCTCCGAATCCTGGGTCGATTCGATCACCATGGTCAGCTTCATCGCGGGCTCGCCCATCTCCACCGCGGTTTTCGCGTCCGTATAGAGCGCGCCGTCGATGATGTCGGCCCATTCCACGACTTGAGCAACACTGTCCTTTTTGAAGCCGAACCGGTTCTCCGTCACGTCGGCGATGAATTTCGTACACGAACGGTAATCGGGATCGTAAAACTTCGTGTTGCTGAGCGTGCTCTCGTAGTGCTCGGCGTCTTCCGGCGTGAGGAACGCGCTCTGGTGATGGTCAAACCACCAGGTAATCTGCGGCGACGGCGAATACTTGAAATCAACGATGGCGTTCTCGTCACCGGTAAATTCGGTTTCGTCGAAGAGCGCTCCGGCGCGGTGCAGCAGGCCCGAGTATTCGAACTCCGCGTGCTCGCGGATGCGCTCGCGATAAAAACGGCTGAAGACTGCCGCCGAACATGCTCCATCAAAACAGCGATCGTGGTAGAACACCTTGACCCGCACAGCCTTGGCACCGCTCCCTTCGGCCGTTCGTCCTGACTTGACGCTCGGCGCGACCCGCTATTTGCTCTGATTTTTCGAAAAGTGAAAAGTAAATAGAAATGACATGCGCGACGGGGTGCTGTCAAGCGGCGCCCTAGTACGCCATCTCTTTTAACAGGATTGTTACGCTCCTGCCATTGTCGTAAGGCAAGATCTCCGACTGCTTCGGCGATTGACTCACAGTCTTCATATACCTATCATCGGACATCCGCAGCCTCTATCTTGCTCATGATCGATACCACTATCTCTCACTACCGAATCGTTGAAAAGCTGGGCGGTGGAGGAATGGGCGTGGTCTATAAGGCCGAAGACACACGGCTTCACCGCTTCGTCGCGCTGAAGTTTCTGCCCTTGGAAGTAGCCCAGGATCCGCAAGCTTTGGCCCGTTTTCAGCGGGAGGCACAAGCCGCGTCGGCTCTGAACCACCCTAACATTTGTACCATTTACGACATCGGAGAAGATGACGGCCGGGCATTCATGGTCATGGAATTCCTCGACGGGATGACCTTGAAACATCGCATCAGCGGACGCCCGATGGAGCCGGAGGCGCTTCTTCCCATTGCTATCGACATCGCCGACGCGCTCGACGCGGCCCATGGCGAAGGCATTGTGCATCGCGATATCAAGCCCGCGAATGTCTTCGTCACCCGGCGCGGCCACGCCAAGATTCTCGACTTCGGTCTGGCCAAGGTCGCAGGGAAATCGACAGCTGCCGCTAACGCCGAAACCGAGATGGTCGACTCCGATCCTTACTTGACGAGTCCGGGAGCCATGTTGGGTACGGTGGCTTACATGTCGCCCGAGCAAGTCAGGGCCAAACAACTCGACGTTCGTTCCGACCTGTTCTCCTTCGGCACAGTGCTGTATGAAATGGCCACCGGCAACTTAGCTTTCGACGGCTCCAGCTCGGGCGAGATTTGCGGCGCCATTCTCCATCAGGAACCGACACCAGCGGCTCAGGCGAACCCCGAGATTTCCGCCGGACTGGACGCGGTGATCCGCAAGGCGCTGGAGAAGGACCGCAACCTGCGCTATCAGCATGCGTCCGACATGCGGACCGACCTTCAGCGACTGAAGCGCGACTCCGAGAGCGGCCGCTTCTCCGCAGTGTCAGCGTCGAGCGTCGCCGTGCCCCGTCAGTCGCTACGAACGCTGGGGCTATGGAAGATTGCCATTCCTGTAGTGCTCGCCGTTGCTCTAATCGCTGGCGGTTTGTATTACCGCTCCCATCGAAGCAAAGCGCTGACCGACAAAGACAACATTATCGTCTCCGATTTCACCAACACTACAGGCGACACGGTCTTTGATGGCGCATTGAAGCAAGGACTTTCAGTACAGCTTGGACAGTCGCCATTCCTTGCGCTCGTATCTGAGCGCAAAATAAGCGAGACGCTGAAGCTGATGGGCCGCTCCGCTGATGAGCGTCTCACACCAGAAGTGGCCCGCGAGCTGTGCCAGCGCACTGGGGACAAGGCAGTGGTGACCGGCTCGATTGCTTCCCTGGGCACTCAATATGTTATCGGGCTCAAAGCCGTGAACTGCGAAACCGGTGACGTTCTGGCGGAGGCACAGGAACAGGCGACGAACAAGAAACACGTGCTCAAGGCGCTGGATCGGGCGGCGGCCGATCTGCGAGGCCAGATGGGCGAGTCTCTCAACTCGGTACAGAAGTACGCCGCGCCGCTCGAGGAAGCCACCACACCTTCACTGGAAGCCTTGAAAGCTTACAGCCAGGGAAATCAAACCCGCTGGACCAAGGGCGAGACTGCGTCCCTTCCTTTCTACCAGCGTGCCATCGAACTCGATCCCAATTTCGCTTCTGCCTACCTTTCCATGTCGATCGTTTACAGCAACCGCGGTGAAGTGGAGCGAGCGGCGGATTATGCGCGTAAGGCTTACGACCTGCGCGGGAAGGTGAATGAACAGGAGAGGCTCGCCATCGAGTCTTTCTACTACTGGCTGGCAACCGGAGAGCTGGATAAGGCAGCGCAGGTCTTTGAGCGTTGGCAGCAGGAATACCCGCGAGACCACACACCCTATTCAAACCTGGGTTACATCTACAGCACTTTGGGAAGCTGGCCCAAGGCGCTGGAAGAAGACATCGAGGCCATGCGTCTGAACCCTGGCCATGTGAACCGCTATGCGAACCTGGGCGACGACTACATAGGCTTGAATCGGTTGGACGAGGCGGAAGCGCTGTTCCGAAAGGCAGAAGAGCACAAGCTGGACAGCGAGGCGCTGCTATCCGCACGCTACACCCTGGCTTTTCTCAAGGGCGACACAGACCGGATGAAGCAACTGCTCTCGAGCACGCTCGGCAACCCAAGTGCCGAATCATCATTGCTGGCATCACAGGCCGACACGGAAGCGTGGTTTGGACAGATGAAAGCTGCACGCGAGCTGACCCAGCGCGCGGCCGATTCAGCTCAACGTAACGACGCCAAAGAGAACGCTGCGCAATATCTTGCCTCCGCGGCGCTGCGCGAGGTGGCAGCGGGCGACCGCGAGCAGGCCGTCGCCGACGCCCGCGCGGCATTGAAGCTTGGTCCAAACCGCGATGGGCGAGCTATGACCGCACTGGCACTTGCCTTGGCCAACGAAACTCCAGCCGCGGAAAAGCTGGCCACCGAGTTGAACTCAGAATTTCCGCTGGACACGATGATTCAAAAGTATTGGCTACCTACGGTTCAAGGGGCGATCGCGTTGCAACAAAAAGATCCCAAGCGCGCCATCGAGCTGTTGCAGCCAACCACGGCGATTGAGCTGGGTCAGCCGACGGGCGCAGTTTCCTTGCTGCCGGTCTACCTACGCGGTGAAGCGTATCTCATGCTGCGTGACGGCAATGCAGCGGCGGTGGAATTTCAAAAGTTCATCGACTATCGCGGCGTAGTCGGGAAATTTTCCCTGGGGAGCGCTGGCCCGTCTGGGCGTCGCCCGCGCTTATGCCCTGCAAGGTGACACCGTCAAAGCGGAGAACGCCTATCGAAACTTCCTGAGTTTGTGGAAAGATGCCGACCCGGAAGTCCCCGTCTACAAGGCCGCCAAAGCTGAGTATGCCAAGCTGAATAAATCGAACTAGCTTCTCTCCGCCCAAGTCTCTGCGATGTCGCCAACGACCGGCAGCTTGAACGTTTCATGTCGATATGCCTTGTACAGCAGCAACAGCCACAACGTGAGTTCCGCCAGGAATAGCAGCCCGTACAGGGACAGCACCAGCAGCGGCACGAGTTTTCCAAGCAGCGCAAGCGCAACTTGCAAAACCATCAGCACCGCTACAGTCAGCAGACACTGAATGCTGTGAAACCTGACAAAGCGGTTACGGTTAAACGGCCGCACCAGCAGGAACACGATGGCAGGCACAATGAAGTAGGCTAGCATGCCCGCAATGTTGTCGGGCAGAGCCGAAGCAATGTCGGTCGCGGTTTGATTGAGATCGAGGGCTGGGGCTGGAACCGGAGCAGCCGAGGGGGTCGCAGCAGGGGCTGGCGGCTGAGGTCGAGAGATGACGGCGCCGCAAGTCGGGCAGAACCGCGCCCAATCCGGAATCTGTTCACCGCAACCAGGGCAGACCAGCACCGAGTTACGCCTTGGCGCTTGCTGCTGCTTCGGCAGCGACCGGCAGGCCGGCTTTCTCCCAGGCGTCGAAGCCGCCGATGACGTTGACAACATTCTGGTGGCCCGCGCGCTGCAGGAAGCTGCAAGCGATCATGCTGCGATAACCACCCTTGCAATGCACTGCAACGGGCGCATCGGAATCAACTTCAGGCAACGCGCGCTTGAAGTTGTCGAGCGGATGCCAACCAGCGCCTTCCACGTGGCCTGCATTCCACTCGCCTTCGCGGCGAACGTCGAGCACGTGAAGCGCCCGCTTTTCGAGCTGAGCTTTCAATTCCTGCACTGTCACCTGCGGCACCTGTGCGAGCGGCAGGCCTGCCGCTTGCCACGCCGCGATGCCACCCTCCAGATAACCGGCAATATCTTCGATACCCACGCGCGCCAGTCGCAGCCTCGCCTCGGAAATCTGCTCTTCGTTCGCGCCAATCAGCACCGGGTCGGCGGACAATCCCAACACTGCTCCCGCCCACGATGCGAACTGCCCTCCCAGTGGAATGCTGATCGAGTTAGGCACGTGGCCGGCGGCAAACTCATCCTGGTGTCGCACATCTACCGCAGTAACGCCCTGAGCAATTTGGTATTGCAAGTCGGCCGGCGCTATCGGAGTGAGAGCGGGAAGCTCATCGAGCGCTGGAGCGCCTTCGCGATTGATGGCTGCATCCTGCGCGAAGTATTCGGGGCGCGCCGGAAGGTTCGATGTCATCTGCGCGACGAAGTCTTCGCGCGTCTTGATCTGCAGCGCCCAGTTGCTCATGCGTTCCGTGCCGATAGTCGACGAGCTGTCGGCACGCATATTGCGTCCGCAAAGCGAACCGGCGCCATGCGCCGGATACACCAGCGTCTTATCGGGCAGGGTCATCAGCTTGTGATGCAGCGAGTCGAACATCATGTCAGCAAGTTGCTGCGGAGTATGCGTTGGAGAGAGGTCGGGCCGGCCCACGTCGCCGATAAAGAGCGTATCGCCGGTAAATACCGCCCAAGGTTCATCGCCATGTTCGCAATCGGTCAGCACCAGGCAAACGCTCTCGGGAGTGTGGCCAGGCGTTTCCAGCGCGGTCATACAGACGTCCCCGACCTGCAATGTGAAGCCGTCATGCAGTGCGACGTGCGCGAACTTCGCACCCGCGGCCGAACCGACGTAGATCTTGGCGCCCGTTCGTTGCGCCAACTCCCGATGGCCGGACACGAAGTCAGCATGCAGGTGGGTCTCGAAAATGTGGCGGATCATGAGCCCGTTCTTCTGCGCGGCCTCGATGTAAATCTCGACATCGCGCTGCGGATCGACTACGACCGCCTCGCCCTTTGAGCCGAACATATATGAGGCATGCGCCAGGCAGCCAAGATAGAACCGCTGAAAGAACATGAAATCCCCCCACGCGCAGGGAATGATAACCCTTTAGCGACTCTGAAGAATAGCAGTTATTGGCGAGGCTTTGGGTTATGCTTCCGTCACGGAATCACGTGGCGCTTAGGCCCGGACATTCTGCCTACGCCGCTTCCCGTGACGAATCTTTGGGCTCGAGTTCCGGGATCACTTCCGGGCGTCCCACACTGTAGTAGATGAACCCCGCTTTTTCCATCTGCTGGGGCGAGAAAAGGTTTCGGCCGTCAAGTAAGATGGGCTGCTTCATGCGCGCTCGCAACCGCTCCAAGTCCAGGGCCGCAAACTCCTCCCACTCCGTCAGCACAAGGAGCGCATCGGCATCAGTGGCCGCCGCGTAAGCGCTCTTCGCGAAAGTGATTGCCGCGCCTTCGGCAAACTCTGCCTTCGCCCGAGTCGCAGCCGCCGGATCGTAGGCAGAAATGCGGCAACCTTCCCTCAGCAGCCGGTGAATCACGGCAATAGCCGGCGATTCACGCACGTCGTCGGTCCCTCCCTTGAAGGCCAGCCCCAGCACTCCAAGGCGCTTCCCTTTCAGCGTCCACAGCGCCTGACGAACCTTGCGAACAAAGTGCGCGCGCTGCTCTTCGTTGATCTGCATCACCTCTTCAAGCAGACGAAAGTCGCAACCGCTCTCGTGGGCCACCGCGCGCAGCGCCTTCAAGTCCTTAGGGAAACAGGAGCCACCGAAGCCGATACCCGGCTTCAGGAATTGGCTCCCGATGCGCCGGTCGCTTCCAATTCCTTCCACCACTTCTTCAATGTCCGCACCGTTAGCTTCGCAAATGTTCGCGACCGCGTTGATGAACGATATCTTCATCGCGAGAAACGCATTCGAGGCATGCTTCGTCAGTTCAGCGCTTGCGGAACTGGTGAGCACGAGGCGCGCGGGCAATCGCGTATTGTCCGGCACCGGAATTGCGCCATTCGACGCCGCATAGCTTCCGTCGAGCAGCGGCTCATACGCTTTTGTCAGCAGGTCGGCGCTGCGGGGGCAATTGCAGCCCAGCACAATTCGGTCGGGATACAAGAAGTCAGTAACCGCTGTGCCCTCGCGCACAAACTCGGGATTGGAAGCCACGCGAAAACAGGACGAATGCGCGCCGTATCGTTGCAATACGCGAGCGATCCGCTGGTTGGTTCCCACCGGCACGGTGCTCTTGATCACCACCACTTTGAAGCCGTCGACGGAGCGCGCGATCTCGCGGCACACGGAATCCAGCACAGAGACATCGGCTTCGCCGTTCTCGCGTGAGGGCGTGCCCACTGCGATAAATACGATCGCGGCATCCTTCAGCCCTTCAGCAAGCGACGTGGTGAATCGCAGGCCTTCACCCTGGTGGCGGGCGATCAGCTCGGGAAGAAATTCCTCATGGATGATGGTTTCGCCGCGCTGGAGCGCCGAGACTTTGGCCTCGTCATTATCGACGCAGACGACTTGATGGCCGATCTCTGCGAAACACGCGGCCGCTACTAGTCCGACATAGCCCGAGCCGACAACTGTAATTCGCATCACGAAGTGGTCCCCGAAAACTTCAGATGTTGGTTGTTGTAGCAATGTTGATACATCAACTTACGCTGCGGTTTCCAGCTCTTCAATCGACACGGGACGCTGGTCCTGAATGTCGCTGAAACCTTTGTCGCCGAACAGCGATAAGTAATAGCGGTGCGCGCGCTCCCAGGCTTCGTCGTCCGGCGCCTTACCAAAAATCTCGACATAACTCGGACTGCCGGGAAACGGAAACATCGGCACCGGTTCGCTCACCCATACTCCACGCGCCTTCAAATGCTCCTGCCAGCGCCGGATTTCATCTTTGTCGTCCTTGTCGGTCAGGATGAGATTCGCCTGCACCCAGGGAATCCGCTGGCGCGCATAGATCAGCAGCTCGGTTATCCGCTCAGTCGACATGCGGCAGTTCTTGTTCAGCTCGTCTCTGCCCTCATCCGTAATCGACTCGATGCCGCACTCCATCGAAATGCAGCCGGCACGTCCAAGCAGGTCGAGCGTGTCTTCGTTCCAGAGATCGATTCGCGTTTGGAAGCCGATCTTCACCTCGCGCTCGGCCAGTCCTTCCAGCAGCTTGAGCACATTCTTGCCAACGCCGAAGATTTCGTCGATGAAGTAGAAATAATCGACGCCGCGCTCAACCAGGCGATCGACTTCCGTCAGGACGGAGTCGACCGCGCGCTCGCGAAACTTGTTGCGAAACAGTGTCTTGTTACAGAAGCTGCACGCCCACGGACATCCACGGGCAAACTCCAGTTCGGCGCCGCGACCTTCTCCGGTGAATACATGGTGGCGATGCTGATGACGCTCGACGTTGTAGTTGTTGAAGTCGAGGGGCGCCAGGGCTCTCATGTCGGTCACGCCCAGCCCCGGGTTGAGGCGCAGGGTCCCATCAGGCAGTCGATAGCAGCAGCCGACGATGTCCTCCCACAGTTTGCTCGCCAGCTCGGGGATGGTTTGATCCGGCTCGCCACGCAGCACTACATCGCAATTCAGTTTGCGCAGCGTTGCCGCCGGAGTCGCTGAGCCATGGGGACCGATTGCAACCTGGATCGCTCCGTCGCCTAGCGCCGCAAACCATCGCTTCGGAACACGCAGCTCCGGCTGAGGACACCGCCAAAATAAATACGAGGGCGCCGTGGGAATCACCAGGAAGTCAGGCCTGAAACCCCGGAGTTCGTGGCGAACCTGCTCGATCGAGAGATCGTCCACCTGAGCATCAATGAGTAGCGGCTCGTGCCCGGCCTCGCGGATCTGGTCGAAGGCAAAGAGCAGCTCGAGCGGGTAGTGCGCATCGCGACAGCCGAAGTAAGTCGATCCTTCAAACGTCCAATTCGGATTGACGAGAGCGAATTTCATTATGCTGTCCGTGGGAGCGGGACTGGGTTAGCCAGCGCGGGCATTTCCGAAACCCGAGCCGGGGCGAACAGGTCACGATTCTGCTTCCACCATCGCTGCATCCTGCCCAGCGTCTCGGGTAGCTGGATGTTCGGGCTCCAGCCGGTTTCGTTTTGCAGCTTCTGCGTGTTGCTGACGTACACTGCCTGGTCACCGGGGCGTGCCGCGTCGAAGCTGGCTTCGAGGTCGCGACCAGTGAGTTCCTTGATCATGCTCATCAGTTCCAGCAGCGACACGGAATTCTCCGGACCTCCGCCCACGTTATAAACGCGTCCTTCGCCAGACGGCTCAAGGTTGCGCACGGCTTCAAAGGCGCGCACCAGATCGGCGACATCGAGCACGTCGCGAACTTGCAGGCCATTGCCGTAGATAGTTACGGGCGTGCGATTCAAAGCCGAGTACAGGAAGTGAGCCACCCATCCTTGGTCCTCAGTACCGAACTGGCGTGGCCCGGCAATGCACGACATGCGAAACACCGCTGTGTTCAGGCCATAGATGCGCGAGTAATCGCGCACGTATTGGTCAGCCGCACCTTTCGAACATCCGTAGGGGGAGTGGAAGTCCAGCGGCTGCGTCTCCGATGTCCCCGTGCGATTCGAGCAACCGTAGCGCGTCTTCTCAGGCCAGACGTCGCCGCTGCTCGCACCGCCGTAAACCTTGTTGGTGGAAGTGAACAATAGAAAAGGTTGATTGCCCGACTTGCGCGCCGCTTCCAGAATGTTGAAGGTGCCGACGAGGTTAATGTCGAAGTCCAGTCGCGGAGCCAACACCGACGTGGTGACAGCCACCTGAGCGGCGAAGTGATAGACCTCGGTGGCGAGACGCATGGCGCGCTCTACCATCTCGGCGTCGCGAATGTCGCCCACCGTGATCTGAAGCCGGCGCGATCGTCCGCTGAGAGATTCAAGCGCGCGCAGATTGTGGCGAACGCCGCTGCGCGAGAGATTATCGAAGATGTGAATCTTGGCCTCGGTATTCTGCAGCAGCCATTCCGCCCAATTGGAACCGATGAAGCCGGCCCCGCCGAAAATGAGGACCGACCGAAAAGGGTTTCTCTTGCTCGTCATTGGCACACCTGTCGCTGAAGCACCACGATCTCCTTTGGAGGTGCAAAAGGTAAGTAGATGCAAAGAGCAGCCCTTGTAGTTTGCTCAGGAGATAACGTCGAATAACGTCCCGGTATGGAAGTGCGAACTGGCGAGAGCTGCTTCTGAACATCCGCGCCTTGCGGCGAAATCGTTCATCCATGGCGGAGCGCAAAAGAATCGCAAGAGCCCGATTAGCTCCTCCGTTGATCCTGAGGGTTACTACAGCTGCCCATTTTTGGTAGTCGGCAACTGCTGGCCGGCTGGCCCCAGACGGGACCATGTCCCGAGTCATGGCCGCGGCCGGCGAGAATAATTATGCGCTGGAATCGCAGGATCGGTGTACAGTGTCGGGCACGGGAAAACGGAAATTGCTATTGAACCTGAATGTGGGGTGTGCTCCGCCAACACCTCGGAGCCCGTGGTGACCCAGACGAAAGGAGCTAGACAGATGATTGGGACATATAAGTTAGCTTGGCTGACGCTACTCGCGCTCAGTTTGGTAGGAGCACCTCTGGGGGCACGAGCAACCAACCTCGGCATGCAGATGTCGGACGGTCCTACCACCGTTACTCTTTGTGACCAAAACATAAATACTATGGGCTGCACTCACAATGGTAACGACCAAAGCAATATGGTAGGAGACATACTTTTCAATGGGACGATTGGGAGTTGGACGCTCAGCGGGATTACAGGATTGGGGCCACCAGTGACGACTCTGCCTGAATTGCTGGATCTCTCAGCCGTTACTGCGTCCAGTATGTCCGGTGCTAGCCCGATGTCCTTCTTGCTTACCGTAACGGGCCTCACTGCACCACTGGGCAACGTTAGTCTGGCCACCGTCACGAACGGCACTAGTGTTCTCGGCACCTCGGACATAGCTGTTGAGACATGGTTGTCGCCCATGAACACGGCATTTTGCGACAATTTCGCCTGCGGTACCTTGATAAGCCATGCGTCTTATACCGGCACAACGTGGGGTTCGACGGTCAACGGGAATGGCTCTACCGGCGGCGGTCCCTATGCCCTCACTCTGGAGCTTGACATCGACACCCACGGACTCGCCGATACGATCACTTTTGCTCCTACCGTCAGCGCGGTACCCGAGTCGGGAACTGTGTCCTTGCTCGCCACAGGTTTGCTGGCGATTGGAGCTAGGCTGCGGACGAGACGTGCGGGATAGAGGTGCTGAACTTGATGTCGGCGCGTCCAAGTTACCGCATCTTGAACGTCTTGAACGCGCCCACTCCGGGATGAGAGAAAGCGAGGGAATTACCGCAGAAAATTATCGGAGCTTAACGACATCGGCCTAATTGAAGGAACAGCCGCCGCTTCCCATGCAGCAATTTTCAGCGCCACAGCCAGCGGCCGAAGAGCTGCTCGACTTGGTGCTGACTGCGAATGTGGATAGCTGCTTCTGCAGATTCTGGGTGTGACACTTGGGACACTCCGCCTTCTGCTCACCAAACAGAATAGCCTCGAACTTGTTTCCACAATCCTCACAGCGGTATTCAAAAATCGGCATGACCTCTCCAGACTTACAGCGGCGTCTCGTCAGTCTCCATTATACGAGTTGGCGCCTTACTGTACGCGGGGCCGCGGCGTCACCATCAGCTTCAGTAATTGCGTGCCGCGGACTACGTCCACATCACACGGTCTGCCACTGCGCTCGTCGGTAAGTAGTCGGTGCAGATCGTCCACCCCGGTGACATTCTGTCCATCAAAGCGGATGACGACGTCGCGCTCGCGTAGGCCGCCGATATGAGCTGGGGAATCGGCTACTACGTTCAATAAGAGTAGCCCCGACTCGACAGCCAGGTCGTAATAGCGAACGATCCTGCGATGCAACGTGACTCCCTGCCCCATGACGCCGATATGACTCCGCTTGACCTGCCCGTCTCGAATCAGGCGCGAAGCAACAAACTCAGCCGTGTCAGCGCCGATGGCGAAACAAATTCCCTGCGCTCCCATGATGGTGGCCGTGTTGACACCGACGACCTGACCCTGCGAGTCTACCAGCGGTCCGCCGGAGTTGCCGGGGTTCAGCGCTGCGTCGGTTTGCACTACTCCGTCGATCAGGCGACCGGAGCGCGAGCGCATGGTGCGTCCCAGCGCGCTGACCACACCCGCAGTCACCGTGTGTTGAAAGCCCAGCGGATTGCCAATGGCAATAACCAATTGCCCAACCGTGAGCTTGCGTGAACTGCCTAACGGGACCGACGGAGCGATGCCGCTGCCGCGCACGACCGCCAGATCGGTGTCCGGATCGTCGCCGACCAGTTCAGCCGGATAGCGCTCGCCCGCCTCTGTGGTGACAAGAATCTCCGCTGCGTTATGCACCACGTGGCTATTGGTAAGAACAAATCCGTCGGGAGTGAACAGAAAACCGGAGCCCGTGCCTTCCGCCGTTCCTCCGCGCGCCCGCTGCTTCACCTGGATATGTACGACAGCGGGACTGACGCGCTGTACCGCTCCCACAACTGCTCGCGAGTAAGCATCGAGCAAGCCGCTATCGGGATTCGACGTCAGATCATTTCGCGAAAAGGATTCAGCGGTAACATCGTGAGCGAGCCATTGCATAGATTCCATGACAACCTCGAAGCATGTGGATGCTCCATCGGCGGCACAGGATTCGGGGGGACGTCAGTGCTGGGATTCCGGCTCATTGAGCCTTCTGTTGCAGCTCCAGACATTCGTCGTGCAACTTGGCGTCGTGCGTCATGCCATCAGCGATCATGCACTCATCAATCGCCGACTTAGGATCGGAGGTCTTGAAGATCTGCAGCAGCACCAGGTGAGGTGTTGGCCACGTCGGCGCCAGTTGCGCAGCCTGCTTTAGTTGCGCAATAGCGGAAGTAAGGTCGTGCTTGTTCTTGTAGGCGATGCCAAGGTTGTAATGAGCGTTGGCATTGCCCGGCTGCAGCTTGATGGCCTGGGAGTATTGGGTTATGGCTTCCTCAGTCCTGCCGGTTACGTCCAGGGCAGTTCCCAGGTTCATGTGAATGTCAGCGTTGTTAGGCTCAAGCTTCAAGGCTTCGGTGTACGCCAGTATCGCGCCGTTGAAGTCGCGCCGGGCATAGAGAAGATTCCCCAGATTACTGTGCGCTGAAGCCATCCTGGGATTCAGGCGAACGGCTTCGCGATACTCCGCCTCTGCTCCCACCCGGTCGCCCATCTTCTTATAGGCGTATCCCAGATTATTGTGCAGGTCGGCGTCATCCGGCTTGTAGCGCAACGCCTCTTTGAATTGCGTGATGGCCTCACCGTACCCGCCTTTGTCGAGCAGCAGGTTGCCAAGACGATAATGAGCGGCCGCATACGCGGGATATTCCTTTATGGCGTCGCGATACTCGGCAATGGCTTCGTCAGGTAGCTTGTCTTTCTCGTCGAGCAAGCCCTGGTGATAATGGCGTTCGGCCGCCGCAGGAATGATGGCCGCCGGAGCAGTCGCGGGAGCGGTCGCGTCGCTCTTGGGCGCCTCTGACGACGAGGCCTTGGGTGCTGGTGAGGATGAGGCGCTGGGTGCCGTCGAACTGGAAGCAGCCGCCCCGGCTTTTGTGTCAAACGGAGAACTCGCCGGCTTGGAATCGGACTTAACGGAGCTGGGTGTGTCGGGTGTTGGCTGAGAGGACGGCTGCTGCTGCGCCAGGCACGCGCCAGCTGTCAACGCGAGCACCAGCAGGCCGTATAAAGATCGGGAAAACATAACTGAGACGAGTATAGCTTCCGGCCTACGAACCAAGTCGGGGGGAGCGGGTCGGGCAGATTGTCATCCCGAGTGAGCCTTGTTTGCGAAGCGAGGGATCCAGGCGTGCCGATTCGCGCCGGCGCGCGAAAAGCACGCATCCTTTATCTACTATCTATTGCTTCGCTTCCTCCGCAACCACGCGCAGATCGTGCCCCGTCATTTCTTTCGGCTGCGCGATGCCGAGAATTCCCAGCATGGTCGGTGCAATGTCCTGCAGCGCGCCATCAGGCTTCAAGGTAAAACGCCGCCCATCGCCTTTGAATCCTGCGGGAGGAACCGCGTGCTCTGCGACCACGATGAACGGCACCGGATTGGTCGTGTGCGCCGTCTGCGGACCACCGGTCGCCGGATCGATCATCTGCTCCGCGTTGCCGTGGTCGGCGGTAACGATCATCGCGCCGCCCGCTCGCTTGAGCGCGGAGTAGATCTGACCCAGGCAATCATCAACGGTTTGCACCGCGTCAATGGTCGGCGGAATCTTGCCCGAGTGCCCAACCATATCGGCATTAGCGAAGTTCACCACCATCACGTCGAAGGTCTTGTCTTCGATCGCCTTCACCACCGCGTCGGCGATGCCCTGCGCGCTCATCTCCGGCTTCAGATCGTAGGTTGCGACCTTCGGCGACTGCACCAGCACGCGGTCTTCGCCGGGAAACGGCTTCTCTACTCCGCCATTGAAGAAGTAGGTCACGTGCGCGTACTTCTCCGTCTCGGCCACGCGCAGGTTGCGCATGTTGCGATCGGCCATGACGTTCGCCAGGATGTTGCCCAGCGACTCCGGCGGCGATACGACCGGCAGCGTGAAGTGCTTGTCGTATCGCGTCATGCAGATGTAGGTCAGGTCTTTCGGCACGCGGTCGCGCGGAATCACGCTATCGAGATCCTCTGCGCCTTCCAGTTCCCGGCCGTCTTCCGAAGTGAAGTGGCTGTTGCGCGCCAGGCAACGCGTAATCTGCCGCGCGCGGTCGGCGCGGAAGTTGAAGTTGATGCAAACATCGCCGTCACGAATCGTCGCTACCGGCTCGTCGCGCTCGTCAACCACGACAAACGGAATGATGAACTCGTCCGTCACTTCCTTGTTGTACGACGCACGCACGCCCTGTGCCGCGTCGTGATAGCGACCACCTTCGGCGACGCCGTTCACCATCGCATCAACGGCTTTCTTCTCGCGCTCCCAGCGTCGGTCGCGATCCATGGCGTAATAACGCCCGCTCACGCTGGCGATTTTGCCGACGCCATACTCGCGCATCTTCTGCTGAAGCTGCTCGACGTAGCCCGCGCCATTGGTCGGCAACGTGTCGCGGCCATCCATGAAAGCGTGAACGAAGACGCGATCGACGCCGTTTTGCTTGGCCATGCGCAACATGGCATAGAGATGGTTCTGGTGCGAGTGCACGCCGCCATCCGACAGCAAGCCAAACAGATGCAGACGCCGCTCGCCAGTGCGCGCCTTCGCCATGGCATCGAGCAGCACAGGGTTCTTCTCGAACTCACCATTCTCGATCGTGAGATCGATCTTGGTGATGTCCATGTAAACCACGCGTCCGGCGCCGATGTTCAGGTGACCGACTTCGCTGTTGCCCATCTGCCCGGTCGGCAGGCCAACGTAGCGCCCGCTGGTATGGATCAGCGTGTTGGGAAATTCCTTCAGCAGCTTGTCGTAGTTTGGCTTGCGCGCCAGCGAGATGGCATTCGCCGGCCCCGGCGGAGCATAGCCCCAGCCATCAAGAATGATGAGGACGAGTGGTTTGGGTGGCATGAGTGATCAGCAATTAGCAAGTATAAGCGCCACGCAGCCAACGACGTGATCGCCGAATCGACGCCATTTGGATGACCGATCCGCAGCCCGAAGGGCGAAACAACCTGTAGCCCAGGACGGAAGTCCTGGGTAAGGTGTGTTGAAGGAGCCCAGAGTCCCGTCTGGGACGGCACCCATTACCAAATCCGGTGGTTAGCAAGAACCGTAACGCGTGAAACCGCTATCACCTCGGCCGGGAATACACCTCTTTCCATGATTTCACAGGGGGTGGAAATTGGGCACGACCGATCAGTAACGTGACATTTGATGCGGACGGCAATCTGTACGTACCGCGACCGTAGGGGGAACCACGCAGTTCCTATCCCTGCCATGTCATGTCATTCGTCATGGGTTGCGGTGTCGTCTGGATGATCAAGCCGTAGCGGAAATCTACATGCCAAGATGTGCCGCCCCTGAAGGGGCTCTGTAATCGATGACGCTTCGTAGCCAGGACTTCCGTCCTGGGCTACAGATTGTTTCGCTCTTCGAGCTTGGATTTGGCGAACAATACCTTCCGCCCTTACGCCTTCGCCTTGCTCACCAATTCTCCGCGATAGTTCAGCGCCTTCAGTCCATTGAAACGAGCCGCTGTGCCAAGCTCTTCTTCGATGCGCAGCAACTGGTTGTACTTCGCGATGCGATCGGTGCGCGAAGCCGAGCCGGTTTTGATCTGGCCTGCGCCGGTCGCGACCGCCAGGTCGGCGATGAAGGTATCTTCGGTCTCGCCTGAGCGATGCGAGATGACGGCGGTGTAGCGGTTCTCGCGCGCAAGGTTGATGGCGTCGATAGTCTCGCTGACCGTGCCGATCTGATTCAGCTTGATGAGAATTGAATTCGCCACACCTGAGTTGATGCCGCGCTGCAAGATATCAATGTTGGTGACGAAGATGTCGTCGCCAACCAACTGAATCTTGCTGCCCAGTTCGTCGGTCAGCATCTTCCATCCATCCCAGTCGTTTTCGGCCAGCCCATCTTCCAGCGACACGATGGGATACTGCCGCGCCCAGTCAGCGTAGAACTTCACCATCTGCTCGCTGCTGTGTTCGCTTTTGTCCGACTTCTTGAAGACGTACTTCTTCTTGTCGCTGTCGTAGAACTCGCTGGAGGCCGGATCGAGCGCAATGGCAATCTGCTCACCCGGCTTGTATCCCGCCTGCGTGATGGCTTCAAGAATGACCTCGATGGCTTCGCTGTTTGACTTCAACGATGGCGCGAATCCACCTTCATCTCCGACAGCAGTGTTATAACCCTTCTTCTTCAGTACGCCCTTCAGCGTGTGGAAGGTCTCGACGCCCCAGCGCAGCGCCTCGCTGAACGATGGCGCGCCCACCGGCATCACCATGAACTCCTGGAAATCGACGCTGCTGTCGGCATGGGCGCCGCCGTTGAGGATGTTCATCATCGGAGTCGGTAGCAGGCTGGCGGTGAATCCGCCGAGATACTGGTAAAGCTCGACGCCCAGGTGATCGGCCACTGCCCGCGACGCCGCCATCGAGACCGCGAGAATCGCATTTGCGCCCAGCTTACTTTTGTTGGGCGTTCCATCAAGCTCGCACATGATGGTATCCAGCTCGCGCTGCTCGCTGGCATCCAGGCCCTCCAACTCGGGGGCGATGACTTCATTAATATTGTCGACCGCCTTTAGCACGCCTTTGCCCAGATAGCGACCCTTGTCGCCATCGCGCAGCTCAACTGCTTCGTGCTCGCCGGTCGAGGCTCCGCTGGGAACGGCGGCTCGCCCGCGGGCTCCGCTTTCGAGAATGACATCGGCTTCTACAGTAGGATTTCCGCGGGAATCGAGGACCTCGCGAGCAAGAATCAGTTCTATTTCTGTCATGGGATGAGTCCAAACTTTCGCCGGTTAGATTAGCTTGCGCGCTGGCGAAGTGGTAAAGAGAAATTATACGAGATGCACTTTTTACCGCGAACGGAATTCACCACAGAGGACACGGAGATTAAGAGGTTTCTTGGATCGGGATCGCGGTCCTTCGACGACCTTCAGGCATACTGAGTACCTCAGACGGGAAATCAAGGACATACTCCGTGGTTCTCCGTGCCTCCCTGGTGAGCCCTCTACCCCGCTTACTCGAAACAATTTCCGAGCGGCTGGGTTCATCATGGATTACAAAGCTACAAACCGCGTCGTCTAAGGTTCTTTCCGAGTTTGGAACTCGCGGCTCCAGGGCTTATTCTGTGTCTCGGAACGCGCCCGCTGGTAGTGGGTCAGTTTGAGTGTCATCCCTAAGAGCTTCTTTTGCGATCGCGGGATCCTGGCGGGCCGATTCGCGCTGGCGCGCGAAAGGCACGCAACCTTATTCAAACTGACCCACTACGCGCCAGCTTGTTCATGATGGGAGTTTGGGACGGAGTGTTATGAATCGCAACCGGGTTTTTTGCTGTGCTGCGGCAGTTCTGTTCTTACTGGGCCTTAGTTCGTTCTCCTTCGCGCAGTCCACCGTCGCGCCGCGCATCACCCGCTCTATTAATGATGCGGACGTTGCGCTGGTACCAGGCGGAGTGCATCCGCATGTCGCCCGCGCGGTTGACCAGGGCGCGGTCTCGCCCAAAATGCCGATGCAGCGGATGGCCATCTTCTTCAAGCCCACTGCAGCGCAGCAGTCCGACCTGGACCAGCTCTTGCAGCAGCAGCAGGATCCCGGCTCGCCGAACTATCGCAAGTGGCTGACGCCCGAGCAGTACGCCGACCGCTTCGGGATGAGCACCACCGACCTGGCCAAGGTCACGGTGTGGCTGCAGTCGCGCGGCTTCAGCAACGTCGCCGTGTCGCGCGGCCGTAACTCCATCGAATTCGACGGCAACGCCGGACAAGCCTCCGCGGCCTTCCGCACGCCTATCCACCAGGTGCAGTACCGCGGTGAGACGCACTACGCCAACATTGCTTCCCCGCAGCTACCCGGCGCGTTCGCCGGCGCGGTCGCGGGAATCACCTCGCTCAACAACTTTCGCCCACGCGCAATGTCGATCGCGCACTTCACCTCCAGCGTCTCCGGCAATCACTTCCTGGTCCCTGGCGATGTCGGAACCATCTACAACATCAACAGCCTTTACAACTCGGGGATTAAGGGCGACGGGCAGTCGATCGCAGTCGTGGGCCAGACTCTGTTGACGCAAGCCGACGACGGCACTCACGCGGACATCGACCGATTCCGTTCGCTGGCCGGTCTGCCCGCGATCAATCTCACGTTCAAGAAAACCGGCACCCCGACCTACAGCAAAGACGACGTCGACGAGGCCAACCTCGACCTGGAGTGGAGTGGAGCCATCGCTCCCAATGCGCAGCTCTTCTTCGTGTATTCCGAAAACGCACTCTTCACCTCGTTGCCCTACATCGTCAATAACAACCTGGCGCCGGTCATCAGTATCAGCTATGGAAATTGTGAGGCCAACTTCGACGCCTCCTCGATAACCGTGCTGACCAATATTCTGACCCAGGCCAACGCGCAGGGTCAGACCATCACCGCCGCCTCGGGAGACAACGGCGCCGCCGATTGTGATGGAAGCACGCCCCCCGCGACGATGGGCCTCGCGGTCGACGTACCTGCTTCAACCATTTACGTGACCGGCATGGGAGGCACCGAGTTCACCGGCGACACTGCGGGAACGGTCAAGTGTGACTCACAGGGGCAGAACTGCGTCGCTGCTGCAGACCCTCCCTATTGGAACGGTTCCAGCAGCGTGACCGACACTGCTCCAACCGCGCTTGAATACATCCCTGAGACCGCCTGGAACGACACCGACTCGATGACGATCGCCGCCACCGGCGGCGGCGTCAGCACGCTGTTCACCAAGCCTTCATGGCAGAGCGGTGCCGGCGTTCCCGCCGACGGGCAGCGCGATGTGCCCGACATTTCGCTCACTTCCTCGCCCAATCACGATGGATACCTCATCTGCTCTCAGGGCAGTTGCGTCAACGGATATCGCGCAGGCAGTTGCGTGCTGGGGACCGATCCAGGCTGCATCCTCGACGTGATTGGTGGAACCTCCGTCGCATCGCCGATCTTCTCCGGCGTGGTTGCTCTGCTGAACCAGAAGTTTGGAATGCGCCTCGGCAATGTGAACCCGACCTTGTACTCGGTGGCGGCAAGCACGCCGAGCGCGTTTCACGACATCACTACCGGCAACAATATGGTTCCCTGCCAGTCGGGATCGAAGAACTGCGGCTCCAGCGGAATGATCGGCTACAGTGCCGCGACCGGCTACGACCAGGTCACGGGCCTGGGCTCGTTTGATGTGGGCGCACTGAGCGCTGCCTGGACCGGTGGCACAGGCGCCGACTTCACGATTTCCGCCAATCCGACTTCGCTTTCCATAACCCATGGCACCAGCGGAGCCTCTACCATCGCCGTGACCGCTACCGGCGGAGCACTCTCGGGCAGCATCGCTCTCACCTGTACTGTGTCTTCTACGCTGGGTGCGACCACCTGTTCGCTCAATCCCAACACTGTTAACCCAGGACAAAGCGCGACCCTCACCGTAGTTGCTACCAATTCATCGGCACTTCATAGGAACGGCCTGCCCGGGCCATTGGGAATCGATCTGAGCTTGGGCCTCGCCGCTGTCTGCTTCATTCCCTTCGGAGCAAGCAGGCGCATCCTCTTCTTCGCACAGGCAGGACGAAGAGCGCGAACCCTTCGCAACATCATGCTCTCGGTAGTGGGATTAACTTTGATTCTGGGAATGTTCGCCTGCGGCGGAGGCGGCTCGAACAACAACAACAACAACTAACTTCACTCCGCTGAGCGGCACGGTGACCGTGCAAGCCGTCAGCGGCAGCCTGACCCATAGTGTGAGCATCCCGGTGACGATTAACTAAGAGCAATTAAGGTCATCGCATAAATCGGTTGCCTTGTATCGGGGCACGCCTTTCAGGCGTGCCGAACGAGGGATAGGAAAGGTCTGGGCTTCAGCCCCTGCCAGATCGGACGCGCAGGGGCTGAAGCCCAATAGTTATTTGCCCTGTACGGCACGGCTGAAGCCGTGCCCTGATACAAAACGATGCAGCCGCGCGATCACCGAAACATCAGAGCGGAGGCAGGCCCGCCTGCCCAACCAGATGCTGAAAAGTAGAATCACGGTGCAGATCCACAAAGGCCTCGTGCACCCTTATCGCCAGGAAGGCTACTTCATGCCTTCGGAAGGACGTTTGCAGATAGCGTAGCGCCTCGTTCTTTTGTCCCATCCGGGCATAAGTTGTGGCAACGGAAAACGCCGGCAACTTTTCGGCTTCGAAATACTGCTTCTGGGCGAGAGCAATGCTCTGAAACATTCCGCTTGCACCTCCCAATCGATATCCCTCCCGTGCCTGCTGCACGATGACCTTCTCCTGAAGGTCGCCGGACAACTCCGCTGCTTTGCCGGCCTCCTCCAGATAAGCGGGATAGTCCCCCTTGTCCACATAAATAAGAGACAGGTAGCGATGGGTGGAGAAAAAAGCGGGCTGCGATGCGGACAACTGCTTCAGCAAAGCAATAGCCTGCTCTGGTTCGCCCTGATGAAACAGAATGAGAGCTTTGTCGGCCAGAATCGCCGTGGACGCGGGATCAAGCTGGCGTGCGCGCTCGATCTGATCAAGCGCTTCGGGCAGACGTCCCAGCATCATCAGGAACGTCGCATACCAATGGTGCGCAGTAACGTAGTTGGGATCCAGTTCAAGGGCGCGGCGAAATTCCCGCTCCGCGTCCACGGCATTCCAGTTCCAGTAGAAGGTCACGAAGGCTAGCGCATTGTGGGCTTCGGCGGAAGAGTCGTCCAGTTCGATGGCTTTCCTGGCGGCGGCCTCAGCCTGGGCAAACGCCTCTTCTGAGGGCATGGCAGCGAACTCGCGCAGCAGGCTGTAACAGTTCGCCAGTCCTACATAAGCCGCCGCATAGCTAGGATCGCGGGCGATCGCCCGGTTGAAATAATCGACTGCCTGATGAAGGTCCTCGGGAGTGCGCTTGTCCCAATGGTAGCGACCTTGGAGATACAGCTCATGGGCTACGGCATCCACTTGAGTCGCATTGGAGTTTGCATGCGACGCCGCGTCGGCCGCGGTCGTGGAAGTTCGAATTGTTTGCTCAGCTGCTGTCGCGTGTGACTTCCGTTGGGTATAGACCAGCAGGACACACAGGCCGGCGAGCACCGCCATCACGGTAGTGATTCCGATGGTCCGTTTTGCAGAGCGACCGGGAGCGTCTGCCGCCGTGGGACTCAAGGCCGCATCGCGCGGCTCTTCGGTTGTGGGCTTGGGGCTTGAGTACTCGGGAGAGTCCATCCAGCGGACAAGCTCGTCCGTGAAAGCGAACACCCGCGCCCCCGAGCTTTGGCGCAGCCGATGAACCGGGAGGGCTTTTTCCTTCTCCCAACGCTTTACCGTGCGTTCATCCCGGTCGAAGAAGACAGCAATCTCCTTCCAGGAATCGAGCCTACGATTCCCCGCCGATCCGTTTATGACATGCAATGGCACGCAATGCCCCGCTATGTCCCTTGATTCGAATGAGGGAATCGTCGAAGTATAAGGCCACTTCAACAACCTGTGCCTAATAAAAAGCTTTCTTTCTACGGGAACCCGGTAAAAAGCGTGTGCAGATTACTAAACGGCCTCATTGATGGGTAGTTCCGATCCTCAAAAGTGCCACGCGTGTGCCCGATTCGTGGGTTTTCTGAGTAGTCCCAAACGGGCCTGTTGTCGGCAAATCTCCTGGAGGAAAGAAATGCAAGCTCGCCACTTTTTGTCTCCCGTCGTTTCACTCTTGCTTGTACTGGCCGCAGCCATGACCGTTTCGGTGCCGGCCGCTGCGCAAGAAACGACGGCGACCGTGCCACGGCTAATCACCTTCAGCGGAACCTTGGGTTCCGTCGCCACCGCCGCGGACGAAAGCGGAGTGGTGATCGCTCCGGCGACGGCTCCCACCAAGGTTGTCGCCGTCACCTTCTCGCTCTATTCCGAGGAGACGGGCGGAGCGCCGCTGTTTTCGGAGGTGCAGAATGTACACGTCGATAGCGCCGGACACTACACGGTGGAACTGGGAGCGAGCAAACCAGACGGATTGCCGATGGATATCTTCTCCTCGGTGCAGGCGCATTGGCTGGGAGTGCAGCCTCAGGGCTCGGCGGAGCAGCCGCGCGTGCTGCTGGTGAGCGTTCCGTACGCGCTGAAATCGGCCGATGCCGAGACCTTCGGCGGCCTGCCTCCGTCGGCGTATCGTTCAGGTGCCATCGATCAGAAACGAACCCATCCACCACGGAACAGCGAGCGGCGCTGGGAATAGTTCAACCGGATCCAGCAAGCCGCCCGTAGTCACTTTGGTCTATGGCAATGGGACACCCGGGTACATTCCCTTGTGGAACACCTTCACATCCCAGACCAGCTCGGCCATGTACCAGAACCTTGCGAATGGAAAAATTGGAGTCGGAACGACCACTCCGAACGCCAAGTTTGATGTCAACGACAACAATAACCCTGGCTACTTTGCTCTTTCGGGAACCACTTCGAACAGTGCCGAGGTTGGAGTCGCTGGCCAGAATCTGGCCACGACCGGCAATGGTGTGGGCATTACGGGGCACACGAAAGCTCCGACGGGCTCCGGCATGTTCGGCTTTCATGACTCCACGACCGGAGCAGGATCCGGAGTTACAGGTATTACCCAAAGCTCCAGTGGTGTCGGCGTGATTGGGCTCGCCAATACACCAACCGGCCAAGCCACCGGCGTTTCTGGGGGCAGCGCCAGTGTAGATGGGGTGGGAGTTGTCGGCTTTGTTTCCTCGACTGGTGCCGAAGGTCATAAATCCTTTGCTGTAGAGGGCATAGCTAGAGATCCTAACGGGGCAGCTGGATCCTTCGGGAATACGGCTGCCTCGGGCATAGCTATTGGTGTGAATGCCTTGACCAACTCCTTTCATGGGGCAGCTGTCTATGCCGTTGGAGTTGAGCCCAGTCACACCGGCGAGAAATTTGGAGGCCTCACAACTGTAGGTGTCTGGGGCGACAGCGCGAGCGCCGGCACCGGCGTTCTGGCCACAGCGGATGACTCGCAAGCGGTCTTCGCAGCAAATAATTCAACTACGAGCGCTACCATCGCCGCGGCTAATCTGGCAACATCAGGCAACTACGCATATGGCGTAGCCGGCACCACCGCCAGTAATGCTGGCGCGGCTGTCTTCGGCACTGCGACAGCAACCAGCGGTGCTGCCAATGGTGTCACCGGCCAAACCGCTGCACCCAATGGATATGGGATCTACGGCCTCGCTAGCATCTTCAGATCCGGGCGGCAACTCTTATGGCGTCTACGCCTCGGCCAACACCGGTATAGCCGTCTTCGGCACCTCTATGGCTAATGCCGGAGTAGTTGGTCAGGCCGGGTATGGCAACGTCGACTGCTGCACCGACGCCATTATCGGGCGCAACGTAGCGGTCAGCGGCCATAACAATGGTGGGGAGTTAGTAACCTACAGTCCGGGAGGAGTTGGAGGCATTTTCACAAATGCTGGAGGCGGCCTTTCCATACTCGCCAGAGTCAACCCGGACCAGAACTCGTTTTGGGTCGACGGCGGTGGCAATGGGTGGTTCAACGGTAATCTGACGGTCCAAGGTAGCGGCAGTACGCTCGGCGGCGGCGTCCAGATCAACGGCAATCTCAATGTGACCGGCTCGCTGAGTAAGGGCGGCGGCTCATTCAAGATCGATGACCCCATTGACCCTGCGAATAAGTACCTGTCGCACTCGTTTGTCGAATCGCCCGACATGATGAACATCTACAACGGCGTTATTCGGCTCGACGCGCGCGGCGAAGCCTGGGTCGTTCTTCCTGACTATTTCGACGCGCTCAATCGCGACTTTCGCTATCAGCTCACTTCTGTGGGATCGCCCCAGCCGCGCTTGTACATTGCACGCGAGGTGAACGGCAATCGCTTCAAGATTTCCGGCGGTCGAGCCAATGGAAAGGTCTCGTGGCAGGTGACCGGCGTTCGTCAGGATGCCTGGGCGAATGCCCACCGCATTCCCAATGAAGAGGACAAGCCGTTAGAGAAGCGTGGCACGTATTTGTATCCCGAACTCTACGGAAACAAATCGAACCAAAACACCAACGCTATGCTGCAACACTGAAGGGCAGCTTCGGAGGGCTGGTTTGGACGCTGTGCCCACGGCGGGTTCGATAGGACCCGCCGTGACGGTGCGTTCATCCCGGTTTGAGGAATCGAGCCTACGATTCCCCACCGATCCGCACATGACATGCAATGGCATGCAATGCCCCGCTATGTCCCTTGCTTCGAATGGAGGAATCGTCGAAGGATAGGCCACGTGAGCAAGCTGCGCGTCATAAATTTTCTTTTCTAGCGGAAGTCGCTGGGGAGGGCTTTGCAGAATTACTAAACGGCCTCATCGACGGGAAGCACGGATCCTCGAAAGTGCCACGCGTGCGCCCGATTCGTACGTTTTCTGAGTAGTCCAAAACGGGCCCGTTGTCGGCACGACTCCCGGAGGAAAGAAATGCAAGCTCGCCACTGTTTGTCTCCTGTAATTCCACTGTTGCTTATGCTGGCCGCGGCCATGACGCTTTCGTTGCCTGCCGTTACGCAAGAAGCGACCGCGACGGTGCCACGGCTAATCACCTTCAGCGGAACCCTGGGTTCCGTCGCCACCGCCGCGGACGAAAGCGGAGTGGTGATCGCTCCGGCGACGGCTCCCACCAAGGTTGTCGCTGTCACCTTCTCGCTCTATTCCGAGGAAACAGGCGGAGCGGCGCTGTGGTCCGAGGTGCAGAATGTGCACGTCGATAGCACTGGACACTACACGGTGGAACTTGGCGCGAGCAAACCGGACGGATTGCCGATGGACATCTTCGCCTCGGTACAGGCGCACTGGCTGGGAGTGCAGCCGCAGGACCACGCGGAGCAGCCACGAGTCCTGCTGGTGAGCGTCCCATATGCGCTGAAGTCGGCCGACGCCGAAACCTTCGGCGGTTTGCCACCGTCGGCGTACCAGTTAGCTCCCGCGCAAGAAACGAATCAAGCAACTGCCCAGGGAACGGGAGTCGCTGCGATCAGCGGCGCTGGGAATAGTTCAACCGGCTCCGGCAAGCCGCCCGTAGTCACTCTGGTTTATGGCAACGGGACACCCGGATACATTCCCTTGTGGAACAGCTTCACATCCGAGACCAGTTCGACCATGTACCAGAACCCTGCGACTAAGTACATCGGAATCGGCACGATTGCACCAATCGCCTCGCTGGCGGTTACGAACAACAACATGGATACGGCATTTGCAGGCATTACGACCGCAAGCACCGTGCCGGCGATCTTTGCGCTTAACCAAGCCACGTCCGGTCAGTCACTCGCAATAAAGGCTCAAACCCTAAGTACTACCGGTATCGCCGTCGCCGGCCGTGCCAGCGCTGTAACTGGAAGCAACGTCGGCGCAGAAGGCGAAAGCGATAGTAGTTCCGGTATAGGCGTATTGGGGGTTACCACTGCCAGCAGTGGAAGCACGATCGGGGTAGACGGCCAAAACAACAGTCCGAATGGTGCGGGAGTTGTGGGAAGCACATATGCGCCGACTGGACCAAGCAGCGGGGTCGAAGGCCTTGCGATTGGACCCGACGCCACCGCTGTGTTGGGCTACAACAAAGCCGCAACCGGACAGGCAACCGGTGTCGAAGGCCAAAGCGATAGTCTCGCTGGGGTTGGCGTTTTCGGCGTTGCAACGGCAGTCAGCGGGAAGGCGAGCGGCGTCCTGGGGAACACCAGTAGTCCCACCGGCTTTGGCGTTTACGGTGAGAATACTGCAACCGCCGGTAGTGCCTACGGCGTAGGCGGCAGCACCGCCAGCGGCGATTCGAATGCTAGCGGCGTATACGGGCAGGCTACGTCCGTCACGGGTGCTACTAACGGCGTCTTCGGAGCCACCAACAGCACTGACGGGAATGCCGATGGCGTGTACGGATTGGCAATTCCGGCCACCGGAGGCGCAAATGGCGTCCAGGGAACAACCTACGCCCCGAATGGGTATGGGGTCTGGGGTATAGCAAAGTCTACGGATCCGGGCACCTCCTACGGCGTATACGGCCAGTCTGTCAGCGGCGACGCTGTGCACGGCCTGTTCACCGGAGTCAATGGCAGCGGGGTGGTTGGTGTTGCCAACACGAGCGGCTCGGGATTCACCGAAGGTGCCGCCGGTATCAACTTGGCAACCACTGGCCCTTCGAATGGCGTTTATGGAACTACCGCAAGTCCCGCTGGTGCGGGCGGCATTTTCGAAAATACCGGAGGCGGCCTCTCCATTCTGGCTCGAGTTAACGCGAACCAGAACTCTTTTTCAGTCGACGGCGCTGGCAATGGGTGGTTCAACGGTAATCTGACGGTCAAAGGCGGTGGCAGTAACATCGCCGGCACGGTCACGATCGCGGGCGATCTTAACGTAAATGGCAACCTCAATAAGTTAAGCGGCTCATTCAAGATCGACGATCCCATCGACCCTTCCAACAAGTACCTGTCGCACTCGTTTGTCGAATCGCCGGACATGCTGAACATCTACAACGGCGTGGTGCGGCTCGACGCGCGCGGCGAAGCATGGGTTGTTCTTCCCAGCTATTTCGAGGCACTTAATCGCGACTTTCGTTACCAGCTCACGTCCGTGGGATCGCCCCAGCCGCGTTTGTACATCGCGCGCGAGGTGAATGGCAATCGCTTCAAGATTTCCGGCGGCCGAGCCAATGGAAAGGTCTCGTGGCTGGTCACCGGCGTTCGTCAGGATGCCTGGGCGAATGACCACCGTATTCCCAATGAAGAGGACAAGCTAGAGAAGCGCGGCACATACCTGTATCCCGGAGCCTATCGAGACAAATCGGGCAAAAACACCAACGCTATGCTGCAACACTGAAGCACAGCTTTGGAAGGCTGGTCGGGGTGCCGGAAGCCACGCGCGAGGACGGGTGCGGGCCCAACGAAAAGTTCCGCGCCTACGACGGGTGCCCTAGCTTCGAACAAAAATTGAGGGCTTCAGCCCGTGCGGGGGCAGGGGCTGAAGCCCGCGCGGGGGCAGCTGAAGCCAGAATCTTGCTACCGCTCGTTGGCATGGCTAGAGCCATGCCCCGATACAAACCTCAATAAGAAATTCCGTCGAATGAGTGGCGGTGAACCCCCGCAGGGTCTTCCTCTAATTTAGGACGATAGAGGCAGGGTGCTGAGGTGCTGCTCCACCCAGGGCACCACCCACTGGGCTGCAACTTCTTCCGGCAGCGTGCCGGAGCTGGCGTCGTGCATCAGGATATCGCCGGCGCGCTTGGCGCCAAGCTCGGTCAGCAGCTTGTCGAAGCGCAATCCGCCCTGGCAGTAGGTGTCTTTGTAAGTGCGATCGCCGAGCGCGATCACGCCATAGGTCACCGACGACAGATCTGGTCGCTCACTTTCGAGACTGTTGAACAGCGCCTGCGCGTTGTCGGGAACGTCTCCCTGGCCGTAGGTGGAGGTGCACACCAGGAACGGCCCGGCGTTGGAAAAGACGGCGGCGGTTTGGCCGTCCATCATCTGGATGCTGGCCTGGTGACCGGCCGCCTCCAGCGCGGTCTCGACCTCTTGCGCCACCATCTCAGCGGTGCCGGTCATGGTTCCTACCAGAATTGTGATGTTCAGGGGCAAATGTGCCTACTCTGCTGATTTCCCGAATTGGGAATCGCCAGCCAATCAATCGGAAGTATAATGCATGTGGAGCAAAATTTTAGACCCTGTAAAACCTTGAGTCATTTTAAAAAGGCGAGATTTAGTGTCGTTTTAAGCGCGAATTAAGCGTTTTCAGTGAATTTTGCGTCGTTTTAGGCCCCTTTCGATGGCGCATTGACGACGATATCCACCTTCTGAAAATAGCATGCGGAAAGACGCTGACCCCGGAGCACGGTACCGCGAGAGCACCCTGCTCCGACTGGTGGGCGAACGGGTGCGTGAGGCACGCGCGCGTCGCGGAATGACGCGCAAGATCCTGGCGCGAGACTCGGGGGTGTCTGAGCGTTACATTGCGCAGCTCGAAGCCGGCCAGGGAAATCCTTCTGCGCTTGTGCTGCTCGAGATTGCGCTGGCGCTGGACCTGCCCATCGAGAAGCTGGTCTACAACGGGCCGGAACTGCCCATCGACCTGGTGCATCTGACCGAGTACCTGAAGACCATGCCGCCGGAAGCGCTGGCCGAGGTGCGGCAGCTTATCGTCGCCAATTTCGGAGGGGTTGATCTGTCGGCACGCAAGGGACGCATTGCTCTCATTGGGCTGCGCGGCGCTGGAAAATCAACTCTCGGAGCGAAGTTGGCGCGGCGGCTGGACGCTCCGTTTCTCGAACTGGACCGTCTCATCGAGCAGGAGAGCGGCGTGTCGCTGAGCGCTATTTTCGACTTGTATGGGCAGAGCGGCTTCCGCCGCCTTGAGCGGCGCTGCATGGACGAGGTCATCGAACGCTATCCGCGATTCGTGCTTGCCACCGGCGGTAGTCTGGTTTCTGAGCCCGCAACTTTCGAGCGCCTGCTGACCACGTGCTTCACGGTCTGGCTGCGGGCCACGCCTGAAGATCACATGCAGCGCGTAATTGCCCAGGGCGACATGCGGCCTATGGCCGATAATCGCGAATCGATGTCGGACCTCGCGCGCATTTTGGCGGTGCGCGAGCCGCTCTACCACAAAGCCGATTTGATGGTGGACACCAGCAACAATCGTTGACCCAGGCGACGGAAATGATCGTGAAAGCCATCCTGAGCACCGCCCAGCAACCAGCGTTGCGACGCTAGGACGCGGCAATTTTCCCGCGTATCGACAATGCACTATAATGCATCTCATAGTTGGTAAAAGTTTCCGGCCGCATGGGGCGGCCCGGCACGCTGCAGCGCAGCGCCTGCCCTTTCGTTCCCAAGGTATGTAAGGAAGATGAGGAGAGCTTATGCCTGACGTGCTCGACGCACAGCAAATGATTACCTTCGGTGTGCCTGGTGGCGAGTATCGTCATTGGAAGCTGACGGTTGACGGCCGCATCGCGACCATTTTCATGGACGTGAATGAAGATTGCCCGCTGAAGCCCGGCTACAAGCTGAAGCTGAACTCCTACGACTTGGGCGTTGATATCGAGTTGCACGATCTGCTGCAGCGCATTCGCTTCGAACATCCCGAGGTTGCGTGCGTGGTGTTGACCAGCGCCAAGGAGCGCATGTTCTGCGCCGGCGCGAACATCTACATGCTGGGCTCGTCGTCGCACGCGTGGAAGGTGAACTTCTGCAAGTTCACCAACGAGACGCGCAACGGAATGGAAGATTCCAGCCGCCATGATGGACTTCGTTTCGTCGCCGCGCTGAACGGAACTACCGCCGGCGGCGGCTATGAACTGGCGCTGGCCTGCGATGAGATTCTGCTGGTCGACGATCGCTCCAGCGCAGTGAGTCTGCCCGAAGTTCCGCTACTGGGTGTGCTGCCCGGCACCGGCGGTCTGACGCGCGTGGTTGACAAACGCCATGTGCGCCGCGATCTGGCAGACGCGTTCTGCACCAATCCTGACGGCGTGAAAGGCGAGCGCGCCAAACAGTGGGGACTGGTCGACGAGATTGCTCCGCCGGCGAAATTTCAGGAGTTGATACGCGCACGCGCCGAAGCGCTCGCCACCGACTCGACGCGCGATGCGAAAGCCAGGGGCATCAAGCTAACTGCGCTCGATCGCCGCATCGATCATCTCGGCTACCACTACAAATATGTCGATGTAGAGTTCGACCGCGCTGGCCGCACTGCGACACTCACAGTTCGCGGACCTGAAGGATTGCAGCCTATGGAAGCTGACGCCATCCACGCTGAGGGTGATCAATGGTGGCCGCTGCGCATGGCTCGTGAGTTGGACGACGCCATCCTGATGTTACGGGTGAACGAGCCCGAACTAGGGCTGCTGCTGCTGAAGACCGCCGGCAGCATCGATGCCGTGCTTGCTTCCGACAAAGTCATGCTCGATAACCACAGCGACTGGCTAGTGCGTGAGACCATCGGGATGTTGCGTCGCACCTTCGGTCGCCTGGATGTTTCCTCGCGCAGCATGTATGCGCTGATCGAGCCCGGCTCATGCTTTGCCGGCATTCTGTTCGAACTGGTGCTGGCAGCAGACCGCAGTTATATGCTGTCGATGGCGGAAGAGGACGGGGATGCGCCGAAGATTGCGCTCGATGAATTCAACTTCGGAATGCTGCCGGCGGTCAACGGGATTCATCGCCTCAAAATGCGCTGCACCGGCAAAGCGCAAATCCGCGCAGCGATTATGGAGAGCGCGGGCAAGCCGCTGAACACTGCGAAGGCGCTGGAGCTGGGACTCATAACCTTCGCGCCCGATGAGCTCGACTGGCAGGACGAAGTGCGCATCGCCATCGAAGAGCGGGTAAGTCTGTCGCCCGATGCGCTGACTGGCCTGGAAGCAAGTTTGCGCTTCCCCGGACCGGAAACGATGGAGACTAAAATTTTTGGCCGACTGTCCGCGTGGCAGAACTGGGTCTTTATCCGTCCGAATTCGACGGGCGAGCATGGCGCGCTAAAGTTGTTCGGGTCGGGGACAAAAGCGAAGTTCACGTGGCATAGGGTGTAAGAGGGGCCGCCATTCGCCATTCGCATCTGGCATTGGGCTGTTTTGAAAGGGCACGGCTTTAGCCGTTCCGTTCCGCGCGACACAAATTTTGGGCTTCAGCCCCAGCGGGGGACTTCGATTTGCGAACGAATCTCCCCAGCGGCTAAAGCCGGAGTTTTCGAAAGGACTGACGGCACGGCTAAAGCCATGCCCCTTCAAAACATGTCGATCAATTACACCGAGCGCATTCCTAATAACGTTGATCTTGGTTCCAACCGCATTCTGCAGCGCGCGCTGGAGCATTGGCAGCCGGAGTTTCTGAACTGGTGGCAGGAGCTCGGTCCGCGCGACTTTCAGGTCGCTGACGTGTACCTGCGCACCGCAACTTCCGTCGATGCCAAGGGCTGGGCGACGTACGGCTTTGTACGCATGCCGGAGTATCGCTGGGGAATTTTTCTTGCCGAGCGCGATCCCAACCGCAAGATCGGATTCGGCGACAGCTACGGACAAGATGTCTGGCAGCAGATTCCGGGCGAATATCGCGCAATCCTACGCCGGCTGATCGTCACGCAAGGCGATACGGAACCCGCCTCGGTCGAGCAGCAGCGCATGCTCGGCCATACCGCGCCTTCGGTTTACGATATGCGCAACTTGTTCCAGGTAAATGTCGAGGAGGGCCGGCATCTGTGGGCCATGGTGTACCTCCTGCACGCTTACTTTGGACGCGATGGCCGCGAAGAGGCGGAGGAGTTGCTCGAGCGCCACTCCGGCGACGCTGACAAGCCGCGCATACTCGGAACCTTCAATGAGCCTATTCGCGACTGGCTCAGCTTTTTCATGTTCACCTACTTCACCGACCGCGACGGCAAGTTCCAGCTGAAGTCCCTGGCCGAATCGAGCTTCGATCCGCTGGCGCGCACCTGCTCGTTCATGCTGACGGAAGAGGCGCACCACATGTTCGTCGGCGATACCGGCATCAATCGCGTGATCAAGCGGACGCTGGAAGTGATGAAGGAGTTGAACACCGATGATCCGGTGGCGATTCGCCATGCCGGGGCGATCGATCTGCCGACGGTGCAGCGCTATCTGAATTTCTGGTTCTCATCGTCGCTCGATCTGTTCGGGTCGGAGCAGTCGTCGAACGCAGCTTCATACTTTGCCAATGGACTCAAGGGCCGTCCAGACGAGGCGCAGTATGAAGATCACGTGGCGCGGGATACGAGCTTCGAGCTAGGAGTTCCTGATGGCAGCGGCGGCATCAAGACCGAACAGATCGCCATGCGCAACGCCATGAATGAAGTTACGCGCGGTTCGTACGTGCGCGACTGCGACCTGGGCGTGAAGCGCTGGAACCGCCTGATCGAAAAGGCAGGCCACAGCTTCCGGCTGTCGCTGCCTTCGACTCGTTTCCGCCGCAACATCGGAGCCTGGGCGGGAGTGCCGACCGATCCCCAGGGCAATCCGATTTCGCAGCAGGAGTTCGATGCGCGGAAAGCCGGCTGGCTGCCCAGCGAAGGCGACCAGGCCTACATCCTGAGCCTGATGCATGGGGTTCATGAGCTGGGCAAGATGGCGGCGTGGATTGCTCCTCCGGATCGCGGGATCAATAACAATCCGGTGGATTATGAGTATGTGAGGATGGCGTAGGGCGCGAAGCGCGCTTGACGCTATTCGCTTTTCGCCAGAAACGGATGGGTGAGTGAAAGTGTCGCCGCCCCAGGCGGCTCACCAACATTCCTCGCGGTGAGAAATTCCAGTCGCGGGACACAACTGCAGGTCCCTCGCCGGCTGAAGCCGGTCTCGGGATGACACGTATATAAAAGGGCCTGCCCGGCACGACTGAAGTCGCGCCCTGATACAAAGCGGTTCAGGGTAAGACTAGACTCCGGCGAATAGCGAATGGCGAATAGCGAACAGCGTGTTTGCATCATCGGCTCCGGGCCCGCCGGATGCTATCTCGCCGAGCATCTGCTCAAGCTGCTGCCGGACGCGCGTATCGACGTGCTCGAAAAGCTGCCGGTTCCTTTCGGCCTGATTCGCTACGGGGTTGCGCCTGACCATCAGGGCACCAAGGGAGCGGCTCGCGTTCTGGACCGTACCCTCTCGCGGGATCGCGTTCGCTTCTTCGGCAATGTTGAGGTCGGTCGCGATGTGACGCTTCACGAACTTCGTGGGATGTACCACGTTGTGGTACTGGCCACGGGAGCACCGCGCGACCGCAAGCTGGGCATTCCCGGCGAAGATCTTCCCAACGTCATCGGTTCCGGCGCGTTTGTCGGCTGGTACAACGGACACCCTTCCCGCATTACACCCGAGCTTGCGCGATGTGCGCTCGGCAGTGATCATCGGCAACGGCAATGTCGCGCTCGACGTGGCGCGCATCCTGGCCAAGCACGGCGACGAGCTGAAGGGATCCGATCTGCCTCCGGATGTTCTCGCGGCTTTGCGTTCGCAACCTATCAAAGACATTCATATCGTGGGTCGTCGCGGCGCGGCTGAGGCGAAGTTCAGTCCCACGGAGCTGAAAGAAATCGGGACGCTGCAACGGGCGAAAGCGATGGTCGAGGATCCGAATGGCGCCAGCGGTGATACTCCGGTCGAACAAGTGCTACTGGAATTCGCGACGGATCAGCGAACCCAGCTTCCAGTAACCATTCACTTTCATTTTGGGCTGACGCCGATGTCGTTCATCGGCTGCAATAAACGTCGCGAAGAAGGACGAGAAATATATGTCTCCTCGGCACGACCAAGGTCGTGCCCTGACGCCGAGTTTCGCGAAGCGGACTCGCGCAATATGTTCGACCAAGACACGAGGCTGCAGTCGATCCGAGTTCGCTCCAGCTCAGGCGATGAGGTCGAAATCCCGGCGCAACTCGCCGTTACCTGTATCGGATACGAGGCTGTTCCCTGCTGCACGGCTTCTCCGTCCAACGGAACCTTCGCCAATGATGGGGGCAGGATTGGCGACGGGCTGTACGTGGTCGGCTGGGCCAAGCGCGGTCCGTCGGGTACGATTCCTACCAACCGCGCGGAAGCGCTGCAGGTGGCGCAGAAGATCGCAAGCGAAGTCACTGCGGCGCCAGAGAGATCCGCTGTCGATCTTACAGAGCTGTTACAGTCGCGTGGCGTGGTTTGGATCGACTATGCAGGCTGGAAGCGAATTGAGGAGGCAGAGCGCGCAGGGGCGTGCGACGAGCGCTGCCGCCTGAAACTCTTGCGGACAGAAGACATGCTGCGGATTGCGCGGCAGACCGACCTGGAACTGAAGAGCGATTGACTTACCCGTCCACCTCACCAACAATTAAGATAGTGTTATCGAAAAACCTCGTCAGTGGGGCGCGCTTCCAACCGAGATAGACGATTCAGATTCGAGGATGCCTGAGCGTTAGCATTGGCCCACAATAGCGACATAACCGCGTTGAAAGAGCTACCCCGAACCCGGTGCGAAGCTGTGGCCCACCATTCGGGCCACAAGAAGGGCCTGCGCGCGGTTGCCGTCCTTGAGGCGGTGAAAGGACTGCTGGCTATCGCTGCCAGTTTTGTCTTTCTCGAAATCGTCCACAAGAACGTCGATCTGGAAGACGCGGCGCAGAACCTGCTGTATTACCTGCACATCGACCCGGACCGCCGCTTGTCGCAAGCCTTCGTCCACGCCGCCGGCAAGGTAATGGATGCCAATGTCACGCTGGTCCTGGTAATCGCCTTCGTCTACGCTGCCGGGCGCTTCATTGAGGGGTATGGGCTGTGGAGACAGCGCGCCTGGGGAGAGTGGCTGGCGATTATCTCGGGCGCGGTGTATCTGCCCTTCGAGCTGTACAAACTCATCCGTCATCCCAACTGGATTCATTGGACGATCTTGTTGGTCAACATCGTGGTCGTGCTTTACATCGCATGGGTACGCTGGGATGAGATCAGCGCCGCCAGAGCCGCTCGCGTGCGTCTGGCGGAAGAGGCGGACTGAAACGACAGTTGTCAGTGGTCAGTTGTCAGTCAACAGCTCTGATGCGTTCGCATAGCCGTTAGCTGAACGCGCGAGTGCCCTGCTGTTCCATTGCTACAATCAATCTCATGTCAGAAGGCAGTGCAGTACGCCTAACGGAGATGGTCAAAGCCGCGGGTTGAGCGAGCAAGCTAAGTCCGGCGGTGCTGGACTCGGTGCTTGGGAAATTAGCCCGGCAACATGACCCTAACGTGCTCATCGGCTTCGACACAGCCGACGACGCGGGCGTGTATCAACTCACGCCTGAGCTGGCTATCGTGCAGACAGCCGACTTCTTCACGCCCATCGTCGATGATCCGTACGTCTTCGGTCAGATCGCCGCGACCAATGCGCTGAGCGATGTTTACGCCATGGGCGGCAAACCGGTGAGCGCGCTCGCACTCGTCTGCTTCCCAGAAGACGGGGATCCCAACATTCTGGAGCGCATGCTGTCCGGCGGGTTGTCGAAGATGATCGAGGCGAACTGTACGGTCATCGGCGGACACAGCATTCGCGATCCTGAGATCAAGCTGGGCTATTCGGTTACGGGGACGGTCCATCCCAAAAAAATCTTGGCCAACACTGGAGCGCGTGCGGGCGATCGCTTGATTATCACCAAAGCCCTCGGGACCGGCGTGATCTCGACGGCCATCAAGCGCAATAAAGCAGACTTTGCCTGGACGCGCGGAGCGATTCGCTCCATGATCACGCTGAACAAGGCAGCGGCCGATGTCATCGCCGACGGATTCGAAGTGCACGGCCTGACCGACGTCACCGGCTTCGGTCTGATCGGCCATGCGCGCGAGTTGGCGCGCGGCTCGGGTGTAAGCTTGCGCATCTTTGCGTCGAAGATTCCCTTGCTCGAAGGCGCGTTGGAATGTGTGCGCCGCAGCTACGTACCCGGAGGCCTGAAAGCGAATCGGGGATTCGTGGAAGGCTGTGTGGAATACGCTGCTGAGGTGCCCGAAGACTTGCGAACGATGCTCTATGATCCGCAGACGGCTGGCGGGTTGTTGATCTCAGTTGCTGCCGCCGATGCCGATCGCCTCGTCAATAAGCTCACTGAAGCCGGGGTTTGTGCCACAGAAATCGGCGAAGCGGTGGAGAAACAGGCGCCGCTGATCGCAATACAAGCGTAAGCGGCAGGTGTAGAGCCTTGTATCAGGGCACGACTTCAGTCGTGCCAAAAGCGATGCTCCAAGCTTGGGCTTTAGCCCCTGCTGCGTTGCTATAAGAGCCGCAGCGGCTAAAGCCGTTCCATTTTCATCTGTATGCGGCACGACTGAAGTCGTGCCCTGATACAAAGCGAAGACGAATACAGGTACCACCCATCTGCTTAGGATGCCACGTAGCGCATCCTAAGGGGGCCGGCTCTACACAGCTATTTGGCCGCTTTTGCTTTGGGCGCCTTCTCGGGAGCCGCGGCTCTCAACTCTCTGGTTTTGATACGCAGCTTGTCCCTTTGAGCGCGGAGCCTATGAGCGCGCGAGCGATCGCCGTTCTTAAATGACATGATTTCACCCCAGAGTTGATAGTACTCTTCAGCGGAGATGTGCGCCGTTTACCATGCTGCCGACAAACTCTGAACGACAGATCGCTCAGCGACTGAGGTCGCCTCGGCGGCGAAAAAAGCGCTTTCCGGCACGACCAAGGTCCTGCCCTGACGCGAACCTTTCGCAACCGTAAGGCTACATTTCCACTTCCACCGGCTGCGGCTGTGGCGCAGGAATCGTATGTAGCGCATCGACCATGGCGTCGGTGAACTCGGTGGTGCTCGCGCTGCCGCCAATGTCGCGCGTCAGGTGCTTCTTTTCGGTGAAGACCTTCTCGATCGCGAGACGAATATGGTTGGCCGCGTTCTCCTCGCCCAAGTGCCGCAGCATCAGAATGCCAGAGCGCAGCACCGCCGTCGGGTTGGCCATGTCTTTACCAGCGATGTCGGGCGCCGAGCCATGCACCGCCTCGAAGATAGCGATTTCGTGCCCGAAGTTTGCGCCCGGAACCAGGCCGAGTCCGCCGACCAGACCGGCACACAGATCGGAGACGATATCGCCGTAGAGATTTTCCAGCAACAGGATGTCGTACTGGTAGGGATTCATGACCAGCTGCATGCAGGTGTTGTCGACGATGTGCTCGCCGTAGGTGATCTCCGGGTATTCCTTCGACACATTGCGCGAGCAGCGAATGAAGAGGCCGTCCGACATCTTCATGATGTTGGCTTTGTGGATGGAATTAATTTTTTTGCGCTTTACCCGGCGAGCGTACTCGAAGGCAAAGCGCGCGATGCGCGTGGAAGCCTTCTCGGTGATGATCTTCAGGCTCTCGACGACGCCGGGCACGACTTCATGCTCGATGCCGGAGTACAGTCCTTCGGTGTTTTCGCGCACCACGATGAGATCGATGCCTTGATAGCGGGAGGGAACGCCCGGCAGGCTGCGAATGGGCCGGAAGTTGGCGAACAGCTCGAATTTTCGGCGCAGGGCAACGTTGATGCTGGAGAAACCGCCACCGATAGGAGTGGTGACCGGGCCCTTGAGTCCGACCTTCGTCCGCTCAATCGACTCGATGAGTTCCTTAGGAATGTACTCGTGATATTTCTCGTAGGCCTCGGCGCCGGCGGCGTAGCTTTCCCACTCAAACTTCACGCCGGTGGCTTCAAGAATGCGGATGGTGGCGTTCACGACCTCGGGGCCAATGCCGTCGCCAGGAATAAGAGTAATTTTATGTGCCATTTGTTTTAAGGTCTCAGGTGTCAGGTCTCAGAGTTGGATCTTCTGACACCTGATAGCTGATACCTGATACCCAACACAAATCCAATTCACTACTTCGGCTTACTCGGCGCGTGCTCTTTCGTATCCAGCAAGTCCTTCAGCTCCGACATGAACTCGCCGACATCTTTGAAATCGAGATAGACGGATGCGAAGCGCACATAAGCGACCTTGTCGATGCCCTTCAGGCGGTTCATGATAAGTTCGCCGATCTGGCTGGTCGTGCGCTCGCGTTCGGCCGAATCGATGACAAAACCTTCAGCGTCGTTGACGATCTGCTCCAGCTTGCCCATGGAAACCGGGCGCTTCTCGCAGGCCCGCAGCAGTCCGGCGAGCACTTTCTGGCGCTCAAACTTCTCGCGCCGCCCGTCTTTCTTCACCACCATGTAGGGAATCTCGTCGATACGCTCGTAGGTGGTGAAGCGCCTTTCGCACTTCAGGCACTCGCGGCGGCGGCGAATCGATTCGCCTTCCTTGCTCTCGCGCGAATCGACTACCTTGTCATTTTCAAAGCCGCAGAACGGACATTTCATGGATGAGAGAGAGCGGGCATGGCCCGAACTTCGATTCTAGCAGGGCGGAGAGAAGACCTCACCACGGAGGCACGGAGGACACGGAGGACACGGAGAAGAAGGACAAAAGAGAGTCCAGAGGGATTGCAGAAATCATACGTTGCGATTTCTGGAAGACGGTTTCCGTGGCGAGGTCGAAGGCACCATGATCCACCGAGCCACAGAGGCACGGAGCAATGAAATTGATTTCTGTCACTCTGTGTCGATGCCGTCTGTGGTCGAAAATATCGGCCGTTATGCCGCCATCTGCTTGCGGTTGATCATAGAAATAAACGCGCGCACGATATTCGGGTCCCACAGGCCACGGTCGGCTTCGTGCTGCATCACGTCAATTGCGGCATCGTGCGACAGCGCCGCCTTGTAGGGACGCGCAGTGCGCAGCGCGTCATAGACATCCACCACCTGCAGCACCCGCGCCAGCAACGGGATGTCCTCACCGGCGAGGCCATCGGGATAGCCGCTGCCATCCCAATGCTCATGATGGTGGCGAATGATGGGCAGCACCTTGCGCAGCGACTTCAGCGGCTTGCAAATGCGCTCGCCAATGACGGGATGCCGCTGCATTACCTTGCGCTCCGCCGCTGTCAGGTTCGAACCTTTCTTAAGAATGTCGTCGGGGATCGCCACCTTGCCCAGATCGTGCAGGAAGCCACCACGCTGCAGCGCGACGATCGACTCTTCGTCCAGCCCGAGACATCGGCCCAAGTCGCTGGCATAGCGTGACAGTCGCTCACAATGTCCTTCGGTGTAGGGGTCGCGCGATTCAACGCTCAAGCCCAGCGAGCACAGCACCGCGCTGGCGTGGTCGAGTTCGTCGGTAAACTGCTTCAGCTTTACCAGAGAACTGACGCGAGCAAACAGTTCTTCCGGGTATGTCGGTTTATTCAGGAAGTCATCGGCGCCGGCATTGATGCCGCGCAGCCGGCTCTCGCGGTCGCTCAGGCCGGTGATGATGATGACCGGAATCAGCCGCGTTGCCGGATTCGACTTCAGTTCCTGGCACAGCTGGTAGCCAGACTTGCCGGGCAACATGACGTCCAGCAGGATCACATCTGGCGGATGGCGATGGATCTCACGCTCGGCCGCTTCGGCGCTGCCCACGGCACAAGCCGCGTAGCCGCGGGATTGCAGCATCTCGTGCATGGTGCTGAGATTGTCGCGATTGTCATCGACGACCAGCACTCGCGGCCGCTGCTTTGGGACAAGAATTTTTCCCATGCCAAGACGTGTGAGGTGCTGGGTTTTGCAGGGGTTGCATGTAAGCCGCTCGGCGTTCTAGTGAGTGCCCGGTTACTAAAGTCACTTGCGCGATTTCGAAAACAAGTTGTAGCGTTGACCTAATGCCTAGTGTTGCCGGGCTCAGGAGTTTCGCAGGGATCACGCTGGCGCTGGCCCTGGCGGTTCCGGCGTGGAGCGCTGCCAAGCCCCACGTCGTCTTCCTCGGCAAGGCGCAAACTGTCAAAATCTCCTTTGGACGTGACGAGAGCCAGTCGGCCGCCATCAGCGTGCGTCCGCTTTACGTCGATACCAAGCTGAAGGACTACACCCTTGGCGATGCTCACGACATCACCGACCGCCAGTTCGTGGTGCAGGGCGCTTATCGCCTGAACGACCGGCTTCCTGGCGACTCTCCCAAGCAGGTTAAATGGATTTGGCAGCGTGGCGACTGGCTGCTGGTCGATCGGGTGAGCGGCCACATCGTGCAACTGAAGCTACCCGATTTCGATAGCGCCAGCTCGCACGTGAGCTGGTACCGGGATTACGCTGCGTATTGCGGGGTTTCCGAGAGTGGCGCCCGGTGGACCGCAGTGGTGGCGCAAGCCGGGGTACGCAAGGCGCTGTTTCGCAAAGAACTGACAAAGCCTACCGCGGCCAATACTGATGCTCCTGCGGCAGACTGTTCGACCGCAACCTGGGAGCGGCATCCGGCCCGAGTAACCTTCTCACCGGCCAACGGCCAGCCCTTCACCGTAAACGTAGTGACGCATCATGCCGAGGAACTACTGGGAGACAGCGAGGCCGAGCAGTAGACACATCGTCGCGAATTCCTAGGGTCGAGCCGCAATCGTTGAATAACAACCTTCGGGGACGAGTCCACCACACAATGACTGCGCCCCAGATTCGCATTCGAACTCGGACGAACCCAGAGCGCACAGTCAGAGCACTTCGATTGGGAACCGCTGCTGTTAGTGTTTGCTCTCCAATGCGGGATTGTACGAGGCCGAATTCACCATATCGCCACCCAGCGTACATTGGGCACCCTTCCCGGTGAGCTGGAACGGTCCATAGAAGACTGGACACTTACAGTTCGCGGTACCGTCGCCATTGTTGCGGCACGGCGCAGTCATGCATCCGGCGTATGCCCCCTTGTCACAGGTGATAAAGTTTTTGCCTGCGGTCGCGAGAGCTTTGAGGATCTCGGCTTTCGACTCGGGGTCGAAGGTCGAGATGACGTCTGCGCCAGGAATTAGCTCTCCATTATTCAGAAGCTTGCAAACCGGAGCATCGTCGGTATTTGGGCAGCCAGAGTTATCTGCCTTGCATTTCGCAAGTGTCGCGGCAGCGACGGGATAGTTCAGAATAGACCCCTGCAAAACGTAGTTCGTGGTGGTCTGAACTGTACACAGACAATTTGCGGAACGCCCATCCGGAGCCAAATGGCACGGATACGGGTCTGGTCCGGAATGGAAACAGAGTGCAAACTGAGGTGAACACGCAAGGAACTGCTTTGGTGTTATAACCGTGTCTCTGTAGGCAGGCCCGTAGTTCGTCGTCCAATTCTTTGAGTTGTCCCAGAACAACTGATTGTCTGGCACAAATTGCTGCAGCCAGTTCGCAGGGTCGCTCCAGTAGCCAGATCCGGGAGCAGCCTGCGGCTGAGAATTGACCGTCTGCGCCGCCACCGGACTCGCCAGGCCGTAGCCTACGATCACGGTAACGACACATAACAGAAGGCATGTAAGTGGTCGCATGTGATTTTCCTCCGAAGGTTCGCCGGAATGTAGCACATCGGATGTAGGTTTGGAAGGCACCAAAGTTGTGCAACCGCTTAATCTAGAATGAAAGTTACAAATGACTGACTATCATCCTCCGAGCTCGCTGAACGAACTGCTGCGTGAGGCGGAAATTGCCCACGGTCACCTGTGTGCCGGGCAGGTATTGGGCGTACGCATGGCCATGCTCGGCCTGGAGCTGCTGGGGATCGAAGATCCCAAGGGTCGCGACCGCAAGCGCCTCATCACCTTCGTCGAGATCGATCGCTGCATGACCGACGCCATCGGCGTGGTCACCGGATGCCGGCTGGGCAAACGCGCGCTGAAGTTTCGCGATTGGGGCAAAGTGGCTGCGACGTTTGTAGATTTACAGGACGATCGCGCGGTGCGAATTGCAGCGCGTGAGAGTTCCAAGGCGCTGGCGCGGCAGATGCATCCTGAGATCGAGAGCAAGAACCAGCAGCAGATGCTCGCCTATCGCGAGATGCCCACGGAAGCGCTCTTCGACGTGCAATGGGTGAAGGTGCAGCTTCCCCCGGAAGAGATGCCGGGCTACAAGGGCGAGCGTATCGTCTGTGCAATGTGCGGTGAAGGGATTAATTTCCAGCGGGAAGTCAGGCGTAACGGCGAAACGCTGTGCAAAGCGTGCGCTGAGGGAAGGTACTACGAGTCGGTGTGAGTGAATCCGCTTTTCGCTCTTGGCTATTCGCTTTTGGCTGTCGATGGTTTGGGATAGAGACACTCGTGAGTTGGTCTAGCTGGCGGCTGGTGGCTCGTTTCTGACACCTGAAACCTGATACCTGACACCTCAGCCATCACTGACCCGCCACATCTTCATTGCTATACTTTTTTCTCCATGCTCAAGGACACACTCGAACAAGGACGTCTCACCACCGACGAAGCACTGGAGCGGCTGCTGCCCGCTGCAACGCAGTACCCGTCTTCCATCCACCAGGCGATGCGGCACAGCGTATTTGCCGGCGGCAAGCGGCTGCGGCCTATTCTGTGCCGGGAAACCGCGCGCATGGTCGTGGGCCGTGTTCCGCCCGGAGTGGAAGAGTTGGGCGCGGCGTTGGAGATGCTGCACACCTACTCGCTCATTCACGACGATCTGCCGGCGCTCGACAACGACGATCTACGCCGCGGCCGGCCGACCTGCCACAAGGTTTTCGGAGAAGCCATTGCCATCCTCGCCGGAGACGCCTTGCAGACGCAGGCCTACGAGGTGCTGGCTCAACTGCAATGTCCGGCGGAGGCTCGCGTCGCCATCATCACAGAAATCGCGCACGGCACCGGAACCATCGACGGAATGATCGGCGGGCAGGTGATGGACCTGGAAGCCGAACACACTCGTCCCGATGCGAAGACGCTGGAGTATATTCACCGCTCGAAGACTGGAGCCTTGCTGACCGCGAGCGTGGTTACCGGCGGCATCTATGCGGGCGCCGATGAACCACAGGTTCAACACTTGCGCGACTTTGGCATGAATATCGGGCTGGCGTTCCAGATTGTCGATGACGTCCTGGATGTCACCCAGACCTCGGAGCAGCTCGGCAAGACCGCGGGTAAAGATACTGCCAGCGAGAAGGTGACCTATCCGGCGCTGTTTGGGATCGAAGCTTCGCTCAAAAAAGCGGACCAGTTGATCGCGAGAGCCGACAGCGCTCTGGATGCTTTCGGCGAGAGGTCGCAAACCCTGCGAGAGATCGCAGCGTTCCTGGTGGAAAGAAAGAAGTAACACCTTTCAATTCGGTTCGGGTTGCTGCAGAGCCGAACGTAGATCAGTCCGGGAAAAATCGCTTCCTTTGAAAAGTAGTGACTCCCCTCGATCACGCGCCAAAGCGTAGGCGAAGCAGTCGCCGAAGTTTAGTTGCGCAGGATGACCACTGCCCTTCCCATAATCACGATAGGCTTCGCGAGCGATCCTCGCTTGGATCTCGGTGACAGGCTCAATCGTTATACCGGCGTATCGCATCAGTTCATCCAAACGCCGACTCACAATTGGGTTGCGACTGGCGTCGAGAACGATCGCGGTTTCGAAATAGCTCGCAGCCGACATATGACAGGCTGACGCGTCTTCAATTAGATCACTGAAGCGCTGCGCCTCTGGCTCTTGAAAGATAATCGCGATCAGCGCTGACGTGTCTACGATCACTTCGGGAGGCCCTTCTCGTCATAAAGCAGATCGCCATGAGGAGTGGACTTCCATGGTTCTTTAATGAGGGGGGCGGTCTTTCGGCCAATCTCCATCAATTTCTCAGCCACGCCCTCTTTCTTCTTGTGCTGCTTCGCCCTCTTCAACTCTTCGCGTACGGCATTGGTAATGGCCTCCGTCATATTGACGCCAGTGAGCTGTGCCAGCTCTTCAACCAACGCGCAAGTCTCTTCATTCTTAATGTTTAGTGCCACATCTACCTCGTCTACCTAAATATTATACCATTATACCTTAGTCTCGTCGTCCTCTCAAATCGACTGCACCGGAATCGCCATCAGGTCGTCCACCAGCCCAACCTCTTTCTGCACGAAGGGCTCGGCATATTTCACTCCCGCCAGCAGGCCGTAGAAGCCTGCCATGTGCGCCAGCTTCTCGCGGATCTCCGCCTCGCGCGGAAACAGTCCGCTGCCTGATGCCTGATCGGAATACTGTGAGCGATAGGCCAGCAGTGACTGCAATCGCGCTTCGAACTGGTCGGTGATGTCGACGACAAACGACGGTCGCACCTCGGCGTACAAACTCGCGTAGATGATCTTGAACGGACGATGCGCGGGAAAGCCGAGGTCGAGCTTTGCCAGTCCGGCGACAAAAGCGGCCTCATAGCCAAGAACGCCGGCAGTGTAGTGATCGGGATGGCGCGCCTCCCAGTACGGCAGGATGAGCACCCGCGGCCGCAACTGGCGAATCACAGTGGCCACCTTCTGACGGTTTTCGAGGGTGTTCTCTACGCAGCCATCGGGAATGTCAAGCGCCTTGCGCCAGGAGACGCGCAGAATCTGCCGCGCGTCTTCGGCTTCGCGCGCGCGGTCTTCCATGGTGCCGCGGGTTCCCATCTCACCCCGCGAGAGGTCGAGGATGGCGATGGCACGTCCCATCTGCGCCATCTTCAGCAACGTACCGCCGCAGGTCTGCTCAACGTCGTCGCGATGGGCGGCAATGGCTAGAATATCGACTGATTCCGGCATGGCGTGATGATAGCCGATGCGACCTTCTGACGCTCACGATGGTAACTACCGAATCATAGTTCCCGTAAGGTGCCTCAGAATCGTACCGGACCAGCCACCTGAGGGTCGTTTGCGTGGCAACACGATAGTGAAATATCGAAATTCGCCCACGAATGTCTTTGAATTGTTGTGTCCGCCAGTTATATTGCGATGCTGTTACAGAAGTGGCATGTAAGACCAAACGAGAGACTGGAGAAGCAATGAAAACAAGAAATCTGCTGTTGGCTGCGTTTGTGTGCCTGTTCGCCGCGGCGATGTACGCCGCCGACAATCCGAACATGGGCACGTGGAAGCTGAATGAAGCGAAGTCGAAGATTCCGGCTGGCACCACGAAGAACACGACAGTCGTCTACAGCGCTGACGGCGATAACGTGAAAGTTACCACTGACGGGGTTGACGGGAAGAACCAGCCGGCGCATTCCGAATGGATAGGCAAGTTCGATGGCAAAGACTATCCGGTGACGGGCGGCGCTGACGGAACCACCCGCTCATACAAAGTTATTAACGACCGCAAGATGGAAATAATCAACAAAGTAAACGGGAAAGAGACGCTCCACGGAACCATTGAGGTCGCCAAAGATGGCAAGAGCCGCGTTGTCGATCTTGAGGGAACTGCCTCTGACGGAAAAAAGACGAAGTCGAAAGGTGTTTACGACAAGCAGTAGGAAGTTCAAGTCGTAGATGTGCCCCAGGTTCGCGTCCCGCACTTGGACGTTAACCTGGGCTGCTACAGAATCACCCGCTCGTCCCCGACCCTCTTGGTCACCCGCTCACGATCAAGATACTCAAGCAGCGGGATCGCATACTTCCGCGTGATGCCGAACAGATCCTTGAACGACGCCACGTTGAGTTTCGGGGTCTTTGTCTTTTGGGCAGCAATCTGTTGCCGCAGCGATTCCAGCGCGCTGTGGTGAAACACCAGGTCATCGCCCAACTTCACCAGCACGCGGTCGCGCAGCAGCAGCGTAACAATCTTCTGCGCGCGCGCCTGATCGATACGCACGGATGCCAGTACATCCTTTAATAAGGGAACCTGCAATCCCGCCTTGGCAAAAGCCTGTTCGATCTTTTGCTTCGATTCCGCCTCGTCATCGCGCATCACCACGCCACGTCCGGCGCCGCGTACCTGCTCGCCGGCGACTTCGATTTTCTTGTCGCCCACCAGCGACGCGATAACAGCGCGGTATATCTCGGGTCGCAATCCAAGTTGTTCGCGCAACTGCTCCTGGTTAAGTCCAGTCACTAGTGGGTTGGCTTTATGAAATTCTTCGATCGCGGTTATGGCGGCTGTCCGCGCGTGCGCGAAGTCGTCGCTCGACAGCAGCAAGTCGCCGGCGTGCACAATCTTTTTCTGCTGTTTTAGGGCGGCGGCAAGCTGGTCGATGCGGGCCCGCAGCCATCCGGTTTCAGTAATAGCCTCGCCCATCGACAATCCCGCCGCACCTCGCCGCGCCACGCGCGCGAGCAATGTTTCTTCTGGAGTTGCGTTCGCCACTCTACGCACAAAAGCCAGCCGCTCTGCCGCCTTCATTCGCCGCGACGGCTCAAGCGCGTCCAACACTTGCCCGCCGCCGATGGTGATCACCGGCGAGAATTGGCGGATGATGAAGCGGTCTCCCGGCAGCAGCAGCAGAGGATCGTCGAGCTTCAATCGCGCATAGCCCGACTCGCCCGGCTTCACCAACTTCCCTTCCAGCAGCTTGATCTCGGCTATGGTTTCGGCAGTGAAGGCGTGGAAGTGTACTCGCGCTCCGTCGCGCAGCGGCTTGGCCGACGCAAGCAGGTCGAGGCTCACGCTCAGGCGCTCGGTCGGCTGAAACATACCGGCATCGGTCAGCATCATGCCTCGGGCGAGATCAGCGGTCTCGACGCCCGCCAGGTTCAGTGCGGTACGCTGCCCGGCGATGGCGAGTTTCGCCGGTTCTCCGTGAACTTGCACCCCGCGCACTCGAAGCCGCCTGCCTCCGGGGTGAGCTTCGACCTCCTGCTCAGGAGCAACACTGCCGGCGATGAGTGTGCCGGTGATCACCGTGCCGAAGCCCTTCATGCTGAAGACGCGATCGATGGGCAGGCGAAACGCTGCTTTGGAATCCTTCGCCGGGACTTCAGACGCCAGCCTCACTAACTCGCGTTTCAGTTCGTCTAAACCTTCGCCAGTCTTGGCGCTCACAGCGACGATCGGCGAAGTCGCGGGATCGAGAAACGATCCCTTCAGATACTCGGCCACTTCCATGCGAACCACTTCGAGAGTGTCGCGATCGACCAGGTCCGACTTGGTGAGCACCGTCATGCCCCGGCGCACCGAGAGCAGGCGCACGATGTCGAAGTGCTCGCGGGTTTGCGGCTTGATCGACTCCTCCGCCGAGATCACCAGCAGCACCAGGTCGATGCCGCCTACTCCCGCCAGCATGTTACGCACGAAGCGCTCATGCCCGGGAACATCGACGAATCCAATGTGCACCAGCTCGCCCGACGGCGCAGTCAGGTCAAGATTGGCGAAGCCGATGTCGATGGTGATGCCGCGCCGCTTCTCTTCTTCCAGGCGGTCAGGATCGGTGCCGGTCAGCGCGCGAACCAGCGCGCTCTTCCCATGGTCGATGTGCCCGGCGGTGCCTACGATTACGGCCTTCATAGGAAACCAGTTTATCGAAAGGTTTCTGCGTAGTGGGTGGCTCGAAATAAGGATGCGTCCCTTTCGCGCGCCGGCGCGAATCGGGCCGCCTAGATCCCTCACTTCGCAAAGAGGCTCGTTCGGGATGACACCCGCTAAAGGTTTCTGGAACTAAGGTGGTTACCAGGGCGAATCCTTAGATAGGCACATGTGTGCGAAAATAAGGAAGAACGATTTGCCGCTCGCTGCCGGGTTAATTTCTTCGCGCCATCCTAGTGGACGGGGTTGCCCAGCCACCAGTTCCCTGGGCGGGTTGTAGCTCAGCGCAGTCGAACATACGGATGGCATCCATTCTTACATCGCCCGGAACTCAACCGGAAGAACCCAAGCCGCAACGCTGGAATACCACCGCTGCGGACGCCGAGTTCCTCACGCCTCATCTTCTGTTGCAACTGGAAGACGAGTTGGAGCGCGTGCGCCGGCGTGAAGCTGCGTGGATCTCCATCATGGTTCACCTGCTGGTCGTGCTGATGCTCATCAACACGACCAAGCTGTTTCCTAACCTGAAGGGACCGATCATCGCGTCGGCTGCCGACCTGATGAAGAATCAGCAGCTCACCTATCTCGACTTGCCGCCGGACCTGCAGAAAGCGCCTCCCAAGCCGCCGCCGACAGACGTCATTTCCGATAAGAACCGGACTGCCGAGAGCCGTCATCCGCAGATCGACAAGAAGACGCTGGAGGAGTTGCGCCGCGCCGGCCCTCCGGGCGGAATGCAGGCGCCGCAACAGGCGCAGGCGACGCCTCCGTCGCAGCAACCAGGTCAACAGCCGTCGCCACAGCCGGGTCAGCAGCAACAAATCGCGACGAACAATCAACCGACGTTGCAGGATCCGCGGCTACCGATGCCGCAGCAAGGCTCGCAGCAAAAGCCGACTGTCGATTTTCGTAGCATGATGTCGGCCGGTCAGCAGATCAGCCAGGCTGCCAACAACGTCGCGATGGGCCGTACTGCTCCCTCCGTCGGATTCGGAGGCTCAGTGGGCAGTAGTGGCGATTACGGCGCCGGCCGAGGTGGTGCCGCCCGGGTTCAAGGCAATCTCGAGGTCCTCAGCGATACCCAGGGCGTCGATTTTGGGCCGTATCTTTCGCGCGTGCTGGAGGCGGTGCGCCGCAACTGGTACGCCATCATTCCCGAGTCGGCCAGACCACCTTTGCTGAAGCGAGGCAAGGTGTCCATTCAGTTCGTCATCCTCCCCGACGGGAAAGTTGCAGGCCTGCAATACAATGCATCGTCAGGAGACATCGCGCTCGACCGCGCGGCCTGGGGAGGCATTACCGCGTCCGATCCGTTCTCACCTTTGCCCAGCCAATTCCACGGGCCCTATCTCGCGCTGCGCTTCCACTTCTATTACAACCCGCAGAAGGGCGACCTGGAATAAGCGACGGGCGTTCGCTGCGATAAAATAAACTCACGATGATCCTTCCATTCGTTCGCGAACTCTTCGCGGACGTGGAAACTTCTCCCATTCTGGCGCGCGCAACAGCCCACACCAAGGGCAGCGCGGGGCGCCTTCGTGTCTCCGGACTCACCCCAACGGCAAAAACTCTCTTCTCCGTCTTGCTGCAACGGGCCATAGCTAGGCCGCTGGTGCTGGTGGTTTGCGATAACCGAGCCATCGATGAGCTGCTGCCGGTGCTTCGTTCGCTCGCTGACCTTACCGGTGTGCTCGCTCCTGAATCCATCATCAGTCTGCCGGCTTACGATGCCCTGCCTTTTGAGAGCCAGTCACCGCATCCGGAGATTCAGGAACAACGCGCGGCATCGCTGTGGAAGATTGCGACCGGCGCGGCCTCCATCGTGGTAACGACGGGAAGCGCTGCGGCCATGCGCTTGCGCGATGGCGGCTTCTACGCCGGTCTGGCGAAGGTGATGCGCCGGGGCGAGATGGTTGAGGTCGAGAAGATTGTCGAGCATCTGCGGATGGTGGGCTACAGCCAGGTGGACGTGGTTGAGATGCCGGGTGAGTTCGCGCATCGCGGTGGCCTCCTCGATGTCTATCCGCCGGAGTCTGACCGCCCGATTCGCATTGAGTTCTTTGGTGACGAAGTCGAATCGATTCGCAAGTTCGATCCGGCAACACAGCGCTCGGCCGCCAGCACCGACGATGTCGTGCTGCTTCCGCTTACCGAGACTCCGCTGGAAGAAGAGACGCTCGCGGCGATTAACGCGCGCCTCTCAGGCGAGCGCCTGTCTGGAAGCGATGAGCTCATTGAGCAAACGGTTCGCGCCAGCGGCGTAGCGGTTTTTCCTGGCTGGGAGCTGTACGCGCCCGTCGCCGGAGCGAAGGAAACTCTGTTCGACCTGCTGCCCAACGCGCAGGTTCTCATCGACGAACCCGAGCAGCTCTCCGACGCGCTGGAAGCCTGGTGGATGAAGGTTGAAGAAGCACATGAGCGAAGCCTGGTCGGCAATCTGGTACGTCCCGAAGAACTCTACCTCTCACCCGAGCAGTGGAGCGAGCGCCTGCAGGCGCTCCCGGTCCTCACCCTCGAGCAGCTTGGCATCGAGTCGAGCGATGGCGTTGAGCACCTGATATTCCAGTCGCAACCGACGACGCGATTCCACGGATCGATCGCTGCGGTGGCCGAAGAAGTTGGCCAGCTCGCGAAGGATGGCAAGCACGTCATCTTCGCCGTCTCCAGCCTGGGCGAAGTCGAACGGCTGGCTGATGTTTTCAACGAGTACAACCTGTCATTCCGCATTGGCAGCCGTACGCCTAAGCCGGGCCAGGTCTATGTGGATGAGTCGAGTTACTTCTCGGAAGAGATCGCGACCACGACCATCGTCAAAGCCTATGTGCCGGAAGGCGTGGTGCTGCCCGAGTCGAACCTGGTTCTGTTCGGCTCACGCGATCTCTTCGACGAGGCCGATGTCTCCGCCGGCCGCCCGCAGCAGCGCAAATCGAAGGTCTCGGCGTTTCTTTCAGACTTTCGCGACTTGGCAATTGGTGATTACGTCGTACACGTCGAGCACGGCATCGGACAGTATCAGGGACTCAAAGAAGTTCCGCAGGAAGACGGGGCCGCCGCCGAGTTCATGGTGCTCGAATATGCCGAAGGCGCAAGGCTGTATGTCCCGCTGACGCGACTTGACCTGGTTCAGAAGTATCGCTCGTCCGAGGGCGTGAAGCCGGTGCTCAACCGACTGGGGACCCAGCAGTGGCAGAAGACCAAGGCGCGCGTGAAGAAGGCCATGAAAGACATGGCCGATGAACTGCTCAAGCTTTATGCCGTGCGTAAGAGCGCCGAGGGCCACGCCTTCGCCTCCGACACCGAATGGCAGCGTGAGTTCGAAGACTCGTTCGAGTTCACCGAGACCGAAGACCAGATCGACGCCATCGCCGATGTGAAGCGCGACATGGAAGCCTCCACGCCGATGGACCGCCTGCTCTGCGGCGATGTCGGCTATGGCAAAACCGAAGTCGCGATGCGCGCCGCGTTTAAGGCGGTCAGCGACAATCGTCAGGTTGCGGTGCTCGCGCCGACCACGGTGCTTGCCTTCCAGCACTACAACACCTTCCGCAGCCGCTTTGCCGCCTTTCCTATCAAGATCGAAATGCTCAGCCGCTTCCGCTCGCCAAAGCAGCAGAAAGAAACGGTCGCGAAAATTGAAGCGGGACAACTCGACCTGGTCATCGGCACGCATCGCGTGCTGTCGAAGGACATCAAGTTCGCCGACCTCGGACTGGTGATCGTCGACGAAGAGCAACGCTTCGGCGTCCGCCACAAAGAACGACTCAAGCAACTACGCAAAGAAGTCGACGTGCTCACCATGTCGGCCACGCCCATTCCGCGCACGCTGCACATGTCACTGCTGGGCTTGCGCGACATGAGCGTGATCGAGACGCCGCCTAAAGACCGCATGGCGATCCAGACCATCGTCGCCGCATGGGACGAGAAGCTGATTCGCTCCGCCATAGAAAAAGAGCTGGAACGCGGCGGGCAAATCTACTTCGTACACAATCGTGTCGAGAGTATTTACGACATCGCCGACAAGATTCGCGAGATGGCGCCGAAGGCGAAAGTCCTTGTCGGACACGGCCAAATGCCGGAGAGCGAGCTGGAGAAAACCATGATGGCGTTCGTGCGCCACGAGGCTGACATCCTGCTGGCCACGACCATCATCGAGAACGGGCTCGACATTCCGCTGTGCAACACCATCATCATCAATCGCGCTGACCGCCACGGCCTATCGGAGCTCTATCAGCTACGCGGGCGCGTGGGCCGCTCCGATCGTCGCGCGTACGCGTACCTGCTGATTCCTCCCGATCGCGACTTGACCGAACTGGCGCGACGTCGCCTCGCAGCCTTGAAAGAGTTCAGCGATCTGGGCGCAGGATTCAAGATCGCGGCGCTCGACCTGGAGTTGCGCGGCGCCGGAAACCTTCTCGGCGGCGAGCAGAGCGGCCACATTGAAGCCGTAGGATTCGAGCTCTACACCACCATGCTCGAACGCACGGTTCGCGAGTTGAAGGGCGAGCTCAAAGAAGAAGTGCCCGAGACGCAACTCAATCTCGGGCTCAACATCCGCATTCCGGTCGACTACATCCGCGAAGAAAATCAGCGCCTTCGCATGTACAAGCGCGTTGCCGGCGTCGAGTCGGAGGCGCAACTGGAAGATGTTGCCGGGGAGCTGGGCGACCGCTACGGCACGCCTCCGCCGCCAGTGCGCAATCTGCTGGAGTACGCCGGGCTGCGCCTTTTGTCACAGCGCATAGGCGTGGCGCAAATCGAGCGCCGCAAAGACGCAGTCAGCATTCGCTTCACCGAAAAAGCCAACATTGAACCTGATCGGCTCATGCGCTTCGTCGCTTCCGAAACAGGCGCGCAGTTCACGCCCGCGGGTATCCTGAAATTCTCACTCAAGGAGAAGCAGCCCGAGCTCGTGTTGGGACGGTTGAACTCGCTGCTGCAAGAGCTGGCCGGACAAGAGCAGACGGTCTAGCGCCCGACCAGCTTCTGCAGCTCCTCGGGATAACGCGCACCCTGAACTGGAATCTCCGACACAGCGCTGTCAATCTCCCGCAGATCGTCGGGCGTAAGCTCGATGCCCACCGCGCCAAGGTTCTCTTCCAGTCGATGAACTTTGGTCGTCCCCGGGATCGGCACCATCCACGGCTTCTGCGCGAGTACCCAGGCCAGAGCAATCTGCGCCGGTGTCGCATGCTTCTTATGAGCGATGCTGCCGACCAGCTCCACCACCGCCTGGTTTGCCTTTCGATTCTCCGCACTGAAACGCGGAACGATGTTCCTGAAATCGTTGGCCCCGAACTCGGTTTCGTGGGTGATCTTGCCGGTCAAGAAACCTTTGCCCAGCGGGCTGAAGGGAACGAACCCGATCCCGAGTTCCTCCAGCGTGGGCAAGATTTCCTGCTCCGGCTCTCGCCACCACAGCGAGTATTCGCTCTGTAACGCGGTGACGGGCTGGACCGCGTGCGCCCGCCGAATGGTCTTCGCGCCGGCTTCCGACAATCCGAAGTGCTTCACCTTGCCTTGCTGGATCAGCTCCTTCACCGCTCCAGCGACATCTTCAATGGGAACTTTGTCGTCGACACGGTGCTGGTAGAACAAATCGATGACATCAGTCTTCAGGCGCTTCAGCGACGCTTCCGCGACTTCCTTGATGTGTTCCGGACGGCTGTCGAGGCCGGCCTGTTTGCCGTTCTCGATACGAAATCCGAACTTCGTCGCAATTACGACGTCGTCGCGAAACGGCGCCAACGCTTCGCCCACGAGCTCTTCATTCACGTAGGGCCCATAAATTTCAGCGGTGTCGAAGAACGTGACCCCGCGTTCCACCGCCGCCCGGATCACCGTGACTCCCGTCTGCTTGTCGACCGGAGTCCCCAGCCCGAAGCTCATCCCCATGCAGCCCAGACCGATAGCCGAAACTTCCAAATTGCTCTTTCCAAGTTTGCGTTTTTGCATTGCTTGATCTCTGCTCCAATCTATGAATCCGTGTAACCGGCAAACGTTCTTTTGATGCCTCGCACCGTCAACACGGTAATTTGTTTTCAACTGATTTGCACTTTCCCCTGCCCTCTGATATCTCTGGCGTGCGTCCCTCATGAGCCGCCGCTTCGAGTCCGAGCAGTGGGTGCCCTGCGCCCGTGGAGCGCGTGTTCGCGTTCTTCGCCGACCCGCATAATCTGCCGCGCATCATGCCGCCCGCGCTGGGAACGAAGCTGGTAAAGCTCAGCCTGGTTCCCCCGCGCTTCCCTGCCGGACAGGTTCCTCCGGGGACACTGCGCATGGCGGGATCGGGCACCGAGATGACGGTCGCATTTCGCGTGCTGCCCTACCTTCCCGTCCATGAGCGCTGGGTGGTGAACATCAGCGAATTTTCGTTCAATGAGTATTTTCAGGATGTGCAGAAGCAAGGGCCGTTTCGCCACTGGCAGCACACTCATAGCTTCGAGCCGATGCAACAAGGGCGAATTTGGGGAACCCTGATTCGTGATGAAGTCGAGTACGAAGTCGGCTTCGGCGTGGTTGGCCGAACTTTGGAGATGCTGATTTTTCAAGGAGTCTTCCGCTCCACTTTCAATTACCGAAAGCGGGCATTGGAAAAGATATTTCCCGCACCGGCCGCTGTTGTAGTCTGAGCCAGGCACCCCTCGCTGACGCAGGTAAAAATTCGATCGTCGCTATTCGCCATTCGCTGTTCGCCAGAATTGGAACGCTAGTGCTCTGGCATTGAGAAGTTTCCCGCGAAAGACGAAAAGCGAAGAGCCGGACGCTGCGCATGGTGCAGCTTGCTATCCTGACCGTATGGACCTGTTCGCCCTGACTCGCAAGCTGATCGATATTGAGTCGATCACAGGAAATGAAAGCGCCGTCGGCGAAACTCTCGCCGCGGAACTGCAGCGACTTGGCTACAACGTCGAGCGCATGACAGTGGAAGGCAATCGCTTCAACGTATGGGCGACGTGCCCAGGCGAGCCCAATCCGCTGGTCGTGTTTTCGACACACATGGACGTGGTGCCACCGTTCATCCCTTCGTCGGAGACCGATGACCGCATTTATGGCCGCGGCTCGTGCGATGCCAAGGGCATTATCGCCGCTCAGATCGGCGCGTCTGAGAAGCTAAAGACCGACGGCATTCATGTTGGACTGTTGTTCCTGGTCGGAGAAGAGCGCGACAGTCAGGGCGCACAGGTAGCAAATCAGCAGCCGCGCGGCGCCAGGTTCCTGATCAACGGCGAGCCGACGGAGAACAAGCTGGCGCTGGCGTCCAAGGGAACGCTCCGCGTCGAAGTTGTTGCCAAGGGAAAGATGGCACACTCGGCTTATCCCGAACTGGGCGAGTCGGCTATCGAAAAGCTACTCGATGCCCTGGAACGCCTACGCAAAATCGAGTTGCCAGTCAAAGCGAAAGCCGGTCCGTGCACCATGAATATTGGCCTGATCGAGGGCGGGCGCGCACCCAACGTAATTCCCGACCATGCCGTCGCGCATCTGCTGTATCGCCTGGTCGGGCCGGCTGACGACTTACGTCGACAAATCACCGCAGCCGTTGCAGGCAAGGCCGAGGCGCATTTCGCGCTCGAAATTCCTTATATGGAGATGGCGACGGTTCCCGGCATCGAGACCATGATCGCCGCTTTCACCACCGATGTCCCGGCGCTGACAAACTGGGGCAAGCCGGTGCTCATCGGCCCGGGCTCGATTCACGTTGCGCACACCGAAGGCGAGTACATCGAAAAGAAGCAGTTGCTGGAGGCGGTGGAGCTGTACGCGAAGATCGCGCGCGGGCTGCTGGCGAAAGCGTAGAGCCTTGTCCGGAAGATAGGCATGTCATCCTGAGCGAGGAGTCCGCCGCGGCGGACGACGAGTCGAAGGACCTGCAGTTCGTGGCCGGCTGCGAAACTGCAGATCCCTCATGAGTTCACTCGGGATGACACTGGCATTGAATCTTTCAGCTACCTTGTCGAAACCCCTTGTTCACCCTCCCGCTTTCTGCCACCATACATCTCGCCCATTTCGCCGGAGGTTCCTATGAGTGCGCCCACAGTCCAACCTACCAGCCAGCCCGCAACCGCTCCCTTCACCATGCAGCGGGGATCGCCCATTCCCTGGGGCGCGACGCCGTTCCGCCGCGGAGTGAACTTCGCCATCTTCTCCAAGTACGCCACCTCGTGCACGCTGGTGCTCATCGATCCTGCAACGCACAATACGCTGGCCGAACTCGCGTTCGATCCTCAGCACAATCGCACCGGCCAGGTGTGGCACGCATTTGTAGAGAACGCCGATCCCGGGATGCATTATGGCTTCCGCTTCGACATGCAGCCCAATCCTGACCCAACGGTGTACCGGTTCAATCCGGCGACTCTTCTGATCGACCCATGCGCGCGCGTCATTTCCGGCGGAGGCGTTTGGGGAGCACACACCGAGGCCAACGCTCCGCAGCGCGTGGGAGTAATCAAGGAATGGGGCCTGGCTGACTGGCAAAGCGATCAGCCGCTCGATATCCCGCTGGTGGACAGCATCATTTATGAGCTGCACGTTCGCGGATTCACCGTGCATGAAACCTCGATGGTCGCCAATCCCGGCACCTTCGCCGGGCTGGTCGAGAAGATTCCTTATCTCAAGCAACTGGGCGTCACCGCGGTCGAGTTGCTTCCGGTGAATGAATTTGAAGAGGCTGACACTGATCGCGCGAATCCGTTCACTGGCCAGCAACTGCTGAACTTTTGGGGATATCAGCCCCGCGCCTTCTTCGCTCCCAACACCGCGTATTCCTCGAAGCGCGGCGATGGCGAGCAGGTGACCGAGTTCAAACAGATGGTGCAGGCCTTCCACGAGGCGGGCATCGAAGTGTTTCTTGACATCGTCTTCAATCACACCGCCGAAGGCGACGAGCACGGCCCGACATTTTCGTTTCGCGGCATCGACAATCCGACCTACTACATCCTCAACCAGGATGGCGCCTACGAAAATTTCACCGGCTGCGGAAACACCGTCAACGCCAATAATCCCGTGGTGCGCGACTTCATCATCCAGTGTCTGCGCTATTGGGTGATCACCGCCCATGTCGATGGCTTTCGCTTTGATCTCGCTTCTGTGCTGGGCCGCGGTCAGGACGGCTCGGTGCTCGCCAATCCTCCGCTGCTGGAGAGCATGGCTTACGATCCAGTGCTCGCTAACACCAAGCTCATCGCCGAAGCCTGGGACGCAGGAGGACTTTATCAGGTAGGAACTTTTCCCGCGTGGGGCCGATGGGCGGAGTGGAACGGCAAGTTTCGCGACGACATCCGCAAGTTCGTGAAGGGCGATCCCGGCATGACATCCGCGCTGGCGACGCGCATGCTCGGCAGTCCCGATTTGTACGAGACCAGCGCGCGCGAGCCCTACCACAGCATCAACTTCATCACCTGCCACGATGGATTCACGCTGAATGACCTCGTCTCCTACAACGACAAGCACAACCTTGCCAATGGCGAAAACAATGCCGACGGCGGGAACGACAACAACAGTTGGAATTGCGGCACCGAGGGCCCGACCGGGGACGGCGGCATCCAGGACTTGCGTGATCGGCAGCGCAGAAATTTCGCAACCATCCTGCTGATGGCACATGGGGTGCCGATGATCCTCGCGGGCGATGAGTTCGAGCGCACTCAACTGGGCAACAACAACGCGTATTGCCAGGACAACGAAATCAGTTGGGTGAACTGGCACATGGCCGACTCCAACGCCGATCTGGTGCGCTTCTTCCGCTTGCTGATTGGCTTCCGCAAGCGTTGCTCCCTGCTGCGCCGCTCGACCTTCAACTTCAGCGGCTCTGACGGCTTTCACGTCACGTGGCATGGGGTGCAGCGAATGCAACCGGATTGGAGCAACGACTCTCGCACCGTCGCCATGCAACTCACGCAATTCAATGCCGACGGCTCGCGTCAGGACCTTCACTTCATCGCCAACGCGCATTGGGAAGACCACCAGTTCGAGTTGCCGCAAATCGGCGAATACGAGTGGTTCCGAATGGTGGACACTTCGTTGCCCTCGCCACACGACATCGCCGACGACGGTCAGGAATTCCCACTGCTGTCGCAGGATAGCTATGTCGTCAAAGCTCGCAGCGTGGCGGTATTCCTGGCGAAATAAGGAGCGACACTCTCGATTTGGCCCTTGTTTCCGTGTTGCTTATCTGGGAACCTTGCTCCGTAACCGCATAAAAAGCGGCCACAAACGACCCTGCCTGTGGAAAACCCGCATAAAATAAGGCTGAAAATGCTTTGCGCTGCGCCCGTCGTTGGTATAACATACCGTTCAATTGAGCGTCATTATTGGCTCAACCTTCAAGGAGGTAGTACCCAATGGCAGCAGGTATGACAAAGACTCAGCTGGTGCGGCACATGGCCGAGCAGCATGAGATGAGCAACAAGCAAGTCGCCGCGTTCCTCGATGCGCTGGCGGAAGTCGCAATCAAAGAGACCAAGAAGAACGGCGTATTCGTGGTGCCGGGTCTTGGCCGCCTGGTGAAGTCTGCCCGCAAAGCCCGCATGGGCCGCAACCCGCAGACTGGTGAGGCAATCAAGATTCCTGCCAAGACCGTGGTGAAGTTCCGCGTAGCCAAGGCAGCCAAGGACTCGATCGCGCCGAAGAAGTAGCTATTTTGCTTTCCAGCAGAGGCCGGCCAGTGCGCCGGCCTTTTGCTTTGTGAGCTTGTCCCACCCGATCAGCGAGACGCCCACCTGCGTGGTTCAAATCTCGCTCAAATAAAAAGCCGGAGCTCTGAAGCTCCGGCCGGCAAAACTTAACGAGGGAACAGAATTACAGCATCAGCTTGCGGCGCAGCACGCCGGCCAAGCCCAGAACGCCCGTGCCCAGCAGAACCATGCTGCCCGGTTCCGGAACACTGGCTTCGCTCAGGCGCAGACCGATTTCAGCGCCACCGTTGCCGCTGAAAACCGGAACGCCATAGCCGGTGTAGTTGTCGTTGCCGGTAGTGATGGCGGTCAGGCCGTTGTTGCTGTAGTTGATCGGCGGGAAGATGTAGCCATAATCCGCGCTCGAGTCAGAAATCACGCCGAAGTTATAGGTCTGTCCAGCCTGAAGAGTGAAGTTGACGGGTGCAGCAACCCACGTCATCTGCGAAATGGGACCAACATTAAACGTGGTCAGGAACAACAGGTTAGTGTTGGTGCTGTCGTAGACGAAATACTTGAAGTTGCCACCATTCGGCGAGTCCAGGTAGAACTCGACGTCGCTGAGAGTCTGCGTAGTCTGAACGCTGACGCCCTGGCCAGTTCCATCGCCGGCCCCGCGACTCGTCGTACCGTTGGTTGGGGAAAGGTCGAAAACAATGTTGTCGGCAAAAGCTGTGGTAGCTAAGCACAGAATCGCCAGCGTGAACATTAACAGGGAAAGCTTGCGCATGTTACTCCTCCCAAATTTCAGTCAACTAACGTACACATACAGACAGCGCACTTCTGTCTGCCAGGTTCACCCGTTTCGCAAAGCAGGGTATCGCCGCGCGGCAATAGAAACCCTGGAATCCTGCGCACCGGGTTGCGCAAGAAGTGTAGTCGAATTTGCCCTCGCCGCCAAGTAAATATTCGATATTTTTAAGCGAACGAAGCTGCGCCGCTCGGTGGGAATAGCACTTTAGTGGAATAGCCTCAAAGTGACACCTAGGCCGTCACGCTTTCCAATTGCTACCCTTGGTAGAACGCAATTAGGCTTCTGGAAATCACGATCGGGGACTATGCCTAAACTCTATACGCCGCGCGATGCCGCCCAGGTGCTGGGAATCAGCTACTCCTCGCTGAAGCAGTGGATTTACCGGGGCAAACTGAAGACGGTGCAGACTCCCGGCGGACATCACCGCATACCCGAGTCGGAGCTTGACCGCTTCCTGCCGCGCGTAACCGTCTCTGGATCTGCCGCCAAGCGGCGCAAAACCTTTCGCCGCATCAGCGGACGCAACCAGCTCGTCGGGCGCATCACCGACATCAAGGTCAGCGGTCTGCTGGCTCAGGTGACGTTGTCGATTGGCGAACAGCACATTACCTCCATCATCACCGCCGATGCAGTGCGCGAGCTGCGGCTGAAAAAGGGACAGGTCGCCGCCGCGCTCATCAAGTCCACCGAAGTGATGATCATCCTGCCGGAATAACCATTCGCACATAACCGTTTGACAGTAACGGTTAGCTTCGATTTAATCGACTAACTGCGAATCTTCGCAGCTGGGGTGAACGTGCGCCTGTCTTCCCTGCTCTGCCTGCTTGCTGGGCTGGTTTGTTGCAGCCTGTACCCCCTCGCTGCCCAGGCCCAGGTTTCAGCCGCTATTTCAGGACGGGTCAGTGATTCGACAGGCGCCGTCATCCAGGGAGCATCGGTCACCGCCAAGGATCAAGACACCGGCCTGACTCGCTCCACGCTCACGGACGCCGCCGGCCGCTACGAACTGGCGGCTCTTCCTGTCGGCCAATATGAAGTGCGCGCCGCAAAAAATGGTTTCTCCGAACGCGTGCGCTCCGGGATCTCGCTCGTCATCGGCCAAAATGCGTCGGTGGATTTCAGCCTCGCTGTCGGCAACGTGAGTGAGCAGGTCAAAGTCACCGGCGACGCCGCGCTGGTGAACGCCACGACACAAGACATCTCCGGCCTGATCGGCTATGAAGAAATCAAGGAACTGCCGCTGAATGGCCGCAGCTTCGATCTGCTGCTCACGCTCAATCCCGGAATCGTAAACTTCACCGCGGAGAAGACGGGTGGCATCGGTGTTTCCAACTCAACCACGGGCAATAACTTCTCGGCCTCCGGCCAGCGCCCGCAGCAAAACATGTTCTTGTTGAACGGCGTGGAATTTACTGGCGCGGCAGAGAACAACATGCAGCCCGGCGGTCCCAGCCAGAATCTGCTGGGCGTCGAGGCGGTGCGCGAGTTCAATGTGCTGCGCGACAATTACGGCGTGGAGTACGGCAAGCGGCCCGGTGCGCAGGTCAGCATCGTGACCCAGTCGGGGACCAACCAGTTCCATGGTTCGGTATATGAATATCTGCGCAATAATGCGCTCGACGCGCCGAATTACTTCGATGCCGGTTCAGCTCCGCCCTTCCAGCGCAATCAGTTCGGCGCGGCGACCGGCGGTCCAATCGTGAAGAACAAGAGCTTCTTCTTCGCCAATTTCGAAGGCTTCATTCAGAACCTGCACCAGACATCCGTCGCCTTCGTTCCCGACCTGGCCTCGCGCGCCGCCGCTGTTCCCAGTGTTCAACCATTGCTGAACTTGTGGCCCACGCCTTCGGCGACCGATCCTGACTTCAACGGAATCGCCGCCGTCTCCAGCAGTCCGCTGCAAACCATTCGCGAGTACTTCGGCAACGCCCGCTTCGATCAGGTGTTTTCGTCGAAGGACAATTTCTCCGCGATCTATACCGTCGACAGCGGCAACGATGTCACGGCCACGACGCTCAACCCCTACAGTACCGACCTGCTCAATCTTACCGAGCAGGTAGCGACACTGGAGGAGACCCACGTCTTCTCTCCGACCCTGCTGAACACCGCGCGCTTCGGATATTCCCGCGCCGGCTACTTCTTTACCGGCGAGCCTACGCCGGGTACACCGGCGGCGGACGTTCCGGGCTTTCTCACTGGGCATCCAGTGGGAGCGGTAGTGGTTGGCGGAAGCGCAGCTTCGAATCCGCAGGCGCAGCTAGGGCTGGCGGGCAGCAACAACGGCAGCAACCTGCATGTTGCGCGCAACCTTTATACCTACACGGACCAAGTCTCGCTCACCAAGGGACGCCATCAGTTCGAGTTCGGCGCCTGGGTCCAGCAGTTCCAGTCGAACGAAAACATCGCGCTCAGCCAGTATGGCCAAGCCACTTTCGCAAGTTTGCAAACGTTTCTGCAAGGAACGACCAGCAGCTTCCTCTACGATCCTGCGCCCACCAAGTTGAACTGGCGCTCGCTGTTCGCTTCCCTGTACGCGCAGGACACGATTCGTGCGACCCAGAGACTTACTTTGACACTCGGCTTCCGCTTCGAGTCATCGACAGGATGGAACGAGGCGCACGGGCGCGCCGCGAATTACGCGTTCACCGACGGCGTGATCTCCAGCCAGCCACGAATCGCCAGCAGCGCGTTCAGCACCAACAACGCGAAGTTCCTGCCCGAGCCGCGCATCGGTATCGCCTATGCGATCCACCCTGAAACGGTGATCAAGGCAGGCTTCGGCATGTACTACGAGCTTCAGGACGCGCTCGGCTATCGCATGGACCAGAATGCGCCGTTCAATCCGACCTACAGCATTGCATCGCTACCGGTTTCGCAACTGCCGATCAATCCCAACGCTCCGCCGCCGAAAAAGGCCCTGCTGGTGCCGGGCGGTGTGCAGCCCAATCTGAAGATGCCCACGCTGATTTCCTGGACCTTTGGTGTTGAACAGCAGATCACGCCCAACACGACGTTCTCGCTGCGCTATGTCGGCTCGCACGGATATCACGAGATCGTCGGCGTCGACGGTAATACTCCTGTCCCGACCATCTGTCCGGCGTCGCCATGTCCGGCGGTGTATCCCAGCAACTTCCCGGTGGGACTGGCGGGCACTCCCGTCCCGGCGGGTTCGTATTACATTCCCGCCGGAACGCCCAAGGCGAATCCGACGCTGGCAAACACCTGGACATGGTTCGGCGTGGGCGACAGCTTGTACAACGCGTTGGAGGTGGATTTCAATCGCCGCTTCAGCAACGGACTCGCTCTGCGCGGCGTCTACACCTGGTCAAAGGCGTTGGACGATGGCGATTCGGTGAACGGCACTACGGATGGCAATGCGCCTGGCCTGGTCTCCAATCCTTACGACGTTCGCGCCGATTGGGGACCAGCTACCTACGACGCGCGCAATATCGGCGTCATCAGCGCGGTGTACGACCTGCCGTTTGGACAAGGTAAACAGTTCGGAAGCGGGCTCCGCGGATTTGGCGGCACCATGATCAGCGGCTGGAGCGTCAACAGCATCCTCACGCTGCAAAGCGGATTCCCCTTCACCCCGCAGCTCAGCTACAACCCCTCGAACAATGGCGACACACGCAATCCGGTGCGGCCGTTCAACAATCCCAACTTCACCGGAAATCCCATTCTCGGCACGCCGGCGCAGTGGTTCAATCCCAACGTATTCTTGCAGCCGCCGGCGAACAGCGGATTCTTTGGCAACGCCACGCGCGATAACCTTGTCGGACCCGGTCTGGCAACGTGGGACTTTTCCGCCATCAAGAACACCAAGCTGCGCGAGAGCATGAGCCTGCAATTCCGCGCCGAGATATTCAACCTGCTCAACCGCGCCAACTTCAATACCCCGGCGCTGATTACCTTCACCCCTTCCGGTGTCTCGGGCACCGCAGGAGCCATCACCAGCACCGCGACCACGTCACGCCAGGTGCAATTCGCGCTGAAGTTATTGTGGTGAACTCCGGCACGTGTTAGCCGCGTCGCGCGCCGCCGTGCGTTTACGATTCTGTTACGAAATTGTGTTGGGTCAGCGGCAAACTGCGCCCAAAAGTAGTGCTATGCTGTCCCCAATATTTCTCAGGAGGGTTAGGATGGCTAGCACATCTGCCGCACTGTCGCCGCAATCGCTCGACCAGTTCAAGGCTGCATTTCGCGGCGAGCTGATTCAAACCACCGATCCGGGCTACGATATCGCCCGCAAGCTCTACAACGGCATGATCGACAAGCGTCCGCTGTTGATCGCCAAGTGCGTCGACGTCGCCGACGTCATCGCAGCAGTGAAGTTCGGCGTAGAGAATGACCTGCTCACCGCCATTCGCGCGGGCGGCCACAACGGCGCCGGCCTGGGATGTTGCGACGATGGCCTGGTGATCGATGTGTCGCGCATGAAGGGCATTCGCGTGAACCCTGCGGAGAAGAGCGTTCGCGTCGAAGCGGGATGCCTTTGGGGCGACGTCGATCACGCGACGCACGCCTTTGGCATGGCCGTGCCCTGCGGATTTATCTCCACTACCGGAGTCGCCGGCCTCACGCTCGGTGGAGGCATTGGTTATCTCTCACGCCGTTACGGCCTGACCATCGACAACCTGCTCTCGGTCGATGTGGTGCTGGCCGACGGCAGGTTTGTCACCGCGAACGATAAGCAGAACTCCGACTTGTTCTGGGCGCTCCGCGGCGGCGGCGGTAATTTCGGCGTGGTCACGTCCTTCGAATTCCGCATGCAGCCCGTCGATACGGTGCAGTTCGGCCCGACCTTCTGGCCGCTGGAAGAATCAGCCGACGTGCTGAAGGCCTTTCGCGACTTCATCAAGAAAGCACCCGAGACCGTCAGCGGCTTCTTCGCCTACCTGGTAATTCCGCCTGCGCCCATGTTCCCCGAGCACCTGCACCTGAAGAAGGTTTGCGGCATCGTGTGGTGCGGCACCGGCACGGCGGAGGAAATGGACAACGCGACCAAGGCCATTCGCTCCATGGGGCATCCGCTGCTCGACCATGTTGGGCCTGCGCCGTTCCCTATGGTGCAGAGCATCTTCGATGGCCTGTTCGTTCCCGGCTTGCAGTGGTACTGGCGCGCCGACAACTTCACCGAATTGAGCGACGAGGCTATCGCGCGTCATGTCGAGCATGGAGCGAAGATCCCCACCATGCTCTCGACCATGCACCTTTATCCGGTGAATGGCGCGCCGCAGCGCGTGGGCAAGAACGAAACCGCCTACAGCTTCCGCGAGGCGTTGTTCGCCGAAGTGATCGTCGGCGTCGATCCCGATCCGGCGAACGCTGACAAGATCACCGCGTGGTGCAAGGAGTATTGGGAGGCACTGCATCCGTTCTCGGCGGGCGGCGCCTACGTGAACTTCATGATGGATGAAGGCCAGGAGCGCGTGCAGGCCAGCTTCCGAGACAATTACGCCCGCCTGGCGGAGGTGAAGAAGAAGTACGACCCGAACAACTTCTTCCGCGTGAACCAGAACATCCGGCCGAGCTGAAGAGAGCTCGGCTCTTCGGCTCTTGGCTCTGGGCTCTTGGCTCTTGGCTTGGCTCTGGCTCTGGCTCGAGGGGCGCGGCTTCAGCCGCGCCGTAGACCCCCAATTCCAGTGTCATCCCGAGCGACGAGTCCGCCGCAGGCGGACGAGGAGTCGAGGGACCTGCAGTTGCTCGCGCCGCGAACGTATCCCGTTCACGATGATTTGCAGATTGTCATCCTGAACGCAAGTGAGGGGGGACCTGCAGTCTGCTTCTCGTACCGGCGGCCTCATCATTATTGCCGCCCGTGTTCTTCCGCTTAACCTTCCCGTCTGTGACGTGAATCACAGCCCCCCGTGCGTCCGGCGATGACAATAAACCCAGTTAGCCGAATCCGTGCGAATCGTTCCGCACCGCTGTGTACTCGTATTCCTGTTGAGGTCAATTCATGGATAGCGCAGCACTCCTCGTTCACCGGTTGCAATTCGCCTTTACCATCACTTACCACTACCTGTTTCCTCAGCTCACCATGGGACTGGCGCTGCTCATCGTGGTGCTGAAGACGATCGCTCTGCGCAAAAACGATGAAGCCTACGATCGCGCCGCCCGCTTCTGGGCCAAGATCTTCGGTATCAACTTCGTCATGGGCGTCATCACCGGCATCCCGATGGAGTTTCAGTTCGGCACCAACTGGTCGCATTTCTCGCGCTTCGCCGGAGGCGTCATCGGCCAGACGCTCGCCATGGAAGGCCTGTTCGCCTTCTTCCTTGAATCGACCTTCCTCGGCCTCTTCTTATATGGCGAGAAACGCCTGAGCAAGACGATGCATTGGTTCTGCGCCTTTATGGTTTTCTTCGGATCGTGGCTCTCCGGCTACTTCATCGTCGCCACCGATGCCTGGATGCAAAATCCCGTGGGATACGCGAAAGCGGCTGACGGCACCGCGCAGCTCTCCAGCTTCTGGCAACTGTTGCTGAACCCCTGGGCGATAGTCCAGTACGTGCACAATATGAGCGGAGCAGCCGTCACCGGCGCGTTTGTAATGGCGGCGATCGGCGCCTTCTATCTGCTGTCCCAGAAACACGGCGAGCAAGGGCGCATCTACCTTCGTACCGGCGTTATCGCGGGTCTCATCTTCAGCCTCTTTCAACTCTTCCCTTCGGGCGATGAAGCGGGCAGGATGGTCGCCCGTAAGCAGCCGGTCACGATGGCAGCCATGGAGATGCTGTTCAACACCCAGGAGGGCGCGCCGCTGGTCATCATCGGCCAGCCCAACATGGTGACGCAGACCATCGACAACGGCATTCACATTCCGAAGATGCTCAGCTTCTTGACCTATCGTCGCTGGAACGCGGAGGTGAAGGGCCTGAACGACGTTCCACAGAACGACTGGCCGCAGAACATTCCGCTGCTTTACTTCTCGTACCACATCATGGTCGGCCTGGGGACGCTGTTTATCGCGATCACGGTAGTCGCGGCCTTCCTATTGTGGCGCGGGGCGCTGTATGACGCACGCTGGATGCTGTGGATCCTGCTGCTGGCGGCGCCATTCCCCTACATCGCGAATACTGCGGGCTGGATGACGGCGGAACTTGGCCGTCAGCCATGGCTGGTGTATGGCTTGATGCGCACCGCCGACGGCTACTCGAAGATGGTCTCAGCCGGCAACGGCTGGTTCACCCTCCTGGGATTTGCCGGAATGTACACCGTGCTATCGATCCTGTTCCTGTTCCTGATCCGGCGCGAGATCGAGCATGGGCCTGAGCCGGGCGTCCTGGAGAAACCGAAAGTTATCACCATGAATTCCGCGGAGGTGCGATAGCCATGGCAACGCTCTGGTTCATGATTGTTGCGGTCATGGTGGCCGCTTACGTTCTGCTCGACGGATTCGACCTCGGCGCAGGCGCCATCCATTTGTGCATCGCCAAGACCAACGACGAACGGCGCACCATCCTGCGCGCCATCGGCCCGGTCTGGGACGGCAACGAAGTCTGGCTGCTCGCTGCCGGAGGCGCGCTGTACTTCGCTTTTCCCCTGCTCTATGCATCGAGCTTCAGTGGCTTCTATCTTCCGCTGATGATGGTGCTGTGGCTGCTTATGTTGCGCGCCATCGGGATCGAGTTTCGCGCCCATATCAACGAGCCGATGTGGCAGGGCTTCTTCGATGTGGTCTTCAACGTGTCGAGCATGTTGCTGGCGATTTTCTTGGGAGCGGCGCTGGGCAATGTGGTGCGCGGCGTGCCGCTGAACGCCGACGGCTACTTCTTCGAACCGCTGTGGACGAACTTCCTCGTCGGCAAGAACAACGGCATCCTCGACTGGTACACCGTGTTGTGCGGCGTCATTGCACTGGTGACGCTGACGGTGCATGGTTGTCTCTATCTGGCGATGAAGACGGAAGGCGACCTGCAGCAGCGCGCGCGCAAAGTCGCGTCATCGCTATGGGCGATACAAGTAGCGCTCACCGGATTGAGCCTGATTGCCACGTTGTATGTTCAGCCCAAGGTATTGCACAACTACGAGGATTGGCCGATCGGGTTTGTGATTCCGCTGCTCGTCATCGTCAGCCTGCTCTACATGTTCGTGGCGATGAAGAAGAAAAACGATCTGGGCGCGTTCCTCGGCTCCTGCGGATACATCGTCGGCATGCTGGTGGGAGCGGCCTTCGCGCTCTATCCCATGGTTCTGCCGTCCAGTACCGATCCCGCCTACAGCCTGACCATCGAAAACACAAAGACTGGCGCGCATGGCATGGCTGTCGGCTTTGTGTGGTGGAGCATCGGCATGGTCTTCGCCATCGCGTATTTCGTTTTCATCTTCCGCATGTTCCGCGGCAAGGTGAATCTGGAAGAGGGTGGAGAGCATGGGTATTAAAAAGTTGTCGGTTGTCAGTGGTCAGTTGTCAGAATTTAGTTGGCAGTGCTTAGTCTGAGTAAGCACTCGGGATCGGCGGTTCAGTTGGCAGTTGGCGACCAGCGTCGGACTTGGTCGCCATTTTTGTTGCGTCAACGTATCAGCCTCCGCAGGAGGCGAAAGGTGAAAGCCCCGCCCCTTGGGGCGGGGTGCGCGTCGCCAACGATGGGAAGTGCCGTAGGTACGGCAGGGGTTTTCCGTCGCATTCGGCCAAAGCACCTACCGTACCTACGGCACTCATCTATTTATCTTGACGCTTTCCCGTCCTGAAGGACGGGGCTTTCACCTTTCGCCGCGACACGGCTGAAGGTAAACGGGCGCGGGAGTTATTCCGCGCCCGAGGTTTGTTTCGCAAATACTTGACTATTTCTTACTGGGTGTTGCGAGCTGTGTTTGGCTGCAGGCTCCAGTTGGGCGTCAGCCGAGCCGGGTCGGGACGCTGCGGCGGGCTGAACTTCTCCGACATTTGCTGGTCGGGTAGACCGAAGGCGTAGAGGTTCCCGTCGCGGAGCCGATATATAGCATGCCGTTGACCACCGTCGGCGACGATTCGACCGCAGGGCCGCCGGTCGTGTACTTCCAGAGGAGCGCGCCGGTGCTGGCATTCACGGCATAGACGTTGTAGTCGAAACTGGAGCCGACATAGACTACGCCATTGGCCACTGCCGGCGAAGAAACGATCGAATTTCCGGCTGAGATACGCCACAGCAAGATGCCGGTACCGGCGTCCAGAGCATAGACGTTGTCGTCGGCCGAGGCGGCATAGACCACGCCATTTGCCACCGCCGGACAGCCGAAGACATAGCTCTGAGTTTGATAAGTCCAGATGACCGCTCCCGTAGTGGCGTTCAGCGCCATAATGGAACCATCCGGACTGACATAAACTACACCATTGGCCACCGCCGGCGCCGCATCGATACCTGGAGGCAGTAAAACTTCCACAGGAGGGCGCCTGTGGCGGCGTCCAGAGCATAAAGGTTCCCGCTATAGTCGCCGACATAGACTACACCGTTGGCCACCGCTGGTGAGGACGAAAAAGTTCGTCCCAGTCGGGTACTTCCACCGTAGCGTGCCGCGTGCTGGCGTCCAGAGCATAGACATAATTATTCGGGTTACCACCGTCCAACGTCCGACCCAACGTAGACCACGCCGTTGGCCACGGCCGCCTGCTCACCAAAACCTCTGTTACCTACGGGGTAGTTCCAGAGAGTAACCCCCGTGAAGGCGTTCGAGCGCATAAACGCCGCCGTTGGACGCTTGCATAAACTACCCCATTGACTACCGCCGGCCCGGTGTAAGGCGATCCTGACAGGGTGCTGTCCAGAGCAGCGCTCCTGTGGCAGCGTCCAGGGCCTATAGGTCCCCGTACATTCGTCACTGCTGTAGACCGACCGTTGGCCACCGTGGCCACCAGTCGAGACGTAGCCTCCGATTCGTGTACTGTCCAGCGTACCGTCAGATTTCCGACTGTGTCCGGGCTCAAAACGTTCTCGTAAGGGTTAAAGCCTGTGCGATCTGGCCCAAAGTGAAATTGCGGCCAATCAATTCCCCATGACGGTGAACGCTACCTGCGCCTGTAGCTGAGTGATCCGTTCTACGGCGGTGATCCAGTGTTGGCCCGGGACCGCGTCTTCGGGTATCTGTATCGTAAGTCCGTTTTGCCGAATGGTCGGCGCCTTCAGCGCCAGTCCAAAGGTTCCGTTATTGTCAGTGTCCACGAGGCCGACGTCGGTGCTGTCGAAGTAGATGTCGAGGGTGGCGTTGGGATCCCACCCGTTGCCCACAGTCGTCGTCTGCGATCCGGGAGACCCACCTTGGGGCGCATCATAAATGTGCGGCGACGCTGCCACAGCCAGGTTGGGGAATAGGCAAAGAGACAGAAAGACGACGAACAATGTGGTTAGAAGTTGCACCGCACCCTTCGCCGGAAGGCGAATGGAGTTCAACCGTTGCGATGTACTGAGGAGATAACGATCAAACCGCATCATGCACCTCCTGGTGCCTGGATTGCTAGAGAGACGTTGAAGTTGTGGTCTTAATTCCCTCCGAATGGTCGGGCGAGCGCACGGCTCGCCCAAACATTAGAAATTAATTAACTACTTGTTGCGTGGAGGAGTAACTGCTGTGTTTGTCTGCAGGCCCCAATTAGGCGTCAACCGAGCCGGGTCGGGGCGCTCCGGCGGGCTGAACTTCTCCGACATTTGCTCGCTCGGCAGACCGAAGGCATAGAGGTAACCCAAGCCGTCGGAGATATACACCATGCCGTTGACCACCGCCGACGAAGACAAGATCTCATCGCTCGTTGTGAACTGCCAGAGGGATTCTCCTGTGCTGGCGTTTAAGGCATACACGTTATGGCTCGAGTTGCCGAAATACACTACGCCATTAGCCACGGCGGGAGAACTATAGATAATGCCATTTGTTGTGTACTGCCACAGCAAGGCGCCCGTACCAGCGTCGAGGGCGTATAAGTTGCCACCGCCGCCAGCGACATACACGACGCCGTTTGCCACCGCTGGGGATCCTAGGCCGAGGCCACCCCCCCCGGTTGCGTATTTCCAGATGAACACGCCGGTATTAGCATTTACCGCGTACAAGTCGCCTGCAAGCGAGAGAGCATAGACTATGCCGTTGACCACGGCTGGCGCGGCGTAAGCAAAGTACTGTGTACCAAGGAACTTCCACAATAGAGCGCCGGTGCTCGCGTCCAGGGCGTAGAGGTAACCGTCGTCGGAGCCAAAGTAGACCTCACCATTAGCCACCGCCGGAGCGCCCTGGATACCCCAATGGCATCCCGCCTCGTAGGTCCACAGTAGCTTGCCGGTGTCGGCATTCAGAGCATCGACATTGCAGCTCGAAAGGACGTAGACCACGCCGTTGGCCACTGTCGGCGAATTAGTGCTATCTTCTGGGCGCTTCCACAGAAGAGCGCCCGAGGTGGCATTCAGGGCGTAAACATAGTTATCGTAGGAACCGAAATAACCCACTCCGTTGGCCACAGCCGGCGCCGAATACGAAGCTTGATTTATATACGACCAGAGTGGGGCCCCGGTGTCAGCATTCAGAGCATGGAAGCCGGGAAGAGAGAAATCCTCTACATAGAGCACACCGTCGGCCACCACCGGTGTGCCTACGCCTGGCCCCACCCAACGTAATGTCAGGTTTCCGACATTGTCGGGACTCAGGACGTTCTCGTACGGGTTCAGACCCGTGTGATCTGGCTCAAATTGAAACTGTGCCCAGTCGGTCCTGACGGTGAACAACACCTGCGCCTGTAGCTGTGTAATCCGTTCCACTGCAGTGATCGAGTGTGTACCCGGAACCGCGTCCGCGGGTATCACTATCGCGCCCCCACTTTGCCGAAGGGTCGGCGCTTTCAGCGCCAATCCAAAGCTTCCGTGACTATCGGTGACCACAAGGCCGACGTCGGTGCTGTCGAAGTAGAGGTCGATGGTGGCGTTGGGATCGAATCCGTTGCCTACAACTTCTGCCCGGTCGTTGGCGGTCCAACTTGGGGTGAAACATAAACATGCGGCGATGCTGCCGTGGCCAGATTTGGAAATAGGCAAAGAGAAACAAAGACGACGAACAACGTGGTTCGAAGTTGCACCGCACCCTTCGCCGGAAGGCGAACGGAGTTCAACCGTTGCGATGTACTGAGGAGAGAACGATCAAACCGCATCATGCACCTCCGAGTGCCGGGGTCGATGGGCCTGGTTGGTGATGGTTAAGACGTCTTCGTCTCAGACGTGCGGGACGGAGTTGACTAGTTCAGGGCAAATTCTTGCGACCGAATCTTACACCTGATCGAATGGAAACGAGGGTTAATTCAAAGAAGAATGCGTGAATTTCGCCAAAGAATAGCAGTATGCCGATAATTGACGCGTCTTACCTCAGTCCGCCGCCTCGGCGTTTGCCTCGGATTTGCGCCCGGCGGCGTACACACCGCGCTTGCGTCCCCAGACGTAAGTAAACGACCGTGATCAGCAGCAGCCACGGAATTCCTGATTGCAACGCGACACGCATTCCCTCCACCCACCACGTCGAAATCAGAATCGCGACGATCGCCGACATTCCGAAGATCGTGGTCACGGGAAACAACGGCAGAAAGTGCCGAATGTTTTGGCCGCGCGTGTGCCGGCGAAATTGCAGATGCGTCATGAAGATCAGCACCCAGGCGAACAGCGCTCCGAACAGCGAGATTCCGAACATATAAACGTAGGCGGCTTTCGGCAAGACGATCGACAACAGCAGCGCTACCGCCAGCCCTGCTCCCGAAGACAGCAGCGCCGGGAAACGGTGTTCCCTTCCGCGACACGCGTCCCAGCACCGGCGGAGCGTAGCCTCCGCGCGCGAGCGAGAAGATCATGCGCGTGGCCATATACAAGTTGCAGTTCATGCTGGACAGCGCCGCCGTGAGCACCACGAAGTTGACGATGTGCGCCGCGGCGGGAATGTGCACGATCTCGAAGACGCGCACGAAGGGGCTGACGGTGATGTCGTGGCCCGGCTGAACCTGCGTCCAGGGAATCACGCCGACCAGAATCGCGATGGCGCCGACATAGAAGATGATGAGCCGCGCCAGCATGGTCTCCATCGCCCGCGGCACGGCGCGCTGCGGATCTTTGGCTTCTCCCGCGCTGACGGCGATGACTTCCGAGCCGAGGAAGCTGAACATCACGAACACCAGCGCGAACCATACTCCGCGCATGCCGTTGGGGAGGAAGCCTCCGTAGGCGCGAAAGTTCTCCAAGCCGATGGGCCGGTCCTGGTGGTATCCGAAGATAACCGCCGCCCCGAGCAGGATGAACACCACAATCGCGCTCACCTTGATCATGGAGAACCAGTACTCGAATTCGCCGAAGGCGCCGACGCTCAGCGCGTTGACCAAGATCAGCACTGCCGAGTAGAAGACCACCCATCCCCACATGGGCGAGTTGGGAAACCACCATTGCGTATAGATCGCCGCCGCCACCGCCTCGCTGCCCACGCTGATGGAGACCGCGACCCAGTAGGTGTAGCGAATGGTGAAGCCCGCCCAGCGCGACAGATAAAGCTCGGCATAGATGCCGAACGATCCGGCGGTAGGATGCGCGACCGCCATCTCCGCCAGGCAGCCCATCAGAACCATGGTGACCAGCGAGGCAAAGATGTAACTGAGGATGACGCCCGGGCCCGCAATGCGAATCGACAGCGCGCTGCCCAGGAACAGGCCCGTGCCGATGGCGCTGCCGATGGCCATCATGCCGAGCTGGCGCTGCGTGAGCTGGCGCGATAGACCTTGCTCGTTGGCGAGAAGCTGATCGGCGTGCCGTGCGCGCTCGGCGTGAGGAGGAGTCATTGAGTGAGCCCGCGTTTGCGGACGACTCAGTGTAGCCCAGCGTGAAGCGCAGCGGAACGAAGTGGAGCCCCGCTGGCGCGAGACCCCAAGCAAAACGAACCGCGGATCAACGCGGATCGCGCGGATCGAAGAGGAACTGAATCCTCAAATTCATCCGTGCAGATCCGTGCCAATCCGTGGTTCGAATCTCTTCCTAGACTGTGACAGCCCCTGCTTCAGCATGCTCCAGCTCGTGGGCCACCGCAATCGACAGCCGGCGAACGCCTTCGCGGATCATCTCCGGCGTAGCGTTGGAGAAGTTCAGCCGCATATGCGACCCCGTGTCGCCATCGGGGAAGAACGGGTCGCCGGGAACGAACGCGACGTCGTTGAGCAAGGCCTGGTCGAGCAGCTTGCGCGTGTTGATGCCGGTTGGCAGCGTCACCCACAGGAAGAGGCCGCCGTGCGGATCGTGTCCAGGTGACCTCCTCCGGGAAGTAGTCGGTCAGCGCTTTCAGCATCGCATCTTTGCGTTCGCTATAGCACTTGCGAATGAGCTTCACGTGCTCGTCAAGGAAGCCATCGCGCGCCACCTCGTAGGTCACCATTTGCGCAAACGTTGAAGTGTGCAGATCGGTGCTCTGTTTGAGCTGGCTCAAGCGGGCAATGACGTCGGGCGGAGCCACGATCCACGCCACGCGCATACCCGGCGCCAGCAGCTTCGAGAAGGTGCTCAGGTAGATGACATTGCCCAGCGTGTAGCCGCTGTCGCTATGCATGTTGGGGCGGTCCAGCACGACCAGCGGCGTCTTGTGCTCGCCTTCATAGCGAAGCTGGCCGTAAGGATCGTCTTCAATAATCGGGATGCCGTACTTGTCGGAGAGCAGCACCAGCTCGTGGCGACGGTCCTCCGACAATGTGACACCACCCGGGTTCTGGAAGTTGGGCAGGATGTACATGAACTTCGGCCCCGAGCGCAGCGCGGCTTCGAGATAGTCGGTGTTGAGTCCGTGATCGTCGATGGGGACCGTCACATATTCGGCGCCCATCAGGTCGAAAGCTTGCAACGCGCCGAGATAGCGTAGGCGACTCGACCAGCAGGCGGTCGCCGCGATTGATGAGCAGCTTGGCGATGAGGTCGAGCGCCTGCTGCGAGCCCGAGGTAATCATCACGTTGTCGACACCGGCGAGAATGCCATAGCGCGCCATCTGCTGCACGATGAATTCGCGCAGCGGCCGGTAGCCTTCCGTTGGGCCATACTGCAGCGCAAACTGCGGTGCATCGGTCAGGACCTTGTCGCAGGCTTCCTTAAATTTCTCGACCGGAAAGACTTCCGGCGCGGGCAATCCGCCGGCAAAGGAAATTACTTCGGGACGTTGGGTGACTTTGAGAAGTTCGCGAATGATGGAGCTTTTTGCGCATTTCGTGCGCTGGGCGTAGCGGTGCGCCCAAGGTGCTGCCATAGGAGATCCCCCTTAGTAATTACAGGAAATCGTAGTACCGGAATGAACGTCAGTCTGTGACGAGCGACACCAGCGGATGTGCGGTAGGTGCGAAAGGCAGCATTTAAGGCGGCGCGGAAGGAAGATAGTAAATGCTTCACGCGCCGCCGCGGAGGTACGCTGCTACTAAAGGATATGGAAATCCTTGCGCACGACTGACCGCATGACGCATGCCACTACGTCGACTCAGTTGCGCAACTTGCCAATCCGAATCTATCGACCAGCTGATGGCTCTTCGCCTAGTCCGTCTCGTTGTTGTAAACCGGATGCTTCGCCATCGGATCGTCCATTCCACCCTCTACGCCAAAGGCAGCTTCGTCGGCGATGGTTTGCAATTCCTGCTCAAACTCGCGACTGCGCCAGCGCACCACCAGCAGTTCCTTATGCTCGACTCCATGGCCATGACAAAGAGGACACAGCACCACGTTCTGATCCGGCGAATGACTCACGATGAAGCCTCCACGCGCGAGCTGTCTGCGCACCTCTATTCAAGCGCCAATCGGTGAACGCCGCAGTGAGGATTATCACGTCCGCATGTGAGAGGACGTGCCCTCGGGGTTAATCTTCCGGCACCATGCCCCCTCGCGTTTGCCGACGTGCTCTTTGGAAAGCTAGGATGGGTGAATGCCCCGGTTTCACGCTCTGGTTCTGTGCTGTGTCTTGCCTCTCGCATCACTTCCCTGCGTTGCCCAACCGGCCGCGCCACGTCCGAAGCCCGCGAACCCGGCCGCAACCAGGAACGAAGCTCTGATTGATGCCCTCACCACCATCCCGTTCGGCGAGCTGTATACCGAAGACATCACCAACACCAACAGCATTTCCTATTTCGGAAAGAGCGTCTCGGAAAACCCGGGCGACGGAGTGGTTCCGGCACCGCAGTTGCGAGCTATCGCAGACCTTGGGCAGGCTGCGATTCCCTTGTTGATCAGCCATCTCACGGATCAGCGGCCAACGCTCGCGACCTATCACCAGCAGCCGGTTCCGGTGGCGTACCTGGTGCTGGACCTACTGCTTCACATGACGGACATGAATGACGAAAGAGTAGTTGTGCCAGGATGTGAACAGCACGGACTGGGCGACTGCATGCAGCCGGAATTCTATTTTTCGCCTGACACTCAGGATCCCAACACATTGGCATCCGTCCAGAAAGACTGGGCGGACGAAAACAAAACGCAGCCCATCAACTTCGTCTATCCACCGTGGTGGAGGCCGGACACCAGCGTGCCTCCGGTAAAGCCTGCCGCTCCGGCGCGCCAGGACTAATTATCGATATGCCGACCGCGCTGAGGTATGGGCCTTACCGTTTCTACTTCTACAGTCACGAGCCACACGAGCCACCTCACATTCACGTGGACCGGGATGAGCTATCGGCCAAGTTTTGGCTCTCTCCCGTTGCCCTGGCCAGAAACTATGGGTTTACGGCCCGTGAGCTGAACACGCTACAATCAGTCATACAGGAACACCAGCAACAGCTTTTGGAGGCATGGGATGGGTATTTTGGCGATAGCGGCCGATGAGAGAGTCGCGGACGTCTCGTTCAACCGGGAGACGTTGAGCGTTCGCCTGAAGGACGGGCGTACCATCTCGGTTCCGCTAGCCTGGTATCCCCGCTTGCTGCAAGCGACGGATGAGCAACGGAAGAAATGGAAGATTGCAGGTGGCGGCTATGGCATCCATTGGCCAGCCATCGACGAAGATCTCAGTACCGAAGGACTGCTGCGTGGAGCGCCCGCGCCGTTGCCCCACAAAGCCGCCCCCGTTTCCATCCGCAAGCGGAAATAAGCCGCAGTTGCGGAAGTCGCCCCTGCGGCTTTGCAAATTGCTAATCCCCAATTGCTAATCACTAATCGCTAATTGCTTCTTACATGATCGCTGTCGGCGGAGCCGGCTCATCCGGACTTCCAGCATTGGCCAGCGGCACGCGAATCATGGCAAAGATCAGGATTGCCAGCGCGACCAACGCCACGATAAATGGCGGCGTCCACTTCACCAATGTCACGTCGTGACCTGAGCCGACCAGACCGGCGATCACCAGGCCGCACAGCGCTTCGCCGGCGATCAGGCCCGAAGCAGTGAGCACCCCGGCGTTATCAACTCGTGCCTTCTGAGCGTCGTTGAAGCCGCGACGGTCGCGCAGCTTGTCGGTTATCCAGCGAACCAGTCCGCCCACAAAGATAGCGAAAGTTGTGCCAAGCGGCAGATACATGCCGACGGCGAAGAGCATGACGCTCTTCACTTCGATCATGATCATCGCGAATCCCATCAGGATGCCAACGATCACCAGCGGCCACGCCATGTCGCCGCCTACGATGCCTTTCGCCAGCATCGCCATCAATCCCGCTTGCGGCGCCGGCAACGCTGAACTGCCGAAGTGGTACGCCTTGTCGAGGATCGCCAGCGGGAAGAACAGCACCAGCGACGCCACCACGATGCCCATCAGGTCGCCAATCTCCATCTTCGCCGGAGTGCCTCCCAGGATGTGGCCAACCTTCAAGTCCTGTAGCATCTCGCCCGCGACTGCGGACGACACGCAAACTACAGCCGCAACACCTAGTACCGCTGCGACACCGCCCGTCCCCGAAACCCCCAACGCAACCATCAACAGCGCCGCGACCACCAGCGTGCAGAGCGTCAGTCCGGAGACAGGATTATTTGACGAGCCGATCATGCCCACCAGGTTTCCCGAGACAGCGGCGAAGAAGAAGCCCAACACGATCATCACGCCCGCTGCTACCAGGGCGCCGGCGATCACCTTCGAACTCGACAGGTTTCCTGCGCTGGAGATGAACCAGTAGTAAAGAGCAATCATCGCGATGAAGACCACTGCGATTCCGGCGAACACAGCCTTCGCGGGAAGATCACGCTCGGTTCGGCTGGTGCCTGCGTGTGCCTCCGCCGACTTCTTCAAGTCAGACACCGCGCGGCCCATGCCGATCATCAATTGCTTGCGCATTTTGAACAGCGTGTAACACGCGCCCACCAACATGCCGCCCACTGCGATCGGGCGCACGATGGAGTAGTAGATGGAGTTAGCCAACAAGCTCCACGAGAGCGTCGTGCCTGCCGGCTGCTGTGCCTGCAGGTACGGGCCAATGGTGTAGGTAAGAAGTGGAACCAGCAGTCCCCAGGCCAGCACGCCACCGGCAAAGTTCAACGCCGCCAGTCGCGGTCCGATGATGTATCCCACACCGAGGTACGCCGGGCTCACGTCGGGAGCGGTCAAGATGGAAGCGCCGCCGGTCAGCGTTGTCGCCACGCTGGGATTGGTGCTGGTCCGCAGGTTCAGCCGTTTGCCGAGCGTAGCAATGTTCACCAGGAAGACGTTGCTGGCCGAGAATACGTTGATCGCTCCCAGCAGATACAGCAGGCCGCCGAAGCCCATGTTGCTGAACAGAATCTTTGCCGCCTTCGAACCTTGCTGCCCTGCCTTGTGAATCTCAGACGCCGCGACGGATTCAGGATACGGAAGCTCGGGATCCTCGACCATCACGCGCCGCAGCAACGTGACCAGCAGGATGCCCAGGGTGCCGCCGATCACCATCAGCGCCACCGAGTTCCAATAGCGTTCCTTCGTCAGTCCTGTCCACAGGCCCGCCATCACAAACGCAGGTATGGTGAACACCGCTCCCGCCGCCACCGACTCGCCGATCGAGCCGATGGTTCGGGCAATGTTTTCTTCCAGCAAGCTGCCCTTCATCAACCGCAGCAGTGCCATGCCAATCACCGCCGCGGGATAAGTGGCAGCAATGGTCATGCCGGCTTTCAGTCCGAGATAGGCGTTGGCTGCGCCCAGGATGCCGGTCAGCACCAACCCGATCAGCACGGCGCGGAAGGTGAACTCCTTCATCTCCAAGTGGTCGGGGACGTAAGGACGGTGGACCCGGCGTTCTTGCCGGGCTTCAGCGATCGTAGGAGTGCTCATGTTGGGACCTCAGAGGTCTCCGCAACTTCGCGGAATATAGCAAGCGCGCACGTTAACATGCCGGAAGTACCCAATACAAGTATCAGATACGTGTATGAGAACCAGCCGTGGAATGTACTTGCGAACGCCAGGAATTAGGCTACACCAGTGCGGCGATATGAGGCGATATAAAGAGACAGTGAACCCAGCGCCCGTACCATGAGCGACATTGCAGGCCGGCATCAAACTTCATATACTGATGTTATTGGTATTCTCCTGCCAACCAAATCAGGCGCATGGGCGATGTCCCGGGGCACTTGAAAGCGGAGGTCGGTCTTCAGCAGTAGTGAAACCGTAGCGAGAAAACGACGAGTTATGCGCGTCGAGCCGCGTGTGAGCTTGGTCGCGCCTTTCCACAAGGTTGTTAGCAGTCTTTCTGCGGTCCTCTTCCCATCCGATTGCCGTCTCTGTCGTACTCCCCTGATTTCCATCAGTCGTCTGCCGGTCTGTCCGGAATGCCTCGATTCCCTTGCGCCCATCCGCCTTGCCCAATGTGTGCTCTGCGGCGAGCGACTGGCTCCGGCGCAACTGCTCATCGGCAACGGACAATGTCAGGCCTGTTGTGAGTATCCCCCGAACTTTGATCGCGCCGTTTCCTACGGCGAATACGAAGCCGGTCTGCGCGACCTCATTCATCTGCTCAAGTACGATGCCGTGCTTCCTGCTGCCAGGCCTTTGGGCAAGCTGCTGGCCGACAGTATTGAGCAACTTCGCCTGAAAGATGTCGACGCCGTGGTGGTTCCGGTGCCGCTGCATTCTTCGAAACGGCGCGAGCGTCGATTCAACCAGGCGGACCTGATCGCCCGCGCGACGCTGAAGCATCTTCCGCCGCAATTTGTGTTGGATCGCAAGGTGCTGGTTCGCCAGCGTCCCACCCGTTCGCAGGTCGGTCTCGATCGCGAGGCGCGAATCCAGAACATGCATGGCGCTTTCCGCGTTACTGCGCCGCAGCGCATCCATGGCCGGACGGTCATCGTAGTCGATGACGTGATGACCACCGGGACCACGGTTTCCGAATGCGCGCGGGTTCTGAAGCACGCCGGAGCCGGCAAGGTTTTTGCGGCAACCGTCGCCCGCACGCTCAAGCATGCGGATGCGCCAAGTTTCAGCAAAGCACCAGAGGGGGAGAAAATCGAGGCGCTGCAACTCGCCTCGGTTTAACAAGCTATGACCATGGCCCAGAGCTCACCATCGCGACACAAATCGTTGGCCGGATACATGCACCACGCCCGCGTTGCGCCTGAAGAACGCGTTCAGCGCTCGCCTATGCACGCACCGGTGCTGGTCCTGAACGCGTCCTATGAGCCCATCAACGTGTGCGGAGCCCGTCGCGCCATCATCCTGGTGCTCAAAGGCGTCGCCATGATGGAAGAAGAGAATGGTCATCGTATGCATGCGGCCAGGCTGGCGATGAACGTCCCCTCGGTCATTCGCCTGCTGGAGTATCGCCGCATTCCGCACCAGACCCGCGCCCTGTCACGCAAGAACATCCTGCTGCGCGACCGCAACACCTGCCAGTACTGCGGCAAGATTCTTGCCGCCGGAGAGTTGACGCTCGATCACGTTATCCCGCGCTCACGCAACGGCGCGTCGAGCTGGGAAAACCTGGTCGCCTGCTGCCACAACTGCAATCGCCGCAAAGGCAACATGCTGCCCAACGAAGCCAACATGAAACTGATGCGCGAGCCCCATGCCTTCAATCTGCACACCAGCCGCCACATCATGCGTATGATGGGCCGCTCCGATTCCAAGTGGCAGAAGTACTTGTTCTACTGAGCGGATTGGGTAGTGCGCACTTCAGCGCCGCGTCACGCTTTAGCGGATCGGGCAGTGCGGCGCGTCAGCGCCGCGTCCCGCCCCTATCGGGTGTCATCCCGAGGCGCAGCCGAGGGATCTGCAGTTGCTTCGCATCAGGGCACGACTTCACATGCTGCTGAAAAAGCCGGGCGCCGTTTTGAAGGGGCGCAGCTTCAGCTGCGCCATAAGAGCCCTGTGTTGTTGTCATCCCGAACCTCTTTAGAGGTGAGGGATCTGCTGTTTTTCCCACTGCCAAGAGTTTTCCAGCAGCCTCTTTAGTCGTCATCGTTCGCCCTCCCAAGCAGACGAAGACGTCACGATGTGAAAAAATCGATTAGAGCCGCGGATGAACTCCCGTGAACGCGGACCACCTACGGTGTTTTCTATTGGCGTTCCTCCGCGTCCATTGGGGGCACCCGCTAGATTCCCCGAGGAAGGACTACGAGATGCGGAAAGGATTTACCCGAAAGCCACCAGCGGACGAGCCCGCGACAGGAGCCAAGAACTACATAACGCAGAGCGGCCTGCAGCGCCTCAAGGATGAGCATCGCTTTCTGCTCACCCGGGAACGTCCGGCCGTGACCGAGGTGGTGGCGTGGGCTGCCGGCAACGGCGATCGCAGTGAAAACGCCGACTATCGCTACGGCAAGCAGCGGCTGCGGCAGATCGATGGACGGATTCGCTTTCTCACCAAGCGAATCGAAGCTGCCGAAGTGGTCGATCCGGAAGCTCCGCGAACGGGGCAGGCGGCGACCAGGGCATTCTTCGGAGCGACCGTGCGCTACGCCAATGCCGCGGGAGCGGAGCGAGTGGTGAGCATCGTAGGCACCGACGAGATCGATCTCAACCGCAACCACATCAGTTGGGTGTCACCTCTGGCGCGCGCGTTGATGAAGTCAGCAGCGGGTGACAGCGTAGTCCTTCAATTGCCGGGCGGTACAGAATGCCTGACCGTGCTGGAAGTGGGTTACCAGCGCATTTCTGTGGAACCGTTCCGTGAACCAACTGGAGCCGAGGCCTCAGCAAAGAAACTTCCTCGCCGACGTTAATCCACCTGCCGAAGGTTAACTCATGCCGGGTAGAGCGGCGCTTCAGCGCCGCGTAACCGCACCTATCGGGTGTCATCCCGAGGCGCAGCCGAGGGATCTGCAGTTGCTGTGCATCAGGGCACGACTTCACAGGCTGCTGAAAAAGTCTGCGGGGCGCCGTTTTGAAGGGGCGCAGCTTTAGCTGCGCCATAAGAGTCCTGTGTTGTTGTCATCCCGAACCTCTTTAGAGGTGAGGGATCTGCAGTTTCTTCCACTGCCAAGAGTTTTCCAGAGCCTGTTCAGCCGTGCCGATCAGCGCATTCTTAGAAGCTGTTGCGCCGGCGACACCAACCCCTCATCGATCTGTCATCCTGACTCCGCCGCAGCGGAGGAAGGACCTGCTTTCGCCCGCACTCCCGACAATCGCGGCTCGGACAGAGCGGCGCTTCAGGGCCGCGTCCAGCTTGAGCGGATGGGGCAGAGCGGCGCTTCGGCGCCGCATCCAGGCACCCACTTATTCCCCAAAAACTCGGATCAGTCCTGCTTTTCATAAAATTTCCGCGCCACCGCAAGGCTGCGTATCAGGGCGGCATCGCTGGAAAGAACCTGCCAGCTTCGGCGCACGGCAACAGCGCAGATCAGCATATCGACTGGGCCGGCTTCGCATCCGTGGCTGCGACATTCGTTATATAGACGTGCGGCATACTCGTGATCGGCAGTGCCGATGGGCTCGTCAAGAAAGGCATCCAGGGAATCCTTAACCTTCTCGTATTGCGCCAGGTCTTTGATTCCAGACAGAAGTTCCTGCCGGATCATTCCGATCATCGCGACGCGTCCATCTTGTAAAGCCTGCGCCAGTTCCGCCTTGAGCCTTTGCTCCTCCGGGCTTAGGCTCGCCGCATCTTTGCGACGCAGTGCGAGCGACCATACCGAGGTGTCGACCAGTACTTTCACCCCTCGCTTCCCACCCGGTCGCGACGGCGGTTGGCCTTGTAATCGTAGTCCTGATGGTAGTCAACCGTGCCGAACAGCTCGAGGACGTTCCTCTGCTTGCGGCGCCGGATGTACTCGTCCAGAGCTGCGGTCACAGCTTCCTTCTTGGACCGATGGTGACCGATGCGACGGGCTTCCTCGATCAGGCGATCGTCGATGGCTAAGTTCGTAGGCATGCGACACTCCAATGTGTGTATCGTATCACACATTTCAATGTGTAGCTTTCTACGGGTCTGCTAGCTGGCGTCCCGATTACCTTCGTAACTTGCGCACCTTCTAAACCTCTGCTACGTTCGCCTTGGTGGGCGCGGGAGTTGTGTGCCCATCTGCTCCGGGCTTCCGGGCGCGGCTTCTTAGGACGTTTGGGTAATGCCGCAAGGCTTGCTTCAGGTTGACCGTTTCGTTACTCCAAAAAATCTCAAATGCATCGTGTCTGGTGCAAGAAATCCAGCTAAGTCCAATTTCCGTAGGATTTTGCCCATAACTCTCACGCACTCAAGATTTTGCGAGGAAAACATTTTACCGACTCAATGGAATCAAGATTTTAGCGATATACAGGGGGAGGGGGGTACCCAGCTGTCGGCGGTCAATTGTCTGTTGTCAGAGAGGTGGACGAATGTTAGCTAGTGGTTACTATGCCGAAGGGACGACGAATGCTGCTGCGCGGCTCGCTCCTTCCGCCCTACGGCAGCTCTCGCGTAGAATCGTGCGAATTGCTTCCACATGCAGATCTCGTCGCACCTGCTGTCATCGCGGAGGCGCCGATCACTAGCCTGAAGGAGAAAAAGGAATGCACGCTCAGACAACGGCCCTAAAGTCGCCACTAGTTTTCCTTGCCATCGCAGGCATGCTCCTGGCAACTCGGGCCTTCGCCGCCGACATAAGAGGCCAGGTACTCGGCGGAGGCGCGCCCATTGCTCAATCCACGGTGACACTCTGGTCTGCGAGTTCTAACGCGCCCAGGCAGCTCGCGCAAGCCAAGACCGACGAGGAAGGCCGATTTGAAGTGAGTACCGCGGGAGCTCCGGCTGAGTCGAGCTTCTACCTCACGGCAGGCGGAGGCATTCCTGAGGCCAATAAGGCTGGCGGCAACAATCCCGCCATCGCGTTGTTGGCGGTGGTCGGCAGCAAGCCCCCGGCGCGCGTCGTCATCAACGAGTTCACCACCATTGCGTCGGTGGTGACGCACGCGCAGTTTATTGATAACACCACCATCAAGGGCTCGCCGCTTCAGTTGCGGATTGCCGCCAACAACGTGCCCAACTTTGTCGATCTCGAAAGCGGGAGCTGGGGGGCGACCATTCTGGACGGCCTCAACAGCGCGCAGACGCCGACGATGGCAAACTTCGGCACGCTGGCTGACGTCATAGCGGGTTGCATCACGCGCGTGAAAGCCGATGCGTGCAGCCAATTCTTCGCCGCGACCACGCCTCCCAGCGGAGGGCCCCCGCCCGACACTCTGCTGGCGACCGAGGCCGTCGCATTCTTTCCCTGGCACAATCCAGACAGGATTTTCGCGCTGCTCAATGAGTTTTATCCGCTGCCCAAGCCAGGAACTCCCGGCAAGCTCATGCGGGATGCGCCTTACCTTCCTTATTTAACGTTTGCTCCCAGCGCCTTCGTGTTTCCGCTTAAGTTCACGGGAGGAGGCGTCAGCGGAGGTGGCAAGCTGATGATCGACAGCGAGGGCAATGCTTGGGTAGCCGACAACTTCACGGTCGGCGCCCAGAATCAGGATGCCTCCTGGACCGGCGGTCTCTCCAAGTTCGCCCCCAATGGTAAACCGCTTTCGCCCAGCCCTTTGGGCTTCCGGGGCGGAGGTATCGCAGGCCCCGGTTTCGGCTTGACCCTCGACGCGCAAGACAATGCTTGGGCCACCAGCTTTACCGGCCAGAACATCACCAAGTTCGACAAGAACGGCAAGCCGCTCTCGCCGCCGGAAGGCTGGAACTTCAACCGCCAGATCAGCCAGATGCAGGGCATCATCGCAACGCCCAGCGGAGATATCTGGACCCTCGACCTGATCAAGGGCCAGGTCGTGAAGCTCCCGCAAGGCGATCCGTCCAAGGTCCAGTTCTACTGCCAGAACAAGACGGGCGATCCGCTCAAGAATCCTTGCCACCTGGTGGGGCCGTTTGCTCTCGCCATTGATCAGCAGGATCGCATTTGGGTTACCAACGCCATCACCGACCGCGTGGTTCGGTTCCCCGCTTCCGATCCCAGCAAAGTCGAAACCTTCAAGGTGGGATATTCCGCCAGCGGTCTCGCCATCGACAGCCTGGGCAACGTTTGGGTAACCAACAAATTGGGTAGTTCTCCCAAGGGTGCATTGAAGTTCGCGGAAATGCTGGCCGCGTTCAAATTTAACTTCGACAACGACCCAGACGCCGGAGCACGAGCGACCAAGGTACTGGTGCCTGCCATGACCGAGGAGAAATCGGGATACGAAGGCGGCAGCATTACCGTGTTGCATCCCGACGGGAGTGAAGCGTCTTTCTCGCCAGTGTACGGTAAGGGCATCGTCGGCCCGTGGGCAGTTTCCGTGGATGGCAACGACAACATCTGGATCTCCAACTTCAGCACGGCGTCGGCCGGAATCGTAGAGTTGTGCGGCTTCCGCACCGAGCATTGCCCACCGGGAGTGAAAACGGGGGACGCCATTTCGCCTCCAGCCGGCTATGTCGGCGGCGGATTGCAGTTGCAGGTGGACGTAGGCATCGGCCCCGCCGGAGATGTCTGGGTTACCAACAACTGGCAGCATTATCAGGATGCTCTGGGCAAGGTGGATGAAGCGGTCCAAACCCAGGGCGCCGGTCAGGGCGTTGTGATCTTCTACGGCATGGCCAAGCCGGTGAAGACGCCGCTGATCGGGCCTCCGCGACCGTACTAACGAAAATGGCGTTGCAGGAATAACGGTTATAGTCGCGGCGACCGTTATGTCGAACGCCGCGCGCCGCTCATTCCGTCGCTTGGAAGGAGCTGGATCGACGCTGATTGACCGCGGACGCGCTCCGGTCACTCACGGGCTAGTTCGCAGCGCGGGAGTCCCACACATTCCAACCAAAGGAACGTGTGGGAACCCGGCCGCGTTAGTTATTTGCCGCCGTAAGTTTTGGGAGAACCGATGCCGGTGCACAGGTCCCAACCAGCTGTACAGCGCTGATCACCGGTCGTGATGTCGTTGAAATAAGCCGCGTACTGCGTGGGATTGGCCAGCTCGTTGTACATCAGGGTGAGCTCAGCCACGGACGAGGGCAGTAGGCTGCCGGCCGCATTCACGATTCCGGCAAAGGTGGGAGAGGACCAACTGGTACCTCCGACTGAAGTCCAGCTTCCCTCGACGTAAATGTTCGCACAGCAATAGTCCGAGGCAACGTCAGGATAGCCACGGAATGCTCCTACGATACTTGCAATGCCATCCTGATAGCTGGGACGTGGCTCGTAAGGACTAATGTCTCCCCCTCCGCCGCCAGTGTAGTACTGCTCAGAGGTGAAGTTTCCGGTACCGTCGCGGTTAAAACGGGTACCTCCAACCGACACAACGTTCGGCGACGCGGTCGGATAGCTGCTATGGGCAAGTCCCGAATCACCGCTGGATGCAAAATAGACAACTCCCGGGTGAGTGAAGTATCGGTCATCGGCACCTTCCAGCGGAAGCTCTGCATCGCCAAAGCTCATGCTGACCACGCCACCGCCGTTCAGGGCCACCAGACTTCCGGCGAGCGATATCGCTGCCCACTGGGGATCGGTCGCACAGTCCGGGCTTCCGCACAATGGGGACACCACCAGGAACAGCTTGGCGTGTGGCGCCATGGCGTGAGCCCACTCGATATCTAATGCCTCCTCGACCTCCCAGTCCGAGTAAACCGGGGGGCGGGGCGTGTTGAGGCTATAGGTGGGCCATACCTGTGTAATGGTCGTAGCCGGAATACCATAGAACGAGTCAAAGGCGTCCAGGTCGGACTGTGCGGTCGGGTAGTAACCGGCGTCCACGATGGCAATAGCGCCGATACCACCGTTTGGCACGGTTGTGCTTGTCGCAATCGGGCAGCCGGTCGGTCCCGCTACCAATTTATAAACGCAGGCTACTGACCCTGGAGTTTCACTACCCGCGGCGGGTTGAGGGGTGCCTTTGTCCGAGTCGACAAAGAAGTAATTGGTGTGAGGGCGACCGGGCACCGGGATGCTGGATGCGGGATAGATAATCCTGTGTCCGTTGTAAACGGACTCGAAGCGGGTTTGTGCCGATGCTGGGCGAAGGGCTGCACCTGCAAACAAGACAACTGCAACCGCGGTTAACACTACAATCTGGATGTCTCTGCGAAAAGTAGTCATTCATTGGCTCCTGCGTGACATCCCGAAATCATATGGGAGTTCATGGAAAATGCAAGCTCGAAACCTATGCGAGTTGTTCTGTCTGCAAAAAAGCCGGGCGCCGCACTCATCCCTTCGGTTGGAATGAGTCAGATCGACGCTCATTGATCTTCAACGCGCTCGTCTAAGCGTAGTTGTACAGATCGAAAAGGGGAGCTCACATGCATGCAGCCGTCCTGCACACGATTGGAACCGCGCCTCGATATGAAGAATTCCCAGGGCCGGTCATTGGCGACAAAGACCGTGAAGCGATCGTGCATGTCCACGCCGCCTCGCTGAAACCGATTGACAGGCAACTGGCCAGCGGATCGCATTACGCAAGCGGCGGTGAATTACCTCGCGTCTGCGGCTCGGATGGAGTCGGGCATCTGGACGATGGGCAGCGGGTCTTCTTCGGTGGGCCTCGACCGCCGCACGGTGCGATGGCCGAGCTTACGGTGGTGCCGCGCGCATTCACCTTTCCCGTCCCGGAAAGTGTGAATGATGAAACTGCCGCCGCTTTGCCCAATCCTGGTATCTCGGCCTGGCTTACACTGTCCTACCGTGCAAGGCTGGTGCCTGGTGAAAATGTGCTCATCCTGGGCGCGACGGGCGTGACCGGCAAGTTAGCGGTACAGATCGCGCGGCTGCTTGGCGCCGCCAGGGTCGTTGCCGCGGGGCGCAATCAACCGGCACTCGGCGCGCTCAAGGACTTGGGCGCCGACGCGACCATTTCCCTCACTCTACCTGCGACTGAACTGAGCGAGGCATTTGTGCGAGAAGCTGGCCAGTCCGGCTTCCAGGTCGTGATCGACTACGTTTGGGGAGGCCCGGCGGAGGCGTTTCTGGCCGCGATTACACGAAAAGAATTTGCGGCGATCCAATCCGAGACCCGCTATGTTCAGGCTGGGGAGAGCGCTGCGCCGACGATCACGCTTCCAGCAGCCGTGCTGCGTAGTACAGCCCTGACCATCATGGGTACTGCCGGGATTCCGCCTCGCGAGGTTTTGGCCGAAGCCTTTCAGCAAGTGATGGCGCACGCTGCCAAAGGGGAGCTTCGCATAGACACGGAAAGGGTACCGCTCGCGGATATCGAGAACGCCTGGCAGCAAGACCAGCCGGGCCGCCGATTGGTGATCATTCCCTGACCACCAGTCTGAGCCATCCCCGTCCGGTTGGTCGGCAACTCGGAAGTTATCGTGCAGAGAGGCCGGGGGGATCACGGGTTGTAATCGCCATTTACATCCGCAATCCCGATCTGTCCGCTCCCACGCTAGTTCTGCCCGAGATTGAACTCCTCCTGGTAGTCTCTCCAGATTCCGCCACGATAAATCTGGCGCACGGGAACGTCTTCGGCGTGCTTGGCGCCCTTGGCCCACATCCAGGCCTGCTGCATCTCAGCGGCTTCGAAGTAGCGCACGTCGGCCTCAGCCAACACGGTGGCGCCCAGAACCATGCTTTCGAACTCCTCCCATTTGGAGCCGCCCACCAGGGCGACGCGGGCAATGTGGTCCGAATACTTGTGCAGGAAGCGCAACTCCTCCCAACGCGCCTTGAAGTCGACGCTCTTCAATTCGGTCGCGTCGACCACGATGCCGAGGGGACGCTTGCCGCGGTCCCGGATGGCGATCTGCATCTGCGGCTCGAAGTTCTTAACGTCTTCTTCCGAGATGTGGCCCACGACTTTGAAGCCGTAGGCCCAGCCGCCGCTTTCTTTCAATCGTTCGATCATTGCTAAACCGTCCTCCCGTAAGAATGGCAATACCTTAAGACCGCTTGAGCAATGAGAGTACGTGACCTGGTTGGCCCGATGCAAATCAAAGTGCCACTGCAGTAGAGCGTTTCCAGAGTTACTGTGCGCCGGCTTTGAAAGGGTACGGCTTCACAGGCTGCGGAAAAACTCTGCCGGGCGCCGTTTTGAAGGGGCGCAGCTTCAGCTGCGCCATAAGCGTCCTGTGTTTTTGTCATCCCGAACCTCTTTAGAGGTGAGGGATCTGCTGTTTTTCCCACTGCGAAGAGTTTTTCAGCTGCGGCACGCCTGAAGGCGTGCCCTTTCAAGACTGTCGACGCGCCTGCAAATCGCCGCACCAACTCCGCAAGCGTCGTCTGCTCATGCCCCCGAATTTTTGCATCTTACATTGCGGGCTCCTGTGTTGCTATACTTCCTCGGACTTGAAGTTCGTCGTCGGCGATGAAGCCGCTGAGACTCTCGGCGCGATTCTTCGGCCCCCATCATTTTCAGGCGCCCATGTCACAAGCCGAAGAAGAGCAAGCATTACTGGCCGCCATCATTGCCGGCAGCGACGACGCCATCTTCAGCAAAACCCTCGACGCCACGATCACCAGCTGGAACGCCGGTGCGGAGCGTATGTACGGCTATACCGCCGATGAAATTATCGGCCAGCCGGTATCGCTCCTGCTTCCTCCTGACCGGCCCGACGATGTCTCGAAAATCATGCACCGCATCGTTGCCGGCGAGAGCATCGACCACTACGAAACAGTCCGACGGCACAAGGACGGCAGCCTTCGTTATGTGACACTCACCATCTCTCCCATCCGCGACCGTAACGGTGAAGTCGTTGGCGCCTCGACCATCGCCCGCGATATGACGTCGCGACGGCTCGCCGAAGAAGCTCTTCGCGCCTCTGAAAAATTAGTCGCCATGGGACGGATGGCGGCCTCGATCGCGCATGAGGTCCGCAACCCGCTCGACGCAGCGAAGAACATTACCTATCTGCTGCAACAGAACCAAACCCTGGATGACTCAACCCGCGAACTGCTCAGCCTGTTGGATAACCAACTGACCCATTTGGGCGAGATTTGCAGCCGCACTTTATCCTTCGCCCGGGTGGGCGATGCCGTCTCGCGCGTTGCTCTGGCCGCCATCGTGGATGAGGTGTTCGCGCTTCAGGCCAAGAACCTGAGTATGAAAGGAATCGAGGTGGCGCGCCGCTTCGAGTCTTCGGGCGAGCTGATTGGCTATCCCGGACCGCTACGGCAGGTGCTGGTAAACCTCATCAGCAACGCCATCGATGCGATTCCAGCCGGGCAGAACGGACGCATCACAGTCCACATCGCCGACCTGCATCATCCCGCTACCGGGGTGGCGGGCGTGCGCATCGCGTTCAGCGATACCGGTGCCGGCATTCGGCCGGAAAACCTGAGTCGACTTTTTCAGCCGTTCTTCTCCACCAAACGTGAAGAGGGCACCGGATTGGGTCTGTGGGTGTCGTACGGAATCATTACCCAGCACGGCGGCTCCATCCGCGTGCGCAGCCGGATCGAAGGTCCGGCCCGTGGAACCATCTTCAGCATCTTCCTGCCGCGTTTGGGCGCGCGCGTCAACGGCAACACTCAGGCAGCGTAGAAGCTATCTCGCGGGTGTCATCCCGAGGTCGCCGCAGGCGACCGAGGGACCTGCAGTTTGTCTCCTGGCCACGAAAGCCCCGCCCTACTGCGCCTCGTAATATCCGTGCCGAGTTTGCACTACCAGGTCCTTCGGTTTCGCTGCCAGCAGGATCTTGTGATAGCCGGTGCCCTGCTCCGCCGTCTCAGGACTGAACCCCAGGCTGTATTGGTTGCGCAACTCATCCTGTACCTGTTTGTAGATGGCTTCGACCGATTCCTTCTTCGTCACTTCGAAGAAGTGTCCGCCTGTTTCCTGTGAGAGCCGCTGCAGCACCTTTTTTCCATCCGCGTGCGATTCGTATTGCGGAGGCATACGCTGTCCTCCTCCCATGGGCGGACCAGACGGACCGCCCCACGGCCCATTCCATCCGCCATGATGGCCGCCGGGGTATCCACCCGCCATGCCGCGGTTGTAAGCGTCCGGATCGGCAAACAGGATGGAGTAAACCATGGTGTCGGAGCGTTGCGCGGCCTCGATGGCGCGGTCGAGCGAATATTTGCTGCCCTCATCGACGCCGTCGGTCAGCAGGATAATCGCCTTCCGCCCCTGCTGCTTCCGCATCAGCTCATCGGAGGCCAGGAATACCGCGTCATACAATGTGGTACTTGCCCCGTGGTAGCCCCCGCCTCGATGTCCGCCGCCACCGCCGGGATAGCGACCGCCGCCGCCGCTGGGGTACCCTCCACCGCCACCACCGCCGCCGCTGCCACCCTGACCGCCGTTCTGGTCAGGCTCGGCCACGTGCACCCGGTCAAGCGCGGTTTCCAACTTCTGCCGGGAACCGGTCAAGTCCTGCAGCAGCACGCTTTCCGTATCGAAGTTCATGACGAAGGCCTTGTCCTTGTCCTCGCGCATGACATCGTTCAGGAAAGCATAGCTGGCGGTGCGTTCCTCCTCCAGCAGGCGACGCTGGCTGAGGCTGGTGTCTACCAGTAAACCGATGGTGAGAGGCAGATCGGTTTCGCGCGCAAAATAGCGGATCGTCTCCGGACGTCCATCGACTTGTAGCACGAAGTCGTCCTTCGCCAGTCCGGGTACGATTTGCCCGTGCTTGTCGCGTACCGTGGCGAAAACGTTCACCACCTTCACGTCTTTCTTGAAGGTGGGAGTATCGGTGGAGTCGGCGGGAGTTGCCGTAGAGGAACTGGCGGAAGAAGACGTCGGATTCTGGCTATACACCGGCACCGAACAAAGCGAAGCGACGACTAAGCCGACCGCCAGCGCGCGGGCGCAGTAGCGGCCAATGGTTTCGGTGGAGCGGGAAGCAAGCGCATTCATGAGCGGGTGTTCAGTCGTTTATACCCCGATGGCGGCGCAAAGTTGCTTGAAATCGGAACCAGAGCAAAGCTCTCGGCGAGAGTCGACGCGTAGTTTTACCTAATCGATGAGCGACGATTCTTGGCCTAGAAAATAAAGTCGGATGCGCGCCGGCCATGCCGAATATGGAGGATGTTCACGATTTCACCTTCGATGGTGAATAGAATCCGGTAGAGATGAGGCTTTCGGCCGTAAAGAAGTTGGCGCACTTCAAAGGGAAAACGGTCACTTTCTGGGGCAACAGGGCAGCGTTTAGGGAGTGCTGCCAGCGATTGCATCGCATCATTCAATGCCAAGTACCATCGCAACCCCGTCTCACCAGCATGCTCCGATATCAGCCACTCAAGAATCGCCTCGGCATCTCTCTCGGCCTGTGCCGAGATTTCAACCCGGAATGCCATGTTTCCGGCGCATGTCGGCCAGAAAATCGGCAGCGCGTCGAGTGCGTCCGGCTTTTACATCTTCGTGGCCTCGCGCAATACCTTCCACTGCTTGCTGAAAGTCCTGACGCTCCCATTCAAGATAAGCGGCCAAGACATCGTCGAGAGCAGCAGCGGGGTCCTGGCCATGGCGGTGGGCGTACTCCTCCAACTGTGCCTTGCGCTCGGGCTTCAGGGGCACCATTTCCATAATTGCTCCGATACTAACACTGATTCATTGCCGCACTATTGCGCTGGCGTCGTCGGCAGCTCGGCCACGCGCACCACGGTGCAGCTCACTTCCTTGCCGGTCGAGCCCGTCACCTTGCCCTTGTTGCCCTTCACCTGGTAGTCGACGTTGCTGCCGACAACGAAATCGGTGGCGTTGATCTTGTCCCCTTCTTTGGAGCGGCAGGTGTACTCGTGCGTCTGAGCGTCGAAGGTGAAATCGTACTGCTGATGCTTGTGCTTCTTGTCGGTGGTGCCGGCCGGCTGTACGTTGACCAGCCTGGTAGTGCCAGTCTGTTTCTGAGCAGCGAAAGAGGGCGCGGCGAAACACAGCGCGAGAGCTAAGAGGCAAACATTGCGCATGGTATGGAATTCTCCTCTGGAGATTTTAGGCGGCGAGAGCCGTTTTGCGAAAGAGCCTCGCGACGTTGTGGCCGAAAACTCCTCACGAGTAAACTAGTCACGTATGACCTTGTTCGAAGCCCAGCCCTACGACCCGGCACGTGCGCGTCAGCGGCGTACAAAAATCATCGCCATCATCATCGTCGTGATCGTCCTTGGGCTGGTGGCATGGCACTTCCGCTACTGGCGCGAGGAACAACAGGTCAACCGATTCTTCGACGCCCTGCAAACCCAGAGCTTCGAGAAGGCTTACGGCATTTGGATGAACGATCCGAGCTGGAAGACGCATCCCGACAAGTACGCCCGCTATACCTTCTCCGATTTCTACAAAGATTGGGGCCCCGGTGGCGAGTGGGGCATCGTCAAGAGCCACAGCATCGATGGTACCGCCGTGCCCAAGGGTGGAGATGCGGGAGCGTTCGTCACTCCGAGTGGGGTGGTCGTGGTGGTGACGGTGAATGAGCGCGTCGCCGACAAGGCGCACATCTGGGTCGAGAAGTCGGACAAGACGCTGAGCTTCTCGCCGTATTAAAAGTCGCTGTTCGCCATTCGCCGTTCGCTATTCGCCAGACGGCACTAGCAACGCCGTCGCTGTGCTTCGTTACGTTGTGGCGTGTTTACCGCGTCCGCAGCTCCCGCTGCCTGAAGTCCGCCGATATAGAACTCAACGCGATGAGCTTCTGGCGAAGAGCGAATGAGCGAATGGCGAATAGCGAAAGGCGGCCTCTCTCACGCTGCCGGCGCCATCGAGCGCTCAGCCGCGGTCTCGATGAAGCGCTTCATCACGTTGGCCCACATTACCTTCTTGCGCAGCGCGCTTTCCTTCACCGCGCGTCCCTGGGCGAACATCTGCAATAACATTTTCAGCTTGAGCACGGTCAGCAGTTGCTGCTCTTGAGGATTGACATCATAGGCGCGCAGAAACGAATCCTGCACCAGCGCAGTCAGGCTGCGGTCGCAGAATGGATATTTTTCGAGCGCCTCGACCGCTGCCAGAAAGATCGCTACATCGTTCAACGAAGTCGCTTGCGAGCTGAAGGTCGCAAACTCGCAGAAACCCACGCCGTGATCCGAGATCATCACGTTCAGAGGAACAAACTCGTTCAGCACCGCCGATGACACCTGCGGTTTCTTCACCTTGGCCAGCGAAGATTCCACATACTCCAGAATGGACTGGATCGAATCCTTCGCCAGTCCGTCTTTCTGTGCCTTAACGCAGAGCTTCTGGATGTCGGCCAGCAGGGCTTTGCCGTCTACGTGCTGGGGATCTGCCGCAGTCGCATTGTGAAAGCGGCGCAGCCATTCGCCGCTGCGGCGCGCGGCCAGCTCGAGCATGCCATCGTTGCCAAAGTCGGGCAGCAGCGCGGCCTTCATCACGATACTTTGCAATGGCAGACCGTTAATCTTGGTACACACCACGGCGCCCAAAGCCGAGAAATCTCCGATCGCCCGCGGAACTCCGTCAAGCTGGTGCTGGGCGCAAGCCTCCGAGATACGCTGCAGGTTGTCCAACTCCCGCCGGGCCTGGTCGCGTGACGATTGCGCGCCGGACTTTCCGTTGCGATAGACCTTCGCATTGACTCGCTCACTGCCATCGACGAAATCCAACACAATCTCGTAGGTGTAGTGATCGGTCTTCGGCGTGTGACCAACAACGCGAACCGCCTTCAACTCCGAATGCTCAGGAAACAGCTCGGCTCCAGAATCTCGTAAGCTATCGACGATCTGGTCCAGAACAGCGTCCGACATGAATGACCCACCCTTTCTCGGATACTTACGTGGAGCGCAACCCAAGGCCCTGATAGTAAGTTGCCAAAAAAGGAGGTTCAGTTGGCTGAAGGGTAGTCAAAACGGGTAGATGAATCGTGAAGGGACATGGCTTGCAATCCGAAAATCAGTTTGCGGATACAACCTCATTGCGAGTGCGCAACAACGATTCAGCTTGGGCAGGAAAGAGTTTGCAGCATGACATTGCGACAGGCGTTAAATGCCACCCGCTGCTGTTACTCCCATGTCTGTGTCACGCCCTCTTCGAGAACGCGCAACTGCCTCTCGATCCCCTGTCGCCGCGCATCAGCCATTAGACGTGTCAATGGTTCTTCGATGGGCTCATGGCCGAGTTGAAAGCTGCCGTAGTGCATCGGGACCATCCAGCGTGCGCCGAGGTCGAGGAAGCCTTGCACCGCGTCTTCGGGCGAGGTGTGCACGTTACGAAACGATGCCGGATAGTAAGCTCCGATCGGCAACAGCGCGATCTGCGGCTTGAGCCGTTCGCCGATTTCGCGGAAGCCGTCGAAGTATGCTGTATCTCCGGAGTGATAGAGCGAGTGCCGCGCATTTTGCAAGACGTATCCGCCATAGCCGCGATGGGTGTCGCGAATTACGCGCGCTCCCCAATGCTTTGCCGGGGTATGCGTAATCGCGAGCGAGCCTAACTGCAATTTTTCCCACCACTCCATCTCGATCACGCGGGCGAAACCAAGATCGCTGACCAGATCGCGAACATGCCGCGGAACGATGATGATCGGCCGCTTACCGGACTTGATTCTCGTGAGTCGGGCAATGGTGCGTAGCGACGGACGATGCAGGTGATCGAAATGCGCGTGCGTTATCAGCACCGCATCAATCGGCGGCAGATCGCGCAGCCGCAGCCCCGGACGGCGCAGGCGCTTCAGAACAAAAATCCAGCGCGCGAAGTTGGGATCGATGACGACGTTCTTGCCGCCAATCTGGATGAAGAAGCTGGAGTGGCCGATGAAGGTGAGGCCCAGTTCCCCACGTTTTGCGAGCACCGGCTTGCGCGTGAGGCCGGTCCGCCGAGTCATGGCGGAATGACGTGCCAGCCTGGCGAACTGCCCTGCCTTGCGCCGGATTACAGTGCTTAACATTGGTTGCTATTCATTAGACGCGCGAGAAGCGACCTGCGATGCGGAGGCGCTACATCGCACCCGTCGCCGGATCCAGCACCAGCTCTGTCAGATTCGCTTTCGGCGACAGCACCACCGCCTCAAGCACAAACTTCGCCACGCTCTCGGCTTCGATCATCTTGTCGCGCGGCGCGTCAGGCATCACCTGCTGCCAGATCTCGGTATCGGTTGCTCCTGGCAACACCGCGGTGACCCGAATGCCGCTGGACTTCAACTCTTCGCGCAAAGTCCGCGTCAAACTCAGCGCGCCCGCCTTAGAAGCGTTATACGGCGCGTACCCCGCGAACGAGTCGCGAGCCGCCACTGAGATCACGTTCAGGATGGTTGCGCCAGCCTTCATCAACGGCACAGCCGCGCGCGTGCACAGGAAGGTTCCCGTCAGGTTGGTGTCGATAATGTCGCGCCAGAGCTCAACGCTGGTCTCGTGCATCGGCGCCGCCGATTGCGAAATGCCAGCATTGTTCACCAGGATGTCGAGCCGGCCGAATTCCTTCCTGACCGTGGCGAACATTCGCCCGACCGCTTCGTTGTCGCGGATGTCACACGCGGCCGCCAGAATCCGTCGGTTTGCACCCTCCCTGCCAAGCTTCGCCGCTGCGTGCTCTAGCGTCTGCTGATTGCGTCCCGTTATCAGAACGCTGCAACCTTCCGATAACAGCGCACTGGCGATTGCCAGGCCAATGCCGCGGCTGCCGCCAGTGACAACGGCAACCTTGCCCAGCAGGCGCGATCCCGGTGACGGCTTCGAAGAACCGTGCTCCTCAGTCATCGACTACGATCCGTTGCTGTTCTTGTGCTGAATGAGCGAGAGGAATTCCTGCCGCGTCTGCTGCGCGCGAAAGGCCCCCAGCATCGAGGAGGTCACCGTCGCCGAGTGCTGCTTCTCCACCCCGCGCATCATCATGCAGAGATGGCGTGCTTCGATGACCACGCCCACGCCCATGGGGTGGATAGCGTTCTGGATCGTCTCGGCAATCTGCACCGTAAGCCGCTCCTGTACTTGCAAGCCGGCGGGCGAAGACTTCGACCAGTCGAGGTAGCTTGCTGATGCCGATAACTTTCCCTTTCGGGATGTATGCGATGTGCACCTTGCCGAAAAACGGCAGCATGTGGTGCTCACACAGGCTGAACATCTCGATGTCTTTAACGATGACCATCTCGTCGTAATCGACACTGAACAGCGCGTTGCTTAAGACTTCCTCGGGATTTTCGTTGTAGCCCTTTGTCAGATATTGGAATGCTTTGACAAAGCGCTCGGGTGTGCGCACCAGTCCTTCGCGTTCAGGGTCCTCGCCCAGACGAACCAGGAACTCACGCGTCAATTCTTCGAACGTGGCGCTCGTCAGGGTGGGTGTTTCGATGGTGTTCTTCATGAGTCTCCCAGCGTGTCGGGGGAAACGCTATTCTCAGGATAGTTGGGCTTCGCCACAATATTCAAAGCTGTTGTTCTGCGTCTCTTCGATCCTTATCTTCTCTAGATGAGCGGCGTGGAATTCCCGTTTCAAAATCTGGTAGATCACCTCGGCCAGGTTTTCCGTTGTGGGCACGCGATCCGCGAACTCGGGCCGGGTATTCAAGTTCTGATGGTCGAAGCGCTCCATGATCTCGCGCCGGAAGCATTCATCAAGATCCACCAGGTTGCAGATCATTCCAGTGCTCGGACTGACCTGGCCGCTCACCGTCACTTCTATCGCGTAGTTGTGTCCGTGACCATACGGGTTGTTGCATTTGCCGTAGGTCAGCCGGTTTTCCGCCTCAGAGAGACGCTCGCTATTCAACCGATGCGACGCAGCGATCATGTACCGCCGTGTGAGATGGGCCTTCATTCTTCTCCGTAGTAGTCCACAAACAGGTCGGGCATCTCATAGACGCGCACCCGATGCAGCCTTGCCACCTTCAGCCTGGCATCCAGCCGATTCCAGATGGCGATGGCGAGGTTCTCGGTTGTCGGTATCTGCGTCGCGAACTCCGGAACCTCTTTGTTCAGGTGGCGGTGGTCCATGGCTTCGACCACTTCATCGTTGAGAACATCTTTCAGCTGCTTTAGATCGACGACGAATCCGGTTGTCGGGTCGACTTCGCCTTTCACCGTCACTTCCAGCGTGTAGTTATGGCCGTGACCATTAAGGTTGGCGCACTTTCCAAACACGCGCTGGTTCTCTTCCGCCGTGAATGCCGGATTGTGATAGTAATGCGATGCAGAAAATTCGCACTTGCGAGTTAAATAGATCATGATTAGCAATTAGCAATTAGCAATTAGATTAGCAATTAATTAGATGTGTCATCCCGAGCGACGAATCCGCCGCAGGCGGATGAGGAGCCGAGGGACCTGCAGTTTGCCGGCGCAACCGAAGCAGCGTCCATTGCGTACCTTCGCCCCTTCCACTGTATCGAGCCGCGCCTATGTGCAAGATATGAGCGAACCAACAGCACAGTAAACAGCGGCAGCCCAAATACCGCAAGACTATTTGATAACCAATCAAAATGTGCACGCCGAATCCGCTGAAAGAAGAAAACCAGTAATCCGAAGGCGAGCGCGCCGTTCACCAGCACACCTATCCGATCGCGATGCAGCAACGCAATCGCCACTCCGGTCAAGCTCGCTGCGATCAGCACAAACTCAACGCTTCGTCGCAACGCCAGCCCGCGCGCATTGGGAAACAGCAGTACCAGGTTCTTCGTCCATCCTTCCCACATCTGCGGAAAGCTGCGATACATTCGCGTGCTCACTACATCCGCAAGCCGAAACTGAAGTCGATAACCTGCGCTCTTCACCTTGCGCGCGAGTTCCACATCTTCCAGGATGGCCTGAGCCACCGCAGCGTGCCCACCTACGGCATCGTACGCGTCGCGCCGAATCAGCAGGTATTGCCCATTCGCCGCCGCTGCCGGAGACGCCGGATCGCTGACTTCCTTCGGACGAAAGCTCACTGCCAGCTCCGCAAAGATCACCGGCATGAGCGCCCGCTCAGCCAGACTATGCACTTCCTGCTTAGGCGAGTACGACAGCAGCGCCGCGTCGTGAGCTCTCGCCTCGCGCAGTCCGCTCGCAATCGACGTCGGCGAGTGTCGCGTATCGGCGTCGGTAAACAGCAACCACTTCCCTCTCGCAACCCGGGCGCCGGTCCAACAGGCGTTGCACTTGCCGCTCCAACCAGCGGGCAGCGGATCCGCCTCGATCACGTTGACCGGGAAGCTTCGGGCAATCTCTCGCGTGCGATCGGTGGAGTGGTCGTCGACCACGATCACCTCGTAGCTCGCGCCCAGCTGCCCTACAAGAGACGGCAGGCAGTTGGCGAGGTTCGCCTCCTCATTCCTCGCCGGAACGATGACCGAAACCTCGACTGCGCCCTTAGTGGCATCCATGGCTGTGCGGCCCTTGGTTATTATAGATTTGTGAAGCGCTTCGCATTCGCCACCGTCTTTGTCTGCCTGTTTCTGCTGGCCGCCTGCAACGGCAACCGTCCTCCCAAAATTGGAGAGAAGGCACCCGACTTCAGCGTCACTGACTCAGAACACACGGTCACGCTGTCTCAACTTCGCGGCAAACCCGTGCTGCTCAACTTCTGGGCAACGTGGTGTCCGCCGTGCATCTCAGAGATGCCGTCGCTGGTTGAGTTGCAGAAACAACTCGGCGACAAGGTGGTGATTCTCGCTGTCAGCGAAGATGCCGACGACGCCGCCTACAAGCAATTTGTGCGCGACCACAACGTCGATCTGCTGACGGTGCGCGACCCCAAAAACATGGCCAACACACTTTACGGCACCTTCCAGTTTCCTGAAACCTACGTCATCGACAAGGATGGCGTCATTCGCCGTAAATTTATCGGCGCCGCCGACTGGACCAATCCTGAGATCATCGAATACCTCAATAAGCTAGAGGGAAAATCATGACTCTTTCTGCGCGTAATCAATTGCAAGGAACCATCGAAGAACTTCAGCTCGGTGGCGTGATGGCGCACGTTGTGGTGCGCGTCGGCGACAACCTGATCGAGAGCGTCATCACCCGGCGCAGCGCCGAGCAAATGGGACTGAAAGTGGGTGACACAGTTAAGGTCGTCATCAAGTCGACGGAAGTCATGCTTCAGAAAGATTGAGGGCAATCGTCGAGAGCTGAGGAGCGCTTACTTGGCCGGAGCGCTCGCCGGCGGCTCGCTTCCCTTCACTGCCACCAGGTATTCGACGATCAGCGCCTGGTCTTCGGGCGAAATGGACGCGCCGTAGGCGTCCCCCATCTTCTTCACTTCCGCCTGCCACTGTGTTTTCGAAAACCGCGGCTGCATGAGTACATAGCGCGCGGAGTGGCAAAGCAGGCAGTTCTTCTCATACACCTGCACGTGTGGACCAGGTGGTATCTGGGTTCGACGTGCGGCAGGGTGATTCGCTCGACCTGACCTGAGCTCCGGCTTCGGCGACGCGGCATTCGGCGACTGCGATTGGCTGATCATTGCGCTCGCAACCAAAGCTGCCAGCACCAGCGCCCGCGCCAGATGATTCATGACTCGCATCACGCGACCACCACTTCCTGCTGTTCGATCACGTCGCGCTGATAGCCGCTGCGGTTCCACTGCGACGTGACTTGCGTCTCGCCGCTGGCACTGGTGGCACGAACCATGAGCTTATAGCTTCCCTTCGCCGCCGGAGTCCAGTCCGCCTGCCAACGCCGCCATGAATACTTGCCCAGGTCCGGGCCAAGTGTGGCATCGCTCCAGCTCTGGCCGCCATCTTTGGAAACCTCGACGCGCTTAATGCCCGGAGTCGCCATCGTTTGCCAATCCCGACAACTGATAGCGCTGTCCGGCGCGAAGCTGCTCGCCCGGGTGCAGGCTTCAGAAAGATCGAGTGCACCGACATGCGGTTGATCGGCACCGTGGCCGTCGCCAGATGCTGCGGCTCCTCGTTGGCCTGCGGATTGTCGGGGATACGATAAGCCTTGTCCATCCAAAACGTCTTCAGCGGCTGATCGAGCACGGTGATAGTGGCCAGTGACTTGACCCAGTAGGTCGCGAACCACCCCGGCACGATCAGGCGAATGGGATAGCCGTTCAACATCGGCAGCGGCTCGCCATTCATTTCGTAGGCGATCATCACTTCGCCATCGCGCGCATGATCGATCGCAAGCGACTTCTGAAACACCGGCGTCGCCGGCATCGGCGGAACATCGAGCCCGCGCAGCCCCACCTGCACCGCTCCCGGCTTCACGCCTGCCGCATTCAGGACGTCTTTCAGTCGAGCGCCCTTCCAGCGAGCATTGCCCATTGCACCCGGCGCCCCACTGCCCACCCGCGACCCTGGGTTCAAACATGCTGCGGAAGTTGCCGGCACATTGCGCCAGCGCCACCATGGTGACCGGCTCGAACTTCGAGCGCAGCTCGCTCAGCGACAGGCTCATGGGCTTGTTCACCTGTCCGCCAACCTCGAGCCGGAAAGTCTGTAGATCGACCGTGGTAGGAATTCCGGAGAGATGCCAGCGCACGAAGAAGGCATCGTTGGGTGTAAGGTCAGTTGCAAAGTAGCGCAACGGTGTCTCCAATTGCGGCGGCCGGTCGGTCAGCAGGATGAGGTCGGTCTTCTGCGGATAGCGCACCAGGGTCTGAGTCCCAGGCTGCGAAGCGCTCGCCGGACTGTCCGCCCACGCGAAATCCGGTGTCCATCCGAATACGCTACTCGCGGCTGCGATTCCTCCTAACGAAACCAGCGAAGACAGAAATCTTCGTCGCGCAACCGTGCGCGAGTCCTCGCTCGGCATGTCGGCCCTTGTCTGCATAGGTCCAAGACCTTTGTCGGAAATGTGCGCTAGCGCGCCTGGCTATCCCGGCCAGTTACGGGAGCAGAACGTTACCACAGATGGGGGAATGAATTCAAAGTAGACGCTAACTCGACCGGCGAAGCGCTCCAAAGTGGGCAGGGACTGGTTACCTTAGTTTGGCCTGCGTGTGACGGTCATCACAGACATTGATTTCGCAACCGTCATACTCTGTCCCTGAGTGAAAGCTGTGTGATGGCTCATGTCTGTGGCTACATACTAGTGCCTGGCCACGTGACAGCCCTCATCGCAAGGGCGCATCAAGACACAGGGAAGCGCGCTTCCAATTCACCATTACTGTAGGTGAATCGCAAGAGTTGCAAGTGGTTAAACAAAACAATAAGCAGACAAGGAAGTTAGCGGGCCAAGCGTTGATCGGCCCCAGATCTTAAATATCGCGGATTTCGAAAAGCTCACCGAACACGCAGCAGCGGTCCTGAAGGTGAAAACTCAGGAACGCGGGGCGCGCGTGTGTCTCTCCACGCCATCCGTCGCCGGACGACGTACATCTATCTTCATTCTTGTCTCTGCCCTTCCAGAAACTCTACAGTCCCGCCTCAAGCCGCGAGCGCGGATCCAGATAATCGCGCAGGCCATCGCCAACAAAGTTGAACGACAACACGGCCAGCATCACCGCCGCTGCAGGAAACAGCACCAGGTGTGGCGAGTCGAACAGGTGCGAACGCGCGTCGTTCAGCATAGCTCCCCAACTCGCGGTGGGAGGCGGCACTCCTAAGCCAAGGAAGCTCATGGTCGCCTCGGCCAGGATCGCGCCCGCCATCCCGATCGCGGCCTGCACCAGCACCGGCTGAATAATGTTGGGCAGAATATGCCGCACCACGATGCGCAGGTCGCTGGCTCCCAGGGCGCGTGCCGCTTCCACGAATTCGCGCTCGCGCACGGCCAGCACCTGTGCACGCACCAATCGCGCGTATCCCACCCAGCCGCCAATCGACAGCGCGAAGATCAGGTTGAAAATCCCCGGCCCCAGGAACGCGACAAACGCGATGGCCAGCAGGATTCCCGGGAACGAAAGAAAGGCATTCATCACCACGACGTTCAGCACGCGGTCGGTGAGGCCGCCGTAGTATCCAGCAATCGAGCCGAAGATCAGCCCCAGGGTGAGCGATGCCGCGACTACGCAACTGCCTACCAGCATGGAAATGCGCGCGCCATAGATAACGCGCGACAGGATGTCGCGACCCAGCTCGTCGGTGCCAAACCAGTGTGCCGCCGACGGAGCCATCAAGCGCGATGGCAGGTCGATGTACGCCGGGTCGTAGGGAGCGAGCCACGGCGCAAACAGCGCGCAGGCGACGAAGACCACGATCATCACCGCCCCCGCCGTCGAGAGTACGTTGTGCCGAGCGGCGCGGCGAATGGCGCCGACTTGAAGCGCAGGAATCATGAATGGCTCATCTTAACGTACGCCGGCGCCGGCCCGGGGAGTACAATCGCCTGTTCCCGGCTCGCGGCCCATGCTTCCCTTCAAACTTGTCTATAGCGAGAAATACTTCCTTCCCATCGGAGAGCACGTCTTTCGTGCCGACAAATTCCGCTTAATCGTTGAGCGTCTGTTGCAGCAGGGAGTGGCTGACCGCTCCGACCTGATCGAACCTTCGCCCGCCTCCGAGCAGGACGTGATGCTGGTGCACTCGCCGCATTATGTGAACAAGCTGATGGAAGGCAGCCTGTCGGCCCGCGAAGAGTTGCAGATGGAGATTCCCTATTCGCCGCAGGCGGTCGATGCCTTCATGCTGCACGCCGGCGGCTCCATTCGCGCTGCTGAGCTTGCTCTCGAAGACGGAGTTTGCATCAACGTCGGCGGCGGCTTCCACCACGCCTTTCCCGATCACGGCGAAGGCTTTTGCATGCTGAACGACATCGCAGTCGCGATCCGCGCCATGCAAAAACGCGGTCGCATTCAGCGCGCCATGACGGTGGACTGCGACGTTCACCAAGGCAACGGCACGGCAGCAATCTTCAGCAAGCCGCCGCAGAGTGCGCCGACCTTGCCCTCGGCATCACCGCAAACTGTCGCCGGCGGACGCGGCGAGATGTTACATGGCTGCAGTCAGGATGTCTTCACCATCTCGTTGCATCAGGAAAACAATTACCCGTTCGTGAAGCCTGCATCCTCGATCGACGTAAATCTGCCGGATGGCTGTAGCGACGAGGAATATCTGGCGTGGCTCGACAACGCGCTGAGCTCGGGACTGCGGCAGTTCGAGCCGCAGCTCATCAGCTACGTCGCCGGCGCCGATCCTTTCCGCGAAGACCAACTCGGAGGACTGAACCTTACCATCGACGGACTTAAGCGGCGAGACGAGCTGGTATTCCGGGCGGCGCGAGCACGCGAGATTCCCGTCATGGTGACCTATGCCGGAGGCTACGCCATCCACGTCGAGGACACAGTTGCGATACATTGCAACACTGTCGTTGCGGCGGCGGAAGTGTATCGCCAAACAAACAGTGAGACGCGCAGGTTTTCTTGACGGGAAACTTTTGGCGCTGCGGGTGGGTGGGAGCCCTCGCCTTCAGGCGAGGGGGGAAGCGGCACTCCCAAAACTATCGGCTTCAGCCGTGACGCGCGCCGGCGCTAAAGCGCACCTGTTGCGGAAGGCTCTTTTCCCCCGCATAAATGCGGGGGCTTCCACCCGCAATCAAATACACACTTGCGGTTGCCTCTCACCCCCTTCCGACCGCACAATAGGTGGCATACTCGGAGAACTACCGTTGGACCTTGACGTTGGAAGCACCCTTTTGCAGTACACCATCGTGCGCCGCCTGGGCGCGGGCGGTATGGGAGTCGTGTACGAGGCCGAGGACAGCAAGCTCGGCCGCCACGTCGCCCTCAAGTTCCTGTCGACCGAGGCTGAGCGCGACCCCTACGCCCTTGAGCGCTTCAAGCAGGAGGCGCGCGCCGCCTCAGCGCTGAACCACCCGAACATCTGCACCATCTATGCCGTTGAAGAGTGCGAAGGGCGCAGCTTCATCGCCATGGAACTGCTCGAAGGCCAGAGTCTGGCCGAGAAGATCAATGGCCAGCCAATGCCGCTGGACAAGATTCTCGACATCGGCATCCAGGTGACCGATGCGCTCGATATCGCTCACCACAAGAGCATCGTGCACCGGGACCTGAAGCCGGCCAACATCTTCATCACCTCGCGCGGGCAGGCAAAGATTCTCGATTTCGGATTAGCGAAACTGATTCGCGAGCGCCAGGCCGCGATGGAAACCATCGGCGGCGATACGCCCACCTATGCGCCTGTACACCTCACCTCTCCCGGGACGGCGGTGGGCACGGTTGCTTACATGTCGCCGGAGCAAGCGCGCGGGGAGGAGCTCGATGGCCGCAGCGATTTGTTCTCGATGGGAACCATCTTTTACGAGATGGCGACCGGACGCATTCCTTTCGCGGGCAATACCTCGGCCGTCATCTTCAGCGAAATTCTTACCCGCAACCCGCCGCAACCTTCGGAGTTCAACGCCGGCGTGTCCCCGAAGCTGGAAGAGATCATCGGCAAGGCGCTGGAGAAAGATCCCGACCTGCGCTACCAGACGGCAGCCGAGATGCGCGGCGATTTAAAGCGTTTGAAGCGCGACAGTGAATCGGGCAAAACGGTGGCGCATTCAACGACTGGATTTGCGCCGGCTGCGCCATCCGGATCGGCGTTCTCGCAGCCTCCCTCGCCATCGACTCCCGCAGCACCCGTTCCCGCAGCGCAACCAGCGCGACACCCCAGCTCGCCGGTTATCGATGCCGCACGTGAGCACAAAGGCCGCGCCGGACTCGTCGCAAGCATCGTCGTGCTGGTCCTGGCTGCAGCGGCGTTCGGTGTCTATTCGTTCTTTCAGGGCCGAAGCGGAAATCGCACGCAGCCTTTTCAGTCGGTCAGTCTGGAAAAGCTTACCGACTCCGGCAAGGTCAGGCTGGCTACCATCTCGGCTGATGGCCGTTATCTGTTCAACGTTCACGATGACGGTCGCGGCACCCAGAGCTTGTGGATGCGGCAAATCGCCACCGGAAGCGACAAGGAGATTATTCCTGCCATTGAGGCCCGCTACGTCGGCCTCACCTTCTCGCCTGACGGCAATTATCTGTATTTCGTGCGTAACGAGCCGCAGCGGCCCGACATAAATCTTCTCTACCAGGTCCCGACGCTGGGGGGCACGCCGCGGCTACTGATCACCGACGTGGATAGCGCGGTAAGTTTCGCGCCCGACGGCAAACGCTTCGTGTTCCTTCGCGACAGCGGTGCCGACGCGAATTCCAAGCTGATTATCGCCAATGCTGATGGCAGCAATGAGCGCGCACTCGCCACGCTTCCGTTGCCGGGCTACAAGGATCCGGTATGGTCTCCCGATGGCAAAACCATAGCCGCTTCCGTTCTCGATCCCGGAGGCCAGAACCTGGGCAGGATCGCCGGCCTGGATCCGGAGACCGGCAGGGAGCGCACGCTCTATGCCGCCACTGCCCAACTCAGCAAGCCGGCGTGGCTTCCCGACAGTAAAACGCTGGCCATGATCTTCCAGGATGCTTCGAGCAACTGGGACGGTCAGGTCGGCGAGGTGAACGCGCGCGATGGCCAGTTCCGGCGCATCACCAACGATCTGAACAACTACAGCAGCTCTACCTTGGCCGCGACCAGCGATGCCAAACAATTAGTGGCCGTACAATCCGCGCCAACCGTCGGCATTTACACCATGAGTTCTGAGCCCAATGCTTCCGGTGCTCCGACCCTGGTCGAGAATCGCGAAGACGTGAACGTTGGCTGGACCAGTGATGGCAAGTTGGTGGCCATCGATTGGGAAGGTCACATCTTGAGTATGAACGCCGACGGTAGCAATCGTACGGTGCTCTATTCCGACCGGCTATTCATGACCAACCTTTCTGTCTGTCAGGACGGGCGCCATGTTCTTTTCAGCATGCCCAACAAACAAACCAAAGGGATCAGCATTTTCCTGCTTGATCTGCAGGCCGGAACCCCAAAGCCCATCACCTCCGGCAAAGCTGACTTGAATGCGTTCTGCTCTCCCGACAGTACATTCTTCCTCTACACCAAGCTGGAGAATGGGAAGAAGCTCCTGATGCGTCAGCCACTCGAGGGAGGCGAGGCGAAGCAGATTTTTCCTGACTTCGCTCAGTTCGCCAGCTTAACCGCCGACGGAAAATCCGCAGCCGTGCTCTCGCTCGAGGGTAAGGGTGTAGATACTAAAACCGTAATCAAGCTCATCGACGCGAATGGCGGGCCGGTCATCAAAACCATTTATCCCAGCACCTCCATAGCGGGACTGGTAACCTTCTCGCCCGACGGCAACTACCTTTACTATCCGGTGAATGAGCACGGGGTTTCCAACCTGGTGAAGCAATCGGTCGATGGCGGCGATGCGGTTCCGGTAACTAAGTTCGATGAGCTCGTGATCTACGATTATTCTTACGATTGGAATAACAAGAGACTCGCGGTAACCCGTGGCCGTTCCAACAGCGACGCGGTGCTTATTAAAGACCAGCGGGCGGAGTGAAATTCAAACAAGCAGGGTTCTCTATCAATGGCTATGTTCTGCACGAATTGCGGTGAGGAAATGCGAGCGACCGATAAGTTCTGCGCTGGCTGCGGAACTCCGGCCGCCCCTCGGCCGCCCAAGCCTCGCGCCGCAGCCGCTGCGCCGCCGGAGCATAAGCGTCCCGGCGTCCCCATCGACGCCGCCTCTTTCCAGCCAGCAGGAGCGGCAGGTTTTGCTGGAGGCCGAAGAGATCGCGTCGGTACGCGGCATGTTGCCCGTCGACGCCTTGCCGCCGGAATTCCCGCCGGCAACACGGGCGGCCCAAACGCAAACATGCGGATACTGTCGCCAGCCGAATCCGGCGGGCAACCGATTCTGCGAGAGGTGTGGTCAACCGCTGCAAGCCGCGCCTGCGGTTCAGCCAGCACCCGCCCCGCCACCGGTACGTTCAGCAGCACCGGCAGCAGCACCGGCGCCCATAACGCAATCGGGTTGGCTCGACGTGCCCCCGCCTGCACCCTCCGCGGCGGCAGCGCCGGTGAAAGCGACTGCGGTTGCGAAAGCCGCGACCGCTCCCGCACCGCCGACTGTCGCTGCTATAGGAAAAGACGCCTCCGACTTTTTCTACTTTTATGACGACAGCTCCACGCAGCGCAGCAGTCGCAAGCTGCTGATCGTAATGATGGTGGTGCTGGCGCTGGGAGTCCTGGGCGTCATCTACCTGCTGTCGCGCCCGTCGGCCAAGAGCCCCGCGGGAGCAAACGTCAGCATCACGATTTCGCCCACCGAAGCGGAGGTGCCGGTCGGCGAGGCGCATGACTTCTCAGCTACCGTGACCGGTAGCGGCGACACCGATGTCACCTGGTCGGTGGAGGAAGGCAACGCAGGCGGCACCGTGGTCAATCGCGGAGCGCAAGCCCAGGGCGGAGCCGTCGCCAGCCTGGGTGTCTACGTTGCGCCCACAACTCCGGGGACCTATCACGTGATGGCGACCAGCAAGGCGAATGCGACGAAGTCGGCAACTGCGGAAGTGCTGGTCAGCGGGAAGTAGGAAGGACAGTTGTCGGTTGTCGGTTGTCAGTTGTCGGTTGTCAGTTGTCGGTTGTCGGTCCTCTTCGGCTGTCATCCCGAACGCAGTGAGGGACCTGCAGTTTCCTCTTCGGCTGTCATCCCGAACGCAGTGAGGGACCTGCAGTTTCCTCTTCGGCTGTCATCCCGAACGCAGTGAGGGACCTGCAGTTTATGTCCGCATCGCCGCGAACCCTCCATGTTCAGAAATGCACCCGGGCGCTCGTTCCAGCCTCCGCTGAAATGCGGAGCGTGTGATGCCGCTCACATGACGCCGTTCGGGCCAGTGAAGAAACTGCGGATCCCTCGGCTTCGCTCGGGATGACAGCCACGGGAAAGAGAGTCGCGACGACACAAACTGAAGGTTCTTCGCTGCGCTCAGGATGACAATTCAAGAAAGAGTGGCAGGTCCTTCGCTTCGCTCAGGAAAACAATCAATAAAAGCTGCAACTTATCCGCACAACTTCAGTTGTGCCGAAGCATTCTTCCTCTTCGGCTGTCATCCCGAACGCAGTGAGGGACCTGCAGTTTGTCCGCATCGCCGCGAACCCTCCATGTTCAGGAATGCACGCGGGCGCTGGTTCCAGCCTCCCCTGAAATGCGGAGGTGTGATGCCGCTCACAGGACGCCGTTCGGGCCAGTGAAGAAACTGCGGATCCCTCGGCTTCGCTCGGGATGACACCCACAGGAAAGAGAGTCGCGACGACACAACTGCAGGTCCCTCGACTCCGCTGCGCTTCGCTCGGGATGACAGCCAAGACGAGGAGTGCTTCGGCACGACTGAAGTCTCGCCGGACGGAAAGCTTCCAACTGACAACTGACAACCGACAACTGACCACTGCTTCTCTACGCCCCGCCCTTTGCTGCTGCTCCCAACGCTTCCAGTACATCAACTGCACACGAGTAGCGACCGAACGGTGCTGCGATCTGCGCGCCTTGTACCATCTCGCGCGCGGCAGAGAGCATGTCGCGGGCGATGGATACGCCTTCGGCGCGGGCGGCATCGGCGGTGTTGGCTTTCACCATGCGCTCGATAATCTCGTCGGGGATGGAGACGCGCAGCTCATTCTTCATGAACTCGGCGTTGCGCGCGCTGGTCAGCGGCCAGATGCCGGCAACCACCGGAATGCGGCAGTGCGCGATGTTCTTCAGGAACTCTTCCAGCAGCCGCAGATCGAACACCGGTTGCGTAACCGCGAGTTCGGCTCCTGCCTGAACCTTGTATTCGAAGCGGCGAATCTCTTCGTCTATGTTGTCGGCGCCCGGATTCGCTCCCACGGCGATAACAAACTTGGTCGCGGCGCCGATGGGATTGGAGCCGATATCGAGTCCGCGATTCAAGTTGTGAACAATGTTCACCAGTCCAATGGCATCGACATCGAAGACCGCGGTCGCGTCGGGATAGTCGCCCATCTTCGGCGGGTCGCCGGTGATACAGATGAGATTGTTGATGCCGACGGCGCTTGCACCCAGCAGGTCCGACTGGATGCCGAGAACGTTGCGGTCGCGACAGGTGTAGTGCAGGATGGGCTCGATGCCAACCTGTTGCGCAACCAGCAGACACAGCGCCTGGTTTCCCATGCGAGCCGACGCGCGCGGGCTGTCGGGAATGTTCACCGCATCCACGCCCACCGACTTCAGAAACTTCGCACCTTCGATCTCCTTCAACGCGTCGATGCCCTTGGGAGGAACAATCTCGACCATGGTGACGAACTCGCCGGCGGCGATCTTGCGCCCCAGTCGCGAGCGCTCGCCGAGAGCAACGGTTTCCACCGGAGCTGCGGAAGCAGCCTTGACCGGCTTGTACGAGGTGCTGCGCGCCGCGCCTACTCGAAGACGCGACTTCATGCTGTGAATGTGCTCGGGCGTGGTGCCGCAGCATCCGCCAACCAGCGAGACGCCTACCTCGACAAATTTCTTGGCATAACTCGCCATGTACTCGGGCGAGCACAGATAGATGTTGCGGCCTTCCACCGAACGTGGCATGCCGGCATTCGGTTGCGCCGAGAGCGGAGCGGTCGTCACCGCGCGCACCCGCTCCATGGCGTCAAGCATGGCTACCGGACCGACGCTGCAGTTGCAGCCCACCACGTCGGCGCCCCACTCCTGCAACTGCGGGCCATAGTGTTCCGGGCTGGAGCCGTCGAGGCAGTTCCCTTCCTCGTCGATCGTTACTTGCGCCACCACCGGCAGCTTGGGATTGACCTCGCGCGCCGCCAGCAACGCCTGGTGCAACTCCTCGAGGTAGCCGAAGGTTTCGAGGATGATGAGGTCAACGCCCTCCTCATCGAGCGCCTGGATCTGTTCGCGAAAGGCGCTACGTGCTTCCTCTAAGGAAATCTTGCCCAGCGGTTCGATGCGGACTCCGAGCGGTCCGACCGCCCCGGCCACCAGCGCATCGAAGCTCTTCGCCGCCTCGCGAGCTACCCGGGCGCCCATCCGGTTGATGTCAGCCAACTTATCAACACATCCATGCCGTCCCAAGCGAAACGAATTGGCGCCGAAGGTGTTTGTTTCTACGATCTCTGCTCCTGCCTGCAGGTACTCGTGATGGATGTTGCGAATCAGGTCAGGCTGCGAGAGGTTCAGCTCGTCGTAGCAACGATTGATGAAAATGCCTTTGGAATACAGCAGGGTGCCCATCGCCCCATCGCAAAGAACCGGGCCGGCCTGCAAGCGAGTTAGAAGATCCGTGGCCATATTGCGTGACTGCCACCGTAAAGGTGGCAGAACTCTATCGTACATGACTCGAAGCTCGATCGACCCTCGGAGGCGTCATGCGTTCGCTTTGTTATAATTCACTTTTCCAACAACTTAGGTACGACAGGAAAGAATTGCGGGGCAGAGTTTTGAATCGAGTTTTGGCGCTTCTGGGAGCAGCAATTCTCTCGCTCACCATGGTTGCCTGCGGCGGGAACAACGGCACCACTTCGGTGACTACCCCAAACGGCAATACGATTAACAATCCCTCCGGTACGCTCAAGAACCGCGCCTACATCAGCAATCAGTACTCCGGCAATCTTCAGATCGTAGACAGTGCCAACGATACAACCGCGTTCTACAACTCAAACAATACGAACACCAACACCACCAATCAGATCGTCGACCTGTCGGTGAATATTGCGGTCGGCATCTCGGCGACGTTCCTGGCGCGCAGCCCCGACGGCACCATGACGGCGGTCTACGATCCAAGCGATTTTGGCATCGGCTTAGTAACCAATTCCACCCAGGTCACGACATCAACGGTCGGCCTGCCGGACTGGGCGGCGATGGAAGTGTTCTCTGCCGATTCCAAAACGCTCTACGTTCCCACCGGCAATCAGAATACGATCCAGGTGATCGACGTTACCAATTCCGTCATCACCACCACGTATACCGTGCCTTCGGTGCGTTGGATCGCCCTGGATACAACCAGCAACATCATGTTGGCGTTCGCCGACAACTCCGATTCCATGTGGGTGATCAACCTCGGCGCCTCAACCATCACACCGGTTGCGATTCCCGGCTTTTCACGGCCGGTGAACGCCTTCTTCAGTAGCGACGGCAGCACTGCCTACGTGCTGAATTGCGGCAACCAGTGTGGCGGCACCGCGCCTCCCTCGGTCACCGAGTTCAACATGAGCGCACAGACCATCACCACCAGCGTCCAGGTTGGTGGAGCATCGGTCGGTCTGCTGAATGGCACTACTCTTTACGTTGCGGGATATGCCGGCGGGACAAACGGCACCTTCGACATCGTTGATGTCTCCGCCATGACCCGTACCACCGCGAATTCCATCCCGATCAATGACGGCCAGCAGTGGAAGATGGGGCTGAACAACAACAAGGTCTATATCGGCGCCAAGACTTGCAACAACACCGCGACTGGCTGCCTGTCCGTGGTGAACCTGACGACCCAAACTGCCGATGCACCCCTGCCTCCGTTGGGCCCGGTCACTGGCATACTATCCATCCCCAATCGCGACACCATGTACGTGATCCAAGGTGGTGTGCTCTATATCTACGACACCACGACGGATCAGCTGCAAAAGCTGCAGCTAGGCTTCCGCGGCGCGCTGTACGACGCAGTGCAGATCGATCAATAGGCGAAACTCTTCTTCCCCTGACTGGTCTCGGGAACGTTCGCTCTACTGTGGCTCCAACCGCAGGTGATGTACTCCTGTCCGCTGAACCGCTTGCGACGAAAACGGCAGCGGAAAGGTGAGGCCGTGATAGTACGCGTCCCACTGATCGTTGAAGTGTTCATCGAAGATGTTGCCGGACTGGCCATTCACGATGTCGAGTGTCGAGTGGTCCAGGTCTGACATGTCGGCGGTGAAGCGCTCTGACGGGCCGAAGTGTGTTCCCACCTGCTTGATGGTTTCCTCGTCTCCCGAGAGCGGCTGCGGGCCGGGCGTCGCGCGCTTCAGCACTGGGAAGTTACTCCAGAACGGATGGCGGACATCGACCATGTGTACCCTTCCCCATCTCCAAGTGGAGAGCGCAGTGGGGGCGTGCTCCTCTGACAAGCGCCGCTTCCACCGCCGCCGTCAGCAGCGCGTTGTAGTCGGAGTATTGCGATGGCAGCCAGCGCGGCGGCTCATTGGTGAGAATGTTCTCCAGCCAGACCGGCTTCATGAACCATCGATAACTCTTCCAGTCGTCTCCGAGCTTCGCCTTCAGCAGCAGCTCTTCCAGCGCCGCACGTGAGTAATAAGCGATGGTGGGAGCGGGAAGATCGGTGGCCATGGTGCCATCCCAGTTGCGCATGAGATCGGCGGCAGCTTTGGCGCGCTGCGAAGCGCCGGGTGTGTGGTCGATGGCGTAAACAAAGCGCTGGGCGCAGTAGCGATCGAACTCCGAAAGCACGTCGGTCTGGATGTTCAGCATGTCCCCGGCGGTGAGCTGCTTCTTGGCAGCGAGCAGCTTGTAGATACGCTGCACCCGATAGGGGGCGCTCCACTCGATGGCCAGCGTGTAGGGATAATCTTTCGGCGTCACACGTGCGTTCGCGGTTGCGATGATGCCTGAGGGCGGATCATAGACGCTCGGCATCTTGTCATACGGCACGTAGCCGACCCACTCGTGACTGTCATCCTCGCCCGGCACAGGAAGCGAACCGTCACCCGCCGCGCGAACGGGTACGTGTCCGGTCGCCTGGTATCCGATGTTGCCGTCGGTGTCGGCATAGACGACGTTTTGCCCCGGCGCCGTGAACTTAGAGAAGGCGTTTCGAAACTCCTCCCAATTGCGCGCCGAGTTCACGTCGAAGAACGAAACGTTCCCCGCATTGGTGTCGTAGATGGTCCACTTCAGCGCGAGCTGCCGCGTTTCGCCCGGAACAATTGGTGTGATGATGGGCCCGTGCCGGGTGATCACAACATCGAGATCGACCTCGGGCTTGCCCTTCACCCGGATGATCTCTTTGCGGTGCTCGGGTTGCATCCAGCCTTGTGGCGTAAGGTATTCGCCACGATCGTTGAACTTCTCTACGTACAGGTCTTCTACGTTGGGGCCGAGATTGGTGAATCCCCAGGCGACGTGTTGATTGTGTCCCACAATGACGTACGGCACACCCGGTAGCGTAACTCCCACAACGTCGTAGTCCCCGGCTGTCAGATGTGCCTCGTACCAGGTGTTCGGCATGCGCAGGTCGAGATGCATGTCATTCGACAGCATCGGCTTGCCCGTTATTGTGTGCGCGCCGGAGACCACCCAGTTATTGGAGCCGGGACGAAGATCGGCTTGAAGGGGCGCACCTTCAGGTGCGCCGTAACGACCCGCAAATTTGCTGTCATCCCGAGCGGACGTAAGTCCGAGAGTGGACCTGCATTTCTTCCAGCGACGAGCGCTTGTGGGGCTGGCTCTTTGCCGGCGCTTCTTCTTCCTCCTGATCAGGACTCTCGCCCGCCGGTGGCTCATTCTCAATCGACTGCCCTTCCTCGCCCGGCACATGATCCCGCCACGAAGAATTCACGTACAAATCCGCAGTCAGCTCGGGGCCCAGCTTGGCGAGAATTTTCTCGCGCTGCAACTCCTTCTTGTACTCGTAATGGTTCAGGAACTCGGTCATCGACAGACCGACCAGCATCGAATCCTCGACCGTCCACTCATACGGGAAGTAGGTCATCAGGCGGAATTCGAGCGGCAGCGTCTTCATGTGCTGCGCGATGTAAGCATTCACACCGTCGGCATAAGCCTGCAGCCGGGCGCGCTCTTCGGCAGGCAGGTTCGCCACTGTCTTCTCCGCCACCTGCCGCAGTCCCAGAATTCGCTGCTCTTCATCGGTCTTGATGTACTCAGGGCCGAGCACTGCCGCGAGGTCTCCCGAAGCGTAGCGGCGCGTCATGTCCATTTGCCAGAGGCGGTCCTGCGCGGTCACATAGCCCTGAGCGAAGAACAGGTCATGCAGATTCTGGGCAGAGATGTTCGGCACGCCCAGCGAGTCGCGAGTGACGATCACCGGAGCGGCTAGTCCTGACAGCTTCAGCGTTCCATCGACCACCGGCAGCGAGGCCTTGGCGGCGCGGAAGAACCAGATATCGGCCAGCAGAAACAGCGCCAGTACAAAGACGAGCAGCACGATGACCGCTCGCAATGCAATGCTGGAATCGCTTCGGACGTGGAGGCGAGAGAGTTGTGGAGACGGCCATGGAAATTCCGATTATAACGGCCCAATGTGGATTGACCGCTCCTCAGGATCCTGCATGGTAATTATGCCACCCAAGGTGGTATATTTTTGTAGAGGCATTATGAGTGACGTGTACAGTTTGCGCGAGGCCGCGGCGATTGCCGAACTTTCACCGGATACAATCCGCACTGCGGTGGAAAAGAAATCAGTTGCTCCCTCGCGGGGGAAAAAGGTGGGCAAAGCGGTCCGACACGGTTTCTCCCCGAGCGATGTCCTGCTGGTCAAGCTGCTTTCGGCGTTTCCCTTTCCGTTGAGCAAACAGGACAAGCAGCACCTTGCGCGGGTGCTTAGTGGGACTCAACGACAGGCTGGACGGTGGTCGTTGCGGGGCAGCAACCTGGCGTACGTTGCGGACGAAATGCAGCTCACGATCGACTGTAAGCCGATTCGCCAACAATTAAAGGAGAACCAGGCAGCATATCGATGGGGAAAGCGCCGGGTTGTATCTTCTCCTGACGTGCTGGCCGGCGAACCGGTTTTTCGCGGCACCCGCATCCCGGTTGAGCACGTTTCGGCATTGTTTCGAAAGGGTGTTCCTGAGCGGGAAATCGCAGAGGATTTCCCAGCCTTGAGCAATCGTGACTTGGCCTACGCGCGGTTGCTTTCGAAAATGGGCAGCAAGCCTGGACGTCCCAGGAAACGAATCATCCTGGAAAGGACGGCCAAGGCCGCCTGAAGATGCGACTGCTGCTCGATGAGCACATCTCACCAGCTTTGGTAAGCAGGCTCGTCGAATGTGGCATCTATGCCCAGTCAGTCCCTCATGTTGGAATGTCCGGCAAAAGCGATCGTGAAGTATGGCAGTACGCACTGCATCACGATGTTGTCGTTGTGACCACGAACGCACGAGATTTTATCCAGCTCCTTGATGTCGATCTTCATCCTGGACTCATCGTGCTTCGGGAGAGCGGCCTGACTCGCAACGAGCAATGGGCGCATTCTTCCAGTAATAGACCATGTGCACAACTCAGGTGACGAGGACGTGCTGGTCAACAAAGTTGTGGAAGTCACCGGAGTTGGCCGCTTCGAGGTTCGCCGGGTTCCTTAGCCGCTTGCAGTGCCTCTCCCGAGTTGCCATAATTGGGCGCATGAAGTTACGTCGCGCGATGCTGACGGCCCTGGTTCTAATGCTTGCCACCGGCCTCGTTGCCAAGGACAAGAAAGGCGTTCCCGAGACCTTGGCTAATCTCCATTTCACGGTTGTGAAAGACGACAACGGCAAGCCCGTGCGAAACGCTTCCATCGTCCTGCACCCGGTCCTCAAGGATGGGACTCAGAGCCGGGGAGGCTATCAGCTCAAGACCAACAACGAAGGCGAGATCGAAGACGAGGGTGTGCCGTATGGCAAGCTGCGCATACAGGTGCTTGCGCCGGGGTTTCAGACCTTCGGCCAGGATTACGACATCAACCAGCCGAGCATGAATATCGATATTCGGCTCAAACGCCCCACCGGTCAGTTTTCGATTTATGACAAGGGCGGCAAGGCCGCCGGCACAGATGACGGCAGCCCGCAGCAGGGAACGCCCGTGGAGCCGCCTCCCAAAAAATAACGTTACTTCGGCTGATTGGGCTTCGCGCTGGCGGTGATGCCTTTCTGCTTCAGGCGCTCGATTCCCTTCCCCGCCTTTTCAGCGTAAGGACCCTTGGGAAGAATCTTCAAATATTCCTGATAATCCTCCATCGCGCCTTTCAGATCGCCTGACTTCTCCAGTGCGGCCGCCAACTTGTAGGTCGCTTCCGCATCGTGCGCCTTGTACTCCAGCGCCTCGCGATAACGGCTGATCGCGGCCGCATAGTTCTCGCGTTTGAAATAGAAGTCGCCTACCTCAACTGCCTTCATCGCCTTCAGCGGATTCCACGGGGTGAACTCGCCTGCATCACTTGGCGTGTCCAGGTCCGCTCCGGGATGGCTCTTGGCATCGCCCGCGGGAGGCGAGATATCGGTCTCGGTCTGCTTGCTGGAGCTTTCGTCAGGACCGGCCTCATCCGAGCGTGGCGGATTGGCCGAGTTGTCCTCCGGCGGAGGAGCGTTCTTATCAGTTGGCACCGTCTCCACCGGCGCCTGCGCATGCGCCACGTACACCGGAGCAATCAGGAGGCAAATCAGGACGAGCAGAATAAATCGATACTTCACACTCATATTCTAAAGAACCCGGCGCCGCTTTTGAACTCTCTCGGCGTTTCCGGCGCAAATAGCCCGGCCGAGGCCGCTTGCCGCTGCAGTAGCCGACTTTTCATACAGTACATGCTCCTCTTCCTTTCCTTTTTTCCTGCGCTCAGTGAGAATCCTTGCATGAACGTTCTGGTCCTCAACTCGGGAAGCTCGAGCCTGAAGTTTCAAGTGATTGCCACCGATCTCGAACGCATCAAGACCTACAAAGACGAACGTCTCTGTCGCGGCGAGGTGGAGCGGCTCGGCGGCGAAGCCATCGTCACCTTTCAGGCGGGCCAGCAGCCGAAGCAGAAGTTCACCGCGCCCCTGCGTGACATCCCGGCGGCCCTGGACTACCTGGTGCGCTACGTCTCCTCCGACAAGTCCGGTGTGTCGGACATCCACAGCGCCGGCGACATTCACGCTGTCGGGCATCGCATTGTGCATGGCGGTGAAATGTTCAAGGAGTCCGCGCTCATTGACGAGAAGGTTCTTAACGGGATCGTAGATTGCATCGACCTGGCGCCGCTGCATAACCCCAACAACATTCGCGGAATTCTGGCGGCTCGCGATCTTTTTGGATCGCGCGTTCCCCAGGTCGCCGTCTTCGACACTTCTTTCCACCACACGCTTCCCGAGCAGGCCTATCTCTACGCGATTCCCTATCACCTTTACCGGCGGCACAAAATCAGGCGTTACGGCTTTCACGGAACCTCGCATCGCTACGTCGCGTTTCGTTATCGCGCGCTGCGCAAGCTCACTCGCGAGCAGACCAACATCATCACCTTTCACCTGGGAAATGGCTGCTCCGCCGACGCCATCAAGGGCGGCAACTCAGTTGACACCTCGATGGGAATGACTCCGCTGGAAGGCCTGGTGATGGGCACGCGCTCCGGCGACCTCGATCCCGCCATCGTGAATCTGATCGCCAATAAGGAAGGCATGTCCGTCTCCGAGGTGGAGACGCTGCTCAATACGCAGTCCGGATTGCTGGGCGTATCCGGCCTGACCAACGACATGCGTGGGCTGGAGTCGGAGCTGACGGAACATGACGACCGCCGCGTGCGTCTGGCGATCGAGATTTTCTGTTACCGCGCACGCAAATACATAGGTGCTTTCCTCGCGTGCATGCAGGGCGCCGATGCCGTGGTGTTCACCGGCGGCATTGGAGAGAATTCACCTGACATCCGCGCCCGCATCTGTGCCGGAATGGAGTGGGCAGGGCTGAAGATTGACGATGCGCGCAACCAGCAGACCGTCGGCCGCGAAGGGCTCATCTCGACCGACGACTCGAAGCTGCTCGCCTACGCTATCCCCACCGATGAAGAATTACTGATCGCGCGCGACACAGTGCGCGTCATCGAGGGCCAGCCTCATCCGTCATAGCTACTTTTCAGATTGTCATCACTGAGCGGAGCGAAGGACCTGTTCTCGGCGGAAGCGGAAACACTCCTTGCACTGCCAACGAGAGCAGATCCCTCGCTGCGCTCGTGATGACAATCTTGAGGGTGGAGCGGTTGTCGCTGACGGTTCTACAACTCGCCCAGCGCGCGATGCACCAGGCTGATCGCCATCGAGCCTTCGCCAACCGCCGACGCCACTCGCTTGACGTTTCCCGACCGCACATCGCCCACGGCGAATACTCCGGGCAGGCTGGTCTCCAGCATTTGCGGCGGACGGGTGAGCGGCCATCCCGCCGAGTGAAGCGTGGTGCTTTCAATGTCGCGGCCGGTAAGGACGAATCCCTTAGCATCGAGCGCCAGGCAGCCCTGCAGCCAATCGGTGCGCGGCGAAGCGCCGGTCATCATGAACAGATGGCGAATGTCGTGAGTTGACTGCTTCGCCGGTCGCCTTGTTCTTCCAGACCACGCGCTCCAACTGCGTGTCGCCTTCCAGCGCAATGATCTCCGTCTGATAATGCATCTCGATGCCTGGATTCTCTTCGATGCGGCGAATCAGATAACGCGACATGGTGTCTGCAAGTTGTCCTGAACGCACCAGCATGTAGACCTTGCGCGCGTGTTGCGCCAGGAAAACCGCTGCCTGGCCTGCCGAGTTCCCGCCGCCGACCACGATGACGTCGTCGCCCTCACAAAGCTGCGCCTCCATGTAAGTCGCGCCATAGTAGACGCCGACCCCGTCGAACTTGGCGAGATTGGGAAGCGCCGGCCGGTTGTACTGCGCGCCGGTAGCGATGACCACGGTGCGCGCCGCAAGCTTCGTCTCATCCTCCAGAAGGATCTGGTAAGGACGACGATGACAGGTGAGCCGCACGGCACTGTGCGCGATCATGATGTCGGCGCCGAACTTGATCGCCTGGGTCCAGGCGCGACCGGCGAGCTCCTGACCGGAGATGCCGGTGGGAAAGCCAAGATAGTTTTCGATTTTCGAGCTGGAGCCGGCTTGTCCACCCGGGCTGGCTGTCTCCAGCAGCAACGCATCCAGTCCCTCAGAGGCCGCGTACACCGCAGCCGCCAGTCCCGAAGGCCCGGCTCCGACAATAATCAGATCGCGGATGCTGGTTTGATCGACATTGGCGTTCAATCCCAGACAGTTGGCCAGTTGCTGAATCGACGGATTCTTGAGAATGCTGGCGCCGTTGCAGATGGCGACCGGAATTTCGTCGGCAGTCACGTTGAAACGGTCGAGCATCTCCTGCGACGAGGTGTCGGTCTCGAGGTCGCGATACACATAGGGATACCCGTTGCGTCCCAGGAACTCGCGCAGCTTCAAGGTTGCCGCAGAGTGTCGCGATCCTAAGAGGATGACATTGCCCAGCCCGCCGCTGATTAGCGCAACCCGGCGCAGGATGAAGGCCCGCAAGAAAACCTCGCTCAACTCGGCGTCGCGCGCAATCAGCGTACGGAAATCCTCATGCCGTACTTCCAGGAACTCGCCCGTGCTCGCCACCCGTCCCAGCACGAAGGCACGCTGTCCCGACATGGTAGTGATTTCCCCGGCGAAGCTGCCGGGCTGATGCGTCACAATCACCTGGCCTCCCAGGCTGGGCTGCACAATTTCAAGGCTGCCGGAGAGAAGAACGAAAAACGGAACTTGCTCGTCGCCCGGCTGAAATAGAACTTCGCCTTCCTTCACCGGTCGCAGCTTCGCCCACGGGCGCACGCGGTCGATCTGCGCCGCCGTGAGGGTGGGAAACATCTGCGCTTTGTAGTCGAGCCCGCTGGGCATGGGAGCTGCAGTGATAGACATAATATGAATTTACCCCTTGCTGTCGAGCAGTAGATGACGCGAAGCTGTGGAAGGCTTCATTGCAGAGGGTGTCAGGTATCAGGTATCGGGTATCAGCCGTCAGATGGCAGTCCTTCGACTTCGTTCGATCGTCCGTAGCGCTCTCATCCGCTCTGATACCTGACACCTGAAGCCTGATACCTTCTTACCCGGCAAATTTATAATCAAACCTTATGCCATCCTTCCGATCCGTTGCTGAGCAACTGGAATATCTGCGCAAAGGCGCGGCTGAAATCATACGCGAGGGCGATCTCTGCGAGCGCCTCGAAAAATCGCTGAGCACCGGAAAGCCAATGCGGGTGAAAGCCGGATTCGATCCCACCGCTCCCGACCTGCATTTGGGACACACCGTGCTCATGCGCAAGCTAAAACATTTTCAGGACATGGGGCACACGGTGATCTTTCTCATCGGCGATTTCACCGGACTGATCGGCGATCCCTCGGGCCGCTCGGCCACGCGCCCGCCGCTTACCCGCGAGCAGATCGATGCCAATGCCGAAACCTACAAGGCACAGGTATTCAAGATTCTCGATCGCGACAAGACCGAAGTGCGATTCAACAGCGACTGGCTGGGCAAGCTGGGGTTCGAAGGCTTCATTCGCCTGGCGGCAAAGTTCACCGTCTCGCAGATGCTGGAGCGCGAAGACTTCCACAAGCGCTTTACCGAAGAAAAGCCCATCGCCATGCACGAGCTGCTGTATCCCATCGCGCAGGGCTACGACTCGGTCGCGCTCGAGGCCGATGTTGAGCTTGGCGGCACCGACCAGAAATTCAATCTGCTGATGGGACGCCAACTGCAACGCGATTACAATCAGCCGCCGCAAATCGTGCTGACGATGCCGCTGCTGGAAGGCACCGACGGCGTGCAGAAGATGTCGAAGTCGTATGGCAATTACATCGGCATTACCGAGCCGCCGCAGGAGATGTTCGGCAAGGTGATGTCGATCTCCGACGACTTGATGTGGCGTTACTACGAACTGCTGACTGACCTCACAACGCGCGAGATCGAGCAGCTAAAGCAAGCGGTAGCCGACGGCACGGCTCATCCCATGAAGCTCAAGCAGGATCTGGGCAAGCGCATCGTCAACGACTTTCACGGCTATGACGCGGCCGAACACGCGGCGGAAGAATGGTCGCGCATGTTCCAGAAGCAGGAGGCGCCGGAAGACCTGCCGCTGGTGAGCGTGAAGTTAGAAGAGGTTGCCGCGCCCAACGCCGTCGTAACCAACGGAGTCGCGCAAGTGAGAATCGACAGGCTGCTGGCCGCGGTCGGTCTGGCGAGCTCCGTGTCCGACGGCTCCCGCAAGGTCAAACAAAACGCCGTGAAGCTCGACGGCGAGTTGAAGACGGAGTTGGTAGCGTCGGTGAAGCTCGGCTCCGAGTTCACCCTGCGCGCGGGGAAGAAGATGGTGCGGGTGATCGTGGAGGAAGCTGCTTAGACTGGCTCACCTTGCAGGGAGATCTTGGCACGTCGGTCCAACCTCCCCAGCCCTGATTCGTGCCTTATTCTCCTTGACACGTCTCTGCGAAGAAAAGTATCTTCTCGAACGAAGCTCAATTGCGTGGAAACCCGCAAAGAGTTAAGAGATTTATTGAGGGTCGCTTTTTGCTTATGAGACTTTCTCGCCGCATGTTGGTAATCGCTGTCCTGCTGACCAGCGGGCTGATGGCTGCGAGCGAGATGCCCGAGTTACTCACCCTCACCGACAACGTCTCCAACGACTATGAGCTCGCGTGCCAGTGCCTCCCTGGCTGCTCCTCGCAACAGATCGTACGAAGTGCAACTACGCCGAGCCGCTGGCTGGTTGCGGCGAACTCACAACCTGGTCTTCCGGCTTTTTTCTCCTCTACAACTTGCTTCGAAGAAAAAAATTCTCCTTCACTCTCGATTTTGGGCGTGCAGCGAAAATGAGTTGATGGTCCGGCGCCTGTCGGACGCTGCGTTGCTCCACGAACGACCCGGCCCGCTATCCGGCGAGGCCAGCCCCTTCGCACGAGGTTGCGCTCTCCGCCGGAGTCCGTTGAGTCTGCCGCGTCGCCGAATATGCAACTGCGCGCTCACTAATAACCAACAGCCGTCCAGCCAGCACTAGCTTTCAGTCATGGTGAACAAAGCCAGGTCTGCGACGGAAAAAAGTAACTAGTTCAGCTTCCAGGGTTGTCATCCGGCTACATGCTGCTCGGCCGAGGTGACCGCGGGGGAGCGGGTGGGGGTCCTGAGAGGCAGGCTCACCGCCCATTCCCCCTGACGATTTTGATTACCTGCATTGGATCGCGGGTACCCCACTCAAGCCGAGTTTCTTGAGTGGGGATCTTTCAATTTGATTTCCTGCATTGCATCGCAGGTACCCCACTCAGCCACGCACTTGCCTGAGTGGGGATTTTTTCTGTCTTTATCTGATCGTCTGCACTTCCACGCTCAGCACCGATGGCAGATCGTGCACGATGGCCTTCCAGTTGTCCCCGCCATCGGGGGAGACGTAGATTTGGCCGCCGGTGGTGCCGAAGTAAATTCCGCAGTCATCGAGCGTGTCGACCGACATCGCGTCGCGCAGCACGTTGACGTAACAGTTGGCTTGCGGCAGGCCTTTGGTGAGCGCCTCCCACTCGTTGCCGCCGCTGCGGCTGCGGTAGACGCGCAGCTTCCCTTCCAGCGGATAGTGCTCGCCGTCGCTCTTGATGGGGACAACGTAGATCGTCTCCGGCTCGTGCGAATGCACGTCGATGACGAATCCGAAGTCGGTCGGCAGATTGCCGCTGACTTCACGCCAGTTGTCCCCGGCATCGTCGCTGCGCATCACGTCCCAGTGCTTCTGCATGAAGAGCGTGCCCGACTTCTTAGGACTCATTGCAACGTGGTGTACGCAATGTCCAACTTCGGCATCCTGGTCGGGCAGAAACTGCGAGCGCAGTCCCTTGTTGATGGGCTTCCAAGTCGTACCGCCATCATCGCTGCGAAATGCTCCCGCAGCAGAGATGGCGATGTAAATCTTCCCGGGGTCGCTGGGATCGAGAATGATGGTGTGCAGGCACATGCCTCCGGCGCCGGGCTGCCACTTGGGACCGGTGCCGTGGCCGCGCAGCCCAGGTAACTCGTGCCAGGTAGTTGCGCCATCGGTGGTACGGAAGATGGCGGCGTCTTCGATGCCGGCGTATGCGGTGTCAGGATCGGTGAGCGAGGGCTCGATGTGCCACACCCGCTTGAACTCCCACGGATGCTGTTTGCCGTCGTAAAACTGATGCGTGGTAAGCGGCTTGCCGGTCTCGGTCGAGGTGTCGTACACAAACTTGTTGGCCTGTCCCCCGGGGCCGAACGGGCCCATCTCGGGCGCGCCGCCGGGCGTCGACCAGGTTTTGCCGCCATCGTCGGAGCGCTGAATGATTTGCCCGAACCAGCCGCTGGTCTGCGAGACGAAGATGCGGTCGGGATTCACCGGCGATCCCTTCATGTGGTAAATCTCCCAGCCGGCAAAGTGCGGGCCGCTGACCTCCCAGTTGTCGCGCTTGCCGTCAGAGGTAAGAATGAATGCGCCTTTTTTGGTGCCTACCAGCACACGTACCTTGCTCATAACTTCTCCTGAAATTGATTTGTCACGTGGGACATAGTCTTACATTTCGGAAACTATATGACCGTTTCCAGTTCGGTGGTCGCAGCCTTACTACAAGTCTTCTGTAAGCAGAGGTAGCATCCTCCGCAGCTGAATGCTTCTGAGATACAGTCCCAACCACGCCACAATGCCGACATAAACCGGAGAGAGAATGTAACCGGCCAGTGGAAGGCCGGCGCGTACATTCGTTGCTACCGCTCCACCCAGGTAGCCCGTCAGTAGCACGGCGCCAAGTACCGATGTGCGGGGGATGGCATACAAAATCGTGCAGACCAGCAGAACAATTCCAATGGGCACGACTACGCTCTCGGAGTATCCCAATTTAACGGTGCCTTCAACGGCTACCTGCGCGCGCGCGATCTTAAGACTGCAATCAAAAAGCATGAGGAGAACCACCAGTGCGCTGAGCACGCGTCCTGTCCAAAGTGTTCCCTTCGAAACTGTTCCAGACTGCATAACTTCTACCCCCTTAGTTCGTTGGTCGACTTTCTTCGTTTTTGCGTCGCACGCGGTTTTCCTGGTGCTTGAAACGGCGGCAGGAACGGCGTCGGATCGCGCTGCTCCCAGCGGCGTCGCACCTCGGCCAACACCTGCTCGCGATTCTGCGCCATGCGCGCAATCACGTCACAAGGCGCGCCTGTTTCCTCGTGATTCGCTCCCCATATCAGCAACTCCAGGACGACCGGCGCAAGATCGATGCCCTTCTCTGTGAGCCGATAGTTCAGCTTGCGACGGTCCTGCGGATCGGCCTCGACGCTGACCACGCCGGCCTTGCGCAGGCGCTGCAGGCGGCCCGCCAGGACATTGGTCGCAATGCCTTCACCCGATTCCTGAAATTGTTTAAACGTGTGATAACCCCGAACCATCAAGTCGCGAATAATCAGCAAGGACCAGCGGTCGCCGATCTCCTCCAGCGAGATGCTGACCGGGCATCCCGAACGGCGACGACGGCTATGGCCCTTGCCGATCATCCGGACAAACTAGCAAAGGTCACTTGCAAAATGCAAGTAGATGGGATGAGTTGCAGGGGGATGCGATGAGTTGCATGGGAGAGGCGGGGCCGGTATCAGGTGTCAGGTGTCAGGTATCAGGTGTCAGGTTTGTCATCTAACACCTGAAGCCTGAGACCCGAAACCCTCGAACCCTACTGATTGGATTTCTTTGTATCGACCGTGGCTGACGCTGATTGAGATGGATTCGGGCCGGCCCGGCTCTTGTCCCGGATATTCGTACACACCGCGTCCGGCCTTGCGGCCCAGGCGTCCGGCCTTCACGTACTGCACCATGAGCGGCGCAGGACGAAACTTCTCACCCAGCGTTTTGTGCAGATACTCCAGGATGTGCAGGCGCGTGTCGAGGCCAACCAGGTCGACCATCTCGAACGGGCCCATCGGATGATTGAGCCCAAGCTTCAGCGCCTTGTCGATGTCTTCGGCGGTCGCGACGCCTTCCTGCAACATGTAGAACGCTTCATTGCCGATCATGGCGTTGATGCGGCTGGTGATGAAGCCGGGCGACTCGCGAATGACGACGACTTCTTTGCCCATGCGCGTGCCGACTTCGACCGCGGCGGCGAGCGTGTCTTCGCTGGTTTCGAGAGCGCGAACGATTTCCAGAAGCTTCATCTTGTGCACCGGATTGAAGAAGTGCATGCCAACACATTTCGGCGCGCGATAGGTCACGCTGGAAATTTCGGTGACGCTGAGCGAAGACGTGTTCGACGCGAGTATGGTTGTCGGACGGCAGATCTTGTCGAGCAGGGTGAAGATTTCGATCTTCGACTCCATCTCTTCGGGAACAGCCTCGATAACCAGGTCGGCCTCGCGTGCCGCCTGCTCGACCGATGAGGCATACTCCAGCCGCTCCATTGCTTCACCGGCAGCGTCTTTGGTGACTTTGCCGAGTTCGACCGCCTTGTCGAGATTGGCGCGAATCTCGGTCTCAGCCTTGCGCAGCGTAGTGGGAAGGATGTCTTCGAGGATGGTGCGATAGCCGCCGAGAGCGGCAGCATGCGCGATGCCCCGCCCCATAATGCCTGCGCCGATGACTGCTACAGTGCGAATCTCCGACATTCTTACTCCGGGTGCTCCAGCAGTTCGACCATCTGAGAAAAATTCGGATCCGATTTGCGCATGTACTCGGCAAGCCGCTGTTTGTCTTCGGGAGAGAGCAGATACAAGCTGGCGTTGACACGGCGCAAGGTGGCCGCAATGTCGTCGACGTAGTTCATCATGCGAATGAGTTCACCGCTGGCTGGCATGAGAAGTCCCTTTCTGACGCGTTAGAAAAATGATTACGGCTTGAGCTGCCGGCTACGATGCGCGTGCACCCTGCGGCAGGCGAACACTCATTGTCGCTGTTCGGGTTCGGTTTCGTAAAGGAGCCGCCAGCTGTCAGCTATCAGCCGTCAGCTAAGAACCTGCTGCTTGATGAGTTTGCGCCGCGGCCGAATGGCGGATTCCGATTCGCTCAGGATCACACGGAGAAAGCGGGTTCTTTGCCGCTCACCCGACTTATCCATATCCGCCGGGGATGCGCCCCTTCTTGTCCAGGAATGCCAGCCCATTTGTAACCGACCTGTCAAAAGTGCCCAGGTTTCCCGTCTGTCACCGTTTCCGGCAAAAAATCAGACGATAATGGCTGCACAAATCCGCGAGTTCGTTGCACAATAGAGGTAAGCCACATCTTGGGAGAGATGAATGCCGCTGGGCTCGAATCGTCTAACTGAGCGGACCGCGACGGAACTTCGTCCGGTTCAGCGCCTGAAACTCGCATTCTTTGGGACCCTGGTGATTTTTGCGTCGCTGGGCGCAGGCGAAGCTGTGTACCGCCTGTTGTTCCTCGACTTTGACGGCGCCAAAGATCGGCTACCCATTGAGATCTGCTTTGGCCTGGCCTTCGCCTACATCGGCGTGAGGATCGCGCGCCGCCTCTACCAGCACAAGGTAAATACCACCACCGGCATCAGCCTCATCTCCGACCGCAACCACAAAATCCGCCACGCCGTTGACGCGCTGGTCCCCGCTCCTTTCCCCGCCAATCAGCAGGCCATCCGCGTCATCCGCGAAGAGGTGGAGCGCATTGATGGAGTGCTGGAAGAGATTCAGCCGCGATAGAGCGGGCTGTAGATTCGCCCCGCCTTTAGGTACAGACCATCGATTCAGCCTTCCTGACCTGCTGCCCTGAAGGCGGCAAGAAAATCAGCCGCGAGAACTATCTTGGTTTGCCCAAAACTGTTGAGCTTCAGCAGATGACGATCACGCGTTACGAGATATTCTGATCGGCCCGCCTGCGCGCATTCTAAGATGCGATTGTCTGTGGGATTCTCCGTAACGATCGTCAGTGTCGTTGTTGGCGTGACGTGCTCGGTGAACTGGGCAATCTGATGTTGAGCGACTGCCAGCGCCTCGTCCGAGAAGTCGAACTTCTTCCGGAGCACACGGGTTACTTCGTCCATGATGGCATCGGAAACGCTTAAGAGAATCTTGCCTTGACGAGCAAGGGTTAGGATGTCGTCGGGAGGGCCGCCAAACAGCAATGCGCTGATGTAGATGTTGCTGTCAGCGGTTATACGAATCACGGGCGCAAGCCGCGCGATTCAGCAACTGCGGTGTCCACGTCCGCTTCCGTAAGACCCTGCTCTCGCGCCTTTCGTAATCCGTAGGCCTTCAGGGCAAGCCATTGCTGTTCGCTCAAGTAGCGGTCTACGGCGTCGGCCAGCAGTTCGTTGACCGGACGCCCCTGCGCGCGTGCCGCCTCTTCAATCTCGAGGCGAAGCCGCTCAGGTAGGCTCAAAGTTGCATTCCGCTCTGCCATGGTCTTATTGTCCCACGATTTCTCCTCTGGAAAAAGACAAGTAGCCAGTCGCGACGGCCAGACAATCGTTCTCCGACCAGCAGCCCTCCGCTCTTCTCATGTTGCCTCTCCCATCATGTCACCGTGCCAAACCCCGCCCAGACGCGCTAATATGTGTGACGCCACTCTCTGCTGAGGTGAGGACATGTTTCTGCCACGCGTCACAGGCATTTCGCTTGTCAGCTCTCTCGCGGTTCTGTCTTCGCTGTTCACGGCTACCATTGCACTCGCGCAGTCCGGCGACAAAGTCACGCGGATTCCGCTTCCGCCTCCCAATCAGGACTTCCCCATCTCGGGCGCGGTCATCGTTCCTCCGGGATACGAGACCATCTACGTGAGCGGCACGGTCCCGCAGGCGGTAAATCCCAAGGCCACCGCTCCCGCCGATAAATATGGCGACACCAAAACGCAAACCATCTCGGTGATGAAGCAGATCCAGACCATGCTCGAAAAGCAGAACCTCTCGATGGGCGATGTGGTGATGATGCACGTCTATCTCACAGGCGATCCGGCCAAGGGTGGGCAGATGGATTTTGCCGGCATGATGGCCGGCTACACGCAGTTCTTCGGCACCTCGGAGCAGCCCAACAAACCCGCACGTTCGGCGATGCAGGTGGCGGCGCTGGCTTTTCCCGGCGTGATGGTGGAGATTGAAGTCATCGCGGTGCGTCACCGCGGAGTACACGCCGAACCAGCAGGACTAAAGTAATGGCAAACAACAAAAGCACGCACGGCTTCTCTCGTCGCAATTTTCTTAACCTGGCAATGGCGGCCTCGGCAACCGTGGCCTGTAGCACCATCTGGACCGAGCGCCTGCTCGCATTGCCCCATCGCAATCATCGCTATCCTCAGGGCGCCGTCGCTATCGATTCCAACGAAAACCCGCTTGGCCCTTCGGCCAGTGCGCGGGAGGCGATTACCGAGATCATTCCCAGCGGAGGCCGTTACTCGGACTGGCTCACAGAGGAATTGATCGACACCTACTCCGCAACTGAGGGCGTGCCTGCCGAGTATCTTGCGACCTATCCCGGATCGAGCGAGCCGCTGCACTATTCGGTGCTGGCGTTCACTTCGCCGGCAAAGAGCTATGTCACCGCCGATCCCGGCTACGAGGCCGGAATGCACGCCGCCAACATCGCGGGTGCGCGCGTGGTGAAGGTTGGATTGACGCCGAACCACTCCCACGATGTCAGAGCCATGCTGGCACAGGCGCCAGATGCCGGGCTGTTCTACATCTGTACGCCGAACAATCCAACCGGCACGCTGACCAGCCACTCCGATATCGAGTACCTGGTCGAGCACAAGCCGCAAGGCTCGGTAGTGATGGTCGACGAAGCCTACATTCACTTCGCCGACGGCACGACCTCGGCTATCGATCTGGTGAAGGCGGGCAAAGACGTTATCGTGCTGCGCACCTTCTCCAAGATCTACGGCATGGCCGGACTGCGCTGCGGATTCTCTATCGCGCGTCCTGATGTGCAAGAGAAGATCGGGCGTTATCACGGCTTCAATCCCATGCCGATTACCGCCGTGGTAGCGGCCAATGCGAGTCTCAAGGACACCAACCTGGTTCCCGAACGCAAGCGCGTCAACACCGCTACGCGCGAGCAGGTATTCGAGTGGCTGCGAACGAATGGATACGCGTTCATCCCGTCGCAGTCGAACTGCTTCATGCTCAACACGCAACGCGATGGCCAGCATGTAATCGAGGCCCTGCGCCAGCAAAATGTCTACATCGGGCGCATCTGGCCGGTGATGCCGACCTACGTGCGCGTCACCGTGGGCACACCAGACGAGATGGGCCAGTTCCAGACGGCGTTCAATCGCGTCATGAAGAATACGGTCGCGGGCAAGACAGTCAGCCCGCCACCTAAGACGAGCAAGGTTCAAGGCCTGCACGAGAGCGGGTTCCGTTTCGCGTAAGTCAGGAGGAGTTGTTGGAACAAACGCGCCGCAAGTTTCTCGCCCAGAGCGCCGGGGCGCTAGGTCTGCTGTTTCTCGATTCGTTGACACCGCAACTCGTCGCGCAGGCTACGCAACATGCCAAAGCGGCGACCGCTGCCGACACCAAAGCCTTCAAGTTCCTCACTCCCCAGGAAGCTGCCGACTTCGACGCCTTCGCGGCGCAAATCATTCCCAGCACCGACGGCACTCCCGGAGCGCGCGAGGCCGGTGTGGTCTACTTTGCCGACTACGTGCTGACCGCCATCAATCCCGAACAGCAGAAGGATTTTCGCGGAGCTCTGGCCGCGCTGCACGCTGCAACTCGAAAGGCGCAGCCCACCGCCGCTTCCTTCGCCGCGCTATCGTCAGAAAAGCAGATCGCAGTCATGAAGGCCATGGACAAGGCAGCCGGCGCGGGCAACGGCATTGCCGCCGAATCCGGTCTCGGCGGCAAAGATGCCGAAGCCTTCGCAGGCTTGCGCGCCATGGTGCTGACAGGAACCTTCTGCGACCCGTCGCTGCATGGCAATCGCGACAAAATCGGCTGGAACCTCATCGGCTTCAACGATCAGGCCTACTGGGCTCCGCCGTTCGGTTACTATGACGCGCATCAGGAGGAGAAGGCATGAGCACTACTCCTCATCTCCAGAAACACTATCCGCTGAACGAACAAGTCGACTTCGTCATCGTCGGCTGCGGCGCATCGGGCGGAGTGCTGGCACGCGAGCTTTCGCAAAATGGATTCAGCGTCGTCGTTCTCGAACAGGGCCCGTGGAAGTCGGCCAAGGATTTCGGTCACAACGAATTTCTCAACTGGAGCAATTCGGAGCTGACCAACGACTTTCGCAAGCAGCCGCAGACCTTTCGCCGCACTCCGCAAGACAAGGCGCAGAAGCAGCCCAGCATCATGTACGGCCAGCTTGTTGGGGGCGGCACGGTCCACTTCACCGCGAACTACTGGCGCTTCCACGAAATCGACTTCATCGAAGCGAGCAAGAAGGGCACGATCGCAGGTACCGGCTTTGCCGACTGGCCCATCACCTATGCCGACCTTGAGCCCTACTACACCAAGGCGGAATGGGACTTGGGCGTCTCCGGCGAGGCGGGAGCGAGCCCTTTCGATCCGCCGCGTTCGAAACCTTATCCGCTGCCGCCCATGCCGGTGAAGCCTGATGGCATTCTGTTCGAACGTGGCGCGCGCAAACTGGGCTACCATCCCTATCCTGCTCCAGTGGCCGTTATCTCGAAGGCCTATCAGGGCCGCATGGCGTGCCAGCACTGCGGATGGTGCGAGGGATTCGGCTGCGAGCACGGCGCGAAGTCGAGCCCGCTGCCGTCGATGATTCCGCAGGCCATCGCGACTGGGCGCTGCGAGATCAGGCCGCACAGCTACGTGCGCAAGGTCGATGTCGATGCCAACGGTCGCGCGACCGGCGTGGTGTACTTCGACGAACACAAGGTCGAGAAACATCAGCATGCCAAGGCAGTCATCCTGGCAGCCAACGGGGCAGAGACACCGCGCCTGCTGCTCATCTCGAAGTCGAACCGCTTTCCCGACGGACTGGCGAACTCCAGCGGGCTGGTGGGCAAGTATCTGATGTTCAACACCGACCCGATGTCCGCCGGCCTGTTCGAACACGAACTCAACGGCTACAAGAGCATCGAGGTCACGCGCACGTTGATGGATTTCTACGAAGTGGATCCCAAGCTGGGCTTCTACGGTGGCGGCGGCATCACTGCCCGCTTCCAGAACTATCCCATCTCCTTCGCATTCGGAGGCCTCCCGCCCGATATCCCACAATGGGGTATAGAGTACAAGAAAGCGCTGGCGAAGTATTTTGTGCGCAGCATGTGCCTGATGGGCCATACCACGTCGTTGCCGGTGGAAGACAACAGCATCTCGCTCGACGACACAGTCAAAGATGACTGGGGATTACCGGCGATGCGCGTCACGTATAAAGACCATCCTGACGATCTGAAATTCGCCAAGTGGCTGCAAGACCGCTCGATGGAAATTCTCGAAGCTGCGGGCGCGCAGAATAGCTGGCGCTATCCCATCACCGAGTCGAACTTTGCCGTGCACCTGCTGGGGACCTGCCGCATGGGCGATGATGCGAAATCGTCGGTGATCAACGCCGACCATCGCACCCACGATGTGCCGAATCTTTTCCTGTGCGATGGTTCGAGCTTCGTCACCAGCGGCCGCGGCCAGCCAACCGAAACGATTCAGGCGCTGGCTTTTCGCGCCGGCGATCGCATTACGGCGCTGGCGAAGAAGAACGAGATCTGAAGGGTTTCGCGTCTGCGAAGATTCGCGTCAGGGCACGACCTCGGTCGTGCCGGCAAGCTTCCATTTTGAATTGTCATCCTGAGCGAAGCGAAGGATCTGCAGTTGGCGCGCGGCAACGCGACTTCCGTCTACGCTGAACTGCAGATCCCTCGACGGCCAAAGCCGTCTCGGGATGACACTCAAGCGTAAGAGTGGGTCGGCACCACTGGATAGCCGGCCCTGAGCGAAGTCGAAGGGTGTCCTGACGCGAAGCTTTTCAATACGAACATTGTCGGTAGTTTTTGCTCGCGCTATTGCGCGGTGTTAAACTTGAGCCGAATTGCGGGCGTCTGAGCCCGCAGGCGAAATCCCGAGCGCAAGCGCGGGATCTTTCTGAGGCAAGCGGGAGTAGTTCAGTGGCAGAACGTCAGCTTCCCAAGCTGAATGTCGCCGGTTCGATCCCGGTCTCCCGCTCCAAAATTCCACGCAACATCGCATAGCTTTTGCAGAGGAGGACAAGGTACTATTTCCCTCCATGTGCAATTCCATGTCTCATAGCTGCGGTTGTCCCGCTGTAGGAGGCCGCGTGAATCTTGGGGCCGAAGCTTGAGTAACCCCGGCAACAGCCTCACTCGCGCCCTGCGCCATCCGGAGTGGTTCCTCGTGGTCAGCCTGGGAACTTGCCTCGCTTTCCTCATCGCAGGCAAAGCCGTGGAGCAGAGCCTCAGCCGTCCCGCAGCGCTTGCTCTCGTCTTTGTGTGGCTCTTCGGAGTGATCCTCGGCTCGGCCATTTGCGTGGTGCGCCAGGCGGAGTGCATCGCGGGTTTTCTGGGAGAGCCCTACGGCACGCTGGTTCTCACCCTCTCCGTCACCTTCATCGAAGTCGCCAGCATCTCGGCCGTCATGCTTCACGGGGCCAACAACCCAACCCTGGTGCGCGACACGTTGATCGCCGTAGTGATGATCATTCTCAATGGCATGGTCGGCGCTTCCCTGATGGTCGGGGCATGGAAGTATGGCGAACAGCGCTACAACCTGCAGGGCGCCAACGCCTACATCGGGGTGATCATACCGCTGGTGGTGTTAGCGATGATCATGCCTGATTACACCGTGACTACCGGCGGCCCAACTCTCTCGCGGCTGCAGGAGTCGATGCTCGGGTTCATCATGATCGGCCTGTATATGGTGTTTCTGGCGGTGCAGACCGGGCGGCATCACGGTTATTTCGAAACCGGCGAAGACAATAGCAAGGCCGAGCAGCAGCGCGAGGAGCCGAACCGGCGGTCGTTGCCGTTCGCGGTGGTGATGCTGCTGCTGTTTATTGCCCCGGTTGTTTACCTGGCAGAGCAACTGGCCAAGCCGATCGATTACCTGATTGAGACATTACATGCCCCAGCGGCCTTGGGTGGCGTAATGATCGCCGTCCTGGTGGCGACGCCGGAGGCGATTGGAGCGGTACACGCGGCACTCGCCAACAAAGTACAGCGCTCGGTCAACATTTTTCTGGGATCGGTGCTGTCCACCATGGGGCTTACCGTCCCGGCGATGCTGGTCATCAGCCACTGGACCAATCATCCGATTGTGCTGGGAGTGGAGCACGCCGAGATGGTCTTGTTGCTTTTGACGCTGGCCCTTTGCATCGTTACTTTTTCCAGCGGGCATACCAACGTGCTGCAGGGCGTGGTTCACCTGTTGCTGTTCCTGACGTTTTTGTTTTTGCTGGTGCAGGGGTAAGACGGCGTTCGCTTGCCGCGCGTTTCGGGTCAAAGAGATGTCTCGATGTCCTCAGCCAGCTTCACGAAAGAAGCTTCTCCCGTGCTCTTCCCTTCCAAAGATCAGCAACACCGCAAGTCCGGCGATGACCACTACCTCGAACGAAGTCAGCGCCCAGGGATAGCCCAGCCGATCGCGCAAAGCGAATTCCACGCGGGGGGTTGAGGCAGCGAGCAGAATTCCGATCTGATAGGTGAAGCCCGGCAGCAGACCGCGCACCGCGTGCGGCGAAAGCTCGTTCAAGTGAACCGGGATGATTCCCCACGCGCCTTGAACGCCCACTTGCATGACGAAGGCTCCCAGCGCCAGCACCAGCATGGTGCTGCCGAACGCCCATGCCGGCATGATGGCCAGCGACACCGCAAGCGCCGCAAGCATGCTGTAGCGGCGTCCAATGCGTTCGGAGAGCAATCCGAAGATGACCGCGCCGACCACAGCTCCCACGTTGTAGAACATGGCGATGTAGGCGACGGTGTTTGCGGCGATGCCATGTTGATGTTTCAGGAAATCGGGATACAGGTCCTGGGTGCCGTGCGAGAGGCAGTTCATGAGGAACATCAGCGCTACCAGGTACAGCACCAGCTTCTTGTGTCGCCACGCGATGCGCGGGCCGTCGATAGTGCGCGCCACGCGGTGCTGCTGCCAGGCCTCTGACTCGGGAACCTTGGTACGAATGTAGAGCGCGAGCAGGGCAGGCACGCCTCCGGCCCAGAACATGACGCGCCAGCCAAGGTCCGGAGAGAAGCTGGGCAGGATGACGCGCGCGGCGATTGCTGCCAGCAGATATCCATTGGAATACCCGCTCTGCAGAATGCCTGACAGCACGCCACGCCAGCGCACGGGAGCGTGCTCCATTGCGAGCGACGCGCCTACTCCCCACTCGCCGCCCATGCCGATGCCGAAGAGCATGCGCAGAATAAAGAACACAGTGAAGTTCGGCGCGAATCCGCAAAGCAGCTCGATGACCGAGAAGAAGATGACGTTCGCCATCAGCGGACGACGACGGCCATAGCGGTCTGCCATCATGCCGAACAGCAGCGCGCCTACTGGCCGCATCGCCAGCGTGGCGGTGATGCTGAGAACCACGTCGGCCTTGTGTACGTGAAAGTGCTCGGCCAGGGTGTCGAGCAGGAAGATGACTACGAAGAAGTCGAAGGCATCCAGCATCCAGCCAAGAAAGCCGGCAGTGACGGCATGCCAGCGATCGGAACCTGCCTGCGCGTTGCTTGGCGGGGGAGTAGGCATTTCGTTCGTGAGAAGGTAACAGAAGTGCGTAAGCGGGGCAATGCGCGTGTATGCTTTTCTAAACCATGACCGAGCGCCTTTACTACACCGACTCGTTCCTGCAGACTTTCGAAGCCCGCGTGCTGGACGTGCGCAGTGGAGCCAACGGTACAGCCGTCGTCTTCGATCGCTCCGCGTTTTATCCGACCAGCGGCGGCCAGATCTTCGATACCGGATGGCTTTGCCCGGCTGGGGCGCCAGAGGCGAAGATTCGCGTCGTCAGCGTCGAAGAAGACGAGGCGACCGGCGAGGTGCTGCACTTTGTCGCGGACGCCAGCGGGCTGACACCGGCGACGGTGATTGTGGGCAGCATCGACACCGAGCGACGGCGCGATCACATGCAGCAACACACCGGCCAGCACGTGCTGTCGGCCGCGTTCGAGCAGCTCTACAATTTGCCGACCGTTTCGTTTCACATGGGCGATGAGAGCTGCACCATCGATCTCACGGCCGATGCCGTTTCGGCCGGACAGATTACGGCCGTCGAGAAGTTGGCGAACCAGATCATCTTTGAGGACCGCCCGGTTACGATTCGCTTTGCCTCGCCTGACGAAGCGCGCACAATGGGAGTGCGCAAGATTCCTGCGGCGGAACGCGAGAAGCTACGCCTCATCGACATCGAGAACTTCGACCTGAACGCCTGCGGCGGTACGCACGTGCGCAGTACCGGGCAGATTGGCGCTATCCTGCTTCGCAAAACGGAAAAAGTGCGGCAAGGCGTGCGCGTCGAGTTTGCCTGCGGGATGCGAGCCGTCGCTACCGCCCGTCTCGACTTCACGACGCTTACCGACGCGGCAGGCGTGTTCTCAACCCACATCTATGATTTGCCGGCGCAGGCGCGCAAGGTGCTCGACGAAGCCAAGGCTGCGCAGAAGGTCCAGTCGAAGCTGCTGGAAGAAGTAGCCGAATTGCAGGCGGCACAGTTTCTGCAGTCCGCAACTGTCGAAGCTTCAGGGGCGAAGCTGGTGACCCAGTTCTTCGCCGCCCGCGATCTCGCCTTCATCAAGATGCTGGCGCAGAGGCTTACCCGCGCCGGGCAGTGCGTCGCGATTCTCGGTTGCGGAGGTTCGCAACCGTCGTTGGTGTTCGCGCAGACTCCCGGGCTGGCCAACGACATGGGTGCGCTGATGAAGCAAACGTTGCACAAGCTCGGCACCCGTGGCGGCGGCAACAAAGACATGGCGCAGGGAGGCGCGCCGGATGCAGAGCGAGCCGAGCATGCCGTTATGGAGGCGGCGGAAGGGCTGAAGTGAACTGTTTTTGCAACCTGCGGCAAACAGCAGGTCCTTCGCTGCGCTCAGGATGACAAACATCTATTGAGAATTCAGAATTCAGAACTGATGCCTGATACCTAATGGACAACCGCCTCATTCTCGTAACGCTGCTCATACGCCTGGGCGTAGCTGCAGCCATCAGCAGCGTGCTGGTACGCGCGCGGCGCTTCCGGGTGTTGTTGTTCCGCGAGGAGCGCACGCTAGGCGAGAAACTGGAGATGGTGCTCATCGTCAGCACCCCGGTCGCGCTCGGTGTGCTGGTGCGCTGGGCAGTGCGCAACTTTTACGCCGCCGACATCTCTTTTGAAGGCTCGATCCTGATGGGCGTGATCGGCGGCCGTCTGGTGGGTCTGCTGGGCGGGGTGATGGTTTCGCTGCCCTCGGTTTTCATCGCGCATGAGTGGTTGTCACTGCCGCTGAACGTTTTGGCCGGAGTACTCGCCGGGCTGCTGCGGCATCTGTCGTCCGAACGCGAAGCCATCTGGTCGTTCTCGCCGCTGTTCGACCTCAGCATCTATCACTGGGTACGGCGCACGATTCGGCGATCGTTCATCGACTGGCAGACCTCGTTTTTCCTGCTCATCATCGTGCTTGAGTTCGTGCGACTTCAGCTTCATCGCCTCTGGCCTCGGCGCATTTTCGCGCTCGACTCAAGCAATTGGTGGGTTAAGCTCGCCGTCTACGCCGGAACCGTGATGGCGGTCGCCATCGCGCTCAAGGTGCTGAACAATGTGCGCATCGAGATGAAGCTGGAGCAGCAGGAACGACTGCTGCTGCAGGCGCGCATGGAAGCGCTGCAAAGCCAGATCAATCCGCACTTTCTGTTCAACACCCTCAACTCGGTCTCGTCGCTGGTGCGCCGCGATCCCGATTCCGCGCGCGAGATGATCGTGAAGCTGGGAAATATTCTGCGCCGCCTGCTGCGCAAGGGCGATGCATTCATTCCGCTCAAGGAAGAGATCGAGTCGCTCGACGACTATCTCGACATCGAGGTGGTGCGTTTTGGCCGCGACAAGTTGCGCATTCACAAGGAGCTCGACGCCGACTCGCTCAGCCATCTCGTTCCCAGCATGATTTTGCAGCCGCTGGTGGAGAACGCCATCAAGCACGGGCTGGCCGACAAAGTCGATGGCGGCAACGTTTCGATTCGCAGCCGCTGCACCCAGCATCGGGTGATCATCGAGGTCGAGGACGACGGCGTCGGGATGGCCGCGTCGGCAGGAAGCGACGGCACCGGCATCGGCATGCTAAATGTGCAGGAGCGCTTACAGGTGGTTTACGGCGATGCGGCTGAGATCAACATCGAGAGCCAGCCCGGCAGCGGCACCATGGTCCGGCTTACACTGCCGATTCTGCAGGCGGAAGAGATGGGCGGTTCGGTGGCCGGCGCCATCTATGAGGCGCGCTCCAGCACCTCACGATAGAAGTCTTCGTACTTGGGGATAATGCGGCTGGCGCAGAAGCGGGCCTGCGCACTCTGCCGCGCGCGCTCTCCCATCTCGCGCAGCTTCTTGTCGTCGCCCAGCACATCGATGGCGTAACCAGCCATTGTCTCCACGTCGCCGACATTCGCCAGGAAGCCGGTCTTGCCGTGATCGATGACTTCGGGCACGCCGCCGACGTTGGTCGCGATGGGCACCACATTGCAAGCCATGGCTTCGAGCGCCGCCAGTCCAAACGACTCCAGTTCGCTTGGCAGCAGCAGAACGTCGGCCAGGGGAAGCTTCTCGTGAATGCGGTCCTGTTTGCCCAGGAAGTCAACCTTGCGATGAATCCCCTTCTCCACCGTCAGCCATTCGGCGCGCGATCGTTCGGGGCCGTCGCCGATCATCAGCAGTCGCGCGGGAATTTGCTTCTGCACGCGATCGAAGATCTCAACCACATCGGTAATCCGCTTCACCGGACGGAAGTTGGAGAGGTGGACGAGAATCTTTTCGTTAGGCGCGGCGTATTCTGAGCGCTTCGCCATAACCTCTTCGGTGCGGTGGTAAAGGTCGCAGTTGACGAAGTTGGGAATAACATTGATCGGCCTCTGGACGTCAAAGACTTCAACCGTTCGTTCTTTCAGATACTTCGAAATTGAGGTGACGCCGTCGCTCTGCTCGATGGAGAAGCGCGTTATCGGCAGATACGACGGATCAGAGCCCACCAGCGTAATGTCTGTGCCGTGGAGTGTGGTGACGAACGGTAGCTTGCGCCCCTTCCGCCGATGATCACAGGCGAGCATCTGGCGCGCGAGCATGGCGCTGACCGAATGCGGAATCGCATAGTGAACGTGCAAGAGATCCAGCTCGTAAATCTCAGCAACCTCGGCCATACGCGTCGCCAGCGCCAGGTCATAGGGGGGATACTCGAACAGCGGATAGCGCGTGACCTCAACCTCGTGGAAGCGAATGTTAGGCATCGGCTGGGTAAGGCGAATCGGCTGTGAGTAAGAGATGAAATGGATATCGTGGCCGCGTTGCGCCAGCTCGAGGCCAAGCTCGGTAGCGACCACTCCGCTGCCACCATAGGTCGGATAACAGGTAATTCCTATCTTCATCGGGTATTCACGTTGGTATTAAGTATTAAGGATACCGATTGGATGGCGAGAAGCAGAGAGGGATTCAGCGGGGAGGGGGACAGGGAACGTTGTCTATCAGCTCTTGGTAGCGTGGGCCAGCCGTCAATCACAATTCCAGCTGTCCGCGAAGCGGACAACTTATCTAAGCCCTGCGCTTCAACGCTGGGGGATCGCGTTATCGATTTCGAGTCCCGCCAGGGACGGCACATGTTTCATCCAAACACATCCTGGGATCGTGTACGAGCACCCATGCATGCGTGTGAGACATGAGTCCGTTCATATGTCGTCCCTAGCGGGACTCGGCAGCCCACCCAACGCTTTCCCAGCGTTGAAACGCTGGGCTTAGATATGTTGTCCCCTGCGGGGACGGGAATCCCGAGGTGAGATACGATGTGCTTCTGGGACGGGGACGGGAACGCTGGACACGAACCTCGAAGGCGCTCTCCTACTTCACCTTCGCCGCAACATCCCGTTCGCCAGCTTGCTCTGCAGCCATCGGCCGCAACAACAACATGGCCGACTTGCCTTCGCGCCCGCCGGGGAGGAAGACGATGTGGTTGTCGGAATCGTAGGCGACGTTGTGGCCCTTGATGTCGCTGGGGATGGTGTCGACGACGGTGAAGCTGCCGTTGCCCGCTTTGATCACGTTAAGCTCGCCCGGACTTGCGGCGTAGAGTGTGCGTGCCTCCGGATTGAGCCATAGTCCATCGACGCCCAGCGGCGCCTCGACGCGATTGGTCTCGCTGCCGTCCTGATCGTTGATAGCCAGCACAGCGTTGCGCGCGGCTACATAAAGGCGGCGGCTGTGCGCGTCGTAGACAACTTCGGTCGGTTGCGAGGCATTCAGCTTGAAGCGGCTGACGATCTGCAATTTGGGATCGACGGCGACGATCTCCGGTGTGTCCTGAAGAACGACGAAGGCAACGCCACGTTCCTGGTCCCACACCATGCCGCGCGGACGGCCACCAAGATCGAGCGTGCCCAGGTTTTGGCGCGTGCTCAAGTCGAGAACCGAAAGCGAGTCGCTGGTCGCGCCCGACCAGTACAAGCGCTGGCCGCTATCGTCGAGCGCCAGTGTGGATGGAGCTTGCGGCAGAGGTATCGCGCCGGAATATTGCCATCCCTCGAAATTAATTACAGCGATGGAATTGTTTCCCGCCTGCGCAACGTAGATCTTGCCGTTCTTCTGATCGACCGCAATGCCGCGGGGCGACTGCAGGTTAATGATCTGGGCCACCACGCGCCGCTTCGCCGGATCCACCACATCGAGAGAAGAAGCCGCGGTATGCGCCAGCAGCACTTTGCCGTTGACGACGGCCAGCGTATCGAAACCGGGGCTGCCCGGAATGTCCACCATTCCAATCTGTTGTAGCGTGCGTTGTTGCCCTGGAGTTCGCCGGGGTGGTGGCACACGTTTCGGCTGGCTCTGCGTGATCGGCGCAGAACCGCCGGCGGCAAGCTGTTGCTGCGCCGCGAGCTTTGGCGCCGGAACGCTCACGCAACAGGCGACAGCGAACAGAACGGTCGGCAATGTACGAAAATTCGGCATCATCGTGAGCACAATGGCTGGTGAGTAGGATGCGTCCGACAAGCCGAACTGCTGCCTGAGGGTGCCAGGACACCTCGAATTAAGGATGTGTCCCCGTTCGACTCCCCTCACTTCGTTCGGCGTCGCTCAGGGCAGGCTCTTTCGCGCATCGACCACCCCAGAACGCAAACAGCGCGTTCTGGGGCCCCGGCTCGGCGCGAATCGGTACACCCAGATCCCTCCCTTCGCAAAAGAGGCTCGCTCGGGATGACATATAGAAATGTAGAATTCACAAGAATGCAGTTGAAAGAACAGCCGGCGGTCGCTGCGGCGCAAATCGAGGTTGCCAGCAAGCCGCAGCGCCACATCGCGGCGCATACGGTCGCGTGGATGGTTCTTGCCGGATTTGTTGTGCGGCTGCTCTACATCCTGCTGGCGCACTCGTATCGCTTTCGGACCAACGATTACAACTTCTCTTTCGGGTGGGAGATAGGTCGTATCGCCTATTCCATCGCAACCGGCCACGGCTTCAGTTCGCCCTTCGGAGGCGAGACCGGCCCCTCGGCGTGGACGGCGCCGGTGTATCCCTACATCGTCGCGCTTTCGTTTCGCGTGTTCGGAGTCTACACACACGCGGCAGCTATCGCGCTGCTCACCTTCAACAGCGTTTGCGGAGCGCTGACCTGCTGGCCCATCGTGCGCATTGCGCGGCGCGTCTTCAATGAGCGCGTTGCGTTCTGGTCAGGCTGGATCTGGGCGCTGTTCCCCTACATCATTTATTGGGCAGTGCGATGGGTATGGGAAACCAGTTTGTCGGCGCTGCTGCTGACACTGCTCGTGATGCTCACGCTGGAGATGGAAGGCGACCGCCGGCTGCTGTCATGGTTCGGCTATGGATTGCTGTGGGGCGCGCTGGGACTCACAAACTCTGCCGCGCTTGCCTTTCTTCCCTTCTCCGGACTGTGGCTGGCTTATGGCCTATATCGCCGGAAGCTCGGCTTCGTGCTGCCCGCGCTGGTCGGCGCGGTCGTTTTCTGGTTGACGCTGATGCCGTGGCTGGTGCGTAACTACGAGGTCTTTCACCAGCCGGTCTTCGTGCGCGACAACGTGGGCGTGGAGTTTCGCTGCGGTAACAATCCGCTGGCCGAAGGGATATGGGTGGGAATGTATCATCCCACGCAGAATGCGCTGCTCTTCCAGCAGTACAAACGCCTGGGCGAGGCGGATTACTCTGCCGAGCAATCGCGCCTGGCCTGGCAATGGATCGAAGAGCATCCGCAGCAGTTCGCGACTATCAGCGTTCGCAAGTTCATTTACTTCTGGACCGACATCCCTTCGGCGACCACCATTCCTGAATGGATGATCGAGCACCACACCAAGTGGGCGGCACGGACGTTTCACTCCGTCATCTTCCGCGAAGATGGATCGACGCGCGGCTGGCTGGTCAGCATCCTGGAACAGCTCAAGCCCGCCCTGTTTCTGGCCTCAACGCTGCTGGCCTGGGGCGGCCTGCTGCTGGCGCTAAAGCGGCGGGTTCATGGAGTGTTCCTTTTTGCCAGCTTGGTAATCTTTTATCCGCTGGTTTACTATTTTGCTTTCCCCCATCCTCGCTACCGGCACCCAATTGAGCCGGAATTGCTGATTCTTGGAGTGTATTTGGTTACGGAAGCACGCCCACGCCTGATGACGGAAGAAGAAACCAAAGCTCTCGCTCAACTTGATGAGCTCGATGCGCTGCCCACTTTTCACACGCTGTCCATCATCATTCCGGTTTACAACGAGCGGCGACTGGTGATGAAGCTGTTGAAGCAGGTGGCGGCTCAGCCGATCAGCCTGCACAAAGAACTCGTCATCGTCGACGATTTCTCGACCGACGGCACGCGCGAGTTCCTGCAGCAGACCGACTTGGATGCCGTGCTCGGCGATGGTGGACGAAACACCATTCGGCTCGTGCTTCATGAGAAGAACATGGGCAAGGGAGCGGGCGTTCGCACTGGGCTGGCGAATTCCACGGGCGACATGGTGCTCATCCAGGATGCGGACCTGGAATACGATCCCGGCGATTATCCGGCGCTGATGAAGCCGATCCTCGAAGGTCACGCCGACGCCGTGTTTGGCAACCGGTTTCACACCGGATCACATCGAGTACAGCGCTACTACCGCTACAAGCTCAACCGTGCGTTCTCCGTGGTCTGCAACCTGCTGACCGGAATCACGGTCCACGACGTCACCGCCTGCTACAAGGTGTTCAAGCGCGACGTTCTGGAACGCATGCACCTGCGCTCCGACCGCTTCAGCGTCGAAACCGAGATGGCGGTCAAGGTGGCCAAACTAAGCGCGCGCATCTACGAAGTGCCCATCGTGTATCACGGACGCACCTATGCCGAGGGCAAGAAAATCAGTTGGAGCGACGGCTGGGTCGCGCTCTACGATCTGGTGCGTTACCACTTCGGTGACTAAATCGTTTTACTAGCCGTGCTACGCAGCTTGCTTGATGCGCACCCCCTTGCGATAGAGTCCATCGCTTCCTACGTCGAAGACGCGGTTCCAGCGTGCCCGGAAATTTTCCAGGGCAGCGTCGGCCGCAAGCTCGATCAGTTGGTCCTCCGAAAAATGCGAATGCAGTTCGGAGTAAAGTTCTGCGCTTATGTTAGAAGGCGTGTCGGCCATCGCGTCGGCCATGCGCAACAAAGCGGTCTCGGGCGGCGCAAATCCCGCCAAGTCTCCATTGCGAATAGCCGCAATCTCGTCATCACTCAGGCCATACATTCTGCCACCGGCAGAATTGGCGTCGATTCAAAATGGACACCCGACACGCACCGCCGTCCTAAGCAGCACCAGCGAGCGCAGGCGTAGCGGCACTTTCGCCTTCTGCCCAAGCAGCCATTCAGCCAGCGCGGCAACCCAGAAGACCCTTGGCACGCGCGCCAATATCTTCTGCGGCGTCAGGTCGCGTCCCAACATCTTGTGGACTTTCTTAAACACCTGCCGCATCGCGAACGATGTACGCGACGGGTCGATTCCTTCGACTCTCGCCATAACAACCCCCTGGACTTTTGATTACCACGAACGCCTGGGGGCTTCGCGAATCGGCACTATCTCGAGAGTTGCGGCAGTGTCCTAAAGCTGCGGCTGCTAGGCGGCAGCGCCTTTGTCCTTTTCCTTCGCAGCTTCCAGTTCGGCAATCGCCAAAAGGATGGTGCGCTTCAGCTTATCCACGGCGGGATCGTTCCGGCTTGATTCTTTCTCGATGCGATATAGGGTCTCTCGAAGGATAAGAATGAGTTCAAAATTAGGAGCCATAATAACCGGGCCTTTCGAGCGAGTAGATGTTGTGAGCGCCTGGAAGGGTTGCGGCATATGCAGACGAATCAGTTTGGCTTGAGAACGTCGAACACGTTTGCGACACTCCCAGCATTTCCTGCACAGTAGCAGCCCCGCTCCGCCTCTGCTATCTTCGAGTCATGGCACGCGCCGAAAGCTTTTGCGGAGTCATTCTCGCGGCCGGCTTCTCAACCCGCATGGGCCGCGACAAAGCGCTGCTGCCCTGGCCTCCCGTAGCGGAAGGCACCCCTGCGGTGAACACCTTCCTCGGTGCGTGGATCGATCTGCTTCAACAAGAGACGGAGCTGGTCATCGTCGTCGCCGGACGGAACCAGTCGCAGATAACGCCGGTTATTTATGAGCATGGCGGCTTCCTGGTCGAGAACGAGCGTCCCGAGCGCGGGCAGTTCAGTTCGCTTCAAGTTGGAATGCAGGACGTTCTGAATCGCGGACGGGACGGCGCCGTAATCGCGCTGGTCGATCGCCCTCCTGTTGTTCCAGGCACGATTCGCGAGCTCAAGCACACGCTGCTGTCATCGAGCCCCGAGGTCTGGGCGGTCGTGCCGGAGATACGGCGCGGCGAAGAAGTCTTGCATGGCCATCCGATGGCCGTGGGTCGCGACATGATGGAAGCCTTCCTGCGTGCGCCCGCCGACTCGACCGCGCGCGAGGTAGAGCGCCAGCATCAGCAGCACATTCGCTACCTGCCCGTCGAAGACCCGCGGATTGCAATGAACATCGACACTCAGGAAGACTATGACCGCCTTCGCAGCGCCAATCTCGTCGCGTCGGAGAGCACTTTTTGACGTCGTCAGCCCTCTCGTCTCAAGCACAAGAGTTCATCGAATCCGCGCTCAAGCTCGAGCCGAAGCTCGCGGTCTTCGACTGCGATGGCACGTTGTGGAGCGGCGATGCCGGAAGGGACTTCTTCTATTGGGAGATGGATCACGGTCTGATCTCACCTGAAATCGCCCGCACCATGCGTGCGCGCTACGATGACTACTTGCTGGGCGAAGTGGACGAAGAGCCGATGTGCGCCGAGATGGTAACCATGAACGCAGGCGTAGCTTGCGACGTTCTCTACCGTGCTGCGGAGCAATTTTTTGAAGAGGTCGTGCGGGCGCGAGTTTTCCCTGAATTGCTGGAGCTGACGACCAATCTCAAGCAGCACGGCTGCGAGCTCTGGGCCGTCTCATCGACGAATAACTGGGTCGTCGAATATGGAGCGGAGCAGTTTGGCATCGAGCGCCAGCGCGTTCTCGCCGCCTGTGTTCATGTGGAGAACGGCTGCGCCAGCTCGCGCATTCTGCGCGTTCCGACCGACGAACTTAAGGCGGTCGCGATCCGCGAAGTGATTGGCCGGCCGGTCGATGCTGTCTTCGGCAACTCGATTCACGATTACGCCATGCTGGAGATGGCGAAGTGGCCCTTCTGCGTCAATCCCAATCCGGATCTACAGAAGCTGGCGGAAGAAAAGGGGTGGCCGGTGTACATTCCGCACGGACTTACGTCACAGACGCGATAGATATCCTCTGCAAGAATTTGCCTTGCGCTGAACGTCTACTGCCATGCAAGAGATGTTGAGGGAAATTTCGCACGGGGTCGCGATCTGCAGTGAATTTGCGGCCGTGGTTGTGATCGTCGTCGGCGCAGTGTATGCGACCGTGGCTGCCATTGCAGAGTTCTCTCGCAGCAGGAAGATTGATCCCCTGCTTGTGTTTCGCGGTTTTGCCGGCTGGCTTGTACTTGCGCTTGAGTTCTTGCTGGCGGCCGATATCTTGAAAACTGCCATCAGTCCAACTTGGACCGACATTGGCCAACTAGCCGCGATCGCTGGAATCCGAACCTTCCTGAACTATTCCCTAAGCCACGATCTGCGGCACGCACCAGAACCCTGACAAATTCCTGGCCGCCGCACCCTAGCGCGCCGCGAACGTATACAAATTGCTCTCCAGCTCTTCTTCGGCGAGGGCGTAGAGTTCGATCCATCCTTCCAGCGGCAGCGAATCTGCCGGAAGGTCATCGCGCCACAAGGCGAAGCGAAGCCGCAGCTTATTTCCCTGCTGCACGCCGAGCAGCTCGAACGGCACCCGCATTTCGAAGATCTCGCCCAGTGCCACTTCGACTCCGTTGGTGCTGCGGTTGCCATTGTTCGCCGAATAAGATGCCAGCTTCTTGCGCTCGTCGCCATTCGTCAGTGCCCACTTCTGCACGTGTGCTCCGTTGGCATTCACCTGAAGCCGGAACGAGTTCGACGCCGTCTTGCCGGTCTTGGATGGCTTGCTCGCCTCCAGGTTGACCACAATGCGGTAATCGCCCTCGGGAACCCCGCCATCGAAATCGAGACGGCCGCACACCGAAGACGCATCGACTCCCGCGTACACAGCGTCGAGCAGGAACTGCTTGCCGTGCATCGCACTGGTGCGCTGGTCGGAGGTGTAGCTGGCCGCGCCCATCCACTCGAAGTAGTTGCTGATCCGGCCATCCACCTTCACGCGGACATACGCGCTCTGCGGCGCGTAACTGGGCCGCGTAGCGCCGCTAACGATGGGAGCGCTCAGCTCCTCCGGCGGTGCGCCCTCCAACGCGTAATACACGTTGGAGAGATGTCGCCGGTACAGCTCGTCGAAATCCTTGTCGTTCGCCGAGTGATGCTCGGGGCCGTACCACCAGTTCCAGTCACTGCCCTCGGCGATCAGCAACTCTTCCCACGCGAGCTTGCGCTGCGCCTTCGACACCCGATGGGAGTGGCGATCATAGTAGTCGCGTGCTTCCGAGAGCAGGTCCCACGATCGGTTGTCCTCAGGAGCGCCAATCCACACGTTGAAGTTCGCGTTGATCCACGAGCCCGGTACCAGGCGTTGCAGTCGACCGAAGTGTTCGGGATTGTGACGCTTGATGGCTTCGCTGATGGTGACGGCTTCGATTTGGGTATCGTGTTGCAATCCGTCATAGAAGCGGCGCAGGAATTCGCGTCCTGACTGGGGGTAATATTCCCACGCATTTTCGCCGTCGAGGATGATCGACACCACGGCATCGCGCCCTGCATCCAGAACAGGTTGCGCAGAAACCTTAATGTTGTGGATGAGGTGGTTGGCAGCGTCCTGGGCAGGCATCCCCGAGTACACGAATCCCACATTGTCAGAGATGCGGTGGTCGCGGAAGACCAGGTGCATCTCGGCGCCGGCCTTTTCGTAGCGATAGATGTTGTAGAGCTTGTGGGCGCCGTCAGCGTGCAGCCATCCGCCGGGATCGCGCGAGAAATGGTGGTCGAGCGAGCGGCCGAGGACGCCTTCATCGGTGGCCATCCAACGGATGCCCTGCTTCGCTGCCAGGGCAATCACTTCTTCGGATACGCTTCCTTCCGATGGCCACAGTCCCTGCGGGCGAACCCCGAAGTTGGTCTCATGGGCATCCAGCGCGCGCCGGATTTGCTCGGTCGCATCTTCCGGCCGCTGGAAGTGCCGGGTAGGCAGGTTCAATCCCGGTGTCGATTCGGCTCCAACATTGGTGTCGCATAGCAGCGGCAGAATCGGATGGTAATACGGAGTCGCCGAGAGTTCGACCGACCCGCGCGCAGCCGCAGTCGCATAGGCGGGCAACACCTGCGCCAGTATCTCGCGCTGCTTGGCGAGCATGACTTGCTGATCATCGCCGCTGAAGTCCTGACCTTTCGCGATCAGCGCCGCGATCTCGGGATCGGCCAGGAAGTACTCGTCGAACCACGCCAGTTGCGACAGCACCTGCAGGTCGGCAAAATCGCGGGTGACGAAGTACGAGTCCGGGCCCTCGGGACGATCGACCGTCGCGCGGTGGCGCTCCCACAGCTCGCGATAGCGCGGATAGCGGCCAATCACGTTCACCGGGTTCGCCTGAAACAGGTACTGCAAAGCGAACTGCCGCTCCGCCAGCGTGAGGTCGGCGGCGGGCTTGGCGATCAGCTCGAAGAACGGATCATGCGCGTCCCCGCGAACATAGTCCTGAATCTGTGCGACCAACGAGGGCACGAGATTGAAGTTCTGATGGACGTCGGGAAACTCGTCCAGCAGCTTCACCATTCCGTAATAGTCTTTGAGGGCGTGCAGGCGAACCCAGGGAAGCCGGTATTCGCCGTTGACCATGTCTTTATAAAAGGGCTGGTGCATATGCCACAGCAACACCAGCCGGATCTTGGGTCCGTCGACACTCATATCTATTGATTAGATCGGCAAGGAATGTAATTTAGGCGAAGCTGCTACTGTACGCGCAGCAGTTGCTGTGCGACAACCGGTTTTGATGAGCTCGCTGTGGAAGACCTGTGCATTTCGCGGCTCCAAACCTGCTTCTCAACAATGGCGAGGTCAAGCTCTGCCGCGACGGAGGCCGACGATGCTCGCATCCCCGCTGGCCGCTGCACATCTAAAATGGAAGCTGAATTGAGCCAAAGCCCTTGTTTCGAAACCTGCGACCATTAGCTCCATATCTGCGAAAGTACCGGAAGACCTTCTGGATCGGTGCGCTCTGCGTGCTTTGCAACAATGGCGTCTGGATATTGTTTCCGCTCGTCATCCGCCGCGCCATCGACGACCTGAACAAGCAGCTCAATGTTCAAAAGCTGGCGTACTATGCCGGAGCGCTGCTGGCCGTTGCGGGAACAAAAGCCATCTTCCAATTCCTGACGCGCTGGATCCTGATCGGCGTTTCGCGCGAGATTGAGTTCGACCTGCGCAACGATCTGTTCGCGCATCTGGAACGGCTCTCCTACAGCTTCTACCAGCGCACGCGTACCGGAGACATCATGGCGCGCGCGACGAATGATCTGAATGCCGTGCGCATGCTGGTAGGGCCGGGCATCATGTACACGGCCAATACCCTCGTGTTCACCGTGGGCGCGCTGGTGTTCATGTTGAGCATCAGCCCCAAGCTCACTATGTGGGCATTCCTGCCGTTACCCGTCATCAGCATCGTCATTCAATACTTTGGACGCCGCATTCATGAGCGCTTTGAGCGCATTCAGGCAATGTTCTCTGACATCTCGGCGCGCGCGCAGGAAAACTTTTCCGGCGCCCGGCTGGTTCGCGCCTATGTCCAAGAAGAGTGGGAGATCGAGAGCTTCGAGCGCGCCAACGAGGAATATATCGACCGCAGCCTGAAGCTGGTGCGGCTGATGGGCATGCTGTGGCCGACGCTGGAAACCATGCTCGGACTGGCCGTGATCATCGTGCTGTTTGTTGGCGGACGCGAGGTGATTCAGCATCGCATCTCCGTCGGCAGCTTCGTGGCCTTCAATACCTACATGGTGCAGTTGACCTGGCCGATCATCGCGCTGGGTTGGGTGATCAACCTGTTTCAGCGCGGCACGGCTTCGATGGGACGCATCCAGAGCGTTCTCGCGGAGCAGCCGGACATTACTGATGCCGGCGTTCCGGCGAACCGACGCTCCCACGCGAGATTATCGGCGACATCGAGTTTCGCGATCTCAGCTTCCGTTACGGCAATACGCTGCGTGCTGCGGAATCAGGCAACGGCACCGGCGGCTCACAACATGGCGATGAACTTGTGTTGAAGAACGTGAATCTCACCGTGCCTGCGGGTACAAGCCTGGCCATCGTCGGCCCGACGGGCTCGGGCAAATCGACGCTGGTATCGCTGATCCCGCGAATCTATGACGCGACGGAAGGTTCGGTACTGATCGATGGCCGGTCGATTCGCGAGTATCCGCTGGAAGTCTCTGCGCGCCAACATCGGCTTCGTGCCGCAGGAGACATTTCTGTTCAGCGACAGCATTCGCGACAACATCGCATTCGGAGCGCAGGACGCGACCGATGAAGACGTCCGCCGGGCAGCCGAGGCGGCCAACATCGCCGACGACATCGAGGGCTTTCCGCAGGGCTATCGCACGCTGGTGGGCGAGCGTGGCATCACGCTATCGGGTGGACAAAAGCAACGCACCGCGATTGCGCGCGCCATCATCCGCAACCCGCGTATCCTGGTGCTCGACGACGCGCTGGCGTCGGTGGACACGCAGACCGAAGACCGCATCCTGAACCATCTGCGCGAAATCATGCAAGGCCGCACCACCATCTTCATCTCTCATCGTGTATCGACGGTGCGCAACGCCGATCGCATCGCTGTGCTGCATGACGGCGAAGTTGTGGAATATGGCACGCACGACGAGCTGATCGCACAGAATGGCTACTACACCGAACTGCACAACAAGCAAATGCTGGAAGAAGAGCTGGAGACGGTGTAACGCTCAGCTGTTGAGGTTTTTCAACAGATCACGCAAAGCGTCGATGGCCAACTGCGCCGCATGACCCGACGCTGACGGCAGTCCTCCGATTCGCTCAGCAACCTCTTCCCTGCTAATCGCCGTTGCCTCAGCGAGCGATTTGCCGTTCGCCATCTCGGTGATGAGTGAGCCGCACGCCATCGCCGGAACGCAGCCTTTGGCCTTGAAGCGAATCTCGGCGATTCGTCCGTCGCGTACATTCGCCGAGAGTTCGAGGATGTCGCCGCAAGCAGGATTCTCGACCCGCACGTGAGCGTCGGCGTTTGCGAGCTCACCGGCGTTGCGAGGATGTTCGAAGTGATCGAGTAATTGGGGCGAGTACATGGGACATCACCAATCTATCAAGGCTTGAACTTTGTCATTCTGAGCGGAGCGAAGAACCTGCTTTCGTTCGCGCTCGCATCATGCATCCACAGGCACTCCCAGAGTGAAGTAATGTTTGTGAAACGCCGGACGGCCGATCATTTTCTGTTCCGAAGATATTGCTTCTATAGCCAGCGAGAACGGACGGACCCCTCGCTGCGCTCGTGATGACAAAGTAGTTCAGTCCATATAATCGAACCTTGCCGAATGATTACACTGCCCGCCGCGTCGTCTCGCTCCAGCCCAGCGCCACGGTTACGCTGCGCGACCTCGGACTGCTTGACCGGCTCGTCGCCTGCACCAAGTACTGCCCTGACGTTTGTCCTGAGGTGGGCGACGGCTCACGCGTAATTGTTGCCGACTCATGGTCTGCGCAGGCAGAACAGATTATCGCCGCCAAACCCGACCTGGTCATTGCATCGGTTCCCTATCAGCTCGAAGCGGTTGCCGAAATCCTCAAAGCTGGCGTTCGCTTTATGGGACTCGCGCCGCGCACGCTCGATGACATCTACCGCGATATCGCCATGATCGCCGGGGTCTTCGATGCCAGCACGCGAGCGCACGAAGTCATCGCGAGCATGCAAGAAGCCATTGAGCAGGTGCGCTCGTACACGGTGACGACTGATCGTAGTCCCGTGGTGTTCTGCGAAGAATGGGGCAAGCCGCTGATCGCCTCGCAGCCCTGGGTAGCTGAACTCGTCGAAGCTGCCGGCGGCAGATTCCTGGGCGAGCCGGGCAAGGCTACTTCGTTCGAAGCGGTCGAGGAGGCCCAGCCCGAAGTCCTCATCGCTGCATGGTGCGGCGCCGGCGACCGCGTCCCGCTGGAGAAGATCCTTGAGCAGCGCGAGTGGGAAGATCTGCCCGCGGTTCGCGAGGGACGCGTATTCTGCATCAACGATGAGCTGCTGAATACTCCCGCCAGCAACCTGATCGACGGGCTGCACGCGATTGCGTGGGCGCTGCATCCGGAGATGTCTGCGCAGCCGAGGGGGATAAGGCGGATGGGACACTGAGTGTCAGATGTTTTGGGCGTCAGGTGTCAGGTATCAGGTATCAGGAAGAGCGGCTACCATGTTGACGGTTTCTGTTCAGGCGCGCCTATTCTGAAACCTGATGCCTGACACCTGATACCCAACCGAGTGCGCGCTAAAAGTTACAATGTCCTCATGCCCACGCAGCAGCAGGAACTCGCGCGCGAAATCGATGTCATGGCCGAAGCCGCCAACGATGTCGAATACCTGATGAGCATAATCGTCGGTCGCTTGCAGGAGCGGCTCAGCCACTTTCACTGGGTCGGTTTCTATATGATCGAGAAGGGCCTCCCCGGCGAGGAGCCGATGCTCGTACTCGGCCCTTTCGTCGGCGCTCAGACACCGCACAAGCGTATTCCGCTCAATCAGGGTATCTGCGGCGCCGCGGTGACGCAGGGCCGGACGGTCGTGGTGGACGATGTCAACTCCGACCCGCGATACCTGGCGTGCTCAATTGAGACCAAGTCGGAAATTGTCGCTCCCATTTTTGTGAATGGCTCGGTCGTCGGCGAGCTGGATATCGACAGTCACATTCCCGCAGCGTTCAGTCCCGACGATCGCCAGTTGGTGGAGCATTGCGCCGCGCTGGTCGGCCGGTATCTGGAGAAGATCGCTTGAGCGGCGCTCAAGACCATGCGAACTTCGCAGCAGCTTCATCGTCCCCAGCGACCCGCACCCGCAAGCACGTGGTTGCGGGAATCCTGGTGCGCGGCGACGACGAGATTCTTTGCTGCCAGCGCACCGAGCTTCAAGCACTGCCTCTCAAGTGGGAATTTCCCGGAGGCAAAATCGAGCCCGGAGAGACGCCGCAAGAGGCGCTTCGCCGTGAGTTGGAAGAAGAGTTGGGGATCGAGGCAGAAATCGGCAAGCAGCTCGCCGCCGTTGATCATACTTACGTCAACGGAAATTCTGTGCAGTTGCAGTTCTTCCAAGTCGTGCGCTTTCAGCGGGAGCTGGAGAATCGCATTTTTCAAGATATTCGCTGGGTGAGTCGCAAGGATCTGCCAAAACTCGATTTCCTCGATGCCGACCGCGACGTGGTTCGTCGGCTGGCTGCCGGGAACTTACTCTAGCCACTGGGGTTTATCCTTTATACGGGCCGCGACTTGCCTTGCCTCGGACAGCAAATTTAGGGAACTTGGCTGGCCTCCGGAGCGAAATATGAGTGCAAGTCGAATTCAGGTCAACTACTTCTGGGAATGCTGACCGAACAGACGGACGAACAGCTGCTCACGCTTGCCATGAGCGGGGACGACGACGCCTTCACCGCCCTCTATCGAAGGCGGCAAGGGCCGGTGTACCGGTTTGCGTTGCACATGAGCGGTTCGCCGCAGGTGGCTGAGGAAGTGACACAGGACGTGTTCATTTTCCTGGCGCAGCGGGGACGTGACTTCGATGCTTCCCGTGCGCCGCTGGGAGCTTATCTGTTCGGTGTCGCCCGCAACTATGTTCGCCGAGCCATGGAGCGCAGTTTTTCCGATGCGCTGCATACTACTCCGGCCGAGGACCACGCGGATTCGCTCGTCGCCGATGGCGATGCCTTGGAAGACATCGCACGCGGGCAGCAGTCGAGCGCCATTTGGAAGGCGGTGCTCTCGTTGCCAGCGCATTATCGGGAGGTAGTTGTCCTGTGTGATTTGCATGAGTCGAGCTATGCAGAAGCGGCGGCAGCAATAGGCTGCGCGATTGGAACCATTCGTTCGCGCCTGCACCGCGCCCATGAAATGCTGGCCAGGAAACTGCAAAGCTCGGCTGCCGTCGCACCCGACATTTCGGGGATGGCGGCGAGGTGTCCGTCATGACGTGCCGTGAATTTGTCAGAAAGATCGAAGGCTTCACGCTGACCGAGCTGGGTTCTGCCAACGCGGAATTGCTCGCCCACCAGAGCGGCTGCGCTTCGTGTGCTGGATTGCTGCAACAGCGGCATGCGCTGGCTGGAGCCATGCAGGTTCTGCGCAGTCGTACGCTCGCGATGGAAGCGCCCGCTGTGGTCGAGCAGAATGTTCTGCGGGCATTCCGTCACAGCGACGCGGTGCAGCCTGGCGCTGAGTTAAGAAGGTTCCCGGGCTTCCGCTTGAGCAATCTATTAGGATGGCGAGGTTATGCCACAGCCGCCGCAGTACTGGCAATCGGCCTCGGTTTGGGATTGTGGTTCGCGCAACAGCGCTCCGACAAAGCAGCGCAGCAGCCGACGGCAAAAACTGAGCAGCCTGCGCAACCGAGCGTCGGCAAAACGGAAGACAGTGCGCAAGTGCCGGTGCAAGCTTCCGCCTCAGATTCGAACCAGTTGAGCTCGGTAAAAAATGTTGCTGCTGTTTCGCAGAGGTCGTCGGTGGCTACAGCCACATTGGTTCAGAGCGAGCAGGCACAGGGTTACACGCCGCTAATGCTGTGCGATCCGATAAGCTGCGCCGGGGATGAAGAAGTTGTGCGCATGGAGTTACCCGCAACCGCGGCCGATGGATCGGCCGGATCGCAAATGGCCGATGTGATCGTGGGTGATGACGGTCTGGTGCGCGCCATCCGGATCGTTCAGCAGCAGTAGATTGCGGTGATTTGTTCGAGGCAAGCAATTATGAGACTTTCAAGTCTTCTGGCCATACTTACCTTGATGGTCGTCGCTCTTGCGGCGGCTGCCCAGGAACCGGGTCCGCCGCCCCCACCGCCTCCGGGCGGCCCGGGGCACATGATGGAGATGCACGGCCTGGGTGAGCCTGGCGAAGGCAAGACGGTTACCGGCATTCCGCTGACAGCGCAGATCGTGGTCACGCACGAGAACACACTGTCCGATGGCAACCATATTTCCCGGACGTCGCAGACCACGCTGTATCGCGATGCCCAAGGGCGGACGCGCCGCGAAGTGACGGTTGAGGCGGCTACCCCGGCAACCGCGTCGGTGAAGCACGTAATCATCATGATCAACGATCCGGTGGCGGGTAAGCGATACATGCTTGATCCGACAAACAAGACAGCTCGTGAAATGCGTGAGCCACACGGTCCCGGCGACCACCCGAAGCGCCCCGCCGGCGAAGCAGTGAAGGAGATGCTCTCGAAGAACGTGCAGCGCGATCAACTTGGCAATAAGACAATCAGCGGCTTCGAGGCAAGTGGTGAAAGGGTCACTCGCACGATCGCAGCGGGCGAGATCGGCAACGAAAAGCCGATTGAAGTCGTAACCGAGCGCTGGTTCTCCACCGACCTGCAGTTACCCGTACTGGTGGTTCATACCGATCCGATGATGGGAACCGCGACCACCAAGGTGACGAGCGTGACCCGCGGCGAGCCCGACGCTTCCCTGTTCCAGGTTCCCTCGGACTACAAGGTTGTCAGCGGACGCAGCGACGAGCCTTTCTATGTTCCGCTTCACCCCTGATTTGGCGATGCTCGCCTTGGGCGGGGGCTTCGGCCTCCGCCATTTTTTGGTACCGATCATTGGAACCAAGTCTGGCAAAATCCGGAACAGCCACCGAGCGGTTATAATGAGCGCCCTTGAAAGACCTGACACCAGGTCCTCATTCAGAGTCAAACTAGTCTTGGTCGGAGGAAGAGATGGACGAATCAACCAACCACATAGTGGCACCCAAGGGCACGACAGCGCAGGTGGCACTTGCAGGACACGGCACGCTGAATGTGGGCACCACCGTAGGTGTGCTTGGCTACATCGGCACTCAGGCCAACAACGCTCTTGTAGTAAGCAACCCGCCGCATGAGGCTGCGGTGCTGGGCGTGGATTGGCTTGAGACAGGAGGCACCGGAGTTTGCGGAACATGTGATGGAGGTCGCGGTGTAGCTGGATTCAGCGTGACGTGGCAAGGAGTCTATGGCCACAGCGGCTCCCAGGCAGGGGTTGTTGGGGAGAGCGACGGCTTTGATGGCGTATACGGGATTAGTCACTCGCCGCAACATGCCGGAGTGACGGGCCAGAACGACAAAGGTGGAATGGCCGGATTTTTCGGTGGCAACGTTGTCGTCACCGGAACCGTCTCCGCCGTCGACGTCTTGATTTCAGGTGCGGATTTCGCGGAAGAGTTCGACATCTCGAGCCAGAGCGTTGTCGATCCGGGAACCGTGATGGTGCTTGATGCGAATGGAGGGCTTCAGCCGAGTCAGCACGCCTACGACAAGAAGGTCGCGGGAGTGATTTCCGGCGCTGGGCAATATAAGCCGGGCATCATTCTTGACCGTCAGGTGTCGACGGAAGGCCGCTTGCCGGTGGCGCTGGTTGGCAAGGTATGTTGCAAAGTGGATGCGGATTCCTCTCCCATTGAGATCGGGGACCTGCTCACCACGTCTCCCACCCCTGGCCATGCCATGAAAGCAACGGATTCCGGAAGGTCATTCGGCGCGGTGATTGGCAAAGCGCTCGGGACAATCGCGCGCGGTCAGGGAATGATACCGGTATTAGTGGCGTTGCAGTGATTTCCAGGGCACCCGAGCCAGCGATCGAACGCCGGCTTGCAGCTAGTCGCCGGTGAGCGCGACCGCCCGTACGCTCGCAGCGAAAGACGGGATGTGTCATGAATCTCTATACCTTCAAGCTGGAAAGCTTTCACATCAACAACACCCGCTCGCGCCAAGACGACACTGACACCGTAAGCTTTGGTTTCCAGGTGGGGGGGAACCAGTTCCCGGTAAAGAGTTTTTTCGCCGGCAATCTGAATAACGGTGATTATCCCATCAACCTGGCATTCGGGCCGGTCCTGATCAGCGGTGACACAATTCCCGCAGTCTTTACCTATTCGATTTATAACGGCAATGCCGGAGCGTTGCCTTCGAGTCTGGTCGCGCTGAACCAGACCTTTTTGAACCAGGTTGTTTCACAGATCGTGAAGTTGGAGGGCGAGGACACCGGATATCCAAACTTTTCTTCCGGCGAGGCAGGTGCAGACATACCCTCCGGCGACGATCCTTTCGAAAAACCCCTTACCCCGCAGGACAGTCCTTTCGACGAGACTTCAGATTGGAGCGGCCTCTTTCTGGAGGCCATCGTCTCATCCATAGGTGGCTTTCTGTTTCCTGATTGTGACGGTTTTGTTGCAGGCGACGGAATCGGTCTCAGCAAGAAGCAATGGGACGAGGCGATCAATTCTGCCGGAGGCACGACGCTCGGGGTGACGATGCATTACCCAGGATCCGATTCGCCTGCCGGATGCGGCAGCAATTCCGACTACACGGTCACGTGGTCGGTAACCAGAGAGACGATTCACGGAAGCGTGTCGAAAGCGCTGAGTAGTCAAGGGATTCAGTTGCATCCGGGACTTCGTTCGCTGAGCCAGCCTTGAGAGCGGGTATTTCTTTACCGAAAAAGTGGGTTTCACCATGGTCCTGACCCTCGACCCGTGTGCCTCTTTCCCGTTTCTCAGTGTTGCGCTAGTCCGATAGAACCTCCTAACGAGCCTTTCTATGTCCCGCTTCACCCCTGATTTTGGCGATGCTCGCCTTGCGCGAGGGCTTCGGCCTCCGCCATTTTTGTACCCACTTGTGACAAAACGCCAGAATCCTGCCGCAGTCTGCGCGAATCGAAGTCACTTAAATAGCGCTTCGCCCGTCTGATCGAATGGACAACTCTGTTGTCCTCGAAACGGCGACAGTCTTCCTCAACCTCTGATACTGTTCATTAAACATTGGTCACTCCAACCCAGCCCGATCAAAGTTCGATATCTACTCCTCCCGTCGTCGCCCCGGTGGCGCGGGTGTCGACATTTCGCCGAATCTTCAAGGCGTTTCTCTACCGCGACTTCCGCCTGGTTTGGATTGGCGCATGTACCTCCAGCGTCGGCACCTGGATGCAGATTGTCGCGCAAGGCTGGTTGATTTATCGCCTCAGCCACTCGGCCACGCTACTGGCGCTGGACCAGTTTCTTGGGGGGATACCGATATTCCTGTTCTCGCTGGTAGGCGGCGTTTTCGCCGACCGGGTCGAGCGGCGCAAGATTCTTCTGGGCTCGCAATATCTTCAGTTAGCGAGCGCTGCAACCCTAACCATTCTGGTGGTCACCGGATTGGTCCACGTGTGGCAGATCCTGTGCCTGTCCGCCGTCTCCGGATTCGCCCAGGCGTTTGGCGGGCCTGCGTATCAGGCATTGATTCCCAACCTGGTCGATCGCGAAGACATGCCCAACGCGATCGCGCTGAACTCCATTCAGTTCAATCTCGCGGTGACGATTGGTCCCGCGCTCGCCGGACAGGTGCTAGCGAAATATGGCGAGGCCTGGTGCTTCGGCCTGAACACCGTCTCGTTCCTTGCACCCATCATCGCGCTTTCCGCGATTACCACTCGGTTTCTGCCGCAGAAGACCACCGACTCCATGCTGCGCAGCTTGAAGGAAGGCATCGCGTTCGTGCGTCGCCAGGAAGCAATGGAAGCGCTCATCGTGCTCGCCTTCCTCATGACTTTCCTGAGCATGCCCCTGCGCACGTATATCCCGGTCTTCGTGAAGGACATCTTCCATCGCGGCCCTGAGACTTACGGCAACCTGCTCTCGCTGATGGGAGTGGGATCGATTCTGGGTTCGCTGACCATCGCCGGCGTCGGCAATATTCGCCGCAAAGGGCTCCTCGCATTAACCATGCTGGTGTTGCTGGGGGCCGGCATTAGTAGCTTCGCGTTGTCGCGACGGCTGCCCCTCAGTCTGGCGATGATAGCCGTGGTGGGCTTCGCGATGATGGGCGTCTTCGCGACGGTGAGCTCGCTGGTGCAGTTGATTGTGACTGAGGAGATGCGAGGTCGCGTGATGAGCGTCTACAACTGCGCCTTCCGCGGAGGCATGCCTATGGGCAATCTCGTCTCTGGCTGGCTGATTCCCCTGGTCACTGCTCCGGTCATGCTCGCGGTAAACGGAGTGCTGCTGGTGATGCTCGCGTTGTATTTCATGCTGGTGAAGCGAAGGGTTGCGGCGCTTTAGGCCGTGCGCCACAGCTTAGGCTTCTCGGTTGCCGATTTGCAATGTCACTACTTGTGGCGCAGCCACTTGAGCAGCTGAGGAACAAACTCGTATGCTGCATTCCCTACTGCTTTCCCGGCAATCCCCTCAAGCACGCGAATGCCCGCGTCCCCGGCATTGCTCTGGCTGGGAACGCGCCACGTGTTGGAGAGGAAGTTGTTGCCGACATTTCCTGCCATGCGTGCATACGCAAAGTGTCGTTGTCCATCGTCGCGGTACGCCCGAAACGTCAGGTCGATGATGTTGACCACACGCTTCTTGAATGGCTGTCCCTCGGTGCGGAAATAGCGAGGGTCCTCTCCCCACAATGCGCCGAGACCCGCTTCCATGGCATTGCCGGTCGAAACGCCGGTCAGCCGCATTCCATAACGCTGGCTGAATCCCTCCCAGCTTGTGTTGTACTCGGGCGGATGATGGAACGCCGTTCCCCAGCCGGCGGAGATTGGCCCGGCGAACACCAGACTTTCAATCCCGGCCGTCGAGCGCACAAACCACTTGAGGCGCTGCTCCGGGGTGATCGGCACATAGGCCGTTTTGGCCTGCTGAGGAACAACCGGTGCCGACTGAATTCCGAGCGGCACGTCCTGCGCCGCGATTTGGGGCGGCGCGACAAACGAAATCGCGAACGTGACGACAGCCACGGCAGACAAAACCACGAAACTGGACGCGAACCTGGGTCTTACTCAATCGGGACACCTCCGGTTAGATGCATAAATCGTCATTCCGTGCCTCAGCTGGTCAACTTCCGCGCTCATTTGTAGGGATAGAACACGAAGAAAAGCAGCGAAAGCGCCGTAAGCACCCAAACGCCCGACCGGATGTCCGTCCGCTTTCCACCGAAAAGCTTGCAAAGAGGATACATTACAAATCCGGCGGAGATGCCAATGGCGATATTGAAGGTAAACGCCATGAGTGCGACCACGGTGAACGCGGGAATCGATTCGGTGTAGTCGCTGAAGTCAATGTCTACTCAATCGTACCGTTCAGCTTGCGATTTGCCAGCCCGAAGGTCACCAGAACAAAAACGATAAACGCTCCGGTCTCGACGGCGAGGTAGGCGGACACGGCAGTCGGATAGGTGTAATAGCGCAGCAAGTCCGTTTGCCAGGTCACCGGATTCGCCCATGCCAGCCAGCGTACGGCGGCGGGTAGCTGCTGCGTTGGATAGAAGAGATTGCTGACGAACATCAGCACCAGGTACAGCGCCGAGGTCGTGGTGTGGTAGGCATTGAATCCGCGAAGATTCAGCGCCAGCCAGGTGAACAGGAAGTACCATCCCGCAGTTCCCAGCACCGACCAGAACGCAATCGGCAGCCACGCGGCCGGAGCAATTGCAATGTGCAGGAAACCGTATCCCGCCGCCATGCAAACGGCCACGCCGACAACGGCGAACGCCGCATTGAACAGCAGCTTGCCCAGCAGCATCTCCCAGCGCGCAAACGGATAGGTCAGCATCTCGTGGAAGATGCCGCCTTGCAGGTCTTCGAAAAATGCGTACGACGAATTGAAGACGATGCCGAAGCTCACCATCGACAACACGCCACCGAGAAAAAATCGTGGATAGTCGAGGCCCGATCCGGCGGTTCCAATCCAACGCTCAAGGCTGGAGCCGAAGACAAGCAGATACACCACAGGAACCAGTACGTCCCACAACGGCAATACCGGGTTCGACAGGCGAATGCGGAAGTCGCGAAACGCGATGGCAAGCACGTAGTTCATCAGTCGGCGTGCGCCTCTGCCGCAACCTCTCCGTAGAGCTCGAAGAAAATTTCTTCCAGGTCGGCAGCGCGTATCTCCAAGTGCTCCAGCGGATAACGCTCAGAGATGCGCGCCATCTCGCGGATCCACTTGTCCTCCGAACCCTCGACCGTGAGCTCGTACTCGCCCTGCACTGACTTCAAACTGCGTGGTGAAAGCGACTGGATGAGTGCAGCAGCCTCAGGCGTGTCCTGCTGAAAGCGCACGAACAAGCGAAAAGCCCGGTGGGCACGCTGGCGAAGCTCCGCCATGCTACCCGCGGCGAGCACCTTCCCTTCCTTCATCAGCACCATGCGATCGCACAGCGCCTCGGCCTCGTCGAGCAGTTGGGTCGTAAGCAGGACAGTTCGCCCGCGCGCAGCTTCCTCGCGGATCAGGCTGACGACCCGGCGCTTGATCAGCGGATCCATGCCGGTGGTCGCCTCGTCGAGAAACAGTACCGGCGTGTCAATCATCAGCGCCTTCGCGACTTGCAGGCGCCGCTTGTACCCGCCAGACAAGGTTTGCGCGCGAGAGTACAGATGCTCCTGAAGTTCCAGAGCCTCAACCACTCGGTCAACGCGCTTGCGAGTTTCGGCACGCGAGTATCCGTGCAAATATCCGTAGAGCAGAAGGTTGTCGAGGGTGGACAGCAGAGTCTCGACCGCGTTCTCCTGGAGCACGGCGACAATGTTGCGCCGCACCGCCAGCGGCTCGCGAGTAATGTCGTGCCCCGCCACCGACGCTCTGCCCGAGGTGGGCCGCAGAATCGTGGTCAGCATGCGAACCGTCGTGGTCTTCCCTGCTCCGTTCGGCCCCAGCAGCCCAAAGATTTCGCCCCGGCCTGCCGCGAAGCTGATGCCGTCAACCGCGATTTTGCCTTTGCGGTAAACGTGACGAAGCTGCTCGACGATGACGATGTCGCTGGACACGTAGGGATGATAGCGGATTGTCGGAAGCTGGCTTTCGTTTGCCCGACCTGCTCCCTTCCGTTTTGGCGCAACGCTCGCAATTCCGTGTGGCGCCGCCTTTGACGAACCGCCGCATCGTCCCTATACTGGATTCACATAGCGCCTCGAATCCGAGGCGAACAGACACTCCTCAGTAGCTCAATGGCAGAGCATCCGGCTGTTAACCGGAGGGTTGTAGGTTCGAGTCCTACCTGAGGAGCCATTCTTTTCAGCGACTTGCAAATCCCCGAACCGATCTATCTTTTCGAAGACGGCGCGCTGCCGGACGATTCTGTTCGGTCCTCCGACTTCAATAGGCCCACAGGCGGTCCGACTGGGTTGTCGTCAACTGTGAAGAGCTGGCCATTGCGTATATAAAGCTTTTTCATCTCTTCCTGATTAAAAGGACGCGAGCCCCGACGTCCAAAGACGGCAAGCTGATTGCCGCTTTCATCGACGGCGCGGTCCCGATCAATGCCGCGGGAGATCGCCAGAGCAGGACCGCGTGTCTTATAGGTGGCGATCAGTTTGGGTACGGGCTTCGGCGCGAAACCATAGAAGTTTGGCTGGGTCTGCGGCGAGAACAACTGCACCACTCGCATTCCATTTTCGCCGTCGGCCACAAAGGCGAACTGGCTGGAGCTGACCATTCCGATTTTGATGTCGTTGGTGTCATTCAGCTTGCCTTCGCCGTCGAACATGCGCTCCAGTTTGGGCTGCTCGGGATTCTCGATGTTGACAATCGCAATGCCCTGCCGCCCTGCGGCAACATACGCGTAGGTGCGAGCAACATAGACATTTCGCGCATCCGGCAGAGCAACCAGCGCTTTTTCCACCGGTACCGGATGTTCGGGGTCGGTTATGTCGAGGACCTTCAGCCCTGCGCTGTCGACAACAAAGGCATAGCGGAATTGAATGCCAATGCCACGCGGACCGTTGACATATGGCGCACCGATTTGCGCGACAAGCTTAGGGGCGGCGGGATTGTTCAGGTCGACCACGGCCAAGCCGCGATCGCAAAGGATGTAGGCGTAGGTGCCGGCGAAGGCAATGCGACGGGCACCGTTCAGCGCTCCATCCGGATTGAAAGCGAGGGCCCGCTGCAGGAAGTTGTTGCTGGGATTTCCATCGAGCAATGTACCCACGCCGGGAGTTTTCGCCTTTAGATCAGGATTGCCGACAATCACTAAGCCTTCGTACTTATCGGCAACGTACAGGAATCCGTAAAAGAGGTGTATGGACTGCTCTTCATTTTCGGGGCGATGCGTGCGTAACGGATCTACTCCCAAGGTTGTCGGCGACGCGATGGCCTGCGCGTACTTGGTCTTGACGTAGAAACGCTGGCCGAGCGGCGACACCGGAGCTGTCGTCATTCGTTCGGAGAAGTCCTTGTCATCGAGGTTGGCGATGTCGTACACGCGAAGTCCGCGCTCGCCCATTGCTGCATACAGGTATTCGCCACGCGCCTGAACATCCAGAACGGTACCTTGCTGGCGATAGGCTTCCGTCAGTTGATCGTTGTTCTTGCGGAACTTCTCATAGTCGGCAGGGTAAGCGATCTTCTGAAAGTCGCTGCCGTAGATGGCCGGGGGCTCACTGTGTTCGGCGACCGCGACGGCACTGTATCCTTCTTTGCCATCCGCCACGAAGATGTAGCGTCCCATGAAGTTCATGAAGCCCGTGCCCTGCATCAATACCTGCGCGAGCCACGCATTGTTGTCATTCCTTGACGACAGATGGCAATCGGTGCAGGTCTTGGTTTCCTTGGTGCGGACGGTATGCGGCACAAAAGGACTGAAAGCCTGTCCGCTGAAGCCTTCCGCCGACACAGTCTGCTGCTGGTAATAGAGCCAGTCGCGGTCGGAATTCTGCGAGCTAACGACGACCGCGCATGCTGAACGTACCGGCGCGACCCTGTGCCCAGTGACCGTACCATCAATTCCCAACATGTAAATGTCGTTCCGTAAAATCTGGAAGTCGTAGGACGTCCAGTTGCGCGTGGTTATCCCTTCGTTGTGCAGCATAGGCATCTTGCGATTGGCCGACATCTCCAAATGGCAGCCAAAACAAGTTGGAATCCACGCCGAGTGGCAGCTATAGCAAGTCATGCGATCATTGGCGTGCGCCAACGGGTCCGCAGCATTAGCGTCCGCAGTCCCCCAGGTTTTTCCATCCGCATGCACGGTTTTGGCGTATCTGGATTTCTCGTTGTAATTGGGATTGCCGGGAGTGATTGTGTCCAGCACCTGTTTCACTTCCCACTGCTTGTCCTGCTCCAGCATGGAGCGCTGATAAAGTCTTCCCGCTTGCCAGTAGAAGCGCCTGTCGCCCCATGGAGTGCGCAGCAGCTCCAGGTCGCTGCCGCCTGCTGGCTTGGCCGGTCCAGACGTCTTCAAGGTTGCGTGTTGCCGGATCGTGCCATGGCAGTCGATGCAGTCGACCTCGACAGCATTTCGCGTTTCACCGTAGAGGCGGCCGTTGCCATGATTGTCCTGGGCAAAGTGACAGTCGACGCAGTGCATTCCCTTCTCAAGATGAATATCTGCTAGGTGCACGGCTTTCTTGAACTTGTCCGGATCGTCGGGCTTGATGTGGTTTCCATTGGCGTCGAGCAGGTCACCTTCCCGATTGCTTTTGTAAACGGCGCGGTAGATCCAGCCATGACCGTGGAAATCCGCGAATTGTGTCGACTTGAGCGTGCTCAGGAACTCCGGGTCGCCCACCTTATCGAGGAAGGAAACGTCTGCCCATAAACCTCGAGGAGCCGCACCCTCAGGATTCCGCACTGCAACCTTATACTGCTCCAGCGGAGTAGGGTTGTGCTGCGTCGTCGGATACATCTTTTCGCCATCCACCTCGTTGTCCCACCACGTGTAACCGAAGTAGGTGGTCACCATGTTGGTACCCGGGTGCATATGGCAAACCATGCATTGGCTCGAAGGTATGCCGCGCGTGAACTGGTGCTTGATGGGGTGGCCCGACTGGTTTCTGGGTACGGTCGGATCAATGCTGGCGCTGAAACCGGAATGCCCGTACGGTGCATAGGGACCGGAATGCGCGGGCGAGCGATCGTTAGCAAACACCACATGGCAGGCGCTGCAGCCACTATTCCTGTAGTCTCCTGGCTGATCGTTGGTGCCCGGGAGGTACAACAGCGGATCCAGGAGCCGCGTCTTCTGCAAACCCAGGAACACCGGGTCGGTCCGAAGCTTGGTCCCGAAACCACGATCGCTGAGCTTCACATCCGGCTTGCCTGGATCTTCGCTCAGTTCGGGATTGCCGATTTCGCTCTTCTCGGTTCCGCCGCGCTCAAACACCCGCAACACATTACCGGGCTGCGAAACTTCCCAGCGTTCCAGCGGCTCAAGCCACGGCAGTACTCCTTTGGTGCGGGTTTCCTCCGCAGTGGGAGGCGGAACGCTTATGAGCTTCTCCGGCAACCCCTGCTCAGAGTAGCTCTCGCCGAAGTGCGGGTTCTTCAACGGGAATGCTCCGTTGTTGTACAGGGCCGCACCCCACAACATCGCTCCGTGCGACATCATGCTGGTGCGGACCTTCTGCACCTCGGCGGTGTGACAGCCCGACTGCCCGCAGGTATGCCTCGCGATCCGAAGATCGCCTGGATTAATGAACCGTATGTATTCCGGGTCCTCACGCAACCACGCGGTGTAGGCGCGTACTGGCAGTGCCCCATCCAGGCTGTTGCTCAGTACATGAGGCTGGACATGAGCATTGTTCTTGGCCGCGATGTAATCCGCCGATGCAGGCGACCCTTGTTGTGGCGCAAACACTTTTTCGTCGCCACCGTGGCAGTCGGTGCAGCCAATGCGAATCGCTGTGGAGGAATGCATGTTCGCGCTGTCTGATTTCGTGTGACAGCTCTTGCAGCCCGCAGACTTGCTCTCCATCTCCTCCGGTGTCTGCTTCAGCAACAAACCGGAGCGTTGTTCTGCGTTCTGCGTTGGGGAGATCGACGGAAGATTCGGCTCCTGCTGGGCGTTGACGGTACCAGCCTGCCAGCAAAACATCAGCGCGACCAGCGCCACACTGGTAAGCAACGCACAAGCCCTAAGATTGAAGAAGCAAGCCATTGATTTCATGTCTCGTTCAGAACTGTAACCGCAGTCCGGCAAAACCGGACAGCAAGGTTCTTGCGTTATACACGTCGGTGTAACCGGCGCCCGGCACCAGGGCCGAAATACCGGTGGTCAGCACAATGTTTTCGGAGAGAGGCGGCCGGTAATTCACCCCTACTCCGAAATCCCAGCCTATTCCCCGGTGAATCGCGGGTTGAAAAAGTGCCAGCTGCAACGGCTGCACATGATCGAACTGCAAGTAACTCGCGTTGAGAAACCCGCGTATCTTGGGCGTGACGTCGGCGTCGATTCCCGCGTTATACAGTCGCAGGCCGGGATTGACGAAATTGGCCTGACCTTCTTCTTTATTGGAACGAAGATCGGGGATGAAGCTGAACGGCGTCACCAATGCCACACCGGTGCTGCTGAGAGGAATACCTTCACGATCGAAGAAGCTGAACGATGTCCCGGCAAAGTGCTGGTCGTCGACAATCGAATCGAAGCCACGGGCGGTGCCGGATCGTGAGGATCCAACTTGATCGGAGCCGTCTCCAGATGAATAAATAAATGCTCCGCGGAAACGAAGCCAATTCCTGTCTACTGAGAGCTCCAAGGCTGCGAACTGCGCATTAATATCGACTGGACGGCCGGCAATGGTGTTGAAACTGTCATGGCCAAGCGCCTGATAGAACGCATTACTGACATTCAGCCGCTTGATATGACCATTGCCAGTCCAGCCAAGATAATAAGGATGAACCGCATGAGGCATGGGGATACCATTCTCTATGACTACATTGCCGATTGGTGCAGGCCTGACGAGAAAGCCATTGGTATCGAAGTGGATGGATGGATGGTCCTGGCTGGCAAGAAAGCTGAATTCGGTCGTATAGCCCTTCGCAAAGAAGTCCTGAATATAGAAGTTAGCAATCTCAACCTGCTGCTGCCTGGGCTCGAAGGTGTTTAGCCCGCTGTTTGTGTCTTTCTCCAGCATGTAGAAATATGCCAGGTTGAAGTTGTAGCGATTTGAGCGGAGATTTCCAAAGACTCTTACCCCAGGCTGCTCGTCGACGAAGATGAATCCGCGAAAGTCACTATTAAATTCCTGGATTCCAGCCCGAATCGACACGAAGTCAAAGTTCGGACTGAGATCACGAAGCTTCAGCTCGAAGAATCCTTCCTGCAATCCCACATGAGAGTCGAAGCGGTTTGTCCCGGCATCCACGTTTACGTTTACGATACCGCGTTCCTGCGTCTGCAGGTAGTTGAGATTAACCGCTGGTGTGAACACCATTTGGAAGTCGACCGGTTTAAAGGTGGTATCGCCACGAAAAAGATTGAACGAGAAAAGAAACGTCTGCCCAAAAGCAAACTCTTCGTCTTTGCCGAAGAACTGCTCGCTGTTGGGCTGCTCCGCACCAAGCCCACTCGGCACGGGGAGTCGCCGAAGGTCGCCACCGGTAATGCTGGTTCCAGTGAACTTCAGAAACCAGTTCTGCCCGATAACCGGGTAGTCGCCCTTCCATTTGTTGCGATTGAATGGATCGTACCAGTGGCCTTTCACGTATGGGTAGTCACCGGGATATTGGTACCGCTGCCACTCCGGCATTTCGACGGTCCAGCGATATGGTGCAGACTGCAAAATATCCGCATCGCCGGGGATTACTTCAGACGGCATCACGGCTGCTTCGGTTGGTTGCGGACCTCGTAATCCGGGATAAACACTGGACAGCGGAGAGACGGCCTCCGCCGGCATCCGCGTAGCACCAGGCAAGCCGCTCGGCAATTTCGAGGTGAGTTCCGGGGAGCCGGCAATTTTCAGGCGGAAGTCAATCTGCTGTGCAGCACCGGAATGTAGGACTGTGGTTTGAGTTGCAGATGTGGCCCCCGGCGTCTCTACAACAAGCTCGTATTTGCCCGCAGGGAGATCTCCGATTCGGAAAATACCCTCGCCATTCGTAAGCGCGTTGAAGACCTGTTTGCTGGCCTGGTTGGTTGCCTTCACCGTTGCACCCGCGACAGGAGTTCGATATTGATCATCGCTGGTGATGATTCCCAACAGCGCCGCGCCTCTGGATTTCTGTCTGGGAATGCGCGAATCTTCTTGTGCGAAGCAGCAGGCACACATCGCGAGGACGATGATGATCAAGGTCGTAAGACCGCCGGAAGGCCCGGCTTGGCAGACGCTGCTTCGGAACACAACCGCTCCTTAACGCCAACGTTGCTACTAGCGTGGCGCAAGCCCATCCTCTTTACGGCCACTATGCAAGGGTGCCCAGCATCTTCTCACTGACTTGCCAAAAGACAAATGAAAAAGTTTGGGACAATCGCAGTGTAGAGGTGCGCTACAGAACTATCTCCCATCCTTCTTGAGCTATATCCGTGTTCTCAAAGTGTTTGCGGGCATCACGCAGGATCGCCTCCATCTGTTGATCATCGTGACGTGGGTCGTGGTGAAATAGAACCAAGCGACCAACCTTGCATTCGCGCGCAACTGTTGTCGCCTCCAGCCACGTGCTGTGCCCCCAGCCCCGGTGCGAGATGTATTCTTCCGGCGTGTACTGTGCGTCGTAGATCAGGACGTCGGCATTTTGGGCATACTCACGCAGCATTTGGTCGAGCTTATGGTCGCCATGCTCAAGGTCACTGGCATGCGTAATCACTGCGCCGCCCGATTCAATTCGATATCCAGTTGCACCCTGGGGATGATGGAGCGGAAACGGATGGACGATAACGTCAAAGTATTGCAGTGGCCCGGCCCCAAGCTGTTTATAACTCTTGAGCGAAGGTGTATCGATCAGTTCAATCGGATAATATGGCGCCTTCATTTGACCTTCGAGAATTGTCTCTAGTTCCTTCGCGTCGCGCGTCGAATAGAAGGTAATCTTCGTACCGGGCGAGAAAATTGGAGGGAAGTACGGTAGCCCTTGAATGTGGTCCCAGTGGAAATGGGTCATCAAAAAATGCAAGTCGATGCAAGGATAGCCAAGGTCAGCCTGTAGACATTTTCCGAGTTCACGCACCCCACTACCTGCGTCAATGATCAGAATCTGTTCGGTGGTGCGCACTTCGATGCACGTAGTGTTACCCCCATACTTAAGGTATCCCTCGGTCGGGGTCGGTATCGATCCGCGCACTCCCCAGAATTTCAATTGCAAAGCGGGACTTCCTCCTCACGTCACTCGCCGGGAGTCGTAACCTGGCAGTGTTTGCCAGACTGGCGCGTTGCATATTTTGTCATATGCTCACGAGCCGGCTGTCGCCGGTTTCGCGCGCACTGGTTCAGCGTGGTTGTTCCGCCACTTGCGCCCGTCTCGTCCCAGCAAATCATCCGCCTCTTTCGGTCCCCAGGTTCCGGCCGCATAGTTGGGGAAGTTGCGTGGGCGCAACGCCTTCCACACATCTATTATGGGAGTGACCACGCTCCAGCCGGCCTCAACCATGTCGGCGCGCTGAAACAGCGTGGCGTCCCCTACCATGCAGTCATGCAACAGACGCTCGTAGCCGGTAGCCGCAGTTCCTCCAAAGTAGTCGCCGTAAGCGAAGCTCATGTCCACGTTACCCAGTCGCATGATAGGGCCGGGCATCTTTGCGCCAAAGCTCAGTGAGATGCCCTCTTCGGGCTGAATGTTAAGGACCAGGAAATTTGGCGCGAGCCTCTCCACCCCGGTATCGCGGAACAACACAAAGGGAGCGCGACGAAATTGAATGGCCACCTCGGTGTGCCGCCGGGGCAGACGTTTGCCGGTGCGGAGGTAGATCGGAACATCTGCCCAACGCCAGTTGTCGATCTGCAATCTCATCGCTACAAACGTTTCCGTGGATGAATCTTGCGCGACGCTGGGCTCCGAGCGGTAGGCCGGCATGGCCTGGCCATCATGCCGCCCGTCTCCATATTGGCCACGCACCGCGCGGGTGAGTACGTCTTCCGACGACAGCGGCTGAATCGCGTGCAAAATCTTGGCCTGCTCATCGCGTACGGCGTCCGCTTGGAATGAAATCGGCGGTTCCATCGTGGTGAGAGAAATTAGCTGGAAGATGTGGTTGGGCACCATGTCGCGCAACGTGCCAGACTGGTCGTAGTATCCTCCCCGGTTCTCTACTCCGACGGTTTCGCCGACCGTAATCTGCACGTGATCGATGTAACGGCGGTTCCAGACCGGTTCGAAGATGCCGTTGGCAAAGCGAAAGGCGAGAATGTTCTGTACCGTTTCCTTCCCCAGATAGTGATCGATCCTATAGATCTGGCTCTCTCGCAATGCTTGAAGAAGATCGGTATTCAGGACGCATGCGGATTCGAGGTCCCGGCCAAATGGCTTCTCCACAATCACGCGTCGCCATTGCCCATTTTCTTCGTCCGCTAAATTCGCCGCCTTAAGCTGCTGAGGGATGGAAGAGAAGAACATCGGCGCGGTCGCCAAATAATAAAGATAGTTGCCCCGCGTGCCGTGTTCCTTGTCGGTGTGCTGCAGAATTTCCTTTAGCTTCGCATACGAGGCTGGATCCCCAAATTCTCCTGAAACATAGTGCAGTCGCCTGGCGAACCAGTCCGTCAAATCTTCGGATAAAGCTCCGGTAGCAAACTGCTTTATATCCTGAGTGAATTTTTCACGAAATTGCTCGGTTGTCATCTGCTCCCGAGCCAGTCCAACTATGGCAAATTCGCGAGACAAAAGGTTGTCAGTCGCCAGGTTATAAAGAGCGGGAAGCAGCTTGCGGCGAGTCAGGTCCCCGGCCGCGCCAAAGATCACCATCGTACATGGATCTCCAGGCCTGCCGACCGCGGCATCCGTGAGCTCCGCAACATCTGGACTATTCATGACGAGACTCTCCTTTGAACCGGTCGCGACCATTAGCCGTTTCGCGTCCATCCCCAATTTCTCCAGCTAAGGTGTAAGCACACCAATCGCAGGCGATGACTGGGTTTTGGCAAGCAAACACCACGCGGCGCAAAACGTAGTCCGTCATTATCGTCGTAATCACACAAAAGTCAATTGCTTCTTAGAAAAGGCGACGCGCTAGCTGAAGGCGGTCCGACGTCGTAACCGAGTCTCTGGCAAATCTTACGTCTTGACTTTCTTTGCAGGTAAGAGACAATGCACCAAGCAATCTTAGATAAGCCTTTGTTTGGGGAGAGCTGCATGCTGAAATCGCTGCTTGCAATCGGCCTATCCCTACTGCTCACGGTGATTCCTGTAAGCGGCACGCCCACCGGCGATCAAACGGCCGGCGCGGTAAAGGCTCTCGTCCCTGACGCATCACGCAACGCCAAACCCGTCGCGGTAAACGATTCCTTGCAGTGGAATGACCTGCTGGAGACGAACGCAAAGGGCCGTTTGCGAGTAAGCCTGACCGACGGCTCAATCTTGAGTCTCGGCTCCAACAGTCAGTTGCGAGTGGTACAGCACGACGCAGCCTCCCAACAGACGGCGCTCGACTTGAATTATGGCAAGCTACGCAATCAGGTCACAAAAATCACCCAGCCCGGCGGAAAATATGAAGTCAAGACTCCAAACGCCGTCATCGGTGTCATAGGAACTGATTTCTATGTTGCTTACGACCTGCAAAGCAAGCGCACGACTGTGATCTGTTATCAAGGAATGCTCTCCGTGACTCCTGGCGACGACGCCAAGATAGTCGACAGCAACAACGCAAGTACCGGCGCCGCCGGCGCGGTGACGGTAACAGCGGGTCACATGGTCATTATCGGATCCAAGATCGAAGGCGCTGCCACGGAGGGGACTGAGCCATACTCCACCATGGCGAAGTCAGCCAAGACCAATACCCTCGCTCATTCGCCTCACCCTGCCAGATTGGCGATCATCATTGGTATGGGTGTCGTTGCGGGTTTAACCGTGGGATTGACTCAAATCAATTCCAGTTCTAAGCCGTGCGGCTGCAAGTAGACTGTCGCCACAATGGGCTTCTGGAAGAAACCTACCGCCTGGCTTTCACGCCATGCCCACGGTACTATTGCCGCCGGGGCCACTCTGATCGGTCTGGTCCTGTTTACCTATTCGGGCATTGGGCAAAGTCACAAGGCGCTTTTCGCCTTCCTGCAGGATATTGAGCAACGCTCGCTCGACCTGCGCTTTGCATTACGCGGCAGCCGAGAACCAGACCCCGACATCGTCATTGTTGATATTGACGAAAAAACCCTACAGAAGATCGGCTCCTACCCGTTGCCGCGCAGCAATTACGCTTCGCTGATCCGGAAACTGAAAGGAGATGGCGCCAGAGTTGTCGCCTTCGATGTCACATTTCCTCTGCCAGAGAGCAACCAGGCCTTGGCGGTTCTGAATACGCTGGGAGCCGAATTCGCAAAGAAAGCCACTCCCGCTCAGCAGCAAAAGATTCATGCGCTTCAGCAGCAGGTTGATGTCGACCGGCAATTCGCCGATGCCCTGAAGGATGCCGGAAATGTAGTCCTGGGCCATTTGTTTCTCGATGCTGATCGCGCCAAGTATGCGGACCCCAAAACAAGTGACGCCTATTTCGACGTGATTTGGGCCAAGGCGTTTCCACAGGTTTTCAAGACCAAATCGGGCAAGACCCAGTTCGATATAACCAAGGCCTGGACTCAGGCGGGGGGCGAAGAAGAGAAGGGAGTAGAGCCGAACCTGCCGGCATTCGCGGAAGCTGCGGCGTCCTATGGATTCTTCAACATCAGTCCGGATGACGACGGTACGCTTCGCCGCGCGCTGTTCTTAACCTATTATCGCCACCACGACGAGGACTACTTTTTCCCATCTCTTGACGTCGAAGTCTTGCAGCAGTACGAGAACATTCCAGACCAGCAGATTGCAGCTTATATGTCCGCAGATGGACTGGATCACATCCAGGTCGGTTCCCATTCCTTCAGGCCTCGTCAGGATGGAAAGGCGCTGATCAACTATGTCGGACCTTATAACTCGTATCCGCATTACTCCATGGTCGACGTGATAGACGGCGGAATCCCGGCCCAGGCTTTCAAGGATAAGATCGTGCTCGTAGGCGCTACCGCACTGGGAATTGGTGACCTGCGGAATACGCCTTACCAACAGCAAAGCGGCACCTACATGGGAGTAGAGGTGCATGCCAATATCATCGATAACCTGTTGCACAGCGACGAACCACATCGCACGTTCCTGGTGCGAGGGTCGCGCCAGGAGATGGTCGATCTTGCTGTTATTGTGCTGTTCGGCATCGGGTTGAGCCTATGGTTTGGGCGATGCAAGCCATTGACCGCTACCTTAACGGCCATTACTGTCCTCGCGGCGTTCGTCGGATTCGTATATTTCGCATTCGCTCGTTGGGGCCACTGGTACAGCATCGTCGTACCAGCCACGACGCTGGCAATCTCCTATGTATCCGCCACTAGTTTCAGAGTGGTATTCGAGGAGCGCGAGAAACGGCAGGTCCGCAAGACTTTCTCACAATATCTCTCACCTGCCGTCATTTCGATGATGGAGAAGGATCCTGAAAAATATATCCGGCCTGGAGGAGAGATCCAGGACCTGACCGTCATGTTCAGCGACATCCGCGACTTCACTGCGATATCAGAGTCGATGAATCCGGATGATCTCGTCCACCTTCTGAACGACTATTTCACGGCCATGACGGATATCTTGCTTGAACAATTCGGGACCCTGGATAAATATATCGGCGATGCAGTTATGGCCTTCTGGGGCTCACCTTATCCGATACCCAAGCATGCTCATTATGCCTGCCTGACGGCGGTGAAGATGATCGAGCGCCTGAACACATTGAATGGTGACTGGCGCACACGCAACCTTCCTGCAATCGCAATCGGCATCGGCGTTAACAGTGGCCCCGTGAATGTCGGCAATATCGGGTCGGAGAAGCGCCTTTCCTGGACGGTCATGGGAGATAACGTGAACCTGGCTTCCCGATTGGAGGGTATGACTAAGCAGTACCACGTGAAGATAATCATCAGCGAGGCGACCTACCATTCGGTCAAAGAAGAATTCGTGGCTCGCGAGATCGACAAGATACGTGTTAAGGGGAAGAAAAGGCCAGTCACGATTTACGAGTTGATGGCTCTTATTTCGCACGCGGGAGAGTATCACTCGCTAGTGGCTGCGTATAACCAGGCGCTCGAGGCATATCGCGCCCATCAGTGGGAACAGGCGGCAGGGAGACTTAAATCTATCCTTCGGGAATATCCCTCCGACGGACCCTCGCAGGTACTGCTGCAGCGCTGCCTGGAGTTCGTCGATCAACCGCCACCTGAGGATTGGGACGGCGTCTATGAGATGAAGTCGAAATGAAGTATCGATAGTTTAGCCGCGTCCGAATTCCCTTTTCCTGTCAGAGTCTGCACCGCATACCAAATTTAAGCTAGCAGTGCTAGTCACCAGGCTCGCAATCATAAGCTTGGATTCTTATTGACTCTCATAAAATACGGTGCTACCGTCACTCAACTATACGGGTCATGTCAGGTAAGAATTACTGCCCGCACTGGATCGGTGCTGGTTGCGTGAGGTCCGATGCCACGCAGTTGCCGCTTTGGTCGCCGTCGCATTGTGTGTTGGATCATCTTCTGTCTGACCGCCACCAGCCTGTCCCTCGCGCAAAATAAAGCCTCCAGGAACTCAAACATTCCTGACTTCCTGTTTTACGGCGGCGACTTCGACCCGAACGATCCAAACGCAAATGGTTTAAACAATGAGAACGACGCTCTCGTCGGTGGCAATCCCTATGGCGCTGCCACCTTCCAAAATTTCGTTATCGGCAGCGGGACCACTTGGAATGTCACCGGTCTGTTCACTAACAATTTAAGCCAACTTAATCCCACCAGCGCGTACTGGGAGGTTCGCACCGGTGTATCTGAAGGTAACGGCGGAACCCTGATCGCGTCCGGCACCGCTAAGGGAAGCAACTTCACTCAGACCGCGACCGGTCGCAGTGGCTTCGGGTTCAACGAATTCACCGACCTGGCTTCCGGTTTAAACCTCTGCCTTGCATCGGGTACTTACTGGTTCGCCGTCGTGCCACAGGATCCCTTCAATGCCAGCCATTCGTTCAACAGCAACACCTTCGGTCTGAATGCCATCGGTACCCAGATCAGTGACATGCAATACTTCAACTCCGCATTTTTCGGAGCGAACTACGACAACGCGGATAACTCCGGCGTCTTCCCTACCTTCTCGAGCGGAGTGATTGGCGCTCCGAATGTGTGCAGCCTGACTAACACTTCGCTGACCGTCACGCCACCGAATCCGACTGCTGGCCAGGTAGTGACGCTCTCCGCCACCGTCACGAGCATGAATAACCCAGTGGGCGTTGGTACAGTGACCTTTCTGAACGGGAGCCACACACTCGCCACAGTTCAGCTCAACAAATCGAATGGCATTGCCGTCTTGAGCACCCGACTCGGCCCTGGCACGTACACATTTACGGCTCACTACAATGGCACAAACTCTTTTCAAGCCAGTGATTCCAGTCCTCAGATATTGATCGTGACTGGCACCGAGCCGACCACCAGCCTGCTTACGGCAACTCCCAACGGCCAGAGCTACGACTTCGATCTGTCGGTCTTTGGTTTCGGCTTCCCTCCGCTTGCGGGAAGCGCGGATCTACTCAATCTGACGCAGAATAACGAACTGATCGGGACCATCAATATCGCCGGCCCAGGAGTAGCGACCTTTCTGCCGCAACAAACCTATTCCGTGGGTGGAGCACCACTTGGAGTTGCCGCCGGTGACTTTAACGGGGACGGCATTGCCGATTTGGCTGTGGCGAACGCGGCCAGCAATACAGTCAGCGTACTCCTGGGTATAGGCGACGGCACTTTCCAGCCGCAGCAGAGTTATTCCACTGGACTCAATCCATTCGCCGTGGCGACAGGAGATTTCAACGAGGACGGCATCCTGGACTTAGTCGTAGTCAATGAAGTCGGTAATAGCGTCGGTGTGCTTCTGGGTAATGGCGACGGCACTTTTCAGCCACAGCAGGTTTATTCCACTGACAATAATCCGGGTGGGATTGCGCTGGCCGATTTTAATGGGGACGGCGTTGCGGACCTGGCTGTCACTACATCCACCGGCACAGTGGATGTGCTGCTAGGAAATGGTGACGGCACTTTTCAGCCGCGACAGGCGACCAATGTCGGAGCTGGTGCTGCCGAGGTTGCGGTCGCCGACTTCAACAGGGATGGGATTGCTGACATAGCCATAACGAACTCCGATGCTTTTACCACTACAATTCGCGTGTTGCTGGGAAACGGCGACGGCACATTCCAGCAGCCGCAAAGCTATCCGGTTGGCGTCACTCCTATCGGCATCGCGGTGGGGGACTTTAACAACGATACCTTCGCTGATCTGGCGATCTCTAATTTCAATAGCAACAATGTCAGCATACTTTTGGGAAACGGCGACGGCACATTCCAGCCCCAGACAACCTATCCGGCTGGCAACGAGCCGTACGGGATCGTGGCCTCAGATCTCAACGGAGACGGAATCCTTGATTTAGCTACTGCCTCCAAAGGCAGCAACGCCGTCAGTATTCTATTTGGGGAGTCTGGCGGCACATTCGGCATGTTGCAGACATTTCCAGTTGGGAACAGCCCGTTTTTCCTGGTGGCTGCGGACCTCAATGGAGACCAAGTTCCGGAGCTGGCCGTTACCAACGAACTAAACAGCACTGTGAGCATCCTGATCGGAGGTACGGTCAGTACGGGAAGTATCGATAATCTTCCGGTTCATGGCGTGGGCATTCAGAAGGTGCAAAGCGCCTTCACTCCGACGGGGAATTTCTTCGGCGTAAGCAACTCAAATGTGCTGATGTTGGAGGGCGACGGCGCTAATCCCTCAATGACAGTGTTGGCCTCAAACCGAAACCCTTCCACCTATGGACAAACGGTAACCTTTACCGCGACTGTTTCAGGAGTCGGGGGCATTCCGACGGGAACGGTAAGTTTTACTGCCGACGGTAGCGTCATTTCCGGATGCTCGGCAGTTCAGCTCGTTCCTATGGCCAATGGCAGCACAGCGATGTGTACCACCAGCGCACTCCCGGCAGGGACACACATCATCGTCGCTTCCTACAGCGGAGACAGCAACTTCGCTTCCAGCACGTCGGCGAACTTCGATCAAGTGGTGAACCAGGCGACAGCTACCGTTTCGGTCACGCCCTATGCTGTCACCTACGACGCGAACTCGCACACGGCTACCGGAACGGCCAAGGGAGTAAACAATGAAGATCTGTCTGCGGACCTGAATCTAAAGGGCACGACCCATACGAACGCTGGCAACTATCAAGACCCATGGAGCTTCCACGATCCCAACAACAACTACAGCGATCTCAGTGGAACCGTTAACGATGTCATCAACCCAGCGGTAACGTCAACAAGCATCACGGCGAATCCGCCGAGTCCGTCTCAGTTCGGCCAGACGGTGACGTTTACTGCAACTCTGTCCGGTTCCAACGGAGGCAGCCCTACCGGAACGGTGAATTTCACTGCTGACAACGCGCCCATCGCGGGCTGCAGCGCAGTCGTGCTGATACAGCAACAGAGCAACAGTACCGCGGTCTGTCAGACATCAGCCCTGGCGGTCGGGTCGCACACCGTGTTGGCGGCTTACGGCGGCGACCGCAATTTCAGACCGGGCAGCGGTTCTCTTGCTTACGTAGTTCAGGCTGCGGGCGATTTCACGGTGCAAGTGAATCCCGGTTCCATCACCATCACGCAAGGGTTCACCAACGAGAACCAGCCGTTCTTCCCGCAGACCATTAGCCTCTCGGCCGCGCCAGCTGGCGATTACAACAGCTCGGTCACGCTCTCTTGCAGCGTCACGCCTCCGCTGAGCAGCGGAAGTTGCACCGTGAATCCGCCGAGTTCTGGCTCCCTTGCGAGCGGTAGCCTGAACACCACCCTCACCATCAGCGCCGGGGACGCGACTCCCATAGGGTCTTACACTGTCACTGTTTCCGCACAGGACAGCAAGCAGGTCGTTCACACGGCAAATCTGGCTCTCACGGTAATCGAGCAGACTCCGTCGACAAAGATGCCAACCGGAGGCGGGACAACGACGCAGGTGAATTTTCCCGGAACTGCTGGCGACCCGGCAACCGGCTTCTCGTGCCCGTCCGTCTCTGGGACTGGCATCAACGGAACCGAAGCGTTCAGCGCGATTGGCGGTGTTTGTACATTCACTCCTGGTTCTATCACGCTTCCCGCGCCGGTCACGGTCACTCTTTCGGGTTGTTCGGTCCCGGTTGCCCGCCTGCGACGACAGTCGCCCATCTTCGCGTCGGTTTTCTTTGGGCTCCCCGCAGTTGTGTTGCTGGGCCCACTCTTTCGACGTCATCGTAACCAGCGCAGGAAGCTGCAGCGCGTAGTAATTCTATTTCTGCTCACGTTGGGTTTTCTCATGTTCGGCTTCGGTTGCGGAGGCAGCGCCGGGCCATTGACGCCGACCGGGCACTACTACGTCCTGGTGCAAGGCACCGGACCCGGCGGCGTTACATACTCAGCGGTTGTTCCATTGACAGTAACTCCGTAGAACAACTGACTATGGTGAATTCTGATTGCAAATTGCCGGAAGTTTGACGCGGGAGCAACGGTGATACTCAAACGATCTCTATTGACGGTCTGCGTCGTCTTGCTGCCCGTAGTCGCCGCACAGGCACAGTCGTTTCCACAATACGAGGCGGCGGTGGGATATTCCTACATGTATTTCCACACTGACCTTCCTCAGCCTCCAACGCATAGCCTGAATGGCGGTGGCATAAGCTTTGTCTACAATGCGACAAGCTGGTTGGGCCTCGAAGCGCAGATGAACGGTTACTCCTTCGGCCAAAGCTGGAGCGACACGCTTCACCGCCTCGGCTATGTTGGGCCCGCGGGAGCGAACATGTTCACTTATCAATTCGGGCCTCAGTTGAAAAAGCACTCCGGCAGATGGCAGCCTTACGTTTCAACTTTGTATGGTGTAGCGCATTCGGGCGGTTATGCCTCGGCGTTACGAGCTAAGGGCAGCGGTACTCTTATATTGACCGGCGGGGGCAGTAACAACACCGCGTTTGCGATGGAGATAGGCGGAGGCCTTGATATCAGGCTGACGAAAACTATCCAGCTTCGCGCGGCGGAGGTGGACTACCAGCTCACGCGCTTTGGGTATCAGGCGTACAGTTCCAATCAGAATAACTTGAAATATTTCGGTGGCATTAACTTCACTTTCTCGCCCAAGTAACACGTGTTCTCGCTGCTCGACATCAACCCTACTCCACTAGCTGCCGGCGTCCGCGCGTGCCCGCTGTAGATTCCCAATGTCGCCGAGCAGAATCATTACTGTCTCGTCGGACAATATGGTCGAACTCGAGGGATTGAATGTAATCGGCTTACCAGGATCTTCTGCGCTCTTCAGGGCCAACAGTAACAAGTCGTAACGAGCACTGAGTTCAAGGTCGGCAACTTTTTTCCCGATCCACGCCGACGTGTTTGACAACGCGATCTCTTCAACGCGCAGAGTACGAGACTTCTCCTGCAACATCAGATCGAGGAAGCTGACCACAGTAGGCCGCAACATCTCGCTCGCCATGCGTAAGGCCCCGATCCGATTCGGAGAGACCGTCGAATCTGCCCCCACTTTCAGCATCCGGTCCGAATAACTCAGATCAGTACAACGCGAAACGATGCGAATTGCGGGATTCCTCTGGCGCGCAACCACTGTGATGACCAGATTGTCCTTGTCACTGGCAAGCGCCGCAATCAGTCCCTTGGCGCGATCCAGACCGGCCTGTAGAAGCACACCTTCGTCGGTAGCATCTCCAACGACATACAACAAATCTTCACAGGCTCCTCCTTGATCTTTCGTGAGACGGCTTACCGCATCGGAGGAGATATCTATCAGTACGTGAGGTGTACCGGTTTTTCCCAGTTCCTCAATCACGTGCCGCCCTGTCTCACCTCCTCCGCACACGATGTAATGTCGCTCCAAGTGATCGATTTGCCGTTTCATCCTCTTCCTCCGAAACAGATGATGCAGCTCGCCTTCGATGAGAAAGGCGGTCAACCCAGAAAAGACGTAAAGCGAGAGGCCCACGCCTATTACAACTATGAATATATTGAAGAGGCGAAGGTGTGGGTTATGCGCCGTGCTCACAATCTCGTCGTATCCGAGATCACTGAGCGTGATCACGGCCATATAAACCGCGTCGAGAAGGGTGACTGACGGGCCGCCAATTGTCAGGTAGCCGATGACTGCGACCACAGCGATTCCAAACAACAGGGAGCAGGCGATGATGAGGCGGCGGCGAGCGGTCACAAGGTCTCTTGGAAAGACGGGTACTTTGGTCAACATTGTATCTAATCTGTTGGATAGTCGAAGCGATAATGCGAAGTACAACTAACCTGTCTGCTGCGTTGATCGATCGGGTATTTATGTTATTTCCGTGATCACTTATCCCTTGGCTATTCCATCCAGCTGGGGTACTATTGCGTCCCTTACCGAAACCTGATGAAATTTCGAGCTGCAGGGGCGGGTTTATTTGTTGCGCTACTAGTTTGCGCCGGTTGCGGTGGCAGCGGCGGTAACACGTCTTCGCAACAGACAACCGACCCACCTGTTCAGCAACAACAGCAGCAGACGAGTGACACGCAGTCGCTCACCGCAGACGAAGTGCAGGCCATCATCACCGCAGCAGCAGCTTCGGCCAACGATCCTATGGTTTTGGCCGTAACCGATCGCTCGGGACGTCCGCTCGGCGTCTTTCAGAAATCGGGAGCGCCGGCAACCGCCATCGGCAATTTCAGCGTTACCGTCAGCTCCAACGAACTAGCGGTGGCTTTGGCCAGAACGGCGGCATTCTTCAGCAACGATCAAGCTCCGCTGTCGTCGCGGACTGTCCGCTATCTCAGTGGCATTCACTTCCCTCCCGGAGTAGCGAACACAGCTAACGCTCCTTTGTATGGCATTGAGAATACAAACCGCGGATGCACGCTGAGTGACCATTTCGATCCGGGCAAGGATTTACCCGCGCCCAAGGCATTGAGCGGCGCGACTGGTCTGGGAATGATCACCGGAAAGGTGAACGTAGACGACAGTAACCAAACCGCGGTAGATCCAGGCGGAGTCCCTATCTACAAGAATGGCGAGGTAGCAGGAGCGATAGGAGTCGTTGGCTCTACGCCAGAAATTTCCGAGTTTGCCGCCTTCTCTGCTGCCGCGCTTTCGCTGCCGTCGTTCCCGGCTCCCGGCGCGGTGGTGATCAACGGCATCACTGTACCTTTCGTTTTGCAAACCGCGATACCAGCGGGTTTCTCGCCCGACCCCAACTTTACCGGCAACTATGTTCTTGGTCCAGTTGCCAGCCCGGCGCCCGTCCCGGAAGGCTATTTGGTTAGTCCGCAGGCAGGACCTGTCGGCGGATTGACGGCCGCAGAAGTCACTTCGATTGTCACCAATGCCATCAATACTGCCAGTATCACCCGCGCCGTCATACGTCTTCCTATAGGACAGCGGACGAAGATGGTCATTGCGGTGGCCGATCTCGACGGCACTTTGCTGGCTCTCTACCGCATGCCCGATGCGACCGTGTTTAGCGTCGATGTTTCCGTGGCGAAGGCGCGAAACATGACCTACTTCAACAGCGCGCAGATCAATCCCGCGGACCTCCCGGGGGTGCCCGTCGGAACGGCGGTTACTAATCGGACGATCGGCTTTGGCACGCAGCCCTTGTATCCTCCTGGCATTGACGGCTCGCCCACCGGACCGTTCTTCCAGCTTTTCGTGAACGACGTAAACTCTCCCTGCAGCCAGGGCTCTCAGCCTCCAGGCCCTAAGCAAAGCGGCATCGTCTTCTTTCCGGGGAGCGTAGGTCTGTATCGCAACGGTACGCTGGTTGGGGGACTAGGAGTCAGCGGAGATGGCGTCGACCAGGACGACTATGTAACCGCGGGTGGTTCGGCCGGATTCGAGGCGCCCGATCAGATCCGAGCGGACCAGATTATCGACAGTGGAGTTCGTCTGCCTTATTTGAAATTTCCGCGCAACCCAACCGACTAGTCAGCGCCGAAATTCGTCTATGAGATTGGCTACCAGCCCGGTCCATCCCGTCTGATGCATTGCTCCCAGACCAGCACCATCGTCTCCGTTGAAATATTCATGAAACAGCAGGTAGTCCCGCCAGTGAGGATCCTGCTGGAACTTCGAGGTTCCGCCGTAGCAAGGACGGAAGCCTCGTTCATCGCGTTTGAAAATCCCGATGAGCCGGTTTGCCAGCTCCTCCGCAAGAGCGCGCGGCGTCACCGGAGAGCCCGAACCGACAGGAGGAGTCACGGCAAATTCCGAACCATAAGCCTTGCTGAAGCGGATCAGCGACTCAATCAATAGATAAGCTGTGGGAAACCACACGGGGCCGCGCCAATTCGAATTGCCTCCTTTTATTCTCTCGACCGACTCCGCCGGCTCGTAGCGCAAGGTGACGTCTCCGAATTGAAATGGGTGCTCGAGATGGTATTTAGAGAGGCTGCGGAGGCCTGCGGGGGAAAGGAACTCCGATTCATCCAGCAGTCGCGCCATGATCCGGCGGAGATGCTGGCGATCGACGACTCCCAGAACATATCGCCGATCCCCGTCGTCTTCGACCGCACAACATGCGTGACCCACAAGATCGCTGCGGTTGCGGATGAACCACTCTACGTCAGCCAGGAAAGTCTTGTGTTGCTCCAGTTGGCTACGCTGCAATGTTTCGATCGCGAAAAGTGGGATGAGGCCCACCAAGGACCGCACCCTGAACTTGTGAAAATCGCCATTGGGGTGTCGCAGCACATCATAGAAAAAGCCGTCCTGTTCATCCCATAGCTGATAATTTCTTCCGCCCATCTTCTTCATGGCCGCCGAGATATATACAAAGTGCTCGAAGAATTTGGTGGCCAGTACTTCATAGGTCGAGTCTGTTTTGGAGAGTTCGAGCGCTATTTTCATCAGGCTCAGGCAAAAGAAAGCCATCCAGCCGGTAGCGTCGGACTGCTCGAGAATGATTCCCCCACCCTGCGCCGTACTGCGGTCGACAACTGTAATGTTGTCCAGACCAAGAAATCCGCCCTCAAAAATGTTGTTTCCCTGACTATCTACCCGGTTCACCCACCAGGCGAAGTTGATCAGCAGCTTGTGAAAACTCTTCTTGAGGAATTCCATATCGCCGCGACCATTCTGTGCCTTGTCGATCTCGTAAACTCGCCAGCAAGCCCATGCGTGAACTGGGGGGTTCAGGTCGGAAAACTCCCACTCGTAAGCCGGAATCTGCCCATTGGGATGTTGAAACTGCTCGAACAGCAACACCCAGAGATTTTCCTTGGCGAACCCAGGATCGACCAAAGCAATCGTCACACACTGGAACGCCAGGTCCCATGCCGCGAACCAGGGATACTCCCATCGGTCCGGCACGGCAAGGATGCGCATGGAATTGAGGTGGCGCCAGTGCTGGTTGCGCGTGGACTGCTCTGCCGTGACGGGGCGTTCCGCAAGCCATTTATCAACATCAAACAGATAGATCTGCTTGCTCCACAGCATCCCTGCAAGCGCGCTATGCTGAATGTGCCGTTCCTCTTCGCTAGCCATGGGTGGAGCGATCGAGCTATAAAATTCGTCGGCCTCTTCGCGACGCTGCTGGACGATCGTGTCTACCTCTCGTAGTCCGCCGGCGGCCAGATCGTTATTCAGCCGCATTTGCAGCACGTACGATCCACCCGGCGGAATGGTTGCGCGATACCAGATGCAGGCTTTACTTCCTATGCCTGCGGGATTGACACACGGCTCACCGCCAATGATGTGTCGATGGAAGCCGTCCTTCGCATATTTGCGGCCTGCCATGGCGGATTCGTTCTCCGTAAATAGCGGAGTAGCGGAGGTCGCTGGACCTCGCAGGTACGTGTTCTGTAAAGCGTAATGAAATTGCAGGTTGGCCAGAGGCTCACGCCGAGGATCCGTCGCCGCCAGCACTAGGTCTTGCTGCGGGCTTAATTGGCGAACCGATGGCTTACTATCCAAGTCCGCATTTGTGCTCCAGTTGTTTCGAAACCACAACTGCGGAATGCAATGAAGCTCCGCAGCCTCAGGACCGCGATTAATAGCCTCAAGCCGGATGCAGATGTCCTCTGGTGAAGCCTTGGCGTACTCGACGAAAATGTCGAAGTACCGATCTTCATCGAAAATGCCGGTGTCGAGTAGTTCGTATTCCATCGAGCGGCGCCCCGGAGCATTTTCACGAATCAGCTGCTCGTAGGGAAAGGCCGACTGGGGATACTTGTAGAGCATCCGCGCATAACTATGGGTCGGAGTATTGTCGAGGTAGAACCAATATTCCTTGGCATCTTCGCCGTGGTTCCCTTCCGAGTTAGTGAGGCCGAAGATGCGTTCCTTGAGAATAGGATCTCGTCCGTTCCAAAAGGCAAATCCAAAAACCAGTAACTGATAGCGATCGCAGATGCCTGCAATGGCATCCTCTCCCCATTTGTAGGCGGTGCCGCGCGCCTGATCGTGGCTGAGGTATTCCCAAGCGTTCCCATCGGAGCTGTAGTCTTCGCGCACGGTTCCCCACGACCGTTCTGCAACATAGGGCCCCCATTTGCGCCAGGGATGCACCGGACCGGCGTAGGACTCCGTCAGCCGCCGATACTCGGCTGTATCCGTCCTGGCGATGATCTCCGGGGTGCCTGGGGCTGCGCTCGATCCCATTTTGATTTGGTACCAATCAACAACAACCGATCAATAGTGCTCGCGAATTATTGTCCGGCAGGGGCCGATGAAGCGTGCGGCAGCATTGCGTGTATTTTCTGTAGTTGCTGCTGGAATTGCGGCGCATTGTAGGCTGACGGATTCTGCAACTGTGCATACAACTTGGCAACAGCGGCGCGAAGTTCCTGCTCATTCCCAAGCTTGCCGCTTGCCGCGTATGCAATCGAAAGCGTATCCAGAGCCATGTAAGCTTGCTCCGCTGCGCGCTCTCCGCCATCGGCAATCTCGTTTCCGTTGGAAGCAATGGCGAGCATGATCCGGGCCGTCAAGTCCTGGCTATACTGCTGTCCTTTCAGATTTTGAAGCACTTGCTCAGTAACCCCAGCCGCCTCGTGCGCAGCCGTCGAAATCTCCTGCGGACTTGCCCACTTGCCGATTAAATCTGAGACATTGTTTACGGCAGCATCTAACCGCTTGCCGCCTTCCGGATCAACTATTCCGACAAACCAGCGGAAGACGATGTAACGCGATGCGTTCCAGGCGGCAACCCCAGGTCGGCGCCCGCGGTAGTAATCGGTGGTTGTAAGCCGCCAGCTATCCGTCGGCGCGGTCAAAGCATGGTGGCAGGCAAAGCAATCCAGCTCGGCGTAATCCGGCCAGTTTGGCCCGGCGGCGCGGCGGCTCAGGCGATTCAGCGCCTCGCGTAGTTGCACCGCCTGACCGATAGCCCAGCTCTGCACCCCGATCCATTGGTCCTGTTCGCGGTTCACCTTCCAATGCCTGGGCATTACCGCACTAAACGAGTCCAGCTCAAAGGTAAGGTCGGGATGTCCCGCGGCAATCATCTGGTGGTCCACTTGTTTCTCAGCGGTGCCCACATGGCAGCTCACGCACTTTTCGGAACGCTCCACCAGGTCGCGGGTGTCATACATTCCATATTTGCTTTTCTCGGCGGTCGAGTAATGTTGCCACCCTTCAGTGGTGTGCGGGCCAAGCCATCCCACTGCCGGACCATGACAGTTTTCGCAACTCACGCCATCGTCGAGCTGGAATGTGGTTGCCCGTAAATCAGGAGGCACGTAGAGTGCGTGACAAACCAGGCATTTTTCGGACTTGTTAGGTTCGTCGATCTTCAGAATCTTTCCCATCCGCATAGATACCGGATTGGAAAGTACCGTATAGGCGCGCGCATGTTTGTCTTGCGTCGCCCAGATGCTGAACTCGTTCTGAGATATTCGAATTCCAGGAACGTTCTTAGGTTTGACGCTGCCGTGGCAGTTACTCGCCGCGCAACCACCGGGACCGTTATATTTTCCAACTCCGCTGGCTGGAGGAGCCGATACCTGCGGCCCGGCAGTCGCCGCCACCCGAACGATTAGCAGGACCGCGACGCTAGCAGCCATTCCTGCCCGTCCGGCAAAGTTACGCGCGCCCATAGTTTTTCAAACTCGGGAAGCTACTCCAATTCGAGTGAAAGCGTTAAGGGACAGTACTCTACACCGGGATTGCGGCAAATGGGAGAAAAAAATGCATCCCCCGTAGCAGCCTTCTCTCATATTCTTCTCGACTGTCTTGTGGCGGTTGAGGTATTATCCCGCGAAATTCATATTTCGCACTCGTTTGCTTCAGCAAGACTACGTTGCAGCAGTGAATCATTCAGACCGGGTCGTGTGCGGTTTAGGAGATCTCGGTGTTCGAGGAGCTGAGGGCGATTCAGAGAGAGTTCGGATATCTCCCCGCCGATCAAATCCATCAGGTCTCCCGCCGCCTTCATATACCGGTGAGCCAGATCCACGCAGTCGTTAGCTTCTATCCTCACTTCCGCCTCACTCCTCCGCCGCAGCTTGACGTTCGGGTCTGCTCCGACATGACTTGCCACTTGCGCGGTGGGCCTCAACTCGAGTCTGCCATCAGGACTACGTTCCGCGGTCGGAGTCAGCAGGAGATCTCGGTCCGCGGCGTCTCTTGCCTCGGACGATGCGATCGGGCGCCGGCCCTCTCCGTCAACGACCACATCTACGCTGGCTTATCCATCGAGCAGGCGCTCGACCTGCTTGGTGGCGGAGCAGGTCCCCGCGAGCCGACGACCACCAGGCAGCGGCTCGCTACCGATCCTTATTCCGGCAGAGGTGAGTACAAGGCGGTCCGGCAGCTGCTGGCAACCGGCGACTACACGGGAACCATAGCTGCGCTAAAAGCCAGCGGCTTGAAGGGCCTGGGAGGCGCAGGATTTCCTACCGGCGCGAAGTGGGAGATCGTTCGCAACGCTCCTGGCGCTCAGAAGTATGTCGTTTGCAATGCCGATGAAAGCGAACCTGGAACTATCAAAGATCGCTTCATCATGGAGCAACTTCCCTACCTGGTGATCGAAGGGATGATTCTGGCAGCACTCGTCACCGGCGCAAACAAGGGATTTCTCTACATACGCCACGAGTACGAACGCCCGAAAGAGGTGTTGCAGGAAGAGCTTGACCGTTGTTATCGCGAAGGTTTCCTGGGCAAGAAGATCATGGGGAGCGCCCGCGACTTTGATCTTGAAATATTTGTCAGTCCCGGTGGATATATCTGCGGCGAGGAGAGCGCTCTCCTGGAGGCCATTGAAGGCAAGCGTGCCGAGCCCCGCAACAAACCGCCGTTTCCCGGAACCAACGGGCTGTGGAACATGCCCACCGTCATCAACAATGTGGAGACGTTTACCTTCGCCGCTGCCATTCTGGCCCGCGGAGTCGACTGGTACGCGGCTCAGGGTACAAACGGTTCGCTCGGCCTTAAGTTCGTCGGTATCAGTGGCGACGTGGTTCGCCCTGGAGTCTTCGAAGTTCCTATGGGAATTTCCTACCGCGACCTGATTTTCAAACATGCGGGAGGTCTGCCCGCTGGCAGGACTTTGCAAGGCTTTGCTCCCTCCGGCCCGTCTTCAGGATATCTGCCCGAACGCTTGCTGGATCTGCCACTCGACTTCAAGAAAGTTGCAGAGAAAGGGTCGATGGTGGGTTCGGGAGCGATTGTTGTGTGCGCCGATAACCGCTGCATGCTCGATATGGCGTTGAATTCGGTGCGCTTCTTCCGTAATGAGTCCTGCGGCAAATGCGTGCCGTGCCGTGTTGGCTCACAGAAGTTAGTGAGTATCCTCAGCGGCTGGGTGTCGGGTGAGGCCAAGCCCGGCGACGCTGCACTTTGTGAAGAGCTATTCCAGGCGATGCGCATGAGTTCTATCTGTGGCCTGGGCCAGATCGTTCACGCACCTATCACTTCCGTCATGCAGCATTTTCCCGATGTCGTCGACGACCACATCACTCGAAAGCACTGTGCGGCGGGAGTCTGCTTTCAGCCCGCAGCCGCAAACTAATGGCAACTACCACCACGGCTACCGCGGGTCCCGAAGTCAAGCTCACCATTGATGGGCATGAGGTTGTTGTGCCCGCGGGTACCACCGTCTTCGACGCTGCCCGCCTCTCCGGAATTACCGTGCCTACGCTGTGTCACCAGCAGAACGAAACACCAGTCGGAGTATGCCGGCTCTGCGTCGTGGATGTTGGCCAGCGCGTTTACGCCGCCTCCTGCGTGCGCCAGGCTGAACCAGGAATGGTGGTCAAGACATCGACCGACGACGTAGTCGCAGTCCGCCGGACGCTGCTGGAACTGCTGATGGCCGACCATCCCACTCCCTGCCGGCGCCAGCGCGAGACCAATGACTGTGAACTGGAGCGGCTCGCGAACGGTGCCGGGATCTCGGCCGCGCGCTTTCCGGGACTGCCTACCCCCCGTGGGCACGACGAATCGTCCGCCTCTATCGCAGTCGACCACGATGCCTGCATTCTGTGCGAACGCTGCATGCGGGGTTGCAGCGAGATTCGTCACAACTTTGTACTCGCTCGTCGCGGTAAAGGCTACCAGGCGGGAATCTCCTTTGACGAAAACCTGCCCATGGCGAGCTCAAGCTGTGTGAGCTGCGGCGAGTGCATGATCTCCTGTCCCACTGGCGCGCTGGTGAACAAGAAGGTTGTTGGAAGCGAAGTCGTCGGCGATACCGTCTCGACAGAAGAACTCAAGCAGCTCGCGATGTTCCAGAATGTCTCGGGTACGTTCCTACGCCTTAACGGTCATGCGGTCAAGAAACGTCATTACCAAGCGGGAGAGATCATTTGTCGCGAAGGCGATTACGGATCGACGGCGTTCTACATTCTCGACGGCACATGCGAGGTGTTCCTCTCCAGCCCGGTCGGTGGGGTGTCTACCAAAGCGGACCGTGGCGGGTTCTTCAAACGGCTACAGTCCAGCCTGACCGGCCGCCGGCAAACTGCTGAGACCTCCACCGAGCGTTTCATACCGATCGACGCTCCGGTTGATCTTCCGCTCGCGCATCCTCTCGCCGAGCTCACAGAAGGTGACCTGTTCGGCGAGATGACCTGCATGAGCTTCTATCCGCGATCGGCGACGGTACGCGCCAAGACCGATTGCACCATGCTGGAAATGCTGCGCAATGTGCTCGACATTTTGCAACGCAGCAAGACCTTCCGCGAAAAACTGGAGACCGACTACCGCCGGCGCGCGCTGGAGAACCATCTGCGCAGTCTGCCGCTGTTCGCTACCCTCACTCCCGAATTCATTGAGCTGCTGCGTGACCGTGTCGAGCTGCGACGCTATTCCCCCGGCCAAGTGCTGTGTCGCGAAGGCGAACGCTCCGACAGCTTCTTCCTGGTGCGACTGGGGTTCATCAAAGTCTCGCAGGCCCATCCTGGGGGAGACCTGGTACTGGGCTACGTCGGCAAATCGGGCGTTCTGGGTGAGATGTCGTTGCTGGGAGCAGGCGCTTACACCGCGACCTGCACCGCACTGGACCATGCCGAGGTGGTTCGCATTGGGGCTGATGATTTTCGCCGCATGGTTGAGCAATTTCCCGAAATCAAGCATGGCCTCGCAGAAATTGCGCAGCAGCGCACTGCCGAAAACCGCGCCCGGCTCACCAGTATCCGCAGCGCTCCGCTTGATTCTTTCCTCACTCAGGGACTCATGGAGGCGCAAAGCTTGCTGCTTCTGGATCTCGAGCGCTGCACCCGCTGCGATCAGTGTGTGCGGGCCTGTGCCGATGCACATGACGGCGTCAGCCGGCTGATTCGCGACGGAATGCGGCTCGACAAGTACCTGGTCGCCACTTCATGCCGGCAGTGCAAAGATCCGCTGTGCATGGTCGGCTGCCCGGTGGGCTCGATTCGGCGCAAGAACAGCCTGGAAATGGTGATTGAAGACTGGTGCATCGGATGTGGACTGTGCGCCAGCAACTGTCCTTACGGAAACATCAATATGCATCCTTTTCAGGTCCGGGTTGAAGATCTTTCGCAGCCCGGACGCAAGGTTGCCAGCGTGCAAAAGAAGGCAACCGCCTGCAATCTTTGTCTCGACTATGACGAGCCGAGCTGTGTTTATGCCTGTCCCCACGATGCCGCCCACCGGGTGAATCCGCGCGAATTCTTCGCCGATCTCTCCGCGCGAAATATCGTCACCCTGCGGAAGGATTCTTAGCGTGCTCATCGATTCCACCCATCGGCCGTGGATCATCTTGAGCATCGTTGCGTTGCTGTTGGGCGCCGGTTTCTACGTTCCCTATGCAATGTTCTCCACCCAGGGACCGCGCGGTGGAAGCACCGCGGGCATTATCTTCGGCAGCATTGGTTCCGCGATGATGCTATTTGCCGGATTGCTGGGGGCCCGCAAGAAGCTACCGGTCTGGCGTTTGGGACGCGCCACCACATGGATGCGCGGCCACCTCTGGCTAGGCTTGTTGAGCTTCCCTTACATTCTGTTTCACTCCGGATTCCACCTTGGAGCCGCGCCGCTAACCCGTACGCTTATGGTGCTGTTCATCATCGTGGTGGCGAGTGGCATCGCCGGCGCAGTCTTGCAGGAATTTATCCCTCGGATGTTGACCAGCCGGGTGACGATGGAAACGGTGTACGAGCAAATTGACAGCGTCTGTGCGCAACTCGTCGATGAGGCCGAAATCGCGACGACAGAACTATGCTCAGCACTGCAAGGAAACCTCCAGTTTGCCAATCAAAGTCAACTGGCAGCTGCTGCCTCAGCCGGGACCATGGGCGGTCTGACCTTCGCCTCTGCTCTGGAAACCGATCAGCGCTTCGCCGGCACGATTCGCGCCTTCTTCGACGATCAGATGCGGCCATACCTTCTTCAGGACGGCGGCCGCGGACATAGCCTGGCAGACAAAGAGCGTGGCACCGCCATCTTCCAGCAGTTCCGAGTGCTGTGTCCACAGGACCTTTGGCCGCGCTTGCAGGATTTAGAAGGTATTTGTGAGGAGAAGCGTCAACTGGACCAGCAGCGACGGCTGCATCGCCTGCTTCACGGCTGGCTTCTCTTTCACGTGCCCGCATCGTACGCCTTGCTGTTGCTGGGAACCGTTCACGCCGTGGTGGCGCTCAGGTACTGACTATGCCCCGCGTCCGCACCGCAAAAAAGCTCGCGCAACGCATCGACCTGCAGTACTTCAAAAAGCTGCGTGGCCTTCGCCGCTGGAAGCTGTTGCTGTCGATTGCTGTTCCCTTGATCGCAGCCGGATGGCTGCTCGCCGAACGCGTCACCAGTAAGTCTGCCGTCTACAGTGCCGGACCTGTCTCATCGGCACATGCGGTGTTCGGCCAGAACTGCGCGACCTGCCATGTCCAGAACGCAGGCTTCAGCGCCCCCGTACAAGACAAGGCGTGTCTTGCATGCCACGATGCTCCGCTTCACCATGCAAACCAAACCGTGACGCCCGCTTGCTCCTCCTGCCATCTGGAACACAAGGGCAAGTTCAAGCTGGCATCAACCACAGACGTGGCTTGCGTACAGTGCCACGGCGACTTGCATGTTAAAGAAGGCCAGCTGAAGTACGATCCTCACATCACCGGATTTGATCGGCAGCATCCCCAGTTCCTGCGGCTGCGCCAGGGGAGTTTCGATCCCGGAACGGTGAACCTCAATCATCACGCGCATCTGCAGCCGACTTTGCGCGGACCGAACGGTCCCGTGCAGATGCAATGCGGCGACTGCCATCGTCCGGCCGGGGTCAATCGACCATGGCCGTATAGCATCGCCACCGCACAGGCGGGTCACCCGACACCGGCAACGCCTTCGCCGATCAACTCTCAGGGCTCCGACTTCGCACCACACACGCGAAGCCTCGCAGAGACCGGGAATGGTCGCTACATGCAGCCGATCCGTTACGCTGACCAGTGTGCCGCCTGCCATGTCTTGCAGTTTGATCCGCTCATCTCTGAACCCGCTCCGCACGGTGATACGGCAAAGGCGCGAGCCTTCGTCGAGAGCAGCATACGGCAATTGGTGAAAGATCATCCCGAACTGGTTCGCAAACCTATCACCACCGGCTACCGGGACGAGATCGAGCTAACCCGCAATTTCCTGCGAGCTACTCGCGATTACGTGACGATGCCTGCCCAGCCAACGACTCCCGCGAACTGGGTGGAACAGCGCATCGGTATGGCAGAACGGCTGCTATGGAAGAAAGACTGTAAGGTTTGCCATGAGCAGACCACGGGCGAGCCCGACACAATTCCTTCCACGGTAAAAGCTGTGATTCCGGCGCGCTGGCTTATCCACGCTGACTTTGACCACCAGGCACATCGCATGCTGAGCTGCGAGTCGTGTCACGCGCACATCGCGGATAGCAAGCTCACCAGCGACATCAATCTTCCCGGAATCGAAACTTGCCGCCGTTGTCATAAAGAAGCAGGACCGATGGCGAACGCCGCGGAGGGACGCTGCTACGAATGCCATAGCTACCACGATTGGCAGAAGGAACAGCCGGTCATGCCCAAGTACGACCTGAAAACCCTCATCAGCAAGAACTAGCCTCCTCCGAAACGCGATCAGTTGTTGGATTGGCACTCCCGGCACAATCAGCGCCAAGTTCGGGAAATGTCTCTGGAGCTATCGTTTACAGCGACAGGCGTAGCTTACGGTTCGATCCGGGTCTCTTCCGATTCGACAATGGCTGCGGCCAGGCTCGCTTCAAATGACTCTACAAGGTAGTGGATTTGAAGCCGGTGAATATTCCTGCAGTACTTTGAAGGGTCCCACGGAACCATCTACATGAGCTATACGGCCTTGCTCTGCGCCCCGCGTTGAAGTCGCAACGCCTTGTCGGAGACAAGAACCAGGAAAACCCAGACCAGATCCCCGACTAACAGATGTGTCATCTGCAGCCAGATCGGCGCCAGCAGCAAAACGTTCAGGGCGCCCAGGCAGAACTGAAGACACACTAAGAGAGTGAGGCCGACAGCGAGACGGCGCACAACTCTGGAAGAGCTCGCCAGACATCTTGCAAATAGCCAGATCACGTACGCTCCGCCAATGATGGCCAGGGCGGGATGCAGTAAGCGTAAGCGCAGCAGAAAATGGCTGGCTGTCGAGAAGTCGGATCGCAGTGAGCCGCTCAGCGAGGTAGCAGGAAACAGGGTATCTCCCAGCGCGGCAAGGGCGCCGCTAATCCCAACGAGTGTCACGGCTAGTAAACCAACGACGATACCCGCCACGTTCTTACCGTTGAAGCCGCTGCGAGCGGGGGGATCGGTCAACCAATCGGCCGTGAGGGTAATCGATCCAATCAGCAATAAGGTGTTGGCAAAGTGCAATGACAGAAAAACGGCACGTGATGCAGATTGGTCGTTACCCACGTGCTGTAGCAACACCAGCAATGCTCCAAGCAGAGCCTCATTCAGCATGAAGACCACTGACAGTACCGCGGCGATACGCGCCCATGCTCGCCGTGCAGTAGCACGCCACGTCAGATAAAGCAGAGCAAGCACGGAGATGAGGGCCAACCCGCTGCTGAGTCGATGGGTGAATTCAATCAGTCGCTGTGTTGTCGGTGATGTGGGGATTACCTCTCCGTTGCAAAGCGGCCAATGATTACCGCATCCCGCACCGGAGCCGCTGGCGCGAACATAGGCGCCCCAGAGAATTACTCCCAGCATGTAGATGAGAACGGCCCACGCAAACCACGATGCAGTTTGGACGGTGGCCGGACGCGAATCGACTGTCGTCGGAGGCGATGCCTGGACTTCTACATTGATCGGTCTGGCCAAATCCAAACTCTCCTGGCAATCAACGAATCAGGTTCAGGTACTGGGCACTTGCACGGCAACGGCGACAGGCAGCGTGAAAGAAAACGTAGCGCCGCGTCCCTCGTTCGCAGTGGCCCATAAACGGCCGCCATGCGACTCGACGATGGACCTGCTAATCGCCAGGCCCATGCCCGAGCCTTCTCGGCGCATTTGCGATCTGCGATGTCGATAGCTGCACCGTACCATCGTATTATGTGCCCCTAGGCGAGTCTCGACTTAATTTCGTTCATCCCGATGATCGTGCAAGGTTGGTTGCCGAAAGAGACAAGGGACTGCTCCAGGGCCTGCCCCGTGAGTTCGAAGCTCGGTTGCTAACTCGCTCCAGGCCTCGCTTGTTTGCACGGTCAAACCAGCGCGCCCGCGCAATATAAAATTGTGCCCAAAATGCCCCCGTCATGCGGAAGGGTGCCCTTTCTCCCTTCCTCGTGAGTAACAAAATCAATTGACTTATGGGTCATCAATACCACTCATAGTTCCAACAAAAACTCTGGATTTCCGACAAAAATAGGGCTATGCTGCGCTGTCTGTGGCGAATCGGGAGTTTGGAATCATTCTTCAGATTTTTCCGTCTTCGTGGTTTGTGTAGCAGCGGGTAGTGATGGATTGCTATGGTGCTCCTTCACCTAAGCTCTCTGCCCCAAAATTCCTCTCGCGGAGCGCCCGGCCGTCTATCTCCAGAAATTCCAGCATTCTGTGTTCCTGGTTTGTGGAATTGTTGAATTTCGCCCGTTATGACTGTAGGAGTTCAGCCACGAAGCGAGATGCTGGATGAAGACCTCATCGTTAGCTTCCAGCAGACGGGACACTCGGAGTACTTTGCGGAACTGTTCGCACGCTATCGCAGGCAGGTCTACTTCGCGTGCAAAGGATTTTTCTCCGATGGCAACATCGCAGAAGACGCGACTCAGGAAACCTTTTTGCGCGCCTACCAGAACATGCACCGTTTTTCCGGTGGTAACTTTGGCGGCTGGCTTATGCGAATTGCGAAAAACATCTGTATCGACCTGTGGCGAAAGAGCCAGCCGGAGACGGAGCTCCGGGAAAAGGAGAGGGAATTGGAACAACTTCCCTCTGGTGAGGTGCTGGAGCAAACGTCGGATTTGCGCCTGGCTGTTCAACAAGTGCTCCAGGAGTTGCAGACCCTTCCTCCAGAGCAGCGACGTTGTGTGGAGTTGAAAATCGAGGGCTACTCCTACGAAGAGACTGCGGCATCGACTGGCCTCACCGTACAAGCAGTGAAGTCGCACTTGCAGAATGGCCGGCGGACGCTTTGGTTGCGGGTGAAGGGAACGTTGGCTGAGTTGCTATGAAGGATTGGGCGGAAGAGATTTTTCTGGAAAGGCTTATGCCTTTGATGCGGGAACAGATGCCGACGCAAGGGGGCCTCTGCCCTGAGGCGGAGCTCTTGTGTGCTTTCTCGGAAGAGCGCATTGCGGCGGAGGAGAAGCGTAGAGTCGAGGCCCATCTGGCCGGTTGCGCCCGGTGCCGCGACCTCCATTCCTGCTTGCTCGCTTTTGCGACACCCGCCGCAAAAGAGGACCCGATCGAGTGGGCCAATGTAGAAAAACGTCTGAACAACTGGATGGAGATCACTCTTCGCGATCAGACACAGGGAGATCGCAGCTTCCATCCTCAGCGTGATTCTAACCAGAAGACGCCCGCGAGCAATTGGTGGTCTACATGGAGAAGCGGATGGGCAGTTGGAGCTTTCGCCGCGGCTGCCTTCGCCCTATTGGCGGTGCTACTGCTGAAGCCCTCGGCGAGAATTCCGCACGAAGTGCAAACCGCGCAAGCCACCTTGCCTGCCCAGACGACGGAAGCCAAACCGGAAGCGCCTCAACCCGTACCGTCGCCCACGCCCGGGTCAACGGCTAACGCGCCGTTAGCTGAAAAATCATCGGCCGCGAAGGCTGTACGTGCGAAGCCGGAAGAGAAACATCTTCCTCCGCCCGTGACACCGAGTGCCTCCACCACGGCGGATGCCCCGCAGATCACGGCGAATGCGCAGCCGCCCGGATCCGACAAATCCGCTGAGCACGCGGTCATTGCTGCTCCTGCCGATACCGGCAATGCGAGCGTTGCGTCGGCCTCGAACCCGACCACCACGAAGCCGAACGAAGCTGTCGGTGCCGAGGGGAACCCGGGTTCTGTCCCGGCGGCCCAGGCTGGCCATAATCAGCTAGCCACGTATGGGTCTAACAACCTTCACAGCCTCCCGCCGGCCCGACAACCCACAACGAAACAAGTCTCCAATCTTCCCGCTTCGATTCGACTGGAGGCGGGCACCAGGATTTGGGTCAGGATCACTTCTTTAGTGAAGCACCCAGACGGAACATTAACTTTTGCTGGGTCATTGTTCGAACCGATTACCCGGAATGGCGTGGTAGAGCTTGCCCAGGGAACAGGGGTTCGCGGATATGAGAGACAAAACCAAAGCTCAATCTCGCTGGTGATTACGGGGGTTGAACGTGAGGGTGCGCGCTACACCCTCAAGGGCGCCACAGATAACAAGGGCAATCCAAGCCACGGTGGCGGCAAGGCCCTGCAATTTGACTCCGGTCGGATCGTTGAAATGTTCATTGAGTCGGCTACGGTTTACGAAAGGACAACTAACTCCGTAACCCAGCCGGCATCAAGATGAAATTTGCGCCTTAGCTTCTGCGCGTATGGAATTTCCCAATTCCATACGTTTTCGATAGTGCAGGGCAGAAAAGATTCCGCGACTATACGCGAGGCTTCGATGAAACGCACTCTGGCCGAACTGAAAACTCTGGGAACTAGCCTGCTACTGAGTTCGCTCATTCTGGCCGCTCCGGCAATGATGGCGCAGCAGAATGGTAGCTTTCATAGCAGCCTGGTGATGAGTTCGGCCATGATGCAGCACGCTGCCTCTGCCCCGGCGCCACATTCTGCGCCAGCTACTCCGCAGCATTCCTCGTCGGCCGCCGGGCCGCACTCGCCGGCCGTCACGGCTCCGCATTCCTCCAGTGGAGCAGCTAACTCCTCGAAGCCCAATGCGGCCCAGCATTCAACCTCGAAGCCGACCACTTCAAATCCTTCCGCTGGCCAAACCCATTCAGGAAAGGCCCAGCACTCGACCCATGCAGCAGGCTCAACTCAACACTCGTCCAACAACGGAGCCCAGCTGTCGAGTGGGAATCACCCGAGCAACAGGCAAATCGAGAAGCGTGCGGACGGCTCGACGAAGGTAACGCGAGGCAGAGGTGAAAGCGTCATTTACGACAAGAATAATCGGATGAAAGAAGTCACAACTCGAGGTGGGGCAGTAGCCAAGATCGGTCCTTCAGGTCGAGTGAGCGTTATTCAGGCTAAGAACACCAGGATTACCTATGGTCCGCATGGGCGTCAGCAGATAGAAACCGTCCGTGTGGACCACAGCCGTGTCGTGAGCATGGGGCATCATTATGGCTTCGTCGAGCACCCATATACCAGAAGTGGACGCACCTATGTCAGCAGGACCTATGTGATTAATGGACACACCTATGCTCGGGCTTACTCCACTTACTACTATCACGGAGCTTACTTTTACCACTATGTGCCGCCCTACTATTACGTTCCTGCATTTTATGGCTGGGCCTATTCTCCTTGGGTAGCGCCGGTCTACTGGCAATGGGGTTGGAATGGAGTGCCCTGGTACACATATTACAGCTACTATTTCGCTCCCTATCCGATACTACGTGAGCGCTTCGTTGTGGCTGACTGACTACGTGCTGGCCCAGAGCCTGCAGGCAGCCTACATTGCCGGTAACTCTAATGCCGGCCAGGCACAAGCCGTAAATCCGCAGTCTTCCGACGCGGCTCCGATTTCCGACGAACTGAAACAGGCGATTGCTGAGGAAGTGAAGGCCCAACTCGCCGCCGAACGCGATGCGGCGATCGGGTGGTGCGCAGCCTGTCACGGATAGTCCAGAGCCAGCCAGTTCGGGAGACGAACGACTACCAGACGCCCTGGATCCCAGGCAGCGCACTTTTCTAGTGTCTGCATCGCTTGACGAGCAATCGAGCGACGGAATTGAATGTGCGCTGACACCCGGCGACGTAGTCAGTCGAATCGACGATACTCCGGATGCAAATGAGAGCGTTAGCGTGCTCGTGAATAGCAGTAAGAATAAAGATTGTCGCGCCGGTTCACAGCTCAAGGTAGCGGTGCAGGACCTGCAGGAAATGCACAATTCTTTCCGCGAGCAGATTGATCAGGGATTGCGAACGCTGGCTCAAAACCAGGGCAGTAAAGGTTTGCCAGCTGCCCCGGACGCCAGTTCCCGACCGTCCGAAGATAGTCGAGCGATACCTGACTTGAACGCGAGTGACGACTTGCAGCGGCAATTGCAACAGGCAAGAGAGACAGAGCTGGAAGTTCAGCAAGTCGCCAAACAGGTAAGTTAAGCAAGTCGTTTACGATGAGTTCTCAATAGGACAACCGGAGGAGCAGGTGATAGCGATACTTGGGCAGCCACAGAGACTAGTTACACTGCCGTCGAAACACCTTTATTACTACCAGGATATGAAAATCGCCTCCGTTAAAGATAAAGTTGCGGAAGTTCAATAGTTTTACAACCTTCGTGCCGATGGGGACCAGACTGGCCAAGGAGAAAAGGATACCCTCATGCAAGCGTCGAAATTCCAAAGAGTCTACCGTACTCTATTTGTGAGCCTAACGCTTACATTGCTCATGGCAGCGAGTGCATGGGCCCGACCTGACGACAAGAAAGGCAGCGCCAAGCCGGCTGCACCCGCGAAGCCAGCGGCAGCACCTCACGCGGCGGGAAGCAGCGGCGCAAGCCACCCCTCGTCGGGAGGTGCATCGGCAACCGGTGCCAGTCACACTACCGGACATACTACGACAACCACCGGCGTTTCGACGGGCCACACCGGTCCAACCACCAGTAATCCCAGTGGCCACTCCGGTGCGACTGCCAGCAATCCCACGGCTGCGCACACTGGTCCTACCACTAGCAACCCGACGGGGCACTCCAGTGCGACTACCAGCAATCCCACCGGTCACTCCGGTGCGACTACTGCGCACGCCACTACAACCAAGACTGGTCCGAATACCGGGGCGGGCCATCTGGGCGGAACCGGAACTGTCCAAGCTGGGGCGACTGGCAAGCAGACCCATACGACCAATGCAGCCCTGTCGAGCAGACCTGCTCCTAATGGGGTTGTAACCCACGAAACGAAGAACGGTAGCGCGATGCAGAAGCGGCCAAATGGCACGGTCCGCGAAGTTCACAACACGCAACGTGGTATGGACGTCCACCATGGGCTCAACGGCAACCGGCGGGTTTCGGTTGAGCGCGGAGACCATCGCATCGTAGCGGAGCGAGGTCGCGCCTGCTATGTTCAACGTGGCTATAGGTATCATGATCGGGAGTTCGCACGCCGCAGCTACTATTACCATGGACGAGTCTATAATCGTTACTACAATCACTACTATTATCACGGTAGGTATGTAGAGGTTTATGCTCCCGTTCGTTACTATCCTCCCGCGTTTTATGGCTGGGCTTATAATCCCTGGTACCAGCCGGTTTACTATTCCTGGGGATGGGGTCCCAATCCATGGTATGGCTACTATGGTTACTATTTCGCCCCAGCGCCGGTCTATCCCACCGCGTCTCTCTGGCTGGCCGATTACCTGCTTGCTGCTAACCTGGCTGCGGCCTATCAAGCCCAGCAGGAAGCGCAGCTACAGGCCGACCCGGTAACGGCGGCCGGCGGTGCAACGCCCATCACCCCAGAAGTAAGGCAGCAGATTGCCGACGAAGTGAAGAACCAGATCGCCCTCGAAAACTCCGAGGCACAACAAAATGCAAAGGACCAGGATCCTGACGCGGCGTCCAGCGGCATAGCCAGATTGCTGTCCGATGGCCATCCTCATGTCTTTGTTGTGGGCGGAGCGTTGGATGTGGTCGATGCATCTTCGTCGGCAGAATGCGCGCTCAGCGACGGTGACGCGCTCCAACTGGCGGCGGCTCCGCCGGCAGATTCTCCCAACGCAAATGTGGTAGTTCTGTCGAGTAAGGGTGGCAAGGAGTGCCGCAAAGGGACGACAGTCACGGTCGCGGTCGATGATCTCCAGGAAATGCAAAACCACATGCGCGATGTGGTCGATCAGGGGCTAGAGGAACTGCAGACGAAACAGGGGAAACAGATACCCGCGCTACCGCCTTCGGCTGCTGCTCCGCCCGTGGAAGCTGGTTATGCAAAGGCCGCTCCGCCTGCCGACCCTAACGGCGCCGAAGAAATTACTAAGCAATTAGCGGAGGCTGACCAGGCGGAAAGCGAGGTTGCGGCCGAGGTTCAGCAGCAAGCTGCGACAACTCCAACGGCTGACAGTCCCAAGGAAGCTGCCTCCAGCTCTGCACCGATCGAAATCCAAACCGGCCAAACTACGGATCAGGTAACAGCTGCGCTCGGGCCTCCCCTGAAGGTCATCGATTTGGGAGCAAAGAAAACCTACGTGTACAAGGACATGAAAGTGATGTTTAAGGACGGCAAGGTTTCCGATGTGCAGTGAGCTCTGTCCAAATTATTACCAACCGGCTGGCTCAGGGTTTCACTTTGGAGACGGTCTCATGAGAGCGATGTCAAGCAAAGGAACGCAGGAGTGGAGGGCGAAGTCTCACGCTCTGCTGCAGCACAGTATTACGGTTCTGCTGATATCGCTCTCATGCCTTGGGCATGCGTGGGCACAGACGGGCGGCCGTAATGCCGGGACGCCGAATGCCGGCGGGCGGGTGGCTCGCGTGCAGTATCTGCTGGGTGAAGTATCGATAGCGTCCAACGGAACGAATCACTGGGTTGCGGCCGCCCTCAACCTTTCGCTGACGACCAATACTGACATCTGGGCCGATAAGAATTCCCGGGCAGAGTTGAATGTCGGTGACGGATTCATTCGCCTGAATTCGGAAACTAGCTTAACCCTTGCGAATGTCAGCCGCGGCACTGTGCAATTTCGGGTGAATCAGGGCTCGGTCAGCTTAACCGTCCAACGCCTGATGAGCGGTGAGATTTACGAGATCGATACGCCGAACGGTACTTTCACCATCATGAAGCCCGGTGTTTACAGGGCTGACGTGGATGCCAAAGACGATCAGACCTCGGTCACAGTTCGGCATGGTTCCATGGCAGCAACGGGGCAGGGTGGCCTCGTAACCATAAACTCTACCGAGCAGGTGCGCTTTCGAAACGATGAGTCGCTGCAGCATACTTCGGAGAAAGCGCCCCCGCCTGATGGATTTGACGACTGGGCCCGTGTGCGGGATCAGCGACTAGGAGGGCCTCGACGGGCACCTTACTTTGCGGTCGGAGTTCTGGGCCTGCCATCTTGGGGCATTGGTGCGATTTATGGCCCTTCAATAATTCCGCCAGGACCGCCGCCCTTTCTGGGCCGCACCTTATCCATATCCGTACCAACGGTGAGCGCTTCTTGGGAGAATGCTCGTTGACCTGGCGGCCGCTTAGCGGCGGATGTTTGGACTTGCTTTCTTGAAAATTGACCCTCGAGCAGATGCCACAGATTTGATACGAGGGAAATCGGGAGGAGTATCGCAATGCGAGGAATAATTTATCCAGCTGTCCTCATGATAGTAATGGCAGTGGCTCCCTGGCTACACGGCCAGGATCAGAAAGCCGAACTCAACAAAGAACTGGGTGGACACTTCACCCTGACGAAGACGACAGCTGACAAAACGGACATTGTCAAACCAGGTTCGGTTCTTGTGTTGCACAAAGATGGATTGCTTCTGTGCAGCATTGACGCCATGGTTGCACCGACGAATTCCTACAAAAATGGAGCGATCTCCTTTGGCTTTGGGGCCAGGATATCGTGGGGCATGGCATTAGGAGCGGAGCAGCAAGGTAGACAGACAGCGGATGTTCCGCAGCGCAAGTTTGTGACAGGCGAAAAGGTGTGGATCACAAATTACACTGAACAGAATGATGGAGTTGTTCTACAGCTATATAGCGACCCCTATTCAGATGTACGCTACTACGGACAGCTCAAGTTTCCCTTTCCCAAGGGCGGAGCGCCCACGGCAGACGAAATGATGAAGACTATCGCGGAGGTAGTAACCGTGGACGGCGCCACCGAGGATACTCCATCCCCGGCTTCTGTCGCGGCCTCTGTGCCGGCTCCGACGGCGCCAGCGTCGCCGCCGCCAGCAGAGTCATCAATGGCGCCGATCGCGCCGCCCCCACCGCCAGTCGACGCCCCGCCGCCTCCGCCCAAGACCATAACCTTAGGCCAGACAGAAGATCAGGTTGTCGGAATTTTTGGTCAGCCGCAGAAGGTAGTCAAGCTGGGAGCGAAAGAAATCTACTACTATTCAGATATGAAGGTCACATTCGTTAAAGGCCAAGTTACCGACGTGCAGTAGGCGAGTATTCGATGGCAGCAGTCGAGAATGCGGACTCTATCTTTCCGGAGACGGCGTGCCGCTGGTCGATTCTATTCGATCCTCCGACTTCAATAGGCCCACAGGCGGTCCGACTGGGTTGTCGTCAACTGTGAAGAGCTGGCCATCGCGTATATAAAGCTTTTTCATCTCTTCCTGATTAAAAGGACGCGAGCCCCGACGTCCAAAGACGGCAAGCTGATTGCCGCTTTCATCGACGGCGCGGTCCCGATCAATGCCGCGGGAGATCGCCAGAGCAGGACCGCGTGTCTTATAGGTGGCGATCAGTTTGGGTACGGGACTCGGCGCGAAACCATAGAAGTTTGGCTGGGTCTGCGGCGAGAACAACTGCACCACTCGCATTCCATTTTCGCCGTCGGCCACAAAGGCGAACTGGCTGGAGCTGACCATTCCGATTTTGATGTCGTTGGTGTCATTCAGCTTGCCTTCGCCGTCGAACATGCGCTCCAGTTTGGGCTGCTCGGGATTCTCGATGTTGACAATCGCAATGCCCTGCCGCCCTGCGGCAACATACGCGTAGGTGCGAGCGACATAGACATTTCGCGCATCCGCCAGAGCAACGAGCGCTTTTTCCACCAGTACCGGATGTTCGGGGTCGGTTATGTCCAGAACCTTCAGCCCCGCGTCGTCGACAACGAAGGCATAGCGGAACTGTATGCCAATACCGCGCGGGCCAGCAACTGTCCTTACGGAAACATCAATATGCATCCCTTCCATGTGCGGGTTGAAGATCTCTCGCAGCCTGGACCTAAGATTGCCAGCGTGCACAAGAAGGCAACGGCCTGCAATCTTTGTTTCGACTATGAGGAGCCGAGCTGCGTTTATGCCTGTCCCCACGATGCCGCTCACCGCGTGACCGCGCGAGTTCTTCGCCGATCTCTCCGCGCGAAATATCGTCACCCTGCGGAAGGACTCCTAGCGTGCTCATCGACTCCACCCACCGGCCGTGGATCATCTTGGGCATCGTTGCGCTGCTGTTGGGCACCGGTTTCTATCTGCAGTACTTCAAAAAGCTGCGTGGCTTTCGCTGGAAGCTGCTGCTGTCGATTGCTGTTCCCTTGATCGCGGCCGGAGAGCAGCATACGGCAACTGGTCAAAGACCATCCCGAGCTCGTTCGCAAACCTATCACCACCGGGACGAGATCGAGCTAACCCGCAATTTCCTGCGAGCTACTCGCGATTACGTGACGACGCCTGCGCAGCCAACAACCCCCGAGAACTGGGTGGAACAGCGCATCGGCATGGCAGAACGGCTGCTATGGAAGAAAGACTGTAAGGTTTGCCATGCGCAGACCACGGGCGAGCCCGACACAATTCCCGTGACGGTGAAGTCCGTAATTCCGGCCCGCTGGCTTGTCCACGCTGACGTCGACCACCAGGCACATCGCATGCTGAGCTGCGAGTCGTGTCACGCGCACATCGCGGAAAGCAAGCTCACCAGCGACATCGACCCCCGGAATCGAAACTTGCCGCCGTTGTCATAAAGAAGCAGGACCGATGGCGAACGCCGCTGAGGGGCGCTGCTACGAATGCCATAGCTACCACGATTGGCAGAAGGAACAGCCGGTCATGCCCAAGTACGACCTGAAAACCCTTATCAGCAAGAACTAGCCTCGTCGGAAACGCCACCTTCAACGACTCTACTAACTGCGAACAACATGCCCGTCTTTACCTTTGGTCAAGGTGAATGGCGGAGGCTGCATTTGTCTCTATATTAACTTATAAGTATATAGGCCGAAGACCTGGTCACAAATATTCCGCGGGCGATCGTCGAAGGAAAGCCCCTGCCTCTGCGATGGCCACAGACACGATCTTCAAAGTGAGCTCAGACATTCTCGGGCGACGCGTGATAGTCTTCGCGACTTCTCGACAAACGCTGTACCATTGACCCCGACATTTCCTTGCCAGCGTAAGGCCGCTCCACAAGTTAGGTTTAAATCGTCGCAATCTGGCTCGCGAAACTATTTAAACCGGTCGCATACTGTGATACACCTTTTCAGTTCTCGAGGAGATGCTTATGGTGGCTACATGTGCACTCACGTAGCAGAGGTGCACCGTAGGATCGCCAGCGACCATCGACCAGCTTAAGTTCGCGGAGGTCTTCCATGCCGATGCCAACACCAGTGTCTTTTACACCTGCCATTGATTGTCACGCTCAGACAAAGGTTGACGCAAACCAAGCACACCCGGACAAAAAGAAGATCTTCGTTTTCTGCGACGGGACCGGCAACGAGTTTGCGAGAGAGCGCAACAGCAAAGATGCAAACTCAAATGTCGTCAAGCTCTATACCGCTTTACGTGTAACCGATAAACAGGTCGCCTACTATCACCCCGGCGTCGGCACCATGGGCGACCCCACCATTCGCCACACCATTCCCCGTTTCTGGTCCAAAGTTAAAGGACTTGCGTTTGGCTCTGGCTTCAAGGACAACGTGCTCGACGCTTACCGATACCTTATGGAGACCTACAACGATGGCGACGAGATCTATCTCTTCGGCTTCTCGCGCGGAGCTTACACCGCCCGCGCACTGGCGGGCATGCTGCATGGTTATGGACTGCTGTGCCGCGGCAACGAAGGCCACCTGCTGTACGCCTGGAACATGTTTCATGACGAACTGTCGGACAAACGCGATTTGCTGAAGCTATCGCTTCGCAACCGTGGCGGAAGACATGCTCATAGCATCAAGCCCAATTTCGCGTTTGCCCAAACGTTTTCGCGTGCTGTGAGAATTCGATTCATGGGAATTTGGGACACGGTCTCCTCAGTGGGTTGGATTTACGAGCCTCTTCGTCTCTTGTATATGGCCCAGAATCCCATCCTCCAGGTCGGTCGTCACGCGGTTAGCATCGATGAGCGCCGGGCCTACTATCGCGACAACCTCTGGGGCGACCCGCTTAACATCACAAATGCGGAATGGCCTGAAGATCTCCGTGCACAAGGAATCCACCAGGACGTCACTCAAGTCTGGTTCCCCGGTGTGCACTCCGACGTGGGAGGCAGCTATCCGCAATGGGAAGCAGCCCCGGCTAACGAAGCCCTGCGTTGGATGATCGGTGAACTGCAGCGTCACGGCGCCGAGCTTTGTCAGGAGCGGCTCGACATGATACTCGGCACGCCAAGCGGTGTGTATGCCGCCGACGAGATCTACACGCCACCTCCGAAACCGGACCACTGCCTTCACGAATCACTGACCGGACTCTGGCGGCTGCTTCAGCTGTTTCCGCAGCAGCACTATGACAAAGAAGACCAGCAGATCGAATGGCGTGTTCCGTTCGGCACGCCCCGTACCATTCCCGACGGCGCCATAATTCATGGCTCTGCCGTGCGCCGGATGGAGACCACTGTCCCCGGGGAACAACCTTATACCCCACACAATCTCAGCAAAGGCGAATGTCATCCGTTGCTAGCGCCTCCGCCCACTACAACTGCCGACCTGACCGGCTGCTACGTCTACCATCCGACAGCCGAGCGGAGTGCCAAACGGGATAGCACATTCTGGCGAGAAGCGAAGCTGGTTGTGGGCGGGATATGTTTCGCCATCTTCCTGCTGCTTGCAGCAGCAGTTGCCTGGTATGCACTCTGCCTGGCCGGCTTACTTTTGCTGCTCGCCGTTTTCCTGGTGCACCACACCCCTGGTATCAGGCATCTCCTGCACTGCATATTTAGGGGCAGGCATCTCTTTCACGGACATTGACGCCCCTCGGCTCTATCGAACCTTCGTCTGCTTACTCCTCAGGCGCGCCGATGGGTGCACCGCCTGAAGCGCGAGCTCGTTGGCCTCATGGTTGTCTTCGCGACTGATGTGCGCGATGGAGAAGTCGAGCGAGCGCGCCAGCTTGCGGCAGGTCCAGTTGAGCGAGTAGAGCCGCGGGCTGCGGCATACGTACTCGCCGTTCATCTGCTTCACTACGATCTCTGAGTCGGAGAAGACGTGCAACGCTTTGGCTTTGGCCGCCACCGCGTGTTGCAGTGCCTCGAGCAGCGCGAAGTATTCGGCCACGTTGTTGTCCTGATGGCCGATCCACTTGGCGATGCGAACGGTCTCGCCGCAAATGTCGTGAATAAGGACGCCAATGCCCGACGGGCCCGGGATTCCCGTGCGAGCCACCGTCGACATAGGCGGTCAGGGCACTCATGCGTCACCTCTAAGGTCGTTCATTCGCTGCGATTCGTCAAGACGCGAGATTGGTTCCTCGAATTGACGCCGCTGAAACATCGCGCTTCTGTGAAAAAGATGTGAATCGTTATTGAAAAATTTGGCCGTATGTTCTGGAACCTCCACTGCTGCTATCGCTTGCTGAGAACTGTTCATCACCCGCAAGAATGTTGGCTGTGCACACACCTTGGGCGTTGACTTTTCCCCGCCCTCCGTTAGGATTGGCTTCGTCGACGGCAGAAAAGAGCGGCGCCCAATGTGGAGCCGACTTGAAGTAAGCCGAAGCGATCGGTAAGCGAGGCGACTCGCGAAACCGCCAGACCCGAAAAAATCGACAGCGTTGCGAGATGTCTGCCGAGGTTTGGAACTGCGAAAGCGGTGATCGCATCCAGGGCTGCTACGGTACATGCGTCCCCGCCGGCAACTCTCTCGCAGGAGTTGGCGGCTAGAGCATAACCAATGTGGCGGGTCCACAGTCGACGGTCGAAAAGGGTAGGCTTCCATAATCCGTTGCCCACCTGAACTAGACTGAACGGTCGGTAAGCGAGGCGACTCGCGAGACCGCCAGACCTGAAAAAATCGACGGCGTTGCGAGATGTCCGCCGAGGTTTGGAACTGCGAAAGCGGTGATCGTATCAAGGGCTGCGACGGTACATGCGTCCACGCCACTAACTCCCTCGCAGGAGTCGGCGGCTGGAGCATAACCAAAGTCGCAGCCTTTTCCATTTTCTGACCACTTCCGCGCTCCTGCCCCGCAGCGTCACCTGCCGTTTGCAAACTACCTTTTCTTGGCATACAACAGCAAGAGACCGAATGGGTCTCTAATGACAGTTGCGGCCTGACCGCATGTGGTGCTTCGAGGTGAACATGCAGACTTGGAAGAAGACGTTGATATTCGGCAGCATCGGAGCAGGCGCCGTTCTCATACTCACCGGCCGCCGCGCCGTGGGGATGGGCTTTGCCGCCGCCGGCCTCACCATTCTTGCCAGCGAGTATCCCGAGAAGTTCGAAGCCGTATGGGAGAACGCTCCCGACTACCTGCAGAAGGGCATGCAGATCTTCGGCACCCTGCAGAAGCTCGGCGAAGGCTTCGTCGAGGAAGCCGAAAAGCGCGGCGCCAGCACCTGGCGCGACATGCGCGCACAGTACGGGGACTAATGTCCGGTAGGCGGTGCCAGCGTTCGGCTCGGTGTTACACACCTCTCTTTTCACTTGGATGACCGGCGCCCTCGAAGATCCGGCGACGACGGTCGAAACACCCAGCTCGAAGAGCGAAACAATCTGTAGCCCAGGACGGAAGTCCTGGGTATCTCGTTTGTGTAGAACATCTTTTAGCCCCTTTAGGGGCGGCACATTTCTCGCGTCCCGTACAGGACTCCTCAACTTCATGAACTCACGCTTCCCGGCACTCCCGTGCCGGGCTATAGATTGTTTCTTCCTTCGGACTGAACCGCTGCTATGGTACTGACGCCCGGTCAAAAGCACCATCTCATCCCTTCCCTTTCGCGTGCGGATGGGTGCGGTCGTACACATCCATCACGTGCTTCACCGTGAGCTGGGTGTAGCGCTGCGTCGTCGACAGTCGCTCGTGTCCCAGCATCTCCTGGATGGCTCGCAGGTCGGCACCTTCTTCCAGCATGTGCGCGCCGAAGGCATGACGCAGGGTATGCGGATGCACATCGGGTGACAAGCCGCGGCTGACCGCGATCTGCTTCACGATGCGTCCTACGCTCCTCGTTGTCAGCCGCGAGCCGCGCAGGTTGATGAGCATCGCCTTCTCCACTCCGCGCTTAGTCTGCTCCAGCACTCGCTTGCGCGCCGGCAAATAAGAGTTCATAGATTGCGCAACTGACTCGCCGAACGGCACGTAACGTTCTTTCTTTCCCTTGCCGCGCACCAGGATGATCTGGTTCGACCAGCGCATGTCGTCAAGGTTGATGCCGATCAGCTCCGAGTTGCGAATGCCGCAACCGTAGAGCAGTTCCAGGATGACCTGATCGCGCTCGGCGAAGGCCGACTCTTCCGGCATTCCGGCATCGAGCACGTTGCACACCTCTTCGACCGTCGGCACGCGCGGCAGCCTCTTCGGCAGCTTGGGCGTGGCAACCAGGGCCGCCGGGTTCTGCTCGACGACACCTTCCTGCGCCAGCCACTTGTAGAGCGAGCGCAGCGCCGCCAGCGAGCGCGCGACCGAGGTCTTGCTCAATCCACGCTCGTACAGGTTCGACAGATAGCTGCGAATCAGGACGTGGTCGATGTCGCTCCAGCCCTGCGGGCCGACGTACCCGGCGAAGCCCGCGAGATCGTTCGTATAAGCCTTAACTGTATGCGGAGAGGCGTTGCGCTCCTGCAGCGCGCGTAGGAACTTCGCTACCGCCTTCTCGACCGTGGTTGTCGCGGGCTGTCTCATTCGGACTCCGCGGCTTTGCCGGCTGCCCGCCTGGCTCGCGGATGATGCTCGCGATGCACCCGGCTCAGCCGGTCGAGCGCCAGATGGGTGTACACCTGCGTGGTCGAGATGTCGGCATGCCCCAGGATGGTCTGCACCGTTCGCAGGTCGGCGCCGTTCTCGACCATGTGGGTTGCGCAACTGTGGCGCAGCATGTGAGGCGAGACGTGACGTCCCACGTTGTGGGATGCCGCATTCACCAGTTGCCACACCCGCTGGCGGGTGATGGGCTTCGCTCCCCGGGCAATGAACAGATGCGGCGACGACTTCCCTGCTCCAAGTACCGGCCGCGCATCGCGCAGATACGCCTGCACGATCTCCTGCGCCGCAGCGCCCAGCGGGACGATGCGCTCCTTGTCTCCCTTGCCGCGCACCAGCACGTATCCGAGGTCGAGCTTCAGGTCTTCGAGCTTCACGTTGATCAGTTCCGAAACGCGCAGCGCTCCGGCATAGAAGACCTCGAACATGGCGCGATCACGTACGGCCAGCGCCTGCGACATCCGGTCGTCCTTCGCGCGCGGCGGGCCTTCGAGCAGCTGCTCAACCTCCGAGGGCGCCAGCGACTTGGGAAGCACCTTCCACTGCCGCGGCGTGTCGATGTTGAGTGTCGGGTCCTTCTCGATATAACGGTCGAGCAGCAGATACTTATAAAGATGACGCAACGCCGAGAGCTTGCGGGCCACGCTGCGTCCGTCGACGCCATTCGAAAACAGTGCATTGAGGAAGTCGCGCACATCCTGCCGCCGGGCTTCGCGCACCGTGCGCTTACGTTTAGCGACGAACTCGGCATACTGCTCCAGGTCCGAGCGATAGGCACTCACGCTAAGCGCGGCCAGCCCCTTCTCGACCTTCAGGTAGTCGAGGAAGGCGGTGAGGAATCGCGTATTGGGATCGGCAGTCTGCACGTCTTTAGTATGTCCTCCGTCGCCGGGCGCGGGAATGATGAGCAAGGTACGCGGTGGCAACAAGTCGCCAGTTGTTCGGCCATCAGTTCCCAGCCTTCAGTTCTCAGCCTTCAGTTCTCAGCCTTCAGTTCTCAGCCGTCAGCCATCAGCAAGAACCGTGTCATCCCGAAGCGGAGCGAGGGACCTGCAGTTCGCCTCCCTAACCCAGTACCTTGCGTAGAAGCCGCCACATCACAATTTCTCTTTAATTACGACGCTTTAGAATCACGCACTTAAGCCACAAATCACCTCTAAATAATTGATTTCCCATGACTTACAGGTACTTAATTGAGCCGCAAGGACTTACGCGTTGTAAAGAGCCGCTCCGCGGCTGGGGAACTTGTGCGCTTTTGACCCCACGCTTACGCGTGGGGCTAACGGCTCGCCGGCGCTCCGCGCCTTGCGCGGCTCAGACTTCACGGCTTCCCATAGCTACGACACTTCCGTCGTCTTGTTACAAGACTCCTGTCGTCCGCTTAAGCGGACTCGCGATTTTCCACTTACGCCGACCCAGCATTGAAATGCTGGGCTAAGATCTGCCGTCACGGGACGGACGCATGGTTTGTGCCACCGTCATTCGCTCAACAACGCGTTCGTGACTGCGGCAAAGAGCCGCTCCGCGGCTAGGGAACTTGTGCGCTTTTGACCCCACGCTTACGCGTGGGGCTAACGGCTCGCCGGCGCTCCGCGCCTTGCGCAGCTAGACTGCGTTCTCCCTACGTCACGAAACTCTTGTCGGCTTGTTACAAAATTTCTTTACGAATTCCTCTCGTCGTCTACGAAACGCCTTACGAAACTTCTGGTCTTTACGGAAACTTTTGTCGTCTGGTTACGAAACTCCTTTACTACACGCCTGTCGTCCGCTTATGCCTCACCTGCAACCGCCGTCTGCTCCTGGAAAGACGTGTCGCTTTGCGGCGGCTTGCGATTGGCTTCAGCGTCAGGTTGCGCGAGTGCCTGCGCAGCGTTGCTTGACGTCGGCTGCGGCTTCGACGCGGCGGCCTCGGCCTTGCGCTGATCCTCGACCAGCTTTCTGGCGGCGCGTTGGATGTTGTGATTGCGCGCCATCTCCTCATATTGCAGGCGCCGAGTGCGACGCTCGCGCCGGCTGCGGCTGCGCTGCTGTTCGGCAATGCACCGCATCATGGCATCGTTTCCCTCGCGCTCGTAGACGTCCATGATCTCGACTTCGTCGGCCGTGACTTGCGCCGGGGTGCCGGGAACAGGGGTCTCGGCCTCGCGCAGTAGCTGGCCGACCTTGGCGCGCACGACATCGTCGTTCCCATACATTCCAACCCCAGGAACGTATGGGGCACCCGATGTGTCTTCGTTCGTCGGTGGAAACGCCACTTCGGGATCAAGGCTTAGGTCGAGGTCTACGGGCAGATCGTGTTCGCGTTCGAAGCTGTCCCACACTGTGGGAGCAGCTTCAGTATCGGCCAACTGGAAACGCGACGAGCGCTCCCATCCTTGCTTGCTCTTCAGGTTCTGCATGGCGAGGCGCAATACGGTGGTAAGCAGGCGCGCGTGTTGCGGATCGATCTCCTGATACGCGATGGCGTCGGCCAGTTGCATGAGCGCGATCTGCACCGAGTACAGATCTTCGAGCAGCGGCAACCTGAGCACCGCCGGCTGCTGGCGGGCACGCGCTCGCGCGGCCTTCATGCGGCGGCCAATCTGCTGCAGGTGAAAGCGACAATAGTCGCGATGGCGCAACGGCGGCGATTGGCATAGCGCTCCGCTGGCAAGGATGTGGTGGCAGGTGGTGGACATGGAAGCTCCTTCGTCGTTGAGAAGTGCGGGTTGGGTGTCAGGTGTCAGGCGTCAGGCGTCAGAAGGAGTTGTCTGAAACCTGATGCCTGAGACCTGACACCTCGTTTTCCCCACACTTTCCCAGTTTCGAGATTAAGCATGAGTCAACCAAAAAGTCTGTGATATTGGCACAAGAGGAGGGTACGAAAGTAACCAGGCTTTGGTGGGGATGGGGGTAGGCAGCTCCCACATTTCCCAAAAACGAAGGGAAATGTGGGCCACACGACGACAGATATGCCGCCCCTGAAGGGGCTCCGGAAAGCAGACGAGGCAACCTACCCAGGACTCGCGTCCTGGGCTACAGCTTGTTTCGCTCTTCGAGCTTGGGATTAACACGAGCGGACGGGGAGTAATCGGCAAGAATGAGTTGCGCAAGCGATACCCGGCGGAAATCTACATTTGCCAGCGCGCGGCATGTAGGCCACCCGATAAGGTTCTGAACAGGTGAGAGACACGGATTGCCGGCTCCCACCCTTTCCCAACCGAAGGGAAAGGATGGGGCACCCACGTCGAAATAAGAAAATGAGTGGGGTGCCCGACGGCATACGTTAGGTTTGTCCAGCTAGCTTTCAAGCGCCTGTTCGGAGGCGTTGAGGCGACGCTTTTCGGTTGCCAGTTTGGCTTGCGCCTGCTTCAGTTTTTCTTTCAGCTTGTCGCACTCCTCCTGGGCTTTCTTCACCCGTTGGTGAGCCGACTTGATATCCGACATCGCGCGTTTGTGGGTTTTCAGCATGGGATTGGTGGGATCAAAAGCAGGACTATAGTACACCGCGTCCACCCACCCTTTCGCCAAAAGACGCGAAAGGATGGGCACCCAGTGCCACAGAATTATTCGGACCAAGACGTGCCGCCGGTTGAAACCGGCTCGACTCGATAATTACGCGGCCTACCCAGGACTTCCGTCCTGGGCTACAGATTGTTTCGCTCTTCGAGCTTGGCGTTGGCTAAATCCTACAATTTACCGACACGCGGCAAATCTCGACCACTTGTTTTAACAACAGGAATCAGTGGGGCGCCCGACTGCCCAGCACTATGGTGTCGAAGAGCGGCGATGCGCGATTGCCCATCACTTGGTGTCGAAGAGCGGCGATGCCCAATTGCCCATCACTTGGTATCGAAGAGGGGGCGCGCCATCTCGTCGGCATTGGCTAACTGCGGATGCTCGGCCTTCCAGCGCATGGCAGCAGTAATGCGGGTGCGTCCGCTGGGATGATCGTAAAAGAGGAACTCCTCGATAGGACCGGGATCGAGCTTGCGATACTCGCCCAACAGCATATCGACATTGGCCTCGCCGTCGGGTTGTTGGGCGGCATTCAGGCCATACATGTCTGCCTCATACTCCATGTTGCGCGAGATCGTATTGTTCACCGGCGTCATGAGAATCGAGTAGACAGAGAAAACGATGACCGCCAGGGGCAGCACGGCCACATCGGTGATGCCGCGCACCTGCCACTGCTTACCCCAGCGCGCGAGACTGAAGTTGATGCCCCAGTTGAGGAAGGCGAAACCGATCACGATCACCACGCCCAGCATGACCAGTCCCTTGTAGGCGTGGTTGAGGACATAATGGCCCATTTCATGTCCCATGGTGGTTTCGATTTCAGGCAAGGTGCAGCGCTTGAGCAGATTGTCGTTCAACGAAATTCGCAGGGTGCCGGCAAATCCGCTGACGTTGGCGCTCACCCGATTGGATTGGCGCGAGGCGTCGAACTCATAGACGTCATGCGCGGGAATTCCGTTGGCGCGCGCCAGGCTGAGAATCGGGTCCTTGATCCGCGGATCGGTCAGCGGGGTGTATTTGTTGAAGAGTGGAGCGAGGTACACCGGAGCAATTAGCCCTACGAACGCCGAAAATGCGATGGTCAGGACCGCTCCCCACACCCACCAGGTCCTTCCCAGCCGTCGCACCAGTGCAAACAAGGCCACGACGAGGATGGCTCCAAGAATTACGCTGATCAGCAGCCCCATCATCTGATCGCGCATCCAGGGACCGAAGGTTTGATTGAGCAGGCCATACTTGTGCTCGCGGAAGTAGCCTTCGTATAGGCTGAGCGGAAACGTGAGTATGGAAACTACAAGAATGAATTGAATCCAGTAGAGTGCCGTCTGGAGCGGACGGAATCGGGTAAGACGTTCGGCGAGATCGCGCATTCGCGCCGACCAGCGGAAGCGCAGCAGCAACCACATGACGAAGACGGTGGAAAGGAAGTCCCACAGCAGCAGCCAATAGCCGCCTTCGAAGTAGGCATCGGAGCGGGCACGCTCAGCAGGCGGCATCTTGGCCAGATAGGTGTCGACGGCGGCGCGGACATCGAAAGCAGGACGCAGTCTGCGTCTGGCTTGCGGAAGCCGGAATGGACGCAGCATCCGGTGTACCGGGCTGCGCGAAAGCAAAAACGCTGACCAGCAGAAGCGTCAGAACAATCAAAGGCTTGCACGAAGCATCTGCATTCCCTGTGGATTCCGGATGAGTATACGACGGGGCGAGGCACGGGATTCGCGGGTTCCGAATCGTGGGGCTGAGCGGCCCCGAACTCCGGTTGCGCTCGCTAACGCTGGGCAGTCCCACTCATTACGACGACGAAAATCGAGTGGGACCCCGGCACCCGGCCCATGCGACTACTCGGCCATCACGCGATGGCCGCCGAGTTCGTTCTTCTTCAGCGTGAACGACAGCACAAACATGACTGCGGAGATTCCTGCTAAGACCAGGAAGGTGTCGAGGTAGGCCAACGTGGTCGCTTGTCCTATGACGGTTCGGTAAATCAAAGCGTACGACTTGCCGAGGGCGGTGTTGCTTCCGACGCCGGATGCAAATGCGCGGTTGGCCAATGCGGCAGCGGTATTGTCAAAGCTGCGCTGTCCATTGGTGATGTTGGCCACCAGGAACACCTGGTGGACCTGCGCCCGGCGTGCGATGAGCGTCGTCACCATCGAGGTTCCTACGCTGCTGCCGATATTGCGCATGAAGTTGATCAGGCCGGCGATGCTGCTGCTGCGCTCGGGCGGCATTCCCACATAGGACGAGAGGTTGATGGGGACGAACAGGAATCCCAGTCCAAACACCTGAACCACTCGCAGCATGGCGGCACTGCCAAAGCTGATGTCAAGATCGAGCCGCCGGCTGGAGTAGAACATGGCAAGCGATAGCGTCAGCCAGCCGATCGCGATCAGATACCGGGCCTGGACCTTGGTGGAGAGGAATCCCATCAGGGGCATCATGAACAGCAGCAAAAGACCGCCGCCGGACAACACGAGGCCCGCGGATTCGGCGCTGTAGCCGAGCAGCGATTGCAGGAACAACGGCATCATCACCAGGCTGGCGAACAACATGACGCCCAGCACGAAAATCATGACGTTCGCCTGCAGGAAGTTAAAGTTGGCATACAGTCGCACATCAACAATAGGGTTCTTGTAAAACCATTCCCATACCCCGAGCGAAACCAATCCGACAACCGCAAGCACCGCCAGCGTGACAATGAAGTGCGAGCCGAACCAGTCGTCCTCCTGTCCTTTGTCGAGCATGATTTGCAGCGCTCCAACTCCCAGCACAAGCAGGGAAACACCGATGTAATCGATTTTCGCAAGTGCGCCCGCTACCCGCTTCGACCAGGGCGGATCTTCGATCAAGCGATAAACCAGGAAGAGCGCGAGAATTCCGACCGGCAAGTTGATAAAGAAGATCCAGCGCCAGGTGTAGTTGTCGGTGATCCATCCGCCGAGGGTTGGCCCAATGGTCGGCGCGACAATCACGGTGACACCATACAGAGCGAAGGCGAGGGCGCGCTTATCGGGAGGGAAGGTATCCGCCAGGATCGCCTGCGCCATGGGCTGCAGGCCGCCTCCGCCGGCGCCTTGCAGAATGCGAAAGAAGATGATGGCTCCCAGACTCGGCGCCAGGCCGCAGAGCAGCGAGCTCACCGTGAAAATTGCCAGGCAGGTCATGAAGAACCGCTTGCGGCCGAGGACGCTGGCACACCATCCGCTGATCGGCAGCACCACGGCGTTCGAGACAAGATACGAGGTGAGTACCCATGTGCTCTGGTCGGTGCTGGCGCCAAGATTGCCGCCGATATACGGAAGCGCGACGTTGGCAATGCTGGTATCAAGCACCTCCATGAAGGCGGCTACGGCAACCACCACGCCGATCAGCCAGGGATTGTACTTCGGGTGCCAGGCGGGAAAAGCGGCTGGAGCCGGCGCCGCGACGGTGAGCGGCGTGCGCGTCGATTGACCATCGAGTGCTTCCGGATTAGCTGCCATAACTTTCGAAAATAAGCGACGGTGCGGCAGGCCGCTCAGCAACCGCGAGCGACCAGCGTAATTCAGAGCCGTCAGGCGCGTTAAGCGCTGCACCCTCCGCGGGCGAACGGTAGAGCACTAGATGACAGGAAAGCTGCCTTCAGGTTCAGCAATTCACACACGCGCTGAAGCGCTCGGGCTAAGATATGCTGTCCCGCATGGCGGACTCCGCGACGGGGTCACGAAAAGAACGGATGCGTGGCCGCTGGCAATCGGTAGCGAAGGAAATCTACACGCGCTGAGGTGAATGCAGGAATGGCGACTGTAACCTTGCACATGGTTTCGAGCCTGGATGGATTTATCGCGAACCAGGACAATACCGTCGCGTGGCTGGAGAACGCGGGAGGCGCCTATGAAGCTGGGGCTTCGATTTCGGCGGAAGACATTGCCGCCTTCGTCAAATCGATCGACTGTTATGTGATGGGCTCGCGCACCTATGAACACGCGCTTGCGCTGGGCTGGGTCTATGGCGATACTCCGGTGATCGTGGTGAGCGGCAGAGAATGGCCGCCGGCGAAGAAGAGCGTCGAATTCTATTCGGGCGATCTCAAGAGGTTAGTCGACGAGAAGCTCGCGCCTCGTTATCGAAACATCTGGCTGGTGGGCGGAGCAATGTTGTGCCAGCGCTTTCTCGAACTCGGGCTGGTAGACGAAATCAGGTTGACGATCGCGCCGGTGCTGCTGGGGGATGGGCTACGGCTATTCGGTGCCCTGACGGAGCAGAGGTGGAACCTGAAGAACGTGACCGCTTATAAGAACGGATTTGTGGAGCTGTGGTACTCGGCGGCTATGGCGTGAGAGTGCCGCCCCTGAAGGGGCTCGAGATCAGATGGGGACATTTACCCAGGACTCCCGTCCTGGGCTACAGATTGTTTCGCTCTTCGAGCTCGGCTGAGGTCAACGCAAGCCCTCATTCATTGCAGACACAGGAATTAGTGGTGCGCGCGAAGTTAGCTTTTGCCACGATGCGGCTGCGGTGCCGCGCGTTCGCCCAGGGTGGGTTGAGAGGAAGCGACGCCTCCGCGCCAGTGCAGCACGTTGTAGCCGTACATTCCCAGGCAAAACAGGTTGGCGGGAACGAACCCGAATTGCGAGGTTCGAACTCCGATGACGCAGATGATAGCGCTATTGGCGCCGGCAATAATCCAACCCTGCCATTTGTGTCTGCCCACCAGATAGGTCGAGAGCAGGGTAAGCGCGCAAGAGATGTAGTCGAGACGAAACAAATCAACCAAGTCCGTACAACGATGCGGACTTCGTGCTGCCCATCGTTGGTCACTATTGCAAGTTCAGTCTAGGTTGGGCGGAGGCGACAATTCCGTGATGTCAGTCACAGAAAGCGCAATTTATGGCTAAGGTGTTGTTTCTGGAATTGCGCAAATACCAGGCGGTCGGGGTCCGGTGATTCGGCGAGCCCCTAAGATGGTTAGCCGGTTTGCAGCGCTACTCGAGCTCGGGCCCGCAATGACCTTCACTTTTTTCAAAAACCGACAACAGATTCGTCTGGGCCTGCCATATATGCCTTGACACGTATATTCCATGTGGAGTATATACAAGGAATGGAATCGGTATTCGAGATCATTGCCGAACCGAATCGCCGGGCGATCCTCGGCCTGCTGGTCTCGTCCGAACAGTCGGTGGGAGAGATCGAGCAGCGGCTTCGCATGCCGCAGCCGATGGTATCCAAGCACCTGCGGGTCTTGCGTGATGCCGGTTTCGTCGAATCCACAGTGGACGCACAGCGCCGTCTGTACCGGCTGAAACCGGGGCCGTTTCAGGAGTTGGATACCTGGCTGGCCCAGTTCCGCCGGTTCTGGAGCGCTCACATCGATGCTCTCGAACAGCACCTCGACCACATGGATCAGGCAACCCAAACCAAAAACAAAAAAACCAAGAAGCCGACGCGGCCTAAACCGCGAAGACACTAAAGGAGTTTCGAAATGAAGATCAAACTGACTACCTTGTACGTGGACGACCAGGAGAAAGCCCTGCGCTTTTATACCGACGTGCTGGGCTTTGTGAAGAAGGCGGACTTCAGCAATGGGCCGTATCGCTGGCTGACCGTAGCTTCGTCCGAGGAACCGAATGGAACTGAGTTGCAACTAGCGCTCAACAACAACCCAGCGGCCAAGGCATATCAGCAGGCCATGTTCCAGCAATCCCAGCCCGCGGCAATGTTCTTCACCGATGACCTTCAGGCCGACTATGAGCGCATGAAGGCGCGCGGCGCCGACTTCACCGTGCCGCCCAAAGACGTGACGGCATCGAAGATTGCCACGTTGAACGACACTTGCGGTAATCTCATTCAGCTCACGCAGCTGATGCAGTGGCAGGGCTGACGTCCAACTGCATCGCCGCGCATATCGCCAGATTAGGGTTGATGCAAGGAGAAGATAGATGACCGATCTCGCGCAATACAGGCCGGGTCCTGCCAGCGGAGCGCAGGTACGCAAAGAGCTGGGACCAAGGGATGGAGACAAGTGGACGCTGATTCTGGTTAGAGAGCTGCGCCACTCCCCCGAAAAAGTCTGGCAGGCGCTGATCGACCCGGCGCAACTGCGCGAATGGGCTCCCTTCGATGCCGATGGGAGACTCGACACGGTTGCAAGCAAAGTGCATCTGACCTGGACGGGAACGGCACAGGTTACCGAAACAACGGTGACCCGCGCCGACGCTCCTGAGGTGCTTGAGTTTGGCGATATGCGGTGGGAGCTTGAACCGTCGGCCGGCGGCACGCGTCTGACATTGTGGCATAAGATCGATCGCCGCTTCATCGCGTGGGGCGCGGCGGGCTGGCACATCTGCTTCGACGTGCTGCAGCGGCTGCTCGCGGGTGATCCCATTGGACGGATCGCCGGCGGCGACGCGATGAAGGCGGGTGGCTGGCAGCGATTGATCGCTGAATATGCAAAGCAGTTCGGCGTCGAGGCGCCAGACTGGTCGTCGAAGCCGGCTCAATAGGGGTAAGCGCCGGTTGGAGAATTGGGATATAACTGCTTCCCACTCACTCCAACCGCAGGAATGAGTCGGGCCCCGAATGCATCTTAACCAGCTGCGAACAATTTCGAACTGGACATGAAAGGAGTAGCGATGGAACCGGCCTCGACACGCATTGAGCAGAAGATCAAGGAACTTGGCGACTGGCGCGGAAAGACGCTGGCGAGAGTGCGCGACCTCATACACAAGGCGGACCCGGAGATCGTCGAAGAGTGGAAGTGGGCGAAAGCCACCTCGCCGGGAGTTCCTGTGTTCTCGCACGGCGGCATCGTGTGCACGGGAGAGACCTACAAGAACGCGGTCAAGCTGACCTTTGCCAAGGGAGCGTCGTTGCCCGACCCGGCGCGGCTCTTCAACTCCAGCCTCGAAGGGAATGTGCGGCGCGCCATCGACATTCACGAAGGCGAGAAGATCAATGAGGCGGCGTTGAAGGAACTCATACGCGCGGCGGTAGCGCTGAATCTCAAGAGCAAACAAAAGTCGCACCTAGCCAAGTGAGAGTGTTGCACCCGTGTCCGTCGATCCCACTCATTCCAAACGAAGGAATGAGCGGGGCACCCGAAAGTCCCGCTAATGTTTGGGGGCTCTCTTCTTAGTCGATGCCTTGATCGGCGACTTCTTTTTTGCGGATTTCGCTGACGCTTTCTTCGCCGCCTTGCGCTCGGCTTTCTTTTTCTCGGTGACGGCGAAGGGAAGATCTTTCATCTCGGCGGCGCGCCACATATACCAGCAGGCCACGCTGCGATACGGACGCCAGCGCTCTCCGTACGCCAGCAATTCTTTCGGTTTTGGCAGCTCCGTCATTTTGTGAATCTTGGCGAAGCCCTTGCGCACACCGTAATCGTCAACAGCAAGCACGTCAGGGCGGCCGAGGCGGAAGAGGAGCAGCATCTCGACCGTCCAGCGGCCGATGCCGCGCACTTGCACCAGGTGCTCGATCAGCTCTTCATCACTCATCTTGTGCGCCTGGCGCGCGCTGGGGACGATGCCTTCGATGGTCTTCTCCGCGAGGTCTTTGATGGCCAGCATCTTCGCCTGCGACAGGCCGGCGGAGCGCAACAGTTCAGGCGAGGCGTCGCGTATCTGCTGTGGAGTTGGGAAGCGCGCGACCAGTCCGCGCCGCGTGCGCAGGCGGCCGGCGTTGTCAGGAAACAGCGCCTTCACGCGGCCGAGGATGGTCGCCGCAACTTTGCCGTTGAGTTGCTGATAGACGATGGACTCCAGCAGCGCCTCGAAGATGCTCTGCGTGGTTTCCATTTGCAGGCGGCATTCGCCGGCCTTTGACGATGATGCGCGCCAGCTTGCGGTCGACGCGTGCGAGGTGCGCGAGGGCGGCAGTGTGATCGAGTTTCTTGGGCACGGGAATTTATCGTAGCAAACTCGGCTAGCCGTGATCACTGGACGAAACCCCACTCAAGCCAAACGATGGCTTGAATGGGGCACCGGCTCTCTTCGCTTGAGTCCCACGAGCCGACCCGGGCCTCAGGTATATTGCTTTCAGAGCCATGCCAGAAGTTTCGCCAGATCAATTTCGCTTAGCGTTGGGACGCTTCGCCAGCGGCGTCACCGTGATCACGGTGCCCACGGCCGATGGCGGCGTTCATGGCATGACGGCCAGCGCGTTCTGTTCGGTGTCGCTGCGGCCTCCCCTGGTGCTGGTGTGCGTCGATCATCTGGCGGAGACGTACCTGCATCTGCGTGAGCGCTGCTGCTTTGGGGTAAGCGTTCTGAAAGAGGAGCAGGAAGCGCTGTCGGAGTTTTTTGCCGATCCCGAGCGCAATCCCGATGCGGCCTATCGTCTGGGCATCACATATAAGAAGATGGAGAGCGGCATGCCGGTGCTGGCCGAAGCGCTGGCGCAGATCGATTGCGCCGTGGTCGAATCGCATCCCGCCGGAGATCACAGCATCTTCGTCGGCCAGGTGAATGAGATCGCGGTGCAGGAAGGCACTCCGCTGCTGTATTTTCGCGGGCGGTACGGGCTGACACCGGAGTAAAACCTGGCCACGGATTTACACGGATCGATACGGATCGGAAAAAGCCACCGCGGATTTGCGCGGAGAACGCGGATCAGATTTTCGAAAATCACATTACCGGTGTCGGCATATCCGTTGTCCGTTTTTGTAAATCTCCTATTCTGATCCGTGTTCATCCGCGCAAATCCGCGGCTCAGCTTTTCTGGTCTGTGTTCGCCCGTTATCAGGTCCGTGGTTGCGGTATTCTTTCGTGAGGCTATGCCGGTCGCTCGCATCCAGAACGAACTCTCACGTGATGAGATGATTGCGCGCCTTCGCGATGTTCGCGATGGCGAGACGCTCGCGCCCGAAGCTGGCGACTTCCCTGCTGGCGTGCGACGGCGACGCGCAGGAGGAGTTGCTGGCTGCGGCGGTCGCGCTGAAAGAACGCTACCGCCCGGGAGTAGTGACGTACTCGCGCAAGGTCTTTCTTGCCGCTGACAAATCTCTGCCGCGACTACTGCGGCTACTGCACCTTTCGTCGCGATCCGGGTGAGCCGGGCGCGCACACCATGACTCCCGAAGAGGTGCTCGATGTGGCGCAGCAAGGCGAGAAGCTGGGCTGCACCGAAGCGCTCTTCTCGCTCGGCGACAAGCCGGAGATGCTCTTCCCCGAGATGCGCGACGACGCTGCGCCGCCTGGGATATCGCAGCACGCTGCATTATCTCGAGGCCATGTGCGAGCTGGTGCTGCGCGAGACGCGACTGCTGCCGCACGCCAATCCCGGGCTGATGAGCTATCAGTGGATCGAACGGTTGCGCGAGACCAATCCCAGCCTGGGGCTGATGCTGGAGTCGACGAGCGAAGCGCTGCTCGCAGAAAGGAGCGGCGCACGACAATGCTCCGGATAAGCTGCCGTCGTTGCGGCTGAAGACCATCGCCGACGCGGGCAAGCTGGGTGTTCCCTTCACTACCGGCATTCTGATCGGGATTGGCGAGACGCTGCGTGACCGCGTGGATTCGCTGCTGGCGATCAAGCGGCTGCATGACGAGTATGGCCACATACAGGAAGTCATTATCCAGAATTTCCGGGCCAAGCCTCGCATTCCGATGGCGAGCTGGCCGGAGCCTGACAACGGCGACATGCTGCGCACGCTGGCGGTCGCGCGCCTGTTGCTGCGCGACATGAATATTCAGGCGCCGCCGAATCTTACGGAGTCCCAGCTACGAGCGACTCTTACAGGGTGGGATTAACGACTGGGGCGGAGTCTCGCCGCTTACGCCTGACTACATCAATCCTGAGGCGCCATGGCCACATCTGGCCGATCTAGAGCGCCGCACCAATGCCGCCGGGCAGCAACTTCAGCAGCGGTTGCCGGTGTATCCGGAGTTTATTGCGAAGGTACAGGAGCGCGGCGGGCTGCTGGCTGAGCGACTTGCAAGCGTATCAGACAACGTGGGATATGCGAAGGCGGCATAGATGAGAGTCGTGGTCTTCACCGGAGGTACGGGAGGCACCAAGCTGGTGCAGGGACTGCAAAGGGTGGTTGCGCCTGAGGATTTGACTGTCATCGTCAACACCGGCGACGACATTGAATGGTGGGGACTGCACGTTTCGCCCGACATCGATTCGGTGCTCTATGGATTGTCGGGGCTGCTCAGCGTCAATCGCGGATGGGGCGTGCAGGACGATTCGTTTCGCTGTCTGGAGCGGATGAAGCAGCTCGGCGAGCCGGCGTGGTTCAGCCTGGGCGATCTTGATCTTGCGACACACCTCACGCGCACTTCCCTGCTGCGCGACGGGCTCACGTTGACCGAGGCGACAGCCGAACTTGCCCAGCGCATGGGCATCGGCGCGCGCGTGCTGCCCATGTCGGACGATCGGGTTTCGACCATGCTGGAAACCTCGAAAGGTCGTCTGAGTTTTCAGGAATACTTCGTGCGCGAGCGGCACAGCGTCGAGGTCAGCCGGGTGGAGTTCGTGGGCGCTGAGCAGTCGCGGCCTGCGCCAGGCTTGCTGGAGGCGATCGCGGCGGCGGATGAGATCGTGTTCGCGCCGAGCAATCCCGTGACCAGTATTGGACCGATCCTGGCGGTGCCGGGTATTCGCGAAGCCGTGCGAAGTGCCGATGCGCCGGTGATTGCGGTCAGTCCGATCATCGGAGATGCCGCGGTATCGGGGCCGGCGGCGGCGTTGATGCGCATGCAGGGATGGCCCAGCACTATCGCGGGCATCGCGAAGGCTTATGAAGATTTCCTGGATGTGCTGGTCATCGATACCGCCGATATGGAATCGGCGAAAGGCTTGGGTGGCCACGGCCTGCGGGTGGTTTGCACTTACGCTGTGATGCGCTCGCTCGACGACAAAGTCCATCTTGCGCGCGTGTGTCTGGATTCCGCGCTGCGCCTCCAGCATCAAAAGGATGCAGATCCCGCGCTAGCTAAAGATGCTCAGTCGGGATGACAACGCACATGCGCGGCATACTATTTATCCCGGTGAAAGATTTGTCGAACGCAAAGCAGCGGCTGGGCGCAGCGCTGGACCAGTCGCGCCGGTCGCAACTGGCGGAGGCCATGCTGCGCGACGTGATGCTGGCTGCGTCGGGAGTACGCTCGAGGGTTGACGTCGCGCTGGTCACGGGAGATCGCCGTGCGAAAGAACTGGCTGCGGAGTTTGATTTCCTGGTGATTGAAGACACACGCAACGAAAGCGAGACCGCCGCGATCGAGATGGCAACAGCATGGGCCGAAGCGCAGGGCTACGACACGACCATCGTGATTCCGGGCGACATCCCGCTGGCGCGCGCCGAGGAACTGCATCAGGTGCTGGATGCTGCTCCGGAGGAAGGAGCGGTTTTCGTTCCCGCGTACGATCGGCGCGGCAGCAACTGCATCCTGCGCCGGCCGGCGTCGATTATTGCTTTGCGCTTCGGCAACGACAGTTTTATCCCACATTGTGAGGCCATGCAGCGAACCGGCAAGCCGCTTATCATTCTTGAGATGCCGGGCATTGGCCTCGATATCGACAATCCGCACGAGCTTGAACTGTTGCTGACGCGCGAGGGCGACACCAACGCGCAACGCCTGCTGCGCTCGTGGAACTTCAGCCAGTCATCGAGTGTGAACTCTGCCATCTCCGCATGAGAGCCCCGACGCGAGCAGAGCAAACCGTAGAACTTCGCGCCATCCCGGTACATGGCATTCCGGATGTTAAGGTCGGCGATTCGCTGGCCGAGATCGTCCTCGCCGCCATTACTGGTACCAACGTTCAACTGAGCGCCGGCGACATTCTGGTGCTGAAGCATAAGATCGTCGCCAAAGCCGAGGGGCGCATGGTTCGGCTGGATTCGGTGAAGCCGTCGCGGCGCGCGCTGGCGACCGCGCGTCGAAACAACACCGATGCGCGGGCTGTCGAGGTCGCGCTGGGTGAAGCCAAACGCGTGCTGCGCGATAAGCACGTCCTCATCACCGAGACGCAACATGGCTTCGTGTGCGCCAACAGCGGTGTCGATGTCTCGAATGTCGATGGCGGCGAGTCGGCGGTGCTGCTGCCGGTCGACCCCGATGCATCGGCTGCGAAAATTCACCGAAAACTCAAGAAGCTGACCGGGCTGCATATTCCGGTCATCATCTCCGACAGCTTTGGCCGGGCGTGGCGGCAAGGCCTGTGCGACGTCGCCATCGGAGTTGCCGGCATGCGCGCGCTGCGCGACTATCGCGGGCGGCGCGACGACTATGGATACACTCTGCGCGCAACCGAGCAAGCGGTGGCCGACGAGCTGGCGGCGATGGCGGGGCTGGTTTCGGGCAAAGATGCGCGCGTCCCGGCTTGTATAATCCGTGGTTACGCTTACGTGCGCGGCAGCGGAAGCGCCCGCCAACTGGTGCGTCCGGCCGATAAAGACCTGTTTCGCTAACTGTTTGTTTTCTGTAATTTTGAGGGCCAACCTTATGCACGACTTGAGCTGGTGCAGGCAGAACACGCTCCGCACAACGAGCTGGAACGATGTTCAAGCGAGCGTTTCTTCTCCCATCCGAACTGCTCTCCACAAGGTGATCGACACGCACGACGGCGCCAACCTGAGCCGCGAGGAGTGCCTGCTGCTGGCACATGCGACGGGCGATGATTTGTTCGGGCTGGTGGTCGCGGCTAACGAGTTGCGCCGGCAGATGGTCGGCGATACCGTGACCTACGTCGTGACGCGGAATATCAACTTCACGAATGTCTGCATCGTGGGTTGCAAGTTCTGCGCGTTTGCGGTCGGGCCGCGACACGACACCGCATACTTCCTATCGCTCGACGAGGTCGCCGACAAAGTTCGTGAGGCGGCGCGCTGGGGAGCGACCGAGGTTTGCATCCAGGGAGGCCTGCCGCGCGACCTGCCTCCTTATTATTATCGCGACATTTTGCAGGCGGTGAAGGGTGCGGTGCCGACGATGCACTGTCACGCCTTCTCTCCGATGGAGATGCGTTACGGCGTGGAGCTGACGGGCATGGCGGTGCGCGAGTATTTGCTGATGCTGAAGGATGCGGGGCTGGATACGCTGCCCGGTACCGCGGCTGAGATTCTGGACGACGATGTGCGACAGGTGCTCTCGCGCAACAAGCTCAGCGTGGCGCAATGGCGCGAGATCATCGAGACGGCGCACGAGTGCGGCATCCGCAGCACATCGACGCTGATGTACGGGCATTCGGAGACGCCGGAGCAATGGGTGAATCAGCTTCTGCTGCTGCGCGAGATTCAGTCGCGGACCGGCGGCTTTACCGAGTTTGTGCCGCTGGGATTCATTCACGACAACACGCTGCTCTTCGAGCAAGGGCTGGCGCGCGCAGGCGCGACATTGGAAGAGCATATGCGAATCCACGCGCTGGCGCGGGTGATGCTCGCCGGATCGATCGACCACGTTCAGGTGTCGTGGGTGAAGCTGGGTCGCGAAGTTTCGCAACTTGCGCTGCTGGCCGGCGCCGACGACTACGGCGGGACGTTGTTTGAGGAGAACATCTCGCGGCTGGCGGGAGCATCGTTCGGGCAGTACATTTCGACCGACGAATTTCAGGAGCGGATTCTTGAGCTGGGACGCATACCGGCACAGCGCAACACGACGTACACGCGACTCACCTATCCGGAGCCGTTGTTGCCGGCCGGGAGCGCCGCATGATCGCCATCGTTGGAGGCACAGGTCCGGAGGGATCAGGGTTGGCGTTGCGTTGGGCGCGCGCGGGCGAGTCGGTGATTATCGGATCGCGCGACGCCGAGCGGGCGCACGCAGCGGCTGCTCAGATCGCCGAGAAAGCGGGCGCGCTGGCGAGCGTCGAAGGAGCGGACAACCTCACTGCGGTAAAGATGTGCGACGTTGTGGTACTGACGGTTCCTTTCGCCGGACACGCCGAACTGCTCAAGCAACTGAAGCCATCATTTCGCAACGGCACCATTTTGATTGACGCGACGGTCCCGCTGGCGACCGCTGTCGGCGGACGCGCGACGCGACTGCTCGGGGTGTGGCAGGGCTCGGCGGCTGAGCAGGCGCAAGAGGTGGTCGGCAAGAACGTTGTTGTCGCTGCGGCGTTTCATTCGTTGTCGTCGACGGTGCTCGAAGGCGAAGACGACGTTGATTGCGACGTCATCGTGTGCAGCGATGACGATCGTGCGCGTGGGGTGGCGTCGGAGCTGGCGACGAAGATTCCCGGCGTGCGGGCGGTTGACGGCGGCAAGCTGGAGAACGCGCGCATTGTGGAAGCCATGACGGCGCTGCTCATCACGCTGAACATCCGACACAAAGTGCATGGCGCGGGATGGCGGGTGACGGGGCTGGGGATATAGGTGCAGAACGTGTACTAAGGTGAAGCGAGAACAGATCCCTCGCTGCGCTCGTGATGACAAAACGAAAAGCGTTACGGACGGCGCAGCTTAAAGCGGCGGCAGGCAGCCTTCTAAAGCCGCCCGATTCAAAGCGACGCTTCTACTCTGCCTGCACTTCGCCGGCGATCCACGCCAGATAAGCTTCGCTGCCGCCTTCGACGGAGAGCTCGACGCGCTCGGGCAGATCGTAGGGATGCAGCTCTTTGAAGGCTGCCTCCAGGCGAGAGGCCTGCTCGGAGGTGGTCTTGATGATGAGCAGAACTTCCTTCTCGCGTTCGATGTTTCCCTTCCAGCGATAGATCGAGCGGATGGGGCCAACGATGTTGACGCAGGCAGCCAGGCGGCGGTCGACAAGCGCGGCGGCGAATTTCTCTGCCTGCTGCTCGTCGGCGAGGGTGGTCAGCACGATTCGGGCTTCGGCCATGGAATGGGTCCTCGAATGATTTGTATCAGGTCAGGAGATGCGCACCGCGGGCTTTCGCCCACGGCTAAAAAACTCATTGGCGCTCCGCGCCTCGGGTTCGGCACGATCGGAGGTCGCGCCTCCCCGGACATTCGCAAAGACTGACAGGGCTCCCCGGGAGAGCAGCGCTCGCGGCATCGTGTTTGTATCGTCCCCGGGGACTCAGGTTTCATTTAGCCGCCTACCCAGCACTCCGCCTGCGGCTGCGTGCTGGGCTGTCATGGCGCGCCCTTCGGGCTCCGGACGTCGGGCATCGCCTACTTTGCATAAGCACGCAATCTAAGAGCGCGCGATCCGAGTTAGTCAACAACCTTCGCAACTTAATGGCGAACTTGATTCCCCTGCGAGAGCTTCGCCTTCCCTTCGCTTGTTCGCAGAGCGTAACCGCGGTTCACTGAGAGTGGGAGTTTAGTTTGAGTTTTACGGTAAGAATTGCCGGGAAGTGGTTGCACCGTATGCGTCGAGTGCTGGCGACGCTGGTGATTGCGCTGCTCGCCGCGGGGGCCGGGTACAAGGTGATTTACGGCCCGAATGGGACCATCGTGTACAAGGCGAAGAAGGCCGAATACCAGCGCCTGCAGCAGGAGATTGCCGACGAAACCCAGCGTCAGCAGGAACTGCAGGATAAGGTAAAGGCGCTGCAAAGCGATCCCAAGGCGATCGAGAAAGAAGCCCGCGAACAGCTTGGATATGTTCGCCAGGGAGAGACGGTGCTGGTGCAGCGGCCGCCGCGAGTTGATGTCCACGCCTCGAACGTCGCACAAAATCAGCCCGCCGTAACGCAGTAAACCCTTCTCGTCATTTATTCGACAGGACGCGTCGCGTTCGGCGAGCTCGGATTGTGTCGCCAGTCTGAAGCCAGCTCGGAATAATTTAGATGGAGGCTGATCGGCGTGACCGAGGTCATGCCCTGACGCCTATTTTTCCAGACCGAGCGGTCTCCAACGTCGTGCCCTGACACGCTGCCGTCGCTACGCGACTCGGGTCTTTTTTCTCGTTCTCCCAGCGCTGAAGCGCTGGGCTTAGATATGCTGTCCCTTCGGGACGGATCTGCCGTTTGTGAAACCTTCTTGGCTCAATCGCGAGTTTCGTAAACCGCGACCCGGGAGCGGCAGATCAGCCCGTGAGGAGACATAATCGCTCATGGATATCGAGACCCTTCGCAAATACTGTCTGACATTTCCCCATGCCGCCGAGAACGTGCAATGGGGATACGACCTGTGCTTCAAGGTGGACGGCAAGCTCTTTGCCGTCGCGCCGCTTGAGGTTGCGCCATTGCGCTTGTCGTTCAAGTGCTCGGCGGAGAATTTTGCGGAACTGTGCGAACGTGAAGGTGTGCGGCCTGCTCCGTACATGGCGCGCGCACAGTGGGTCGCACTCGAGCAACTGAATACGCTACCCGATACCGAGTTGCGAGAGCTGTTGGCTGAGTCGTATCGCCTGGTGTGGGAGCGGATCACGAAGAAGCGTCGAGCGGAGTTAGAGAAGGGCGGCGCGAAAAAGAAACGTATCGCGTCTGGTCGCGCTGCCGATGGCGGATCCACCAAAGCCAAAGCGAAGCCATCGAGGCCGAAGAAAGCGCGCGCCGTGAAGCGAGGGAAGCGCGGATGAGGTTGTCGCGTGTCGCCATTTTACTTGCTCTCACCGGATGGTTGAGCGCGACGCTGATTGTCGCGCAAGATCACGCCGCGTCATCGCGGCTAAGACGACTTCGGAAACAAGAAAGAGTCACGCGGTTTCTTCTGCACAACTGGAGAAAGACTTCTTCGCGGTGGTGCGCAGTGGGGATGCGACAAAGTTTCTGACCTACGTGTCTGAAGGCGGAGTGAACGCGGGCCGCGATGCACAGCACCTCAGTCACGCTGATGTCGCCGACCAGCTGGCGCATCACACCGGACTGTACTGCAAGCTGTTCGACTCGGCGTGTATGCAATCGGAGATCAAGCTGGACCAGAGCAATGTGCGCGCGTGTTCCTACCGCGAGCTGCTGACCAAATCACAGGACGTACACACGGCCGCTACCGAGACCACGCGCAATGGGGTGCGACAGGCAATCCTGGTGGCGCGAATAAAGAACGACAACTGTGCGGGAGTCGGGCTGGTGGATTTTATCTTCAACCTGCAGTCGGATGGGTGGAAGCTGTTTTCGATTCCGTAGAGGCATTGGTGTCGCGCCCGAGGGTCTCGCGACTGGTGGGCGCAGCTTTCGCAAAGCGCCCCGACACGGTGATTCGCAACCATCAGGATGCGCAACCGCGCTGCTGTTTTGTGTCGTCCCCGAGGGACTCCGGGTTTGTTCCCGTGCCTACCCAGCACTCCGGCCAAAAGATGGCCTCCGTGCTGGGCTGTCATGACACGCCCTGCGGGCTCTAAGCGTCGCGTTGCCGTCCGCCCTCTATCACCAGTGTGCCGCCGCCAGATTCGAGCGCGACGCAAATGACAAAAGGCGGCAACACCGTTGGGTGTGCCGCCTCGAAACAGTACAGGTAATCGCGAGCTAGTTGGAGGTCACGCTAATGGCACCACCGGCAGGCAGCACCTGAACCGCGCCAACAGTCTGGCCATCGCTACCGGCTCCATAGAAAGCCAGGTTTGAAGGCGCGTAACCCTGCTGAAGGTAGGACTGGACGGTCTGCACCATGTTTTCGTTGACCCACGCAGGTGGAGTTACCTGATTGCCGTTAACGTCGAACCCGTAAAGCTGGATTGCCGACAGGCCCAAGTTTTGCGGGGCGGTGATGAAGGTGAAAAAGTCTCCCGATGCGGCGCCGGGAATGGAGGACACCGTCAGCGAGGTTGAAGTGTGGGACAGGACGGTTGCCGAGCCGACCGGCGCCCATCCGGTGTTGAGCACCAGCACGACGTCGACACCGTCCTGCACGCCGAGTGTGTTGAAGTTCACGCCGGTATCGACGATGGTCGTGCTGCTGGTTCCTGCGGTGGCGGTGTAGTTGTTGCCATTCGCCCAGGCGCAGTTCGCAGTGCTGCCGGACTGCTGTTTCCACCAGCTACACACAGTGCGCGGTGTGCCCTGGAACCAGGGGTTGATGTGCTGGTCGTTGGCTCCCCAGTCGACGCCGTAATATCCGTTCGAAGCGAAGTATGCGGGACGAACATCGGCATGGTCGCCGTTGACCCAACCTTGAATGCTGGTATAGAGCGTGGCATGACTGGCGTCGCTGATGCCCTCGATTACCGCGTAGCGATTGGGCTGCTGCGTGATGTCGACGATGTAGTCCTTGGCTTGGGCGTTGGTGAAGCAGTTGGTGCAGGTAACAGACACGCCGTTAATGGTTGGCACCTGATTGCTGACGATGCTGGCCAACGGGCTGGTCATGGCTACCCAACTCGGCGTGCCATTCAGAGTCAACTCGATGAGAGTGTTCTTGGCCGGATTGGCTCCCGGATCTCCGGAGCCGGGCATCTGCCAGAAGAAGTTGTAATCGGTGGCCGCACTGTTGGAGGTCTGGCGGTAGAGATACCTGAAGGCGGTATCGCTCTGCATGCCATCGTTCCCTGGGTATTCGGCGCCCAGGAGGTCAGCCGGCAAAACAAACAGCGAGTTGCTGACACTCTTCAGCATGGTACTGGCGCACTGAACCTCGCACAGTCCGCCCCCGTAGGTGTTGTACAGGGTTTCGTGGCTAAAGGAGGCAGACTGGTTTAACGTGGCTGACAAGGTGAAAAGAGTTCCGCTGCTGTTGATGTGCAGGCCGTAGCTGGTGGAGTAGTTGCCAAAATCCTGGTAGTCGTCTCCGTAATCGAAGCCCGAGTAACCATCGCCATCAAACATCATTCCCTTATAAGTGTTTGACGATCCGCCACCGTTGAGATTGGCGCCTACAATGTGATGCTGATTGGGAGTGTGATCGTACAGCACCCAATCCTGAAACAGCGAATTGCTGTTGTAGGCCGTCCACAGGCCTGACCCGCTGGAGACGTTGCGGTCAACCACGTTGAGAACGTTCTGGAACGTGCCTCCGTGAGAGCCGTTCAGCAGAATGCAGTTGTAACTGACCAGTCCAGGGTGGGTAGCGTCGCCGACAGCCATATCGGCCACGCTCAAATCGAACAGTCCTTCGTGGCCGCTTGGGTTGGCACAGGTCACACGGAAGGTGCGGTCTCCGGAAGTCGGAGTGACCGAGCTGAGAAGGTCCATGAAGCTGTAGCCGTTGAAGCTTCCATTAACGTCAACCAGGGTGTCGAAGGAGACTCCGTCGAAGGTGAGACTCGCGGTTGGACTTTCATAGCCAACCTGGACGACGCCGTTATTGTGCAGGCTGAAGTTGTTCTTCAACACGAAGCCGCCGGTGGGCGGCACGACGCCATCGGTAAGCGAGATGCCCGCCAGACTTGAACTGCCGAAGTTGCTGATCTGGCCGTGGCTGCCGAGCACGTTCATACCATTGCCGGCATGTGAAGTGTGCCGGAGCTGACAGACACCACTGCTGCCTTTGTTGCAGGTCAGGATGCCGAGAGTGCCAAGACTGGAGCTGCAGCTTGACTCGCTGCAAATCTTCACCGTATCGGCGCCGGTGTCGCTTCCGCCGTCGATGTAGTACTGCGAACTGCCGGCTGCGGACGGATCGAGGATAAAGGTTCCGCCGAAGATATCCAGTTCGCCCGAGGTGGTCACGTCACCTTTCATGTCGAGGGTGGCGCCACTCTCGACCACCATGACGCCTCCCACCTGAATGGTCATGTCGACGGTGCCCGGATTACCCGACTTGCCGAGGCTACAAGTATTGTTGGCCTCACACTGCATGGTGCAGCCGGCAGTAATAACCGCCGTGTCGCCAGCGCCGGGGATACCAGTGGGCGCCCAGCTACCGGAGACATGCCAGTCCTTGGCGCCGGAGCCGTTGCAACTGTAATTGGTCGCGAAGGCAGGACAAGCCACCACGGCGAGCAGGAAAATCAGGCCGAACTTCTCTACTGAATCACGACGAAAGCTGAGCATGACTTCGATACTCCGTCGGCAACAGGATTGCCAGTGGTTTCCAGGGTGTCGCCATTGGTAAGACCGATGGAGCCGATCTTGCTGCACGGTACCGAATTGCCTTCCCAGGTGCGGTTGTTGCCGTCATTACTGGCGCAGGCAATGGTTCCGTTGACGTTTCCCACCAGGGACGGAACCATCAGAGGGGTGAGCAACTGGACACTGCCGGCACGGCGGCGGGCCATCTGAATACTCGAAGCTCCGCTGTCACACTGCCAGATGACGTACTGCAAGACACCGATCTGGGTGAGCCCAAACAGGCGCTTCTGGTTCTGTAACTGAAGATTTACCAGGGCCGGTCCGTTGTCGTATCCGGCACGATATACCAACTGGCGGGAGGCAGCCTGCAACTGCGCGCTACCAAGAGCGGCGCTGAACAGGGTGCAGGCAAGGACGCACAACGAAATGCCCGACTTCATCAATTGTCTCCAAAGTTTGTGGTTGCTGGGAGTGGTTGAACTTTGCCAATGCCAGCGTTCGCATTGGCCGGACCGCGCAAAAAATGCCACCGCCTTGCAGAACCGGGGAGGTCCCAATCGATTCTCTTCGGCCTTGGGCGTAACCTCCACGGCGGGGGCGCGAGCGCTTTACCGTGAACGCGACGAAGGGAGTAGCAATATTGTTGTTGGCCAGTTCAGGAATGTCAAGTTGAGGAGAAGCGATTCGCGCCGCAATTCACAATTTTTTGGTTGCTGCGACAAATTTTCGGGAACTAGCTGTTCCATTTCGGGAGAGTTGAACCTTTTTCCGCGTGTGGCGCAGCGCGAGCTCACAGCAAGTAATCTTGTCGAATTACCGCGGACTAAACAATGTGCCTTAGCCTGAGCCTGTGAGTGCGAAGTTTGGAGGCAAGCGCAGCGTATTCGTATCGTTGTACGATGTAGGCATAGGTGTGGAGAGTCGGGAGTACATAGACGACGGAGCTTTCCGTGACGCGCTGCTTGCAGTTTGCAGGTTTGGCAAGTCGATCGCGCCTGACATTCGCAAGCCTTCCGGAATCTTGCGGTGAACCTTTCTACTCGAGCTATCGAGCGGCCGGTCGCTACCAGCCTGCTGACCATTGCCCTGCTGCTGGCAGGCGTGCTGGCATTTCTCAACTTACCTGTCTCACCGCTTCCGGAAGTTGATTTTCCGGTTATTTCCGTGAGTGCCTCGCTGCCGGGCGCCAGTCCAGAGACCATGTCGTCCGCCGTGGCAACTCCGCTGGAGCGGCAATTCGGGCGCATCGCCGGAGTCAATGAAATGACTTCGGTGAGCCAGCTCGGGAGCACCAACATCGTTTTGCAGTTCGACCTGAATCGCAACATCGATGGGGCGGCTCGTGATGTCGAAGCTGCGATCAATGCCGCTCGCGCCTACTTGCCATCCAACCTGCCGTCGAATCCGTGGTACCGCAAGGTGAATCCCGCCGACTCGCCAATCCTGATCCTGGCGCTGACTTCGGACGCGCTCACCCAGGACCAGATCTACGACGCCGCCGATTCGGTGATGGCACAAAAGCTGTCGCAGATTCCCGGCATCGGCCAGGTGTTTATTGGAGGCTCGTCGCAGCCGGCGGTACGCATCGAAGCCAATCCCACCATACTCGACAAGTTGGGCTTGGGATTGGAGACGATACGGACAGCTATCGCCGCCGAGAACACCAACCTGGCGAAAGGCGAATTGCAGAACCACGAGCGCAACTGGTTGATCGTCGATAACGATCAGCTCAAGAAAGCGAAGGACTATCGCCCGCTCATCATCACCTATCACAATGGCAGCCCGGTGCGGCTCAGAGATATCGCCCAGGTCAGCGATTCCTACTCCGACCTGTACAACTACGGAAGTTTCAATGGCAAGCCCAGCGTGCTGGTGTTCATCTTCCGGCAGCCGGGGGCGAACATCATCGACACGGTGGACCGAGCCAAGGCCGCGCTGCCTTTTCTAAAGGCGTCGCTTCCGGCGGCCATCGATCTGGAGATCGAACACGACCGAACGCTAACCGTGCGCGCTTCGGTGATGGATGTTGAGATCACGCTCTGCATCTCCGTCTTGCTGGTGGTGCTGGTGGTGTTTGCGTTCTTGCGCGAGGTGCGCGCCACTCTGATACCGGGCATCGCGGTGCCGCTTTCCATCGCGGGAACCTTCGCTGTCCTATATCTCGGCGGCTACTCGCTCGACAATCTCTCGCTGATGGCGCTGACCATCTCGACCGGCTTCGTGGTCGACGATGCCATCGTGGTGATTGAAAACGTCATGCGCCACATAGAAGGAGGAATGGCTCCCTATGAAGCGGCGGTGCTGGGCTCACGCGAGATTGGCTTCACCGTTCTTTCCATGAGCGTTTCGCTGATGGCGGTGTTCATTCCCATCTGGCTGATGAATGGAATCGTAGGGCGGCTATTTCGCGAGTTCGCTCTCACCATCAGCGCAGCCATCGCCGTGTCGTTGATTGCGTCTCTCACCACTACTCCGATGCTATGCGCGAGATTCCTGAAACCGCATGATCGCCAGCGGCACGGGGTGTGGTATCGCATGAGCGAGAGCGCGTTCGATGGCATGGCGCATGGCTACCGCGTGTCACTCGCCTGGGTACTGCGCCATCAGCGATTCATCCTGGCGGTCACGCTCGCCACTCTGGCGGTGAATGTGGTGCTGTTTATCTACATCCCGAAGGGGTTCTTCCCGGAACAAGATATCGGGCGCCTCTCAGGCACCATCGTCGGAGACCAGGACGTCTCGTTTGCGGCGATGAAAACCAAGACCCAGGAACTGGCGCGCGTGGTGCAGAACGATCCCAACGTCGAGATGGTGGCAGCTTACACCGGCGGCGGATCGCAGAATACCGGGCGAATGTACATTGGGCTGAAGGCGCTGAGCCGGCGCCGTGCCACTGCCGATCAGGTAATCGACGAGCTGCGGGACAAACTCGCGCATGTTCCCGGAATCACGCTCTATCTCACCGCGGCGCAAGATCTGCGAATCGGAGCGCGCCACTCCAATGCGGAATATCAGTACAGCCTGACCGGACAGAACCTTGACGAACTGTATAGCTGGGCGCCGCGCCTGCTGGATGCGCTTCGCGCAGCGCCGCAATTGCGCGATGTCAACAGCGATCAGCAGGTACACGGCCTGGCGCGCAAACCTTATTATCGACCGTCCAACCGCGGCCCGCATGGGGGTTACGCCGTCGCAGATCGACAACGCGCTCTACGACGCGTTCGGGCAGCGACAGATTTCTGTCATCTACCAGAAGCTGAACCAGTATCACGTGGTGCTGGAAGTCGATCCGCGCTTCAAGACCAATCTCAATTCTCTGAACAGCGTCTACGTCATTGCCAACGGCAACCAGGTTCCACTTTCCGCCTTCGCTCATTTGGGCGCGTTCAGCACTCCGCTGGCGGTCAATCACCAGGGACAGTTTCCGGCAGTTACCATCTCGTTCAATCTCGCGCCAGGCGTGTCGCTGGGTGAGGCAACTCGTGTGATCGAAGAAACCGAGCTGCAACTGCGATTACCAGCGTCCATTCACGGCAGCTTTGCCGGCACGGCTGCGGCATTCAAAGACTCGTTGTCCAGCGAGCCTCTGTTGATATTGGCGGCTTTGCTGGCGGTCTACATCGTTCTCGGCATTCTGTACGAAAGCTACATTCATCCCATCACGATCCTTTCCACCCTGCCCTCGGCAGGTACCGGCGCGATTCTGGCACTGCTGCTTTTCGGTATGGATCTGGATGTCATCTCGCTGATCGGAATCATCCTGCTCATCGGCATCGTGAAAAAGAACGCCATCATGATGATCGACTTTGCGTTGGAACAGGAGCGGCAAGGCAAGAGTTCCGAGGACTCGATTCACGAGGCGGCGCTGTTGCGCTTCCGTCCGATCATGATGACCACCATGGCCGCATTGCTGGGCGCTCTGCCGCTGGCCGTCGGACGGGGCATGGGCTCGGAGCTTCGCCGGCCTCTGGGCGTCGCGATTGTGGGCGGGCTCATCGTAAGCCAGATGCTCACGCTCTACACCACGCCCGTGGTCTACCTCTATATGGACCGGCTACAGATCTGGCTGCAATCCCACCTGCGAGGCGTTCGCCGGCGCAGCCACAAAGAAACCAAAGTACCCGCCTTTACGGATTAAGCTCCTCTTGTCGGGGCAGATCGTCGAGTTTGATTGTTCGATGACTACCCTTAAAAGTTGCGTTTTTGTCGAAATCAGCAACTCTTTTTGGGTCAGGTAATCGTAATTAGCTTGCCGCTCGACATTCTCTACTACATACTTCGTCCGCCGCCCTAAAGGATCGAACATCGCCTTGCTGGAGGAGGAGTGCCGTGAGCATCAAGCGCACTTTGTACCTAAGCTAGGTTCTGGTGATCGCATCGATGGTGACTGTGCAGAAATCGCTTGCACAAGTTCCTTGCAACCCCAAGCTATTTCCATCGGCAAGGCTTTTGTGAACTGGCCGCAGTTTCAGTACGACCGCTCACACCAGCTGCAACCCGTCTGAATTCACCTGAACAGCAGCAACGCAGGGCGCCTGGCGACGAAATGGTCGCAGGCAGCCGGTGAAGCCTCATACACTTGGGCGGTGGTAAGAGGAAGGCGCTTCACTAACATCCCAGGCAGCGCCCGTGACCTGCGACCCACAACCCGAGCACCGGAGGTACATGATGCGATCTCATCATCTCCTCCTGCAGCTCCGTGTCTCAAGCGCATTTAGGAGCATGCCATGAAATCGAAGACCCTCTTCTCTTTGGTAGTACTCACACTCTTCACATCGCTCATCCCGGCGATGCACGCCCAAACTTACAGCGTGATTCACGCCTTCACCGGCGGCACAGACGGCGCGAGTGCCTTATGCGGGAGTGACGATACGAGGGCAACACACTCTATGGAACGACAAGTGACAACTGCGGCACCGTCTATCAGTTGACCCACTCGGGATCCAATTGGCTCTTCTCCACCCTTGCCGTCTTTCCCCATAATTGCCAGCCTGTCGGCCAGAGTCGTCTTCGGACCAGACGGCCATCTTTACGGCACGTCCATGTTGGGCGGAGCGTACGGCGCTGGCACCGATTTCAAGCTGACACCCCAGGTTGGACCTTGTAAGGATGCGGCGTGCTATTGGACGGTGAACGATCTCCATGATTTCGTTCGGGTACTGACGGAGTAGAGCCCGGGCCTGGAGACCTCATTTGGGACCAGCAGGGCAATATCTACGGCACCACAGTCGTGGAGGCAACGAATTGCGCCTGCTGCGGCACCGTCTACGAGCTGACGCCTTCAGGAAACGGCTACACAGAGAATATTCTCTACAGTTTCTCGGGTCCTGACGGAGCAATATCCTTACGCTGGCCTTGTCTCCGACAACAAGGGCAATCTGTTTGGCACGACCAACGGGGGCGGCTCAAATGATACTCGGCACTGTCTTCGAATTAACCTATGTCGTGGGCGTAGGGTGGACGGAAAACGTTCTCTATAGTTTCCAAGACGCCGAGCGATGGAGCAGTGCCATTCGGCGGGCTGATATTTGATTCCGCCGGCAATCTTTATGGCACGACCATCGGCGGCGGCAGCGGCGGCGGCGGAACCGTCTTCGAGCTCTCACCTTCCGGCGATACGTGGACATTCAAGCTCTCTACAGCTTTTCCGGACCGAGTCACGTGTGGTCCAGGTGCGACTCTCACCATGGATGGAGCGGGCAATCTTTATGGCACCACGTCCTGCGACGGCCACTACCAGGCCGGTAGCGTTTTCAAGCTGAGCAAACGAAAACGGCTGGGTCTACACCTCGCTGCATGACTTCACGGGAGGTACCGACGGTAGTGCCCTGTAAGTAACGTGTCGATCGACACCGACGGCACCCTCTACGGAACCACGACGCGGTGGCGAAGGTCGGTGATTACGGTTTCGGCGTCGTCTGGATGATCAAGCCGTAGCGGAACAAAGCTGTCGAGCAATCGCCATTTATTCCGGGCGAGCCATGCGCTCGCCCGACGATTCGCAGGAGAGTTAAAACCATAACCTCACAGCCCACCTAACAACCCGAGCACCGGAGGTACATGATGCGATCTCATCATCTCCTCCTGCAGCTCCGTGTCTCAAGCGCACTTAGGAGCATGTCATGAAATCGAAGACCCTCTTCTCTTTGTTACTACTCACACTCTTCACATCGCTCATCCCAGCGATGCACGCCCAAACCTTCAGCGTGATTCACACCTTCACCGGCACCGGAGGAGAGGGCATAGGACCCCAAGCAGGAGTGACGATACGAGGCAACGCACTGTATGGAACGACGTCGGTCCCCTGCGGCACCGTGTATCAGTTGACTAACACCGGCTCTAATTGGCTCCTCTCCACGCTTGCGACTCTTTCCACTGGTTGCATTCCGTACGCCAGAGTCGTCTTCGGACCAGACGGCCATCTTTATGGCACGACCACGAACGGCGGCGCGTACAACAGGGGTACCGCGTTTAAGCTGACACCGCAAGTCGGGCCCTGCAAGGATGCGGCGTGCTATTGGGCGGTGAACGATCTCCACGATTTCGGGTCGGGTACTGACGGACAATTCCCCGAGTATGGAGATCTCATTTGGGACCAGCAGGGCAACATTTATGGCACCACTTTATGGGGAGGGCCGCCGGAATTGCGACGGCACCGGCTGCGGTACCGTCTACGAGCTGACCCCTTCAGGAAACGGCTACACCGAGAGTGTCCTCTACAGTTTCTCGGGTTCTGACGGAGAGTTCCCCTTGCTGGCGTTATCTTGGACCAACAGGGGAATCTATATGGCACGACTTCCGGCGACGGTGTAACAAACTTTGGCAATGTCTTCGAATTGACCTATGTCGTAGGCGTAGGGTGGACGGAACACGTTCTCTATAGTTTTCAAAACGCCGGCGATGGAAGTGTTCCACTCGGCGGGCTGATATTTGATGCCTCCGGCAATCTTTATGGCACCACCGTCATCGGCGGCAGCGGCGGTGGCGGAACCGTCTTCGAGCTTTCACCTTCCGGAAATACTTGGACATTCAAGGTTCTCTACAGCTTTTCGCGAGCGGAATATTATGTGGGTCCAGCCGCGACTCTCTCCATGGATGGAGCGGGCAATCTTTATGGCACCGTGGTCAATGGCGGCATATACGGCGAGGGTAACGTCTTCAGGCTGAGCAACACCGAAAACGGCTGGGTGTACACCTCGCTGCATGACTTCACGGGCGGTCCCGACGGTAGAGGCCCGTATAGTAACGTGACCATCGATAGCGACGGCACTCTCTACGGTACCACCCTGGGCGGCGGCGACGATATGTACCCCTGCCAGCAGTATACGGTCGGTTGCGGCGTGGTGTGGATGATCAAGCCGTAGCGGAATGAACTGTTCGAGTAATCGTCAGCCGCCCGCTTAGAAGTACCCACGATTATCTAAACAAACCTTGGGCGCGGAATAAACTCCCGTGCCCGGTTCTTTCTGCAAGCAGTGAGCTCGTATCCGACTTGTTGGCCTAATAGGCGAAGGCGCAAACAACGCCCTCTGCCGCCCCCATGAGTGTAATCGCGGTTTCTCGCCAACCATCCGCAACGATCTCCATGGACGGTCTTCAGGCATCACTCCTTATCAAACTGGAGAAACTCGACTGGGGCTCCGTTCTCGACAATAAAAGCGACGGTCACGCCCGGTGAGGGTGAGTTGGGCGCAATCAGTATCTCTTTTCCGGCGATTTCAGCGGAGAGATCGTCCACTTCGAAGGCGACATGCGGAACCGTACGTACCAGTTCAGGGACCGGGGCTTCAGGTTCGAACCGCATCCACTCAATTCCGTAAGCACTGGTTTCATAGCCAGAGACGAACGTCGCATAGTTCGCGATCAGGCGTTCCCCTTCTCGATGCTCCGTAGTGGGGATTCCTACGTGATGGTAGCGCCTGGTGGAAGCGACTGGTGACTCTTTCACGGGAATGAGTTTAGCCCATGACGGCATATGTTTGTGTCAGCCTCAAACATCGGATGGAGACTATCGCGACAGCCGACTGTCTTTGCGGCGATGTCCTGGCGGCGTCTACCAATTTGGAGCTTGTCGGGACTTCCAAGGTTGGACATGGCGGTTTTGCAACCCTCAAACGGCTGTTTGCGAAGCGGGCCAGATAGCGACAAAGAAAGGCCGACATCCCAATCGAGGATGCCGGCCCCGGGTTTCGCTTAAACTCCCCTACACTGCTTCCTAACCCGCTCGATTAGGCCATCTCATGAGGTGTAGGTAGTGGCGGTTTAGGAGTGGGCATTGGAGGTTTAGGAGTGGGCGGCGGAGGGTGAGGAGTCGGACTTGTAGCCACTAGATATTCTGGCGTAGGTAGTGGCGGTTTAGGAGTGGGCAGCGGCGGCCTAGGCGTGGGCGGCGGAGGGTGAGGCGTCGGACTTGTAGCCACTAGATATTCTGGTGTAGGTAGTGGCGGTTTAGGAGTGGGCAGCGGCGGCCTAGGAGTGGGCGGCGGAGGGTGAGGCGTCGGACTTGTAGCCACTAGATAGTGAGGTGTAGGTAGTGGCGGCCTAGGAGTGGGCAGCGGAGGGTGAGGTAGGGGCGGCGGAGGCGGTAAAGGCTTATCCACATTCACTACCCAGGTGCTGCCGCTCGTAGGAGTCGTGGTGTATCCCGCGGTTGCGAAAAACACCAGAATGACCATCACTCCCATGATGAGAAGTTTGCGAGTCATGGTATTTCTCCTTATGAAGTTGTTACAGCTCGTTTGATGCCGTGGCCTAAGAATCTAGGAGATGAGCTGTAGAAGATTGCGTGGGGCGACTCGAGAGAAAATGAAGTTCGAGAGTCGGAGCGCAACCTGCTGCCTTGGCGGGTGCTTTAAAGGTTAGCGGCCAAGGACTGGGAAAGATCAGGTGCAGGATTTCTGGTGCCCGTCGTGATTCCTGTCACCCAATGCTCACAGCATCCGTCGGCCTCAGCCCAAGGGCAAGAACAATTTTGCCTTAGGGTGCAAACCTGCGTCGCGTCTTCCCATTTTGGGACGGAGGGCGGACTCGCGGTTTGTGGATTCGTCTTCCCAGCCTTGAAAGTCTGGGCTTAGATATGGCGTCCCCTGCGGGGACGGAAGCCTCGACAGTGCGCCCCGCGATGGCTGCGCGCAATGTGTTGGTCTGTTCGCGACCGACAGGACCGGCAGTTTCTTACTGAGAACTGATAACTGATCACTGACAACTGAATTGGTCGGGACGGGCAGATTTGAACTGCCGACCCCTCGCACCCCAAGCGAGTGCTCTACCAGGCTGAGCCACGTCCCTTTAAATCAATAATTTGCGGTTTTCTCCGAATTTGAGTACTCGCTTCGGAGGAAGCCGTAATGGGATTTTCTGAGTTTATCCGTGAACGCCAATACCTCTCGAACGTTCACCCGTCAACGCTGGAATGGTACAAGCACAGCTTCAAGTGGCTGCGCTCTGAATCACCCTACGCAAGAAGATTTGAAAGACGCCGTGCTGAGGATGCGTGAAAAGGGACTGAATGCAACGGGTTGCAATTCGGCGATACGCGCAATCAACGCTATGTGCATTGGGAACGCGGGCTCGGACGGAAGTGCAGTCCCGCTTGCAACACCCGAAGATTGCGCAACTCAAAGAGCCGCAGATAGTGCTGCCCACGTTCACATGAGAAGCAAATACGACTCGCTGGTGGAGCTGGAAGCCCGAAGAGGGAGTATAGAGCGGCGGCTGCATTTGATCGTGCTGTTCCTGCTGGACACCGGCTGCCGCATCAGCGAAGTGCTCAAGCTTACGCGTGCGCGACATCGATATTGATAACATGCTCGTGACGCTGGACGGCAAGGGACGAAAGCAGAGAGTTGTCCGTTCAGTTTCGAGTTGCGGAAACTGATCTTCCGTCACTGCAAGGAATTTGAACGCAAGCCGGACTTACTTTTGTTTGCTGCCGTAGAGAGATGATGCTAGGCGTCGCAACGTTAGCGGGACGTGAGACCTCTGTCGGAGGTTGGGCTTTGACCCTCCAGGCCGAACGCTGCACGCGACCGGCACACTTTTGCAATCTTTTATTTGCGGCGAGGTGGGCAACGTCTTCGCGTTGCAGACGCGTCGATGGGCATTCGGACCTTGAAACAACGCGCAAGTACGTCAACATGACCACAGAGGATTTACAGGCGATGCATGAGCGGGTCAGTTTGCTATCCTTCCGGTGAAAAGTACCTTGCCGATACAGAACTATCTGTTGGCTGAAGGTAGAGAAAGACGCATACTATGCGTGTAGGGCTACGACCGGACTGCGCGGAGGTGTGCGAATTGGCAAGAGGCAAAGGAGAGATAGTTGTCGGCGAGATGTTTACATTCACCGGAGTGCTGGACGCTGGCATTCTGTATTATTGATTATTACGCTCGATGGGAGGTCATCGTGACCCTCAAGAAACATCTTGGGATTTTGGCTAGTCCGGCAGTGCCGCTCATCCTTCTGATTACTGGGCTGATACTAATTCAACGGTCTATGCAGCGCCGCGTGGAGGAGGCCATAAACGACATTAGCTCCCCTTCTAGGCTGCACGATGCACACGGCAGTCTGGCCCTGCCACAAGTAAAAGCCCCTAGCGTTATGGCCACCGTATGGGTTGCGGTTCTAGCCCTTTTGGCTGCGGTCGCGTGCCACTCGTGTGGATTTTTACCTGATAGTCCGTTTCCTACGATAACCGCCCACAAGATTCCGGTTTCATCAATCTGCAAAACCGTCGAGTGTTCGCCTGCGCCGTCCGTTCACCATTTAGCTGCGTCGCGGACGACCACAATAACGATTTCTCCGAGCGCACCAAACGGAATTGCCATTGGAGGAGGACAGGTAACTAATCTGACGGTAAATAATTATGCTCCTCCCGCACGTAGATTGCTGTTAAGCGAAGAGGATAGAAAGAAAGTAGTCGCCTATCTTGCCAAAACCCCTGCGACCCTAGCACTAGGAGTACTCGTGGGCGATGGTGAGGCATATAGGTTTGCGGAGGATTGGGAGGAGCTTTTTACTGATGCCGGGTGGACTATTAAAGATGGCAAGGTCGCGAATATGATGCTGATGGGTGGTTTCTGGGATGGGGTGCAACTAAGTTATCGCGGCCCGAAGATTCAACCTGGGGAAGAGGTTTCGGTACCTGATAGCACGCCGGAAGGGCGGGTGGTTTTTGTCCTTAATAAACTGAAATGTGGCATAGGGTGGGAACCGCGAACCAGACATGCCAGCCGGGGAGATTAGACTCATTGTCGGTTAGGCACCTCGATTAGGCTGCATTTGCCGTTAATTTGTTTATATTCCACGTGCTCCCCTTCGTACTCATAGGATGCAAACGTTCTGAATGATGCCATGCTTCAGCAACGAGAATGCGGACTCGACCGTTGTCTACCGCCGGGCGTGTCGCGCCCATCACGCGCATCGCCTCACGCGGTCACGGCGGCTCACGCGCTTTGGTTCGTGCCTGATTGTCGGACGCCATCCCTGCGCGATTTCGCTACCATCGGCCAACAGCAGACGGCGCACGTAGCCCGGCTTCGCGTGCTTGGGCGGAGCTCAAGAATGGTGCCGAAGTCCTCGACTGCCTGGCAAAGAGCCATCTCGAAAAAGCTGTTCACGTCCGGGTGGAGAATCACGATGATTCGTTCGTACCAAGGAAAATAGTTGTTGCTCATCACGAACGACTCACAAGCCAAGCAGCGTTTCTTAGTCAACACCCATCGAGCGTGGTGCCAAAGACTACCAAGTGACGTGCGGTCCCATTCGCTTGCGCGTACCTCCCGCAGTTCGGCCACCAAGAAATCCAACACTTGCGGGTTGGCTTGGTGAAATCTATACACTCGCAGCAGTCCCGCGCTGAGTGCGCCCCGCCTCTCACAATGCTCAATTAACTCGTCAACGGCGTCTTTCATGTCCAATGTCCCTCACTTAATGTCCGAGAAGCGTGCAAGTTATCGAGTACAAATACGGTTCTGCGATTACCAACAACTTAGCGGTCTAGGTACTTCGGTGTCCCGCGCGGCACCTATTGGACCGGCAGCAGCGGCACCACCTTTTCTATTCATTTCTTTTGCCGACATACCCCAAGGCCAAGACCCTCCCCCACGGCAGCGAGCCCGCTTTGCGGCGTGAGCGCATGGGCGGGATGGGTGCGATAGCTGCGGCTGTTCTTCTGTTCTTCTACGTATGGGACACCACCCGACACGCCCCGAGGCTAATGCACCCGGTGTTTGAGCACCCAACCTTGCCCCGCTTGATTCCGCTCTTTCGCAGGATGCGGACCAACTCACGGGCCGAGACGGTCCGGTGCTGGTCCATAATCCGGTACGCCCGCGCCTGTTGTCCGTCCGCATCGCTGACGCGTCAGTGATTCCGACTGTGATGGACATAAAAATTCCACGGAAAACGGCGTTTGGTTCTGTGGACTTGAAGGCACCCATGCTACCCCACTATCGCTTTTCAAACGCCCGTCAGATGGCCGCCAAACGCGATGGCGGGCCATTGACGTGGAGGAAAAATCACGATGGCAACGAAGCCGGTTTTCAAAGTCGTAGACATTCCGCTGGACGCAACAGCGGAGCAGATGGCGGAGCTTTTGAACGGCCCCGCAAACGAGGGCTATGCACTGCAATCGCTCACGAACAGCGGGCCGGGCGGTGCTGCGCGCGCGGTCTTCCGGCTGCCCGCACAGCGAGTCGGCGGGAGGTGGGTGCGCGGGGGAGGGGTGAACGTGGACCATATCGCATGGTTGGAACTGCACAGCACGGGCCTCGGCAAGAAAATCAGGTATCGGCTGGACATCAACGCAGAAGATTTCAGAGGCCGGGCGGGTGTGGTGTGGCTAATAATGGCCGCCAACCCCCACCTCTCGCTTGACGAACTGTGTGCGGTCATGGAGGAAGCGTTCGGGTGCTACCGGCCACGCTCTTGGGTTTGGACGCAGGCGGTGGATATTCCTGGACCCGAGCGAATGTTCGAAAGGCCGGAGGCGCGTCCGCTCTTGTCATGCGTGGGTCCGGCTCCAAAAAATCCTTGTGCGAATTGAGTACTCGCTCTAGGATTCCTCCGCGGAGGAAAACTCCCGTAAACGTCGATTTTGAATTGGTCGGGACGGGCAGATTTGAACTGCCGACCCCTCGCACCCCAAGCGAGTGCTCTACCAGGCTGAGCCACGTCCCGATTCAAGGAGTAACCGGCCACATCGCAGCCGGGGGGTTCTGAGGAACTTTCATAGTTTATCACTCCACGAGCGCACTCGTCGGGTATCACGCACATTGCATCCTTATGATGTGTGGGAGTCGCCGGGCACATTCATCCCAAGCGTCCCATACGAAGGAATGGTTGGGGCACCCGAATCCCTCAACTGACTGCTTTCGTGACGATTGGTAAATGTTGATATGCTTTCGGCATCGTTATCGGCGGAAACGCCTTCGAAGGAAGTATGACCTCAACCCAGCCACATTCCTGTGACAGCGTGATCTCCATTGCCGATGAACCGCTTCATCATCTGGAAATCGACAACGAATGGGTGCGCGCCTACGCCGTGCAGATTGAGCCGCGCCAACACACGCTCTGCCATTTGCACCCCTGGCCTTACCTGATGTATGTGGCGGGCGACGCCGACATCATCAGCACGCCGCGTGGAGGCGAGGCAGAGAAGCAGCAATTCGCTCCTGACTATTGCGACCTGCATCCCGCCGGACTGGAGCACGTGGTAGAGAACGTGAACGACGCGCCCTTTCGCGCCTTGATTTTCGAACTGCTTCCCGCAGCCGAGAAGCTACGTCACTCCCGGCCGGCGGCGGGTCAGTCGGCCGGCGTACGCATGACTACTCTCTACTCCGGCGATGTTATCTGCGCGCAGTTGATCGAGCTTCATTCCGGCTCGCAGGCGCAGATTACAGGCGCGGGCGTTCTGGCGACACCCTACGAGAACGCGGTGGAATTTATCAGCCCGGAGCACGGCGCGCGCAAGCTGGAACGTTATCGCCAACTGGAGTATCTGCCCGCAGGCTCGACCGGATTGCTAAGGTGCGAGTCGGCAGGCCCGGCGCGAGTGCTCGTGGTGTCTCTGGGGCGCGGGTAATGTTTTCGTAATCACACCAAAGCGGCACGGCGACTCTCCTAAAGCGGTACGGTAGTTTGCCGCGTTTGCGCCTAGACTGATAGCCATGGTGCATCGACCTACGAAAGATCTGATTGCACTTTTGCGCCAAACCCTCACCGATGTCCAAGAAGGCATCTGGCGCGAGACCCCGGCGATCAAAGAGATGAAGCAGGGCATCCTGCGCGCGATTGCCGAACTTGAGGCCGACCTCAAGCCCAAGTCATCGAAATCGGCTTGATAGCTTCGGAATTGAGTCAGCTTTCCTCCGGCCTTAGACTCCAGCTTTCAACTCCAGCCTTGACCTTCAGCTTTGAGCTTCAGATTTCAACTGATGAACGCGTGCCCGTTCGACTCAGGCCTGCGCACCCGCACCACAGCCATCCTAGCGAACCACCCGTGGGCTCGTTGTCATCGCGATGCGGACGAGGGCCGCTGTTTTCACGCACTCACCGCGACGCTGCCGGTGGTTGACGACGCGGTCTCGCCAGCCTGCCCCCAGGATTCCAGTTGCTGCTGCAAGGCCGTGTAGGCCTGCTGCGCTCCACTGAGATTACCGGCTTGCAACTGCTGTCCTAGCTGTTGCAGCAGCTGGGGGAACTCCTGGCCTCCGCCTTCCCCGCCATGACGATGGTGGTGATGGGCGGCGCCGGCTGCGGTGGCCGAGACATCCTGCTGGAAGCGGGTGTAATCCTGCTGCGCAGCAGTTGTGTTGCCCGACTGAAGGTCCTTGCCCAGCTGGGTGAAGTCCTGCGCAACCGCACCGTTGCTCTGAGTCGAAGTGGTGGAACCAATCTGCGGAGCCATCTGTTGCAAGGTCGCAAAATCCGACTGTGCGGCCGACAGATTTCCCGACTGCAGGTCCTGCCCGAGCTGTTGTATGCTCTGCTGAAACTTCTGGCGATTGCTCTGCGTGGTCTGCCCGGTGTAATGCAAAAGGGCGCTGCTTGCGATGCCTGCTACCGACATACACTCACCTCCTGGCGGCGCGCGCTGTGGTCGCGAATGAGTTCGCGAGTCGCGCTATCTCCGCCATCACAGCAGTGAATGGTTGCAAGCAGGTGGCCACACCGGGCGAGGACACTATCTGCAAACTATTGAGTCTTCAAGCGTTGTGCCTAGGCTATTTCTAAGACGGCTCTTAAGTGGATCTGAGCGCCGACCTATCCGGGAAAGCCAGGGGCCAGGGGCATTATGCGACAATCAAGACTATGCAAAAATTCCTGTCAGCAGTCTCCTGTCTGAGCCTCGCCCTGTTGTTTTCGGTGGCGGCGATGGCCCAGCAAACCTCCACCCCACCGGCCAAGCCGGCGGCGCAAACCGGATCAGCTCCCGCCGCAGGCGCTGCGCAAGCCTCTCCTTACAGCACCGACAAAGAGAAGGCGAGCTATGCCATTGGGCAAAACATTGGAAATAGCCTGAAGCACGACGGTCTGGACGTGGATCCGACCATCGTCTCGCAGGGCCTGAAAGACGCCATGACCGGCGCGCCCAGCAAGATCAGCGAAGCCGACGCGCAGGAAGGTATGGGCAAGCTGCGCAATGCGGTGATGGCGAAGAAACAGGCGGAGGCGGCGCAGGCCGGTGAAGCGAACAAGAAGGCGGGCGACCAGTTTCTGGCGGCCAACAAAGCCAAGCCAGGCGTAGTTACCTTGCCCGACGGCTTGCAATATAAGGTCGAAAAAGAGGGTACCGGACCCAAGCCGAAGGCCACCGACACGGTTGAAGTCAACTACCGCGGGGCGATGATCGACGGCAACGAGTTCGACAGCTCGTACAAGCGTGGCAAGCCTGAAACGCTAGACGTCGGTCAGGTCATCAAGGGATGGACGGAAGCGCTGCAGTTGATGCCGGTGGGTTCCAAGTGGCAGTTGGTGATTCCTCCGGACCTTGCGTATGGACCAAACGGCGCGGGCGGCGTGATCGGCCCCAATTCGACGCTGGTCTTCGATATCGAATTGCTGTCGATTAAGGGACAGTAGTTCGGGCTGCGTAACCGATGCGTGTGTTTAGAGATTCGATGGTTTCGTATCAGGGCACGACCTCGGTCGTGCCGCATTCTGACGGGAAATGTGATCGGCTTTAGCCGCTGCGGCTCCTGCACCGATGACAGCAGGGGCTAAAGCCCAGGCTGGGGGCTCGGCCGGCGGCACGCCTGAAGGCATGCCCTGATACAAACCTCCGACGCGCGCGGATACAGAGCGCTGGTTTTCCTGACACACCATACGACGTCCATGCCCTCCCTTCCCTTCAACTGGCGCAGCTACGACGCCTATCTGTTCGACATCGATGGAACGCTGCTCAACACTCACGACGGCGTTCACTACAACTCGTTCCATACCGCGTTGCGCGAGATCTACGGATGCGAGGGCCGCATCGACGACGTCCCGGTACATGGCAACACCGATATCGGCATCCTGCGGGCTGCGCTGAAACAACACGGTCGGCTTCGCGATGGAGAGTTCGAATCCAAATTGCCGCAAGCTTTAGAGATGATGAGGGCCGAGGTCGAGCGCAACGCCGACCGCATTCGCCCCGAGCTTTGCCCGTCAATCGCCGCACTGCTGGCCGCGCTTCATGCTGACGGCAAGCTGCTGGGCGTGGTCACGGGAAACCTGGAGCGGATTGGCTGGGCCAAGCTCGAGCACGCCGGCATCCGCAAGTACTTCGACTTCGGCTCGTTCAGCGACGAGCGCGAGAAGCGCGAAGACATCTTTCGCCATGGGGCCGCGCAGGCGCGACGGTTGCGTGGTTCAGCAACAAGCGTTTGTTTTGTCGGCGACACCCCGGCGGACATTCGCGCTGCCGCCGCGATCGGGATGCCGGTGATCGCCGTGGCCACCGGAATCTATTCTCGCGAGCAACTGGCCGAGCATGGGCCGCCGCTCTGCGTGGGCAGCGTGGCAGAGTTGCTATAAGGACAAGTGCCCAGAGGCGCAGCGGCCGGGTATTACCCTTCGCGAATCCGACTCATTCCAAACCAAGGAATGAGTGGGGCATCCGGCAGGTGGTGCAGACCGGAACAACTGCTTCCCAAGCAGAGCCCCTTGGCCGAACGTGGGGCAATCGGCGCCTTTTTCGCCGAGAACCGCTGGTTTTCTATGGTCTGCGACGTTGCACTCGTTCTCAAATGCGTGAGAGCATGGCAGGCATGAAGTTGATTCGACTTGCTTTTTTGGTGCTGGCGGTCATGAGCGCGACAGCGTTCATCGGTAAAGCTCATGCTTCGGGATTGCCGAATCCGCAGGCCTCGGCCAACGCATCGACAACCACCCAGCGAGACGGATCTCATGATTTCGATTTCCTCATCGGCGATTGGAAAGCACACGTTCGGCGGCTTCCCGAACGCTTGAAGGGTTCGAATGTCTGGGTCGAGTACGATGGCATCTCAAATCACAAGAAGCTTCTCGACAGCAACGCTAATTTCGAAGAGTTCGACGTCTCCACCTCCGATCACAAGCTCCGCATCAAGGCGCAAACCCTCCGAATGTATAACCCGGAATCGCACCAGTGGAGTATTTACCTGCTGGATCTCGACAAAGGTACTCTGGATGTTCCGCCTGTGGTGGGGCAGTTTGACGGAAAGCGCGGTGAATTCTACAACCAGCAAATCTGGGAAGGCCGCGACGTGCTTGTGCGCTATGTCTGGCTCGACATTTCGCCTAAGTCGTCACGAATGGAACAATCTTTTTCCGCGGACGGCGGAAAGACGTGGGAAGTTAACTGGATATGCGAGCTCTCACGATAGAGACGCTGCCATCCCATTTTTAAGCCCCCGTCCAATCCCATTCTTTCAAAAAACGAAGGAAGCAGTGGGTCCCAGCGATTCCCGGGAAGATTCGGCTGTTCGGCCTCGATCATTTTCTGGCACTAGCTAGCAGCGGCCAAACTGGAATATCTTGAAACAGTGAAACTATTTTCTTGCCTGTCGCTATTCCTGATTCTGTCTGCAGCGGCAGTGGCTTTCGCGCAGCAGAGCGAGCCCTCTACGGACAAGCCCACCGCCCAGTCCGGTGTCAGAGGGTTACCTCTAAACTTCGAGCGCCATACCGGCGACCTGGATGAGATGGCCAAGCGGGGGAGCATTCGAGCCCTCGTCTTGTATAGCCGCTCGGGCTTCTTCTACGTGGATGGAAAGCCGGAGGGCATTTCTTATGAGGCGTTGCAATACTTCGAGCAGTTTGTAAATCAGAAGCTGCGCACGCGGCAACACATCCAGGTTACGTTTATTCCGGTGCGCCCCGATCAACTTGAATCGTACTTGAACGAAGGTGTGGGCGATCTGATCGCGTACCCGGTGGCCATGACCGCGGAGCGCGCACAGCAGGTCGCGTTCTCGGTCCCGCTTGAAACTGATGTGAAACAGATTCTGGTGACGGGAAAGCACTTCGGTCCAGTTGCGTCGTTGCAGGACCTGAGCGGAAAGAAAGTCTTCGTCAATCCCGTCACCACCTACTACGGGAACCTTGAAAAGGTAAACGACTCGTTAAAGAAGCAAGGCAAGCCGCCCATCCTGATCGAGAGTGCCGACAAGAACCTGCTGGACGAAGACCTGATGGAGATGGTGAACGCCGGCATACTTCCCGCAACAGTCACCATCACGCAACGCGCGAAACTGTGGGCCAGCGTTTTTCACAACATCACTCCTCAACCCGGAATCGTCATTGCAAACCAGGAGGACTTGGCGTGGGCGGTCCGCAAGAATAATCCGAAGTTCAAAGAGTTGGTGGATGAATTCGTCAAGACCCATGCCGCCGGAACGTCGTTCGGCAACACCCTGATGCGGCGATACCTGGAAAGCAACCGGTGGATCACGAATCCGACTGATGAAGAACAAATCAAGAAATTCAACGAGCTGGCGAGTTTCTTCAAGACGTATTCATCGCAATATGGCTTCGACTACCTGATGGTCGTCGCCCAAGGCTACCAGGAGTCTCAGCTCAACCAGGCGGCGAGAAGTCCTGGCGGCGCAGTTGGGGTCATGCAGGTGAAACCGTCGACCGCTGCGGCACCGCCCATCAGTATCCCCGATATCGGGACCGCTGAGAACAATATTCACGCCGGAGTGAAGCTGCTGAATTCGATTGCAACTGAGTATTTCAGCGACCCGAAGATTGATCCGATGAACCGATTGCTACTCACATTCGCGGCATACAATGCGGGCCCGAATCGCATCGCGGATCTTCGGAAGCAGGCACCGGCAAAGGGGCTCGATCCCGACAAGTGGTTCGGCAATGTCGAGTTGCTGGTGTCACAAAACGTGGGACAGACGACGGTCCAGTATGTCAGCAATATTTATAAGTACTACATCGCCTACAAGCTGGTGGTCGAGCAAGGGCAATCGCTGCAGTAGCGCGCCATCTTTATCGAAACTCTGAGCGCGACTAACCTTGCGACAGCGTCCCGCATGGGACAATCCCCGGCCCGGTGGCTTACAATCCTTTCAGCAATGCGCTTCATCTCTGGGCTTCTGATCTTCTGTTTCTTCGCGGCTTCCCTGCCGGCGCAGCAGCCCGAAAGCACGTCTTCGCCAGTTCCGGCAGCGACGCAAATACAACCCACGCCCGCGCAGGTATCGGAAACGAAGCCCCTCGGCACCGTCATTCTAAATACCGAATCGCCCAAAGATCTGGCTGACGCGAAGCGCGCTTTCGACTCAGGCGTGAAGCTGAAGAACTCGGGCAAGCTGGAAGAGGCCTACGACAAGTTCGAAGAGGCCGCGAAGCTTAATCCGCATAGCGTCGATTACGTCACCGCGCGCGAGATCACTCGCGAAGAGCTGGCCATGGATGCCATCAATCGTGGCAACAAGGCATTGAACGAGCAGAAGGAAATTGTCGCCATGGCCGAGTTTCGCCGGGCGCTGCAGTTCGATCCGGAAAATCAGTTCGCCAGCCAGCGCCTGCAAGAGTCGGTGTGGCGCAATAACCCGAACAGCGCTTCCCTGCGGATGGTCGACAGCTCCGACGAGATCCTGCTGCAGCCGAATCCGGCGCACCACGATTTTCGTTTTCGCGGCGACGAGCGTTCGCTGATGACCGAGGTGGGCAAGGCTTACGGCATCAGCGTTGAATTCGACGACTCGGTCAAAACCACGCATGCCCGCTTCGACATCGACGACGTGAACTTCGCCACCGCGATGGAAGCTGCCACCAGCGTTACCAAGACCTTCTGGGTGGCGCTGGGGCCTAAGCAGATCCTGGTGATCGCCGACACGGCACAGAACCGGACCGCGTTCCAGCGGATGACGATCCGCACTTACTATCTGCCCGAGATCACCAGTCCGCAGGAACTGGTCGAATTGGTCAACCTGCTGCGCGTCGTGCTCGAACTGCGCTTCATTACGCAGGACCCAACCGAGAACAGCATCGTGATCCGCGGGCCGCAGGCTTTGGTGGACGCTGCCACGCAGTTGATTGAGAACATCGCTCAGGGCGGACCCGAGGTGCTGCTCGACGTCAGGGTCTACCAGATCAGCCAGAGCCTGCTGCGGCAGTTGGGAGCGAACCTGCCGACGCAGTTCACGCTGTTCAACATCAGTCCCGCCCTTATCGCTGGTCTGGGGCTGGGAGCGCAGAACCTCATCAACCAACTGATCGCATCGGGAGGAATCAACCAGGCGAATTCCACGGCGATTCAGGCGTTGCTGGGGCAACTGTCGCAGAACACCAGTGCCAACTCCCTGCTGCAAATGCAGCCGTTCGCTACCTTCGGCGGCGGCCTTACGTTTACCGGATTGAACGCCACTCCGGCCGGCGTCGGCTACACCTTCAACCTGAATGAATCGTCGGTGCAGAACCTGGAGAATGCGCAGCTGCGCGCGTCGCAGAACAACGCAGCGACACTGTTCCTTGGCGAGCACTATCCCATCGTGAATGCGACATACGCGCCCATCTACAACACCTCGGCGATTGCGAGTGTCATCGGCAACGGCAGCTACATTGCGCCGGTGCCCTCGGTAAATTATGAAGACATTGGACTGAAGCTGAAGGCGACACCGACCATCCATCCCGACATGTCGGTGACGATGAAGCTGGAGCTGCAACTACGCTCGCTGGGCTCGAGCACAAATAATGGCATACCTATCATCAACAACCGCGAATACACGGGCACGATTACGGCCAAGAGCGGGGAGTCGAGCGTGGTCGCCGGCATCATCGACGAGTCCGACTCGCGCAGCGTGAATGGCTGGCCCTTCCTGAGTCGCGTTCCCGGACTCACCTATGCAGGGGCGCAACACGACAAGACGGTCAACGACGCCGACCTGCTGATCGTCGTCACACCTCACATACTGCGCTTGCCGACGCATGAGTCGGTCGCCATCGCGCTGCCGATGGGGCATTGAAGAAGTTGGCAGTTGGCAGTTGGCAGTTGGCCCGGTTGGCAAAAAGAAGTCGGCAGTTTGCGATTGGCAGTCGGCCGGTGCCAGTTAGACGTTGTCGGTTTGCGATTGGCAGTCGGCGGTTGCCTTTGTCATCACGAGGCCGTCTTCGGCCGAGGGATCTGTTCTCGTCGACAGCCGCATGCTTTTTCATAGTGAAGACTGTTCAGGCAGGAGCGAAGAGCAGGTCCCTCGCTTCGCTCGTGATGACAAAATTGGAAGCGCCGTTTGGCCTCCACCAACTTCTCCCTGACAACTGCCCACCGGCAACTGACAACTCTTACTTCACTTCGTAATCCACCATCGCCTTCACCGTGTCATACGGCATGTTGACGAAGCCCGAGACTTTACGTCCGTTGATGAAGAAGGTTGGGGTGCTGTTGACGTTCAGCTTCTCTCCCAGAGCGATCGAGTCGCGCACGCGCTTTTCGGTGTCCGGCTTGGCCGCGCAGGCGCTCACCGCCGCAGGATCGCCGCCTGAGTCCTTCACGAACTCCTTCAGCTTTTCTTCGACGTTCTGCTCGTTGACCTCGCTCTGGTGCTCGTAGGTAGTGGCGATAAACTTCCACACCGCCTCGTTGTTCTCGCGCCCGAGGCAATCCAGGTACTTGGCGGCGGGCATCGCCCACTTATGGATCTGCTCCAGCGGAAAATTCTGAAAGATGAGCTTGGCCTTGGGCTCGTCGCTCATCAGTTTGGTCAGGTTCTCCTGCGCCTTCTTGCAGGCCGGGCATTCCAGGTCGCCGAATTCGACGATGGTGACGGCAGCATCTTTCGGCCCGTGCTCGGGGCCAGTAACGTTCTTCAGTATGGTGCGCGCCTCAGCGAAGGGATCGGCGCCGAAGGGCACCAGGTCTCCGGAAAAGGCATAATGCTCGTCGGGGGTGACGTAAATCCGCTGCACCGCCTGACCCTCCGGCGTGTTAAAGATCACCGTCACCTCGGCAATGGTGGGCGCCTCCGAGGGCTTGATGCTGGCCACGTGCCAGGCAAGATTCTGGTTCCACCCGAACATATGCTTCAGAAACTCATTAACCGTCGCTTCGCTGGGAAGCTTGTCACCAGCGGATGCGGCAGGAGTGGTGGTATGGGTCTGCGCCGGCAGGCTGAAGCTGCAGAACAGCAGTGCGGCGATGAAGAACGAACGCGATAGAAATTTCATTTATGCCTTTCTAATTCGACGTTGCAGCTACAGGTCGGTCTTGGCTGCGATAGGATAGCGGCGGCCAAAGCCAAACGCTTTCTCCGAAATCTTCAGTCCCGGCGCAGCCTGCTGACGCTTGTATTCGCTGCGGTCAACCATGCGGGCGATGTTACGCACCAGTTGCAGATCATAACCGTGCTCGCCGGCAATCTGCTGCGGCGACTGGTTGTTCTCCACATAATCGACCAGCACGGTATCCAGTATCTCGTATGGCGGAAGCGAGTCGCTATCTTTCTGGTCGGGGCGCAACTCCGCCGACGGAGGCTTCTCGATGGTCGATTCGGGGATACGTTCACGGTTGCGATTGACATAGCGCGACAGCCGGTACACCAGCGTTTTCGGCACATCGGAGATCACCGCCAGGCCTCCGCACATGTCGCCGTAGAGCGTGCAATAACCCACGCCCAGCTCCGATTTGTTGCCGGTGGTGAGCACCATGGAGCCCAACTTGTTCGACAACGCCATCACCAGCGAGCCGCGAATGCGAGCCTGAATGTTTTCTTCCGTTACATCGGGCGCGCGGTCTCCGAAAGCCGGAGCCAGCCCGGCTGTGTAGGAGCGAAAAATATCGCCGATGCGGATGAGTTCGTACGTGATGCCAAGGTTCCTGGCCAGCGTGAGCGCATCGTCAACGCTGCCTGGCGACGAATATGGACCCGGCATGGCGACTCCCATGACGTTCTCTGGGCCCAGCGCATCGACTGCAATGCACGCCGTCAGTGCCGAATCGATGCCGCCGCTGAGGCCGAGTACTACTCTCTTAAAGCCGCATTTGCGCACGTAGTCGCGCGTGCCCAGCACCAGCGCTGCGTAGGCGCTGCCCTCTTCGCTGTCGTCGCGCTCGCGCATGTCGCCTTTCAGCGTGCCGGAATCGAAGAAGATCAAATCCTCTTCGAACGACTTCGCTTGCGCAACGACGCTACCGTCGGGCCCGAGTACCAGGCTTGAGCCGTCAAAGACCAGACTGTCATTGCCGCCGACCTGATTCACCAGCGCCACCGGAACGTTGTATTGGCGCGCGATGGCCGCCAGCATATCGCGGCGCAGCTCGCGCTTGCAGAGATAAAACGGCGAGGCCGAGATGTTCAGCAGGACTTTGCCGCCGGCGCGCATCAGGTCCTCGACGGGATCGACTCCGTACAAACGGCGGTCCCAGAAATTCTTGTCGTTCCACGCGTCTTCGCAGATGGTGAGCGCGACCTCGCTGCCGCCGAGTGCGAACAACTGCTGCGAGTCGGCGGGCGAGAAGTTGCGCATTTCGTCGAAGACGTCGTAGGTAGGCAGCAGGCGCTTCGACTGGATGAAAGCAATCTTGCCGTCGCGCAGCAGGGCCGCCGAATTATGGACGTGTTTGCCCGTGCCATTCTTCGTCGGCGTCACCAGTCCCACGATGACGGCGATGCCTTCGGTCTTGCGGGCAATGTCCTCGGCAGCCTGGCGATTGTGTTCGACAAACCAGGGACGCTCCACCAGGTCGCGCGGAGGATAGCCGCAAATGGAGAGCTCGGGAAACATCACCAGTTCGGCGCCGCCGCTGCGAGCGCGCTGCGCGTAATCGATGATTTTTGCGGAGTTTCCCGCGAAATCGGCGATGGTGGTGTTGATCTGCCCGAGTGCAATCCTCACATATAGAAGTGTAATGGCCGAGGCGCAGGCGCGCCAAATGATGGCGGCGCGGCCGATTCGGAGCGCAAATTCAGCTCTGACCAACGCTGCTGCCGGAAACCTCATCTAACTTTGATTGACTTGGTTCAGAACCAAGTGCTTGACCGTTTTGTATCAGGGCACGGCTTCAGCCGTGCCGAACGGGCTTATTAGAACGAGGGCTTTAGCCCCTGAGACAGCGGCACGCAGGGGCTAAAGCCCAAGTCATTGCCGCCAGCTTATGGCACGTCTGAAGACGCGCCCTGATACAAAACGATTGTGAGATTGTCGGTAAACATGAATAGGTTGTTCTCTCATAGATTTAGGGCTCGGACACTTACTCTTCTCGCCACGCTCGCGCTTATTGCAACCGCCGCGTGCAGTCACCAGGCCGTCCATCAGCCGCTTGCCATGAACCACTTCGTCGGCAACAGTGGGGACCCCGTGCTGATTGCCGACTATCAACCCTGGTTCGGCCAGCCCAGCCACATCGATGTCGGCTACTCTTCGGTCGACCGGGTGAAGATCGAGCAACAGATTGATCACGCGAAGCAGCTTGGCATCGCTGCATTCGTCGTCAACTGGTATGGGCCTCGTCACGAATTCGAAGACAAGGCGTACACCCTCATGCAGCAGGCAGCGGCGGAGAAAGATTTCAAGGTCGCGCTGATGTATGACGAGGATGACAGCAATCCGGCGAACAGCACCGACGCGGTGATTGTCGATCTGCAGTACGCATACGACCGCTACATCGGTCCGCACGCCACGATCTCGCGCAACTCGTACCTGCGTTACGAGGGTAAGCCGATGATCTTCATCTTCCCCAAGGGCGGACACACGGATTGGAATCGCGTGCGCCAGACAACCAGCTCGTGGGGAGATCCGCCGCTACTTATCTTCAAAGATATCAACGCGAAATTTGCCGACGACTTCGACGGCTTCTACGCCTGGGTCAATCCGGGCAAAGCAGGCTGGAGCGCGAGTGGCAGCAACTGGGGCGAGGACTATCTGGAGAACTTCTACCAGACGATGATCGCGCAGTATCCCAACAAGATCGCGGTCGGCGCGGCGTGGCCCGGCTTCAACGACTCACGCGCAAGCTGGAGCCGGAACCGCCACATGAACCCGCGCTGCGGCAAAACGTTCGACGATACACTGCGCCTCTTCCGGCGATATTACAACCAGCAGCGGCCCCTTCCCTTCCTGATGATCGAGACCTGGAATGACTACGAGGAAGGGACGGCAATTGAAGGCGGAGTGGGGTGTAAATAAGGCCGCGATTCGCCGTTCGCCATTCGCCGTTCGCCGGAAAAAAGACAAACCTACGGCCACGGATTTACTTGGATGAACACGGATCGGACAGTAAGGGAAACCGAAAAGCCAAAGATAATGGAGCCGATAGGCGGCGCTCCGTGCTAATTCCTATATTCACTTCCTGATCCGTGACGATCGGTGGGAATCCGTGGCTGGCCGGGGTTTCGTTCTTTCCGGCGAAGAGCGAATGGCGAATGGCGAACGGCGGCCCTACTTCAACCGAATCGCCTCTTCGCCTAACTGTTCGTTGATCAGTCGCCCGACAAGCTGCTTAATGGTCTCGCCGCTCTTGGTCAGTTCGAAGTCCTTCTTCTTCTCTGACCAGTCGAGCTTAAAGCTGGTAGACAGCGCGGATATCCAGATCTGGCGGACGGGAGAGTTGGGCGAGACGACGAATTTTCCCGGCGGCTCTTCGAAGACGATGTGGAGCGCACCAGCATTTTCTTCCACCTCGAAGTCGGCTTCGCCCTCCGCTTCGTAGAGGCTGCGTTTCAAGGCTTCGAGACTGGCATCGGCATGGCGGCGGAAATCCTGTTCGTCCATCGTTCGATTATATCCAGTGGCGCATGTTCAATCTCAGTCCAACACTAAGGTGGTCGCCTTCGTAAAATTTTCGAAACTTGGCAAACTTCACCGGCAGCCGGCTCATCTGCTTGCAGTACACTCTTCGGAATGCTCTTGGAGGTGCCGTCCATGACTCCCCGCCCAGCTCTTCTTTGTATCGCGCTTGTTCCCCTGATGTTCCTGTCGTGCATGGCACAGCAGAAGCCTGCCGCGGACGCGACGGCGCCGCCGACGTCGGCTGCGCCAATCAACGTGTTCACCTACCATGACGACAGCATGCGCACCGGACTGATGCCGCTCGAGACCGTACTCACACTGACAAACGTAAACTCGACGAGCTTCGGCAAAGTGAACTTCCTCACCACTGACGGCAAGGTGGATGCCGAGCCGCTCTATGTCTCCAACGTGATGATCAACAGCGTCATTCACAATGTGGTCTACGTGGTGAGCGAGCATGACAGTATCTACGCCTTCGATGCCGACACCGGAGCGCAGCTATGGAAGACGACAGCGCTGTTGCAGGGTGAAACCACAAGCGAAGCTGTGTTCGGTTGCGGGCAGATCAGTCCTGAGATCGGCATCACCGACACGCCGGTGATCGATCGCAATCGAGGCGGGAACGGCGCCATGTATTTTGTGGCCATGTCGAAGGACGCGAACAGCGCCTATCATCAGCGGCTGCATGCGGTCGATCTCACTACCGGTGCTGAGTTGTTCGGTGGGCCGACGGAGATTCAGGCCAAGTATCCCGGCAACGGAGACAACCACCAGAACGGATTTGTGGTCTTCGATCCGAAGTATTACGCCGAGCGCGCAGGACTTCTCGAAGTAGCCGGCAACATTTATCTGGCATTCACCTCGCACTGCGACGCGCGTCCTTATACCGGCTGGATCATGCAGTACAGCGCGGCGAACCTGACGCAGGTATCGGTGCTCAATGTCACGCCCAATGGCAACGAAGGCGCGATCTGGATGACCGGCGCGGGGCTGGCCGCCGACAGCGACGGCTTTATTTACTTCCTCGATGCCAACGGGACATTCGACACTACGCTCGACGGCAACGGCTTCCCGATTAACGGCGACTACGGTAACGCGATGGTGAAGGTTTCGACCTCGGGTCCGCTGGCGGTGGCTGACTACTTCAACATGTACAACACGGTGCAGGAATCGAATTCCGATACCGACCTGGGATCGGGCGGAGCGCTGGTGCTGCCTGACATCTCGGTTTCCTTGGGGAAAAAGATTCACCTGATAGTCGGCGCGGGCAAAGACGGCAACATCTATGTTGCCAATCGCGACAACATGGGCAAGTGGAACCCGAACAACAACAGCAATGTTTACCAGGTATTGTCGGGGGCGCTGCCGAGCGGCGCGTGGTCGATGCCGGCATACTTCTACAACACGGTCTACTACGGCGGAGTGAGCGATCACATCAAGGCTTATCCTCTGGTGAATGGGAAGCTGGCGACTTCGCCGAGCAGCCAAACCAGCAAAACCTTCACTTATCCCGGCACGACGCCAAGCATTTCGGCGAATCTTTCGCAGAGCGGAATCCTGTGGGCGGTCGAGAACACGTCGCCGGCGGTGCTGCACGCCTACAACGCGCGTGACCTGACGCAGGAGTTGTACAACAGCAATCAGCAGGGCTCGCGCGATCAGTTCGGCAACGGAAACAAGTTCATCACCCCGCTGATCGCGAACGGGCGGGTGTATGTTGGGACGCCAACCGGGGTAGCGGTGTTTGGGTTGTTGCAGTAGGGGCGAGCTATTTGGCCAGTTCTCGTTCGATATCGCGCGCGATGTTGTCGGGAGGAGTCAGCGGCGCATAGCGGTCGACGACGTTTCCCTGCTTGTCGACGAGGAACTTGGTGAAGTTCCATTTGATGGCATCACCCAGCAGTCCGCCTTTTTCGCTCTGCAGAAACTTATATACCGGATGAGCGTCGTCGCCGTTGACTTCGATCTTTGAGAACAGCGGGAAGTCGACGCCGTAGTTGGTCTCACAGAATGACTTGATCTCGTCATCGCCGCCCGGTTCCTGATGCCCGAACTGGTCGCAGGGAAAGGCGAGGACCGCGAAGCCGCGGTCCTTGTAGGTGGCATAGAGCTCTTGCAGCCCTTTGTACTGCGGGGTAAAGCCACACTGGCTGGCGGTGTTCACCACCAGCAACACTTTGCCCTTGTACTTGCTCAGCTTGGTGAGACTGCCGTCGTTCAGTTTCGCGCTGTAATCGTAGAAGGACATTTGAGCTCGGATAACAGGTGGATTCAGGGGCTGAAGCCCTCACTCATTTTAGCCCCATGACGCCGGCCTGAAGGCCAGCTCTACCTATTTCGCCGCTTTCTTCTGCGCGATCCAGTCATCGATCTGGACTTGCAGCACGTCCAGCGGCAGCGCCCCAGAATCGATCACCTGGTCGTGAAATTCGCGAATGTCGAACTTGCTGCCCAGCTCTTTCTGGGCGTGGGCGCGCAGATCGAGAATCTCAAGCTGTCCCATTTTGTAGGACAGCGCCTGTCCCGGCCATGAGATATAGCGGTTGGTCTCCGACTGCACGTTGGGCTCGTCTTCCGATGAGTGATCGTGGAAGAACTGCACCACCTGCTCGCGCGTCCAGTGCTTGTAGTGCAGGCCGGTATCGACTACGAGGCGGATCGCGCGCAGCATTTCGTCCTGCAAGCGGCCATAGTCGTTGTACGGGTCCTGATAGAAGCCGACCTCTTTGCCCAGGCGTTCGGAGTACAGCGCCCAGCCTTCGATGTAGGCGCCCCAGTATCCATGCTGGCGGAAGGGCGGCAGTGTGCCGACTTCCTGCGCCATCGACAGCTGAAGGTGATGGCCGGGAACTCCCTCGTGATACGACGTAGACTCGATGTTAATCGTAAGCCGCTTCTCAGGATCGCTGGTGTTGACCATCACGTGACCGGGGCGCGAGCCGTCAGGAGTGCCCTCGACGTATTCGGCGGCCGAAGCGTCCTTCTCGCGATACGCCTCGTCGGGCATGACGATCAGCTTGGCCTTCGGCAGGTGACCGAATAACTGTGGCAGCTTGGGCTCCATCTGTCCGATGTATTTGCGGTAAAGGTCGAGGATCTCCTCGCGCGAGTGCGCGTGCAGATTGGGGTTGGTGGCAATCGACGCAGCGAAACTTTTCAGGTCCTTATAGCCTAGCTTCTGCGCGATGGCCAGCTGCTGCTTTTCGATCTCGGCAACCTGCTGTAATCCGATCTCGTGGATCTTCTCGGGATCGACGTCAGTCGTGGTCGACTCGCGCACCATGAAGCGATAAATATTGTCGCCGTTGGGAAGCGCCCAGATACCCACTTCGGTGCGGCCCTTGGGGGCGTAGTCGTCTTTCAGAAACTTGGCGAGCTTCTGATAGGCGGGCACCACGTCTTTCTGAATGGCGTCCAGGCCCTCTTTTTTCAGGCGCGTCTTGTCGGCGTCAGAGAAGCCGGCAGGAAACTTATCGAAGGGCTGCGCAAACGGCGACTTGTCCAGCGGGGTGTTCGCGAGATCGTTGGTCTGATCGACCGCCTTCTCCAGCAAAAACTTCGGCGGCATCATGCCGTCGGCCATACCCAGGCGCATGTTGTCCGTGGTCTCGTCGAAGATGCGCGGCAGTTCGTGCAAACGCGCGATGTAATCGGTGTAATCCTTCACCGTCTGAAACGAGAGCAGGGTCACCAGTTGCGGCGCCTCGAGATGAATGCCGCTGATCTGGCTAACCGGCATCTGCCAGAGTTTGAGCTCGTAGAAACCGAGGCCGCGCTTGATCTCGCGAATCTCCAGCTCCTGGTTGAGCTTTTCCTGCTGCGGAAAGCCAGTGGTGTCGATGGCTTCAAACTTCGCCAGATATTGGCGGTCAACATCGGCTTCCTTCTTCAGGAACTCCGCCGAGGTACTGCCAAGCTGGTCGTTGTAGCGCTTATCGCCGATGATCGAGGCGAAGACCGGGTTCGTCTTGAGGTTGTGCTCCCAGTACTCGGAGACCAGGTCGTTCAACTGCTTTCGGCGAGCGTCAAGCGTGTCGGCGGCAAACATTTGGCTGGAGAAAACGAGGCACAGGGCCAGTGCCAGAAATCGCATGCAAACTCCTTCGGAGAAAAAGGGTATCAGTTACAGGCGCGGCGCGCGAACGGGCCGCTGTCAGTTTAGGTACGCGCAAGAGGGGAGAAAAGTTCGGAAGACAAAAGCCCTCACCACGGAGAACCGAACGGACGCGGTTCCTCAGCGGCTGAAGCCGAACAAAGCGCTGGCCTTTCGGCGCGCCTGAAGGCGCGCCCCTTCGCAGCAGGAGGGTTCACTCTCAGAGATATTGGGATGTTGAGAGAGACGAAGCTCTTTCTCCACTCCGTGTTCTGACGAGGAGGGCGAGGCGCCCTCAGAGGCTAAAGCCTGGGCCAAATCAGAAGCATCCGGCGCAGCTAAAGCTGCGCCCCTTCAAAACAGGATGTTGCAAATCCGAACGGCTTTACAGGTCTGGTTCTCTCCGTGACGTCTGTGCACTCCGTGGTGAAAGCTTTCTAGAGCGCCACCAGCACGTCCTCGCCTTCGATGCGCAGGTCGTAGACGGGGACGCTCCCGGGGCCAGTTGCGGCTTTGCCGGTCTTAGCTTCGATCTCCCAGCCATGCCACGGGCACACGACCTTGGAGCCATCGACGTAGCCCATGCCGAGCGGGCCGCCTTCGTGAGGGCAGACGTTGTCCATCGCACAATATTCGCCGTTGACGTTGGCGACGCAGATGGTGCGCTCGCCGACGGTGAATTCGGCAGCGCAGTCGACTTCCGGGAGTTCAGACTTGGTGGCGATTTTGATGAATTGAGACATGACTCTCATAGCCTATCGCAAATAAATTGTCATCACGAACGAAGTGAGGGACCTGTTCTTTGCTCGCGGCGGGAACGCATTTCTCTTGAGGCGGCAGCGTCGATCGTGCAACGAGAGCAGATCCCTCGCGCCAAAAGAAGGCGCTCGTGATGACAAATATTTGAGAACTTAACGGCACGACTGGTAGCCTGCCCTGAGCGGAGCCGAAGGGTGTCCTGACGCGAATCTTCCCACGTTGCGCGCTACCGCGGAACCACGATCCCATTCTCGACCGGCTGCACCAACTGTTCGGGATTGGCGAAGTTTGCCTGCGCGATCCGAATCTGCTGCTTGAAGTTGTCGACCATATCTTCTTTCAGTCGCACTTCGGTGGGCTTCCTGGCGATGCTCATGCGGTCGATCTTGTCCTGCAGGCGCAGCAGTCCATAGAAAAGGTTCTCGGGACGCGGCGGGCAGCCGACGACGTACACGTCGACGGGCACAATGCGGTCCACGCCTTGCAGCACGGCGTAGGTATTGAAGGGACCGCCCACAGAGGAGCAGGCGCCCATGGAGATGACCCACTTGGGATCGGGCATCTGTTCGTAAATCCGCTGCACCACCGGCGCCATCTTCAGGGTCACAGTACCGGCGACGATCATCAGGTCGCTCTGCCGGGGGCTGGGACGAAACACTTCCGAGCCAAAGCGCGCGATGTCGAAGCGCGCCGTCGAAGCGGCGATCATCTCGATGGCGCAGCAGGCCAGGCCGAAGGTCATGGGCCAGATGGCCGACTTGCGCGCCCAGTTGAAAACGTAGTCAACCGTGGTGACCAGGAAGTTCTTCTCGAACCGGTTATAAATCCAGCTCATCCGCTACCTCGTGACTTGCCATTACTGCAAATACTATCCTGCGGCATTGGTTTCTCCAAAGGCTGTGATGCCGGTCACAGAAACTCAATAGAAGGAGCCACTTGCGTCAACCCCGGCGGGGGCTGCCAGTCGCGGTAATCAACGCCAATAATGGTCACGGCAGCCGTCGGAAGGGCAATTCCCTTGACATAAAAGAGCGATGAAACCAGAATACCTTCACACAAGACTGGCCCTCGCCATGGCTTTTTTCTCCCACCGCGAGCCAGGCGCCCCCGGCTAGGAGCCGGAAATAAGGACGTCCAGCAGCAACGGACGAGAGAAGGAAGCACATCCATGCATCTGGCAAAACTGTTGAAGCTCCTGAGTTTTCTAACGGTACTGACCCTCGTTATGTCCGCCTCGGCCCAGCAGATACGGTTCGAGGATTTCTCCGATCCCCATGCCTTTCAGACGCTGCTCGCCAAGAACGGCACAGTCACTCAGGCCACCTGGAATTCGATTGGTGTCATGCGGTTGACCGACGGCTCGAGCAATAATCGCCCTAGTGGGCTGACTGCGAGCTCGGCGTGGTTCAATGTTCCGCAGCCGGTGACCTCGGGATTTACCTCATATTTCAAGTTCCTGTTTCATAACCCGGTGCAGTGCTGTACCCCAGGCGATGGATTAGCCTTCGTCATTCAGAACTCATCGTCCACCGATTCGAGCTTTGGCGCCACGGGAGGCGCCAGGACCGCCCTCGGGGTAGGCAATGGCGGACTCGGTTATGCCGGCATTCCCAGCAGCATCGCCATCGAGTTCGATACCGCTCAGGATCCATGGGACCCGACGGCGAATCACGTCGCACTGCAAACTTGCGGCATCAAAACCAACACTCCGGTCCATCTTCCCGGGCAATACACCATCGGCCAGAACCATAACGTAACCAGTTGCCTCTACAGCCAGAACAGCATCAGCAGCGCCATTCCTCCGCTGGGAGTTGCTTGTGGCGATGGAGGGTGCATTGACGGCATTCCGGTCACGGTTGTGGTGGAGTACACCGGGCCTCCCTCGGTCAACGCGAACGATCCATACCATCTGAAGATTTATGTCGATCCGCTATTGATTCCGGGGACGCACACTCCGGTAGCAACTGCCACCGCGCAAATCGATTTGAAGCCGTTCAAACTCGATCAGTCACTTACATTCAACAACGCCGCGGGGGCAGCGTATGTGGGCTTCACCGCCGGATACGGCGCCAACACCCAGACGACCGATGTCATTGCCTGGGAGTTCACCCCGCATACCCCGACCCTAATTCAGCAAATGATTCAAAACGGCGGCAGCGAAACTGAGTTTGACTATGGAAACCACGTCTACGGTGTGACCTATCCGCCGGGCTTCGTCAATAGTGGCAACATCCAAATGACGGTAAACGCGATTCCGATCGATGCGACGACGTTCTTCAACACTCGCCTTAAGAACAACACCACCTTTAACAACGAACAGTGCATTACGTACCTGAGCACCGGTGGCAACTGCATCGTGTACGAGGTCACCTGCCAGGACATGAACCACAACAATGTTTCATGCCCGAATCCCGATGAGAACCAACTGATCGATACGCGGACGACCTACGCCACAACGGATCCGGTCAACGCGGGCAATGCCGATTACATCAAGGCGCCGATCGGCACGAACAACTGGTGCTCCATCTTCACCACGTTCCAACAGGACGATATTGATCCCACAACGTCAGGAAAGGGGAAGGACTTCTCGGACTTTGTGGCCACCTTCAAAACCGGCCCCGGAGTGGATCCGATGTGCCCGGGTTCAGGGAATTCGAGCAAGCTGTTCCGCAAGCTGCCGCAGACGAACGCTGCGGTTCCGGCAAGCAGTTCGCAGCAGGAGCCTGGTCCGGCGGGTGCGAATAAGTAGAGTCAGGACGTGAGCTGGAAATATAAGAGCCCCGGAATTCCGGGGCTTCTTTATTGGCAACAGAACCGTTGCTTACGTCCCGCCCTGGTAGGACTTCAGTGCGTCCTGATAGATGCCCTTGAGGTCGGCGCGGTCGAGCAGCTGACCGACTCCGGGGTCTTTACTCACCGATTCCAGCAGTTTCACAGTATCGCGATACTGGAAGCCAAACTGTTTTTCTTTGTTGGTGACGGTGGCCAGTTGCCCCAGCAGATAGTGCGCTTGTGCCTGTTCGATGACGAGGCCCAGCTTGTCGGCACGATTGAGCGCGCGATCCAACTCTTGCTCGGCCGGCTGCAGCTTTCTGGCTGCAAGCTGCGCCTGCGCGAGGTAAATTGAGGCTTGCACGGAAAGCGCTCTCAAGCCGATGGTGTCGCTTTCTTCCACCAGCTTCTGCAAAATCGGTATGGCAGCATTGCCGCGTCCCTGCAACACCTCCAAACGTGCCAAGCCGAAGCGCGACAGGGCAGCTTGTTCGCGATCCTTGGCGCGGGCCGCGACCGCAGCCGCCTTGTCGTACTGCTGCTTGGCGTCTCCGAACGCTCCCGCATAGGTGTAGCTATCGCCGAGCCAGTTCAAGGTTTGCGCGATGGAGGTGTCGCTCTTGGCATCGGTTGCGATCTTCAGCGCATCCTGGAGTTTCTGCTGGCCTTCTTCTTCCCGTCCCACCATCGACAGCACGTTGCCGTATCCGCCGAGGGCCGACGCCATCAGACGGGTCTGATCGTTGGTTGCCTGGAATCCCTTGATCGCATCCTCATAGGATTTCAGCGAACGGCTGTATTGCCCCTGGGTGGCAAACAGCTCGCCCAGGCTGGTCGATGCCAGCGCGACGCTACTCTGATCTCCGGCGGTGCGAGCGGTATCGATCGTCTTCAGATATTGGGTGATGGCGACATCGTATTGGCCCAGCTTGCGGTTGGTGTCAGCGAGATTGTGCAGCGCCAAGGCAATGCCGTCAGACACCTTCAACTTTTCGTTGATGTCGAGCGCCTGCTGGTAGTAGGTCAACGCAGCCTGAAGATTTCCCAGTTGAAATTCGGCAGTGCCAATGTTGTTCAGGCAAATAGCCTGACTCGCCTGATCGCCCAGATCACGGAATTGGGTTAACGCGCTATTGAGAATTTTTAGCGCATCATCGTACTTGGCGTGATCGTTGTAGAACTTGCCCAAGTTCAATGAAACCAGGGCAACGCCAGCCTTATCGCCGATCTTCGTCCGAATGTCGAGCGACTCTTTGAAGCTGGTCAGCGCGGCAGAGCTGTCACCCAGTTTGTCTTGCACTCCGGCAATCTCGTTGAGGCTTCCGCCGACGGCGCTCTGTAAATTCAACGAGCGCCGAATCGCAAGCGCCTCCTGTAAATTTTTCAACGCCTCCTTCGGCTTATCGAGCATCTCGTAGGCGATGCCCTCGGCTTGCAGGATGTCCCCCTTCAGCACCTCGTTTCCGGTTTGCATTGCCAGGTTATAGGCGGAGCTCAGGAACTCAAGGCCAGCCTGTGCATTGCCGGCGCGAAGTTCAACCCGCCCGCTCTCCAATAGAACCTCCGGGTTGTTCTTATCTGCCGTTCTCACCTTCACCAGATGCTGGCGAGCGGCGTCGTAGTTCGCCGCCTTTTCGTAAAGCTTCGCCAATGCAAACTGCGCCTCGGTATCATCGGGATTGACCGCGGTCAACTTCTCGTAAGCGGCGATAGCTTTGTCCGTATCATTGGTGATAATCGCGTTGTTGGCCTGGATCAGAAATTTTTCGTTGTCCGGCAGGTTGTCGCTCAGGGTCACGGCCTGCCGCGACGCGAGATCCGCCTTATCGTCAAAGCCCAGCGCGTGGTACGCCAGTCCGAGCTGCGAGAAAGCCATCGCGAAGGTCGGATCTTCCGCCGTGGCTTCCTCAAACTTCTTCGCCGCCTCGCTGTACTTGTTGACGCGCTGTAGTTGCAACCCTTCATCATAGGAGCGTAGCGCGGGCACTGACTTCGTCAGGATGAATGGAGCCCCTGACTGCAGCGCGTCCAGCATCGCAGGGCTGGTGGCGAGCTTCTCGCGCACATCTTGCGCCAGCTTAGAGATTGATGCCAGCAGCTCTTTTTCGTTGGGAACGGTGGTAGCGATTGGAAGTTGGCGGTCGCGCTTCAGATCGTACACCGTCGAGGTAATCTGAATCTGATCGGCAATCTTCACATACTGGCCAGTCACCACGGTGTCTGCATTGGTGAAGTCGGCGATGCGCTTGAGGGTCGAGAGATCGAGCTGCTGCTGGGCCGAGATATTGAGGTCGCGAAGCACCTGTTGCAGGCGGCTCTGCGAAACCAGGCGGACTCCGACGGACGGACCGATGTCCGCTCCCAGCGTCTCCGACAAACTGGACGACAGCCAGTCGAGACTGGCATCGCCCGACGCGTTGTAGTAGGGGATGATGGCGAGCGACATGGTCGCCGCCTGGGCTTGGGCAGAATGGCTGCCCGGCCGCTTGTTGAAGACGAAGTAACCACCCACTCCCAGCGCCGCAACCAGGACGGCGGTTGCGAGCACCAGCCATTTACGCGGAAATCCTGTTCCGGTTGCAATGGCAGGCTGCGGAATCGCCGGCGACGGAGCGCCCGCGGTGAGAGCATCGCCGGCGAAAGCGCTCATTCGCACCGCGGACTGCCCAGCGCCGGAGCGTGGCCGCTTGCCTTGCGCGATGTCGAGATCGTCAAGCAGTTCCTGAACCGATGAATACCGATTCTTGGGATCGCGCTCCAGGCACTTGGCAACGATCTGACTTACCGCGTGCGGCACGTCCGGATCCACTTCGTGCAGCGGGACTGCCCGCTCCTGGGTCCGCTTCACCAGGCTGGCGATGGCGCTTTCCGCCCGATAGGGCATGTTGCCGGTGATCAGCTCGTAGAAAATCAGCCCGATGGCGAAGATGTCGGAGCGCGCGTCCAACTCAGAGCCCATCGCCTGCTCGGGCGACATGTACTCCATGGTGCCGATCATCATTCCGGTCTGGGTCATGCCATCGCTGGCCACCGTCTTGGCCAGGCCGAAATCCATAATGACCACGCGGCCCGCGCCATCGCGCATGATGTTGCTCGGCTTCAGGTCGCGGTGAATCACCCCTTCCTGGTGCGCGGCTTGCAGTCCCGAACACGACTGGCGAATGATGCCGATGGCTTCATCGGGGGTGAGCTTGCCCTGGCGCGTCAGGATGGTGCGCAAGTCCTCACCTTCGATGAACTCCATGGTGATGAACTTCACGCCTTCGGCTTCGCTCAGGTCGTAAATGCGGATGATGTTTTTGTGCGTGACCTGGCGCGCCAGGATCAGCTCCTGCTTGAAGCGCGCGAGGATCGCAGGATTGCCGGCAAGATCGGGCCGGATGACCTTCAGCCCGACCGCACGATCAACTTCCGAGTCATGGGCTTTGTACACCGCGCCCATGCCACCCATGCCCAGCAAAGCCTGAATTTCGTAGCGGCCGCCGAGCACGCTGCCGACTTCGAAGATGGTGGCGCCAATGGAAGCGAATACCTGCTGCGCCGCCCCGGAACTGGGATCGCGCGGCTTGCGCGGCTCCGCCATCGTGACATCGTCAGAGGGATCGCTTTTGGGTTGAGCGGCTGACTTTGGCGGGCGGGTCGGTGGAACCGGCGATACGGCACCTTGGGGGAGCGTGGCTTCGAGGTCGGAATCAGTGCGAGGCAGTCCCTCTGAGTTCAGGGCAGCAGGCTGCTGCGCCGCCGAACTCTCGCCGCTGGAAACAGCAGTGCCTTCCCGTGCGCGACGAGCTGCGCCCTCTGGTTCCACTTCCTACTCCGCACCGTACTGGTTGGCGGTTGACAGAGTTGGACTTACCACAAAACTGCCTCACCGCACCTGGTTGTCAAGAAGTATACCTTTGTTTCCGAATTTGCGGATATGGCGAGGCAGAATCTGGCAGATGGAACCAGGGTGGAAGCCCCCGCATTTATGCGGGGGAACCAGCGCCAAGAAGTCAAGGGCTCTTAGCCCCGGCTCTCCCCGCACCCGCGGAGGAGCCCAGCGCTAAAGCGCATTCTTTCACTGCGTTCCCTTTCCCACGCGTAAATGCGTGGGCTCCCACCGAACTGCCGCCCGGTGCACCGAACTGCCATCTGACCTGGTTACCCACAATCACCGAGACACCGCGAATCCACACAACACTCCAAATCACCTAATATCGTATTGTGTCCCAGAGCAACTTTGAACTGAACTTCGCTACTCGGCGCCAGCTCGGCTACGAGCTGATTGACCTGATCAACGACTACTTTGAGTCGCTCCCTACTCGCCCGGTACAGGCACCCATGGAAGAGCGCTCGTTTGAGCCGCTGCGCGACGCTATGCCCGAGACCGGGATACTGCAGCAATCCGCCGAACATTGCGGCATGAACGGCAACGCTCACGACGAGCTCTCGGGCTTTCTGCGGAAGACCGCGCAGGAGATGATCGACCGCGGATTTCATCTTGGCTCGGCCAACTACTTTGGCCTGATGAATCCGACGCCCACCTACGCTGGCGTTCTGGCGGAGGCGCTGGTCGCTGCGCTCAATCCGCAGTTGGCAACCACCGGCCGTTCGCAGCTTGCGACCAAGATCGAGGCCGAAACCATTCGCTGGATCGGCGAACGTTTCGGATGGCAGCAGCCATTCGACGGCTCCTTCACCAGCGGCGGCAATGAAGCCAACTTCAGCGCACTCGCCTTGGCATTGGCTACGCACTTTCCTGAGGCCATCGAAGACGGCGTAGCTTCTATCGGGGCGCAACCCGTTGTCTATGCCTCCGCCGAGTCGCACCATTCGCTCGACAAATCGGTTGGCCTGCTGGGATTAGGGACGCAAGGCGTTGCAACGTATCCCGCTGAACGAACCGTTGCGCCATGGATGTCGATGCGCTGGAGCAGGCGATCGCGGCCGACCGGCGCGCAGGGCGCAAACCATTCTGCGTGGTCGCGACCGCCGGTACCACGAACTCCGGCATCATCGATGACATTCCGGCGATTGCGGACCTCTGCCAACGCGAAGGCCTATGGCTTCATCTCGACGGCGCTTATGGAGCGGCCGTCACCTTCAGCGACCGCTACCGGCACCTGGTGAACGGCATCGAGCGCTGCGACTCGGTGACCATCGATCCACACAAGTGGCTGTCAGTGCCATTCGTCGCGGGAATCATCCTCACGCGCCGCCCGCAAGCCATGCAGGCGGCCTTTGGCGTTACTACGCCTTACATGCCCAAGCCAGTCCCGGGCGTAGCGCTCGACAACTTCAAGGTCTCGATGCAATGGACGCGGCGCATGAATTCGCTGAAGCTCTGGCTCACGCTGCAGATGCACGGGCGCAAAGCTTACGAGACGCTCATCGACAGCCAAATGCAGCTGGCGCGTGAGTTCGTGGCCTGGGTCGAATCTGGCGACGTCTTTGAGATGGCCACGCCACAGGTCCTGCCTATTCTCAACTTTCGACTGAAGCGCGCGGGTGGGGGCGATCAACTTGCCCAGGCGCATATCGAACTGGTTGAGCGCGTCACGCGTGACGGCAGGCGTTGGATCTCCGAGACTCGCGTTGCTGGACGCAGCGTCATCCGGGCCATGATCGTCAGCTACCTTACGGGCCAGTCGCAAATCGAGGAGCTGCAAGGCGCTCTTCTGGACGTAACAAAAATGCCCCTCTTACGAGGGGCGGAGGTAGGTTCAGGAGAGAGAGGACGATGAGAGCTTTACTTCGCTAGAAGTTCGCGCAGCCGCAGCCGCGCCTGATGCAGGCCAAGACGCGATTCGCGCTCAGTAATGCCAAGCAGGCGCGCGACGCGATCGTGGTCATAGCCTTCCAGGTCGTGCATAAGAAAAACCAGCTTTTCGGTGGCCGGCAAGGCAATGACGGCGATTTCCAGATCGGTGCGAAGGATGTTGCTGCGCACATTACGGACTTGGTTAGACGGTGCACAGTCGAGTGTGAACAGCGGGATGTCGAACGTCTTCTTCAACTCGCCCACGAGTGCCTGATCGATGTCTTCAACGCTCGGGTTTGCGGTACCCAGGAACGCGGCGCGGAAGGCATCGCTCATCACGTCCTCGGCCGCGAGTTCATTGCCGCTCATCCAAAATGCGGTGCTGTAAACGCGATGGCGATTGCGCTCGAAAATCTCTCGGCGCTGTGGGACGGCAACCATGGTTTCCGGCGAAAATCCGGTGATCTGAGTGCGAGGGGCTTCCTGCATGGTGTTCAACATCTCGAGTCCTCCTGGGAGTGCTGCAACTTGTAAACTGGAAGTGCCGAGCAGCGAGCCGCGTTGTTGCTTGAGTGCATTGTTTGAATTCGGAATCACGCTCGCGCCGCTCACACCTCTAAACAATGCAATCGCGTTGCCCATCTTGGGAATCGGGAGCTGGAAATCCCGGCGAATCGGTGTAAGCGATTGAAACTAAATGGGAATAAGGACTACGCAGGAACTATGACTGGCCCAAAAGGACTAGGGTATTCGAGCTAGTTATCTGTGAAAGCGACGAAATTGAGCTGCGACGTGCCTTCAGTTGGTATCCACATACCACTCCCCTTAAACGGGCAATGTAGTTTTGGCCGTCGGCGTGAAAGTTCAACCCGGGACAAGGTAGCAACTCGGGATGATTTTTCTGGCGGGAAGCGAAATTGACGCACCAAATTAGCCGATGTGAATAGTAGCCTCGGCGAGTAGAATGCAACTCACACAGGAGTAGGAAAAGGAGTCATGGCAGCCGAACTGGTATTGGTTCTCGACGATGAAGCAGCGGTTCGGCAGGCGTTAATGGAAGCATTGCAGTCGGCGGGCCATTCCGTTGAGCCGGCGTCCTCGGTAGAGGCCGCCATGGCTACGCTCGCCACCAAGAGCTTCAGCCTGATCCTGACCGACCTGATCATGCCCGGAAACAACGGGTTTACGTTGCTGGAGTACGCCAAGCGCCAACATCCTTATGTGCCGGTTGTGATGGTCACCGGGGTCCACGATATTTCCATAGCCCTGGAAGCCATCCACATGGGTGCTTACGACTATCTGTTGAAGCCTTTTGAGCGCGAGCAACTGCTGGCGGTGGTGGCCAGAGGGCTGGAAAAGCGTCGCCTGGAATTAGAGAATCTCGCGTACCGGAATGAGTTGGAATCCCTGGTGAAAGCCCGGACCGATCTTCTCGACGGAACCATGGCAGACTTGAAACGGGCGCTGGCCGATCGCGAGCGCGCCATGTCTGAGTTGGAACGCTCTTATGACATTACCCTGGAAGCACTGGGCAACGCGCTGGACCTGAAAGACGCGGAGACCGAAGGCCATTCCAAACGCGTGACCGCGTTCACCATGGCGATCGCGCACGCACTGGAACTGCCGGACGAGCGACGCAAGGTAATTGGGCGTGGCGCATTTTTGCACGACATCGGCAAGATGGCGATACCCGACGCAATTTTGCGCAAGCCGGGCCGGCTTACCCCCGAGGAACAGGCGGTCATGCGCGAGCACTGTCTGCTGGGGTATCAGATACTGCGCAGAATTCCCTTCCTGCACGAACCGGCGGAGATCGTGTACTCCCACCAGGAGCACTTCGATGGCAGTGGCTATCCACGGGGTCTGCGCGGCGAACAAATCCATCTGGGAGCGCGCGTGTTTGCGGTGGCTGACGCGTTCGATGCCATTACCTCCGACCGCCCCTACCGCGCCGCTCAGTCGATGTCTTCGGCGCGTCGGGAAATTGAGAAGCATGCGGGGACCCAGTTTGATCCCAACGTGGTGAATATCTTTCTTTCTATTGCAACCGAGTTCTGGGTGATGTTGCGCGACCAGATCACCGACAACGGCCGTGGAAAACGCCCGCACTAACAGCGTTTTTTTCATCGGCCCGCAATCGATAGCCCTGCTAACACAATTTGCAATATCATTCCTCGTCGGAGAAGTGCATGAGTACTGTGCTGAGCGGAGCGGAATTACATCAGGCAGTTGAAGGTCTGGCAGGCTGGAGCGCGCATGGCGACACCATCGAACGCGTCTTCGAATTCCCCAATTTCGTGGAAGCCATGGGATTCGTGAACCGGATTGCCGAAGCCGCCGAGGCCGTCAACCACCATCCCGACATCACCATCAATTACAACAAGGTAAAACTGTCGCTTACCTCGCATGACTCAGGGGGAGTGACGCAGCGCGACCTGCGCATGGCAGGCAAGATCAACGAGCTCAGCGCCGGGTAAACGAGTCACGCAGCAGGTTTTGGTGGAAGCACCACGCTTTAGCATGGTGAAACGAGCCATCTCTGACGCTGGCTTTAGCCGCGGCCGAATCGGATCGGTCTTGAATCCGCGATGTGGGAGCCGGACGGATACGCACCTAGCAAATTTCGCCCGGCTCTGCGCGAGAAAACACCTTACAAATCGTGGACTATATCCGCGGAGAACCCGATTATCAGTCCGTTTTGCAGGGGTGCCCGTACTATTTCTTCTCTGAACCTTTTGTGTCTGCTTTCGGCTGCTGTTCTGAACCCGCCGCCGCCTTCATGAATATCGCGGTTTCGTTCCCCATCAGCGACACGGTGGTGGTTGGCGCATCGAGCGTGCCATCGGCATGGAGTCGCTGCCAGACGCAGCCCGGGCACGCTGGCAAAGGTATCGGCGATGAGGGTGTCTCCCAGTCCGCGGGGTCATGGTCGCTCATGGCGCGCTGAAGGACGATCGCCTTGGTAAAATCGCGCCGCTCCACCACAGGACACTTGCCTGCCGTCGCACAAACCTGGCTGGTGCCGACCTTCTCTCCGCTAAGCCAATCGCCGCGCGCGCCATGGTTCCATCCCTGGGTATCGGGCTGGCCGAAGTCAGTCGCCAGCGCCGGAAACCATGTCGTCCAGAAGAGCACATCCTGGTAATGTGGAATGCCGTCAGTCGAGAGGTGCTTGACAATCGCCGACTTCACCGGCGTCCCAGCCGGATAGTCGCGCGTCAGATAGTTCGGGCCGTAATCGGTGTTGTATTTGAAGTGATTGTGGTCCGCACCTTCTTTAGCCAGGATCACCTCGTCACCGATCTGCAGAATGTAGTCGAATACCCGCGTCTTCTTGAAGCTCGATCCATCGTCAACGTGAATCACTTGCGGCACGTTGCCGGGATCAGCCGTCACCGGCTCGGCCAACCTGGTCGTGACCGGACCGGCGACGTAAACCTCATCCACGTGGTGGTACCACCATCCTGTAACGTCGTATTCGAATGCCGTATTCGGGTTCATCCCGATCAGGTAGGCACCCACGGCCTGCATGGGACCCCGGTCATTGCGTGGCCACAACTGATAGGTGGGACAAGGCTTTTTTCCCTTCGTGGTGCATGGATCGTAGTCGGCCTGAAACGTGTTGTCCCAGAAATTAACGATGTTTACGTGCTTGCCGGTGGCGTAAGGATCCATCCAGTTTCTGGCGTAAAAGTAATAGCCCAGTTTCGAAACGTCTCCCAGGCGCTCGTTGAGCGAGAACTCGGTTTCTGCCTTCACCGCGCTGCGACATGGATCGGGACAGCCTACGTTCGCCAACATGGTGAAATTGCTTCCAAAAGCCGAGTGCAGCAGCGCGCGCAGCGACGAGATCATTCCCGGAACGCCGGTATCGAACGTCGTGCCCGGTGCCAGATCGCTGTTTGCGGAATTCCACTGCGAGGCTACGCCGCCGACGTCGTCGAAGAAGCTGCCGTTATGATTTTCACCGAGCAGCCGGTAGTCCGAAACCGTGGAGATGTCCTGCGCCGCCAGTGCCCACGCCACTAAATTGTCGCCAGTCTTGGGGTCGACGGAGTTGGGGTTGTTGAACATGAAGTCGGGAGACCACCAGCCAGTGACCCGGGCCTGATACCGGAAGTGTGCCGTCGCCTTGTCGGGCGGCTTCGGATTGTACTCAAGATTTCCCTGGCCAACGTTGACGCGATGCTGATCGGCAGGGTCCCAGCCACGGACATTGCACTCCGGCGAGCACCCGGAGGTGGCATGCGATTCCCAATCGTCGCCCCACAACTTCGCGACTTGCGGCGCGGTGTGCGTGCCTTTCAGCGCAATGCGCACCCACCACTTCGGGCGCGAATTGTTGACCGAGTTCTTCGTCCACTTCGAGGGCGGAGTAAAGTTGATAGCTCCGCTCGACTTCAGACCGTCAGTTGTATCAACCGAAGTGTCGAGTGGCGCCCAGTCGGAGCCGTTCCAATATTCGTACTTTGCCGAACCTCCGTCGCGTCCCTTGCTCAGCGTTACATTGATGAGCGCAAACGGCTCGCCATAGCCGACATACAGATGGTCGCCGTTCGACAGCTTGTACGGCCCCTGCTGCTCATAAACTCCAACTGAAATATCTTCGAACGAGCCGCCGTGGTGCAGCAGCACGCCATTGACGACTTGCTTCGGGATGGGAGCGCCCATTCCGGCGTCAATAACTTTCGCATCAAAGATATCGAACATGTCCATGTGCGACCATTTCGTCGGCGCGCCCGCGTTAGGAGCGGCGAAATAGTCATTTTTGGCATGGAGAAAGATGTTCTCGTAGTCGGCCCAGCCACGCTTCGCAGCCACGTCGACGATAAAGCGGTTGATGAGGGCCGGACGCCAGCCCGCAGAGTCGATCAGGCTCTGCATGAAGACCGGATACTTTTCTCCCGCGGCGAGATTAGCCGTGCCGCCAACCACGATGTCGAAGGTCCGCCGCAACCAGTCGTTCGCCTGCGGAACCCATATCTCGCGGTAATCGTCGGCGTAGGGAAAACCCGCCGTCTTCACCGTATTCGGCCACTGCGCGGTCCGGTCCTGCGAGTTGGAGAAGTAAAAGGCCTCCTCCGCCGACTGCCCGTTGCGATCCGTCAGCTTTATGCTGAACTGCTGTGAGCCGATCAGCGCCGCCGAGACTCCGGAAATCTGTCCCGATGAGCTGATGCCGAACCCTTTGGGCAATCCGAAAGCTTGCCAGTTGCACGGCTGATCGGGGCAAATCCCCTGCATCTGGAAGCTGAAGTTCTGCCCCGGCTGGGCATGGGGCACAACCATCGTCATGATTCTGGGCTGCGCGCTTAGCGGCAGTGATACCACCAGGAGCAGCGCAATCGGCAAGACATTCTTCATAGAGGAACTAACGGCAATGAGGCGTCGCAACACGAGTCTCATTTTCGCGGATTTGGGGGACTTAAACAAACCAGTGCGAAGGGTCCGGTCACGATGGCACATTGCGGATTGATCTGACAGCTGATACCTGACGCCTGATACCTTTCTTCCCGGGCTGACATCTGCGGCGCAGAAGTTCTAAGATAGAAGGTGCCCACCGTAACGCCGCGCCCGACCTTGACTTCATTCGTAGAAAGAAGGACTCATTCATGAACAGTTTCGGCAGCCGTTCCACCCTCCGCGTCGGCAACCACGAATTTGAAATCTACCGCCTCAACGCCCTCGAGCAGCACGGCTGCTCGGTCAAGCATCTTCCCTTCTCGCTTCGCATTCTGCTGGAAAACCTGCTGCGCCGGGAAGACGGCAAAGCAGTGAAGGCCGACGACATTCGCGCCCTGGCGTCATGGTCGGCGAAGAGCACTCCAGTGCAGGAGATCGCCTTCATGCCGAGCCGGGTCCTGTTGCAGGATTTCACCGGCGTCCCGGCAGTGGTCGATCTCGCTGCCATGCGCGATGCCATGAAGTCGCTGGGTGGAGACCCGACCCTGATCAATCCGCTGCAACCCGCCGAGTTGGTTATCGATCACTCGGTGCAGGTCGATGAGTTTGGAACAGCGCAAGCCCTGCAGCTCAACGCCGAGCTCGAGTTCTCGCGCAACAAAGAGCGCTACGCTTTCCTGCGCTGGGGACAGACTGCCTTTGAGAATTTCGCTATCGTGCCGCCGGACACCGGCATCGTGCACCAGATCAACCTGGAATATCTGGCGCGCGTAGTCTTCGTCGGGGACGACGGCGAGAGCGGCAAGCCGCTGGCCTATCCCGACACGCTGGTCGGCACCGATTCGCATACCACGATGATCAACGGACTGGGCGTGCTCGGCTGGGGCGTTGGCGGAATCGAAGCCGAAGCCGCCATGCTCGGCCAGCCGGTCTCGATGCTGATCCCACAGGTCGTCGGAGTTCGCCTGCGCAACAGCCTGGCGACCGGCTCGACGGCAACCGATCTTGTCCTCACTGTCACCGAGATGCTGCGCAAGCACGGTGTCGTCGGCAAGTTCGTCGAGTACTTTGGCCCCGGCCTGCACAACCTGCCGCTGGCCGACCGCGCCACCATCGCCAACATGGCTCCCGAGTACGGCGCGACGTGCGGCATCTTCCCCGTCGATCATGAGACGCTGAAATACCTGCGCCTCAGCGGTCGTCCCGAAGAACTGGTCGCGCTGGTCGAGGCATATTACAAAGAGCAGGGACTCTTCCACACCGAGCACACTCCCGAAGCCGAATACACTCACGTGCTCGATCTCGATCTCGCAACTATCGAACCCAGCATTGCCGGGCCCAAGCGTCCGCAGGATCGCGTGCCGCTTTCGAAAGCCGCCGAGTCGTTCGAACAGGCGCTGCCCAGCCTGCTTAAGCCGGGCCAGCACGTTCCTCCGAAACAAGAATCGCGCTGGGAAGCTGAAGGTGGACGCCCCGCCGGCATGGATTCGCAGCAAGACAGTGTTGAGGAGCATGTTCAGCTCAATGGTGGACTGAATCACGGCAGTGTGGTCATCGCCGCCATCACCAGCTGCACCAACACTTCGAATCCGTCGGTGTTGATCGGCGCAGGCCTTTTGGCGAAGAAGGCGGTCGAGAAGGGCCTCACCGTTCCCGCTTACGTGAAAACCTCGCTCGCGCCGGGCTCGCTGGTCGTGACCGAATACCTCACGCGCTCGGGCCTGCTTCCGTTTCTCGAGAAGCTGAAGTTCAACGTCGTCGGCTACGGCTGCACGACTTGTATCGGCAACTCAGGGCCGCTGCCGCAGGAAGTTTCCAATGTCGTCGCCGAGAAAGACCTGGTCGTCGCATCGGTGCTGAGCGGCAATCGCAACTTTGAAGGCCGTATCAACTCCGAGGTGCGCGCCAACTACCTCATGTCGCCGCCGCTGGTTGTGGCTTACGCCCTCGCCGGACGCATGGACATCGATCTCTACAAGGAGCCGCTCGGAAAAAGTAACGGCAAGCCGGTTTATCTGAAAGATATATGGCCGACGGAGAAGGAAGTTGACGAGGTGCTTCAGAAATTTGTCACCGGAGACCTCTTCCGCGGCGCCTACACTGACGTCTTCAAGGGCGACGAGCGCTGGCGCGGATTGAATGTCCCACAGGGTGAGACCTTCACCTGGGACGATGCTTCGACCTATATCCAGAATCCGCCCTACTTCGAGAACATGCCTAAGAAGCCGGCGCCGGTCGGCGACATCAGCGGCGCGCGCGTTCTCTGTTACCTGGGAAACAGCGTCACCACCGATCACATCTCGCCGGCGGGCTCCATCAAGCACAATAGTCCGGCTGGCAAATACCTGATGGAACACGGCGTGAAGCCGGCAGACTTCAACTCCTACGGATCACGCCGCGGCAATCATCAAGTGATGATGCGCGGCACCTTCGCCAACGTCCGCCTGCGCAACAAGCTCACGCCCGAACGTGAAGGGGCTTACACCCGCCATCTTCCCAACGGCGAAGAGATGTTCATCTTCGAAGCCTCGGAGAAGTATCGCGCTGCCGGAACGCCGCTGATGATTCTGGCGGGCAAAGAGTACGGCTCAGGCTCGTCGCGCGACTGGGCAGCCAAGGGACCGCGCCTGCTCGGAGTGCGCGCTGTGCTGGCCGAGAGCTTCGAGCGCATTCACCGCTCGAACCTGGTGGGCATGGGAATCCTGCCGCTGCAGTTCCTCGACGACGAGAGCGCCGAAACCTGCGCCCTCACCGGCGAAGAGATATACGACATTGTGGGACTCACCCACGTGCTGGAAAACTTCGCTCCCGGCAAGACGGTAAAGGTCAGGGCAAAGAAGGCGGACGGCACGACGGTCGAAATCGACGCGACGGTGCGCATCGACACTCCGCAGGAGGTGCTGTACTACAAGCACGGCGGAATTTTGCAGTACGTGCTGCGGCAGCTGTTGCAGGGCAAAACGGGAGCAGCCGAAGCGTAGAGAGCGGCGACCATTGCATGGGTTCTAACTCATTCCAACCGGAATAAAGTGGGTGACCCGGCTCGTGATCCTTTGACGCTTGATACCGGTGCTCCAGGGAATCAGCGGTAGAAGAGATGTCTATTACTCCCCCCAGCATTTGCCTTTGTGCGCTCTCTCTTAAGGGCACATCAATCCTAAGTGCAGTCTTATTGCTGGGATACTTGTCGTGCGCAGCGATCGGATCTTCAAAAAGACCGAACGAGTGGAACGCGTTCTTGGAATACAGATTGACTACGTTGACGCCTTCTATATTAGGCACATGCCAGCTCAGAAGATCATCCGCGTCGCTCCACGCAACCACTTGAGGCACGTTACGCCCGGCCTTGGTTCTTACGTCTCCCCAGTGTGAGAGATCAATCGCATAGTTTGCACGGTCGGCAGGTTGAGATGGGTCTTTCAACATCGCCAGCTCGAGCAGCGAAATCTGGTTGGCAAAAAAGTACGCCTGTCCGGTATGACGCAACACATACTTGAAGGATCCACGTACAACGGAGACACAGGGTCGGCCGCTCCCACGTTGCTTGGGTATGAGTTGTTGGCGGTGTTGAGCCCTTACGAATTCAGAGCGGAAAACACCAAAAAACTTCCCAAACTGTGTGAGACAACCACGTACTCGGCTTCGGAGTCGCCCGATATTATTTCCGCAAGCGGCTTGGGTTCGCTTGCCGCTACGCACTTAACCAGTAGTTGTTTCAGACTCTCGATCAATAAGCGCTGCATGGGGCCGACGGCCAGTAATGCGTCAGACATTCCCCAGTCCATTAACCCGATCTTTACGCTCTTATTCAGATGGACCGCGTGCGAGCGGTTTCTTCGTAAAGAATCGACCGTGTCCGGAGACAGCCAATCAAACGAATCGAAACGCTCGTCGGTTTGGGCCGCGCAAGAAGGTTTCGAGCATACCAGTCTCGTACAGAGGGCAAGGTAGGAGGAGTCGGTGCCTGCAAGCTGCGCTTCATCCTTGAGGATGTGCCGACACTTGAGCGCCAAGGTTAATGGCCACCAATTAAGCTCGTCAACGAGAATGCTTTTCTTGCCGTTCTTGCGAGCGAGAATCCAGTGATCTACAAAAGGGGCTGAGGCATGCCATTCTTCTTTAGTCTTCCAAATTTGATCGCCTAGATAAGTCCACGCCAGTATTTTCGTACCCTGACCCGGATCGAAGTCTTCCACATCTGCATATTCTCGGGAAAGACGTATCTCTCCTTGTGGGGTCTTGCAGTCTCTGAGGAAGTCGCAGATTTCCTTTCGGAGAGCGTAGGAGCCGCCAGCGCCGACCGCCCCAATGCCATGAATGTACAAAATATGAAGAGGCGCCGACCCGGGACGTAAAAGCGAGTCTCCCATTGAGACCTCTTGTTTGTGGTTGGAGTAATCCGCAGTTGCCTCGCCGCCTTGTGCCACGGCGGTGCGCCCAAGTATGCCAATGCAGAAAACAATGAGTGCGTACAGGCTAACGAAGTGAATACGCGCTCGAAAGGACTGCTGAATTTCGCTCCCCAGGTTTGCCATGGCGCTCCCGATTCCCAGACTTCGAACGACCCTTGGCCGTGAATCGGAGGGATTGTACCTCTTCGACCCGTTCTCGAAATAGTATTTTGTTAGGCGGGCTCTTCGGCCGTATAGTTGCGGGTTTTCGAATGTGTTGGATAGCGATGCTTGAAGTTTTCGGGGTGCCCCACTCATCCGCGGTTTTCGGTTGAGTGGGATAAGAGATGTTCGTTGAACCAATCGGACTTTCCTAGTTCCGGCGACAAAACAAGGTCGTCCGCTTCGGAAAGTCTATTAGTCCCTCTCAATCGAAAAACAGAATTGAGTGGGGCACGCGCAGGGGCGCAGAAACGCACGGAAAGACACCTATCGACGGGCACCCCATCCAAGCCCCTCTTGACTTAGGTGCGGATTTCTACTTCGCAATCACCCCGCACGCAATCCGATCCCCAGCATTGCCCGCCGGATCGGTCTTCATGTCGTCGGCTTTGGCGTGGATGACCAGCGCGGTCCCGCCATTGGCGAACAGAGAGTTCGGCTGCGAGCCATCGCCCAGCGTCACTGCATCATTCTTGATCGTCGTCTTTCGCCGTGCCGTTCGGCTTGACGGTGAAGTTCATCATGTCGCCGGCGTGATGGCCTTCGGGATTCAGCAATCCATGCTTCTTGCCCGTGGGATTGAAGTGCGGCCCCGCCGACTTGAAGTCCGGTGGATCGCACTTCGCGATCTGGTGAATGTGAATCGCATGTTCGCCGGGCGGCAGATTCTTCAAGTCCAGCTTTAACTCGACGCCGGTCTTCTCGGCGTGAATGGTAGCGTGGCCAACGCTCTCGCCTTGAGCATTCTTCATGTCGACGACAACCTTCTTCGTCTGACCAACGCTCAGCGAGGTTATCGCCAGCAGGAACACCAACGCGCCGGTAAGCGGAATCAGCTTGCGGGTTTTCATGCCGACCTTTGTACCACAATCCCGAGCACTGAAGGGACGCGCCTTCAGGCGCGCCGAACGGCCGACCGTTTCGTCGGCTTCAGCCGCTGCGGGGGCTCGTCGTCGGTGGCGACCGGGCACGAGTTCCCTCAGGGGCTAAAAGCCCAGCTTTCAGAGGTCACTTGCGGCGCGGCTGAAGCCGCGCCCCTTCAAAGCACAGAGCCGTCGGAGTCCATCTTCTGGACACACCGATGTCCAGATTCTGGACATCCTGGTTCAATAGTGCCTTCTCCCCGACCACGAAAGCGTGCCTTTCCGGGGATATCGACAATGCGTTATTCGCTTTCGCTAGTGGCCTGTGAACTGCACATAAGTATTGTCACTTCAGCCGCTATACACCACACGCCGAGGTGCTGCCCCGAGCAGTACAGCAACAGCTACATCGGAACCTTCCACCACCAGAGAGCAATGGGACTGGCAATGGCGGAGCCACAGGCAATCCTGGTTGGCCCGCAAGCGATCACCAACCCGACGCAAGAACCGCAGCCGCAGCCCGGGCATTGGATCGCCGCCTACACGCGGTCGCGCCATGAACTGGTTGTCGCCTCGCAATTTCAGCAGAAGGGGTTGGACGCACTGCTTCCGACCTATCGTCGGCTGAGCCGGTGGAGCGACCGCATCCGCCGCATCGACACTCCGCTGTTCCCGGGATACGTATTCGTTCGCGTAGGCAAAGGCGAGCATCGCCGGGTATTACAGACCGGCGGAGTACTGAGCATTGTCTGTCGCGGCGGCAAACCGGTTCCGCTGTCGGACGCCGACGTAGAAAAACTGCGTGTCTGCACCGCCAATCCCGCGGCTGTCGAACCTCACCCGTACCTGCGCGTGGGCCAACGAGTTCGGGTGAAGCATGGACCATTTCGCGGCTGGGAAGGCGTTCTGGTCGAGAAGCGAAACTCAACCCGCCTGGTGCTGACGGTCGAGCAGATTATGAAATCGGTGTCCATCGATCTCAGCGGCGCGGATGTTGAGCCTCTGGGTTAGGCCTCTCCTTCATTTATGACGCGCTTCGGTTTGCAAAGTTCGATTCACAAAATCCTCCCCCAGGATGCCGGATGGGAATCCTAGTCCCTTTTCCTCCCGGGACAGCTGACGGTCAGGCACGCACCCTGCCCGTCAGCGTTCCCCGCCGGTTGCCCTCGATCCTTGCGGTTATCGAACGGCTGCTCGACTGCCTGGCCGTGGTTTGCGGCGTGTTGCTGCCCATCGAGAGCTATCGCTTTCGCCATCCTGGCCGTCTCGCCGATTTCTCGCCGGCAGCCGTAATCGAAGTCGCTGCCCTGTTCGGCGTGATGGTCGTTTTGCTGCTGGAAAAGCACGGGGAATATCGGCCTTACTTGAGCCTGTTGGCCGTCCGCGAAACCGAACGCTTGCTGCGGGTAGGTGCGGAATGCCTTCTCATCGCCCTGCCCGCAGTCCTTTTGGCTGCGCCCGCGCTACCCAAATTGGTGGTGCTGTCATGCTTTCTCACCGTGCCGCTTGGGCTGGTGTTGGAGAAGTCTTGTCTGTGGGTCGCCGTCGCGTTTCTGCGAAAACTGGGTTGCGACAACCGCAAGGCGGTGATCCTTGGAGGCGGTCCCTTAGCCAAGAACATTTACTCCGCTCTGCTGCGCTCGCCCAAACTCGGCATACATCCCGTCGCTCTGGTGGACGAAGAAGCCGCGATGACCGGGAAGGAGATTCACGCCAGCTCGTATCGCCAACGTGAGTCGGCGCTGATACTGGCTGGCCCGCTATCGGCGCGGCTGTTCGACAACATGCATGCGTCGACTTTGATCATCGCCGACCCCAATCTCGACAACGCCGAGATTGTGGACATCACGCTGCGGGCAACCATGGTCGGCGTGACCACCTACATTGTGTCGCGCGATTATCTGGAGCCGGGATATTGGCTGGAATATTCCGAGATCGATGGCATGATGCTGGCCAGCCTGGCGACGGAAGAAGAACGCCGCGTCAGCGAATTGGCCAAGCGCGCAGTCGACGTTGTGCTCGCCGTTGCCGCTCTGCTGCTGCTCGCGGTGCCGTGTGCGGTGGCCGCATTGCTGATACGGCTGACCTCGCCCGGCCCGGCGATCTTTCATCAGCTTCGCGTCGGACATCGTGGGCAACTCTTCTTCCTGTACAAGTTTCGCTCGATGTATTGCGACAGTGCGGCCTACGCCTTCTCACCCAAGTCGGGTCTCGACAGCCGTATCACGCCGGTCGGACGCTTCTTGCGCCGCACCTGCTTCGACGAGGTGCCACAGCTATGGAATGTCTTGCGCGGCGAGATGTCGCTAGTGGGACCCCGGCCCGAGATGCCGTTCATCGTCGATCAATACACTTCGCTGCAACGCAAGCGGCTCGCGGTAAAGCCCGGCATTACGGGACTGTGGCAGTTGAGCGGCGATCGCCGCTGCCTGATCCACGAAAATCTCGAGTACGACCTGTACTACCTGCGTAACCGAAACCTGTTCATGGATTTTGCGGTGCTGCTGCACACCGTCGTCTTCGCGGCGCGGGGCATTTGAGAGGCGAGGAAAAGTTGCGGTATCGCCGTTCAGGAGTTCTTGCGTAAGCCCACTTTGATTTTCAAAGCCGTGCCGGAGACCTCCCCCAATGTTGACACCGCATCATGACAGACGTAGAGTTTAGCCGAGGTTTGACTGCATTCCCTGCCTGCTCCGTCGTAGGCCCTATGAGAGTTACTGTTCAAGCAGAATTTCAGTTGTTCGGAACGGTGAAACGCCAAAGCGGCTGGTTCATTGCGTATTGCCCTCCCCTGGACATCACTACTCAGGGCAGGACCGAAAAGGAAGCACGTGCGAATCTGATTGAGGCATGTGAGCTCTTCGTGCGAAGTTGCTTCGAAAGAGGTACGTTTGAGCAGGCGCTTCGGGAGTTGGGTTGGCACGTCGTAGCGGGAGGCGTTGCCATAGAAGGTGACAACAACCTTCCCGCTATGCCGGCAGGTTCATTCGGATTTCCCATTCCCATCCCATTCGGCTTTGAAAAACCCGCAGAATGTCACGCCTAAACCCCCTTCCCTGGGAAAAGCTACTTTGCGTTTTCGAACAACTCGGATATAGACGGGCGGGACAGAAGGGTAGCCATATCAAGCTGGAAAAGCCCGGCTGCGCAAGACCGTTGATCATCCCCAAATATGACGAAGTTGGACGGGACATCATCCTGAATCTCATTCGAACGGCGGGCATAACTCCGGGAAGCATTTCTAACTCTTTTGGCTAACTGCTAGTCCTGCGGCCGCTGCGTTCTGAGCTGACATCTCGTCGCTTTTTTCGACTTATAAATTCAACATGAACATGCACTGCTTAGCAGGATGAAATCTCTCGTGCCAATTAGACCCCCGCAACATTGCCGGACGGTTTTCCAGTGAGCACCCTTACACCTCCAGAGCCCAGCCGCTCAAATGGAATCTTGCCCTCCTACCCGCTTGCGCAACCTGCGGGCGAGTTGCTTCTGCCGGAGATTCTTCTGGTGCTTTGCCGTCGCGCCTGGGTGATTGCCGGCTGCTCGCTGTTGGGGCTTCTGCTGGCGCTTCTTTATGTAGTGCTGCGCGCTCCGCGTTACGAAGCGGCAGCACAGATTGAGGTCACGCCCGCCAGCACAAACCGTCTTGGCCTGGACGAACTCGAAGCCACCGCGCTCAATCCGAATGAGTCCGCCGTGAGGCTACAGGCTGCGGTCAAAGTCCTGCAAAGCAACAGCCTGGCGCTTGAAGTGATGGACTATCTGGGGTTGGCACAGGATGCAGCTTTCGCCGGTCACTGGCGACAATTGTCGGGTAACGATTCGACGGAATGGCCACCCGATGTGCGCGATCATCTGCAGCAGCGCTTTCAGAAGAGCCTCAGCGTCGAACTGCTACCCAAGACCGATATTGTGGTTATTACTTTTCGCGCTAAAGATCCCCAACTCGCGGCCGCCGCGGTCAACGTCATCGTCCAGAAATTTCGCGAGCGCAGCTTGCGCACCAGCTACGAGTCGGCCAGCCAGGTTTCGGATTGGCTTTCCAAGCAGCTTGAGGACTTGAAGACCAAGGCACGCAACTCTCAGGAGCAATTGGCAACGCTGGAGCGGACCAGCGGGTTGCTGGGACAAGACGACACCGACAACATCGTTTTCGGAAAGCTGAAGCACCTGGATGAGCAGTTGACCGATCAGGAGTCGGAACGAATCGTGAAGGAGGCGCGCTATCGCATCGCAGCTTCGGGCGATCCGGAATTGCTCGCTAGCTCCGTGCCCGATGCGACATTGCAGGTGTTACGCACGCAGCAGGCCACGCTGCGCGCGCAATACGCCCAACTCAGCTCGAAGTTTGGCAGCGGCTATCCCAAGCTGGCGGAGCTTGCCGATCAGATGACCAGCGCTGATGCTGCCGTCGATCATGAGCTCAAACAGCTTAAGCAACGCTATCGCAATGACTATGAAGCTGCCCTGAACTCCGAGCAGATGCTGCGCGCCAGCTTTGAGGAGCAGAAGCAAAAGGCGTACCGCTTAAACGATGACGCTGCGCAGCACGCCATTCTGAAACACGAAGTCGAATCCAACCAGCAACTGTATGAAAGCTGCAACTGAAGCTGAAACAGGCTGGGATCGCCGCTGGCCTGGCTTCGGCAAACATTGAGGTCATCGACCCGGCGCAAGCTCCGTCGCAGCCGTCGGAACCCAAGCCCGCGACCGCAACTTTGATCGGGCTGGGCGCAGGACTGTTGTGCGGTGCGATGGTCGCGCTCGGATTTGAGTCGATGGATGATTCGGTTCGCACTCCCGAAGAAGCTGAGCAGGCTGCTGGATTGCCGGTGTTGGGAGCCATTCCGCGGCTACACCACGGAACGCTAGGTCTCTCGGCGTTGCTTCCCTGTCATGCCAACCGGGTTCGCGACAACTGGGACTGCGCACTCATGTTCCGCGAGCCCGCCCCCATGGCGGCGGAGTCGTATCGTTCCGCGTGTCACAGTTTGCTGCTCGCCTCGAAGGAGGTTCCTCGCGTAATCGCGTTTGTCAGTGCCTCGCCGCTCGAAGGCAAGACCACTACAGCAATCAATTGTGCTATTGCGCTTGCCCAGCATGGGACAAAGGTCCTGCTGGTCGATGCCGACCTGCGACAGCCGTCAGTTCACGAATTCTTTGGCCTGGAGCGAGGTTCTGGATTGCGAAATGCGCTCGCTGCTGACAGCGCCGCCGATTTGGCGTGGGCTATTGCGCAACAGCCTGGGCTGTCGGTGTTGACTGCCGGCGACAGTATGGATAGCGGCTCCCGGGCGCTCGACGCGAAATCGGTCGCACCGCTGATCGCGCAATGGCGCGCGAGCTACGACTACGTGGTCATAGACACGCCGCCGGCGACGCTGGTGAGCGACGCGCTCGTGCTCTCTGCGTGTGCCGATGCCGCGGTACTCGTTGTACGCAGCGGAATGACACGCGGCGGGCGATTCGCCGCACCCGTGATGCCCTGCAACGGGCACACGCGAACGTCAACGGCGTGGTGCTGAATGCCGTCGCAACAGCCCACCAATTTGGCTTTCGCACCCACGGATTAAGAAGTGCAGAAGCTTACTATGAGCAGCGCAACAGATGTTGATTGAAACCCAAAAAGGCCATCCAACGGTGGAAGCGCTTCCGACAGTGGGAGCGCTGGGCTTTAGCCAGCGACAACGCACGGTGACGAGAACGGCTTTAGCCGCGGCTGGCCAGGGCTAAAGCCCGTTTTTCATGGGCCGATTTACGGCAGGGCTAAAGCCCTGCCCTTCCGCCTCTGCGACATTTTCTTTGCACTTCTCCTTAGCCGCACCTGCTTAGGCAGCGCTTTGCTGCTCGGCGTTTTGTTTTCCAGTTCAGGCTTTGGACAAATTTTGCGTTCGGATCAGCAAACGGCAACTCCCGTCGTGGCAAGAGCGCATACCTCTACTGGCATTGCCGCGGTGAGGTCGCGTCCGGCGACCTGATCGAGATCACCGTCTTCGACACACCCGAGTTTTCGCGAAAGACGGGTCGACAACAGTGGCCACATCGAGCTGATGGTCGGGGGAAATCTGTGGCTCGCCGGCTTGACCTCAACCGAAGCAGCTCTGGCGATCGAAGCTCGCTTCCGTGATGCCAAGGTGCTGCGCAATCCTCACGTAACGCTCAACGTCGTCGAGAGCGCCAGCCAGACTGTCACCGTTCTTGGCGAAGTCAAGAATCCGGGCAGCTATCCGGTGTGGGGTGAGCAGCATGTAGCCGAAGCCATCGCCGCGGCCGGCGGACTCACCCAGAACGCATCGCACACCGCCACGCTGACGCACAAGGTCTCGAATGCTTCGGAAACGATCGAGCTCGATGGCGCATCGCCAAGTGAATCTCGTGCCGACATCGTCCTCCTCGCCGGAGATTGCCTGGTGGTCAACCGCGCGGGGATCGTTTACGTGCTTGGCGATGTCGGCAAGCCTGGTGGATTTGTGCTCGACGATCGTGCTCCCATTACCGTGCTGCAGGTCTGGCGCTGGCGCAAGGCATGAACCGCACGGCGGCCTCGCGTGGCAGCCTGATCCGCCAGACCGCGCAAGGCCCGCAGCAGGAAGTGCTCGACTTCAAAAAGGTTCTCGGCAATCAGACGGCTGACCCGACGCTGCATGACGGCGACATCGTGTATGTGCCCCTGAATGCCGCCAAAGACTGGGTGAACCGTGGATTGAATTCCATTCTTCAGATGGCCGTCGGTGTCGTGATCTACGGAAGGTATTAAATGAACCGCCACGGCAGAGCGAAACACCCCGGGCTCTGGATCGCCCTGTACGGTCCCGATGGAGCCGGCAAGTCCGCGGTAGCGGCGCGCCTTGCGACCGAGCTCGCTTCCTCGTTCAGTGGTCTTCAGCTTCATCACTTGCGGGTTCCACTCTGGCGCAGTCCATCGCACATTGTCGTAGTCACCGATCCCCACGCCCGGCAGCCGCGCGGCCTGGTGCTGAGCTGCCTGAAGTTGCTCTACATGTTTGCTCAGAGCTGGCTGGCTCACTTGCTTCGAGTGCTCAGCTGGCTGGCGCGCGGGCAGCTCGTTATCGCCGACCGCTACTTCCTCGATTACGCGATTGATCCGCAACGTTACCGCCTCGCCGCGTCGAGCGTCAGACTGGCGTCGCTCTTGGGCAGGCTCGCACCAGTACCCGACTTACAGTTTGTGCTGGATGTGCCCGCAAATGAATTGCAACGGCGCAAGCCCGAAGTGAGTCTTGGCGAGTCCAGACGTCAGAGGCAGGAGTATGCCGCACGCATCGCACGCCTGCCGAATACTGCGCTCGTGAATGCCGACCGTCCGGTGACTGACGTCTCGATCGACATCAGCAGGGAGATTTTGCAGCTCCGCCAGTGTGGTTCGTCAACTGCTTCTGCAACATTGCATCGCGCTGGACCGGTCCGACCGGCAAACTTCGTCGAACCATAACGCTCTTACCGCCCTATCCCCACATTCTCACAAATGCAGTCAGACGAACCCACCTTCTTCCCCCTCGGGCGACCGGATAATCCACGCTGGCTGGCTCCGGCCGGATATCGTCCGCGTGCCGAGTCATTCCTGGGATGGCAGCCGTACCGCGTGACGTCGCGCATCGCCTGGGCGGCGATGAAGTCGGTGGTGCGCTGGGGTCGAACTCCAGCAGCACTTCCGCCGGACAACTTCTACGTCAAGTGCATCGCCGGCCTCGACTGGCGAAAGCTTGGCTGGTGCCGAACCTCAGAACCCGAGCCGCTGGTTTATCTGGGAACTCCCGGACCGCGGCGCAAAATCGTCGTTCACCTGATCGATCCCATTTCGCATGCCTGCGATCTCATTGTGAAAGTGCCAACCACCGAAGCCGCGAAGTGGGCGATCCGTCATGAGGCACAGACGCTGGTCCAGTTACAACAGGAGGAATTCGCAGCCGCGCCGCGGTTGGTCTCGCTCGACGACGCTGCCGGCATCGCGTCGCAAACCGTCGTGCCAGGGTCGCGCGCCGGCTTAAAGTGCAGCCGCGAAGTAGCGGTCCTGCTGCAGTCGCTCGAACGTCGTGGAGAGTGTCTCACGTTGAAGCAGGTGGCTTGCGCACTCGAGCCCAGGGCCATGCGACTTGATACCAGGGCAGAGGATGCGGAAGTGCTGGCGCGCGCGTTTGAGGAAATGAACGATAGCTCGGAGTTGCCCACGGCCCGAATTCATGGCGACTTTGCGCCCTGGAACATCAGGCTGCAAAAGGGCTCGGCGGCGTTGGTGGACTGGGAAGATTCGCAGGCGTGCGGATTGCCATTGCACGATGCGTATCACTTCGTGCACATGGCGCGCTGCCTGTTTGGAAAGCGGCCGCGCCCGGTGTGGAAGAGCTGCGCTTCCGCTCTGGGTTCAACTTAACCGGGTCGCAACGCCGGAAGCTCGAATTCGCCTACCTGCTGCAAACGCTCCTTCGGAACTTTCCGCAACCCGAGCCGGCCTACTCGACATTTCTATTCGCCAGTCTGCGCCAGGCGGTAGCCGAGCGGCCATGATGACGAGCGCGTGCGCTGAAATGTCGTCGAGTCTGCCGGTGCAGCAGTCGCACGCTGCGGGCAACGACTCTGCTGGCCTGGCTGTTTACGCCGCTTTACGCCGCACACTGTGGTCCGCTGTGGTGCGGGGACTCAACGCTTCGAAGCTTCCTTATTGCCTTTTGGGCACAGCGGCCGACGCGCCCGAGCGTGGCGAGTCTGACATGGACTTCGTCGTCTCCCCTTCTGACTATCAATATGTTCCGCAACTGCTTGCCTCCGCGGCTGCCAGCGTCGGCGCCAACTTGGTTCAGGCCATCGATCACGAAACCACGGCAACTTATTTTGTACTCGCCCTGCAACAGGGCGAAATTGTCGCCTTCCTTCATCCCGACTGCACGACCCACTACCGCCGCCAGCGCCGCCTCTGGATGTCGTCAGAGGAGCTGCTTCGCGGACGCAGACGCGCACCGGGCGGTTACTTTCGCCCCACACCCGATGTCGAGTTGAAGTACTACCTCATCAAGCAGGTACTGAAACAGACACTCAGCGATGCTCAATGGCGGAAACTCGTCGCACTGTATGACGCGAGTCCTCTCCCGCAAAATGCTTTGTCGATGTGGCCAAGGAGTACAGCGGCACAAATCGAGCAAGCAATTCTCAACGACCATTGCGCTGGGTTCAGGGAGATGCTCCCGCGCTGCAACGCCCAGTTAAACAACACCTCTCCTCAGGAACGAACGTCGGCCAGAAGCGGGTCCTTCCTTCTCGACTGCGCTCGCGTCGTCACTCGCATAACGCAACCGACGGGCCTGTTTGTCCAGATAAGTCATGGGAGTCGAGCAGAGCGCACCGAGCTGGCGTGGAAGCTGGCGAAGACGTTGGCTCCGGCGTTTCGCCGCGCATCCGTTCTCACCTCCAGCAACCCGGCTCAGATTATCCGCGCCTTAATCGAGTCCACGCTTGTGGTGTCGCCGAAGGAAGTCATTCCCCTGCGCACGCTCTACGGTGGCGTCGACATCCATTGCCAGCCATCGCTCACACCAAAAGAGAATCTCGAATCCGCGGTCGCAATCGTGCTTACTCACCTTGCGCAACGAACCACCCGCCGCCTCGACCTGCAATCGGATCGAACTCAGCAGTTAGAGCTCGATACTCGTGTCCGGACAACGGTCTCGTAATGTCGCGAGTTCTGCTTTCTGCCTACGCATGCGAGCCGGGAAAGGGTCGGAGCCGGCTGTGGGTTGGATGTGGGCGACGGAACTGGCCGCCGCAGGCCACGAGGTCTGGGTCATCACGCGTGAAGCCAACCGGAATTCGATTGAAGCGGACGTGCCCTGCTTTCAATCAGAGCGCATTCACTTCCAATACTGCGACCTAACCCGCTGGGCTCGCGGCTGGAAGAAGCTTCCCGGCGCCATCTATCTTTATTACTTCATTTGGCAATGGCTGGCGTTCCGCCTGGCGCGACGGCTAAATCGTGCGCACCATTTCGATCTCGTTCACCACGTCAGCTTCGTCAGCCTGCGCGCGCCCAGTTTCATGGGATGGCTCGGGATTCCCTTCTACTTCGGGCCGGTCTCAGGCGGGGAATGCACTCCCCCATCTCTACGCCGCAGCATGACGACACGGGCCCGAGCCATTGAGATCGCCCGCGACTGCGCCAACTGGCTGACGCGCTTCGATCCACTGATGCGGGCCGCCTTCCGCCGGGCGGCGCGAATCTATGTGACATCGACCGACTCGCTGAAACTGGTTCCTGAAAAATACCGCGACAAGTGCGAAGTGCATCTGGCGATTGGCCTCACCCTGCAGCAACTCGGTCTCAGCCGCCGCAAGCTCGCCGGCGGCCACAGTGAACTCCGCTGCCTCTACGCCGGACGCCTGCTGGAATGGAAGGGTCTGCACCTGGGTCTGCTGGCGATGCAGCGGTTGCAGACGCAAGGTGCATGCGTGCGTTTGACCATCATCGGTGACGGACCGGCGAAAACTTCGCTTCACTCCCTCGCAAACCAACTTGGTGTTGCGAGCCGGATTAGCTGGCATCCATGGCTCACGCATGAGGCGATCCAGGGCAAGCTTCACCATCACGACGTGTTGCTTTTTCCAAGTCTGCGCGACTCAGGTGGTATGGCGGTGCTGGAAGCACTCGCTCACGGGCTGCCGGTAATTTGCACCGATCTTGGCGGACCCGCGGAAATCGTAAACAGCCTTTGCGGGCGCGTCATCGTGACCAAAAACAGATCGGCTGACATGGTCGCCGGCGACCTGGCTGAGCGCCTCAGCGAGTTGGCCGCAAATCCCGGACTGCGACAGTCCTTGAGCATCGGAGCACGACGGCGTGCCTGGGACTTTCAGTTTCGGCGGCTGGTGGAAGCGATCTACGGCGTGCCTTCCAAGGCCGGCGCACTCTCGGAGAATGTTCCGGCATGAGTGCTCTGACCTCAGCACTGCAGCCTCTGACTTGGGGCGCGGAGCCGGAAACTTCCACTCGGCCAACCGCCATCGCACGCGTTGCCCGAGCCGCTCTGTTGTGCTGCCTGTTGTCACTCATCTTTGTCACCGAGTACGAACAGGGCGACAGCAGCGCGGCAAAAAGCATTCTGTACAACGTTCTCGGCGGCGGATTTCGAGTGATCGACATACTTGTGCTGTGCTTCGGTCTCGCGCATGGCTTCGCTATCGGCTGCTCGCGAAAGCGAGTTCGCATGTTTCCCCGTAGTCTCACGCTACTGTTGGCGGCCTTCGGCATAGCCATCGCGATCAGCCTGGTCTACGGGCTGGAGCGCGGCGGACGAAACTTCTTCTTCGATTGGCGGGCGCTGGCGCTGGGCATCGCCTTCTATTTCATCTATCGCTTCTGGATCCAAAGCGCGGCCGACGCCCGCGCCGCCATCATCGCCTTCGCTCTTGTAGTCAGTATGCATGTCGTCACCTTGTTGTTTTCCTATCTGCGCGGACAGGGTGACAGCCTGCTCGGAGTGCGTATTCCGCTGTTCGACGGGCCAGCCATCTCCGCTCTTGTTTTCGCGGCGTTGCTCGGTCTCTCTCTCTTCGGCGGCGACTCCTCAGTGCGCCAGCGCTGGCTGTGGCTGTCGCTGAGCGCCGGAGCGATGCTCCTGATTGCCCTATGTTTTCGCCGCACCTACTGGGCAGAACTCGTCGTCGGCATTGCATTGCTGGCGATCACTGCGCGCGACCGGCGCATGCGCACCCTGGCGCTCCCGTTCTGCATCATCGTTGTCGCCTTCGCAGCCATGGGTACATCTTTCACCGAGCGGCTTTCTAGCATCGACTTCACGCGCGATGACGCGCCTTACAGCGAGGACAACTCAGATCACGTGGGCGACGTGCTCGACGCGTGGGAGCAGGTTCGAGCTGCTCCTGTTATGGGCATCGGACTGGGAACTTCTTATCCGACCTGGCACATCCGTAACTGGAAGGAAGAGTCGGTGATGGTGCATAACGCGCCGCTGCACGTGTGGCTCAAGTATGGGCTACTTGGGCTCGCCGTGTACCTCGCCTACCACCTTTCGCTCTTCCGGTGTTTGCGGATGCAGGGGAAGCGATCACCGCCGCAGCACCGCGTCATCGTCAACGCGGTGTTCGCCTATCTCGCGGCGCAGTTCGTCGTCTCTTTGGGATTCACACCCTGGCCTTACTCAGCCGTACAGTCCACAAATTTGATCGCTTTCCTGTTGGCAGTTGCTTTCGTACAAGAACCCCTATGTCACTCCCCAGCATTACCGTCGTTACGCCAACCTTTAACGGCGCCGCTTATCTCGAAGACGCAATACTCAGCGTAAGTCGGCAAAGCGGTATCACTGCCGAACACATCGTGATCGATGCCGCGTCTACGGACAGCACGTTCGAGATCCTTCAGCGCCATTCGCATCTGCGCTGGATCTCCGAGCGTGACCGCGGCCAATCGGACGCGATCAACAAGGGCTTTTTGATGGCGACCGGCGATCTGGTCGGCTGGTTGAACGCTGACGACTACTATCTGCCGGGCGGCCTGGAAGCAATTACCCGCGCAGCGGCCGAGCATCCCGAAGCAGATGTATTTTACGGCGACTGCATGTTCGTCGATCCCGAGGGACGAATTGTTCGCTCCAAGGTCGAGCACGACTTCGATCTGCAAGTCCTGCTCTACTTCGGCTGCTACATCCCTTCCACTTCGACCTTCTTCCGTCGCCGATTGATCGAGCGGGGACTGCTGCTCGACTGCGAGTACCGCGTGGCCATGGACTTTGAATTCTTCGCGCGCCTGGCTCGCGTGGGATGCAGCTTCCAGTACGTTCCGCGCTTCATTGCGGCGTTCCGCTGGCATCAGGACAACATAAGCCTGCGCAACGTCGAGCGCAGAACACAGGAGCGGCACTTGGTGCAGTGTGCCGCCTTCCGTGGTGAGCAGCCAGCGTGGCGGCTGGAAACGCAGCGTTACTGGGCGCGAGCACGTCGGCTGTTTCACAAAGTGAAAACCGGCAACATCGCGCGCGAAATACGAATTCGGCAAAGGATCGGGTACGACACGACATGGGTGAGAGCTACCAACCCGGCACTATGGCAAGACCTGGCGTCCTGGTAATTCACAATCGCTACCTCGAGCCCGGCGGCGAGGACTCAGTCGTCAACGCCGAGATCGCGCTGCTGCGCAGCAAGGGACATCGAGTGCTGCAGTATGCGCGCCACAATCGCGAGATTGCGCACTTTAGCAACACTCGAAATGCATTGCTTCCCTTCACCACCATTTGGGACTACGAATCCTATGGCGAGCTGCGCTCGCTCATCCGCCAGGAGCGGCCAGCGCTTGCACACTGCCACAATCTATTTCCCCTGCTCAGCCCGGCGGTGTATTACGCGTGTGCGGCCGAAGGCGTGCCGGTCGTGCAGACCTTACATAATTACCGGCTGGCTTGTCCCGGCGGAGACTTTTTCCATGGCGGCGACCCTTGCGATCGCTGTCAGGGCAGCCTGATCAAAGCATCGCTCAAGGGTTGTTACCGCGATTCCAGGTTGCAGACCGGCGTGGTTGCAGTCATGCTAGGCGCTCACCGTGCTCTCGGCACGTGGCAGAAGAAAGTCAGCACCTATGTCGCTCCCAGTGAGTTCTGCCGAGCGCTGGCCGTGCAGCACGGTCTGCCCGCAAACAAGATCGTCGTCAAACCGCATTTCGCAACCGACCTCGTTACGCAAAAGCATGGCTTGGGCGACTACGCCATTTTCGTCGGACGCCTCAGCGAAGAGAAGGGCATTCTCCAGCTTCTCGATGTGTGGCGCGATCTCGGGCACATTCCGCTGCTGGTTGTAGGCTCCGGGCCCTTGGAGCAGCATGCGCGGCGGTTCGCACAAGACTCGCAGCTCGCCAACGTCACCTTCGCCGGGCAGTTGCCACACGACGAAACCCTGCGGCGCATTCGCAACGCGCGATTCCTGGTCGCTCCCAGCCGCTGCTACGAAACCTTCGGCCTTTCAGTGCTGGAGGCAATGGCTTGTGGGGTGCCGGCCATCGTTCCCCGCACCGGCTCTTTGCACGAATTGGTATCCGATCGGCGCACCGGCTTCCACGTCGACTTTGACGATAGTGAACAATTCTCAGCCGCCATCCGCAGATCATGGTCGCATCCGCTTGCCACCCGCGAGATGGGCAGGGCAGGCTCGTCATCGCTGTCTGGAACATTATTCGCCCGGCAACAATTACCAGCAGCTAAGCGCCATTTACGACACAGTGCTGAACGCCCGCGTGGAGGTGCCACGAGCGCAAAAAATCAAGGTGTGTCATCCCGAGCGAAGAGAAGCGGAGCCGAGGGACCTGCAGTTCGCCCCTCCCCTGCCCACAACTCGCATCGCCAGCTTTCCTGCTGATTGATTCACCGTTGCACGACGGCTTCTGTTTCTGACTTTTATCTACCGCCACTCTGAGGACATCATGAAATCACAAACTCGCGTTCTGGTTACAGGGGCCGGAGGGTTCATAGGCCATAATCTAGTCAAGCGGTTTAAACTCGACGGCTATTGGGTCCGCGGCGTCGATATCAAAGAGCCGGAATTCGAACCCACCGCCGCTGACGATTTCGAGATGCTCGATCTGCGGCGCTGGGAACAATTGCCTGCAGGCAACGCGCGGCATCGACCAGGTTTACAACCTGGCAGCCGACATGGGCGGCATCGGATACATCACCGCCAGCATGGCCGACATCGCGCACAACAATATTCTGATAAATACGCACATGCTTGAAGCGGCACGCGTGAACAGTGGGCGTAGCGCTATCTGTTTTCCTCTTCGGCATGCGTATATGCCGGATACAAGCAGCACGAGGCTGACGGTCATTCCGTTGAGCGAAGAAGACGCCTATCCCGCAGATCCCGAAGAAGGCTATGGATGGGAGAAGCTCTTCACTGAGCAACTGTGCCGCTATTACTTTCGCAAGACTTCCGCATGGAAACACGCATCGTTCGATTCCACAACGTGTACGGTCCGCTGGGAACATACGAAGGCGGCAAAGAGAAGGCGCCGGCGGCTATCGCGCGTAAGGTGGCGCTCACTGCTCGATGAAGGCGAAATTGAAGTGTGGGGCGACGGTCTGCAGACCCGCTCATTCATGTATATCGATGATTGTGTTGACGGTCTCCTGCGCCTGATGTCGAGCCAATACCGCGAGCCGCTCAACCTGGGGACGGATGAGCTGATCAGCGTCGACGGCCTGGTTGACCTGGTGAGCAAGATTGCCGGCAAGCGGCTGGTGAAGTACCACGATCTGACGAAGCCGCAAGGAGTACGCGGCCGCAACAGCGACAACTCGCGCCTGCGTGAGGTGCTTGGCTGGGAGCCGCAGATTCGCCTGTGCGACGGACTGACAGTTACCTACAAATGGATCGAGTGCGAGCTGCGCAAAGCGGGACGGATCGCCCCCGCGCTGGCCTATGCCGCCGATTAGCTTCCCCGGGCTGCCGCGCGCCAACGTGCTTGGAGTCGGGGTTCACGCCACTACGATGGAGGAAGCAGTCGCCCTCTCCGGCTGCCTCCTCCAGAGTGGGGCACGTACTTACGTCTGCCTCACCGGCGTGCACGGCGTGATGGAAGCGCAACGCGATTCGCGGTTGCGGCAAATCTTGAACGACGCTGTGCTGTGCCTGCCCGACGGCATGCCGACGGTCTGGCTGGGCCGCGCACAGGGCCATCGCCAGATGGGCAGGGTTTACGGCCCGGACTACATGGCGGAACTCTGCCGCTGGGGATTGCTTCGAGGCTACCGTCACTTTTTGTACGGAGGTAAGCCAGGAGTTGCTGACTTGCTGAACCATCAACTTGAGCGGCGCTTCCCCGGAATACAGATTGTCGGAAGCTACACTCCGCCATTCTCTGATCTGTCAGAAGCGCAGGAGAGTGAGCTGCGTGAGCAGATAGCCGCCTGCAAACCTGACATTCTCTGGGTAGGCTTGAGTACTCCCAGGCAGGAGCGCTTCATGGCCAAACATGTCGGCAAGCTCGATGTACCGCTGATGGCCGGAGTGGGCGCCGCTTTCGACGTTCATGCCGGGCTGGTACGCGATTCACCCGAGTGGATCAAGCAGTGCGGGCTGCAGTGGCTCGACCGTCTGCGCAAGGAGCCACGCCGGCTGTGGCGGAGATACCTGGCCAACAACCCGGCGTTTATCTGGAACATCGCTCTGCAAATGTCCGGTATGCGGCGGTTCTCGGCCGAATGATCGGGTGTCCCTCAAAAGTGGTATTTCCAGCTCAGAGCATAACTACTTTTGTCTTGAAACTAAACTTTTTTGCAAATACCCTTCTCTGCATTCTCATTCAGAGCGCGCCCAGAAGGGGTGAGTCATGCGAGCGCTCGTGCTTGTTCTACTGTCTGCCTTTGCCGTCCTTGCAGAAGATCCGCAAACCGCACCTTCAGCTTCAGCTACACCTCTACCCGATAACCTGAGCATTCCCGCCCAGCTCTCCAAATCTCTTGACACCAACAAGTGCAAGGTGGGGGATGTGATCGAAATGAAGACCCTGGAGCCCGTGCTCCTTGGGAACAATCTGGTGATGCCGGAGAAAACGAAGCTTCTCGGCACGATAGTAGGTGCGGCGTCTCGTCAGGACGAAAAACCTTCGTGGATACTGCTGGTGGTGGAACGTGCCGATTGGAAGGAGCATAGCGTCGCTTTGCACGCCTTCGTCAGCTCGCAGATCACGGTGAGAGCCGAGACAGCCGCACCGACCAACAGCACTCTTGACCGAGCCATGAACCTGTCGGACACCGTACAGCGGCGCCACGTACGCCAGCTCCCACAAGGCGCTGGCACCACTTCCGCGGGACCCATGGCCCGTACTCTGGGCGACGCAGGCGGCGGCGGGAGCGATCCCCAGCAATCGGGCTATCAAACTCTCGACGATCTGCGCATCCTGCAGGACAAACAAGGAAGAGTGTTTCTGGTGTCAGCGAAGGCTCACCTGAAGCTGCCCTCAGGCACGATGTTCATGTTGCGCAACCAAGCTACCGCCGTCGACAAAGAAGTGGATGTAACCAGGATGGCCGGCATCGAACACTGACTCTTCGCCGATGTCAGACTGCAACGGCGGCGGTTTCAGTCCATTTTTCGCTTGAGCGTTGGCGTTGCCGGGACTACGCTGGTAGCACCTGTGCGACCAGAGGGGGTGAGCTATGCGAATGCTCCTGCTAGTCCTCTTTTCTGCCATCGCCATCTTCGCGGAAGATCCACAAGCCGTTCCTCTGGATAGCCACGCCTCCGATAACCTCAGCATCCCCGCCAAGCTTAATAAGACGATTGACACCAAGAAGTGCAAAGCTGGAGATGTGGTCGAAATGTGGACCCTTGAGCCCGTGCTCGTCTCCAACGGCCTGGTAATGCCGGAGCACACAAAGCTACACGGGAAGATTATCGGCGCAGCCTCGCGAAAGAACGACAAGCCTTCGTGGGTGCTGCTGATGATCGATCGCGCCGAGTGGAGGGAACATAGCGTTGCTCTGCGCGCCTTCATCAGCTCGCAAATCACGGTGAAAGCGAAGGTCGAGGCCCAGGACGACACCGCCTTTGACGGAGCTATCAGCTTGCCCGAAACCCTCTCTCGCCGTCGCTCGCGTTCGCAGAGCTATCCGACCAGCGAGCTTGGAGTATCGGCGGCCCATCCCGTGCGTGACGGAACCGTTGACGCAGGCCAGACGCAGCAACTCACCTATCAGCGGTTAGACGACGTTCACATCCTGCAAGCCAAGAATGGTGCTGTGTTCCTGCTCTCGCAAAAAGATCATCTGAAGCTGCCCTCGGGCACGATGTTTATGTTGCGCAATCGACCAGGAGGCGTCCAACAATCGGCGGAGGCCGGCAAAGCGGCGGGCGATCGGCACTAGCAGGCACGGACTCTGGCCAGCAGGTAGACTCGACTGCTATTTGATTCCAATCGCCAAACATTTTGCTTGAATTTGAAGGTGGCGGGCACTAGCCTACTGCCATTTCCAGTCAGAGCGTCCAGAGGGGTGAGTCATGCGGGTGCTCATATCCATCCTCTTTTTAGTTGTCGCCGGGTTCGCGGAAGATCCCCAACCATCCGTCCCCACTGCACAGGTTTCCGAGAACTTCACCATTCCGGCCCGACTTGCCAAGACAGTTGACACCAAGAAATGCAAAGCCGGAGACGTGGTCGAGATGCGAACCTTGGAGCCCGTTCTCATCGGCAATGGGCTGGTAATGCCGGAGCACACAAGGCTGCAGGCGACAGTTCTGGGTGCAGCCTCCCGTCAGAATGAAAAACCTTCCTGGCTGGTACTGGTCGTACAAAAGGCGGAATGGAAAGACCATAGTGTTCCATTGCGCGCCTTCGTCACGTCGCAAATTACGGTGAAACCGAAAGCGGGACGGAACGATAGCCCCTCGACCGTGGCCACTGGTCTGTCGGACTTTGAACACGGACGCAACCCCCCTCGCCTGGGAAATCCCTTCAGCAGCCGTTCAAGGTCCGTTGGACGAGTCGCACGCGATGCAACCGATGGCGGTGATTCTGCTCCCGATCTAAGCCATCAGCAGCTGGACGATGTGTATATGCAGCAAGCCAGAAACGGCATGATGTTCCTGCTTTCGCCGAAGCGGAATCTCAAGTTGCCGTCGGGCACGATGTTTATGTTGCGCAACCAACCGGCAGCGGCCTCGGCTCCTGCGCCAGCGGCAATGCCGAAGCCGGCCGGCAGCACGCAGTAGCGGAAAAGGGCTATCATCCCTTGCGATTGCCCAGACCCTTCAGTTCGCTCGTGAGCAGTTTGTCCAGATCTTTAATGTTTTGGTATCTCAGGCATTTCTGTCCGCGCACGTCGAACTTCAGCTCATCTTTCTTGTTGGCCACCAGCACCGTCGGGCGGCCTTTTCCCCACGCGTACCCCACTTCCAGGTAAACATTGGGATTTGAGCCGGTGAGATCGGCGATCACAATCTCAGCGTTCTCGATGCGCATCTTGACCTGTTCGAGAATGTCGCCGGTAAACGCCTCCTGGTCGACGCGCTCGCAGATGTAGCCCAACTGCCGCACCGGACTCTGAATGCCGTAGTAGAAAACGTCCTCCATCTCGTCGGAGAACGGCATCGCCACAAACGCTCGCGGCTTGTTTTCAACCTGTGCAGCGGATTGCAAGCTGGCCGACGCGTCTTCGAGCTCGGTGCTGTCCGGCGCCTTTCCTGGACGCCGGAATTTCAGTCTTAGTGGGCGATGAACCAGAATCGTCTGTCTCAACGCCACGTCGAACTCGTCTGATTCGTTCGGAGCAGGCGCTGCTTGATCAGCCGACTCGGGACCACTTCCACCCGACTCGGCAATAATCTTCGACAGGGCTGCCTGCAGCCGCTCCACCCGAGCGGCGGTGTGGTCGACGATTGACACGCGAATAGAGCGTCCCGCCGGCGCAGCCTCCCGCGCCGCGCTGAGGACTCCACGAATCTCCGCGTGCAGCGCTTCAATCTCGTCAAGTCCGAAGCCAGGTCCATGCAGCGTAATAGCTATGTGAACCACTCCCGAATATTCTTCGGCCACAATCGCGATGGCGCGGTTGGCCCACTTCTCGATTTCGGTGTACCCGAACTCAAGAAGTGGAGGGACCCCGACGAACAACACGCGTGGGGACGGCAGAACCCTGGACGTATCCACCAGCACATACTTCCCTGGCGCTGGTTTCAGTCCGTCCGCGGCATGGCCGTTCTTCACCAGAATGTCGGACACAGCCTTATCGGAGCCGTAATAATGCTGCGCGTACTTAAGCGCCAGCACGTCGGCGGCAAAGTCCAGCACGTCTCCTTGCACAACTTCCACGATCAGATTCGAATCGCTCATCGGCGGTGATGTTAACACCAGGGGAACGTGTCAGGTACCAGGTTTCAGATGTTTCGCAAACTTTTCGGTCGCTACTACAAGTCCCGACATCCGATACCGGACGCCTGAGACCTGATACCCCGAATTGCTCCTCCCTTCTCCCGTCAATTACACTTATCTGTTTCATCCGTTAGCCATCTTTCAGTAAGGAGATAAGCGGCCGATCCGGCCGGTGCGGCGGAGCTTTCAGCTTCCGCCGGCAATCATCCATCATGAAAATTCACGAGTATCAGGGAAAAGCCATACTGTCGAAGTACGGAGTCGCAGTCCCTCGCGGACAGATGGTCGAGAGCGTCGAAGAAGCCGACGCTGCGGCGAAAGCACTGCTCAGCGACGGCGCCTCCGGAGTCGTAGTCAAAGCGCAAATTCACGCCGGCGGACGCGGCAAGGGCGGCGGCGTGAAGATTGCCAAGTCGGCCCAGGACGCGGTCGAGATCGCCGACAAGATGCTGGGCATGCAACTGGTCACGCATCAGACCGGTCCCGAAGGCAAGAAAGTTCAGCGCCTTCTGATCGAGGAAACTCTACCCATTGCCCGGGAGCTTTATCTTGGCATCGTGCTCGATCGCCAAAATGGGCGCAACGTCTTCATGGCCTCCGCTGCCGGCGGCATGGAGATCGAACAAGTCGCGGCCAAAGATCCGAACGCCATTATCAAAGAACACCTCGTACCCGGTTTCGGCTTGCAGCCGTATCAGGCACGCAAGATCGCATTCAAGCTGGGACTCGACCCCAAATATGTGAGCGGCGCCGTGAAGTTCATGATGGCGCTGGCCCGCGCGGCGGAAGATACCGACGCGTCGCTGGTCGAGATCAATCCCTTCATCACCACCACTGACGGGCGGCTGTTCGCGCTGGACGCCAAGATGAACTTCGACGACAACGCGCTCTACCGCCATCCTGACATCAAAGAGCTGCGCGACGTCACGGAAGAAGACCCGCTCGAAGTCGAAGCCAGCAAGTACGCGCTGAACTACATCAAGCTCGACGGCAACGTGGGCTGCATGGTCAACGGCGCCGGCCTCGCGATGGCCACCATGGACATCATTCAGTACGCCGGCGGCATGCCCGCCAACTTTCTCGACGTGGGCGGCGGCGCCAACGAAGAGCAGGTGACGCACGCGTTTGAGATTCTGCTGGCCGACAAGAACGTAAAGGCGGTGCTGATCAACATCTTCGGCGGCATTCTGCGCGTCGATACGCTGGCCAACGGCGTGGTGAGCGCGGCGAAGAAGACCAACATTCAGTTGCCCATCGTGCTGCGGTTGGAAGGGACCAACGTCGAGCAGGGCCGCGTGATCCTCAAGGATAGCGGACTGAATTTCATCGTTGCGCAAACCATGAAAGATGCGGCCGAGAAAGTTGTCGCCGCTGCCAAGGGGGGCAAATGAGCATCCTGGTCGATAAATCAACACGACTGCTGGTGCAAGGATTGACCGGGCGCGAAGGCACCTTCCACGCCAAGAATTCGGCTGCCTACGGAACCCAGGTCGTCGGCGGCGTCACTCCCGGCAAAGGCGGCACCACGCATGAAGGCTGGCCCATCTTTAATACGGTGAGCGAAGCGGTCGACAAGACCGGCGCGAATGCAACCGTCATTTTCGTTCCGCCTCCGGGCGCGGCCGACGCCATCATGGAAGCCGCTGACGCCGGCGTTCCGCTCATCGTCTGCATTACCGAAGGCATTCCTGCGATGGACATGGTGAAGACGTGGGAGTTCCTGAAGACGAAGAAGTCGCGGCTGATCGGGCCCAACTGCCCCGGCATCATCTCGCCTGGCAGGTGCAAGATCGGCATCATGCCCGCGCATATACATAAGGAAGGTAACGTCGGCATCGTTTCGCGCTCCGGCACGCTGACGTACGAAGCCGTATATCAGCTCACCACGCGCGGCATCGGACAATCGACGGCGATCGGCATTGGCGGCGACCCGATTATCGGCACCAACTTCGTCGACGCCATCGACCTATTCAACAAGGATCCCGAAACCGAAGCCATCATCATGATCGGCGAGATCGGTGGCAACGCCGAAGAGACAGCAGCCGAGTTCATCAAGGCCAACGTGAAGAAGCCGGTCGTGGGCTTTATCGCCGGACAAACCGCACCTCCGGGACGACGCATGGGCCACGCCGGCGCGATCATTTCCGGCGGCAAAGGAACCGCCAAAGAGAAGATCAAAGCCATGCAGGCCGCGGGCATTCACGTTGCTCAGTCGCCGGCAGACATTGGCGAGATGCTGGTGAAGGCGCAAGCCGCGATGGCAAAATAAAGACGCTTTTCGCTCCTCGCTATTCGCCGGACGTGCGCGCGGAATTTTGCCGCGGTAATGAGCGAAGGCGAGAGGCTAAGAGTTTAAGTTTTCCGATTCAACAAATAGCGAAAGGCGAATAGCGAATAGCGCAATTATGAAGACCCTGCAACGTACTCTATCCATCATCAAGCCGGACGCGGTTGCCAAGAACGCAACCGGCGACATCATCCACACCCTTCTGCAAAACAACTTCCGCATCATCGGAATGAAGATGCTTCACATCACTAAATCGCAGGCGGAAGGATTCTACGCGGTGCACGTGCACCGTCCGTTCTTCGAGTCGCTCACTAACTTCATGTCGAGCGGACCGATCGTTGTAATGGCGCTCGAAAAAGAAGAAGCCATTGCTGACTACCGCAAGCTGATGGGAACCACCGATCCAGCGAAAGCTGACGAGGGCACCATCCGCAAAAAGTGGGCGGCGAACATCGAGCACAACGCCGTGCACGGTTCCGACGCAGAAGACACCGCGCGTTTCGAGCTCAGTTACTTCTTCGCCGGATACGAGCTGGCCAAGTAGCTTCACTCGGCCACGACAATCTACCTCCGCAAAATAAGAGGCCGCCAGATCAGGCGGCCTTTGTTCATTAAGTTGCGCAAGACTACGGCTGAGACGAAGTGCCGTTACCCGAGCCGCTGTGCCCACTGGACTTCTCGTCCTTGTTCATCTTCTCCGCCAGCTGCAGGTGCTCCTGCAGGGTGGGAAGCGTCTGGCTGGCGAAGTTCTTCACCTGCGGATTGCTGCCCGCACTGGCTTCGCGCTGGAACTCCGCAATGTCTTTCTTGTGGTCCGAAACCATCATCTTCGCATAAGCCTTGTCGAAGGCATCGCCATGCAACTTCGACATCTTGTCGTATTCCGACTGATCGTGCGAACTGGGCGACGTGGGTAGCGTCACGTTCTGCTGTTGCGCAACCTGCTTGAGCTCATCGTTCGCCTTAGTGTGGTCTGTGACCATGCGCTGGCCGAAATCTTTCACCTCCTGACTCTGGCCGTTCTGCTGCGCAAGTTGGCCCATCTGCACCTCCGCCATACCGCCCTCGGCCGCTTTCATCATGAAGGTGTGGTCTTGCATCTGGCCGCCGGCCGTACCGTTGGTTCCCATGGGATTACCCATCGTTCCCGCCTGTCCCGGATATCCTGGCTGGCCGGGGTATCCTGCCGCGCCCGGCTGACCGGGAGCACCCATCGTTCCCGGCGCGCCCATGGTTCCCGGCTGTGTCTGCGGATAACCTGCAGCTTGCGCGAAGCTCATCGCGCTCCACAAGATTAAGGATGCACCGGTCGCCAGCCATCCAAATTGTTTAACGTTGTTCATTGCTGATCTCCTTTCGTGATTGCCGGCCGGAATCGCGAAACGCCTGAGTGTGTGTGCTTACGGCAGGCACGACGCGCAGCGGCAACACTCGTTTTAAGTCTCGCCGTGCGGGTCCAGAAAGTGAGAGCGAGTTGCGACGGCCCGGGTTGTCAGAGGAAAGTGGGCTGACGCGAGCTGGCGCTCAGCGTGCCAGCAACTTCAATGCGCTCAGTTGGCGAGCTTCGCCGTCGGGAACGCCGCGCGAGAGAAGCAGGATCTGGAACTTCTCTCCCATTTCTTCCGGCGAGAGTAGGTGACGCAGTTGCAGCGCGACCTTGGCGCGCTCCTGCGGCAGCTTGCAATCCTGAAAGGCATCGGCGAACTGCGTCTCTTCTCCGATGCCGAGCAGCAACTGGGTTTGTGTGAGCAGCGCGATGTCGTCCATCCCGGCCTCTGCGGCGCGCGCCCGCAGAGCGGTGAAGTTCACGTGAGCGGTGATGTCCTGCTCGCCCGGTGCCTCATACGGCGACGTACTCGCGCGATGCTGGCGATACGTCATCAGGGTGTCGCGATGGCGGCCGGCGAGCTGCTCCTCGCGTGTGTATCCGTAGTCGATGAACACGGCGAAGCCTGCACGATTGCGAAACAACTTCGCAATCTGATTCATCCAATCGAGCGCCGCGAGCGAAACCTCGACGCGCTCGTCCGGCTCGGGATGAACAGAGTAGCGATCGATGTAGGCGAGCTCTTCGTCCGATGGCGGAACGAACTGCTCGACGAACCTTCCCTGCTCCTCCACTACGCGCACCGAACCGCGATGATCGACAATGTCCACCGGCAGCGCGTCGAAGAATTCATTGGCGAACAGGATGAGTGGGCCATCAACTGATCCAACGTCTTCCAGCGAATCACAAACCATCGCCCGCCCCTCCGCGATATGTTCCGCCAACCGCTCGCGTAATCGCGCGCGCAGATGCTCTGACTGCTCGACCAACGAATACCGCAACGCGTGCGCGAATTCGGGGAACTGCTTCTGCGACCAATCGAGCACATCCGAGGCAAATAGCCCGCGTCCCGGCCCAAGCTCGACCAGATCAATTCGCTGGGGGGAGCCCAGCACCCGCCACATCTCTTCGAATTGCCGCGACAGCAGGCGCCCAAACACGGCGTGAACGTCGCTCGACGTGTAAAAGTCTCCCGTCTTGCCGAACTGCTCGCTCGGTCGCGCGTAATAGCCAAGCTCGGGCTCGTAGAGACACAACTCCATATAACGCGAAAACGGAATCGGCCCGCAGCGGCGAATCTCTTCAACAATGCGCGCGCGCAATGGATTCCCACTCAATCCGAACGATGGATTGAGTGGGGCGCCCCAGGGGTCGCCAGCCGAGCTCACAGCTTGCCTTCGCGCCGCATCTGGGCATGCTCTTTGCGGTGTTGCGGGGTGCGGATGAACATCTCGACCAGGTAGTCGTGCAAGCAATCGAATATCTGTCGCTGGAAGGTCCACTCGAACTGCGGGTCGTCGAGATCGCGCGGATGCAGGTCGTAATAGTAGGTGTGAACCTTGGGCTCGGTGAAACGGGGGCTCAGTATGACCTCGACGCCGTCGCCTTTCGCGCGCGCGCTGAACGAGACCAGCGGATGCTCGTACAGCTTGAGCTGGTCGAGCACCTGGGCGAGTCGATCAGAGGCCACGAAGGAATTGTAGAGGAAGGCACTTGCCAATCGTTTATTCTTACGCCAAGGAATGTATGTCTACGTCAACCAACATCTTCGGCAAGCCAGTTCCGGTCTTTCGCGTCGCGGACGTGCGCGCCAGCGTGAAGTATTACGAAGAGGCGCTGGGCTTCAGCATTGCCCCGTGGTCCGATGACTCCTTTGCCTCGATCACGCGCGGAGACTGCAACATTTTTCTGACCAGCGACAAACAGAGCCAGCCGCGCATGTGGGTGTGGGTCGGCGTAGAAGACGCTCGCGCACTTCATGCGGAGTACGAACAGTCAGGCGCGAAGATTCGCAATCCGCCCAACAACTTTGAGTGGGCGCTCGAGATGCAAATCGAAGATCTCGATGGCAACGTGATTCGCTTCGGCTCCGATCGCGAAGACAATCAGCCTCTCGGCATCTGGCGCGACGCCGACGGCGTGGGGTGGAGGCATCTCGGCAATCAGAAGTACGAGCGGGTGGAGTAGCGATAGGGATGGGCTGGAAAAGTACCCCTTCAGCCACAGAGCGTTCCCCGAAATCGACCTTATCCCCTTTTGTGCGAAGATATTTGCCGATGACCGCAGTACCGGCGACACCCGCGCGACCCGCAACTTCTTCCCGCATCCAGTCGGTCGACGCACTTCGCGGAGCCATCATGATGCTGATGGCGATCGATCACATCCGCGACTTTATCGCGCAGAGCGCCATGCAGTTCCAGCCCACGGACCTGTCGCGAACCACGACTGCCATCTTCTTTACTCGCTGGATCACGCATTTCTGCGCCCCGGTATTTTTTCTCACCGCCGGCATCGGCGCATTCCTCTGGATGCAACGTGGCAAACACAGCAAGCCCGAACTGTCGCGCTTCCTCGTCACGCGTGGGCTCTGGCTGATATTTCTGGAAATTACCCTCCTCAGGGTGATCATGTTTTCGCAGGTCGAGTATCGCGGAAGCATCGTCCTGCTGTTCATTCTGTGGGCCATCGGAGCGTCGATGATCGCGCTTGCGGGACTGATTTACCTGCCGGTGCGAGTCCTCGCGGTGGTGAGCGTCGCAATTATTGCGCTTCACAACCTGCTCGCCGGCATCTCGGCGAAATCGTTCGGAAACGCCGCGTGGGTGTGGCACATCCTGTATCAGCCAGGATTTATCAAGGTCGGTGGGATCAACTTTCGAACCGCTTATGTGGTGCTGCCATGGATCGGCGTGATAGCTGCCGGCTATTGTCTGGGCAGTGCCTTCACCTGGGACGCCGCACGCCGACGTCGTTTTCTGCTGCGGCTGGGGGCGACGCTGACGCTTGCATTCGTAGTCGTTCGCGCCATCAACATTTATGGCGATCCAAATCCGTGGACACATCAATCCTCGGCGCTGTTCACGGTGCTTTCGTTTCTCAATACCACGAAGTATCCGCCGTCACTGGATTTTCTGCTGATGACGCTGGGGCCGGCCATGATCGCGCTGGCACTGCTGGAAGGCCCGCGCTTCTCGCCAGACAATCCGCTTATCGTGTTTGGCCGCGTTCCTTTTTTCTATTACGTGTTGCACCTGGCGCTGGCGCACCTCATCGCCATCGCAATGAACTTCGTGCGCTACGGCCGCGCGCCGTTTCTTCTGGATGGCTCCGCCGTCGATGGGCGGTGACGCGAAGCTGTTCCCGTCCAACTACGGATATCCGCTGTGGGCCGTATATGTGGTCTGGATTGCGGTTGTGCTGCTGCTCTATCCCGTGTGCCGCTGGTTCGCCCGCCTGAAGCAGCGCCGACACGACTGGTGGCTGGGTTATCTGTAAGTGCGGGATGAGCGCCGATCGGATATCGAGCCTAGGCGTGGAAAGTGTTGTACGCGGGGCGCGCCATCATCAGCGCAAGAGCCACGTGAAGAACGGATGCCGGCAAGAGCAGGAGGCCGGAGAAGCCTCCGCCAACCCTGAGATAGCCAAGAAAGAGTCCGGCCAACAGGTTGTAGATAAACAGCGCCCGAATGCTTTGGTCTGACGCCTCATTCCCTCTCGGCCAACATCCCACGCCAAGAGCAAGGAGTGCAAAGCCAGCTACCCGGGCGACGGCAATAGCGCTGCCCGGGAGCTCGACACCTAAGAGCACACGGCCGACCAAGGATGGCACCGCGATCAAGGCGATTCCCGTCAGCGCCTCGATTGCCGAGGATAGCAATATCAGTATTCTTGTCGTCATTCCCCTCCTCACGCGCGGGCTTTAGTCACATCTGATGGAAGGCGCTTGCAGCAATGCATTGCAAGCGCCCGCCCTGCCATCCCTAGTTGTTGACTCTAGCCATGGCATCATCCACTTTCTTCTGGTCCTCCGCCGACAACTGCGACGGCCCGAGCTTGTAGTTCAGCTTGTCGATCGTCCCGGTGAAGGCGAATGGGACCTCATAGCTGAAGTCGACCGGCGTGCGGGTATCAAGCCCAATGTCAAAGGTTTCGTCGATCGACATCAACAGCGGAATCGTGTGCTCGATTTTCTTGCGTGCGACCTCCTTGCCGTCCACCGACAACACGCCCGTGCCGCCCTTGGCCGGACCGGGACCGTCGTATTTGAAGTCGAAGACGATGGTGTGCTTGCCTTCGTCCAACGAAGACAGCCCCTGCCAGCGGAAGCGCTCCAGGTCGAGGAAGTTGTAGACGAACACAGGCCGGCCACGGCCAATGTGGAAGAGATCGGTGGCGAAGGACAGAAGTAGTCCAAGTGCCGCGATCAGCAACAGAGCGTAGCCGAAGCGCTTTCTCCAACGTCCTGCGCGTCCCACAATCAGCAGAAGAATGCCGAAGATCAACAATCCCAGGCCGATGTACTTGAACAATGTGCTGCTGAATATCCAACTGGCGCTCGGACTCAGCATGAGCGCGTAGCCACCGAAGCGGCCGCCGAGGGTAGCAATCACTCCCTCTGCGCCACCGGAAGGGACAGTGATGTTGGCGGTGATGATGTAGTCCTTGTTGAGAATACTGGGAGCGTTCCCTACCGGAATTCCAGGATTCACGCCGGTATAGGTGAAGTCGGTGACGCCCGCAGTAGCGCTGGGTTTCGGCGCAAGCAGGCGCACGAAGCCCGAGTTATCGAGCGGCAAAACCTGGTGTGCCGCCGCCTCTTTCAGGAACAGTGCCTGCATTTCTTTCAGCTTGTCAGGATTGCTGGCCGCCAGATCGTTGGACTCCGAATAGTCCTGGGCGATGTTGTAGAGCTCCCACTTGTATTGGTTCATGGGCGGCATTGTGCCCGTCCCCAACTCCCAAGGAGGGGAAGGCGGCATGGTAGCGGCGATCCAACCGTCGTGATAGATGGCGCGGTTGCCCACCATTTCGAAATATTGGGTATCGCGCTTCGACGGCGCGTTGGCGTTCGCCGAATCGAAGGTATACATCATGCTCACGCCTTCAATCGGCTTCTGCTTGATGCCGTTGACCATCTCCGGAGCCTGAATGCCGGCGGCTTCGAGAATCGTGGGGACGATATCGATGACGTGATGGAACTGGGTGCGAATCCCGCCCGGGTCTTTGATATGGCCGGGCCAGGAGATCGCGAGACCCTGCCGGGTACCGCCGAAATGCGAGGCGACCTGCTTGGTCCACTTGAACGGCGTATCAAACGCCCACGACCAAGCTACCGACATATGCGGGTAGGTTTTGTCTGAGCCCCAGTCGTTATAGTGCAACGCATTGTAGGCCAGCACGGGCTTGACCTCGGGCTGGTTGAGAATGCCGTTGTAGGCGGTCAACTGGTTAAAGGTGCCGTAAATGCTGCCTTCCGCGCTGGTGCCGTTGTCGCCGTCGATGTAGATGATCAGCGTGTTATCGAGCTTGCCCATCTTCTGGAGCTCGTCGATCACGCGGCCAATTTCATAATCGGTATAAGCGGTGTAGGCGGCAAACACCTCCGCCTCGCGGGCATACATCTTCTTTTCGGCGGCGCTGAGCGAGTCCCATTTCGGCAGCTTGGCTCCGCCATATTCCGCTTGGCCGTCGGGCCACGCAGTCAGCGTAGTGTTCTGCGGAATGACGCCGAGCCGCTTCTGGTTTTCAAAGATCTGCTCGCGCATCTTTTCCCAACCCATGTCGAACTTGCCCTTGAATTTATCGATCCACTCCTGCTTCGGCTGGTGGGGCGAATGTGAGCCGCCGGGCACGTAATAAAGGAAGAACGGTTTGTCGGGCGCCGAAGCGTTCAGCTCCCTCATGTACCGGATGGCGTCGTCTGCCATGTCGGTGATGAGGTTGTAGCCCGGGTGACCGACCCACGGAAACACCTGCGTGTGATCGCGGAACAGATAAGGCTCCCACTGATCGGTCTCGCCGCCCATGAATCCGTAAAAATATTGGAAGCCCATGCCCGACGGCCATTGGTCGAAGGGACCAGCCGCGCTGCTGTACTGGAAACCGGGGGTGTTATGGTTCTTGCCAAACCACGAGGTCGCGTAGCCGTTTTCCTTCAGAATCTCGCCAACGGTCGCGTTATCGACGCCGATGATGGAGTCGTAACCGGGATAGCCTGTCGCCAGTTCGCCGATTACGCCGAAACCCACCGAGTGATGATTGCGTCCGGTAATTAATGCAGCGCGCGTCGGCGAGCAAAGTGCCGTGGAGTGAAACTCGGTGTAGCGCAGACCCGCCTTGGCAATACGGTCCAGGTTTGGGGTGGGAATAACGCCGCCGAAAGTGCTGGGCACGCCATAACCCTGGTCGTCCGTCATGATGAGGAGCACGTTGGGCGCGCCCTTCGGAGGTACCACGCGCGGTGGCCACCAGGGAGTGGAATCCTTAGCGTCTTCCTTGATCACTCCACCGAATGGCGGGGCTGGCGCCGGAATCTGATTCCCTTTGATGGTGGTGGTGGCGCTGGGCTGACCTAACGTACCCGTGACCTGTTGTGCGAGAGCCGTCCCACCGCTAGCGAACAAAGTTGATACAGCGCAAACTACAAAGGTCAGACTGCGGACACCTGCTCCCAGATCCATAAGATCTCCTCATGTGCATTCGTCTAGTTGGTCTCCACCCCGGAGAGTCGTGCTGGGGCAGTCCGAAGAAGACGTGGGGGCAAAAGTCCGCCTTATGAATCGAACAGGCACCAGTGAAAGTTTTAAGAATAGTTCGCCGAGTTTAGTGCTCGGGCGACGTTAATACAACAAAATTCGTGGCTTCCCGACAACGGGTCGTCAGCCACGAGGAGGCGTGTAAACGGCCCTTCGATTGGGCTGTTCTCCCGCGTCGGTGCCTCCGGTGTCGGGCCTCACATCACCCTGTGATGGCCATCACTTCGGCTCCGGCATACGGTGGGACAGAATCGATGCATCGTTCGGTGGGGCTCTCTTCTCAATCAAAGTCGAGTTCAACCGCAACGTAAGTTCACCGCGAGTGCGAGCGGGTATTTCATATCTCCTTCTTCCCGCTCGCCCGCACTAAGGAAGCTCAACGATGGCCAAGGGATCGGTGCAAATCGTAGTCGAGCGATGTAAAGCTTGCGGATTCTGCGTAGAATTCTGTCCCACCAGGGCCCTGGCACTTTCTTCTGCCTTCAATGCCAAGGGCTATCACCCTCCATATTTGATTCAACCGGAAAAGTGCAGTGGCTGCGATTTGTGCGGCATGTACTGCCCCGACTTTGCCATCTTCGGCTTCAAGAATCCGGCGCAGGCAAAAGCAGCGGCAGCAGCGGCGGCAGCAACGCCCGCTACAGCGGCACCGGCCACGGAAGAGGAGGCGACCGATGCATGCTGATCCAGCCGGCGTTTTGACCGGCTCACATTTTCTCGATGGCGATCACGCCTGTTGCGAAGGCTGTCTGGCAGCAGGAGCTCGCTTCTCCTCGGGATATCCCATCACCCCTTCGACGGAAGTGGTCGAGCGCTTTGCTGCACGCGTTCCTACCGTCGGCGGCACCTTCATCCAGATGGAAGACGAACTCGCTGCGTCCATCACATTGCAGGGCGCGGTCTGGGGCGGTGCGAAAGCCTTCACCGTCACCTCAGGCCCGGGCTTCTCGCTGATGATGGAACACATTGGCTACGCCGCCATGACGGAAACGCCGTGCGTGTTTGTCGATGTGCAACGCGGCGGGCCGTCCACCGGGCTGCCCACGCTTCCCGCACAGGCCGACATGATGCAGGTGAAGTGGGGATCGCACGGCGACTACGAGATCATCGCGCTGTGTCCTAACTCGCCGCAGGAATGCTTTGACCTGACCATCACGGCGTTTAACTACTCCGAGCAATACCGCTGCCCGGTGTTCGTCATGATGGACGAAGTGGTCGGCCACATGACGGAGAAGGTGGTCATCCCTGAGGCCGACAAGATCGAAGTCACGCCTCGCCGATACACCAAGCTCGCGCCCGAGGAGTTCCTGGCGTTTGAGCCGAAACAGGACCTCGTTCCCGACATGCCGCACGTTGGCCAGGGCTACAACGTCCACGTTACCGGCCTCACCCACGACGAGCGCGGCTATCCCAACATGACGCCCGCGGTTCAGGACCGGCTGGTAAAGCGGTTGCAGAACAAGATCCTGAAGAACATCGACAAGATCACGCTGTACGAAGAAGAAGCCATGGACGGCGCCGAGGTCGTGGTGGTTTCCTACGGAATCACATCACGAGTAGCGCAGCGCGCCATCGAGATGGCACGGGAGCGGGGCATCAAGGTCGGCAAGTTTCGGCTGATCACCGCATGGCCCTTCCCCGAGAAGCAGATTGCCGACATGGCTTCGAAGGTAAAGGCCATCGTCGTGCCCGAGATCAACCTGGGGCAGATGGTGCGCGAGGTAGAGCGGGCCGCAGCCGGTAAATGCGTGGTTCGTCATGTCTCGCACGCCGGCGGCAGCGTCCATAAGCCTGAAGACATTCTCAATGCCATCCTGGAGGTGACGCGATGAGCGCGACCCTGAACCTAATCAATCCCAGCAATCCGGTCGAGCCGTTCCTGCGCACCGATCGCATGCCGCATATCTGGTGCCCGGGATGCGGCATCGGAACCAGCGTCAACTGCTTCAGCCGCGCGCTGATCGACTCCAAGGTTGATCTAAAAAATGTGTCAATCGTCTCCGGCATCGGCTGCACAGGCCGTGTCGCCGGATACATGAAGCAGGATTCGTTCCATACCACGCACGGCCGCGCGATACCTTTCGCGACCGGGCTGAAGCTGGCGAATCCCAAGCTGAACGTCGTGGTCTACTCCGGCGACGGAGACCTGTTCGCCATCGGCGGCAATCATCTGATCCACGCCGCCCGGCGCAACGTCGATCTGAAAGTCATCTGCATCAACAACCTCATTTACGCCATGACAGGCGGGCAGACAGCGCCGACAACTCCGAATTCGGTGATAACGTCGACCAATCCTTACGGCACCTACGATCCGGCGTTCAACCTGCCTTACCTGGTGGAAGCCGCGGGCGCCGTGTACGTTGCGCGCTGGACCACGTTCCACGTTCGTCAGCTTGCCAAATCGATGCAGGAGATCTTCAGCAAGAAAGGCTTCTGCTTCATCGAGGTGCTCTCGCCGTGTCCCACGCTCTATCAGCGCCGCAACAAGATGGGCGACGGACTCGACACGATGGTCTATTACAAGGAATTCAGCAAGATTAAGAACGGCTGCCCCACCAGCGAGCTGGGTTTGGCTAAGGCAGGCGAGATCATCGTCGGCAAATTCGTTGACCGCGAACGCAACGACTATCGCGACCTGATGCACGACAAGATGGTCGAGACGCTGGGCGACCGCTATGTCGAGAGGGAGGCATGCGAATGCGAAATCTAACGGAAATCCGCATCGCCGGATTCGGCGGCCAGGGCGTGATCCTGTCGGCCATCGTAATCGGCAAGGCCGGCTGCATCTACGAGAGTGGCTACTCCACCATGACGCAGGCGTTTGGCCCCGAAGCGCGCGGCGGAGCCTGCAGCGCGCAGGTCATTCTTGATGACAAGCCAATACTGTACCCCTACGTCACGCGGCCCGACATTTTGGTCGTCATGTCGCAGGAGGCGTATTCGCTCTTCACACCGCAACTCAAAGAAAACGGATTGCTCATCATCGAGCAGGACATGGTCCGGGTCGACGCACTGCCTCCGGGCGTGCGCGTCTATAGTGTGCCGGCGACGCGGCTGGCCGAAGAGCTGGGCAAACGCATGGTGCTGAACATCGTGATGATCGGCTTCTTCGGAGCGGTCAGCGGACTGCTCAAGCCAGAGGCGCTACGCGATGCCATCGCCGACTCAGTGCCGAAGGCCTTCATCGACCTGAACCTGAAAGCTTTTGACAAAGGCTACGAGTATGGTCTGAAGGCGCTCAACGGACCGGTTGAAACCGAAGAGCAGCCTATCGAGGTCGGCACGCTGGAGAGCTAGTGCTGCTACGAACCTTGATTGCAGCCTAACGCGTCTTGGGTGGAAGTACCACGCTTTAGCGTCAGGGGTTTTGGGTGGAAGCACCACGCTTTAGCGTCAGGGTTTTTGGTGGAAGTACCACGCTTTAGCGTCAGGGTTTTTGGTGGAAGCACCACGCTTTAGCGTGGTGAAAGAAGCCCGCGCAGAGAATTGGCTTTAGCCTCGGAAGCTGGCCGCCAACAACTCCGGACCCGCTGCGCTGATTGAAGCTGCAGGTGCGTATCTATTCGGCTTGGCAAGTCGCACACGGGAAATCGATCCAACGCCGCCGTGGCTAAAGCCAGCGTACGAGATTGCGCCAGTTCACCACGCTGAAGCGTGGTGCTTCCACCAAAAACCCTGACGCTGAAGCGTGGTGCTTCCACCAAGACGACGGCGCTTCCACCGAGGTTTGCTAAACTCGATGAGTGAGACGAATCCGACGCAATGCATGGATTTTCGCCTGCACATCAGGAATTCTTCAGGTCCTCTGCTTTCCTAAACCAGCTCTCTATTTCCTGAGCTGGTTCTCGCTCGCTCCTCTCATGTACGCCATCCTGAAGTGCCGTGAGCAGGATGCCAGCACGGTGCTTGCTGAAGGCGGGTTGTTTCTGGCGCCCGCCGATGCGTGGCAAGGGTTCCTCCTCGGATATGCCAGCGGCATCATCTGGTACCTGGGTAGCTGCTACTGGGTGTTCAACACCATGCACTACTATGGCGAGTTGGGCACGGTCACGTCCGCTCTGCTGCTGGTGGCCTACGCACTGTATCTTGGCTTGTATCACGGCATATTTGGCTTGCTGGTGGCGCTGACGGCCGCGCGTCGTAACGGATACAGCCTGCGCGCACTGGTGTTCGCTCCATTCATCTGGGTCGCGGTGGAGCTGGCGCGAACTTATATCACCGGTTTCCCGTGGGACCTGCTGGGCTACACCCAGATCGATAACATTCCGCTAACGCGTATCGCTACGTTCACCGGCGTTTACGGACTGTCGTTCGAGATCGCGCTGGTGAACACGGCGGTGACTGCCGCATTCCTGGTTCCGCGACGCAAGCGACCGCTTCTGTTCGCGGTGAGCGTAGCGGCCATGATCCTGCTTCATGCCGGAAAACTCTATTCGCCACCCGCTCTGCCGACGACACAGGGCGTGACACTGGTGCAGTCGAACGTTCCCATTCTCGACGATCCGTGGAGTCTCGACTACGAAGTCAACACGCTTCGCGAGCTTAGCGCCCTTAGCGTGCGTCCAAAGGCGGAGGCCAGCGGCACGCCGGGGTTGATCGTGTGGCCGGAATCGCCGGCGCCATTCTTCGTCACCGACCTGCACCTGCGCACCACGATCGCCGATATTGCGCGCAGCACGAACTCGTCCATCATCGCGGGCACCATCGGAATTCGCGGGTTCGACGATCCTTCGGGTAAGCGGGAGCTCTACAACTCGGCGTCAGTGATTGGTTCGAACGGCGCATGGAATTACGAGTACGACAAGATTCACCTTGTGCCCTTCGGCGAGTATGTGCCCTTCGCTGACCTGCTTGTCTTCGCCAGGAAGCTGACCCGCGATGTGGGAACCTTTTCGCGAGGTACGAGCCGCCAGCCGTTTCTGGTGGACGGCTCGCATGTGGGGATTTTCATTTGCTACGAGGCTACCTTCCCCAACGAAGTTCGCCAATTCGCGCGCAATGGGGCTGAGTTCTTCGTCAATATCTCGAACGACGGCTGGTACGGTGACACCGGCGCGCCGCTACAGCATATGAACATGGCACGTATGCGCGCCATCGAGAACAACCGCTGGCTGCTGCGCGACACCAACACCGGCGTGACTGCCGTCATCGACCCCTATGGGCGTAGAGTCGCTGAGGCTCCGCGCTGGCAACGGACCGCACTGCAAGGCTCGTACGACCTCGAACAGGAGACCACGTTCTATACCCGCCACGGCGATTGGTTCCCAATTGTATGTGCGATAATCGCGTTGTTGGGCTTGCTTTTGCGCTATTACCGCAGCCGCTGGCTGCTGCAGACGCCGCAGGGGACCCACGATTCAGGAGTTGCGTAACCATGGTCGAAGAACTGGAACAGGAATACGCCGCACTGCGCGACAAGGTACACGATCTTCAGGAGTATCTTTGACGCGCCTCGTCTGCGCGAAAAACTGAGCGAGGTCGAAAAGCAAACCGCCGACCCAACGCTCTGGTCCAATCCCGAAAAATCACAAAAGGTCATGCGCGAGAAGAAGCGGCTGGAAACGGCGCTGGCGACCGAGACTGATCTTTCACGTCGATCCGACGATATCACTGCGTACTTCGAACTAGCGCGCGAAGGGGAGGAAGTATCCGCCGACTTGCGCCGCGAGATCGATTCGCTGCGCACGATGGTCGACAAGCTCGAGATAGAGACCCTGCTGTCGGGCGACAACGATGATCGCAATGCCATCGTCACCATTCATCCCGGAGCCGGCGGAACCGAGTCGCAGGACTGGGCCGAGATGCTGATGCGCATGTACCTGCGCTGGGCGGAGCGCGAAGGATTCTCCACCAGCATGTACGAATATCAGCCAGGTGAAGAGGCGGGCATCAAGTCAGCCACCTTTGGCGTGAACGGCGAACACGCCTACGGACTGTTGACCAGCGAGATCGGGGTGCATCGACTGGTGCGCATTTCTCCGTTCGATCAGGCAAAGCGGCGCCACACATCGTTTGCCAGCGTCTTTGTGTCGCCGGAAATCGATGAAAGCATCGAGGTCGATATCAAGCCGGACGACATTCGCATCGATACGTACCGTTCCGGCGGCAAAGGCGGGCAGCATGTGAATACGACTGATTCTGCGGTGCGCATAACGCACATGCCGACGGGAATCGTTGTCGCCTGCCAGAATGAGCGCTCACAGCACAAGAACAAAGAGAAGGCGATGAGCATTCTCCGCTCGCGCATTTACGAATACGAACTTGAAAAGAAGAAACAGGTGACGAAGGTGATTGAGGACTCGAAGCTCGACATCGATTTCGGCTCGCAGATTCGTTCGTATGTATTGCAACCGTATCGCATGGTGAAAGACCTGCGCACCCGGATGGAGATCGGCGACGTTGACCGCGTGCTCGATGGCGATCTGAACGACCTGATTCGCGGTTATCTGCTGGCGAGACGGAATGAGCAGAAGGGGTAGGAGACGCTTCGCGTCAGGCAGGGATGAGGCAAAGCCGACGCGGAATGCCTCGTGTCGAGTGATGGCTAGATTCCAAGTCTTGGGCATGTGCAAGCTGTACTGGAAAATGAATCCGTCCGATTGTGAGCATGCGTTCGGGTAAGTCCACTGGCGATTTAGGCATCGTTATGCCACACTCGCGTGATCATCAGCGCATCGAACGTGAATTCGACGATGCTGACTTCGCTTTGACGCGCGTCAGTAACGCCTGAGCAGCTCATGGCACGCGATAGTCCAATACAGTTCGACAGACTTGAGGCACAGTCACTCTGACGAAGCCGAGCTCCGTTATGGAGCAGGTTAGCCAACTCGAGCTGTTCGCCTGCGGACCACGCAAGACGCATCAGCCAGAGCTGCTACCCTACGATGCAATCACTGGTGACGTATTCGAGCCCAAGCGCGAGGAGCGCATTGACGTCGAGCAGGTATCTCACGGAAAATCCCTGAGCAACTCAGCAACCTGGTCGCTGGTAAGAATTGGAGCGTCCGGGCCCGCGCTGAGAACCGGCATGCCTGTGATTGGATCGGAGACGACTCGCGCTTTCCTCTGGCGCTTCCTGCGCGGAACCAAGACGATGCGTTCGTCTTCTATTTGAACGTCGAGGGGGTCTCCCGGTTGAATGCCAAGTCGGTTGCGAACTTGGCTCGGAAGAACCACCTGCCCTTTCGTCGAAACCTTGGTCACCATGGTAAGACAATCTTACCATGCTTTGCGATGGGCGACCCCGGCAGGGAATGCGTTACCATTTCCCCATGAACGACGACTGCCTCTTTTGCAAAATCATTGCCGGCAAGATTCCGTCCAAGAAAGTTTACGAGGACGAGAAAGTTTACGCTTTTGAAGACATTGATCCGAAAGCGCCGACGCATGTGCTCATCATTCCTAAGCGCCACGTTGTTGATCTGAAACACGCGTCCTCGGAGGACGCCGAGATCATCGGCTACTGCCAGCTGATGGCGGCGAAGATCGGACGCGAGCGCGATATCGAGGACGGCTATCGCACGGTCTTCAACGTGGGCCCACGCTCCGGCCAGTCTGTTTTTCATCTGCACTTGCATCTGCTGGGCGGACGCGACCTGAAGTGGCCGCCGGGCTAGCAGGCAGCAATTAGTGTTTGACGGTTGGAAATTGACAATTGGGAAAAGCGAACACAGGGTGGCTGCTGGCAAACGGCGGCCCCTCGTTGGGGCTTGGAGCGCAGAGGAGTCCCGGATAGGATTCACCGCTGCTTACTGATTGCTGATTGCCGCTTTGTGGCGCCGTCAGCACCGTTCCATATGGATCGATCACCAGGTTCGTGACGCCCGGCGGGACTTTCAGACTGAACTGTGTGGTATCGCCTTCCGCGAAAACGCGGCCCAGATAAATCTGCTTGTCGCCGGCGACGCCATACACGGGAACGCTGCTCACCAGGTCAGACGGCGCACCGATCTGCTGAATGCTTCCACTCACACGACGGGACGCTCCTGCTCCAGAGAATTTGGTTGCCTTTCAACGCGAACTGGGGAAACGCCGTCCCGTTCACCCAGCCATCGAAAAACCAGTCGAGCGACTGATGGCCTTCGAACCAGAGCGAGCGAGGCAGCACCTCCTCAAATGCTTTTTCGAAGTCTGCGTTGGTCAGTTCGCTGCCTTTATGGCGCTGGACCAGGTTACGCAAAATCGACAGAAATACTGTGTCGTCGCCGTTAGGATTGGCCGGCGTGCGTGAAGCATCGCGCAGCATGGTACGCAGCATGTGAATCAGCCACGTGCCGCGTCCGTAGGTGATGATCTCGTAGCCCTCAGGAAACTTCGATGAGGAAAGGCGGATGCCCAGCGTCACCGGGCCAGCTTCAACGTTTGGTTGGCCGTCTTTCGATTTTGTTGCGAGCATGGAGCGGTAAGTCTGCAACATAAGCTGCACGTCCTCCGGCTTGTCACGCTCCAGCAAAAGCAGCGCGCAGTAGTTGGCCAGCGCCTCAAGCAGCCATTGCTCGCGATAGCTCGCCCATGACACCTGGTCGCCATACCACTGATGCGCCAGTTCATGCTGCATCATCACTTCGCCAAACAACACGTTGTCGCCGACCGGCAACTTCAGGGCCGAGCGCTCGGCCGAAGTGAGATAAACGTAGCTGGAGAGGAAGATCAGCCCCGGCCAACCCTGACTCTCCATGCCCGGCCGCTGCGTCAGCGACAGCGTGGAATAGGGATACGGGCCGAGCATTTGCGAGTACGCCATCAGCGTCTCGGCCGCTTTGTCGGCGAGCGGCTTCAGTGCTTGCGCCGGATCGAGAGCGTCGCCCGCGCGCGTCAGTTGCGCATCAGTTGAACTCGGCCCGGACGCCTTGTCTTGCGACGCCGCTGCGCGTCGTATCACTCCCATCTCGCGCTCCACGCCCCGGGTAGCGTAATCGAGCACTTTCACCTGGCCCGCTTCCGCCGTGGCTTCCGTGTATTGTCCAAGATTGAATCCGGCGAGAGGGAGCGGCTGCTCGCTCACCCAATGGCCAACGAAGTCTGCTCCGTCGCGATCGAGCGAGACCTGTTTGCCGGTCGCGATCAGGGTCCAGGTCTGGGGAAAGCGGAAGGTCAGATCGTAGTTGGCCATGGCGATTCCGCGATTGGGATACCACGTCCCGCGCGCGCCAACATAAACCAAACCACCACCTGCGTCGGAGAGCGCCGCACCCGCGTAGGTGAAGTGCAGCACAAAGCGAGCGCCAAGCTTTAGCGGCTCGGGAAAAACCACGGCCACCACGTCGTTGCCACGACGCGCGAGTTGGCTGCCTTCGATGGCTTCGTTCTGCAGAAACTCCAGCGGCACACCATCCATATCAACAGCTTTGACCTGCAAGTAGCGGGAAAGCTCAAACAGTACAATTCGCGCCCCGCCTTGCCGGGCTTCCACTTCAAGCGTCGCGTCAGCCGAAAGGTCAGTTGGAGGAGTGACGATTCCCTTCACCGTGTATTTGCTCACGGTGATGGCGTCGCGCGTCCAGGTGGGGCCAGTCGGACCGTGAAAACGGGTGGCGCTCACTGGCTGCTTGCGCAGCGAACTCATCACGAAGCTCATCCACAGGTCGTAATAAACTTGTTCGCCCTTGGACGAGGTCTGCCCAACCACGATCTGTTCAGGGCTGCTGGTATCGAAGTAAACATCGAAGACGCCAAGACGGTTCCCTGCCAGGCGCGCGTGCAACAAGCGATCGGGCAATGCCGGCGGAGCCGCCGGACCTGCGGTAGCCGGGCCGCTGGTGAAGGAGATTGCCAGACGCATGGCATCGACCGAAGCCAGGTCGCGTGCGGTCGAGTCGTGCTTTTCAACGAAGGATTTCGCATCATCCGCGGGACGTAGATACTGCTGCAACTCTGCGGCGACGTCGTCATTGAAGCGCAGGTAGGCGGTGGAAAATTTTTCCTCCAGTACGCCCTCGCCGGTAAACAGACCGAGCGACGCGCGTTCCTGCCGGTCAGGCGGACGAACCAGCACTTCGCCATCGCCTTCAAAGAATGCACCGGTGATGCGTCCGTCCACCGCTTGCAGGAACGAGATCGTACCGTCGTTCATCCACAGGTGAACATCTTCGCGGTCGATGACGGCCTCGCGAATTTTGTAAGCCTTCTGGGGATCGAGCCCGACGCTTTGTAGCGACCGATACAGCGGGATAACTGATTGTGGCTTCGCCGGCGCTTGCGCCGACAAACTTGCCGCCCCCAGCACGAGGGACGCGAGCAGGACGACGAGGCGCCAATCGGCATGGGGCCGCAGACTCATGGAAAGCTGACTTGTATCGTACTGCGCGAGCATGGCCGGAAGCCAGCGGCAGGAATTCATTGCGATCGACGGATAAACGCCAACGCAATGGCCGAGGGTGCGCCGTCATGCCGCGCCGCAATAGCTGCTGACCGCGGTTGACGGCGCGTGTATCCTTAATATTTCCGTCTGTCCTGCACAATCGCTGATCTCGAAGCGGGGCAGCTTGCTTCATGCCGAAAAAATCTAACCCGGTGCCGAATGGAGGCCGTTCCATGGCAACTCAAGCCGCAGTAGAACCGAAGGAGAACACTCCAGTCCTGAAAACTAACTTCGAATCTGATCTTGCGCTGGAGTTCTTGCGCGTGGTGGAAGAGGCAGCCATCGCTTCCGGCAAGACCATGGGCCAGGGCGACCGTAAACTCGCCGACCAGGTTGCGACTGAGACCATGCGCAGCGTCATGGATTCGGTGCCTATGGACGGAACCATCGTCATCGGCGAAGGCGAACGCGATGAAGCTCCAATGTTGTACATCGGCGAGAAAGTCGGCAAGCACGACGGCGGCACGTACCCTGAGGTTGACATCGCGGTCGATCCATTGGAAGGCACAAACCTCTGCGCGTTGGGATTGCCGGGCGCCATTACGGTGCTCGCAGCATCAGAACGCGGCGGCCTGCTGCACGCGCCTGACTGTTACATGGAGAAGATGGTCGTCGGTCCGTCGTGCCGTGGCATGGTCGACCTGGAGGCGCCGGTCACGCACAACCTGGCGGTCATCGCCAAGGTGCTGGGGCGCAAAGTCGAGGACCTGGTCATCGTCATACTCGACCGTCCGCGCCATGAAAAACTGATTGCCGATGTGCGCAAGGCGGGCGCGCGCATCCGGCTTATCTCCGACGGCGATCTGTCACCGGGCGTAGCCGCCGCCATGCTCGGCTCCGGCGTCCATGCCGTCATGGGTTCTGGAGGCGCCCCTGAAGGCGTTATCACTGCCGCGGCCATTCGCTGTCTCAACGGCTACATGGTGGGAAGGCTCACCGGCTACACGCCGGAGCAGGCCGAGCGCATGCAGGACATGGGCATCAAAGACCCGAAGCGCATCTATACCGCGGACGAGTTGGCGCCGGGCACGAACATCGTCTTTGCCGCCACCGGCGTGACCGACGGGCCGCTGCTGGAAGGCGTACGCTTCTTTGGTGATGGCGTGAAGACCAAGTCGCTGGTCATGAAGCTCAGCAACCGCAAGGTGCGCTTCATCGAGAGCATCCACTTGACCAAGGGCGCCGAAGCCAAGGTGCGCGTGCCGTAATAGCGATTGTCATCCTGAGCGGAGTGAGGGAGCAAAGCGTCCGAACGGAGTCGAAGGACCCCGATGGCCACGGAAATCATTGCCAATGGTAGAGGTCCTTCGACTCGTCGCTCCGCTCCTCGCTCAGGATGACAACTCGAATTAACTTCCCTACTTCGCTCCCGCTGCACCGCCACTTGCTGCTCCGCCTGCGCCTTTCTCCAACACATCAGCCGCGCGGTTGATGGCGTCCGACAATACCTGCAATTGCTGCTGCGTCGTTGCGAGGTCCTTGCGATCGATGGCTTCATTCACTCCAGGAATCACCACCGCAGCGTAGCCGGTGTACTCTCCCGGAGCGTAGATTGCGTGCTTGAACCACTCGCGGCCGGGCAGGCCGTTGATGACGAAGGCGCGTTCGGTGTGAAGCAGCGCGGTGTTGATACTGGCCGCATCGCCGCTCGCGCTGCCCTGCGCCTTCAACATCTCGGCGCCGGCTTTTTCCATTCGTTGCGCGGCCTGCTGCGCTGATGCGAACGACGGCGACTGGGCGCCGAACGCCTCCTTCGACTTCTCGTCTGCCTTCTTCAGATAATCCGTGATCTCCTTGGCATATTCTTCGTAGTCGAAGGGCAGCACATCGGCGTCTGCCATGCGAATGGCCTGGATGACCGAAGACCTGCGCCATCTCTCGCTCGTAAACGAAGGTCGGATCGCCAAACTTCGTGAACCATGCGAAGTTGTCGAACACCGAGTGATACACGCCGTAGGGTCCGTGCGACCCCATGTCGGTTGACGGCACCCCGAGATGTTGCAGGAACGGAGTGAAGTCTGAGCCGCTGCCCAGGTCGCCGACGTTCACGTCTTCCTTGACCTTGGCGTTGGGCTCGCGCGGAGAGCCTCCGAGGGCAGAGTTCACGCGGCTAGCGCGATCTTTTTCTTCCTTGTCGTTGCTGATCTTCCACTGCTCGTAGACGCTGCCGCCCTTCGGACTCGGAACGCCCTTCGCTACATCGCGCTCGTACTGCTTCAGGCTCGGTACTGCTGACGCACCGAAGTTAGGACCGGCGACGGCAACGTCCATATTGAAGTACGCAACCGCGTTCTTCAGTTCGTCGGCATGCTGCTCGGCGAATTCGGTCGAGCCGATGAGCCCTTCCTCCTCGCCATCCCAACTACAAAACATCAGCGTACGCTTCGGACGCCATCCGCTCTTCAGTAACTCTCCTACACCATGCACACTTTCCAGCATCGCCGCCGTGCCGCTATTAGGATCGACCGCTCCATATACCCACGCGTCGCGATGATTGCCCGAGACTACCCACTCGTCAGGAGCTTCCGAACCCTTCACCATGCCGACGACGTCGTACATCGTCGCCCAGTGGTAGTTCTGCTTCAGCAGCATGTGGACCTTCACCGGGCCCGGTCCAACATGATAGGTAAACGGCAATGCGCCCTGCCACTCGCGCGGCGAATCGGGCCCGCCAAGGTTCGCCATGATTGGCGTTGCGTCCTGGTATGACAGCGGAGTCGTCGGCACCTTGGTCAGGTCGGTCGCCTGCTCCGGCGGCGTTCGCTTGCTGTCGGGAAGATCAGGAAGCGAGGCGATGCCGGGTGTGGTCGGATCACCCGGATAGCGGAACAGGTACTGAATCGAGCCGCGCTGCACCCCGGTCGCCGGACGCATAGGCCCGCCGGGATACATGTCGCCTTTGAAGTAGCCATCGTCCCAGGGATCGGAATAGATGATGACGCCGACTGCGCCGAACTGCTCAGCAACGTAAGGCTTCACTCCGCGAAAGTTCATGCCGTAACGAACAATCACGATCTTGCCTTTGACGTCGATCCCCATCTCCTGCAGCTTCTTGAAGTCTTCGAGACGGCCGTAATTGGCGTAGACCACGTCAGCGGTGACGTCGCCCGACGGCGAATACTCGTTGAACGCCACAGTCACGCGCGGATCGCTTTGATAGGGATCGTCGCTCACGTGCTCTGGACTGGGGCCATGCATGGTGACACCCTGCGGCGCGACCACATCAACCTTGATCTCGGCCGGCAGGTTCATCCAGACCTTGTACTCCTGGATGTAGGCGTCGAGCCCGGCCTCTTTGAATTTCTGCAATACGTACTCCGCCGTCGCCTTGTCTTCGGGTGAGCCAGCAATGTGCGGAGCGGAGGTAAGAATCCTCAGGTGCTCCTTCGCCAGATCGGCATTCGGCACAGCGAGAAATTTCTTCTCGGCCTGCAACTCCGCAGTGGCATCCCGATAACCGGTGATTGAAGTTGGCGGGACAAATGGCGCCGGGGCGGGACTCTTGGGTTGGGCGTAAACGGTGGATGAAATATTGAGCGCGCAGATCAGGACAACAGTCAATAGACTTCGCAAAGCTTGGTATCTCCTTCACGAACCGAATTGACCAGATTACAACATTGCGGGACGAAGGACACTTCTCACGGGACGAATAACTCAGAACAGAGCTTCTAAATCGAAAGTGACGTAGAGATGGACCGTACGACGTTTACACGGCTCCGGAGCCGGCAAGCCTCGCGTTGTCAGGTAGTGGCGTGGTGGGCTGTAAGAGATGCGGAGGCGAAGTCGCTCAAAATAACAAATAATCCAGAATCAGCGTTGCGGACCGTGGCAACTAGGCGAGATCCTCCCACTCGTCAGGATCAATGTGGGCCTGGCTCAAAATACTCCGGAGGGTGCCAATCGGAATTTCGCTTTTCTTGGGAACGATGGCAGTGTCGACTGCAACTTCGGTTCGGCGCACGAACTTCACGTGACTTCCCTTCTGAGTAGCTTCGAGAAAGCCCGCCGCCTCAAGGCGTCGTTTTACTTCGCGGAACGGGAGAGGCCTAAGCCGCCCCAACCTCAACCTCGATTGTCCTAACCTTCGGTGGACGCGTAGCGGTTGGTGGCTCGAAGTGAAGTTCCAAGGCCTCCTTCAGATTGGCAAGCGCCTCTTCTTCTGTTTCGCCCTGGCTGGCCACATCAACCTCAAGACATTGCGAGACGTACCAGTCGCCCTCCCGCCAAACCGACGCCGCAAATGGACGTTTCATAAATGTATTTTGACACACTGGCGCGGACCGAACCTAGATCCGGCCGAATAAGCCCGAAGGGCGTGCGATGACAGCCCAGCATGGAACGTAGCGGAATGCTGGGTTGGATTGCAGGAGATTGCCGGAATCCCTTGGGGACGCCAGATGGATCATTCAGTCGGCTAAAAGCCGACTCAGAAATTTAACACCAACGCCTACCCAGCGTTCCGCTCTGCTCCACGCTGGGCTATCATCTTGGTCGCCCTCCGGGCTTGGAGCGTCGCGACCGGCACGACACCTCACAATCAACATTTTGCAGTATGCGATCGTGCTCTGCGCCAAGTTAGCATCCAGAAGATGGACGCGAACCGGGACACCGGGCGCACTCACAACAGCAATCGTGAGTACGCCTTCTCTCTTTTTTCTGGCTGACGGCTGATAGCTGATAGCTGGCAGCTTCCTACTTAATCGCCACCAGCTTGTTCATCAGCTCCGAGTAATCCTTCTTCTCTACCCCGTGCACCTGCCGGTTGTACTCATCCACCTTCGCCGAGTAGTTCATCGAGCAGAACTTCGGACCGCACATGGAACAGAACGCCGCCTCTTTGTAATAAGCATCGGGAAGCGTCTCGTCGTGCATGCTGCGCGCGGTTTCGGGATCGAGCGAGAGCGCGAACTGCTTGTCCCAATCGAAGGTGTAGCGCGCATAGCTGATGGCGTCGTCGCGATCGCGCGCGCCGGGGCGATGCCGCGCCACATCGGCGGCATGGGCGGCGATCTTGTAGGCGATGATGCCGTCCTTCACATCTTTTTCGTTAGGCAAGCCGAGGTGCTCCTTGGGCGTGACATAGCAGAGCATCGACGCGCCGTGCCATCCGATAAGCGCCGCACCGATCGCCGACGTGATGTGGTCGTAGCCGGGGGCGATGTCGATCACCAGCGGGCCGAGCGTATAGAACGGAGCACCGTGACAGAGCTCGACTTCTTTATCGACCTGCTCTTTAATCTGATCGAGCGGCACGTGGCCGGGGCCTTCGATCATGACCTGCACGTCGCGCTCCCAGGCTTTCGTCGTGAGCTCGCCCAGCGTCTTCAGCTCGGAGAACTGCGCTTCGTCGCTGGCATCGGCTATGCAGCCGGGACGCAGGCCGTCGCCCAGCGAATAGCTCACATCGTGCTTGGCCAAAATCTTCGTGATGTCGTCGAAGCGCTCGTAGAGGAAGTTCTGCTTGTGGTGATGCGCCATCCACTGCGCCAGGATCGCGCCGCCGCGGCTCACGATTCCAGTAATGCGCTTGGTGATGAGCGGCAGATATTCGACCAGCACGCCGGCGTGGATGGTCATGTAATCAACGCCCTGCTCAGCCTGCTCCTCGATCACCTCGAGCATGATGTCGGCATTGAGGTCTTCAATGCGCTTCACGCGTGAGACCGCCTCGTAAATCGGCACCGTGCCGATGGGCACCGGCGAATGCCGCAGGATGGCTTCGCGAATCTCGTGAATGCCGCCGCCGGTGGAGAGGTCCATCACCGTGTCGGCGCCGTAATGCACCGAAGTGTGCAACTTGCGCAACTCCTCATCAACGTTGCTGGTGACCGACGAGTTGCCGATGTTGGAGTTGATCTTGCACCGCGAGGCCACGCCAATGGCCATCGGTTCCAACTCAGGATGGTTCACGTTGGCCGGGATGATCATGCGGCCGACAGCGACTTCGTCGCGAATCAACTCCGGCGAGACCTGCTCGCGCTCGGCGACAAAGAGCATCTCTTCGGTGACCAGGCCCTGGCGCGCGAAGTGCATCTGCGACATGTTGCTGTCGCCGCTCTGCGCGGCGTGGTCGCGGCGTTTGGTAATCCATTCGGCGCGAGGTTTGGGTTGGAAGGCGGCGCTGGCGTTCGATCCGTTGGAACCGTTTGTACCACTCATGATGGTGTGGTCCTCTCGAAGACTAACGTCAATTATAGTGCCGCAGCTAGCCGGGCCAAGAGTTTTGAGGAATCGAAGTCAGTTTAGTGCTGAACGATCGGCCGGAGCAGCAGGAACCCGAATACACCTCGCAAAGGGCCTCCCCTCAGGAGAACGGCCTCAACGTGCAGTATCATCTCCTGCGTATGAAGCAGAACGGGTACTACGCTACTCCAGGCAAGCGCATTCGGCTGAAGGACTACGATCCGGCAGATACGGGCAGCTACAAATCGCACGCTCACGCGAAGAAGACGCTGAAGGACAACGTCCAACGCCTGCAGCAATACCAGGATCTTTTGTTTTCCGAGCGCACCTATTCGCTGCTCATCATTCTGCAGGCGATGGACGCGGCCGGCAAAGACGGCACCATCAAGCACGTGATGTCGGGAGTGAATCCGGCGGGATGTGAAGTGAGCGCCTTCAAACAGCCGTCACAGCAGGAACTGGATCATGACTTCCTGTGGCGCTGCTACAAGCAGTTGCCGGAGAGCGGCAAGATCGGCATCTTCAATCGCTCGTACTACGAAGAGGTACTAGTGGTGCGAGTGCATCCCAAATTTCTCGATGCGCAGCGTCTGCCCGGCTTCACCGGTCCAAGCGAGAGGTTCTGGAAGCACCGTTTCGACTCGATCAACGAGATGGAGAAGCATCTGGCGCGCAACGGAACCGTGATCCTGAAATTCTTTCTGCACCTGTCCAAAGAGGAGCAGGCAAAACGTTTTCTACAGCGGATCGAGGACCCGGCGAAGAACTGGAAGTTCTCGGACGCCGACCTGCAGGAGCGCCTGCGTTGGAGCGACTACATGGTCTGCTACGAAGACATGATTAACCACACCAGCACGAAACACGCCGGGTGGTACATCATTCCTGCCGACAACAAGTGGTTCACGCATCTGTGCGTGTCCGACATCATTGTCGAGACGCTGAAAGGTTTGAAGCTGAAATATCCGACGGTCTCGGCGGAACAGAAGGAACGTCTACAAGCGGCGCGTGAGGCGCTGCAGCGGAAGTAGATTTTGGACATCGTAAGATAGCTCGGACCTGATTTGAGATAGGTCGGACTTGGAAAACACCGCGTCAGGGCACGACATAGGCCCGCACGGCCCAGGTCACATCAAGCGACGGCGGCTTGCGTTGGGCGGTCGGCACCTTGCATCAGGCAAAACTGGTCGCGGACGGAACAGAATTCAAACACACGATCTAACCTCGTCAAATGCAATAGCCGCTCGACTTGCTCGACCGTGTTCATCAACTTGAATGTGATTTGTTGCGAGCGCGCCCACTCTCGCAGGCGCAGCAAGGCGCCCAATCCCCAGGCATCGATACGATCCACCTGGGCCAGATTGAGAACGATCATTCCAGCATCGGTTTGGCCGAACACGACGTCGCGCAAGTTCGAACAGCCCTCGCCTCGCACAAGTCTGCCTGCGAGGTGGACCACAGCAACGTCCCCCAATCTCTGGACAGTGGTTTGCAGCGTCGCCTCCAACATCGTGTCTGACATCGCGTGTGGCATCGATACCTCCCCACGAAGAGATTTACGGCTCCCGTGACCGACCGGTTCCAAATCTCGTTTGCACCCATATGACGAACGAAGAACCTCGAAACGGACTTTTTTCTCAGGCGCGCCCTTTTTAGCACTCATCACAGAAGAGTGCCAGTTGACACGCCCTGACTAGGTACCTAGAATAAAGAAGCGGCACTATATCTGGAGCAACGTCTGTAAGATACTGCTGCACAATGATTTAATTGCATCCTATGGATACCCCGGACAGCATCGGACGGCGTGAACGTGACATCCTGACGGCCATTGTGGAGACCTATATCTCCACTGGCGAGCCGGTCGGGTCGCGTACCCTGTCGCGCAGCAATCGCGAGAGCCTGAGCGCGGCGTCGATCCGCAATGTCATGGCCGATCTGTCGGATGCCGGATACCTGGAGCAGCCGCACACCTCGGCTGGACGGGTGCCGACAACGCAGGCCTATCGTTTTTATGTAAAGCAGCTCACGGGCGAAGCGCGGCTTTCGCCTACCGACGAGGACCTGATTCAGGGCACGCTGCAAGGCAGTGGCGATGTGCAGGAATTTCTGGAGCGCAGCTCGCACGTACTCTCGCTGATCTCGCATGGAGTGGGTGTTACGGTTGCGGCCAATGCCACGCAGCGCAACGCGCTGGAGCACGTCTACTTTCAGCGTCTGGGTGACAAGAAGATTCTCGCCGTGGTGGTCACCAGCGGAGGCCTGGTGCGCGATCGCGTGCTGCGTCCCGAGCACGATCTCACGCTGGAGGATTTGGAAGCGGCTGCCGGCTACATCAACCAGAACTTCCGCGGCTGGGATATGGAAGCGGTGCGCAACGAGCTCGCCAAGCGCGTGCAGCAGGAGCGCAACGAATACGACCGCCTGATGCGCTCGGTGGAGCAATTGCAGACCGCGCTCAGCTCCGAGGGCGCATCGCAGAATGTGTACGTAGAAGGCGCCGCCAATCTGCTGGTCACCGAGCAGGACAAGGAGCGGCTGCGGGACCTGCTGGCCACACTGGAAGAGAAGCAGCGGATCGTCGATCTGCTGTCGGCATATCTCGATGTGAAGCAGGAGGCGGTGCGCGTGGTCGTGGGTCTGGAAGAGGCGATGCCGCATCTAAATAATTTCGTGCTGATTGGTACTCCGGCACGCGTGGGTGACGAAGTGATGGGATCGCTGGCCGTCATCGGACCGACGCGTATGGATTACGAGCACACCATCACCGCGGTGTCATACATCGCGCGGCTGTTCGATCATCTGTGGAACGAGTCTACGTAGTAGAGGATGCATGGCAGAGAAGAAACCAAGCAACTCCGCTGAGTTGGAGCTAGATCACGAATTGCCGCCCGGCGAGGATGGCGACTCGCCTTCGGCTCAGGGTGGGCCTTCGCAGAATGGCGGGGCAGCTTCGGAGACGGTGTCTGAGCTGGAGAAAGTTAAGGCCGAACGCGCGGCCTATCTCGACCGCGCGGCGCGCATTCAGGCGGAGTTCGAAAACTTTCGCAAGCGCAGCGTGCGTCAGCAAGAGGAGTTCCGCGAATATGCAGTGGCCGACGCCATCAAGTCGCTGCTGCCTATACTTGACAGCCTCGACGGCGCGCTGAAGACCAAAGCTGTCTCGCTGGAAGATTTACGCTCGGGCATCGAGCTCATCGACAAGCAGTTTCACGATGCGCTGGCAAAGCTCGGAGTTGAGCCGCTGGAGGCGGAGGGCCAGGCATTCGATCCGAACTTCCATCAGGCGGTGCAGATGGTCGACACCAATGAGGTTGAAGACAACCACGTCATCGATGAGCTGCAGCGCGGATATAAGTTGAAGGACCGGCTGCTTCGCCCGGCAATGGTACGGGTGGCAAGAAATGCGAAGTAAGTGGGACGCGGGCGTTTGAACGAACACTGCTTTGAAGGGGCACGGCTTCAGCCGTGCCGTTCAGGTTGGATCGGATAGCGGCTTTAGCCGCTGAGGGATTAGATTTCGCACGTTGAGGGACGCGTCGGACAGGGGCTAAAGCCCACATGACAGGGCGGCGATGCGGCGCAGCTGAAGCTGCGCCCCTTCAAAGCCATTTCGAACAAGTTTAAGGCAATTATTTGGCTACTAACGTTAAACGCGATTTCTACGAAGTGCTGGGCGTCTCGCGCACCGCGACCGATCAGGAAATCAAGAGCTCCTATCGCAAGCTCGCGCTGCAGTTCCATCCCGATCGCAATCCGGACAATCCCGAAGCGGAAGAGAAGTTCAAGGAGTGCAGCGAGGCCTACACCGTGCTCGCCGACACCGAAAAGCGCGCCCGCTACGATCGCTTCGGCCATGCGGGTGTGGCCGGCAACGGCCCCAGCGGCAGCGGGTTTGACACGACCGTCGTCGATTTCCAGGACATTTTTGGCGATCTCTTCGGCGACATGTTCGGCCAGGGTGGCAGGCGCCGTTCGCGCGCGCAGCGTGGCAGCGACATGCGCCAGGACATCACGCTGGAGTTCGAGGAAGCGGTCTTCGGCGTCACCCAGCAGGTGAAAATCCGCCGGCTGGAAACCTGCGACCAGTGCAAGGGAGACGGCTCGGCTCCGGGCAAGCCTCCCATTACTTGCACCACCTGCGGCGGACGCGGACAGGTGCGTTATCAGCAGGGATTCTTCGCAGTGGCGCGTACATGTGGTACCTGCGGCGGTACCGGCAGGCTGATTGTTGAGGCCTGTAAGAAGTGCAAGGGATTGGGGCGCCTGAAGCGCGACCGCACCGTCACGGTGAAAGTTCCTGCTGGGGTTGAGGAAGGCGCGCGCATTCTCTACTCGAGCGAGGGCGAGGCTGGAGTTTACGATGGGCCTCCCGGCGACTTGTATGTCGTGCTGCACGTGAAGGAGCATTCGTTCTTCCAGCGCGAAGGTAGCGATCTGCACTGCGTGATTCCTATCTCGTTCACGCAGGCGGCGCTGGGCACCGATATCCAAGTGCCTACGCTCGAAGGTCAGCAGAAGATGCAGGTGCCTGAGGGAACGCAGACCAGCACCGTTCTGCGGCTCAGGAACAAGGGCGTGCCGGTGCTCAACGGGCATGGACGCGGCGACCTCTACGTCGAGTTGAAGGTGCAGACACCTTCGAAACTGAGCAAGCGTCAGCGCGAACTGCTCACCGAACTGGAAGGCGAGAGCGCAGTAGAAAATAAGCCGGTGGATCGCGGCCTGATCGACAAAGTCAAGGACATGTTCGCGTAGAAACCGCTGTTCGCCATTCGCTCTTCGCTGTTCGCCAGACGGTGTCGCGAACATGAACCCGGCTTTGGGCCTTCCGCGGAGCTCGCGAGGAGTTTTGCTCTTCGCCGAGAGGACTTCAATAAGATTGGCGGGCTGCGCAACTGGCGTGGCCGACTCTCCGGCGAAAGGCGAATAGCGAATAGCGATTCTTCCCTTGGACCATGATCTCCGCATCTACGCATGGTTTTTGCTGCTGGTGACCGTATTGCCGGCGGCAGCCCGTTTACTTCGGCCGCGCGAACTGGCGAAGATCCTCCTCATTCGCTATCAGGATTCGGGTCGCCGAAAGCGCGCCCGCTTCGGCGGCTACATCTTTCTTGCTGTTCTCGCTGGTCGCAATGCCGTTCGCTATCCGCACCCCCCGTCCCGAGGCGACATGGCTCATCATCGCGCTGCTGGTCGGGGCGGTTTCGTCGCTCGAGTTTGTACTCGATAGCCGCCTCTTCGAAGAAGAACGATTGACCCGCCAGAACCGCTACTTCGGCGGTGTCTACGCATCCATTGCCATTGCCAACCTTCTGTTGCTGACCGCGCGATGACACGCCGCCGCTGGATCGCCGATGAGTACTCTGCCCAGAGCGCTGCTCTGACCGGCGCCAACGCTGCGCATCTGGCACGCACTCTGCGCGCGCGTGTAGGTCAGCAGTTCGATGTTGCCTGCGGAGAACACGTGTTCCGCGCGACCGTCTCGTCAGTCGGCGACGAGCGGGTTGAGTTTGCTCTCGGCGACGAGGCGTTGTCGGGCAGCGAAGTGGTTCCGGTGACGCTTTTGCTGGCGGTTTTCAAGTTCGATCGCATGGAGTGGGCGATTGAAAAATGTACCGAGCTGAACGTCACCAGCATTGTTCCAGTGATTGCGCGTCGCACGGAGAAGCATCTGGCACAGGCGGCGGAGAAGCGTGTCGAACGCTGGCGACGCATCGCGCATGAAGCAGCCCAGCAGTCCCGGCGGTTGGCAGCTCCGGAGATTGCGTCGCCGCGGAAGCTGGCCGATGCGCTTGCAGTTCGATGCCGAAGTGAAAATCATCCTTGCCGAGACTGAGCGCGACATGACGTTCAGCGAAGTTCTTCGCTCGCGTGAGGAGATTCGTTCGCTGGCGCTGGCCGTCGGTCCTGAAGGCGGCTGGAGTCGAAGACGAGTTAGAGGCATTCGCTCGCGCAGGTTGGATTTCGGCTTCGTTGGGCGAAACCATCCTTCGCGCCGAAACCGCGGCTATCGCGGCGGTGGCAATCGCAAGGGCGGAGTTGGGATATCAAGTCTAGCGACGCCTCCAGGCGCGCACCAATCACCACGTTTGTCATCACGAGGCCGTCTTCGGCCGAGGGATCTGTTCTCGTTGGCAGTGCGAACCATCTGCCATGGGAGAACCATCGCTGTAGTGCCGAAGAGCAGATCCCTCGCTCCGCTCGTGATGACAAACAGGAAAGGTTTAGTACAGCCGGAAGTTCACTTCGACGTTGATTTGTACAGGGACGGCCTGGCCGTTGAGTTTGGCGGGTTCGAACTTCCACTGGCGGACAGCTTCGATGGCTTTCTCATCCAGTCCCATGCCAAGCGAACGCTGGATGCGAATCTGCTGCGCACGTCCGTCGGCGCCCACCACCATCCACAAAACCACAGTGCCCTGATACTTCGCTTTGCGCGCCTCTTCCGAGTATTCCGGATCGGGAGCATATAACGCCTTGGGCGCGCTCACGCCTCCGCCGACACGATAGGCGCCGCCACCATATCCGCCGCCGTGTCCGGGGCCAACGCCTGGGCCGGTGCCGGAACCCACACCGCCCCCGCTGCCGCTACCGATACCGCCGCCGGAGCCGGTGCCGTTCGATGGCGGACCAATCACCTTGGAGAGCGGGTCGCCCAGCGCACCAATGGTTGGCAGCTTGATTTCAGGCGGAACCACAACGCTCGGCGTCGCCGTCAGCTTGGGATCGTCGTTGCGCACCACAATCGCGGGAGGAACAATCTGGTCCTTCGAAAGCTTAGGCAGCGCGCCTTTGGGAGCCGCCAACTTGTCGCGGTCGCCACCGCCGCCTCCACCACCGGCGCGGGTCTTGGAAATCTGCATCGGCAGGTACGGACTGATGTCGGTAACCAGTCCAACCACCTGCTGCTTGATCTCGTCCTGGTGGCTTACAACCCAATGGGTGGAGTAGATAAGTAGTCCTACAGCAACGACATGCAAGAGAAATGAATAGAGGAAGGTGTCCTTGCGGGTGGCGTACAGGCCCTGTCCCTCACCGAACAAAGTGGGCAGCACGTCGTGTTGCTGCGGCGCAGGTTCAGTGACCGCTTCCATCGGTTTGGGAACCGCAGGGGTGGACATCTCTGCTCACAAGTATAGACCGGAAGCAAACTGGGAAGTTGCACAAAAAGTCGTAGGGGAGCCTGATGCCCATTTCACCCCGACGACAAAAAAGGCCATTTCACCACAGAGGCACGGAGACACGGAGGAACATGGCAAGGACCGATGTAACCAACTTGCGGCTCATGAACACTACCGGCACGTTCATCCGGCTGAGGCTTCTCTGACCTGATTTCCTCCGTGCCTCTGTGTCCCTGTGGTTTAAGGCTTTTCACGCGATCAGTCGCAATTGGGTGGCTAGTTCCTCAAAACCTAACCTGCTTGGGTTATACTGTTGAGGTGGCATCCAGACGATTTGCAGGTGTGCTCTTTGTGGCCTACCCGCAGGACCACACGCCGCGCCACGTCCATGGATTCCTGGATGAGACAGAAGTAATTATTGACCTGGCGGGAGACGGAACCGTTGCCATCGCGAATCGAAGAGATGCCGTCCGCCCAGGCGACGCGAAGCGTTCCGACATTCGCCGAATCCTGCTTACGGCGGCGGCGCATTTTGATGCGCTGGTCGAACTCTGGGAGAAGATGCATGAGTAACGACCGCAAGGTTCGAAGTACAGAGAGCGACTTGGATGCCGCGATTGCTCGGGCCCGCGCCTTCGAACTGCACGACCTGCGCGCCACCAAGGCCGAGTACAACAAGAAGGACGACCTGGTCACAGTTCACCTTGCCGATGGCGTCCGTGTCTCCTTACCTCGCAAGAAGCTTCAAGGACTAAAGAGCGCAAAACCTTCTCAGCTGGCAAAAGTTGAATTGCTGGGGCGCGGCACCGGCCTCCATTGGCCGGATCTCGATGTCGATCACTACGTACCTGGGCTGCTCAATCATGTTTTTGGCACAGCCCGATGGATGTCGGAGATCGGCCGCATCGGAGGCTCGTCAAAAAGCCGCGCAAAAACGCGCGCTGCACGAGCTAACGGCAAACGGGGTGGCCGTCCCAGGAGTGCTCGACCATCTCGAAGCCCCGAGCGTACTATGGCTGACAACTAGGCGGCAGTGGATCAGTCTGAGTGTCATCCCGAGCGAGCCTCCTTTGCGAAGAGAGGGACCTGGGCGGTGGTTCAGTCTGACTAGGCGCCGACTTGACATTCCCGCGCGCCTCCCTGTATTTTGACAAACAAATGTTTCACGCTACCTACAGCGCGACCACTGTCAGCAACATGGCTATGGCCATGTGTATGTGCTGCAGTGTGCCTGTGGGTTGTGTGAAGGAGCGGCGTATAGAGTAAGCAGCCGCGAACTTTCCAAGGCAGCCCACGGTCAAGCGATCGTGGGCTTTTGTGTTTTTGTCAAAAGTTCATCTCTCGCGAATCCGGGGCCAGAAAAATCTCATCAGGAGCAAGCATCATGAGCCAATCCGAGTCGAAACCGAATTTTCACTTCGACACCCTCGCCATTCACGGAGGTCAGTCGGCCGATCCCACTACCAAATCGCGAGCCGTGCCCATCTATCAGACAACGTCGTACGTCTTCGACGATGCCGACCACGCCGCCCGGCTCTTCGCGCTGCAGGAGTTCGGCAACATCTACACCCGCATCATGAACCCGACCACCGACGTCTTCGAGAAACGCATTGCCGCGCTCGAAGGCGGGGCGGCGGGATTGGCGACCGCGTCAGGACAGGCCGCAGAGACGCTGGCGATTACGACCCTGGCCTCGGCGGGCGACGACATCGTCTCGACTACTTCGTTGTATGGCGGTACCTATAACCTGTTTCACTACACGCTGCCCAAGCTTGGAATCAACGTGAAGTTTGTCGACGCCGACGACTTCGCCGGCTTGCGCGCGGCGATCGGGCCGAAGACGAAAGCACTGTACACCGAGACGCTGGGCAATCCCAAGCTCGACATCGTCGACATCGAGGAGCTCGCCAAGATCGCGCACGACAACGGCGTGCCCCTCGTCATCGACAACACTACCCCAAGTCCCGCGTTGTGTCGCCCGATCGAGTGGGGAGCGGACATCGTCATCAACTCGGCGACGAAGTTCATCGGAGGGCACGGCAATTCGATTGGCGGAATCATCGTCGACGCCGGCAAGTTCGACTGGGCCGCCTCGGGACGCTTCAAGGATTTCGTCGAGCCTGATCCGTCGTATCACGGCGTGTCCTACACCAACGCATTCGGACCTCTGGCGTTCATCATCAAGGCCCGCGTGCAGGGGCTGCGCGATACCGGAGCGGCGCTGTCGCCGTTCAACGCTTTCCTGCTGCTGCAAGGTGCGGAAACGCTGCACCTGCGCATGGAGCGGCACTCGCAAAACGCGCTCAAGGTCGCCGAGTATCTGGCGGGCCACGCCGATGTCGAGTGGGTGAATTATCCCGGGCTGCCGACCAGCAAGTATTACCAGCGGGCGAAGAAGTATCTGCCCAGCGGATCTAGCTCGCTGGTGACGTTCGGCATCAAGGGCGGATACGATGCGGGAAAGAAGTTTATTAACTCTGTGAAACTGTTCAGCCTGCTGGCAAATCTCGGCGATGCCAAGTCGCTGGTCATTCATCCCACCTCGACGACGCATCAGCAGCTTGCCGAATCGGAGCAGCGCGAGACCGGGGTAACTCCTGATCTGGTGCGGCTGTCGGTCGGCATTGAGGATGTGCGCGACATCATCGCCGACATCGAGCAGGCAATACAGGCCGCGACCGGCAAGTCGCCGGCCTGCGACGCCACTACCGCTGAGGCGAGGTGATAACCGGCTAATGGGAGCAGGTCTGCAACCAACGCGGGAAGGCGATTTGACCTTCGCCAGTGACGCGCCGTTCCGGCTGGAGTCGGGCGGCGCGTTACAGCCGGTCACGATTCGCTACGCCATCTATGGCGAGCTGAATCCGCAGCGCGACAACGCCGTGCTGGTGTGTCATGCGTTGTCGGGCTCGGCGCGGGTTGCCGACTGGTGGCCGGAGATGTTTAACCCTCTCCCACTCAATCCAACTCCGGGATTGAATGGGGCACCCGCAGTGTTCGATCTTTCGCGCGACTGCGTTATCTGCGTCAACATCCTTGGCTCATGTTACGGTTCGACCGGGCCAACTTCTATCGATCCAGCAACCGATAAACCGTACGGGCCGGACTTCCCTGTCATCCACATCCGCGACATCGTCCGGACACAGTCTTATTTGCTCGACGCGCTCGGGATAGAGCGCCTGCGTACCGTTATTGGCGCGTCCATTGGCGGAATGCAAGCGCTGCAATGGGCCGTCGACTACCCCGACAGAGTAGGACATTGCATCGCCATCGGTACCGCGCCGCTGTCAGCGATGGGGCTGGCGCTGAATCATCTGCAGCGCCAGGCGATCCTGCTCGATCCCGAGTTCAAAGATGGCCGCTATGCCGACGGGCAGCAACCGGAGAAAGGACTGGCGCTGGCGCGGGCCATCGCCATGTGCTCCTACAAATCGGCAGAACTGTTTGGCGAGCGCTATGCGCGCAAGCCGAACCGCAATGGCGAAGATCCGCTGCGCTCACTGCATGAGCGTTTCGATGTTGCAGGATATCTTGACTATCAAGGCGAGAAGTTTGTGCAGCGCTTCGACGCCAATTCGTACCTGGCGATCACCAAGCTGATGGACACCTTCGATCTTGCGCGCGGATATGCGTCGGAGGAAGAGGCATTGCGGCGTATCCAGGCGCATGTGTCGCTGATTGGAATTTCCTCGGACTGGCTGTTCCCTGCCGGAGGACGTGCGTGCGCTGGCCGAGCGCATCCAGGCTGCAGGTGTGGAGTGCGATTACACGGAGTTCGAGTCGGCACACGGGCATGACGGATTCCTGGCCGAGGTGAATGCCATCGCTGCCGTAGTGAATGGGCGCGTCGATGCGCGAAGAGCGCTGGCGCGCGTGGGCAGTTGAGTACCCGAATTTGTTGGGTTGCGATTTGTTTTTAGGTTTGTCATCCCGAGAGCAGCGAGGGACCTGCATCTTCTTCCTGCGCCGCCAGAATTTAATGGAGCATCTATGACCGTTCTAACCGAAACCAAGTTGAACACCTTCCCCAGTCACCTGCTGCGCGACCGCGTGGCCATCGTCACCGGAGGCTCGCGCGGTATCGGCCGCGCCACCGTGCAGCGGCTGGCTGAAGCCGGCGCGCACGTTGTCGTCAACTACCTGACCCATACCAAAGAGGCCAACGAAGCGGTGCGCGAAGTCGCCGAGCACGGTGGGCGTTCGCTTGCCATCCAGGCTGACGTCAGTAATAGCGATGAGGCCAGCGCGCTGATCGAGCAAACGCTCGAGCAGTTTGGCCGGCTCGATCTGCTGGTGGCGAACGCCGGCATCTGGGAAGGTGCTCCGGTGGAAGACATGAGCGACGAGGTGTGGGACCGCGTGATCGACTGCAACCTGCGCGGCACCTGGACGGTCACGCGCGCGGCTGTCCCTGCTTTCAAGAGCAATGGCGGAGGCTCCATCGTCATCGTCAGCTCAACCGCCGGGCAGCGCGGTGAAGCCGGCTATTCGAATTACGCCGCTTCGAAGGGTGGACAGATCAGCTTCGCCAAGTCGCTGGCAACGGAGCTGGCTCCGAAGATTCGCGTGAACGTCGTGGCTCCGGGATGGGTCGACACCGAACTGAATCATGTTGTGTTCACCGCCGAGGAGAACGAAGAGAAGCGCAAGGCCATCGCTGCGATCCCGTTGAAGCGTCTGGCGACGGCGGAGGATGTCGCGAATGCCGTCGTCTTTCTCGGCTCCGATTGGGCGCGCCACATAACAGGCGAGGTGTTGAACATCAACGGCGGCGCCGTGCTGTGCGGATAATGACTCCCAATCTGCGCTAAAGTTGTTCATGCGCGAAATCTGGCGGCATCGTGGAATGCGGTTGGTCTTTACCGCCAACCTTATCTCCATGATCGGAAGCGGCATGAACACCGCCGCCGTGACCTGGTACATTCTGCAGGCCACGCACTCCGAGGTGTCGCTCGGCATCATGATCGCGCTCATGACGCTGCCGACGCTGGCCCTGCTGCCGCTGACCGGCGTCATCATCGATCGCAACGACCGCCGCCATCTCATGATGGGACTCGACGCGGCGCGCGGTGCGATCATTCTCACCGTTGCCATCCTGGCGCTCACTCATCGGGTTCACCTGTGGCAGGTTGTACGGGATGACGATGGTCGTCTCCGTCGGCTTCTGGATGTTCTGGCCGACGCTGAACGCGCTGGTGCAGGAGCTTTCGCCCGATGACAAGCTGCTCGATTCCAACGCGCTGATGCTGGCCGCGGTGCAGGGCGGCTGGATGATGGCAGGCGCCGTCGTCGGTTTCATGTACAACCACATCGGGTTGGGCGGCGTGCTGCTCATCGACAGCGCCACTTATGTCATCTCGATTGCGTGCGTGTTTCAGGTGCGCAAAGGGCGCGTGGTGGTCACGCAGCCCGAGCGGCAGGATTCCGGCGAACGCCCGACCAAGGCTGTCGCGAAATATTTCCACGAGCTACGCGAGGGCTACGAGTACGTGGCACACCATCGGCCGGCGCTGCTGCTGGGCATCGCGTGGGCGCTCTTCATCGCCGCCATGATGACGCAGGGAGTGCTGACGGCGCCGTTGAGCGATCGCATACTGCACGCCGGAGCTGTCGGCTATGGCTGGCTCAATGGCGGATGGGCGATTGGTGCCCTGGTCAGCGTGGTGTATTCGTCGCGCATCATTCGCCGTTACGGCGCGCATCGCTCAGTGACCATCTTCATGTCGATGATCGCGCTGTCACTGTTCTTCTTGCCCGCGGTGCGCTGGCTGGCCATCGCGGTGGTGGTGCTGTTCATCATGGGATCGAGCCGCGGCGTCGGCGGCATAGCCATCTCGTCGGAGATGATGACGATGGTGCCCAAGTACATCATGGGCCGGGTGCAGAATACGTTCTTCTTCCTGGCCAGCGGTCTACAGATTTTTACGTCATTGATGGCGGGCGAGGCCGCGCATCGCGAGGGACTGCGATATGCCTACTGGCTGGTTGCCTCGATGTATGTCGGAGCGGCGCTGGCGGCATCGTGGCCGGTGCGAAAGTCGGCTCCCGTTATGGAGCAGACAGCGGCGGATTAGGGCTGCGACGCGCCTCCACTTTCGTTTGTCATCACGAGCGCCATCTGTTGGCGCGAGGGATCTGCTCTCGTGTCTAGAGCAAACCTCATTGCCTCAAGGGAGATACTCGACGCTGCTGCCGAGAACAAATCCCTCGCTTCGCGCGTGATGACAATCTCTATAAGAAAAAAGCCCGGAATCTTCCGGGCCTGAAGTCTAACGCAGCAATTGACGCGGGTGTTACTGCGCGACCGCCTTGCCGACGTCTTTGCCGGTAACTTTCACCGCGTCGGCTGTCTTCTCGCCGCCCTTTTCGGTGTACTTCACCGTGACCTTGGAGCCTTCCGCAATGCCCTCGCCGGCGTCCTTGGTACCCTTCCAGGTCGTCTTGTCGGTGTATTTGACGGTGTGCTCGGTACCATCAGCGGCCTTCACCACCATGGTCTTGCTGTCTTTGTCGACATGCTTCACAACACCACTCACGAAATGGGCAACGTCCTGCGCCACCGCCATCTGCGTCAATCCCGCGACTGCGAATATGAGCAAACCTGCCAGCGCGAGCGCCCCCTTAGAACGAATCTTCATTGCAAAACTCTCCTTGTACATTTCGGCATCTACTCTGCCGGATGATATCTAGGCTATCAGACAGTGGCGCGCTAAACCAAGGGGGCGGACCCGCCGGAAATAAGGATGCGTGCCTTTCGCGCACCGGCGCGAATCGGCGCGCCCAGGTCCCTCGCTCGCAAAAGAAGCGCGCTCCGGATGACAGCCCTTATCACCAAATCGTCAGCTTGGCGTTGTCCATCCATTCGTGAATGCCGGAGCCGTTGGCGTTCTGGTCCAACTGCCACTGCACTCCCAGATTGTTGCCCCAATTCAGATACTTCGCATTGCCGGTGATGTTCACCGGAGTACTCTTGCCATCGATAACCATCGTCACATACGTGTATTGATATTTGCTGGCGTTGGTTGTGGTATAGAGCTGCATGTGGTGCCAGGTATTCGCAGCGAAGCGCGGACACGCGATGCTGCTGTGGATCCAATGACCTGAGGCTTCGTCCCATGTGTCCCAGATCTGCGAGGGGTAGACGCACTCGGTGCCCATCATGTAGTTGTAGCCGTTGATGAATTGGAACGAGTCGAACTCCAGCGCCTGGGCAGCGACGCTGTAGTTGGAATCTACGTAGAAGTAGAAATCCCAAACAAAATTGTGCACATTATTGTTGCCCCCGAGCTTTTGCCACCACAATGCATTGGCCCAGGACCCCGAATTAAAGAACTCCATGCTGCTGCCGCTAAGCGCAGGGGCGGTCTGGTTCTGCGCCATCCAGTAGACGCCTTGACCGCTGCCGCCGGCGCAGTCGGACGAATTGCACGATCCCCAATTACCGTTCTGTTGAATCTTGTTGAACACGATTGCACTCGGCGGCGGTACCGGCAGACCGTCGCTGAGCACCGTGATCTGAACGATTGCAGTGCCGAAGGTGCCGTGGTTGTCGTAGGCGTGTACTACCAATTGGTGCGCTCCCATTGCAACCGGGATCCAGACGTCGATGCTCGGAGCGGCCGGACCGGTCCACGCCACTTGCCCATCGATAGAGGCAGCCCATCCGATGGTTATGGACTGGCCCACCGCGTTCGCTACCAGGTGGATGGGAGCGGCGGAAGAACTGTTACTGGTTGGGGAAATCAGGTTGACTTGAATAGTAGCAACGGAGAAAGAAGTTAGAGAGAATAGCAACCCTATTAAACAGCAGCAACGTTTCATCCAGATGACTCCTTGGCGTTGACCAGGACTCCGGAGGGTTTCGCAAACTTAGCGAGGCGGAGCGGTGCTGGCGTATGTCAGAAGTATCGTTAAGGCCGCGACCGGGGCATATCAGGCATTTGTCGTAAGCTGAGCCGGAATTGTTACGAAGCTGTCACAGTGATGTACTTAGGAATCGCAATCAGGCGAATACCCTAGCTGGTCTGCTACTGCGCTCTGATTCTGCGGTCTGGCGGTGCTCTAATCCGGTGCCCACGAATTCGCCATTCGTCGTTACAGCCAGCGAAAAGGCTACGGCTAGCATCTTAATTAGTTCTATCCTAAGTACTGTTCGGGCTTTCGAAAAACTGACCGTCATGTCCTTCAGCAATCTGGAACTGATCGAGGAGACGACCTCGCTGACGCAGTGCGTCAACGAGCTTTCTGCAGCCAAAGAAGAGTCGCTCCCGCTTTCGACGTATCGTCTGCAGTTCAATCGCGACTTCCGTTTCGAAGATGCGCGGCGGCTGGTGCCATATCTTCATCAGCTGGGGGTAACCCATTGCTACGCTTCGCCGATTCTGAAGGCGCGCAGCGGCAGCGTCCACGGATATGACATCGTCGATCATAACCAGATCAATCCTGAGATAGGAACGGAAGAGGAGTTCCGCGCACTGGCGGTGGAGTTGAAAGCGCACGGCATGGGACTGATCCTGGATACGGTGCCCAACCACATGGGCATCGGGCCCGGCACTAATCCCTGGTGGCAGGACGTGCTGGAGAACGGGCGTGCCTCAGCCCACGCTGCATTCTTTGACATCGATTGGGAGCCGCTGAAAGACGAGCTGCGCGATAAGGTGCTGATCCCGATTCTGGGCAGCACTTATGGCGACGAACTCGAAAGCGGCAACATCAAGCTGAGCTTCACCAACCGTCGCTTCTCGATCTCGTACTGCGACAGCATGGTGCTGGTCGACCCGCAGACCATCCCGATTATCTTCGACGGGTTGAATGATCTTGCCGCCGAAAATGTACGACGGGAGCCGGCGCTGCGTGAGTTTCGCTCCCTGCTCGCCGACCTGCGGCAGCTTCCGCGAAACTGTTCCACTGAACCCGAGTTGGTTGCGCGACGCCAGCGCGAAATTCCCGTACTGCATGAACGACTGGCGAAACTCGCCGCCAAACCGCCGGTGGCGCGGGCCATCGAAAAGGCGCTGTTACAGGTGAGCGGCCGGCCCGGCGAGCCTGCCAGCTTCGACCGCCTGCATGCATTGCTCGAGGCGCAAGCGTATCGGCTGGCATTCTGGCGAGTTTCGGGCGAAGAAATCAACTATCGTCGCTTCTTCGATATCAATGACCTGGTCGGCCTGCGCATGGAAGACCCAGTTGTCTTCGCCGAGACGCACCGCCTGATTCGCCGGCTGCTGGCCGAAGGATTGGTCAACGGCATGCGCATCGATCATCCCGATGGGCTGCTGAACCCGGCGCAATATTTCGCGCGACTGCAAATGCTGTACGCTGCCAGCCGTTGCTGCGGGCCCGAACCGACAAGCAGCGCGGGCGACAATGGAATTGAGTTGGAAGTGCAGGCCGCATTCGCCGGGCGCGGTGCGCCGAGCAACGTCGCGGCCCCGCTCTATCTGCTGGTGGAAAAAATTCTGGAGCGCGGAGAACAATTGCCGCAGTGGCCGGTGGATGGCACGGTTGGCTACGACTTCACCAACCTGGTCAACGGCGTGCTGATCGACGGCCGCCACGAAAGATACTTCACCCATCTCTACCAACGAATCACCGGCACGGTGGTGAATCCCGACACCATCATGTACGAGAGCAAGAAGAACGTGATGTACAAGGCGCTGTCGAGCGAAGTCAACGTGCTGAGCCACTTGCTCGATCGCATCTCGATGCACGACCGCCGCGCCCGCGACTTCACCCGCAGCGTACTTCGCAACACGATCCGCGAAGCTATCGCATGCTTCCCCGTTTACCGCACCTACATCGACGAGCGCGGCAACATAGCGGAACATGACCGCCTCTACGTCGAGCAGGCCATTGCCGAGGCCAAGCGGCGCAATCCCGACATCGCTCCCGCTTTCGACTTCCTGCAAAACATTCTGCTGCTCCAAGGCACCGACGAAGGCCCTACGGTTTATGGCTTTCGCAATCAACTTTATTTCACGTTGAAGTTCCAGCAGCTTACCGGTCCCATCATGGCCAAGGGCCTGGAGGACACCACCTGTTACGTCTACAACCGGTTCGTTTCGGTGAATGAGGTGGGCGGCTCGCCGGCGGAGTTTGGAATTTCGCTGGACGAATTTCATCGCGGCAATCAACTGCGCGCGCAGCAATGGCCGCACTCCATGCTGGCCACCTCGACGCACGATACCAAGCGTAGCGAAGATGTTCGCGCCCGGCTCGATGTGCTCTCGGAGATGCCACGACACTGGTCGGCAAACGTAATGAAGTGGCGTCGCCTTAATCGCACCCGCAAAATCGAGATCTCCGATGGCCGGCTGGTTCCGGATAACAATGAGGAGTACCTGCTTTATCAGACCATCGTCGGCGCGATCCCCATGCGCATGGATAGCGAACGCGACTGGCAGGAGTTCACCGGGCGCATCCAGCAATACATGGAGAAAGCTGCGCACGAAGCCAAGGTCAACCTGAGCTGGCTCAATCCGAATCCGGAATACGCCGATGCCCTGAAAGAGTTCGTCGCACGCATTCTGAGCCCGGCGCGGCGCGGCAAGCCAAATCAGTTCTATGAATCGCTGCAGAAATTCATGCCCGGCGTGAAGTACTTCGGAGCCATCAATTCGCTGACGCAAACGCTGCTGAAATTCACCTGCCCGGGAGTGCCGGACGTCTACCAGGGCCAGGAAATGTTTGACTTCAGCCTGGTCGACCCGGACAACCGCCGACCCGTCGATTTCAAACTGAGACAGGGATTGCTGGATTCACTGCATGAACAGGAGAGCGCCGGCGGCGGGTTCTTCAGCGAACTGCTTCAGCATTATGAAGATGGCCGAATCAAACTTTGGCTCACCGAGAAATTGCTGAAGCTGCGGCGCGAGCATCGCGTGCTCTTCAGCCGCGCGAGCTACGTTCCGCTGCCGGCCTACGGCAGCAAAGAAGAGCACGTTATTGCCTTTGCCCGGAGCTACGGTGGCGAGTCCATCATCGTAGCGGCTCCGCGCTTCGCTTACAGCCTGATGCGAGGATCGGAAGCACCTCCGCTTGGACATGTCTGGAACGATACCAGCCTGCACATCGATGTGAAGGTCGCGAATTCAGGATTGCGCAACTTTTTTACCGGACAGACGGTGCCCGTGAGGAACGGGACCACGCTTTTATGTAGCGATTTGTTCGCACATCTTCCGTTTGCGCTGCTCACTAGTTGAGGCTTGCGGTTCGGCGTCGGCGTCTTTCGCTTCGTGAACCTCGCGCAGGACGGCGTCGCGATCGGTCAATTCCACCAGGCGCGATAGCTTGACTGCCAGCTCGGGGGTAAGCGCGCCTTTGCGCAGCCGCCACGACCAGTTCCCCAGCGTCTTACTGGGAACATTCATGCGAGCATCGCTGTCGAGACCGAGCACATCCTGCACCGGAACAATCGCCAAATTGGCGACTGAAGTGAGCGCCGCCCGCACGAAAGACCATGCAATGTCGTCTTCGCTCGTGATATTGAGATAGGTCGCCGCCGAAACTCGCTCTTCTTCCGTGGCCGAGGTCTTCCACCAGCCAAGCGTCGTGTCATTGTCGTGGGTGCCGGTGTAGACCACCGTATTCGGCTCATAAAAGTGCGGCAGGTAGATGTGTGCGCCGCGATCGTTGAAGCCGAACTGCATTACCCTCATTCCCGGAATGTCGAGCTTCTTGCGCAACTCAGTAACTTCTTGCGTGATGAGGCCGAGGTCCTCGGCGATGAACGGCAGCTTGCCCAGCGCATTGCGCAGCGCGATGAACAGGTCCTCATTCGGCCCCTTCACCCACTGCCCGTGGATCGCGGTCTCTTCGTCGGCTGGAATTTCCCAGTACGCCTCGAAGCCGCGGAAGTGATCCAGGCGGACGATGTCGCAGGTCTCCACCGCCCAGCGCAGGCGGTCGATCCACCAGTCGTATCCGCGCTTCTTGAGTTTGTCCCAGTCGTACAGCGGATTGCCCCAGCGCTGCCCGGTGGCACTAAAGGCGTCGGGGGGAACGCCGGAAACAACCAGCGGCGTAAGGTCGTCGTGCAGGCGAAAGATGTCAGGATGCGTCCAGACATCGGCGCTGTCGTAGCTGACGAAGATGGCAACGTCGCCGACAATGCGAATGCCCCTCTCGGTGCAATACGAGCGCAGCTTGCACCACTGATGAAAGAAGGCGAACTGTAGAAAACGTTCGCGGTTGAGCTCCTGCTCCAGCTCCTTGCGGACCTTCGCCAGCGCCGCCGGCTCACGCTGAGCCAACTCCGGCGGCCACGACTGCCAGCTTTGGTCGTCCCGATGTTCACGCAGCACGCTGAACAGAACGTAGTCTTCCAGCCACTTATCGTTTTGTTCGCAGAAGGTCTCGTACGCGCGCTGGAGATCTGCCTTCGGTTGCTCGAAAAACCGGTCAGCCGCTTCGCGCAGTAGCGGAAGTTTTTGCGCGCGCACGACTTCGTAATCGACCGGGGACTTGCCATCGGGCAGCGACTCCACCCGTTCGCGCTCCAGCAGTCCCTGCTCGGCGAGCAGCTTCAGCGCTGATCAGCAACGTGTTCCCAGCGAAGGCCGAGGTACAGGAGTAAGGGGAATTGCCGTATCCCAGCGGTCCCAGCGGAAGCACCTGCCACAGCGTCTGCTTGGCAGCGCTCAGCCAGTCGGCGAATTCATACGCCGCCGGACCGAAGTCGCCGATGCCTCCCCGCGAAGGGAGGGAGCTCGGGTGCATCAGGAGTCCTGAAGAGCGCTTGGAGATCATGCGTCCTGCTTAAAGATGAGAGCAGGCACGCCGGAGTGGTGTGCCTGGGTTGGAAACTTCCTCAGGCCGGTGGTCGCCGGCCCATTGCTTGACGCCCGACAGGTGTTAGCTGCCTTCACCACCCTTGACCAGACGGTCCATTTCTTTCTTGTTGATCCTGATCTTGCCCTCTTTTTCCAGGCGGTCGCGCAGGTTCTGAACGTAAAGTCCTTCCATCTCCTGCCGCTTCTGCGCTAGCAGCGTTTCCTTGGCCGAGTCCCAACTCTTCTTCAGCTCGTCCGCCGATGGCTCCTGCTTTTCGATCACCATAACGACCACGCCGCCGGCCTGTAAGCCAATCGGACCGCTGATCTCGCCCTGCTTCAGGGTGAAGATCTGCTCCGCCGCCCCGGTGAGCGCGCCGATATCAGGAACCTGCGCAGTCGGACCTACCAGATCGCTGGTCTTCACCGTGGCACCCAGTTCCTGCGCCGCCTTCTTCAAGTCGTGCTCCGAGTGTGCGCGGTCAGAAAGCTCCTGCGTTCTCTGCGCCAGCATCTGCTGTGCGCGTTGGCTTTTGAACTCGTCCTCAACCTTGGCCTTGATCTGGTCGAAGGATGGCGTTTGCGGCAGCTCGACGTCCGTCACCTGATACACCACATATCCCTGTGGAATCGAAACCGTCGCCGGCGGGTCCATCTTCTTGACACTGAAGATAGCGCTCATCAAGTCCTGCGAATTTCCGACTCCGGGCATGGCATCGGTCTTGGTCAGAAAATCGGTCGCCGTCACCGACAGACCTTTGTCAGCCGCCGCTTTGTCCAGGCCGTTGGTGCGAGCCAGGCTCTGCACAGTGTCAGCCAGCTTCTGCGCGGCGGCAGCAGCCTTCTGCTGTTTCAGGATCGGCTCAATCTGTCCTTTCACTTCATCGAGCGGCTTCATGCGCGCGCTCTGCTTGCCTTCCACGCGAATGATGTGGAAACCATAGCTGGTGCGAATGATTCCGGTGGTCTGGCCGACCGGCGTACCAAATGCCGCTTGCTCGAACTCAGGTACGGTGCGACCCTTGGTGATGGGCGGCAACAGTCCGCCATTCTCCGCCGAGCCGGGATCCTCGGAGTACTGCTTCGCCAGCGCGGCGAAGTCGCCGCCATTCTTCAACTGCTTCTCGACGTCCTCAGCCTTCGCCTTTGCGGCATCGACGCCCTTCTGGTCGACGACCTTGCCGTCCGCTCCCGGCACCGGTGTCTTGATCAGGATGTGGCGAACCGTGACAGTTTCAGGAATTCGAAAGTCATCCTGGTGCTGGCTGTAGTACTGCTGCAGATCGGCCTGCGAAATCTGGATATTGTCCGCCAGCTTCGAGCGGTCAATCACGATGTAGCGTGACTTGCGCTTCTCCGGGATGGAGTTGACGTACTCCTGCTTATTCTGGTCGTAAAACGCCTTCAGCTCGATGTCGGTAGGATGCAACTGCTTCTTGATGTCGTCGAGCGTAATGACGGCGTAGTCGAACTTGACCTTGGTCTGGTCCTTATCGACTTGCTCCTTGATCTGCTTCTCGCTGACTGTCGCCGGAGCGCCCACCGCGGCCAGCAGCTTCTGCGAAGCGATCTGCGCCTTGAGCTCCTTCTCGAACTGAGCCACGCTCAGCCCGAACTGGTTCTCGACCAATTGCTCGTAAGCCTGGTCGCCGATGAAGTTGCCGCCGGGAAAGAAGATCTCGCCGAACTGCCCCTGGTGCAGATAGTCGCGAACCTCGTCATTGCTGGCGCCCAGGCCCATGCGATCGGCCTCGTACACCATGGCGCCCTGCGTGATCATGCTGTCAGCGGCGCGCTGCATGAGAAATGGCATCAGCGACTCGGGTACGTTGCCGCGGAACTGCTGGCGGCCGATCATGCGAGCGCGAGTCGCCACTTCCTGCATGCCGACGTCCTGGTCGCCAACACGCGCCAGCACGCCTTCCTGGCTCACGCCACCGGTAAAATAATCGCCAAAACCGCCAGGGATGAGATATGCACTCATCGCCAGACAGACAAAGACAAGGATGCCTCCAAGGACATACTTCTTGAGCGGGCCTTCTTTTTGCAGAAACTTAATCATGCGGGTACAGGAACTCCAAGGCTGGATGCGCTGTAATCGTCGATTATAAACCAGCGCAGCGCGCCACGACTCAGAGCCCGGAGGGCGTGTGATGACAGCCCAGCATGGAGCCGCAGGCGGAGTGCTGGGTGTCGTGCCGAAAAGATCCCCCGAGTCCCCCGGGGACGACCTTCACGATTCATGAACGCTGTTTTTCGGGCGAGACTCGCTCTTCGGCAAGCGCATGGGCGCGCCACAAACCAGAGCCCGTAGGGCGTGTGATGGTCAACCACGAACCACCCCCCCGGGCGTGATGATGGCGCGCCGCGACTCAGAGCCCGGAGGGCGTGTGATGACAACCACGCTCCCCTCCGGGCGTGATGATGGGCGCGCCGCGACCCAGAGCCCGTAGGGCGTGTGATGATAGCCCAGGATGGAGCGCAGCGGAATCCTGGGTAGGGTGGCGAGAAAGACCTGCGAGTCCTCCGGGGACGTCACTCATCCCACGTGCGGAAATCACAGATGCGTAATCGCGAAATCGATAACCTTCCGCTATGCCGCACACGCTCGCTCGCAATCTCGTCCATTGCGTGTTCTCGGCCAAAGGCCGCACCCAACTCATCACCGACCCGGGATTGCTCTGGTCACGTCTGGCGCTTATCGTTCGAGCAGGAATTCCTGACCTTGGTGCGCAAGGCGGGATTGAACCAGATATGGAACACCTGTTCGGGTAAGGTCGTCCCCGGGGGGACTTGGACTATCTTCTCGGAACCTTACCCAGGATTCCGCCTGCGGCTCCATCCTGGGCTATCATCACACGCCCTGCGGGCTCGTCAACCCGCGAGTTCCCATCCGGTCGGTAGACCGGATGGGAATTGTTCGAAGGTATGGTGTGTAAATGCTCTATTTAGGCTTGCGAAGAACAGCGGGCGCCTTCGCACCTGCTTTGGACTGCATGGAGGTCGGTGCATTCGAGCCACCGGAAATCTGGTAGGCAACGCAGCAGTCGTAAACTTCACTGCCGGCTCCCAGGTTGCTGAACATGACATTCGAACCCGACAGGACATCAAAGGCGCCAAGTGCGTTAATGCCCCGGCTGTTCCAGGTGAGTCCTCCGTCAAGCGAGAAGGCAGTCGCTGCAGAGGCTCCCGTCGTATTGATATTCCACTGTCCGACGGTATTCGAATTCAGGCTCTCTGGTCCGACAACCAGGAAATAGTCCTGGCCGGCGATGACGTTCAACCCTGAAGTGTTTATCGAGATTAATCCGCAACAATTCTTGTAGCCTTGATTGCTGGTCAAGCCGTCCCAGCGGGCCAACTGAGTGCCCGGCAGTCCATTGTCGCTGGTATAGACGGCAGCGTAGAAGGAGTTATCGCCACTGACATGGGCCACGGCCACGTCGATCTGCGATACATTGCCGGTCTCCGCGGGAGTGAACTGGTTGGCCGCAATCGTGATTCCCTCCGGCTGCTGGAGAATGTCAAAGGCACCCAGAGTCGTCTGCCCATTGCTGTTCCATGTCTGTCCGCCATCGGTTGAGTACAGATCCTGGCCAACAGCGTTTTGGGAGTTGTGATTCCATTGCAGACTGGTCGCGCTATTGAAGTCGCTGGGACCCAGGACCATGAAATAGGAGACGCCTGCCGACAAGTTCAATCCCGAAATGCCGCTGATGTTGACTACTCCGCAGCACTGTCCAGCTTCCAGCTTGCTCGACAAACCATCCCACCGGGCCAACATCGTGCCTGGCAATCCGGCATTGTCGCTGTAAATCGCGGCATAGAAAGAGTTCGTTCCGGAAAAGTAGCCCACTCCCAGATCGATGCTCGATACCGGGCCGCTGGCTGCGGCAGTAAACTCATTGGCGGCCGTGTAACTCGTTCCGCTGCCCGTGCCGCTTACCGCGTAGCCATAGCAGCAATTGTACTTCGACTGGTCTGTTCCAAAGTCATTAAAGTAATTAACCGAACTGATCTGAAGCTCGGTGAACGTCGCGGTTGAGCTTCCTTGCGAGCCATCGCCTGGCGTTAAGCCCGTGGCACTGATGTCCAAATACTTGCTGTCGGTAACCCACCACCAGTTGGTGTTGGGGTCCAAGTATGGCCACAAAGAATGGGAAATCGTATCTGTACCGGCGACCCTGTCACCATGGCCGTTGATTCCGAAGCAATGCACGCTGTTGGCTCCCGTCAGAATGTCGACAGTATTGTCGCAGCGGGTTGTGACTACGCAGTTCGGGTCTGACGGAAGACAACCAAAGCCGCCGCCACCTCCTCCTCCGGTGTAAACACCAACCGAAGTATTGGAATAATAATTGCAGCCTAGGCAGACCGGCGGTTCATGAGAGCCGGCAAGTGAGGCCGACACCACTGACGGCGACACGTATTTCGTGTCTGACGTCCAGGGAACTCCGTCGAACGAACCCGACGAACTGACTTCCCAGTATTTGGCAGGCATCAAGGTCCCCGAAGTCACCAGCACGATCGCTTTTCCCTGGTAGGTTGAGCCCGTCTTCAGTGAATACGTGAAGCTCTGGCCGGAAGGGTCGACATGGGTCGTAAAACTGAGCGGAGACCCGGATCAAGGCCAAACCGGTCTGCGATGTACGACAGGTCTTGCGACTGCTGGTACATCATGACTTCGTTGGCTTTCCCAAATGCGGAGGCTGCGTTCGCGGGAAGCGCAGAACACAGGTAACAGAGCGTGAGAATAAAAGAACACCATACAACTTTCATTTTGTCTCCTTGCCGGAGGCGACAGCGTCAAACTGAGTCGCTGCCTCTTGCCTCGGCTCTTGACTAGAGTTGGTTCGCGAAATAACGGGCCGAAGGTTTGCTCTTCCGGGCCCACATATTTCACGAACTGGCGGGAGCATGCTCCGGCTCGGGCGAGGATTCAATACTCGTGAGGTGATAAACAAATCAATTCGAGGTGATAGCGCAAACTGTTAAGGAAACTGTAGATAAGGGGCCGGGTGTCCTTGGCCGGGCATCCCAGGCCCGGCCATCGGGTCTCCTAACCTGGGCGACGTTAACCTTGGACTGAGAAAAAGTTCCGTTCCGTCCCGTGGTCCCTCCGCTGCGCTGCCAGGCCGCATCCCTTTGATACGACCTTTGTCTTATCCAGTCCGGTTACCTTCGTAACGTCCCTTTGTTCGTCCGTCACAGACTTTTCGGTTGACAACTTCTTAATCTCGAAACTGGGAAAGTCTGCCGTTCGCTATTCGCTTTTCACGGTTCGCTCGAATCATCTCTGGCGAAAAGCGAATGGCGAATGGCGAAAAGCGATCCGAAGGAGCCATCAACACTCATGCCACAACCCACCTGCCGCCACGTCCACGCCAACGGCGCGTTATGCAAGTCGCCTCCGTTGCGCAATCGAGACTATTGTCATTTCCACCTCGACCAGATTGGCCGCCAACTGCGCGCCGCCCGGTCCCGGGCGCGCCATCTGCCCTCGCGCCTGAAGCTGCCCTTGCTGGAAGATCCCTTCGCCGTGCAGGTCGCGCTCATGCAGATGGCCGACGCCATCACTTATAACGAGATCGACGTCCAGCGCGGCCGCCTGCTGATGAGCGTTTTGCGCCTCGCTTCGCGCAACCTGACCGCTGCGCGCGCCTGGAAGCACGATGCCTTGTTCGTGGCCGAGGGTGACGCCGAAACCGAGTGGTCCAGCTTCGAGCAGGAAAATGAACTGCCCCAGGACTTCGACCTCTCGCTCGATCCCGAGCTGGCCTTCCCCTCATCACACGAAAACGAATCGGTGCCCCACACATCCTGGGGTTGGAATGTATGGCGAACAACTGCAACAGATCACCTTGAGGGATGCACCCGAGCCGTTTTGCGCGCACGCATACGTCAGGCACTGGCAGAGGCCGAGCCCTCCGCCCCGGCGGTAACCGCCGACCAGGTGGAACTGATGGACATCTACGAGCGCCAGGGCGAGAAGGCTGCGACGAAATTTGCCGACCAGATGGTGCGCAATGACCGGCGTCGAGAACGCCGAGTGGAACGCGCGCACTACGAGGAGCTGGCGCGCCAGCACAACATTAGGATTGCGGCCCGGAAGCTGATCGAAGAGCAGCAGCGCCAGGCCGGCGCAGCATCAGCACCGGCGAATGCGCAGGAGGCTGGTGCCGATGCGGCTGCCGTTCCCGGCCAGAGCCTGCGTAAGCAGCCAGTGTCGGCGGCCGCTGTCCACAGCAGCGCCGATGCATCGCCCGGCTCAGACACAGCGTAAGTTCTTGCGGCTCAAGATTTTGCCTGTAAGTACCTGCAAAATCAAGATTTTAGGAGCGATTTGTTGGCTAAACGATTGAAAACAAGGATTCGCGAAATCAATAATTTCAGAGAGCTCTCAGCCGACAGCTTCGGCCACTAGGTAGTGGCAGCCGGATTCCACGGACACCTGACACCTGAGCCTGACACCCAATGCTTAACTGACGGCGAGTGAGAGTTGATGGCTTCCCTTTCCGGGCAAAAAGCGAATGGCGAAGAGCGAAAAGCGAACGGCAATGACCAGCTACCGACGTGCAACCCCCGGTTTCCGCCATCCACGCCCCAGTTTGCCCCGTATAAAGGTGCGGACTTCCCTTCCCCCACATCTAATATGTTGTAATCGTTAGGAGAATATGGCGGAAGTGTCTCTCAAAACGCGGCGGCGGGTACTGAAGTACAAGCGTCGGCTGCGCGAATACAAGATGATCGCGAAGGGCGTGCTCTCGACCGACCATCCGGTGATGGCGCAGATCATCCCCATGCGGCGGTGCAATCTCGATTGCGTTTATTGCAACGAGTACGACAAGACGTCGGACCCGGTGCCGCTCGAGGTGATGAACCAGCGTATCGACGACCTGGCGCGCCTGGGCACATCGATCGTTACCATCAGCGGTGGCGAGCCGCTGCTCCACCCGCAGCTCGACGACATCATTGCCCGCATGCGGCGCTATCCGATAATCGCCGGCATGATCACCAATGGATACCTGCTGACGGCGGATCGCATCAAGCGTCTGAACCGCGTCGGACTCGACCATTTGCAGATCTCGATCGACAACGTGATGCCTGACGACATCTCGAAAAAGTCACTGAAGGTGCTCGACAAAAAGCTGCAACTGCTGGCCGAACATGCTGAGTTCCACGTGAACATCAACTCCGTGGTGGGCGGAGGCATTCGCAATCCGCATGACGCGCTGGTGGTCGGCCGACGTGCGGTGCAGCTCGGATTCACCTCGACCATCGGCATCATTCACGACGGCGAAGGCCAGCTCCAGCCGTTGGCCGAGCAGGAGCGCGAAGTCTTCACCAAGATGAAGAAGCTGGCGAAGAAACACTACGCGCGCTTCAACTGGTTCCAGGAGAACATCGCCGCCGGCAAGCCCAATGACTGGCGCTGCCGCGCCGGCGCGCGCTACCTATATATATGTGAGGACGGGCTGGTGCATTACTGTTCGCAGCAGCGCGGCTTCCCCGGCACGCCGTTGTCCGAGTACACGGTCAACGATATTCGGCGTGAGTTTCGCACCGAGAAGGGCTGCGCTCCACATTGCACCATCTCGTGCGTTCACCAGGTGTCGTATATGGACTTCTGGCGCGCTCCACAACATGCGGCCTCGCCGCAGCCTCCGGCATCGCTTGGCGCGGGACAGCTGGTGCAGATCGAGTAGGAGAGCCGTCAGCTCTCAGTTGTCAGTCGTCAACTGTTGTTAGCTGCGGCGAACTGGACGGACGGCTGAATTTGGGAGATTAGAACGAAGTTGATCCTGAGAGCTGACGGCTGATAGCTGACAGCTGAATGTTATACTGATGTTGCCCTTCTGAAAGTTTTCCCTACAAGCGGGCGCGTAGCTCAATTGGCAGAGCAACTGACTCTTAATCAGTAGGTTGAAGGTTCGATTCCTTCCGCGCTCACCATTCTTCAACTACTTAGGGTTGCTGCAATCCACTCTGCGATCCATTCAGCGCGAGACCTACGATCTTCTTCTGCGCCTGCTCCATTTCGTTCGTCACGACGTCGCCATATTTCATCGTGGTCCTGATGTCAGTATGGCGCATGAGCTTCTGCTGAACTGCTACCCCGGTACCTACCGCGTCAAGCCAGGAGCGATAGGTGTGCCGAAGCGTGTGCGTTCCGAACGAGGCGATTCCCGCAGCCTTCGCGGCTTTCTGGTACGTGCGCCAGATCTGATCGTATGACCAGGGCAGGCGCCCTAACTGCACAGGCGAGGGGAACACCCAGTCCATCGGCGCCGGAAAATCCGTCGCATCGTGCCATACCTTCAACGCGGCGAGTAGCTCCTCGGCGATGGGCATCTGCTTGCCAGACTCGTCCGTCTTTACCTCGTCAACATTCTGGCAGACAATCGCGCGCTCGAGTTGGAGACGACTTCCGTTCCAGTCGAAGTCTGCCCATTGCAGGGCCAGAGCTTCACTGATCCGGAGACCGAGTGAGATGCAGAGTAGGGCAATAGTCCGAAACGGTTCCGTCAGATGCTTTGCGAACTGCTGGAACTCCTCGACGGTCAGGCTCCTTGGCTTCTTCACCCTCTTGCTGCCGCCCTTGACGGATACAAGTTCCATGGGATTGCGCTGGGTCGGAATGTCGCCACGCCACATTGCATAGTCCCACAGCAGATGCAGCATGCCACGGATGTGGACCTTGCTCTTCGGTGAAAGCTCCAACTCAGCGAGCCAAAGTTCCACAGTCCGAGCCTGAAGATCGGTGACTACGCACTCACCGAACTCCGGGAGAATGTGACACCTCAGCCAGACATCGTAGCTGCGGCGCGTATCAATTCGCGTCGGCATCTTCTCTGTCCGGTAATGCTCCACCAGCAAGCTCACAGTTGGTGCCCCAGATTGCGGCTGTTGTTGGTTTGTGCCGTCGATAAGCTGACGGCGGTGTGGTTCTGCGGCTCGTCGAGCTGAAGCCTTCGTCGGCAGGTCTGATTCGCGCCCCAGCAGCTTGGATTTTCTCGAGCCATTTTCACGCCAGAGAAAATGCCAAGTTCGACTGCGTCTATTGAAAACAACACTTCCTTGTTGATGCCGTGCTCCTCTATTCAATTTCGTTTCTCCTGAGTGAGCACGGACGGCGCTGAGAAGTCTATCAAACCCTTATGATCCCGGGACATGAGCGAACACGGCACGCTCAGTTACCGCTACTCTTCGGAGCGACGCTTATTTAACCGAGCGCGGAGCCACTCAAAGAGTTCAGACATTAGGAAGCGCCAGGTTTGCGCGTTCCGACGCCGAGAGGATGTGCTGGAACAACACCTGTACGGGCCCAGTGCAGAAGCGTTCTCCGATTGATGCTCAAGAGTATGGCGGCGTCGTCAGCATCCATGAAAACCTCGGAAATGCTGTTTGGACGGTCTGGTACAAAATCTGAACTGATCATGATGAGTCTTCTCCTGAATTTCCTGAAATAAGTCCGTCTATTGGATCGAGTTAGCTTACTTGGAGAGCGCGCTGGCGCTCATCGAGCCAGGCTTCCATCGCGCACGTGCCGGAGCTCTCATTGAACTTGGCGCCGTAAATCTCGATGGTGGTCTGCACGTTCTTGTGCCAAAGGATCTTCGACAAAGTCAGGAAATCCTTTGGATGCTCCTTCAACCAGCGATAAGCGACAGAATCGCGGATCAGCAGCGGGACAATTAGGCGGCTCACAAGAGGAGTTTACGATTACCCCAAAATCCATAAGAGATTGGGGCTGCTTTCTCCAAACCCGGACACCGTGGCTGCAGTGCTTGCGCGCAGTACCGGAAGTCGTTTCCAGATATCTGGTGCACGCGCAGCTAACCTATTCGGACTCAGTACACAGGTCCCTGCACAATTGGTTTACCTAACGGATGGTCCGCCTCGTACGGTGAAAATTGGTGGACAAACGATTCAAATGCGCAGGGCTCGTGTTTCCCGCTTCCCGGGAAGTGGTACTCCGGCTGGATTGGCCATTCAAGCAATGCGTGCCGTGGGGCCGAAGTTCGACAGGGATTTGCTTTTAAGCAGACTCTCAAAGAACTTGAATAGCAGTGAAAAATGGCACTTGCTCAGGCTCCGAAAGCATGTTCCACGTTGGGGCCAGAAGGTTATCGACCAACTGAAAGGAACCTTACATGGACACCTGGGCGAAGGGGACTCCGGGCGACAGAGAAGCTCTGTTCACAGAGACGGCCTCGAGAAAAGGCGTCTCTCCTGAAATCGTGGAAAAAGACTTTTGGGTGTGTTGGATACTGCTTCAGATTTCTCGGTTCAGCGAGTTTCCGAGACTGATTTTTAAGGGCGGAACTTCTCTCTCCAAAGTCTACGGGATCATAAAGCGCTTTTCGGAGGACATCGATCTTGTGATCAACCGGCACGAACTCGGTTTCGACGGCGACAAGGATCCTGCCAATCAGGAAGGAACGAATGTAAGAAACCGAACGATCGAACAGTTGAAGGCCACCTGCTTCGATGTGATCAGGAATAGATTCGTTCCGAAGCTCAAAACACAAATCAGCTCCGTTATTGGGGACAACTCTTGGTCCCTCGAAATTGATCCCGATGCGCCAGATCCCGACACCGTCATCTTTGAGTACCCGATTGGCATTCCCAGTACCTCAGTTCCGAATTACATCCGGCGGGCTGTACGTGTGGAACTTGGCTGTCGCGGCGAGCAAATACCGTGCGAGGAAGGGCTGGTGACCCCCTATGCGGCGGAGGTAAAGCCGGAGCTGTTTAAGATCCCGAGTGCCCCCGTAATGGTGATCAGCGCCGAACGGACATTCTGGGAGAAGATTACGATTTTGCATCGCGAATATTATCGCCTTGAGTCAGGCAAGTCCATCAGTGAACGGGTATTCAGGCATTATCACGATGTCGTCCTCACCGCCGAACACGAAAGGGGGAAATCTGCGTTGACGAAGAACTTCCATTTGCTCGATGAAGTTGTTGCCCATAAGCAACATTTCTTTCGGGAAGCTGGTGCGCATTACGAGCTTGCGAAGAAAGGGACGGTTCGACTCGCACCAGGGAAGACTCTCAAGGAGGGCTTAAGAAAAGATTACGAGGGCATGAAGGAAATGTATTTCGGTGAGGAGCCTGACTTCGACGAGGTGATGAAAGCCGTACCGGGAGCGCAAATGCGTTGCTCTCTCGGTGATTTCTAACCTTTTCCCCCGCGATTTGGCTCTCCTCGTGCGTGGAGAATGGCAGCGCTCGCCGGTACGGCGAGATGCCAGCGCAACGAAGCGCACGGACGCTTCACTGCTCTTATAAAACGCTGCGGGGAAGTAAGGCTTTCTATGGACAGCGAGATCTTGCAGGATTACTTGGTTGAGGCGCGGGAGCTTTTGGAAAAGGCTCAGGCAGAGACCTTGCGTCTGGAAGCGGAGGGCGATGACGAAGTGCTGGCTTCTTTGTTTCGCGCCTTCCATACCATTAAAGGTGGTGCCAGCTTTCTGGAGGCCACCAACCTGGTCAGCTGGGCGCATGACCTGGAAACGCTTCTGGACAAATTGCGATCTCACGTTCTGCCGGTCACTTCCGCCCGCATCGACGGCATTCTTCGTGGCCTGGACGTGATTGGCGGCATGCTGCAGGAATTGGCCCAGGCACAAAATCCCACTCCGGGGCCTGCCGATCTCGGACGAGTGATCCAGCTTCTTGCTGTCTCACCGCCGGCCGAATCGGAGCCCTCAAGAGATATCCATGTTTCG
>CAVOVN010000011.1:0-71271 GCA_963699875.1 uncultured Acidobacteriaceae bacterium
AATATTTTCTGGGATTTTAGGGACAATCCCGAAAACCGCCGTACAAACTTCGTAGCTACCGTAACGAAGCAGAAGTATCCTCCCGGTCAGCTCGATCGGAATCGCGCCTGATCCCGTATCTTTCGTGCCACCGACTCGAGGAACTCTTCATCGGTCTGGCCGGAGTCGCGCACCAGCCCACTCTTCTGTTGCAACCGATCCGAAATCCTGATTGCCGTGTTCATGCGCACGCCGGCATCGAGGTCCCAGCGCCGGTGCAAGAAAGTTTCGATAATTGCGAGGTCGTCGTCGGTTAAGGTGCTATACGACGCGGGCTGCTCGCTGGTAACTGGACTTACCGCAGTCCACTCCAGCTGCGCGTGTGGCGATTTCTTGTCATAGACCACGATGGTTCCCGCTACATAATCGCCCAATCGGCGGTTTTGCGAGCTGATTAACATGGTGACGATTCCTACGGCGTAAAACATGAGGCCGTCAACGGCGCGCATTATGTTGCGACCGATGCCTTCAATCGCGGTGATCGGGCGGCCGCTATCCTTGAGTACGCGGATTCCTACGGCGCGCTTGCCGGGAGTTTGTCCGTGCCATAAAACTTCGAAAACGGCGAAGTATCCCCAATAAATGCAGAAAAGAAAGAACAGAGCCAGCGCTGGAGCCCAGCGATCGGGAATGCCGGGAATCTTCGCACCAAGGCCTGCGACTCCAATGGCGAGAAGGACTACTAACACATACAGCACCACCTGAAGTAAAGTGTCGAGTGTAAGCGCAAGGAATCGGCTGCCGATTCCAGCCAGGGAGAATTGCAAGGCGATTTGCTCTGGAGTATCAACGCTTACCTGGTCGCTGGGATACACCTTGATCTCCAATTCATGGCTTGAAAAACGTAGGTCGCACTGGACACGGCTGGAAACATTGCTGGACCAGAGCCGCCGCAACGGACTGAAGTCGCTCGGGCGTGACGACCTGCGCGATCTGGGTCTACTTTATCGGCAGGCAGCGTCGGATTTGGCTGTTCTCCGGGCCGACAGCAGCGCCACACAGTTCGCGCAATATGTAAATGAGCTGCTGTCACGCGCTCACAATATCATTTATTCCGGCCATCGCACGAGCTATACCAGGTCGGTGCTGCGATTTTTCGACGAGACGTACCCCGAGGTTTTCCGGCGCAACCTTCAGTACGTGGTAGTCGCTTTCATACTCTTCCTGGGAGGCGCCGTGATAGGCAGCCTCCTGACACTTCAGGATCCTGACTTCCAGCTCAAGATTATCGGGCCGGAAATGGTCCAAACCATCGAGCGCGGCGAAATGTGGACGCACTCGGTGTTAGCGGTCAAGCCGCTGGCGTCCAGCGCCATCATGACCAACAATCTCAGCGTCGCTTTCACCACCTTCGCAGGCGGTATCACCGCAGGCTTGGGCACCATTTATATGGTGGTATTTAACGGCATCCTGATGGGCGTGATCGGCGCGGCGTGTAACCAGGCAGGTATGAGCCTCAAGCTGTGGAGCTTCGTCGCTCCACATGGGGTGTTGGAGTTACCGGCAATCTTCATCTCTTCCGGTGCAGGATTGCGCCTGGCGGCCGGCTTGCTCTTTCCCGGTGTAATGCCGCGACGCGAATCGCTGGTCGTGGCCGGGCGCGAGGCCGTTCAACTTTTGCTGGGATGCATCCCCATGCTCTTTGTGGCCGGAATCATCGAGGCCTTTGTATCGCCGACTGACCTGGCGCCTAAGCTCAAGTTCGTGCTCGCAGCTTCGCTGTTTACCTTGCTTTGCCTTTATCTGTCGGGATTTCTGAATCGAGCAAGCGGCTCGCTCGCGAAGAAGGTCAAAGCCGGTTACGCTGCTTGATCTCCAGATAGGTATTGACCAAGGTCGTGGTGAGCGCGGCATAGTTCACGTCAAGGGCAAGCACACCCCGCTCATGCATCCGGGCCAGAAGCAGTTCGCGACGATGCATCATCTCCTGTGCCGCCGCTGCCTGATACATGGCGCCGGCATCGCTTGGATAAAGCAGCGCTGTCCGCGCGAGGTCCCGTTGGCCGATGACCGCGAAGAGCACGAGATGCAGCGGGACCAGCAACATGGCGGCATCCACGACCTCGGGTGTCATGGAGGTTTCGGCAAGGTCGGTCAGCCAGATAATGAGGCTGCGGCGCTTCTGCAGGGTCATCAATGCACTGACGGCGCGCAGATGATCGGCTTCTGCGCTTTCCTCCCGCACATCGGTCAACTGCTCCATAATCAGGCGCAGATGTGTGCCACCGCGACCCGGAAGTATGCGCTGCTGAATGTTGCGGCCGTAAGCCAACAGGCCCACGCGATCACCGCCGCCCAACGCAACCTCCGATAAGGTGAGCGCCGTGTTCACAGCCGAATCCAGTTTGCTGATAGAGCCCACGCGCGTGCGCATGAGGCGCCCGCAGTCCAGCACCAGCCAGATGGTCTGGCTCCGTTCTATCTGAAATGTCTTAGTGACCAGCTTGCCGCGCCGGGCACTCGCAGTCCAGCAAACATTGCGCAGCTCATCGCCATCGCGATATTCGCGCAGGCTCTCGAAGTCGCGGCCAGCCCCACGGATACGGCTATAACGCTTCTGCATCTCGATCTGGCGGCTGCGAACCATGTACATGGCGTGACTCTTCGCTTCGTCGAGATTTGGATAGACGCGGATCGTCTGCGCCAGCGGCACGCGTGACCATCGCTGTGCCAGCCGCCACGGGCTTTCATACCGGATGTATAGCGCTTCGGGATGAGCGTTGCCACGCCGCCCCGGGACAATGTCGTAATAGCCGGAAACCCTCTCGCCCGGCTTCACGGCGAGGCGCAGCAATGGGACTTCATCCCGAAGTTGCTGTGGGACGTCATCCATCACGTCGGCATAGATGCCAGTGCCGCCGCGATTCTCCAGCATCAATTCAACCCGGCTCTCAACCGCGAGTGCTACCGGCTGTGTCCACTGCCGGGTCGCAATGAGTTGCTCGGGCCGGGGAAGGCGGACTAGATCGTACAGCCAACCGAGGAGCAGCAGAACGTCCCAGCCAAGAATTCCCCATAGGAAGCGGCGGTCGAGGAAGCCCGGGGCCAGCCACGCCAGGCCGCAGACCAGCAGCAGGAAGAAGCGGCTGCCGAATGCCACGCCGATCTTTCCTTTTCGCAACCCCGCGCCTTCGATGCGAGGCGGAGTTAACGTCGCGGCAAGATTCACTTGGGAACCTCGACAACTCGCAGCAGATCGCTGAGAACGTGATCGGAGGTGAGACCTTCGAGTTCCGCCTCTGGCTTGAGCATGACGCGATGCCGCAGCACCGGGACCGCAACCGACTTCACATCGTCGGGAATGAGGTAGTCGCGGCCGTCCATGGCGGCGGCGGCTTTGGCGGTCGCCATCAGGCTGATCGTGGCTCGAGGGCTGGCGCCCAGCGACAACGCCGACGAGGTGCGCGTCTGACGCGTGACTTCGACAATGTATGCGAAGAGACTCGGTTCTATGCGCACTCCGGTGCGGACCTCCTCCCGCGCCCGCTTCAGCAGGCCCGGTTCAACGGTCTGGACCTCGACCCTGGCGAGGTCAAACAAATCGACACCTTCTTGCAGCTTGGTGAGAAGCAGAATCTCCTCTTGCCGCGAGAGATAGTCGACTCGAACCTTCAGAAGAAACCGATCTAATTGCGCCTCAGGAAGCGGATAGGTGCCCTCGAATTCCACCGGGTTCTGCGTCGCGAATACGGTGAAGAACTCCGAGAGCGGATGCCGCGCGCCATCAAGCGTGACCTGGCGCTCTTCCATGCACTCCAGCAGGGCAGCCTGCGTCCGCGGCGGCATGCGATTGACTTCGTCCACCAGCAGCACGTCCGTAAAGACCGGCCCCTTATGAAGCTGGAATGAGCTGCTCGCCATGTTCAAGACGTTGGTTCCCAGAATATCGGCGGGCATAAGATCAGAGGTGCATTGCACACGCTGGAAATCGAGGCCGAGAACACGCGCCAGCGTCTTCGCCATCAGGGTCTTGGCGATTCCCGGCACGCCCTCGATCAGCACATGGCCCTTGCAAAGGACTGCCAGCATGCACTGGTTGAGTGTTTCCTGCTGGCCAACCACCACTCCTCCCACCTGCTCCCGCACGTGGGTTACGAATTCCCGGACAGCTTCCATTCGGTGTTCTCCTCATTGCCTGGGAACAGCTTGAACTGCGCGGCGTATTGATAAAGCTGGGCGATCAAGTGCAATGCTTCCTTGCGTGAAAGATCGGTATAAAAACGACTACTCTCGCAGGCTTCCAGCATCGCGAGAAATTCAGCCTCCGGGACGTTCCAGCGGTTGTGCACTGCACGCGCCAACTCGGCCGGCGACGCATTCGCACGAAGGCCCAGCCGTCGCGTGAGCCAATAGCGGAATCGGCCATAGTTAACATCAAGCGCAACATTGGCTGCCTTGGCATGCGCGTACAGACGCCCCAGAGCTTGAACGAATTCCAGTGGCGAGAGACGCGACACCGTAGCCGGTGGGCGCATCGGGCCGCTGCGCCGGGAGTACGTCAGCAGGATGGCTATGGCGAGAAGTGTCAGTTGAGCCATAAGCCAGGGGATCTGCGGGTACGTGTTACCCTTGGCGGTTCCGTGACGGTGCCCGTGAAAATACTCGTCCCACAAAACCGGGCGGTCGCGACTTCCAATCATCGCCAGCAGAAAATCCAGATTCCCGGATTCGCGCAGGTGGGCATTGGACAGCAAACTCGACGACGCCAGCCACACCACTTGCCCCTTTCCCACCGGGTACTGCATCACGACTGTATTGTCGTCGTCACCATAAAGCTCAATTCCTGTTCCGCCACGCTCCCATGCAGCGCTGGTCGCAAGCCGGATTTTCGGCGCCGACCGCGCCATCGCCGACGGCGTGAGGGCATCGTACTCCGCCGTTTGAAACTGCCGCTCATACGCAGGCCGTGGCCCATCGTTCTGGAAGAAGTAGGCCCCAAACGATCCCGAGATGAGCAGGGTTCCACCATGCTCGACGAATCCGCGCACCGCCTGTTGCTCTTCGCTGGTGGGAGGAACATCCGGGTCGAGCATCAGCACTATCGGATGTTGTGCGCTGTCGATTTCATTCGGCGGCTGCTCCCAGCGTTCGGAGTGGTACCCGGATTCGCGCAAGAGCAGATAGGCAGCCTTTGTACCTTCAGCGGCCGCCGAGTACGTCGTCGATATCTTCGCGCGATTGTCCGGAGTTGGGCGACAACAGCAACCCTAAAACTATAACTACGACAAACAACGCCGCCACTATCGAAAGCAAGCGCCGGTCGGGACGGCTGATGTTCAGCGGCATCCCATGCGTCCTAGAATGGCGTCAATGGCGAGAAACTGGTTCATGCTCGCGGTTTCACTGCCGTACCACACCCGTTCAAACTCTTGCGTCAGTTCGGAAAGCGAATCGCGATGAACATCTTCGCGCGGCAGCAAACGCAAGTACTCACGCGGAGTGCGTGCCCGGTCCGGTCGCCACAAACCCTGGCCCTCCAGAAACGAGATGGCTGACCAATAGGAAAAGTGGATGGCATCGCGCCACCGTCCCTGTTCCGCAGCCGCTTTGGCTTCTTTCTGCCAGTCGTGCCATGGTCTGGCAGAAACGGTGTCAGGGGCGCCGGAGAAGTGCGCGAACTCCGCGCTCTTCAGGTAGCTCCGCACAGCCCACCACGCGAGCAAAGCGAACGCCAGCGCGGCAACCACCCATACCACGACGCGACTGATTACGGGGAACGCCGACGAGCCGAACATGCTTTCCAGCAAACGGAAGGCGAGCGCCTGCGCTTCGCGCTTCAGCCTCTGCCACCAGCTCTCATGCAGGGCACTGTAAAACTCCTCGCGGGCGAGGACCTGGTCCAGGCGCTGACGTTCAGCCTGCGTATCGACTGCGCCTGCGTCCATGGACTTCGCATCAGCGATGAGCATCGCAACCAGGCGGCGAGCAGCGGCGAGCGATGTTATATCTTTGCTGTCGCGCTGGTGTTCCTGAAGAGATTTCTTCAGCTCAGCGGAAGAGACCAGGAAGGTCTGCGAATCCGCTCGCACCGTCCAGACGGCAGGCAGGCCCGCCACGACGGCGTCGATGTCGCCCGAACTGAGCTGCAGAGCAGTTAGCGCTGTTTGCAGATGCTCCAGCTCATGGATGTACTGCGCGAGTGAGAATTGAGATTCCTGGGCTCGCGCAGTCACACAGCCGAACAGCGTCGCCAGAAAGCAGCACAGCAGCAGCCGTCTCAGCATTTCAGGAAAGTGCCCCGGAAGCGGCTGCCTGCGCTTCTCCGGTTTGGGGGCTGCTCATCATTAACTGGATGTCGAAGGCTTCCTTGCGCACTCGCTCGTCGTAGTACATCAGCGAGAACGCTATCGTCATCAATGGCGTCAGCAGTGCCTCGGTCACGAACGCCATACTATTGCTGGCGATGGTGAAGGCCGGATTTGTCATCCGTTGCTGCGCGGACTGAATGCCTCCCCGGAACAACATCAACGCCAGGGGGACATCCCACAACATCGTGAACAGATAGGTCAAGAGGGCGAACAGCAGGACGATCAGAAAGACCCGACCACGGTGTCCCGCCGTCAATTCACGGCTGCGGCGCAAGGCTTCAAATAAGTCTGCATCCTCCAACACCACGACCGGTATGGTGAGGGCCCACATCAAAAACAGTATGATCCCGGGCACGATCAGGAGAAGAAGTCCTATAAAAATACCGATTCCCATGCCAATCATGGCCAGTGCGACACGCAAAATCTTGTCTTTTACTCGCGAGTAGGTTTCGCCAACCGTGAGCGCCCGACCGAGATAAACCGACGACACTGCTGTCACTGTCGCGGCCTGTGCGGCGGCAACCGACACCAGGTAGCAAAGCACCGCTGCCAACGCACCGATGACCACGCCGACGGCAGCACTGACATGACCCTTCAGTGCCGAAATTTGTAGCACTCCGAAAATAATGCGAACAATGAAGAGTGGCAGATAGGCTACGGCCGCGATTCCTACAAAAAGGCCGAAATTGTTTCGATAAAGATGGAAAGTGCGGTCGAGTAGCTCTCCCAGGCTGAGAGGACGAAGGGCGATTGTCATTAGACAGGCCTCTTGTGAGCTATGTATGCGTGGCTGTCGCGCATATTAGCACAGGCGTGGCTTCCGAGGGCATACAACTTATTCGGCAGCAGGCGATTAGGCCACCAAGAACGACAGCAGAGCTATCTCTCTAACCTGGAGCATGTAACAGCCAGATGTAGGTTCATTTTGGCGGGACTGTGATGGTCACTGAATCGGGCTGTGTCCAGATTTCTTTGCCGTCCTTGATCTCGACCCGATTCATCGTCACCTTCATTTTCTCGGCTGACACTTCGGCCAACAAGTAGTGGTAGTTCACGCCCGTGCCCTGGAACAGGTCACCTGGGTTGCGCTCAATAAGGTAGGGGTGCGCTCCTCCTCCACCGGTGACGAAGTAAGTTACTCCGCCATGCTGGTGCCGCTCGTAGTTGTGGACGTGGCCAGCGAAGACTACGAAACGCGCACGCATATGCGCCTGCCGCTCTTCAAGGAGGCTGGCGAGGTCCTTCTCCATGGAACGCGCCGAGTGGCCTCCGCCGTTCTCCGCATCGGAGGAACTGGTGTACGGAGGATGATGAAGCACTACGAGAACGAAAGCCACATCACTCGGCAGGCTGTCGATCTGGCGTTTGAACCACTCGCCTTGACCGCCCGCGGTCTCACCGAGGCTGCTGTCCAGCACCAGCATCAGGCAATTCGCAATGCGGGCTGAGTAATACCTGCTGCCGTTGAGCTCGGGAAACCGTTTGAAGTAGTTTGCCAGCGCCGTGGTTTGGTTGCCGTGCAAATCGTGGTTTCCGAGGGCAGGGTACACCGTCAGATTCTCGTCTCTCCAAGCCCGCGTTTCCGCGTCCCAAACGCCCCAATCGGCGGAGTCATCGCCGCGGTAAACGATGTCGCCTCCGATGGAGATGAAGGAGGGCTTCTCCCTGGCAATCGCCCGTACGATCGCCTGCCGGATCGCGGTGTTCGCAACTTCAGTACTCGTGGAGTGCGTGAATCGGGTATCGCCAAACGCGGCGAAGCGGAAAGGAACTGAGGCTTGCTGCCGGAGATCGACTGCGGGGCCCTGATTGCCGGCTTGATGCGCTCGCGTGGCAACAAAAGACGTGGCGATCAGCAGAATCGCCAGGAACGGCAAAAGCTTGCGCCACGTCATTCGCGATTCAGTCGGATTCGGATTGGTGCCCCACACGCGCTTCTGTTCCAGCGTACAAAGTCGCAGTGATGGTGTAAAGCTGAGGATGATTGGGTCTCAGGTTCGATGGTAAGCACGCCGGCTGAACTACTGATGCTCCATGGAGCTTCGCGCCAGCTTCAGATAAGCCTGCCCGATTGACTTGGTTGCTTCATGGAAACGGTCAGGGTCCTTCTTGATAGTTCGCCGGTATTCCTCGGATTGCGGCTGGTTGCCATGTGCAAGCCCCAGAATGTTAGCGTCGTACACAGCGAGAGCCACCACAAATTCGCGCTCGTGCTTCTTCTGGCTGGAATATGGCACGTTAATCAAGGAAACCTCCTTGCCACGAATCCAGAAGAGCTTGGAATCCAGTGTCACGAGGTTGTACTCTGCTCCAGTCAAACCCGGCCAGAACGCGTGGCGAATTTCGGCGAGCCAACGTTTGGCCGGAGGCTGCGTGCAGTAGCACGCGGTGCCGGGCTTACTGCGTTCTTTCAACTCGACAATGCGGCGCGGGCCGCCCTTTGGTTGCACGAGTACCCAGATTCGAAGCTGGTCGATGCTCCCGCCCCGGCTTTCGATGCGCCTCGCGATTGCGATTACTTCCTGTGAAGAGAACAGTCTTCTTATGTCGGCGAGCTTGGGGTTTCCGTGCTCGACATAGAGTTCAATCTCGCCTTTCTTCAACTTGAACCCGGCATCGGTGGACTTCTGAGCAGCGTACTTCGCGGCCATCTCGTCGTACTGGGACACGCTCATGGCCAGGCACTCCTGCACGCGCCGCGGTGCCGTGGCTCTCTTTCCAGCGAGCCCTGCGAGATACGCGTCCTGCAGCATGCGCCGCGTGGTTTCCGTGGTCAATGACTTCACGGCGATGACATAGCGCAGGTAATCGAGCACGAAGGGCCCGTGTCCAGAGTCGTCGAAGTCGACGTTCACAAACCGCATCTCGCGGCGACCTTCTATCGTCGTGACCGGAAGGGGAGCGAAGTTGCCCATGTGCGGATCGCCGGCAATCGCTCCTTCAAAGGGAAGGTACCGTCGTAGCGGCTTCAAGTCCGCGCTGTCTTTCATGTAGCGCCAGTAGTCCGGCGCATTGCTGCGGATCAGCTGCGACAGATTCCTGGAATCGGCAACCTGGTCGAATGCGGGTTGTGCAGCGGCGGCATTCATCTTTGACTCCAGTAATCCATCGCAGAGTACGAACTTTACAGAGGCACCACGCCACGTGCGCGGTGCCGCTGGTCGGCCACAGCGAATACTTAATTCGGATGGGCCGTACAGTAATTCGGAACGGTGGAAAGTCCGGCCGGGTTATCGATCACCGTCAGGTCCGCCGGCTGATTGTGCCAACGGCAACGCGCACCAGCCAGGTCTTCTCTCTTCTGCTTGAATACGGTCACCCACTGCTGAATGACTTGGTCTTCCGACTGCCCCTGCTTGAAGGTTCCATCGCTGTTGTGGTGCTCGGGCATCTCGGCGACCCTTCCCGCTTTGAAGAGGTCTGAGATTTGTTTGTCCGTCAATTGACACATCAAGCCAGCAACCATGCGACGGCCTTCTTCGCTGATAACCGGGTTCTCAAGTCCATCTTTTGCGGTCAAGCTCTTGTGTAGTTCGGCCTGGCACTCCTGCGGCTGTTTCGACCCGGCAGGCGCACCACCCTTAGCCCATACCTTCTTGTTTGACCAGTCTTGAAGATTCACCTTCGCGGTCGAGTTGCTGGTGAATATGCCGCCGCCGCCGAATGTTGCCCCGACGTCTTGTACCACCAGCTTCGATTCCTCACACGTAGTGGTAAACGGTTGAGTACTGGAGTCGACCTTAACGCCGTTGCAGACCAGGCGCTGCTGGGGAGGCTTGTTGTCGCTGTGGCTGATGAAAGCCGCCATCAGTTTGAGCCCGTCCTTCTCGTAGCTGGGGCGGCCACTAAGTTCCTGGAATTCTTTCCAGCTCCAGCCTTCGTCTTCATTACCCATCACATACATTTTGTGACCGTCGTATTTTCGTACGATCGACGACTGAGGATAGCTCCGGTCGCCCGGCGCACCATTGCCCGACTCAGGATCGGACGGGCAGTTCGTACAATCAACGCGGATCGGGAACCATGCGTCGGTGTAGAAACCCATCGCCCACAGCAGCCGGCTGGAGATGATTTCGGCATAGACCTCACGGTTATCGGCGCCGAACTTCACTTTGACCGGTTCTTCCTTGGTGTCGTCGGTCACGGTTTGGACCGCTCCATCTGTGCTCTCGACCTTGACTATCTTGCACAGGAACTTGGGAGTGTTGCCGCCCATCTTCGCGCCGGGCTCGACAAATTCGCAGGTCACCTTATCGTTGTAGTGGAATTGTACGAGCTTCTTTTTCTGCGCAGGACCAGCCATTATGTCGACGGAGGCCACATCCTGCGCCTTGAAAATCGAGGCGTTCTTGATGGCAGTCTGCCTGTCCTTGGCAGAGTAGAACTCCTCCTTCGGAGTGTCGCTCGACTGGGGCGTAGTGGTTTGCGACCAGCTTCTTGCGGAGAAGACCACGCCGCCGAGCAGCACCGCGACCACGGCAGCACGTGACAAAGGACCAAGCCTTGGCGAGCTTTTTGTCATTCCATCCCGGACAGCACTGGGCCGATTGCGCAGAGACCTCGCGGCCGTCCAGACCTTTTCAGGAACGGAAGAATGGACGTTCGATCGATAGCGGTTCATAGCGATCCTTTCTCGAAGAGCAGGTTGCATTCATAAGTTGAAGCAAACCTGTATCCAAACGGACGCGACGGCCAAGCTAGGCACCCCCTCACGTCCACTCTTTAGAATCTGTGCCAAGCATTGTACGCGCCATTTGCAACCGAACTGTCACTTTCTAGTAACTTGGCGGACACGGCTCGGCTTGAGGGATGAGCGAAATGATTAGCGGCGAAAGCTCATGGCAGCAGGAAAACACCCGATTGACGACTATCCGTATCGATAGCCACTATCCACTCCGCACCAGATAGCGCAAGTCCACCCGTGTCTAACTCACACCGAGACCTGGTTCCATGTATCAGGGAATTGGTGCTGCGAAGTCGGTTCGAAGGAAGCTGGTGATTGCGATTGGGAGGGATGAGACTGACGGAAGAGTTATGGGTGGTGAGATCTAAGCCCAGGTTTTGTGAGACTACTCAGGCGACCGAAATGGGCCGCCTGGAGCCAATCGCGGTTTCATGTTCTAGTTGGCGGGTACGAGTATAGGAGCGCCTTTGTCTTTCACTAAGAACACGATGAATTTTGCCGGTTGCGTTTTGCTTGCGTTCCGCCCAACCACGTGGACATCATCGGGACCTTCATAGAAAGTCTGTCCGGGTGTCAGAGTCACTTCCTTTCCGCCTCTGACCTGCATCACGATCGATCCCTCCAACACATAAACAAATGCATGGGCGTAGTGGCGATGAACGGGGTCTGAGCTGCCCGGCGGATATTCCACCGTGATCATCACACCTTCTTTGCCGGCACAGTTTGTCAAGTCCTTCGACATGAGCTGCGTCACCTTGGCTTCCTGGGCCATCAGGGAGCCCGTCATGAGACATGCCAAAAACAACATTGATGCAAACTGCATAGTTAACCTTTCGCTTGACTAACAAACTTTCAAATGGGGCGTGCAGCTTCGCCGGCACGACGCAACCGGGCCTATTGCTACTCGAGTTCTTCTCCGGCGACGCGACCAATTCCTCAATGCGGTCGCCGTCGTGCCGGCTGCCGCCCACCAGTAACGTACACGCTGATATCAGCTAGCTTTTCCCTGACTCGCTTTCTCTGCGGTCACCTTTTCACCTTTGGGCTGAGGATGCGCACTGGGAACCTGTGCTGCGGGTTGAGTCAGCCAGGCTTCGAACCGGGTCCCGCCGAGTCGTGCGTCATTACCCGGAACCAGTGTTCTCTCGCTGAGTTTCGCTCCGGCGTACAGCGCATTTGGATCGGCGACGACTTCGCGGGGATCTTTGAGCGAGGCCAGGCGCCGCCGGACGAGTTCGTCCACGCGAAACTGTTCGGGCCCTCCAATTTCGACGATGCCGTTTACCGGTCCGGCGACTGCGATCTTGCCTACCGCACTTGCGACATCGTCGGCGGCCATCGGCTGGAAAAGGACATGTGGCAAATGCACCTTGTCGCCGACCATGGAAATGTCGGCAAGACCCTTGAGGAACTCGAAGAACTGGGTCGCGTGGACGATGGTGTAGGGGATTGAGGATTCTGTAATCAGTTTTTCCTGAGCGATCTTGGCGCGGAAGTAACCGCTTTCGGACAACCGCTGGGTCCCGACGACTGATAAGGCGACGTGATGTCCTACGCCTGCGGTCGCTTCATAGTCAAGCTGGTTGCGAGTTGATGTCTCAAAGAACTTGAGCACGGCTGCGTCGTCCCAGGAGGGAGAGTTTGATACGTCAACGACTACCGAGGCACCTTTCAGGGCGTCGGCCAGCCCTTCGCCCGTGAGAGTGTTGACGCCGGTGTTGGGTGCTGCCGCTATTGCTTCATGCCCGTGTTCACTGAGCTTGTTGACGAGTTTTGATCCGATGAGTCCAGTGCCACCGATCACTACGATTTTCATACTCTTCTCCTCATTCTTGAATGTTGTTGAGCGGTATTCTCGTCGGCCGAAGGAATCTATTAGACAAAGGTATCGTCCGATACCTTCGCATGGACGCCGAACAACTTCTGATCATCGTCGACTCAGGATTCCAGAACCTACGTTTTGGAGTGGCGCACAAGTACCCAAGAACCAATGATGCTTTGGAAAATTCTAGAACCATATTCCGCGAGGAATCAACAACGGAACGATTGCAAGCTCAACACGAGTGTTGTGTGAATGGAGGGTTACAGCGAGCGCGAATCGGGTCCCATCGCCGGACGCTGTGACATGACCAGGCTTTTTTCGATACGCCGATCTGGAATCAGCCATATCATGGCGGCGATCACAAGAATTGCCTGGGCGATCCAGGGGGAAACGAGCGTAGCAGCGATGGCCACGACGTACAGCGACGACGATACCTTGCCCTTCCAATCGCGTCGGACCGCTTTCTTCAAGATTGAGTCCGGCCCTTGCGCGCGTATGATCGTCTGCTGGAGCAGCAGGTAGGCGATCGCAGCCATAAACAACACCACTCCGTAGAGTGCGGTAGGCAACGCGGCGAAATGGTTCTCCCCCATCCATCCTGCGGTGAAAGGAAATAACGAAAGCCAGAACAACAGGTGCAGATTGGCCCAGAGCATTGCCCCCGTTACCGTCTTGCAGGCATGCAGCATGTGATGGTGGTTGTTCCAGTAAATGCCGACATAAATGAAACTCAGGACGTAGCTGAGAAACACCGGCAGCAGCGGCCTCAAATCTCTGAGGGCGGCGCCATGCGGCACCTTCATCTCCAGCACCATGATCGTGATGATGATCGCGATCACGCCGTCGCTGAAAGCTTCCATTCGACCGGTTGTCATTTAGTCCCCGTTGTCCCTCTGGTGAGCTGAAACGCGAGCTGCTACGACCGTTGCGCGGTCCTCTAAGTTATAGCGCTCTGCGACCTGACGCAAGAATCCAGTTTTTTCCTGACCTGTGCTGAGTGGCGACCTCGGTGAACCCTGCCTCGATCAGCAGATTGCGGTGTTCCTCGTCACTCAGGTATGCAGCTCGAAGCAGCGGCATGACCACTCCATAGAGCAGGCGAAATGGGCCGCCACGGTACGTTTCCGCGATCAGGACGAATCTTCCACCGGGTTTGAGGACACGTAAGACCTCGCGCACATTCGCCGGCAGGTCAGGCCAGTAGTAATGCGTTTCCACGGCGGTGACAATGTCAAAGGTGTGATCCGGAAACGGCAATGCGGCCACCGAGCCCTGTTCAATCTGGACTCGGCCGGCCGCGATCTCCTGGGCGTTGGTGTTGCGCGAAACCTCGACGCTGGTGGGTGAGTAGTCGAGGCCAAACACCTTGCCCTCGGGCGCCAGCGCCGCGAGCTTCTGTATAGTCCGCCCGCCACCGCAACCGATATCGAGAATCGTGGCATCTGCTGGAATCGTGACCTGGACCAGCGCCCAATCGGTCATGGCGCTGTGGGTGATATTCATCGCCCTCACGGCGCGCCTGCCCAGCGGGCCGCTGGGCTTTCGAACCTGACGGAACAACCAGGCGATCAGAAGAACCGCCACTACCACCCGAACTAAAAACAACATGCAACGTCTCTCCGCGAAATGAATTCGCCACAACTAGCGGTCGCAGGATGACACTTGATTTCGTCGCCTTCATGACGAGCCGCCGATCGCCACAAAACAATTTACAATCACCGCACCTTGCGACGGCGATTCTTGACCACCGAGAAGACCGACTCCGCGCGACTTCCTTCAGGGTGAGCGATGAACCAAATCGAGACCGTCGAGTTCGTATTTCTCCTTTTGCTGTTCTTCATCGTGGTCTTTGGGATATTGGCGCGCAAGTTGCGGATCGCGTATCCGATTGTCATGGTGCTCGGTGGCTTAGCGCTCAGTTTCATCCCCGCAATTCCGCCCATCAGCCTGAGTCCTGATCTGGTTTTTCTGGTGGTACTGCCTCCCCTGTTGTACTCGTCCGCCTGGACCACCTCGTGGCGCGACTTCCGGTACAACATCGTCAGCATCTCGTTCCTTGCCTTTGGCCTGGTGGCCTTCACTGTTATCGGCGTGGCCCTGGCAGCGCCACACGTCTTCCATGGCATCGATTGGCGGGTCGGCCTGGTGCTGGGATCCATTGTTGCTCCGACCGACGCGATTGCTGCCTCTTCGATCGCACAGCGGATCGGGCTTCCCGGCCGCATCGTTGACATCCTCGAAGGGGAAAGCCTGGTCAATGACGCAAGCGGCCTTCTAGCGTTGGAATTCGCAATCGGAATTCTCGTCCACCAACGCATACCGACCTTCTCCAGCGGCATGTTGACCTTCGTCTGGCTTACGGCTGGCGGCATCGCCATCGGATTGGCTGTGGGATGGGTCGTAAATCGCTTCGAGCGCTGGATCAATGATGGTCCCATCGAAGTCGCCATCAGTATCCTGGTGCCCTTTGTAGCCTACCTTGCTGCGCAATCCGTGCACGCCTCAGGAGTACTGGCGGTCGTGAGCTGCGGTTTGTTTCTGTCGCGGCGTAGCGCCAGTTTTTTCTCGCCGTTGGTCCGCATCGGCGCCTGGTCAGTCTGGGAATCCCTGACTTTCATCCTGAACGGGCTGGTATTCGTTCTGATCGGCCTGCAATTTCAATCTATGCGGGCATCGATTCGCGGCTACGGAGTTCGGACCATCGTTATTTATGGCTCGATCTTCAGTCTCATGCTTATCGTGCTGCGGCTGGCATGGGTCTTTCCGGGTGCAGGCCTCTCCTACTGGATTCGCAGGCGATTCCTGCATCAGCCTGAGGCTGCGCCGAATACCCGGTACAAGTTTGTTGTTGGATGGACGGGCATGCGCGGCGTCGTCTCACTTGCGGCAGCGCTGGCTCTTCCCACAGTCTTGGCCGACGGTTCGCCCTTTCCCCATCGCGACTTGATTATCTGCCTGACCTTTTGCGTGATTCTGGTCACGCTAGTACTGCAAGGGCTGACGTTGCCGCCGCTGATCCGTTTTCTCGGCCTTGCCGGCGCCGCGGGACCCGACTGCGAAGAGTTGGAAGCACGGCGCATCGTGACGGAGGCTGCGGTCTCGCACCTTGAAGGCGCCAGAGCTCGCGATACAGACACGACCGGCGACGCTTATGAAGACCTTGTCAATCACTATCGCCAGCGACTGAGGAGCATCGGAGTGAGTGCGGACCCAGGAGACGTGAGCAGCTACGCTCGATATGTCGAAATTTCGCTGGAGACCTTGCGCGTGGAACGCGAGACGGCGATTCAACTGCGCAACGAAGGCCGCATCAACGACACCGTCTTACGTCGCCTTGAGCGAGAACTGGACCTGAGTGAATCGCGCCTGGTTGATAGCGATAGTTTTTCTGATTGATCACGAGCTTCCAATCAGTATTCCTGTAGCGAAGACGAGAACGCCGCCCAGCACGACCTGGAACGCCGCCGACAAGATTGGCGTGTCCATGTAGCGATGACGGATGTAGCTGATCACGGCAAGCTCGATTGCGACGATGACCACGGCCAATCCGAAAGCAACTCGAAAGTCGGAGATAAGAAACGGCAGGGTGTGGCCGATGCCGCCCGCAGCCGTCATCAGGCCGGTAATGGAACCGCGCAACACAGGTCGCCCGCGTCCGGTAAGAGAGCCGTCGTCGGAGAGTGCTTCTGCGAACGCCATCGAGATACCAGCGCCGACCGAGGCCGCCAGCCCGACCAGGAAAGCGTCCCAGCTGCTCTTGGTCGCAAAGGCAGCCGCGAAGACGGGCGCCAGCGTCGAGACCGAACCGTCCATCAAGCCGGCTAGTCCGGGCTGCACAATCTGCAACATGAACAGACGCCGCTGAGCATCTTCTTCCTTCTGTCCGACCGCCGGGGTGATCTTCTCCTGCAATTGCTCGGCGACTGCGTAATGGCGGCGTTCGACCTCGGCGAGGTCGCCCAACAGTTTGCGGATTCCGATGTCGGTCACCTGTTGTATGGCCCGCTCATAGAAGCGGCGGGTCTCATACTCCATCACTTCGACCTGCTTGCGCACGTCGGCGATTCGCAGAGGCCGCGCCAGCCATAGCGGACGCCGCTGTACAAAACCCTTGACGTCGTTGCGCCGGATCAACGGAATGTGCTCGCCGAAGCGGGACTGGTAAGTTTCCATCAGGCTGTTGCGATGCTCGGTCTCCTCCGCCCTCATTTCGTCGAAGAGCTTTGCCGTATCCGGATATTCGTCGCGGAGGCCATCTGCGTAGTCGGCATAGATGCGCGCGTCTTCTTCTTCCAGCGAAATCGCCAGCGCCAGAATCTCCCGTTCCGACAGGTCACGGAATTTCTTTGCCAAGTGCTCCTCCTTGCTCGGGGTAATGCTGCAACAAAGAACAACAATGTAGCAACTTGAGAGATGTACGAAGTGTTGGGCGACGGTCGCGGCATTCTGGCAGCCGTTTATATGCGCTCCCATACAATCGAATCATGCAGGCATGGGACGCGGTCGTTGTCGGCGCAGGAGTCATCGGCCTATCGCTGGGGCGGCGCCTCAGGCAGGAAGGCCTGCGCGTGCTGGTCATCGACAAGGGCGAGCCTGGGCGGGAGGCATCGTACGCGGCGGGTGGCATGATCGCGCATTGTGATCCGCATTTGCCTGATGCGCTGGGGCCGTTGGCAATCGCCAGCGCGGCGATGTATCCGGAGTTTGCTCGTGAGCTGCAGGATGAATCGGGAGAGTCGCCCGACTTACGCGACCAGGGAACACTTGCGATTGTTCGCAGGAGAACGAGCGGCCATCTGGTGAAGGTGTTCGCGCGATCGCCGCGGATGAGATCGCGGAACTTGGAGCCGGCAATGACGCTGAGAGCGCCGGCTTATTTTCTGCCGGAGCGCAGCGTCGATCCTCGCGCTTTGTGTAGCGCTCTCACCAAAGCCGCGAAGAATCGTGGCGTGGACTTCGTTACCGGCTCCGCCGGTCACTCAAGTCGAGGTACAGGATGGCCGCGCGGTGGGCGTGAAAACAAGTCATTCAAGCTATGCCGCCGGGGTCGTCGTCAACTGTGCTGGAGCGTGGGCCTCGCAGATACCGCCGCTGGGATTACCTACCCACCCCGCCAAAGGCCAGATGGTTTGTGTGGTGCCTGGGCCCGACGACGCGGGTGAACGTCCCCTGGTTCAGCACGTGGTGCGCACGCCAGATATCTACATCATTCCGCGCAGCGATCGTCGAATTTTGTTGGGCGCCACGCTTGAAGATGCGGGATTCGACAAGCGAACCGACGCAGAGACGATTGAGCGGTTATACAAAGCCGCAACCGCGGTGGTTCCCAAGATCGGCCAGATGCGTATTCACGACGCGTGGGCGGGACTGCGGCCGGCCTCACCGGATGGCCTGCCGATATTGGGAGCCACTGCAATACCCGGCTACTATGCCGCTACTGGACATTACCGCGACGGAATCATGCTGGCGCCGATCACGGCAGAGGTGATGACAAGCCTAATCGTTGGGAGAGAAAGTACCTTCGATCTGGCGGCCTTCTCGCCGTGCCGCTTCGCTACAAAACCGAGCTGAGGTGGAAATGAAAAGCCCCATCCGGAGATGGGGCTCGAAGCGAGACCTAGGCTTCGCTTAGACGACCTTGGCGAAGATGATAACCAGTGCGAACAGCACCAGGGACTCGATGAAGGCCAGACCAAGAATCAGCGCCAGCTGAATTCCAGGACGGGCGGCAGGATTGCGTGCCATGCCTTCGCAGGCAGCCGCGCCCACCTTTCCCTGGCCAAGAGCGGCCAGGCCGGAGGCGATGGCAATGCCAAAGCCGGAGGCGATGGCGACCCAATTGACGCCACCGGCAGCGGCTGCGCCACCTTGCGCATAAGCAGGCATGGTCATCATCGAGATGGCCAGCAACGAGAAGAACACCAACATCACTTTCCGCATTTCACTTTCTCCTTTTATGAACTGCTGCCAGTGGGTGGTTGGCGCTCACCGTGCTGGCGCCCTCACGCTTGCAGCGAAACTAGCTATCAGCTGTCAGCTCCCAGCCATCAGCTAAGACTTTGCACCTCAACTGCTCTTATACCGACAAACTCTATTGCGGTCTCGGAACACTGACTCGCCAATCTTCAACTGACAGCTGATGGCTGACAGCTGATATCTCTTAGTGCTCGTGCGCGACCGCCTCACCTATATACACGGTTGCCAGCAGCACAAAGATGTACGTCTGGATGAACGACACACCGATGTGGAGCAACATGAAAATCACCGGGATGCCGATCGGTATCAGCGAGAAGAACACCAGCGTTACCATGTCGCCGGCGAACATGTTGGCAAAAAGACGTACGGTGAGCGAAAGGATACGCGCCAGATGGCTCGCGACTTCGATGACAAACATCAGCGGCGCCAGCCACCACACCGGTCCCAGGAAGTGCTTGATATAACCAAAGCCGTTATGCCGGATACCGTGCAGGTGGTAGTAAAACCACGTAACCAGGGCGCAGCCTAGCGGCACCGAAGGTATCGCAGTGGGCGACTCCAATCCCGGGATGAGGCCGATCAGGTTGCAGCTGAGGATGTAGACCCCCAGCGTACACAGGTATCCGGTGTAGCCTTCGTAGCCGTGTCCGATGACCTCGTGCGCCTGCGTTCCGACGAACGAATCGATGCCCTCAAACGTGTGCTGCAACGGGCCCGGGTCATCCACCGAGAGGCGCATCCGAACCAGGACAAAAATCAGCAGAAGCAGGACCGCCACCAGGATCTGCATCGCCACGTAGTTGGTGATTGGCGCTTGCGGATGCGTGCTCGGCACGTGTACAGCGTTCTCGATGGTGTTGGCCAACCCGCCGAGGTACTTGTTCAGGAAAGCTGTAATCCAGAGTTGCTCAGGCATTAGTACGATCGCTTTATGAAGGACTTAGTTTCTGGCTCTCGACGCACGCGGGGCGCTTCTTAATTCTGGCGTAGAGAGGTATTTCGGGAAATTAAAGCTCGTGCCGCAGGCCCATGAACAACTCAACTCCCGTCTCACAGGCGATCGCCGCTATAGGCAGACACACTCCGCTCAGGAAGCCGAACAGACCTGCTCTTGAAACCTTAAATATAGCATAGGCGGCGATTCCGATTGAGACGTAGCGCAGCAGGGCGCGCAGCACCAGCAGGCCGCCGCGCTCGCTGCTTTTACCGGTTGTCATGCGTTCGCCCAGGGCATCAACCATGTGCTCAAGCCAGCGGTGATTGATGTAGGAGATGCCGGCCCCGACCAGGAATCCCAGCATGCCTGCCCATCCAAAGAACCAGCCGCACAAAAGAATGCCAAGGCCGGAGAGCCCAAGCATGAAGCGGCGAATGCGCAGCAATGCGCCATCGTAGAACTGCTGTGCGTTTTGCGAGTCGACGGGAGCAGACACACTGTGTTCCGATAACCGTCTCCATGATATGCGACTCGTACCAGTTCGCCACCCGCAAGGCACACCATCGATCGTGAATCGGCTGAATAACACACATTAGAAATAGTTTGACTTACCACGAATTCTTACTGAGCAGACACTCTGCTGTGTCAAACTGTGCCCCTACGAGGGGAGTAGTAGAACCTCGAAGGAAAGGAGCACCAATGAGACATGTGAGATTCGACTCCGCACCAACCCTAACGCACACCAATGAGAAACGCGCAGCCCGGTTGTGGGCCGTGCGCTTGGCAACCTTGTTGTTAGGTCTGCTGGCCGGGACTGTTCCGGCCTTGGCGGACGGCTGCATTCCCTATTGCAATGCGGGGAGCATCGCGCCAACCAACGTCTTCAACGCAGTCGCAACAGGACCCGTAACCGGCTATTACGCGGGTAAAGGCAGCGCCGACGATGAGGACTGGGTTCGTATGCTCGACCTCACCACCAATACAACCGGCGATTGGGTTCTCGATAATCAGATAACCCTGGTGGGCGCCTCAGCAGATTTCGGCGTAGCGAATGCCGGTGATCTGCTCGTCTTCGAACTCTGGAACCAGACGCTGAGCTTGGTCTTTGCCTCTGAGCCCGACCTCAGCAGCGATGCCACAAACCATGCCTATGCCACCCACTTCAGCGGAGGGAACATCAACGGCGTCAATTTTCCCGCCGGCACCTACGTCGGAATGGAAGACTGGCCGAATGGAATCGCTGATTGGAACTATCAGGATAATCAGTTTGTCGTAACGAATGTTGCGATCGTGCCCGAGCCGGGCAGCTTGCTCACATTGGGTTCCGGGATCCTGACCCTGGTAGGCTTCGCTCGTCGCCGCCTGTCTAGCTAACTTTCGTCGGTCTGGGCAATGCCGGGGGCGGTCCGGGCCGCCCTCATCTTTTCCATCTGACAATCAGCGAGCTGAAGCGCGCCGCAAGCGATCCAGCACGCCCTCCCACTCCGGCGTCTGATCAGGAGCTTCGACGGCAATCCAGTCGTAACCGGAGTCGTCCAGGTCGTGCAGTACCGCGTAGAGGCGGGTTGCGTATTCACGCGGATTTCCGGGCATAGCGACGACCTTCGCCTCACATACAGGCTGACTTCGAAGCTGGAGATACGCTCCCTTACCGCTCTCGGGGACGGCCCCTTCCGATACCAGCATCAATGGCGTCTTAGGACTGTAGTGTTGAGGGTGCATTCCCGGTGATGGGTGCGCCGCGGCCATGGGCTGATCATGCAAAGCCACTGGACCGACCACCTCCTCAATCTGCGTGCGCGAAATGCCTCCGGGACGAAGAAGCACGAACGGCTCTTTAACCACCGAGAGCACCGTCGATTCGATGCCGACTTGGCATGGACCTCCGTCGAGAACGTGCGCAACTCGACGGCCCAAACCACGCCGCACGTGCTCGGCCGTCGTAGGAGAAAGCTGCGTGAATCGATTCGCGCTGGGCGCTGCCACCGGAATGTCCGCCTCCTGCAACAATGCCAGCGCCACGGGATGGGCAGGCATGCGCAATCCGACCGTCGGCAAGCCTGCGGTCACGATATCAGGGATCAATGGCCGCTTCTTGACGACCAGCGTCAGTGGTCCCGGCCAGAAGCGTTCTGCGAGGCGCTGTGCAGCATCAGGCCATTCGGCGGCAAGCTCCCGCGCCATTTCGATTGAGCTAACATGCACAATCAAGGGGCTGGTTCGCGGCCTTCCCTTGGCGTCGAAAATTCGCGATACGGCAACGAAGTCGAGCGCATTGGCTCCTAATCCGTAGACCGTCTCCGTAGGAAACGCCACCAGCTTCCCGTCGCGCAGCAGCGCGGCAGCGTCTTTTATTTGCTGCTCAGTCACGCCGAATTGCTCTTCGAGCGTCATCGATGGTCGCTCCGCGCTCATCGCGTCCGTCCCGCCGATGGATCGGCTGAGGTGGCTGACTCGACATCGATGTACAGGCCCGACCCAGTTTGCGCACCCGGAGGATAGCAACTGCCGTCGGCGGCATAGGTACTGCGGCATGCGGCTGTCATGTCCGGTCGTCGCGGAGACTGCGCGTACTGCCAGACGCTGGCGAAGCTCACGCCGCTTTCAGTAGGCTGCGGTGCGCTCGCAGGGAAGACGCAGCCCGGAGATGGCCCGCAATGGTCGTTGCTGATGAAGAAGCGCAGGTCACGCCCGCCAGCATGCTCGCGAATATCATCCGCGGTGATCACTGTGCTGGCGGACGATTCGCGATAGGGAATTCCCGAGCAATAAATTCCGGCACGATAGCCGGCTCGCACCACACCATCAGCGAAGGCGTGGATGTAAGCACGCTGTTCAGGAAGCATCCGCCCCCCCTGCTCCTGGTCGAGAAAGATAATGGCGTGGTTGGGAAAGCCTTCGCGTTGTGCGGCTCGGCTCGCTGCTTCGGCATCGCGAGTGCCGACTCGTGCAGCATTTCCCGACGCCTTCAGCTCCTTGTATTCGCGGCCGTTGAATAGAAGCAGGAACCCGTATCCCATCTTCTCGAGTGCTGCGCGTTTGCGGGTCCACGTATTGCTGGTTGCACCGGGCGGGTTGTTGAGCCAATAGCCGGTAAACGCGAACGTTGCCTTCAGCGCTTGCATGTTCGCATCGCCGGGATAATCATTGCGATCGAATCCCAGGAACGTGGATTGCGCAGCCAGAGACTCCGCGCTCAACATCCATGCAACCATGAGCAAACCTACGATGCGTGCGCTGCGCTTCATTTCCATTCCACTATCGCACGGACGACGGCCCCTATCGCGCCGTCTGCAGCCGACCGGCACGGAATGCCGCGAAATCAACCAGCTCTTCCATTCCGACTGCTTTTCGGACCAATGCTTCTCCGACCGCCGGTGAGTGTTTAAAGCCGTGTCCCGAGCAGGCTGAGGCGAACCAGATGCGCCCGGCATCGTCGGCCTGATCGATCACGAAGCGCGCGCCCGGAGCGAGGGTGTAGAGGCAGGTTGCGCTACGCACGCATCGCGCGGATACATCGGGCAGACGTGTCGCAATGTATCCGCTATACAGCATTTCTACCTCGCTGTCGGCAACGGTACGTTCGACCTCGTCGGCCTCGATCGCGATGTCGTAGCGCTCGGTTGCGGTCTTAATCGCCTTCGGAGGGCCTTCGGTCGCAGGAAATCCATAGAACATGTCGCAGGGCTGCTCGCCGGTAATCCAGATGAACACCGGAAAATGCTGCGGCGTGTAACGCTCATGATTACGCGACAGCGCGAACCACGTCATCACCTGTCGGTAGACAACGAGCTGCCGCGCGATAGCTTGTGGCAGCAGCCTGCCAATCCATGGTCCGGCCGAGATAATCGCGTGCCCCGCGGAGTAGGTGTCGCGATCGGTTGTGACGAGCACCGAATCTGACGCCGCGTCGAGCTTAATGACCGTCTCGCCCGTACGAACCCCGCCGCCCATGCTTGTCGCCAGCTCAAGCTGCGTCCCAATGCAGGCCTCCGGACGCACAAAACCGGCACCGGGCTCGAAGTATCCAATCTCTTCCTGCTCCAGACGAAACTGCGGGAACCTGGTTTCGATTTCTGCCGTGCTCAAAACCTCGTGCGCAATCTCGTACGCTTTGGCAGCAGCGATGGTGTCGGCCAGGAAGGAAGTCGAGCCGTGGTGATCTCCCACAATGTGGGATGACTGCAAAACCAGCGCGCCATTGCGGGTGAGCAGAGTGCGCCCTGAAGCCGCCTCCAGTTCTTCCCAAATCTGGTAGGAGCGCAGCACGAGCGGAACGTAGTCCTGGCCCTCTCCGATGGCCTGCCGGGTGATGCGACTCTCGCCGTGCGACGAGCCCAGGTCGTGCGGAGGATGAAAACGATCTATGCCAATAGCGCGCACGCCGAGCTTGGCTGCTTGATACAGCGCCGCGCTTCCCACCGCGCCCAGGCCAACGACGACGATGTCTGCGGTTGTGCTCATGAAGGACTCTTCATGGTAATCGGTTTGCGGCGACTGTTGTGATGGCGCGCCGATTGGAATACTAGACTTTGAGCCAGAGAATGGGGAATCCATGGCCCAACCGGCGGAAGTCGGAGTCGCCGGTCACCAGCGTTGCCTTTCTCTCGATGGCGAGCGCCGCAGCAAAACTGTCGGCATAATAAAGGCGATATTTCACTTTCACGGCAGCCGCTGAGAGAGCACCCTGGCGGTCCACCACGACGAACTCAATGGGGAGCGGCTGAAGTGTTCTCGTCATCGCCGACGCCCGATCAATATCGTAGGCCCGCAGTAGGGTGCTATAAACCTCGCCAAAATTGACAGCAGACATCAGGATTTCAGCGTGGCCGCGCATCGCTTCGTCAAGCAAGCGACGAATCCGGATCACGCCAGGCTTATCCAGTAACCAAGCCAGGATCGCACCGGCGTCGAAGACGTACGTCCTCATCCCCGGAGCTTACCTTCCCTCCGGTGTTCCTTCTTCCACATGGCGAGTAAATCCGGCCCACCGGCGAGGCAGCCTTGTAAGCGATCAAGATATGCACTCGTGAGCGGCTGGAGCACAATACGTCCGAAATCATCTTCGGAAAACTTGACCTTGGTTCCGGCCTTGATGCCGTACTTGCGGCGCAACTCCGCCGGGACCACGAGTTGGCCTTTGGAGGTGAATGTAGCACTTAGATCGCGCATGTCTTACATTTTAGCATTTAGTAAGACATAGTCACTGTTTGTGTGACGGCAGCCTTTACTTGCCGAGCATTCCTTTCTTTAGGTCCGCATTCGGCGGCTTGGGGCCGAGCCATACCGAGAAGAGGACGGGGCCAAACGCCGGATCGGCGATGGTCACCTTGTTTTGGCCATTGATGGCCATGCTTGATCCCGTGCCGGGAATGTACGTGAACACCATGGTATCGCCTATCTTTACCGCGTCAAGTCCACCCACCAACTGGTTGATCTGGGCCTTCATCGTCTTCGTCGCTTCAGGCGCATTGTCACTGAATCCCTCGTTAAAGGCATCGGTCATCTGGCTTTTGCTGGCCACATGTACGAACTTCATGACGATCTGCTTAGGAGCATCTGCTTTGATGATGGCGTTCGCGTCTGACGACTTCTGCTCAAGGTAAAGGCCGCCGACGTAAATCTTGAAAATGGCCTTGGTTCGAATTCCCATGCCATTGAGGACGAGTGTCTTGCCCCCGACCTGTGCAGTGTCCGGTAGCGTGACGCCCGCGAGGCTGGCGGCGTTCAGGCTGAAAGTTGAGGCACTTACCAAGAGAAGTACTGCGAGCGATAGAGAGAGCTTGCGCATAAGAACTCCTTATGAAGCAGGATGCGACCAAGGTAGCACAGCAGGTTAATCTGATACCTGGTACCTGACGCCCGACACCTCCTCATGGCTTATCGCGGACGCATCGCGCCTTCACCAACCGGTCTACTACACATCGGGCACGCCTGCACCTTCCGGACGGCATACCAGCGTACCGTCGCCAGCGGCGGAACCCTCGTCTTTCGCAACGAAGATCTCGATCCACAGCGCTCGAAGGCAGATTTCGCCGCAGCCATGATCGAAGACCTGCGCTGGCTTGGCATCCGGTGGCAAGAGGGACCCGACATCGGTGGGCTGTTTGGCCCATACCAACAGAGCCAGCGTCGCAGCTTCTATCTCGATGGGTGGCGCAAGCTGCGTGATGGTGGGTTCATCTATCCCTGTACTTGCTCGCGCAAAGACCTGGCCCTGGCGGCAGCTGCGCCGAACGAAGGTGACGATGAGCCGATGTATCCCGGCCGATGCCGCAATCGCATGGGCGATGCCCGCAACTATGAATCGCCAGCCGGCGTGAACTGGAGGTTTCGGGTGCCTGACGGCGAGACAATCTGCTTTGCAGACCAGAAGCAGGGCACACAGACTTATGTCGCCGCGGAGGACTTTGGCGACTTCGTGGTGTGGCGGCGCGACGATGTTCCCGCTTACCAACTGGCGGTTGTAGTCGACGACGAAGCCATGCAGATCACCGAAGTCGTGCGCGGAGCCGATCTGCTGAAGTCCACGGCGCGACAGTTGCTGCTGATCAGGGCACTGGGTTATCGCGAACCCGCTTACTACCACTGCGACCTGGTGCGCGATGAATCCGGCAACCGGCTGGCAAAGCGCCAGGATGCACTCAGCCTGCGTGCACTGCGCGAACAAGGACTTTCGCCGCAAGCCGTTCTCGCCAGGTGCAGCGCATCGGCGAGATAGCTGGTTGGATTTCACCACCGAGGACACGGAGGGCACCGAGAATCTCATATGTTGCTGATTCTCGTGTACTCTGTGTCCTCTGTGGTGAATTCTTAAATCCATTGCGCAATGATCGAATGCGCTGTATCGTCCACGCAAAACCCAATGGAGGGATTCATGCGCGTTAACTGGGCTGCTATCGGCGTGTCGGGTGTTGTCTATTGGCTGTTCCAGGCGGGATGGTTCAAGGCTTTTGCGCAAGAATGGATGGCGGGTCTGCGTATGACCCCGGAAGAAATCGCGGCCTACCAAGCGCATAACCCTAACTTTCTTCCCTATTTAATCGCACTGGTCTGCAATCTGATACTGGCGTTCTTCATCGCGCGAGTGCTTGCATTGGGCGGCGTCTGGGGTCTTATTCGCGGCTTTCGCATCGGCCTGCTGATAGGACTCGTAGCTGCTCTGGCTATGCTGACGCAGTTGCACTTCGAGCTACGTCCCTGGCAGTTCATCGCCATCTCTGCCGGAGCACCCGTGGTTGGCTGCGCCCTAATGGGAATGATTCTCGGCGCCTGGAGGCCCAAGTCGGTGCTGGCCGAAGCCGCCGTGAGCGCTTCCTAGTTCATTGGGAGATCGATACATGCAAGCTCACTTTAAAGCCGCCGAGGCTCTGAAGCATCTACCAACGCCGGAGGGTAAGCACTTCATCGAAGTGTTCGAGCACGGGACGCTGAGTGTCGAGCTATACGCGCCGCGCGGCATCGATCCGCAGACGCCGCACGCACGCGATGAGATCTACGTCATCGCCAGCGGCACCGGAACGTTTCGCCACGCCCATGACCAAGACGTGACGTTCGGCCCGGGAGATGTGCTCTTCGTCGCCGCCGGGGTGGAGCACCGTTTCAAAGATTTCAGCGACGACCTGGCCGCCTGGGTGTTCTTCTACGGTCCGGAGGGAGGCGAGAAAGCGTAAGTATTCACCACGGACCCATATTCTGATTTGTCATCACGAGGCCGTCTGCGGCCGAGGGATCTGCTCTTTGACGACATCGGCACAGATACCGTATTGAGCATTCTCGACATCGCACACGAGAACAGATCCCTTGGCGCCAACACAAGTGTCGCTCGTGATTACAAGCTGCGCTTAAGCACAGGAATGTCCGAGCAACTTGCCTGTCCTCGCGCAGAGCAGTTATTGTTGCTTCTGCGACGTATGGCCAACAAGAAAAGCACCCCGCCCAGTGCTCGGACGAAGGAGCCCTCCAAGGTTCCTCCGGCTCCCGCAAAACAGGCACCCAAACCTCCGCCAGCCATCGAGCAAGCGGATGGTTCCCCAAAGTCCACGAAGACAACTGTCACCTCTGGCAACGGACTGCCATCTGCAGCGTCGCCGCCGTCCTCGCTTCGAACCTACGAAATTCCCGACTATCGCCTCGAACGGCCTGAGTTCCGCGTCTACCTCAGCGGAGAAGGCACGAATTGCGAGTACCGTATCGAAGGCGATCTAAGCGCCGCTCCGCCGCCGATTCGTGAATCGAAATATCTTTCGCGCGAGCAGGCGATCGCGATCTATCGCTGGATGCTGCTGAACCGCCGCATGGAGACGGCTCTGGAGAGTCTCTACAAGCAGAGCAAGGTGGTCGGCGGCGTGTACTTCGGCCTGGGGCAGGAAGGTTGTTCGTGCGCCTCAGCGTACGCGCTCGGGCCGGATGACTGGCTGGGACCGATGATTCGCAACCAGGGCGCCATGCTGGTACGCGGCTTCAGCGCGCGCGACATTATGCGGCAGTACATGGCCAAGGCGGACTCACCAACGTTCGGCCGTGATGCGTCTTCGCATTTTGGTGACTTCGAGAAGCGCAATGTCTGCGCGCCGATCTCGATGCTGGGCGAACTGATCGGCGTGATGACCGGTGTTTGCTTGGGGGCGCGTTTACAGGGCGAGAATGTCGTTGGGCTGACGTATATCGGAGACGGCGGGCAGTCGACTGGCGTCACCTATGAAAGCCTGAACTTTGCGGCGGTGCAGAAGTTGGGCCTCGTGCTCATCGTTGAGAACAACCTCTGGGGCTACTCCACTCCCAGCGACATGCAGTTTTGCGTGAAGGACCTGGCGGAGCGCGCCATTGCTTATGGCATTCCCGGCGTGATCGTCGACGGCACCGATCCCTGCCAGGTCTACGACGCGACTCACGAAGCCTGCGAGCGCGCCCGTCGCGGCGAAGGGCCGACGCTGATCGAAGCCAAGATGATGCGCATGAAGGGCCACGCCATTCACGACGCTGCGCAGTACGTTCCGGCTAAGCTGTTTGAGTATTGGAAGGCACGCGATCCGATTGCTCGGTTCGAGAACTACCTGGTTGAGGAGAAGCGCTGGCTCAGTGCCGACGAAAATCACCAGCTCATCGAAGGCGTTGAGCGAGAGCTTGAGGCCGACCGTGACGCGGCCGTCGCGTCAGCCGATGCCCGATCCGCAAACGGACAAGACCCATCAGGGCGTGTACTGCGACGACGCGTGCCACCACATTCGTCCCAAGTACGGGCCGGTAACGGCGAAGTTGCGGGACGGAACTGCCACGGCCACGGCAAGACAGGAAACAGCGGTGCATTTGAAGTGAGAACCGGCTATCGGTAGACATCTGTGCGATGGCCCACCCTCAGAACGAGGATGACAAGGACGTCTCGAAGTACGTCGTAGATAATGCGATAGTCGCCAACTCTAATTCGGTACGCGCGCTCTTCTCCTTTGAGCTTTCGAGAACCTGGAGGCAAGGGATTGCCGGCCAGAGCCTCTATGGCCCGGGTTATCCGCACACGAAGCGGAAGAGGAAGCCTGGCGACCGTGCGGGCTGCCGAAGCCGCGTAGCGAATGCTGTATCTTTCGGGCATTCGTCGGTTAAAGCCCGAGATCTTTCTTCAATTGTTCCCAGGGAATCGTCTTTTCCTTCCGCGCCTTTCTAGCAAGGCGGGCATCCAGTTCATCTTCATATCGTTCCAATAACTCTACGTCCTCGATAGGAACCACGGCTGCCACGGGCTTTTTGCGCCGATGCAGAATGGTGCGCTCGCCTGAAAACTCCGCCTTGTTTACGATCTCCGAGAACTTTTGGCGAGCGGCGCTGGTGCTGATTTTCGACATTCTTCTGCGCTCCTAATATGTCTGACGTACAAATTGTACAATTTGCCCAATTGCGCCAGCAAGATTAAAATCCAACGAGCGATTGCGACGCTTATGCCACCTGTCACCTATCTGGAAGCCATTCGCCAGGGAATCTGGGAAGAGATGGAGCGCGACCCGGCCGTCTTTTGTATCGGCGAGGACATCGGTGTGTACGGCGGCGCCTTCAAAGTCACCGAGGGCCTGATCGACCGCTTCGGCCCCGAACGTGTGATCGATACCCCTATCTCGGAAATGGCGATCGTCAACGCGACCTTCGGCGCGGCACTCACCGGTATGCGGCCGGTCGCCGAGTTCCAGTTCATGGATTTCATCAGTTGCGCCTTCAACCAAATCACCAACCTGTTGGCCAAGGCGCATTTCCGCTGGGGCGCGCCGGTGCCGGTGGTGCTGCGTGGACCGTCCGGCGGCGGAGTTCATGGTGGCCCATTTCACTCGCAGAATCCTGAAACTTACTTTGCGCATACGCCGGGGCTGAAAGTGATTTGTCCCGCGAGTGCCTATGACGCCAAGGGGCTTATCAAGTCGGCGATTCGCGACAACAATCCCGTGCTGTTCTTTGAGCACAAGTATTTGTACCGCCGCATTAAAGAGGAGTTGCCGGCCGAGGATTACACCGTTCCGATCGGCAAAGCGCGCGTGGTGCGCGAGGGTCGCGACGTGAGTGTCATCACGTATGCGGCGATGGTTTACGTTGCGCTCGAGGCTGCCGACATCCTCGCCAAAGAAGGGATCCATCTGGAAGTCGTCGACCTGCGCACGGTGTTGCCGCTCGACCGCGACGCCATCCGCACTGCCGTCGAGAAGACCAATCGCGTAATCGTGCTGCACGAAGACACTAAAACCGGCGGCATTGCGGGAGAAGTCTCGGCAATTGTCAACGAAGAATGCTTTGATGCGCTCGATGCCCCGATCTCACGCATCGCTTCGGCTGATTCGCCCGTACCGTTCTCGCCACCGCTGGAAGAGGCGTTCCTGCCCAAAGTGGCGGATGTGGTTCGTGAGGCGCGACGCCTACGAAGCTATTGATCAAGCTGTCGGCTATCCTACAGCGTAGGATATGCTTCTAAGCCACAACGCGGAAAAGCTAAGGAGGCTCATGCGAGGATTCATTCTGGGAGTGATCGTTACTTTGCTTGTGATATTTGGCGGAGCCTATTTTTACGCCACCACCGGCCACTTCGATACGCGGGCTGTGCCGAACGGGCCTGGAACCTTCGAGCGCCGCACGGCCAACAAGTCGCTGGACGAGTGGGTCGACGAGCACGCCCCCAAACAAGAGAATCCCTTCCAGCCCACTTTAGAGACCCTGAGTGCGGGACAAAAGGTGTACGACGACAATTGCGCGATCTGCCACGGCAGCCTGAAGCAGCCTATCAATCCGATGCGGAAGAACTTCTATCCTCCCGTTCCGCAACTGATGACCAGCACCCCTGATGATCCGGATGCCAATCTCTTCTACGTAACCAAGTACGGCATCAAGATGAGCGCAATGCCCGGCTGGGATGGCCAACTCTCGGACGACGACATTTGGAAAGCTGTACTGTTCATTAAGAACTCGGAGAAGATGAAGAACCTGGGCCAGCAGCAGAACCCACAGGACATCCCGAACATGAAATAACTCGGAAAAATAGCTGTGAGCTCTTAGTCGTCAGCCATCAGCTTTGAGGACGGGTATCAGGTGTCAGGCTTCAGGTGTCAGCTCTCAGAAAGAGCGGTCAGGTAATCAGTAATGCCGGGCCAGGATGCAGCAGATTTTTCACTGAGACCTGATACCAGATACCTGATACCCGTTTGACTGATAGCTGATGGCTGAAAGCTGACGGCTTCTTCTCACTCGTACGCCAGCGCGTCGATCGGGTCTTTTTGCGCGGCCTTCAGCGCGGGATAGAGCGCTCCCAGCAGCGAACCGATGATCGCAATGATGGTCGCGCGCAGCAGCCACGCGCTGGTAATCATGAGCGGCAAGGTCTGGAAATGCGCCTTTAATCCGCTCCTTGCTGCGTAGCTGATCGCGATGCCCAGTATCACTCCGCCGACGGCGATCAGCAGAGTCTCCCGCAGGATGGCGCCGACAATGTAGAGCTTGCCCGCACCCAGCGATTTCAGTATCCCGATTTCGCGAGTCCGCTCCATCACAGCGGCGTACATCGCTTGAAAAATGACGATGAAGCCGATGATCATGGCGATCCCGATCACCACGCGAATTACTGTGTTCAGCCCGGGAACGCCGCTGGAAGTCATCAGGCTGAGGTATTCCTTCACCGAGTGCACCCCATACTGTGCCATGCCGGGAATGTCCTTGATTTCCTTCACCACTTCGTCGGCGTTGTTGGGATTGTCGAGCTTGACGTAAAAGATCGAGGCCTTACCCTGGGCCCCGATGATGTCTTGCAACGTCTGGAGAGGAACAAATTGTCGCGCACCACGGCCGTGCTCCACGATGCCGGTGACGGTGAACTCGTGATTCAATACCTCGACCTTGTCGCCGACTTTGCGGTGCTTCGACCCCGCTTCCAAATCGTCGATGATCATCGAGTACGGCCCTTGGAATGGCCCTCCGGAGAGGTACGGGAGGGGGCCGCCCACGGCCTCAAACGATTGCAGGTCGATTCCGTCGATAACCTGAACATTGCCGGCCGTGGAAAGCGTCGCTACGACTGGCGCCACCGCAGTCACGTGCGGAAGCGGCCGTATCTTGTCTGCCACCTTTTGCGAAACAGGAGCGCCACTGATGCCCATGAACAGCGAGGCGCCCGGCGGCTGGACCAGGATGTCGGCGCCGACGCCCGCCTGGCGGCTGCTGCTGTCGTTGAGCATGCCCAGCATGATGCCGACAATCAGCAGAATCAGCGTGACCTCGACTGCAACCGCGAAGATGCTGATGATGGCGCGAATGGGCCGATGCACCAGGTTGGCTAAAATCATTCTGTTCATAAAGGCAATCTTCGATTCTATAGGATGGTCAACCTGACTCAGGAGTTACGTCGGCAACTACGGAGCACGACGGTTCTTCCGCGCGAGTTCTACAATCGCGATCCCGTGGTGGTCGCTCGCGAGCTGCTAGGCAAACTGCTGATTCGTCGTGAGGGCCGTAAGCTACTCGCAGGACGCATCGTCGAAGACGAGGCATACCTCGGAGCCAACGATCCTGCCGCGCATGCGTTCTCGGGACGCACGCCGCGTAATGCCGTGCTCTTCGGACCGCCAGGCTACGCCTACGTGTATTTCATCTACGGCAATCACTACTGCCTGAATGTGTCTTGCATGCCGGAAGGCGTTGGTGAGGGCGTGCTGTTTCGTGCGATGGAGCCTGTCGCGGGGTTTGAAGATATGGTTAAAGCAAGGGGTCTGGATTTTCCCACTCTGCCGCCAACCCCAGGCGCCAGGACGGGGCACCAAGTTTCGTTGTGGCGTCCTTCTCAGTTACGCCTGATCTCGAGTGGTCCGGGCCGGATGGCGGAAGCGATGGACATCACGCGAGAGCGTGACAATGGGAAAGACCTTACCTCGCGCCGCTCGGATTTGTGGTTTGCCGACGATGGCTATCGGCCGGAGAAGATCGTGGCGACTCCGCGTATCGGCATCACGAAAGCTGTGGACGAGCCGCTGAGGTTCGTCGTGGCGGGCAATTCTTACGTCTCGGGGAAACGGGCGAGACTTTAGTCAAGACCGTGCCCGAAGGCCAAGCCTCCGGTCGAGGCACCATTAGCAACCGGCGACTCGACTTAGTGATGGGCAAAATCTACGCCGATTGCAACTAACCACGCAACCGCGATTAGCACCCACGATAACCTTCCTTTTTGTTCTTTGCGTCGTAAGATCATGACGCCCCAAACGACATCGGCAAGAAAGAAGACCCCAAGCACCGGCAGCGCCAGAACCCAGACGAAGGGCTCTCCTGTGACAGGAACCATCCCATGCTCCTGCGATATCCTCCAGCCGCGAGATGCAAGCACGAGGTAAACTGTGATCCCAACCGCGTTAGCAAGCATGACCGTGGCATCTAGGGGGCTCACCGATCTACCCGGGCGATCTAGGGATGTGATTGACACGTGTACGTCGCCTTTCCAGAAGCTAGATCGAAGCCCAAATTTCTAAAACTGCGCCTGTTGATCTGTCGCCCCATTTGAGGAATAGAACGCTATTCCGGGTCGTGCCAACCGCCGATGTCGGCTGCCAGTTCGCGCGAGTCGGCCGGGCCCCACGTTCCCGGCTCGTACATTTCTACCGGACAGCAATCGCCCAGGATGGGATCGACGATGGCCCACGCTGCCTCCACCGCATCCTGCCGCACGAACAGCTCCGGATCACCTTTCATCGCGTCGGTCAGCAGGCGCTCATAAGCTTCCATCTCGTCGGTGGAACTGTACTTCACCGCCGAAAGCTCAACCGGCATCGGCACCATGAGCGGGCCAGGACGCTTCACACGGCTGCCAATGTTGATCTCGATGTCCGGCCCTAGACGGAAGCGGAAGTAGTTGCGCCCTTCCGGGCCACCTTTCGCCAGCGGAGGCTTGCGCAGCTTGATGTAGACCTCCGTCGCCGTCGTCGGCAGACGCTTGCCCGCGCGGATGAGGAATGGAACGCCTGACCAGCGCCAGGAATCGACCTCCAGCCTCAGCGCCGCAAACGTTTCAACGTCAGAATGAGGACTCACTCCGGGCTCGTCTCGGTAACCCCGGAACTGTCCGCGAATAATATTCGCCGGACTGAGGGGCGGAATGCTGCGGAAAATCTTCACCTGCTCGTCGCGCACTGAGTCGACGTACATGCTGGTGGGCGGCTCCATGGCCAGGAACGCCACCACCTGCAACATGTGGTTCTGTACCACGTCGCGGATGGCGCCGGCTTCTTCGTAAAACTTGCCGCGGCCTTCAACACCGAACGACTCGGCCATCGTGATCTGCACGCTGTGTACGTAGTTGCGGTTCCAGATGGGCTCGAGGAAGCTGTTGGCGAAGCGGAAGATCAGCAGGTTCTCGACTGCTTCTTTGCCTAGATAGTGGTCGATGCGATAGATATTCTCTTCGGGAAAAACCTGGTGCAGGGTCTCGTTCAGCTTGCGGGCGCTCAGCAGATCGCGGCCAAAGGGCTTCTCGAGAATGACGCGCGCATTCTTGGCGGCGCCCGATTTCCCCAGACCCTGCACGACTACAGAAAACATGCTGGGCGGAATCGCCAGGTAATGCGTCGGAAGCTGGGCGTCGCCTAACTGGGTACGAATCTGTTCGTAGGTCTTCTCGGACTTGTAATCGCCGTCAATGTATTGCAACAGATCGCAGAGCCGCTGGAAGGCTTCGTCGTCAACCCCGCCGCCGTGTTTGGCGATGCTGTCCCGGGCGCGGTCACGCAGCTGCTCCAGCGTCCAGCCTGACTTGGCAACTCCGATTACGGGTACGTCCAGCGTCCCCCGCCTTACCATGTTGTGCAGCGAAGGAAAGATCTTTTTGTAAGCAAGATCTCCGGTGGCGCCAAAAAAAACCAGTGCGTCCGATGCTTGATGCGGCATTCAATCCCCTGTAACGCGACGACACGATGAGCTGGTAACTCGGGGAACAGTTTATCGGTACGGCGAGGTCTGTGGGTAGTCGGAGTCAGTTCAGAATGAATGCAGGGTTACAAGCAGGGTGTCAGGCCTCAGGTTTCAGGTGTCAGATCACGGAGAGAGGCGAACCATCAGCAGCCACCAGACACACCAGCCGTCCGATCGTTTTCTCTGACACCTGACACCCGAGACCTGATACTCCTCTTCGTTTACGATAACCATGACCATGTCTTCTCCCTCGCCCCTGCCGCACACCAGTAAACGCGTGCTGGAATTCAACGAGTTTCGCCAGCTACTGGCGGGATATACGTCTTCTCCGCTGGGACGTGAGCGCGTCGTGTCGCTCGAGCCCTCGCAGGAAAGAGCATGGATTGAACAGCAGCAACAACTCACAGAGGAGCTGCGCGGATACCTTCGCACCGGCGGCAGTTTCGATTTCCATGGCTTGCTCGATCCCACTTTGCTCATCGACAAGTCGCGCATTCGCGGAGCCGTTCTGGAGCTGAGCGAGATCCGGGACATCCTGCTGCTGGCCGACCGCGCATCCGAGTGGCGCGAGATCGCGCTGCATCCTACGGTGCAGGTGCAGGAGAGCTGGCAGGAAGTCACGGCTCTCTCGCAGGAACTATCCGACTTCACTCCCCTGCTTCGCTACTTTGGCAACAAGATTCTGCCCGATGGCACGCTTGACGACCGCGCTTCGCCGGAGCTGGCCCGCATTCGACGCGAGATCGAAAAGCAGAAGCGCACAATTCAGGAATCGCTGCGATCGTATCTGCGGCGACTGTCGGAGGGCGGCGCGGTACAGGATGAACTGGTCACCATTCGAGGCGACCGCTTTGTCATCCCTGTGAAGACGGAGCAGCGCCGGCGCGTGCAGGGCGTGGCACACGGAGCATCTTCCAGCGGACAAACGGTTTTCATGGAGCCGCTGGAGACCATCGAGCAGAACAACGAACTGGTGCGCCTGCTGGATGACGAGTTGACGGAAATTCACCGCATCCTGCTGGAGATGACCGGCCGCGTAGGCGAATACGCCAATTCGCTGGCAAACGCGGTCAACATCCTGGGCGAGCTGGAACTTCAGTTTGCCAAAGCGCGCTTCGCACAGGACTACGACTGCGTGGCCGTGCGCTTCCTGCCTCGAAACGAACAGAACCAGACGCAAGCGCCCGAAGAGCCACCGGACTCGCTCGTCCTGCGCAAGGCTCGCCATCCGCTGCTTGAACGGACGCTGAAGCCGAGAGGGCGGCCTGTCGTTCCGGTTAGTGTTGAGATCGACCGGCAGCACCGGCAGGTCGTGATCAGCGGACCGAACACGGGCGGCAAGACGGTTGCGCTCAAGACTATTGGCCTGCTCGCGCTGATGGCACAGTCGGGTGTGCCGATTCCAGCGGAGCGCGCAGAGATGCCAATCCTTGATGGCGTCTTCGCCGATATCGGCGACTACCAGTCGATTGAGCAGAATCTGTCCACGTTCTCGGCGCACGTCAGCAACATCAATCGCATTTCACAGGAAGCGACCGAGCACTCACTGGTCCTGCTCGATGAGCTGGGATCGGCAACCGATCCTGAAGAGGGAGCGGCTTTGGCGGTCGCCATCGCCGATTACTTCCGACGCCGTGGCTGCCTGAGTATCGTCTCCACGCACCACACCGCGTTGAAGGTCTATGCGGCCAACACCGCGGGTGTGCTGAATGCCGCGGTAGGATTCGACGAGCAGACCCTGGCTCCTACCTACGAGCTGCTCATCGGCGTGCCTGGCGCTTCGGCGGGCATCAACATCGCGCAAAGAATTGGCCTCAACCCGGAGATCGTGACCCAGGCGCGCGAGAAGCTGACCTCGCAAGCGCAGGACGTCGGGCGCTTCCTCGACCGGCTGCACTCCGATCTACGCGAAATTGACAACGAGCGCGTACAGCTACGCCATCAGGAGCAGGAGTTGGCACGCGAGCGCAATCATCTGGCGGCCGAGGGCAAGAAAGAGCAGCGCGAAAAAATCCGCGAGCTGGAGAAGAAGCTGGAAAGCGTCCTGCGCGACTTTGAATATCGCGCACGTGAGACAGTGAACGCGGTTCAGGACCGCGCGCAAGCACTGAAACTGTCGAAAGATGCCGAGCGGCGTATCGCCAAGATGCGACGCGAATTCCGCGAGCAGTTCGATTCGACCGTCGTCGCGCACAGCACCGGCTCGGACGCTGGCGATCGCCACGCAGCTCCGCATGTCGTGCAGCAAGTTTCGGTGGGCGACATGGTGCGCCTGAAGTCGCTGGGCCGGGATGGCAAGGTGTTACGCCACTTCGATGACGACTCCTTCGAGGTAACGGTCGGTCCGATGAAGATGAAGGTCGCGCGCGACGATATTGCTGACGTGGTAATGCGGGCAGGCGGCGATCCAGTGTCAGCAGCGCGAGCCCGCGGCATCAACGTGGCCTTGGCTCGTGAGGACGACAGCGTGCCGACCGAGATCAACGTCATCGGACAAAACGTGGACGACGCAAGCCGCGCGGTGGAGAAATTCGTTGATCGCGCCTTCCTGGCCGGAGCTATCCGCTTGCGCGTGGTGCACGGCAGCGGCATGGGAATCCTGCGCAAAGCGCTCCGGCAGTTGTTGCAGAGCCATCCTCACGTGGCCACCGTCTCCGAGCCTCCGCAGAACGAGGGCGGCGCCGGGGCGACGGTGGTGGAGTTGCGGAGCTGAAGCTGGCTCTTAGCTCTTGGCTTTTAGCTTTTGGCCAGAAGGGCACAAGCCTCGGGTGCTGCTCGGAGTCAGCCGATAAGCCGCCGCGTTTTCTCGTCCGGCCAAAAGCTAAAAGCCAATAGCCAACGGCGGGTTCATTGCCTCCTTCCCGCCACTTCTCTACACTACCCACAGCGATGAACAAGCTTCGCCAAACCTTGGGCGGTTATTTTTGGTGGACCTATCCGCGCGGCAGCGTGCCCTACGACATCATGGTCACGCTGATACTGGCTTTCATCTTCCTCGCGCCGCTGGCCATCAATTTCGGTGACAAACCGACGGTCCGCGCCCCGCATCAAACAGAAACCGTTGTTCGGCCCGATGGAAATGGGTTTCTCTACAAGGTTGACGCGGCCGCCGTAAACGAAGGCAGCGACAGCGAAATTCGCGAGTCGCTGTTACGGGTGCTGGAGCCGATCTCCGGTGAGATCACCATCGACCATTACCAGGCGGTGCGCGATAGCAAGCACAAGGTCATCGCTTATCAAGTCTGGGCACATCGCTGACGCGCAGCCTCCGACTCGCAGCAACCTCGGCTCTTTGGCAGGGTTCACTACGAAAGCAACGCTATGAAAACCAGGCTCTCCCTCGTCATTTTCGTCCTTCTGCTGGCCGCCGCCGCGCAGGCGCAAAATCTTGAAGCCATCCTGAACTCGATGGACCAGGCGGCCGCGAATTTTCGCACCGCGCAAACCGATTTCGTCTGGGACCAGTATCAGAAAGTCGTCGACGAGCACGACACTCAGAAGGGCACCATGTACTTCCGCCGTCAGGGTGGCGAGGTGCAGATGGCTGCCGACATCACCTCTCCCGACAAGAAGTACGTTCTTTTCAGCGGCGGCATGTTGAGCGTCTACGTTCCCACTGCCGAGCAGGTCACCGAATACAACGCCGGCAAGAACAAGGCGGATTTCGAGACCTTCCTGGTGCTCGGCTTTGGTGGCGCCGGACGCGACCTGCAAAAGCAGTTCGACGTGAAGTACGCCGGCATGGAGCAGGTGCAGGGCGTGAACGCCGGCAAGCTGGAGCTTGACACCCAAGTCGGAGAAGGTCCACAACATGTTCGCGCTGATCACGCTTTGGATCGACCCGGCGCGCGGCGTCAGCGTGCAGCAGAGATTCCAGGAGCCTTCGGGCGACTACCGCCTGGCCACGTACAGCAACATCCAGCTCAACAAGAAAATCAACGGCGACGTCTTCAAGCTGAAAACCACGAGCAAAACGAAGTTCGTCCGGCCGAATGGGTAGGAAGCTTAGCTGTTAGCTATCAGCCGTCAGCCAAAGTCGCTCGGGTTTGTCATCACGAGCGGAGCGAGGGATCTGCTCTCGGCGGCCGTGCGAACAAAGCTCTCATTTGGGCGATGCGAGTAAAGAACAGATCCCTCGCTCCGCTCGTGATGACAAGGCTTAAGACCCTTGATGACAGCAAAAAGGCGGACGCAAATCCGGCTTTGTTCTTAGCTGAGAGCTGACGGCTGAAAGCTGATAGCTTCCTCTCAAATCCTCATCGGCATCACGACGTAGCGGTACTTGAAACCGTCGTCGGCGCCGTCGTCGGGGCGCATCTGGCCGGCGGACTGAGCGTCCTTGAACTCCAGCCGTACCTCGCCTGCGCTTGAGGCCTTCAGGAAGTCGATCAGGTACTCGGAGTTGAAGCCGATGGTCATGGGATCGGCGGTGTAGGCGATCTCAATCGAATCTTCCGACTCGCCGGAGTCGGTGGACGACGAGGAAATCTTGATCTCGTTCTTGTCGAGCTTCATGCGAATTGCTCGCGAGCGCTCGTCGGCAAACTGCGCCACACGCTGCAGGGCCGTGCTCAGATCAGCACCATGCACCACGATGGATTTGGTGTTTTCCTTCGGCAATACGGCTTCGTAATTGGGGAACTGTCCGGTCAACTGGCGCGAGGTCAGCAGCCGCTCTCCGATGCGGAAGAACAGCGTCGACTCGTCTTTGGCGAAGTCGATGAAGTCCACTTCGCTGTTCTGCAGCAGCGAATACAGCTCGCTCATCGCCTTCTTGGGGATCAGCGTCTTGTTCTCGCCAGTCACGTCGAACTGCTCGCCCGTCTTTTCGATGTGCGCCAGGCGATGGCCGTCCGTCGCCACCACGGTGATCGACTCCGGCTTTAGCACCATCAGGCCGCCGTTCAGGGTGTAGCGCGACTCCTCGTTCGAAATCGCGAAGATGGTCCGTCCGATCATGCTGCGCAATGTCTGCGCCGGGACCTTCACCACGCCCGAGGCGGGGAACGTCGGCAACCCGGGGAAGTTGGCGCGCGCCATGCCGACCATCTTGGTATTGGAGCGGCCAGAGCGAATGTTGACCCAGTGGTTCTCCAGCAGCTTGATCGAGATGTCGCCATCGGGCAGCAGTTTGACGTAGTCGTACAGCTTGCGCGCGGGAATGGTGCAAGCGCCTTCCTTCTTCACCTTGGCTGCACATGAGGTACGCAGGCTGAGGTCGAGGTCGGTGGCGGTGATGGTCAGCCGGTTGTCAGCCGCTTCGAACAAAAAGTTCGAAAGGATAGGGATCGTAGTCTTGCGCTCAACCACCCCTTGGGTGGCCGTCAGTTCTTTCAGCAATTCAAACTTGCTTACGCTGATCTCCATCGCCGTTCCCTGTATCGCTCCCGTAGCTTCGGCAGCCATCATTATCACCCTTTGAAGTCGCGTTTTGTGAGCGGCTGATTGCGGCAGGTGTTCCAGACTTATCGAGCGGCGCTCAACTCTGCGACTACGACTTTCCTTATATCAAATAAGAATCTAATAAAACAGTAGTAACCGTAGGCACTCTGAAAAAGTGGAAAATGATGGGAAAACCGCATGAATCAAGGGCCGTTGCCATGCCGCGCCAGCGAACAACAGGGACGGGAAACCGGCTCCTTCTGTTGGGAACGGAGCCGCTCGGGAGATCCGGCTACGATGTTCAGTGCCATCCACAACTCGTCCACAGGGTAGCCCAAGGAAAACGTCGCCCTAAACTGAAAAACCGGGCCGAAGCCCGGTTTCATGCCCCCAAAGTATCAGTGAGTTTGTTCAACAGCCTGTTCAAATCTTTGTCGGTCTTGCGGGCCTCGTCGATTTTGTCGACCGAGTGCAGCACCGTGGTGTGGTGTTTGCCGCCGAACTGACGTCCGATCTCCGGCAGCGAAGCATCAGTCATGTGCTTAGCCAAGTACATGGCAATCTGGCGCGGATAGACGATGGCGCGCGAGTTGTTCTTGGCCTTGATCTCCGCCGGCCGCAGCCCGAACTGTTCCGAGACAATTTTCTGAATGGAATCAATGGTGATCTTCTTGGCCTGCGAGTCAATGACGTTCTTGAGCACTTCCTGCGCCGTCTGCAGGTTCAGCTCGCCGCCGGTGAGTGAGAAATACGCAGTCAGCCGGATCAGCGCGCCTTCGAGTTCGCGAACGTTGCTGCGGATGTTCGACGCGATGTAGAGCGCCACGTCGGTGGGAATATGGACCCGCTCCGACTCTGCCTTCTTCTGCAGGATCGCCACTTTGGTTTCCAGGTCGGGCGGCTGGATGTCGGCAATCAGTCCCCACTCGAAGCGGCTCCGCAGGCGGTCCTCAATTTCGGCCAACTCCTTAGGGGGGCGGTCGCTGGCGATTACGATCTGCTTCATGTTCTCGTGCAGAGCGTTGAAGGTGTGGAAAAACTCCTCCTGGGTGCGCTCCTTGTGAACCAGGAACTGGATGTCGTCAATGAGCAGCACGTCCATAGTGCGGTACTTCTCGCGGAAGCTGGTCATCCGGTTGTACCGTAGCGCGTTGATCATCTCATTGGTGAATTTCTCGCTGGATACGTAGCAGATGGACATGTCGGGGTTGAGTTTCTTGACCTCGTGGCCGATCGCCTGCATCAGGTGGGTCTTACCCATCCCGACGCCGCCGTACAGGAACAGCGGGTTATACGCTTTCGAAGGGCGTTCTGCGACGGCGCGCGAAGCCGCATGAGCAAACTGGTTTCCAGCGCCGATAACGAATCCGTCGAATGTATATTTGGGATTCAATTGTCCAGCTCCATCCCAATCGAAGCGCTGCTGCCGAACCACGCCTGGGGCCGGAGCCTCGGGTGCATCCTCATCGGCCACACCGTCGGTTCGCGTCTTCAGTTGTGCCGCGTTCTGCTTTTCCTGATCGGTGACGAACTCAACGTCCTGGTATTCAAGCCCCAGATCGTCGATCGCTTCACTGATCAGGTCTCCCCACTTCTCGCCGATGTGGCAGAAGTCGGGGTTGGGCACGCGGACGAACAAAGTGGGACCCTGCGAGTGACTGAAGCGCGTCGGCTTGAGCCAGGTTTCGTAGGAGCTGCGGTTTACTTTCTTTTCCAGTGCGTCAAGGACACGCACCCACGGATTGGGGATCACAGTTCCAATAGAAGCCATAGCAGAAAATTCCGAGGCGAATCGCGCCTCTACCCGATCAAAGTAAAATTCAGTGGGAACAGGGCCGAACACACGGTGCCACAGCGTGTAGTCCGTCACACATCGCAGAAAAAAATGAAAAGACCCGCCACCCTGAAGGGCTGCCGGATGTGCAGCGTCGCACTCTGTTGAGTGCTGGTTGATTGTCTGTGGCTGCATCGGGATACTAGCACGAAAAAATTTGTGCGCAATAGGTGGATGCACCAGCAGACATGCAGTGCTCCGAGAGAACGATTGATTTCGGGAAAGTTACTGCACGAAAAATTTTTTTTGCGAGTGAAGTTAATGTTGCGCGCGATGTGCAGTCACATAACCCACGTTACTTCGCCGGTGCCGCGTAACAGTCGTTCCCGCTGTTCGCCATTCCCGCTTCGCCAGCGGGACCGGGGCCAGCGATGCCCCATCGAAGCGGACTGGAGTTGAGAAACGAGGCACGCGACTTTGCCAACCAACGGATTTCACTGTGGCGAGATCGCACCCTCATGCCAACGTCCGAAACCCTGCACGTTGTTGTCAAACGCTGGCCCAAAACTCTGGCGAAGAGCGGATGGCGGACCGGGAGGAGCGGCAGCAACGCACTCCGGTTGCCACCAAGCGTCCCTGACCGTTATACTTTTGGTTTGCCTACAGACATTTTGTCCTTAGTGAGGAGCGCAGTAACGAATGCCGAAGCGCACATTCCAACCCAACCGTCGTCGCCGCTCAAAGACGCACGGATTTCGTTCTCGTATGAAGACCAAGAGCGGTCGCGCGGTGTTGTCCCGCCGGCGTGCTAAGGGACGCAAACGCATTGCCGTAAAAGCTGGTTACCGCGAGTAAGCTGGCGGCAAACGGCGTCATTGCTGGAACACAGTACATCAGGAGTCGCAAACGCTGGGGACTTCCCGGTAGTCCTTCGGCGGCGGACGTTGATTGACCGAGGCCAGCCGTAAATTCCCGAAAACGAAGCGCCTGTTGCGGCATGCTGACTTTCAGCAGGTGTATCAGCAGGGGCGACGGCAGTTCACCGGGAACATGACGGTTTTTTTTCTTCGCCGCGGAGCCGACGGCGAGATAAGTCCTGCTCGCTGCGGGTGGGCCTCACCGTAGGAAAGGTCCTGGGGAACGCGGTCGAGCGGAACCGAATCAAGCGCCGGATGCGCGAAGCATTACGCGCGTCGTGGCCGCCGGAACAAGCCTCGATCGACGTGGTGTTTAATCCCCGGAAGTCGGTTTTGCAGTTGCCATTCGGCGAATTGCGCGCCGAGGTCGAACGCGGCTTGAAGTTGGCAATGCAGCGGGCGCGGGAAGCGAAGGCTCAGGAATCGTGAAGCGGAGCTTGCAAGCGTTATTGTCGGCCTACAAGCGCTGGGTGTCTCCGGCGCTGCCGACCGCCTGCCGTTTTGTTCCTACCTGCTCCGAGTACGCGATGGAGGCGGTGGAGCGGCATGGTGCGTTGCGTGGCAGCATGCTTGCCGGTTGGCGACTGTTGCGCTGCCATCCATTTTGTCGCGGTGGGCACGACCCGGTGCCGATGAGGTTTTGGTGGAGTAAGCCGAGTCCAATTATTGGCTGTCATCCTGAGCGAGGAGCGTAGCGACGAGTCGAAGGACCGCTATCGCCAGCAGAAATTTTCGGGTATATAGGAGTCCTTCGACCACGCTCTTCGCCTGCTGCGAATCGCTCCGCTCAGGATGACAACGAAACACAGAATTCATTAGTCGACTAACGAACGGATCAAACTTGCCCGAGTATCGCAACCCACAACAGGAGTCCGGCGGCGGCGGTCAAAGCCGGATGACGCTGGTTCTGGTGGTCACCTTTGCCCTGATCTTGATCGGGCAGTTCGTGCTCATCAAGAACAAAGCGAAGAATCCGCCGCCCAAGACTTCCACCCCCACGGCCGCCGAGCAAAGTCCTGCGCCTGCGGCTGCGACCCAGCCCGAGCAAGCTCCGGAAAGCCCCAAGACCAAAAGCCCCAAAGCCACTGGGAAAACTGCCACATTAACCGAGCATAAGGCGGCCACTGGTGAAATCGAGACGGTGGTGGAGAACGATCTCTACCGCATTGTCTTCACCAACAAGGGAGCCCAAGCCAAGTCGTGGGTACTGAAGAAATACAAGGACGAGAAACGCCAGCCACTCGATCTCGTTAGCTCAGCCGCAACTGATTATGGATATCCTCTCGCCCTCTACACCTACGACGACAAGCTGCGCGACCAGCTCAACTCCGCGCTGTACGTCGGAAGTGGCGATGCGACCGATCACCGCTCCTGGCGAGCTGACGTACGAATACTCCGATGGCGGAGTTACCGTCCGCAAGACCTTCCGCTTCGATGACACCTACGTCCTGCACGTAGAGATCGCCGTAACTCAGAACGGCAAGACCGTTGAGGCACTTCCCGTCTGGCCCGCGGGCTTTGGAGATCAGTCGACCGGCCCCTCCTACGCCTCTTCGCGTGTGGAGTACGAGGCCGAAGGCAAGGTCACCCGTCTGGAAGCCAAAAAGGTCAGCGGAGGCAATACCGTTCCGGGACCGTTGAGCTGGGCCGGCGTGCAGGATCAGTACTTCGCGGCGATCTTCCTGCCTGATTTGCCGCGCACTGCTGCGCTGATCAGCCTCCATCACCAGATCACCGTGCCGAAAGATCCGGACCATCCTGATCCCGAGCAAGGTGGATACCTACCAGGTGCTGGGCGCTGCGGTAGGTAACCCCAAAGGCGTCACCAGCGAGCGCATGTTTGTCGGGCCCAAGGCTGTCGATGTTCTCGAATCAGTCAAAGCCAACCTCGACGACGGCAAGCCCGGTGGCCCCGACCTGCGCCACGTGGTCGACTTCGGCTACTTCAGCTTCTTCGCCCGTCCCCTGTTCCAGTGGTTGAAGTGGACGTATAACCACATGGTCCGCAACTGGGGATGGTCGATCATCATCCTGACCGTCATCATCAACATCGCGTTGCTGCCACTGCGTATCACCAGCCAGAAGTCTGCGCTCAAGATGCAAAAGCTGCAGCCGCAGATGAAGGCGATCCAGGCGAAGTACAAGAACATCCCGATGCGCGACCCGCGGCGCACCGAGATGAACGCTGAGATCTCCGAGCTTTACAAAAAGGAAGGCGTCAATCCTGCGGGCGGCTGCTTGCCCCTGCTGATTCAGTTGCCGTTCCTGTGGGCGTTTTACTCGATGCTGGGAAACGCCATCGAACTCAGGCATGCGCAGTTCCTCTGGATTCACGATCTGTCTTCGCCCGACAAGCTCTACATCCTGCCCGTACTTATTGTGGCGAGTACGTTCTACATGCAGAAGCTGACGCCCAGCGCAGGCATGGACCCGGCGCAGCAGAAGATGATGACCTTGATGATGCCTGCTATGCTGGGCTTCTTCAGTTGGTCGTTGCCTTCCGGCTTGAGCCTGTACTGGACGATGGGCAACGTAATCGCCATCATTCAGCAATCGGTCATGAATCGCACCGGTCTGGGCAAAGAGATGCGCGCCGAGATGGAGAAGCGCGCCCGCAAGAGCGCTAAGTGAGCGAACATATGCCAATTCAGGACAAAGTGGCTGCTGCTCGAAAAATCAGTGAACTGCTGAACGGAATCATCAAACATGGCGATTTTCGCCTGAAATACAAGATCCTCGTCGACCCCCCGGCCGTGGATCCGCACGAGGCCGACAACCCCGTCATCCTGGTGGACCTCGGCGGAGCCGACACCCCGCTGTTGCTGGAACGCGGCGCCGAACTGCTGCGCGCCTTCGAGCAGGTCGCTCTCGAGATGCTGAGGCTCTCAACCGAAGAGCATGACCTGGTGCTGTTCGATTGCCAGAACTTCCGCACGGCCCGCAAGAAAGAGCTGCGCATGGCGTCGGAAGTTGCCGCCGAGCAGGTGCGCCGCACCGGCATCCCTTACGCCTTCGGTCCCATGGCTTCGCGCGAGCGTCGTCTCGTACATCTCGCGTTGCGCGATGCCACTGACCTGCGCACTGAGAGCGCTGGCGAGGCGCTGCAGAGGTATGTCGTGGTCTATCCCAAGGATTACAGCGGCAAGCCTCCTGCACCGGCCGTGAGCCGCCGGCGGTAGCACTTCCAGCTACTGTCATCCTGAGCGGAGCGACTCGCCGAAGGTGAAGAGCGAAGTCGAAGGACCCCTATACGCGCGAAACTCTATCTGGGCTGCGAGAAGACGCACCTACAACCGCGGCCCTACCGCTCACATCCGACAGAACACATGGGGTTTTTCGACAGCCGGACGGCGCGCGCGCTGGCGACCATACTCGTCTTCGTTGTGGCGACGTGGTTCGTCTACCAGGTACGCAGCACGCTCGTACTGGTGCTGTTCTCGGTCTTTTTCGCCTACCTTCTTGAGCCCATCGTGCTTCGCATTCAACGATCGCCGATTGGACGCAACTCGCGCGGCCTGGCAATCCTGGAGACCTACGTCATTTGCGGCGGCATTCTGACCCTGCTGCTGTTCATCTTTGGTCCTCGCATCGCCGACGATATGCGTCGGCTGATCCAATCCATGCCCAGCTTGCTCGACCGCGTAGCCAGTGGCAAGATCGTCTGGCAGCTCGGCAGTCGCCATGGCTGGAGCTACGACACGCAAGCCCACATCGAACAGTTCATCGCCAGCCACCGTGATGCCATCGAGAATTTCACCAGCCACATCGGCGCCAGCATTGCCGGCTCGCTGAAGCACGCCATCTGGTTCTTGCTGATTCCCATCCTCGCCATATTCTTCCTCAAGGACGGGCGCAAGCTGTCGGAAGCCACGATTCACACTTTCAATCGCCGCGCACAACGACGCTTCCTGCGCGATGTTATCCAGGACCTCGACGAGATGCTCGCGTCGTTTATCGGCGCTCAACTGATTCTCGCCAGCGCGGCGATGCTCGTTCTGACGAGCTTCTTTTGGCTGATGCATCTGCCTTACGGACTGGCGCTAGGAGTCACCGCCGGATTCTTGGAATTCATTCCTGTTGTAGGGCCGGCTGTCGCCGCCGCGCTGGTACTCGGAGTAGGATTCCTCGACGCCTTTCCTCACCTGCTGTGGATCGTCGTGTTTCTAGGCTTGTGGCGACTGGTGCAGGACTATCTCATCTCTCCTCGCGTTATGGGCAACAAGGTCGAACTGCATCCCATGGCCGCAATCATTGCCGTCTTGATGGGCAACGAGATCGCAGGCGTTATCGGCGTGTATCTGTCTATTCCAGTCGCGGCAACGCTGCGCATTCTGTGGGTGCGCTGGCAACTCACTCGCGCCCTCCAAACAGACACGAATCAGCCCAGTCCCGAAACTCGGCGAACCGCAGCGTGAGGAAGAGCTTAAAGCGAAGCCGCGGATTTGCGCGGATCTTCACGGATCATTTTGAAGTCATTGTCCAGTCGCATTCTTTTGAATTGAGGCCGAGTTCCGAAGTTGAGCAGTAATCCGACCTCGAAGCTTGTGGCCTTCAGATAGTTGAGCAGTTGCGCTTGGTGAATGCCTTCGAGAGCTCGGGCAGACTTGAGTTCTACGATCACCTTCTCGGCTACGACGAGGTCGGTGCGAAACATGGCCAGCCGTTCGCCGCGAAAATACACCTGCACCGATTTTTCAGATTCAACCTTCAAGGCCAAGGACCGCAGGGCGACGATCATCGCTTCCCGATAGACCGACTCAAGAAAGCCGTGTCCGAGTTCGTTGTACACGTCATAAAAGCAGCCGATGACAACGTCGGTTATTTCGGCGTGCTTGAGTGCGGTTCCGTCATTCGGCATCTTTAGTTCCCAATCATCCGTGAAGATCCGCGTAAATCCGTGGCGAAAACGCCTTTCCTCTCTTCCGGTTCACCACCCGAATCCCAGCCCGCCAATGCTCATCGAGCTGCACCAGCTGCCATTCGATCTGCGGCGACACGTATTTCAGCAGCACGCTGGTTGCCGGATGGGTGCGCAGCACTGGCGTGACCAGATACAGAAGAGGCGGAGCATCGGACAACTCACATCGGGGGAAATAGCCGTTGCGCGCGAAGCCGCCATTCTGCTGGTGCCAGCGGACGCGGGCCCAGTAGTCCAGGCCTTGAATTGCAAGATGAAGGTCATCATCGGCTTTCAGCTCAAGAATGGCGAGGCGACCGTCAATCGTTACGCTCAGCACGTCGAGCATCGCTCGGTCGGAGGCGGTGAAGGCTGGAACCTGCGAGTAAACGTGTGCGGGATTCAACCGCTCGTCAATCGAGCGTACGTCGCGAGTGATAAGCGACTCCAGCCAACGCTCGGGACATAGCCGATAAAGCGGATCGCCGTGCGCACCGGCAGGATGACGGCTGGTGGTGAGCCGCTCGATGAATCTGTTGAACAGCTCTTCGGTGAACTCGTCGAGCGTGTATTCCGCCGGGCCCATGCCAAAAGCAATGGTTTCGTTATTGCGAAACGACCCCGCGACCGGAGCCAGCCGTGCCCGCGCGAACTCCAGCCCATACAGCCGGAAGACGATTTCCGTAGGCGATTCGATACTTACATCCGCGTAGGGAACCAGCTCCTGAATGCGCGTAATCGACGCGGCGAAGCGCTCGCGGGTGGTACGTGGGTCTAGGGCACGAACCAACCGCGTCGCGAGGTTTCCGTGATCGCGGAAATCGAGCTCCTCGCACGTTTCAGCGCGCCCTCCAACCTGGTATAGCTGCCACTTGACCGCGTTCTGATCGAGGTGCGCCATGCGCTGGCTCACGATCTCTGCTCGCCCCTGCGGAAGAAAAAGCTTGAGTCCCTCAATGTGGTACCTGTCGGCGCGCTGCCGATGATAGTCCAGCCAGAGGATGCCAAAAGTAAGCGCCGCATCAATCGACGCCTGGCTCTCATCCCCATTCACGCCGAGAACAGCAAATGCTGACTGTCCATGGCGAACGACTGCTCGGGTGTAAACCGGGCTGAACGAATGTTCCAGGTCAGCCTTGGCGCTGACGGATTCGATCTTCGCGCCCGGATACTCGCGCTCCAGCAGACGGACCAGCAACTTCTGATACTGCGCGCGGCCGGCACGTTGCGCGGTGGCGCTGCGCTGTCCAGCGTCGGCCACGATTTCGAGCACCTCGGGTTTTGACTGCCCAAAGCGAAGAGCTGATAGGCGGAGCATGCGCGGCCTGGTCTCGAAGTCGAGCACGCGGCGTACGATGTTGCGCTCTTCCGACCACACATGCAGAACGCACTTGCCCTCGCCTGAGACCGAATACCGGGCAGTGCTGAAATCGAACAACACATCGCCGTTTTCAATTAGCACGGCATGCGGCGCTTCGAGCAGAAAGACTTCCAACTCGCGGGCGAGTGCCTCGGCGGTGAGAGAGGTGGTCAGCATACACCTTAGCCAAGACTAGCCAAGTCCCGCGCGCGATCGCTGCAATGATCCGCACAGCGCTGTGTGATAATCGAACATAGCGTGTGGCCTGCGCACAGCGCGGGTTCCTGCAACAAAGAACTGGAACCACGGATTTGCACGGATCTACGCCGAGATGTTTCTTATCTCCAGATTTCCGGATCCGCGGTCATCCGCGTAAATCCGCGGCTTGATTCCTCTTCTCGGTGATGCTGTAAGCGTCCTCCGAAGCCCGCGAGACATCCAATAGGTGTGACCATGGACAAGAAGTTTTTCTTTGACCGCTACGGGCTAACGCAGGCTGACATAGAGCGCTACCTGGCGGCGGCGCTTTCGGCTGGCGGCGACTACGCTGACCTCTACTTCGAGTATCAGATCTCGACCTCGGTTTCGCTCGACGAGAGCATGGTGAAATCAGCCAGCCAGGGAACATCCGTCGGTTGCGGAGTTCGCGTACTTTCAGGCGATCGCACCGGATACGCCTACACCGACGATCTCTCGTCGCAGCGCATTTTGCATGCGGCACGAACCGCGGCTCTCATTGCCAGCGGTCCGGCCAAGCAGCCAGTGGTCGGCCTGACCGATACCCCGCCCCACAACTTGTATCCCGTACCGTTGCCGTCGGTGGAGGCCGAAGTCCTGGCCAAGGTTGACCTGGTGCAGCGCGCCGACAAGGCAGCGCGCGCCTATGACCCGCGCATTCACGAAGTGCGCGTGAGCTACGCCGACGAGTTGCGGCGCATCCTGGTCATCGGATCCGACGGAAGCTTTGCCGAAGATTCACAACCTATGGCGCGGATGAGTGTGTTCTGCATCGCCAAGACCGAGCAGGGTTCTGCCCGCGGAACTTCTGGGGGCGGCGGCCGCGTTGGCATCGAGTTCTTCCAGACAGAGAAGACACCGGAGCACTTCGCTGTGGAAGCAGCCCGCGAGGCCATCGTTCAACTCGACGCACGCAACGCTCCGGCGGGCGAAATGGAAGTAGTGCTCGGTCCCGGGTGGCCGGGAGTCCTGCTGCACGAGGCGATCGGACACGGCTTGGAAGCCGACTTCAACCGCAAGAAGACCTCCGCCTTCTCTGACATGATGGGACGTCGCGTCGCCAGCGACAAATGCACGGTGATCGACAACGGCACCATGCCCGGCAGGCGCGGATCACTCAACGTCGATGACGAAGGCAATCGCACCGACAGCACGGTGCTGATCGAGAAAGGAATTCTAAAGGCCTATCTCACCGACAAGCTCTCTTCGCGGCTGATGAACTTGCCGAACACCGGCAACGGCAGGCGCGAGAGCTATCAGCACATTCCTATGCCGCGCATGACCAACACCTACATGCTCGCCGGCCAGGATTCGCCTGAGGACATCATTCGCTCCGTCAAGTATGGCGTGTACGCGGTGAATTTCGGCGGCGGACAGGTCGACATTACCAATGGCAAATTTGTGTTCTCCGCGTCGGAGGCGTACCTGATTGAGGACGGCAAGGTCACTGCGCCGCTCAAGAACGCCACCCTGATCGGCAACGGGCCTGATGTGTTGACCAAAGTTTCGATGGTTGGCAACGATCTGAAACTCGACGAGGGTGTCGGCACTTGCGGCAAAGATGGGCAGTCCGTCCCTGTGGGAGTAGGCATTCCTACATTGAAAATTGATCGTCTGACAGTGGGCGGAACGGGCAACTGAGCGGGCCTTGGCTCCCGGGCAGTAATCCACAGATTGTGATCCGATTCACACTTCCGCAATACTCGCGTGAGTCGTTGATTCGCCAAGGCTTACTGTAGGATATGCCAGGTGTGGGATGTCCCACTTGGCGATTTCCACAAAGCTTCCACAGGGTGGGATAAGCAAGTCAGGCCGACGGCCCTCTGACAATGTAGGACTAAACTCCTCTGAGAATAACTCAGACACTGTGACACAAAATCGAAATTGAATAAGGCCCAGCAAACATGAGCACTAGCACGACATCACTGAACCCAACCAATGCCGGGGCGTCCGTCGACCTCAAGGAAGTCGCGACCGACGCTGTCCGCTTGGCGATGCAACAGGGCGCAAGCGCCGCCGAAGCCGTCGCTACCGACGGCAGCGAATTCTCCACCACCGTCAGGCTCGGCCAGGTCGAGACACTGAAAGAAGCAGGGTCGAAGGCTGTGGGAGTTCGCGTCTTTATCGGACAAAGTTCGGCTAGCACCTATTCCAGCGACCTTACTCCCGAAGGGGTAAAGAAGATGGTGGAATCGGCTGTCGCACTGGCGCGAATCACCACCGCGGACCCGATGGCCGGTCTACCGGATCCTGCCGAGTTGGGACGGCTCGATTGCGATCTCGGCCTGTACCACGACGACGTGTACTCGCTTTCGCCTGAAGATCGCATCGACTATGCGCGCCGCGCGGAGAAAGCTGCGACCAGCGTAGACCCTCGCATTGTGAATTCCGATGGCGGCTCGTTCGACGCGGCTGTGGGATACAAGGTGTTGGCGAACTCGTTGGGATTCGTTGGCGACAATCGTCGTTCGTACTGCTCGGTGGTCGCCGTCCCGATCGCGCAGATCGAAGGCTCGGCTATGCAGCGTGACTACTGGTACTCGGTCTCGCATTCGCTGAAGAAGTTGGCGTCACCCGAAGAAGTTGGGGCCATCGCTGCAAAACGGACATTGCGACGTTTAGGGGCGCGCAAGGTCAAGACCGCCAAGGTCCCGATCGTGTTCGAGAACACCGTGGCTGGCGCGCTGCTCGGACATATCTTCGAAGCGGTGAACGGCGACTCAGTTTATCGCGGAGCGTCGTTCCTGACCGGCAAGTTGAATGAGAAGATCGCCGGCGAAAATATCAACATCGTTGATGACGGAACGATTCCCGGCCTGTTCGGCACGCAGCCCCTTCGATAGCGAAGGCGTTGTCAGCCGCCGAACCAATGTCATCGAGAACGGCGTCTTGAAGTCCTACCTGCTCAACACCTACACAGCAAAAAAGCTCGCACTGAAAACCACAGGCAATGCTTCCCGCGGTTTAGCGGGCACGCCCGGTATCGGGCCTGGCAATTTCTTTTTGCAGCCGGGGGATAAGAGCCTTCAGGAAATTATCGGCGACATCAAAGAAGGACTGTTCGTTACGGAATTCTTAGGACACGGCGTCAACCTCGTCACCGGAGATTTTTCGCGCGGCGCAAGTGGGCTCTGGATCGAAAACGGCGAGATCACTTTTCCGGTAGAAGAGATTACCGTTGCCGGCAATCTCAAAGATATGTTGTGTAACGTGAGCGAGATTGGCAGCGACTTGGAATTTCGCAGCGCAGTCGCATGTCCTACACTGCGGATAGATGGCATGACGGTCGCAGGAGAGTAGGACGTTTCTGGGCCTCAGCTTTGAAAGGGCACGGCTTTAGCCGTGTCGCCCAGAGGGCGAAGGCGCACCGCCTTTAGGCGAGGAGGGGACGCTTTTCCTCAGCGGCTGAAGCCGACTCATTATTCTCCGAATGCGGCACGCCTCAAGGCGTGCCCCTTCAAAACAAGACGACATCACATCTAAACCTGCGCTCGGAATTCCGGATCTCAAGGAGCAATGCCTGCATCCGCGGTTCGGTTCGTCTTATCGTATCCCCGCTTCGCCCGCGCGGAATTTCCAGTAGTCGCCGGCGGTCTCACTCAGATCGCCCGAGGCTTTTTCTCCTTTGAACACGCGCGAGACGCCGCGCACCACGCGCCGCATCGGCAACTCGCCGGCGCTATCAGCCAGGAACAACTCACCGGTCTTCGATGTGCGGTAGTACCAGCGCTTGAGGATCGCCAGGTGCTCCATCCATTCCAGCGCGCTGTGCGGCTTGCACGACGCGACCTGCGCGAGTGCATCCAGGATGCGCGCCTCCATCGACAGTGGCTTGGCCCGCAGATGTTCCGCTTCGGCCTGAGCTCCCACATTGAGGGATATCGGCTCGCAGATCATTCCCGCCTCGATCTTGAACAGGGCAACTGATTCCGCCTCGGCCGAGGGCTGAACCATCACACCGTTGAGTTCATCGAGCCTTCGTACAACCTCGGGTAACTGCGACGACGCGGCTTTTACTTTCTCCAGCCGTGTGTGCAGTGTCGCCGCGCCTTCGAAATCAAGATTGGCCGACGCTTCGTCCCGCATATGCTCGATCTCGCGCACCAGCGATTGGCCTTGGCTTTCGAAGTACTGCTGAACCCGGCCGACCTCTGCCGCATACTCGTCGTCAGTGCAGCCCTTGAAACATGGGCGCCAGGCACATCTTCATTTCGGAATAGATACAGCCAGGGAACGCCGGGTCCGGGATGTAGGTCGTCGACGCAACGGCGCATTTTAAACAGGTCAAGCGAGTCGTTCGCGAATTTCTCAGCCGCCACTCGCGATGCGAACGGACCGTAATACACAGAGTTGCTCTTCACTCCGGAGATGCGCGTGGTTACGGTGGCGCGAGGATAAGGGTTGTTCAGGATCAGCTTAACCAACGGCGCGAAACGCAGCCGCAGGCGTTTTTCGTAGCTCGCGGGAAACTCGCGACGCAATACCTTGTACAGCAGCAGTGACGCTTCGAAGTCTGACCCTGTGGGAGTCCACTCAACCGAGCGGACCCGATCGCGCAGATTGAGCTTACGGCCGTCGGCGGCGCCCAACAGACGCTGCAATCGGCGACGTAGATTCGCGGTCTTGCCGACGTAGGGCTCGCTGCCCTCGACACCGCGCAATACGAAAACCGCCGAGCCCACCGGAGCGGCAGCGAACAACTCGGCGTCGCGGTCGGGCGCGAACTCTGGGAATTCGAAATCCACGCTTAGATTCTAGAAGGTGTTAACGGATATTTGACTTGTCATTCTGAGCGAAGCGAAGAACCTGTTCTCGCCGGCACGGCAAAACAAGTTCGGGCGAGCACAATGTCGCGGATGCGCTAGCGAGGCCCTGTGAGCTCAGTCGCGCTGTGCACAAGAGCAGGTCCTTCGTCCACCACGGCAGACTCAGGATGACAAATCCAAACAGGATGACATCCGTCGAGGCGCACTGCCCGGCAAGCCCGGCGCTCACCTACTCCAAACTTCCCTGTTCGATCACGACATTCTCGCGAACGATCAACCGATGCGCCGCCATCTCCCGCAGCTTGGGAAGCACGCGAGTGACATGTTCGTCGGTATCGACGAACGTCAGGACAATGGGAAGGTTTCCTCCCGCCTCTACCAGATGAGCGGTGCTCAGACGGTTGCGGCCCTGGAAGCCTGCGAGTGAGTGGTAGGCCACAGCTCCGGCGACGTTTTCTTCGCGTAGATACTTCAGCACCTCCAAATGCAGGGGCCGGTGATGCCACGAGTCGCCTTCGCAGAGGTACATCGTTACCTGGACTGCCATCGCGACTGTCATTTTATATCCACCTCGCAAGGGCAGCTCCGGCCGCGACGGCCACAAGGCAAAGAACGTTGCTGCCGATCACGTTCAAAGCCGCCTGCGACCACTGGCCTTGCTCCATCAGCGCAAACGATTCGAAGGCATAACTGGAGAAAGTCGTGTACGAACCGCAAAACCCAACCGCCACCAGCAGCCGCCAATGATCGGCGACAAACAAGCGCTCGGTCGCAACGATCAGGAAGAAGCCCAGCAACAAGCTTCCAGTGACATTAATAAGGAGCGTTCCATAGGGAAAGGCGCTGAAAGCCAGCTTTGCAACGTAGTTGCTCAGCAGATACCGGGCGCAGGCGCCGAGCACGGCGCCTATAGAGATGTAGAGCAGTCTTTCGGCCAAGGCAGTCTCCTACACAGAGTTGGTAGGAGTTATCAGCCCTTGCGCGGGCGGTTAAGGCGAACTCCATCGCCTGACAACATTATATAAAGTTCGTTCCCCAGAAGCAGTGCCTTCCGTTGCCAACCCGAAAACGCCCCGACCATTTCTATGACATCCGGATTTAAACGCTGGTTTTTCAGCAGCTTACGCTATCACCTCGAACTTACCTCCATATCACCTCGAGAGTATTGATCGCCCGGGCGAAGCGGCGCATTGTGCCCTCACGAGAGCGGAACTAAGCAACGCGTCGCCTTGGTCGCTCTCGAATCCAGGGACCTGGCGAACCAGGAGGCCACCATGAAAACGCGAGACACGCAGGGGTCGTTCATCATTCTTATCTGGGCGCTCATCGCGAAGGTAGAACAGCTTACCAACGTTCCGGGCGTCTCCACTTATCCCCGCGCCGAACTGGTGGCCGATCTTCTTACTGCGCCCCCTGGTTTGCAGAAGCATGCAGAGGCAGCAGGCCGAAGAAGCCCGCCTCAGCCAAAGAGTTTTCCGCTACAGCGGTTCCCACCCATCCACTCCCTCCTGTGCTTCCTCCTCTTTATCGAGGCTGCTGGGGTAACGCACGCCCCAGCACCCAAGCGGCGAGCGAACGTGCCGCAGATGGAATCGGCGATGGCCAGCTCAACCATCGCCAAGAGACCAACGAATTAATGAGGTTCATCATGCATAGTTCTAGTTCCTACTCTCTGGGTGTAACCCGTGAACAAAAATCAGCCGCCTCCAGATTTGCGCTGATGGTTTCTCTGTTCGCACTTCTTTTTATCGGGGTGCTCGCGAACGCACAATGTGTCCCCAACTGTCTCTTCTACGGCGGCGACTTCGAGCTTGCCAACAACAACGCTAACGCCCTGCCAAACGAAAATGACGCCATCGTAGGCGCCGTTCCGTATGGCGCTGCCACCTTCCAGAACTTTGTTATCCCGGCCGGGCATACCTGGAATATCACCAGTCTGTTCACCAACAACATCACCTCCCTTACGAACCCCCAGAGTGCCTATTTCGAGATTCGCACCGGCGTCTCAGAAGGCAATGGTGGAACGGTGATCGCTTCCGGCTATGGCAATGCCGGGGCCGGCACTTTCACCTGGACGCCGACTGGCCGCAATGGTTTTGGCTTAGACGAGTACATGGCCCACGTGACCGGACTCAACATCAACCTGGGCGCCGGCATGTACTGGGAGTCGGTGGTTCCGCAGGCACCCAATGATGCAGGCCGTTCTTTCAACACCAATACATTCACCAGGCCGGGTGGTTTTGGAACGCAGATCAGCGATCAGCAGTACTTCGACTCCCCATTTTTCGGTAGCAGCTTTACCAATGCTGACAATCTGGGCTCTTTCCCAACTTTCTCCAGCGGTATTGATGGAGTTGACGCACCTGAGCCTTCGACTTTGCTCATGCTCGGCTCCGGGGTGGTCAGTGTAGCCGGTCTGTTGCGGAGGAAGTTGGTCGGATAGCTACGCAGACTCTTCTCTGTGCAGGTGACGAGCAGCTTCGCGGAGTAGCTGCTCCTTATATAAGCTCAACGACGCCGCAACATAACTGAGAAAGGAAATCATATGAAAACCAGCTTCGCAAAATTATCCGCTTTATCTATCTTGTTCCTGGCCTTTTCCGTAGTTTCATCCTTTGCCGCAAACATTACTATCTATGGCACCGGCGAAACCAACAGCGGAACCGGGCAGGCCGATCCAAACTATCAACTAATTAGCGCGCCGCCCGGAGTCGCCCTCGGCCCAGCATACACGGCTTCTTATGTTGCGTGGCACACTCCACCCCCGGGCTTGTACTGGGACAACCCTGTCAACCCATTTAATTACGCTCCGATTGGCGACTACGACTATCGCACTACCTTTGACTTAAGCGGCTTCAATGCGGCCAGCGCCGTGCTGGCAGGACAAACGGGGGTGGATGACACCGGCACGATTTGGCTCAACGGTGTGATGGTAGCAAGTATGGGAAGTCTCTCTTCCTTTGCTCCATTCACCATCACCGATGGCCTGAATGGGGCGCACTTCTTGTCCGGTCTTAACACGTTGGACTTCAAGGTCAATAACGACCCGCATTACGTCAATACGCCGACCGGTCTCATGGTAGACATCAGCGGCACGGCTGATGCCGTACCCGAGCCTGCCAGCCTGACGCTTCTGGGATCCGGAATTGTTGGATTGGCGGAGCTATTGCGGCGGCGGGCCTGACAGCGAACATACTGTGGAGTCAATCTTCGCGTCATAACCATTTACGAAACACCTAATTATGGGGAAATCATATGAAAGCAATCTCTGTAAAACCGTTAGCTTCACCAATTGTGTTACTGGCGCTCGCCAGCACGCTCATCTTTTCTATATTCGGACTACAGCAAACTGCGGTAGCCCAGCCTGATCCCACTTCGCAGTTCCGCAACAATGCCGAACACACCGGCGAAGTCGTCGAGTCGTTTCTGCACCTTTCCAACATCTCCGATCTGGCTATCCAGTGGAAGGGAATAACAACCAGTTCGATTGTTGCATCGGCGACCGTTGTTATCCAGCCGATCGATCATGGTCACCACCATGTAGCCTATGTAACTTCCTACGATGGATTTCTCTATGCCTTTAACGCTGATAATTGCTACTTCGGGCACGAAAGCGGTGGAGGACAGGAATGCCCTGTCCTGTGGCAATTTGCTATCGGCAACAATGCGTTCAGTTCGCCCGCTGTAGCGACCGAGCTCATCGGTGGTACGCCGACTTCGGTTGCATACGTCGCCGGCGGTGGCGGCGACCTTTACGCGATCAATGCGGTTACCGGAACGCAGATCTGGACAACTCACATCGGTAATCCAGGCCCGTACACCTCACCAGTTGTTGCCAATGGAGTGGTTTACATCCTTTCCACAGGTCTGGGCGAGCTGCTTGCTTTCGATGCGGTGGCTGGTGGCCCTTCTCTGTGGGCGGCAGTCACGAAAGGGTGGGCCTCTCCGACAATCGCTAAGGGAATTGTCTATGTGGGCGATGATTCTGGCACTATTCGCGCGTTCAGTGCCAACGGATGCGCGTCCCCCCCGTGTCAGCCGCTCGGAAGCATCAGCGGCTTCGGCGCATTCAACTCGACGGCCGCGGTCAGCAATGGACGAGTCTTCGTGGGGTCGGATGACTACAATCTTTACGCCTTTGAGGCTTCCGACGCATCTTGCAGTAGCATCTGCGGTCCACTATGGTCCGCCAACCTGGGTAGCCCCGTGCTTTCTTCACCTGCCGTCGCCAATGGTGTTGTCTATGTAATCGGTGGCAGCTTCACCAGTAACGGCAAGCTCTATGCCTTCGACGCAAACTGTTCGGGACCGGCATGCGGTACACCGCTTTGGACCGGGGACATCCACGGTTATTACTCAGCCTCTTCACCGGTTGTAGCGAACGGTGTTGTGTATGTCGATTCCGATGACGGTTACACCTATGCGTTCGACGTGACCGGCTGTGGCGGCTCAACCACGTGTAGTCCCCTTGTGCGCGTGAACACGCACAACGGTGCGAGCGTGGAGTCGTCACCAGCCGTAGTCGATGGGGTTGTCTATGTCGGATCCACCGATGGAACCCTGTACATCCTCGGAACCTGCGGTTATGTGTGCCGCTATGACAACCAGAGTCTCTACTGAGCTGGTCTGCCTGTAAACAACTCACGGGATGCCGCTATTCACGGGTATCCCGCCCTGAGTTAGAGGTAATCACCATGGCTTGCCGACCATGATTGGCTAATGGAAAGAACAGTCGTTTACCTCCAAACGATCTACGCTGATGTACCCAGGTGCTCGCGGCAGTGTGGAGAATGGACTAGTTGATCAGACGTGCATAAGGGTACGCCTCCGCCGCATACAATGGTCAGCAAGGAAGAAGTCATGCCCCTTCAGCCGGAAGTGCAGTCGTTGCTTTCACGTCCTAACTTCGCCCACCTCTCCACCTTGATGCCCGACGGCTCGCCGAACACCACGCCGGTTTGGATCGGGCTCGAGGGCGACAACATTGTTATCTGTACCAGCGAGGGCAGCCTGAAGGCACGCAACCTGCGCCACGATCCGCGCCTGTCCCTCTCCGTCGTGGATTTCGACAATCCTTACGAAGAGGTACAGATTCGGGGACGCGTGGTTGAGGTTCGTGACGACTCGAAGCTCGACACCATGGACAAGATCTCGCAGAAATATATTGGTGCTCCATTCCCAATGCGTGACTTCAAGCAGATCGCCATGATCATCGAAGTCGAGAAGGCGCGCTACACTAAGCTCCCCTTCCAGCACACCCCGCCGGGACGTACTTAGCCATTGCCAACTAGCTGTTAGCAACTGCAAAGAAGCAGCCAGGTGATGAGACATGGGGCCGTGCGTCCGATCGTGCGTCCCATCCATTCCCTCTAGAGATTCCGGAGTCTCCCATGTGGAATCGGTGGTTCAGACTCCTCAGCTTTGATCCGCGCCATCCGCGTGATCCGCGCTTCTTCTCCCTCTTCTTCCCCGATCCCAGGCGCCCGTTTGATGATGATGTTTGCCCTCACGCCCATTCTCTTCAATAGCTTGCGCTATCACCTCCAACTTATCTCCATATCACCTCGCAAGTATTGAACGCCGAACCAGACGCGGCGCATTGTGCCCTCACGAGAGCGGAACTGAGCAACGCGTCGCCTCAGCCGCCCTCGCAGGACCCAAACGCCGGAGGCGGGATAACCGTTGATTCCTTCAGCACCCAGCCTCCGGTCGCCAAGGTTCTCCAACGAGGCGGCACATGCGGTCGAAATCCACGGATTGCCAACGAAAGGAGACCATCATGAAAACGCGAGACACCCAGGGGGCATTCATCTCTCTTATCTGGACGCTCATAGCGAAGGTTAAGCAAATCACCACCGCTTCCAGCGTCCCCATTCATCCCCACGCGGACATGGCGGCCGATCTTCTTTTGCAGCCCGTGGTTTCCCGCAGTACGCAGCGACGGCTGGCTGAAGATGCCAGCCTCAACCACCAGGTCTATCGCTTCAGCAGTGTCAATAACGCGACTTCCCTCTGCCGGCTGGATCGGGGCGCGCTGAACTTGCCTGTGCGGTAAGCGATACCAACTCGGAAAAATTGGAGCTTATATGAAAACGCACTTCTTCAGGACTCAGAGACTAAGCTGCGGGACTTTTTTCAGCATTCACCGAGAGGTCTTCACCCTAGTCTTCCTGCTGGTTGTTCTCGTCCTGGTCCTTGGTGGACCAGCGAGTGCCTCCCCGCGACACAATTTGAAGCGCGATTCCGCAGGCCAAGCGGGCAGGTCGCAATTCTTCTACTCGCTGGGCCAGGGCTATTTCAACTATCCGTCATCGGATGACAACTGGCTCGGTGGCACCGGCAACTGGACGAATGCCGCGCTATGGAGCGCCGGCGTGCCGGGCAGCAGCAGCGATGTCTTCATCGGCTCCGGCGGCGACGACCGCTCCATCTACACTCCGAGCAACGGAACCATCAACTCGCTGACTGTCGGTGCAGCGACCGGAACTGCCGAGTTCCAGGAGATGACCGGCGCTGGACTGGTTGTTAGCGGCACACTTAACAACCAGGTGAACGGCACCGTTATCAACGCCGGAACGCTGTCGGTTGCCAGCCTGGCGAATCTTGGCACTCTGAACAACCAGGGCACTCTCACCCTCACCAACCAGCCAAACGGCATCACGCAGATCGCGCCGGATTCGCAGTTCGACAATATCGGCACTGTCCTGGCGGGCAGCAACAATGCCTTCGCTCAACTGCAGGACATCGAAGGGCACTTCCTGCAGCACAACGGGCAGACGACCAACATCACTCCCGGCAGCGGGACGCTTACCATCGGCGCGCCGGGCTTCTTTGAGATGTCCCGCTGGAACACCATGACCTCGGTACAAGTCAATGGAGACCTGAATAACCAGGGCCGGATCAGGACCGATGGAGGAGCGCTCACTGTAACCGGCGCCTTCAACAATGCCGGTTCGTTGCTATGGTATGGCGACGGTTTCGCCAATGTTAATCGCCTTACAGCCACGCATGGTCTGGTGAATACCGGGAGTATTGGGCTTGCCTTTGGCAGCGTCCTCAGCACTCCCTACTTCAGCAATAGCAACTACCTGAGCATTGATCACGCCTCTGCTTTTCTGGTCGGCACGGGTACTGCGGGAGCTGGCTATCAGCAGTTTGCCGATGGTCGGCTGACCGAAAACCTCGGTGATGCCTTCCACTTCGGGGTCATGTTCGCCGACAGCTTCGCACTGGACGGCACCCTCGACATCGAGCTGCAAAACGGCTTCACTCCGCAGGCAGGCTCGTCCTTCATCATCGGATATGCCAAGGCAGGCGGCTTGAGCGGCCAGTTCGCGAACATCAGCAATCAGTTCTTCAACAATGGGACGGAAGAGTGGGTGGTGAACTATGACAACCCCCATGGCTATCTGGAGCTGGATGCAATCGACACTAACGCGCCGGAGCCGGGCACTCTCCTGCTCTTAGGTACCTCAATGGCTGGCGTGGGCGGTCTACTGCGGCGTCGGCTCGGCTGAGCTGTCTCTCACGCGATTCTGTGCGGTGAGCGAAGTTGCTGCAACTTTCAATAGGCGATGGCCAGCTCAACCATCGCCGATAAACCAGCATTAGAGGAGGTCATTAATGAAATCGCAGATTCCTAATCGTCACACCTGCTCTCTTTTCGTCCGTTGTCACGGGTTTGACCACACATTACGTGTCTCGCTTGCTGTTGTCTTCGCTTTGCTTTCCATGGTGGGTAGTATGTTTGGTCAGGAGAGTCCCCGCGTATTAGCGGGCAGCACCCCAGGTGTAGTTGCTCAAGGCAAGGATATTGGCCCGGAAGACCCTGAAAAACAAATTGAGATTACCGTCGTCCTGCAGCGCCGCAACGAGCCTGGGTTTCAGCAGGTTCTGCAGCAGCTCTACACTCCAGGCTCGCCTATCTTTCACCAATGGCCGACAATGGCACAATACGTCGCAAACTTTGCGCCCAGCCCTGCCGATGTGAAAATCGTCAGTGACTTCCTTTATTCACGTGGCTTGAGCGTTTCCCGCAGCGACGACTTCAACGCTTATATTGTGGCTGAGGGCACGGTCGCTGACGTCCAGAATGCCTTTCACGTTCAGATCAACCAGTTCGACCTTGATGGCAAAATATATCGCGCGAATGTCGGCGAGCTCGTGCTGGACGGTACCATTTCCGCACTCGTCTCAACGGTGCGGGGACTCGACAACATTGGGTTCGAATCGCACGTTCGACAACCCGTCAGCCCGTCAACCGGCCTGCCGGCGGCGCCCATTCCGATCGATGAGTTGACTCCCGGCGGGTTTATCAACTCGTGTTTTGGAGTCTCCGAAGAGGACACTTTCCACACGCACAGCTACTGGCCTTTCTTTAATTACACGGGTCAGAAATACGATGCGAACGCCTGGAATCTCTCCGGCGGAACACGATGTGCATATACGCCGCATCAGGTGCAGGACGGGTACGGTCTTACTGGCGTATACAGTGCCGGCAACGACGCACACTATCAGGGAATCGGCATCGTGGTGGCCTACGGCTCGCCGACGATCATTGCGGATGAAAGCTATTTTGCCAGCTACTACGGACTTACTCTTCCTAGGATGGATATTCACTTTTCAGGCAATCCTCCTCTGAATGTAGATTGGGCGCTCGAAACGACGCTGGATGTGGAGTATGCCAGTGCCATGGCGCCGGGCGCGCTTATCGACCTGTGGATCGCCTCTGATCCGTCGTCCCTCCCCACAACGCTGCTCGACGCTGTTCAGCACCACTGCGACGATGCGCCATGCGATAACCAGATCTCTAGCAGTTGGGGTAGTCCCGAAAGCTTGCATAGCGCGAGCGATCTGAATTTCGTGGACAGTGTGGCGCAGCAAGCCAGCCTCCTTGGCATCTCGCTGCAATTCAGCTCGGGCGACGATGGAGATTTCCAGAAGGCAACCGGCAAGGTCGACGTCAGCACACCGGCAAGCGATCCATGGGTAACCGCCGTCGGCGGAACCTCGCTGGTAATGAATAGCGACGACAGCATCTTATTCCAGACGGGTTGGGGCACGAACCTCACTGAAATCGCCAACCAGTCATTCGCAGACGATCCGCCGGTGCATTTTGGCTTTCGGGCAGGTGCAGGCGGTGGAACGAGCCGCGTCTTCATAGGAAAGCTATGGCAGCAAGGATGTTTCGGGGTAACCGTATCTTGCGGGAAGCCCGGGGTACATCGCACCGTACCGGATATTGCTCTACTAGCCGATCCCTATACCGGCGTGCAAGTCATACACACGCAAGGCTACGACAGCCACAATAGTAAATTCGTGATGGATGTTACCGGCGGCACAAGTCTTGCTACGCCCATGTTTAGCGGCGTGTGGGCCCTGGCCAACGAATACTATGCCGATAAGATCGTGAATCAGTATGGAGCTTCGCTCGGCGTGGCAAGTGTCTACGGCTATTGGGACCAGAAATACTACCCAGCGGCCGTAAAAGACATCAGCGAGAGCAGCTTTTCAAATAGAGAAGCCTATAACGTCACGGGCTGCGAGCATCGGTTGTTCAAGAAAGGCTGTCATCCAAACTATTCGCCGAACTACTTGATCGATGCGACCGCTCCCTTCATTAGCGCGATTATGGCAGAAGAGCCTAATGCACCAAGAAATTGGTATGTACTAGGCTTTGGTACCGATTCATCGTTGCATACGGGCGCTGGGTGGGATCCTGTGACGGGAGTAGGTGTTCCCAACGGAATGCAATACCTAACAGGGATTGCGAAGTATTATCATCACTAAATACCAACCGGGTGCACGAACAGCACTCCGGTTCTCCCCGCCCAGCCGCAGTCTGGTTGGGCGGGGGGCCATGGGCCTCTCACCTCGAGCGTCGCGAGAACCTCAATACCTGGGCACGAGGGCTGTCAAACCTCCATCACCATTGATATTGATCCAGGCGGGGCTTTGATTGTTCGACGAGCATCGGTACAACCGGGGCCGCCGAGGCTTCCAGCCAATCACCCATTCGGGCCTTCCGCCCCGGTACGGCCCTACTTTTCCTCCGAATCCACAGCCTTCCACATCAATGCACCGAAAAGGGGCGTTGAAGCCGCCCGCAGACGGGTCTATTGTCCGAGAGTCGGGACGAGTCACACCCCATTAACTTCGCGGACGATAACCGCCGTGATGCCCCTAACGGGTGTAAAATAACAATATGTGGTAGTAGCCTCTTGACATCCACAATATGCGGGAGTAATGTTCGCTTCCACAGGGTATTCCGGAGCCTTCGTTTGGTTCTTCTCCTCCTGAGCGAAAGCCGCCCGGAACCAGAGGTGAATCAGGGACTTAGGTGGCTGGGCTCGATTCCTCCCGAGCACGGCCAGGGCCAAGGGCCAGATCGGTTGAATTAGCAGGTAATCGTGCCGGCCTCATGCAGGCCGGCGGGCCGAAAGCCGAGTCGAATCCTAGAAATAAGGAGAGAAATAAGGTCGGCGTTCGGTGTTCCTTTCCAAGTCAGCTAACCAACGTTGCCGGGAGTGGGGTGACTCCCGGCGACTTTCCCTTACAGTCCGGCAACTCCGCAGGAGCGAGATCGTGCCCTGCGGAACTGGATGAGCACTCCGCACGTGTTCCTCCAGCAGTCGCGGTGACACCGGACCTAACGCACCGAGTGGGGGCTGCCTTCCCGGCCAGAAACCGGCCGACGGAGCAGCCCCCACCGCTTTGCGCGACGGGTAGTGCGGGCCTTTACGTGGCGTGGCACTGAGCAGGGTAGTGCGATAGACCTTTACGAGTCGCCGTTACGGAGACGATAGAGCTGACCTTTAGGTCCGCGTCGGGCAAGTGCGAAACAGTTCGAAGTCCCGTAGGGACGACAGATTAAAGCCCCGTCCTTCAGGACTGGGTAATCGACGACAGACTGTACCGCAATCATATCGATCAGGAGTTTCCCATGGCCGACGTAACCACAACGACTAAAACCACGAGCGCTTCCACCACGGCAACTACGAAGAAAGCGCCCGGCCTCACCTTCAAACGTTTCTTCACCACCGCCGGCGTCTCGCCCTATGACGAGCTCGAGTGGGAGCTGCGCCTGGCCCAGATCACCGACGCCAAGGGCGGCGTGATCTTCGAGCAGAAGGACGTCGAGACTCCCAAGGACTGGTCGATGACGGCGACCAACATTGTCGCCTCGAAATATCTGCACGGCACGCTCGATACTCCCGAGCGCGAAACCGGCGTGCGCCAGCTCGTGTCGCGCGTAGCCGAAACCATTCGCGACTGGGGTGTCAACGGCGGATACTTCCGCACTCCCGACGACGCCGCCATCTTCCACGACGAGCTCGCCCACCTGCTGTTGCAGCAGAAGGCAGCGTTCAATTCGCCGGTATGGTTCAACGTGGGCTGCGATCGCATCGAGCCCAACTCCGACGCGCAGAACTGGCACTGGAACGCCGCGGAGCAGAAGGTCGAATTCAGCGCCGTCGGTTACACCAAGCCGCAGTGCTCGGCCTGCTTCATCAACTCGGTCAACGATTCGCTCGACTCCATCCTGACGCTGGCCAAGACCGAAGGCATGCTCTTCAAGTGGGGATCGGGTACCGGCACCAACCTGTCGCCGCTGCGCTCGTCCACCGAGTCGCTCTCCGGCGGAGGCACCGCCTCAGGTCCGCTGAGCTTCATGAAAGGTTTCGACGCCTTCGCCGGCGTCATCAAGTCCGGAGGCAAGACCCGCCGCGCCGCCAAGATGGTCATCCTCAACGTCGACCATCCCGACGTCGTCGACTTCATCGAGTGCAAGCAGAAGGAAGAAGCCAAGGCCTGGGCGCTGATCGAGCACGGCTACGACGGCTCGGGTCCCGACTCGGAAGCCTACTCGTCCATCTTCTTCCAGAACGCCAACAACTCGGTGCGCGTGACCGACGACTTCATGTACGAAGTTGTCCGCGACGGCGAGTTCTAGACCAAGTCGGTGAAGGACGGCCGCCCGGTGCACACCTTCAAGGCGCGCGACCTGCTGCGCAAGATTTCCGACGCAACCTGGCACTGCGGCGATCCCGGAATGCAGTACGACACCACGACCAATCGCTGGCACACTTCGAAGAACACGGCGCGCATCAACGCGTCGAATCCCTGCAGCGAGTACATGTTCCTCGACGACTCGGCCTGCAACCTGGCGTCGCTCAACCTGCTCAAGTTCGCGCCCAACGGAACCTTCGACGTCGAAGCTTATCGCCACGCCTGCGCCGTCGTCATCACCGCGCAGGAGATCCTGGTCGACAACAGCGGCTATCCGACCGAAGCCATCTCGCGCAACTCGCACGACTATCGTCCGCTGGGACTCGGCTACGCCAACCTGGGCGCGCTGCTCATGGCCGCGGGCCTGCCCTACGACTCCGATGCCGGACGCGACTACGCTGCCTGCGTCACCGCCATCATGTGCGGCGAAGCGTACTTGCAGTCGTCGAAGATCGCCGAACTCTGCCAGCCGCTGGCGCCCGCAACAGACAACTACGGCTGTCATCCTGAGCGAGGCGCGGAGCGACGAGTCGAAGGACCCCTGACTACCCGCGACACGTTCTCCGGCGCCGCCTGTCCCGGCTGGTACGTCAATCGAGAGCCCTTCCTCGACGTCATCCGCATGCACCGCGCTTCGGTCAACAACATCAACAAGCACGAACGTTCCCGCGTCGCTCCTCGAAGCCAGCAAGGCTACCTGGGACGAAGCCCTCAAGCACGGCGAGCGCTTCGGATATCGCAACGCGCAGGTCACGGTGCTCGCGCCCACCGGCACCATCGGCTTCATGATGGACTGCGACACCACCGGCATCGAGCCTGACCTGGCGCTGGTGAAGTACAAGAAGCTGGTTGGCGGCGGCATGATCAAGATCGTGAACAACACCGTCCCGGCCGCGCTCTTCAAGCTGGGATACACCAACGACCAGACCAACGCCATCGTCAGCTACATCGACGCCACCGGAACCATCGAAGGCGCGCCCGCCATCAAGGACGAGCACCTCGCCGTCTTCGACTGCTCCTTCAAGCCGTCGAAGGGCACGCGCACCATTCACTACACCGGACACCTGCGCATGATGGCCGCCACCCAGCCGTTCATCTCGGGAGCGATCTCGAAGACCATCAACATGCCCGAGAACGCGACGGTCGAAGAAATTTCCGAAGCCTACATCCAGGCCTGGAAGCTCGGCCTGAAGGCGGTCGCCATCTATCGCGACGGATCGAAGAAGGCGCAGCCGCTCAGCTCCATGGGCTCCGCCACCGCCAAGTCGCAAAAAGGCGACGCACAATATTCGTCTGTGGGTGCCCCATCCTTGTCCGGGCTTCCCGGACAGGGTGGGATTCAGGAACCCGAAGACGAGCAGGCCGCGCCGCCCAAGGCCAACCGTCATCGCATGCCCGAGGAGCGGCTCTCCATCACGCACAAGTTCAGCGTCGGCGGCCACGAAGGCTATCTCACCGTCGGCCTCTACAAAGACGGCATGCCCGGCGAGATCTTCATCACCATGGCCAAGGAAGGCTCGACCGTCAGCGGCCTGATGGACAGCTTCGCCTGCGCCGTCTCCATCGGATTGCAGCACGGCGTGCCGCTCAAGCTGCTGTGCGAGAAGTTCGCCCACACCCGCTTCGAGCCCAGCGGCTGGAGCGGCAACCAGGACATCGGCTTCGCCAAGTCGATCATGGATTACATCTTCCGCTGGCTGCAGCTGCGCTTCCTCACCGGACAGCAGCAGGCGCTCTTCGACGGCCTGCGTCCCAAGTACTTCGGAGCTCCGCCGGTCGGCGCTCCCGAAGAGGGCGGCCAGAAATCGTTCGGCGACTTCGTAGATCACGCCCACTCTTCCGATGTGTCATCCCGAGCGGAGCGCGAGCGGAGCCGAGGGACCTGCAGTTTCTTCGCCGCGGCGCACATCCACGCTGCCGACGCACTGAAAGAGCTGATCGACATGGGCGACGCCCCAACCTGCTCAACCTGCGGCGCAATCATGACGCGGAACGGAAGCTGCTACCGCTGCATGAGCTGCGGGAGCACGAGTGGGTGCAGCTGAATTGCAAAAGGGGGCTGCTCACATTGGAGCAGCCCCAACAGGAGGGGAGGGTCATCCCCCCGGATTTCAACATCTTCGCTGCGTATAATCGCAATGTAGTCCTATCATAGTTACCGGTATTTCTTCTTGCGTTGCTAACCGCTCATGCTGCTCGATGAATCAAAGCTTTTGTTGTGTTTCCATTCTGGCGAATACGATCAGCTTCGTGTTGCCCTTCAATACTGGAGCATCTCCGCTGATGGCAAATCGTGGCTGAATGCGACACAGCCGTTGGCCGATGAGTTGGGTGTTCGCGTTGATCAACTGGCCGGGGTTCTGGCAGGAATAGCGCAAGGTTACGATCTGCGAACGCGGTGCGATGACTGCGGAATGCCCAGAGTTCTGACCAGCCGCACGTCTTTCCAGCAATCTTGGGAGGCTACATTTATCTGTTCCGAGTGCACATCCACTCGCACTCGTGAGCAGAGATTATAACTCCAGGCGAAAATGGAAGAGCAAAATGCGTGGGCAACAGGCAGCATTCAGAACGAATGTGCCTCGAATCGGCCGTTTAACTACAGCACAATCGACTACTTCGATGCGGTGCTGGTGTACGCCATCATGCTCTCATCTGATTCTGCCTGTTCTAATGGGCAGATCGGAAGCATGTCGGAGTTGCGGCTCTGTCTGACCGATGAGCCCCTTCTCGATATCACTCGACGGCACTTTCGCCGGAGGATAATTCAGTTCTCACCTAGTACCCCTTTGGAGGCGATTGCTCCCAGGCAAGACAACACCGGAAGGCTTTTCGTATTATCCAATGAGGAAATTGTGGCTGAGCAGACGACCTTGATGGTGATCTTTTCCTACAGTTTTTGGGGGACTTAGGTGAAATTATGACACACAGGACTTGAATACGGATTACGAAGAAGCCATATCCGATCTATGGTGGATGCTGGCTGTCAATCTGAAAACATCGATATCTGAATGAACAGGTCAACTCCTACCAGCTACCATTTCCTGGCGCAGTAACCGCCTGCAGTCCTTACGTATTGATAAGTTTCGATCCCTCAGGTGCGCAACCTGATTTGGACGGTTGTGAAGAATGCGGCGGCCCTTTCCACGAAGCGGGAATACACCTCTAGACATGCGCTGAAACACCATCCCCGGTGACCTGATCGGGTCTGTGATCGTGCGATCGCCGAGAAGTGGGAAGTTAACCCTCCCCTGAACTGGTCCGAAGATGAGCCGATGCTCACTACTCTTTAATAGCGTACTCCGGACCGGTGTGACCGGATTCTCCCGTTGTAATGGAGTAAACACAGTGGAAATGAGGAATAAACCCCTGGCCAGTGCGCTCGTCCTATTCTTCCATATCGGCGTCACTGTCCTCTGATCCTCGGGCTCGGGTGCATTGGGCTTAATGTCGCAGTAATGAAGTTTGGCGCGGTATAATACCATTCCACAAAGGTTTGCTTGCGGTTCGAAAATGTCCTCAAACGCCAAAACCAAATTGCCCAAGTCTTCCGCGGTAACCCAAGTCTTACCCGCAAGCTGGAAGATCCAATCATTCATTTCGGCATTGGTATGAATCTCATCCAACAGTATGTAATAGTGCTGTATATCTAAGGACCAGCGGTCACCTGCCCCGTTCAGTTTCCATCTACCCCAATAGTCTCCATGTCGTGGAGACACATGATTTTCTAGTTGATCAAGGGCGTCCTGTAGTGACGTGCCAGCCTGTCCTTCGTCTCCTCGCATATACCTCACTCTGTCCATTTGATAGTGATCTCCGTTGATCTCGTTGGTATAGTGCCGGTTCTCCAAACCCACTAACACCAGTTTTTAGACGCTACCGTTCCGCCGGGTGCTGAGGCGAGCGTTCATTCCTTTTGTTGCAGCTAAGCTGTTGCTACTTTCCACCTTCATCAATCCAGTCGTTCACGGCTTTGATATTGCTTTGCCAATAAAAATCTTCCGAGTATTCGGCTAAAATTCTTTTCCGATATCGCTCGATTAAAATGCTTGCGGGCGTGCTCATAGCCCGGTATGTGGAGACGTTTGATCATCTCAATGACGTCATTCTGCGACAACCCACCCTCGACCAACATCGAAAGCAATCCCATGAGGCCATCTTTGGTAAGAAAATGTGTAAGGTTCAAATCTGACACCGGTCATCTTGTCACGGGCAAATTCGGCTTGTTCAGTGAACTGGCACCCAGGTCGTTTCGCTCCGAGTGGGCTTGCGGGGAGGTGGTGTACGAGTTGTAGGTCTCTCGCTGACCACTTGCTGCTCTCGCACTTCGATAACCACTGCACCCATCCATCTTTAGCCCGTACGATAGCTTCACCGCACGTGTCACAAATCCATCCTTTACCATCAAACCCCTTATAATCGTCCGAAATTTCAGGCATAGTCCACTCCAGAGAAGGAAGTCCACCGATTTTAATCACGGCAGATGGCCCGGGCAAGCACTTTGGCGGGTGGCCCACCCTTTCCCGTCCTCGACTAACCAATGAGTGGGTGCCCCATCCTTTCCCATCGTTCGGGAAAGGGTGGGAGTCGATGATGTCCACACCTCCGGTTTCCAGAAATCATCTCCGTCACCCCACCCGTGAACTCACGGCAAAGAGTTGGTCACCCGATCTTCTTCACCACCCCATTCTTTCGCGAAGACGCGAAAGAATGGGGCACCCCTACCCGAGTGTGGTCACGGAAGAGAGT
>CAVOVN010000012.1:0-82497 GCA_963699875.1 uncultured Acidobacteriaceae bacterium
GGCGGGGTCGACGGGACTCGAACCCGCGGCCTCTGCCGTGACAGGGCAGCGTTCTAACCAACTGAACTACGACCCCGCTTTTGGTTACATCGGGTTAGCGGAAACCCGCGTCGCTGTTAGTGATTGGCTCGCCGTCCGGATGGGATGGCGTGAAGCCTTTCGTCGCGACTCACTGATTGTAACAGAAGAGAGGGAGCTGTGACTCAGTCCAGCCAGCGCACACGGCCGGAACCGATCTCATACAAGGCGCCCACGATTTGCGCGCGTCCCTCATCCACGGCGGCTTTGCCTTCGGGCGTTGCCAGCAGCTGATGTATCGACCAGCGAACATTCTGCTCGACTGCTTGCTGCAATCGCTGTTCGGCCGCGAGCTGCGAGTTCACGGGTCGCAGACCCGGAACGATACTGTCGACAAGTATCTGTATCCGCGAGTGATGCTGAACCCCCTGCAACATCGTATCGACCGCAGCTTTCACCGCCCCACAGCCCTCGTGTCCCAGCACAACAAACAGAGGAGTACGCAGATGCGCTCCTGCATACTGCAGGCTTCCCATCACCTCGGCGGATACGACACTTCCGGCAACGCGGACGATGAACAACTCGCCGAAGTCTGCGTCGAAGATCAACTCGGGCGGAACCCGCGAATCGCTACATCCCAGAATGGTTGCGTAGGGATGTTGGCCTTTGGCCAGATCCGCCAGAGTCTCTTTGCGAACGGTGGAGAATTTGGCTTCCCCGCGGAGAAAGCGCTCGTTGCCGTCCTTGAGTCGCTGTAGCGCCTCGTCGGCCGTATAGGTTGGCGTCTGCATGAGAGCAGTATCGCATCGCAGCGAGTAGATCGAGAATGCAAGCCAAGCCCGCGCCGAAGATCTCTATTGCACTAGCTTGTTAGACTGGCCTCGTGCGCAGGCTTATCGTCAATGCCGACGACTTTGGCTTGACCCTCGGGGTGAATCGGGCCATCGTCGAGGGCCACCAGCATGGGATCGTGACATCGGCAACGATGATGGCGGGTGCCCGCGCCTTCGAAGACGCTGTGGAGCGAACCCGCTCGTTAGCTCCCGGTGCAACGCCTTTTAGCGTCGGGTGCCATATCGTACTGGTCGATGGCACCCCACTTTCACCTCCCGCGCAGAGCCCGTCGTTATTAGAAGCAGGCGGCAACGTGAGGTTTCGCGAGAGCCTGGGCTCATTCGCGATCGCGGCTTTGAGCGGACGGATCAAACCAGACGAGCTGGAAGCCGAAGCGACTGCTCAGATTCGCTGCATTCAGCAGGCCGGTATTCAACTTTCGCACCTCGATTCGCATAAGCACGCGCATATGTTCCCGAGCGTTCTGCGCCCTCTGTTGCGGGCCGCGAAAGCGTGCGGGATCACTGCGGTTCGCAATCCATTTGGTCCCGGAGATGGGTTGCCCCTTACTCGTGTGGCGACCAACCTCAAGCTCGCAAAGCGGTTGGCCCAGATGAGAGTTCTGCGCAGCTTCGCTTCCGGCTTCCGCCGCGAAGTTGCCCGCCATGGCCTGCGCACAACCGATGGAGCCGTAGGCGTGCAAGTCACCGGCATCCTGGACCTCAGTCTCTTCGTCGAAATCGCGTCCACTCTTCCCGAAGGAACATGGGAGTTCGTGTGCCATCCGGGCTACAACGATAGCGACCTCGATGGGATCCGTACCCGGTTGCGTGCCTCCCGCGCGCAGGAGCTGGAAGTGCTCACCTCGCCCGAAGCCAGGCGCGCTTTGGACAAACACGGCGTGCAGTTGATCAGCTACAACGAGCTGTGAGGAAGTAATTAGTAATTAGCAATCAGTAATGAGCAATCAGCCAAAGACCGACGCCAGGGCAAGACTTTTCGACTCCGCTCACAGTAGCCTATAGAATTGCGTTTCGCACATCCATATCCGCACATGAACCCGTTAGTTCTCTCCCCCGAGCAGTATCGCCAAGTGTATGAGCGCATCACGCAAATCGCTCTCGCCTATCTCGGCTCCGTCAACGATCTGCCAAGTTTTCCCGAGGTGGACGGTAAGCGCGTTCAGGGAATGTTTTCCGCGGCACTGCCGGAACAGGGCATGGGAATGGTCGCGCTCGAGGACCTGACCGACATCATCGAGAACACGCGTCCTTGTGGCCCGCGCTTTTTCGGTTACGTACTGGGCTCCGGCGAGCCCATCGCTGCTGCTGCCGACCTGTTGGCGAGCGTCTTGAACCAGAACGTCACGGCTTGGCGCTCATCGCCCTCGGCCGTGACTATCGAGCGCACGGTGGTGGGATGGCTCGCGAAGATGATCGGCTGCGATGGCTTCACCGGAAGCCTGACGGGCGGCGGCTCTTCGGCCAACCTGATGGGGCTGGCGATGGCGCGCGAGGCGCGGCTGCCGGCTAACGAAAATGGAGTGACCAAGCCTGGCGCGGTGTACGCCTCGACGGAGGCCCATATGTCTATCGGCAAGGCGGTCGCGCTGCTGGGCATTGGACGCGACCACCTGCGCCTGATTCCATGCGACGACGATTTTCGAATGCGTCTCGATTTGCTGCAGCAGGCAATCGAACGTGACAAGGCGGCCGGCATCGCACCGATTGCAATCGTCGGCTCCGCCGGCACCGTGAACACGGGCAGCATCGACTATCTGGGGATGCTCGGGGTAATGGCTGAAGAAATTGGCGCATGGTTCCACATCGACGGCGCGTACGGCGCGCTCGCAGCTATTGCAGATCCGGAGAAGTTCCTGGGCATGGATCAGGCCGATTCCATTTCGCTCGACCCGCACAAGTGGCTTTACCAGCCGCTCGACTGCGGATGCCTGCTGTATCGCATGCAGGCACGAGCGCAGCGGGCCTTCTCGCATACCGGCGACTACGCCCAGTCGTACTTCGCTGACTCGTTGGAAAATTTTCAGTTCTTCGACGAGAGCATGGAGCTGTCGCGCCGTTTTCGCGCGTTGAAGCTCTGGTTGTCGCTGCGTTACCACGGACTGGAGAACTTCCGCGAGTCCATTCGCAACGACCTTGATCTCGGTGCTTATTTCGCCGGGCGCGTTGATGCTGAGCCCGAACTCGAGCGCCTCGCGCCTGCTCCTCTGAGCGCGGTCTGCTTCCGGTATCGTCCAGCGAATCGGCCTGGTTCCGAAGATCAACTCAACCAGCTGAATCAAAAGATTCTGCCCAAGGTCGTGCGTCGCGGACGAGTGTTTCTGTCGAACGCGACCATTAAAGGCGACTTTGCATTGAGAATTTGCGTGGTGAACCACCGCGCAGCCCGAGCCGATCTGGATGAGGTCGTGAGCGAAGTATTGACCGTCGGCAGGGAAGTGCTGGCTCAAAGCTAGTTCCGGTGGTCATCCTGAGTCCGCCGCGACGGACGAAGGACCCGCTGTTCGCTCACACCGCAAGCAACTGTGTAGTGAAGTTCTTCACTTCGTTCAACAATGACAAACCTGAAAAGGAGTGGAAGACCGCGAATCCGACCTCTTCTGCGATACTCTTCATCGTGCCGAAATCGAGCGCTACTTCCGCTTCCGCTACCCTTTTCGCTCAGGCTCCCTGCCGCGCCGACCTCGCCGGAGGAACCTACGACATCTGGCCGCTATACCTCTTCCATCCCGGCGCGGTCACGGTCAACATGGCGCTCTCGATTCTGACGAGCTGCAAGCTCACGCCGCAGCGGGGAAGCGAGATCTCCCTGATTTCGCACGACACTGGCCGCTCGGAGCACTTCGCCTCTTTTGACGAGTTGATGCGTGCCAAGACTTACCAGCATGCGCTTGCGGCATATCTTATTCGTTTCTTCCAGCCCAAAGCCGGCTTCACTCTGGAGACGCACTCCGAGTCTCCGGCAGGCGCGGGCATCTCGGGCTCGTCGGCGTTGATGATTGCCACCACGGCGGTGCTGGCGCGCTTTACCGGGCAGGCGCTCGACATAGAGCAGGTACGCGTCATCGCCCAGAACGTCGAAGCGCAGTTGATCAAAGTTCCCACCGGTTGCCAGGATTACTACCCGGCGATGTACGGCGGCGTGAACACCATACATCTCTCGCCTGCGGGAGTGTGGTGCGAACCGATTCCGATTGCGGCTGACGAGATAACGCGCCGCTTCGTGCTCTTCTACACCGGCGCGCCACGGCAATCCGGCATCAATAACTGGGAGGTCTTCAAACAACACATTAACGGCGATAAGAAGGTGATTCGCAACTTCGAGCAGATTTCACAGATCGCCCAGCAGATGCGTCGCGCGCTGCACTCGGCCGCGTGGGATGACGTCGAGCGCCTGCTGCGCGAAGAATGGAAGCTGCGCCGCAGCAACTCCCCGGCGATCACAACCCCGCTGATCGACTCGCTGATCGCGACAGCCCGCAAGCATGGCGGCCGCGCAGCCAAGGTCTGCGGAGCCGGCGGCGGAGGTTGCGTCATCGTTCTAGTCGAAGAGGGAAGCCGCGAACGAGTGGCGGCGGCGATACGCGACAACGGCGGCCAACCGCTGGACTTCCACGTGGTATCCGAAGGCCTGCGCTTCCATTCGGTTTTGAAGGGGCACGGCTTCAGCCGCGCCGAAGGAGCTTCTTTCCATCGGGGCTTCCGCCCCAGAGGCAATTCCTGAGCCTCTGCCATGTTTACCTCTCCTAGCGGACGCCTGCAACCGGTGTGGAGCTTCCTGTTATCGGTCGCGTTCTCTATCGCGGCATTTGTCGCGTGCTCGTTCGCCGCCGCGCTGTTCGTGGGCGAGCACGTTCTGCGCTTTGAGGCGATCTTCCGCCCATTGCTCGCGGCGGCGCTGTTTGGGATTTACTTCTGGCTGTTGACGGTTGCCGATCAGGTGGAAGAGCAGCGCGTGGCAGCCTTAGGATTTCCAGTCGCACGAGGCTGGAAGCGTCAGCTCGGGGCAGGCTGCATCCTTGGATTGATTCTTGCCTCGCTGGCAGTGGTTCCCGTCATGATCTGGGCTGATACCCGCGTGGACATTCACGTCAACTCACGCAGCCTGCTTCGCGCCGCCGTCGTCCTCATCGTGCTAATCTTCGGCGCCCTCGCTGAAGAATTGATGTTTCGAGGCTACCCCTTTCAACGCCTCGAAGAAGCAATTGGCGCAATCGGGGCGATCGCCGTTTTTTCGGTGCTCTTCGCACTGGTGCATCTCTCGAATCCCGGCGCCAGTCCGCTAGGGCTGCTGAATACCGTTCTCATCGGGCTCGTGCTGGCGATCGCCTACCTGCGCACCCGCGCGCTCTGGTTGTGCTGGGGAATCCACTTCGGATGGAACGTCACGCTGGGACTACTGTTCGGCCTTCCCGTCAGCGGATTGCGCATGTTCAACGTTGTGGTGCGTGGATCTCCAACAGGCCCACGCTGGTTGACAGGCGGCAGCTACGGCGTCGAGGCCAGCGTCCCCGGCGTTTTCGCCGTTGTCGTTGGACTGCTGGTGGTCTGGAAGTGGCCGGTGGCGCGGTTGGGCAAACCTTTGACATTTCCGCCATCGGAAACCGAGCACCTCGACAGCGTCACCGGCATCCAAAACTAATGTCGCCCGCTGCCGCGCCGGTGGGCTTATAATCTGAAGCAACGGGGAATCATGGCTGGCTGGCGTTCCACTGTGGTTGGATTTGCAGCACTGCTGCTGATAGCACCCGTCTGCGTCCCTCCTCTCGCCGCGAGCGATACCAAATCAAAGCCAAACGTAAGTCCTGTCCCGTCGGTTGTCGATCCCAACGCGCCGAAGCTCAGCCCTCGCACGCGGCTCGAGATTATTCGCAGCCTTGAGGCAGAGCGCGTGTATTCGCGCGTTTTGTTCCCGCAAGGCAAGCAAGGTCTCGTAATCAAAGACGGCGTGGTGAAGCCGAACCAGATGGGCGTGGCGCAGATGGTTGCCGAGAATGGCGCAGCCGCGAAGCCGGGCGACCGATGCATCATCAGTGGCGTTGAGGTCAAGGACAAAGAAATCATCTTCGAGATTAACGGTGGCCCGACAAAAGGACCGAAGTGGTATCAGCGTATACAAGTCGGCGGGGGGATGAGCGGCGGCCAACTCCCGGGCACGGGTACTCCCCAGAGCCTGGACGCGCATGGCTCCCTGGTGAAGCTTGCGTTCGACAAATATGTCCCCGAAATGACGGGCGATCAGGTGCGTGCGCTGCTCGATCCAGTATTCGACTTCAAGGCGCTAACCACAGCCGAAGCCTACGAGAAGACGCTTCCTCCGAAGGTGCAGGAGGCGATCAAGAACCATCAGGTCCTGGTCGGCATGGACAAGGAGATGGTGGTCTACGCCAAGGGCCGCGCCCCACAGAAAATCCGCGACAAGGACGACAAGGGTCAGGACTACGAAGAGTGGATCTATGGCACTCCGCCGGAAGAGGTCGACTTCGTGCGCTTCAAAGGCAACGAGGTTGCGCGGTTGGAGGTCATGACGGTCGACGGGCAGAAGATTGTCAAAACCGAAAAGGAAGTTGATCTGAAATCTCGCGAATCCGAAATGGCCGACGCGAAGCCCAAGCCGAAGCCGGCCAACGCTCCCACGCTACTGCGTCCCGGGGAGCAGGCCGCAAACCCTTCCACCATCGATCCCGATCAGCAGACCACGACGATCGGGCCCCAGAAGCAGCCGCAGCCGGTGAGCGTGCCGCCGCCGTCAGCGCCGGGTCAACCGAATCCGCTTCCCGGCCCGCAGTAGATGCGATCGAATCACTCGACCAACCACTCAATACTTTGGTGTAAGGCCGCTGAATTTGACATTCTTGGTACCTTGGGTACGATTCCAAGGAGATCGCGAACGCGCAGGGAGCAAGCATGAACATAGAAATCCGCGACGAGGCGCTTGAGTCCAGGATCCAGCGCCAGCTCGAAGTTACCGGCTCAAGCAGTGTCGAAGAACTCTTGCTGCGCCTGCTCGAAACTCAGGAAGAGGCCGATCGCTGGCTGGTGGCGAATCGGGAAGCGAACAATACTAAGGTCCGGCGGGGCATCGAGCAATTGAAACGCGGAGAAGGAATTTCTGAGCATCACCTTAGCGATTATCTGGCGAAACTGAAAGCCACGGCTGAATGAAAGCGCGCTATGTCCTCGCACCCGAGGCGGCGCTCGACTTAGTCCGGATCTGGCGATACATCAAGTAAGAAAGCACCCTTGAGATGGCCGACCACGTGGAAGCGGTAATTCGCGACAGAATTGCATTTCTCGCAAGGTCACCCGGCGCTGGACATTCGCGCAACGACTTAACGGATGAAAATGTGAGATTCTTTTCCGTATATTCCTACCTCATTGTTTACCGACCTGAGATAAAACCCCTGCAAGTGATTTCAATTCTTCATGGTCGTCGAGATGTGGAGAAGGCTCTCACAAGGCGGCTGTGAAGCCCGTCCGCAAAGAATACTCTTCCGGAATACGATCCCGATTCCGACGATCGCACCAACTTTAGAATCTTCTTAACCCAAATACCGCAGGAACTGTGTCGGCGCGTTGTCGTATCCCGGAAACACCACATTCAAGTTTGGATTGCCGACGTGCCGGTACACCGCTTCGCCCAGCACGCGGCGAAAGTCTGTCGTCAGCGCGAGGTCGCGGCCTTCGTTGAGTTGCGATGGATCGAGTCCCGGCCAGCGCCCGTAAACCCGGCCTCCGCGCACAGGGCCGCCAAGCACGAACATCACGTTGGCGTGTCCATGATCGGTACCGCGATTGCCGTTCTCACGCGCGGTGCGTCCGAACTCCGACATGGTGACGATCACCGTGTCTTCTGCCAAGCGGCCCGAGGTCGATCCAGAACGCAGCGATTGACTGCCCGAACTCGCGCAGCACGTTCGCGAGTTGCCCTTCGGCTGCGCCTTCGTTCACGTGGTGGTCCCAGCCTCCGATGTCGGTGAACGCAATCTGCACGCCGACGTTCGACTTGATCAACTGCGCGGTCTGGCGGAGCGCGTCACCGAAGCGGCCATTGAGGATAGTTCGCACCCGCCGCCGGCGTGTACTGCTTGGGATCGGCAGCCTTCAGCATCTTCACCGCTTCGAATGTCTCCTGTCCGGTTCCGTGCAGCACGGTGTCGACGGACTGGTCGTACATCGCTTCGAAGGTATTGCCCAGCGGACGCTGCCGCCGGATTGCCGCCCGCGATGCCGAAGGCAGTTGACGTTGCTGACGCGCAACCGCCTGGGCTTTGCCGGACAGAATGCGGGGCAGGGAAGGCCCGAGAGCGACCGCCGAGAACGGACTCTCTTTGGTTGGCTGTTCGCTTTGCAATACGCGGTTCAACCATCCGTCGGTCGTGCTCTTCACGCCGGGCGTGCCCGATTCCATGTAGTCCTGCGCGTCGAAGTGCGAGCGCGTCGTATCGGGCGAACCGGCGGCATGCACGATGGCGAGGTGCCCCTGGTCCCACAGCGGCTTGAAGCAGGCAAGCGACGGATGCAGCCCAAAGAATCCGTTCAGGTCGACCACCTGCCTGCGTTGAATAGCGATGCTGGGCCGCATCTGGTAATAGGCGGGCTCGGCGTGCGGGATAACGATGTTCAACCCGTCGGCGGCTCCGCGCTGAAAAATCACGACCAGCCGCTTGTTGCGCGAGAGGGCGAAACAGCTCCGTACGCCGCGCGCGTGAGGAACGCTGGGAACCGCGGCAGTACCGATCACCGCCATCGCTCCGCCTTTCAGGAATGTTCTACGAGTAATGCTCATAAGTCAACCTTGTCCGGGTAGACGCCCAGCTCGTTCGCAGCTTTTCGAACGAGTCAGGATGCCACAAGTTACCGTCAGTGCCGTCTGAAACTTCGCGGCGAGCCGAGCAGCAGGCGCGGCACACAAGCATTCAGTGCGCTGATTCTGGCAGCCGGAGCAGCAGCGCGGCCACGGCATTAAGGCTGTTCGCGAGCCTACCGACTCGGCGAGGAATCGTACGTTCGTGCGTTTGCTGCTGAAACTTCGCCCGTCGAGCAATACCGTGCTCCAGCGTGAGTTGCACCTGATAAGGATCGGTAACCGGGTGCTCGATTTTCGCAGCGTCTCCGGTGAGCTTCGCGATATCGAAGTTGGTGCCATAGAATCTTGTTCGTTCACCAGCCCGAGCGCAAAATTCATGCGCGCCAGCAGGGCCGCTGAATTCACCCAGATATCCGCTTTCGTGGAATAGCCCGTGGGTGGCTGCATACCGTAGAGCGGCATGCCCATCTGATTCAGCGCAAACGATCAGCGGCATGGGATCGGTCACCTCCGCCTGGGTAGCACGAAGCGAGGACGCCACGAATTCCAGCGGCGTTTTCACCTTGGCGTTGTAAGCTCTCAGGCGCCCAGAATTCCTGGCGAGCGGAACATAGTGCGCATCACCTCGCGCAGGTCGCCGTCGGTTTTCAGGAACGTCTTGCTCATGGCAGTCGACCAGCGACGGCGGCGGATTGTCGGAGACGAAACGCTCGGCCAGCTTGGTCGAGATGAACTTCGCGGTCGCCGGCGAATGCGCGAGAATCTCGAGCACCTCGCATGCCTTCCTTTTCGCCGTTCTCCTTGATCTTGTGTCCCAGCACGGTCTTTGTGCCGGGCTCATGCAAGCGCGGCTTGAAGACGAAGCCGCCGCCGTCGCGCGGGTCCTGCAACGTCCAGCCGGTGAAGACGCGCGCGACTTCGGTAACGTCCTGTTGCGTATAGCCGCCGTTCACGCCGAGCGTGTGCAATTCCATCAATTCGCGGGCGTAGTTCTCGTTGAGCCCGCTGCGTTTCTTCTGCTGCGCGTTCGGATTGCGAACCAGCTTGTGGACGTTGCTGCTGCGGCTGATAAACCACGGGATGTGGCCCGAAGGGGGTATTTCTCCAGCGCACTCGCGGATTCTGCGCCGCGTTTTGCCTTGATGCCGAGCGCCTCGTCGGAGTGCGGGACCGACGCTCTGCCAGTTATCGAGATAGAACAGCATCGCCGGACTTTGCGCCGTCGCAATGAGAAGGTCCTTGAACTTCCCCAGCACATGCGGGCGGATCACGTCACGCTCATAGGACGTAACCAGATAGCGGTCGGCACCCTTGCCGATGATAGATATTGAAGTGGTTGAACCAGAAGTCGGTGAGCACTTCTTCGAATTGCCGGTTGCTATAAACGGCGCGCAGAAGTTTCGCGGACTGCAGTTCGCCGTAAACCACCGCGACAGGATTGTTCAACGCCAGCACCGTTTCGCGCTGCTCCGGTGTGAGCCCAGCCAGCAACGGGTTGCCGCCGAGGCTCGGCCGACCTGTCATGAAGATCGCCTTCTGCTGCTCGGGAGGAAGCGCCAGGATGCGTTGCATGCGAGTGCGCAGGATCGAGCAGGTTCAACTGCGCGACGAGCTGCATAGCGCTGACGCAACTCGAGTGCGCGTCAATCTCCGACGGATCGGGCAACGCTTGCTGGTTTGACGCTGAGCGTTATTCGTCATCGACGTGCGGGTTACTAGCGGCTACTTTCATCAGGCCGGCGGTATCCTGCTTGGACTCTTTTTTCTCGTCCAGGCGCATCAAGGTTTGCCGAGTAAATCTGCGCGCCGATAGGGATCACTCGGCATCGGCAGCTTGCCCTCCTGCACCTGCTTCAGAAGCTGCATGGAGGAGGAAAGTTCATCGCCATCTCGCGTGCACTCATGTGCAACGTACATATGCGCGAGCCGTGCGTCGAGCGCGGAGTTATCATCTTCTCGGGATGGAGTTGAAGCTCGATCCACTTATCCACGCCCATCGCCGTGACCGCTTGGACATCTCCGGGTCGCGGTCCGAAGGTCAGGCGATCGAGGGCATGCAGTGCGCGCTGCTGCTGGGTTGCCGCTTCGGTCGGTGTCGGCCTTCTTCTTGGCCGCCACGAAGCCGGCAAAGCAGCAGAAGAGAACCAGCGCCGCGATTCTCTTGGATAAAGCTTGCATGCTATGAATTCCTCAGGAGACGGGCGGCGCAGTTCCAATAAACCAATCGGCGGGGAAAAGTTGCTGGACATTCACGATAAGACGGGAAACAGCAGGTCTTCTCCCCGCTGCGGACTCAGGATGACAATTCCTAAGGTGTTGGCCATATCGCGCGCTGGGAGAACTAGAAAATCTCTCTTAATTGCCCAAAGCTTTCGACGTGCAGCAGCTTCCGCCCGTTCGGGGGCGAGATGATTTCGCCGCGCTCCAGCTCCCACGTATTGTGGTGAGGAACAAACACCGCGTGCAGGCCGGCTTCAAGCGCGGGGTTGATATCGGAGCTGGGACTGTTGCCGATCATCCACGTCTTATCATGCCGCAAGCCATACTTCTCCATCAGTCCGCGATAGGCCGCCGCATCCTTTTCACTCAGGACTTCGACTGCCGTGAAGTGCAGCTTCAACTCCGAGCGATCGAGCTTTCCGATCTGCTCTGTGATGTTTCCCTTCGTAACCATGAACAGGCGATGTCGCTGGGACAGGTCGGCCAATGTCTCCGGCACTTCTGGCATGAGCTCCATCGGATGCTCAGCGATCTTGTAGGCAATGGCCTTGATCTGCTGGTGCAGCTGCGGGGTCACGGGATCGACGGATAGCCGCTCGAAGCATCCGACCAGTGCGTTGGCGAAGCTGTGCATGCCATAGCCCTGCTGCCGGATGAGCTCGCGCTCCACGTCCCACAGCACGAGGCGGACTTCATCAGGAGTGTGAGTTTTGTGATCGAGAAAGCTGATGAAATCAGCGATCGCTCGCTCGAAGTAGATGTTGTTTTCCCAGAGCGTATCGTCAGCGTCGATGAGCAGGTTCTGTCCGGGCGGAATCTTCTGCTCAAGCGCGACGGACATGGTTGCGCTAGCTCGCGTTGGAAAGTGCCGCGCTGCCGACAAACTCGACTTGCGGCTTTTTCGTGATGATGCCTGCCTCGTAGCCCATGTCGAGCAGCTTCACGATCGCTTCGCGGCCGTCTTTTCCGTAGTCGACGGTGCGCTCGTTGACATACATCCCCACGAACTTATCGGCCAATTGAGCATCGAGATCACGAGCGAACTGCATCGCGTACTGCAAGGCTTCCTCGCGATGCTCAAGAGCGTACTGAATGCTGTCGTGTAATGCCTGGCAACTGGAGTTGATCAATTCCTCGCCGAGATCGCGGCGAATGGCATTGCCACCGAGCGGCAGCGGCATGCCCGTTTTTTCGCGCCACCACTTTCCCATGTCCACAATGCGGTGCAGGCCCGCGCGATCGAACGTGAGCTGCCCCTCGTGGATGATGAGCCCCGCATCGTACTTGCCTTCGAGCACGCGCGGGATGATCTGGTCGAACGGCACGACTTCGGTGATCGCCTCCGGCATGTACAACTTCAGCGCCAGGTAAGCCGTGGTCATCGTGCCCGGCACAGCGATGGTCACGCCACGAAGTTCGTCCTTAGGGATGAGGCGCGGAGACACGATCATCGGCCCATAGCCTTCGCCTACGCTGCCGCCGCTGGGCATCAGCGCGTACTTGTCCTGCAAATAAGGGTAAGCGTGAAACGAGATGGCGGTAATGTCGTAGTACCCGTCCAGCGCCTTGCGATTCAGGGTCTCGATATCGCAGAGCGAATGCGTGAACTTTACCCCCGGGACGCGCACCTTGTTGGTGGCCATGCCATAGAACATGAAGGCGTCGTCCGAGTCAGGACTGTGAGCGACAGTGATTTCGCGGAGTTGATGGCCAGGATTGCTATTCATAGGTAATCGACCGCCTGATGCTACGAGACACGACTTCGAGGAGATCCTGTGGAACTCCGAGAAAGATGGTTAGAAGCTTCGCTGTAAACGGCGCGCCAGAGCCGCCGCAATCATTACCTTCATCACTTCAGCAGCGAGGAAGGGATAAAGTCCGAATGCCGCTGCATGTTGCCAGCTATGCGTCAGTATCGCGAGCCAGGAGATTCCACTGGCGAACAACACAACTTCGGCGATCGAGCCGCCGACCAGGCTGCGAGTGAAGCTTCGCACCCCGCGCTCCGCAATCAGGCCCGCAACGAACGCCACCACGGGATACGCCCAAAGATATCCGGCGGTGGGGCCGAGCATCTGCGCAATGCCGCCAGGTCCGGCCGGGCTGAACACCGGCAATCCCATCGCGCCCCATCCCAAATAGAGGGCTGCGGCCGCGAACCCGCGTTTGCTGCCCAGGGTGAGTCCGACCAGCAGCACACCAAAATTCGCTAGCGTGAGCGGAACAGGCGTGAACGGCAGCGGCAATACCAGGCGCGCGCAGACTGCGATCACCGCGCTGGCGCAGACTACGATCGCAACTTGGCGCAACCCGTTGAAAGAGCGCTCAGCCGAGCTTTCACATATCCCTGTCGCCGCTTTTGCCATGGTTGCTCCCCTCGGATGCTCCCGCTGTTTGAGCCGACTTGTCGTCCTGATCGGATGCGCCGGTTGCCTTAGTCATCTCCCCTTCCGAGTGGGCCGTCTCAAGATGACGCCTGACGCGGAGGTAAATGGCGATGCCGACGGCAATGATCGCTGCGGTGCTCAGTATGAGGACGACAAACAGAACCTTGATCACCACAGACACTCAGGATATCAGATTGAGGCACGCCGTCTGTGACGGCCGTACCACGTGGAAGTTCAGCTCTTTGGCTTGTATGTTCCCGCCATTGCCGACTCCACCTCTTCGGCTGTGTGGGGGAGCGAAGCCGTCAGATCGACCAGGTTTCCCTTGGCGTCGACGTAATAAATGTCCTCGATGCGAACCCCGATTTTTTCCTCAGGAATATAAATACCCGGCTCGATGGTAAACACCATCCCCGGACCGATTTTTGCCCTGGTATCGCCCACGTCGTGAACCTCAAGACCGACGTAGTGCCCCAAACCGTGGATGAAGTACTGCCCCAAAGGCTGTCCATGCAGGTCTTTGCCGTGCGTGTTGATGTAGTCGTACGCCACTTTGTAGAGCGAATCAGCTCCCGTCAGCGAGTATTGGCCGGACTTGAAAGCGTTCATCGCCGCTTGTTGTGCGCCTAGAACGATGTTGTAGATCTCGCGTTGACGCTCGGTGAACTTGCCGTTGGCCGGAGCTGTTCGCGTGATATCCGACGCATACATCGCGTACTCGCCCGCCACGTCCATTACCACCACATCGCCATCGCGGATGGGCGCGTCATCGGCTGAGTAGTGCAGCACGGTGGAGTTGAACCCCGAGCCGACGATGGGCGCATAGGCCGGCCGCTCGCATCCGCCTTTCATGAACTCGTATTGCATGCGCGCCTCAACGTCGTGCTCATTCAGGCCGGGCTTGATCATTTGCAGGGCTGCAAAGTGCGCGGCAATCGAGGCGTCGGTTGCATGACGTATGCGTTCGATCTCTCCTGGGTCTTTGATCACGCGCAATTGTGCGAGTGCAGGTTTGACGTCATTGACACCCGTGCGCATGGGCAACGTGTTAGCGCGTCGCGACCAGTCGAGGAAGTTAGATGCCGCGTTCTGCTCACCGCTTTCTGGCTTGTCGAGGTAAAGAGCAGGGCGGCCGTCCGCCAGCAGTTTGGCAAGTTCCGCCGATAGCGTGTCGAGATTGGCGACGTGATCGAAGCCAGTGATGGCCGTAGCCTGCGGATCATCTGGCCCCAGCTTCGGGCCAGTCCACTTCTCCTGTTTCAGGTTCCGCGCAGGAAGGAACAGGATCTCCGTGTAAGGCTGAGATGAGTTCTTGCCGAATGCGGGTGCTACGACCAGTGCTGCGCCGGGTTCCGTCAGGCCGGAGAGGTAGAAGAAGTTGTTGTCCTGGCGAAATCCGAAGGTCGCGTTCGGACCTTCAGCCTCAGTCGCCGCGAAGATGACAGCTACTCCTCCGTCGAGCTTCTGTGCCAGCGCCACGCGCCGAGCGTGATAGTCGGCGTTGGGCTGGCGATCGAGGGCGAAGGAGAACAGCGTCGTGAGCGCCAGTACCAGAAGAGTGAGTAGTCGAAGAAAACGCATAAGCCCTTACCCTACACTCCCACCGGAAACGGTTTCACGCTGTGCTCTTCGGCTGAACGTGCCTGACCGAAGGCGTCGAAGCGGCCTTGCATCAGCGACATGATTCCGGTGTACCAGTAGCCGAAGACGAACAGGAACAGAAATGGAACGGTGAAGTAATTCTCCGTCGACATCGCATACCAGATGGTCACGGCAAAATAGGCGCCAATCAGCAACTCAAGATATGGAACCCAGCCTAGGCGCTTGCGATACTTCTTTGCGGCAATAGTCTTGTCCTGTTTGCTGACCACGCGGTACTTCGGAGTACGCGCAAATGCGGTCTGATGTCCCACGAGCGCTTCGATGACCGCTTTGCTGTTGGTAATGGTCAGCCCGATTCCCAACCCCATCAGCGGAGGCAGATACAGCAACGTTCGCAGCCACGACTTGGGAAACAGTTCTTTTTGCGACACCAGATAGAAGCTGGAGATGGAAAACGTCGACGCCAAAAACAGCGGCAGGTCGATGGTGAGCATCTGAAACCAGCCCTGATACGAACGAATAATCATGGCCGGCATCAGCAGCGTGCTGAGCACAATCATCAGGGGATAGCTGATGTTCGCCGTCAGGTGATACCAGGCCTCAATCTTCTCGCGCCGCGAAACATTGGCGCGCAGCACGAACGGAAGATCTTTTCGGGCGCACTGAATCAGGCCCTTGGCCCAGCGTGCCTGCTGGGTCTTGAAGGCCGTCATCTCGATGGGCAGCTCTGCCGGACATTCAACATCTTGCAGATATCGGAATTGCCATCCCTTCAACTGCGAGCGATAGCTCAGGTCGGTGTCTTCCGTGAGTGTGTCGTGCTCCCAACCACCCGCGTCGTCAATCGCCTTGCGTCGCCACATTCCGGCGGTGCCGTTGAAGTTGAAGAACACCCCGGCGCGTGAGCGGCCTCCGTGCTCCAACACGAAGTGGCCGTCGAGCAGGATGGCTTCAACTTCGGTGAGGAATGAATAGTTGCGGTTCAGGTGCGTCCAGCGCGTCTGCACCATTCCGATCTGCGGATCGGCAAAGTGGTGAATAACCTTTTGTATCCAATCGGAGTACGGCGCGAAGTCGGCGTCGAAGATAGCGATGAACTCGCTATCCGTCTTTTTGAGGCCTGCATCCAGCGCGCCCGCTTTGTATCCTTCGCGGTTGGTGCGATGGTGATAGCTGATGTTGTATCCCATCGCGGCATAGCGATCGACCACGGCTGACGCCACCTGCACAGTCTCGTCCGTCGAATCGTCGAGTACCTGAATCTCAAGCTTCTCGCGCGGATAGTCCATCTTGCACACGCAATCGACGAGGCGGTCAATCACGTATTGCTCGTTGAAGATGGGGAGCTGAATGGTGACCTTGGGCAGCTCGGCAAAGCGTGAAGGCGGTTCCGTGACTTTGTTCTTGCGGTGCTTGTAATAGAGATAGACCAGCTGATACCGGTGCATGCCGTAGAAGGCCAGCGTTATCAGCACAATAAAGTAGGGAATCAGCAGCGCCAGGTCGAAGCCGTTGGCGCGATAGAGGCCAACAAACGTCTTATCGAGGAAATGCGTCCGGAAATAGTGACGGAACCCGTGCGGTTCGAGCAGCGCGAGACCTACTGTAAACAGGACGGTGTTCAGAGCAGTGCTCCGGACGGAAGTCTGGGTGACGATGTAGTTGTGCAACTCATCGAACCGATTGATTGTACCTGAGCGCTTTCCCGGCGCAGCATGCGAATACAGCGCGGCTGCTGCTGATTCAGGTGCTGCTCCGGCGGACGAAAAAGATCCCGCGGCGTTGACCTTTGGCGCGCCAAGCGAAAGAATGATGTGGCTGGAGAAGTCATGCGGCTTCGGGTTCTTCTGATACTCACATTCTTGTCGTGCTGCGCAGGCTTATCTGTCCTGGCCGCAGACCAGCCTGCAGCCAACTCGACTCCTGCTCGGCCCGCGAAGCATTATCCCGACGAAGGTCTACTCTCCAACTATCGCTACTGCAACGCGTTTTTCGGATTCTCTATCGACTTGCCCGCCGATGCCGCTTTGCGCCCGATCCCATCTTCGAACCCCGCGGACGGCAGCGTCGCTCTGCTGGAGACGCTCGGTTCGTCGCCGCACAGATCGGTCATGGCAATCTCGGCCTATCCTTCGGGCGAAAAGGGCCCGAACGCGCGTCTGTTGTTGCGCCGTGAACTCGATGACGAACTCACCATCGGCGTGGAAGAGCTACACGGACTCACCAAGACCAGCATCTCCGGACATCCGTTCTTCTATTACGAAACGCGTCGCGGCATCGATCAGCACGCAATCTACGCCACCGATCTCGACGGATACGCGCTGCGCTTCGTTGCCGCTGGACGCGATCCCAAGGTGCTGCAGCAGCTCGAAGCGGCAGTCACGCACATGCGCTTCTTCCCACCCGAATCCATCAGCGATTACGCTGGCGTGGGCGCGCAGCCTTATAGCGGACCCGCGATTCCGTCGCACCTCGTCGAGGAGCTGAAGTCCGATCCGCCTGCGCGCAAGCTTGCCGACGGCAACGTGTCGGGCAACGTCTACGAGAACGTTTTCCTGGGCTTCGGCTATGAGCTTCCCAAGAACTGGCATTATGGAACCGAAGCGGCCATTATGCCTGCGGTGGAGCAGAGTCGCGAGCACAACTATGATCGACCAGCAGTCTCACCAAGCCAGCGAGCGTTGCTGAAATCATGCGAGCGAACGCTGGTTTCTGCCTGGCGCAAGATGCCGGAAGAAACCGGCCAGATCGCCTACGAAGATTTTGGCGAGGTCACGATCTCCGCGATGTCGCTGGCCTGCTTTCCCAACGTGAAGTTTCCCGATGTTCACGATGGCAAAGACTCGATGACCGACTTCATGGTCGCTTATGGGCTTGGACATCCCATCATTCAGGACATGAAAGGAGCGCGCGCGTTTGAGCATGACGGTCGCACCTTCATCCTGATGGATGGCACAGTGGCCTATCACGAAGATGGCGACGCGCTGTCGCGCCGAGTGTCGGTTGCGTTGGCGCTCACTAAACAGCGCGATTACGTGGTGAGCTTCTTTTTCGCGGCTCCGCACGAAGCTGAGCTGCACGAGTTGATGAACGCCAAGGCCGAATTCGATCCCGAGCCGGCTGCAACAACAGCAAGTGCAAACGCTAAAGCTGCGGATAGCGGGCTGCAACCCGGCGGATCGACGGCAGCGACTTCGAGCGCTCCGACTGCTTCGGAGGCATCGTCCGCGAACGCGCAAGCTGCGTCGGCTGATAATCCAGCGACTCCCGCGGCAGCTAAGTCTCAAGCGGATCCGACAACACCAGCTTCCGAACCAACTGCCAGCAGCACGTTCCATCCTTCGCTGCTCAGGCCGGGCGAAACTATGCAAGACCAGCAGATGCAGGGCAAAGCGGCCCCCAAAAAATCTCACTAGCGCCGGTCTCGGGCTCCCACATTGTGGGATGGTAGTTTTTTCGTAGCTCCCACAATGTGGGATATCCGTTACGCCGACGCTTTGCCCGCGTCCTTTGCCACCAGCTTCTCAATCTGCGCAACGTGGTTGACGTCGTGTCCAGCCATTTGTCGCGCCAGATCGGCAATCGTCATCGGGCCGCGCTCCTGGTGAACGCCTCCGAGCTGCCACTGTTCCGGCGTCATGTGGTCGAACATGCGCAGGTTCGCGGCCCGCATGAGGCGGAAGAGTTGCATCGATTCCTGCGGATCGCGCGAAGGATAATCGCCCAGCTTGTACCACAGGTCCTGATCGAACGGGATGATCGCGGAGCCGTTGTGCTCGATCATCTGGCGATAGCGCCAGAAGCACGAAACTTCCGCCTCGGCTAGATGGACGAGGATCTCCGACACCGACCATTTGTCCGCAGCCGGGCGCTTCGCGAGCTGCTCGCGCGATGCTCCTTCCAGCAGCTTCGCCAGCTTGGCCGCAGTCTCGCGCTGCACCGCGATGGCGTCTTTGCCATCCATCAAACTCAGGATTCGAGCCTTGTATTGTTCGGGCGTTTCCTTTGCCATGTGCTTCCTTTCCAGCGGTGATCGACCAACTCATAGACGGTAGTGCGCAATCTTCATTTACCGGCGAAGGCCGCCACAGTACAATGTGGCACATTCGCTCGTCGAGGAGGAATCGTGGAGACTTCACCATCAACTCCGTTTTCCTACGAAGTAGAGGTTGCAGGTGACGCCGCAACCATCACGTGTCACGGGCGCATCGTCGCCGGAACATCCGAGGAACTCAAAGAGCTGGTCAAGCCGATGATCCCCAAAGTGCGGCGCATCATACTCGACTTGAGCGATGTGTCATTCATCGACAGCTCCGGGCTGGGCGCGCTGGTTAGTCTAAAGATTTCGGCGGCATCTGCGGCCTACACCAGCCTTGAGCTGATCAACTTCTCACCGCTGCTCAAAGAGCTGTTGCATACCACCAAGCTCAGCCAGTTCCTGGGCGTCTCGTAACGGCGACTCGTTCGCTGCTTACGCCGGTTATGTTTGAAAGGGCACAGCTTTAGCTGTGCCGAAATGTTGCGAGCTTTCGTCGGCTTTAGCCTCTGAGGAATCAGTTTTGACGAGCCCTCAGCGGCTTAAGCCGTTTCAAATCCCGGCCTCTGCGGCACGGCTGAAGCCATGCCTTTTCAAACCTCAATTCAAAAAGAACTTCGTGTACAGCGTGTCGCGCTGTGCCGGACGGAAGCCGGCATCGCGAATGATCCGCCGCAGCTCTTCTTCGGTGGTGCAGTTGCGCACGCCGGCGGCGCGCACCACGTTCTCCTCGATCATCACCGAACCAACATCGTTGCCGCCGAAACGCAATCCCATCTGGCAAACCTTCAATCCCTGCGTCACCCAGCTCGACTGCACGTTCTTGAAGTTCGTCAGATACAGCCGCGCGATCGCCAGCGTCTTCAGATACTCGACCGCTGTCGCCTCGTCCCATCCGCGTCCGCCCAGCGCCGTGTTCTGCGGCTGGAACGACCACGGGATGAACGCGGTGAATCCGCCCGTCTCTTCCTGCAAATCGTAGATCGCCTGGAAGTGGTTCACCCGATTCTCATACCGTCTCGCCCACGCCAAACATCATGGTCGCCGTCGTCCGCATGCCCAGCTTGTGCGCGGTGCGATGCACGTTGAGCCAGTCGTCGGTCAGGCACTTCAGACGTGCGATTTTGTAGCGCACCTCGTCGTCCAGAATTTCAGCCCCGCCGCCAGGAATGGAATCCAGCCCGGCATCGCGCAGCCGCCGGATCGTGTCTTCAATCGACAGCCCGCTGACCTCGGCTATACAGATGACCTCCGACGCCGAAAAGCAGTGCAGGTGGACCTGGGGAAAGCGCTGCTTCATCCCGCTAAGCATCGCCTCATACCACTCGATCTTCAGGTCGGGATGCAGGCCGCCTTGCAGCAGCACGCCGGTACCGCCCAGCTCGACCGTTTCGCGCACCTTGTCGTAAATGGTGTCGAAGTCGAGGATGTATCCCTCGGCCGCGAGCTTGCCCTTCAGCGGCCGGTAGAAGGCGCAGAAGGTGCAGTACTCGGTGCAGAAGTTGGTGTAATTAATGTTGCGGTCGATGATGTAGGAGACCACGCCCTCGGGATGCAGGCGGCGGCGCACCGCGTCGGCCTCCATACCGATGCCGATCAGGTCATCGGAGCGAAACAGCTCCAGCGCTTCAGCTTTGGTCAGGGACATAGGGGACTCACGGGCCTTTGTGACATTTTACCTGTTGGGGCGCGGGTGTCAGGTATCAGGCATCAGGTGTCAGGTGTCATTCCGAGCGCAGCGGAGCGGAGCCGAGGAACCTGCAGTTTGTTTGCCGCTGCCAGTGAGGCTTCGCACGGGTGTCATTCCGAGCGGAGCCGAGGAACCTGCAGTTTGTTGGCGCCGCCAATCGTGCTTCCCATGTGTTAACTGTCTATGCATCACAGGCCCCACTCCGACAACTGGCCACCGACAACCGACAACTGCTCCACCCCCCTCCCCCCAGGTATAGCTAAAATCTTGATTCCATTGAGCCGCTAAAAACTTTTCCTCGCAAAATCTTGAGCGCGTGAGAGTTACAGGCAAAATCTTACAAACGATGGGACTTAGCTCGATTTATTGCACCAGACACGATGCAGAAGAGATTTTGAGGAGTAACGAAACGGTCAACCTGAAGCAAGCCTTGCGGCATTACCCAAACGTCCTAAATCACCGCGCCCGGAAGCCCCGGCGCGCATGGGCACACAACTCCCGCGCCCACTAAGGCGAACGTAACAGAGGAGTAGGGAGGGTGCAAGTTACGAAGGTAACCAGTGGATCAATCGGCATCGCCTCATATTCGTTGGGGTCGGTGAGTGTTTGGATGAGGAACATGAAGTCGCATATCATACGCGCGAGGATTTCGAGGGAACATGTCCCTATTCAAGTACATGTCGGCAGAAGTCGCACCCCTATTCGCCAACAGCCTGAAGGTGCGCTTTACTCAACCATCTGAACTGAACGATCCGTTTGAATTTCGTCCTTTGATCGACTTCGAAGGCACTGCGGCCCACTTTGCTGCCGACGCTGAGGCGAAAATCACCGCACGTTTTGGCACCACAGAAAGTGCTCTTGCAATGATCGAGGAGCAGCAACGCACTGATCCGAACTTCCCTAAAGTACCCATTGATCTCTTTCGCCGTTTACTGGTTCTAAGGCCAGAGTTGGCGCATGAGTTTCTGGCGGAGTTGGAGCGGCACAAGGCCGAGGTACTGGGCCCAATTAGGAAAACTGAGATATGGCGCCTGCAATGGGAGAAGTTCCAGGACGTGCTCGGCAGATTAGGTATCTTCAGCCTCACTGAAGACCCGATACATAACGTCATGTGGGGCCACTACGCAAGCCAGCATCGTGGGATAGTTGTGGAATTTGATGATCAAAATCTGTGGTTTCACCAGAAACTCGGCCCCAACGATGAGTTCCGGCACCTTGTCAAGGTTTCTTATGTAGAGAACCCGCACCCACGAAGCCTGAGTCAATTGGCCGGAGGCGACGTATTGTATACAAAGAATATGGAATGGTCGTATGAGCGCGAATGGAGAATTATTCGGCCACTAAAGGACGGCATCGAGGTAAGTGCTGGCAAATTTTTCTTCGAGGTTCCACCCGAGGCTATTTCTGCAGTCATTTTTGGGGCCCGCACTAATCCTGTTCTAGCGACCGAAATTCGTTCTGCCATGGAACGAAACCCCTCTATGAGGCACGCGCGTTTGAATCGCGCAAAGCTATTAGAAGGAGGCAAAATCGAAATTGTCGGTGCTGATAAGCTAGCAGCTGCTGGGGCAAATCCGTAGCCGCGTGGCCCAGTTCGGCCATCGGACGGGGTGGCCCCACTTCTTTTCTCGATCTTGCGGCGCGGCATTCCCCCCGCATGAGAGTCTGTTACGAAACTCCTGTCGTCCGCTGAAGCGGACTTGGGATATCCAACTTACGCCTACCCAGCGCTGAAGCGCTGGGCTAAGCTCTGCTGTCCCTGCGGGACGGGCGTGTGTTTAGTCCCACCGTCGTCGCTCAATCATGAGTTTCGTAACAAACTCATGAATGCCGGGGCTTCCGCCCTCGAGCCACCCGCACGCCCAAGTTCCGAAGCAAAAAATATCGCGGCACACGGTCGGAAGACTGACGGAGACAAGATGTACCTGCGTGGTTGAATGGAGAGCCGCCTATGGTCCGGTCGCGGTGAAGATATGGCATGGGTGTACGATGGCCCATGCTATGTACCTCCGGCTGGCTGCGAGCGTTGGTTGCGGTTTGGTGTTTGGTGGGTTTGTTATGCTTGCCTGGCTGCAACGCCCTGAACCCCTTGTGTGGAAGCTCCCGACCAGTCCCTGCCATCTCATCCCTCTCTCCAACCACGATTGAGTTTTCACAAGTGCAACAGAACGCTGTTCTCACGGTGAATGGTAGTAACTTTGTTTCGGCTTCTGTGGTGCTCATTAATGGGATGACAGCGGCTACTTCGGTGGTCAGCAGTGAGGAGTTGCAGGTCACGCTCACGACCACATTAATCACGGGGGCGGGAACAGCAGAGGTCTCGGTCAATACTCCGAGTGGGAACTCGGGGGATCTCGGCTGCAACAGCGGCGGAACCAGCGCCAGCCTGGTTTTGACTATCACCTAAGTCTGATGCCCCATGTACACGTCCCTCGTTTGAACGTTAACGTGTGCTGAACATTACCTCCTCGCCACTTCTCCCATCGGATCGCGTTGATGCCCAGGTTAGTCCAAGTTCGGCCATCGGTTGCCCTAACCAGGGCGGGCTCATGGCAAGTTCTGCGCCACGCACTGAACTACAGGTCCTTCGACTGCGCTCGACTACGTCTCGCTCCGCTCAGGATGATACCCGGTGACGAGTAGTGCAGGGAACGAACAGCAGGTCCCTTCGGCTTCGCTCAGGGCAGGCTCAAACCTGAAGCCGGGCCCGTTCAAAAAAGTTTCCAGGGACGCGGCGCTAAAGCGCCGCACTACCACAGGGACTGAGAGCCGTATCCTGATACAAGACTCTCTTCCACCCTGTCGTCCAAAAGATGGATGACAGAATGGGGCACCAAAAGCGACTGGAGTCAAAATCCCCACCCCGGCAAAACCAGCCGGAATGGGGCACCAAGCTCTCTTACTTAGTGCATCCCTGGTTGTTCGCGGTCTTGACGCAGGTGGTGCCGCCCGGCCCTTTAGCTACACCCTTCCCATTCTTCGTCTTGGCTTCTCCACCTTTGCTGGTTTGAGTAGTGGTTACGCCGTTTGAATTGGTATGTGCGGCAGCAGCATTGCCGGTGCGCGTGTTGACGGCAGCAGCACCGTTGGGCCCTTGAGCGGTATTAACTCCGTTCCTAGTGTTGACCGTGCCGCCGTTGCTGGTTTGCGTAGTGGTTACGCCGTTCGAATTCTTGTGAGCGACTGTAGCGTTTCCGGTATTGGGATTGACTGCAACAGCGGTCTGGCCGTTGCCACAAACGGTCTGTCCGCGCCGGTTTTTGACGCAGTCTGCGGCAAACAGACTCGAGGCAAAGAACAGGCACGAAATTATCAAGAAGCTTTTCATTGACACCACCTCCCTGACACTTACACCTTTGGCCGCCGAAAAGATACCTTAAAGCGGCGGCTGGCCAGCGCAAGGGTTCTTGGGGATACGACGAAGGGCGCCCCTTCGACCGCGCTAGGTGTCTCTGCTTTCAGCCAAATCTCCACCCGCACCCGACGGCATGCGTAGAAACACGAAAAGCCCGGAAGTTTGAGTTCCGGGCTTATGGAGGTTGCTACCCTCAGAAGACCTGAAGGTTAGAGAACCTGAATGCTGAGCGAAGCTGAGTGCTTACAGAACCTGAACGTTCTCGGCCTGCCAGCCCTTGGGGCCTTTGGTTACGTTGAACTCAACGGCCTGACCTTCTTGAAGGCTGCGGAATCCGCTGGAGGCAATCGCCGAGAAATGCACGAAGACATCCTCGCCGTTCTGGCGGCTGATAAAGCCGAATCCCTTGGCATCGTTAAACCACTTCACTGTTCCTTGTTCCATTGTGTTGTACCTGTATGTGTAAATTTCCTGCTGAGAAGATCGGTTGCTGCTTGGAGTGGGTAACGCGTTGGCGGGACCAGCTCTAGTTCGCTTTCGTTCAAACTTAGCCTGATACACATATGATGCCTGTCATCGCTGAATGATGCAAGTACTTTATTTTTTAGACTTCGTTGTGGGCGCCTTAACGGTCTGGCCTGCTGCCGCCTTTCGTGCCGTCGACTGAAGAAAGCAAAGTGCGACAAACCGGATTCGTGGTAGCGTCGCAGTGATCCCAGGTTAGCCCAACAGATGGGCGAACCTGGGGCACCCAGATGGGAACGCTCATGGTTGCGCTTGGACGCTTGCTGCGGCGGGCTTCTGCGTCGCCTGCAACTCATGTGCTCGGGCGAGGAGTTTTTTGATTTTGCCCTCGATCGCGGTATCGCCGATGTGTTCGTCTTGCAGCACGCCGTCCGCGTCGATGGTGAAGGTGTGGGGAATGGCATTCACGTTGAATGACTTCGCCAAGGTTCCATTGAAGCCGCCATCGAAGTACTGCGGCCAGGTCATTTCATTCTGAGCAACGAAGTCCTTCCACTTTCGCTCTTCGCTATCGAGGCTGACACTTAACACAACGAATGGCTCCCCCTGAAACTTGTTCGCGATCTTCTTTATGGAAGGCATGGCGGCTCGGCAGGGACCGCACCAGGTCGCCCAAAAATCAACCAGCACGACTTTGCCCTGAAGATCATCGAGTGACAGCTTCTCGCCGCTGGAGGTCGTCACCGCAAATGGAGGCGCCATTCGGGCCCTCGCCAACTCGGGCTGGCTGATGTAGCGCATGGCCCGTCCGCGATCGGTAGCATCGGCCGATTTCAGCTGAACGAACTGCTCAAAGCGTGCCTTGGCTGCGTCATCTTGTTTCAGGTACGACAGGGCGCGACCATCCGCGAACAGAGCGGCAGGAAAATTGGCGGAATGGCCGATAGCCGCAGTGAACTCTTCATGCGCGTGGGCGAACTGCTCGTCCTTATGCTTGGCCAGACCTTCGCGGAAAAAGACCAGGCCAAGTTGATAGTGCGCCAGGGCCAGCGGTTCGTCGCCTTGCGCCGCCGCTATCAGTTCTCTGGCTGCGCCTTCAGCGCTCTTCCAGTCTCCAGTTTGAATGCCGTAGGTAACCATCTTCTGCTGACAGGCGGTGCAATGTCCGCCATCCTCTTTGTCGGCCTTCTTGAAACTGTCGATGGCGGATGAAGTCATTCCCAAGTGAAGATAAGAGAGCGCGTCCTTATAAGCTTTTTGCGCTTTTTCGGAGGTCGGTCCACCCTTATCAGCGGGGTTTTGCGCCTGCATAGTCGCGAGCAGGCAAACTAGTAGACATGTGAGGACTATTCCGCGAAATGGCATTGCAACCTCACCGATCTTGCAAAGGGTATTAGTAAAGAGCGGGCGGGAGAACGTACGAATGGAGGGAGAGAGCCAGAGCTCTTTCGTCTTTGGACTATTCACTGGATTAGAGACGGCATATTGCGAAGTGAGTGACCAGCCATTCTAGAGCATCAGTCCGGATATCCCGAAGACTTTATGGTGGGTCGCGTTCGAAATGTACCGTTGCGGGAAAGGATCGGACAACTTCACTCACTGGTCGCGCAGGGTTTTCACCGGATCGAGTCGGGCAGCGCGATAGGCCGGGCCGCTGCTGGCGAGCAAGCACACCAGCAGCAGCACTGCGGATACACCGACGAACGTCAGAGCGTCGAAGGCGCGTATGCCGAAGAGCATTCCCTTGAGAAAGTTGGTCAGCGCAAGAGAAGCGGCAATGCCGAGCACGACGCCGATTGCCGCGAGCACCATTCCGCGGCGCAGCACCATCGCCAGAACGCTCTGGCGCGGAGCACCGAGTGCCATGCGCACTCCGATCTCAAGCGTGCGTTGAGCGACGAGATACGACAGCAATCCGTAGAGCCCGATGGCGCACAGCAACAGCGAGATCACCGCAAACCCGGAAACCAGCAGCGCCTGGAATCGCTGGCGCGCGGCGGAACGAGAGAACGCCTCGTCCATGGTGCGGACCTCGTAGAGCGGCAGGTTCTTATCGATTTGCGCAACCTGGGCGCGAACCGCGGAGCTGAGGCTGACAGGATCCACTTCCGAGCGAATGACCAGGATTGGTGAAAGCACGGCCGCCTGCTCAAATGGCAGGTACATCTCGGGAACGATGTCCTTGGTGAGCTGCCCCACCTTCACATCGCCCGTTACCCCGACAATCTCACGCTTGACGTCGACCACCACGCCATCGTCCAATCCAGGGTTGATGCGCTTCCCGATGGGGTTCTCGCCGGGGAAGAACTTGTTGGCGAAGGCCTGGTTCACAATCACTACCGGCTTGCTCTTGGTGGTATCGGTGTCTTGGAATTCACGACCGCGGAGAACTGGTATCCGCAACGTACGGAAGTAACCGGGCTCGACAATCGAAGTGCGTGACACGTTCCGTTCGCCTTGCGGTACCGGATGATCTTCAATATCGAAGGAAATGCTGAAGCCGTCCGCAGACAAAGGCAGAGGCCAGCCAGCACTCACTGAGACTACGCCGGGCAAGCTTCGCAAGCGAGGCAGAAGGTCCTGGTAAAACTCGATTTCTTTCGCGCGCGGGTATTTATTTTGGGGCAGCGACAAGCTGGCGGTCAGCACGTTACGACGGTCGAAGCCGGGATCAACCTGCAATACGCGTACGAAGCTGCGAATCAGCAGGCCCGCGCCGATCAGCAGTACCAGTCCAACCGCGGTCTGGGCGATTACCAGTGAATTGTGCAGGCGATGCTGTCCGCGACCAGTTGTCGCTGTACGCGTGCCGTCGCGTAGGGCGACAGAAGGATCCACGCGCGCAGTTCGCATCGCCGGGAGCACGCCAAACAGCAGTCCTGTCACAAGGGAGACCGCGAGGGAGAAGGCCAGCACCGTCGAATCGATAGTGATCGATGCTGCGCGCGGCAGATCAGCAGGCAGAACCAGCAGCACGCCATGCAACAATAACGTGGCAATAACTATGCCGAGCGCACCGCCAATCATCGACAACAGCACCGACTCGGCCAGGAATTGACGAACGATCTGCGCCCGGCTTGCACCCATCGCGGTACGCACCGCGATCTCCGAACGACGACGGGAGGCGCGTGCCAGCAGTAGTCCGGCGACGTTGGCGCAGGCCACCAGCAACATCAACATAACTGCGGCAAACAACATGCGCAGCGCTGACCGCGTGTCGCCCACCGTGAAATCCAGCAGAGGGACCAGCTTGGCCGAGGTGTAATGCTTATTGCTGTCGGGGTACTGGGTAACGAGGTTACGCTCGATCACCTTGAGGTCGGCTGTGGCCTGATCAAGGGAGACGCCTGGCTTGAGCTTGCCTATAACGCCCAACATGTGGGCTCCGCGCTGCTCGGTCAGCGGTTTGTCGCCGGTGGGATCGTAGGCATCGTCGGCTAGCGACGTCCAAAGTTGCGGTGCCGGAGTTTGAATGGGGAACTCAAAGCCCTTCGGCATGACTCCGATGACGGTATAGCTTTTATCGTCAAGAGTGATGCCACGTCCGATGATTGCCGGGTCGGAGCCGAAGGCGGACCGCCACAGTTCATGGCTCAATACAACGACGTTTGATGCCACCTTCTCATCGTCTCTGACGATGCCGCGGCCCAGCGCAGGCTCCACGCCAAGTACTTTGAAGAAATCCGCTGACACCACCTCACCATCCAGGTGCTGTGGATCACCGGCGCGGGTAAGGGTGAACGTGTTGTCGCGGCACTCTGCCAGTGGGGAGAAAGAATGATTCTGTGAGCGCCAGTCGAAGAAGTCGGGATAACTCATGGCGCTGACCGAGTAGGCTTGATCCGGCCGACGGTCGTTCACCGGACCGGCGGCTACCAGGCGATCGGGTTCGGCAAAGGGTAGGGGCCGCAGCAGGACGGCATTCACCAGGCTGAAGATCGCAGTGGTTGCGCCGATTCCCAAGGCGATGGTGAGAATAGTGGCGATTGCAAATCCCGGTGACTTCACCATCTGCCGAATGCCGAATCGAAGGTCCTGCTGCAGATTACGCATTTTTCTGAACTCCCCTAAGAGGACGTAATTGGTTTTACATGCAACCTGCCAGCCAACGTTAAGTTGAGTCGCTTCAGTGACATGGATTTCGAATCGGGGAGGCGATCGTCCGTCGTGACCGTGGGTTGTCCGGTAGCGGACGTGGGGAAGCGACAACTAGATCTTGCCGACGCAAGCCTCATCTCTTGCACTGCGGAGATCGGCGGGACGCGACGCGCTCTCCCAGCAGGTGAATTGACCTTCGGTAATAACGATATTTCAGATCAGTAAAAATGCTATTACCGTTGCGTTTTATGTTCTGCCAGACGCCAAATTGCGCCTACTACCACGTTTTCGGCATAGGCAAATCGCAAAGGCTCAGATACATATAGACGAAAGCGCTTCCCCAGGCCAGCTCAGTAGTGCCGTCTCCGCGAAAAGTGACTCGGGTCGCTTTTCAATGAGGGGTGATTGAGCATCAATGTTATCGGTAGGCATGACAGACCAGGCACAATCCGTGGCTGACAAGACCGTTCTATGTGTTGACGATGAGCGGATCGGTTTGCGCGTGCGCAAGATCATGCTGGAGAGTCGCGGCTTCAATGTCCTTACGGCCAGCGATGGTCACCAGGGCCTGGCAATATTCGACAAAAATAAAGTTGACCTGGTGGTGCTGGACTACTTCATGCCCGACATGAATGGCGGCGAGGTGGCCGCCGAGCTGCGCCGACGCCGGCCTGACCTGCCTATCATCTTCCTTTCCGCCTATTTCTCGCTGCCGCCGGAAGCACTGGAGCTGGCCAACGCCTTCATCACCAAAGGCGATCCTCCAGACGCACTGCTGGAGAAAATCGAGCAGCTGGTGCTGCTGGGCGGCTAATCCGTAAATTCTTCGGCCATTATGAATTGGTTTTAGCGCACAGATCTGCCGGTCTGTAGCTCAGTAGCATCGCATGGTCGCTGAAGTAGCTGATGATGGCGGCGGGGTGTTCCGAAAGTGCACGCGGCACACGGGGGCGTGTGCCGTTTCTGCCAGCAATATCTATTCGCGGCCGAAGTACTTCGCGTTGCGTGCCGTGTATTCGTTCCACTTCTCCGGCAGATCCTCGAGCGCGAAGATTGCCGACACCGGGCACACGGGGACGCAGGCGCCGCAGTCGATACACTCGACCGGGTCGATATAGATCATCTCTTCCGCCGCAAACTTGTCGCTGTCCTTTTTGGGATGGATGCAGTCCACCGGACAGGCGTCGACACAGGCCGTGTCCTTGGTTCCAATGCAAGGCTCTGCAATTACGTAGGCCATAACTTGATCTCTCCCTCAACCCCTCACGTTAACGATATAACTGATGTTAGCAAAAAACCCTAAGTTGATGCCTACACCTTCAGCTAAGCGTAACGCAGAGGGCCTGAGCGGGCGCGTCAGTGGGTCAAGCTGCGGAGACGTTTTCAGGCGAGGAGACGAGACTCGCTTGCGCCGACTCGGTGGCGCTGAGTAGCGGCCACCCCTTGCGCAAGACGTAGTCAAGCCACGCTCCGGCAACTTGAGAGGTCAAGACCGCAGCGATCACCAGCGTGGTATAAAACTGCGCGCTGATGATGCCCGCCTCGAAGGCCACGCTGGCCAGGACGATGCCGGGGCCGCCACGCGCATTGGTGGTGACCGCGAGGTTGACCAGGTCGAGCCCGCGGAAGCCGGCGAAGCGCCCTGCCAGCGATACCGAGAGCACCTTCACGATGCAGCTACCCAGGACAAACGCGAGGATCATGGGTAGCGAGACTCCGCGAATGAGGTCGAGCTTGAAACCGACAATCGCGAAATACACAGGAATAAAGAAAGCGAACGAGACTTTGCCGATAGCGTCCAGGGCTTCGGCAAACAGCCGGCGTTTCTTGTGTACGACAGCGAAGCCGGCCAGGAACGCAGCAAAGACCAGGCTCACGTCGAGGGCTCCGGCGACCACGCAGTAGCCCAGCAAAACTGCAATTGCATAAGCGACCGGAGATTGCTGCGCGAAGACGTTGAAGCGTGCCTTGTTGATTCGCTTGATGACGCGAGGGAACAAGGTGAGCCCGAGCACAAAGAATGCGATGGTGCCGATCAAGTGGCGCGACATCTGGTGGAAGTTGAGCGCGGCCTGCCCGGCAAGCGCAGTCGCGACCGCCAGCGCCAGCCAGAGGACAATGTCTTCCAGTACAGCTACTCCCAGGACCAGGCGCGCGAACCGGGTGTGCAGAATCTTCAAGTCCGCAAAAATCTTCGAGACCACGGGTACCGAGGTCACGGCGACGCCGACGGCGAGAACGATGATCAGCGAAATGCGATTGCCATGCGGGCCGGCAAGCGACGGACGAACCAGCCATGGGCCGAGCACGAGGGCAATAACAAACGGTAGGCCGGTGCCTACGATGGTCAGCCAGCCGACTTCGCGACGCTCTTCGCGGGTGAATAGCTGGCGCGTCTCGGCCCCGGAGAGAAACATCAGCAGCAACAGGCCGAGCCAGTAAACGAAGCTTAGAACTTCGCCGCGATGCTGGACGCTTTCCGTCAAGCGTGAAATCGCCGGCAGGCGGCCAAGTATTGCCGGTCCGAGCACGATTCCGGCCAGGATCTCGCCGACAACTTTGGGCTGGCGCAGGCGCATGAACAGATAGCCCAGCAGCTGCGCCAGGCCAACCAGTAGCAGAAGTACGCACAAGACGGATGTGAGATCGGAGTTCGACACAGTGGGCTGTCCTGCAGCTTAGGATGCAGGGTTGGCGGGAGGGTTTGGATGGCTACCGAGAGTCTCTTTCATCACGGACGAGCCGGGCCGTGTCGAAGTCCGCGGAGATTCTGTCTGTATCGATCTTTCTATAGCAGTGGCCAACAGGAACATCAATGTAAAACGAATGGATGAAACCTTCTAACGCACGATGTTGTAACTGCTCGTTGTATCGATTTAGAGCTTCCTCGAACGTTGCAAAGCCCTCCTCCGGGTTCAGCGTGTAAGTATGGTGAACAGGTCGTTTTTCCTGATCACTAAACCACCCGTGCCTTTCACGAACGAGATATACCCACCTGCCACCCATAGGCTGCGTTTCGAGCTGAGGCTGATAGTACTCAGCGAATTCTAACTTCTCAGGATGCTGGGTTTTGTATAGAGTCTCGAATTTCATCTACTCACAGTTTCTCACTAATGCCAGCGAGTTGTAAGCATTAGTCGACATCTGTTACCGTCCCGCGCCCGGCCGGTTCCAATTGTCCTGCCGGCTCGTACTCCACGATGTAGCCGGCGACGGCGCTGGCGGCGACGGTCAGCGGGCTGGCGAGATACATCTGGCCGGGGCCGCTGCGTCCGGGGAAGTTGCGGTTCTGCGCGCTGATGACGACCTGGTCCGGTCGCGTCGAAACTCCTGGACCGGCATTGATGCAGGCGCCGCAGCTGGGTTCGATCACCTGCGCGCCAGCGTTGTGGAAGATATCGAGATAGCCTTTGCGGATGCAGTACTCACGCGTCTCCTGCGAGCCGAACTGTATATAAAATTTGCAACTGTCGGCGACGCGGCGGCCCTGCTTCAGCGCCTCGCTGAGCACCTGGGCATACATGTCCATGTCTTCATTCTTGCCGGCAGTGCAAGTGCCACCGTAGGCAATCTCAACCGGAACCGGCGTATTCAGCTCGCGGATGAACTTGCCATTGCCGGGATCGCCGGGCGTGGCGACCATGGGATAGATGTCGTTGGCATCGAACTCGATGACGTGCGCGTAGTGCGCGTCGGGATCGCTGTACAGCCCTTCGATCAGCGTCTCGGCTTCGTTGTGCGACATGCCGCGGCGCTCGATGAGGAAGTCGACGACCTTCTGATCGGGAGCAACGATACCGGTGAAGCCTCCGATCTCGGCGGCCATGTTGGTCATGGTGGCGCGTTCGTCCACGCCTAGCGCCTCAATGGCTTCGCCGGAATACTCAATGACCTTCGCCAGCGCCTTGCCGCTGCGAATGTATTCCATCGACAGCAGCTTGAGGATGAAATCTTTGGCGGTGACGTTGTCGCGCTTCTTGCCGCGAATGATGACCTTCACCGACTCGGGTACCTTCACGCGAACGTCTTTGGTGAACCAGGAATTGAAGACGTCGGTGGTGCCGATGCCGAAGGCCACGCATCCCATGGCGCCGACGTGGGGCGTGTGCGAGTCGGAGCCAACGTTGAGCTGTCCGGGCAGAGCATAGGTCTCGGTGATGAGCGAGTGGCAGATGCCTTCCGAGCCCTTGCGGTCTTTCAGTTCGCCATGAAGGCGGATGCCGCGCGATTTGGCGAAGTCTTCCTGCTTCAGCTTCAGCTGGCCAGCAAGGTCGAGAAGGCCCATCTTGCGCTTCTCCTCCGACAGCACTTCATCAAGAAACGTCAGGTGATCGCGGAAGAAGAGAATGGTGTCGCGATCATTTACCGGCTCATCTTTGCCGAGGTAGTGGTCATAGAAGATGGCCGCCATGGGCGTGACATACTCGTGGCTGAAGCGCAGATCGGTGCGGGCAAATCCAGTATCGCCCGGCTTGACGGCTTCGACGCCGACCTTGCCGGCGCCGTGCAGCATGTGGCGGGCGAAGATCTTCTCGGCGATGGTCATCGGTCGCGGACGGGTTTCGGCCGGCGGGAGGAAGACCTTGCCCTGCAGGCGCGCAACGTTGAAGGGGAACAGTCCGCCGTACTCGATGACCTGTCGCGTGATCTCGTCTTCGCCTTCGGTGAAGTTGCGGAGCGGAATTTCCTCGCCGGCACGAATCTTGTCGATCAGCGAGAAGTCGGTCGAGGTCAGCACGCCGAGATTCTGGCAATTCTGCTTGTAGATGCGCTCGATGTTTTCCGCAATCACGCACTGAATGCCGGCCGACATCTCGGCGTAAGGCGACTGCTCGCGGCTGGAACCTTTGCCGCGCCGCTTGCCGCTGACACAGGCGACAAATCCGCCACGCTTCACGTCGCCGCGCTTGATGGGCGTCTCGTTGCCGCACTTCAGGCCCGTGTACGGGAATTCGCCCAGCGTCTCGTCGAAGAAGAAGCAGATGTGTGCCGGGGTGATCTCGTCGGTGGAGATATCGTCGCGCAGCTTGGGATTGCGCTCGGGATGCGCGGTGTCCCAGGGCAGGTCTTCGCCTGCGAGCTGGCGCTTGATGAGTTCAGGATCTTCGGTAAGGAAGAGGATTCGACCCTGCAGTTTCACTCGGTCAGGGCGCTTGGAAACAGAGCGGTTCAGCAGCGATTGGTTCACCTCAAAATTTTATCGCAGAAAGCAGATCTGTTTGCGGCATCCGCCATTTTCCTTGGAGGTGGGGTGCTAGGCAGCAGGCTTGTTCTCTTTGATAAGGTCCAGTTCAGCGATGGCGAGGAGGAGCGAGTGCTTCAATCGCTGAACGTCAGGATCATGTGGATCGCTGGTGCTCTCCAGATGTTGCACGGTCTTGCCGAGTATCTCTAACAGCGCCAAGGTTGCCTGCTCTCCCATATCGCCCCCATACGCCATTTGATGCCACCCTGACTCGCATGGGGTACGCAGGCAGCTCTCGAATTCGTTAAAATCCGCAAAATATTGTGAAGCTCAGGCCCGGGCGGGATTCCAGAAAGTGAAGGATGCGTCGGCGCGGCGAAGTCTAGTGCCCCGCCTTCTTAATCGTCTCCGTCACTTTGTCGGCGATCTTATGCAGCGTGAAGCCTAATGCGTTCTGCTCGGAGCCGCGGTCGGAAGCCTTGAAATTTCCGCTCGCCACGTCCGAGCCGTCGCTCACCCTGGTCAGCTTGTAGGTGGTGGTGACGTAGTAAGTTGGCATGCTGGTCTGGCCAAAGGTGCCCATGGCCTGCATCTGTGAATTTTCCTGATGATTCTCCGTCTGGCGCGCAGTGACGAGATAGTCGCAATTCTTGCTCTTCGCCTGTTGCAGCGCCTGCTCGGGATCGGAGGCGTCAATGGGAACGTCTTGCGCGACGGACTTGTTTTTCTCTTTGCTCAGGAAGTTCATGAGCATTTCGCGCCCAGTGGTATCTGTGCCCGCGTTGACGCTCTGCATGTTGGCCACACAAAGCTGAGCGGGCGATGATTGCGCAGTTGCGATACAAGCGGAAAGACATATCAAAGCCACCGCAAGAGGGAAGTGCCGCATAGCGTCCTCCTGATGGTTAGACGGATATCGGGGCGATTGTAATGCAGAGCTGAGGGAAGTGATGCGGATTTTGTTTGTAAAGCGCCGGCAGACATTCGCGGTGCGGGCGTCGTCCCTGAAGGGACTCTGTGTTTCTAGATTGACCGGTACCCAGCACTTCGCCTGCGGCTCCATGCTGGGCTGTCATCACACGCCCTGCGGGCTTCCGGACTCTACGAGCGCTGGCGGGCGTATTCCACCGGTGAGGGAATGTCTTCCAGCCCACGGCCGGCGAAGATCTCGGCGAAGTTCTCCATCAGCTCCTGATGAATGATGCCGTTCGACGCCAGTACCTCTCTGCTGTTCAGGAGAAATGGCGAGCCATCGAAGCGCGTGACAGTGCCGCCCGCCTCGCGCACGAGAAGTACACCGGCGGCCGTGTCCCAGGAGTTGAGATTAAATTCCCAGAATCCGTCGTAGCGGCCGCTGGCGACGTTCGCGAGGTCGAGCGCAGCCGAACCGGCACGCCGCAGTCCGTGCGAGCGCAGAGTGAGCTGGTGATAGAAGTGGATATTCGGATTCTTGTGGCGCTTATGGCTGGGGAAGCCGGTGCCGAGAATCGACTCGGACAAAGTTTGCGTCTTCGACACGTGCATCGCCTGCCCGTTCAGCTTGGCTCCCGCGCCATGCTCGGCAGAGAAGAATTCGTCGCGCGTGGGATCGTAGAGAAAGCCGGCAAGCAGATCTTCGCCGCGCACCAGCGCAATGGAAATGCAGAACACCGGGTAGCCGTGGGCGAAGTTGGTGGTGCCGTCCAGCGGATCGACCAGCCAGCGATATTCGGCCGCCATATCAGACCGCGTGCCTTCTTCTCCCAGCATGCCGAACTCTGGCCAGCGGCCTCGCAGGCGTTCGGTAATAAATTTTTCAGAAGCCCGGTCAGCCTCGGTCACCAGGTCAACATCGCCCTTGTACTCATAGCCAATGCGCCGATGAAAGTAGCTCATCAGTAGCGCGCCTGCTTCGCGAATCATGGGCTCGATGTCTGGCGTGTAACGGGTCATTCGTTCGAGTCCGCCGGCTCAGGTGTGAGGGCGTTGTCAGCAGCGGAGCGCACTGTGCGCCGCGGCTTGCCGCCCTCTTCGGCGATGTACGCGATGTCGTGCTTATAAATAAAGAGATTGGGAGCGCCGTCGCGGGTGAGGCGGATCATGCGCCGGTCATAGTATTCGATCCAGCCGCGAACCACTTCGCCGTCGAGCAGTTTGACCCGCACCGGCTTCTGCTTTTCCCCGAGCGACTTCAGGTAAGCAGCTTCCTGATGCGTGTCCTCTGGCGGGTGAGTCGGCTTGCGAAAGCTGGAATCGGGGGATCGAAATGCCATCCTTTGATTCTACGGCATTGGGGTTGGACGACGCTCGGGCAGAGCGCAGCACCGCGCACCGATTCGAATCCAGCGGCTAGAAGGATTTCTCGTTTCGTGAACGTACAAAAAAAAGGCCGGGAGATTATCCCGGCCGGCTGGAATTTCAGCCAACTTAAAACTTGCGACGCAGATAGCCTGCGAGTCCGGTCAGGCCACCACTTTCGTAATCACCCACCTTTCCTGCTTCAACTAGGCATTAGCGAATACTTCCTGTGCAACTTTGATCGCGTTCATGGCGGTGGGCCAGCCGGAATAGAACGCCAGGTGGGTAATTGCTTCGATGAGCTCTTCTTTCTTGAGTCCGTTCTCTAAAGCTTTGCCGAGATGAAAGCGCAACTGTTCAGGACGATTGAGCGCTATCAACGCGGCAACTGTGATCAGGCTGCGATCACGCTTGGCGAGCTCCGGCCGCTCCCAAACATCGCCGAATAATACCTGGCGAGTTAGTTCGGATAGCTTGGGCGCGAATTCAGAGAGCGGAATATCGGTGCTGGTAGATTTTTTGCTCATGGGCATAGTCTTCCTTCTCACGAATTGTAGATTGCCAGTGAGACCGTGCAATGCGACGAACACCTCATCGACTGTCTCCACTCCGTGATTGGGCAGCAAAAAACCGGAGCCGAAGCTCCGGTCTAGTCTCTTCCGAACTGAAATCGAAGTTTAGAGTTTGCGGCGCAGACGAGTCGCCAAGCCGAGGATTCCGCTGCCGATCAGCAGAATCGTTCCGGGCTCAGGAACTGCGCCCACGTAGGCGATTCCGTCGAACGCACCCGGCAAACTTGCAACATTCGTCAGCGCGTACGTGTTCGGATCTCCGGTGTAGAGATTGCCACTGTAATCGTCGACAAAGAATTTGCCCTGGATGGGATCCCAGGTGACGCCATTGTCATTGACGAAGCCGCTGCCGCCGAGCAGTGACGTCGTTCCATTCGCAACATTAACCAGGTTGAAGGATGCCGTGCCGGCGCCGAGCAGAATCAACTGGTTGGTGTCGCCGCGATAAGCCAATCCGCCCGGGTAGACGCTGTTGCTGCCGATCAGGGTTGCTGCGCCATTGCTGGTGCTGAGGCTATAGAAGCTGCCAGTGCTCGACTCGCCATAGAGGGTGCTGGTGGCGGTGTCGTAACCCAGGGCAAACAGGTCGTCGACATTATGCGCACCCACCAGTGTGGCTGCACCGGTCTGCAGATTGATGGTGTAGAGATTGTCGTTACCACGGCCCGGGGCCCAGTAGGCGGTGTTGGTATTCGGGTTATACGTCAGGTCCCCGAAGCTGCCGGCAGCGACGCCGGTAGAGCCGATGAAGGTCGCGGTGTAGGTGTTGGGGTTGATCGCGTACAACGAGTTGTTGTCGTTATCGATCGCGTATAGCATCCCATTGTCGGCAGCCCAAGCGGACACGGACGCTACGCAGCACAGCAGGGTGAGAAGCAGAAGAACCCGTCGCATATTTTTCCTCCTGGCGAACAGTTCTGCAGGTTGTGACGTGTCGTTTCGCACTCAACGACAAGAACGGCTTTTGCCCGGCGATACTGCAAAATCAGCAGCGCAGTCTGAGCACACAAATCCCGAGCGCAAACAGTTTTGTACTGAAGTGACCGATTGTCAAGAAGTTTGTGCAGGTTTGCCGAGAATTGTCGCCAACTACGGCTTGATCATCCACGCCACACCCAAGCCGGCTTCCGGGGATGGCTAGTGCATTCCCGCGGGACAACTTCCGGCGATCCACTTGCCTTTGCCGGAATAGTCTCCGTGCATGGCGCCCGAAGGACCGACAATAGTAGCTTGTCCGCTACCTTGAGCATTTTCTGAGTCGATGACGTCAAGCCGAATCTTGAAGTCGGCCTTCTCGCCGCTCTGGTACAGGCAGTTTCCGCTCACCTCCATGTGGCTGCTGGTGGAGCTCTGAACACTATATTTACACTCGTCGTCACGATCGGGGAACGGGTACTTGTTCATGTCTTCTTTTCTGACACACGATTTGTAGGTCTGGGTCATAGGAGCTCCCATACCTTGGATGGTAGTAGTCGTTGTTACCTGCCAAAGACCAGGCTTCACGTTAAGCGGTTGAAGGTCAGCCGCTGCCATAACTGTCGCTCCTACTGAGATCGCTGCCAGCAATACCATCTTGCGCATCGCATCCTCCATAAAATTCTCGTCAAGCGTTTGATTCGGCATCGTGCGTATTGCGACCGCGAAGGCAATGCATCACAAGCGCCATCGCGGGTAGCATCGCGACTCAACTATTGCCCTGCAGTTGCGCGGGCACAGATTTGATAGCGGAAGATGTTACTCCGAGAAGAGCACCGGCGACAACGGCGCGAACCAACAACATGAGCTTGCGGGGGTCGAGGAGAGTTGCCGTGTAAAGCGGCGCATTGAATGAGCTTCAGCTGCGTCCCGGTTGGTAGCCTATAAAACTTGAGCCACAGTTGGCCGCGGAATCGTTTAGTGCAGGGTGTCTGTGCCTGAACGATCTGTCGTTATCTTCGCCTGCTCTTCCACCCTTGGCGGTAAGCGTGACCACACAGAAAGGCAACGACCACCGCGCCGATAACCAGCATCGTCAGTAGTCGCACATTGCTCTTGCTGCGTCCGAAGCCTAAGGCGAGGACTGCCCAGAGTACGGTGATGACCAAGGCCCACGCAATCGCCATCACCGACGCGAACAAGGTTATGTCGCTCGCTGGAGGAGTCTCTGCCTTCGTCGTGTTAAGGGACTCGTGTTTCACAGTGCAAGCCAGAAGACTGGTGCGAAAGGGGGGACTCGAACCCCCACGGTTTTACCCGCCAGATCCTAAGTCTGGTGCGTCTGCCAATTCCGCCACTCTCGCTTTTATTTTCATTAACTTATATGCACCATTCTTGGTGCATGCAAATTGAAGATGTTTTTGAAGAGACTGAAATGCAACTCGGCATATCCCGGCCGGGATTTGCGCTGCTCGCCGCGCATGCACTTCGGTGTCATCTCCGCCCCCATATTGTACCCGGTCTGACGACGGTCGCGAACCGGTGTTCTGCTGCTTGTCACGGTCATGTTGTTTGGCCGTGAATTTCTCTCGATCAAGAATCGGCCTCTTCGAGTTTGTTTAACCGGACCTTCGCCGCGCCTTCATCTTCCTGCCATGTTCCTACGCTTTCATGTACATGACAAGGGTGTAATCCAGTGCGATCCGGTCTGGCCGTGAGGCGGTTGCGACCTAAGTTCTGGACATTCGTCGCAGAAAGTTGAAGTCCGCAAGAAGCGTAGCTGCCGGGCCAAAGCATAAGGGTTGGCATATGAAAATTCTAGTCATCGAAGACGAGCCCAAGACCGCCAAGTTCCTGAAGAAAGGGCTAAGCGAATCGGGCTTTGGCGTCGAAGTGTCGGGAGATGGCTTGGACGGGCTGCACGTGGCGCTAGAGACGGCTTTCGATCTGATGATTCTCGATGTGATGATTCCCAGCCTGGATGGCTGGCAGGTGCTCACGCGTTTGCGTCAAGCAGGCGGTCGGACGCCGGTGCTTTTTCTTACGGCGCGCGACGCCGTCCACGAGCGAGTGCGAGGATTGGAACTCGGCGCCGACGACTACCTGGTAAAACCATTCGCATTCTCTGAAGTGTTGGCGCGGGTGCGATCGCTGCTGCGCCGCGCGCCACAACGGCCGCAAGAAGTTATCCGCATGGCCGACCTGGAAATTGATCTATTGCGTCAGCGGGTCACACGCTCCGGACACCGGCTGGAGCTGACCTTCAAGGAGTTCCTCTTGCTGTCGCTGTTGGCGCAACGTTCCGGCGAGGTACTGTCGCGAACGCTGATCGCCGAAGCGGTATGGGACATGAATTTCGACAGCGATACTAACGTAGTCGACGTCAACGTGAGAAGGCTGCGGAGCAAGGTGGATGACCCTTTTCCACAAAAGCTGATCCGAACGGTTCGGGGCGCAGGGTATGTCATGGAAGCTGACGGCTAGGGTCGCCCCGGTCTCGCGGCTGCGGAAGACTCTCGCCTTCCGACTCACCGCCGCGTACGCGCTTGCCGGCCTGTTTCTGGTGTTCCTCGCCACGGCGAGTCTTTATCTGCTCACCATCACCGAAATGGAGAGAAGCACGAGACTGTTTTTCGACGACAAGCTGAATGTGCTGCGCACCATGCTACGGGAGCGCCCGAACGACTGGGACGCGCTGGAAGAGGAAATCCAGCTGGAATCAGCCGCGCGGCGCTACGAACAGTTTTACATTCGCCTGCTGAATGAACGAAACCAACCGCTGTTGACCACGCCCGGTATGGCGGAGCAGTTGGACTTGACGCAGCTCGCTATCCAGACAGGAATCCGCCCTGGCCGGACGATTCGGATGAAGGGAAAGCGCGGCAAAGCTTTTCGCGTTACCACTGCGACAGCGCCGGTCGGATTCCCTCCTAATCACACCGACACGATTCAGATTGCCATTGACGTCTCGCAGCAGGAAGAATTTCTGCAGCGTTACCGGCTATGGTTCTGCGGCATTCTGCTGAGCACGTTCGCGGTCTTCCCGTTCGTCGGGTATCAGATCGCGCGACGCGGAATTCGCCCGGTGGAAGATATGGCCGCCACCGCTCGACGCATCAGCTCGACTAACCTACGCGAGCGGATCCTCCCAGAGGGCTATCCATTCGAATTGGCATCGCTGGCTAGCACCTTCAATCAAATGCTGGATCGCCTGGAAGATTCGTTCGAACGGGTCTCCCGATTTTCCGCCGACATCGCACACGACCTGCGCACACCGGTCAACAACATCCGCGGCGAAGCCGAAGTCGGCTTGGCGCGAGCGCGAACTATCGCTGAATACCGCGATGTGCTCGAGTCCTGTCTGGAAGAAGCGGTGCGCCTCTCCGACCTCATCGGCAACCTGCTGTTCCTGGCCCGCGCGGAGAGCCCGTTAGGCCACTTGCGACGCGAGCCAGTGGATATAGTTGAGTTGCTCGGCGGCATGCGCGAGTATTACGAAGCTTCAGCCGCCGAGGCTGGTATCTCTCTCACGACTGCTACAAGTCCGGCGCCGGTAATCGCCGAACTGGACCGCACCCTGGTACAACGCGCAGTGAGCAACCTGGTGTCGAACGCCGTCGCTCACACACCTGCGGGCGGATCGGTGGTGTTAGCTGCTAATGCTGACGTTTCTGGCGTTCGTATCGAGGTTAGTGATACAGGCGTTGGCATTCCATCGGAAGCGCTGCCGAAGGTGTTCGACCGTTTCTTCCGGCTGGACACGTCACGGTCTCAAGCTTCGGGCGGCACCGGCCTGGGTTTGGCGATCGTACAGAGCATCATGGTGCTGCACGGCGGGAAAGTTGAAATCGCGAGCCAACCGGGGCAGGGCACGCAGGTAACACTCCACATGCCTGTCACCGCCCGCCAGATGACAAAAACGTAATTTTTGCGTCATCTGGGCGTTCGGATTTCTCACTAAACTTGCCTCGTTGTCCGCCCTTACCTTTGTCACCGATCAACTAAAAACCTTTGGCAGTTCCTTTCCGAGGAGACACCTTTTATGCAGAGGAATTCGTGTCGCAACAGTTCTCGAATGCTAAGAACCCTGCTCTTTGGCCTGCTACTGACGGGCCTGAGCGTCTCGGCGTTCGCCAGGTCCGATTACTATCCGACCTATCATCCCGGCCCGCTGGACCAGAACACATGGGTCCTCGGTGATGGGCAGATCGTCACCCCCGCCGGAACCCAGGTCAACCTCCTAGTCAAGGAAAGCACCGGTACCGGAGTTCGCGCCAAAGCCATCGCTCTTAACCCCAATCCACTCGCGAATGGCCACCGCACCGCTGCCGTTCTTACCTTGGGCAGCAATACGACGACAGGTGCCGTCGAAGTCATCGATGTCACTACGGGCGCCGTTTTGCAGGCGTTCAGCCCGAACAACAGTAACAAGGGCAGCACTGCCGGCCTGGTCTATACTCAGGACGGCAAATACCTGCTGTTCAGCCAGGACAGCAGCTACGTTACCGTCGCCAGCGTCGGGCCGGACGGCCTGCTGACCTACAACACTCAGATCAAACTTCCGGTCAACCTCTCGTTCATCACCTGTTTTGACAACAGCCCTCCGGGAACCACGGGCAGCGCTCCCATCCCCTGCGGCATGACCGTATCTTCCGGTACTGCTTATCCGCTGGGCCTCGCAGTCACGGCGGATAGCAAGACTGCCTACTCCGTGCTTGACACCAACGATTCGCTGACCAAGATCGACCTGACCTCAGTCCCGCCGACACAGGTTGCAGAGATCCGCGTCGGTAACATCCCGAACAGTGTTCTCATCTCAACCGATGGCCGCACCGCCTACGTCTCCAACGAGGGTGGCCGGGTTGCGACCATGGACGACTTCCAGCAGTACTCCAACGGCACGCCGATCGTTTCGGCGAATCCGACCGGCACTACCTCCACCGCCACCATCTCGGTGGTGGATCTGGCCTCGTTTACGCTCACCAACACCATCTCGTTGACCGGCACCCACCCCACTGGTATGGCCTTTTGGGGGCAGTATTTGTTGGTTACCGATACCTACACCGACAACATCTCGGTCATCGACACGACTACTAACAAAGAGGTGCGGAAGATCAACGTCGGGCTGCCCATCGGCGTGCCCACGGCGTTGGCCTCCAGCCCTCGGGCCTATGGCGCGGCACCGAACTCGATCGCAGTCGACAGCGTGAATAACGTTGCCTACGTCGCGCTATACAACGCCAACGCGGTCGCCGTGGTTGACCTTAGCGCCGGCAACAATGCCCCTGTCAAAGGCATGATTCCGGTCGGCTATGCGCCTAGCTCGGTTGTGTTGGACGCGGCGGATAAAACGCTGATCATTGCCAACGACAAGGGCATCGGCACCACGAACACCAACCTGGGCACCAACTGCGCAACGTATTACAGCGTGTGCGGCTTCAACTCCCACCAGGACATGGGCACGGTCAGCATCGTTCCCGTTCCGGATAGTGCAACCCTCGCGGCGGACACCAAGCAGGTTTACCAGAACAATCACTGGGACCTGGCGCTGAACATCGCGTCGTCCACAGGCGGCAATCCAAATACCCCGCCGGTCGCAGTTCCGGCGAAGATCGGCGATCCCTCACTGATCAAGCACGTGTTCGTGATCATCCGTGAAAACCGCACCTACGATCAGATCCTGGGCGACGTGGCTGCCGGCAATGGCGACCCCACTCTGGCGGTCTTCGGCGGCATCTACACGCCGAACGCACACACATTGGTACAGCGCTTCCCGCTGCTGGATAACTTCTACGACCCGAGCCGCCAGTCGGCTGATGGCCACAACTGGATCGTGCAGGCCATGGCACCCTATTCCGACGACATCCAGTCGCCCGACTGGTTGCGTGACTATCCCTCCAACGGCGGCGAAGGGCTCGCCTACCAGGTAAAGGGCAATCTGTACAACACGGCGACCACGGCCGGCATTAAGCTGAAGAATTACGGCGAGTACATCGAATACAACCTGTTCAATCCGCCGGACATGAGTCACACCGAGCCGACCTGGTGTCAGTTCTACGACGACACCGTGTAGTACGAAAATGACCAGGAGCAGCAGCTGTATTACTACAACACTGTCTCCTCGTATTCCGCGCTCCCCGATGTACTGAATCACACGGTTCAGAATTACCCGCAGTTCGATACGGGCATTCCTGACCAGTTCCGCGTCGACATCTGGAAGCAGGACTTCGCCAACGACGTGGCTAACAATACGGTGCCGCAGTTGGAGTTCATGTGGATCAGCTCCGACCACACTGGTGGCCCGCCGAACGCGATGGCCATGCAGGCCGATAACGACCTGGCTCTCGGCCGCTTTGTCGACATCATCACCCACAGCTCGGTGTGGTCTACCTCGGCGATCTTCGTTGAGGAAGACGATGCACAGAATGGCGTCGACCACGTCGATGGTCACCGCAGCCCGGGCTATATCATCAGCCCGTACGTTCTGCAGAACGGTCCCACCGACCACACCTTCTACACCCAGGTCAACATGACGCGTACCATCGAGCAGATTCTCGGTTTGACGCCCATGAACCAGTTCGACCTGTGGGCCTCGCCGATGAGGCCGGTGTTCACCGACAATCCGCCCGCGGAGAACTTCCTGCCGTGGGACCACGTGCCCGCCGAATACTCGCTGACTTCGGGTACCTCTTGTAACGCTTCGGCGTCGCCTCAGAGAGCTGAGAAAACCAAGGAAAGCCCCAAGGTCGCGGCGATGAGGGCTGCGTGGCTCAAGAAGAAGGCGGAGATCTTCGCCGGCAATGAGCACAAGCCCGACGTTGAAGATCCGAACGTCGTCGCCCATTACAACTGGTATGAGGCCACCGGGTTTACCCGGCCCTTCCCCGGGGAGAAGACGGTTCGGCCTCCGAGTGAATTCAGCAGCTCGGCTCCCGCTACCAAAGACAACGACGACTAAAACACATTGCGACTGCAATGGCCCTCTCCTGATAACTGGGAGAGGGTTTTTTCTTGGCATGGCCAGGCGAATGCGATGCGATCACAAGCCGATTGCCAGGCGAGGCGACCTGAACTTGTGGCGCCTGATCTTCAAGGAGTGTGCTCTGCGTTCGTCATGCTCGGTGAGGACACTTTAAGGCGAAGCCCCAGCCAAAGGGAGCCACACTTGAAAGCGCGTGTCACCAGGGCTGGAATTAACCTCAATATTTCCCCGGTGCTTCTTCACAATTCGCTGGACAGTGTCGAGGCCGAGGCCAGTGCCTTCCCCTACTCCTTTCGTCGTGAAGAAAGGCTCAAAGATGTGGGGCTGCACCTCGTCGGGAATTCCAGAACCGTTATCGCCAATTTCGACTACAGCGCAACCGTCGTCGCGATAGGTTCGGACGCGAAGCTCGCCTTTTCCGTGCATAGCGTCAATCGCATTATCGATGAGGTTGGTCCAAACCTGGTTGAGCTCGCTGCCAAACGAATTTACCAGGAGGGGATCGGGCTGGTAATCGCGCTGCACGACCACGCCTTGTTTCAGCTTGTGGTTCATGATGGTAAGCGTGGTTTCCAGACTCTTTACAACGTCCACATTTTGCACTGGCGCCTGGTCCATGTGCGTGTATTCCTTGATGGCACCTACGAGATCCGATATTCGCGCAGTGCTGCTCTCGATTTCGTGTAAGAGACTTGCAATCTCTTCCGAAGCGGCGATCCTCATCAGAGCGGCCCGTGCAGTATCCCCGTCAAGGATCGCGAATAGAGATTCGACCACCTCCGGCTTGATGTTTCGTCGCGCCAGGCCGGCGGCCAGAAGCCAAAGGTCGTTCTGGCCATGACTGCGCAGCAGAGAATCAATCTGGTCTTCCAGGTCGCTGACGGTCAGGGCATCCGGCGGAACGACATCCTGCTGTGTAAACAGAGCTTCCAGTCGGTCGATCTCTGACTTCTGCGCAGGAGTGAGATCGCGTCTTCCCAGTTCGAGGCTCGCATTCTTGATTTTCTTAAGCATGTCGCGCAATTGGCTGGCTGCACGTTTCGCAGCCGATGCCGGATTGTTAAGTTCATGCGCGAGTCCTGCGGAGAGCTTTCCCAAAGAAGCTAAACGATCCCGCTGCTGTTCCAGGCGGGTGGTTTCGCGGATCCGATCGGACATCAGGCCTACGAGACGCTGCGTGAGTTCCGGCATTTTCTGCACAAGCTCTGGAAACTTCGACGCAGGAAACCGCAAGGCTCGGGTGTCCGTCATGGCTCGTCCGTTCACCCCGAACTGCTTCATCCTCGAAAACGGGAGTACACCGGTAACGTCGCCAGCCTCAACATCAAAGACAAAGGTCTCGCCTCCGCGCTCGCCCCGCCATTGAACTTGCCCCTCCAGAATTACAAACATTGAATCGGCTGGGGCACCTTGCCGTGAGTACACGTCACCGGCCTTGAGAGTCATCTCCTGTGATTGGCTGATGAACCAGTCGAGCTGATCGTCTGGCAAATCAGCAAACACGGGAAGACGAAGGAGTTCAGATTTGTCGACCATTTACACCTTGCTCAGATATTGATGAATGAACTGCACCGCCACCGATCCTTCACCGACTCCGGAAGCCACTCGTTTTATGGAGCCGTGACGCACATCGCCCACGGCGAAGATGCCGGGGACGTTGGTCTCCAGCAAAAACGGATCACGATCAAGTGTCCATCCCTTCGGGTGCTGTCCGTCGCGCAGAAGGTCGGGACCAGTCAACAGGAAACCACGCTCGTCCCGCTCAACCACGCCGCCCAGCCAATCCGTCTGCGGCAACGCTCCGATGAAAATGAACATGGCATTTGCCGGCACGCGCTCTAGCTTGCCGGTATCGGAGCAAAGCACTGAAATCTCTTCCAGATGAGTATCGCCATGTGCCTCGGCCACGCTGGCATGGTTCCATAGTTGAATGTTGGGCGTTTCTTGAATCTGGTCGATCAGGTACTTCGACATGGTGCTGGAAAGCGATTCTCCACGCACCAGAATAATGACGCGCTCGGCGAATCGAGCGAAGTTCATCGCGGCCTGGCCCGCTGAATTGGCGCCGCCCACGACGTAAACGATCTCACCCTTACAGGACAGGGCCTCGGTGGCGCCGCCGCCATAGTAGATCCCCGCTCCCTGGAGCCTATCGATGCCCGGAGCATCCAGTCGTCGCCACTGTACTCCAGTCGCAATCATGAGCGCGTGGCACGAAAACTCGTTTCCATCCGCCAACTTGACGATTCGGTACGGCCCTTCTGCTCGGGCGCCGACCGCTTCCTGAGACAGAATCTCAACCCCGAAGCGCTGGGCTTGCACCACGGCACGCCGCGCGAGATCAGCTCCGCTAAGCCCGGTGGGAAATCCAAGATAGTTCTCGATGCGGGAGCTCATGCCGGCCTGGCCGCCTGGAGCTTCACGCTCGATCATCACGGTATGCAAGCCTTCGGAGGCTCCATAGACCGCAGCCGCTAAACCGGCCGGCCCTCCACCCACAATCGCCAAGTCATAAAAACTGGTCTGGGCGCGAGTGCGCAGACCGACCTTCTGAGCAACGTCCGCGGGCGCACCTTCAAGCAACTTCGTGCCGTCCGGAAAGAGCACCAGGGGCAGATCGGTTGACTCTGGTCCCAAAGCGTCCAGCAAGCGTTTCGTTTCTGGATCATTCGCGGAAAGCTCGACGTCGATCCATTGATATGGGACGTGATTGCGGGCCAGGAAGTCACGCAGTTCATATGAGCGGGGTGACCATCGGGTACCGAGCACACGGATTCCCTGAAATGTTGGCCGGTAGGACGCTTGCCAGTCGTCGAGCAAGTCATCTAATTGCGGATACAAATGCTCCGCGGGCGGATCCCATGGTTTCAAGAAGAAATAATTAATGCTCGCTTGATTGATGGCGCTAATCGCCGCGTTGGTATCGGCATATGCCGTGAGCAATGCCCGCTTCGCGCTGGGGAAAATATCCATCGCCTCCCGCAGGAATTCGACCCCGTCCATACGGGGCATGCGTTGATCAGCAAGTAGCAGCGCAACGCTCTCATTCCGTACCTTCAACTGTTTCAAGAGATTGAGCGCGCCGTCGGGCGAATCGCTTCCTATCACGCGGTATTCAGCGCCGTACTGCGAACGAAGATCGCGTTCAATCGCCCGTAAAACATCCGAATCGTCATCCACACTCAACAGTATTGGCTTGGCCATGCTCGGTCTCAGTTCCAGGCAAGAAGATAATTACGCATTCCTTCGCCGACTTGGTTAGATACAGAAAAATTCCATGAGGTCGCGTAATTCTTGTCATTGAGCTCGGTCTGGGATTCTTCGGCGAGTGAAGCGCGCCCATACGCGCTGCCTTCCGCGCTACCGAACATCGACCTGGTGACCTGAATCACACCAGCCCGTGCCGCGCGTCATAGCAGCTTGTCCGACACGCATACGAGATTGGAGCGTACCCAATCGTTCCGCGCCGAAGGATATCCCTAGCCTGAGCGCGGTCCCCAATCGGAGGCGCAACCGGATGGTCACCAAAGACGATGGCCAGAATAAGCCCCTGACCATTGGCGAGCAGTTGAAACTTGCCGGCGTTCAGCGCCGTGACTTTCTCAAGTTCTGCACCCAACTGATGATTGCGGCTCCTGTCGGCCTGGCGCTGACTAATAAGTCGTGGGCCGGCGAGGTTGCGCAGGAGATCATGCAAATGCAGCGGCCATCGGTGGTATGGCTGCACTTTCAGGATTGCACCGGCTGCACCGAGACACTGCTTCGCACGTCGCGTCCCGGGCTCGACGACCTGATCTTCAACATCATCTCGCTCGATTATCACGAGACGTTGATGCCCGGCTCGGGCAAGCAGGCGGAACAGGCCCTGCACATGGCGGTCGACAACAACCCGGGCAAGTTCTTCCTGGTGGTCGAAGGCTCCATTCCTACCAAAGAGCAGGGGATCTACATGAAGCTGGCGGGCAAGCCGGCTACCGAGATGCTGGAGGAGATTGGCTCCAAGGCGAAGGCGGTCATCGCCATGGGGTCTTGCGCGTCGTGGGGCGGAGTGCCATCGGCGGGCGACAATCCCACCGGTGCAGTTGGCGTTTCTGATCTGCTGCGCGGAATTCCGACGGTGAACCTGCCCGGCTGCCCACCCAATCCCTACAACCTTATTGGGACGGTGCTGGAGATCCTGCGCACTGGCGCTCCTCCGGAACTCGATTCCGATCTGCGTCCAAAGTTCGCCTACGACCGCGTGATTCACGTGCAGTGTCCTCGGCGCGCGCACTTTGACTCCGGGCGTTTCGCACAGCAGTTCGGCGATGACGGCCATCGTCACGGATGGTGCCTGTACAAGCTGGGATGTAAAGGTCCCGACACCCACGCCGGCTGCTCGGTTCGCATGTTCAACGAGACGCCTGACGTGTGGCCGATCGGCGTCGGTGCTCCGTGCGTTGGCTGCACGGAGAAAGGAATCGCGTTCAACATTCCGATCTTCCAGCAGGCCTCGGTACACAACATCACGCCGCCTGATACCTATCCACCGGTGAACCTGGCGCAGGGAAGCCGTGCGAATCTGGCGACCGGCGTTGCCGGAGTGATCGCGGGAGCGGCCATCGGCGCGACCTGGGCTGCAGCGCAACGCTTCAAGAGCAGCCAGGAGTCGGCTGCGGAACAGCCGATGACGCCGCCGAAGGAGCTTTTTCCCTCATCCAGCGAGGAGCCTGCCGATAAAGGCAAGGGCGCGGGAGCATAAACCATGTCTGTGACCCGGCGCGATCTGTTCAAGCTAGGAGTCATGGGCGGCGCAGCCGCTGCGGTGGGCAGCGCAGTCATCAGCCCAGCCCAGGAGCATGTTCCCGAGCCGCCACGCGATGCGGTGGGAATGTTGTACGACTCGACGAAATGCATCGGCTGCAAATCCTGCGTAGTGGCCTGTGCCGATGCCAACGGGTTGCAGCCTGACACGCGCGTCGATTCGCTGCATCAGGCTCCGAACGACCTGAATTCGTTTACCAAGAACATCATCAAGCTGTACAAGCCTAAAGCAGGCGAAGGCGGTACGTTCGCCTTTGTGAAGCGGCAGTGCATGCACTGCGTCGATCCCTTTTGCGTCGCGGCCTGTCCCTTCCACGCGCTGGAGAAAAGCAAAGGTAACGGCGTCGTCTCCTGGACCGCCGACAAGTGCATCGGCTGCCGCTACTGCCAGCTTGCCTGTCCCTACCAGATTCCCAAGTTCGACTGGGACGCCTTCAACGCCAAGATCGTGAAGTGCGAATTCTGCAAAGAGCGCCTGGCGGCGGGCAAGGAACCGGCATGCACTTATGTGTGTCCGCCGAAGGCCGTCATCTTCGGACGCCGCGACGTGTTGCTGCGCGAGGCGCATCGACGGGTTCAGGAGCATCCCGGCAAGTACTTCGAAGACCGCGTGTACGGCGAGAAAGAAGCCGGCGGAACGCAGGTGCTGTATCTGGCTGCAGTGAATTACGACCTGCTGGGTCTGCCCCACCTGAGCGCGAACGAGCACCCCAGCAACTGGCTGCGCTGGCAGGAGCGCGTACTGAAGTACTTCGCTGTGCCGGCGGGTATCTACGCCGTGATGGTTGCGTATCTGCGGCAGAACTTCCGTGAACACGAAGCGGAGATCGACGAAGAACACAAGAAGACAGGGTTGATGCCTCAGTTATGACAGGTCAAACCTCTAGCGATCTAACAGTCGTCCGGTGGCAGCGCGGGGTGCCGATCTTTGGCGTTCCCGTGGTGACCAAGAACTTCCTATTTCTGGCGGGAATCGCTGCCGCGGGTTTCGCTCTCATTATCTACAGGCAGGTCTATGGACTCGGCGCTGCCAGCGGGCTGAGCGACGGATTCCCCTGGGGCATCTGGAAAACCTTCAACGTGATGACGCTGACCGCGCTCGGGTCGGGAAGTTTCCCCATCGGCATCGCGGCCTGGATCTTCCATAAGCGCAAGCTGCACGCCGTGATGCGCGTGACGTTGCTGATCAGCTTCCTGGTGTATCTCACCGGACTGCTGGCGATCGCGGTGGATGTCTCGCGTCCGTGGAACGTTTACAACCTGCTCTCGGTGTTTCGTTGGAACACCATCTCCCCCATGTGGGAGGTGCTGTGGTGCATGCCGCTGTACTGCCTGTTCCCGCTGTTCCTGGAAAACACACCGCCGATCCTTGAGCAATGGTATTACTTCTTCCCCCCGGGCCGCGGCTTGGTGATATGGCTGGTGCCAGTCATACGTAAGACGTATCCCTACGTTGTGGCACTGGCCTATACCTTGCCGATTCTGCACCAGTCCGCGTTAGGAGCGCTGATGCTCCTCACCGGCAACCAGGTGTTTCCGCTATGGCAAACTCCGATGCTGCCGCTGTTTTATGTGTGGGCGGCGGCGTTCATCGGTACGGCCACCACCATCGGATCTGTGCTGCTGTGCTGCCTCACCTGGAAGCGACCGATCGATCAGTCGATCCTGGATGAGTTGGTCAGCCTGATGAACCTGCTGATCTTCCCCTGGATTGCGCTGCGACTGATCGACATCGTGGTGCGCGGCCGGTTCCTGATGATGTTCAACTCCGGCTTGCTGAGCCTGCTGTTCTGGGCGGAGATGCTGTGCATCTTCGTGCCGGCGTATTACCTGCGGCAGCCGAAATATCGGAACAGCGCTTATCTTCTGTTTCGCAACTGTTTCTTCATCGTGGCTGGCGGCATGATGTATCGCTTCGACCCGACCACGTTCGCCTATCGGCCTTGGCGGGTTGGCATCGTGGCTTACTACACGCCTTCGGTGATCGAAGTCATTATCTCCTTGAGCTTCATCTGTACTTGCATTTGTCTTTTCATGGTTGCCGTCAAGAAGTTACCGATTCTTCCGGCGCCCATGCAGCAGTGGTACGACCTGGAAAGTTATTACCGAAATTTCTATCCCTACATACAAATGAGTGGACATGGCGCGGATCAACATAGACCCAGTTACGCGGATTGAAGGTCACCTTCGCATCGACGTGGAGGTGGAGAGCAACAGTGTCTCGAAAGCATGGGCGAGCTGCACCATGTGGCGTGGTATTGAGAACATCGTGCTGGGACGCGATCCTCGCGAAGCCTGGCTGTTCACGCAGCGCTTCTGTGGCGTATGCACCACGGTCCACGCCATGGCGAGCGTGCGCGCGGTTGAGGACGCACTGCATCTGCAGATTCCTCCCAACGCGCAGTTCATCCGCAACCTCATCCTGATCAATCACGCGTTGCACGACCACATCGTGCACTTCTATCACCTGTCGGCGTTGGATTGGGTTGACATCATGACCATCCCGCACGCCGATCCGGTGAAGGCCGCCTCGCTGGCCCAGAGCCTGTCAGACTGGACCGGTAACTCGCCCAAGGAAATGAAGGTCGCGCAGGACAAGGTGAAGGCCTTCGCCGGCAGCGGGCAACTCGGCATGTTCTCTACCGGGTACTGGGGACACCCGGCGATGAAACTTCCGCCCGACGTGAACCTCATCGCCTTCAGCCACTACCTGCAGGCCCTCACCTACCAGCGCTATGCATTGCAAGTGGTCGGCATGCTGGGAGGCAAGACGCCGCACATCCAGAACCTTGCTGTCGGTGGCGTACAGAACGCTATCAACCTTGATAGCCTGGCGGCGCTCAACATGGACCGCCTGTATCAGTTGAAGTTCCTCATGGATGACGTGGTTCCCTTCGTGCAGCAGGTGTACTTCAACGATGCCTGCACGTTCGCGGCGCTTTACCCGGAGTGGATGAGCTATGGGGGCGGCGTAAAGAACTACCTCGCGGTGCCCGATCTGCCGGTCAACGCGCAGGCTTCGAACTTCGATCTGCCGGGAGGCGTGATTCTCGACGGCAACATTTCTTCTGCGAAGACTCTGTACACCGCGGCGGACACCGAGTTCCGTCACGCGGTGACCGAGGACCTGACCCACGCCTGGTACAAGGGCAACGAGCCGCAACATCCGTGGAAGGGCGAGACCCAGCCGCACTACACCGAGTTCGAAGAGAACGGGAAGTATTCGTGGGTGAAAGCTCCGCGCTACGATGGCCGCCCGATGCAGGTGGGCCCGCTGGCGCAAATTCTGGTTGGCTATGCGCAAGGGCATCCCCTGACCAAGAAGTGGACGGACGCTGCGCTGGATAAGATATCTGCCATCAGCAAGCGCAAAGTCACGGTCAACGATCTGCAATCGACCATGGGACGGCATGTGGCGCGCGCGATTCGCTGCGCCATGTTGTCAGAGCTGGCACAGAAGCATTGGGAATACCTGGTCACCAACATCAGCAGCGGCGACACCGCGGTCTACAACCCACCCAAATTCCCCGACGGCGAAGTGGAAGGCGTGGGCACGCACGAAGCTCCGCGCGGAACCCTGTCCCACTGGGTGGTAATTCGCAACGGACGTCTGAGCAACTATCAGGCGGTGGTGCCGACCACCTGGAATGCCAGCCCGCGCGACCATAACGGCGTCCCCGGCCCATATGAAGCTTCGCTGCTGGGAAATCCGGTGGCCGACTCGGAGAAGCCGCTCGAGGTGCTGCGCACCGTGCACTCGTTCGACCCCTGCATGGCATGCGCGTGCCACACCTACGATCCCGAGGGCAAGCCGATCGCGCAGGTGAAGGTGCTGTGATTCCAGGCGAAGCGGTACCGCGCATACTGGTTGCGGGCATCGGCAACATCCTGCTGCAAGACGACGGCTTCGGACCGCAGGCAATTGTGCGTCTCGAATCGGAGTACGAATTTGACCCCGAGGTGGAATTACTCGACCTCGGCACGCCCACGCTCGACTTTGTCGATTATCTCGATGGACGCGAGGTGGTGATTCTGCTCGACGCGCTTTCTTGCGGGGGCGAGCCGGGCGAAGTGCTTACCTTCGAAGAGGCGCAGCTTCGGGAGCATCCTCCGGGAATGCGGCTGAGCGCTCATCAGCCATGCCTGGCCGAGACTCTGTTCGCGGCAGAAAACGCTGGCATCAAGTTCAAAGATCTTCGGCTGATTGGCGTGGTGGGTCGTGAGTTCGAGGTTGGGACCGAATTGAGTTCCGACATCGGAAAAGCAATGCCGCGGGCGCTCGACCTGGTTTGCGAAATTCTACGGCAGCATGGAGTCGTCATCGAGAGACGGAAAACTCCGGTGATGCACGATCATTGGTGGAGTAAGCAAGCAACCAGCAACTGCACTCTCTAGGTAATACCTCACAACTGAAGGTGCTCCGGGATCGGAGGATCGAGCTTTGTATCAGGGCACGACTTTAGTCGTGCCGCAAGCGATGGTACAGACCGGGGAGATGGTTTACAGATTTTGGTCCGTTCACGAAGGTGTGTAGAAAGTGGCATGCCTTGGAAAGTGAGCGGAGTGGTGGAGCAGCGCGCGCAGTTCGTGTCCGAGTATGAATCGGGCGAGTGGACAATGACCGAGTTGTGCCGCATCTATGGCATCTCTCGGCCGAGTGGTTACGCAGTGCTGGGGCGCTATGGCCGGCAGGGTGCGGCCGGGTTGCAAGAGTGCAGCCGGGCACCGTGGCAGCATCCGAATCAGACGCCGGCGGAGATCGAAGCGGCGGTGTTGCAGTTACGGCGAGCGCATATGCGATGGGGTCCGCGCACGCTGAAGGCGCGGTTACAGCGGCTGCAGCCCGGCGTCACTTGGCCGGCGGCCAGCACCATCGGGAGCATGCTGGATCGCGAAGGGTTGACGCAGCATCGGCGGAAGCGGAGGCGGGTGCCGCCGGACCAGCGTCCCTGGCCGCTGAGCAGCGAGCCCAACGACGAGTGGGCCGCCGACTTCAAAGGCTGGATTCGAACCGGCGATGGCGAGCGGGTGGATCCGCTGACCCTCTCTGATCGCTGCAGCCGGTACCTGTTGCGTTGTCAGGCGGTGGAGAAGATGGATACCGAGCGGGTGCAGGCCATCTTCGAAGCCGCGTTTCGCGAGTACGGCATGCCGCAGGTGATTCGCAGCGACAACGGGGCGCCGTTTGCCTCGCGCGCGGTGGCGGGCTTGTCGCGCCTGGCGGTGTGGTGGATCAAGCTGGGCATTGCGCCACGGCGAATCGAGCCCGGTCATCCGGAGCAGAACGGGCGGCATGAACGGTTGCATCGTACGCTGGCGGAAGCCACGGCCTCACCGCCAGCGGCCAACCGGCGAGCCCAGCAGCGGGCCTTCGATGAGTTTCGGCGGGAGTACAACCAGGAGCGTCCGCATCAGGCGTTGGACATGCAAACTCCGGCGGCGGTCTACTGCAGCTCGCCGCGCGTGTATCCGGCGCGGGTGCCGGAGCCGGAGTACGACAGTGGGCTGCTGGTGCGGCGGGTGCACAAACACGGGCAGTTCTTCTGGAAATACCACAGCGTGTTTCTCAGCAAGGTGCTGTATGGCGAACGCATTGGGCTGCTGCCCATCGATGATCGTTACTATCGCATCTACCTGGGCCGCACCCCGATTGCCCGCCTGGATACGCAGGGATTACAGGTCGAAGAACTACAGGACAGTGATTGGCAGGCAGACAGTTAGAGGTGGAAATGTGGAAATCCCAAAAAGCGGGATTCCCACATTCCCACCACGACGACGGCTACTAACAAACGAAAGAACCGGACCAAAAGTGTAAAGTATGTGCCCGGTCTAAAACGTAAACTATGTCCCCGGCTGGACATGACTTGAAAGAACGCAGCGGCTGAAGCCGGTTTATTTTCTCCGGTGTTTGGCACGACTAAAAGTCGTGCCCTGATACAAACCACATCCGAGTTGGGAAGATCACACCCGGGACAAACCTGATCGCCCGTAACCACGGCTGCACTCTCAGTCCAGCGAGTATAGGTAGGCCGCGATGTCCTTCGCGTCGCCGGGCTTCACACTCGACATCGTCATTTCACTCTTTAGCCCGCTTCCGTGCAGCATCCGCTCGGGATGCTGAAGGAAATCCTCCAGACTGTCCGGAGTATTCGGCCACTTCTTGGCAATGGTGCTCTGTCGGGCCCAATGTTTCAGCGATGGGCCGCGGCGGTCGGCGTTCACCGGGATGCCGGGAATCTCGTGGCAGGAATGGCAATCATGCAGGACGATCTTGTCCTTGCCGACTTGAGGATCGCCGCCGGTCATGCTGGCGCCGCGCTCATAGCTGAAAGTCTGCGAGCACGCGACAAGACATACAGTCATGAAAAACAACACAGCAGCCGAGATAGTTTGGCGCATAGCGGGCATCAGGATGGTCATGGCGATTGTAGCCAGGCACACAAGCTGAGCGCGGTGACGACGGTCACTCGCACGGCCGCGCAGTGGTATCCTGAAATTTCGCTCCACCTACATTCTGAGGCAATTCCTTCGCATGTCTGATCCTGAAGTCTCTCCAAAACCAAACCACAATGAAGGCGAAGAGTCGTTCGCCGATATGCTTTCGCAGTATGAACAGAGCCACAAGCGTGGCGCTGCGGACGGTTCGCGTCAGATCGAAGCGACGGTGATCTCGGTCTCGCCCGAGTTCGTTTTCTTCGACATCGGTTACAAGACAGAAGGCGTGCTGCCGCTGAGTGGCTTCGGCGACAAACCGCCTAAGCCGGGCGATAAGCTCCCGGTCACCGTGAAGGGCCGCAACGAAGAGGGCTATTACGAGCTGTCGCGTTTCAAAGTTGCGCAGCCCACTGACTGGAGTTCACTGGAGCGCGCCTTCGAGCAGAAATCGACCATCGTTGGGACCGTCACCGCCGTGGTGAAGGGCGGCCTTAGCGTCGATGTTGGCGTGCGCGCGTTCATGCCTGCTTCGCGCAGCGGCACGCGTGAAGCCGCCGAGATGGAGAAGCTCGTCGGGCAGGAGATTCGCTGCCGTATTACCAAGCTCGACACGACGGAAGAAGATGTCGTAGTCGATCGCCGCGCCGTGCTGGAAGAAGAAGCGCGCGCGGGCAAGGAGAGCCGCTATTCGGAGCTGAAGGAAGGCGACATTGTTCGCGGCACCGTGCGTAGCCTGATGGATTACGGCGCGTTCGTCGACATCGGCGGAATCGATGGTCTGCTGCACGTGAGCGACATCTCGCTGAGTCGCGTCAAGAATCCTGCTGACGTGCTCTCGGTCGGGCAGGAGATTGAAGCCCGCGTGCTGCGGATTGATCGCGACAAGCAGCGCATCTCGCTCGGCCTGAAACAATTGCAACCCGAGCCCTGGGACAACGCCGGCGAGAAATACAAAGCTGGCGAACGCGTGCGGGGAACGGTTTCGCGCATCATGGATTTTGGCGCATTCGTAGAACTGGAACCGGGGGTTGAAGGCCTGGTGCACATCTCCGAAATGTCGTGGGTCAAGCGGGTGCAGAAACCGAGCGACATTGTGAAGCCCGGCGATAGCGTGGAGGCGGTGATCCTGTCGATTAACCCCGTCGAGCGGCGCATCGCGCTTGGATTGAAGCAGGCGCTGGGCGATCCCTGGGCGGACATTGGTAAACGATTTGCCGCCGGGTCGGTGATCGAAGGTTCGGTCACGAGCATCACCAAGTTCGGCGCATTCGTACAGGCGGCTGAGGGCGTGGAAGGAATGATCCACGTTAGCGAGATCAGCGCCGAAAAGCGTATCAATCATCCGCAGGACGTGCTCAAGGTTGGCGAGGTGGTGCGCGCGCAGGTGCTGTCGGTCGACACCGAGCGTCGCCTGATGCGACTCAGCATGAAACAACTTGTGCCCACCAGCCTCGATGAGTACATCGCAGAGCATAATGTCGGCGATGTGGTCACCGGTCGCGTGATCGACACTGAAGGCCATGTGCGCGTCGAACTCGGTGAGGGAATTCAGGCGGTTTGTAAGGCCCAGAGCGGGGCGGCGAGTTCCTCTGACGCCAGCCCGGAATCGGCAGGTAAAGCTGACATGTCGTCACTGGGCGCGATGCTGCAAGCGCGATGGAAGGGTGCAAGCAGCGCGAGTATGGCTGCGAAGGCTGAACCGCTGAGCGCTGGGCAAGTCCGCAGCTTCAGAATCACGAAGCTCGACGCGGAAAAGAAAAGTATCGAAGTAGAGTCGGCGTAGAACTCTCCCGCCCTGGGCGAAACGAGGGCGCAGGATGGGGCACTCGAAGTTCACCCCACGAAAAAATCCCCACCCGGCCAACCGAAAGCCGAACATGGCACCCGACAGTGGCGCACGAAAAAAATCCCACCCAACCAACAAAGGGTTCAGTGGGATATCGGCTCAAGTCTCGTCCGACGAACCTGTCAATGACTAAGCGTTCGCCGGCGCGCCTGTGTTCAGCCAGCGTGTGAACGACTGCGGCTTGACCTTGGGCAGAATGTCGAGATAGATCACGGCATAGCGGAAGACCACGACGGCCGCAGCGATTACCATCACGCTTGAGGCAAGCTCCGTCCACTTCGGCACGTAATGCACATTCATCGCCGACTGCAGCGAGTTGATGGATACGTTGAGGCGGCCCACGATGAATCCGGCAATCACTACAGCGCAGGTGAGGTACAGCTTCTCAGGATTGGAGCGCACGCTCTCGCGGCTCAACAGCGTGACCGGGATGATGACGAACAGCAGCATCTCCAGCCAGAAGTAGCCTGCTTCGGGAGTTCGCTGGAAGGCGTAGCCGAGCGCCTGGTTCGATACCAAATCGAGCAGCTTGAACAGGGCGAACACCACCAGCAGCAACTGGATCACGCGTCCGCAATCGTTCAGGATGCTGAAATCAACCCGCACGTTCAGCGAGCGCATGCAGAGATAGATAGCGAATACGGTAAGAGCCAGTCCGGCGGGAATTGCTGACAGATAAAACATCGCGTGCATGTACGGCGAGTACCACAGCGGATGTACCTTGCCGCGCGCAATCAAGTACAGGCCGCCGAGGAAGGACTGGTGCATCGACGACAGCAGCACGCCCATCAGCACGACCCCGATGAGGATCTTGTGATGGAAGCGCAGCACCACCTCGCGGAAGCCCTTCCAGGGCAGCTTCTCGATCACCGCCGGTGCAAACTCAAAGGTGAGCACCGTGGTGTAAGTCATGATGCAGACACAGACGTCGAACAGTACGGAAGTATGATTCCACATTACGATCGGATGCCAGAATCGCCAGGGCAGCCCGATTTCATATAAATAACCCGCACACACGGTCAGGTATCCGAGGAACGAAATCAGAATGGAAGCGCGCAGTATAGGGCGATAGCGCTCCATGCCCAGCAGGTAAACCGCTGCGCTGATGCCGAAGCCGGCGGCTGACAGCCCGATACCGCAAAGGGTTCCCAGTCCTACCCAGAGGCCCCAGGGCATCTGATCGCTCAGGTTGGTGCTGGCCCGGAAGCCCTCGAAGAAGCGGACATAGGTTGCATACATTCCGGTAACAAAGATGATTGCCAGAATCACGCGCCACATTGTCACTTCAGACTTGATTCGCGTAAGCATGGCTAGCTCCTTCCTTCTTTTTTGTTGATGCCGGACTTCTCTCCGGCTTCGGCTAACGCTACTTCGCGGCGGCGCTGGGTGACCCAATAGAGCGCCGAGAGAATGGTGCCGCCCATGATGACTACCTTGGGCGAGTCGCCGAGCGCGCTCTCGGTGAGCGTCGGCATGGGCTGGTTGCCGCTCGGTGCAGGCTTCATTCCAAGCCGCTCGAAGGGCACATCGGAGATGAACAGTACAGTGCTGCCACCGGCCTCTTCTACTCCGTAGATGTGAGGCACGTATGAGGAATCACCGCGAATGCGGGTCCAAGCTTCGTTGATCAGCGCGTCGCGATCGCCGAAAACGCTGGCCTCCGCGGGACATGCTTCGACGCACGCCGGCTTTCCACCTGCCTTCACGCGCTCCGCACAGAGATCGCACTTCTTTACGAACGGCGCGAGCTTGCTCCACTGATAGCGCGGCACCGAGTATGGGCAGGCGATCATGCAATAGCGGCATCCGATGCACTTGTCGGCGTTGTAAACCACCGGGCCGAGCGGCAGTTTGCTGATGGCGCCTACCGGGCAGGCCGAGGCGCAGGCTGGGTCTTCGCAGTGCATGCAGAGCTTGCGGACGAACTTGTCGCCACGACTCTCGACCACGGTGAACGCCGTCTCTGACAATGTGGGTTCGGGGTCGGTGCCGAATCCGTGGAGCTGCTTGCAGGCGGTCTCGCAACTCAAGCATCCGATGCAGCGCTTGATGTCGACTAACATGGCTTTCTGGGTTGGCATGGCTCTCTCCCTTTTCGCTCTAATCTGGCGTGATCTATGTCAGGAAGAATTCTTTGGTCAGTTGCTGCTGCACGTCTGGGCCGAGTTCGAATAACAGGCCCTTCATGGGAAGGCCGCCGTCCTGCGCCAGTGCAGGCATGGCCGACATCTGCGACAACATCTCGCCCACGCGACCAACGCTGTTCTGCATCCATGCGGGAACCAGCGGCCCCTGCAGCAGGTTCTTGCTGTTGATGGCCAATTCGGGAGCCTTGATGGTGCATAGCCAGCCGGACTGATACGGGTCGTCGATGGCCAGATTGGGCGTCTTCGCCAGTCTCTCGTTGGTAGCGGTAACCACGCCCTCGACCGGTGAAAGCAGTTCGATCTTGCTGTCGCCGTGCTTAATCGTGCACAGCCGTTGTCCCTGCCGCACCCAGCGGTTCAGTTCGGCGAAGTCGATGGAGTCGATCTGTCCGAAAAGATTGGCGGCAAATCCATCCAGTCCGATGCGTGCGTTCTGGTGGCCTTCGTCGTTGAGCCAGGTGTGTCCGGGATGGAAAGCATAGCCACTGGGAATTTTCAGTCCATTGAACTGCATCATCACGGGCGCGGAAATCTGCTGCCCGGGTGCGAGCTGCAATGCATCTTCCGGCTGAGGTTTGCGGAAGTACATCACGGTGAGAATCAGCAGGAAAGTCAGGAGCACAAATAGGATTGACATTGTCTTCTCCTTGCGGCTAGAGCCGCTTTGGCAGGTTGCGCGGGGAAGCTGTCTTCGAGTCCGTCGCACCTGCGACATATGAACTGGTGCACGTTGCAGGCAAAACGACTAACTGCGGGAGTTAGTTGCAGAGACGGGACTTAGCAGTAACGAACGTGGGTCATACAAATCGCAGCACTGCATTTTGCAGGAGGCTCACTGCAAAATGCAGTAGTGCATTGTGCAACGAAGTGTTTTCCATTTTGAGATTACGGGACCAGAACGGCAGATTCTTCTTCGATCTCTTCTTTGCCGTTGAGGCCGGCCTTCTTCAATCGCCGGAGAAGGGAGGTGGGATGGATACCGAGGATCCTGGCAGCGTGGGTTTTGTTCTGCCCTGTAACGCTCAACACCTGTTGGATGTAATGCTCCTCCAGTTCGCGCAGGGTGACCATCTGATCGCCAGTTGGCGAAGGATCGAAAGCGAAGCCTTCGTCCGAGTCTGGTTCAGGACGAAAGTCGCGCACCTCTTCCGGCAGATTGTCCGCGCCGATCTGATTATCGTGGGAGAGGATCATTGCCCGCTCGACGATGTTGCGCAACTCGCGGATGTTCCCCGGCCAGGAGTAGTTCTGCAGCAGCTCGGCGGCGGCCGGAGTGAATCCCACAAAGTTCTTTTTCAGTTCCTTATTGAAGCGGCCCATCATGTCCAGCCCCAGCGGCAGGATGTCTTCGCGGCGGTCGCGCAGCGGAGGCAGGAACAGCGGCAGCACGTTCAGCCGGTAATAAAGGTCTTCGCGGAAGTCGCCTCTGGCAACGGCATCCTTTAATACTGTGTTGGTGGCGGCCATGATGCGCACGTCCACTTGAATGGACTTCGTCCCACCGAGGCGCAGGAAGCTGCCCTCCTCGAGCACGCGCAACAGTTTGGCTTGCAAGCTGGGCGAGGTGTTTCCGATTTCGTCGAGAAAGAGAGTTCCATGCGAGGCCTTTTCAATCAGGCCTTCCTTGCGCCGCCGGGCATCGGTAAACGCACCCGGTTCGAAGCCAAACAACTCGCTTTCCAGCAGGGTATCGGGCAGGGCAGCGCAGTTGATGCTGATCAGCGGTTGTTGAGCTCGCGCACTGTTGTAGTGAATTGCTTTGGCCAGCACTTCTTTGCCGGTCCCGCTTTCACCTTGGATGAGAACCGTTGTGCGGTCACTCTCGGCCGCGCGGCGCGCCATCTCCAGCACTTCCTGCATGACCGGGCTTTGGGTTACCACGCGACCAAAATCGTAGCGGCCCTTAGCGGTATCCACCGTATCCTGTACGCGCACGCGCAAGGCCAGCGTTTCTGTGGCGCGCTGGATGGTGTGCAACATGTCCGCGGTGTGGAACGGCTTGAGGATGTAGTCGTAGGCGCCGAGCTTCATCGCGTCAACCGCGCAGTCTACCGAAAGCTGCGCGCTCATCATGATGAAAAGAGTAGGCGACAGAGCCGCTTTTGCTTTGCGCAAGACCTCGATGCCGCTTAGTCCGGGAAGTACTACATTCAGCAGCGCCAGGTCAGGCTTGTGCTTGTCCAGGCTTTCGAGTGCTTCCTCGCCCGTGGTGGCGAGCAGCACTTCGTAGCCTTCACCATCCAGGGCGCGTCCCAGCGTGCGCAACGTCAGAGGCAGTTCATCCGCGATGAGGATGGAATAGGGGGTAATAGGCCGCGTGTTCGCAGGATTAGCCGTCATCACGCTTCACCCACTACCCTCTCGCAAACCAGCAAGCCGGGCAGTGATAGCAGTCACGTCGAGGGGTGACGCCGAGCTTCAACAATGTCCGCCATAGGTGGGCCTGAATAGGTTACTTAAGTTTGGGTTGAGTGTGACGGTCATCACAGACATTGATTTCGATACCGTCATACTCTGGTTTCCGAGTGAAAGCTGTGTGATCGCATGTCAGTGGCTACATACTAGTGACCTGGCCACCTGACTGCTCTTCTCGCAAGGGCGCATCAAGACACAGGGAAGCGCGCTTCCAATTCACCGTTACTGTAGGTGAATCGCAAAACACTTGCAAAAGTATTGGACCAAAGGAAGTAATGAAGTAATAGAGGCAAAAAAGAAGACGTCATAAATAATCCTGGCTAAAGCCCGCACGTCTTTTCAACGGCATAGACGCCGGCCTGAACGCCAGCTCTACCCGAACTCCGCCTTTCTCACCAGCTTCTTTACCCGTTGCGGGACTTCGTTCTACGCAGCGAGCGAGTACGTCTGCCCGGTCGTCGTCTGCATCGTTAGACTGCTGTTCTCACTGGAAATCCAAAGACGCCCTGAAGTACCTGTCATTACTGTAATTTCCCCGAGTTGACGACAATACTCATGAATAATCCAGCAGCGCCGCTCGATCCGAGCTTCGGTGACAGCGGTTCGTCAACCCAGCTACTTGATGTCGTCGAGGACAGGAAGGGGCGTCACCGGGTTCTTGTCCGTGCGCGCGCGCTGCACATCGATCATGGAGCAGAACTCCGTCCTGGGGCGGAGATCCTCTTTGCCGCCGCTCATCGCTTCGGTGAATCCGACCTGCTGCGTCAGGTAAACGGTCTCGAGAGGAACTACCGAGCCGTTGTCTACCAGTTGCATGACTTCCGCATAGTTAGTGAACATCCACGGCTTGTTGGGAGTCCGCGTTTGCGAGTCGCTGAGCGCGGAGCCCTGACCTGCAGTGAGCGGCATAAGGTTTTTGGTGCTCATGCGCAGGAATGCATCGCGCGCTTCGTCGTTCCGCCAGTAGCCCGCGAAAGCATGCGCGTTGAGCAGGAAGATCACCGGATAGATGCCGATGTACTCCAGGCAAGCCGCCATCATCAGCGCCAGGTCGATGCAGGTGCCACGCTTCCCGTCGATCACGTCCGACGGCGTGCGCAGGCGCTGCGACGACTCGGTAAATGTTGGCGGCGGATTGATATAGCCCAACGTCATATCGAAGCTGAGCGCCGACCAGATGGCCCTCACCTGGTAATCGACCGTGGCGTAAGGGTCCTTCGCTTTCTTGTTGATGCCCTGATAGCCGTCGAACCCGGCGGTGCTGTCCTCGTTGAACAGCCTGACGTAGCGCTGCGCGTTGTCGATGGTCTTGGCCACCGCGTTGTCGCGCGAGAGCACGAACGAAGGCAGATACGCGTCCAGTTCAGGCGTGTCGACCCACTCGTCGATGGCCAGCAACTTCACCGGCAAGGTATCGCGATACACGATTTTGTTGTTCCACGTGATATCGATGTAGATGACACTCTTTACACTCTCACGCAACGAGCGCATGAGATAAGAGGTCAGCGGAAAGCGAATGCGATCGGCAAGGGGCATGTACGAGTCGGACATGTCGATCCAACTGCGGTAAGGGAAGGTTTGTCCTCCGCCGACATAGAGCGTCAGCTCGACTCCGATGCCGCGCAGCAATCCGTCTTGCAACTTGCGTAGCGAAAACTCTTCGAACAGGCTCTGATCGTTGTGCAGGAGCGAGTAGTTGATCGTGTCCTTCAGCTTGATCACGACGTCAAGGACTTCCCATGGCTCAGCGTCGGCGGGCACTTCCTTGCGGAGATACTCCTGGCGCTTGGCTCGCAGTTGATCGTCGTCGGACTGCAGCGGCTTCTCTTTCACAGACGGCAGCAGGGAGCGCGAACTCCATACAACTGGAATCGCACCGCCGAAGTGCATGTCGCGCACGGCCAGACGGAATGCCCGGAGCAGGTCCCAACTCATCGCGCGATAGTTAAGGTAAAACTTGGAAAAGAAGCTCTCCGCCACCTGATCGCCGACTTCATCCTGGAAGCCAATGGCGGCGGTTGCGCTTTCGGACGCGATCAGAGCTGCTACACGCGAAGCTGAATTCCAGAAATTGCACGATACCAGCAGCGGCGGATTGCCCTTTTCCGGACGTAGCGCCTCAGCGAGCTGCTCCGCCGTCGCGTATGACGGGTTGCCATTGACATCGGCCATCAGGTAGCCGTCCCACGTTGTCTGAGTCTGACGGTGTAAGAGCTGCTCTCCCTGATGAGAATCAATTCCGGCCAGGTGGACAATATCAGGCTGCCCGCTCGTCACCATTTCCTTGAGTTTGTCGACCGTAGGATTATGCGGGCAGAGAACTCTGCTCAGCCCCAGGTTCGATTCCACCAGCTTTCGCTCAGAGCTGAAGGAATACATGTCGGCAAATTTGCCGGGAGCGCTTTCCACCACCATCAGCTTCTTTGGGACGCGCACCACGGGGTTGGCCCGATCGGTGCAGCATACGTGCCGGATGACAATAATCGGAGAGGTGCGCTTGCTGGCGGTGCCGGTGAAAAGCAGGAACTCCCAGGGCAAGACACGCAGTTCCCAGCCGATCTCCTCGTGAGCGCTGGTGAAGGGGATCTCAATCTCGACCACCCCAGCTTTGGCAATCTCCGTCAGTTTCGCGTCGTCGATACCTAGTTTATTGAGAGCGTCGAGAGCACGCGTGGTCACTGCTTGCGATGTATTCGGGTCCTGCGCCCAGCGGATGCGGTTGCGCAACACGTATTCCCAATACATCGCCGTGCGTTGGAAGTCCTTGTCCGGGATTATGGCGTAGCTCGCGCCGCCGAGCACGTGGAGGGTTACGGAGGCCTTCGTGTCTGTGGGAGGTGCGCTTTTTGGAGAGATATTCCTCTTCGAAGTCTTCTCCTTTGCAGGTTTCGTCACCTGAGGTTTTGCAGCGCTGCCTTTTTTAGTCGCTCCCTTGTTTGAAGCCATGGGTTCACCCGCTCCACAGATCGTATTCGAAGCCTTGTATCAGGGCATGACTTCAGTCGTGCCGATAGACTTCACTCGATTGTCATCCCGAGACGGCTTTAGCCGTCGAGGGACCTGCTGTTTGTGCCGTCCCTAAAGGGACTCTCAGTCAGAGAACACGGGCCCGTCGGCACGACCGAGGTCGTGCCCTGACGCGAATCTTCCCAGATCCGGGCCTCCTCGCAACGAGCTCACTTCCCGCTGACCTCATTCCACAAGAACGACAGCTCGTCGGCGGTATCGTTCACCAGTTGCGTCATCGACACTCCGGCGCTGTGCCCGGCCTTGAGCTGGTAATGCAGCAGGATCGGCCGGTCGCCGCCGCTGTCGGCCTGCATCAGCGCCGTCATCTTACGCGCGTGTAAAGGATCGACACGGGTATCCGAATCGCCAGTGTTGAACATGATTGCCGGATACTTCGTTCCAGGTCTTACATTGTGGTACGGAGAATATTTCAGCAGGTACGGGAACTGCTCGGGGTTTTCTGCCGATCCGTATTCCGAAGTCCACCAGCGCCCTACCAGAAAGTTCTGGTAACGCAGCATGTCGAGTAGTGGATAACCGCACCAGATTGCGCCGAAGAGCTCGGGATGCTGCGTCATGGCCACGCCCATCAGCAGGCCGCCATTGGAGCGCCCGCGGATCGCGAGATGTGCCGGCGAGGTGTACTTGTTGTCGATGAGATAGTGAGCCGCAGCGAAGTAGTCGTCAAAGACGTTCTGCTTCTTCTCGAACATTCCCGCCTTGTGCCAGGCCTCGCCGTACTCGCCGCCTCCGCGCAGGTTGGGCTGGGCGTAAAAGCCGCCCTGTTCCATCCACCACGCGTACTCGGGATTCCACGCCGGCGTCATGTCGACCAGGAATCCGCCGTAGGCGAATATCAACGTCGGAGTGGTGCCGTCGCGCTTCACCCCTTTCTTCGACGAGATGAACATCGGCACCCGCGTACCATCTTTCGAAGTGTAGAAGATCTGCTTCACCTCATACTCGTCGGAGTTGAATGGCACCTTGGGCCGCGCGAAGACTTCCGTCTTCTTTGAATCGACGTTGTAGTGATAAATCGTGGGCGGGATGTTGAACGACTGGAAGTTATAGAAGCCTTCCTTCGACTCCTCGCGCCCGAAGACCGTTGATGCCGCGCCAAGCGTCGGATAGGTAATGTTGCCCACCTGTTTGCCATCCAGGTCGAAGATGCGTGTCTCAGTAACGACGTCATGCAGTCCGGTAGCGAACAGCTTGCCGCCTACAATCGAGAACTGCGAGATGGGGTCCTTGCCTTCGGGCACAATCGTCTGCCAGTGCTCGGGGGCGGGATCGCTTAGCTTGAAGCGGACAATGCGATAGTTCTCCGCCTGGTAGTCGGTCAGGACGTACAGATCGTCTTCGTAGTTTGCCGGTACAAAGCGGTAATCGAGGCCGTGGATAACCGGGCGGATGGGCGCGTCGGCTGAGCGCAGGTCTTTCACATACACGTCAACCCGCTTGGGCGGAACACCGTGATTGACGTCGATGATCAGGTAGCGCCCGTTCTCGCTCACGTTGCAGCTAATCAGCTCGAGCTCGCCAAATGTCTCGCCGTTGAATGACTTGCCAAATATGGGCTCGTCGGAGGAGACGGCAGTCCCGATACGGTGCAAGTACACCTCGGTGAGCTTGCCTTCGAACTTCGAGTAGTAGATGCCCTTCTTGTCGGGGGTGAGGCTGATGCCCAGGTAGCGCGCTCGCGGCAGGACGTCGGGCGCCTCCTTGCCCGAGTTCACGTCAAGGATATGAATGCTCCCCTCATCGGCGCCGCCTTCACGCACTTCGTACAACAGCAACGAGCCGTCTTTCGAAACATCAGCGATGCTGACGTTGGTGTTCTGGTCGGCGCTGAGCTTGGTGGCATCAATCAGGCGCTCGTCTGTGCCGGTGAGTCCCTTGCGCATGTAGATCGAGGCCTGGTTCTCTTCCGCTAATCGCTTGGTGAAGAAATAACGACCATCGGCTTCGAAAGGAATGCTGTAGGTATCGACGCGCATCAATTCGTTGAGGCGCTTGACGATCTCCGGGCGGATCTTCACCTGCGCCAAATAATCTTCGGTGTACTTCATCTGCGCAGCGATCCACTCGCGCGTGGCGGGACTCTGCGCATCCTCAAGCCAGCGGTACGGGTCGGTAATGGTCACGCCGTGGATGGTCTCGGTCACCGGCTTGACCTCGGTCGGTGGCGGAGGCGGCAAGGTCACGCCGTTTCCGCCTTCAATAGTGGTCGGCTTCGCGGGTGCTGCGGTGGAGTTATCGGAGGCCAAAGCCATAGCAAACGCGCAGAAGAGAGACAGGGTAATGACTGTAATTTTCATCACGACTTTTGAAAGCATACAGCAGGGGAACGGCACATGCGATTTCATTGGTTCCCGTGAGGGTGATACGGTTCACAGACAGGTCTTCTCGTCAGGGCATAGGATATGGTCGGTCTAATATGAGGCGTAAGTTGGGCTCGCCTCAGCGGACGATAATGTTGCGCTTCACCCGAGAAACACTCATGAAAATTTCAAGAATGCTGTTTGCCTTATTTCTATCGCTTTTCAGCCTTGTAACTCTCGGATACGCCGTCCAGCCCGCCACCATGCGACTGGACTATTACCACACCGGCAACGCTACGACTGAGACGTTCAGCTTTGACCGGGTGGTGATCGAGCCGCTGCCGTGGCCGGGCAATCTGTCGAAGACCATCGACGACAGCAACCTAGGCAACTACTTCTTTGAGGTACGCGACCCAGCGAGCGACAAGGTGCTGTACTCGCGAGGATTCGGCTCCATCTTCAGCGAGTGGTCCGACACCGATGAGGCGAAGAAGCTGAACCGCACTTTTTCCGAGTCGCTGCGCTTTCCCGCACCAGGCGCTCCGGTGAAGATCGTGCTGAAAGAGCGGCGCGAAGGCAAAGACGCTGACTTCCATGAAGTGTGGACGACCACTATCGATCCTAAAGACAAGTTCATCGACCGCGCCAAGCCGCCATCACCGGGCCCGCTGCTGATGCTGCAAAAGATGGGCGAGCCGGAGACCAAGGTCAATCTGTTGATGCTGGGTGACGGATACACCGCAGCCGAGCGCAGTAAATTCGAGAAAGACGCCAAGCGCGCCGTGGAAACCCTGTTCTCGCGCTCGCCGTTTAAGGAGCATCGCAACGACTTCAACGTGTGGGGACTCTGTCCGGCTGCAGCGGAGTCAGGAATTTCGCGTCCCTCGACCGGCGTCTATCGCGACTCGCCGATTGGCACGTCCTACGATACGTTCGGCAGCGAGCGCTACCTGATGACAACGAACAATCACGCGTTGCGCGATGTGGCTTCGTATGCGCCGTATGAGTTCATCGAGATACTGGCGAATGCCGATACCTATGGCGGAGGCGGCATCTTTAATCTCTACGCGACAGTGGCCATCGACAGCCAATGGGCACCGTACGTTTTCGTTCACGAGTTCGGCCACCACTTCGCCGGACTGGCCGACGAGTACTACACCTCCGATGTCGCCTATGAGTCGCAATCGCAGCGCATTGAGCCCTGGGAACCGAACGCGACTGCGCTACTTGATCCCGCGACGCTGAAGTGGAGAGACCTGGTCGAGCCGGGAACGCCGCTTCCTACTCCGTGGCGCAAGGCGGAATTCGAAGCCTACGAGCACGATATCCAGGCCGAGCGGCGAAAAATCCGCGCCGAGAACCGTCCTGAATCGGAGATGAACGCTCTCTTCGAAAAAGAGAAGAAGCACGAGGACGAACTGCTAGGGACGGACAAGTACTCGGAACGCGTGGGCGCCTTCGAAGGGGCTAATTATGAAGCGCGCGGATACTATCGTCCGCAGGAGAACTGCATCATGTTCACCCGCTACGAGAAGTTCTGCGCCGTGTGCCGGCGAGCCATCGAACGAATCGTTCGCATGTACGCGACGGAGTAAGTGAGCCAGGTGATCCTCAGCTCGATGCCCAAGTCGCGTCCAGTTTCCAACCTGTCCCGAGTGGTCAGCCTACCAAAGACTCAATTGCTCGCACGGCTTCTGAAGCGAGTGCCAGTTCGCGACTGGCTAAATCCTGTCTCATGTGCTCGGCGTTAGAGGTGCCCGTCAGCGGGAGCATCCCGACGCCGCGTGCGAAGCTAAATACAACCTGGGCAGGAGTCGCATTGGTGCGCGCGGCGAGATCTAGAAGCCAAGGATCGTGTAGCACCTCCAGATTTGCAGTGAGCAGCGAGAAACCCTGATAGCGGATCTTTCGTTCCCGGCAAAATAAGCGCACATCGCTATCCCAGTTCAGACGCGCGAAGCAGCGATTCTGCACAAACGTAGGCCCTTCCGCATGGGCGGCTATCATCTGCTGAAGATGTCGAAGGGAAACATTGCTCACGCCAAGAAAACGGGTACGGCCGGCATTTCGCTCGTTGCACATGGTTTCCCAGACCTCACCGTCAGCATTGCTCCAGCCGAAGGCCGCAGATGGCCCGTGCAACACATAACTGTCAACGTAGTCGGTTCCAAGATGCTCAAGCGAACTGGCCAAAGACTGAGCTACCTGAGCGGAAAAGCTGGCTTCAGGATCGTAGGGCAGGCGATGATCCTGACCATGTTGATAGGTGAATTTCGTCTGTAGAAAAAGATCGGCTCGCGCTACAATCCCCGCCGTATAGGCGGCCGCCAGCCCCTGTCCAACTCCGGCTTCGAAATAGTGGCGCCGCTGATTGGCGGTATCGATTCCGCGAAATCCCATGCGGAGCGCGAGTTCGGTGAGAGCCGGTGTGCGGTCTTCCTTCCAGGCGGTGCCGTAGAGAAAATCGGGGACACATCGTGGCTCATCCAGCATCGCGCTATTGTCACACAACGGAGCAGAGGCCCACCCGCAAGCCGCGGTTTGGGGGTGGGGTGACGCATAAGTTATGAAACGGCGCTTGCGCTTGAGTCCGGTATCACTTCCGCCAGCATCATCCCGCGCTCTGTCAAAGCCGGATATGAGAGCGTCGTGATTCTCGGATGCCCTTATGGCTTGCTCCTCATCGGCGAAACATGGATATCAGTCACGGTCTGAAAGAGGTGCGCTGGTATATATACCAGCGCACCTCTTTCAAGGCGGGATTCTTCAGATGCGAAAACAAGCCAGAGACTCATTGAATCAATACTTCCAAAAGATGGAAGACTGCATTCTGACCCGAGGTGAGGTCGCTCAAATTGTGCGAACGCAGCGAACAGGCGACATTCTTCGTCACCTCACTTTCGATGAGATCCTTGAGTTTCTTCTTCGAGAGAAGCTCATAAAAGAAGCAGCATTCACCTCAGCAAAATACGGCACCGTCGTTCGTTATTTTAGGGGTGAGCATTCCCCTCTCGAATTCGGCTTGTCTTTGCAGCGCAATTCGTTTCTCAGCCACCGAACCGCTCTGGCAGTACATGGCTTGGAGATCCCAAGCAATGTTGTATATGTAAACCGGGAACAATCGCGGAAAGGGCCGCCAGGCGAGATTACTCAGTCCGCAATCACACTTGCTTTCGGGAATCGGCAACGAGAATCGCAATACGTTTTCACACGTGCAAAGATCAAATACGTACTCTTGAGCGGAAAGCACATCAACAACGCGGGTGTGATATTCACCAAGACTTCATCCGGCGAACGGGTTCACGTTACCGATCTAGAACGTACGCTGATCGACATCGTTGTCCGCCCAACATACGCCGGCGGTATAAAACGTGTTGCCGATGTGTATATGCGGGCCGGCGGTTTAGTGAACGTCGACCACATGCTGAAAACGATCAAGGAGCTCGATCATGCATACCCCTACCATCAAGCGATCGGATTCCTTCTAGAACGTGCAGGACGATCAGAGGATGATACTGAGAGATTCGCCGCCTTAGGCAAACGATTCGACTTCTTCCTGGGCTATGGGATTGAACAGCGAGGATACAGTGAGAAGTGGCGGCTGTATTATCCTTCGTCTCTCGACCAGCGAAAGAAGCCTGCTCCGCTGAGGGTGTGACTAATAGTCCGTGTATGAATAGTCAACGTGATTTGGCGTCTGGTGGTGCTGAAGCTCTGGCAGGCGTGGGATACGTTCGATCGGCGCGCCCGATCCAGAAATTCGACGATGGCAGGAACTTCGACTGGCACGATCTCCGGCGACTCCTGAAACCGAGCGGTGAACATTGCATCGCGAACAGAACCACGCGGGGTTGCGTCTGAGCGTTCGGATTTCTGGCTGACCTGAGGCACGACGAACGCGTGTTTGCCGACGACCAATATTATGCGTGCAAAGAACAGGAGGATAAGATGGGCTCCCGACAGATCGATTTAAAGGAGGTGCCGGGAATTGAAGTCATCATGGCACGGCTGGCGTCCATTGATCCCGGGTTGTCCATTTCTGCCGCCGGTTATGACTTTGATCGACAGGTGTATGTTCTAGAACTGACCGGCCAAGGCCGGGAGGGACGCGTCAGTTTTCCCAGAGAGTTCCTTGATGACCTGCGCGATAACCGGACTCCTCCGGGAAGTCCGTATTCTCAGGAACTGCACGCCAAGCAGACGGATGCACTGCGAGAGGGCCCCCCATCTTTAGTCCAGGGATAATGAGACTTTCTCCGGTTTTTGTTCGCCTCCACGAGCGCTGTTCATAGCGGGGATGGGGGTGTGGGGAAAGGGGCCGGCGTTTGAGGCCCCTGTCCCCACTTCATCCATGTAGAAGCCTGCCGACTGCTGAGCAAACTCCATCGGGGTACGGTACTGCAAGCTGCTGTGTGGCCGAAGTTCGTTGTAGTCCTGCTTCCACTGCGCGATCTTCTCGCGTGCATCGGCCAGGCTGCTGAACCAGTTCTCGTTCAGGCATTCATCGCGAAAGCGTCCGTTGAAACTCTCCACATAGCCGTTCTCCATCGGTCGTCCGGGTTGAATCGTGTGCCACTGTAGGCCCTGCTCGTAGGCCCACTGATCGACCGCACGACTGACGAACTCCGGTCCGTTGTCGCTGCGGATCTGGCGCGGCAGTCCGCGGCTGTGCTTCAGTTCTTCCAGCACCCGCACCACGCGCACTCCGCCCAGCGAGGTATCGACCTCGATCGCCAGGCACTCCCGCGTGTAGTCATCCACGATGTTCAAGGTGCGAAACCTCCGTCCCGAGCTGAGCGTATCGCTCATGAAGTCGACCGACCACACCTGGTTGGCGGCCACGGCTGCCGGCAGCGGCTGACGCACCGTGCTGCGCTTCCGCCCGCGCTTGCGCCGCAACGACAGCTTCTCCTCCACGTACAGCCGGTACACCCGCTTGTGGTTCACCTGCCAGCCTTCGCGCTCCAGCAGAACCTGCAGACGGCGGTAGCCGAACCGGCGCCTGGCCTCCGCCAACTCGCGCAGCCGCACCCGCAGCGGCTGGTCCTCGCTCCTGCGTTTCCGATAGCGACAGTCGCACGATACAGCTCCATCAGCCCACAGGCCCGTCGCTGGCTCAGCTCTACTTCCACCTGCATCACCAGCACCGCCTCTCGCCGCGCCTGCGGGCTCACCACTTTTTTGCGACTACCGCCTTCAACGCCCGGATGTCCACCGCCTGCTCGGCCACGATGTGTTTCAGCTGCCGGTTTTCTTCCTCCAGCTGCTTCAGCCGTCTCGCCTCGCTCAACTCCAACCCGCCGTACTTGCTCTTCCACCGGTAGAAACATGCCTTCGCGATCCCGTGCCGCCGGCACAGTTCTCCCGTTTCCACCCCGGCCTCCGACTCCTTCAGGATGGCGATGATCTGATCTTCGCTGAATCGACTCTTTCTCACGACTCCTCCTCTGGCCCTGGCGGGCCATGCTAAATGGAAGAAGTCACATTTTCCGATGGACTAATTTCTGGGGAGCAGGTCAGACCCTGATCTGGATCTGGGGTGACCTCCTCAGACTTCGCCTGATCACACCGACAGGCAAAGACCTGGTCATTCCCGGTTCTCCTAGAGTTTGATTGATCAAGCCGGCTCCATCGGCTCCATCGGCTCCCGTTAATTTCCCGAGAGCGGACCTTCAATACCCACGCGGCTCACGGACATCAGGCTCGCGACGCCAAAGTCGCCTGGGCAAATTTTGGCCATTCCGAACTCACCGGAGTTCCTAAACGGTAGCGGGGAACGGTTCAATTTCTATCCGTCGGCGGCTTGGTTCTCAGATTCAGACTGTTCTTCGTTTTCAGACTGTTCTTCGCTTGCAGCTGAGGCGAACAGCTTTCGATGCAATGCAATTCTCTGATTCTGAGTTCTCGCCCCTCTACCGAGTCCGGGGTCACCGCTCTCTCCGTAGGTCCAGCAGGGGAACCAGCGGGCCGCTGGTCAGGATCTTCCGTAAATCGTAAAGAGAGCAGTCTTTCATATTCCCGGATGTCGCCGGGCTGAGCCTGTGGGCTGTTTTCCAGAATCGCGCGTTTCTGATCTGGCTTCAGCGGTTGCATAAGATTATTCTCCTCTCTCATTAACTTAGATGCAAGCGATTCGCTAGGGACGGCTAATTTTCGCAGCCACCCTGTCCCGAATGAACTGTTCCGTCACCTGATCATGCAGGCAAGCCTGAGCACCTTTAGCTGACGAGTAGTAATTATCCATTACCGCTGGGCACGTCGGATCAACCAAAGCGCAATGATAGGATTGGTGCAGATCTGGCAGGTATCCGAGGCCATTTCGATTTGGATCCGCGGCGAACACCGTCCCTCGATAATTGCAGAATGTTGGCGGAATGGGGCGTCCCAGTTTGTTGTTAAGGCCAGTTGGGCTCTCGACATATAAATCAAGAATCCTGCCGTTGGAGTAGCTGGATATCGCATGCCCAAATTCATGCAAAGCAGTAAGCGTATCCGCCGTGCATGGATGCCTACCGTGCCCGGAATGAGGCTGTTAAACCTGTGAAAGAGCTGGTTACCGTCTAAGCTGAACGGCATCCCCCCTCCCGTGTCGTCATCAGTCGTAAACCATGCGCTTGCGCGGGTGTGACTCGCGGACGCCGAAACTGCGTACACAATATCGGCCGCGACCCCGTAGCCCGAAAGAAATTGAACAAATATGCTGCGTCTGGCTACGAGAATGTTGCTGGCTCCGTCCTGTGCCACGAGGGCGTTTGCTAAGCTCGGAGCGATTCCGTCGTCATAAAGAGACACCACGCGAATGAACGGCATTATCGCCGGATCTGCAAGCAATACTTCCTGCTGGCCCGGCAGGAGTCCAAATAACGCCGAATCAATATAGGCTGCAGCTGCTTGGAACGCCGCCGGTTGTCCGATGATAGGATCCGCAACCACCGTACCTGAGTTCCACGGTGCTTCCAAGGTAGGGTTTGCGACGATGCAAATCGTAAATGGATTAGGCTTTGCAGCACCCGCCCGCATCACCTTCGATACCAGCGCCACGTTTCACCTCACATTAGAATATTTGTTGAAGCGCGATCTTGAATTACGCTCGAACCTCTGGTTCTCCTCCTCATGTTGCCCTCACATGGAATCCTCATCAGCCTTTCGCAACAGAAATGTTGAGGGCACTGGTTGCAGATCCTGGGGCAAGAGCACCTACGGTGGTCGGCAGACCGAATCCCCAGAAGAAAGCATTGGCCGACTGCCGCTTGAACGAGCAGCATGGAGCCGGCCAAGACAATGATTATCGATGCGGGTTTCATTTGAGTTCCTTTCGACCAAAGCGATTGACTCTGGCACTGGATCTTCGCCGGACAAACATTCGATCCTCCGGCTTGCCCATCTTTTCGCAACCGGCTGCTCTTGTCGCACGGAAGAAGAACAACCGGTTTTCGTCTGCTTTCGCTTTCGATATGCGCCCGGCTGGAACCAGAAGTTTCTGAACCGGGTCGATATTCGTTGTCCCACATCGGAGGAGAGCTCACCATCCGTGCCTCGTAAGAGCCTTTGAGATTTAAAGTCTCCGGAAGAACTTCTTCCTCGCCACGCCGATGCAGGCCAGCACTCCGCTCCCCATAAGCGCCAAGGATGCCGGTTCTGGCGATTGCGTTAAAGAGAGATCGTCCATCGTGAAATCGTCGTAGCTGCCGTAATTGGGGTTGATATCCCGGATCGAGAGCACCGTGTTTCCGGGAGATGTGATGTCAAGACTCATCGTCCACTCCTGCCATTGCCCTATTTCGGTACTCGTAAATGCAGTCCCGGTTTGGGCGCCATTAATGAACAATGCGAGATTGGCGGGGTTGTAGAGGCCTGGATCGGGATCGGCTACCCACGCAGTGAAGGTATACGCACCAGCCGCGAGGTTAGCGTTTTGCGCCCAGACGTCTTGCGTTATTGAGGCGCCGTCCGCAAAGAACATCAGCCCCGAGCCGGTGGTGTGGTCGCCGTAACTGTGATAGCCATTTGTAAATGCGGTGGCAGGGTTATCGATGACACTGTATTCGCCTATTTCGGTGTGACGAGTGCCATCGCCTGGGATGTAAATGTAGTCGCTAGTGAAGCCGGTGTTGCCGGCCTCGAAATTACCGTTGGTCAACAGGTTTTGCGCCGCCGCCGAAATCGCGAGCAGCACGGTGAGGGTCGAAACAGCAAGGATGGTGCGTTTCATGGTTCCTCCTTAGGTGGACTGGCTATGAGACGGGTGTCCAACACTCGCCTCCGGTTAGGCTGACCCGGCTCCCCAGAGTGGATCTCAACCGGGCATCAGGATCGCGAAAAAAATGGATTATTATCGTCAACTACGGCCGCAAATTCGTCTGGTTTTTGAATCAGTTAGGCCGTTCGTGATAGCGTCGGCCTTTGATCGTCATCACAGGAAAGCACTTACAGGCGGCGCGCGGCCTCCTTGGTTGGACTCAGGAAGGGCTTGCTCAACGCGCAAAGGTCGGTCTGGGCACCGTGCGCCGCATGGAAGACTTTGACGGACCCGTTCGAGCCAGAACCGAAACTCTGGGGAAAGTGGTAAGGGCGCTAGAGAAAGCGGGCGTGGAATTTCTAAACGACGAACGGCCCGGCGTTCGGCTGAGAAAGTGACGCTAGCCTCAGGGCATCCCCACCAGGCCCCGCCTCCGGCAGCCGGAGCCATCCGGATCAAAGTCCCTTCAGAGAATGAGTCGATCCCTTGAGCAGTTGGGCGCATGTTTGCGCAGAGTGACACCGCCAGCCGGCAAGGTCAAAGGAAACGAGCCGAAAAGAAGCTGAAGGAAAACCGAAATATCCTAACCGTCTTATTTAGTAACTAGTTCCAAGCGTCAGCTACGTAGCCAAACTTCTCTAATTTGCTCTGGAATCCACAGGACCATACAGAGTAAACTCCTGTGTCATTGATGCCCTCCGTCCCGAGCCTCAGCTCTCCCAGCCATGTCCTCTTCGGCCCTTTCCAGCTGAACTTGAGAACCCGCGAACTGAGCGGAGCTGGAGAAACGGTTGTACTCCAGGACCAGCCCTACAAATTGCTGCTGCTATTGCTGGAACGGGGAGAAAAGGGAGCCACTCGGGAGGAGATTAAGGTTACTCTTTGGGCCGACGCCACAAACGTCAATTTCGATGACAGCATTAACGCTGCTGTTAAGAATCTGCGCAGGGCGCTCGAAGACGCGGATCAGTCGAGGTATATCCGGACCTTGCCCAAGGTGGGCTACAAGCTGACCGAGGCGGCGCAATGGATTTACCCCCCGGGTTCTAATGATCCAGCAATGGCTGGCCAAGAAGCCGCCCCTGCGGCCGCCGAAATAGGAGAGAGCCAGTCCAGCGCCGGGTCTCGCACGGAACGACCGAAATGGAAATGGGCGGTTCCGATATCGATTGCGGCATTGGCCTTGCTGATCGGGGTTCTGTACCAGCGAAGTCACCGCCGCGTGACGATAACCGATAAGGACACTATTGTCCTCTCAGACTTCTCCAATAAGACAGGGGATACAGTTTTCGACGGGACACTGCGCCAAGGGCTGTCTTCGCATCTTGAGCAATCTCCTTTTCTGCAATTGCTGTCAGACGAGCGCATCTCGCAAACCCTCCAGATGATGTCCCAGCCGAAGGACGCTCCTCTGACGCCGAAACTAACTCAGGAGATTTGCCAACGTACGCAGAGCGCGGCCAGCATCGAAGGGTCCATCGCGACATTGGGCTCGCAATATGTCGTGGGACTTAAGGCGGTGGATTGTCGAAACGGCGATCTACTGGCCGATGAACAAGAAATCGCCTCGGATAAAGAACAGGTCCTGCCATCTTTGGGAAAGGCTGCTTCCGAGCTGCGCCGCCGCCTGGGAGAATCGCGGTCATCGTTGCAAAAATATGACCTTCCGCTGGAGAGCGTCACTACCCCTTCACTGGAAGCCCTTAAAGCTTACAGTCTGGGCAACCGAGCGATGGAAGCTGGAAATTATTCGGACGCCGTTGCCCTGGGAAAGCAGGCCACGAGCCTCGATCCTGACTTTGCCATGGCGTACATGCTGCAGGGCGTAAGCTACACGAACCTGAACGAGAACGAACGAGCAGCTGAAAATATTCGCGCCGCGTACAAGCTTCGCGATCGCGTAAGCGGCAGAGAAAAGTTCATCATCGAATCGAACTATCTTCAAGATGTTTCGCGAGATCTTGTTGCCGCGCGCAAAGAGTACGAAGTGTGGGAACCGATCTATCCTCATCCGACCCAATTGGGGGTCATATGCCTGTCCCTTGGGGAATACGAAGAGGCTCTGGCTGAGTTCAAGAGTGCAGTGCTCCGGAACGCGGTCGCGCTCGATTATATAAATGTCGCTAATACTGACTTGTTCCTGAATCGCCCCGCCGATGCGGAAGCCGCTATTCAAAAAGCTGACCAGCTCCACAGCGATCCATTGGCAAACCATCTGCTGCGTCTCGTGGTTTCTTTCCTTCAACACGACCCGGGCGGAATGCAGCGAGAGGAATCCAGTCTGATGGGAAAACAGGGATACGAAGATCAGGCGCTCGAATTCAAGTCAGACGACAGCGCGTATTACGGACATTTGGTCAGAGCACGCCAGTTGTCCGGCATTGCCGCCGATTCTGCTCAACGTGCTACAGAAAAGGAGGTTGCCGCGAGTTATGTTGCCGAATCAGCGGTGCGTGACGCTCTTACGGGCAATTTTGGACCAGCGAGAGAACAGGCGAAGAAAGCCGTTGCTCAGTCCAACGGAAGCCAGGTCGAGGCGATGGCGGCACTGACCTTTGCTCTCACCGGTGACACGGCCGAGATGAAAAAGCTCACCGGCGACCTCGATCATCGCTTTCCGGAAGACACTATTGTCCAGCTGAACTATCTGCCCACTATCCGCGCCGCAGCCGCGCTACCTAAGTACCCCGCCAAAGCGATGGAGGCCATAAGCCCGGCGGAGCGTTACGAACTCGGCTGGGTGGGTAACGGCGCGGATTTTGACGGATACCCGATTTACTTTCGCGGCAAAGCGTTGCTTGCGAACCATCGGGCGACAGAAGCTGCTGCGGCATTCCAAAAGATTATCGACCATCCGGGGGTCGTCTTTAACGAGCCAATAGCCGTGTTGGCCTATCTGGAGCTAGGCCGCGCTTATGCTGAGGCGGGGGATACGGCGAAAGCGAAAGCCGCCTATGGCCGGTTCATGGCACTGTGGCAAGATGCCGACCCGGCAATTCCGGTTCACGCCGAGGCGAAAGCAGAGTATGCCGCGTTACAACAGAAATGATCCGGAGGACCGACCGTACACATCGTGCAGAGGGGTCGGCCATGTCTGCCTCATTATGGCGAGACACGACGGCATGTCAAGACCGCTATCGTGATTGGCCCTGGCCTTTGTTCTTCTGTAAATCGCATATCTTGAGTGCAGCTTCGCGCGCCGCTTCGGCGAGATCGAGCAAGTCATGGCTCCCGAAATTGCTGCCGTCCTTCCAGCTTGCTCGGCTCAAGATCCGCGTGAGCGGGTGGGTGATCGCCTGAGGGGCCTACAACCGCAGCTTTGCCGCCATACAGACTGACTAGAAGCACAGGCGTGGCGCGTCCGCCGACTCGGGCTTTCCAAACTTCGCGCAATGTGTGAATGGATGGTTTCGCTGCGGCGCTCGTTAGGACAACTTCGAGCGCACTCGCGCCCCGGCCCGAGAAGCAAACCGTCGGCGTGCAGCCCGTTCGCCTCGGCCAAAGCGACAGGCCGTAGTTCGCGATCCGCGAGAAAGGTCATAAGACGGAGTAGCTAGTCAGGATAGTCCACGTTTAAGCCGAATACTATGGGGTAGTTACCTGAATCGGCCACAGCACAGAAGGAATGGTGACTTCGCCCCAGATCGCCTCTAGCCTAAAAGCGCTATTAACACTGTGAACGGAGTGTCTTATTACTCTGAAGACACTCACTCGGAGGGCAATGACATGCGATCAGCGTTTAGCGAGCCTGCCAAGAATAACGAAGACTGCGAAATCCGCCTGGGCGTGGCTTCTTGGGACGACGGAAGCGGTGAGGCCAGGTCGGTCAAATACACCTGGTTCGACAAGAACGGGAAGGCAGCACGCGGCGGAGAGTTTCCAGTAGAAGCTCCTCCTCAAGCACTGGACTTTGCGATCCGAAAGGGCTATCTGCGTCTGGCGTTCGAGTCAGCGTGATAGGAATCAGAGCGCACTTCGCTTGGCCCGTTGAAGCCAGAACGGCTCGAAGTACGGAGGAACGGATGGTTTACATACAGCGAGATGGCAACGGCCAGCCCTACATCCAATGGCAACAATTTGGGGAGGGCTTCAAGCGTGCATGGATTCAGCAGAGAAGCGGCGATAAGGACTGGGCAGAAACTGGGCGCTATCTGAATGTCGTTGCCGCACACGGTCTGACGGGCGGCCCAGCAGGAAACGCTACGGATTTCCCTATCTTCTCGAACCTACCGGACGAACAGGTTTTGGAGGCGTTCGTCGCGGCCGTATGCGGCATTACGGGCTGCGAATTGCCGTAGCTGATCCGCCGAATGAACAACGCGCCGCCCAGTGCTGTAACACCGATACGGCGCTAACCGATGTCGCCTACGAAGGAGGCAGCATGGCTAAGACCGAGGTTACCACTCCCGCCCGCGTGGCGATCTACGCCCGCGTCAGCACGAATGAACAGAGTCCCGAATTACAGCTCCGCGATCTAACGCAGTACACCACAGCGCGCGGACTCTCTGCCACAGAATACGTCGATGCCGGGTTCTCAGGAGCGAAGCAGAGCCGACCAGCCCTCGACCAACTGATGGATGATGCGCGAAAGCGCCGGTTTGATTGCGTCATAGTTTGGCGTTTCGACCGATTCGCCCGTAGCACCAAGCATCTGTTGCTTGCGTTGGAAGAGTTTCGTTCCTGGGATTCAGTTCATTTCCTACCAGGAGAATATCGACACCACATCTCCACTTGGACAGGCGCTGTTCACGATTGTCTCCGCGGTCGGGCAACTTGAGCGCGATCTCATCCGTGAGCGGGTCCGCGCCGGCCTGCGAAACGCGCGCGCTAAAGGGAAGAAGTTCGGGAGGCCCCGCGCTGTTGTTGATCCAGCCAGTGTCGCAGCATTGCGCTCCGAAGGACTGTCGTGGTCGAAGGTTGCCAGCGGCTCAAGTTGAGCAAGGGAACGGCGCAGCGGGCTTTCTACAGCTTGCCCAATCACCCTCAATAATCCTCGGCTGTAAGTGCCTGATTGTGCGAGTGGGCGTGCAGGCGGTTCGCTTGCCCACATACATCAGATTCTGATGCGACCTCTTCGAATTCAAAGGACGGCGGGTTAGAAGTCCTTGACCAGATCACTAACCCGCAATTCGAGGGCAACTGCGATGTGATGCAAATTCAAAATGCTGACGTTCTTTTGGCCTCGCTCGATGCCTAAGATATAGGTCCAGTGGAGGTCAGCTTTCTCTGCGAGTTGTTCCTGGGTGAGTCCGAGAGCGCGTTGCCGCTTGCGAATCGCATCGCCAAGAAGCTTACATGGGTCATCGGGCACTCAGCGATGTTTTATGCTGGTGACCGTGAAGTACATAGTCTATAGTCTATGCACTTCTTCCTTTCAGGTTACGGCGGTGCTCCCCGTCCTCGTCGCGATGAAGGTGTACTCACAATGGCAGATTTTCCTGCAGCCTGCTCCGTCGTAAGTCTTCCCGACATTGAGCTTCAATGCCAAATCAGTTGCGCACGACGACGGCTGGTGGCCATCGCACCCGGTTACACGCTCGGCGATATTCACGAAGTCGTGCAACAGCCAGAGTGCCCATAGGCCGCGACCACTCTATAGATCAGACTAGGGATGGGCAGTGCCTGCTCCGCGATCACCTTCAAGAATCGGCTCAACAGCTCGTCGAACGAAAATTTCCTGCCCGTCGTGTGCTGCATCGACGTCTACTGCCACCGCGTTAAGCCACTTTAGGGACTCCGCCTTCGGCTGTATCTGGGCAACCCGGTTACATCCGACTGCGCAGCGAATGGTTGGGGGTATGTGCTGTTGATCGCAAAGTAGGCATCTTGGTCCACAAGGGTGTGCAGCGTTGGAAATTTCTCCCGCAATTCGCGCAACGGTATGCTGCCGAGCTCTTCCCATCCCGCTTGCGTTTTCCGGCAGAAACTTAGAACAGCGCCTTCTCCCGAGTGAATTGCCTCCAAGACTTCGAGCTGATCCAATGGCGTCAGCATCCGCGAAATCTGCGAAGATATCCACGCTGTGCTCACTGGTCCCAGTGTGCCCTGCGCATCTCGGCAGTCGGTCCTTGCTGGGGAGTTCTTGCGGCACAATTACCGGGTGCGGAAACTTGCACCCACCCACGCTAGGGAGAACCTGTTCCTGACGCTCTCTTCTTTGGCCGCTAATGAGTGCTGTGTCGCCCTCGTCACCGCACACCTCCAGGCTTACGCGTCCGGCCAGCGCGTACCACTTCCCGACTCCTTAGCCAATCAAGGACAGCTTCGCGGCGATACAGAATGGTGCGGCCGATGCGAGTAGGCGGGGGACCGTCACCAGCAAGGCTGATCTGGTCGATCCGTTCTTACAGTCTTGCGCAGTTGTGCGGCAAGTTCTGCCTTGGTCAGATACTCGCTTAGAACAGCAATGGGAATAGGGGCGATGTCAGATGGATAGCCCATGGAATCCCTCGTGGCTCCGGAGAGCCTTGCGTGGGTTCCGTGTAGTACGGTGTCCGTCTCTCAGAACGGGCTTGGGTCGAGGTTCCAGGGTTCGCGTGGTGCGCCCTGACATTTACGGACGCGCTCGGACGTCCGTGTCTTTACTATACCCACCATTCCACACGCCAGCGGTGGCAAGAGGGATCGGGGAATCAAAGCAGTTATCAGGGCGAGTAGAGGCCGTGTCTGATCGGATCCTGTTCTGGTACGGACATGCCGCGGACATCAGAACACAAGCAATGATTGACTGCAGGAGCGGAACCTTAGTGTACATCTTTGTAAAATAAAAGTACTTAGGTGGTGAGCGCGGAAGGAATCGAACCTTCAACCTACTGA
>CAVOVN010000013.1:0-97382 GCA_963699875.1 uncultured Acidobacteriaceae bacterium
GATTGGCCGCGACGCTGGAGCATCCGTTTCAAATTCGCGGTCGATACCGCTGCGAACATTCTCGGTTCGCGCGGGCGCTACTGGAAGCGGGGCCGGAATCACCTCTTCAGGGATTGGCGACGCGACCGGCGGTTCGGGAGCGCGACGCGGAACCAGCTGTGCCGTTACCACAGGCTTTGCATTCGCGGCTGCCGCGCGCTTCTTTTCCAAGTCGCGGGCTGCGCGGCGGCGCACGCGTTCGGCTCGCCAATCGGCAAAGCGGTCAACCGCAGCGTAGGCAAATGACAAGCGGCTCTTTGACCAGATCTGGATCGCGCCGAACGAGAAAGCGGTGGACAGATACAGCGCTACTGCGATGGCAGCCAGGCACACCAGATATGCGCCGACAACATTCAGATAGTGAATCAATCCATCCGCAATGATGCGTCCCAGCAAGCCTTCCGCCGGCACGGCGCCTCGCAACTTGAATTGCCAGGGAAGCAGTCCGATGAACCCTGAGGCGAACGCCACCAGAAATGCCGCGCCTGCGGTCTTTGCAATCGGCGAACTGATAGGCCGCGAGCGCAACCAGCGCAGCGCATAAAGAACCAGAAAGGCGGGAATCAGAAAAATGGAAACGCCAAAGATCTGCAGCGCGAGATCGCTGACGGTGGCTCCTACCGGCCCGATCCAGTTATGCGCCGGATGCGAAGCCGGCGGAGCCGCCGCCGTGTTCCACGACGGATCGAGCGGCGAATACGAAATCAGCGAGAGGACAAGAAGAGTCGCGGAGACCAGCGCCAGAAATCCGATCAGCTCATTGAGCCGCCGGTTCGACGTGGGCGTAAAGGCGTTGGAGACAAATGTCATGCTGGCTGATGGCCGTCTCCCCCAGCCACGCCGCTTCCGGTTGGTCATGCTGCCTTTGATCGGAGCCCAGGCAAACATTACCCGCGTACGGATGACCGGAACGCGTGAACCTGAGAGCTGCCTTTGCGGGCCGCACGCCGACATACGTGGCGAGCGGCTTACTGCCAGAGCACCTTGATTATGCCAAATGCAGGTACAGATCCGGGCAGAAATGCCGCGTTAGAGGTTATCGAACTGAATGCCCCTGAAAGCTAAGACGACACCCGTTTCGTAACAGTCTCCTACGCCCTGGGAACGCATGTGCTCCAAACCTGCCCTAGTCCGGAGGGATGGTAGAAGTCTGGTTGTGAGTGCTATGGCGATGTTACGCTAGCAGGAAGCCTTGCTAGTCGGAAGCCGTTGTAAACTCTGTTCTGCGCAACTCTTCGTTTGCAAGCAGTGGGGGAGAATATGAAGTGCACAGGGCCGTGCTGTCTGGGGCTGCTCCTGATCTACGATCAAATGATTTTCATCGCAGAGTGGGCACGATGTCCTGCACTTTCATCCGGCTAAACCGGCGCAACTCCCGAGCGCAAGATCAACCTGAGGAAAGCCTGCGGCTCACTCTCCATCCATATGTAGCTTCATATAGCTTCGGGAAAGGAACCACCTGTGAAGGTTTCTCAAATCTTGGCGGCAACTTGCATCCTTGCGCTGGCGTGTAGCGGAATCGCTAGCGCGCAATCCTGGACACCATTAACCAATCAGCCTGTCACGGTCGGAGGTTTCGACGGGGTGGGCGCTATGCTCCAGCTTCGGGACGGCCGCATTCTCGTGCACCACGAGAATGGCACTGGAAATCTCAACTGGGGCTATACCGATTGGTACTACCTGACTCCCGATGCCTTCGGCAGCTATGTCAACGGAACCTGGAGTCCGGCTGGCAATCTGGACGTCTCCTATCAGCCGTTGTACTTCAGCTCGCAGACGCTATTGAAAGCAGTGAACCACGGAAATAGCACAGACTGCCCGTCGGGCCAGCAATGTGGCCAGATCATCCTCGAAGGCGGAGAGTACAACGCCAACGCCGGGGTCTGGACCAACCAGGGTGTAATCGGAACCTATGCTGCCTTCAATGGCGGGATTAAATTTACCTCCAACGCTCCGCCTGCCGGATGGGCCAGCATCGGCGACGCCGCCGGCGTGATCCTGTTCGACGACGCTTATTTGCAGTCGAGTTGCTGCAATGGCCCTGGCCAGCAGAATGCCATTTTCAACGGCCCGAACTCGTGGATAACGAGCGGCAATACCCTGACGTCTTCGACTGACGAATCCGGTTACACCCTCTTGACGAACGGCCAGGTGCTGCTGGTCGACACCAAACGAGCACCCTCCTGCCCCAACCCGACGCAGAGCTCCGAGCTGTACACCGTCACCGATCCGGTGACCGGTGTCGGAACCTGGTCCTGCGGGCCGTCCCTGCCCGTGCTGCTGTACGGAGGCGACGAGGAACTGGGCGCCGGCGTGATGATGTACAACAACAAGCTCTTCCAGGTAGGCGGCACTAAGAATGCCACAGCGATTTACGACGTGGCGCTCAACACCTGGTCCGTCGGCCCGGTTCCCGACGCCAACCTCAGCCAGTCGGACGGCCCTGCCGCGCTTGAGCCGAACGGCAAGGTGTTGGGCATGTATAGCCCGGGACTGTTCCAGAACGGCTGCTATTTCCTGGAGTACGATCCCGATACGAACACGCTCACCAACACTACGACGAGTCTGATTCCGCAGCCCGCGGATTGCACGCCGCCGACACACGATACCTCCTACGACGGAATGCTGATGATCCTGCCCAGCGGCCAAATCATGTTCACGGCATTCAATCTATACGTGGAGGTTTACAACCCCGCGCCAGGGATTGCCACGTGGACGTGCAACAGCTGCGTGCCTGCACAAAGCTACCCCCTTGCTGCTTCCATTGCGTTGACCAGCCCCAAGCTGGCCAGCGGTTCTATCAATAATGTCGTGTATGGCTCCCGGCTGAACGGCATGTCGCAGAACAACTTCTACGGAGATGACAAACAGTCCGACACCAACTTCCCGTTAGCTCGCCTCACTTGTGTGAACACGCCCGGAAACACCTGTACCCCCGGTTATGTCTATTACGCGTTCACGCACGATGATGGGCCTGTTGGACCCAATGTGCACTCCATCGCGCCGACTAATGTCGGGTACACCCATTTCGATCTGCCGGCCATGCCTGCTGGAATGTACGATTTCCAGACAGTCACCAACGGCATCCCTTCCAACTCGGCTCGCGTGAGCGTAATCTGTTCCAACCTTCGTTGTTTACAGTAGTCTCGAGAACGAAAGCGCTCGCAACCGGGCGCTTTCGCCATTCCGCCAATTCCCTTTCCAGTTGGCGGGGCCAGAACGCGCTAGGCTCGTAGCATTTCTCGCGGCGGTTGTTGTCGCTAGCTCGCCGGTTCGGTGAGGCCGAATGCTTCCGCTAGGCTCCTTCCCTTTGAAGTAACCGGTGTAATCGATAGCACAACCAATCCTGCTCGTGCCGTCCCAATGGGGGCGCAAGATCCTTGCTAGGATGTGGGCGATGCCTTCCACCACTCACCGCTGTTTCATCGCGTTCGTTGCGCTGGCCGGGTTTCTCGCTGCACCTCGGGTCGCCCTTGCGCAATGGCAGATGCAGGATTCCCACTCCACTGCCAGCCTGCGCGGCATCCATGCGGTTAGTGATTCGGTAGCTTGGGCGACGGGAACGGACGGCACCATTTTGCGAACTCAAGATGGCGCGCACTGGCAGCGCTGTACGACTCCGGCGGGCGCCGAGAAGCTGGACTTCCGCGGCGTGTGGGCGTGGAGTGCCGAGGTTGCGACAATACTGGCTTCGGGGCCGGGCGACTCATCGCGCGTATACCTCACCAATGATGGCTGCTTGCACTGGAAAGAGGAAGCCAGGAACACAGATAAGGATGGTTTCTGGGACGTCATTGCATTTAAGGCGGCTACCGGTTCGCAGGCACGGACAGGGATTCTTGTCGGCGATCCGGTGAATGGGCGATTCGCGACCTACACATTGTCAGCGGACGGCCACTGGTTGCCCACCGAGAAATCCTGTACCGCCCGCGATGGTGAAGCCGGATTCGCGGCAAGCAATTCTTCTGTTGTAGTGTTCGGCTCGCAGCGCTACATCATTGCGACCGGCGGTAAAGGCGGGCCGCGCGTATTGCTCTCGCCATTGCTGGCTTACAACGACAGCAACAGAGATTGCTTTGCAGTGCCGGTGCCGCTTGCCGGGGGCACAGAATCGTCCGGCGCGTTCTCCATCGCCTTTCGCGATGTTCAGCACGGGCTTGTCGTTGGCGGCGACTACCAGAAGCCCGACGACGCCACGCGCACCGCAGCCTGGAGCGATGACGGAGGCCGCCACTGGACTGCCACCAGTAGGCCGCCTCACGGCTACCGCTCTGCCGTCGCATGGTATCCGGAAGCGAACGTGTGGATCGCAGTCGGAACGAACGGATCTGATCTCTCTCGCGACGACGGCAAGACGTGGCAGCCCCTCGACGATGGCAAGTGGAACGCTATCTCTCCGCCGTTTGCCGTAGGTCCGGGAGGACGAATCGGAAGGCTTCGCCCGGACTCTTTCAAAGCCAAGCCGCAGTAAGAGCTGTCAGCTGTCAGCTATCAGCCGTCAGCTAAAACCACAAGTCGCCGACAACGTGCGCTTTCTTAGTTTCCGAACTGATACCTGACACCTGACACCTGACGCCTGCATTCAGGCGCCCGGCTCCTGATAAATCCCAATCACGTTGCCGCCGGGATCGCGAAATCTGGCCGTAATTTCCGGCGCGTCGCCGCCGATGGCTTGCACGATCTCGCCGCCGTTTGCCGCGATGGCTTTGACCGTCTCCTCTGCGTTGTCGACCATGATGTAAAGCATCAGACCGGGCGTTGTGCTCGGCGGACGATTGAGCACCCACGTCCCGCTGACCTCCCCGACACCGTCATCGAACGCCGTAGCGCCGTCGCCGCGTTTCCGCAGATTCCAACCGAAGACTCGTTGGTAAAACGCGGCCGATCTCTCGATATCGACGGCCGGGATCTCCACGTAACAAATCTTGCCGTTACCCACTGTAGGAGCCATGAATTTTCCTCGATTGCAGCGGTGTCACATCGGGCACAAGTGTACCCCAGCGTGAGACAAGAGGCTTCGCCAATGGGTTCTCCGCCGCGTGGCCTCCCAGAAGTTGTAGGCCGCGAGCCGAGTCCAATACAGAAATCAAGATACGAGGAATACGGGCGAATACTCGACCATTGCAAATAAAGCAGTTAGGTTGTCCGAAAGGTGGTAGCTCACGTGCAGTGCTACGTCTTAGTTTGGGTTGCGGCCAACTTCGGGGTTGTCGGCGCTCAAAGGCGTAAAGCCAACGCAGGACTTGGGGGTTCTGCGACATTGACGTGAGGCTCGGACTGCAGGTTGCCACCTCGGCTTCGGGCCTCGCGAATGGCTGCTTAGTGCTCTATCTTCTTTTCGCGTCTCCCTCTCAACTAGTTCCAGAAATCCAATTGCCGCGTGTCGTTCCATCGTTACTTTGACGGCATCGTGTAGTAACCGGCTCGCGAACGCACCTGCAACTCCGAAGCATTGGGATAATCCGGCGTATTGGGCACAACTTTGATTTCTATCTTGCGGAACTCCGAGCTGGACAGCCGAGGCGTCGGGTAGTACCCAATCAAATACTGTGTGCGCAGCTCCTCGCTGATCCGGTGAAAAGCTCCATCCAGTTGTTCCAGTCCGCTGGCGTAGTAGTACTTCCCGCCCGTATCGTGCGAAAGCTGAATCAGCGCGTGCTCGCCGCCAATGTCTCGGCCGGCGCTGTTTTCGATGGGAACAATGATGATGCTGTAGACGATCGCTTCCGCTTCCTGCGCCTCGCGCACGGCTTCCTGATAGCTGAGCTTGCTCATGGTGTCGCCGCCATCGGTAATCACCACCATCACCTTGCGGCCACGCCGCTGCATCAGCGCGTCCGCGCCGAGGTACATCATGTCGTACAGCGCTGTTGCCGCGCCGGTGCGTACGCGGCTAATGCCCTTGTCGATGACGCGCAGGTCCGAGGTGAAGGGAGTGAGCTGGTCGACAATCTCGCTGAACTCAAACAGCGACACGCCATCGATGGGCCGCAGAATCGCCTTGGCAAACCGCCGCGCCGATTCCAGTTCCAGCTTCTGATCGGACTTCGTGCTCAGGCTGGTATCAATGGCCAGCACGATTGATAACGGCAGCTCCGACTCGCGCGAGAACACGGCGATCTTCTGCGGCACGCCATCTTCGAAGATCTGAAAATCGTCCTGCTTCAGCGAAGCCACCGGAGCGCCCGAGTTATCGGTCACCGTCGCGAACACGTTGACCAGTTTCACGTTCACCCGGAAGGTCGTGGATGCATCATCCGATGATGGCGCGCTCGAATCGGCGTTGCCTGATGGTCTGGCTTGCGAACTCTGAGATGCAGGCGGATTTGCGCCCGTCGGCGGCGGCCGATGAACAACGCCGATTTGCGCCGCGGACCACGGCGATCCCAGCATGAGCATGGTGGCTGCGATCGTGATCAGCGCCGGTTTGAAAGCCGGAATAGTTTTAAGGGGTGAGCGCATTCCTGCGGAGTAAACCCAATTCCTGCTACTTTGACGTGCCATTCGTGGAAATCGAGATTTCGGGCGGGAACGGCTCGCCGTCGGTCCAAACCGCTCCGTCTTCGAAATACTCTTTCTTCCAGATTGGAACTGTCTTCTTCAGGGTATCAATAATCCAGCGCGCCGCGTCGAATGCTGCCGCGCGATGCGCCGACGTGACCACGATCAACACGCTGGTCTCGCCAATCTGCAGCGTGCCCAACCGATGCACAATGCGGACGTCGCGGACAGAATATTTTGCCAGCGCCGCCTGCGCCAGCTTCTCCAGTTCGGCCGCCGCCATCGGCTCGTAGGCGCTGTATTCCAGATAGGTGGTGCGCCGTCCGCGCGAATGGTTACGCACAATGCCATCGAATACAACGACAGCGCCGTCTTCCGGAGCCTTCATTTCGTTGGCGATTTTTTCGTAGTCGATGGGCTCGTGAACCAAACGAGTGTGGATCGCGGCACTCTTGCTGGTGTCGCCTGCTCCTCCACTGACCGGAGGCAACAGCGCTACCTCGTCGCCGTCATGCAGCGGAGCATCGAGACCCGCGTACTCGTAGTTGATCGACAGAGCGATGGAGTTCGCGAATTTGTTCAGGCCGGGAATGCGCTGTTGCAGATCAGAATAGAGCTCCGCCAGGCGCGCGCCGTCGGCCAGCTCGACAGCCTCGTGCTCATGGCCGGCCATCTCGCGCAAGATGCCGAAGTAGATCACCCTGACCCGCATGAATCAAGGATAACGTAGCGGCCACCGATCGAAGGTCGGGCGACCTCTGCGTCGATCAGCCACCGCCAAGTTTCCCATTTTGGAACCGGAGAATACGTTTGGGGCCGTATTTTCAGCGGCGGTGCAAGTCTTCGGCCTAGCATCGCAGCTGAGACACAAGCAAGGAGGCATCGCAATGCATCTCCCCCGATTCGCTCCTGCCTTCCAACTTTTTCTAATTCTTCCTGATCCTTGTAGCGGGTGCTCATGCCACCGATACATGGGACGCAACCAAGGATTTCGGCGACTTCAATCCCAACGGTGCTTGGAGTTACGGTTACGGAATTACCGGAGCATCGTTTACTCCCTATTCGCTCTATAACCCAAGCTGTAATGGGATCGAGGGCATAGCCTGCTGGCATGAAACCGGGTTTTATCAGGACTTCCCTTTCGTCGCATTTAATACAACTGGACATTTTATTGATGGAGCAACTGCGGTGCTCCCGCCGGACACACTCAATGTTCATCCTTATGCTGGCTATGACACCATCGTAAGGTGGACGGTCCCGGCTACGGGAACCTACAGCATCGCCGGGTTCTTCGACATCTTGGACCTTTACCCGACCGGCATCATAGGGCTTGTCTATGAGAACAGTACACAGCTATACAGCAGAGAGCTTTTGGGGCCTCCCGCGCAGTTTCCGGACAAAGTGGGTGGGCGGGAAGACTTCAGCTTTCAGGCTCTCAACCTTACGGCCGGCGATGTGATCTCATTCGCCGTCAACCAGGACGGGGACTACGACTACGACACGACAGGATTCAATGCCACTATCACAGCGGTACCCGATCCCGGCACTCTGCTGCTTCTTGGGTCAGGCCTGGCGACCACCGCTCACTTTGTGCGCCGGAGATTCAAGAAGTAATTTCGGCCCAACATCGCAGTTGAGACACAAACTAGGAGGCATCGCAATGCACGTCCCCCGAATCGCCCCCGTCTTCCAACTTTTTCTAATTCTCTTGGTCCTGGCGGCGGCTGGTTATGCCACCGATACCTGGGACGCAACCAAGGACTTCGCCGCCTTCAATCCGAACGGTGCGTGGAGCTACGGTTACGGATCAACTGGATCATCGTTCACCCCGTATTCGCTGTTTGACCCGAACTGCGAAGGGGGCATCGCCTGCTGGTATGCCGGACTCTATCAGGACATTCCAGTGGTGGGCTTCAATCAAACCGGACATTACATTGACTGGCAAACCGTCGTGTTCCCGCCAGACTCACTCAGTGTTCATCCGTACGCCGGCGAAGACACGATCGTAAGGTGGACGGCTCCGGCTGATGGAACCTACAACATCGCGGGGTTTTTCGACATACTGGATACACACCCCACGGGCATCATCGGACTTGCCTACAAGAACAGTACGCAGTTATATAGCGGGGAGCTTTTGGGGCCTCCGGCTCAATTTCCCGACAAAGTGGGTGGACGCGAAGACTTCAGTTTCTCAGCTCTCAACCTTAAGGCCGGCGATGTGATTTCGTTCGGTGTCAACGACGACAATGACTTCTACTACGACACGACCGGCTTCAATGCGACCATTACCGCCGTGCCTGAGCCCGGCAGCTTGCTGCTTCTTGCGTCAGGACTGGCGACCGTCGTCGGCTTTGTGGGCCGCAGATTCGAAACGTAACTTCTGATGCGGATCAGACTGTTATAGCCGATCAATTTCCGGCGGTTGCTTATGGCAGGGAGTTTCAGAGGGGCAATTCTTAATGCGGAGCTACGCCCTCCAGCAACGTCACCGCGTCCAAGGCGCTCTTGGGATCTTCTTCGTGCTTGAAGAAAACGTAGGTGTCACGGCCTTCGCCGAGGGCCCGCTCGACTCTCGCCGCAATTGCCTTCAGGTCGTCGGCGGAATAGCTCACTTCGCGCAAGCGGAAGTAAGTGTAGCTCGCAGTGTGAACCTCCGGCGTGGTCAGCTTCTCCGTCTCAGAGATGCACAGCGCCGCATTGCAATCGCGTAGCGCGGTGTAGACCTCTTCGCTGAACCACGACTCGTGACGAAACTCAAACGCCGAGCGGAAGTTCTTCGGGAAGAGCGCGAGGAAATTACGCAACAGTCCAACATCGCATTTCAGATTGGGCGGAAGCTGAAATAGCACCGGCCCAAGCTGCGATCCGAATGGTTGCAGCGTCGTCAGAAAACGCTGCAACGGTTCTTCGACATCCTGCAGGCGGCGGATGTGGGTGATGAACTGGTTTGCCTTCAGCGCAAAGCGAAAGTTAGGCCCGACGGCAGCCATCCAGCCGAGCGCCGTCTTCTCCTGCAGCCGCATGCGGAAGGTAAAGTTCACCTCCACCGCATTCAACCGTGTCGCGTAATAGTTTAGAAAGTTCTTCGAGGCGACGTTCTTGGGATAGAAGTCCGGCTTCCAGATGGTGTACGACCATCCCGACGTGCCGACGTAGGCGGTGGCGGATTGCGGGCTGCATCGATGGGTGCGCGGTGTCAGCAGTCATGACTAGGTATCAGGTATCAGGTGTCAGGTCTCAGAGTCAAACCGAGAAACAGTTGTCGGTTGTCAGTGGCTGCTGTCAGACAGTTGCTCGACCAGGTGCCGAAAATTGCCGGTGCGACTGGATACTGTGAATCGAGATCAGGGAAGAATAAGCATCGGCTGCTGAAAATCACTAGATGTCATCACTTAGCAAACTTCTGCACTTCTTCTGACTACACCTGACACCTGACCCGCCTTCTGACAACTGACCACCGACAACTGACAACTTCTCTCACGCCCCCTGCCGCGTGACTTCTTGCACTGGAACGCCGGCGGTCATGCCCTGCGCCATGATCAGCTCACGCGCCGCGCCTCGGATCTTTGGCAGATACATGGCGTAGACCGAAGCTCCTGCGATGCAAGCCAGCCCACCGATCGCAACGGTGTAAGGCGCGCCGATGTGATGCGCGATGGCGCCGGCAAGAAATCCTCCAAACGGAGCCATGCCCATGAACATCATGGAGTAGACCGACATCACGCGGCCACGCATCGTGTCGGGCACCATCGACTGCACCAGGGTATTCGACGACGCCATTTGGACCATCATGCAAAAGCCCACTGGGATGAGCAGCAGCGCCGACAGCCAGAACACGCGCGAGAAGGAAAACGCAATCAGCGCCAGGCCGAATCCTGCGGCGCAAAATGCGATCAGCTTGCCCAGGCCTTTCACGCCGACACGCGCCGCCAGGCTCACGGCTCCGAGCAGACGCGCCGACGCCGGTCGCGCCCATCAGAATGCCGAGCGCTCTCGCACCGCCATGCAAAATCTGCGCCGCGAATATCGGCATGAGCACGGCGTAAGGCATTCCCACCAGGCTGACCAATCCCAGCATCAGCAGAATCGTGCGGATCGGAGTCGCGTTCTTGACGAACTTGAAGCCGTCGATGATTTCTTCCAATGGCGAGGTTTCGCGCAGCCGCTCCTGGCGCGCGGGAAGTTTCATCAGCAGCAGGCCCGTGATCACCGCGATATAGCTGAGGCTGTTCGACATGAAGCACCAGCCCTCGCCGACTGCTGCGACGACGATGCCGGCCACCGCCGGGCCGATGATGCGGGCGCCGTTGAACATCGACGAATTCAGGGCGATGGCGTTCAGCAGGTCTTCGCGGCCGACCATCTCAATCAGGAAGGCCTGACGCGCGGGAATGTCGAACGCGTTGATGACGCCGCCCGCCGCCGCCAAAGCCATGATCTGCCAAACCTGTACGCGATGGGTAAGCGTGAGTACAGCCAGGATGAACGCGACTACCATCGAGAGCGCCTGGGTCGCGATGATGATGCGGTGCCGGTTATAGCGATCGGCAACGATCCCGCCGATGGGAGCGAAGAGGAAGACCGGAATCTGATTACAGAATGCGACCGTGCCCAGCAGCAGTGCCGATCCGGTAAGGCGATAGACCAGCCAGGATTCGGCAACCGTGTCCATCCAGGTGCCGACAAGCGAAATGAGCTGGCCGGAGAAGAAGAGCTGGAAATTGCGATGCCGCAGCGCCCGCGTTGCGACCGCCAGTTTCGACTGCTTCGAACCTGGCACCGCGAATTCGCGCTTTTCCTCCTGCAATTCTGAGCGGAGTGCCTCAAGCTCAGAATTCGCCGGCTCTGATTTCTCCATAAGGGTTTGATGCTGGCGCGGCTATGTTTGACGTAGCGCAGCTCAGCTTCAGATTACAGCAAGAGAGTGCTGGCACGATCGCATGTGCAGTTGAAGAGGCGCGCCTTCAGGCCGAGGATCATTCTCGCAGCTGCGCAGGTTATCCGTTAAGACGGCAGTCGGCTGAAGCGACGCGACCAAAGGCACTTCTCTAGCCAGCTCTATCGCGCAGCCGCGATTCGCTCGGCGTGCAGTTGCTGCAAGGCGTAAACCGTCGCCTCACCTCGTTGCAATGCGGCGATGCCATCGCAGGCAGCGCGTGCGGCGGAAAGCGTGGTGATGGTGGGAATGCGCGCTGTGACCGCGGCGCGGCGAATCGCCTTCTCGTCGAACCAGGGCTCGATGCCGTGCGGCGTGTTCACGATGAGGTGAATGCGCTCGCCCTTGATCAGGTCGACGACGTTCGGCCGGCCTTCTTTCACTTTGTAGACGCGCTCGACTTGCAGGCCTGCATCTTCGATAAGCTTTGCCGTGCCATGCGTTGCGACCAGGCTGAAGCCGAGTTCGACAAAGCGAGCAGCAACTTCCGCGATGAACGGCTTGTCGCGATCGTTGGCGCTGAGGAAGACGCGGCCTGAAGTCGGCAGCATCTGTCCGGCAGCGAGCTGCGCTTTGGCAAACGCCTCGCCGAACGTTTCGGCCACGCCCATCACTTCGCCGGTGGATTTCATCTCCGGCCCCAGCACGGTATCGACGCCGGGAAACTTGCCCCAGGGGAAGACGGGCGACTTCACGTAGTAGAAGCTGCCGGTGTCCAGGTCGGCGGCGCGCTCGATATTCTCCGGCAGGAATTCGCGCAGCTTGCGGCCAGTCATCAGGCGCGCAGCAATCTTCGCCACCGGAACGCCCGTCGCCTTCGAGACATACGGCACAGTACGCGAGGCGCGGGGATTGACTTCGATGACGAAGACTTTGTCGCGCTGAATGGCGTACTGCACGTTCATCAATCCGATGACGTTCAGGGCGCGCGCCAGCCGGAAGGTGTACTCGCGCAGGGTCTTCAGCACGTGCTGCGGAATGTCGACCGAAGGCAGCACGCATGACGAGTCGCCGGAGTGAATGCCGGCCTCTTCGATGTGCTGCATGATGCCGGCGATGACAACGTCTTGGCCATCGCTAAGCGCATCGACATCGATCTCGGTTGCTGACTCAAGAAAGTGATCGATCAGCACCGGACGGTCCTGCGAATACTCAACCGCCTCGCGCATGTACTGCTCAACCGAGGCGTCGTCGTAGCAGATCACCATGGCGCGTCCGCCGAGCACGTACGAAGGGCGCACCAGCACGGGATATTCCACTCGCTTCGCGTTGGCCACCGCTTCTTCAACGCTCGCGGCGGTCGCGCCCGGCGGCTGCGGGATGTTGAGTTCGTCCAGCAGCTTGCCGAAGCGCTTGCGATCTTCCGCCAGGTCGATGTTCTCAGGCGACGTACCGATGATTGGGCACGCCTGCGGCTTTCAATCGCAGCGCGAGATTCAGCGGCGTCTGTCCACCGAACTGCACGATGACGCCGATCTGCGCTCCGCCCGAAGCTTCGTGTTCGTACACCGCCATCACGTCTTCGAAGGTCAGCGGCTCGAAGTAGAGGCGGTCGCTGGTGTCGTAGTCGGTCGAGACGGTTTCAGGGTTGCAATTCACCATGATGGTCTCGAAGCCGTCATCGCGCAGCGCGAACGCAGCATGGCAGCAGCAGTAATCGAATTCGATTCCCTGGCCGATGCGGTTCGGTCCGCTGCCGAGAATGATGACCTTCTTGCGATCGGTCGGCGCCGCTTCGTCTTCGTCTTCGTAGGTCGAGTACAGATACGGCGTGAAGCTTTCAAACTCGCCCGCGCATGTATCCACCCGCTTGTACACCGGCGTGACGCCATGCTGCTTGCGAAGCTGGTGCACCTTCTCTGACGATGCTTTGCCTTCTTCAACCTGCATCGACGTTGCCAGGCGCGAGTCGGAGAAACCCAGCCGCTTGAGGTTGCGCAACTCGGATTTCTCGAACAGGCCGAGGCCGCCTTTGCTGAGCCGCGCCTGCTCGTCTGCGATTTCCTTGAGCTGATGCAGGAACCAGGCGTCGATGCCGGTCATCTGCGCGATCTCGCGCACGCTCATGCCCGTCTCCAGCGCGTAGCGGATGTATTGCAGACGCTCGGGATGCGGCGTGACCAGGCGCTTGGTGAGGATGCGCGGCTCGATCTTTTCTGAGCTGATGCTCTTGCCGGTCTCGAGCGAGCGGATGCCCTTCAGCAGCGCCTGCTTGAAGGTGCGCCCGATGGCCATCACTTCGCCGACCGACTTCATCTGCGGGCCGAGCGATTCGTCAGCGCCGGGAAACTTTTCGAACTGCCACTTGGGAATCTTGACCACCACGTAGTCGAGCGTCGGCTCAAAGCAGGCCGGCGTCTTGCGCGTGATGTCGTTGGTGATCTCGTCGAGCGTGTAGCCGACGGCGAGCTTGGCGGCGATCTTCGCGATGGGGAAGCCCGTCGCCTTCGACGCCAGCGCCGACGAGCGCGAGACGCGCGGGTTCATCTCGATGACCACCATGCGCCCGTTGTGCGGATCGACAGCGAACTGAATGTTCGAGCCGCCGGTCTCGACCCCGATCTCGCGGATGACCGCGATGGCGGCATCGCGCATGGCCTGGTATTCGCGATCGGTGAGCGTCTGCGCCGGAGCGACGGTGATGGAGTCGCCGGTATGCACGCCCATGGGATCGAAGTTCTCGATGGAGCAGACAACGATGACGTTGTCGTTAACGTCGCGCATCAGCTCGAGCTCGTATTCCTTCCAGCCGAGCACCGACTCTTCGAGCAGAACTTCGTGTACGGGCGAGAGATCGAGTCCGCGCGCGAGCAGTTCGAGCAGCTCTTCGCGGTTGTAGGCGATGCCGCCGCCGGTTCCGCCGAGGGTGAACGACGGACGCAGAATTACCGGGAAGCCGATTTTGCTGCTGAAGTCGATGCCGTCTTTCAGATTGTTGACCAGGCTCGACTTCGGAACTTCAAGCCCGATGCGCGTCATCGCATCTTTGAACAGCAGGCGGTCTTCGCCCTTCTTGATCGCGCCAAGCTGCGCGCCGATAAGCTGCGCGCCATACTTCTCCAGGATTCCGCTGTCGGCCAACTCGACCGCGAGGTTGAGCGCGGTCTGTCCGCCGACCGTCGGCAGAACGGCGAAGATGCCGGGGCGCCCGCTCTCGCGAAGCATGTCGGCTTCGACGCGGAGAATTTCTTCCAGATAAGTGCGGGTGAGCGGCTCGATGTAGGTGCGGTCGGCCATCTCGGGATCGGTCATGATGGTCGCCGGATTCGAGTTGACCAGCACCACCTCGTAGCCTTCGGCCTTGAGCGCCTTGCAGGCCTGTGCGCCCGAGTAGTCGAACTCCGCCGACTGCCCGATGACGATGGGCCCCGAGCCGATAATCAGTATCTTCGCGATGTCGTTGCGGCGTGGCATCTACTTTATTGTTACCGTTTCTGTTTCGAGTTCTTCGAGTTCTCGAAGGGGCGCAGCTTTAGGCTGCGCCGGATAGGCTGTTGTGAATTGCAGTGGCTTTAGCCACTGCGGGACTTCGTCTTTCAAACTGCCCAGGAAAAGCTGAACAGTATGAATATTCTCCGGCCTGATCGACCAATTTCCTGCCGACCGGGTTGCGGAAGATGTACTCCACATGATTCCGGTAATCAGCTGCTTCCCTGATCCGATGATCCGAAAAACCCGACTGCCAGATTTCCATGTTCGATTCCAACTCCTTTTTCGCGCGGAACGAAAAACCACCTTTGATGAACTGAACCGCCCTTTCCAAGGTCACCGAAGGCGTAATCAGGATGTGGAAGTGTTCCGGCATTAGAACATATTCGTGCAACTCGTAAGCTCGGCCGCGATAGCTCTGGAGGGTCTCCATGAACAACTCGGCCCATGCTGGCTTGTTGAATAAAGCGCGCCGTTGCCATGTCTGAGAAGTGACAAAGTATGTGTATCCGGGTTGAGTATCTTTCCTGGTCGGTCTCAAATTCGACTTCCCTCAGCGGCTAAAGCCGCACTCTCAGAAGGCCTACTCGGCGCACCTAAAGGTGCGCCCCTTCAAAAACTCACCCATTCGGCGCACCTGAAGGTGCGCCCCTTCGCATCTACCCGTCCCCATCTACCCCTTCCACTCCTCCATCATCTTCACAAAATCTTTGAACAGGTAGTGCGAGTCGTGGGGGCCGGGCGCGGCTTCCGGGTGGTACTGCACGCTGAAGAGCGGCAGCGAGCGGTGGCGCAGGCCTTCCAGCGTGTTGTCGTTCAGGTCGATGTGCGTCAGGTCGACCTCGCTCTGCTTCAGCGAATCGGGATCGACGGCGAAGTTGTGATTGTGCGCCGTGATCTCGATCTTGCCGGTCGCCATCTGCTTCACCGGATGATTGCCGCCGTGATGCCCGAAGCGCAGCTTGTAGGTTTTGCCGCCCAGCGCGAGGCCGATCAACTGATGCCCAAGACAGATCCCGAAGATGGGAACTTTGCCCATCATGCGGCGAATGTTTTCCTGCGCGTAGGTCACCGGCTCGGGATCGCCCGGGCCATTCGACAGGAAGACGCCATCGGGCTTCATCGCCAGCACGTCTTCTGCGCTGGTTGTCGCTGGAACCACCGTCACGCGGCATTGCTCACCGACCAGGCGACGCAGAATGTTCTGCTTGATGCCGTAGTCGTAGGCGACGACGTGATGTTTCGGCGGAGCGTCTTTCACCCCGACGATTTCCGTCGGCTCGTAGGAGCGCACGCCTTCGTCCCACTCGTAGACGCGCGGCGTCGTGACTTCTTTCGCCAGGTCGGTGCCATCCATCTTCGGAATCGAGCGCGCCTTGGCAACCAGCTTTTCGGGATCGCTTTCCAGCGTCGATACCACTCCACGCATGACGCCGTTGTCGCGCAGATGGCGCACCAGCGCGCGGGTATCGATCTCGGCCAGCACAGGAATCTTGTAGCGCTCCAGATATTCCTCGGCGACCTCTTGCGAGCGCCAGTTGGAGCTGACGCGCGAAAACTCGCGCACGATCAGGCCCTCGATATACGGGACGCGTGGCCTCGTTGTCGTCGGAGTTGGTGCCGTAATTTCCGATTTCAGGATTGGTGAGAACGACTATCTGCCCGGCGTAGGAGGGATCGGTAAAGATTTCCTGGTAGCCGGTGATGGAAGTATTAAAAACGACTTCGCCGTAGCATTCGCCTTTTGCGCCGTAGCCTTTGCCTTGGAAGAGCCGCCCGTCTTCCAGCGCAAGGATTGCTTGCATTGTTACTCCGGGGAGTGGATTTTATCGATTTTATCAGAGACTCAGCTGCTTCGTTCTTGCGTCCGGCGCGGTAAGCAGGAAGTCGATAGTGACGGCTATGGGCGATGGGTGGATATTACGGTCCAGAATTCGAAAGTCGTTTGGGTCATAAACGGTCGCCTTGCAATACCCCCATTCGCGCAACTGGTCGTATACGTACTGACTGAAGAAGACCGCTTTGACTGGGTCGTAGCATCGTTCCAGGACTAAAGTCCGTAGCGTCTCAACCTGCTTCGGTGTTAGACCTCTTGTGTTCTCAAAAGACGCTTCTTTGACGATATAGGTACAGGTGTTCTGTTCTTGTCCCATTACAGGCAGAGCCGAAAATGCAAGGAAGACCAGAAAGAGCAACGCCGTGCGCTTCATGCGCAACATTGTAAGACGATTCGCTGGAAATGCGTATGGCGCAAATCATCCGACTCATCTGACGGTTCCGACTTGGAATTGCGGGAGTGAGGAAGAGTCCGCGCAAGCTGTGCTGAAATCTACCGCAGTATGCCCAGCTTGTCGAAAGGCCAATATCCGAAGACAGCTTTGCCGTAGATGTACTGTTCCCTGACCGGACCGAAGTCGCGGCTGTCGTTCGACAGATTGCGATGGTCGCCCAAAACGAAGTAGGAATATTTCGGCACCACGGTCTCAGGATACGAACGCGCGTCCCAGTAATCTTCCGGAACGTAAGGCTCGGGAAGCCGCACGTCGTTCACATAAACCACGCCATCATCGATGCGGACCCGGTCGCCCGCAACGGCGATCACGCGCTTGATGTAGCTCTTGGAGACATCGCGCGGGTAGTGAAACACCACGACGTCGCCGCGGTTGATCGGCTCCAGCTTGTAGACGAACTTATTGATGAAGACGCGTTCCTGGTCGGCCAAGCGTGGGCATCATGCTGGTGCCCTCAACCTTTACCGGCTGATACAGGAAGATGATGAACAGGATGGAGATGACGAGCGAGATGATGATATCGCGCACCCACGCCGTGACCAGCGGCCCGCTGCTGCGAGTCGTTGACTGAAGAGGCGCAACCGGTGCAAGATCGTTAGCGGGCGCAATGACCTCGTTTTCGTCTCTGTCCATAACTTCTATCTTAGACGCCCCACATGGTTCGACGTCCACCAGAAGCGCGTCGCTGGGAAAAGTCGACTTCCGCAGGTGTCGCAGCCACGCGCTATTGCACGCGCCGCGAGTCGATCCCGTTTTGCATATAGAATATCGCCCAGAGGTTTGAGGATGCGCAGACTGTGGTTGCTTGCAGGTATATCGGCATTGGCCATGGTGGCCTTTGCCCAGGGAGACCATGTTCCGGCCTACAACACGGCGCCGCCGAAAGCGGGAGAGCTAATGCCCATCCTGCCCGCCGACCAGCGCGTGGGCGAGATGTTCTCCAACCCTTACCAGGTTCGCGCCTATCAGTTGGCGGCCAAGATTCCGGGTGTTCTAAATCAGCTCCCTTGCTATTGCTATTGCGAACGCATTGGACACAAGAGCCTGCACACATGCTATGAGAGCGATCATGGAGCACATTGCGGTATCTGCATGAAAGAGGTGTTTTACGCGTACGAGCAGACGAAGTTAAAGAAAACGCCGGCGCAGATTCGGGCTGGGATTATCAAGGGTGACTGGAAGTCGATTGATCTTGACGAAGCCGCCAAGGTGGACTAGCAGCTCGCGGAGTGCAACTTAGGTCAGTTGACGTGGGAAGCGATTGCGGGTGAGAATCTCCATCTAATCAGAACATCGATTCCTATCCAGGCCCTGTGCGATGGGTTCGGCCATTTGAACCCGCCCGACTGGGACAGACTGAATGAACAAGAAACCCGCAGCAGCTCGCAAAGGGGCTCCTGCTAACCCGAGGGTTAAGGCGCAATCAGCATCCATGAAGGCTTCCGACAAGTCTGGTATGAGTAAGCCGACGAAGGTTTCTGAGGACCCGCGGTTCGTTCAGGCGGTCCAGAACTACGAAGCCGGCCTGAAGGCGATGCAGACCCACAAATACGATCGGGCCAAGACATGTTTTGAAAAGGTGGTGACCGGCGCCAGCCCTGAGCTTTCTGATCGCGCGGCTGTCCACCTCAATACCTGCAACCAGCACCTGAGCCACGCTTCCAACCATTTCAAGACGCCCGAAGAGCAGTATGACTATGCCATCTCGCTGATGAACATGGGCGACTATCTGTTGGCGCGGGATAATTTTGAAGTCTTGGTCAAAAAATCCCCGCAGCTCGACTACATCTGGTATGGCATGGCCGCGTTGAACTGCCTGATGGGCCACTTCCCCGAGTCCATCACCACCTTGAACGAAGCCATACGGCTGAACCCGGCCAATCGCTTCCAGGCGCGCAACGATTCCGACTTCAAAGGTCTGGCGGACGACCCGCGCTTCACCGAACTGCTTTATCCTGATACCAGCGCCGAATTGCCGTCAGACACGCAGGACTGGCACTTCTAAACGCGCGCATTGCTGTCATGCCGATTGCACGCCAGCTCGAAGACTCGCGAGCGCTCCGGGTTGTCGCCATGGGAGGCGGCACCGGACTCTCCACCCTGCTGCACGGCCTGAAGCAATACGTCTGTCTGCCCGGCGAGCCTGACCTCGATCCCGAATTGCCGTTCATTTCGCAACTGAGCGCGGTCGTTACTGTCAGCGACGATGGCGGCTCCAGCGGACGCCTGCGTCGCGAGCTCAACATGCCTGCGCCGGGCGATGTTCGCAACTGCATCGTCGCACTAGCGGAAGATGAAGCGCTGCTCTCGAAGCTGTTTCGCTATCGCTTCAAGGCCGGCGAAGGACTGGGAGGACACAGCTTCGGCAATCTGTTCTTGTCGGCACTGGCCGAGGTCACCGGCGACTTCAGCAAGGCGGTCGAGCTCTCTGCCGCGATTCTTGCCACACGTGGCAACATCTACCCGGCGACGACCTGCAGTAACCCTCAGCTCTATGCGGTGATGGACGACGGTTCAATCGTTCGCGGGGAGACCAACATCACCGCCAGCGATCGCCGCATCGTGGAGCTGCGAATGGCTCCCGCCAATGCCAAGCCCTTGCCCGTGACCCTGGAAGCGATCGAGAACGCCGACCTCATCACCGTCGGTCCGGGATCGCTGTTCACCAGCCTGGTACCCAACCTGTTGGTGCGCGATGTGTCGAAGGCGATCCAAGCCTCGCGCGCGACCAAGGTTTTCGTGTGCAACCTGATGACGCAGGCCAATGAGAGCCTGGGATTGAGCGCGTCGGACCACATCCGCGCGCTTTACAAACATGCGCGGCACCAGTTTTTCGAATACGCGCTGGTCAACAGCACGCCCGCCTCCGCGCCGCTGAAGCAGAAATATGCTGAGCAGTTGCAGTCCCCGATTGAGACTGATTTACAGAAGATTGAAGAGCTCGGCGTTAGGCCGATCCTGGGTGACTACCTGATGGAAGAGATGCGCATGCCCGACGGGCTCATCGCTCGCCACAATACCCGGAACGTTGCGCACGACCTGCTTCGGCTTATGATGGAAGTTCGCGAAACTGCTATTGTCGCCTCGCGAAGCAAGTCGTAAATCCCCCATCGAGAACGGAACATCATGGCCAACCAGAGCTCTGACTCTCACGACCAGCATGACTTCATGTTCGCGGTCGCCATTCTTGCTGCCGGCAAGGGCACGCGGCTCAAATCGCGCCACCCCAAGGTGCTGCACGAGATTGGCGGAAAGCCGCTGTTGGCGCATGTCGTTGCTGCCGCCAGCCGTGTGGTCGCGCCGCAGAATATCTTCGCCATCATCGGGCATGAGGCAGACCGGGTCGAAGCGGCGCTGCGCTCCACCGGGATTAACTTCGTCCGCCAGACGGAGCAGCTTGGCACCGGACACGCCATGATGCAGGCGCGTAGCGCGTTGCAGAGCTTCGCCCATGTGCTGGTGCTGTCAGGCGATGTGCCGCTGATTCGGCCGGAGACCATCGAGCGGGTTCGCGACTTTCATATCGGCGGCGACGCCGCGATGACCGTGCTGACCGCTCGCCCTGACGATCCCACGGGCTACGGGCGAGTGTTTCGCCGCACTCTGCATGGCAGCCCAACCGACGAGCTGGAGCGCATCGTCGAGCAGAAATCTTTGCGCGACGACGAAGACGAACAGCGCGAGGTCAACTCCGGAATTTACGCCTTCGCCACCAAGCCGCTCTTCCAGCATATCGACCAGCTAAAGCCCGAAAACAAAGCGAAAGAGTTCTACCTCACCGACATGGCTGCCATCCTGGGCGACGCCGGCGAAAAGGTAATGGCCACGGCGGCCGAGGATTCCAACGAGGTGTTGGGCGTTAACACCCGCATGGAGCTGGCAGAGCTCGACGCCAAACTGCGCGCGCGCAAGGCGAATGAACTGATGGCCGCCGGCACGACCATCTTCCGCCCGGAAACTTGCGACATCGATTCCGATGTCGAAGTTGGCACCGATACGGTGATCGAGCCCTTCGTGCAGATTATCGGCAAGACGAAGATTGGCTCCGACTGCCGCATTCGTTCGTACTCCATCATCGCCAATTGCGAGATTGGCGACGGAGTGCTCATCAAGCCCGGCTGCATTATGGAAGACTCAGTCGTGCGCACGGGAGCGATCCTCGGCCCGTACTCGCACCTGCGTCCGGGCAGCGATATCGGCGAAGGTGCGCACGTCGGCAACTTCGTCGAGACCAAGAAGACGAGGCTGGGCAAGGGCTCGAAAGCCAACCACCTCAGCTATCTTGGCGACGCCGAAATCGGCGAGGGCGTCAACGTCGGCGCGGGGACGATCACCTGCAACTACGACGGCGTGCACAAGCACGGTACAGTGATCGAGGATGGCGTCTTCATCGGCAGCGACTCCACGCTGGTCGCGCCGGTTCGTCTCGGCAAGGGAGCCTATGTCGGAGCAGCTTCGTGCATTACCGAAGATGTTCCGGCGGATGCGCTGGCATTAGGACGCGGCAGACAGGTGAACAAAGAAGGCTGGGCCGCGGAACGCAGAGCCAAGAGGAAGAAGTAATCGAAGGGGTGCGCCTTCAGGCGCGCCGTAGAACTGCCTCAATCGGGTTGAGCTAGTTGTTCAGTGTGTCCTCAACGGCGCGGCTGAAGCCGCGCCCCTTCCATGCAGCAACGGAACCCCGCCACCAATGTTCCGTCATCTTATTTCACGTCACTTACAAGGAGACAATTCCGTGGCCAATGATCCCAAACCGAATTTAGACTCCGACCTCGCTGCCAATCCCAGCGTCGACCAGAAGACCCACGCCGTGAATCCGTCAGCCCCTACCACCGGCACCGAGGGATGGGGCAACACCACCGACGAACGGCGAGCGCTCTCGGGAAACCCGCCCTCCGTCAGCAAGGATGGCCAGACGTCCAGCACCGTTGGAGGCAATCAGGCTGAGTCCTCGCGGACTACGGGCGCGACCGCAACTTCCGCGAACGCGACCCATGAAGGCCACGACCGCACATTTCGCTGCGCTGATATAGGCAATGCCGACTGCCGCTGGGAAACCTCAGGCGCGTCGGACGACGAGATCCTCGGCGAGGTGCATCGGCATGGGCAGACCGAACACGGCTGGAACGATTGGACCGACGCCCTGCGCGGCCGGGTTCGCGATGCTATCCGCGAGCGTCGGGCGGCGTAGGCTATCGGGCTCCGTTGACATCCATGTTTGCCATGCGCGTGAGGAGGGGCGCGCCTTCAGGCGCGCCGAGAGCCGTGGCTTGATTGGCTTGGCCGCTGCGGGAATTTGTTTGGGTATGGGAAGGCGTTACCTCGTGGGCTAAAGCCCAAAGCCTTAAGGTAGCCTTATCGGCGCGGCTGAAGCCGCGCCCTTTCAAGGCAAGATGCCAAGGGAACCAAAGTTATCGCTACAAGAAAGGGAGGCCATGCGGCCTCCCTTGTTCTTGTATGGATTGAGAACGAATCTACTGCGCCGGAGGCGGCTGTTCCGACTCTGTTTTCTTTTCCCTATGCGGCACGGTGATCGAGTTGGCCAGCCGGAAGGTAACCGCCGTCTCAGCCGGAATCTGCAGGTCCTTGTTGCCGGTGAAGGCTGCTCCTGCAGTGCCTGCGCCCGCACCGACCAGACCTCCGATGAGAGCGCCCTTACCGCCGCCGGCAAGGCCGCCAATCAAGGCGCCCGCGCCTGTGCCGCCGCCGACTGCGACCGCAGTACGCTTACCTTTGCCTTTGACCGTCTGGCTGAAGGTCGAAGTTGCGATCTCGCGCGGCACGCCACCCACGTTGATCGAATTCAACGTAATCGCGAGCACGCCCTCTCCCTTGAACTTGCCGGGAGATTTCGAGTCCACCACCGAGCCGCTCACACCGGCTCCGGCGGGAATCGCCACCTCGCCGCCAACTGTAACTGAGCGGGCGAGCGTGCCGTTGAACGGCTGCCCGGTCTGCGCCGTCTTGGTATCCAGCGTAGAGCCCAGACGCACCAGCAGCGACGTGCCGGCAGGCACAACCAACGGCGGCGGTGGTGGCGGAGCTTCTTGCTGCGCCTGCTCCGGCATGGGCGCGGGCGCCGGAGCTGCGCCTGTAGTTGGGGAAGTTTGCGTCGCCCCCGGCTGGCTCATCTGCCCGGCCGGCGGTGCTCCGTTTGCGGTCGTTTGTGCCGTCTGCGCCGACTGGTCAGCCTGTGGAGTCTGTGCAGTTTGCTCCTTCTTGCTGCATCCCGCCATGCCAACGACGAGGAGTGCGCTTAGAACGAGGCCGTAAATCCTGGATTGCATACTATCTGCTCCTTGGTACCGCCGAATCGGGGGCGCTCGGCAGGGATGGTTAGCTCATAAACTGCTTCGGGCCTGAAAAGGTAAACAGGCACACTGAGTAGCATAAAGCAAAATTTCGGAGTAGGAACCCCCTGACGTCAGTTGACGCCAGCCCCCGAAACTACGGGTTGCTCTTCTTCGCCGACGTCGTGGCGCATGACGAAATAACCTACAATTCCCGCAACAACAGAGGCCCCGAGTACGGCAGCCTTTGCCTCCGTGAGTAGGACGGGATTGTCAAACGCCAACGAGCTGATGAAGATCGAAACCGTGAAGCCGATTCCGGCCAGCGTGCCCACCGCGCTAACCAGCTTCCAACTCACGTGATGAGGCAGCTTCGCAATCCCCATCTTTACCGCCGCCCACGAGAAGGCGAAGATGCCCAGCGGCTTGCCCAACACCAAGCCGAAGAAAACGCCCCACGCCACGTGACTGCGCAGCAGATCGCCGAAGCCACCGGCAGAAAATTCAACCCCCGCGTTGGCCAGCGCGAACAAGGGCAGCACGAGAAACGATACCCAGTCGTTAAGCTTGCGCGTCAGCCGCTCCGAAGGGGCTTCGGTCGCGCTCACTACCTGTTCCAATACGCCGAGCATGCGAGTGGCAGTGGACGTATCGCCCGCGGCCAGCGCTTCGCGGTAGCGCTTCACGATATCGGTTCCAATATTCTCGAACTCGGCGAAGCTCAAGCGGGCCGTGGTGGGCACCATGAATCCGAGGATGACGCCCGCGATGGTGGCATGGATTCCTGAGCGCAGAATCGCTACCCAGAACAATACTCCCAGCAGCGCATAAAGCATCGGACGCTGAATGCCAACTCGATGGACGAGATAGATAATCACCAGCAGCAGCAGGCCTACGATCAGCGATTGAACCCGCAGCTTCTCGGTGTAGAAGACGGCGATGACCGCAATCGCTCCGATATCGTCTGCGATCGCAAGCGAGAGCAGGAAGACCTTCAGCTCCGCCGGAATCCCTTTCACCATCGCCAGCACGCCCAGGGAGAACGCGATGTCCGTCGCCATGGGAATGCCCCAGCCGTGCGCGCCTTCCTGGCGGTAGTTAATCCCGGCGTAAATGAGCGCCGGAACGATCATTCCTCCCAGCGCAGCGAAGATGGGCAGCGAGGCGCGCCGCATATCGGAGAGCTCGCCGTGCACAATCTCATGCTTGATCTCCATGCCGACGAGGAAGAAAAAGATCGCCATCAGGGCATCGTTGATCCATGCATGTACCGGCAATTGCAACCGCCCCAGTCGCAGCTCCAGGTCCCACACGTGGTGATAGGACTCATGCCATGGCGAGTTGGCCCACACCAGTGCGGCAACCGCCGCCAGCAGTAGCATGATGCTGCTTACGCCTTGAATGTGGATGAACTGCTGGACAGGGACAATCAACGCGCGCGTGACCAGCGACTCGCGGATTCGGGCCTCGAGACCACCGGCAGTGCGTGGAGGGATTCCTTGGTTCTGGCTCATGCGCGGTTAAGTTTAACGCAGCGGAACGAAATGACAGCCGGAATCGAAAAGGACGGTGAGAAGCGAGGCGATCCAGGCAGACGCCTTCGTGGCCGATACGCAGAGACTTGGCAATCTTCTGCTGAGAAAGCTTACGTGTCTTCCGATCGTCCCGGAGTGACATTTCCTCAGCAATGAGTCGGGCCGCACGAGTTCTCCACCTTCCTGCTGTGCGCGGGGCTCAATCGATCGATGATTTCGTTTACGTTCCTGCTCATGGTTACCTTCTGGGAGGATAGCACGCATGGTTCGCGGTGTTGCATCCGTCTGCGTGGACGATTCGGGCGTCGTATGATTACCGAGAACTCTACACCATGCTTAACAAGTCTTGGCGGATCGCCCTCGACCTCATTGTCGCCGCAGGAGCCTTGGCCTGTATTTTTGTCTGGTTTGGCATCAAACCCGGTGAGTTGCGCATGATCCCAACTTGGCCGCGCATACTCTGGCTTGTTCTAGGCCTAGTACTATTTGCCTTAAGTATCGGCGTTTCCTGCTATTCCATTTTTCGGAGTCGCCAAGAAGCGATTATGCTGCGGGCACAGCGAGACATGCGGTTGCCGAAGCTAGTAGTTTTAAGGCGGAGCTTGCTGGCGCTATCGACGCACACCGCCGAGAAGCAGCCAGGCTTCAAGAGATGTGGAGGCAGAGGGCTGTCGCGATTCTCAGACGCGTGAGTCACAGGAATGAAGCAAAGCTAGCCAGTCTAATGGCCAACCACGCCAAAGAAATATCTGCTCGGCAGTCATCTTCTCTACCCGAAGCTCTCTCAGCAATTGTCGGCTTCGACATTTCCAACAATATCTTCACTTATACAATCAGACTCCTCCAAAGGATCTCAGCCTTCGCGATACTTTTCACGAACTGCGTACTTTAGTCCGGTAACAGCAGAGGCTGAGCACAATATCAGGATAGCCGCCGCGAACGATTCACCTAATGACAGAGAAGCGTTTTACACCCGGCTCATCGGCGATCGGTGTCATCGCATATCTGCACGACGAAACTTGGTGGGGGGTATTCAAAAGTGCAGATTCTGCCTCTTGATGGAACTGAATCGCCTGAATGCAAGTTGTCCCTGTAACGGTAGCACGTAAAATCTACGATGATGTAGTTCCTGCGCTACCCTGATGTCTATCCGGCATATACGTTCGAGCAGTGGCTTGGCTGGCTCAGAACCAAGGCGATCGTAATCGTTTATCCAAGCGATATGTTAGAGCTAACTCACAGAGGCAAGGATTTCTTAAAGTACAACGCGCACTGGAGCAGAAGCCCCGACGAAAAGAAGTACTGAGACGGCCAAGAGGTAATCCCCTTAGTGCCGGAAGTGCCGCACGCCGGTCAGCACCATCGCCAATCCGAGCTTGTTGGCCGTGTCGATCACTTCTTTGTCCTTGACCGAACCGCCGGGCTGGATGATGGCTGTCGCTCCCGCTTCGGCGATCACCTCAACGCCATCGGGAAATGGAAAGAATGCATCTGACGCGGCGACCGAGCCTTTGATGCCGAGCACCGATTTCATCGCTCCGATGCGCGCAGAATCCACGCGGCTCATCTGACCTGCGCCGACGCCCGTGGTCTGGCCGTTGCGCGCGTAAAGAATCGCGTTGGACTTCACGTGCTTGCAGATCTTCCAGGCGAACAGCAGGTCGCGCATCTCGGCGTCGGTCGGCTTGCGCTCGCTCACCACTTTCAGATCAGCCTCGGTCAGCGGACGCATGTCGTTGTCTTGCAGCAGCACGCCGCCGGAAACATTCTTCAGCACCCACTTCTGCTCCATGGGGACAACTTCGACCAGCCGCAGGTTCTTCTTGGCGGCGAAGATTTCGCGCGCGGCATCGTCAAACTTCGGCGCGGCGATGACTTCCAGAAACAGCTTCGCCATCTCCGTCGCCGTTTCTTTGTCGATCGGGCGATTCACTCCAATCACGCCGCCAAACGCCGACACCGGATCGCACTCCAGCGCGCGACGGTAGGCTTCCGCCAGCGTGTCCGCTACCGCTGTGCCGCAGGGATTGGTGTGCTTGATGATGGCGCATACCGGCTCGCTCGAATTCCTGCGCCAGGTCCCATGCCGCTTGCAGATCGACGATGTTGTTGTAGCTGAGTTCCTTGCCCTGAAGCTGCTTGCCGTTGGCAACGCCTTTGCCCGAGCCATCGCTGTACAGCGCAGCCTTCTGGTGCGGATTCTCGCCATAGCGCAGATCGAACGCCTTGTTGAACGAAAGCCGCAGCGTCTGCGGAAAGCCCTGCTCGTTGACCTCGAGCTTTCCCTCGGGAGCCGCAACCCGCTCCAGCGTCGAAGCGATTGCCGAATCGTATGCCGCAGTCGTGGCGAAAGCCTTCTGTGCCAGTCGCCACTTGGTCGCAAGCGAGAGCGCGCCGCCGTTGCTCTGCATCTCCTGCGCGATGGCGTCGTAATCGGCAGGCGATGTGACGATCGCCACATCCTGAAAATTCTTTGCCGCCGAGCGCACCATCGAGGGCCCGCCAATGTCGATGTTCTCGATCAGTTCGTGAAAGCTCACGCCCGGCTTGGAAGCGGTCTTCTCAAACGCGTACAGGTTGACCACGACCATGTCGATGGGCACGAATGCCGTGTTGCAGCGACCGCCTCTTTGTGCTGCTGATTGTCGCGGATATGCAGTATCCCGCCGTGAACCTTGGGGTGCAGCGTCTTCACCCGGCCGTCCAGCATCTCGGGGAAGCCCGTCAGCTCGGAGATGTCCTTCACCGGAATGCCCGAGTCGCGCAGCAGCTTGGCGGTGCCTCCGGTGGAGACCAGTTCCACTCCAAGTTGATGTAGTTTCCGGGCAAACTCCTCGAGCCCGGTCTTGTCAGTAACACTTAGGATTGCGCGCTGTATCTTGCCCATAATTTCCTCGCCTGGGGTATTTGTCACTCACCGTACAGCCTACTGAGTAAAAATTGCATCACTCCTTAACAGAATAGCTGAAGGCTCCCTTCGGGGAGGAGCGGCTGTTCCCCGGCCCACAATCGGCATCTAAGCTCCGATGACCTATGCAAAACCAGATCGCTATCGTTATCGCCGATGATCATGGAGTTTTACGGGAATCGCTGACGGCCTTACTGCACACCCAGCCCGACTTTAACGTGGTCGGTTCGGCTGCGAATGGCGAAGAAGCCTTGCAGTTGGTGCAGGAGCACCGCCCCCACGTGCTGGTTCTCGATCTGTTTATGCCGCACGGCGACGGCTTCGAAGTACTGCGTACCTTAGATCGCGCCGGTGATCGCGTTGCGTCGGTGGTGCTGACCGGCTCGGAAAGCCAGAGCGACTATGTGCAGGTGGTGAGACTGGGGGCGCGTGGCCTGGTCCTCAAAGGCGACAGTCCGCAAAAGCTGTTCACCGCGATCCGCACCGTGGCTGAGGGCGAGTTGGCGTTCTCCGATGACGTGGCGCGCAGCGTATTAAACGCCATGGTGGCTGACCCGCAGCCCAAGCCAACGTCGATGGCCCGGCTCTCCGAACGCGAGCGGCAGATTTCCTTCATGGTGGCGCGTGGCATGAAGAATCGCGATATCGCGAGCGAATTGACTATCAGCGAGAACACAGTGAAGCGCCACCTGCAGAGCATCTTCTCCAAGACCGGTGCGCATGACCGGCTGGAGTTGGCGGTCCTCGCTTTCGCCGAAGTCAGCAAAGCCGCCTGACGAGAAGTACAAGGCGGCTAGTCTCTACTTTTTCTTGAAGAATTACTTTGCCGTGCTGGCGGCCATTTTCTTGATCATGGCCAACACCAGCTTGCGGTCGCTGTCGTTCAAACTGGGCGAGTAACGGCGGATCTGGGTGAGGAAGCGTACTTCGTCTTCCGCCAGTTGCGGTCCTGCTTTGGCTCCGTTGTCTCCGGTTCCATTGTGGAAGAACTGCGCCAGCGGCAACTCCATCGCGGTGGCAATCTTCGCTAGCGTGTCGAGCGACGGCACGGTGTGTCCATTTTCAACCCGCGACAGATAACAGCGCAAAAGACCCGTGCGCTTCTCGATATCTCCCTGGGACATTCCTTTTTGCAGGCGGTAATTCCGAATCGTTTCGCCGATGTTCATCGCGCTGCTCAACCTTTAGATAAGAAGTGGCATTGAGGGGGTGACTGCATAGTAATCAGAGTGTCTGTCGATTGGCAAGCCTTTTACGCGGGTGGCGCTATTTATCTTCGCACTTGTGCAGCAATGGGACTGTTAGTGGATACCGTTAAGTTACTAAGGTGTGAGAAACCCCCCACCATCAGGGTAAGGTTATCTATAACTTCAGTTCCATGTAGACCAGTTCCGGCACCGCATTCTTTACGTCCGGAATCACCGCGAATCCGAACCTCGTGTAGAGCGCTACGGCCGATTGCATGGTAGGCGGATGAGTATCTAACCGTAAACGTCGATAGCCGCGGGTTCGCGCTTCGTTGATGATTTGTTGCACCAGCAGCACGCCGAGTTTGTCTCTGCGAAAAGCGGGCCGCACATACAGCCGCTTCATTTCGCAGGCTCCCTCCACGCCGGGAAATGGACGAAGGCCAACGCATCCGGCGGGTTGACCCGCGAGCGTCGCCAGCAGCAGAGCGCCCGCTGGCGGAGCATATTTTCCGGGTAAGCTCTCGACCTCGTGCTCGAAGTGCAGGGTGCGGATCTGCGGCGGCAGCTCGGAGTGATACTCCTGAAACATGGCGCGGACCGCCTGCAGTTGCTCCTCGGTGTGGACTTGTACGATCTCTGGCATTGTCGCCGCGCCATCAGCCCATCAGAATTCCGCCGTTCACCTTTAGCACTTCGCCGGTGATATACCCTGCCTCTTCCGACGCGAGAAATTTCACCGCGTGTGCCACGTCGAGATCGGTTCCGACCCGTCCCAGCGGAACGCTCTTCATCATGCCTTCTTTCATCTCGTCCGACAGAACGGAGGTCATGGCCGTTTCGATCCAGCCGGGCGCGACGGCGTTCACGGTGATGTTGCGCGAAGCGACCTCGCGCGCCACCGCCATGGTCAGCCCGATCAGTCCGGCCTTCGCTGATGCATAGTTCGCCTGCCCCGCCTGGCCGATCTGCCCGAAGATGCTGGTGATGTTGATGATGCGGCCCCAGCGCTGCTTCAGCATCGAACTGATCACCGCCTGGGTGAGCAGGAACGGCGCGGTCAGGTTGGTGTTGATGACGTCATCCCAATCGGCACGCTTCATGCGCATGACCAGTTGATCACGCGTAATTCCGGCGTTGTTCACCAGGATGTCGACTTTGCCGAACTGCGCGACGATGGCTTTGACCCCCGACTTGATCTCCTCGTCGTTGGCAACGTCCATCTTGAAGACCGCTGACTCGCCGCCTGCGGCTCGCGATCTCGCTCGCGACCTGCTCCAGCTTTTCCTGGTTGCGAGCACAAAGCGCAACCTTCGCGCCTGAGGAGGCGAGCACCAAGGCACATGCCCGCCCAATTCCCTGTGAAGCTCCTGTCACCAGCGCAACTCGGCCTTCCACGCCTGGCATGCGATCTCCTTATAGCGATCTTTAGGGAAGTCTGAAGAGTTCAGCGACTTCAACAGGCAAGCTTCACCGACGACGGACAATCGAGCACAAGGAGCTGTTTGTGTCAGCGCCTGAGCGCGGGTTTGCATCAGGGCACGACTTCAGTCGTGCCGCAAGTCGCGCCCACAACCTGGGCTTTAGCCCCTGTTTCCTCGCCGAGATCTGCAGCGGCTAAAGCCGGTCCATCTCCGCTGCCCTTTTCGGCACGACTGAAGTCGTGCCCTGATACGAAGCAAGGCCGCAGTGCCCTCTGCATAACGCCGTCTGCTTACCCATCAAAAGCACCGACTGAACAGAGCTTCCTCCATTCATGTCTTCAGCAGGATTATACGAGGCGCAGTCAGCCAATCTGCACCCGCTCCTCGTCGTCGGCAACGGCAACCGGCCGGCGCGGAATCTCGTCGCGGAACAAATAACGCAGCAGCGGCGTCGGCACCAGCGTCGTAATGGCGGTCATGATGATGACGATGGCGTAGGCGCGTTGCGACACCATGTTCATTTGCAATCCGATGAGCGCCACGATCAAGCGCGACCTCACCGCGCGGCGTCATCCCTACGCCAACCTTCAGCGCGCGCTTCCAGCCTTCATGCAGCACCGCAGCGCCGCAGCCGATGACCTTGGTGATCAACGCCAGCAGCGAAATTACCAACGCGACGACGACCACATTCTTGCTGAACACGTGGATGTCCAGGCGCGCTCCCATGGTGAAAAAGAAGAATGGGGAGAGAAACTCGTTGATGCCGTGTACCCGCGGCTTCAGGTTCCACTCGGGCGAGTAGTCGGAGAAGATGAGCCCCGCAAAAAATGCTCCGATGATGGCAGCCATGCCGATCTTCGTGGCCGCCACCGACAGCAGCATGCAGATCGACAGCGCCAGCACCAGCGGAGCGTCTCGCGTCGACAGCCGTTGCAATCCCGGCTTCATGCGGCCAACCACATTGGGCCCAACGTAGATCATGAATGCCGCGAAACCGACTGCTTCCGCCAGCACTACCCCGAGGTGCAGCCAGCGAATCCCCGCGCCGCTCGCCAGGCTCACCACCACCGCGAGCAAGACCATGCCCAGGATGTCGTCGAACACCGCCGCACCCAGAATGATTCGCGCTGCGCGGCTGCGAAGCACTCCCAGGTCCTGCAACACTCGTGCTGTAATGCCGACGCTGGTCGCCACCATCGCCGCCGCCACGAACGCCGACTCGGGCGTGGTCTCGCCTGTGATCTTCATGTACGCGAAGCCGGTGGCGAAGGGCAGCAGAATGCCGGCGACCGCGACGTTCATCGAAGTGCGTCCCAGCCGGATGAGGTCGCTGGGACTGGTTTCAAGGCCAACGGTGAACAGCAGAAAGATGGCGCCGATTTCGGCAATCGAGATAATGCTTGGGCTGGGATCGATAATCCGCGCTGCGTAGGGACCCAGCACGATGCCGGCCAGGATCTCTCCCAGCACGGCGGGCATCCTCAGCCGTTCGAAGACTTCGCCGAACACCTTCGCCCAAACGAAGATGGTGAACAGCTGAAGCAGTAATGTGTCGGTACCGTTATTCATTCAGACGTGGCGCGGACAGAAGTACGAGACCCGGCTGCTAGTAATTGTTGCTCGCAAACGGTTGCGCAACCACCGAATTCCAGAGTGTCTGCTGCTTTTCGTGAGCTGATCGGCGGCTTGCGAATTTTGCGGCGTGACTCTGGATTCGTGCCATCTTACTTACATGTCGAGGTTGCAGAGCGCAAAGGACATGCTGGCGACAATGTCACAGAAGCTTAGAGCCTCCGTGGCAGTGCTTCTCGTGGCGGGGGCGGCGTATCTGCTGGCCAAGGTGTTCGTGGGGCACGACGTGAAGGTCGTTCCTGCCGCTCTGGTTCGTTGCCGTGCTGGTGGCGCTCGCGGTTCGTTACGGAATTGCGGTGGGAGTCATCGGCTCGCTGCTCTCAGCAGCGATTTTTGCAACTACACTGTTCAGCCCGGTGGGAAGTCTCTGGATCAGCGATCATGCCGCTCGCCAGAATCTTGCCTGGATGGTGCTGGGCGGGGTGGCTCTGTCGTATCTCTTTGCGCCTTCGGATTCGGCGCGGAGGAAGTCGTGAAGGGAAGAGGGTTATCAGGCTCGCAATCCAGTGCAAGCGAACCAGCGCGACATTTAAACTACCTGTGAAGTGTATGAAGACAACACCCATCAAGAAGAAACTCCAGTGCAAAGCAGCGGGCTGAGGCGATTGCTCGAATTCAAAAGCGCAGTCTGAACCGGTCTATCGCTGCGTGGGACTAAGGGATCAAGGACCTGATTGAGCAGGGCCGGCGGTGAAATCGATTCTGCCCTTACTAGAAATCCAGAGCATCTGACGATTCAGCTATTTCGCGATCTGCAACAAAAAAGCCCGCCAGCAACGCTGACGGGCTCGGTCAAATCCTGCAGGAGTTTCTTACGCCTTCTGTCCCTGCGTTCTTCAGCACCTCGATCGCTTTGTTCAACTGATCGTCAGGCTGATTGACTTTCTGCTTTTCCTGCGTCTGATCGTCGACTGCGTTATCGTCCTCGTCGGGAACCGCGAAGTCATCGCTGTTATCAGCCACCAGGACGTTCGGCGTGATGGCGGTATCTTCCAGCGCCTTGCCGGAAGGCGAGTAGTATTTCGCCACCGACAGGATGAGCGCCGAGCCATCCGGCATCTCGATCACCTTCTGGATCGCTCCCGACCCGAAGGTCTTGTCGCCGACCACGTCGCCGCGCGCATTCTCCATGATGGCCGAAGCCACGATCTCCGCCGGGCCCGCGGTGCCGCGATTCACCAGCACCACCAGCGGCAGGTTGCTGACCACCGTCTTCTGCGGGTCGGCATTGAACGTCTGCTTGGGATACTTCTGCCCTTGCAGGTAGATGATGGTTCCGTGGTTCAGGAACAGGTTCGCGGTGGCGATACCTTCGTCCTCTTCGCCATCACCGGAGTTGCGCAAGTCAAGCACGATCTTCTTCGCGCCTTCCTTCTCCAGCTGCTTCAGCTTGGCCGCAACGTCCTGCGAGCGTCCCTTGGGGAAGTCGTCAATCTTGATGTAGCCGATGCCCGCTTCCAGCATCTTGTCCGACACCGGAGGATCGACCACCATCTCGCGCGTGATCGCCGTCTTCACCGGCTGCGCCTTGCGCGGCCGCACGATCGAGACGTTGATCACCGAGCCCGGCTGACCGGCCAGTATTCCGTCGATCTCCGCCAGCGACATGTCGCGCGTCGTCTTGCCCTCGATCGCCTCAATGATGTCGCCTGAGTTCACGCCGGCCTTGTCCGCCGGCCCGCCCGGAATCACCGAGATCACCGCGGCGTAGCCATAGCGCTTCGAGATGGCCGCGCCAATGGTGGCCTTGCCCTCTCCTTTGCGCTGTTTGTAGTCCTTGTACTCCGCCGGGTCGAGATAGCTGGAATCGGCGTCCAGCGACTCCAGCAGCCCGTGCAGCGCGCCGTTGGTGACTTTGGCGATGTTCGGGTCCTCGACGTACTCGGTGCGAATGCGCGAGAGCACTTCGCTGTACACGCCGAGCTGCCGGTAGGAATCGTCGTTGTTGTTGGTGCTGGCCTTGACCCCCAGTCCGCCGGCTATGACGAACGTGGCGAGTACAAAGGAAAGGCTGAGGATAACGGCTTTAGTCGTCTTTGACATCGTATTTGCTGCGCGATTGTGCTGGAGGGACGGGCTACTCTGGGGAGATACGGCCCGAAGACTCGACCCTCATTATACCTGTGTTCGATGCGAGTACCCGCCCGGCGATGCGCTAAATGTGAGCCGCCCGCAGACCGGCAGGTGAGGGTTGGACGCGCGTACGGAGTTTAGGAAAGCCCGGTTGTGGGCGCGCCGCATTACGGGTGGCGATGCAGCACGTGGGTGGCGATATCGGGCCAGAACTCGCGAAAGACACTAGTGAGGGCGTCGCGTCCGATGGCATACGCGTACTTCTCGGCCAGCTTTTCGCCGGTGCGGTCCTGGCTGGGGTAATAGGCGAGCGAGATACCCTGGGCGATACCGCGACCCAGCAACTCCGAAATATTGAAGGTGTTGTGCCCGTGATAGTTGGGCGTGATCAGAACGCGAGAGGCAGCGTAAACTCCTCGCTTCCAGACCGGGCCCTCGCCCATGGTGTAGTAACGCTCGTCCTGATGAAAAACGCTGGGCAGGGCAAACAGCACCAGGTAATTGCCATCGGTCTTATCCGCCAGGCCCCGCCAGTAGTACTGCCCGTAGCCGCCGATGCCTTTCCCCAGTTGTGGGTGGTTATCCGATGCTTCCGCCATCAGGGAAGTGATGCCCACGAAGATGAACGACGAGTAGTCGAAGCTGTTCCTGGTGGCAAGGATGAAGCTCTGCTTGACCGTCGGAGGCGGCGGGATCGCTCCTGCGCTGACCGCTCGGAAGTTGGGCATGATGCCGAGTATCCGCTGGGGTTGCTGCTTCGAGGCGGGAACGGCCGCCTGCGATCCGGATTGGCTGGCAGGGTTAGCCGCGCTTGAGCGGCCCGCTTGCGCGGGTGATGGCGGCGTTGCCGGCTTTTGTGAGTCGCCGGAAACGGGCTGGCTATCCTGCGGCGTTGCCAGGTTCGAAGAAGAATTGCTCTGTTGCGCGAATGCGCAAGCCGTTGACCAGATCAGTACAACCCACAGAAGCCACCGCAAAAATCCCTCCCCCACGTCGATCCCCCGATAACTTAGATTGTAATCGTCCGGCCTTCGGAGGGTGGTCCGTAGCCGAACTTGTCGGCTTGGGCCGGGGTCGAAGATCTACTTGGATTTGTCATTTTGAGCGCGCCGCGGCGGGCGAGGAATCTGTTCTCGTTCGAAGTGGCAAAGCCGCCGGTGTTTGTTGGCGATGCAACCGAGAGCAGATCCCTCGGTTGCAAGGCGACCTCGTGATGACAAATCTAATTGCTTGTTGCTAAGTGCTAGTTGCTGCCTTTTTCAGCTTCCCCCAGACCCGCTCCACCTGCCGCTCTGTTTCTTCCAGCGGCCCTGAATTGTCGATCACGTAATCGGCGTGCGCCGCCTTCTGCTCGTCCGTGAACTGGGCTGCGCTGCGCCGCTCCACCTCGCGTCGCGCATCATCCAGCGACAGCCCTGCGCGATGGGCGTAGTGCTCCACCCTTTGCTCGAACGAGCAGGTCACAACGATGACCTTGTCGAAGTCCTTTGCCGCTCCGGCTTCGATCAGCAACGCGGCTTCGAGCGCCGCGATCCCGTGCGGGTCTTGAGCTTCGCGTTCCGCCAGCCACCGATTCTGCGCCTCGATGACAGCAGGATGCACGATGGCGTTCAGATCGGCAATGCGATCGGGAAAAGCCTTGTTGGCCAAGGCGGTGCGATTGATGAGCCCGTTGCTGTGCAGAATGTCGTTTCCGAAGCTATGTACCACAGCGTCGTACACCGGAGTTCCGGGTAGATAGAGTTGGTGCGCCAGCGTGTCAGCCTGAAGGAAGTGTGCCCCGCGATGGGCCAGCATGGCGCCGACGGTCGACTTGCCACACGCCACTCCGCCGGTGAGGCCTACGCGCAGCATTGCGCCGCCGCAGCTTCGAAAGATTCGCTGACCGATCGATGCATTCGGAACGCAGTATATACGGGCTGCTTGCGCAGATTAGTTTCAACGTGGGCAAGGGCTCTTGGGAGTCGGACCTTCGCAACGAAAAGGGAGCCCTCGCAGGCTCCCTGATTGACCGCGTTGTGGGTTGACTTAGCGATGAGGTTCAGGTGTGGTCGTGGTCGTATTCGAATGCGGGTTGGTGGGCCCCATGTTCGAGTTCGGATTCGTGGTTCCCATGTTTGCGTTGGGGCTAGTGGTCGCCGTTCCCGGAGTCGTATTGATGCCGGTCGTGCCGGTAGTTCCGGTGCCGCTGCCGGCGCTGACCGCTCCGTTGTTGCCTTCAGGAGTGGTGGTCGTGCCCGGGGTTCCGGTGGTTGACTGCGGAGTAGTGGTCGTCCCCATGGTGCCGGTCGTCGTCCCGGTTGTGCCGGTGGTGGAAGGCGTTGTGTCTACGGTCGGCGGCGTTGCGGCCTGTCCGCTTACCGATCCGGCAGTTCCCGCAGTGCCTGTGCCGACTGCGCCCGTCTTCCCAGCTTGCCCGGTCGCCGAACCCGGAACGCCGGCGCTGCTGGTGCCGGTCTGGCCCATAGCGCCCGTCGTGGCTCCGGCGCCGGTACCTGCGGCAGCCCCTGCGCCGCCCGCACCAGCTCCCGCTCCTGCTCCGCCGGCCTGCGCGTAAGCAAAGCAGCCCGACAGCAGCAATGTTCCTGTCATCAAAACCAGTTTCTTTGTCATGTCTCGTGTCACCCTTCGCTGAAATCTCAAATGGTCGCTCTCTGTCCGATGGGGGCTTGGGTACGCAAGATGCCTTAATCATCACGCAAATCGAGAGCAGGAGCTGAAGAGGGTATCAGGCGTCAGGTATCAGGTGTCAGAAAGAGGCTGTCAGCCGTCAGCTCTCAGCTAAAAGCCTCGCGTCGGGGCCTTTATGAAACTCTCGGCCATCCGAACTTTGTGGGACAAACAAACGTCAGCCGCCTCGCGGCGAAAGGTGAGAGCCCACACCTTTAGGTGTGGGAAGCTGTAATCAGGAATCGAAAGTCCGCTTGAGCGGACGACAGGCAGGATGGAGCGGGGCCACAAAGGGTGATGTTTACAATCTCCGCAGACAAGCTCAGACTTTAGCTGGTAGCTGGTAGCTGGTAGCTGGTAGCTGGTAGCTGGTAGCTGGTAGCTGGTAGCTGGTAGCTGGTAGCCGGCATTACCCATTCTGTGAAGGCAATGAAGAGAACTCCGATCACAATCATTATGATCGGGTGTGCGGCTTTCTTTGTCTGATAACTCGCCTTCTTGTAGAAAACCCAGGAAGCAATCCCAAGAACGATCCACGTTATGAGAAATACTTTGAGTTGCAGTGGCATTTCTACGCAGTGCGATTGATCATCATCAGCGCAAACAGCAGCGGCAGATAAATGACCGTCGCTTGTAACAAATGGCGGGCGCGGGCCTTGGATTGCGGAACAGCGGGGGCAAGCTTCATCGTCCACATGCGCAGGCTGAACCAGAGTAGACCGCAACCCAGCAGCAACGCTCCGGCAAAATACGTCCAGCCCGACATGCCCATCACCGTTGGCACGAGCGTCACGGGCAACAGTGCGAGCGCGTAGAAGATGATGGCGAACGCCGTCGAGCGGCCATCGCTCTCCACCACCGGCAGCATGCGCACGCCGGCGCGCTCGTAGTCCTCGCGGTACAGCCATGCGATGGAGTGGAAGTGCGGGAACTGCCACAGAAACATGATGGCGAACAGCACGAAGGCTTCGGCGTCGAGGTGTCCGCGAATCGCGGTCCAGCCCAGCACCGGCGGCATCGCTCCCGGAAATGCGCCGAGGAAGGTACACATCGGGTGCACCATCTTCATCGGCGTGTAAACCATCAGGTACGAAGCCGAGGTCAGCGCTGTCAACAACGCGGTCTGCCAGTTGGTGGTGAGCCACAGGTACACGATGCCGCCCACTGTCATGCCGAGCGCAACGACTGAAGCATGCAGCACGCTGAGCGATCCGGTCACCAGCGGACGCATGGCAGTCCGCCGCATGCGCGCATCGATGTCGCGCTCCATCACTTCGTTCAGCGCAGCTGTGCCTCCGCTGACCAGGCCGATGCCGAGCAAAGCGTTGAAGGCGATCCATGACAGTGCCGAGACGCCGGATCTGGCAGCCGCAAAGTAAACTCCGCACCACGCCGTCATAACTATGAGCGTGGTCACGCGCGCCTTGATCAGTTCCGCGTAGTCGCGGGCAAGGGCGCCGAGTCCTTCGCGAGGAACGGCCAACGGCTGAGAAGCGGTGCTCATGCAATAAGGGCCTTTTGCGGTGAAGCGTTGACGGCGATTACTGGTGCTTGCGAGGGTATCATCCGGCGCGACTGTATGGCCAGAATCTCTGTAGTCGATTGTAGCAAAGGGCGCATCACCCAAGGCTCGCCGCCTACTCCGCTTGAGGTGATGCCGTCGTAAGTCTCATGCGCTGCTTTGCTTCAAACTTGCTTTTGCTGACAATGGCGCGCCCGATTTGACCATGTCCAATGACCTCGTGTTCGTTGCTGGCGCTGACTTTGAACGTGTAAAAGCGGCCGTCGAAGGATTCCAGCACTGCCTCGGCTTTGATCTTCTGACCTACTACAGCCGGGGCGCGATGCACGATGTTGATCGACGTGCCAACGCTAACCTCGTCGCCTTCCAGAAATGGCTCAAGCGCGTAATAGCCCGCGGCTTCCATCAGGCCGATCATCTGTGGAGTGGAGTAGACAGGCGGCAGGTGTTCTTTCCACGCGGTCAAGGTTTGACGAGGCTCGACGGTGGTTTCGGCTTCGCCGCGCGTGCCGATGGGACAGGGCTTGGGCATGAATCGAGAGTAAATCCGCAAGGCGCAGCTTGTCTTCGCCGCGTCTTGCGCAAACAACAAATGGCCAATACTCACACCGCCGCCAGACGGCGCTCTTGCATGGCGTCGAGCACCTGCCACAGCGACCGAGCGACCTGCTCAGCCTGGGCAAGAGCAGGTTCCGCCTGTTCCGGATGCGCTTCTACTTCCTGCGTCAGCAAGTCGCGCCAAACCCGCGAATGCTCAACGTCTGCGGTTTGGTGCAGTTTGAAGTAGCTGGCCGTCCTACTGTCGGCGCCGTAACGCCCGGTCAGACTAGTCGCCTTCTCTTTGGCGATACGTGGGATCTGCGATTCGTAAGCGTAGAAGGCTGCCAATGCTTCTGCTGTCGAGCTGTTACGTGCGACACTTCGGAATTCGTCGATCAGATTTTGCACCTCGGCCACGGGCAGGTGAGCGCGTACGCCGGCGCGATCAGCTCCCATGCCTTCGGCGAAGTCGAGCCACATCTCGCTGTGGGGACGCCCTTCGATTTCCTCTTCGCAGAGGTTGCGCAAAACCGAACGGCGCAAAGAACCGTCCTCCAGTCGCGAGTGCAGCGCGCTCAGATAAGTCGGGAAGGCGGCGACGTGATGGTAGTAGTCGGCTGCGTACTCGCGGAGATCCTCACGGGTCAATTCTCCGGCAGACCATGCTTTGTAATACGGATGGCACAGCAGATCATATTCGGCAATACGGGCATCGAGTGCGGGGAAAAAATCTTGCGTTGTCATGATTACCCCACAGAAATTCGCCTAAGCGTGAAGCCAATATACGGCAGAGTTCCGCGACACAACAACAACGCCGCGTGACGCTGGGATGAGTTGAAGGCTGGACGCCGCGAATGCTGCAGAATTCCATTTAGAATGGCTACACAGAGTCGTTGTTGTTTGTAGTGTGGGGTAGATCAGCACTTGTCGAAATTCACCGAAACCTACGACGTCGTGGTAGTCGGCGCCGGCCATGCCGGATGCGAGGCCGCGATGGCCGCTGCTCGCATGGGCCTGAAGACTGCCCTCTACACACTGAACGTCGATCTCATCGCGCAGATGTCGTGCAATCCGGCGATCGGCGGCATTGCCAAGGGACACCTGGTGCGCGAGGTGGACGCGCTGGGCGGCATCATGGGCGAGGTGACGGATGCCGTGGGCATTCAGTTTCGCCTGCTGAATACCTCGCGCGGGCCGGCCGTGTGGTCTCCTCGGGCACAGTGCGACAAGCAGCAGTACCGGCTCAAGATGCGCGAGGTGCTGGAGTCCGAGCCCAATCTGCACATCAAGCAGGCGGAAGTGGCGGGTTTGATTGTAGAAGAAGTTGTCGGTGATCAGTTGTCGGTTGTCGGTAAAGAGGTTTCGAGTTTCGAGTTTCAAGAAGCTGCCAGTGGCCAGTTGCAAGCAGTTAAAGGCGCGGTCTCAAGTTTGCAGTTCAAAGTGTCGGGCGAAACCGGCAACCAGCAACTCGATACTGGAAACTCGGAGGTGCAACCCTCCGGACTGACAACCGACAACCGACAACTGACAACTTCTATCGTTCGCGGCGTGAAGCTGCGCGACGGCCGCACCGTCGGCGCGCAGGCAGTCATCATCACCACAGGAACGTTTCTCAACGGGCTCATCCACTGCGGCGAGCAGCAGTATCCTGCGGGACGCAGCGGCGAGCCGAACGCGGTGTTGCTGGGCGAAGCGCTCAAGGCGCTGGGCCTGCGCGGATGCCGCCTGAAGACCGGAACGCCTCCTCGACTCGATGGCCGCTCCATCGACTGGTCGAAGTTCACGGTGCAGCCGGGCGATGAGGATCCGACGCCGTTCAGCTTTCGTACCAAGCGCGTGGCGCATCACGACAAGCAGGTGCCGTGCTACATCGCGTTCACCACGCCGGAGACGCATCGCATCATTCGCGAAAACGTGCACCGCTCGCCCATGTACAGCGGGCAGATTCAGTCGATCGGGCCGCGCTATTGCCCGTCGATCGAAGACAAGATCGTCAAGTTTCCCGACAAGGACGTACACCAGATCTTTCTCGAGCCCGAAGGCCTGAACACGCACGAGATCTACGTCAACGGCATGAGCACTTCGCTGCCCATCGACGTGCAGTTGGCAATGATCAAGTCGATCCCTGGCCTGGAAAACGCCGAGATGCTGCGGCCCGGCTACGCCATCGAGTACGACTCTATCGATCCGACCGAGCTGGAGCGCACGCTGGAGACGAAGAAGATTGCGCGGCTGTATCTCGCGGGGCAAATCAATGGAACCAGCGGCTACGAAGAGGCAGCGTGCCAGGGAATCATGGCGGGCATCAATGCCGCGCTGAAGGTCAAGGGCGAGCCGCCGCTGATACTCGATCGCACCGAGGCGTATACCGCGATCCTCATCGACGACCTCATCAGCAAGGGGACGAATGAGCCGTATCGCATGTTTACTTCGCGCGCGGAGTTCCGCCTGCACCTGCGCATCGATAATGCCGATCGCAGATTGACTCCGCATGGACGGCGCGTGGGGCTCATCAGCGATAGCGCTTGGGCCGAGTATTTGGCGAAGCAGGAGCGCATGAAGGCGATGCGCGAGTTGCTGGAGCGCGCGCGGGTAAATAGCGAGCTGGCAGAGAAGTTGAAGGGCGACGACGCAGCGCTCGCGGTGCTCGAGGCGCTGGGGAACGTCACTGGCCAGACGCTGGCGCAGATTCTGAAGCGGCCAGAAGTGCAGATTGAGCAGTTGGCGCCGGTGCTGAGGGTGCTCATGCCGGCGTTCTTCCGGCGCCCGGAAGCCGCCAGCTCGCAGCCACCGGCTCCCAGCCAAGACAATTCAGGTGTCATCCCGAGCGAAGCGCGAGGGATCTGAAATCTCGATGGCGGCAAACGCTCTACCCACTAGCCACTATCCACTAGCCACTGACTTCCGCCTCCCGTCGGAAATCCGCAACGAGCTGAAGTCGATCGAGACGGAGATCAAGTACTCCGGCTACCTGGACCAGCAGACGAAGTCCATTGAGCGGCTTAAGAAGTCCGAGCAGCGCGCGATTCCCGACTGGTTCGATTACGGCAAAGTCTCGGGGCTTTCGCGCGAGATGAACGAAAAGCTGTCGCACGTGCGGCCACGCACGCTGGGACAAGCCAGCCGCATCCCCGGCGTGACGCCGGCGGCGGTGTCGCTGATCAACGTGTACATCGAAATTCAGGCGCGGCAGCAGGCGAGGGCGACGCAGAGCGCATAGCAATCAGATTGTCATCACGAGCGCCTTCGTTTGGCGCGAGGGATCTGCTCTCGCGTGCTCCGCGCAAAGGCCCTCACTCTACAGCCTGCGACGGACAACAGAAGAACAGATCCCTCGCTGTCGCTCGTGATGACAAATCGAGGAAAAGACGCCGTGATCCCTACTTCTGTTTGGCGATGATCAGGTCCTTGATCTTGTTGTAGGTCGCCTGGGGGATGATCTTCTTCTGCACCAGCTCGTTCTTCGCCTTATAAGGACGGCCGTCGATGATCTTCTGCGAATAGACATCGCCGATACCCGGCAACTTGGCTAACTGGTCCTTGGTGGCGCTGTTAATGTCGAGCAGGTCGGCCTTACCCGCCACCCCCGAGCCCTGAGTGCCGCCGCCTTTGCCCGTACTGCTCTGGGCCACCGCCATTCCCGGCGAACATCGCAACCGCCAGCAACAGCGAGCACACCTGAACCACTGCATTGCGAAGCTTCATGCTTTCTCCTTGTTGTTGCGAAATGCACTGAACGAACTGAAAAGGACTATGGCCAGCGTTATACAGCGCCAGGCATTCAGGAGCAAAGCAGAATTTTGAGAGCTTCGGGTCTTAGAAGTTCTGCCCGACAAATGGAATGGGCAGGAAGGTCAGTACCAACAGTAGAAGCGCGACCAGCCCGAACCAGCGGCGAGTGCGATCAAGTCCGGGCCACAGAGGCACTGCGGGGTGACGCCATCCGGTTGCGGCAACGATCGCGGCCCACACCAGCCAGCCCGGCCATGCCCAAGCCCGGCCATCGGAAATAAAGAACCGCATCAGCCCGACGAGGCCCAGTAGGCTCAAAACAACCACCGAGATGCGGGTAACCCGCTTGTGCGCGTGAGGGGCAACCGCGTAAACGATATGTCCACCGTCGAGCTGCCCTCCGGGAATGAGGTTCAACGCCGTGGCGAACATGCCGATCCAGGCGGCAACGGCGATCGGATGCAGGCTAAGCCGGCTGAGTGCGACGCCGTGGGTCAAAGGATGAATGAGCCAGTACACAATGTGGAAGACCAGCGGAAAGCCGATCTCATAGCCGCTCTCGTGTGAAAAGCCGACCGGGCGCGACAGCAGCAGTCCGATGAACAGAAACGGAATCGCAGCCACAAACCCGGCAATCGGGCCGGCAATGCCGATATCGAACAATGCCTGCCGCGAGCGAATCGGCGACTTGATGCGAATGAATGCGCCCATGGTTCCGATCAGCGTCGGCGCGGGAATGAAGAATGGCAGCGTGGCGTAGACGTTGTACTTCTCGCACAGTACGAAGTGCCCCATCTCGTGCGCCATGAGGATGCACATCAGGGTGACTGAAAAGGGCACGCCGGTCAGCAGTAGCGAAGGATTGTGCCAGACCCAGACCGGGTGAAACAGGGGCATGCCTCCCGGCCCAAACTCAAACGAAGGCAGCCGGTGATGGTAGTTGAAAGCCAGTTGCGCGCCGACGACCAGCGTGGTCCCGAAAGTCAGCAGCAGCAGCAAAAGGTGCAGCCAGTACGGTCGCCGCGGCGTTTTGGCTACGGTGAAGACCTGCGGGTAAGTCGAGCTTTCGAAGGTATAGGAGATCGGCGGCGTTGAATCCGACATTTACTTAGATATTCCAGGCAGGCGAAGTAAACCACCGAACGCTCGCCACGAGCGAAAATTGCAGCCGTTGGCGTCGGGGTTTCGCCGCAGGTCCGCCGAAACTACTCGATCGATTGTAGTTCTTTTCCGGGTTTGAAGCGAACCGCTTTGCCCGGCGGGATGTTCACTTCCGCGCCAGTACGAGGGTTGCGGCCAATGCCAGTCTTGCGCGGCCGTACGGTGAAGACGCCGAAGCCGCGCAGCTCAATGCGGTCCCCATGCGCCAATGCTTTCTTCATGCTTTCGAAGACGGTTTCCACGGCCATTTCGGCCTTGGTTTTGGTAACGCCGGTCTTGGTGACAACTTCATTGATCAGGTCAAGTTTGATCACAAAGGCTCCGATGTGCTCACGCCCGTATCGAATTCCGCAGGCGGGTTGTCGCCGGACGACCGTGGCTCCGGCATGAATCAGGATTGTAGCCGACCTGCCCTGCCGGCGTAAGTCTTCATTTTTCGCTAAGTTGGGGGCGCCTCCGCGAATCGTAGTGCTCCCGGTCATCATTGTCAATCCACAAGCGCATTCCGTAAGATGGCGCTACCGATTTGTATAAGCTGAAATCGGCGGGTGCCCCATCCTTTGCGTCCGCATTTGACGCAGAGGGTGGGAACGCGACAGGAGCTTCCTTGGCAATCAAGAGCGATCGTTGGATTCGCAAAATGGCAGTCGAACACGACATGATCAACCCCTTCTCGGAGAAGCAGGTCCGGGAAGGCGTCATCTCCTACGGCCTGTCTTCGTATGGCTATGATTTGCGAGTTGCCGACGAATTCAAAATCTTCACCAACGTGAACAGTACCGTGGTGGATCCGAAGAAGTTCGACGCGCGTTCGTTCGTCAGCCTGGATGCCGACGTATGCGTAGTTCCGCCCAACTCGTTTGCGCTGGCGCGCTCGGTGGAGTACTTCAAGATTCCGCGCGATGTGCTGACCATCTGCGTCGGCAAGTCGACCTATGCGCGCTGCGGCATCATCGTGAACGTGACGCCGTTTGAGCCGGAGTGGGAAGGCTTCGTCACCCTGGAGATCTCGAACACCACGCCTTTGCCCGCGCGCATCTATGCCAACGAAGGCCTGTGCCAGATTTTGTTCTTCCAGTCGGACGAGCAGTGCGAAATCAGCTACAAGGACAAGGCCGGCAAGTACCAGGGACAGAAGGGGATCGTGCTGCCGAAGCTGTAGGTGGGTTTACTGGCCCGGAGGGCCTGAAGAATGTCCTGCCGGGCCGACAAAGCGTAAGCCCTGCCCTAGTCGTCGGCTTCGCCGCCGATGACGCCGTCCAGCACTTCGCTGGCGGCCTCCACCGGAGTCTTCTCCGGTTGCGGCACTGTCCACTTCACCATGCCCGCCTGGATCTCTTCCTCGGCGATGCGGCAAGGTTTGCGGGAATGAGTTGGCACCACGGGCTGAGCGCCATTCTGAAGTTGGCGCGCGCGACGGGCGGCAACTAACACGTAGCGATAATTGCTATCAAAACCTTCCACCAGCTTCATAGCTCGCTCCCTAAAAATCGAAGATTGGTAGTGCGGCGAAACTCGGTAAGCTCACTCCGTGAAAGTCGGGTGTCGAGACAATTCAAAAGTCGCCAGGATCGATTGCACCTGGTCCATCATGCGGGGGCGACGGGCCGCGTCGGCCTCGGCCAAAGCCGCCTTGTCTTCGGGCCCCGGCTGCGCGCCCGAACGACGAAGCCTCTCGGCCCGGACAATCGACTTCAACGTGTCAATCGCCTGGTCGACTCGGTCGTTCACCAAAATATAGTCGTAGTCGCAGAAATTCTCAATTTCGCGTGACGCCGTCTGCAGGCGGCGCTGGATGGTTTCCTCGGTATTGAAGCGGCGCGCCTTGTCTCCCAGCAGCTGGCGCTGGATCTCGTCGTCGGCTTCGCTGCGGCTGCGCAGGCGGCGTTCGAGTTCCTCTCGCGAAGGCGGAAGGATGAAGATGCTGACCGCGTCAGGCAGCTTGGCCTTCACCTGCTTGGCTCCCTGCACGTCGATATCGAGCAGCAGGTCCTTGCCCTCCGCGAAGGCCTCCTGCATGTAGCTCTTCGCCGTACCGTAGCAGTTGCCGAAGACTTCGGCATACTCGAGGAACGCACCATCGCGAATCATGTTCTCGAACTCGCCGCGAGAGATGAAAGTGTAATCGCGGCCCGAAGCTTCGCTCCCACGGGAAGGACGGGTGGTATAGCTGACAGAAAATTTCAGGTTGGGGACGATGCTGAGCAGGCGATTGGTCAGCGTCGACTTGCCCGACCCGGAAGGTGCGGAGATGATGAATACGATGCCGCTCATTCGAGGTTTTGCACCTGCTCGCGAGCTTTTTCAATGTCGGACTTCATCGCCAAACCCAGTTCGGTGATACGAAGCGCCTCGCCGGCCACGCCTGACGTCTTCGACAACAAAGTGTTGGCTTCGCGATTCATTTCCTGCAGCAGGAAGTCGAGCTTCTTGCCCACTTCTCCGCCCCCGTCGAGCACCGACAGGAAATGCTGGATGTGGTTCTTCATGCGCACCAGCTCCTCCTGAATGTCGCTGCGTTCGGCCAGCATGGCAGCTTCCTGCAGGATACGGTCGGGATCGACATGAGTGTTCAGCAACTCCTGCATGCGCCCGTGAACCTTGTCGTAATAAGCGCGAGAGACTTTTCCCCGCAACTGATCGACTTCCTGGGTGGCAGTGGAAAGATGCTGCATGCGCTCGCGCAGTTCAGCGACGGCGCCCCGACCTTCATCTTCGCGCATGTGGTTGAGCCGCTCGATGGCCTGTTCCAGTGCAGCGGCAACGTGTCTGCTCCAGTTGCTCAGCGGCATCGCCGTTTGCGGTCGCGTTCAGCGCGCCCGGCAGCTTGAGGATAATGTTCAGGTCCGGCTCGGCACTCACACCGAACTCTTCTGCGACGGCGCGAAAGGTCTGCAGGTATCCGCCGACAAGTTCGCGGTTCACATCGAAACCGGTCCCTGCCGAGCGCTCCAGCGCGAGCGTTACTTCGATATGACCGCGGTGCAGGCGCTCTTTCAGGATGCGCCGGATTTTCATCTCGACCGCGTCAAGCTCAGAAGGAATTCGCAGGTGCAGGTCGAGAAAACGGTGATTGACCGACTTCAGGCTAAGCGTGACCGCCAGCTCATCGCCGGCGTGCGCCTTCACCTGTGCGTAGCCCGTCATAGAACGAACGGCAGAACCAACTGCGGAGCGCACCGTCATATTCGGTATCACTCTCCTCGTGAAGCTGCTTCCACATCTTCAAATTGCAAATCGTACAACCGGCGGTAAGTGCCGGTGCGCGCCATCAGGCGCTCGTGGTTGCCTTCGTCGACAATCATGCCGTTTTCCAGCACCAGAATGCGATCGGCACGGCGCACGGTGGAAAGCCGGTGCGCAACCACGAATACTGTGCGACCCGTCATCAGGTTCTGCAAAGCTGACTGCACCAGCGACTCGCTCTCGGTATCGAGCGCGGAGGTCGCTTCATCGAGCACGAGAATGGGCGCGTCCTTGAGGATGGCCCGAGCAATCGAAATCCTCTGGCGCTCGCCGCCGCTCAGCATCAATCCACGTTCGCCGATAACGGTATCGTATCCCTCCGGCAGTCCAAGGATAAAGTCGTGAGCCAGCGCTGCGCGTGCCGCTTCTTCCACCCGCTCCCGCGAGGTCTCGGGATGGCCGTAGGCGATGTTGTTGAGGACGCTGGCGTTGAACAGTATCGTATCCTGCGTAACCATGGCGATCTGCGAGCGCAGGGAAGAAATCTTCAGGTCGCGGACATCCTGTCCGTCGATGAGCAAACGGCCGCCGCTGACATCGAAGAAGCGCGGCAGCAGATGCACCAGCGTTGTCTTGCCGCCACCACTGGAGCCGACGATGGCAACAACTTCGCCCGGGGTGATGCTCAGATTGATGTCGTTGAGTACCTCGCGCCCTTCGTCGCCGTTACTGTAGCTGAAATGTACGTGCTCGAAGCAGATGCCCTGGTGGAAAGGCGGCAGCACGACAGCGTTTGGGTTCTCGTGGATGTCATCGGTGGAATCAAGGTAGTGGAAGATCGCCGATGAAGCGCCGATGGCCTGTTGAAAGTTGTTGTTGAACTGGGCAAACTTCCGGACCGGTTCGTACAACTTGAAAACCGCAACGATGAAGGCGAAGAAGATACCTTCCGTGAAAATATTGCGCTTGATATATTCGCGGCCGATCAGCAGCAGGACTGCGATAGCGATCGCACCGAACATGTCCATCAACGGCGAACTCAAGGCCGCGGCGGCCACCGAACGCAGGTTAGCTCGGAACAGGCGCCTGGCGGCCTCGCGAAAACGGTGCGTCTCCCATGCCTCCATGCAGAAGGCCTTTACGATGCGCACGCCGGTGATGGTCTCGTGCAGTATGTTCTGGATCTCAGCCAGCTTGTCCTGACCTCGGCGGGTAGTACTGCGAACCCTGCTTCCGATGCGCCGCGCCGCCCACAGGATGAAGGGCACAAAAATCGCCAATACCCATGCCAGCCTTCCGCCCAGCACAATCACCACTCCCAGGGTGAACAGCAGGGTGAAAAATTGCTGAAGCGATTCCGCCAGAACAGTTGAGAGGGCGTACTGCACCTTTTCGATGTCGTTGACGATGGCCGACAACAGCGTTCCGGTCGAGTGCTTGTGGAAGAAAGCCACCGAGCGGCGCAGGGTGGAGGCATAAAGCTGGTCGCGCAGATCGGTGATCATGCCAAATCCGGCGTAATTCACCAGGTACGTGCCGACATAATCGAAGAGTCCCTTCAGCACCGTGGCTGCCACCAGGGCGAAGGCGACCATCGTCCACGGATTGTGAAAATGCTCCGGAACGAACCAGTTCAACTGGACGACAACGTGGGTGCGAGGAACCGTAAATAACGGAAGATCGCGCGATTGAGAATGGGGATTCAGCACCCGGTCGAAGATGGGACCGACCAGCAATACGCGGAAAGCATCCAGCAAACCGACCATGGCCAGGCACACGACGGAGACCAGCAACTGAAACCAGTACGGTCGTATGTAACGCAAGAGTCGATTTAGCTGATGCATAGACCTCGCTGGGGGCAAGGGTGCCCGGCGAGCGGGGATGTCCACAAATTGGCCAGATTGTAATGCAACCTAGATTCTACTGGAACTCGGGTGGACGGAGAAACCCGTAGCGCCGTTTTACTCGATAGGCTCTACAGCAATGATCGGCTCGCGCATCGCATGCTTGTCCGGTCGCTGAACGAGAATGGTCGCGGCAAGCACGAGCACAATTCCTGCCACCTGCATCGGCGAAACCAATTCCCCCAGCATCAAGGCCGTAAGGGCGATGGCCCATACCGGTTCGAGGCATGCGGTGACTACGGCGCGAGTTGGATCGAGATGCTGAAGGCCGGCGAAGTAGAAGGAAAATGGCACCAGCATCGAGGTAATTGCGAAGGCCACGAGGAACAGCCATTGGCCGCCGCTGTAATGTTGCGCTGCAATCTTCCACGGCGGATTTACGAACTGCCAGAAGACAGATGCTCCCAACAGCGCGTAAAGCAGCACCGTCCAGCGGTCGTATTTCTGGATAAGGTGTTGCGCATACACGTTGTAGAAAGCGAAAGAGACCGCCGCCAGCTCGGCGGCCAGCACGCCAATCGCACTGAAGCGTGCGCCCGATAGCCCTAACCAGGGAAAGCCGCTGCGAGCCGAGATGAGCCCCACTGCTACGCCACAGCCGATCACCGCGAGCGCCACTCCAAGCACGCGGCGTACAGTGGCGTGTTGTAGTCTTCGGGCGAGCATGTAAACCAGCACCCAGATAGGCGCAACGTACTGAAGCACGATGGCGGTTGCGACAGTCGTCTGCTGAATGGCGAAGTAGTAGAAGTAATTCGCCGCGGCGAGCCCGAGGATTCCCAATAGGAAGAACTGCGCCAAGTCGCGAGAACGAATACGCAGCGACGCCGGCTGTTTCACCCAGAGAATTGGCAGCAGGAGCAAAAGCGAAAACGTGGCCCGACTCTGTGCGAGGGTTAGGGGATCGATGAAAGCGATGTACTGACCGTTGAAGTGTACTCGATGCGTGAAGACAGCGCGCCCCATCACAGCAGCCAGTCCCCAGAAGAATGTTGCTATCGCAATGAACAGATAGCCGCGGCCGGGACGGGCTCGGAACTCAGTGGCCGGTGGCCGGTGGCCAGTGGCTAGGTTGGGCAACTGAAGAGTTTTCGCTCAGCCAGGAGTGGCTTCGGGAGATTATAACGATTTGCGTTTGGCTGCGATTCAACGGGCCACTGGTCACCGACCACCGGCCACTACCTTCAATCCGCCAGCGCCGACTCGCTCGGCGAAGTACGCAGCACGCGGTCGACAACATAGGGGCCGCGCTTATCCGGCTCGTGGAAGTGCCGCACCTGCAACTCGCCCAGCAATCCGAGCGCGACCAACTGTACGCCGGCAACAATCATCACGCCCGCCATCACCATAAGCGGGCCGTGCTCTTCCATGACGTCCACATGGCGGATGAACTTCTCGAACATCATGTAAAGCGCAATTCCTACGCCGCCCAACGAGCTGAAGGCCCCAAAGCTGCCGAAGAAGTGCAGCGGCCGCGACATGTACTTAAGCAAGAATCGAATGGTGATGAGATCGAAGAACACGCGGAACGTGCGCGAGATGCCGTAGTGCGACTCGCCGCGCTCGCGGTTCACGTTGCGAATCGGGATCTCGCAAATCGTCGCGCCATAAGCCGAAGCCAGCGCCGGGATAAAGCGGTGCAGCTCGCCATAAAGCGGGATGTCCTGCAACACCTCGCGCCGATATGCCTTAAATGTCGTGCCGAAGTCGTGGATATCGACACCGCTCAGCTTGGCCATCAGCCAATTGGCAATTCGCGACGGAATGCGCCGCATGACGAAGTTGTCGATGCGTTGCTTGCGCCAGCCGCTGACTACGTCGTAGCCCTCCCGCAGTTTGTGCAGGAACATTGGGATGTCATGAGGATCGTGCTGCAGGTCGCCGTCCATGGCGATCACGTAGTCGCCCTGGGCGTGATCAAACCCGGCGGCCAATGCGGAAGTCTGCCCAAAATTGCGGCGGAGCTTGACTACGACTACCCGGCGGTCGACCGAGGCGATCTGTTGCAGCAGAGAAAACGTATGATCGCGGCTGCCATCGTCCACGAAAACCAGCTCGAAGGGCTCTCCGGCGGCTTCCATGACCACCCGCAGGCGGTCATACAGCTCAGTTACGTTCTCTTCTTCGTTGTGAAAAGGTACGACGATCGAATACTTAGGCACGACCACCTCATTATAAACGCCAACCGGGCCCGCCGGTTCCGCGAGTGGCCAGGGGAACTCGCAATTTTACAAATTGAAGGGGGGCACTTCCGGGCTATTGCGCTTCGGCAAGAAATCGCAGGAGCCGCTCGACGCCTTCTCGGAAATGCTCTTCCGGGGTGATCAGGCTCACTACAAGATAGCCATCCCTGGCGAAATCGTAAAAATGCCCGGGCTGGACGAGAACTCCGGTCCGGCGCAGCAGGGCAATCGCAAGCTCCTCGTCGGAACCGGTAACCGGGACCCGCAATATGACGTACCAGCCACCTTCCACCTCGAGACGGGTACAAAGTTTTTGCCCTGCGAGCTGGCGGTCGAGGTCGGCCGAGATTGGCCCGGATCCTCGCCATGAGCTGACGCTGGATGCCGACTCGCTCCTCCAACATCGCCGGAATCGCCCACTGCATCGGAGCGTTCATCGAGAGATAGGTATCGGCGATAACCTCCAGACGGTTGAGCGCCTCGCGTTTGAGTTCTTCCGGCCCGCTGACGGCGATCCATGCGACCTTCATCTGTGGCAGGCCAGCGATCTTGGATAGTCCGCTGAGCGTGAAGGTGAGAGCATCGTTCCCACCCTTTGCGCCAAAACCAGACGCAAAGGATGGGGCACCCACTTCACTCTCCTGCGGCGTCTTTAGCGAGTAGTCGAGGAAGACCTCGTCGGCAATGATAGCCATCTCGTTGTGAGCGCACAGGCGTGCAAGCTCGAGCAGCCTCAGCTCGCTTCACGAACGAGCCGGTCGGGTTGTTGGGATGCACCACCAGAACAGCTTTACAGATTGAAGGTTTCCCGGGTACCCCATCCTTGTCGTCCCGAAGTTGGACGACAGGGTGGGATCCCGCAGATCGTGCTTGTTCCAGCGAATGGAAATCCATCTGCCATCCGTGATCGTAGACAAGCTCGTACGGCACCAGCTTCACGTCCTGCAAGTCGGCGAGAAAGTCGAACAGCGGATAACTTGGCGTCGGCACGAGCACGGCATCGCCTGGTTCGCACAGCAAACGAAACACGAAGCTGTATCCCTCGCTGGTGCTGGTGGTCAGGATCAGGTCGTCCGGAGAAATCTCAACGCCGCGCTCGGCGTAGTAGCCGGCGATTGCCTCACGCGCTGAGAGAAGCCCTTTTGGCGATGGCTCATACGTCAACGCCTGAGGGTCGGCGAGGGCCTGCAAGAGTTTCTCGCGCTCGTAATGCAGCCCGACCGTGGTGGGATTGGAGGCGGTAAGGTCGAGAAGTTCCCTGCCCTCGCGGCGATGCTCCTCGATCGCTCGCGTGTACGCGTTTGTCGTTAGATTCCAGTTTGTGCGTCGCGCGAACAATGCAGTTGGTCCCAGACCTCAGTTAACCACATTGATCGAGGTGCAGCGACATCACGTCAAAGTGTGCAGAAAACATACTGATCGTTGAGGCTTCTGACGGGAAGTTTCCTGACAACGGTGGTGATATGGCAGCCTCCGCGCAGCAAAACTCTCGCCACGCAGAGGCTTCGGTGCCTACCAGCGAATCAGGCTCATTTTGTCGATCCATAGGTTGTATTCGGTCTGCTTGTAGTTTCCATCCAGTTGCACGGCGACACTGATGCCATCGCCGCCATACTTTTGTGGATCGAAATACTTATCAACCACTGTGTAGGTGTCATCGAGCGTCACACCGATGTAGTGCGCCTGGTTGCCGATTCGCTCAAAGTGCCACACCAGGTGATGCCACTGCTTGGCTGCGACCTGCGGACAGGGGACATCGCGTTTCGACCCACTTCCCGCCGGCGGAGTCCCAGATATCCCAGTGTCCAGTGTTGCGATAGCTGCACTCCGTCCCGAACACATATCTGGTGCCGCTGATGGTCTGGTTTACGTCGAACTCCAAAGCCTCCGGAGCACTCGGGTCTTCCAGATAGAAATACAAGTCGTAATCGAAGTGCGTCGGTTTCGAGTCCGGTCCGAGCTCTCTCCACCACAGCGCATTTGAGTAATGCGTCTTTCCTCCGATCCAAAACATCGAGGACGAGCCGCTCAAGGACGGCGTCTGCTGCTTAGGCGTCATGCTTGACTCGGCATTGCCCAGCCCACTGGCGCAAGGATGCCCATGCAGCTTTGCGGTACACCATGTCCAGCCACTCAGAGTCTGGATCGCCGAAGTAGTTTCCGCGTTCGGCGGCGGAGGCGGATCAGATGGTGGTGGCGGCGGTGGCGGGGGCGGAGGAGGAGGCGGTGGCGGCGGTGGCTGCTGTACCGGAGGATTGGATGGTTGCTGGGTCGGCGAATTCTGCGTGCCGGAGGACGAATTCGTCGGATTCGACTGGCCGCCGGAGTTCGCCGTGCCAACGCTTGAAGTGAAATTGGCGTTCGCCGGAGCTCCGCCACAACCTGTGAGAGAAATGAGGATGCTCGCTGCAACAACGATGAATGCCGAAACTTTGAGGTGCTGCGCCCGCGACAACACGTGCAACCAGGCAGGGCGGATTAACTTCATCAAAAACAACTCCAATTTCGTGGGGGATCGTACGGAAAGGGTGCGTACGTCTTGTTAACTGTTTTGCTAACAGCTTGTGATTATAGGTAGCGTATGTAGCTGGTTCGAGCCGTTTTGCCGTTATTACACGGCAAAATGCGCCTAGTCCCATCAAGCCACGTCCAGAGTTCTAGAAGAACTAAGGGGCGCTAGATGACATTGAAGTCAGCAGCAGCTCTGCTTGGAGCGCTTTTCCAAATAGGGACTTGGCGGCACCTGCGCGAGAACGCTAGCCTCTGATAGACTTTTTCGCGGGGATGGCTAAACGTTTATCGAGCTCTCGCAAGAGCTCCTCCATCCTGCACTTCTGGCTCTGCTGTCTGCCTCTGTGTGCCTCCTGACAGAAGGGAGATCGCTTCGCTCGGTTTGCATCCGGGCTCCGTCATCTTGAGCATTCAACGAACGGGAACAGAAAGTGTTCCGTGAGGAGGTATTCACATGTCTACCGCTACCAGTCCGGCACAAGTTCACAACAGCGTCGCCGAGTTTCTTAGCAGGCCTCGCAAGATGTTCATCAACAACCAGTGGGTCGATTCGGCCTCCGGCAAAACGTTCCCGGTCTACAATCCTGCGACCGGTGAAGTGTTGGCAAGAGTTGCCGAAGGCGATCGCGAAGACATCAACCGCGCAGTGAAAGCGGCTCGCAAGGCATTCGATAGCGGTCGGTGGCCCGACATGACCGCTTCCGAGCGCGGCCGCCTGATCTGGAAGCTGGGCGACTTGCTGGAGCAGCATGCGGAAGAGTTCTCGCAGCTTGAGAGCCTCGATAACGGCAAGCCTTTGTCGGTCGCGCGTGCCGCTGACATTCCGCTCGCCATCGATCTGTTCCGCTATATGGCGGGATGGGCGACCAAGATCGAAGGCAACACAATTTCCGTCTCGACGAAGACGAAGCGCAATGAGTATTTTGCGTATACACGCCGCGAGCCGGTGGGCGTGGTTGGCCAAATCATTCCGTGGAATTTCCCGCTGCTGATGGCCGCGTGGAAACTGGGTCCAGCGCTGGCCACCGGCTGCACCGTGGTACTGAAGCCGGCGGAACAGACTCCGCTCACGGCGCTCATGTTAGGCGAACTGTTCGCTGAAGCTGGATTCCCGGAGGGCGTCGTCAACGTCGTTCCCGGATACGGCGAAACTGCGGGCGCGGCGCTTGCCTCACATCCTGATGTCGACAAGGTCGCGTTTACCGGATCGACCGAGGTCGGCAAACTGATCCTTCAGGCTGCCGCCGGCAATCTGAAAAAGGTTTCCCTGGAGTTGGGCGGCAAGTCGCCGAACATCGTGTTCGACGATGCCGATGTGAAGCCCACCATCGCCGGCGCGGCGAGCGCCATCTTCTTTAACCAGGGTCAGGTCTGCTCTGCGGGATCGCGGCTCTACGTTGAAAAAGACATGTTCGACAAGGTGGTCGAAGGCGTTGCCGAACAGGCGAAGAAGATCAAGCTGGGTCCGGGAATGGAGCCGGATACCACCATGGGCCCGCTGGTTTCCGAAGAACAGTTGCACCGCGTCACCAGCTATCTCGAAGCCGGACTCAACGAAGGAGCCGAGGCCGTTGTGGGCGGCAAGAAGCGCGACGGCAAAGGTTATTTCGTCGAGCCGACGGTCATGGTGAAAACCAATCCCCAGATGAAGGTGGTTCGCGAAGAGATTTTCGGACCGGTGGTCGTTGCCTCGCCCTTCAGCGACATCGAACAGATCGTCGCCGAAGCCAACAACACGGAATACGGATTGGCTGCGGGCGTGTGGACCAAGGACATCAGCAAGGCGCATCGCATCGCGCACAGGCTGCGGGCTGGAACGGTCTGGATCAACTGCTACAGCATCTTCGACGCGGCACTGCCCTTCGGCGGTTACAAGCAGTCGGGCTGGGGTCGCGAGATGGGCCACGAAGTCCTGGAGCTGTACACCGAAGTGAAGTCGGTGTGCGTAGCGATCTAGCTGTATCGAGGCATCGATACTTTGAAAGGGCACGGCTTCAGCCGTGCCGCAAATATGAATACGAATCTCGGCTTTAGCCTCTGAGGTGCACTCGGAACTTTTCCCTCAGCGGTTAAAGCCGTCTCATTTGACGGGCTGTGTGGCACGCCTGAAAAGCGTGCCACTTCAAACCGTCCTGGAATACTATTCGCTCGTCCGTTTCATTTGGGAGAAAAGATGAAAGCCATTCGCGTACACGAGTTCGGCGGCCCAGAGGTTCTAAAGCTCGAGGAAGTGCCGGATCTGGTTGCCGGATCGGGGCAGGTCGTCATCGATGTCAAAGCGATCGGCGTGAACCCGGTCGAGGGCTACATCCGCACCGGAACCTATGCCACCAAACCGAATTTGCCTTACACCCCGGGCAATGACGTAGCCGGAGTGGTGAAGGAAGTGGGCGCAGGCGTTACCACGGTCAAGGCGGGCGAGCGCGTGTACACCTCGCAGACCATCAGCGGAGCTTACGCGCAGCAGGCGCTTTGCAACGCGCTTACCGTTCATCAGTTGCCGGAACAACGTTAGCTTTGAGCAGGGCGCGGGAGTAGGCGTTCCTTACGGAACCGCCTATCGTGCGCTCTTCCAGCGCGCCGGCGCAAAAGCCGCTGAAACCGTGCTGGTACACGGCGCGAGCGGCGGCGTTGGTATCGCCTCTGTACAGTTCGCGCGCGCCGCCGGGCTCACCATTTTCGGAACTGCCGGCAGCGATGAAGGCATGGAGTTGGCAAAGCGCGAAGGCGCACATCATGTGCTGAACCACTCGCAAGAGGGTTACCTCGCCGAGTTGATGAATCTTACGCAAGGCCAGGGCGTGAATATCATTCTGGAGATGCTGGCCAACAAAAATCTGGCTAACGACTTGAATGTCATTGCCCGGCATGGCCGGATTATCGTGATTGGTAATCGTGGCAGCATTGAAATCAACCCGCGCGGCACCATGGCGCGCGAAGCCGACATTCGCGGAGTCATGTTGTTTGGAGCATCGCAGGAAGAGTTTCAAGCCATGCACGCCGCCATCTACGCAGGACTCGAGGCAGGCACGCTGCGCCCAGTCGTCGGCCAGAAGTTTTCGTTGGCCGATGCTTCCAAAGCGCACCAGGCGGCAATGGAGCATGGCGGATCCTACGGCAAGATCATTCTGATTCCGTAACCGCCCAGGTTCATGCCCACGCGCGGGAGGTTTTCCGCAGCTAGAATCGAGCCATGCTCCGTCTGCAATTGCCCCGTCGCACGATCGCTATCAGCTTGCTGTGCGTCTGCGCATTGACGCTAGCTGGGGCGCAGCAGACAAAACCTGACCTGCAAAGTACGGTTACGCATGCCATGGCGGGAAGCCGCGGCACGGCGGTTGTGCTCGCGGTCGATAGCGGCCAGATTCTGGCGGCCTATCGTCTCAAGATTGCCGCTCAAAGACTGGCATCGCCAGGGTCGAGCATCAAGCCTTTCACGCTGAAAGCCTTGCTCAACGTTGGGAAGGTGGACGCGACCTCCGCACTGTTATGCAAGCGTTCGCTGAACGTCGCCGGTCATCGGCTCGACTGTTCACATCCACAGACGGGCCAACCGCTCGATGCGGCTACCGCTCTGGCCTACTCCTGCAACTCTTACTTCACCGCGATGGCGACGCGGCTCACTCCTTCACAGTTGCGCGAAAGTTTGATTAACGATGGCTTTGCTCGAACAACTGGCATGGCCGCGGACGAAGCGGCTGGCGCAGTTGCTGTCGCATCGTCGAACGATGAGTTGCAGTTGCAGGCTATCGGCGAGTGGGGTGTTCGGATCACGCCACTCGAATTGCTGCGCGCCTATCGCAATCTCGCATTGCTGGCCTCAAATAAGGCCGACCCCAAGCTGGCACCGATTTTTCAGGGACTCGAGGGCTCAACCAGCTACGGAATGGCCCGCTCGGCACAGCCGGAGCACGGCGTCAGGGTTGCGGGTAAGACTGGCACCGCCAACGCCGATGAAGGCCAGTGGACTCACGGCTGGTTTGCCGGTTTCGCTCCCGCTGATAAACCGACTGTCGTGCTGGTGGTGTTTCTGGAAAAGGGCCGTGGCAGCGACGCCGCCGATGTCGCTCGCCAGCTCTTCGCTGCACTACCCACTACCGGCAGCATATCCCGCACGGGAGCGGGAAGCAGGCCGTGAAGCGACTCGTCCTTCTCGTGCTGCTGCTGGCGTGGACTCTTGGTGCAGCGAGCCCTCAGCAAACCGCGGCTTCCGGAAACAAAAACATTGGACCCCCGTCGAGCGGCTTTCCACGCACAGTACTGGTCCGGCTCTGGTATCTGCATCCGCCCGCAAGTCTCACCGTTCGTGCTGAAGCCGGGCAGGCGACTTTCCGGAAATGTGCAAGCTGCTCTGCCGCTGAGTTGCACTCGCTCTCACTCAGCGCCTCTGGTACTCAAATCAGGATCAAGGACGCGAAGGGCGTCAGCCGGGAACTGCGAATTAGCGGAATGTTCCAGATCGCCCCGCAGAACGGCCCTCCCATCCGCGCCAACTTCCCTGTCGAGATCGGCGCCTCCGGGGGACGGTTGCAAATCACCGCAACCATGCCGATGGACGAATACATCGCGGGAGTGCTTGCGGGCGAGGCGGGAAACTTCAAATCCGACGAAGCGCTGAAGGCCATGGCCGTAGCTGCGCGAACTTATGCCATGCATTTCGGCAGCCGCCATGCAGTCGAGGGTTTCGATTATTGCGACACCACGCACTGCCAGGACGTGCTGATTGCCGGCATAAACGACCGCCTGCGAAGCATCGTCCACAGCACGGCGGGAGAACTGCTCTGGTACGACGGCAAGCCTGCAGCTACCTACTATCACGCCAACTGCGGCGGCACGACAGAGGATGGCCGCTACATGCTCGCCACAGATGAGGCCGCGGCCCCCTACCTCGTTCAGCACTCCGACACCTATTGTGTTCGCAACGGAAGCACGCAGTGGCACAGCGAAGTCACGAAGCGGGAGCTACAACATGCGCTTGCTGACGACGGCATCATCATTCCAGGCACCCTGCGCTCCCTCTCGATCGTGCAGCGCACTCCGAGCGGACGCGTGGAGATGTTGCGCGTCGTTGGGACAAGCCCCGTCACCGTGCCCGGAGTTGCGTTTCGTTCCGCCGTCGGGCGTCACATCGGATGGGACCGCCTGAAGAGCAATTGGTACGAACTGAGCATGGCCGGCGATCGCGTCTCGTTCACCGGCCGAGGCTTGGGGCACGGCGTCGGGCTCTGCCAGATCGGCGCTGAGGTGATGGGAGAAGAGGGCAAGTCCTATCGGGAAATCCTGGCTTACTACTATCCCGGCACAAAGTTGGGCATTGCCGCGCAGGGTGTCAGTTGGCAGAAGTTAACGGGAGAAAATGTCGAACTACTCACCACGCGTCCGGCACAGGATCAACCGCTTGTATCTCTGGGGGCGCGTCTCGTACGTGAAACCGAGGCGAGCACGGGACTGGCATTTGCTGCTGTACCGCAGTGGAAGGCCTATCCCACAGTTGCAATGTTTCGCGACGCTACCGGCGAACCAGGATGGGTGGCGGCGACAACTCGCGGGCACACCCTACAATCGCAGCCGGCCGATGTGCTGAAGCAGGCGGGCACGCTGGAGAGCACGCTGCGCCATGAGTTGCTTCACATGCTGATCGAGGCCCATGCCAAACCGGGAACCCCGGTGTGGTATCGCGAAGGTCTGGTGCTGTATCTGTCGGAGCCTAATGCGAACATTCACTCGCCGTCGGAGTTCAAGAGTGCGAGTGAATTGGAGAAGGCGATTGCGAATCCTACTAGCGAAGACCAGCTACGCGCTGCATACTCCGTAGCGCATGCCAAGGTTGCGGACATGGCGAAGCGGTATGGCAAGCAGAAGCTGATTCTCTGGGTACAGCAGGGATTGCCGGCGGATGTTATTCATTGAGTCGGCTACGCGATCGGGGCTTCCCGGTCCGTGCGCTCGCCGACCATCCAGACCAGCAAGATGAATGCGGTAACTAAAACGAGATACGCGCCCACAAAGCGCAGTCCCGCGCTCCACGCCTGTTGGCTTAGCGTCTTCAGCTCCGGAATCCACGTTACTAGCTTGCATGGAACCCAGACGCCGATAGCGATGAGGATGCAAAGCAGAATCCAGTACAGCGGCCGTCGCAATACCCGGAACGATCGCGCGACATGCCTGCCGGAAAATCCGGTCGCCGCAATGGTCGTCGCTGCGGGCGCCCACAGGGCGGGGAACACGACCCAGAGCAGCACAAACAACAGCCAGTCTGACCCATGCATTACGTTTCCTGGCGACGGCCCGGCATTCGCCTTCTGCCGAATCCACACTGAAAATTGCGGCGTGAAGTCGCCGGCGCTGAAAATGAGCCATGGGACGCACGCACCTAGCGCCGCCCAGATCGCGAGCGCCATGACATGGCGCAGCCCGCGGCGGAACGCTCCGCCGATCGTCGGATGGGTGCGAAACTCTGCAACTCGGAACCAAGCCAGCGTACCTGCGCGAAGCCAGAGAACAAACAAGACGGTGGCCAACGCGAGCACGGCCGACCACGCCACCTGCCATCCATGGGCATCCGGAATCAGCAGCCAGTAGTACCAGACTCCGAGTACCGCTGCGTTGCCGACGAGGTTCAACAGCCACAGCTTCAGCACACCGGACCGGTTTGTCGCTCCCGCGCTCATTTCACGCTCACCTTGAAGGCGTCGCTCGTGGCCAGATACTCCGGCTGATACATGGGTTCGACCCGCGTCGGACTCACCCGGAATTCGCCGGGATTGACTACCTTGAGCAGGTACGTATATTCCTTCTGCCCGCGCGGGAAGTACATGGTGAAAAACGTGGTGCGATCGTCGTAGAGCTCGCGATAGCCCCAGCCGCGCGTCCACCAGGCTGGCTTCTCGTCGAGTTCATACAAATCGTCTCGCGCAATCGATTCGGTTCCCGAGGGAATCGGGTCTTCAATCATCAGATAGCGCCACTCATTGCCGCCCACGGTGATGCGCACTGCCAAAGTATCTCCCACCTGCACTGGCCCCTTCAGTGCGTCCATGTGGTAAACGATGTGGTCGCCCTTTTGCATGGAGGTCAGCTTGTAATACTGGCGCACCACGCTGAGCTGGAACGTCCCGCTGTTCACTACCTTCGGCTGGCTGGAGTAGTACTCGCCGCGCGTCGACCAATACAAGCGTCCATCACCTGACTTACTCAACTGCACCTGGTTGCTCTCGAGCGCAAGTTGCGAATCGCCAAGCGTGATCGCCATCGCCGGCGCGAGTGCGTTGTCGGCCGTGAATTTCTTCGTCCCAGCTTCCTTCCCATTCACCTTAATGTCTACAGTGAAGTCTGGCTTCAGTTCCTGCGTGTGTTGCAGATAATCGGTAAGTCCATAGAGCACTGCGGCGGTCTGCTGCGTTGACTCCCAGTAGTAACCCTGGCTGCGATGATCGACTAGATAAAGCGCGGCCTTGGGCAGCAGCGAACTCTGCGGATCAGCCGCGGTGAGCAATTTCATCGCATACGCCGTCGCCTGCGGCGTGGTGTCGTCGTAGTAGTCCATCAGATAGTTGAATTCCGTGGGCCACCAGGCCTGCGTCTCGTTTTGCTTCGCGCTCGATTCAAGCTGCTTCACCAGATCGTTAGCCCGCGCATCGCCTGCTTGCCGCATAGCGAATCCCAACAGCGCTTGGCCGTACGCCGTTAGCGTCGAGCGCTGGCCCCAAACCGAATCGAGCACCGTCGCATTCGAGTCCGTTCCACTCAGCACCAGCGAATACGCCATGTAGGCGCGCAGGTCGGTGCGGACGTTTTGCGTCTTGGCAAATTCTTTCAGCAGCCAGCCCCGTCCGCTCTCGATCATGTCGTCTTTGACTTCGTAGCCCGCAGCCTTCGCTTGCACCAGGCCAGCGAGGACATACGCCGTCATGAAAGCCGAGCTATCGTCGGTCTGCCACCATCCCCAACCGCCGTCAGGATGATGGTAGTTGTAGAGGCGGTCGAGTCCGGCCTGCACCTGTTTGTTAAGCACCGCCGGATCGACATTCGACTTCACACCCAGCTTCTTCAACGCCTCAGATACGAGCACGTCGGGTAGGAAGCTCGACATGGTCTGCTCGGTGCAGCCGTATGGGAACAACGTGAGATAGTCGAGCGCGCCAAACACCGTTCCGGCAATCGTCGGCGTGACCGTAACCGTCAGCTTGCGAGTGTTTGACTTCGATGCCCGCCGGGAAGACCACTGATTGCGAGGTGTTGCCGTTCGCGGTGGCGATCGATCCTGAGTTCGAAACCGCCAGCTTCACCCCGAACGGCTCGACCGGCAGCGTGAGCTCCATGGCATCGCTCTCTACATCGGTGAGCGCGTTGCCCAACACCTTCGCCGAATCCACATCAAGCACGCGCACACGGTAGTCGACCTTCACCAGTCCGCGGCTCGGGACAGGGACGTCTTTCGTCGCGCCATCGAGCACTTGCAGCCCGGTGAACTCCATGGAAACGCGCGCGGTCTTCTCTGTCGGCAGGTAGTTCTGCACGATGGTGGACAGAACGATCTCGTCTCCACGGCGGAAGAATCGCGGCACCACCAGGCGCACCATCACGTTCTTGCGCACGATGGTGTTCTCGACCGCGCTGCCGACCTTGGTGTCTTGTGTGACGCCGCGCGTGGTAGCGCGCCATGACGTAATGGCGTCGGGATAGTTGAACTTCACCGTCGCCTTGCCGCCGCTGTCGGTGTCTACGTCGGCGATCCAGTATGCCGTATCCGGAAATGCCTTGCGCACCTTCGGCTGCACCAGGCGCTCGGGCTTGAGTTGCGCAAGTGACTTGCGCGGGCGCACCGCCGCCAGTTCCATCGCGCGCTTTCCTGCCTGTCCGCTGAAGTAGTAGGTCAGCGACGTGTCGGTGCTAACTTTGCTGTAAATCGTGCCGTAGAAGGCTTTCAGGATCGGCTGCACGGTCTCGGGCTGGATAGCGTAGATGGCTTCATCAACCACGCTGAGGCTGAACTCCGCTGAAGCCGGCTTGCCGCTGGCATCGGTTGCGGTGATCGTGTACGACGCGGCTTCACCCGGCTGATACTGCGCCTTCGACGGCGTGAGATCGACCTTCAACTCATGTTGCGTCGGCGGAACCGACAGGCTCTTGTTGCCCTGGTAGAGCTTGTTGCCGCGAATGAATGTCGCCGAAACGTAGAAGTTGGGCGCGTATTCCGGCTTGATGGGCACGTCAACGGTAATGCTGCCACCGTTGCTCTTGATCACCTGCGCCGAGTACAGACCGTTGCCTTCAGCGGTTACCAGCACCGAGGCCGGATCCTTCCCGGTCACGATCAGCACGTGCGCCGTGTCACCCGGCACATACGATTTCTTGTCGGCTACGATCTGCACGTTCTCCTGCGCCGCGCCCGTCCACCATGCACTCTCACCCGGAGCCCACAAGAAAGCGGAATCCTGCACTTCGCGATGCTCCGGCGTGTTGGCAAAGACGCGCACGCGGAACTCGCCGGCATCGGGAATGACAAAGTCGACCTGCCCTTTGCCATCCGCGCTGGTTTGTCCCTGCGTTGTCGAGACCACATCGCCTGAGCGCTTCTGCCAGTTCCAGCGGCTGATCTCGGCCTTGAACGCCGTGGCTACGGGTTTCTTGTCGTAGTCCTGCGCTGTGACGTTGATCTTGGCCGTGCTTCCTTTGCTGTACACGTAAGCGTCAGGCTGCGCGGTCAGATAGAAGCTGCCATACGTCGCGATGGCGTAGCCGCGGCCTGAGATTTCGCGGTTGCCGGCGTCGGTGACGCGCGCCTCAATGCGATAGGTCAGGTCCTGACGCTGTTTGCTGACGGTCGTCGGAACAGTGATCTGCAGCTTGCCGTCGGCGTCGAGCGTGCCGCTGTTCTCCTGCTCCTGCTCGCCTCCGCCGTCGCGGTCGTATTGCCCTTCGTCACCCTCGCCTTCATCGCCCGCGTCGCCCGTGTCCTCGTCTTCCGAGGCCCACCGGCCCGGCGGATAGTACGGCGAGGTATGCACCACCCACTTCACCTTGGCGTTGGCCACCGGCTCGCCGAAGTAGTAGCGCGCGTCGATGGTCGCTTTGATCGGCTGGCCTTGCAGCACGCGCGGCGTCTGCGCCGTGACCTTCACCGCGTATTCCGGCTTCTTGTAGTCCTGCACCGAGAAGCTTGAGCCCTCAACATAGCGCTGCTCGCCCATCTGGATCGACAGGTAGTACGTGCCCAGGTGCGCGTCGGCAGGAATGGTGTACTCCCAGTGCGCGCTGCCGTAGTCGTTGAGCTTCGCGGTGTCATTCCAGATCGGCTGATAGGTTTGCGGATCGCGCAACTCAAGGCTGACTTGCCGATCCTGCGGCAGCGAGTAGCCATTGGGATTCTCGGCGCGAATGATGGTCTTGAAGTGCACTGTGTCGCCGGGGCGATACACGGGGCGATCGGTGTACGTATACCCACGCAGATTGCGGTCGGGACCGCTTCCCATGTTCCACGCACCGGGAGTGTTGATGGCAAACTGATCGCCATGCGTAACGAGCACCGCAACATTCTCCGGCTTCTCGTCTGCGATCTTGGTATCGAGCAAACCCTGCGCGTCGGACTGTCCTGACGCAATCTGTTTTTGATCGATCCAAACCTTGACCTGCGCGCCTGAAATTGGGTCGCCACTCTGACGGTCGACTACCATGCTCACCAGTCGTCCCGGCGCAGCCTTGCTGATGACGGCGATCTCGGTCACGACAGTGATGGTGTATGCGCGCAGCGAGCCGTTGGTCGCCTCGACCAGGTACACGCCCTTGTCGCTAACCGGGACCTTCACGGTCTGGCTCTCCCACGGCTGATGTGTACCCGAGGTCCACTTCCAGACCGAGACAACCTGCTGCTGGTTGAGCACCGGCACCTGCGCGTAGTTCTCGACCTGCGGACCTTGCTTCTTTGGCTGCTCGGTCTCGCCCAGTCGCCACAACCGAATCTCGTGGCGGTTCTCGACCGAGAACTGCGCCCGCACGAAGTCACGAATCCACGCCCAGATGCTGTGTTTCCAGGCATGGAACTTCTCCAGCCAGGTGTGCGGCTGTTTCGGCAAAGCCGGAGCTCGGCCCCCGAAACTGTGCAGCTCCTGCAATTGGCTGAAAAACTTGACCGGGTCGTTGACGCGATAAACACGGAATTCAAGCTGCTTAACATTGTGGCTGTAGACCGCAGACCTCAGGCTTCTCGCCCGGCATGTAGGTCTGCTGGCTGCTGAGGGAGAAGTAGGGCTCGCCGGCATTCGTCCTGCGCGACTGCACATACAGTGAGAACCAGGGCGAGACAGCAAAGCGCGACCGTGAGCCGGAACCAAATGCCGCGCGTCACTGGTCACCCCGCAAAATGTTCCAGCGATACACCCCGAGGAACGCCGGGTTCGACGCCACCGGACGCCAGCGCGCGTCGGGAAAGTTCATCAGCTCTGCAACTGTCAGCCGGCGAATCTCGCCGGCATCTTTGCCTTGCGGTCCGGTGTGATAGACGAGGTATTGCTCCGGGCCATGCTCAATCTGGCTGGCGCCGACGAAGATCATCGCGTGATACGTGGTGTGGTCCCCCGACTGGCGAAAGAAGAGCAGGTCGCCGGGACGGGCGCGGTCGAGGTCGCGTCCCACACTGTAGGTGTCGTCTCGCCAAAGGGTTTTGGCATCGGCGAACTCGGCGAACGCGCCGTTGCCTAAATCGTCGGGCTGGAAACTGCCATCGCGCACCCGAAACATCGCGGCCCCCAACGGAGTAGAGGGATAGTGATACTGGCGCACTTCGCCTGCTCTCGACGCGACTGGCAACGACATGCCACTCGCCCAGGCAGAGTCGTGCCGGCGCAGGGCCTCACGATAGCTGAAGCGGAGCAGGGCCGCGCAGTCGTCGATTTCGCGCGGCAGTTTCGCTCCACGGAAGTACTGCGACTCGGCAAGCAGGGTGAACCAGCCGCGAAATGCTGTACGGTCGGTAGCGTCGTGCAGCCGCAGGAAGTCAGGGGTTCCGTCGCCAAACGAATCGCTGAAGTCAGATACAGCCGCAGCAGAGCTGGAGGAACCATCCGCAGGATGTGCGGCGTGCGACCGCAAAGAGGCGGAAGCGAGGGTCCAGCGCAGGCTGAAAGCGCAAGCGACGACAAGGAACGCGAGTACGCACAACACTGCGAACCAGCGAGGCACGCCGCGCATGAAAAGAGTGCTCCTCCGTGGACGAGCGGATTATAGCGCTTCATGCGAGAGAAGCAACCCGCTGCATGCGTCTCGCGAGCCAGTACGGGAGATGCTACTTGACCAGGGCTCGCAACTCGCTCAACAGACCATCGACTTCCTCTGCTGTGTTGTAGTGCGCCAAGCCGATGCGCAGCATGCCGCCGCTCTGTTGCACGCCCAGCCGCTCCGCTAGATCGACAGCGTAGTAGTTGCCGTCCCAGGTAAAGATGCCGCGCTTTCCCAGGTGCTCGGCGAGCTCGCGCGGAGTGTAGCCGTCCATTCGAATGGCTACCGTCGGAGTGCGCTGATCGAACTTCGCCGGGTCCTTGATGCCGTAGAAGGTCAGCCCCGGAATTTCGAGCAGCCCGCTGATGAGTCGCTCGGTCAATTCGCGCTCGTACTGAACCATGGCATCGTATGCCGCAGCCAACGCCTCGCGGCGCGTGCGAGCCTCGGGAGCATGGTGCCGTCCGAGGTCGGCGAGATACTCGACAGCCGCGATGACCCCGGCCATGCCCTCGTGATTCTGCGTCCCGCTCTCCCAGCGATCGGGTAGCTGCTCGGTGCAGGCGCGCAGCTTATAGGGCCGTAGGCGTTGCAGGTGCTCGCGTTTGCCGTACATCACGCCCATGTGCGGGCCGAAAAACTTGTAGCTGGAGCAGGCGAGGAAGTCGCAATCGAGCGCGCGCACATCAATGAGCCCGTGCGGAGCGAAGTGCACAGCGTCGATGAACGCCATCGCGCCCACGCCATGCGCCAGCCGAACGACTTCAGCAACATCGTTGATGGTGCCGACCGCATTCGCGGCATAACCCACCGCAACCAGCCGGGTGCTGCGCCGAACCTTCGCCTGCAGGTCAAACATGTCGAGCGTACAGTCGGCGAGCTTGATGTCGGCGGTGCGCACCTTCGCTCCGCGCTCTTCCAACGCCACCCACGGAGAGACATTGGCGTCGTGATCGAGCTGTGTGACCAGCAACTCGTCGCCACTTTTCAGGTCACGCCCGATGGCGCGGCTCAACGCGAAGGTCAGCGTTGTCATGTTGGCGCCGAACACGACTTCATCGGGATCACAGTTGAAGAAGTCGGCCATCGCAGCATGGGCGCCGGAGTAAATCTCATCCGTACGCTCGCTGGTGAGAAACGCTCCGTGCGTGTTTGCGTTTGAGTTGGCGAGATAGTTCGAGATGGCATCGATCACCCGTTGCGGCACCTGCGTGCCTCCAGGAGCGTCAAAGAAAACGACGGGCTGGCCATTGAGCTTCTGCTGCAACGCGGGAAACTGCGCCCGGGCCCATTCAACATCAAACCGGGTAACGACTGAGGACTTCGTAGTAGAAGACAATTTAAGAACTCCTGACTGCATTTATGAAATCGCACAACATGCCGTAAGCGGTAGCCTCTGGTCCGGGATCACGCTCGGCGATAAACAATTCGCGAAACACATCGGTCTCAAATCCGACGGCCAGCGAAGTACCGCGAACCGAATAGAGCGGATCGTCTGGCCCAATGCGCTCGGGCGCGACACTCGCTGTGATCCTGCCGTCACTCTCTCGATGCGCTGCGGCCGATCAACTTCCAAGTCTCGCCTTTCTCGCGTGCTTCACGCAAGCTCTGGGCTGTGATGCTGCGGATACCGGTTCGGTTGACGTCGACGAGCGATAGACTTCCGCCCATGAGAACGTTGACCAACCCGACTACCTTCACCGCAGCGTCGATCCCGTCGACATCATTGCTGGGATCAGTTTCGGCAACGCCAAGCCGCTGCGCCTCGCGGACGGCATCGTCAAAGTCCATGCCCGACTCCATGCATTCTAGTATGACGTTGGTTGTGGAGTTGAGCACGCCGCGAAACCCGCGCAACTCGATCGCCGGCAGCGCCTCGCGGAAAAGCGAGAAAACCGGCGCGCCATCCATCATTGCCGATTCGTGAAAGAAGCGCAGGCCGCGCGCCTTGGCCAGCTCGGTCAATTCCTTGTGCGCGTACACGACGGGCCCTTTGTTCGCGCTGATGGCATGGGCTCCAGCTTCCAGCGCAGCGCGAATGTAGGTGATGGCTGGCTCGCCGGTTTCCGCATTCAGCGAACTGGCTTCAAACAGCACGCCAGGTTTGGCTGCGGCCAGCCATGCGTCCAGCCCGTTCGTCCTTTCAGCTTCTGCGTAGTCGGACTTCAGCAGCTTTTCCGCGGTGAATCCTCGGGGCGCAGCCAGCCAACCCAGATTGCGAGTCGCAACTCCGGTGATGCGATACTCGATGCCGTACTGCTCCCGAAGAACAACAGTCTTGCGCTGAAGCAGGGCGACCAGGCCTCGTCCGACATTGCCGAATCCGATGAGACAAAGATTGAACGGTCGGATAGATTCACTCCTGGCTGGCTTTTGCCGCCTGCCGTTATTCTAAATAGCGAACCACCGTAGGAGCATGGCAAGGATGGAGTCCCTTCCCGTACAACGGGTCGCGGAGAAGCGCGAGTTGGTCACGATCGCAGGCAAGCAGCTGGAGACGCTGCTCATTCACGCGCGCGATAACCGACTGCCTACGATTGTCATGCTGCACGAGGGACTCGGATCAATCGCGCTGTGGAAGGATTTCCCGCAGCGCCTCGCGGAGCGCACTGGCTGCGGGGTGCTGGTGTATTCGCGATACGGGCACGGCAACTCTGACCGTCTGCTCGAAAAGCGCCCTGTCAGCTTCATGCATCACGAAGGACAGGTCGTTCTGCCGGAGCTGCTCAAGGCACTTAACATCAAGCGGCCAATCCTCTTAGGCCATAGTGACGGCGGCTCGATTGCGCTGATCTATGCCGGCAGGTTTCCCGAATCACCTCACGCGTTGATCCTGGAAGCTCCGCACGTCTTCGTCGAGGACCTCAGCGTTGCAAGCATCGCCGCGGCAAAGGTGAGTTTCCAGACCACCGACTTTCGCGAGAAGTTGGCGAAGTATCACGCGCACGTCGATGAGACCTTTTGGGGATGGAACGACATTTGGCTCGACCCAGCGTTTCGCTCGTGGAACATCGAGGAGTATCTTGACTCGATTCGCTGTCCCGTCCTCTGTATCCAGGGCGAACAGGACGAGTACGGCACGCCAGCCCAAGTGCAGACAATCCGCAGTCGCGTTCCCGGCACCGAACTTGTTATGCTTGCCGATTGCAAACACTCGCCACATCGCGATCAGCGGGAGCAGACGCTGGATGCTGTCGCGAGATTCGTGAAGCGAGTTTCAACTGATAAGCTCGGGGTATCAGGTACCAGACATCACTTGACCCGCGAAGAGCTTTGACTGACAACTGATACCTTCTTATGTCCGACTGGGTACACACATTTAAAGGCGCAGTGCTGGCATCGGAGTACGATTCCGCAAGCCACATGAATTCGCGTATGTACGTTTCGCGCTTTGATCAGGCGACGTGGTTTCTGCTGCATGCCATCGGGCTTACGCCGGCGTCGATCAGGGACAAAAACCTGCGTATCGCCATCGTGCGGCAGAACTACCAGTTTCTCGAGGAGCTGCGGGGCGGCGAACTGGTGATCATCAAGAGCGGATTCCTGGCGGTCGGCGAAAAGTACTTCCGCTTCCTGCACCAGATGTATAACGACGTCTCGGGCAAGATGGTCGCGACCTCCGACTGCGTCGCGGTGCAGGCCAGCCTCGACCAAGGCAGGAGCGTGGCCCTAAGCGCCGAGCTGCAACAGCGCGCCAAGGCCCACCTCGTGTCGGCCAACGTTCCGATCAATGCCGAACTTGGGTGAGGGCCGAACCTGCAGCGCGGGGTATGATAAAGACGTGACAGTCCAGTTCACCGCCGTTTTTCGTCGTGTGCCGGAAGGCTACGTAGGTTTTGCTGAGGAACTTCCGGGCGCCAACACTCAGGGCGCGACACTCGAAGAGACTCGCTCTAATCTGCAGGAAGCGATTGCATTGGTGCTTGAGTCCAATCGGGCGCTGGCCCAGGAAGCGACGGGGACAGAAGAGGTGATTCGCGAGACGCTCACGGTCAAGGCGTGAAGCGCCGGGATCTGATTCAGCACCTTACCCGATACAAATGCGAGTTATTGCGTGAGAGTGCCAACCATTCCATCTACGTCAACCGTGCTCTCGGCAAGACCTCGTCAGTGCCACGTCACGCTGAGATCAACGACTTCCTTGCTCGAAAAATCTGCAAAGATCTAGGTGTTCCGCTGGGTTAGAACAAGACCGGTCGCCGGCAAAGGACAGCATCCTTGCAACTGCAAATCGAAAAACTAGTTTATGGCGGTGACGGACTGGCGCGTTTGCCGGCTGACGACAAAGGTCCCGGCAAGACAATTTTCCTTCCGTTTGTAATTCCCGGCGAAAACGTTGAGGCGACAATCACGGAGACGCGTCCCGGATTCGCACGGGCGCAATTAAATCACGTCATCCAGGCGTCAGCTGAACGCGTCGAACCCGGCTGCCCCTATTTTGGCCGCTGTGGCGGCTGTCAATACCAGCACATCGACTACGCAGCCCAGCTTCGCTACAAGTCTGAGATCCTGCGCGAAACGTTGCGCCGGACCGCGAAGCTCGAATTACAGGGCGAGATTCAGATCCACGCTGCCGAGCCGTGGCACTACCGCAACCGTACGCGGATGCACATTGAGACGGCGCCGAAGTTCCAACTCGGTTATCACCGCAACGCTTCGCACCAGCTTCTCGCTGTTGAGCAATGTCCGATCAGTTCTCCCCTGATCAACGAAGGTATTAGCGCCGTTTGGACGCTGGGTAACGATGGCGTTATCCCAATTGCTGCTCATGGCATTCAGTTCTTCGCCAATCACGACGATCAGCAAGTGCTGGTGGAGATTTACGTACGCCCCGGCACTGACGCACGCGAGTGTCAGCCCTTCGCGGCAGCACTGCATGAAGCGGTGCCCGCGATTCACGGTGTCGTAGTGTTCGTTAGCTCCGCCGCTGACGACGACTCCCGCCAGTTCGCGCCGCTCACATCCGTACACAGTGAACCGGGCCACGCCATCGGCAGCGGCGAGCTGCGATACCGGGTCGCCGATCACGACTTCCGCGTCAGCGCCGGGTCATTTCTTTCAGACCAATCGGTTCCTGGTCGGCGAGCTGGCGCAAGTCGCCGTCGGCGAGAACAAGGGACGCGCCGCGCTCGATCTTTACGCCGGGGTAGGCCTATTCACACAGCCGCTTTCGCTGCGCTTCGATGACGTGCTGGCGGTCGAGGCATCGCCCAATTCCCTGGCTGACCTTCACACTAATGCCGCACGCAACGTGAAGCCAATTCGCGCCACCACCGAGACATTCCTTTCCGAGCGCGGCCCGAAGCTCGCACCCGATTTCGTCATTGTTGATCCGCCTCGTGCCGGCCTGGGCGAGAAAGTGGCGCGTGCGCTAGGACGCATGTCCGTCCCCCGTGTGACGTACGTCTCCTGTGATCCGGCAACCCTCGCCCGCGACCTGCGCGTACTGCTAGAATCGGGCTTCAGGGTGGAACAAGCGCACCTGTTTGATCTGTTTCCCCAGACTGCGCACATGGAAACGGTCTTGCACTTGGCGCGCTGATCCATCCGTCAATTTATGTACGCGCTCGCTATCATTCGCTACCGCAAGCCGCTGGAAGAAGTCCTCAAGCACACCGACTCGCATCGCGCCTATCTGCAAGGCCTGAAGCAGGAAGGCCTGCTGATTGCCTCAGGGCCGCTGGTCCCGCGCAACGGCGGCGCGCTGCTATTGCGGGTTCCCGATAACGAAGCGCAAGCGACCCTCGACAGTATCCGCGACAACGATCCGTACACGCGGTTCGGACTCGCGCAATATGAACTGCTGCCCTGGTCAGTCGGCATCGGCGCCGAAGACCTGGACCGCTTATAGGACTTCGCAAAAGGGCTGCGCGTCCACATCCCTCCGCGAATTGTTGAGGATTGGCGTCCGCTTCCCCCGTTGCGAACGGCGCACCTGCTTCTGCCGGCTGGCTGTACTGCGGCGGTAAAGAACCCCTCTTTATCGCGGCCTTGGCCTTTTCCTGCGGCATTCTCGCTGCAAATTTTCTCTGGCGATCGCCATTCGTCTGGCTGATTGGTCTTGCCCTCGCTTGTAGCGGAATGCTGCTCGTGTGGAAGCGCGCCCCCGAGCTGGCCTATCCGCTGATGCTGATTGCGATCTTCGCAGCCGGAGCCTTCCATCTTCAGGCGTTCGACGCCGCGCAGAAAACTCCGCCCGACTTGCAGGCATTCGAAACCGGCGAAGGCGAAGTCACCGTCACGGGGCATGTCATCCGGGAAGGCTTGCTGCGCGATAGCCCTTACGGCGGCAAGCAGGAATCGGTAGATATCGAAGCGGAAGAGCTTGCGACCGCTGACCGGACCAGCCATGCGCATGTCGGAGTGCGACTCACTCTCTACAGCCGTGAATCCGATGAGGCCGCTGCCGAGCAAAGCGGCGGCGAGTCGGCACTGCCGGTCTACACCTATGGCGAACGGCTGCAACTGCCGGCCAAGCTGCGCATGCCGCGCAACTATGGAAATCCCGGCGCTCTCGATCTGGTGGGATATCTCGCATCGCAAGGCATTCGCCTGACCGGATCGGCGCGTGCGGCCCAAGTTGAGATTCTGCCCGGTTTCGCAGGCAGCCGCGTCGGCCTGTGGCGTGCGCGCGCACGACGCAGCATTCTGGCTCAAGTACAGACGCTGTGGCCGGGCGAACGCGGAGCCCTGATGCAGGCCATGCTCATCGGCGGCCGCGCCTTCTTCGGACGCGACATCAAAACCGACTTCCAGCGCACCGGGACTTATCACATCCTCGTCGTGTCTGGCATCAACGTCGGCATTCTTGCTTTCGCCTTCTTCTGGGCATTGCGCAAGCTGCCTTTCGGCGAAACCGCGGCCACGGTGCTCACGATTCTCGGCTCCTCGGGATACGCTTTTGTCGCCGACCTGGGATCGCCCATCATTCGCGCAACCATGGTCCTGAACATTTATCTTGTGACCCGGCTGCTCTTTCGAGATCGCGCCGGACTAAATGCGCTCGGCATCGCGGCGATTGGCATGCTGCTGATCGATCCCCGAACCCTCTTCGAGGCCAGCTTCCAACTGACGTTTCTATCCGTGATCGCGGTGGCGGGAATCGCAGTGCCTGTTCTGCGACGCACGATTTATCCGCTGCAAACCGGCCTGAAAAATCTCGACTCACCCAACTGTGATTACAGCTTCCCCACGCGGGCGGCTCAGTTTCGCTCTGACCTGCGGCTGATTCGCTCGCAGCTCGCCGGCATCGTGGGCAAACCTGTCGCGAACTTCATCACCATTCATACAGCCGCGGTTGTGCTTGCCGCAGTGGAGTTGGTCATCAGGATCGACCATCATCCAGTTCGCGCTCACGCTGCCGATGGCCTGGTACTTCCATCGCGTCACCACGTTGTCGCTGCCTGCTAACGCGCTGGTCATCCCTATCGCGGGAATCCTGCTGCCCACGGCAGTCGTCGCAGTTGCGTTGTCGTACGTTTCGGGATGGCTTGCCTGGATACCCGCGCATATCACGACTTATTCGCTCGACCTGCTGACCGGGACAGTACGACTCTTCGGCCACGTTCGTCTGGCAGACGTGCGGGTTCCGACTCCATCCTTGTTAATGTGCCTGGTTGCTGTTGCGGCTTTCGCTTTGGCGCTGCTCACCGGCGCGTCGAAAACCAATCGTAGCTGCGAGTGGATTAGCGGTCCTTGCAACCGCTGCGTTCGCACTTGTACTGCTTCCCCCGAAACCTCACCTTAAACCCGGAGTGCTCGAGATCACCGCCATCGACGTAGGCCAGGGTGACTCGCTGCTAATCGTTACGCCCGAGGGCAAAACTTTGTTGTCGGACGCCGGCGGCCTGGGAGCCACCTCGCGTTCGGACTTCGACGTGGGCGAAGAGGTCGTGTCGCCCTATCTCTGGTCGCGCGGCATTCGCCGGCTGGATGCCGTCGCGATCTCTCACGCGCACTCCGACCACATGGGAGGCATGCGCAGCATCATCGCCAACTTCCGTCCCCGTGAGTTGTGGTATGGAGTCGAGTCGCCAAGCCCTGAGTTCGCCGCGGTGGAAAAGACGGCAAGGGATTTCGGGGTCGCTCTCACGTCGCACCACGCGGGCGACGACTTTGATTTCGGAAGTGTGAAAATTCGCGTGCTCAACCCGCAGCCCGGCTGGGAGCACCGCGTCCATGGCGAAGACGACGAGTCGCTCGTGCTGCACCTGCAGTACGGCCAGACCTCGGCCCTCCTGGTTGGCGACTCACATTACCGCATCGAGAAGTTTCTTATCGACGAGAACCCGCGGGCCGACCTGCTGAAAGTCGGCCATCATGGCAGCCTGACTTCCAGCTCGCCGGAGTTTCTGGCGGCAGTAAACCCGAGTTTCGCAGTTGTGTCGGCAGGCTTCTACAACCCGTTCCGGCATCCCCGCCCGGAGGTGATGGAGCGGTACGCCGCATCGCATATCCCGACGTACCGCACCGATCTGGCTGGAGCCGTGTCCTTCTATCTGAACGGGAAGTCAGTGATCGCTAAACCGGTTCCTCGCTGACGCTCTCGTCGTCTGGAAGCTCAACCCGCGACTCTTCAATCAGGCGCAGTGCCTCTTCGCCCTGTTCAGCACGCACCAGAACAATCACCCCACCAACGCCGGGCAGCACGTCCTGGGGCGCATCAAGGTTCTCGATCACAGACTGTATGCCGTTGGCTTCCAGCAGACCGCGCACGACCATGGCTTCTGATTCCTGCTCAGTGTCGAAGACCTTCACGAGCTGCTCGTTCGGCTGTCCTGCTTCGTTCTGTTCCGGTAGATCCGCCATTTTTCCTCCACAGTGACTTAGATGAACCTTAACGCACAACTGATATATGCAGTGTGCCTCAATTCTCGAATTGAAATTACCTGAATCGGTGTATGATGCACCCCAACAGTTCAGCGCAACGGTGAGATGGCGTCCAACATCCAATTGTAATGAAAGCCGGTTTACTAAGGCACCCGCGTACTTAGTGCCCGGCCTTTTGTCATTAGAGGATTCCGCATGGAGCTAGCAGAGCCGAATCAGGCACCCAAATCGCAGCCCACCCCCAGTGAAGCTCAGGAGCAGGAAGAGGAACGGCGCAAGCTCCGACGGCTTCAGATCATGATGAACATGGTGATGTCGGTCATCAGTCAGGACCCGGACCTCACCGTGGAAGAAGCCGCCGAGATGGCGGCCAATACCAAGCGAGCCGCGCTCGCCATGTTTCCCGACAAAGAGTTCGCCTACGACATCTTGTACAAGCCCAGACTGCAACGGCTGATGGCCGAACGCTTCCGGCTGCAATGACGTCTCTGGAGTGAGTGTTCGTCCGCGCCGCAGGCGCTACAATGTCGGCCATGGATTCCCTGTACCTCAGCATCTGGTTTCCCACCTTCCGCGACAATGAGATGATCCCGCGCGCTGTGTCTGTGCTGCGACAGTTTCTGTTCTCGGAATTGCGCGAAGGGGTGACCTACCTCTCGGTGCATCCCGTTGCCTGGAGCGAGCCCACGATACTGGAACGGCGCTTCGACCCCGGCGTCTCGCCGGAAGAGGCGGGAGAAGTTGCGCAAGAGTTCGCGCACGATGACTACGCGTTAATTTTCGAAGCGTTCTGGGATTTGTGGGTGCCCAACGAAGATGAACACGGCGAAGCCTGGGTGCAGCGCCCGGTGGCTGTGAAGTTCCTGGTCCACGGCGTCGAGTTCGATGAGGGAACCTACACCGACGACGGACACATCCAGGTCGACTTCGGACTCGACACGCCCTTCTTGTTCGAAGGTCTGCGCCTCACCCCCGACAACGAAACACGCATCCGCAACAATGTCGCGAAACTTGTTGCGTTCTCCGCGGCAGTCGAGCGGCACTGCGGAATCAGCGGTCGCGTGCTGTGGTCCGAGTCGGAAGACAACCTGGCCCAGAAGCTGGTCGCGAGACTGCAGCAGACGCACTAAAGAATAGCTGTCAGCCTTCAGCCTTCACTGTCAGCTATCAGCTCGAACCTCTGTCACTTGTCATCCTGACCGAAGCGAAGGACCTGCTGTCGCTGACTGCGCTATCTCACGGTCGCTTTGAAAGGGCTCTCGCGACAAAATCGGTTTGAAAGGGCACGGCTTCAGCCGTGCCGCAACCAGCTCCCAATTCGGTGGGCTTCAGCCCTGAGGGACTTCAATTCACATCTTCAGCAATCCCAATCTCAGTGCAATGTCTCGCGCCACGGCCTTGGGTTGCCTGTTATCTGAACTCACCGTCAAGTTGGCGGTGCGATAGAACGGAAGCCGCTGCTCATACAGTCGAATAAACGCCTCGCGATCACGTGCCAAGGGCCGAATCGTTTCGCTCGGCTCGCTCACCTCGGGACAACATCGTTGCAACAACGTCTCCACCGAGGCTTCCAGGAAAACTACGGTTGCTCCAGCGCCACGCAGTAACGCGGCGTTGCGCTCCTGGACGTAAGTTCCTCCCCCAGTCGCCAACACTATGGGTCCCACGACATTCCGAACTAGAGAGGTGACGGCTGCCGTCTCAATCTCCCGAAATCTCGGTTCTCCCTCGCTCGCGAATACCTCCCGGATCTTGCGGCCTTCCCCCTTCTCGATCTCAGCGTCGAGATCGACAAAACTCCAGCCCAATAGCGCCGCCAACGCCTTGCCCACACTGCTCTTGCCGGAGCCCATGAATCCGGTGAGCGCGATCAGCGAGTGCTTGCAATCGACGGACATCAGGAAGAAGTCCGCTCCAGCTCGGCGTGAACGTTCTGACTGGCGCCATCAAGCACATGCAGCTTGCGCTCCCAAGTTTGAAAGCCCTTCAGCGTCAGCCGGATCGTCTTCTCGCCCTCGGGCAGCGGCAATTGCGCCGGGGTGTTGCCATAGAAAGCGCCGTCGATCTCAATGTCTGCGCCCAGGGGCTCTGAGGTTATAACCACGAAGGGATCAGAAGTTTGCAACGGATTGGCGTCAGCGCCGGAGGTCGCCAACGCCTCGCGAATAATTGACAACCGCAACCCGCGTTCGTGCAGAATCTCCGCCGCGAAGCACTTTTCCTCCCGCAACAGGCCAAGCAACAGATGCTCTGTGCCAATGTGCTTGTGACCCAGACGTTCTGCCTCCTCGGCCGCATAGGCGAGCACGTTCTTACTTTCATTGCTCAACGGCAGGTCTACCGAAGTCGAGACCTTTTCCCCAGGCATCGTGTGGTCCTCAATCTGCTTCCGAATGCTCTCGACCGCAACGGGAGAGCGAAGAAAGCGGTTGCTGAGTGCCTTGTCTTCGCGCAGCAGTCCCAATAGCAGGTGTTCCGTCTCGATGTACGGTGAGCCGAACTGACTGGCCTCATAGCGCGCGAAGAAGATTACGCGGCGTGCTTTCTCTGTATAGCGTCCGAACACGTTCCGGGCCTCTCGAATGCAGACACTCTATCATCACGTTCACGCGGCTGACCCAAGTTGTGAGGAGTCCCCACAGAGAATCCAGTCCCGTTGCACATCACCACACGGCGTGACATGGGGCACAGATTCCCCGCCCACCGAAAGTGCAGCCTAGTATCGCGACAGCCATACGTCTTCAGCCGGGACGATGCTAATAGGTAAAGTACGGTCATATTGCGCTTAGGCACGCGCTTTCCCCACAACATGCTCATTGCGAGGATGACAGGGGATTTGCATATTCCAAGTCGCTGGCTAACCGAATCGCGCCTGACCTCTGGCATGTCTCTCGCCCCGATTCAGCCTTACTTTTTCCACAGCGTTACTCCCGTTCCCTGCTCCTGTCGCACACTTTTTTCTGGAGGCTTTTATGCTTCACCTCGACACCGGTAACACCGGCTTCATGCTTCTGTGCACCGCTCTCGTCATGCTCATGACACCAGGTCTGGCCTTCTTTTACGCCGGCCTGGTAGGACGCAAAAACGTTCTCACCATCATGATGCAGAGCTTTGTCTCGATGGGCTGGACGACGATGATCTGGTACCTGTACGGCTACTCGCTGTGCTTTAGCGGAGACTGGCACGGAATCATCGGCAATCTCGACAAGTTCTGCCTGCATGGCGTCAATCTGACGACACCTTCTCCGCTCAACAACACGGTTCCAGCGATGGTCTTCATCGCCTATCAGATGGCTATTTGCCATCATCACCCCCGCCCTGATTACCGGCGCTTTCACCAATCGCGTCACCTTCAAGGGTTATATGTGGTTCCTCACTGCATGGCTGACCTTCGTTTACTTCCCGTTCGTGCACATGGTGTGGGGCGGAGGGCTGCTGCAGCGTTGGGGAGTACAAGACTTCGCGGGCGGCATCGTCGTCCACAACATTGCGGGCTTTGCTGCCTTGGCCGCGGTGTTTTATGTTGGTCGACGCCGCCTTCAGGATCGTGGGCCACACAGCATTCCGCTGTTCGCGTTGGGAGCAGCGCTGTTGTGGTTTGGCTGGTACGGTTTCAACGCCGGCAATGAAATGCAGGTTGACTCGGTGACCGGGACCGCATTTCTCAATACCCAAATCGCTGCTGCATTTGCCGCCATGACTTGGCTGGTCGTGGCCTGGCGGAGAGACGGCAAACCTAAGCTGGTTGCGCTTCTTACCGGCGCCCTGGCGGGTTTGGTGACGATAACTCCTGCCGCAGGCTACGTTTCGCCCACCAGCGCCATGATCGTAGGCATCGCCTCGGGTCTCATCTGCTATCTGGCGGTTGAGATGAAGAACAAGCTGCAGTGGGACGATGCGCTCGACGTCTGGGGCGTTCACGGAGTCGGCGGCTTCCTTGGCATCCTGATGTTGGGGGTGTTCGCCAACAGCACGTTCAATCCCGCCGGCACCAACGGACTGCTGTACGGCAACTCCGGCTTCTTCTTCAAGCAACTGATTGCAGTATCGTTCTCCTCGCTCTGGGCCTTCGGATTCACCTACGCCATGCTGGCAATCATCAATCAGTTCACGCCAGTGAAGGTGACAGAGACGAACGAGGAGCTCGGTTTGGATGAGTCCATCCACGGCGAACACGCTTACGAGACGCTGGAGATGGAGGAGTTGTTCAACGCCGATCACCATCTGACGATCGAACACCTTGAAGAGGAGCACGAACTGGTCGGCAGCGGGAAATAAGCTACCGCGGCTCGGCCGGAGAGTTTTCCGGCTTCTGAGAAGAAGTGTATTGACAGGGGCGATGCTTATCTCGCCCCTGGTTCTTTTTTGTCACAATACTATCTCCCGGATGCCATACCCACAGCCGCCAGGCCACAAGCTTTCCCGTTTTCAGCCTTCAGCTTGCGTTAGAATGTGGAATCGCTTTGCGAACAATTGGTATCAGCACGGAAGCAGCCGATCCCGCGGCAAGAGGATGCGCCGGGATACAACCGCAGCTCTGCCAGAGCGACTCGAACCAGAGTGGCGGGCTTTCTTCCAGCATGAACAAGTCAAAAGCGCCCTCATAATATGTCCACTGACGAGTTTCTTACCCAGGGGCGTCCTGCGGAAGTGTTACGGGAAGCCATACTTCGGCACATTCGTTACACCCTGGTCCGCCCTACATCGGAATTGACCCCGGCCGATTACCTGACCCCGGTATCTCTCGCAGTGCGCGACCGTATCGTTGACCGGCTGATCGAAACCGAGCGGCGGTATCGTCATAAGGACCAGAAGCGCCTCTATTACCTGTCGATGGAATTCCTCATGGGGCGCTCGCTGGCCGACAATCTTTCGAACCTGCGCGCTGAAGAACTCTGCCGCGAGGTGCTCGCGGGTTTCGGTATCAGCCTGGAAGACGTATTGGACAGTGAGGCCGATGCCGGACTGGGAAACGGCGGCCTGGGGCGTCTCGCCGCTTGCATGCTGGAATCCATGGCCACGCTCGGCATGCCGGGCTTCGGTTACGGCATCGATTACGAGTACGGCCTCTTTCGCCAGGAAATCTTCAACGGCTTTCAGCGCGAGAAGCCCGACCGCTGGAAGGCCAACGGCACCCCATTCCAAATCGAGCACGCCAACGAATCCGTCGCCATCAATCTCTACGGCAAAGTGGAGACGCAGCGCGACGATGAGGACAACTTCCAGCAAAGCTGGAGCGGCTACAAGACCGTAATCGGCGTGCCCGCCGACATGCCCATCGTGGGCTATCTGGGACAGACGGTGAACTGGCTTCGCTTGTTTACCGCCGGAGCTTCAGAAGATTTCGACATCGAGATTTTCAACCGCGGCGACTACGTGCGCGCCATCGAGCAGAAGATCCAGTCAGAAAACATCTCGCGCGTGCTGTATCCCTCCGACTCCGTGGTGAGCGGCAAGGAGCTGCGCCTGGTGCAGGAGTACTTCCTGGTTGCCTGCGCGATAGGCGACATCATTCGTCGCTTCCGCAGCCAGCACGGCGACAAGTTTGAGCTGTTCCCGTCCAAGGTTGCCATCCAGATGAACGACACGCATCCCAGCTTGTCGGTTGCTGAGCTGATGCGCAGCCTCATGGACGACCATGGACTTGTCTACGAGCAGGCGTGGGAGATCACGCAGCAAACGCTGGCCTACACCAATCACACCTTGCTGCCCGAAGCGCTGGAGAAGTGGTCGGTTCCGCTGCTGGAGAAGGTTCTGCCGCGTCACATGCAGCTCATCTTCAACATCAATCACCGCTTCATGCGCGACATGCAGCAGTACTCGTTCATGGACACCGAGAAACTGCAACGCATGTCCATCATCGAGGAGGGCTACGAGAAGCAGGTACGCATGGCCAACCTGTGCATCGTGGGCAGTCACTCGGTGAACGGCGTCTCCGCGTTGCACACCGACCTGATCAAGCAGTCGCTGGTGCCCGAGTTTTATGCGGTGTGGCCGGAGAAATTCAATAACAAGACGAATGGCGTCGCCCCGCGGCGCTGGCTGATGGAAGCAAATCCCGAGCTGACGGAGCTGATCAGCCTGACGCTTGACGAAAACAAGTGGATCACCAGCCTCGATAAACTACGCGAGCTCGAGCCTTGGGCGAAAGATACGGAATTTCGCGCCGCCGTTCAAAGAGGTCAAGCGCCGGAACAAGTTAAAGCTTCAGTCGTTCATTCAGAAGGAGAGCGGGCTCGTGGTCGATCCCGACTCGATCTTCGACGTCCACATCAAGCGCATCCACGAGTACAAGCGCCAGTTGCTGAACGTAATGCACATCGTGAGCGATTACCTGCGCATCGTGGAACACGGCGAGCTTCCGGCAGTCCCGCACACCTACATCTTCGCCGGCAAGGCTGCCCCCGGATACTGGGCGGCCAAGCAGATTATCAAACTCATTCACAACGTCGCCGAGGTGGTGAACAACGACTCCAAGGCGAAGGAGTGGATCAAGGTAACCTTCCTTCCCGATTATCGCGTTTCGCTGGCCGAGCTCATCATGCCCGCCGCGGACTTGAGCGAGCAGATTTCCACCGCGGGCACCGAGGCTTCGGGTACCGGCAACATGAAGCTGTCGATGAACGGCGCTTTGACCATCGGCACCTGGGATGGCGCCAACATTGAGATCGCCCAGGAAGTCAGGGAAGAAAACATCTACATCTTTGGCCTGCGCGCCGAGCAGATCGCGGAGATGAAAGAGAAAGGAACGTACATCCCGCGCGATCTCTACGATGAGCATCCGCAGATCAAAGAAGTGCTCGACGCCATCAACTCCGACCGCTTCTGCCCCAGCGAGCACGGCCTCTTCGGCTGGATCTTCGATGAACTCCTCGATCGCGGCGACAAGTACTTCCACCTTGCCGACTTCCTCAGCTACGTTGAGACCCACCGCCTGATCGAGCAGGAATATCTCGCCGACGAAGTCTGGTGGCAAAAGGCAGTGCTAAACGTGGCGCGCATCGGCAAGTTTTCCAGCGACCGCACAGTGCAGGAATACGCGCGCGACATCTGGCACATTGGGCAATACGAGAAGAGCTGGCGCCCGGCAAAGGGAGGCGTGACGAAAGCTCCATCAGCTTCCCCAACCAAGACTAACGGCGAAGCCGCACCGGTTGCGGAAGTCGAAGTCACTCCCCGGTCCGCGACCAATGCCCCGGTCGCTGAGGGTTCGTAACAACTCGCAAACTTGGTGAAAAGTGAAAGCCCCCGCCGTTTGCGGAGGCTTCTTCATTTCGAGTTGACGCGACGACGCGACCCTACCGGTTGGGTGTCGCCGGCTGCGGCTCCGGGGCCGGCTTCTGAACTGGCGCGGGCGCCCGCTTCGCAGGTGCCGATGTCGTCGTTCCCGACAGCACCGATCCGTTGCTGGTGCTGCGGCGGCTGGCGAAGATCGACAGCGTAATCGAAGTCAGCATGAAGATTACGGCCGCCCAGGTCGTCGCCTTGCTGAGCACGGTAGCGGCGGTACGAGTGCCGAAAGCGGTCTGGCTGCCCATCCCGCCAAAAGCAGCGGCGATATCGGCGCTCTTGCCGCTCTGCAAGAGCACCACGGCGATCAGGAAGATACAAACCAGGATGTGTAAAACGGTAATCAGAATCGTCATGAACTCAGCCTTAATTTTGGGCGCGAAGGCGCGCTACTCCGTAACCTAATTCTCTGTACGTTACTGACAGCGAGGTATGGTGCGGAAGGGGGGAACTTGAACCATCCCAACACGCAAGTCTACGCCATTCACAACTTTTCTACTTCAAATACGTGGATAACTTGGGCGGTTTGCCGGGTTCGCCGTACAAATCCATACAAAAACCCTGGGCGTGACATGCGCAACATCGGTACTCTGCCACAGCCTAAGACGCATTATAGCTGATGCTGGTCGGAGTCCGCGAACTGCTCGAAACGGGTACTGTCCATCTGAGAAGAATCCGGTGATGTTCTAAGCCGGTTTCTCGGGCGGATATGCCGCAAAGCCTACCACGCTTCCGCGCGTACCAGAATCCGGTTTACGAACTCACGCGACGGGAAACTCTCCACCAGAGAGCGCCGCCGGCGACGAGCATGGCCGTGGCGATTGCTGCGCGCCGCATGGAACGCCGCCGCACTGCAGTTCGCTTCGTCACTAGCGCGGCTTCGGGATACATTTGCCGGACAGACTCGCCCTCATGCAATGCTATTTGCATGACCTCGGCGAGATGCAGCGCATGCCGCGGCGTGTCCTGCTGAATCTGTTCCCGGCAACTGAAGCCATCGGCCATCACCAGCGTTGAAAGCTCCGGCCTTGCGGACTTCGGGAAAGAGCGCCCGCTCTCCGCACTGCAGCGAGACACTTCGTACTTGTCTTCCTCGTAACCGAAACGAACCGGCCATGCCGCAGCAGCCGGAATCGAGCAGCTCGAAAGTCCAGTCCCATCTTCTTCATCACCGCTTCATCGTCGTAGAGCCGCATGATGGCCTTGTGATGACAATGCCCTGCACGATTGCCTTGCGCTTGAACTGGGGCGGGGTCGTAGTCCTTCACCTTCTTCTCCAGGAACTCGGCCAGAGTGAAGGTGTTCTCCATCAATCGGTGAGCGCGCTTCGATTCGGGCATCAGGCCGTTCAGTTCGTCGCGAAAAACCGAGCAGCAGCTCGGCTCCAGCACCACCATCGGCGTCCCGGCGTCAATCTCGGTCGGCAAGCGCGTCCAGAATCGGTTGAGGTAGCTGCTTGGCGCGATCAAGGAAGCCATAATCGTAGAGCGGGCGTCCGCAGCACAGGTGCTGCATCGGAACCTTCACCTGATATCCGAAGTGCTCCAGCACCTCGACCGCGGCCTGCGCGGTCTCGGGAAAGAAAGTAGTTATTGAAGGTGTCAGCCCAGAGGATGACCGCCGGCTGCCCTTGATTGCGCGGCGCGCGTTTTCGGAACCACGACTTGAAGGTCTCGGGCGCGAAGCCGGGAATCTGCGTTCCATCGGCATGCCCGCGGCTTTCTTGGCAATCGTGCTCAACACCGGGCAATTGCGTGAACAGATTCACGAATCCCGGTGCGAGCGAGGCCAGCCGCGCCCACTGATCGATCAACCCGAAGGCATAGGCGTGGCGCGGCCGAAGCCGTCCCTCCCAGTAGTGCGACAGGAACTCCGCCTTGTAGGTCGCCATGTCGACGTTGACCGGGCAATCGCCCTTGCAGCCTTTGCAGGCAAGGCAAAGGTCGAGCGCTTCCTTGACGCTCTCGTCGCGCCAGCCGTTCCGGATGACATCGCCGCTGCAACATCTCCCACAGATGATGAGCGCGTCCGCGCGTGGTGTGCCGCTCTTCGTGCGTGACCATGAAGCTGGGGCACATGGTGTCGTCTATCGGCATTTCTCACCGCTCCTTGCGGCGGCACTTGCCGACGCCGACACAGCGCAGCGTGGCATGCGCGAAGCTGCCGCCGTCCTCCGGAAATTGAAAATGCGTCTCCGGCTCCCACGGCTGGTAGTCAGCGCCCAGGCGCAGGTTCTGATCGATGCGATAGGGCTCCACCACTTTGCCCGGGATTCATCTTCCAATCCGGGTCCCAGATGGACTTGAACTCGCGGAAGGCCTGGATCAGTTCCTCGCCAAACATCTTGCTCAGAAACTCGCCGCGCGCCTGCCCGTCGCCGTGTTCGCCGCTGAGGCTGCCGCCGTACTTCACGCAGAGATCTGGTCGCCTCGTCCATGAACGAGCGCCATTTGCTGATCCCTGCCTCGCTGGTGAGATCGAAGTCCACGCGGCAATGCACGCAGCCCTGCCCAAAGTGGCCGTAGAGCGATGGATTGTATTCGTACTTCTGATACAGCGCGCGAAGCTCGCGCAGATATCCGCCAAGCTTCTCCGGCGCCACGGCGGAATCTTCCCATCCCGGCCAGGTGTCGGGCTCGCCGGGAACAAATGCGGTCGCGCCCAGTCCGGCCTCGCGCACCTCCCAGATGTGCGCCATGTCCTCTTTTTCGGTGAGACAGCTTCATACTGGGCGCGCCGGGCTTCTGCTTCAGCATTTCCATCACGCGATGCGCGAGTCTCCAGCGCGTCCTCTCGTTTGTCGGCGCCGAACTCCGCCATCAGCCAGCCTTTGCCCTCCGGCATCAGGCCCAGGAGTCGGCGGTGCGGCCCGCCTTTTTTCTCGATGTTCTGGTACAGCCGGTGATCCTGCCCTCCAGCGCGGTCGGCTGGAAGGGCTTGATGTCCGTGACGTCGTCGGCCGCCTCGTACACGTCGGGATAGCCCAGCATCAGGATCACGCGCTCGGCTCTGGCATCAATCAGTTTGCACTTGGCTTCCAGCACGGTGACCAGCGTGCCTTCGCTGCCCACCAATGCGCGCGCGATGTTGAACCGCCCGTCTTCGCCCGGCAGCAACTCATTCAGGTTGTAGCCGGAAACCCGCCGCGGGATGTGCGGATACTTCTCCCGAATCAGATCGGCGTAATGTTCGCGCAGCGATTTGAGGTGGCGATAGATGTCGCCATTCGTCCGCCTTGCCGGATTCGCTGCTCCATCTCGCGTCCTTCATCCAGCCCACATTCATGCGGGTGCCGTCATAGAGCAGGACCTCCAGCTCTTCGATGTTCTCCTCGGTCTTGCCCGCCATCTGAGCGTGCGCGCCGCAGGAATTGTTCCCGATCATGCCGCCAAAACAGCAGTGATTGTGGGTCGCCGGATCGGGACCCCAGGTCAGCAAGATTGTTGCTGTCTTTGCATAGCGCGGTCGCGCAGCTCGTCGCAGACCGTTCCCGGCAAGACACGCGCCCAGCGCTCGGTGCGTGTTCACTTCCAGCACGCCATGCATGTACTTCGACCAGTCCATCACAATGGCGACATTGCAGCACTGCCCGGCCAGACTGGTGCCGCCGCCGCGCGACAGCACCGGGGCCCCGAACTTTCGTGCAGGCGGCCACCGTCTGCACCACATCTTCTTTCGATCTCGGAATGACCACGCCGATCGGCACCTGCCGGTAATTCGAGGCGTCCACCGCATACATCGCCTTGCTGCCGGGATCGAAGCGAACCTCGCCTTCAATATTCCTTCGCAGCTCGGCTTCCAGTCCAGCCATGTCTAGAGCCGCTGCGGCTCGTCAATCCGCTGCTTCATTTCGTTCGTGTTTGCTGAGTTCGTCAGGAGTAATCAGTGGTATCTTTGCTGGCAGACATCGTCTCTCCTTCAGGCGGCATAACGTTCGGCATCGGCACGCTTCAGTTCCAGGCCTATTCCCGGACGCGACAGGTCGGGCCGCAGCTCGCCATCGACCAGCTCCGGAAAGCCGTCGAAGAACATGCGCTCGATGCGAACGTGATCGTGAAAATATTCCAGGTTCTTAAAGCGGAGTGATGGCGCAAGCCACATGGGTGTGGAGCGCCGGGGCGGTGTGGCCGGAGAGCGGCAGGTTATGCGCCTCGACAAGGCAGCCACCTGCAGCAAAGCGGTCACGCCGCCGCAGCGCGTAATGTCTGCCTGCTGCACGTCCACCGCTCCGGCTGCGAGCATGCGACGAAAATAGAAGATGTCGTAGCCGTATTCGCCGGCGGCAATGTCCATGCCCGCGGGCGCGCGGTCGCGAATCAGGCGCAGGCCATCCAGATCATCGGACGACACCGGCTCCTCGAACCAGCTCACGCTGAATCGCTAAAGATCTCCGCCTGCGCGAGCGCCTGCTTGCGGCTGTAGGCGCCATTGGCGTCCACGAACAGCTCGGCGGCCGGGCCGATGGCCTCGCGCGCGACTTCCACGCGCCTCACGTCCTGTTTGGCGTCGCGTCCCACTTTCATCTTCACGCGCGGAATTCCTTGCTCCACCCATCCCGATAGTTGCGACGCAAGCTGCTGGTCAGAGTACGAGGTAAATCCACCGCTGCCGTAGATCGGCAGCTCCCCTGCGAACCTGCCCCAGCAACGTGACTAGCGGCAAATCCAGCAGCTTCGCCTTCAAGATCCCAGAGCGCGCAATCCACCGCGGAGATCGCCATGGAGCAGATTCCCGGTCGGCCCAGGTTACGAATGTGCTGCCACATACGCATGTAGATACCGGTTGGCGCCATCGCATCCGTGCCAATCAGCAAGCTGACCGAGTTGCTCGTGGATCAAAGAGGCAGTCGCCGAATCTGCGTAGGTGTAGCCCAGCCCGGTCTTGCCGCCGGCGGCAACGCTGCACCAGCACCAGAGTAGTTTTGTCCCATTCCAGGGTTCCGTCCGATTCAGGAAAATCTGTCGGCACGGTATAGGTTGAGACGTCGAGGCGTTCAACCGGTGCCGAACGAAACCGGCTCGCTCACCATAGCCTCGCTTTTAAGGCTGGATTGAATGCGGATAATTCCATACATTGTCTGTAAGGATGATAACCGTAGCGCAGCGGTTTTCCTGACGCCCGATCGTTCCTGTCGCGTCACGATACTTAATCTTCAAATGCGCGTCCGAGCTGCTGAAGACATGTAAGCCCGAGCTTCGGCAAACGTAACTCGCACTGCTAGTCATCCATCCAAGTACGGCGAAATTCGCACAACAACTTAGCCGAGAAAGGATCGCAATCATGAATGCGTCGGATGTACTTGTGGAATCGCTGATCGATTGGGGCGTCGAGATGATCTTCGGCCTGCCCGGGGACGGCATCAACGGCATCATGGAAGCACTGCGCACCCATCAGGACAAGATTCGCTTCATCCACGTGCGGCACGAAGAAACAGCCGCCTTCATGGCCTGCGGCTATGCCAAGTACACCGGCAAGCTCGGGGTCTGTCTGGCGACCTCCGGTCCGGGCGGCATTCACCTGCTGAATGGCCTCTACGACGCCAAGCTGGATGGCGCGCCGGTGCTGGCGATCACCGGCCTGCAGTTCCACGATCTGGTCGGCACCCACACCCAGCAGGATGTCGCCCTCGACAAGCTCTACATGGATGTCTGCGTCTACAACGAGCGCATCATGGGCCCGACGCACGTGCGAGAACGTCGTCGATCTGGCGTGCCGCACCGCGATTTCCTACAGCGGCGTGGCCCACGTCACCATTCCGGTCGATTTCCAGGAGCAGGAGGTGCACGGATCGGAGCGTTCCAAGCGAAACATCCCGCACCACACCAACACCGTCCGGACCCAGAGCTACAAGGTGCCCGACCCGTCAGAGCTGCAACAGGCTGCCGACATCCTGAACGCCGGCAAGAAGGTCGCGATCCTGGCCGGCCGCGGCGCGCTCGGCTGCGGCGAGCAGCTCGAACACATTGCGAAGCTGCTGGCCGCTCCCATCATCAAGCCGCTGCTCGGCAAAGCGGTGGTGCCCGACGACAGTCCTTACACCACCGGCGGCATCGGCTTGCTGGGTACAGAGCCTTCGCAAGAAGCCATGGAAAAGTGCGACACGCTGCTGATGGTCGGCACTTCTTTTCCTTACATTGAATATCTCCCCAAGCCGGGGCAGGCGAAGGGCGTGCAGATCGACATTGATCCGAGGCGCATCGGGTTGCGTTATCCCGTCGAAGTCGGGCTGGTCGGCGACAGCCACACTGTCTTGACAACACTTGATTCCGCTGCTGAAGAAGAAAACCGATCGCGATTTCCTGGAGAAAGCGCAAGCCGGCATGAAGGATGGTGGGAAGTGATCGAGACGCGTGCGTCGCGTATGGACAAGCCGATGAAGCCACAGGTGGTCGCCTGGGAGCTCGGCAAGCGGCTGCGCGAGGACGCAATCGTGAGCTGCGACAGCGGCACCATCGCCACCTGGTGGGCCCGCGAGATCCCGGTCAAACGCGGCCAGATGCACAGCCTCTCCGGCAATCTGGCCACCATGGCGCCGGGCCTGCCCTACACCATCGCCGCGCAGCTGGCGTATCCCGATCGGCAGTGCATTGCGTTCGTCGGCGACGGCGGATTCTCCATGCTGATGGCTGACTTCGCCACCGCGGTGAAATACAATTGCCGATCAAAGTCGTCATCATCAAGAACAACACCTTGGGGCAGATCAAGTGGGAGCAGATGGTGTTTCTCGGCAATCCGGAGTACGGAGTGGAGTTGAGTCCCATCGACTTCACTGCGTTCGCTCACGCCTGCGGTGGAGTGGGATACCGCCTGGACGATCCAAAGAATTGCGCGCAGGCAGTAGAGCAGTTCCTCAATGCCCCTGGCCCGGCGATTCTGGAGGCGGTCGTTGATCCCTTTGAACCGCCGCTGCCGGGCAAGGTCAAGGCCGATCAGGCGCTTCACTTCGCGGAGTCTCTGGCGCGCGGCGAGCCGAACCGCGGCAAGATCGCTCTGACTGTGGCCTCCGACAAAGTACGGGAGATGGTGTGATGACGGAAGGATGGGACAAACGCGAAGTAGTCGTCATCACCGGCGCGTCGGCAGGAGTAGGGCGCGCCACCGTCAGAGAGTTTGCCAGGCACGGCGCATCCATAGGACTGATCGCCCGAGGACGGGACGGCCTGGAGGGCGCACGCCGGGAGGTCGAGGCCGCGGGCGGTACAGCTCTGGTCCTTCCAACCGATGTAGCTGATGCCAAGCAGGTGGAAGCTGCGGCTCAGCGCGTGGAAGAAGAACTAGGTCCAATCGACATCTGGATCAACGATGCCATGACTTCGGTCTTCTCTCCTATCAAGGAGATGACTCCGGCAGAGTTCGAACGCGTCACCCAAGTCACCTATCTCGGATACGTGTATGGAACGCTGGCGGCCCTGAAACGCATGTTGCCGCGCGACCGGGGCACCATCGTCCACGTCGGCTCAGCCTTGGCATATCGCAGCATTCCGCTGCAGGCAGCATATTGCGCTTCAAAACACGCCGTGCTCGGCTTCTTCGCCTCGCTGCGTACAGAGCTGATACACGACAACAGCCATGTGCAAACCACCATGGTGCAGATGCCCGCGCTGAATACTCCTCAGTTCGGGTGGGTCAAGAGCCGGCTGCCGCACAAAGCGCAGCCGGTGCCGCCGATCTACCAGCCCGAAGTAGCGGCGCGCGCAATCTACTATGCCGCCCATCATCCGGCACGCCGCGAGTATTTTGCAGCGTGGTCGGTGGTGGAAGCGGTGGTCGGTAACAAGCTTGTGCCATCGTTTGCTGACCACTATCTCGCCCGCAACGGTTACGACTCGCAGCAGTATGACGGCGCCGCTGACCCCGACCGTCCTTACAATCTCTGGCAGCCGGTGGCCGGCGACCACGGGGCACATGGCGCGTTCGATGATCGAGCAAGGGAGCAGAGTTTGGAGCTGTGGTCCGAAACCCACTGGCGGTGGCTTGCAATCGCTGCTCTAGGCGCGCTGGCCATGATCGCCAAGTTGCGCAAGCCAGATACGGAGGCTGAGCCGCTCCAGGCTAAGAAGGCGGCCTAGATGGTTTCACTGCAGGTCATGACGGCAAATCCGGAATACGCGCCGTACAAAATCCGGGCAATTTGCTGGTCTACGCTTGTAAGTCTAACATAATAAACTATTTACATTGGTGCGGAAGGGGGGACTTGAACCCCCATGCCTTTCGGCGCCACCCCCTCAAGATGGTGTGTCTGCCAATTTCACCACTTCCGCACACGCGTCCCGCACGTCGTTCAGCGGGATTTCCGGCAGAAACCCAGAGGCACCGTAAGTATAACAAACAGCGCGCCCCAAAGAAGATGCACTACGGATCGACACGGGCCCTCACCGATCCGAAAAGCTAAGTAACCAAAAAGTCTTAGACTTGAAGCTCCGATCCGGGTTCGTCCGTATAAATCCGTGGCTCACCATCTGTCGGGATGGCGCGACATCGTCTACGCCTTCGCCGTCTTCGCCAGCTCCTTCACCTTGGCCAGCACTTCCTCGGCGTGGCCGTCGGGCTTCACGCTCTCGAACACGTGCTCAATCTTCCCCTCCGGGCCGATGAGGAAAGTCGTCCTCGCAATCCCCATCACCTTCCTGCCGTACATATTCTTCTCTTTGATCACGTCGAACTGGTGCGCGACTTCTTTCTTGTCGTCGGCAAGAAGCGTGTACGGGAGTTCCTCTTTTTCTTTAAACTTCTTTTGAGCGGAAGGTTTGTCGGGCGAGATGCCGAGAACCACCAGGCCGGCCCGTTGCAGCTTTGCGTATGCATCGCGGAACCCGCGAGCCTCAATGGTTCAACCCGGCGTGTTCGCCTTGGGATAGAAGAACAACACCACCGTCTTGCCCCGGAACTGTTGCAGTGAAACCGGGTTACCGTTCTCGTCGGGCAAAGTGAAATCGGGAGCTTTCTTGTTGTTTGCCATAGCCACTCATCTATACCGTAAATCGCCGGCTTTCGCTACATCGCTGCTGCTCACGATTTTCCTGGGGTCCAGTTTTCCCGCCCACGCGCAGCGTCCGGAGTTACGGCGTCCACAGGACCAGCAGAGCACTCAGCCCGACGCGCCTGCCAAGAAGACGAAGCGCTCTGCCCGCGCCATCGGAGTGGTGGAGTTCCTGCCCGGCGGCGGGATTCGTCTGGTGCCGGTCGCGCTCTGGTATGAAGGCAAGTATTACGACGCCAGCATTTACGAAGCAAATCCGTCGCCTCTAGCGGTAGAGCCGGGAACGGTATACCAGGCCCTGAATGATGGAGAGCCTGCCGGTACATTCGTGGTGAACATGCCTAAGCTCTCCAACGCCGGATGGATTGGCGATGGACGCTGGACTCCGTATCGGGCGATGGACGCGCAGCTTGCTGCCGAAGCCGCCAAGCACCCCAAGCCAACCGCCAAACCGAGCAAGGCGATCTTTACCGGCGACGCCGACGCAGGTCCTCCGGTGTTGCGCCGTCCTGGCTCCGAGCCGAGTTCAACTCCGGCGAAAGCTCCCGAGCAGACGCAGGCTCCCGCGCCGGCACAAGCAGCAGCCGACCCCGGCCGCTTCCCAGCCGGCGACAACAGCATCTACCACAACGTCAGACACTTCTTCTGGCCGGCCCACGTTGCGTCGGCCAGGAGATGAGCCTGCTTCTATCTCCGCCGCCGACCCTGCACCCGGTGAGCAACCAGCCGCAATCGGTGGACGACAGCGACTCGGATCGCCCGGTGCTTCGCAAGCCGGTCTCGACGTCGGCCCCTGACTCGGCGGCCAGGCAGCAGCCCAGCGCTCCTTCGCCAGATAACAACGATCCCGATCGCCCAGTGCTGACTCGTGGCAACCAGCCCGCGGCGCCGCAACCTAAGCCCCGCGTCCCGGTCTCAGGAACCAGCGCTCCAGCCGCGAAGTCGAATGCGAAAAATGCTGCCACCCGCTCTTTTGCCGCCATCTCTGACGCGGGCAAATACGAGACGCGACCCTTGGTTTATACCACCACACCGGAGCGGCAGCAGGAGCTGGCACAGTCCCTCACCGCACTCGCCTTGGCTGATATTCGCGCCTTCGCCGTCAAGCACACGACTGGTCCGCAGCTTCCCAAAAACGCCGCCATCAAGGATTACGATGTCCGCTTCTTCGATCTCGACTTCAGCAACTCGCCGACGGTGGTGCTGACTGCGAAGCTGCCGATGCCCACGGCCGGGTCCAAGCCCTTCGTCTATTACGCGACCTATGTAGCGCACCTCGACATCAATGGTGAGCCGATAAAGGTTTTCAGCTCCGTCACCGACACCACCCACCTCGACGTGTTTCCCCGCCTGGAGCTGATTGATGCGCTCGACGCTGATGCCAATGGACGCGGTGATCTGCTCTTCCGCCAGTACTCCGACGCGAGCATCAGTTACGGCTTGTACCGGGTGTTCCCGTACAACATGGAGAAGGTATTCGAAGGCGGGGCGATCGCTGTAGTTAGCTCGTGCTCTCCACTGTAAGTCGCCCGCTAGCTGATTGCCCGGAATGTCCGATAACGCTTCGATCACAAAAAAATGTAATTGCGATTCCTTGTTTTCAACAGTTTAGACACGATTTCTACTCTAAATTATTGAATCGGCGAGACTTACAAGTAAATATTAGATTCCAAATAACTTAGAACCCTAGGTTAGCCGCGGGAAGACCGATTTTCGGGTTCGGGCGGCCAATCTGCGTCCGATAACGTGCAAAGCCGCAAAAACTCTTTTTACGATTCTTTGTTTTCAGCAATTTAGATCACGTTTCCATTGCAAATTATTGAAATCGAAGTACTTAAAGGCAAATATTAGATTTCAAAGAACTTACAGTCCAAAATCAGCCCGTCGTCAGGCGTCAGCCGGTCCCGTGGTGGCGAAGCTTTGAATCCGCCCCGACAGGGTTGCGGCACAGCCGACCGGAACACCCTGAGGTGCCTGCGCCCGAGTCTATGAGTTGCAGAACTGAGTTGCACGGGAAAAGTGACGAGTGGAGGTTACGAAGGTGGTAGGGAGTTCCCGAACTTGGGAACGTACTGATGCTCATTGCTTCCCCACCGAGGGGAGATGTGGCTACTCGCGGAAACAACCTAGGTTAGCAAACCATGGGCGAACCCTTCGACAAACTCAGGGCAGGCTCTGGGGCACGGGGCGGGATAATGAGCGTAATCGCCTGATAGCGACAACTGTCACCGACGCGTCGTTTTTATGGAGTAAGCTACTGTTGCAACCCAACATTCGCGAGGTAAGAATGCGATGCAAGGGCATAAGAATGTCAAAGCCGCATTGCTAATTCTCTTTCTCGTTCTCGCCGCACATGTCAATTTTGCGCAGAACACTATGCCTTCCGAGTCCGAAAAGCTAAAGGCGCTGCGTGAGCGAGCCGAACAGGGTGATCCTAAGGCAGCATCTGACCTTGGATGGATGTATCTACACAGGCCGACGCCCGACTATGATGAGGCGCTCCGTTGGTACCACAAGGCAGCCACCGGTGGTGATGTAGCGGCTCGGTTTGCGATTGGGGACATGTACTTCCATGGGGAAGGGGTGAGCAAAGACTACGCTGAGGCTGCTCGATGGTATGGATGCCCAAAGCCGGACGACCAAATTTTATCCAGTTGCGCCGAGGCAATTCATCAAGAGCTTCTGCCGCCTGAAGCACTCAAGGCCTTCCGTAAATTGAGGAGATGCAACCTCAGTGACGGGTATGGAACTGCTATCGCGCTTTCTGACGATGGAACGCCGGTTTATTCAATCTCCTGCTACGAGTATGCCCACGGAGAGGATTTAGAGGTACTCATTGGAAAAGTAGCTGGCGTGTGGCAGAACCTTGGCAGTGGCTACGGATTTTGGAACTGCCACAATCTTCTGCCGTTGGCAAGCGAACACGGCGGTTTCCATGACGTTTGCCATCCTAACGTGTGCTCACCCGGAACCGGAAATAGCGGCTGCGTTCCACAAATCCAGGAGTTCAGACAGGGTCGCTATCGTTCGGCGAACTCGACCAATGCTCGCCCCTCTGCTGAATGATCGATCATCGTTCGGCTCCTTTCTCCCGAGCCGTTGGTTGGTTAGCACCACCAACTTTACTCGGGCGTCGGAGCCGACATTGTCATGGAATCAATAGCACAAGCTGGCGGTTCGGGTGTACCGTTTTGGTGTAACTCGCGGTAACGCCTGTTATCGACATCTATCGCAATCGCCGGTAACTGAAGCTGAATAGCCGAGATCAAAAGAGGATTCTCTAGCTCGGACCCACCTTCAGGGCACGTCGATGGTGCCCATCTTGCCTGACAGGCGGTCGACCAGTCCCAGGGCGGAGCTGATAGTTGCCGGGCTTCAGCGAAAGCTGATGCTGCAAGCGCAGCCCGGTACGCAGCAGCACCTGTAGGTCGGCTGGTTGCAAAATCTGCTGATAGGTGCCGGAGACACTCCCCCGCGCGTTGCCTTTCTCGTCCCAGGCTGCCGCCACGAACATCAGGTTGGGCTGGCGGCGGTGATCAGCCGACGTGAGGAACTGGAGGTCGTGAACGTCGACCAGGAAGTCGATCTGCGTCGCTTTGTCCGGTGTATCGGGAGGAACCACCCGCGCCTGCATTACTAATGACGTTGAAGGAGGCACACTCGGCTGCATGGCCAGCGAGAACGTACGATCGACGTCCGGCGAACCAAAAGGGTCTTTCACCGCGTAATACCCGGGACGAGTGCGTACCTTCACGTTTGGTTGCGAAGTCTTCACCGACACTCTGCGGAACTTGCCGTTCCACTCCTGGTTGTCAGGACGATAAGCGATGGTGTAGTAGCTGGAGGCGGTCAGGACGACGTCCTGAATCTGTCCGGGAATGTCGTTATTGTTGAAGTAAGCTCGGCCGCCGGTGAGCTGCGCCACGTTCAGCATCGTTTCATGGATAAGGGACAGTTCCTCAGCCTGGCCCGAGAGCTGACTGTACTCCCCGCCCCATGGTTTATAGACGTCCTGGCTGAAAGCGGCCCCATCGGCTCCCAGGTAGGGAATGCCGCGCACGTCGACCGGATACACCGCGATCTGCGTCGCGGCCAGTAGCGAAGCCGTCTTCTGGATTTGTGGAGCTGTGTCGGTGGGATCAAACGGAATCCCGCCCGAGATCCAAATCAGGTTCTTGCGACCCGGGAAAACCGCCATGCTGCGCGCTAACTGATTGAGCGCTTCCATGGTAGCCAGCGTGCGCGACTCACCTTCGAGTCGTATTCACCCCACATAAATCGGGAAAGCGCTGCGTACATCCTTGGATTGCTCGCGATCTTCGTAAATCTTGCCTCCGCCAGCTCGTCGGTGACGTCGCGCGCCTTGCGATGCGTCGGGTTGGGCATAGTAGAGAGCTGCTGCGCAGCCTCAATCAGGGCATGGGGATCATCGGTGAAGCCGTGGATCAGATGCAGTTCGCCATCGAGGGTGAACAGCGCAACGCGTGCGTTGTCGGGAAGCTTCGCCAAGTAGGAGAGCAGTTGCTGCCGCGCTGATGTCAGGTTCAGCCGGTCGGTGTTGAGAGAATCAAACAGAATGATTTTGACCTCTCCCGACTCGGCGCTGGTCACGTAGTTGGTGTAAGTGTTGTCGGGAAGACTTACCGGCACAGGCGACTTCGAGGATTGGGCGTCAGGCCGGTGCTCCTCGAAGCCCTTAACGTGCTGAGAGGACCCCGTTCTCCAGAATGGTGAAGTCGTGCGCCTTGAGGCCATGAATCGGCTTGCCCGTGTTGTCGGTGACGACGACATCCAGGAGGACGTTGCGCGAGGTGGTCGCGAAGGTCTCGGTAGCTTTTGGCGAGCCGGTCTGGGCAGCCTGTCCGTAACCGGCTGTGGCGAGCGTCAGGATTGAACAGGTCGCAAGCCGAGCCCAGAGCATGGGACGAACCACCGAGACATGATAACCCGGCTTGAGGACAGGAGTAGCGCGATGGACGTCCGGGCTGTGACATCCCATTGTTGGCGTAACATCCCCATATCACTCATTGAGGGACAATGAGCGAATCGCCTGTTAACGACAACTATCTCCGAAAAGCGAATTTCTATTCTCGGCCGTCTTACCTTGCCCATGCGCGGCGGCTGCACCGGTTCGGCCACGCCATAGATCACATTGATTCCGGTTCCTCCGCCCCAGGTGGAACGTGCGGGGTTATCATTCACGCCTGTTGCGACAGGAAGATCATTCCAGTTGTTGGTCGACCAGGCATTGCCCGCGGCGTCGATGGATACGTCAATGACGCTCTCGAAGTCGCCGCTGTGGAACACATGCAAGACGTCGCCGGTCTTGGTGCCGGCCGGATACCCTTCGTGTTGTCGCCGGCCATGTACACGACTCCAAGTGTCCAGCCATTGGTCGCCCACACGTCGTCGTTGCCGTCGATATTGACTCCCCATGGGATGCTGATGGCCCCATCGCCGGTGTAGCCGCTGCCTGCCGACGGCTGTTGTGTGCCGTCCGGACGAATCATGCTGACGAAGCCGGTGGCCTTCACTTGCCCTGATTGGAGGGGGACGAGGAGGGCGCGGAACGCCTTGAACTCTTCCATGATCGTCGCGTGCGGCGGGAGTGGCTTCAGGCCCGGAAAATCAGGCGACAGGAAGCTAACGACCCAGACGTTGCTCTTCGAATCAAGGGCCAAGGCACGGGGCGCCACCCCGACTCGAAAGGTCTCAACCTTTGTCGGATCGTTTGCCGGGAATCGCGCGACTGTATCGGATCGCGAATTCGAGACCCAAACGCGATTCTGCTCATCGATGACGACATCGAACGGCCCCGCGAGACCGTCGACTTTGACGATGCGCCCCTCTTTCACCCGTCCGCCCGGGAAGAAGAGCAACTGATTGCCTTCACTGTCGGTGACCCATACGTCGCCGTTCGCCGCAACGCCGATGCCCATAAGGCCGTGCAGCTTATCCCCAAACGGAAAATCTTGCTCGGTGGCCACAGGACGGCCCTGCAAGTCCATTACGAGGATCTTGCCGTTGAAGCTCGATGCCCAGACGTTATCTCGCGTAACCGCAGTACCCCATCCGATTCCGTTGATCCCTGACCCATGAAGCCGGTGACCGGGAGAGAGGGGTGAAGCGTCAGGCCCGAACTTAGCGACGCCTCCACCGATCCCCTTCACCGCGCTGGATTGCGACCCAGCCATCCAGTTCGAACCGCTCCAGAGATCGCTGTTGACGTCGAGCATCACACGGCCCGGTGCTAGTTCCACCGCCCGAAAAGCGCAAGATGAGAGCGAAGTCATTTGGCGCGTACTGCAGGTAAGGCACAAACGGCACCGCGTTCAGTGAACCCTCCTTCGTCTGTGGGTATGCCTCCTCGAAGAGTGCGAAGAGGTCGTTGGGATGTGCCCACGACTCACGAG
>CAVOVN010000014.1:0-15655 GCA_963699875.1 uncultured Acidobacteriaceae bacterium
CCTGCTTTATTTAGCTCCCTCCGACCAACCAGCAAGGCCACCGGTTTCATACAGAAGCTGGAGTTGGGCGCGCTCGGCCTCGAATTCGGAATCCATCAGCGCGCCCGAATCTACGACAGCCTGAAGTGACGCCTCCTGCAGCTCGCGTAGGGTTGCAGTTTTGGCCTGCATCCGGATCTGCGCGGCCTGCAGCTCTGCCTGACCCAGTTCTTGCTGGACTTGAGCGACGTCGCGGGATGCCGTGAGTTCCCGGACCGCATTCTGGAGCCTTACGATCTCGCCGGTTACTTGTGTCCTTGCAAGTTGGGCCTGCTCTTTCGCCCGGAGGGCATCCGCATCAGCCGCTTCGGCACGAGCCCGTTGCGTAGAGTTCACGAGCGGTAGACGGATCACCACGCCAACGGTCACGTTGTTCTCCCTGAAGGAACCGGGACGAAAAAACTGGGCATAGTCCGTTAAGGTCGTGTTTATGAGGCCATATTGCATGGCCGCGTCCGCGCTGGGGTAGAGCGCCTTATGTTCACCGCGGGCCCGGAATTGCTCAGACTTTGCTCGCAGGTCGGCTGCCGTTACCACGGGGTTGCCTTGCAAAGAGGGAAGGGTGTCGTTGTTTTCGTCCTCGGGCCCAGGCAGGGCGGGAATTGAACTCGCAACTGTGCTGATGGAGGCAACGGGGAGGCCGGTAAGGTCCGCCAGATGCTGCCGCAAGACGTTCGCGGACCCCTCGGCCTGGGCTACTCCAAAAGCCGCTTGGGCTGCCTTTAATCTCGTCTTGGTTTCCTCCAAAGGGGCGTCGACTCCTTCCTTTACCCTCTCGCCAACGGCGTGTAGCATGTCCGCGGTCACCTTCTTTTCGGCATATAGAACGGGCAGCTTCCGCTCCCACCTATTCAGCTCAATGTAACTGGTGACGACATCCAGCAGCACTTTGCTCCGAACGTCCCGCGATTGCGAAGAGGACGCACCCCAATCAGCCTCGGCCGCTCGGATAAACTCACGCTGTGACGGGTTGAAAAGACTAGACTGCGAGGCAACGTTGAAGACGGTTGGCGCGGAGCCCTCGAGACTGAGCGGGAAGCCGTAAGCGTAGCCAAGCCCTGCCCCGACGGTTACTTGTGGAGTGTAGACGCTACGCGCTTCGCGGTAGTTTGCGCCAGCGCGATGCCTTTCTGCTTCGGCAAGTCCAATACTGCTGCTGTGGGTCAGGGTGAGTTCGATGGCGCGTCGCAGAGTCAGGTCTTGCGATTGTCCGGCCTTAGTCAACAGGCAAAGGAACAGCGCTAAGTGGAATGCAGGCCAAAATCTGGAATTCCGTCTCACTGTTGGTACTCCTCCCAAGAATTCTTGAACTCGGCGGACGAGTCAGTTTGCTCGCCGGACAGTTGGAATCAGAAAGATCTCGCACCGGCTGCTGATGCTAGCTGCCATCGATGATACGATAGAGAGAGCTATGCCTTTGAAAACTCTACTCCTGAATCCTCCCTCGTTCGAAAACTATGATGGTGGCGCCAGCTCGCGCTGGCCGGCCACGCGCGAAATCGAGTCCTACTGGTATCCGGTATGGCTCGCCTATCCGGCTGGAATGCTGGAAGGATCACGGCTGCTCGACGCCTCGCCGCATAAGGTCGATGCCAAGCAGACCATCGAAATCGGCAAGGAATACGAGTTCCTGGTGCTGTTCACCAGCACTCCGGGATTTCAGGGAGACATCAAGCTCGCGGCTGCGATGAAGGCCGCCAATCCCAAGCTGAAGATTGCCTTTGTCGGCCCGCACGTCACCACGCTGCCGGAAGCCTCGCTCAAAGACGGCGTGGCAATCGATTTCATCGTGCGGCGCGAGTTCGACTTCGCGGTTTACGAATACGCGAACGGCAAGCCGCTGAGCGAGATTCTCGGCATATCGTTCCGCGGTGCCGACGGCAAGATCGTTCACAATCCCGATCGCCCGACCGTCGCCGATCTCGACGTGCTGCCCGATGTCGTCGACGTGTACAAGCGCGACCTTGATCCGCGCCGCTACAACGTACCGTTTCTGCTCTACCCGTTCGTCTCGCTCTACACCACGCGCGGCTGTCCGGCGCAGTGCACTTTCTGCCTGTGGCCGCAGACGCTCAGCGGACATCCCTGGCGCAAGCGCTCCTCCGACGCGGTTGCGGCTGAGATGGCCAAGGCCAAGGAATACTGGCCGTGGGTGAAGGAATTCTTCTTCGATGACGACACCTTCAACATTCAGAAGGCGCGCACCATCGAGCTGTGCTCGAAGCTGAAGCCGCTGGGACTGACCTGGTCGTGCACCTCGCGCGTTACCACCGATTACGAAACGCTGAAGGCGATGAAGGACGCCGGTTGCCGACTGCTGATCGTCGGCTATGAGTCGGGCGACCAGCAGATCCTGAAGAACATCAAGAAGGGTGCGACCGTCGAGCGCGCGCGCGACTTCACTCGCGACTGCAAGAAGCTGGGCCTGATCATCCACGGCGACTTCATCCTCGGCCTGCCCGGTGAGACCAAGGAGACTATTCGCAAGACCATCGACTTCGCCAAAGAACTGGATGTCGAGACTATTCAGGTGTCGCTGGCGCACGCCTATCCCGGAACCGAGCTCTACGACTTCGCCAAGGCCAACGGCTTCCTGATCGGCGAAGGCGCGCAGATGGTGGACGAGATGGGCCACCAGGTCGCGATGATCGAGTATCCCGGCATCTCGCGCGACTACATCCTGGAGATGGTGCATCGCTTCTACGACGAGTACTACTTCCGGCCGAAGGCGATCTTCCGCATCGTCCGAAAGCCGCGTTCGATTCGGTCGAGCGCAAGCGTCTCTACAAGGAAGCGAAGTCGTTCCTGAAGCTGCGGGCATCGCGTAATCGTTCGGTGAAGGAATCGCGCGAGCGGCAGAGTTCGGGTACCGTTCCGCCCGCGGCGGGCAACGGCACAAACTCCGAATCCAAGACGGTTGAGCCGGTCAGCGTGTAGGACCTGGCGTGACCGTCCGCAAGTACTTAATCCTGCTGGCGGTGACGATCTTCGGATCGTCGGGCGATGTTTGCCTGGCGCGCGGCATGCGCGATTTCGGCGCCGTCACTACCTCCAATTGGCGTCAGCTGCTCACCGTCCTGCTTGATCCCTGGGTGGTCGTCGGAATTTGCCTGCTGATTCTGTTCTTCTGCAGCTATCTCACGGCTCTGTCCTGGGCCGATCTCACCTACGTTCTGCCGGCCACCGCGCTGAGCTACGTTCTGATGGCGCTGCTGGCGAAGATCTTCCTGCATGAAAATGTGACGCTGGAGCACTGGCTGGGCGTTGGGCTGATCACAGTCGGTGTCGGATTTGTGGCGACCGGCCCCCCTTTGACCGCTCCTGCGCGTCATTCACGCGCGAGCTCCGACTCCGCTGCGTCCTCCATTACTTCGCGCGCTTCGGTCGCTCCGCAGAAGAGGAGCAAAGTATGACTGCCGCTGTCACATGGGCAGGTATCGCATCGATCGTCTTCACCGCGACCGCCGGCGACGTGCTGCAATCACGCGCGATGAAGGAGATCGGCGATCTGGGGGCAGTCCGCCGTGAACAGGGCATCTTTCATGTCGTGCGCCGCGTCGTCTCCAGCCCCCGATTCATGCTGGGACTGCTGTTCATGGCGTTGGCGTTCTTCAGCCTGCTGGTCACGTTGTCCTGGGACGACGTAAGCGTGATCGGCCCAGCTTCGGCGTCACTGACGTTCATTGCCAACGCCTTCGCCGCTCGAATCTTCCTGAAGGAGCGCGTGGACCATCGCCGCTGGCTGGCAGCACTGTTCGTCGCCGGCGGCGTCGCGTTGTTGGCAAGATAGCAGTCAGCAATCAGCACTCAGCAGTCAGTCGGGTAGAGCTGGCCTTCGGGCCAGCGTCCAGCGCTTTAACTTTGATCGCGAGCCGGCTTAAAGCCGGCGGCACAAAAGAATGGTGCAAGGCTCCTCGCCTCAACTCATGGGGGCCGGCGCCACGAAGAGAGGCCAGTCTAGGCAAGTTGATTGCTGATTGCTGACTGCTGAGCTGTGCTGACTGCTGACTGCTAGCGTCTACAGCGTATGCAGATACGCCATCAGATCATTCAGCTGCTGCTGCGTCAGCTTGTTCTGAAACGCCGGCATCTTCGCCCGGCCTAGCAGAATGATGTCGCTCACGCGGTCGTCGTTGGCGGGCATGCCATTCTTCATGAACGGCTTCTTGAACAGCCCATTCAGGCTCGGTCCTTTAAGATTGCTCTTGCTGTAAGCGAAGTGGCAGTCGGCGCAACGCGTGTCGTAAACCCTGCGGCCGGCGGCCTGCTGCGCATTCAATCCCAGCTCGGCATCGGTCTTGCGCGGTTCGACATCGCAGGCGCTGAGAAGGATTGCGATCAGGCTGAGTGATTGCGATCAGAACAAAGCGTGCGCGATGGGCGGTCAACGTCGGGTTCTCTGTGGGAGTGCGGAGGCTGCCACTGCGCCTCCATCAGAGTTAGAATACACCTCGCATGACGGTCACCATCAAACGCGTGTATGAGCTGCCTTCGCCGGAAGATGGCGCTCGCGTGCTTGTGGATCGCCTGTGGCCGCGGGGATTGACGAAGGAAGCCGCCGCGCTCGATGCCTGGCTGAAAGATCTTGCGCCGTCCGATGAACTTCGCAAGTGGTACCACGCGCACCGGCAGCAGTGGGCGAAGTTCCGGGAGAAATATCTCAAAGAACTTTCAACCGAGAAAGCGGCTGCCGCTCTGCAGCAACTCTACGACCTGGGCAAGCAACAGCGCGTGGTTACTCTGGTGTACGCATCAACTGACGAAGAGCGTAACAATGCAGTTGTTTTGAAGCAGGTGGTCGAAGGCGATCGCAAACCGCCGACCGGTACTGGTCCTATTCGAGTCTCCGCAGTGAAGCGCGCGCGAGCTGCCCGGCCAAAACCGTGAGCGACAAAATCGCGCCATCGCGAGTATGAACTTTTTGTGAAGGACCTGCAGGTCGTCACTAACGTGCTTCTCGCGTCAAAAGCTGCCTAGAGCGAAAATGGATTGAAGAAGTTCGATTTTCGGTGCATAGTGTTGCGAACAGATTGGGGATACTAGTTCCGCACCGGGCCACGGAGTAGAAACTTGTCTCCTGAACTAGAGCACATTCGCCGCGAGGTAGAGAAGTTGACGCATGACTGGTCCGAATCGGACTGGCATCGCGCTTTGGACGGCAAATGGTCGTCGGGTCAGATCCTGGAACATCTCCTACTCAGCTTCAAAGGCACAACCAAAGGCGTTCGCAATGTGATGGAAGCCGGTAGGCCGCTCGGCGGCAAGCCGACCGTGCGCGACCGCGTGCGTACGTTGTATGTCGCGAAGTTCGGCAGGATGCCATCGGGCAACATGTCTCCCGAGGCGGTAGTTCCCAAAGACGGCTTAGACGTGGAATCATTGCGGCGATTTTATGACGCGCTGGTCGCTCTGGACGCCACGCTCTCCGACGCCGAGCGGCGCTTCGGCGGCGACGCCAAACTGCTCGATCATCCCATCCTTGGACCGCTCAGCACCAAAGACTGGCGCCGCTTTCACCGCACTCATGCGGTTCATCATTTGAAGCAGATCGCCAAGGCGCAGCGCCAGGGCGTTGCACGTCCGACGGATCGGCAACTCTCGCACTAGAACATCCGCAGATACCACTTGAAGACAGCTTGACCCACGAAGATGACGGCGAGCGAACAGGCGCCGATCACGACGCCAAATGGCATCTCGCGACTGAGAAATGGCGTCTCGTCAGTCGGTGCGGCTTGATCCTCTCCAGGGGATTTCAACTTCTCGCCCGCCAGAAGAATGATCGCCCAAACCAATCCCAGCAGCGGCGCGAAGAAGATGACCAGCAGCACGAGTTTCGCACCCAGGAACGTACCGGACATGGCCATCAAGGCAATATCGCCAAATCCCAGACCATGTTTCCTTCGGACGAGGTAGTACAAAGCCCAGGCGAGAAAAAAGAAGCCCGCGCCAATCAGGCCGCCGACTATCGAATCCAGCAGCGAGAGGAGATGCGGGTTGTGCGTGTGCCGGCCATAGGCCCGAAGCACGATCGCCGTGAGGGAGAAGTCGGTCGGCACGAGCCACGAAAAGACCAGCCCCAGCACGATGCCGGAGTAGGTGAACTCCCGCGGCAGCAGACCAGTCTCGGCGTCCATGAAGATGAGCCCAAGGAGCAGGAAGCTGAACATGCAGAACTTCACCGTAAGCGCGCTCAAACCAAAGCTCAGATAGCAGGCTACGAACAACAACGCCGTCAACAACTCGACCGCGGGATATCGCAGCGAGATGCGGGCGCTGCATTGGCGGCAGCGGCCGCGCAGAATGATCCAGCTTAGCAGCGGAATGTTGTCGCGCCAGCTGATCGGGGTACCGCAGGAGCGGCAATGGGATCGCGGCCTAACGATCGACTCGTCGTTAGGAATGCGGCTGATGCAAACATTGAGGAAGCTGCCGAATGCCAATCCGGCGGCGAAGAGCACGCATTCCAGGAATAGGTCCAAGCGTTCGGTCGAAGACCTCGTTTAGGGATGGTGGAAGCATAACAATTCTCCGTGCATCAGGGCACAGTCTTCTTGCGCGGGCGGCATCTCACCGATCCAATTCACCATTTTACGATTGATCAAGCGTACCTCCGGCGGACAATCCTTCCACCCCTCACCATTTTCCTCGCGAACCAGCACGCTATAGCAAACGACCGCCGTCCCCGGGTCCTGTTCCTTCCACTCCAACAGGGCAGCTTCCAGGCTATCGGACAGCGATTCGTTGGGACGAAGACACAAGATCCATTCGTGCTCAGCATCCATGGCATAGGCGCCGGGAGAAACGCCGGGAATGGCAGTCTTAATCACCGCCCCGTATTCTCTGGCGACCCTGGCCGTGTCGTCTTCGGAGGAGTCGTCGATGATAAGAACTTCGTCACAGGGACGCAGCGATTCCAGGGTGCGACCGAGATGCAAGGCATCGTTGTGAGTCCGCAGCAGCGCAGTGAACTTGGGCATGGATGATCCTGGAGAGAATGTCGCAACCGTTTTTCGGCTGTGTAGAGATAGATGCAGAAAAGCCGGCTTCCGGGCATATGGCGACGTGACTTGTTGCAGCTGCCGTCCCGTTTTTCGCGCCAGGAAAAACCGGCGGCGCAGATGTCGCCAGTACAAACCAGGCGCCGGCGGTTACGAGAGCGGGGTGCGGCCGGGATTGCTTGAACTCTGCGGCGTCACCGTCAGTGGGTTGATGATCTGGAAATTCAGCACGGCTTCGGGCGCAAGTTTGATTTGCTCGCCCTTCTTGGCAGCCGCAACGCCTGTGCCTGCGCCCGCGCCGCCGGCCGCGCCGATGGCAGCGCCTTTACCGCCGCCGATCAACCCGCCCAGTACCGCACCGGCAACCGTTCCCACACCGACTTTCGTTGCCGTGTTCTTGCCCTCGCCCTTACCTTGGCGCGACCACTGATTGGTCTGGACGTTGTAAACCTTGCCATTGACCGACACCGACGTCAGTTCCAGCGTCAGCAGCGAGCTACCCGCAAACCGGCCCGCGCTCTGCACATTCGCGACACGACCGACAACATCCGCGCCGGAGGGAATGACCGTCTCGCCATTCAGAACAATCGGCGTGCTGAGACTGCCGTGAAAGCTGTCGCCAATCTTATTGGTCTCCGAGTCGAGCGGATCGTTGAGGCGCACCGAAAGCTGGGTTCCGGCGGGGATCGTGATCTTCGCAGGAGGTGGTGGAGGCGGCGGCGCGACTTCCTGCGGCGGAGCTTCCGGAGCCGGTGGAGGAGTATTGTTCGCCTGCAGGTCATCTGCTGACGAGTTATCTTCTGCTGCAGGCTTGCGATGAGGACGAGTCTTCGCCTCCGGTGCGCGCTTCTTTGCGGGAGCCGGCTTCTTCGCGGGCGTTGGCGGTGGAGTCGCTTCCGCCTGCTGCACCTGCAGGTTGTTAATGACCGTCTTCACCCCGTCGATCGCACCGGCATCGTTGGCGGCTGCCGTGCGCTCGACATCGCTGGTCACCTGGCCGCTAAGCGTGACCACTCCACTCGCGGCCTGCACGCTGATCTCGCGGCTTTGAATACCAGGATCGCTATAGATCTTGTTCTGTACATCGCTGGCGACCTGCGGATCGGTGCGTTCTTTGCGCGAGCATCCCGCCGTTAAAGCAAGGATCACCACCAAGCCAAAAAAGACGTATGCGGGCCCTTTGGTCCTCATTGCTACTCCTAAGATCGGTTTTGATGGTTGAAACACCGCAGCGCCCCAGTTGTCGCTCTCGGGCGGGTAAACTGCGGTGCATCAATAGACGACGGAGGGCGCCTAACGGAAGCGAGGCCAGCCCCAAGGGCTAGTTTGCAGGCTCGGTCAGACGATTGTTGATGGCGAACAACGCCAGCTCCAGACGGCTGGCAACGCCCACTTTGTCGAAAATGTTGGTCAGGTGGTGCTTCACCGTGTCTTCGCTGAGCGAAAACTTCCTGGCAATCTCCTTGTTGCTCAGACCGGAGACAATCGTCGTCAGGATGTCCATCTCGCGCTTGGTCAAACCGTAATTGCGCGGCGGTTTGTCGGCGGAGGGATTGGTGCGCATGAACTCGACAATGTCGCCTACCGCCTCGCGGCCAATCCAGTATTGGCCCAGCATGACGGTGCGGATGGCTTTCATCAGCAACTGGGTTGCGGCTTCCTTCATCACCACGCCACGGGCGCCTAACTGCAGCGCCTGCACGATCTCGAGCCGCTCTACCGCCGCGGTCAGCACGATAATCTTGGTGGGCAAATTGTTGCCGTCGTTGGACAGCTCGCGCAGAGTATCCATGCCCGGAACGCGCGGCATAGCCAGATCAAGCAGCAAGATATCGGGCTTGAGCTGGCGCGTTTGCGCGACGGCCTCGGTGCCGTCGGCAGCTTCGCCTGCCACTTCCAACTCGGGCTCCGCTTCGAGCAGACGACGCAGACCATCCCGGAAAATCGTATGGTCATCGGCGATGACAATGCGCACTGACGGCTCCTTCTTATCCATGGGACTCGTATCCTTTCAAAGGAATAGTAATCTCCAACCTCGATCCGTGCCCCGGAGTCGACTCGAGCATGCAGTCACCTCCGATGGCGCGAACGCGTTCCTTGATTACGGCTGGCCCACGACGCAGACAGTCCAGCTCCTTCAGCGTAAATCGACCAGCGAAAGGGAAACCGTTGCCATCGTCATTAACCACTAACTTCCACAAACCGTCCTGCGAGCCAAAGCGAACAATCGCCGAATGTGCGCCACTGTGCTTGCGAACGTTCACCAGCGCTTCCTGCACAATGCGCACAAGTTCCCGGCACGTAGCCGGAGGAAGCGTAACTTCCTGCAGCTCCGATATAAAGCGCACAGCGATGCCGGTATCTCTGGAGAAACGTTCTACGAGTTCGGCCACAAAGTCAAGCAATTGATGAGGTCCGATATCGACCGGGCGCATGGTCTGCATCAACTCGCGCAGGTTCAGGACCTCCTGGCGCAGCATTCCCTGGATGCGTTCCAGCTCGGCCGCTTGCCCGGGATCCGCGCTGCGCCGGCGCAGAACGTCCACTTGCATCTCGATGCTGATCAGCGACTGGATCGACGTGTCATGCAGCTCGCGGGCGACTCGGGCGCGTTCGGTTGCGCCCGCTCGCGAGCGAAAGGCGCGGAACAGATAAACCGAGTAGAGGACCGGCGCCAGCTGGCGCATCACGTTTTGCGCAAAGCGCAGTTCATGCTCGCGTTGCCGGCCCAGTTGAGCGTTGACCAGAACCAGCCGTCCGCTCCAGTCGCGCCCCATCTCGTGGCTTACCACCAGGAGCGACTCCGCTCCAGGTAACGGCATATCGAAATCCTCGGTTGGCCCATTTCGAAGGCAGCGTCCCTCTTCATCCAGCGCAGTGACGGAGCAGGCCCCGTTCGGAGGAATGCGACGCGCAAAAAACGCGTGGGGATATTTGGACAGAAGCTCGTGATTCTTTGTGTCCGGAGCAAGCTCCTGAACCTGGATCGCAGGCTGGTCTAAAGAGGGGATCTCCCACTTGAAGGCGCGCCCGGTGCTGCTCTGTGACGAGACTTCGTAAACGGCTGTGCCCTGGAATATCCGGCCTAACTCCGCAAGAACGTTTTGCAGCACCGAGGCAAAGCGGTTGCCAACACGAGCCAAAGAAATCAGGTGGTTCGTCAGCGCAATTTCTGCGCGCAGTTGCTTCTCCGTCTCCGCCAGAAATCCCAGCAAGAAGCCCGCCATCAACAGGAACGCACAACGCATGATCAGCCGGGTGGGCTCCGCTGGGGTTAAGAACGCATCGTGCAAGGCTGACGGTCCATACGCCACCATGGTTGCGTGGAAGAGCAGTACGGCTGCGCTGATCAGCGCAGTGGTCATTGTCTCCACGAAACCCCAACGAAAAGCAGCCGCGATCATGGCAAAAAGAAACAGTATGAAAAACGTGCTGTTCGGTACTTCGGCGAACAAGCACAACAGCGCGGGCCACGCGACGTCGTTCACCTGCGCGGTGATGACGAAACCACGGCTGAGCTCTTGGTTCCACTGCAGCCAGATCAGCAGGACTACGCTGGCGACGACGTAGCCCAACAGCAACACCAATCCAACTCGATAGTGACCGCCGACACCGCCAAGGTGAAAAAGCCAAGCCCCTAACGACGTTAGTGCTACGAATAGCCGCGAGAAGGCCAAAACGTGCTCTACGCGAACATCGTCGTAGTTCAGCCCGATGATCTTTAGCCGCGACAGAAACCGCGGTGCGAACGAAGGGCGCACAAAAGCCTCGACCTTACTCTAAGCGTGCCATGATTATGACACGAAAGCGCTATAAGGCAACCAGATTCCACTTAGGAGGTCATGAGCGGTCGTTCCCGGGAATCACAGCCCGACCGGGCCGGGACGGACGTCCGTCACGCGTCGGTGTGAGCTTTCTCACTGCACCCTGGGTTGTGACGGACTACGTTTGAGCTTGAGATAGTAGAGATTTGGGAGCAAGATAGCGTCAAAACCATCGCTCCAGCAAGTGAACACGCAGCCGGTTGTAACCTTGCGTTGACGGATCAGCAAAGCGCAGCGCCTGCTAGAGCGATTGGGATAGGCAAGAGATTCGCGAAGCCGCACTTTCGTGCGTCGGGTTCTCGTGCCTGAAGGAGCATCGACAATGTGCAGATCGTGGTCGAAAATCGCTTTGACGGTCGGGGCACTGTTACTGGCGGTATCGAGTGGGCTCGCTCAGAAAGTAAGAGATACCGGACCGAAGTACGATGTCGCGAATGAGGTCAAGATCACAGGCGTAGTCCAGGAAATTCGCGAGGTGCCCGGCGCCTACGAAGGAATTTATCTGGTCGTAAAAACCGATACCAGCACTGTCCTGGTGCGGGTAGCGCCGGCGACATTCTTGAAAGAGATGGATACGTCCTTCGCCGCAGGCAACCAGGTGCAGGTAACTGGAGCGAAGGCGCTAGGCGTACCCGAAGAACAGATTCTGGCGCGCGAGATCATCCTGGGCACGAACACCGTCACCTTGCGCGACGGCAAAGGCATTCCGGTGTGGGCGGGATGGAATCCAGCGAAGTAGGTTAGTTTCTCCATCGGCTCACCGAAATGGCCTCAGCGAGCTAGTTAGTGTCTGCAAAAGCGCGTTGATGAATAACAGCGATAAGGTCGCTTTTCGCCGATCGTCGTCTTACCCTGCAAAGCGATCTCCAGTGAAAACCTCTGCCGAAGATTTCAATACGGTGCCAATATCCGAGTCATTCTCGCTTGCTCGAAAGACCTGGGATGATTGGTCTGGTGTCTTCGAGCACAGTGGCCCCATATCCGACAATCCCCTACTCGCCGACCCGAGCCTGTTCGCTCGTTTTCTTAAGCTATACAGCGTGAGTCGGACGATTCGCAGCGGAGCTCATGATAGGTTCCGTCGCAAGTTAATCGAGTCACAGCAGTTCTTGGACGCCATTCACGATGATACTGGCCACAGCATCGACGATCTCGAAGGGAATCTGCGGACCGACTTTGGAACTCATGACGGCAAGAACCGCATAGTATCGGTATTGTCGAAAGTGGCAACCTTCATAAGGCCGGAGCGATTTACGGCCTGGGATGCATACGCCAAAAGGGGAGTTAACGTCGTTCTAGAGCGTTCCGCCTATTCCCAAATCAACACCTACGCTGACTACCTTGCGATGTTTGATAAAGCTTGGGACGGCCACCCAGGGCAAAAGATCAGAGATTATGCGGCAAACGGAGTCGCACAATGTGCCCTCGAAACGCAGCCACGCTTCTTGCGACGGGTCTTAGACGTTTATCTCATGAAGCGTGGGGGTCGTAAGCTGTAATCAACGTTTTGGCTTCAACGCCCTTTTCAGACACTACCGGAGCGACGGATCGGCTTACTTCTCAACCCGCAGGAAGTCGCCTGTCGAGGCGTTGACGGCGACCCGTAACTTCGCGTCGTCCTGGCTGTCCCCATAGATCACGTGCCAGATAAGCTGGTTCTTTGTCCCATCCCAATCCAACACGAAGAACACTGGCTGCTTGGGATTCTTTGCGGTCAGCTTCTGTCCGCCATTCTTCTGGGCAACTTCGTAAGCTTTGTCGCTATCGATCTTGAGAAATCCGAAGTTGAAGACACGAGTCGAGGTGTTGGACGGACTCCAATTGTCTTCGGCAGAAAAACTGATGCCCTGCTCGGGCGCGTCCGGCCCAACCAGCCCCGACCACACGAACGTCTTCAACATGTTTCTTCCCGGCGAAGCGAAGGATGCACGCCAGACGCCGGCTTTGCCTTCGGAGGTGGGAGCATCGGGCGTAAAGCGTGATTGCAGCCGGAACGGAGCGGCGTCTGCTGCCCACTCGCGAGCGGAAATGTACATCTTCTGAAAGGCGAAGCGTCCCGTTTCGTATTCAGCCTGTTTCGGTGTGGCCGGGGCCGGCTTGCTTTCGGTGTTGTTGGTGGAGGAGCACCCGCTCAGGAAAAGAGCGAGTGCAAGAAAGACGATCGCGGACTTTCGCATCAGTGCGTTTCCTCGTACAGGTGGTGCAACTTGATTGAAGCACAGACTACGAACGGGGATGCCGGAGGCGCCAGAAATTGCCCTTGCAGGATTCTAAACGCGGATGAGTCCGTGTGGAGTCTGCAGGCATCTTATTCAACGCGATACAATAGAAATACCGCATGGCAACTGCCGCTGAACTGATCCAGATTGACATTGGCCCGCGCCAGCCTGCTCCCAAGCCGGAGTGGTTGAAGGCGCGCGCGCCCATGGGCGAGAACTACCACAATCTGAAGACGCTGGCCCGCAAACTGGAACTGCACACCGTTTGCGAGTCGGCGCATTGTCCCAACATCGGCGAGTGCTGGAACCATCACACCGCGACTTTCATGTTGCTGGGGAATCTCTGCACCCGGCGCTGCGGTTTCTGTGCCGTGCCGAAGGGACGCCCTCAGCCCATCGACTTCGATGAGCCTCGCCGCGTCGCCGAAGCAGTCGAGAAGCTGGCGCTGAAGTTTGCCGTGGTCACCAGCGTGAATCGCGACGACGACAACGTCGGTGGCGCTCGCGTCTTTGCCGAAACCATTCGCGAGATTCGGCGGCGCGTTCCCGAGTGCCGGGTCGAGGTGCTGATCCCGGATTTTCAAGGGTTGGAAGAGCCGCTGCGTATTGTGATGGACGCCGAGCCGAATATCCTCAATCACAACACGGAAACGGTGCCGCGGCTGTATCGGGTTGCGCGCTCGGGCGCTCGTTATGAGCGAACCCTGCGTCTCCTGGAGCGCGCCAGGGAGATGAATCCGGCGATTCCCACCAAGACCGGAGTGATGGTTGGATTGGGCGAGAGCACGGAGGAACTGCTGGAAGTATTTCGCGACCTGGCAGATCGCAAAGTCGACATCCTCACCATCGGCCAATATCTCCGGCCATCGAAGGACCACCTGCCGGTTGCGCGGTTATATCCGCCCGAGGAATTTCGCTTCCTGAAGGAAGAATCGCTGAAGATGGGATTCCGGCACGTCGAGTCCGGTCCGCTGGTCCGCTCCAGCTATCACGCGCATGAGCAGGCGGATGCCGGCGTCAGGGTGGTGTAGCCGTCATGACTGAGTCGCAAAGGCACAGCGTCAGGAAAGACCATCTCGACAGAAGGCAAACAACTCGTGGCCGCAGGACACCCAAATCGAAGAGTTCGGGATCACGGATGAATTCATCCGCAGTGTTAAAGGCATTCTTGCGAATCGCGGATTACCATCGAAGGTTGGAGAGCGCGATTCCGACCGCTTCTGCGAGTGAGAGCGCGGGCGCTGCGCAGTTTAGTGAGCTCACGATGTGAACTAATCGCGGATCGGCTCGGCTTCCAGATATTCACAAATCGCCTGCCTGATATTTTCTAGTGCCTCCTGCTGGTTTGGCCTTGCGACCAGCAGCCCGGCAAGCCTGGGCACGATACCGCGAAACCTTCCTCCGACCGCTGCAAAGCCACCCGATAAATCATGGTCCTATGTTACTCCTCTCTAAGAGCACAGAACCGCGTAGCTCGTTCGCTATTGCCTTCCGATTACTACTGAACGAAACTCCTCATCTTACGCAGCCCCGATTCCGGCGCCTGAACCTCCAGGTCGACAAATCCGTCGTGATATTTTCGTGACAGGACGACCGACTTAGCATCAAGCGTCGCCAAAACTTTTCCTTCCGACTGCGGGACGTGCAGCCGGACGTGTTGAATCGGATCTTCTTCAATCCGCTCATCGATCGCTTCCAGCAGTTTATCCAGGCCGAGGCCGGTAACGGCGGAAACATGTACCACATTGTCAGAGTCAAGCAGGCTTCCCCGCTTCTTTTCCGACAGCAGGTCGACTTTATTCATCACATAAAGTCGCGGCTTGTCCTGCACCTCGAGTTCGCGCAGGACATCTTCAACCTGCACCTGTTGCTCGCCTGCGGTCGGGCTGGTCACGTCGGCCACATGCAGCAGCAGCGACGCTCGCTGTACCTCTTCCAAGGTCGCGCGAAAAGCGGAAACCAGCGTATGTGGCAGGTTGCGGATGAATCCCACAGTGTCAGACAGCACGACTTCGCGCTTGGAGGGCAGCTGGATGTGCCGAATTGTGGGATCGAGCGTGGCGAACATGCGAGCGCTTTCCAGCACGCCGGCTTCGGTCAGCGCGTTGAAGAGCGTGGACTTGCCGGCGTTGGTGTAGCCGACGAGCGCCACAGTCGCGATGGGCGCCGATTCCCGCCGCTGCCGCTGCTGTCCGCGGATGCGGCGCACATTCTCCAGTTGCTGCTGAACGTGACGGATGCGGCGATAGATCTTGCGGCGGTCGGTCTCCAGCTGCGTTTCGCCCGGACCGCGGGTCCCGATGCCGCCGCCGAGCTGCGACATCTCGATGCCGCGGCCGGCCAGCCGGGGCAGCAGGTATTGCAGCTGCGCCAGTTCGACCTGGAGCTGGCCTTCGCGCGTTCGCGCGTGGCGCGCGAAGATGTCGAGGATCAGCTGAGTGCGGTCGATGACGCGGACATCGAGCTCGCGCTCCAGGTTGCGCTGCTGCGACGGGGTCAGCTCGTGATCGAAGATGACAAGCTCGGGCGCGCTGGAAGCGACCGCGCCCTTGAGCTCTTTACTTTTAGGCTCAAT
>CAVOVN010000015.1:0-236491 GCA_963699875.1 uncultured Acidobacteriaceae bacterium
GGCGTCTTTGACATCAGACACTCGAACACTCACTGTTCGGTCGGTACTGAACTGCACGTTTCCCTCCGTATCGGAATCTCGACCCGGGAGTCGACGCACCTGACGTGGCAGACAGATCTTCTGAAAGAAGTCATTGAAATATACGGTTGTGTTTTGGTGCAAGTCTGGTACGACAAATGCAACTGGGATCTCACCGGGTAATGGCCGCGCGATGCGGCATGACGGCGCATACGCTCCGCTATTACGAACGTGTTGGGCTGATTCAGTCCGTGCAGCGAGGGCGAAGTGGCCATCGTCGTTATTCCGATCAGGATCGACAATGGTTGCAATTCCTCAAATCGCTGCGAGCCACACACATGCCCATTCGGGATATGCAACGATATGCAGCGCTGAACAACGGTGGAAAAAGCCGTGTGGCCGAACAATGCAAAATCCTTGAAGAGCATCGCGCGGCCCTAGAGAAACAAATTGCGGACTTGCAAAATGCACAGATTCTTCTGACTAACGGAATTGAGCAACTTATCTCGCTCGATGAAAGAGAAGCTGACATCGCTTCTGAACCACTGCCTCGATGGGCTGCCTGATCAAGCGCTGAGTCATGAATATCAACGAATGTACGTAACGATGACCATTCGGGTCGTAGAGGCTTGCATATCCTGATCGCTCCCTTGAAAGAGGAGCAATAAGCTTTGTATGCCGCGCGTTCGTCCCTCAGTTCGAGAGCAGAAACGGCTTTTCAGTTGCGATTTGATCAATCATCTCGTCTTATTCGTGTTTAAACACGAGCGATCGACGATAACAACTTCGTAGTGGACCGGTCCCAGGCCCCTTATGAGACTTGGAACTTGAGCAATGATGACTTCAAAATCCAACTTCTTTGTGGGCCTGATCCTCTGATCAAGGACCAACAAAATGATCCCTCCCGATGCGCAGCGTTCCATGGCGAAGCGTGCTGGAGCGACTGTCACCGAAGCAAAGAGCAGCCACGAGATCTGCGTTTCACAACGAGAGGTGGTGGAAGGCCACATTGCACAGGCTTCGGAGGGGCGGGCGATAATGTTCTGCCGGATGGTGAACTGCCACCGGAGAAGGTGCGGGAGGAGGAACTCCACTCCTGCCGCGCATCCGGCGAGCGACGCCCGTGACGGGATGTCTGTTTTAGCGATCCATTGAAAGATACAGGTCGAATGGCACCACCGAGTTCGCTTACTGCCGAGGCCCATGGAGCGTTGCAGAGTGGCGCCTTTGGCGGTCGATTTGGTACAAATTAGCGCGTGGGCGGCTTGAGGGCTTCCCCTGCAACCCATTCGGTAAATCACTGAGACAAGGAGCCGTCAGATGATCACTCTGAGACTCGCTGCACATTGCTCCAAGTGAACGTAACATCTTGCAAGAAATTGAGATGGTCAGAACCGCAGGGAATTGCGGCTGGCTCACATAGGGCTACCATCTGATGGATTTTCTTATGGAACAGCAATCTCGGTGGGGCATAAAAATGGGCACAATTTGCTAAACGGATTTGAAGATTATTGTTATAAATTATTGATTCTATGGCTCCTCAGGTAGGACTCGAACCTACAACCCTTCGGTTAACAGCCGAATGCTCTGCCATTGAGCTACTGAGGAGTGTCTGGCGGTGAATTGTCCTCTATAAAGTTAACAGACTGCCCGGGACGCGTCAAAATGTCTCCGCACGCCTGCCGGAAGGCCTCAAGCTGCGATAGAGAGCGCCGTCAGCTACCATAGATAAAGCCTTTCAGGAGGCCCGATGTCCCGCATATCCAGGCTTGATCGCAGCGAAGTGACACCCGATCTGGCAGCCCTGTTCGACAAGGTTTTTGCCCAGCGCGGTAACGTGCCCAACATGTTCCGCGTCATGGCCCACCGGCCGGAAATCTTCGCCACCATGCAGGCGCATTTCGGCGCCGTGCTTAATACCGGCACCGTGTCCACCAAGCTCAAGGAGCTGATCATCGTCCGTACCAGCCAGGTCAACCAGACTCCCTATTGCCTCGCCAGCCATACCATTCTGGCGAAGGGTCTCGGTTGGTCAGACGACCAGCTTGCGCATCTCGCCGAGTGGCAGCAGCGCGAAGATTTTACCCCCGCCGAGAAGGCCGCTTTACGCCTCGCCGAAACCGTGACTCGCGACGCTCATGCCGTTTCCGACGAGCAGTTTGCCGAGCTACGCAGCTTCTACTCGGAAGGCGAAATCGTCGAGTTGCTCTGTGCCATCGGACTCTTCAACTACTTCAACCGCTTCAACAATGCGCTGAAGATGGAGCCAACAAAACCCGGCGAAGGCGGCTGCGCGGCTCCAGTGGAACAAGCAACCGCAGCGTCGCGTTAATCCGCTCGCCGTTTCATATCGACACGAATGTTTCTGCGTTTTCCAACAGATAACTGACCAGGAGTCTTCCTTCTCGATGAATCTAAAACTACCCGCGGGAGACTTCCGCGCTTATCTCTTCGACTGCGACGGCACCATTGCCGACTCGATGCCGCTGCACTACAAAGCGTGGAACAAAGCACTCGCCGAGTACGGAGGCACCTACGCGGAAGATCTTTTCTATGCATGGGGAGGCAAACCGGTGCGGAAAATCATCGCCGACCTGAACGAGATGCAAGGTCTCGACATGCCTGTGGATGCTCTTGCGGCACGCAAGGAAAGCTTTTATCACGCGCAGTTGCCCGAGCTCAAAGGCATCCCCGACGTTATTGAGGTGATCGAGGCAATGCACGGGAAGATACCTTTTGCAGTTGTCTCCGGCAGCCGTCGCGCCTCGGTCATAGGCTCGCTAACCTCGCTTGGTCTGCTCGATAAGTTCGATGTCCTCGTCTGCGCCGAAGACTACAAACACGGAAAGCCTTCCCCGGAGGGATTCCTGCTGGCCGCGTCAAAACTTGGCGTCGCGCCGGAACACTGCCTTGTCTTCGAAGACACCGACCTCGGCATCCAGGCAGCCACCGCAGCCGGAATGCAATCGGTGCTGGTGGCGCAACCGGTGCGCGAAAATTGCGGAACCGGAGCGAAGGCGGGAACGTAAGCTGAATTCAGGAGGCGATCGTGGCAGAACTTCGTGTGTCCGCAGTCCCCATCGCTCACACCCCGAGCAGTCTTGCCCCGCCCTCCAATGCGAGTCTCCTTCCCGTGGTCTGCATCGCCGTCGCGGCCGCAATCGTGCACATCGCCACCAATGGCCGCTACGGCTTCCACCGCGATGAACTGCAATTCCTCAGCGACGCTCGGCATCTCGACTGGGGATATGTCTCCTATCCGCCGCTGACTCCGTTCATTGAGCGCCTCGGGTTTGGCCTCTTCGGTTTGTCGATGATCGGACTGCGCCTCTTTTCAGTGATCGCGCAGGCAGTGGTGATCGTGGTCAGCGGACTGATGGCGCGGGACCTCGGCGGCGGACGCCTTGCTCAGTTCACCACTGCGCTTGCCGTCGCACTGTCTCCGCTTCCTATCTTTGAAGCGACTGAATTCCAATACACCTCGTTCGCTTTTCTATGGTGGGTGCTGGTCGCATGGTTCACGATTCGCCTGCTCAAAACCGAGAACCCGCGCTACTGGCTGGCAATCGGCGCAGCTTTGGGTCTGGCTCTTATGACCAAGTATTCCGTCGTCTTCTTCATCGCCGGAATCCTGGCAGGAATGGCGTTCTCACCCGCTCGCCGATACTTCACGTCGAAATGGTTCTGGTCCGGCGTCGCCGTGGCGCTGCTCATCTTTCTGCCCAATCTAATCTGGCTCCTCCGCCACGACTTCATCTCCTACAAATTTCTCCAGCACATTCACACGCGCGATGTAGGCGAGGGCCGCGCCGACGGATATCTCCTCTATCAATTTCTTGTTTGCGCCAATCTGTTCTCTATGCCGGTGTGGACCATCGGCCTGTACTCATTCTTGCGCGATCGCCGCTATCGCATGATTGCCTTCATGTATCTCGTTCCCTTCGTCGTCTTCTGGATCGACAAGGGCCGCTTTTACTACGTCGCGGAAGCCTATCCCATGCTGATCGCCATGGGCGCCGTCACCAGCGAGCGCTGGCTCATACGAATCCCTGCATGGGCGCAACGCACCGTCGAAGTTGTTTTTTTCGCAGGCCTGATCACGTGCGGAGCGTACTTTTTTGCAGGTTGGGTTCCCTTCGCCACCAGTGGCCCGTTACGCGACTTTGCCTTGAAGCACAGCGAAGATCTGCGCGAAGAAATCGGATGGGATGAGCTGGTCAAATCAGTCGCCGGTGTTCGCGATTCCCTTCCCGCCGATCAGCAAGCCAACCTCGGCATTCTTGTCGGCAACTACGGAGAGCAAGGCGCAATCGAGTTGTTCGGACCGGCCTACCATTTGCCGCCGCCCATCAGCATGACTAATTCAGCATGGCTGCGCGGATACCCGTCGCCTCCGCCCTCAACGCTCATCGTCGTTGGATCGTCGATGGAATGGGCCGATCACAATTTCACCGGCTGCCGTGTTGCCGCCCATATCCCCTACCCGCCCGACGTCAAGAACGAAGAGAGCAAGTACCACTCCGATATCTACGTTTGCGGTCCGCCCCGCCAGCCCTGGCCCGCGTTCTGGAAGGAACACGAACGATTCGGCTGACGCCTCGCTTCACGTCGATCCCAAGTCGTCAGGCATATACTGATCTCTTCCACGAAATCTACGGAGCGATGATGAGAATGCTGCGTTGCGGTGTGTTGATGTTGTGCGCATTTCTGTTCGTGATCCCTTCATCGGCCAAGGATAAAATCACAAAGCTCTCTTTCGATTTCTCAGGACATGCGAGAGTTCTTTATGTGGTCGTGCCCGAGAAGCAGGGCCCGATGCCGGTCGTTGTGCTGCTTCATGGCTCCGGCCGCAACGGCGAAATCATGGCGCAGGCGTGGAAGGATCTTGCCTGGCGAGAGGGCTTTATTGTCGCCGCTCCTGATGCCTTCGGCTCCACCGGATGGGGATCGCTGGTGGATCCGCCGGATTTTTTCAGGGCCGTGGTCGACCAGGTGAAGGCGATCCACGCAATCGATGAAAGCCGCATCTATCTCTTCGGCCACTCTGCCGGTGCCGCCTACGCGCTGTTTCTCGCCATCATGGATTCGGATATATTCGCCGCAACAGCCATTCATGCGGGGGCGCTGCAAGCCAATCCCGACGGCCTCTTCGAGCAGGCCGATCGCAAGATGCCCATCGCCATCTGGGTGGGCGATCGCGATCCGAACTTCCCGGTCGATACGGTCATAGCTACCAAGCGCCTCTACGAATCGAACGGCTATCACGTCGAACTCTCCGTCATTCCCAACCACGATCACAACTACTATGTGATTTCCGATGAGATCAACAGCAAGGCCTGGAACTTCCTCAAGAAATCTCAACTTGAACCGGCAGGCAATGCGGGACAACCCTGATCACGTTCCGTCTGCCATTCATGCACTGAACGTCACTCCACTCCTTCCGTTGGTCACAATCTGCAACCAACTGGTTTTCGATATAGGCATCGTCGTGGATACTGTTGCTCGTAATGCCAGTCTCCCGTCGAGGAATGTTGATGCAATTCCTTCGTGAAGTCGTACTGATTTCTGCATTGCTTCCAGGTGCAGCCTGGGCGCAGGCCCCTGCTCCTTCTGATCCGGCCATTTCCGCCGCCGACAAGGCATACACCACGCAGAATTGGACCGACGCTGAGCGACAGTATTCTGCCCTCACGCAACAGAACCCGGAGAATCCGCGTTTCTGGTATAGGCTCTCCGTCTGCGCCCGTCACGACAAGCACTATGACGTCGCGCTCGATGCAATGCAGAAGGCGAAAGTCCTGGGTGCAGGCAAAGGCCTCCCAGCTTTTGTAGCCGACTATGAACTCGCGTCTACCTATGCCGCAATGGGCGATTCGGACCGCGCACTCGCCGCTCTCAAATCTTCGGCTGACGGCGGCTTCTCTCAACCAGACCGCCTCGCAAATGAGGACGAGTGGAATTTCCTGCGCGCGAACCCTCAATTCATCGCGCTTTCAAAACAGGTTCACCACAATGCCACGCCCTGCGAAGATACCGAGTTTCGGCAGTTCGACTTTTGGGTTGGCGATTGGGACGTCGTCTCTGCCTCCGATAGCGTGCATCAGGGCTCGAGTCACGTTGCGAAAGAGATGGGTGATTGCGTCATCTGGGAAAACTGGACTTCGGCGGGCGGTCCCTATTTCGGCAAGAGCTACAACACGTGGAACGTGAATCTCAAGCACTGGGAACAATATTGGGTGGACAATGCGGCAGGCGTTATCTTCTTTCACGGCGGAATCAAGGACGGAGTCATGGATTATTGGACAGACGACGTTCCACAGCCGGGAGGCGGAACACTTCTGCGGCATTTGCAGTTCTTCAACCTCGGCCCCGACAAAGTGAGGCAGTTCTCACAGGGATCGAATGATAGTGGCAAGACCTGGCACGTGGAATATGACTTCATTTACACGCGACGCGCTGCCGGACCTTCAAAAACGGGCGGCTCTTGAACGGCGCTCAGACACAATTCAAGATCGATGAGCCTCATTCGACAGCTTACGCCGCAGCCGCTTGATAGAAATTACAAGGCTCCATATAAGAGAAATCTCGTAAGAGTCTTTAAACACACACTACCGTTCTCGCCTCCGAGGCTTGTTGAAGGAGGCCGCGTCCACTCAAGCCGGAGCGGATGTTAATTCGCTGCCGGTTTGTCGGTGTCCTTCGTTTCCGGTTTCGGTGCGTCCTTGTCGTCAGCGGGCGCGGAGAGATGGAGTTTGCGTATCTCTTTGGCTCCGACAGCAGGATCCTCAGGCGTCACTTTGATCATTGTCGCCATGGTCCCTGCGGTCCATTTGAAGTAGTAGGTTTTGCCCGCCTCCGCCTCAAACCGGGCCCGCTCGTTCTCTTTCTTCCTTAAATCGTTCAGGGCTGCGCCGGCGGACATGATGATACTTCCGTAGTACATCTTGGGCAGTCCGGAAATCACAACAGTCCCTGGCGGTATTTCCATGAATGCGTATTCGCTGTTGAGAAGCTTCGCCAGATGAGTTTCATTGACGTAAAGCTCGTCGTGCGAGGCGGAACCGGTAAATCTGTACGTACGGTAAATACAGACGATCGCTTTGCCGGCGGATGGCGTGGGCAGCGCGGCCTCAGATTTGGAATCCTGTGCGACAGACATGGGCCCTGTGAAGAGAAACGATATCGCACTGGAAGCGAGCAGAAAGCTTGCGAGGGACCTGCAAGCTCTCCTGAGGAAAAACCCCGCGACGCCATTGAAATTAGTGTTAGGCATGGGAGCGCTCCTGATCCTGAGTTCAGAATCTGGCCAGCACTATAGCAGCTTGTAGCTGCCAACGCTGTGAGGTGCGCAAACGAATTCAAAGGCAGGGCCAGAGCACCATGGTCCTGGCAATCAGCGACCTTCGCAGTGCGGAGAGAGGGTTTTGTGTATTGAGAAACACCGCGCATCGGCGTTCGAGACGATTAAGCGCGAAATCGCTCTAATACAGCAGCACGGCAACGCGGTAAGAGGTGAACGTACCCTGATCGCCGTGTGCATCGCAGCTGCCGACTGCTGCTGCTGTGAATGGCCGGGATGCAATGCGATCGACCAGTTGTTTGGGCAGGTGGTTCAGGTCTGAGCCTTCCCAGCGCATCACAAAGGTGGGCTGCCGTGTGTCGGCGGATCCCGGCATGCCGTTATCCATGAGGCATGCCGCGCGGGCAAGCCGACGATCGGCCACAACCTTCACCCCAGCCCCCTGGATCAGTTCGGAAACGCGTGATTCCACCTGCGCCTGCGTTAGCGCTTGAACTCCGTGGGAGTAATCGGCGGTGGCATACAGCACCCCACGGCTGGCGACGACGGCAATTCCGACACTGTCGACCGCGGGATTGAGCATGTTTTCCCGATGTCCCTTGGAATGCATCCACTCGTCGTGAATTTCAACGGGAGTGGGTCCGACGGCGACATTTTCCTCGATCAGGTCGAAGTGCGCACCGGTAAAGCCAGCCCGCTCCGAGACGTTCAGTTCACCCGGATACTGATGCGCAATTGGGCCCTCGGCAACCATGCGCAGCGTATGCTTGAGTGCTGCTTCGGCGAGAGCGTTATCCCAGCGGAGTGGTGGAACACCTGCAGCCGCTCGGGCTTGATTCGCCAGAACCATTAGCTGTCGTGCCTCGGGTTCAAGATCCCGGTGTTCCTGCGCGAAGGCCTGCGTCCACCCTGAAAAGCAGAGCAACAGTGCAGCCAGAGAGAGGATTGAGTGTTTACCGGAAGTGTTCACGCTTACTTATACACATAAATGGTTTTGCCGTCGCGGTATTCTTACCAACGTAATGGTCAACCTCCCGGCCATTGGGAAACGCATCCGTCGCCAGCCTTTAGCGGCGATCGGGATGCTTTTACTCTCAATTTTCATCATCACCGGCCTGGCTGCTCCATGGCTTGCCCCCTACAGCCCCGCCTCCATCGATCTGGTTCACCGGCTACAAGGCATTTCCACCGCGCATCCCGCAGGAACCGACGAACTGGGGCGGGATACGCTCTCGCGTCTCCTGTATGGAGCACGCCTCTCACTCGCAGTTTCGGTCAGTGTCGTGGCTGTTTCTCTCGCACTCGGAATCTCCATCGGCGGGCTCGCCGGATATCTCGGCGGCTGGCTCGACACTGCACTCACCACTTTTGCCATGAACACGTTTCTGGCGTTGCCCGGGATTCTGCTGGCCATCGCCTTCGCGGCATTTCTAGGCCCGGGCTTTTCGAATCTTGTGCTCGCCCTCGCCATCGGCGGCTGGGCGGGATACGCGCGTTTGGTGCGCGCACAGGTAATGGCGGTTCGCGATCGCGAATATGTCGATGCTGCACGAGCCCTCGGCGCCAGCGGCCTGCGCATCTTTTTTCGCCACATACTTCCCAATGTCGTGCAACCGATACTCGTCCAGGCGGCGATCGGCATGGCGGGTGTAATCCTCGCCGAAGCCACTCTCTCGTTTCTGGGCCTGGGCATTCCTTCTCCCGCTCCCAGTTGGGGCGCAATGCTCAACGACGCCCGGCTCCATCTCTTCGATTCACCTCATCTTCTTCTCTTTCCGGCAATGGCCGTTGCAGGTGCAGTGCTTGGTTTCAACTTCCTGGGAGACGCGCTGCGCGACCAACTCGATCCGCGGACGCGTCTTGAAATGGGCTTGTGAGGACTCTATGGTGATCATGAAAAAGGGCGATTGCGAACATTGCGGACGCTTCTATCGCTATTCACTCTGGCACTCCGGCTTCGGCGACAGCTCTTACGCACACTGCGATCGCTGCGGAATGCTCGCCACCTTCAATTACTCCAACCCGCAGGTTGCCGGGTTCCCCACGCCCTCCGTCCAGTACGGCGAGATCGAGGAGTCGTGGGAGCCGTTTCTGCTGCCATGCGCATGCGGAGGGCAGTTCCGCAAAGGCGCATCCCCGCGCTGTCCCCATTGCCTCGAAGAGCTCTTCACCCACTCACGCAGCGGGCCACATTGAAGCCCAGGCAACCGGCGCCGGAAAAGGCTGGCGCTGGCAGAACAACTGGAGCGGTGTCTACTGCATGGCGATGGACGATCCGGAAGCTCCCGGCAACCCTCGCCGCATCATGGACCCCGTCCACAAAGCCGAAATCGTCAAAAGCCAGAAGCCGCTGGTCGCTCCTGTTCAGCTTCGGGCGATGAAAGTTGGCGTCGTCAGCGATACGCACGGCCTGCTGCGCCCTGAAGTCATCCCCGCGCTCGCTGGCGTCGAACACATCCTGCATCTCGGCGACGTCGGCGATCCGGCTATTCTGAAATCCCTTGAGAAGGTCGCACCGGTTACCGCCATTCGCGGCAACATCGATCGAAGCGGCCCCTGCAGCCGTCTCCCTGAAACTGAAGTGCTGCTTCTCGAAGGCCACTACATCTACATGCTCCACGATGTGCACACGCTGCATCTCGATCCGGCAGCCGCCAAATTCGGCGCGGTGCTCTTCGGACACTCGCACAAACCCGAAATCCGCCGACACAAGGGCGTGCTCTATTTCAATCCCGGCTCCTGCGGCCCGCGACGATTTGAATTGCCGGTCACGATCGGCATGCTGATGCTCCAGGCAGACGTAAATCCGGAAGCGCAGATCATCCATCTCGGCCTTTCATAGCCAGATCCAGCTCTGTACCCCATTCATGACGCAGTCTCACCGCGTCATGAGCAGGAGACGACGAATCTTCGCGGTCGGGGTCCTAGCGCAGGTCGATTTGCGTCCTCTGATCCCCTTTCGTCTTGAACCGCGACACACCCACATAAAACGTGTTCGCATCGGTGCCGGGATTGTGCAGGCTGATGTTTGCGTTTGACAGGTGCTGGTAGCGATAGCCAATCGTGATCGCCTGATTCTTGTGATGGAAGATGTTCACTCCGGTTCCAAAGTCGATCGTGTACATATACTGCGAACCCTGCGGGCTCAGCGCCCGATCGTCGAAGTAGATGAATCCTCCGTTGGTGGAGAGGAACGGCTGCACCCGATGCAGCGGAAGGAAATCCGCCTGAAATCCCACCGGGCTCACCCCGCTGCCGTAGATGCGTTTGCGCTGATTCAGAACGGTTCCCGACGGGGTCATGTTAGGAGTCGGCCAGTCCATCATCGCCAATGCCGTCATCTCCGGTGAATAGCGCATCGTCCACGTCTGGTGGTGACGATAGAACTCGTACGAGTAGCGCAGATCGATCGGCATGTACTTCACATCGCCGGCGTATCCCCAGATGTGGCCGCTCATCACCGACAGTCCCCACCACGCTCCGAACTCGTGCCTGCCGCCGGGCCCCTGCCAGTCTGGCGGCGCCGGCTACTGGGCGCGGGCAGCACATCGGCAAGATACGCTTCCGCTCCGCTGTCAGGATGCCGCGACGCATAGCGCATGGCCTCCGCCGTTGTTGCCGAAACACCGTCTCCTGCATCGCTCCAGAAGCTGTCAGCCTTCACGATCCGTGAGTCGCGATACCATGGCGGCCGGAAGCGCAGAATATTGGCGAAGCCCCGTGCCGGCGTCAGAAAGCTATACACAGTCAGCAAAAGTCGGATTGCGGTTCTTGTCCTCGAGCTTCGTCACCACATGCTTGTCGAGATAGTCCTCGGCAATGGTCCACCCAAAGCCGCCAACCGGCGTCGTCACCAGCTCAACCCAGCCCGTCTCGTTGGTCGTCACTCCCATATCGGTGAAATAGTGATCGCCATTGTGACCGATGCTGGCTTCACCCAGCGGACCCAGTTTCCACGCAAAGCTATAGAACGTTGACCACGCGAGAGCCCTGAGCCGGCTGTTCCAATACGCGCGGTCATTCTGAAAACCGAGAGTCATCCCTTTCGGGTCATTCTGGATCCAGATGCTGTTGGTGATCGCGCCCATGAACGGGTGGCCCACATAATCATCCAGCATCGGATTGTCATCGGACCAGTGATCCCACCGCCACTCCGCGGCCGAGTCAATATAGCGATCCCACCATTTGCCGTTCGTTGTCTCCCACCGATACCAGTAGCCGGTGTAGAGATTCCCCGCATCATCAAATGCATTGAACAATATGGATTCGATTATCATCGGGCCCCAGTGCACCCGGCATTCACGAGAGCGTGTCTCATCCGTCGGGCAGTCCTTCAGCGGAACGTAGCCTCCACCGCGCAAAGCCGGTTTCACGACCGAATCAAAGCTTTCATCCGTCGAGGCGCTCCAATCGTCAGGGTCAAATGCCGGCAGGTCGGCGATCCTCATTGCCGGTAATACACGCGGAGGAATCGAATCAGTCGCGGGCGAATTCTGCAGACCGCCGCCGAATTGAAACCGGACCGGCATCGGTGCATCGGGTATCTCTGGCGTTGCGGATTCACTGCCGGCTCCTGCGCCCGCCACCGCTGTCACCGGCTCATTGGATTGCGCAATCGCAGCGGTGCCTCCTGCCAGCAGCGTCATCGCGAGCACCGCTACACCTTCCAGCCGCTTCAGGCGACTCAACTCGTCGATTCCAAATCCTGCTCTCTTCGTTTGCTCATGTTGTATGGCCGCTTGCTCTGCATCGAACCACAACCATTCAAGACCGGGGAACTTCAAGCGTGCATGCCTCCTCGAATCGAATCGTTCGTCTTGGTCATTGATAGATTTTGAGTACGGGGCCGAAGGAGATGTCGGTGACGGGGACCACCGATTCGCGCTGAAAACCCGGCGAACGCGCCCGAGATCGATGCACCCGTTCAGTTTGGATGCAGAATCAGGGCCAATCTTCTGCCTGAGGGTCTGGGCTCTGTAATAAGACGGAAGACCAGCGAATGCCCAGTCTCCGGCCCACTTCGCTTTTTTATCGCATGCGGGGATTCACAAGCCGGTAGGTAAGGTCGGTGAGCAGGTTGACCAGAACGTAGGTCAGCCCAATCGACAACAGGCAGCCCTGCACCAGGGCATAATCCCGGTTGGAGATGGCCGTGACCACCAGCCTGCCAAGTCCCGGCCAGCTGAAGATGGTCTCTGTCACAATGGCGCCGGCTAAAAGCGCCCCAAATTGAAGTCCGACCACGGTAATGATCGGGACCAGCGCATTGGGCAGCGCATGTCGCCACACCACGGCCGTCTCGCTCAACCCCTTGGCACGCGCGGTGCGGATGTAGTCCTGCCCAAGTTCCTCCAGCATTGCCGTGCGCACCATGCGCGTGAGGATCGCCGCCAGCGATGCACCCATGGCAATCGATGGCAATACGAGGTAGATCGGATCGATGCCCTCCGTTCCTCCTCCCGGGCTGGCACCCGAAACCGGAAACCACCCCAGCGCAATTGAAAAGACCAGGATCAGCAGCGGCCCGAGTACGAGCCCCGGCACCGACAAGCCGAAGAGACTCACCACCGAGAGCCCCTGGTCCACAATGCGCCCGCGACGAACCGCCGCAATAATACCCGCAGGCAAAGCCAATGCAAGCGCAATCGCCAGTGACGTAAGAGTGAGAGCCAGAGTGTAGGGATAGCGCACCGAGATCAGGTGCGCCACGCTGTCATGCAGCCGAATCGAAGTACCCAGATCGCCGTGAAGAACGCCGTTCCAATAATGAACGTATTGTCGGGGCAGCGATTGATCCAGCCCATACAGATGCCGAAGCCCCTCGATATCGGCCGGCGTTGCCCCCTCGCCCAGCATCATCTGAATCGGATCACCGGGAACAAGATGAATGAGCAGAAACACCAGAGACACCACCAGCCAGACAACCGGCAGCGTCAAGGCGAGGCGAACGAAGAACTGCTTCATGGGCTGGCTTTAACGATAAACGACCCGAGCGACCAGGACGACTCCCCTGCGCTCAGGCGGATTCAGATTGACAACTGCAGCCATCTGAAAAAGGGGAAGGATCACCGGCGCAGAATCGTCCTCGCCAGGAATCGCCCGTCTTTAGTGGAATTCCCGTTGAAACGGTCAGAACTGCCGGCTATATTTCCTCACGTCGCGAATTCCCGCGCCAATTCCCAGCACGTGATCGATGCGCCGCTGAAACGGATCTTCGACCACCATGCCTTCCGGAACGCTGCGTGGTTCCGCCAACCGGGGCTTCGCCAGCCGATTCCATCTTGCGCTGGGTCGAGTCCTCTGCCGAACCCTGATCCGCCGCTGGTTCTTCTTCACCGATCAGCGGTCTGAGAACGCGTGACCAGCTTTTCGATCTGTACTTTGCGGATGCAGAGCCTTTCAAACTCCGCGCTGATCTCAGTCAGTTGTGATTTCGCAGATTCAAACGCAACACGATAGCTTTTCCAAATGACCTTGCAATTTTCATGCCCTCTCAGGCGCGTAGTCTAGCACGCACCAGAGGACACAAAGTAAAAGTCATTAGTAAGAGTTACCGCGCGAGCCGCGCGGCATCGGGAGTCCGAATCGCCGCTCTGGGATATGGCAATTTTTTGCAGGAAGATTCGGGCATTGCGTGAAACGGAGATCGAGATGCGAAGTGAAAGTCCGGTCGTGAACGGTGCTCTGCCTTACTTGGCCGCGCACCGTTTCATCGCCGTGGCTCGGTCCTCGCTGAGAGGTTATAGCTGCCGGCTGAATTTCCGTCCTACGCCGTGGCCGAGAGCGCTGTCGAGACGACGCGCAAACGGATCGGACGATGCTCCGTTCCCATTCGTTGCCTGGTACTGATAAGTCGGAACTTCCTCTGACGACTGAAGTGCCTCGTTGGCCGCATCCGAAGCGCTCTGCACCGCAGCTGCGGCAGCTGCAGCTTCATCGGCTCCGAGCAGCGGTTTGAGAGCCAGGACAACTTTCTCTATGCGATCTTTGCGCGACCGGAGTTCCTCGAACGACACCAGAATGTCGTTCAATTCCGAGTTCGCCGAGTCAAATGCTACACGATAAACGTCTCCGCCGTTGGTCTTCATGTTTCGATCTCCAGAGCCGAATTTAGCATGATTCCACCCGCTCGGAATATATTCCTTCTGCAACTATCATGTTAGTCCCATCCCACACATAGAGCAGTACATAGACGCGAGCAGGCGCTCTCCGTCAGAGGACGGGGAGCGCCTGTTTGGGTTGACCATTCCGACTCGCCTTGCCACGGAACGGCCCGCATTTGGCCCGCACAACTTCTCTGCTTTTTCACTACTTCTGGCCCAACACTCCTAGATGGGCGACAGAAGACCTTCCGGCCTCTGCTGCCATCCCCAAAGGGCATCATCGATGCGCCGCTGGAAGGGATCCGCGGAGGGCTGCCGGAAATAGGCGACCTGCTCCTCCGTGGCTTCCGCCAGGACATGCACTGGTTCAGGAACCTGCTCGTCTTCCACGTGAGCCGGCTCGGAATTCGCAAGAACCTCCATGCCCGGTCCAGAAACCTTCATGAAGGTGAATTCGACGGGTTCTTCAGGAACTGCCTGTTCGATCGCGGGCGCGCTGAATGAAACGCTCGCCGCTTCGAGGGTTGGGGTCTCGGCCTGCAGCGCCAGGAAAGGCCTCAGCGCCTCGACAACTTTTTCAATCTGTTCCTTCTTTGATTTAAGCGCCTCGAACTGCGTAACGATGTCACGAAGTTCCGCAGCCGCTTCGTCCAATGCAAATCGATAAGTTTCTTGTCTCATAGTCAACCCTTGGAGGCATTGTGTCCCACCAAGGTGTTACCAAACAAGTGATAAGTAACGCTAGTTCGAATTACTCCCGTAACTCAAGTAACGTATCTCCTATGTTCCTTCGCTTTTTCGCACGTTGCAACCACTCACCTTCATTCCGTTTTCTGAATGATTTCCCTCAAATCTCGAGGATGGCGGGAAGGATTCCACGCCGCAACTCCTCCCGCCAGCTCCCGTCAATAGCCTCTCTCGATTAGTTCGCGTAAGCTGCTGAAAACACAAAGACATTCCGTGGCGAAGATTTGCCGTCTATTTCGCCAAAGTCGATACAGTAGTGTTCATGGAGAAAACAGGGAGAGGAGATACAGGTGGCGATTGACCTTGCTCCGGCACCCTACCCCCACCCCTCCCCCAGTAGTCTTTCCTTTTTGTTCGCCTCATGGCCAATTAAGCTATTCATATTCAAATGAAAAGCTGAGAAGCGCGCGGCCTGGATAATGAACTATTTGAGTTGCAAAGCAGTGCGGAATGCACCGGAGAATGTGCAATCGCGGCCCCCTCAAAATTCCGGCTGCTGGAGATGTCGAATGAGAAGTGGCTCGGCTTTTCACACTCGATTGAGAAATGGGAGAATACGGCTACGGCTTTTTCTGCGCGGCGGGCTGCGGCGGATAAGCCCGATCAACAGCATCCCTCAGTGAGCGCAGCAGCATGACATTCGGCGCATCGAGGCCGTCCTTCATTTCTCCCGACCAGAGAGGACCGCTCAGTCTTCCCTGGGTCGAAAGCGAAAAGACACGCAGTATATCGTCGGGCGGACCAACTTCGCCTCTTGCCCCGACGTTGTAGCCGCCATCGGTTGGATCGGGGTTGCGGCTGGGATCGGAGTTACCGGCCCCGGGATTCCGATTGGGATATGCGCCGCCAACTCCGGTCGGAGCTCCTGCGGTAACCCCTCCGTGCAGTTGCGCGGCAGCAAGCCGGCCCTTGCGCACAATGATGATGAGATCGGCATCACTCCGATTAAGCGTCAGCGTATAGCGGTGCCAGTCCTTCATAGCGTCCTGGACATTTGCGATCGCTTCGCGATCTTCCGGGAAAAGGCCCGGCTTCATGATGTCGCCGTCTTCCGCCTGGACATACACATAGCGAGCATTCGAGAAGAGCGCTGGAAGGACCTTTTTGTCCTTCGCAAGTGCAAGAGCTGAGGTAAGTGTGAGCAGAACAGCGATCGATTTGAGCAGCTTCATGAGTTAGCCTCCGCACGGTCCGCCGGCTGCGGAACCAGCATACGCCGGCAAATGTAATGTAGGCCAGCGGTTGAAAATGAGTCCGTGCTCATACGTCTCCTGCCGACTGTTTCCGACCGCGCATCAAGATGATCCCACGGGATTGGAAGGCTCCGGACGACCGACGCTGTCACTTGATAAGCGGCGCGATGCGACTTGAGAACTGCGACTGCCTATTGTCCCGTCCAACACGGCCCGCGCTTTTCCAGGAAAGCCGAAATGCCCTCGTGCGCGTCCTGCGCGAGGGCATTCCTGGTCATCACGTCCTGGGCAAAGGCATAGGCTCTCGGCGGGTCGAGATCGATCTGCGAATAGTAGGCCTGCTTGCTAATCGCATCAATGAAATCTTTTCAGGATTTCACGCGGTCGGAGAAATTCTTTCCTTGTCACATCTTGTTTCCAGGAATTTCCCTAGACTGGCCTTAATGCCCGAATCCCTGTCGAAGCGGCGAGTGTTGGTTGTGGACGATGAAAAAAACATCGCCGACAGTCTTGTGTTGATCATGCGTTCTCATGGATTCGAATCAATTGCGGTGTATAGCGGTGAGGCGGCCGTGGAAGCTGCTGTGCGGTTTCTCCCCGATGTTCTGATCAGCGATGTGATCATGGGCGAAATGAGCGGCATTGAGGCCGCCATTCACATTTCCAAGGCGCTGCCTCGATGCAAAATTATTTTGTTTTCCGGGCAGGCCGCCACTGCGGACCTTATCTCTCCAGCCGGCTTTGACGCTTGCAGATTCGAAATTCTCAGCAAGCCCGTGCACCCTCAGGTTCTGGTTGATCGCATCAATAGCCTCGCGCCGTTCGCGCCTGATCAACCGCTCCGATTCCCTGAATACAAATCCGCGATCAGATCGTGAGCAGTCGGGGCATTAGTCCTGACCTTGTTCAAGTGCAAAGCGCAGAACAGTCAGTGAGACAGCTCCATATGCTGCAACAGGGAGTCAAAGCATGCGGGAATCTGCGCGTCCCATAGCGACCAATTGTGGATTCCTGGGCTCGTATGGAATTCAAATCGGAATTTGCGTTCCTGCAGCCTCCGTGCAAAGCGGCGGTTCGGCTCGAAGAACGGCTCCTGTTCTCCTACCGCAATAAACATGTATGGAGTCTGCTCCGGGTACGCCGACTCCACCAGCACAAATGGATCGCTCGACCGCCTTGACGCGGTCCCGGGAGGACCGAATACGGTTCGAAGTCTCCACCACTCCTCTATTCCGGGGATTTTGTTCCGAATTTTGTAATCTCGATGAAGAACTTCAATGGAGGGACTGAGCGCGCCGACAAACACGAACAAGCCAGGCCGGCTAAGCGCCCACTTGATTGCCGCGAATCCACCCATTGAGATCCCGATGATCGCTCTCTTTTCGCGGCGGTCGGAAGCTGGAAACCTGGTCGCAACGTCCCGTATCAGATCCTGTAGAACATAGTCTTCGTAGCGATCTTCCGGCTTCTCGACGGCATTCATGTAATACGAAAAAGCGCCTTCCGGCATAACCAGGATCAAGTTTCGGGTTGCATACGCAACCACATCTGAATCATTCGACCAGTCGCGAAACCCTCCGCCGTCACCGCCATGCAGCAGGTAGACGACCGGCAGTTTCTGGCCTGGAATGACGTCAGCGGGCAGATAAACTCGATAGGGCATGTCGCGATTCAGCGCGCACGAATGAAAAGTCACATCCTGCATTCGAACACCAGAAAGGAGACGTGGACGATCCGGATGGTTCCTGCTGCGCGCGTCGGCAACCCAAAAAGCAGAACAAGGCCAAACATGCCGCAGCGATACGGAACCGTAGGGTTCGTGGACGTCTCACTGAGAGCGGATTTTAACTCAGGTCGATCTATATTGTTTGTGAAAACCAGCAATCTGAGGAAAGCCTGGCTACAGGCCTGAGGCAACGTTCGAATCCGTTGAGTGTCTTGAAAGGGGCGAATGGCAGAACCAGCCAGAGTCACGTTGCTTGCGTGGGAGTCGCCTCAGGTTTCTCGATGGTGTCGACGCGAATTTTGGAAATGCGGCGACCTTCCATCTCCAGCACAGTAAGGCGGCGGTTTTCGTATTCCACCGATTCGCCGTCCTTGGGAATGTGACCGAGACGGGTCAGCATGAATCCGGCCAGAGTTTCTACTCCGCCTTCGCGCGGCAAACTCCATTGCATTTGCGTTTCGAGGTCGCGGAGGTTGGCGCTGCCCTCGAGCACGAGCGTTCCTTGTGCATTGGCGAGTACGGGCCGTGCGGGATCATCGAATTCGTCTTCAAGTTCACCGGTGAGCTGTTCGATTGCGTCTTCAGCCGTTACGAGGCCGACGGTCGATCCATACTCATCGACAACGATGGCCATCTGGCGGCGCCGCTTCTGAAATTCCTGCAGCAAAGCGAGCGCGGACTTTGTCTCTGGCACCACGAGCACCTCGCGCATCACCTGGCGCAGGCGGAGTTCCATGAACGGAAGCCCCAGCTGCGGATTCCCGGGTCGGTTAGGCGTGGCGTTTGCTGAGTTGCTGCCTGGCTGCTGCGTCGCCGTGCGTTGCTGCGATTTGGGGCGGAAGAACATCAGCCGCGCCAGATCTTTGGAGTACACCACTCCAATGATGTGCTCGGGACCGCGGGTTTCGTCGTAGACAGGCACGCGAGAATTCATGTGCTCAATGACCTGGGCGCTGGCCTCTTCCAGCGGCATGTTCGATGGCAATGAGAAGATGCGCTGCCGTGGAGTCATGATTTCGCGCACAGGCACGTCATCCAGTTCAATCGCCCGATGGATCAGCGTCTCCTGAAAGCGCGGAAGCAGCCCCAGTCGCCGCGCCGCGGTTGTAATCAGCTTGAGTTCCTCCGGGGAATGCACTGCGGCCCGCTCGGTCATCGGGATGTCGAAGCCACGCAGAATGATGGCGGCCGAACTCTTGAGCAGGCGGACGGCGGGCCGAGCCATCCGCATAAAGATGAGCATCGGTGGCGCAACGGCGACGGCAAGAGCCTCGGCCCGACGCAGCGCCAGCGATTTGGGGACCAGTTCGCCAATGGTGACGTGGAAGTAGGTAATGAAGGCAAAGCCGATAGCGACGGCAGCAATGGAAGCCGCATGGGCGTAAACCTGCGCATGGGCAGGGGGTTGCGGCAGCATGTCGATCCAGCCCAGCACGATGCCGGCAGCCAGCGGCTCGCCGATCCAGCCGATTGCCAGCGAACAAAGCGTGACGCCGAGCTGGACGGCGGGCAGGAAATACTCCAGTTCGTGTTGAAGGCGCCGAACTGCACGCGCGCCGGGGACCTTGGCGGCGAGAAGCTGCTCAATGCGCGTGTCGCGCGTACTCACCATCGCGAACTCGGCGGCCACAAAGAAGGCGTTGGCCAGAATCAGCATGGCGACGGCGACAACCTGGAGAAGCGGCAGACCGTGCATCTCGGTTGTGAGGATAGCATTCGGCGCACCGATGCCCAGTTTTGCGCTCACAAACGGGGACGAGTCGAGTCACAGCCATGTCTGGAACTAACCACGGTCAGGGTGCGTATAAGGTTGCAGCGGTCAACAGCCCTGAAATGGGCTCTGATTGCGCTGTGACCCGCTTTTGGACCGAGAATTGCTTCGCGTACCTCGGGTTTTTGAGTTCTGTTAGCCAAATAGGCTGATTTTTCATCCGGTTTTCATAGTCGGGGGAGCGAGAGCTCTTGTTAGTGCTGGGGGTGCTCCATGGCTTCGCGTAAAAGCAAAAAGATCTGGATCTGGATTGGTTCGGTTGCACTGTTGGTGATTGTGGTGATCGGGGTGGGGGCGGCCCGTCTAGTACGGACAACCAACATCGACCCGAACCGGATTGCCAAGGTGCAGCGCGGCGATGTTGCGCGGTCGGTGGTGGCAACAGGCAAAATTCAGCCCATCACCAAGGTCGAAGTAAAGAGCAAGGCGTCGGGCATCGTTGAGAAGCTTTACGTGGACATCAATAACAAGGTCCACAAGGGACAGCCGCTGGCGCAACTCGATCAGCAGGAGATCCTGGCGCAGGTTGAAGCGCAGCGCGCACAACTCGAAGCCGCCCAGGCAAACGTTGCCACTTACGAAGCCAACATCGAGCAGGACAAGGTGAATGCAGCGGCGCCGGATCTGCCGATGTACAAGGCCACGCTCGATCGCAATCAACAGCTGTCGAAAGAAGGCATCGTAAGCCGGCAGGCCCTGGACGATGCGAACAAGGATTACCTTGCCGCGCTGACACGGCGCGATTCATCAAAAGCGCAGATTGGCGTGGACAACGCAAAACTGAAGCAGGCTAAGGCGCAAGTGGCGCAGAGCCAGGCCAGCCTTAAGCAGCTTGAAGAGCAGCTAAGCTACACCACGATCGTGGCGCCAATGGATGGCGAGATTCTGTCGCGCGATGTTGAAATGGGCGATGCGGTGAGTTCGATCCTGGTGCTCGGTTCCACGGCTACCCTGGTCATGACGGAAGGCGATGTGAACCAGGTATACGTGCAGGGCAAAGTGGACGAGGCCGACATCGCACACGTCTACATGGGCCAGCCAGCGCGCATCAAGGTGGAGAGTTTCCGCGATCGCGTCTTCAACGGCAAGGTTACCAAGATTGCTCCTCTCGGCGTAGAGAAGGACAACGTAACCACGTTTGAAGTGCGCGTAAGCATCGACAACGCCGGCGGCGAGTTGAAAGCCAACATGACGGCCAATGCCGAGATCATGCTCGACGAACACAAGAACGTGCTGATGGTCCCGGAAAATGCCGTGAGCTACGACGCGCAGAAGAATGCCTTCGTGCAGGTTCCCGACAAGAATCAAAAGGATGGCACGCGGAAGATGGCCGTCGCTGTCGGCCTGTCAAACGGCTCGCAGACAGAGATTGTGAAAGGTCTGAAAGAAGGCGACAAAGTGGTGCTCCAGCAATAAGAACAGTTGTCTGTTCATCGTTGCAGTTCTGAGTTCACAACGACAGATTCTTCGTTAACCGATACGGGTTTTGAAACGTCATCCATGTAGCAGGCGGGCAAATGGAGAAACCATTGCGAAAAATCAGTCTCATTCGACTCGCCCTTTCGCCTTCCACCGATTGTTCGGGGACGCACAAGAGTGTCCGTAAATGGACAGATGGAATCGGAGCCGCGAAAGCGGCAGTAGGACCTGAATTGAAGAATCAAATGAAGTTGCAGTTGCATGCGCCTTTGGCAATGCGCATGCTCATTCCCCAGGCATGGAATCGAGTTCCCTCCCCCACCCACTGATTTGAACGATGAACGCAACAAGGTCAGAGGAAACAATACGGGAACAGATGAGATGAAGCGGAATCCCGGACTCTGACCGCTGAATTTGAAGTGAATCGAGGAACATGATGAAGCGATTTGCACTAGCAGCAGCAATTCTGGCCCTCGCAGCGGTTCCGGCGTTGGCAAATGAAGCGACATTCGAGCGCAACCTGACGGTGAACGGCCATGTGGAGCTCTCGGTGTCGACCGGCTCAGGGCACATTCACATCACCAAGGGTTCCGGCGACCGCGTGCACATTGTCGGCAAGGTGAAGTCGAACTGGGGCGGCAACGACCAGAAGGTGCAGGAAATTGCGAACAATCCGCCAATCGAACAGACCGGCAACATCATTCGCATCGGCCAGCGCCACGAAAACTATCACAACATCAGCATCGAATACGAAATCGAAGCTCCGGCAAATTCCTTTCTCGAAGCCAACTCGGGATCAGGCGACATCAAGGATGATGGCGTTGGCGAGAACGCAAAGCTGGGAACAGGATCGGGCAGCATCAATGCAACGGGTCTGCAGAACGGCTTCGTTGTCAACACCGGATCGGGCAACATCTACGCCGAGCAGACTGGCCAGGGAGATGTGAAGGCACAAACCGGATCGGGCAACGTGGAATTGAAAGGTGTGCGCGGAAGCCTGCACGCAGGCACAGGCTCGGGCGACATCAAGGTCACGGGCACGCCGACTTCAGACTGGAAGCTGGAGACTGGATCCGGCAGTGTTGAGTTCTGGGCAGGCAGTGCCGGATACACGCTCGATGCTTCAACAGGTTCAGGCTCCGTGCATACCGATCAGGAAATGGCCGTGCAGGGATCGTTCGACAAGCACCACATCGTTGGCAAAGTGCATGGCGGCGGACCCACCGTTCGCATCGAGACTGGCTCGGGCGACATTCGAGTGCATTGATTCTCTGCGGGTGCGCGGCCTGGTCTAGGTGGGCTGGGCCGCACTGAAAGCGCACCTGACAAGTTCGTTCCTCAGGCGAGGCCTCGTGAGTTGCGTCATCGGACCGCGATAACAAAGCTCAACCTCCTGGGAGGCCTCGCCTGTCTTTTTCCCTCCCCCTTCCCGTTCCGTACTTGCAGAGAATATCCCTCTTGAATCAGTCCACCGGCTGAGAACATTTTCTCGGCGTGCGGTGTCTAAGTAGATGAAGGGCACCGACGATGATCTCCGACGAATCCGACATGACAGCAGACGCGCAACTGGCACAAAATCTGCAGAAGATGTGGCCGCACCGAACCCACGAATCAGGCATATGGCGAACATTGCTGTGCTGGCTTGGCGTGCATCTGTGGTTGGAGCCGAACTACACTGCTCTCGCTCCCAAGAGAGCCGTCCGATTCTGCCTGTGGTGCGAGCGCGTGGAGATCGACGGAAGACAATACTGCTGAGCTGGGAGACTGAGATAACGCAGTAACCACAGAAAGGCCAATTCGGCCCCATTACACTGGAAACATGATTCGGGTTATTCGTCCTGTGCCTGTGGAACGGCTCAAGCTGCTGGTATTTGATCTCGACGGCACGCTGATCGATTCGGCGCAGGATCTTTGCAACAGTGTGAATGCCACGCTAAAAACTTCGGCCGGCCGCATCTTTCCGACGAAGTCATTGCCACCTACATCGGAAATGGCGCGCTCATGCTGGTGCGACGCGCGTTTGCCACTGATGACGGTAACGAGCCCGGCGAAGAGTTTCTGGCCGAGGCCTACAAATTCTTCCTCGACTACTATCGCGAGCACAAGCTCGACTACACCTACGCCTACGACGGCGTGCTTGAGGCCCTTGATGCGCTTCACAAAGTGCACGATCAACTCAACGTGCCCGCGCGTGCCATGGCCGTGCTGACCAACAAGCCAGTGCGCCCCGCACAGGCTATCTGCGAGGCGCTCGGACTGGCGCAGTATTTTCAGCACATCTACGGCGGCAATAGTTTCGCGACCAAAAAACCCGACCCCGAGGGTCTGCTGGCACTGATGAAGAGCGCCGGCGCAACGCCGGAGCAAACCGTCATGATCGGCGACAGCCAGGTGGATGTTCTGACGGCGCGAAACGCCGGAGCGTGGTGCATCGGCTGTACATTCGGTCTTGCGCCTGGCAGTCTGGAAGCGATTCCGCCAGATGTGCTGGTGGATTCACCCGCGGACTGGACAGCCGCCTTGAGTCCTGCGAAAATTGATATATAGCGGTGCCCTCAAATTGGACTGCAAGTGCGCGTGGATCATGGAGTTAGAGCGCAGTCCAAGATCATCTCGCAGCCAGAAACGCGGGAGATAAGTTGTGTCGCTCAGACATTCGGCGGCCACGAGTGTCTTCCTCAGGAAGAAGACTTGGGCGCCTGATGCACGTGCAGTGACGGGGTGATTCTCTTGGCCTCGATGTTGGGTATTGCTGGAGATTTGCATGTTGCGCTTTTTTGCTTTGGTTGCTTTACTGCTGTCGCCTGCCTTAGTTCTCGCGCGGAGTTCCTCGACTTCCGCAGCAAAACCCGCACCCGCAGCGACGGTGCAAGGAGTGGTGGCCGACCCTACGGGCGCGATTGTGCCCAATGCCGAGGTTGACCTCGTCGATGCCGATGGATCGATCGCGGTAACAACGAAGTCGGATGGCGTCGGAAACTTTCTGATGGCTGCACCGCACGAGGGCAGCTTCACGCTGGTGATTTCAGAGCCAGGATTCGAAACGGTACATCTGCCAGTAACTGTGCATCCCAATGTGGTTTCAGCCACGGCTTCCGCGTCGCACGTAATGGCAGCGCCGTTGCACATTACATTGCCGATTGCCTCAGTAGCAACCAACGTTCGCGTAAACGGCGACACAGACGAGGATCTCACTGCGTCCGAAGATAATCGTGACTCCTCGGTTATGACCTCGTCCGATTTGAAAGCGTTACCAATTTTTGACAACGACTACGTGACGGCAATGAGTTCATTTCTCGACGACAGTGCCTCGGCAACCGGCGGCTCCGGCCTGATGGTGGATGGCGTGGAGGCGAATCGCTCTACCGTGTCCGCATCGGCGGTTCAAGAAGTGCGCATCAATCAGGATCCATATTCGGCACAGTACTACTGGCCGGGGCGTGGGCAGATGGAGATCATCACCAAGTCTGCCGCGGACAAGTATCACGGGCAATTCAACTTTCTTTTTCGCGACTCGGCTTTGAATGCGCAGAATGCATTGGCACCTTCAAAGCCCTTCGAGCAACGGCGAGTATATGAGGGCAGCATGACCGGGCCGATCTTCTTCGCGAAAAAGAGCAGCTTCCTCGCCAGCTTCAATCGTGCAGAAGAGGATCTCAACTCGGTAGTGTATGCGACAGTAGTCCCGACACCGGACAACCCAAGCGGCATATACCAGGCGAACGTGCCTTCGCCGACGCGCGATACGGAATTCAGCGTTCGTGCGGCCCACCAGTTCGGCGAGAAATATTCGGCATATGCGCAATACAGCTACGAAGAGTGGACCGGGCAGAATCAGGGTGTGGGCGGGCAGGCGCTTGCCAGCGCTGGCTACAACAGTGAGTACCACGAAGACGATGTGGTGGCGCATGTGGATTCGACCCTGTCGGCGGTGATGCTGAATCAATTTTCAGTCGTCGGCGAGCACGACTCTAATCGTCACACGAACATATACGAGGTCCCGAAGGTTTCAGTCGGCGGCTATTTTGTAGGCGGGTCGGCGCAGGGCGACTATCTGAGCACCGAATATAACTTCCGCATCACCGACATGGTGACGTGGACGCACGGTCGGCACACCATCAAGTACGGCGCCAACGTTCCGCACATGAGCCGTCGCGCATTTGACGATAATACGAATGCACTCGGCACTTACTCCTTTGGGCCGACTCTTAATGCAGACGGAAGCGTGGCGCAAACGGCGCTCGAGAACTTCGCGAACAGTCTGCCCTCGGGATTCTCGCAGAATACCGGCGATGTCCACTTCATCTACCACCAGCAGGAGATGGGTGCATTTATTCAGGACCAGTTCAAGGTGAATGCGCGTTTCGCGGTTACGCCGGGATTGCGCTACGACTGGCAGAACTTTCTGGCCGACAAGCGGCTTGGATTTGCGCCGCGTGTGTCGTTTGCCTGGGTGCTGGACCAGGACTCGAAGACCGTCGTGCGCGGCGGCGGGGGCATCTACTACGACCGCTTTGGCTCAGGTCCGTTGCTGGATCTGGCGCGGTATGAAAAACCCCGGCGACAGGCGATCCAGTTCTCGCTAAACCCGGCAGACCTGCCCGCGACAGGCTGCGTACCAATAACCGATTGCATTACCATCACCGCGCAGCCGGCGAACCTGGCCCGGCTCGCGCCCAACGCCGCAATTCCCTACCAGATGCAGTATGGCCTCTCGATTGAGCGCCAACTTGGAGAGAAGGCGACGGGCATCATCAGCGCCTACCAGACACGCGGCATCCACGAGTTTCGCTCGGTGGATATCAATGCGCCAACGCCGGAGTCGGGATACACTGCGCGGCCTGATTCCAGCTACGGGCTGATCCGGCAGATGCAGCCTTACGCCTTTTTTGAGGGCAGCGGATTTGATGTTTCGTATCGCGGGCGCCTCAACAAATACTTCACGGGCTTCGGGCGGTATACCTGGTCGCACTACGAATCGAACACGGGTGGGATCGGATGGTATCCGCAAAACCAGTACGCGCCGAATGACGAGTGGTCGAATGCTAGCTTCGACCGACGCAACCGGGTGGGCATGTATGCGATGTTCAACCCCAAGAGTGTCTACAATCTTGCTGCCGGCGTGTTTGCAAACACCGGCCGCCCCTGGACGATCACGACGGGCACCGACCTATACGGCGATTCTCTGTTCAACACGCGCCCGGATGGCGTGGCACGCAACAGTGAGACCGCTCCATCGTACGTTGACATGGACCTGCGCTGGGGACATGACTTTGCCATTACCGCGAACAAGGACGAGGATGCGCCGCGCGTGGGTCTCTCTGCCGGCGCGTTCAATCTGCTGAACCACCAGAACCCCTCCAGCATCAATACGGTGGAGTCCTCGCCGACCTTCGCCGATGTGACGGCTGTCGGACCGCCGCGGCGCATTCAATTAGGGATGCGGGTGGAATTCTAGCCCACGCCATTTGCGGCGGATTACGGAACTTTTCAGGGCGGCCGCGCGTAGAATTTCGGAGTGAGGGTCATCATGACTCAACGCTTGCTCTCTGCCCTGCTGCTGTCCTCTGCACTTTTGCTTGCGTCAACTCCAGCGCGCGCCGACAAGGATGCCGTGCAATTCGCCAGCAACATCGTGGTGCCGGAGGGGCAATCAGTCCATGACGCTGTGTGCTTCTTCTGCAGCGTGAATGCCAAAGGCGACATCGATCACGATGTTGTGGTGTTCTTCGGCAATGTCCATATTGCGCACGCGTCAAGACACGATGTCGTGGTGTTCTTTGGAACCGTGCGCGCGGAAGACGACGCCGCTATCGGTCATGATGTAGTAAATTTCTTCGGGTCAGTCCATCTGGGAGAGAACGTCACCGTAGGCAATGACCTGGTGGTGATGTTCGGCGGGTTGCACGCTGCCGATACGGCAAACATCCAGGGCAGCCGCGTTGCACAGCCACCATGGGTCTTCTGGACTCCACTATTGATTCTCGTCCTCATCATTGTTCTTGTTGTGCGCGAGATTCGAGCGGGGCAGCGGCGTCGATATCTGGCCGCGTATGGTTATCCTCCCATGCCTCCGCAGCCACCTGTGCCCCCTTCACCGCCCGCTCGATAGCAGTTCAGATAGACTCCTTTTGATGACCACAAGTCGTTTTGCGGAAGTGCGCCCCCTGCGCATCGTCATTCCAGGTGGAAGCGGGCAGGTCGGACGTGTGCTGGCGCGATATTTCCAGCGGCGCGGCGACCACGTCATCGTTCTCACCCGCGGACCGCATACGGCAGAGTGGCAAACCGTGCATTGGGATGCGCAGACTCCGGGCCTTTGGATGGACTATCTCGAAGGAGCAGATGTCTGCATCAACCTGACAGGCCGCAACGTCAATTGCCGTTATACTCCGGACAATCGCGTTGAAATTTACAACTCACGGATTGTCTCGACGCGTCTTCTGGGTGCAGTGATCGCATCGCTGGCAAACCCGCCGCGCGTCTGGCTGAACGCGTCGACAGCCACAATCTATCGACATGCGCTCGACCACGCAATGGATGAGAAGACCGGCGAACTTGGTGGAGGGGAGCCGGGCGCACCGGATACGTGGAACTTTTCCAATCGCGTAGCGAAGGACTGGGAGACTGCGTTTTTCAACGCGGACACACCCAACACGAGAAAAGTGGCGATGCGATCGGCGATTACCTTGAGTCCCGTGCAGGGGAATGCCTTCGCAGTGCTTTCAAACCTTGTGCGCGTGGGGCTGGGCGGGAAGCAAGGCAACGGCCGGCAATGGGTTTCATGGATTCACGAGGACGATTTTGTCCGCGCCGTTGAATTTCTAATCACCCACGAGAATATGGAGGGTCCAATCAACATCGCGTCCCCCTACCCTGAGCAGAATCGCGAGTTCATGGCAACGCTGCGTGAGGCGTGGAACATGCCGAACGGAATTCCCGCGCCAAAACCGCTGCTGGAGCTGGCCGCGTTCTTCATGCGGACGGAAACCGAGCTGGTGTTGAAGAGCCGGCGTGTAATTCCAACCCGGCTTCTGGAGGCGGGATTCAAGTTCGAAATTCCATACTGGCCACACGCGGCAGAAGATCTGGTGGAGAGGTGGCGCAGATCCAGAGCATAGAGAATCGGGATTAGAGTGTAATCCCTATCCCCTGTTCCCTTCCCTGCACTTGTGTCACTTGGGCGTGATGTCTGTGACCGGTAAATCCCAATGGGCGGCGAGGATCTCAAACCGGCGCTGCTCTTCCTTTTTATAGGTATCCTGGTCGGGCCAAAGCTGTTTGATGAACGCTTCTTCGTCAGGATTCGCAGTTGTTGCAACCGTGGAATTCTTGTAGATGATGGTGACACGGTAATCCCAGCGCCCATCTTCGGTGGTGTGGTACGCGGGCGCCTCCATCTTGATCGAGAGCATACGGCCGGTTGATTGAATCTTCTTCAGAAGCGGGTAGTGGTTCTTCAGGAAAAGGTCGTGGAATTCCTGCTGATGTCCCCATTGCACCTTGTAGTAGTACTCGACGGTGTAGGGCTGGTCGGTCCCTCCTTGCGGTGGGGCGCCTTGCGCCAGAGCCGGCAGTGCAATCGAAGACACAATGAGAAGAGAGAGAAGTACGAGGAAGACCCTGCGCATGGAAGCCTCCTGGAGTAAATGGCTGTTGGTTGCCAGCCATTGTATCGCGAAGGCTTCCGTGCGCACTTGCTCGGGAATTTGTATGAGTGCGTCGTCGCGAACCCGGGCCCGACTGCAAATCGCGGCGAATTAAAGTACAGACTGCAATAGAAGTGCATTTACGCGGAATATATATATATGTTTAGTTAAACTCCTGCGAGATGTTCGAGCGCCACTCGGCTGGGAATCTCAAGAATCGAACCATGAAAGGCCACGAGGCGGCGGCTCTTGAACGTTGAGAGCGTGCGCGTGACCGTTTCGCGCGAAGCTCCAATGAATTCACCGATCTCTTCGTGCGTGAGTGAAAAGCGGAACCGCATTCCGGATTCGGTCTTCTGGCCGTTTTCACTCCACTCGAGAAGCAGGCGAGCCAGTTTCTCGGGCGCGGAACCAGAGAGCGCAACGGTGCGGAGTTGCTCGCAGGCAACTTTGTACTGCATGGTGAGCTCCTGCGTGACCACCTGGTAGACCTCAGGATGACGGCTCATGAAAGCCATGAACTGATCGCGTTCGATCACGGCGATCCGAGACGGGTACAGAACCTCGGCCGTCATCTCGCTGGGCAGACCGGAGAGCACGGATGAAAGGCCCAGAACTTCGCCGGCCTTGGCGATGCTCAGGATGAGACGTTTGCCCTCGCTTGAATTAATGGAGAGCTTGACCTCACCGGAAACAACGATAAAGATACCGGTTGGTGCGGATTTCTCAGAGAAGAGTTGGACACCTGGCTGATACAACGTGGGGAACTCCATAGATTCGAGATCGCGCAGAGCTGCTGGCGTGAGTCTTTTGAAGAATTCGCCGGACCGCTGTGCCTCGGTTCTGGAAGTGGTCATTGTTTCGCGCATCGTCGCCATGGTCATTCTCCCTCTTCTGCGTTCACAGCCTTGTTTGAAGTAACTTCTTCCGCGAGAAATTGAGCCCACGGAGTGTTGGTTATAAACGTAGCCCGCGTCTGCGCATAGATAGTACGCAGCACCTGCTTGCCGGCCACATCCGCATATGTCACGTTGTGCAGATCGATGATGAGTTTCTTTGAAGCCAGTCGCGGAGCCGTTTCCAACCAGACACGATCGAGTTCACTTGCCCACGGACCGGCCACTCGCCCTTCCAGCCTCATCTCGATTGCTTCCGTCGTATCTTGAAATGTGATTCGCAACGTATTCAGGCCCTCATCGGCCTTGCCCTCTCTAAGGCAACCGGCGTGCCAAACTCAGGTGACGAATGACATAGTTCTGCTTGTTGATGATTTTGAAGGAGATATTCTTCAGAAGAAAACCAGATCCCACGTTAGCGACGGTCTCCAGTCGGCGAAGTGACGATGACGAAATATCGTCACGAGACGAGATGTCGTCGCCAGTGCATATCGTCATAGACAAAGCTATTGTCGAAAACCCACAGAATTCCCTCGCGCAACCTTACATATAGTCATTGCGTTCGATGGCGAGTTTCTTCAGCTTTGAATTAAGCGTGGTGCGCTTGAGACCCAGCCGCTCGGCGGCACCATCAGCGCCACCGATTTGCCCTTTGGTCTCACGCAGCACACGCAGAATGTGATCGCGCTCGGCAGCATGGAGTGTGGGGTCGGCCATGTCCAGTGCGTCATGCAGTTCGGCGACCTTGGTCTCGAGTTCAGCGAGCGGAACATATAGTACAGAGCCGCGGGTTAGGATGACGGCGCGCTCCAGGAAGTTCTCAAGCTCGCGAATGTTGCCGGGCCAGGGCCAACGGCAGAGAGCCTGCATCGTGTCTTCGGGGATGGTCTCGATGTTCCTGCCCATCCGGCGGCTGTGCGCAGTGACGAAATGACGAACAAGCACGGGAATGTCGCTGACACGGTCACGGAGTGGCGGGGCAAAAATAGGAAAGACTTTGAGTCTATAAAAAAGGTCGCTGCGAAACTGCTTTTCGGCAACCATCTGGGAGAGGTCGCGATTGGTGGCAGCAATGAGTCGCACGTTGACGGAGATGGGTCGGGTTCCTCCCAGCCGTTCGATCTCTCTTTCCTGGAGCGCGCGCAGCAACTTGGGCTGAAGGTCAAGAGGGAGTTCGCCAACTTCGTCGAGAAAGAGGGTGCCTTCGTGGGCTAATTCCAGGCGGCCCATCTTACGCGCAATCGCGCCGGTGAAGGCACCTTTCTCGTGCCCGAACAGTTCGCTCTCAATCAGGCCGGCGGGGATGGCCGCACAGTTGACCTTGACGAAGGTGCGATCACTGCGACCGCTGAGGCGATGAATGGCGCGCGCCAGTAATTCCTTGCCGGTACCGGTCTCGCCCTGGATGAGTACGGTTGCGTCGGTGGGTGCGACGGTCTCAATCTGCTTCAATACCTGGCGCAGACCGCCGCTTTCGCCGACGATGTCCTCAAATCGATTCTCCAGGTTGATTTCATCTTCCAGATACTGCTTTTCCTGGCGAAAGCGGTCGCGGAGTTCTGCGATGTGGCGAAAGACCATCGCATTCCCGACAGCCATGGCCACCGGGTCGGCGATTTGGACGAGCATGTCGGTTTCGCGTTGGGTAAATGCACCTTCGATCCGGCTGGCTACAGCGAGGACACCGATCACCTGGCCGCGATGAATAAGGGGGATCCAGCAACCGGACTGCATGCCAAGGCTGGTGAGATGATGAGTCCCCTCCTCGTTGAAACCACCATCCTGAATCCGCCCGAGGCAAACCGGTTCCCGGGTCCGGATGGCCTGTCCTGCAGGAGAACCATAGAGGGGCAGCCGAATGTCTGAGCTTACAGGTTGTTTGTCACTGACATCCAGAAATTGCACCATGACCGAATCGGAGCCTTCTTCAACCAGCCCAAGGGTGGCGCAATCCAGCGGCACCACCTCCTGCAGGCTCGCCGAAATCGCCAACAGGAGCTTGCGGACGTCCATGTTCGCCAGCAACGCCTGGCTGAGCTGAAGCATGACTGCCTCTTCAGCACGCTTGCGATCGGTGAAGTCGCGTGTGACCTTGGCAAAACCGGTGACTTCTCCGCTCGTGTCACGAATTGCGGTTAGGACTATGTTCGCCCAAAAACGCGAGCCGTCTTTGCGTACTCGCCAGCCTTCGTCCTCAACTCGTCCCCGCTCTGCCGCTCGCTTCAGCAACTCTGCGGGACGGCCGCTGTCAATGTCTTCCTGGGTGAAGAAGCGCGAAAAATGCTTACCAATAATCTCATCGGCTTTGTATTGTTTTGTGCGCTCCGCGCCGGGATTCCAGGTTGTGACGTGGCCTTCTTTGTCGAGAAGATAAATGGCGTAATCGCGCACCCCGTCGAGCAGTGAGCGCAGTTGCAGGTCTTTGTACCGGGCAAGTTCCTGGGCCTCATGCTGCTCCGTCACATCGCGAACGATGCTGAGCACGGCTGTGCCTGCCGGCGTCTCCAGCGGTTTCAGCATGATGTCGACTGGAAACTCCGTGCCGTCTCTGCGCAGACCGAAGAGATTCATGGCCGCGCCCATTTGGCGCGCACGGGGATGGGCATGGTAGTTCTCACGATGCGCAGGATGGCGCATACGGAAGCGCTTCGGAACGAGATTGTCGATGGGCTGGCCGATCAACTCGGCCTGGGTGTGACCAAATAATTCTGCTGAACGCGGGTTCGCGACACGAATGATGCCTTCGGCATCCGTGATAAAAATGGCGTCAGGAGAAATCTCGAACAGGTTCTCCAGCGCGAAATGAGCGAACTCGGCCCGTTTGACCTCAGCCGCAGCCGCTGCGTCCTGATCCGGGGAATCAGAGGGGCGCATCAGGGCTCCAACTTGACTATCCTTCGAAAGATACGCGCTCAGGGCTGCGGAAGCAAACTGATTGACGCGGCTCTATCAATTACGACTCGGAGCGAAGGCAACGCGGCCGATCTGTTGGGACGCTGGAGATGCCCCCTCAATGAATCAGCCGGTCTTTCGCCGTTTGCGAGCTGCCTTCTCGGCATGTTCCGAAAGTGCCCGATGCGAAGTTGTGTTCTTGGGCTCATGCCGCATTGTCTTCAGGCGCGAGCGGCCGCGTGCCGTCGAGCCTTCCGGGCTGGTCTTCGGCTCGGTGCGCCCCTTCTTGGCGTCCTGCTCTGCCTTGTGGCGGCTTTCTTCGCTTACTTTGCCCCGCGCCGGCGGTTTGAGTGGGATACCCGCGCGGCGTGCCTTGCTGAGGCCAATGGCAATGGCCTGCTGTGGAGAACGGGCCCCGTGCTTCCCTTCCCGCACATGATCGATTTCTTCGCGAACAAATTCGCCGGCCGCCGTTGAGGGCGACTTGCCCTCGCGCAAATCCTCTTTGGCTCGCTCCATGGTCGCTTTCTCAGGCATAAGAATCCTCCCAGCGTGCTTCGATGCCGGGGAAGTTTTGAGGGCTGCATGTGCAGAGCAAGCGAACCATGCGGCCCCGGTTCATTTCGAACTTCGAATTTGCGGAACTTTTCGCCCCCAGATGAATCAACTGCTAGACAGGAGATACTTCCCCTATGGCACAGAAGATCGCATTCATTACCGGCGGAAATCGCGGGCTCGGCTTCCAGACCGCGCTCGACCTCGGAGAGAACAAATCGGAAAACATCAAGGTTGTGATTGGCTCGCGCGACAAAACGCAGGGTGAACGGGCGGTCGCCAAGCTTCGCGCGGCAGGCGTGGACGCTGATGCGATTCAGTTCGACATCACCAGGCGGGCGGATTACCAGGCGGCCTACGATTACTTCGACTCGAAGTTCGGGCGGCTTGACATTCTCGTAAACAACGCTGGAATTGCAGGCGGGACATTTCCGGGCGAAGGGCCCGAACATCGCGCAGCGGATGTGCCGATGGACCTGCTACGCAAGGTATTCGAGACAAATTTCTTCGCGCAGGTGGAACTGACCGAGAAGCTTCTGCCTCTCATCAAGAAAAGTCCTGCGGGGCGGATCGTGAACCTGTCGAGCATTCTGGCGTCGCTCCAGCTGCACGCAGATCCGAAGTCGCCCATCTACAACGCCAAATCATTCGCATATGATGCGTCGAAGACAGCACTCAACGCGTTCACAGTCCATCTTGCGTACGAGCTACGCGATACCAAGATCAAGGTCAACTCGGCACATCCGGGATGGGTGAAGACCGATATGGGCGGCCAAAGCGCTCCGATGGAATTGGCCGAAGGTGGCAAAACCAGCGCAGCATTGGCGACTCTGGCAGATGATGGACCGACGGGAGGGTACTTCCACCTGGGCAAGGCGTTGCCCTGGTAGTACAGGTCAAGGTTTCCTCTTTGGGTGAAGGCAGGCAGTTTGACTTCTCAAGGTCGCTCCTCGGGACGGTACAATCGTGCCAGCCTTAATAGCGCAGAGGAAACCGCATGCTGAAGCAGTGGGTACTGGTTGTCGCTGCAGTTGTCTTCCTCATTGTCTTATCACTTTCTCTGGTCCCGTTCTTTGTGAATGCTGAGACCTTCAGGCCCGTGATCGAGAGCCAGTTGTCAAACGCCCTCGGCCGTGAAGTTACCCTCGGGCGCATAACCTTCGAAATCATGGCCGGAAGCCTGGACTTCGAAGACATTTCCATCGCCGACGACCCAAAATTCAGCGCGGTTCCGTTTATTCAGGCAAAGAAGCTGAATGTGGGCGTAGAAATTCTGCCTATCGTGTTTCACCACCGGGCACACATCACAAAGCTGAATATCGACACACCCTCCATTCAACTCATTCAGAATGCCAGCGGAGAGTGGAATTTCTCCAGCATCGGGGCGAACTCCGCCCAACCGGGCGCAACCGGACAGTCGAATTCCGTAAACGACTTGACGGTGGAAGAGTTGAGAATTACCGATGGAAGCGCGACGGTGTCGTCAATCCCGCTGACGAACAAGCCCTTCCAGTACACCGAAGTGAATCTGGCAGTGAAGAATTTTTCATTCCTCAAATCAGCTCCTTTCGACCTTTCGGCGAAGCTGCCGGGAGAAGGTTCTCTGAAACTCAGCGGAAATGCCGGACCGATATCGCGAAAGGACACCACGCAAACGCCGTTTCAGGCCAAACTGCAGCTCAGGGAATTCGATCCGGTTGCTTCCGGGATAATCGACAAGACCAAGGGCATAACGATGCAGAATGATGTGGATGCCCAGATCAGCTCGGACGGGACGAATGTTACGAGCACGGGAAAGATCAAGGCTTCGCAGCTGCAACTGGTTCCGAGAGGCTCGCCGGCACACGATCCGATAGATATCGATTACACCATCTCGCACAATATGAAATCGAACAAATGCACTGTGTCGGATATCGCTGTGCATACTGGATCGGTTGAGGTTCACGCAAACGGCAGCTTCGAGTTCACACCCCAGGCAGTGATGCTCGACCTTCGTGTCTCGGCGCCGAACCTGCCGATCGATCAGTTGGAACAGTTGATGCCGGTGGTAGGCATTTATCTACCCAACGGTTCGTCGTTGCAAGGCGGAACGATGACGGCAAACATCAGTGTCAGCGGTCCTGCAACCGCCGCAATTCTGGCCGGCCCCGTCGAGATCGACAATACCGAGCTCGCCGGATTCGACCTCGGCTCAAAGATCGAGGGCTTGACTTCGCTTACCGGCACATCGGGTGGAACGCAGATCCAGGTGCTGAAGGCAAACGTGAACTCGTCGCCGCAGAGTGCACAAATAAAGGATATTTACGGCAACCTGCCCCAGTTCGGCTCCGCGACCGGTGCGGGCACAATTGCAGACACCGGCGCGATCAACTTCACCCTGACGGTAAAGCTGAACTCGCCGAACCGGAGCATTCCGCTAACCATCACGGGGACAGAGAAGAGTCCATCAATCAAAGCGAATATCGGGGCAATATTGAAGTAGCCCCGGATTCTCGATCAAGGTTGGCTGGCAGCGCCGGTCTCTCTCATGCTGCTCACTCTCGCCAACGGTTCGGGATGAGCCTCAGACAGCACCTCTTGCAGAACATTCTCGATTGCATCGACTGCATCCTTCACGGGATCGGTCACATGCGGATTCGAGGCATAGACGAGGCACTCGATCGCCTGCAGCGAATTGCGAATCTGGTCGTTCATCCAGCGGATGGTTTCGAACTGGCGCAGAATTTCGAGCTTGCGCCTGCGGGCCGCAAGCTGCCACCGGTAGGCGAATCCAAGCGTTAAAAGAGCGGCAAAGGCACTGCCGACCAGGCGAAGCGAGCCGCTCTTGTGCAGCCAGTCGTCGTAGATGAGCCACTGCAGGCAAATCGCAATGAAAAACACTGCGACCCCACACACAGCTGCAAATAACCAGACTGCGGTGACCGACGGAATCTGGGACGAAAGAGGGTGTTCGACTCTGGCTTTCATCAGAAAGCGGGTGTGGGGTGAAGCGACACATCCGGCTGTATCCGAAATTAGCACAGTCGTCTATCGCAGTCACGTTTCGCGTTTCAGCCAGGTGTTTAAATCGTCAGCGGAGTCGGCTCTCGTAATCGCGCGCTGTGTACAGGGTTACAATGGCTCGGCGCCAATGACCGAAGTCAGCGACATTCCGCACCCAGCGCAATCCCTCCGATTCTGTTGATTGCTGCTGAGTAGAAAAACCAGCATCGGAGAGCTTATTCGCCGTTTCCAGAAGACGATGGGATATAGAATTCGAACAAGTAACACCTTCTCAGATCAACAGATAGCCCGATGTCCATTGATTTGTGTGATGGTGTGTCTGCGCCAGAGGAATCCAGAAACATGACTGCAATGAAACGTGCGTCGCTTGCGGGCCCCCTTGTGGCTCTTGCCTTGGTTTGCATCACCGGTTCGGCCCAGCAGCCGCGCCAGTATTCCGATCAGGATTACGCGAATGCCGAGAAATTCATGGCCTACAACGTCAATCCACTCGCCTACAAGGGCCAGGTCGATGCTCAGTGGCTCGACGATGATCGCTTCTGGTATCGCGAGGTGGACGATAGCGGTATCACCTACGTCATGGTCGATCCGGCGAAGGGATCGCGCACTCCCCTGTTTGATGAAGAAAGACTGACGGCGGCGCTAAAGGCCACGATGAAGGGCGGCGCCGGGCTCGATGCGCGCCACCTGCAGCTTGCAGATATTTCGCTGAGCGACGGCGATCATACGCTGACGTTCACGATGCATGGCGCTGCCTACCAGTGCCGTCGTAGGCGGCGGGATCGGATGCGTGCAAGGTGATTTCGGGCGGAGCGCCTGCGCCGGGGCAATCGCCGATTCCGCCAATGACGCTTTCACCCGACAGGAAGCTGGGCGCGTTCATTCGCAACTGGAATCTGTGGGTGCGCGATCTGGCAACGGGCGTTGAAACCCAACTGACGACCGACGGTGTGAAGGACTTTGGCTATGCGACGGACAACGCCGGATGGAAACATACTGAGTCGGCGATTCTGCTATGGTCGCCCGACTCGAAAAAGATCGCCACCTTCCAGCAAGATCAGCGCAAGACCGGCGAGATGTACCTTGTGCCCGTGACAAATACCCATCCCGACCTGAAAGCATGGAAGTATCCGCTGGTTGGCGACAAAGACGTGACCATGATCGAGCGCGTGATTATTGACGTTGGCGCGCGCAAGGTGATCCGTCTGAAAATGCCACCGGATCAGCATCGCTCAACCCTGTGCGACGACATTGCCTGCGATGGCGACACCTTTGCCGATGTGGAATGGAGTCCCGATGAGAAGCACCTGGGGTTTGTATCCACATCGCGCGACCACAAGCAGGAGTGGGTGCGCGTGGCAGATGCCGAGACCGGCGGAGTACGCGAGGTAATGACGGAGAAGACGCTGAAGTTCTACGAGAGCGGCAACGGCAAAATCAACTGGCATTACTTGCCTGAGTCTAATGAGATTCTCTGGTTCAGCGAGCGCGACAACTGGGGAAACCTCTACCTCTACGATTTGACCACCGGCAAGCTGAAGAATCAGATCACGCAAGGGCCCGGAAATGTAACCCAGGTGTTGTACGTCGACGACAAAGCTCGCGTAATTTACTTCGCAGGCGTGGGCAAGGAGAAGGATCGCGATCCCTACTACGAACACTTCTTTCGCGTGAACTTCGATGGCACCGGACTGACGCTCCTGACGCCGGAAGATGCGGATCACCGCATCAAGGTCTCGCAGGACGGACGGTACTTTACTGATACCTACTCGACGCCGACGCAGCCGCAGGTAACCGTGGTGCGCGATGACCAGGGCAAGACGGTGATGGAGGTCGCACGGCAGGACATTTCGAAGCTTACCGCCGCAGGATGGCAGCCGCTGACTCCGATCACGGTAAAGGGGCGCGACGGCACGACGGACCTGTACGGCTTCATGTTCAAGCCCATTCCGTTCGATGCATCGAAAAAATATCCCATCATCAATTACGTCTATCCCGGGCCGCAGATCGGCTCGTGTGGCGGACGCGAATTCCGCGCAGCGCATGGAGACATGCAAGCGCTTGCTGAACTCGGATTCATTGTGGTGTGCATCGACGGCATGGGGACGCCGTTCCGCTCGAAATCGTTTCACGAGGCATACTACGCAGACCTCGGTGACAACACGATCCCCGACCAGATATCGGGTATGAAAGACCTGGCCAAGCAATATCCGTTTATCGATCTCGACCGCGTGGGAATCTGGGGACACTCGGGCGGCGGCAATGCAACCGGCGCAGCACTGCTTCACTATCCCGACTTTTTCAAGGTTGGTATTGCCGAGAGCGGCAACCACGATCAGCGCGACTATGAAGACGACTGGGCTGAGAAGTGGGCCGGCATCGAAGTTAAGAATCCCGACGGCACCACTAACTACGATTCGCAGGCGAATCAGAACTTCGCCAAGAATCTGAAGGGACACCTGCTGCTGGCGCATGGCACGATGGATGACAATGTGCCGCCCAACAACACCCTGTTGCTGGTGGATGCGCTGATCAAGGCCAACAAGGACTTCGATCTGTTGATGATTCCCAACGTGCCACACGGCTACGGGCCGGCATCGCCGTACATGATGCGGCGGCGGTGGGACTACTTCGTGCGCTACCTGGCCGGCGACATTCCTCCGAAGGAATACCAGATGAAGCCATACAGTGCCGCGATCTCAGTCATCCGCGGCGGCCCCGATGCTGACAATGAGTAGCATGGCGGGTATATCAGAGTGTTAGGCTGGCAGGGTGAATTTGGGGGGAGACAGTGATGCACATGAGATTGCTTGCAGTGTTTGTTCTTGGTGCGAGTGCCCTTGCGGCACAAATTGGACCTGCGGCCCCGCAGGGAAATGAAAAGTTTGCAAAGCTCAGCACGGAGTTCATTCACGAAACCCTGGCGCTATCACCGTCGAGTGCATCGCAGGCCGGCTATCACAAGCACGTCGATCCAAAGACCGGCAAGACAATTGCCCTCGATGCTCTACTTGATGATGTGAGCCCGAAGGGTATGGCGACACAGCGGCAGGTATACGCACAATGGCGCGAACGATTCCACACCGAAACGCCGGTGGCCTCGCTCGGACCCGAAGACGCGGCAGACTGGCACTTGATCGACGACCAGATCGGGCTTTCCCTACTTGAATTCGATCGCATCCAGAACTACAAGCACAACCCTACGGTCTACGTAGAATTGCTGGGCAGCGCACTTTTTCAGCCGCTGACCGATGAGTACGCCGCAGAGCCGGTACGGCTGGGCGACGTGCTTTCGCGGGTAGCGGCAACGCCAACGTTTCTCGATCAGGCGCGGAGCGAACTGGTGGATGCAGACCCCATCTTCATCAAGGTTGCCGTTCAGGAAAATGAGGGAAACGTCGACCTGATTCAGGACACGATTGCCGTAGCGGTTGCAAAGCATCCGGAGTTGAAAGCTCGTTTTGACCAGGTCGCTCCGCCGGCCGTGAAAGCTCTGAAAGATTTCTCGCAATGGCTGCAGGCTGATCTCGCTAAACGGAAGACCGATCGCACATGGCGCCTTGGCAAGGACTTTTACGCCGATAAGTTCCGTCTGGTGATGGAGAACGACATTACTCCTGACCAGGTACTCGCCGATGCTGAGCGCGACTTCAAGAAAACGCGTGCGGAAATGCTCGAGCTGGCTCTGCCGCTGCACAAGCAGTACTACCCTGATCATGACGAACACACTGGCTTGGGTCAGCAGGAGCGCGAGAACACAATCATCGGCGAGGTGCTCAAAAAGATTGCAGATGATCACCCCAAACGCGATGACCTGATACAGACCGTGAAGGATGATCTTGTCGGAATCCGCCAGTTCATCATCGACAAGAAAATCGTCTCGCTGAAGTCGCGCGACAACCTGAAAGTGATCGCCACGCCGGAGTTCGAACGCGGCATCTACTCCGTTGGCGGATTCCACTCCGCGCCGCCCCTTGATCCGAATGCGGAGGCTGAGTACTGGATCACCCCAATCAGTCCCAGCACGCCTGAAGCCAGCGCCGAGTCGCGCCTCCGCGAATACAACAACTGGGTGCTCAAGTGGCTCTCCATCCACGAAGCGCTTCCCGGCCATTACGTGCAGGCCGAACATGCCAATGAGATTCAACCCGTGACAAGACGCCTGGTGCGAAGCCTCTATGGAAACGGCGCATACGTTGAAGGTTGGGCCGAGTACATTGCGCAGGTCATGATGCGGCAGGGATTCGCCGACAACGACCCGCGTTATCGTCTCAGCTATTTGAAAGTGTGGTTGCGCGCGGTGGGCAACAGCATCCTAGACATTCGCATGCAAACCATGGGCATGACGGATGACGAGGCGATGCACTTCATGATCGACGACGCGTTCCAGACTCGCGCCGAGGCCGAAGGAAAGCTACAGCGGGCCAAGCTTAGTTCCACTCAACTGCCCACTTATTACGTCGGCACAAGCGAATGGTGGCGCCTGCGCAAAGCGTATGAAGCAGCCAGGGGCAAGGACTTCACGCTTACCGAGTTCCACGATCACGCGCTGGATGAAGGTGCGCTCCCGGTGCCATGGTTGAAGGACATCCTGCTGCCTAAGTAGCGTGCATAACGGCAAAATCGCCGGTTCTGCTTCAACCATCCAGCATCGCTGATCAGGGCAGCGTGCGGACGAAGGAAGGCGATTCAAAGCAGATCATCGCATTCGCGGGGAGATAAACGGATGAAGAGGCCAAGCGCCCGCAGCACACGCAGAGACCGCCAAAGAGCCAAAGACTTCGATCGGCACGGGGACTACGGGCGTTCGCAAAGAGAGCGACTCGATGGGCGTGATCGAGGTTCCGGCCGAACATTACTGGGGCGCCCAGACGCAGCGTTCTCTCATCCACTTCGCCATCGGCGATGACCGCATGCCGGCCGAAGTGTGTCGCGCATATGGGTATGTGAAGAAGGCGGCGGCATTGGTGAACGGTGAGATCGGCGCAATGCCGGCATGGAAAGCCGATCTGATTGCGACGGTTGCCGACGAGGTAATTGCCGGCGCGCTCGACGGCCAGTTCCCTCTCAGCGTTTGGCAAACCGGGTCGGGCACGCAGACGAACATGAATGTGAACGAGGTCATCAGCAACCGGGCCATCCAGCTCGCAGGTGGAGAACTGGGCAGCAAGAATCCGGTTCATCCCAACGATGACGTCAACATGGGGCAGTCGTCGAACGACACGTTCCCGACCGCGATGCACATCGCCACCGTTCTGGCATTCGACAGCCATCTGATTCCCGCGGTTTCCGCTCTCAAAGAGGCGATCTGGGCGAGGGCCCGCGAGTGGGTGGACGTGGTGAAGATCGGCCGGACCCACTTGCAGGATGCTACTCCGCTGACCGTCGGGCAAGAGTGGTCGGGATATGCGACACAGCTCGATGATGCACTCCTGCTGATCAAAGCATCGATGCAGGGCTTGTACCGGCTGGCGATTGGTGGCACAGCGGTTGGCACGGGCATGAATGCGCCGGAGGGTTTCGGGGACAAGGTCGCGGCAAGGCTTGCAGACCTGTTGCAACGTCCGTTCGTCTCCGCGCCCAACAAGTTCGCTGCGCTGGCGTCGCTGGATGCGATGGTCGCTGCGAGTGCGGCGCTTCGTTCGCTGGCGATCGTGCTGATGAAGATTGCGAACGACCTGCGCTGGCTGGCCTCGGGACCACGAGCCGGTCTGAACGAACTCGTGCTGCCATCAAACGAGCCGGGAAGTTCGATCATGCCGGGCAAAGTGAATCCAACGCAGCAGGAGGCCATGATTATGGTCTGCACCCTGGTGATCGGCGAAGACACCGCCGTCGCTTTCGCTGGATCGCAGGGCAACTTCGAACTCAACGTCATGCGCCCTGTCGTTATTCGCAACGTGCTCCACGGTTCGCGAATTCTCGGAGATGCCTGCAATCAATTTCGAACATTCGGAGTCGAGGGCATCACTCTGAATCGCCCGCAACTCGACCGCAACGTGCAGGAATGCCTAATGCTGGCCACCGCCCTTTCTCCCCATATCGGCTATGACCAGGCCGCACAGGTTGCCCACACGGCGCTCGAACAGAACATCACGCTCCGCGAAGCCGCAATCGCCAGTGGCTTCATCTCTGGCGAAGACTTCGACCGCGCCGTCGATCCCAAAAAGATGGTCGGCAATCCCCGAGGGGATTTGGGAATGGAGTAGGAGAAGCCCGGCTCTTGATCGTCCGTTCTTCGCCTAATCTTCGCTCTTCAGCTATAATCTTCGAATGGATTTTCAGTTGGTGACCAGCTATAAGCCTCGCGGCGACCAGCCCCGCGCTATCGAGGAACTCATGCAAGGTCTCAGCGCGGGTGAAAAACACCAGGTGCTGCTCGGCGTCACCGGCTCGGGCAAGACCTTCACCATGGCCAAGGTGATTGAGCAGTCGAACCGGCCGGCACTTATCCTCGCGCACAATAAGACGCTGGCCGCGCAGCTTTATCACGAGTTCAAGCAGTTCTTTCCCGGCAACGCCGTTGAATACTTCGTCAGCTACTACGACTACTACCAGCCGGAAGCGTACATCCCGGCGGGCGACCTTTATATAGAGAAGGAAGCGACGATCAACGAGGAGCTGGACAAGCTCCGGCTCTCCGCAACCCGATCGTTATTTGAACGCCGCGATGCGATCATCGTGAGCTCAGTAAGCTGCATCTACGGTCTCGGTTCGCCCGAGGCCTACTATGGCATGTTGCTGCTGCTTGAAAAAGGCCAGCACATTAGTCGCAAGGACATCACGCGGCGGCTGGTTGAAATTCTCTACGAGCGCAATGACGCGGATTTTCGGCGCGGAACCTTTCGCGTGCGCGGCGACATCATCGAGGTATATCCGACCTACGACGAGTCAGCATATCGCATCGAGCTATTCGGCGATGAGATCGAATCGCTGGCGCAGATCGATCCGCTGTTTGGCACGATAAAGCAGAAGTACGCGCGCCTGCCGATTTATCCCAAGAGCCATTACGTCGTACAGCCCGAGCGCAAGGCCCAGGCGATCGATTCGATTGTCACGGAGCTGAACGAGTGGGTCACCTATCTCGAAGCAGAGGGCCGGATGGTCGAGGCGCAGCGCGTGCACCAGCGCACACGATTCGATCTCGAGATGATCAAGTCAATGGGCTACTGCCACGGCATCGAGAACTACTCGCGTCACTTCTCTGGGCGGCTTGCCGGGGGAAGCTCCGCCGACACTGCTCGATTATTTCCCGCGAGATTTTCTGCTCTTCGTTGACGAAAGCCACGCCACTATTCCGCAGGTGCACGGGATGTGGCATGGCGATCGCAGCCGCAAACAGAATCTCGTGGATTACGGATTCCGTCTACCCTCGGCGATGGACAACCGACCGCTCAAGTTCGATGAGTTTGAGAATCGCATCCACCAGACGATTTATGTTTCGGCAACACCGGGTCCATATGAGCTGACGCGCTCCGCTGGAGTCGTAGTCGAGCAGGTGATTCGACCGACGGGGCTCGTCGATCCGGAAGTCGAGATTCGTCCGGTGAAGGGACAGATCGACGATCTGCTCGCAGAGATTCGTGATCGTGCCAAGCGCGGCGAGCGCGTCCTGGTGACGACCCTGACCAAGCGCATGTCTGAAGACCTCGCCGGCTACTACACTGAAGTCGGCGTGCGCTGCCGCTACATGCACTCGGAAATTGAAACGCTGGAACGCGTAAAGTTGCTGGCCGGGCTGCGCAAGGGCGAGTTTGACGTGCTGATAGGCATTAATCTGTTGCGCGAAGGGTTGGACCTGCCGGAGGTTTCGCTAGTTGCGATTCTCGACGCGGACAAGGAAGGCTTTCTGCGCTCATCCGGGTCACTGATCCAGACCATGGGCCGCGCGGCGCGCCACCTTGAAGGCCGCGCAATTCTCTACGCCGACCGCATGACCGACTCGATGAAACAGGCCATCGGCGAGACCGATCGCCGTCGCGCAATCCAGCGCGCATACAACGAAGAGCATGGCATCACGCCGCAGTCCATCATCAACAAGATGGACATGGGGCTGGCGCAGATTCTCAAGGCCGAGTATGGCGACATTGAAGTGGAAGAGGCGGCGGGTCTGCCCGAATTCACGTCACAGGCCGAGGTGGATGCGTTCATCGCGAAACTCGAAACAGAAATGCGCGAAGCGGCACGGAAATTCGAATTTGAGAGAGCGGCAAAGCTGCGCGACAGCATCAAGGAATTGCGTGAAAAGGAATTCCTCTTCGGGTGAGGAGCATGTTCACTCTTTCGGGGCGAAGTAGCCTCGACGGGCATGCAGATCCACCTTCTCTTTCGTACTTACTTTCACCGTCAAGGGATGGAAGCTTCCGTCCTGTTTCATATGCGCCGGCCTGAAACCGAGCACGTATGTAAATTCGGGCTCCGTCTGCAGGCGACGCAAACCGCCATAGAGATCGTTAGTGTTTCGGACCAGCGAGCCTCCCGTGCCTTCCGCCACCTCGTCTAACACGCCTGAAACGGCGATCGCTTCCGCACTGGCGAGGTTTCCCCTTAGCCGTGCAACCGTGGGACCGAAGGATCTGTCTCCGGCGTCGCTGATACCAGTCAGAGCCGAGACTCCATTGGCATCGAGCGCATTGATCAGCACTTCAGAGCGTATCGCCTGCTCAATCAAATCAGATTCATCGGTGCGGGCGCGATCGGTGACGATGAATCCGGATGAGATCAGAATGATCCGCCGCTTTCCGGGCGCTTTGGAAATCCATCGAATCACATTATTAAGCTGAAGCAACGCGCTGCGACTCCTGCGTTCTCCCGCCGCAGCCACGCGCATCGCGGCATCCGTTACCATGCTGGGCGCCGCCTTTGCCTCCTGCGGAGTCAACGACTGGCACAGAATCAGCTCCTGGGTTACGGACGCGATTGCATCTCTGAACCCGCGCAGAATCTGGTCTGCTGTGTAGTAGGTGATGGTCGGACACTTCTCCGTTTCGTTGCCCATCGGCTGAGAACGCAGCTTGAACAACGCATCTTTGAGTTTTTCGCGGTCGTTGATAAACGAAAGCTGAACCAGGCCGGAGGTCGTGATGATGGCTGCGCGATCTGTAGCTGCGAGATCGTTGACCTGGCGAAGCACTGCGTCCCGCGCGTTTGCGAGTTCGCCAAGCTCGAGGTGAGCATCATCAAAGAGGTAGACCGTATACGTGGTACTGGCAGTACCGGCGGCCGGTACCTCATTCGCTGTGCCGTGAGGGTTTGTGCCCGCGCCACTCCCCGTCGCCTCGCTGTTCTGCGTCTCTACCGTGAAGCTCGCGATATCTTCGCGCTTGCCTTTGTCGAAAATCGCAAAGCTCTCCTTCGAGAGGTTTCCGATTGACTCTCCATTTGCATTTCGAACGACCACTGGTACCAGGACCAGGTCTGTGCGAAGCTGCAAATGGAAGGACGAATCAGAGGACGGCTCCGGCGCGGAGGCAGGCGCTGGGGCGGAGGATGGCTCCGGCGCAGCTTCGGATCCCTTCGGTTCAGGTGCAGACGTGCCGCTGTGCTCCGATCCTGTCGTCGCCGCCGGTGCCACAGATGCAGGCATACTTTCTGAGGCACTCGTGGGAGCTGGTTGCGTTGCTGGTTGCACCGCCGCAGCGATCTGCGCTTTCGGCTCCGAGGATGCGGCTTCGGCCCTCGCCGCAGATATTTCGTCGGGATTCTCTCTGGGTCTGGCCGCTGCCGCTGTCCCACTTGTCGCCGGCTTTGATTCCGGAGATTCCAGATCGGCAAAATCGCCCAGCCGGATTGTCGCCTCCACTGTGAACTTCCGGTAATCCTTGAAATCGATCTTGTTCACATATAGGTACAAGCCGCGCTGCATCTTCACTTCAGAGTGAAATGGCAGGTTATAGTCTTTCCCTGCGATATTGGCCGGCTTGTACTCCACCACGCGTTCAGCTCGATCGATGGGGAAACCGCTCGGAAGGTCGAGGTGACTCGCGATGCGCAGAACCTCCTTGGTTTCCGCGTCCGCAAATATCAGCCCTCCGTAGGGGGCGACGACCTTCTGTTTCGTTGTCTCGTCCGTCACCAGGGTCCCGTCCTCCTTGGGAACCTGAAAGCCGAAAACATATACCGGGTGCGCGCGCACCGAGGTCATTCGTTTCCACGTGAACACCGTATGAGACCTGGGATTGAATATCTGGAGCAGAGTACTGCCGAACTCCCCAATGGAAACTGCCCCCGTAAGTTGATCGTGCCGCACGCCCGCGACTTTCTTGCCGTCGATGGCAATAACCTCGTACCCTTCCTTCTGGTTGAAGAAGGTGACCTTCTCCGTTATCTGATCGCTCGGTCCGAACTGGGCTCCGGCACCCATTTGTTCCCGATAGACGTCGCTCGGAAGCGTGACTTCGCGACTTGTAATCTGGGTACAGATGAAATTTGGCAGACCCTGCGTGTACGCAACGGCGTAATCTCTCACCTGTTCGAGAATCTTTGCCTGGTCGGCAGTCAGGGGAGTCGATCCAGCACTCGCACCGTGCACCAAGGCCAAAAAGATCAGTAACCCCGCAACACGCGGCAAGATTAGAACCCCACGTTTTTCAGTATCAGGACAGCAGATTCATCGCGGGAAACAGCTGTTTCCCGCCGATATACGACTGAGATTAGCAGCAATACGCGACATCCCACTCCCTTTGTCAGGGTCCCCTTTGAGGGTACCCGGTCCATAACCCGTGTGCTGGAGCACCACGCGCATCATGGCCCGGCGTAGCCAACTCAATCGGTAGTGTGAGGCAAATCACATTTCAGAAGCCTAAAATGGTTGAGAATAAGCTCGTTAGATTCCCCTAAGGCATTAGTCCTCAGTGCGAGAATCAGAGATGGAGCTCTGATGGCAACGTTTGGAAGTCTCTCTCTTCTCATCGCTTTAGCGCTGGCTGCGTATAATCTGTTCGCCGGCGCCGTGGCCTTGAGGCTGCTGGCGACAGGCCAGCCCGCGCCAATTGCGCCGGAACGGCTGGCCGATACGGCTCGCCGAGCTGGAATTGCCGCGTTCTTTGCTGTGACGGCCGCGGCTTTTGCCCTGGTGTGGTCTGTCTTCACCAATGATTTCTCGATCACCTACATCATGGAGCACTCGAACCGTGCGCTCCCTGCGGCTTACAAGTTCGCGGCGCTGTGGAGCGGGCAAGAGGGTTCGCTGCTGCTGTGGTGCTGGCTTTTGGCCACCTATGGATTCGTGCTGCGGCTTCGCCATAAGACCGACGTCAAGCTCTACGCCTATGCCGGTACGATCATGGCCGGAATCCAGGTATTTTTCCTGGCGGTGGTGAACTTCGCGGCTCCGCCGTTCGCGCTTCTGAGGGGTTCGATCCCGGCAGACGGCAACGGTCTGAATCCCCTTCTGCAATATCCCGAGATGGTGATTCATCCGCCGATGCTGTATCTCGGCTACGTGGGATTCTCAGTACCGTTTGCCTTCGCTCTCGGCGCCTTGATGATGCGCTATCCCGGCGAGAAGTGGATCAAGATCACGCGCGTCTGGACGCTCGTGACCTGGCTGTTTCTGACCGGCGGCATCTTCCTCGGCATGCACTGGGCTTATGCGGTGCTTGGCTGGGGCGGTTACTGGGGCTGGGACCCGGTGGAGAACGCGAGCTTTATGCCGTGGCTCACCGGCACGGCATTCTTGCACTCGGTGATGATGCAGGAGAAGAAAGGAATGATGAAGAGCTGGAACGTCTGGCTCATCTTCTCCACTTTTCTGCTCACGCTGCTCGGCACTTTGCTGACGCGCGCAGGGCTGGTCAGTTCGGTGCATGCATTCGCACAGTCTTCCATCGGAACCTGGTTCATGGTCTTCATGGGCATCGTGCTCGCGGTGTGCATCTTTACCTACATCCTGCAGCGCAATCATCTGCAGGCGGAGCATCGGCTTGAGTCGCTGGTTAGCCGCGAGTCGAGCTTCCTCTTCAATAATCTTGTCCTGCTGACGGCATGCTTCGTGATCCTCTGGGGCACGCTGTTCCCCATCCTCAGCGAGTATGTGGAAGGCAGCAAGGTAACGGTGGGCGCTCCGTTTTATAACCGCGTGGCAATTCCCATCGGACTGTTCCTCCTGTTTCTGACCGGAGTTGGACCGCTGCTGCCGTGGCGCGCTACTTCCCTACGCGCCGTTCGTCGCAACTTCATATTGCCGACGATTGCCTTGTGGGCGATGGTGATCGTCTGCCTCGCTGCCGGCGTACGGCCGTGGAAGGATGGCGCCTTCGATCCCGGCAATTTCTACGCGTTGGTTGCGTTCGCGCTGTCAGCCAGCGTAACGGCGGCGATCTTGTCGGAGTTCTTCCGCGGCGCGGGCGTGATTGCCCGGCAGTCCGGCAAGAACCTGGCCACTTCAATGTATCTCCTCGTCCGGCGCAATACGCGCCGCTACGGTGGATACATCGTCCACATCGCGGTAGTAATCGTGGTGATTGGACTGGCCGGTGCGGCGTTCAACCGCAACACCGAACAGGAACTCGCCTTGCACGACAAGATGAGCGTCGGTCCTTATACGCTGGAGTGCGTCGGATTCACGCAGGACTCGAACGCGAATTACAACTCAGACTACGCGCTGCTTGATGTCTATAGAAATGGCAAGAAGCAGTTCCAGATGGCGCCGGAGAAGCGCGTCTACCTGGCCAGCCAGCAGCCGCAGACCATGGTCGCGATTCACTCCGTTCCCAGCTGGGATCTCTACGTGGTCTTCGAAGGCACCAATCCCGATACAGGGCAGCCCATCATCAAGGCTTTTCTCAATCCTCTTGTGAGCTGGATCTGGGCAGGTGTGGCGCTGATGGTGCTGGGCACGTTTATTGCGCTGGTTCCGAGCCTGACTCCGGCAACAGCTTCGCTGCGGGTGCCCGCTGCGCAGCCGGCGCATGCTGAACCAGTGCTGAAGGGTGGCGACTGAGATGCCGACTCCGTTGAGTTTCACTTTCTGGAAGAGAACATTGCAGGCAGGAACGCTTGCCCTCGTAATTTGTTTTTCGCTGGGGGCTAGCGACGCCGGTGCGCGCTACGACAAGCTTAACCACCAGATGATGTGCAGTTGCGGATGCGGTCAGGTTCTGGGCGAGTGCAACCACGTGGGCTGCCCGGATTCACCGGTGCAGTTGGCGGAACTGCGTACGGCCATCAACGCCGGCATGACCGATCAGCAGGTATTAGATAGCTTCGCTGCCAAGTACGGCGCCACGGTGCTGGCGGCGCCAAGGACTCACGGTTTTGACCTGGTGGCCTGGATCGCACCCTTCGCCGTTTTTCTTGCTGCCATGCTGGGCACAATCCTGCTGGTACGCCACTGGTCCGTGGGCAAGAAGGAAGCTGCGCAAACGCCCAGCACGCCGCAAATGGATGCAATTCACGAACGAATTCGTCGCGAGACCGGCAGTGAAGGAGGGTATTGAGCAATGAGCGAGACTCTTGGATTGGCGCTTGGCTGCCTGATGGCGATGGTGCTGTTTCTCTACACCTTCTGGCCTGAGAACGCGTTTGCGAGCCAGCGGCAGAAGACACGGCTCGATTATCTCGAAGAGCGCAAGGAACAGCTCTACGAGAACCTGCGCGATCTGAATTTTGAATATCGCGCCGGGAAATATCCTGAAGAAGATTTTCTGGCGCAGCGCGCGCAACTTGAAAATGAAACGGCGCAGTTGCTGGTCGAGATGGAATACCTTCAGCAGCAAGCATAGGAATTAGAGAATAAGGACTCCCACAAAGACCATGAAATCGATGAAGACTTTTTTGCATGCAGCAGTTGTGAGCTTTCTTTTTGCCGGCACATTAGCACAGGCAGTGCAGTTGACAGGCACCGTCACAAACAAGACCACGGGGAAGCCGGCGGCCGGGGATGCCGTTGTGCTGGTCGAGCCCATGACAGGCATGACTGAGGTGGCGCATACCACGGTGGACGGGAGCGGGCACTACACCCTCAACCGGCCAACCAACGCGCCCGCGCTGGTAAAGGTTACGCACCAGGGCGCGGAGTTCTTTGCCGATGCGCCGCAAAGCGGTGCGGTGCCCGATATCTCGGTGTACGACGTGGCGCCCAAGGTGGACGGCGTCTTCATTGAAGCGGACGTACTGGAACTCGAGGTTGCAAACGGCCAGTTGCACGTAATCGAGCGCTACTTCGTGCACAACACCAGCATGCCGCCGCGCACGCAGTGGAGCCCGAAGAGTTTTGAGATCGTATTGCCTGAGGAGGCAGTCGTGGAATCGGCGCAGGGACAGCGTCCGAGCACCGGCAGCCTGCCAACGACACTGAAGCTGCAGCCGAACGGCGCAAAGGGCCACTACGCATTCAACTTTCCTATCCAGCCCGACGAAGGCGACAAGGACACCCAGTTCAACATCAGCTACACGATTCCTTACAGCGGGTCATTCACGTTCCGTCCCCAGGTGTCGCTGAGCACCCAAAGCGTCGGCGTGCTGCTGCCGAAGAGCATGACGTTCACTCCGGGATCCAGCTCCGTATTCACGCCGATCAATCAGGACCCGAACATCCAGACCTTCGTGGCCAAGAATGCGGCGCCTGGCAAGCCGCTGGAATTTACAGTGTCCGGCACGGGATCAATGCCGCGTGAGGACCAGGGCGCTGCTGGCCCCGGTGGCCCGCAGGCAGCTGCTCCTGGAGGCGGACAGCCCGGCGGCGGAATCGGCGAGCCCATCAACACGCCCGATCCGCTGAGCAAGTACAAGTGGTGGATTCTCGGAGGGCTGGCTCTGGTTTTTGTCGCGGCTGCTGGTTTCCTGCTGCGCAGGCCCGCCGGAGCGGCTGGTGTGCCGGTCGCGCAAGCGCCTGGCGCGAGTGTGGTTGCGTCGCCGGTGTACCCTGCTTCGTCCGCGGCATCTTCTGCATCAAAGAACGGCGCACTGCTAAGCGTGTTGAAAGAAGAGCTGTTTTCGCTGGAAAGCGAGAAACTGACCGGAGCCGTATCGCCGGCTGAATACGCTGAAACCAAAGCAGCGCTGGAGACTGTTTTGAAGCGCGCACTGAAACATAAATCGTAATCCGAGATTGGAAACCCGGCGCTCGCTCAAGTCAGATGGGCGGGCGCCGCTTTTTTTCGGAGCCTGCATTGCATTGCTCCAAAGTTAGCCTCCATTCCTTGTTTCAACTTCTTCCCTCTCCTGTATTCTTCCGAGATGAAGACCGTTCTTCGCACGCTGCTTTATCTCGCCCTCATCGTCTGGATTGGCGCCGAGATTTATTTCCCGATTGTTGCTGCGGTTACCTTCGGCTCTCTTCCGGGTGCTACCCATACGGCCGGAACGATCGTCGGAGAATTGTTGCGTATTCTGCACGGCATGGGAATCGTTTGCGGGCTTGTGCTGCTGGCTCTGATGGCGCTTGCTCCCGCCTGGAACATCTATAAGCCGCGTTCGGTGCTGGCGCCGATGGTGCTCGTCGTCCTGATGCTGGCCTGCACGGCCTACTCGCAGTACGGCATTATTCCGGCGATGGAACGTGATCGCGCAGCAGCAGGCGGCGCAATCGACACCGCCGACAGCACCAATCCCACGACGGTGCACTTCAACATGCTGCACAATCGCAGCGAACACGTTGAAGAAGCAATCCTGCTCTTTGCTATTGCGACGGTGGTGCTGGTGGCGCGGGCAGAGTCAACCCGCGCATAGGTGGTTCACATGGGACGCGAAGCGATTTGTGCGTGCCTGTGGAACGGAACGAGCGCCACTGTGAAGGCGCTCATGGAGCCGCCGAAGTTAATACTGCGCGGAGAGATGCGGCGCAAAGTGGCGTTTACAAAAATGAAGAATGTCCGGGACGACGAAGACTGGCTTCGGTTCACGTTCGAGGACGAATCTGTCGCTCTCCAGCTTGGCGATGGGATGGCGGCGAAATGGGTTGAAGCACTCCTGAAGCCTCCTCCTACGCTGGCAAAGAAACTTGGTATCACGCCGGAAATAACGGTTCGCACGATCGGGGCGATGGATGATGCAGCGTTGAAAAGCGCGCTCGCGGAGGCGAAGGGCGTCTCCCAGCACAAAGGCGACTTGATACTGGCGCGCGTGAATGCGCAGGCTGAGCTCCATTCCGCGCTGCATAAGGCTGCGAATCAACTCGCCGCCGGGGTCCCCATCTGGTTCATCTATCGCAAGGGTCCCGGGATGAACTGAATGAGAACCAGGTACGCGAGACGGCGCTGGCGAAAGGAATCGTGGATACCAAGATTGCGGCAGTGTCGGCAGAGTTCTCCGCCCTGCGATTTGTGAAGCGGCGCAGCTAGCCTGCTTGTCACGGCTTGTCACTGCGTTGTCCCGGAGGGGGTGTTATGCTCACTCGCCAAAGGAATATCCAATGCCGCAAGCAATTGAAACTGCCCCTGAGGTGCGGGTCGAGCCAAACGCACAATCAGCAATTGAAGCACGCGTTGCGCGCGGATGCATTCCATGGGCAGCCCCGCTCATCGTCATGGTGGCTCGACCTCTACTGATGATTGTGGCGCAGGGGCTGACAGCACTGATTCTTGCCGGCTTGCATCGTCCTGATGCCTGGCATGAGGCCGGACACTGGTGGACCATATACGGCACGCTGGTGGACATCGGCTGTCTGGCGGCGATGTTCTGGTTCACGCGGCGCGAAGGCATTCGATTGCGCGATCTTTTCGGCCCAGTGCGGCTGCGCTATGGCAAGGACATCTTTCTGGGACTTGGCTATTTCGCGCTGGTCTTTCCGCTTTTTCTTATCGGCGGCATGGCGTTCCACAAGCTTCTCTATGGCGCGTCGACCGCAGACGCGGGAGCATACCTTGTGCAGCCGCATGCCATGCCGGTCTGGGCCGTCGTCTACAGCCTTTCACTGTGGTGGATCATCTGGTCGCCAACCGAAGAAGCCACGTATCAGGCCTTCGCACTGCCCCGGATGCGCGCACTCACCGGTCGCACTTGGCTGGCCTTTGTTGTGGTGGGGTTCGTCTGGGCTTTCCAGCACAGTCTATTGCCGTTTGTGTTGGATTGGCGCTTCATCCTGTTTCGCACCCTGGCGTTTGCTCCCGGAGTCTTTGCCATGATGGCAATCTACTGGCGTACCCGCCGCCTGGCTCCGTTGATTGTGGCGCATTGGCCAATGGATATTGCGGGCGCGCTGATGACGTGCGTATTGCCGAATCTGAAATGACGCGACCACCGAAACTACTGAGAGCATGTCGTTCTGCGACCCTACAGGGGCAGCGCTTTTGTCTATTCCCTATTCCCCGATCCATGCTCTTCGTTCTTGTATCATCGTAGAGGCCCTGAAGCGCGCAAAGTATCGTGCAGGGGCGCCATCGGAAACACATGAAAACTGGCATCATCGGCCTGCCTCAGGTGGGCAAGACATCGTTATTCAAGATTCTTACGAAGGCAAAGCTCGAAGATCGCGGCTATTCCAATCCTCGCGAATCGCACATTGGAGTGGCAAAGGTCCCCGACGAGCGGCTCGACAAGCTTTCCGCGCTCTACTCTCCGAAGAAGACCACGCACGCGACAGTTGAATACGTCGACGTGGCAGCAATCGGGCAGGAGGCACTGAAGGAGACGGCGTTCCTTACCAGCCTCCGCAATGTCGATGCGTTGATCCACGTACTGCGCGCGTTTGAAGACGATTCAATTCCGCACGTCGGGCCGATCGATCCTCTGCGCGACGTGAAGAACGTTGAATTCGATTTGATGATCAGCGATCTGACGCAAGTGGAAAAGCGCCTGGAGCGCCTCGAGAAGGACCTCAAGAAGGGCCGCACCAGCGAACTCGAGCGCGAGCAGGCTCTGCTGTTGCGCTCAAAAGAGGCGCTTGAAAAAGAACAGCCGATTCGCGAACTGGAGATGACGGCGGAAGAAAAGAAACTCATTAAAGGCTTCATGTTTCTGTCGCAAAAGCCTGTTTTGTATGTAGTTAATATTGGCGAAAGCATGACGCTCGGCAATGATCTGGATGCCGCCGTGGCGCTCTACAAGCTCACCGATGTAGCGCAACGGCCCAATGCCGGAGCCACTGCAATCTGCGGAAAAGTCGAGGCGGAACTCGCGGAAATGGATGAGGCTGAGGCTGCAGAGTTCCTATCGAGCTACGGTCTGCACGAAAGCGGCCTGGTTCGACTGATCCGGAAGAGCTATGAGCTGCTGGGACTCATCAGTTTCTTTACTGCAGGCGAGGATGAATGCCGCGCGTGGACAATTCCTGCGGGGTCGAAGGCTCCGCAGGGAGCCGGTGCGATTCACTCCGACCTGGAGCATCACTTCATTCGCGCGGAAACAATCCGATGGGACAACCTGCTGGCGGCGGGCAGTGAAGCGAATGCGCGCGCGCAGGGCACGCTGCGTCTTGAGGGCAAAGAGTACGTGGTGCAGGATGGCGACGTGATGCATATCCGGCACAGCGGGTAACGCAATTCCATCAGTCGCCTCGATCTCGAAGCCGTACACTCAAGTCGAGGCGATCAACGCGACCAACTCAGGAATTGCCCTAAGGTAAGCAAGAATGCTCAAACTCTCGGTGGCCCTCGGCGTACTGGCCGCGCTTGCGGATATCGCCGGCGGGCTGGTGCTGGTGCGGGCTCGCGGCGTGCAGCGTTATCTGCGCTATTTTGTCGCGCTGGGCGCCGGCTTCTTGATGGCTGTCGCGCTGCTCGAGATGACGCCGGAGAGCCTGAAGCTGAATCCTGTGCTCGGGCCGATCCTCATCATGATCGGCTACTGCGCGGTGCACCTGCTTGAGCACACCATCAACTCGCATTTCCACTACGGCGAAGAGACGCACCACAACGAATTCGTTTCGGCACGAACGGGTTATTCGGTGCTGGGCGGACTAAGCATGCACGCGCTCTTCGATGGCGTTGCCATCGGTTCGGGATTCGTAGTGAATAACGCTCTGGGCTGGCTGATTTTCCTCGCGGTATTCCTCCACAAGGCGCCTGAAGGGTTCACGATGGCCTCGGTCATGCTGGCCAGCGGTCGCAGCCGGACCGCTGCATTTTATTCCGCGGTTATTCTTGCGGCTGCAACCGTTGTAGGCGTTTTGGTGATTGAACTGGTGCCGGGGTGGATGCCCTACGGGTTGCCCGTTTCTGCCGGCGTAGCGCTCTATGTCGGTGCTAGCGACCTTGTGCCTGAGGTCAATCGCGAGCCCGGCATCCGCATGGCGCTGGTGTTCTTCCTCGGAGTAGTGGGATTTCTTGCAATGCGCTGGGCGTTGCCGGCGCTGTAAAAGCAGCACAGACAAGCATCGCATCAATGGAAGGAACTGACCGGCACGGCGCGGCGCAAACCGAACCTGGTGCGATAGAGCCGGAAGAGCAGTCGGCCGTATTCGAGGGCAACCTTCATGTTGGCCTTGCTGGCGCCTCGATAGCGCTGCCCAAATTCGAAGGGAACCTCGCGAACCGAAGAGATTCCAGCGCGAACGAGGACTTCAAGCAGCAATTTGAAGCCGGATTGTTGAAAAGGAATGTTGACCAGGCAATCCCGGCGCACAAAGAAAAAGCCGGACATGGGATCTTTGGCGCGAAGACCGACACGCTGAATGGGCCACGTGGCCCACACGGCGGCTGCTGAGAGCAACTTGCGCAAGGGGTTCCACTGCCCCAGGCCACCGCCAGGCGTGTAGCGGCTCCCGATCACAAGGTCGCATCCTGAGAACATCGCCGCGATAAGCTCCGGCAGCAGCTCAGGGGGATGCTGGAGGTCAGCATCCATGACGCCGACGATCGAAGCATCGGTATTTTCCCAGCCGTGCAGAACCGCTCCCGAGAGACCACGCTGGTCCTTGCGCACCAAAAGGCGTACCCGCGGATCCTGCAGCGCAATGGCGGAGACGATTTCGACGGTGCCATCACAACTGTTATCGTCGACGATCAGGATTTCGTAGTCGAATTTAAGCGGATCGAGAGCGGCGCGGACGCGCTCGAGCAGCGGAGGAAGGTTCGCGGCCTCGCACAAAGTAGGAATGACGAGCGCCAGCTTTTGCCGAAGGCATGGAGCCCTCAGATCCACGGCGGCAGAACTCTCTGCCTCGTCGAGCGTGCCCCGAACCGGACTGATAAATGTTGACGCCATGCTTTAGGTTCTACGGAGTATAGCGGATGAAACAACGCGTGGGTACTCAAAACAAGAGACTTGCTTTAGATTGAGGCTCGGGCGCCATGCGGCTCGGTGACCTAATACAATGGAAACAGGGATTTTAGTCGAGCGCCTCCAAAGTAATCTGGTTATCGTAAGCCTAAGCTTTTTGAGGTCGTCCAACAGAACAGGCACCCTCCGACGGACACCTATCTCTTCCCTGATAAGAGGTTAAAAGTGACGGCTTTCTGAGGGGTAGTCTCCTTCCGTCATCGTATGCAAGAGGGTCCCGTTCTCCCTGCTCATGGGAAATTCAAATTGGATTGTCCGAGCTGAATCTTTTGAGAAGCGGTCGCAAGCGCAACATACTTCTGATCCTCGCCTTTTCACTGCTGGCGATGGCTGTAATGGGGTATCACCCGGGGCTTGAAGATGACGGCGTCTACCTGACTGCCGTCAAAAGTGACCTGAATCCGGCGCTCTATCCTCACGACGCGCCGTTCTTCCGTGTGCAGCTGCAGGCGACGCTCTTCGATAAGTGGGTTGCAGATTTCATTCACTTCACCCACCTCCCCGTTTCGGTTAGTGAGCTGTTGTTCCAGTTTGTTTCAATCTTGCTTATCGTTCTGGGGTGCTGGAGTATTGCGAAGCTGCTCTTCGAGGACGAACGGGCGCAGTGGGCCGGGGTGGCCCTGACCGCCGCTATGATGACGCTGCCGGTCGCGGGAACGGCACTCAACCTTGTCGATCAGCATCTGCACCCACGCAACGTGGCTACTGCCTTTGTTCTGCTGGCGGTGTCGCGCATCATGGCAGGCAAGCGCTGGCAGGCTGTCCCCCTGCTGTTACTCGCATTTGTCATGCACCCCATCATGGCGGCCCTGGGCATTTCGTTCAGTTTCTTCCTCACCATCGCGATGCTGGAACCGGTGCATGTCTGGCTGCGTTCACTGCGCGATTCGCTGGCCGCTGCCGTGCCGCTTGGCTGGATTTTTGAATCTCCGACGCCCATCTGGCACCGCGCTCTGCAAACCCGCACTTATTACTTTCTTTACAGCTGGACATGGTATGAGTGGCTGGGAGCCCTGGGTCCGCTATTTCTTTTCTGGCTGCTTTGGCGGGTCGCGCTGAGGCGGGGCGAGACAATGCTGGCACGCTTCGCCCTCGCCGTCTTCTCCTATGGCGTCTTTCATCAAGCCGTGGCGATGATCGTGCTGAAGTCTCCAGCGCTGGTACGGCTGACGCCTCTGCAGCCGATGCGCTTTCTTCACCTCATTTATTTCTTCCTGACGCTGGTAGGCGGGTGTCTGCTGGGCAAGTATCTGCTGAAAAACAGCACTTGGCGCTGGGCGATTTTTCTGGTCGCAATCAACGCGGGGATGTTCGCGTCGCAGCGCGCTCTTTTCAGCGGCAGCGCTCACCTGGAACTGCCCGGGATGCAATCGAGTAATCCGTGGCTGCAGTCGTTCGCATGGATCCGCATGAACACCCCGACCAACGCCTACTTTGCGATGGACCCCAACTACCTGGCTGCGGCGGGAGAGGACTACCACAGCTTTCGCGCGCTGGCCGAGCGCAGCCAACTCGCCGACATGGTTAAGGACACGGCAGTCGTGACACAGGTTCCCGAACTCGGCCCCGCATGGCAACTACAGGTGGACGCTACGGCCGGATGGCAAAACTTCAAAATCGCCGATTTCGAACGGCTGAAAAGAGACCTCGGAGTTAACTGGGTGATCGTGGCATATCCGCAGCCTGCGGGGTTGGCCTGCAAATGGCATAACCAGAGCCTTACTGTGTGCGAAATCCCCTAGGATTGGCTCACAACAGACGCCTCTGGCCGTCGTAATATAGAGGAACGTCTCGTTGGTGTCCGCATAGCAGGAATCGCTGGTGACAGTTAGCCGGACCGCCGCGTTATAGTCTTTTTACCCCACGGCTCGATGTGATTGCGCTCGCTCCCATCACTTGGCCAGCAACGTTGTTCGCTCAGCAATTATTTTCGAAAGAGGTCGATCTGGATCAGGGGGCAGCAGAAGTAACGAGCAAATCTTCGGGCGGACGCCTGCCGGCGATTCGCATTGCAGGATTGACAGCGGCGGCGCTGCTGATACACGGATATCATTTTGGGGTCGAAGACGGCGAAATCTACGTCCCGGCTGCACGAAAACTGCTGCACCCCAATCTCTATCCCTATGCGGCGGAGTTCTTTCTCTCCCACGGCCGACTCTCAATTTTTGGGTCCCTGCTGGCATGGACGGCGCGACTCACTCACATGTCAATGGACTGGACGCTCTTCGCCTGGTACATCGTGAGCCTGTTTGCAACGCTTGCTTCGTGCTGGCTTTTCGTCACAGCCTGCTTCACCTCACCGCGCGCACACTGGACCGCGATGCTGGTGGTGACCGCGGTCCTCACCATGCCGGCAACGAACACTGGATTGCTGCTGATCGATCCTTATCTAACGGCTCGTTCGTTCTCCACCCCGTTGACGCTTTTCGCACTTGCGAGCGCACTGGATCGCCGCTTCGCGCGGGTTGCGGCTGCGATGCTTGTGACAGCCCTGATCCATCCGCAGATGGTGGTCTATCTTGTGTTCCTGATCGGGATGATGTGGGTAGCGAACCGGCGCAAGCAAGCCGTGGCGGAGCCTGTTGAGGTAATGGCGTCGGGCATAGGCGTGCTGCCGTCTGAATTTCATTTCGCCCACGCAACTGGTCCTTATCGCGAGGCCCTCTACTCGCGCGACTACTTTTTTCTCTACAACTGGACCTGGTACCACTGGCTGGGTATGCTGGCGCCGCTGGCGATTCTCGCCTGGTTCTGGCGAGGTAACCTGCGCGGCACACGTCGGGGATTCGAGCTGATCAGTTTTGCGCTTATTCCGTTCGGCCTCCTCTCGATCGCCGCCGCCACAGTACTTTGCGCGACGCCCGACTTTGAAATGTTCGTTCGCCTCCAGCCGCTGCGCTCTTTCCATCTCATCACTTTTATCTTCGTCCTGCTTTTTGCCGGGGTAGCAGGAGAGTATCTGGCCAAATCGCGCAAGTGGGTGCCAGTGGCCCTTTTCGTTCCGCTTGCCGCGGGCATGTTCCTGGTGGCACGACAGACCTACCCCAACAGCATTCAGATCGAATTGCCTGCGAAGACAAGCAGCAATCCCTGGGTCAACACACTTCTCTGGATCCGACACAATACGCCCGAGGACGCGGTATTCGCCGTTGATTCGCACTACTTCAAGGAAAGCCCCAGTGACGTGCACGGTTTCAGGGCAATCTCTGCGCGATCGGCCCTTGCGGACTACTACAAGGACAGCGGCGTGGTTTCGCTCTTCCCCGCTTTGGCAGAGGAATGGAAACAGATGAGTGACGCGACATACGGGCTGAATCACTTTTCCGTCGCGCAGTTCCGCAGCCTTCAACAGGAGTTTCCCGAGGTCACCTGGACAGTGATTCACGGCATTGCTCCAGCCGGGATGAATTGTCCCTACCAGGAGCGCGGGTACAGCGTCTGCCGAATGCCCCTTCCGGGCAACGCATATCTAAATCTGGAAAACCTTCGCAATTGAAGACACCACAATTTCCCAATCTTCCGAATCTCCCCCGAAATCAACAGCAAAACCCGCGAATGTTTTGCGCCTTGAGGGTCAGTGCGACAAAATGAAAGTGTGGCTTTCTCCGGCACGGAGCCTGGAAGATGCTGAACCTAACGCAGCGATTGATTCTCGGCTGTGTCGTGACCGCAGCCCTGGCCGTATGCCTGGTGGCCGCCACCCATCGTGCATTGGCAGCGGCCGGAGAAATGCGTCTGGCCATCGCTCTGCTGGTCTCCCTCATCCTTGTTGAAGTAGCCACCGTCATGCTGGTCATGCATCCCATCCGCATAGTGGCCAACGATGCCCGCAAAATAGCAAGTGGCAACCTCGAGCATCGGGTAGAGTGGGCCGGGCGCGACAGTCTCGGTGTGATTGCGGCCGAACTAAATCGCGTCGCGGTGCGCCTGCGCGAACTTCGGGAGAGCGAGGCAGGGCGCCGGCAGATGGAGTTCCAGCTCTCCGATGCCGTGCTGCAATCCATCTTCGAACCGATCATTGTTACCGACGCGAAAGGCCACATCCTCAAGCTCAACCAGGCTGCCGCCGACGTGCTTGGTGAAGCCGCGAATGACCGCCTGGCGCTCACCAATACACCTGGCGGCGACAAGATTCTGAGCGCGATCCGCGATGCTATCTCAATGCAGAAACCGATCGCAGCCGAGGGAGAGGCGGCCATGCTGCCCATGCGGATCGGCAAGCAGTCTCGCAGTTATCGCCTGCGCACCATGCCCATGCGCGATTCCGAGGGGCGCCTGCTGGGCACGGTGACGACGCTGGAAGATGTAACCACGCTGCAGGACACGGATCGCTTCAAGACACAGTTCATTTCAGTAGCCAGCAAGAAACTTCGCGATCCGCTTCTGCAGCTCCGGCGCGGCCTTTACGCACTTCAACGGGGATTCGGGGGAGAGTTGCTGCCGCTGCAAACGGACCTGGTGGTAGAGGCAAGCAACGAAGCCGAGAAATTGAGCGACCTGATGTCTGACCTGATTGAAGTGGTCGAACTCGACACCGGCAAGCGCGAGCTGAAACTCGAGCGTCTGCGGCCTCTTCCTCTGCTGGATGAAGCGCGCAACCGCTACGTCGATGAAGCGGCAGCCAAACAAGTGCGCATCGAGGTAAATGCATTCGCGGATCTGTCGTTCGTGATGGCTGATCGCCGCGCGGTTCGCTCCATTCTCGACAACCTGGTTGCAAACGCCCTGCGCTACACTCATGCCGACGGCGAGATTCTGCTGGCAGCCGAGGAGATCAAGAATTACGTGCAGTTCATGGTGCGCGACAGCGGGCGCGGCATTGAAGCCGAGCGCCTCAGCACCATCTTCGATCGCTTCAATCCGTTTTCCGAAAGCGGCACCGGTATGGGTCTTGCGCTGGTGCGGCGTCTCGTCGAGTCACTCGGCGGCCAGATCGCTGTTGAGAGCCGGCTCGGACACGGCACGACCTTCCGCTTTACGTTGCCGGTGGCCGTGGCTGAAGCGATTCCGCACCCGGTCGAGGTGGGTTGATGGCTGAGATCGAATTCGAACGCCAGCAAGAACCGGCCCGCCTGCGCATCTACCTCGGCGCAGCACCCGGCGTGGGAAAGACCTACCACATGCTCAACGATGCCCTGCTCAAGCGCAAACAGGGTGTTGACGTGGTGATCGGTCTGGTGGAGACACACGGCCGCCAGGATACGGCTGACCAGATCCGCGATCTCGAAATCGTACCGCTTCGCGTGATTCCCTATCGCGGCGTCGATCTGAAAGAAATGGACGTCGACGCGATTCTTGCGCGGCATCCGCAGATCGTTGTGGTGGACGAACTGGCGCATACCAATGTCCCCGGCAGCAAGAATCGCAAGCGCTACGAAGATGTGTTCGAACTGCTGGACGCGGGCATCGACGTGTGGACCGCGGTCAACATCCAGCACCTTGAAACTCTGAACGATGCGGTCAATCGCTCAGCAAATACCGTTATTCGCGAAACCGTTCCGGACAGCTTCTTCAAGCGCGCCGATGAAGTGATCAACGTCGATCTCACAGTAGAGGAACTGCGGTCACGCCTGCGCGAAGGCAAAATCTATGCCCCGGAAAAGGTGGAGCAGTCGCTGGCCAACTTCTTCCGCAAGGGAAATCTGAACCTTCTGCGCGAACTCGCGCTCCGCGCGACAGCTGAGCAGGTGAGCAAGCGCGCTTCCGACTATCGGCGCACCCAGGGCCTCGAACAGGCGCCGATCCCGGACAAGGTGATGGTGTGCCTCAGCACGCGACCGGGAACCGAAAGGCTCATCCGCGTGGGCGCGCGCGTCGCAGGCCGCCTCGCAACCAACTGGTACGCCGTCTACGTAAACCGGCCCGATGAAGACAAGGGCCACGGCGACCCCGAGGCTTTTCAGCGAATCGAGGAGTATCGCCGCATGGCCAAGGACCTTGGCGCACAGGTTGTCACCCTGAATGAAAAGAATGTCGCCGACGCGCTGATCCGGTTTGCGCAACAGGAAAGCATCTCGCACGTCATCTTCGGGCAGCCCGTGCGCTCGCGCCTCGACATCCTTCTACGCGGCTCCGTACTCAATCGCTTTCTCGCCGAAGTGCGTGATGTGACCGTGCAGGTAGTGCCGATGCAGAAGCCGCTTCGTCGCTGATCCCCAGACGGTCTTGACCCAAGGCGCGGGCCCTACTCGCTGAACACCCGCACGCGGGTCTTGTTGCCGTCCTTGCCATCGACGTCGACGGTCAAATCTTCGAGATGATCGATCAGTTCCTCAAGATTCTCAGGCTTGATCTGCGACAGCGTTAACGGCACACCATGTCTGCTGAAGGCCTCGTCGAGCTGGTTGTGGGCCTGCTGCGGAATCAGGGCCGCAAGCCGCACGCCTGCGCGCAGCAACTGAAGCGGTACGCGGACATTCACGGTGGTCGGTCCCTTCAAGCCGGTCATTTCTTCATCGGCTTCTACCAGCACGCGCAGGTATTTCGCATGCGTTTTCGTGGTCGCGGACTGTGAACCATTTCCCGCGGAACTCGACACGCTGCCAACAGGGCGTGCTGTGTCGGGATCGAGTGCGGCAAGCAGCCGCTCGGCTTCGTCAGCGGTAATTTTTCCGGCAGCAAGCATCTCCAGAATCTGTCGTCTGTTCTCGTTCATAGCAATCCTCCCAGGAGATCCGTGATAGGCGAGATCGCGTGTTCCGCGCCCGCGGCCAGCGCGGGAATCTGCGCGCTGAACATATGCATGAGGATCGGAAGAACCTCACGCAGGTGAATTTGCGCCAGCAAGGCAAATGCCAGGCTCAGCGCGAGAATCCATGCTGTCTCGCGACTGTCGTTCCAGGCGGCCAGCAGGCGTTCCGCCTCGACGGCCGTGATGCGCCCTGAGGCAACGAGCGAAAGAATGGCGCGGCGATCGGTGTTCATAGCAACCTCTACAGAATGCGAACGAGGACGTGATTGCCCTCGGTTGTAACCCGTACGTCCGTTCCCGGCAGACTACTCACGAGCGCCCAGAACGTAGCGATCGACCGCCAGAACGGGACACGCGCCAGCAGGCACGCGATCAGCAGCGCCAGCAGAACGAAGGGCGCCAGCAGAACCGCTGGAATCCACAACAAAAACAGCGGCAGCCAAAGCCGGAAATTCGGTCCGTGCGGGTAATTCACATGGACTATGGCAATGTTTGGAGTCACTTGATGGCCTCCAATTCGCTGATTGCCTCGGCAGCGGTGATTTCGCCGTTCTTGAGCCGTTCCAGCACATCCGAGCGAGAGGGGGAGGGGTTCGTATCAATGAACTGCAGCAGTCCGGAGATACGATTCAGACGCGCCTTGATCGTGGGGTAGCTGACCCCAAAGATCTGCTCCATCTCCTTGATCGAGCCGTGAGAGCGTAGAAAGGCCGTCACAAAAACCTGGTCCTCAAGGCTCAGGCGGGCCAGTTCCGGCAGCGTGAAAGAGCCCTCTACGGCAATTCCCTTCTCAGGGATCCTCACTCGCTCAATCACCACCGGAGCCCCCTGCGCCATGCGCAGCAGGTCCTGCCAATCGGAAGCGGTTTTTGGTTCCGTTGCCATGAGCGAAAGACCTCATCTCTTCGTACAAAGAGAGAATAATCTATATTTTTCATTTGTACAACAGTTTTTATTTATTTTATTAATATTAGTACAGACTTTTAGATGAAAAGACCAATCCACCCCTCCATCCCAGCCCGATCAGTCTCATTCCAGGGCGCCAACCGTTCCCCGCCTTATAGGTAACTATGTAGTTAACCTATTGTGATGCAAAGCACAATCTGAATCGAGCCAATCCCCGCACCGTATGCCGTTATTGTGTCTGTCGGTAAATGGATCATTTACATCCATTTATAAGCATTACCTTCGTGTGCCACTGCCACACGTATTGGTGATTCACAATTAGTAACCAATGCATTACATTCATTTTCAGTTGAATCGTGCAGATTTATGCGTTGACCGTTCTCCGCTGAGCAGACGGCGACGGACCATAGAAGGTCAGAAGTCCTTCTCTGGTCGAATTTGCGGATGAGGTAGCCCTGCGGTTCTGGGGCTTCCGAAGAGCATCGACGTTCGAATGTACGGAGATTCATATGAGGTTTCATCGTGGTAAGCAATCCATAACCGCCCGGGTTCGTTCCTGGTCTGGTTTTCGCGAAGAAGGCCAGGCCCTCGTAGAGCTCGCGCTGGTTTCATCTGTGCTCCTCCTGGCGGTTACCGGCATAATGGTCTTTGGCATCTTCGAAATGCAGATCATGGCCCTGACTGAGGGCGTGAGCAGCGCCGGGCGAGTCCTCGCAGTCAGTGGCGGAATAACCTTGGATCCGTGCGCTGCGGCGGTCAGCGCGGTGCAAAATGCTGCGCCGCTTCTTAGCCCGGGCAGCCTGTCATATCAGATCGTGATGAATCCAACTCCGAGCCAGGGCAGCACAACCAACCATTCGTACACCCAAACGAGTTGCTCGAGTACCAGCACCACCACCGGACCGCCAAGTTATCTGTATTCCGGTGGGACCGTTTCGGTGACCGCAACCTATTCCAAGTGCAGTCTCAACTTCTTCGGTGGCAAACTTCTGCCGGGCGGCTGTCAAATTTCTCAAACCATTACGGAGGTCGTTCAATGAACCGGGAAGGCAAGTTTTCGCTACGGCAGGCAATCCACAATGAATGTGGACAGACCCTGATATGGACGGCTCTTCTGTTCGGACTGATCCTGGGTATAGGTGGATTGGTTGTGGACGTCGGCCATGCTTTCATCTGCTATCGCGAACTCCAGGCGTCAACCGATGCCGCCGCCCTGGCCGCAGCCTCGCAATTGCCCATCACGACCAGCAATGCATCCAGCAACTCAGTGATATCGACAGGCACGCTCTACAGCGCAAAATCGGGAAACAAAAATGCGTATCCAAGCTTGAACTCGCCGATGGCCCTCACCGGCGCCTCGATTAGCGTCGTTCCCGGTTGCGTCAGCATGACTGGCATGGCGCAGTGCGTCGGTTCCTTGTTGGCCAACGCTGTTCAAGTTACACAGACGGTCACCATTCCGACGTATTTCATCAGGGCCCTGTCTGTCTTCGGCCTCAAATCTGCCAAGTCCCTTACACTCACAGCCACCGCGACTGCGCAAATGAGAGGCGCGCAGCGTGGACCCTACAACGTAGCAATCATCCTCGATACAACCTCATCAATGCAGAGTCCAGATGGGGGCAGTAACTGCAAGGGCACGAAAATTCAATGCGCCGAGCAAGGAGCTCAGATACTGCTCTCCGAGTTCTCGCCCTGCCTGCCTGGCGCCGCCTGTGGCACGGTTACCAGCGGCAACGTGGCCCATCCGGTCGATGAAGTCTCCCTCTTTACGTTTCCCGCGCAGACAGCTACCACTCAGGTGACCAATGACGAAGTGTGCAGTTCGAAAACACCGAGCGTGATCCCCTATCCCGATAGCACCACCTATGCCACAGTGGCTGGTACAAATCCCACAATGCCACCCATTGGTACCGGCATTACTACCGCAAATTTGGCCACCCTGGTGTCCGAGTACCAGGTTGTGCCCCTGTCGAGCGATTACCGAACCTCTGATACCACCTCGGACCCTGGCAACCCCCTGACGGTGAGTACGAAAAGCCCCTCGCTCGTAAATGCGGTTGCCGGAAACAGCTATTTTACAGGTAACACCAGCAGTTGTACCGGGATGCAGGCAAAGGGCACCGAGGCCACGTTCTATGCCGGCGCGATGTTCGTGGCACAGGAGTATCTCACCGCCAATGCAAGGACGAACGCGGAGAACGTAATGATCCTCCTCGGGGATGGCGACGCGAACGGCGGCACCATGTCTTCGTCAAAACTGTCCGGCAACGGAACCTACCCGGACGACACGGATCAATGTCAACAGGCGATCGATGTTGCGGCGGCGGCCAAGGCCGCGGGCACCAAGATTTACACAGTCGGATACGGTGTCGCGAACGGTGGATGCGAACACAAATACCGCACTGCCGTTACTGCGTGCCAAACACTGCGGAGCATCGCCGGCGGCGACCAGAAATTCTTTGTTGACACGTCCAGCTATGCTTGCCCCGGCGCTACATCCGTCACCATGAACGGGAAAACCAACAGCCTGAGCGCAATCTTTACAGCGATTGTGGGAGACCTGTCGCTACCGCGATTGCTTCCCAACAACACCGCATTCACAGCCATGCCCCAATAGGCGTCCGAACGGGGCTAACGCCGGTTTGTTGCATCTACAGACAGTTCAGCTTTGCACTACGGCTGGGAGGAGTCACTCTCGGCCGTCTCCCTTTGCGGCGCGACTCTTTCCGTCGCCGGAACAACGCCTGCGTCGTGTGGAAAGCCAGCGCAAGATCGAACGATCTGGTAAAGTTGAAGAACGGCCGTATCAGGTCAAAGTCTGTATCCGCAGACGTTTTCCTGATCCGGAACAGGATGCAATGTCCTGAGAATGCAGGCGAAACAAGCGCTTCATTCAAGAAAACCAATTACCGTGAGAGCCCGTAGCTCAGTTGGTAGAGCAACGCCCTTTTAAGGCGTGGGTCCTGGGTTCGAGTCCCAGCGGGCTCACCATTCTAAACAAAGAAGTTACTGAAATCATCCTTGAGCCTAGGAACACTGGTTGTGATACGAAAGTGATACGGCTCTTATCCTCTACGCGCTGAGGTTGACGCGAAATCTCGTCTGCGCTGCGCTGGCTCGCATCAAAGCGCAACGAGAGTTTAAGAGCATTTTGAAAGATCGTCGCGATTATTTCCCTCTAATTGCACGCCCTTGCATGGAATCGAACAGAATTGGAATCCCGGGATTTGGGTCGCAAGGGCCACGCCGCCGGCTACAGCTGGTATTACGCACTTCTCTTTCTTCAATTCCGTTATGACAACACCCTTGTCACGTGACAAGCCCCAGGGAGCCATAGGCCCTCAATCAGCGGACTTTAGAAGTGATGGTGGCGAAGATACCCCGTTTCGTACCCCTGAATGTTTCTGGATGAGTTGAGTGAACAGAGAGGACACAAGGGAGTTTGTCGCTGCCCTCTCCGTCCTCCCCCGGCGCCGTCTACCGACGCTGAATGTTCTCGAGGCTGCACGACGGATTCGCGGACTTGTGCCGGAAACGAAGATCATCTTTCCGACCCTGCACACCTCTCCCCAATTGATTGCAGAAGCGCTGAAGCTGGGTGCACCGGGTTACGTCTTTAAGAGCGAAGCCGTAAGCGACCTGCTCCCGGCGATCAACGCCGTGCTGTCAGGCCGGCGTTAGGTCAGTACGCGGAGACCCGAACGCGCAAGGGCCGGTGTGCACCTATGGCCAGCCGCACCTGAGACCGTGAACCTTCCATCCTTGTCGGTCGTGGCCCGCGCGTGCCTGCATCAAGGCCACGGAGGATTGTGCTATCGGCGTACCTCCACCAAGAACCTGCCCCTTGATTTCCGTGGCGGAAGCTTGCGCGGTCAGAGAAACACAGTTGCCAGAGGCGGCGAAGAGGAAATCCTTCTGAAGAGTCGCTCTCGATCTCATATCGTTCCCAAAATCCTTCAAGGGTTGGTTGTTCTTTACGGCTTGCACAACGCCAGGCTCCCGGATGGAATCACTGGCCTTGTGAACTCCGCTTTGATTTAGGAAAAGATTACGAGAGTCGGCAATGGTTACAGGCACAACCAAACTCGCGTCTTAGCGCTTCTGGTAGCCGTGCGAGTCAGATTCAGAAAAGAGCGCGGGCTGAATCGGCATCCCGATTCAGCCCGCACCGCATTCCCGAATTATGCTCGCTCGCCCTCTATTTTGGCGTTCCGGCTTTGGGTGCTTCCTTGTCGAATACACTGTTCCAGCCGTCGCCAGGATTGTATTCCGCCAAAGCGGCAGCAAGATCTGTCGTCTTTTCTCCCAGATCTTTCTGATAGATGGTTCCGTCTTTGCCAACAATGAAGGTCATGATTCCCGAGTTTCTGTACTCCGCCGGGTAAGCCAGAATCGCGAAGCCGCCTGTCATCTTGCCATTTGCGATGAAGTCCTTCGCCCCACCCGCAGCTTTATCTCCCTGCTTCGTTAGAATCCGGAAGATGTAGCCGTTAAAGGGCTGCGGCTTTTCGCCCGAATTCGTGTATCCAACAGCCTTCGCGAAATCGCCAAGCGCGCCGAGAGGGCTCGTATTCTGGCCCTCGGCACCGTTCCAATACAATCCGTTTTGCTTGCCCTCGTCGCTGACGAACTTCTGTGCGTATTGCTTCACCCTGTCTCCATCGTGGGTCTGACTGAGATATTGCTGCTCAGCATCGGCGGTTGCCGTGCAGGCAGCAATGGCCGCCAATTCACCCTTGCCAATTCGCCGCGCAAGAATCTCGTCCTTGCCCGCTGCGGTATCAAAGGACCACTGGCCGGGAGAATTTCGCGCTAGGGGAACTGGAAACGGATAGTTTTCGGCCCCGATGTACAAGGTTTCGCCGCCCGCCTTGATCTCGCGCCAGCGATTCATCTGCGTGTATGAAGCTACGAATTCCTGCAGTGCGTTTTTGTCTTTCACAGGATCTCCCGAGAACAGGACATCCTTGCCCTCAGGACCGAAGATCGCCAGCAGAGCATCCTGATCGCCGGATTTGGCAGCCTCAAAGAATGCGGTGCCAGCTTCTGCGGGTGACGCGAACGTCTTTTGCACGGGTTTGGATTCATCCGCTTTCTTACAGGAAGCCAGAGACAGAACCAGCGCAGCCACCGCCATGCACAACACGAAACTTACACTTTGACTCTTATCTGTCCAACGAATACGAGACATACTTGCTCCTTCAAACATGCTGCTTCTCTTGCTGTTTCTCACGATGCATTCCGCCGGACTTTCCTAGCGTCGAAAACCGCCGCCGCCAAAGCCGCCTCCCCCGCCGAATCGGCCGCCGCTGAAGCCGCTGGAGCCCATGCTCCCCCACCCACGACCGCTTTCTGCTCTCGATGACCACCCGCCAGAACCGCCAAATCCACCCGAGTGATTGTCTAAGCCGCTGAAGGCGGTTGATCTGCTGCTCGCATCGTTGTGCTGAGCCCAAGAGTTGGAACCTGAGGAGCGATCGGAGTTGAAGTTCTGCGCGTTCTGGTGATTCACGTTGACCGTGTTTTTGTTGTAAGTATTCCCGCCGTGGTAGTTGTTGTAGTTGTTTCCGGAATGGTTGTAGGCATTGTTGTAGCCATAGCCGTTGTGGTAGCCGCCGTTGTAATAGCCGCCGTGCCAGGCAGTGTTACCGTAGTAGCCTCCGCCGTGATAAACAACGGCTGTGCCATGCCAGCCACAGTTCCAGCTGCTATATCCCCAGCCGCAACATCCGCCGCTCATCATCGCTCCCACCGCGATTCCTGCCCCGAAAGAAAGCATGCTGGCCGCCACCATGTCGCCCGTAGAGTACACAGGAGCGACATAGCTGGGAACCACATAGGGATATCCGTAGATCAACGCGGGATTGTACTGCGGAACATAGACCACCTGCGGGTTGGCCGATTGGATGACAATCGTCTGCGGAGATTGCTGCACGACGGTGATCTGCGATGTCGACTTGAGATTCCCTTTATCTTTGGCCTGGGCGCGCAACGTCTGAATTGCTGTCATCACGTCTGCCGACTGGTTGTGATATGCCTCTCCCAGAGATGAGGTCCACGTGAGATTCGTAGCAAGGTTGTTGAGTACCGACGAGAACTGCGTGAGCGCCTTCACGCTCGGATCCCATGATTGCTTATCCACGGATTGCATCAGCGAATTCCCAGTCAGGTTCTTGTTCTGCTGAAGCCAGTAGTTCGCGATTGCGATCTGATCTGGAAACGTCGAGGCCGCGAGGACTTGGGCCACCAATGCATCCGGATACAGTGCGATAGGCGCAACCAAGGCCTGCAGTTCACTCGCAGTCATCGGAGTGGCTTCAGTGTTCCCAACACCACTCGCAGAATCTGATCCCGAAGCCTGGTATCCGTACGCGCACTGTGGTGGGACCGTAACAAGAATGAAACCAAGTATCACCGACAGCATCTTCTTTGCGTCTTTTGTGCTCATAGGTCAACCCCCGGTTGATGTCGTTCGCTAGTTGTTGTTTGTTTAAGACGACCTTGGTGGATCTGGAGAATTCCACTCTCCACAACATTAGTTTTTTCCGTTCGCGACATTAATACTGCAACTTCGCAGCTGCAACTGTTACAAGTAACAGTTCTTAGCTAATTCCTGGCATTTCGCACCTGGGAATAGGAGGCAGACGAATTATCGAAACTGCCTCCCAAAGCGAGATGCAGGTTGATGCGGTTGGCGAGTTGCGCATTGCGCAATTTGATAAGCTCTGCCTGACTCTGAATCTGGCTTTCCTGCAATTGCAGGACTGACAGGAAATCCATGCTCCCTGCCTTATATCTCAAGCCTGCCACCCGGACGGCTTCGCCGTGATCGTGAACGGCGCTTTCGATATATGGGAGACGCCTGGCCATCAATACTTCGTTTGTCAGCGCCACTTCCACCTCGGCGAAGGCTTTCAGTGACACACTGCCAAAACTCGCCACGGATTGCTCCTGTTGTGCCGTCGCGATTTTGACCTGCGCTCGTAATGCTCCTCCCTCATAAATTGGCAGGATCATTCCGATCGCGCTGTGAATCAACCAGGGATTGAGGCCCAGCACAGAGAGCAGCGGATCGCTTAGACGCCCTCCCTCTATATTGAGCGTGAAGTTAGGAAGCAGCGCCAATCTAGCAGCCTCTTCTGTTCGGAACGCCGCAAATACCCGGTGCTCAGCCGCAACAATATCCGGTCGCCTTTCAAGCAGCGAGGATGGCTGACCCGGATTCAACGGCGGCGGCAAAGGAGTGAACGTAGCTGCCACTTCCAGTTCTGCGGATGGATACCGTCCGATGAGCAACTCCAATGTACGCCGCGCCTCGCTGTTCAGCCCTTGCGCAATTGCAAGTTGGTTTCGAGCTTCGCTCAGCTGAAAACTCGCTTCTGCCACGTCGAGATCTGCGACCTTTCCCGCAGTCCTTCTCAGCTTCACGAGTTCGAGGAGTTTTGCGTATATGTCTACGTTTTCCTGCGCCAAAGTGAGCAGTTGACGAGTCTCAATGGCTTGGTACCAACTCTTGGCGGTCGTCGCGGCTATTGATTGCCGTGCAAACGCATAATCGAGTGCGATGGCCTCGTAGTTCTCCTCCACAGCGGCGCGTTGGGAGCGTACACGACCCCAGACATCGATTTCCCAAGCCACCTCCAGGAGCGCCGTGCTGCTCTGGATCTGCTCGGTCTTATCTGAGTCGGTGGAAAGAGTGCTCGCGCCGGTGAGAGGTACATGAATCATCGGCTTGAGTTTTGCGCTGGCGACAATCACGTTTTGATGGGCTGCCTCAACCCTCGCCGCCGATTGCCGCAGGTCGAGATTGTTTGCAATGGCTGCGGAGACGACGAAATCAAGACCAGGGTCGTTGAAAGACTTTACCCAGTCACCAGCAACATTCCCGGCATTCTGGCTAGCGCTCCAGGTCGATGGCAAGGGCGTAGCTTTTGGCAATGCCTGATCGACAATCGCAGGGTGTGAGGGCGGTTTGTGAAGCGCACACCCACAGATTGTGATTCCAACCGCACTTACGATCACGCAGCACAGAGACGAAATGAAGATTGGTCCTATTCCCGGACGATTGTTCGACGCTGAGTTGATGACGAGTTTCATCAGAATGGCATCGGGTAAAGCCAGTTGAACCACGAGTGCATGCGAATCGTGATTTTTCGAACTACCGCGAAGCCCCCTTTTCCTGCATAAATGGCAGCGGCCCCCTGCGCGCCAATTGGGAGGCCAACCTGTGCGGGATTGTTGAGATAGATCTTCACAGCAAATTGCCCAAGGGGCTTCATCGGATCTGCCGGATAGAACTGCGGAATAACATCGCTGGGCAGGTATTGTCCTTCCCCATTCGCCCACCAGACGCTGTCTACTTTGCCCTGGAAGATCTGACCGGGATAAAGGTCCAGCGCGACTTCAACGGGCTGTCCGACCTTCACATATTTGAGATTCTGCTGCGTGTAACTGGCCAGCAGATAGCGATCACTATCGACAATGAACGAAGCAATGCCGCCAACACGATAGATGCCCGCGACCATACCCGGCTGCACCTGAAGATTCACGATATAGCCGTTCTCCGGCGCCACCATGAGGGTATTCTCCAGGTAATAGCGCGCAAGTTCCAGCTGAGCTTTTACGCTGGCGATCGTTGCGTCGGCTTGTTTCTGTGCAGCCGCGCTCTGCTTCAACTCGGCGCTTGCACCGGCCACGGTCGTATTAACTCCCTCCCACTGCGACTTGTACTTGAGCCGGGAACGCTCTGCCTCGGCCACTGCCTGCGATACTGCGGCCTCGTCGGCATTCATCTGCGCCTTCCACTTCTGCGCATCTTCTTCTGTACCGGCGCCATTTTGTGCCAGACCCTGCGAGAGCTGTTGCTGGTAGCTGGCATATTCCAGCTCACTCTTCGTCCTTGCGACTTTTTGTTCGGCAGCCTCAAGATCGGATTTGTACATCAGCACTTCTTGATTAGCTCCAGCCAGGCCGGCGTTTAGCTGGTCGACTTTGTATTTCGAAGATAGCCTGCCGGCTTTCGCAGCCTCCAATTGCGCTTTCAGTTGCTGAACCTGGTATTCATACGGCCGACGATCGAATTGGAACAGCGGCTGTCCCTTCTTCACAAAAACATCTGGTTTAACCAGCACAGCAGTTACAAGAGTGGGTTCAGGAAGGCGCGGAACGAGTTGGATTGTATGTTGAACAACCTTCAGGTTCGTTGAGTACGGAGCAACAAAGCGGACGCCGATGACAAAAGTAAGTAAGAGATGAACGACGAAGAAGAGGGTGATAACTCCCCAGGTCGGGGTCAATTTGAGCCATTTGAACTTAAAGAAAACGAGCCACACAAATAGCGCGAATATGAACGTGACGAGAAAAGCGAACATCATAATGTTGAGTCCGCGGCGGGAGGCTTGGTCGCGGCGGGAGGTTTGGTCGCTGCGGAAGGCTTGGTCGCTGCGGAAGGCTTCGACTCTTCAGAATTCAGCTTCTTTTCAGCAGCAGCCCGCCCGGTCAGTCGCGCCAGTTCTTCTTGAATGTTTTCGCGCTCTTGTTTTGGGAAGTAACGAATATCGACGACGTCTGTGGGTTTGAAAGCCCACATGAACGCCTGCATCCAGGGGACGATTGCCAGGAAGCCTAACCAACCCATGACGTTGATTGCGTCGGCGTCGGGATGCTTGCGCGCGATCGCGATCCGCCCTGGCAAACCGAGAACCAGGATGGCCACAACTAGAAAGGCGCCGACAAGGACAAAAATCACCAGGAAGGTCAGATAGTCCCAAACATCTAAATCAAAACCAAGCATATTACCGGCCTAATAACCCGTTTATACCGCCTTCATCACGGAGGAGGTATGTGAGCTGCATCACTCAGCGCCATCTCAAGCTCTCAGATCGTATTCAGCTTTCGATGGATCAATGTTAACTTCCAGGTTCGCAATTAGTTCAGTCGGATTGCGATTCAATAGCAACTGTCATTTCAAACAGTATGGATAATATCGAGCCAATCACGCAGAACGGTATGGGCTTCTCGCTCAGATCCCTGGGTATGTCATTTCTGACAGGTGTGGTGGAGTTTTGGAGTCTATAGAATGGGAAGCAATACAGCGCTTCATTTTTTGGCCCGTGGCTCCGTTTTGTTTTCGAGGACAACCGGCGACCAGTCCCGCGAAATGGGTGCTAATTTCACTTGGGTGCAACAAAAAACCTCAAAGGAGAATTACTGATGGTAGTACATGCAAAGCGGTTCAGATTGGTCCTCGCAGGGATCATGGCCTTGGCGATGACGATTGGTTTTCAAAAAGCCATCGCGCAGGACGACGTGGTCCATGCTGTCAGCGGGGTTGTGAAGAGCGTCGATAAGGAATCGAAGACATTTGTTGTTAAAGCAACAGACGGCACCGAGCACACGTTCAAGTGGACGGAGAAGACGACCGTAAAAGGCACCAAGGATACCGGCAAGGCTGTCGCTGCGGGCACCGACGACGCCAGCAAGGGTGTTGCTGAAGGTAGCAAGGAAGTGGCCAAGGGAACCGAGAAGGCCGGCGTCGACACCTATCTGGGAGCCAAAAAAGGAACCGCTGTCACAGTGAAGTACACCGAAAAGGCCGGCGAGAAGACCGCTGTAGGTATAAAAGACGCATCGAAGGCCACTGCGAAAGCCGTGTCGCAGTAAGGCTGACAAGAAACTGCCTCAAACACTTGGCCCGCAGGCAACGCGGAGCTGCGGCCATATGTTTCTCGATGTGAAGAAAAGTGGTACTGAATCCCGCAGAAAAGGCCACGCTGAGCTAGGTGGACTTTAAATCACAGCACCAAAGCATCCTGAGAACATCATCATGTCGAAAGTCAGACCAACAATCGGAACCGATGGGCGCCCGCTTCCAGTTCTTCCACCGGAGCGAGACGCACGCGTCTGGGCGAAACTTGTACGCGTCATGTTCTACACGCCAGGATTTCTGGCGATGTTGCTGCTCAAGGCGGGAGAGCCGGAGAGCTTCGGTATCACCGTGGAGTTGCTGATGCTGTCGAGCGCTGCGGCAATCGTGGGTGGACTCTTCATCGGCACGCAGCAGTCAGGTGAGGGAGCCGATCCTTCATCAAAAATAGGCGTCTGGAGCGGCTCGCTGGTTCTCGAGTTGCTTGCGGTGGTTCCGTTACTGTGTGCAATCCCTGCGTTGTTCCACCAACTAGCGCACAGCAGGCTGCTGCACGCGATAACCCCGGCTACCCTTGATACTAGCCTCGGCGCATCGGAACTGTTGCCGATGGTTGCAATCCTGCCATTCATGCTCTATCAGCTCGGTGGATTTGGCACGCTGGATTACATCGTGTCGAAACCGGTTAACTGGGTGATCAACCTCGGAATCCTCGTCCTGATCGTCTCAGGCTACGTGGCCAACCGCGAGGGGGCCTACGGCGTCGAGAAGAAGCTTTCCGGATTTCTGGTTCTTGCAATGGCGATTACAGTGTTCTACGGAGTGCTGAAATTGAAACGGATGCAGGCCACCTTCGATGCGCAGTGTCCCGTAAAGCCTCCAAAGTAGCCTCGGGATGTTTTCGCCGAAACGGACGAGGTATGCGCTGCAGGCTGGGAATTGTTGCGGACGGATCTTCAGTCCAGCGTGTCTCCGAACAAAAGGCGTTGAGGGAGATTCTTGATTCCGTCCCCATCAAGGCAGATAATGCGATCGTAAAGATCCTCTGGCCATGGTTCGTAAGGTGGTTCGTATCCCAATTCACGGATCAATTTAGGCATCATGCCGTGATGCCAGCACATTAAGACCGTCTTGCCTTCAAACTCCCTCCGACGTAAGTCCCTCACGATCTTTTTGGTCTCTTTGTCGGCATAGTTCGTGCTGACATTGAGGCCGAGTTTATCTGCAGTAAGCCGGATTGTCTGGTAAGGTCGGGCGGAATGCTTGGTCGAAGTGGATGCAAATACGAAATCAGGCTTCACAATTTTGGGGAGCAACTTCGACAGACCAATGGCACGCATTCTTCCTCGCAACGCCAGGTGGGGTTGTCGAGAAGCAGGCTTCTCTGCGTGCCTGACGATAACGATCATCGCAGGCCCCTTGCCCATTAGAGATTCTCCGTCCGCAAAAATGTTGTGCAGACTGATGCTAACAGCCTCAATGCTGCAAGGTTGGTTGCGTGCAACCAATCGATTACTGCCTACTTTCGTTCCTGTTTTAAAAACTGTTATTTCTGACAGGTCACTTCATTCGAGAACGGCATTAGCATTGAAACTGTCCAAAGCCAAAGCGGAAAGTGAGCTGCGGCCTTAGCGTCGTTTTGACTATTTTGTCTGTTTACTCCGAAGCGAATTCCTGGCAGCTTCGGGAAAGGTCACCTCGATGACGATACGCCTTCCTTTTCGTAGATTCCTCTTCGGCACAATCTACACTTCGATTCTTGTTCTGTTCTTTTCAGTAACTGTTTTCTCTCAAACCACCGACCCACTACCGTCCTGGAACACAGGCCCCGAAAAGCAAGCGATCGTAGACTTTGTCCACGCAACTACAGATTCCGCAAGTCCGCAGTTCGTACCGATCGCAGAACGCATCGCAACATTCGATCAGGATGGTACTCTCTGGGTTGAACAGCCTCTAGCGACGCAGGGATTCTACTGCCTCAGCCGGGTTCCGGCGCTGGTCGCGGCAAAGCCCGAGTTGAAGGACGTTGAGCCATTCAAGACCGTTCTCTCGGGAGACCGCGCGGCCATAGCAAAACTTCCCATGCAGGACCTCGAAAAGCTCCTCATGGCAACGCTCTCAGGCATGACGACTGACCAATTCCGGTCCGATGTGAAAACCTGGCTTGCCTCCGCCAGGGATCCCAGATGGAAGCGTCCGTACACCGAGCTTACGTATCAACCCATGCAGGAGGTTATCCGCTACCTTCGTGACAACGGCTTCAAGACATACATTGTTACCGGTGGTGGCCAGGACTTTGTCCGGGTGTTCTCCGAGCAGACCTACGGAATCCCGCCAGAGCAGGTGGTCGGATCGATGGGCGGCGTGACATATAGCCATGACGCAAATGGGAAGCCTGTCCTCATCAAAGAGCCCAAGTTGGTCCTGAACGATAACCTTGCCGGAAAGGTCGAGGGCATTCACATGGTCATTGGTCGCCGTCCCGTTGCAGCCTTTGGGAATACGCCAGGCGATCAACAGATGCTCGAATATACAAAAGGCGGTGACGGTGCACGGCTTGCCATGCTGGTGCTGCACGACGACGCCGAGCGCGAATATGCGTATGGCCCTGCGCTCGGACTACCCGACGTCAAAATGGGAACATTCCCTCAGGCCTACTACGAAATGGCGATCAAGAACGGGTGGACGGTGATCAGCATGAAGAAGGACTGGAATAGAGTTTTTGCTTTCGAGAAATAATCTGCCCACGTTTCGATGGCATGCACAGAACCCCATAAGACGCTGACGCTCGACGCATCCCTCCTTAGATGACGGGCGAAGGACATCAGCTTAGGTTGTAGTGCCCTCCTGAAAGAAGGTCGAAAGATCTCCCTTCTTCTGGAGAGAGCAGGTTGTAAGAATTGTCGAGAAGCAGGCTTCTCTGCGTGCCTGACGATAACGATCATCGCAGGCCCCTTGCCCATTAGAGATTCTCCGTCCACAAGAATGTTAAGCAGACTGATGCTACCAGCCTGAATGCAGCAATGTTCGTTGCGTGCAACCCATCGATCAATGAACTACTTTCGTTTCTGAATTAAAAACTGTTATTTCTGACAGGTCACATCATTCGAAAACGACATTAGCATTCAAACAGTCCATAACCACATCGACAATGCAAGACAACTTCGCGAAATCGCCAGGAAGTAGCCGGAAGCAGAGATGGTCATCAGTGATTGTTCTGCTGCTTCTGTGTTCGGCCTTACGCGCGCAACGAGTGTGTCCCGTAGAAATCAAGCTCTTGATTTCCCCTCAGACGACCGAATCCGTAGTTACTTCCTTGGGATTTCAAAAAGAGACGAGAAGTCAGATCTATTTTTTCGATACCGACAATCTCAGCCTACTTGAGCAGGGAGTGATTCTCAGGGTTAGGCAGGGCGCTAAAAACGACCTCACGGTCAAGGTGCGATTACCTGATGGCGAGAAGCGGATTGACAGCTCAAAACTTCGCGAGCACTTTGGATGCGAGATAGATAGAACAGGCGCCGAAGCAAACACATCCTTCGCCGTTGGGCAGAAGTACAAGCCTAACGCAGTAGCCGTAACTGGCGAAGAGGTCTTCACGGCTCTGAGCCCTAATCAAAAGAAACTATTAAAAGAGGCGCAGGTATCCATTAATTGGTCATCGGTGAGAAGAATTGCCGACATCAACTCGACAACATGGGAATCCACGTCTCAGCCCCAGTTTCCCAGGCTCACACTTGAATATTGGGAGTGGTCGGCGGGCAGTACTCTCGAATTGTCGACAAGGGTCGCGCCGAATCAATCGGATTCGAAATTAGCGAACTTACTAAAGATAGTAAATGAGAAAGGGTTGCCGTTAAGCGCCGAGCAAGGAACCAAGACAAGCATGGTGCTGAAAAGCCTCATAGCTCCTCCCAACACAAAATCGCAAACAGCATCGCACGGAACCAACCCGCTGTCGACTGGTGTGGACTTCGTTCAACTCTTGGAGCGCAAGTCCCTGGTCTTTCCCGATCTGGCCACAGTAAGAGGGCCGCTCAGCAGTTGGGATAAGTTTAAGCTGGCAGCAAACAACAGCGTTTCGCTGTCCACTGTCGGCGCCGCATTGCTCGGGGGAGCGTACGACCAAGCGATCGATAGCCCTTCTGGATACGGCCAAGGAGCTTCTGGATACGGCAAGCGCTTCGGATCTGGCATGGCCCGAGCCGCCTCCGACAATTTGTTCGGAACTTTCCTGCTCGCGTCCATGCTGCACGAAGATCCACGTTTCTACGTAAAGAAGGACCTGTCTTTCAAACAGGCTGTGAAATACAGCGCTGTGAGGCTGGTGCGGACGCGGAGCGACTCCGGTAGACCGGTTGTGAATTACGCTGGACTGCTTGGCCCACTCGCCGGCGAAGCGCTCGCCAATACTTACTGGCCTGAGCAAAACCGGGGAGTTGGCAGCACCTTCGTTCGTTACGCTTCTGACATTGGTTGGAGGTTTGGCGGAAACCTGTTACGCCAGTACTGGCCCCAGGTAAATCGGGAGCTGCGATTAGCGCCTTCGGCAGCCGAACCGGATGGTAGTGGTAGCCAGCGCGATAATTGACGCTGACGCTCTCTCGATGGGACTCTGACCATCATCGCCAAGTCGCCACTGTCAAGGTGTCCGAGATCACCTTGCCTGCCACCAATTGATACTAGTGCGCACGGCTTTTTGGGGTTTCGCGCGTCATTCCTGTACCAATCCGTGGGTCTGGTCTCCCCATTAGGCAGAGTCAGATTCTGTCAATAGTGACAGTTCACAAAAAAAACAAAGAGTTCTAGATTTAGTCCTGCTCAATCTTGTACATCGTCCAAGTTTCTTTGGCCTGTGCAGGGAGATCGGCGAAAAGATTCGAATTTCTTAAGACCCTGAATCCTCGCCGCGTTGGTACCGCTGGGTCGCGGTGCCCTCCTGAATGGACTACATGTGCCTTCAGTCGATTCACTCCGTAGCTCGAATTGCTTGGCGAAAGGAACACATTATGGCTACAAAGCAACCCAATATTCTGATCCTGTGGGGCGATGATGTCGGCATATGGAATGTCAGCGCCTTTAGCGATGGCCAGATGGGCTATCGTACGCCCAACATCGATCGTGTCCGGAACGAAGGCGTAAAGTTTACCGACTACTACGGCCAACAGAGCTGCACAGCTGGACGCGCGGCCTTCATCACTGGCCAAAATCCTCTCCGCACCGGCTTGACCAAGGTCGGTATACCAGGTACTGCAGTCGGACTTCATGCTGAAGACCCGACTATCGCCGAACTTCTGAAACCGCTCGGATACGCTACCGGTCAGTTTGGCAAAAACCATCTCGGTGATCGCAATGAATACTTGCCCACCGTTCATGGATTCGACGAGTTCTTCGGGAATCTCTACCACCTGAACGCGGAAGAAGAGCCGGAACTACCCGACTATCCCAAGGACCCGGGATTCAAGGAAAAATTTGGCCCCCGCGGCGTACTTCATTGTTTCGCAACCGACAAAGATGACCCCACGATTGATCCACGCTTTGGTCGAGTAGGCAAGCAGACAATTAAGGACACCGGTCCTCTAACGAAGAAGCGCATGGAGACCGTCGATGAGGAAATCACCGCCAGCGCTCTCGCCTGGATGGAAAAGCAGGTAAAGGCGGACAAGCCGTTCTTCCTTTGGTATAACGCGACGGCTATGCACGTAAGAACTCACCTCGCTGCCAAGAACCGCGGCAAGAGCGGGCAGGACGATTACAGCGATCGAATGGTGACTCACGACGAGCAAATCGGCGAAATGCTAAACAAGGTAGATCAACTCGGCATCGCCGACAATACGATTGTCATGTATTCCACCGACAACGGCCCCGAGAACGACACGTGGCCCGATGGCGCGAACACACCGTATCGCAGCCAGAAGGACACAAACTGGGAAGGCGCATGGCGCGTGCCGTCGTTCATGCGTTGGCCCGGCAAGATCAAGGCTAACTCCACATTGAACGGAATCGTCTGCCACCAGGACATGCTGCCGACGCTGCTTGCTGCGGCCGGCGAACCGAACATTAACCAGAAGCTGCTCGCCGGATACAAGGCTGGGGACAAAACGTTCAACGTCCATATCGACGGCGTCAACCAACTGCCCTATTTGACCGGCGAGGTAAAGGAGAGCCCAAGGCAGTCCTTCTTCTACGTCAGCGATGACGGCGGAATCATGGCGGTCCGGGCGGGCGACTATAAGTTGATATTCCAAGAGCAGAGAGCGGAAAAAATGAGAGTCTGGCAGCAGCCTTTTGTACAGCTTCGCCTGCCCGACATTATCCACCTACGGCGTGATCCGTTCGAGCGAGCCATCGACAACTCGAATACCTATCTCGACTGGATGTTCGATCACATTCCGCAACTCTACCTGGTGCAAGGCATCGTGGCGGCACAGATTGAAGAATTCGTGCAGTACCCGCCACGCCAGAAGCCGACCTCATTCAACTTGGATGCAGTGATGGCGCAATTAGGGCCGGCAATCCAGGCGTATGCGGAAAAGAAGAAAGAAGCTGCAGGCATCAAACACGAAGAAGAGCCCGCACTCACAGCTCACTAAGAACCTACCAAAAGGGAGGTCTGCCGGCCTCCCTTTTGACTGCAGGAACGGAAAATCTGTGCTCTTGTTAGTTGCCGGCCTCTCCGACTGCTTAATACATCGAGTTGAATTCCAATGAGAAGTGAAGGCAGCCAAGCTGTTGACGAAATAGCTTGTTGATCCATTTTCAGAGGGGCTAGGCTCATTTTGTCCACCTTCGGACTGGAACCGACCGGTCGACATGGCTTAGGAGCGTTGCCAGGAGAAGCCTTTCGGAGTCCTGCAAACAGCAAAGCAAGTTTCGCGTGCGCGGACATCCCAACCCAAAGACGGGAATCTCTCACAGGCCTGGTTGTTGAGCAGGCTTCCTACGCGATGGAAAAGAACAAGAGCCACCAGCATGAAAGCGCCGATGGCTAGACCGCCATCGGCTTGGATTCATCCGGGATCCTGTCTAGGAACTCGTTGAAATTCGTCTGATTGCGGCGTGTTTCCTGGCGATTTTCATTTCTTCCTGTTCGAAATCTGTTTGAAGTACAGTTCTTCCGGTGTTTATAGGTGTTTGCGAGCCTCGGGGAATCATCCCCGAGGCTCGCAACCGTTGCTCAGGCACACTTCTCCCGGAGCATTTCCGATGGTTGAGCCATCAGTCGCGGCAGCCGGATCAGATTGTGCGCCGCGCAACTGAAGACGAACAGCCAGTCCACTTTCTCCAGACCTCGCAACTTGACCTGGCGCAGCGGGCCGGTTTGCTTCAGCCATCCGAATCCCTTTTCGATCAGCCATCGGCGGCTCAGGCTGATGGCATAGCCGGGCTGGCGCGTGGTTCTGCGGTCCAGGTTGCTGGTGCGGCCTTTGTCGTTCTTGGTAACGTGCGGCGTCACGTTCAACTCCCGCACCGTGCTGACGAAATCCTTCGTGTCGTAAGCCTTGTCGGCGCCCACCGTGATGCGGCGTGAGCGGCCCTCTTGCCTTTCGGCAAGCATCAACAGCGCTGCATCGCGCTCGGCATAACCGTCGGCGTGCGTCACCATCGCCGCGGCGATCAGACCGTTGCGGTTTTCCACCAGCGCATGACCCAGATAACTCAGCTTAGATTCCTTGCCGTAACTCTTCTTGTACAACCGCGCGTCGGCATCGGTGGTCGATTCATGCGTTTCGTTCGATCGCTTCTGGCCATGAAAATTAGCTCCGTCGCCGTCATCAGAGCCGTCCTTCGAGCGAAAGCTCTTTTGCGAGGCCCACGCCTGAATCAGCGTGCCATCCACCGTGAAGTGTTCGTCGGACATGAACTTCTTCGCTTGCTTGTTCACCTCGGCGAAGAATCGCTGGGCCACATCGGAAGTCAGCAACCGGTCGCGGTTCTTGGAAAACACCGCATGGTTCCACACCGCGTCGTCCATGCCAAGGCCCACAAACCAGCGGAAAAGCAGGTTGTAGTCGATCTGCTCGACCAGCAGCCGCTCTGAGCGCACTGAGTAGAACACTTGCAACAACAGCGCCCGCAGAATGTACTCCGGCGCAATCGAGGGACGGCCGGAGTCGGCATACAACACATCAAACTCCGGACTCAACGTCCGCAGCACAGCATCCGTCAACTTGCGAACTGCCCGCAATGGATGATCCTGAGGCACACGCTGCTCCAACGATATATAGCTGAACATACCGTCCTGATCCCGCTCGTCTCCACGCATGTCTGTTAGACGAATGGCTGCCAACCTGCGACGCAAACGGGTACCTATTTCAACAAGTTCCTAGGAGTGCAGGCGGTGTTGAATCACATTTCTGGGCAATCGTCGCTACTATCCAAGATGATTGCGCAGCATGATGTGATGTAGCTCACTCGGATGGCATTTTTTGAACCGAAAAGAATGTACTACTCGAAAGCGACCATGTGTTCCTTCATCGCGTACTGAATCAGCTCCGCATGGCTCTTGAGGTGAAGCATATGCATGACGCGGTATTTGTGAAAAGCCACGGTTCTCGGGGTCACTGTCAAATCCAATCCCACTTCTTTCATGGATTTTCCCTCCGCCAGGAGTTGCACCACTTGTTTTTGGCGGATCGTAAGCGGTCCAGGAAATCCCGTCGATCCTTCGAATTCCATTTGAAGATCAAAAGTGTCTCTAGCAATTAGCGGTGACACATAGCGCTCTCCCTTGATTACTATTCGGATCGCGATTTGCAACTCCGCCACTGTAGATGTCTTTGGCAAGACCCCAAATGCGCCACGCCGAAACGCATCGGCTGCAGTATCACGGTCTGCGTTCGTGGTAACAATAACAACTTTGACAGTCCGCTTGATACGCCTGATATGTTCGCACGCATCCAGACCGTTGAGCATTGGCAAATAGGCGTCAACCAGGGCAAGATCTGGATTCAATCGGCAGACGGTATCAATGAGTGCCTGGCCGTTGTTGACAACTGCGACAACGTCGAATTCCGTTTCCAGCACTCCCTTGAAGGCCTCGGCGATCAAAGTATGGTCGTCAGCGATGATGATTCTTGGGCGGTAGCGATTAATCATTGGCGCAATCCTTTGGTTTCGGCAGACTCAGAAGGCAGGTGGCGGCCTGATCCTTTTCCCCGGTTGAAACGAAGGGTGTCTTCATACCGATCTCCATCGATTTCCTTGATCTCCGGCGCGCAAATCCTTCTATTTAAGAAAACGGAAAATGCAGGCCAAAACTGTAACCCGGCAATGAAATAATCGGTGGAATCGAGATTCGCTACTCCAGGGGTGCGTCTGGCCGCATAGCTTCAGCCTGCGGAACATGAAATCTGCTGCTTCGAAAGGGGGTCAGAATGGCCGCGACTTCTCATGAGGTCACACAACTTCTCAAGGCGTGGACATCCGGAGACGACCAAGCTCTGGAAAAGCTCACCCCCCTGGTCTACGAACAATTGCGTCGAGTAGCGCGGCACTATATGGCGGGACAACAGCCGGGCCACATCCTGCAGACAACGGCATTGGTCAACGAAGTCTACTTGCAGCTTGTTGACTGCGGACAAGTGAATTGGCAAGATAGGGCGCATTTTTTTGCTGTGTCCGCTCAGCTCATGCGGCGCCTTCTGATCGATTTTGCCCGCGCCCGCGGCAGCCAGAAAAGAGGAGGCGGAGCACCTCACATTTCCTTGGATGAAGCGCCGTCTGTTTGCGCAGACTCCGATCCTGACCTGGTGGCGCTGGATGACGCATTGAAGGCGCTGAGTCTAGTGGACGAGCGGAAAAGCAAGGTTGTTGAACTCAGATTCTTTGGCGGGTTGAGCGTAGACGAAACAGCAGAAGTATTGAAAGTTTCGGTTGACACTGTAGCGCGGGACTGGAAATTGGCAAAGATCTGGCTACTGAGAGAATTGAGCGTGGATGGTGGCCGTGGAGCCTGAACGCTGGCGCCAAATCGAAGATCTGTGCTACCGCGCCCTTAACCTTGACGAAAGCCGCCGGGCTGAATTTCTTGAGCACTCATGTGAAGGCGACGAAACACTGCGACGTGAAGTGGAATCGCTGCTTGTCCACGAGAAAAGAGCGGAGCATTTCATTGATTCCCCGGCACTGGAAGTGATGGGAAAACTCGTTGCTCGGGAGACACTGGAAGCAGGGGGCGAATCGATACTGATTGGCGAGGATGTTTCCCATTTTCGCGTTCTTGAGAAACTTGGCAGTGGCGGGATGGGTGTAGTTTATAAAGCCGAAGATACTCGGTTGCATCGTCTCGTCGCTCTTAAATTCTTGCCTGGCGAAGTCGCTCGAGACCCAGACACCCTGGCCCGCTTTCAGCGCGAGGCTGAAACAGCTTCCGCCCTTAGCCATCCAAATATATGCACGATCTACGACATCAGCGAGCAACACGGTGTAGCGTTCATCGCCATGGAGTTTTTGGATGGTGTGACGCTGAAGCATCGTATCGGCGGGAAACACCTTGAGACTGACATCCTAATCGGTTTGGCGATTGAAATTGCCGACGCACTCGACGCCGCCCATTTCCAGGGAATTGTGCACCGCGACATAAAGCCTGCCAACATTTTTGTGACCAAACGCGGCCATGCCAAGATTTTGGATTTCGGACTCGCGAAGGTGCGAGCCGCGGCCCAAGCCTCCGAAGATGAACAGCAAGTGACTACGCCTGGCATGGTGCTTGGCACTATCGCCTACATGTCGCCGGAGCAGGTGCGAGGCAAAGCGCTCGACGGCCGAGCTGACTTGTTCTCCTTTGGTGCGGTGCTCTACGAGATGGCAACAGGGACGGTACCGTTCCAAGGAGAAACCTCGGGGGTGGTTTTCAGCGCGATTCTGAAAGACCCGCCGGTTGCTGCGGTCCGACTTAATCCTGATCTCCCGCCCGATCTGGGGCGGATTATCAACAAAGCCCTGGAGAAAGACCGCCACCTGCGTTATCAGAGCGCAGCGGAAATGCGAGCCGACCTGCAACGCTTGAAGCGGGATACGGAATCCCATGCGCGCACTGCGGTTTCGACGGAAATCGAAGAGCCCGATGCCGAGCCGTTTGCGGCGTTGTCGCCCACATTTGAGCGTCGGCTGCCTGGAAACAAGGCTCATATATCGGTTGCGGGAGCCCCGGCGCTCGAAAGGTCGCCGAGTCCCCGATGGATCAAGCTCACGGCTGGCGCGGCAGTTGTGATCGCCCTGGGAGTGGTGGGTGGTCTTTACTGGCGTGCACATCCCGCGGTGAAGCTCACCGACAAGGACTCGATAGTATTGGCTGACTTCACCAACACCACCGGGGACGCAGTTTTCGACGGGACTTTGCGACAGGGCCTAACATCTCAACTTGAGCAGTCGCCCTTTCTAAGTCTTGTTTCCGATGATCGCATTGCGAAGACACTTAGCCTGCTGGCCAGGCCCGAAGGTGCGCGCCTCACGCATCAGTTGGCCCGCGACATCTGTCAGCGCACGGGGAGCAAGGCGACCATCGAGGGTGCAATCTCTGGACACGGTAGCCCTTATGAGCTGTCGCTGAAGGCGTTGAACTGCGCAAGCGGTGACGTATTGACCGAAATGCACGAGACGATGGTCGGCAAAGAGCAGGTCCTCCCAGGGCTTGGCAAGATGGCAGCAAGGATGCGCGAAAAGCTGGGCGAATCGCTGGCCTCGATACAGAAATACGACGTTCCTGCGGAAGATGTGACTACCGGATCGCTGGAGGCTTTGCAAGCTTATGGCCAGGGCTCTCGGGCCATGGATATTGAAGCGGACTTTAAGGGAGCCATTCTGTTTTTCGAGCAAGCAACAAGCGTGGACCCTGATTTTGCAATGGCCTACGGTCGGCTGGCACACGCTTATGCCAACTTGGGCGATACCACCAATGCTGCCGACACCAGCCGAAAAGCTTACGAGCTGCGCCAGCGCGTGAGCGAGCGTGAGAGGTTTTACATTGAAGCTACTTATCAGTCCATTGCCCCGGAGAATCTTGAAGCTTCCCGCAAGATATACGAGGCCTGGGCGCAAGAGTATCCGCGGGATGATGTTCCTCCAAATAATCTAGGGGTCATCTACTCGAAATTGGGCGAGTACGAAAAGGCGCTATCGGCGTACCAGCAGAGTCTGAGCCTGGATCCGGACAGCACAATCGGGCTCGGAAATGTCATGGTGACTTATCTTCTACTCAACCGCCAGGATGAAGCTAATGCCATGATTCAGGAAAGCAAAGCACGCGGCCTTGATTTCGTTGACCTTCATCTTGCCTCGTACAATCTGGCTTTCTTCCGGCACGATTCAGATGAGATGGAGCGTGAAGCCTCTATCCTGATTAGCAAGCCCGGAACAGAGCTCTACATGCTGTACATCGAATCGGATACGGCCGCCTACAGTGGGCAGATGTCCCGAGCACGGGAGTTGGCGATGCGAGTGGTTGATTCACTCAAGCTCGCCGGTCGGAAGGAATCGGCGGCCGGTTTTGAGGTCCAGGCTGCTTTACGCGAAGCCCTGGTTGGCAACCTGACGGTGGCGAAACAACAGGCAGAGGACGCCCTTAGTCTCACGGACAATAAATACGTGCAGGCGATGGCCGCCACTGTGTTGGGATTGACCGGCGAGTCCGCAAAAGCCGAGGAGTTAGCCAAGGATCTGTCCAGCCGCTACTCTGAAAACACCAGCGTGCGGACTTTCTACCTACCTATGATCCGCCGCGCTATCGCGGTAAAGGTTTCTCATGGCACAGCGCCGGAAACCCCCACCGTGGGTGATCGCGCCGATTTGGTCCCGCCGACTTGGGCCAACTTCATCTATCTGTATCCGCTTTACATGCGAGGCCTGTCGCATCTGGCTGCACACCAAGCCGCTCCCGCAGGCGCGGACTTCCAGACAATCCTCGACCATCCCGGCTTGGTCCGCAATGAGCCAATCGGCACTTTGGCGCATTTGGGGCTCGGTCGCGCTTACGCTATGGCTGGGGATCCCAGTAAGGCAAGAACTGCCTATCAGGACTTTCTCACCCTTTGGAAAGACGCCGACCCCGATGTTCCCATTCTGAGAGCAGCCAAAAAAGAATACGCCAAGCTGCAATAGACAAAGGCCTCAATTATTGTTGTTACTCGATCGGTTGAAATCAGGACATTGCCTGCCCAATTACTCGTGCCAGTGATACAAAGTCTGGCAGTCGCCGATTGAAGTTGATCAACTGCAATCCCCTTCATAATTCGGCAGACGTCAAAGCTGAGCGGACTGCCATTCACCTTGGACACGGCCAGAAGCGACTTAAAGCGAAGATCGTATAGTTGGTTCCGGGTGGGATTGTGAATTCAATGATTTGCGCTCACATTTGGACTGCTCCCTTGAGCGAAAAGACGGCGGCAGATTGCCGTTGCGCAGCTCGGGAAGCTTCCTTCCGGCGACTACATCGGCCTTGCGCGACTGGTACAACTTGATCGTATTCGACTTCCGACCTACCTTCTCCCGGTGCCCGCTTTCCAGCCGCATAGTAATGAACCCACTAGATGCCGCTTCCCAAAGGATTTTCGTAGACTCCGCGCCTGGCCCACCTCACGGTATTTGCTCTTCAGCATTTTGATGACATTCCCCGGATATTGGAATGATTTGCCGAGGCACCAGGGGCGGTGTCAAGGCTCTCTGACGCGAAGCGGCGCGCGGAGCGCGGCCTTGACTCCGCCCCGGCCTCGGCTATTCTCTGCTATCCGGGGAATGTCATTCGGTTTCTCGCCGTGCCTCTTCGGCACGGCGCCTGGCGCGCTTTGCGAGGAGTTCTTGCGCTTGCGCGGCCTTCGTTGTCTGGACTCGGCGGTAGAGAGCGGCGAGTTGTTCCCGGGTCATCTTCTCGCCGCGCAGAAGGGGGTCGAGCGCATTCATCAAGAGCATCTGGATACCGACAAGCTCAGTGAAGAGATGCATCTCCGTCTCTCCACGATTGCTTGCGACTGCTCCGCGCAGCAACAGATCACGTGCCCATTCGCTCGGCGCTTTCCCATCAGCCTCGGCTGCAACCAAGATCTGACGCTCCTCATCCGGCGTCAGCTTCGTGCCAATGCTCTGCGATCGCGCCATTCTTCCCCCCTCCGATCGCTCGGCGCAGATTATTCCTGCACCTCGCCAGTCACTGTTTGGCTAGGAACACTCTCATCGCAGTTTCGTGGTCCTCAACGTGCTCGCCGCTCACGTCGACGATAACGCGCTTGATTGTGCCGGTGAAGTTGAACGGCGTTTTGTATTCGGGGTTAATCGACGAACCTGTGTCGGCTCCGACGAGCATTGCACCGCCCTGTGCCAGCCGATTCGGAGTAGTTAGAGCGATAGCGCCGCGTCCGACTTCTTTGCCGTCAACGAACAGCGTGGCAGTGCCGGGCGCACCTTTGCCCTGCGTGAAGTCCGGCTTTCCGGTCGGCGCGAACTCCATGCTCAGGAAGTGATGACCGGATGGGATTGCGTCTTTGGACTTCACATAGGTGTAGGTGACAGCGACGTAGTTATAGAGGAAGCAGAGTTTCCCTTCCTGCATGTAAAGCGAGATGCCACCGTCGTTGCCGCCGAAGCTTAACAGGACTCCTTCTGCCCGTTTTGCAGGAATCTCGACTTCAGCGTTGATCGAAAATGGTCTGTTGAGAATTTGTGGCGCTGCGCCTGCCGGAATCGATTGCGTGCCCGGATAGAGAACGTAGCGGTTGCGATTTTCTGCGACTTGAGGGCGCTCTTCGCGAACCCGCTGCAATCCACGGCTATCGATCGGAAGTACGTTGTACTTGCCGGCCTCGACATACCACATGCCGATCATCGCAATGAGACGACCTTTGTCTTTGGCAGCGAGATTATTCGTCTCGGCGAAGTCTTCGCCGAGGTTATACAGCTCCCATCCCTTTTCATCGAGTTCGGTAAGCATGTCGGCAGTGAGAGGTGCTCCGAAGGTTCTTCCGGACTCAATAAAGGAGGTGCCTGGCCATGGGCAGACTGCGCGCCAGCCATCGTGGTAGAGCGACCGATGCCCGAACATCTCGAAGTACTGGGTTACGCGAGTTTCGGGTGCCTTTGCGTCGTCGAATGTGGAAACGAGACTGACTCCTTCGAGTGGAGACTGCGTCACGCCGCGAAGTTCCGTTGGTTGTTCAACTCCAACCGCATCGAGAGCTGTTGGCACCATGTCGATGATGTGTGCAAACTGCGTCCGAATCTCATTGCGCGCCTTGATTCCCTTGGGCCACGTAATGATGAATGGATCGCAGGAACCACCTCTGTAGGTCTCACGCTTCCAGCGGCGGAACGGTGTGTTGCCTGCGAAAGTCCAGCCCCATGGGAAGTGGTTGAAGTGTTTGGGGCCGCCAATTTCGTCAATTGCCGCGAGGTTTTCTTCAACGGTGTCGGCAACGTTATTGAAGAACTTGACCTCATTCAGTGATCCGTGTGGGCCACCTTCAGCACTCGATCCATTGTCAGAGATCAGCATGATGAGCGTGTTGTCGTATTCGCCAAGATCCTTTAGGAACTGGATCATCTCACCAATGTAGCGGTCGGTATGCGTCAAGAAACCCGCAAAGACCTCCATCATGCGCGCGTAGACGCGGCGTTCGTCTGGGGAGAGTGTCTCCCAGTCCTGCACATCCGGATCGTGGCGAGACAGCACCGTGTTTTCCGGAATGATTCCAAGCTTCTTCTGCTTTTCGAAGACCTGCTTGCGATAGGCATCCCAGCCGGCATCGAACTTGCCTTTGTACTTGTCAGCCCATTCTTTGGGGACATGATGAGGAGAGTGCATGGCGCCAAGCGCGAGGTAGGTGAAGAAAGGCTTGTTTGGAGCGACTTGCTTGGCGTCAGCGATCATCGCCTTGGCCTTTTCAACCAAATCCACAGTGAGGTGATAGCCCTCTTCTGGAGTTGCCTCCGGCTCGGTCTGCGAATTATCACGAATCAATTCAGGATAGTATTGACTGCTATCGCCGCCCAGGAAGCCGTAATAGCGCTCAAATCCACGACCTAGCGGCCAGTGGTCATAAGGCCCTGCTGCCGTCATCGTTTCCTCAGGTGCCAAATGCCATTTGCCAACAGCGTAGGTGTTGTAACCCGCATTCAGAAGAATCTCGGAGATGAAGCCATTCTCGAATGGAATGTAACCATCGGAGCCTGGGAACCCTGTTGACGCGTTTGTGAGGCATGCCACGTGATTGGAATGGTGATTGCGGCCGGTGATGATGCACGAGCGGGATGGCGAACAGAGCGCCGTCGTATGCATGTTGCTATAGCGAAGACCATCGGCCGCCAATGCGTCGATGTTCGGGGTTTCAATGGGACTTCCGTAGCATCCAAGATGTCCGTAACCGGTGTCGTCCAGGACGATGAAGAGGACATTTGGTGCTCCTTCTTTCGTGCGCTTCGGCTGAGGCCATGCTGGTGAGGAAACTTCATACGTGCGACCAATCGTGCCGGAGAATGCGGTTCCGGGTTTGTATTCCTTGAGAGCCATGACTATTCCCTTCTCATTGCGACAATGTTGTGTTGAGGATCTTAGTGGACGATGCACTGCGTCTTACGGGCTAGGCAGTTACTTGCTTACTCGCGTGCTCCGCTGACTCTTTGATCTTGCGGCGTCGCCAGAACATGTACGCGGCAGTGATAACTGCGTTCAGCACCAGGTAGAGAAGGATCGCGCTGAACACGTTGTGCTCGTTAGGAATGTTTGCAGCTGCGAGTGCGATTGCAAGTGCAGGATGGCGGCACGCAGTTGAGAGCGAAAGCGTGATTTGCTCTTCTGGACCGGGCCCGCCGAGAAGATGGCCAACAAGAAGGCCGACGATAATAAACGCGATGAGAGCTACGATTGTCCCGTTGCCGATGAGCGCAAGAGACTTTGGAAGGGCAAAGACCAAGGTTACGAGCAGTCCCGCCATTAGCATAATCTTTGCAAACAGTCCTACGGGCTTTGCGATGCGCTCAGCCAAAGCAGGTAGAAGCCTCTGAAAGAGGATGCCCGCCGCGATAGGCAGGAGCACGGACATGAGAATCAGTTTCGCCACCGCCATTGGTCCCATGGCAAATGACTCGTGGAAGTAGTTGCCAATCAGGCGGACAGCCAGCGGGATATACAAAATCGATAAGGTCGCCGCTGTGACCATCAGCCCCAGGCCGTATGGCGCCACGCCGCCCGCCTTGCCTATCTTTCGAGGCAGGAGCGGAGGTACCGGCGAGATCGAGAGCGCAATCAACGCAATCATGACTGGAAGCTGGAAATGGAAGACGGATGTCAACGCGATGGCGACGAGCGGCATGATCACGAACATCGCCACCAGAGAACGTGCCATGAGACCCGGCCGCCGCAGCACATACAGGAGGTCATCGCGAGTTGCTTGCAGTCCAAATCCGAAGACTGTGAGCAAGATGCTCACCTTTAATGCCAGACCGACCATTTCCTGAGGAGTCATATTCTCACCTGATTACTCGCGCTATTGATCTTTCAGAACTAAATCCAAAATGCGGCGGGGTATTGAAGTCCGATCATCCCTCTTCGTCGGGAACGTTAGGCGGACTTCACATGATGCCGATACTGGCAAAACTACCGGGTGCAACCCCCGATAGCTTTGCGAACAACCGCAACACGATTGGGCGGTGAACTGTTTCTAGCGGATCCCGAACAACGTCACGGTTGGACGATTGTTGCCCCAACTCGCCTTCTGATACCAGAATTCCACTCTGTCGATTGCGCGTCGTGCCCCTGGCAAATCGATGTCCCGGCTTTTGCCGCCAGCAGGGATTTGATTGCGCAGAGCGATCTCTTCCGACTGGCCATTGCCGTAACGAACAATGACCTTGTCGAATTGCACTGCGCTTCCGCTCACGCGCAACTGGATCGCACGAAAGGTTCCGGTGTCGCCGCACTTGATTTTGTCGTGGTCGGATTTGCCATCGACATGCGACTGGCCGAGCACCATCCAACCACCCGCCTGGGGTCCTGCGTGGGCCATGGCACTTATACCGATGGCGACTATTAGCGCCAGGATCAAAACTGAAGTCTTTCTTTGCATGTGATCTGCTCCTTAAATCGGTTGAGTCGTTCAGCTGTTGTCAGCGATTCCGCCAAGTGATGCACCCCGGTCGGAGCTTCAAATCTCGGAGACTGCTGGAGTACGGAGGTTAACACTTGAGTGCAATCTTGAAGAACACGGTGTTTCCCTGCAGCCGGTTGTGGGTGTAGTACTCATTGAGCCACTTCAGTTCCGCCATAAGTTGTTTGTGGCCGAAAGGCTTGATGTAGGAGACAACTGGACCGATACCCGCTGTTTTGCCTTCAAACTTACCCAGGGTCGCGCCCGAACCGCTGTCGCCGGTGAATTGGGTGTAATAGAACGATGAAACGCCGATACCCGCGAGGCCCTTCATCAACGGAAGGTGCTGCGCCAGCGTGCCATCGAGATGAAACTGGTCGCCGGTCTTATATTGTGTTGCATTGTTTTCGCTGTTGAAGTCGAGGCCCGCGAAGAGCGATGCCTCGCGACCATTCTTTGTGCCGACGTAAATCGCAGCGAGGGTTGGCTCAGTTGTGTAGTAGTTCTTGCCGGTATTTGCCAAACGGCCAACGCCATAGTCGCCCGTCGGAAGATATTCGGTTACCCTGAAATTCACGTTGGTATTTGGGCTGAAGTTGTAATTGAGCATGAGCGGGATCACCACGATGTCGCCGATGGCGCCAAGGCTCCCTCCGCGCGCGATAATGACCTGAGTTCCGCCCGCAGACGGAGGCAACTGCACCACGCTATTCGCATTCACGTCCATCTGGAGGAAGGGGATAGTCATGGACATGGCGTAGCTCCAGTGCTTGCTGGGAATCATGCCGTGACCATCAGGGCGCCAAAAGATCGTTGCCCCCTCTCCCCACGACGTTGCGTGAAGACCGAAAGCAGTACTGCCCGCAATGGGTATCGCCTTGTTTGCGCCAACCGAGCCGCTGTAATAGATCTGGTTGTATCGAAGCAAAAATGCAGGCGTTGGGCTTACACCGTCAATGAACGAAGCCATGGAGCCGGGAAAATAATGGCCCGAGCCGCCTTCTTCGGCTCTTGCCGTACATGAAGTCGACATCATTACGACGCCGCTAAGGAACGCGACCGTCGCGTAAATTATCGTTGCAAAGTGCTTCTTCATTTAGGTGCTCAAAGCTTTCCTGGCTCGGCGCATCAGCTTGCGCCGTTGGTGAATGATGCGTCTTTTGCAATGCGATCGCGTGGCTTGCGATTTACCGGCTATCGGAGTTCGACCGTCACGCTTTCAATTTTTCCGTTGAATGGGAACGGTGCCCTGTCGAAATAGTCGAGTGAGACCGCCGAACCAAGATCGACGCCCACATCAAACGTCTCGCTCGCTGTAAAGGCAGCGGGAACGGTACGTTTGACGTCAATGCTTGCGACTTCCACACCATCCACAGTCAGCAAAACGGCTGCCGGAGCGCCCGGCTTTGCAATCTTTGTGTCGACCTCGATCTTGTGTTTTCCGGATCGAATCTTGTCCGGCGAACGACCGATGTATCGCTCGATGATCATCATGTTGTACTCATACACAAGCTGGCCCTGATCGATATAGAGAGCCATGCCGCCGCCAGCGCCCCCGAGCGCATAGAGGACCCCTGAAGCGTTTTCGCCGAACTCAGCGGTAATCGCAACGTGATTGCTTTCGCGACCGAGGCCGGGCGCAGCGAACTCTGCCATGCGCCTGGTATTCGCATCGAATACCCAGCTTGTATAGGGAGGCTTGGTGCGATCCTCGGGGTGAATGCGCGTCCAGATTCCGGCGCCGATGGGGAAGACTTTATTGGCTTCCGCTTCTTTCAGGAACAAGGCCTGCATGTCGGCCAGACGCTTTGGCTCCTTTGCAGCAAGATCATGCGCCTGAGTGAAATCGGTTCGCATGTCGTAGAGTTCCCACACATCGTTCCGTGAATCCCACGTTGCCAGTCCGGGATTCGACGTCGCCCAAGGCGTGAGCGGACCGAAGGTGCACGCAAACCAGCCATCATGATAGATACCCCGGCTGCCGTTGTTTTCGAAATACTGCGTGAGTTTTGTGCCCGGTGCGGCGGCGTTTGCAAACGTATAGGCCATCCCCGTGCCGTCGATTGGATCCTGGGTGAATCCGTCTACGACTGCGGGTGGCTTGATGCCGAGAATCTCGTAGATTGTCGGGACAATGTCGTTGAGATGGTGAAACTGAGCACGGGGCGTCTTGTCCGGCTTGATTCCGGCCGGCCAGGAGATAGCCAACGGGTTGCGCGTTCCACCAAAGTGCGATGCGATCAGCTTTGTGTACCGGAACGGTGTGTCGCCAGCCCATGCCCAACCGGCGTGATACATGCTGTCTGTCTGCGGACCGCCGAGCGCGTCCAAACCGCCAATCTTGTTCAAGGCTTCGATCTGCTGCTCGATGGTATTGGGAATCATGTTCTGCGCCAGCAGTTCGCTGACGGTACCGTGTTGGCCTTCGGCGCTTGAGCCGTTGTCTCCCCAGATATAGAAGACGATGGTGTTGTCGCGAATGCCGAGTTCTTCGAGTCCGTCGATTACCCTTCCGACCTGGGCGTCTACGTGCTCAACGAAACCGGCGAAGACTTCCATCAGCCGGATTTGGAAGGGCCGCTGTGCATCTGGAATGCTGTCCCATGAATCCATGGAGTCGGCGCGCGGGGTGAGTTCGGCTTCGGCTGGAATCCAGCCAAGTTCTTTCTGACGGTTGAAAGTCTTCACGCGTAGTGCATCCCAGCCGTCGTTGAATTGGCCTTTGTACTTGTCGGCCCATTCTTTAAATATCTGATGAGGTCCGTGTGCCGCGCCTGGAGCCCAATACATGAAGAACGGCTTGTCGGGGGCAAATGATCTGTGCCGTTTCATCCAAGACAATGCCCGGTCGGCCAGGTCCGACGAGAGATGGTATTTCTCGTCGTGAGGCGGTTCGATGGCATTGAAGTTCTCAAACAGCCTGGGCTCCCACTGGGAGGTTTCGCCGGCGAGAAAGCCGTAGAAATAGTCGAAGCCGATGCCCTCTCCAGTTGGCCAGAGAGTGAATGGACCCATTGCCGTCGTCTCTGTCGCTGGCGTGTTGTGCCACTTGCCGAATGCAGCGGTCTTATATCCGTAGTAGCCGAGAGTCTTGGCGAGGGTCGCAGAAGACCTAGGGATCACCCCGGTGTAGCCGTCGAAATCGAGCGCGCGCTCCGCGATGGTCCCGGATCCGACTCGCTGATGGTTGCGGCCGGTCAGCAGGGAAGCGCGAGAGGGCGAGCAGATCGACGTTGTATGAAACGAGTTATAGGTGATGCCTTCATTCGCAATCTTTGTCAGCGTCGGAGTGTGGATCGGTCCACCATATGTTTCAGCAAGTCCGAACCCGACATCATCGAGCAAGACGATCAGAACGTTGGGCGCATCTTTCGGCAGATGGTTCTCTTCGACGCGTCGCTGGTGTTTCGATTCCTGCAGCGAAGGCGCGGCTACACTCGCTGTTGGTGTCAGGGGAAAAGGCAGAACCGTGCCGTCATTTGGAGTTGTGGCGCCGAGTGTGCTTGTTGGCGCGGCAGATACGGTGGCGGCGGCTGATGGCTTTTGATCCATGTTTCACTTCCTTGACTGCCACTGACGGGTTGGAACGGCGATGATGGATTTGTTTTGCTTTGAAATGAATGTATTCGGAGTTTCATGCATCCATCTACTTTCGATCGCGATTCGCCACGCCGTCTGAGAGCGGTTTCTTTTGAAGAGTTATTGCATACTGAAGATATTCCCGGGCGTGTTCCAGTGGGTATTCGGAAAACTACTCGGGGAGAGCACAGAAGAAATACTGTATTGAGGCAGATCTCATCTGCCCGGTTTTGCAGGCGCCAAAATCGTGAGCCCGAAGCGGAAGCTCCAATGTGGCGAATTGGATGTGCTCAGAGCGTTGTATTCCGGGTTGACGAGAAGGCGTACGGGTTGGCCACCGAGCTTCATTACCTTGGCGACCTGCATGCCGATCGGGACGTAGACGAAGCCCGGACGCGTCCAGTCGATGCTCCACTGCGCGTCGCCTGTGCCAAGGACCAGCCGTGTGGCAAAACGTAGGCGACGATCGGTTGCAGGCTCGAGAATCTTGTTTCCGCGCCAAACAAGTTCTGATTGAACAAGCCCAGATTCATCTTGCCGTGGCGGGCTACAAATCCGACTGCGGGGCCTGCCAACGCGGTATCGTTCCCATTGCCGTTGTTTGGAACAAACTGGATCAGCGGGCCAAAACCCCATCGACCCCATTCTTCGTTGAAGACGATCAGGTCAAAGACAGAGACGTTATTCACACCGCTTCCTGTTGGGCCACTGGTGTTGTAATTTACCGTTGCGCGAAGCAGATTCGAAGTTCTCCACGCCCGGAACGGAATCACCGGCTGGAAGGTAAAATCACTTCCCGAACCTGGCACTTGATAAAAGCTACTTACGTACTCCTGCTTGAAGTTGAAGGCCATCAGCGGTGCCGTCGGATCGGCGGCCTGTTGGGTGAGGTTCTCCCCCGTCGAAACCGGCACCGCTACCGGCGGAGCTTCCTGGCTGTAGGAACTGGCAACACATCCAAAGCCAATGAAAAGGGCACCCGCGAGAAAATACGAATGGCTTATCGCTCCGGCTCTGGGCGCACCAATGTTGATTAACGAACCCTTTTTGATCTCGCTTAGGTCAGGAATAAGCACTCTTCTCCCCTGTTTCAAGATTTGCATAGATCGCAGAAATCCAGCTCATGTCTTGTTATGTCTGAAATCGATAATCCAAACGTCGACCTTCAAGCGTCGCTGTCTAGTCAATCTCGCGAAGTCGATGGGATTTATCAACACGTAAACATACGGAGTTGAACCGGGAAAAAGTACTGTATGACGAAAGAGCACGCACCACGCAGGAATTCTCAGTTCAAATCCGTAAAACTACTGCAGTGCTCTCTCGTTTGTCGGTTACCATACAAACCAGAGGACAGACTCCTCTTGTTCGGCCTGTCAATTCTGACAGTTCCCACTATGAGTCAGCGGTGATGTTATATGATCATTCGCCCAGGCCACCCAACCCGCCCCACGATCCTCATCGCGGATGACCACCAACTCGTTGCGGAGAGCCTACGTTCTCTTTTGGGTCAGAAGTATGAAGTTATTGGCATAGCTGCAGATGGCAAGGAACTTATCGAGATGGCGGTCAGGTGCAGGCCGACTCTGGTTCTCACCGACCTCTCGATGCCATTACTGAACGGCCTTGATGCCGTGCAAACTCTTTCCGTAATGGGGTTGCGCACCAAGTTCATCATTCTCACAATGCATGCGGATACAAGCCTCGCTGTGCTGGTATTCAGGGCAGGAGCATCGGGGTTTGTTTTGAAGACCTCGAACAGCACCGTTCTTGTCGAAGCCATTAGAGTGGTACTGGGCGGTGGATGCTATCTGAGTCCGGAGTTTCCCACCGATCTTGTCAGTGTTCTTGCCGAGGCAGCCCGCCGTCCCCTCGTTGACAAGGCCCCTCCGCTGACTCCTCGACAACGCGAAGTCCTGCAACTCGTCGCATCCGGGATGACGATGAAAGAGGTCGCAGCGCAATTGAGCATTTCCACGCGAACGGCTGAGTCTTACAAGTATCACTTGATGAATGTGCTGGGAATTCGCACAACGGCAGAGTTGGTGCAACACGCCATCAAGATCGGTTTGATCACCGTGAAACCGCTCGACGTTACCGTCTAGCAAAACCAAAGGCTTCTCCGTTTGAATCACAACGTCGGATTTTCTTCGACACGCAACAGGCAGTGAGGAAGAATGAACCCCGCGACTGCATCCCCCCGCAGTGACCGCGCACTTTTACAATCTTTCATCGAGGTGGTAAGCGATCCTTGTGTGGTAATCGACTCCGCTGGATATGTCCTTGCCGTCAATCGCGCATGGAAGGAACTTCCCAGACGAGGTGAGGTTGCCGGCATCGCCAAACACCCGGTGGGAGCAGACTACCTTTCGTTATTCCGGTCCTCGACCGACGACGTGGGCCTCGACCGCGCGCTAAGGGGCATCCAGGCCGTTATCAGCGGGCAAGATCAAGAGTTCGAGCACGAATACATCCGTCCAGTGCCTCACGCGATTCGATGGTTTCGCATGACCGTCCGGGCCTGGCGGGAATCGGGTGCTGGCGCTCTTATCTTTCACCGCGATATTACAGCGGAGAAGATGGGCCAACCGGGATCGCCATCCATGGACCAGGAATTTCGCCTCTTGGCTGATTCGGCTCCCGTCATGATTTGGATGACGGGACCAGATGAGAAGTGCATTTTCGTCAACCGGAGATGGCTGGAGTTTACCGGGGTACCGGTTGAAGAGGCTCTTGGCACAGTCAATCTTCAACTTGTACATCCGGATGATCGCCAGTCACTCATGAGTGCCTTTCAGACCGCCTTTGACGAGAAGACCGAGTTTTCGCATGAATATCGCTTGCGACACAAAGATGGCGGCTACCGCTGGATTCGGGACACTGCGTCGCCGCGCTTCGACGCACATCACCGGTTCTCGGGCCTCACTGGTTCGGCGTGGGACCTGAGCGATCAGAAAAAAACGTCCGAGGAAGCTCAGAAGGCAACTCGATACGCTTTCCTGATGCGCGAAGTATCTTTGATTGCAAATTCGGCAACTACATTGCGAGAGGCCTTGCAACGATCCGTCGATTTGATCTGCGAGACAATGGGATTTCCTATCGGCCATGCACTCCTCATCGCTGATGAAGAGCCGGGATTAGCAAAGCCCGCGAACATCGTGTACATGAAGAATTTTGAACGCTTCAAGACACTCGATGAACGCCTGCGGCCTTTAACATGGCCCGCAGTCCAGGATCTGCCGCGAGAAGTGCTGCAATTGGGAGAGCCTTTAATTCTCGATATCACGGAGGAGTCGGTGACGTCCTCAGAAGAGCGGCGGTTGGCAGCGGCTTTTGAGGCCGGTCTGCGGGGTGGCGTGCAACTGCCGATCGTAGTGGATGAAAAAGTAGAAGCGATCCTCGAATTCGGTTGCGAAGAATCCGTTGCCGGGGACACTGAACTATTCGACGCGCTGGTCGTCGCCACCGAACGACTGGCGCGCTTCTTTGAACGGCGGCGGGCGCAGATCAGGTTTCTGAAACAGAAGGAGGAGTTGCAGGCATCGGCCGAACTGCTCTTGACCGTCGCTGGACGCCTGGTGGATTCCCAGGAGGAAGAACGTCGCAGAATCGCGCGTGAGATTCACGATGACTTCACGCAGCGCCTGGCCATGGTTTCCCTCAAAATTGGTAATCTTGCCGGTCGCGATCGAACCTCATCCCCCGGTGAGATCGACGCAGGATTGGAAGACATCAGGAAGGCCACGGCTGCCGTCGCTAACGACCTCCGGGACCTCTCGCGCCAGTTACATCCCGCTATGTTGGAATTATTAGGGCTCGTGGCGGCAGTTCGGATTCAATGCGAGGAATTCCAGCGTTCCAGCGGTATCGAAACTCTCTGCGAAGTGTCAATTACTGATCAGGATGCTACGCCCCAGGCCGCAACATGCCTGTACCGTGTATTGCAGGAGAGCCTCATGAATGTTTCCAGGCACTCCGGGAGCGCCAGCGCACAAGTGACTCTCGAGCGCAATGAGGATCGGCTTCAGTTGACGATTCGAGATCAGGGCCGAGGTATCGAACCCCAGGCGGAGGGCCGTAGAGGCATAGGCCTGGCCAGCGTAGAAGAACGAGTGCGGCTCTTAAATGGAAGGCTGACTATGAAGAGCGAACCGGGAAGAGGCACGGAGCTCTTCGTGACTCTCCCGTCAGCACAGAGTATTTCTCAAGGGCCCTTGAAAGGCTCCAGTCTCAGCTAATTGGCCGGTTGGTCGAGTTCGCCACCGACGACGGTTCCTTCCAAGGCATCCAACTCAGCTTGTATCTGGGCAAAAACTCCCTCAAGTCGCGAATGAGTGTCGTCAAGGGTGCCACCTTGGGCCAGTTGGCGTACGACAACCTCCCTTAACCACCTCAATTCGACCAGTCTTTGCAGCCGCAAATCCACACTGTTCGATTGTTCGGTCATGACAATAGCCATAGCTGCGTAGTTTTTGCCCCTTCCAGAGTTAGTGGACGATCGCTGGCTGCTGTTCGCCGGCCTCTCAGGGGGATACGACATTCAACGATGTGCAGTCGGACAGACATCACGCTGCCTTAAACATATTTGGCTCGCGATCTTGGTGATACTGGGAAAAGTACTCGCTCGAGCACAGTAGAACTACGGCCCTTCAACGCGTAGTTTTCCGAATATCCCAACCGCAGCGGCGAAGTTATCGTTCAAACATCCGAGGAAGATACCGAATTTCCCGGACGGCGCTAGGCAAAGTCAGGCGCATGAACGATGCCATGCGGACATCCGAATCCTCCCAGGCCCTCCCCCGAGAACCAGGGTGTCCGGATGAGCTAAGGCTCACTTGTCGAACGCCACGCAGTTGCGCTGCGCTGGTCAGCCTAGATCGATTCACGATTTTTCGCATTAACGGAATAGACCCCGCAAGCAGTCAGAAATGGAGAAATACTCAATGAAGCGAAGCATTGGAACTGCAATCGGCCTGTTGATACTTAGCACTGGCTTCTCAAGCCAAATGCCTGCGCAACAGCCGAGTCCAGAGAAAACTGATCTTATCGACTCCACAGCGATAGATGCCCTGAATCAGATGGGAACCTACCTTCGCGGTCTCAAGGATTTTCAGGTGACAGCAGCAGTCACATCTGAGGATGTCCTTTCCGACGGCGAAAAGCTGACCTACTCCCATACCACCACCGTTCTCGCTTCCTCTCCGAACAAGCTTCGGATAGAGACCCAGGGCGACCAGAAGTCACGGCTCATTCTCTATGACGGGAAGAAGTTCACATTCTTCGCCCGCCGCGCGGGATACTACGCGACCGTCGACGCCCCGCCTAGCATTGGTGAATTGATTGATGTCGCGAGTGATAAATATGGCATTGAACTCCCACTCCTCGATCTTTTCCTCTGGGGCGGCCCGCGTGCCTCTACCAACGAGATCACGGAAGCTAGCGATTTCGGACCTGCCGATGTCGGCGGCATCACTTGCGAGCACTATGCATTCCGGCAACCTGGGCTGGATTGGCAGGTTTGGATCCAGTTGGGTGATCACCCCTTGCCTAAGAAGATGGTCCTGACTACGACCACCGACGACGCTCGCCCTCAGCATACCTCAGTGCTCACGTGGAACCTGGCTCCGTCGTACAACGACGCAGCCTTCGTCTTCGATCCACCCTCAGACGCTCAGAAGATCGTCTTTGCCAAGGAAAAAGCACCAGCAACTGCAGGGAGCAACTAGGAGCATCCAATGAAAAGCATTCGCCCGATCATCTCAATAGCCCTCTCGCTCTTACTGACCGTTCCTTCGTTCGCCGGAACGCGCGGTGGTGGTAACGCCAACAACGGATCAGTACGCTCAAGTTCGCGCAGCAACGTCAACCAGCCGAGTGCCAACCGCAGCAGCAACAGCAGCAACAACCGGAACACGAACGTGAACAACAATACAAACGTGAACCGGAACACAAACGTGAACAAGAACACGAACGTCAACGTTAACCGCGACGTCAACGTAAACACCCACTCCAGCTATAATTCCGGCTACTACGGCGGAGGTTGCTGCTATCACAGCGGGATTGGCACGGCGGCGGCAGTTGCTGCGACGGCGGTGGTTACAGCCGCGGTCGTGGGTTCAATGGTGAACACTCTTCCTCCGAATTGCACAACCATCATGGCCAACGGTGTGACCTATCAGCAATGCGGCAGCACCTACTACCAGCCGCAATTCTCCGGTGGAAGCACGACCTATGTTGTGGTCAACCACCCGTATTAGTCGGGGACGCGCTTATGCAGGCTCAGGCAGTTGCCTGGGCGGCACCGAACCAGCATTTGCCTCGAATAACAGCTGCAGATTGCGGCCAATTCACGGGCTGAAGCTATCCAATCAGGCGTAGAGTTGCCGCAATCAGAAAGGGCGCGACATCATGATGAACTTCACAAACTTTAAGAGCTTAGCTGTTAGTGGTTTCCTATCGGTTGCCGTCCTAGCTTTGGCTACTCCAGCATTGCTCAAAGCCGATGACACAAAAGAGCAGGACAGAGTGACTGAATCAGGGAACGTAATAAAAGATCTAACGAACTCGGCCAATGGAATTCCAACCAGCCTTCTGAACAAGTTCGAATGTGTAATCATTCTGCCCAGTGTGAAGAAGGCTGGCTTCATCGTAGGCGCGTCCTACGGACGCGGCGTAGTGAGTTGCCGCAAAGGCGCCAACTTTGATGGCGCATGGAGCGCGCCCGTCATGATGCAGTCAACCGGCGGCAGTTTTGGCCTCGAGGCCGGTGGTCAGGCGACCGACTTCGTCATCCTTGTTCTGAATGACAAAGGTGCTCGGGCGCTGCTGAAAGGAAAACTCAAACTCGGTGCCGATGCCAGTATTGCCGCAGGTCCAGTTGGCCGTGATGCCGAGGCCTCCACCAACGCGAGTATGAGTGCAGAGATGCTCTCCTATTCGCGGGCTCAAGGTGTGTTCGCAGGAGTCTCCCTGGCTGGATCAACACTGGGTCCCGACAGCGGAGCGAATGAGAATATCTATGGAAAGAAGATTTCCGCCATCGAAATCGTCGAAGGCAAAGTTTCGGCGCCGCACGCGGCGAAGGAACTATTGGCCATCCTCTCGGAGAAGACGCCGAAGAATGTGTCTGCTGGTAAGTGACTTCCATTCGTCAAATGTTGGTGAAGGAGCGGCATCCGTCGCATATTGCCCTTGCGGCGCAGTTTCGTATTGAACCCATTGATGGAAGCCTTGGCCACTTGCCATTGCCGGAAGAGAGTCCGAGAGCGAAGAGGAGTTCAGAATACCGGCACTTTGAGATTTACTACAATCGAACGAGCGGGGCCTTCGGCCGGGTAACAAGTTCGTACGAGAAAGCGTCGTGCCCAGTTCTTACCATTCACAATTAACCATGAATCCGAAACAAGGGGGAACGCAAGGTCAGACCGCGCTACGCGAAATTGCCTCCCGGGCTGAAGTTTGGATGGAGAAAGGGAGCCATCACGACAGGTCGTGGAACAACTGCCGGCTGGAAAGTTGAGGTTCCGTCTGCCCGGGTCGTTCCGCCTGGCTCAGATCAAGCGACTCCGCCACCGGAGTGACTGGCACGATCCGGGACATTGGCGCTGTAGCGAGCTAGATGGCGCGCTTGCGCCGATATCGACTGCGCTTCAGCGTGATCTGTGATTTGCCTGCCTCCGCCTCAAAATGACATTCGCGGATAGCTGAATATAAGCCGAGGCTCTGAGGCCGGAGTCAAGGCTCTTTGACCGCAGGGCGGCGCGCCAAGCGGCCTTGACACCGGCCGGGCCTCGGCTACTCTCCGGGAATCCGGGAATGTCATTCGGCCGCTCGGTTGGCTTCTTCGGCTCGCTGCTTGGAGCGCCTTGTAAGCAGTTCTTGAGCCTGAATCGCCTTCGTCCTTTGGACCTGCTGAAAGAGTGCTTTGATTTGTTCCGCCGACATTCCCGTCGTTTTCAGGAGTGGCTCGAAAGCACTCATCATGAGCATCTGGCTGCCTACACACTCGGTGAAAATGTCTATCCCGATCGGGTCCCCACTGCCGCCGTTCGCCGCCCTCAGCAATGCCTCACGAGCCCATTCGCTCGGCGTTTTTCCGGCCCGCGATGCAGCGTCTTCGATGGCTTTTGCCTCGATTGCTGTGAGCTTCGTGCTCAAATTGAGCGAGCGGCGATCGCGGCCGCGAAGCTTTCCCGTGAGTCGATCTCTCATCGTCTGAACGTCACCCATTTGAGACCTCCAGCCCTTGTTTACGTGGTATCTGGGCAGATACCACGTTTTGTAAAGTCCGGTGTTTCCGTCGGTATCTGTTGAGATACCAAAGTATCTGGGCAGTTCCCTTTCAGGGGTGGAGTGTCGAAATACAGCCGGTGCGCAGCACCGTCGCTCTTACAGCTCGCCATAGCGCATCATCTCCTCATCCCAAAGACGGCGTACTTCCGGGTGTTCCCATGCACGCCGCAGCAGATTGCGAATCGCCAGCCACGCGCTGCGCTCCAGGTAGAACTTAATCCCGTTATTGTTTGCGCGGAAGCCGATACCCAATGCGCCAGTCACCAAGGGTTGGGTGTTAGCGAAGAAGTAATATCCGCGCCAAAAGGACTCGTCGTGCTCGATATCAAGCTTTTCCATCATCGTCCGGAACTCGGAGATGATGGCGAATTGGCTCATCGGATACATAGGCGAAAGCTTACCGGGCAAGTTGATGCAAAGCGCGAATCCACCCGTTCGATCACGGGGCAAAAAGATGCTGCATTCGCCTTCCTCAAATCCGGGTAATGGAGGATCGACAAAGGGGTCAAATACCTCCCGGGCCGCGACCTCATCGAAGATTGGTTCGCCCCGCTGAAAGTAGTGGCCCCGTGCGCATACTCGCCACAGGATCTTCCAATATGGCATGAGCACTTCGTTGAGCTTTTGAATACTTACGATCTCGGTCTCGTCGATCACGTAGAAGAGACTCCGCCCGGCAAGGATCGGCTTCCGCTGGTGCTCCGATGGATCTCGGAGGGTCTGGATCGACCTATCAACCGCCCGACGAACATCCCTGCTTCCGATCTCTGCTGCTCTCTCGTTCGCGGCCTCTTCGTCCGTGACGAGATTCGCAATGTAAAACGGATCTCTCGGGGTACGCTTTGCGGTTTGCAGATTGTAGACCGCGCGAAATGCTTCGAGAATGCCGATGAGAGACTCGTTGGAAATCTGGTTCTGTACGTTGTCCGACAGCGCCTCTGCGCCGCGTTGACAGAACCAGGCGACCATCAGCCATTCGGTCTTGGAAAGTGGGAGGTTTGCTTCCGCTTTCTGCCGGATATTCAGCAGCGATTTGATCGGATCGGAGATCAGCTTGACGAACTCCACACGCTCATCATCGGCAGACTCGAGAAGCTGCTTCGCTACCTCGGATATCGACACGTTCTCGCCGCTCTTCAGGGAGAGAACTTTTCTCAGATGCTCGAGCCTGTACCGGAGCTCCTCGGAGGCGCGGATCGAGACCACCTGCTGCTGTTGAGCCGGTCCGGATTCTTGCAGTTTCGCTGTTTTTTCGGCCATGTTCTACCGTTGTCCCCGGACTGTAGATTTACAACTTGACGCTACGTCTACATTTCGCTATTGTCAAGCTGTGCAAGACCGGCGAGGTGCTTCTTGCGTTCTTCTTCCCTTCCGCAGCGTTTTCTTGGCGCGACTGATGCGGGGCAATACTCGCTGCCCTACCCGGCTGAAGCTGAGGATTCCGCCATCGACGACAAAACTGATCACGTGAGCCATTCGCACCTGAGCGGATCCAGCCCGATGCCTCCGACTCTCGGCAATTCCGGTACCCGCAAACCGCACCCGCCAAGGCGGGCCAGGAAGAATGGAGAGCGCAAACCGCCGGCGAACGCGACCGTGCCGCCACAAGCCAAACTCCTGGTAAGTCGTGAAGAGGCGGCGCAGTTGCTCTCAATCAGTGTCCGGGGTGTGGATTATCTGGTCGCTGACAAGCGGCTCTCCGCCCGAAGGATCGGAACGCGCGTTCTGATTCCGATCGAAGACGTGCGTAAGTTTGCCCGTTCCGACCATCCCGAACGGCTGGCTGGTTAGTTTTTTCAGTTACGGTGACTCAACTATTCGCCTACGACGGAATAACTTGGAACGTGGGTTTGTATCCTTCCTTCGCGATCCGCAACCGAACCTCATACCTCTCGGCCCGACGCGGCTGATAGACGAGAGGGGGGCGAAAGCAGACAAGGCACGCCCCGCCTTGGTGGCGGACGCTTGGATAAAGGATTCCATTCGACTGTTGGGTGAGAAGCTGTCGCGCTAATAGCTGCGATGGCATGTAGCATTGCGGCACAGGTTCTGGCTGAAGGCAATGCCCGTATTTTTCCGCTGGCTCCAGAACATGAAAGGGCGAGTGAAAGTCAGCTTGCCAATCGTCGTAGGTGGAAACGTCTTCGTTCGGTCGTTCTTGAGGCAATCCAGGAACGACGATTTCCGAAAGCCGCTTTGACTTGTGATAAGCAACTTCCGCAATCGAAGTCTCAACCTTCTTGGCCGCGTACCAAGCACCGCGCGTCGTGTCATTGAAGCGAGAACCGAACGGACCCGGATGAAGGAATGCTGCCCGGATAATTTGAGCATTGGGAATTCCGTATACCAGTTCGAAATGACTGATTCCGCTCAAACCGTAAAGCTCGCCCTGAATCCGCTCGTTCGTTGCGGCATCAAGCCGCGCGGCATCGGCGAGCATCGCCGCGTCTGCCACGACCTCTTCTAAAACAGTTCCGGTTTCGCTGTATCGTGAGGGGATCAGCCGATGCATTCCCTTCTGGCTGAAGTCCCGAACCGGAGGCGTCAACGTCCACCCCGCCAAGCATCCAGCAAACGGCGGATCTCGGCCATGCCCGGCTGGCCATGGCGGAGCATGTAGTCGATAGGAGCCCGGCCGGCAAAGAGCGGACCGCGATTTTCGAGCGTAATCCAGCGATCTGCCCACGGCTTGCCAAAGTAGATATTCAGTGCTTTGTAGATTCCAATGACGAGCGAAATTCTCGTCAGGGTATCCTGGTCGAGTTGTTTGCCCTTGGGTTTTGTCTTCCACGCATGAAAGGTTGAGGATGCCACACCGCCCAGCAGTCCTCGCGCCTGGGCTTCATTCAACTCCCATTTCTGCGCGATGTTCACGAAAACCTTGATTGCGCTTCTCGCTTAGTTTTCTGCGCTCCTGGGCATCTGCAAGGTTTGGAGCCTGATCGAAGGAGTATCCAGCCACATTCGGAGCAGCCAGTACGGTTGCCATACGAAACCTCGCTTTCGAGATATATTATTCTCGATTTCGATAAAGTTTGGCAAGTGAAAAATCCGAACCCGTGCGGGGCACATGCCCCGGGACCTGTGTCCGATCTCCAAGGTTACTGAAACCGGCATCGTGCTACCGGATGATGGACATAGGAATATCACTTGATGCCTAGCGCAAGATTGGTTCGACCCGACACTCATCGGACGCCTGGGAACCATATGCAGTTTCGTCCGGTCTCAGCCCATCTCTGCAACTCGGAGCAATCGGCTGCAAGGGGAGCGAACTAAACTGAGGCTGCGAAAAAGCGGAGGCAAACGTCACGGCTCGAAAGTTTTAACCAACACGACTAAGAATGTGAATCCCAGTCTGCTCGATCATTCCGTTGACTATTGTCGATTCGCGTTCAGGACAGCCATCGCATCCAGCACCTGCGACGGTGCGAAGTGCGCATATCGCATGGTCGAGGCGATGGTGGCATGGCCCGCAGCCTCTTGGACAACCTTCAGGTGCACGCCCGCCTGTACCAGCCGTGAGCAGAAGGTGTGGCGGTTATCGTGCCACCGGTAGTTTTGGATTCTTGCTTCGTCCAGCGTGGCCTGCCACCACTTCTTGTTTTCAGCCTTGGCGAAGACAACATCTTTCGGTGACTTGTTCGGTTGGCTCCCCGATCGATCTCGGCGTTCCAGATCGAGGTCATGCAAATGTTTCAGCGCCGCCGAGACATCATCGATCATGAAGGCGTTGCGCGGCTTTCCATTCTTTGTCTTTCTAAGGCGCATTATGCGACGCTCAAAATCGACGTCACCCCATCGCAGATTGTATTGCTCTGACCTGCGCATCCCCGACTTGAGTGAGACCTCGAACTCCAGGAGCCGGTGAATTGCTTGCTTACGCAGCTCAGGCTGTTTGATGGAATCGTGGGAGTTGATCTTCCGCTGTAAGACTTCTCGTAGTCGTTTCTCCTCATCGGCACTGAGGAAACGCTCGATAATCCCATGTCCCACATCGCGGAGAGGGACATCGGCCGCAGGATTCACGTTGACAAGGTCCTTCCGCTTACCGTGTTTGAAGATCATAGAAAGAGTGCCGCGCATCTTGTTGATGGTCGCATTCGCCAGGTCCCGCTCCTCCTGAATTTCGTCGAGCCAGTTCTCGATTGCGGTCGCCTTGAGTGTCGCTGCGGCACGGTCACCGAACACCTTCTTGATCACCGCGATTCGTTTGGGCGGGTTGGTCTGATCTCGATACTCCTCCGGATGCGCCTTCACGTAGCGCTCAAACTCGTCGCACAACTTGCCGACAGTGATCGCATTGGTGTCACCGAGGATAGCGACCTCGGCAGTAGTCAGGACGGCCCGCTTGGCCGTCGTCGGCAACACCCCTTCTCCGGTGCGCCTGATTGTCCTAGCCTTTTCCACCCAAGCAATCGCATCGGCCCGCCCTTTTGGACCTAGCCCGAAGCTCTTTCGCACCAACTTCCCATTAACTCGGATTCGCGCGCACCACGTGCCGCCATCCGGGACCCTCTCGTATACCCCTGCGACTTGCTTTGGACGTTTTGCCATTTCCTTCACCCCAACATCGAAAGCTGTATCACATCCTCCCGGACGCTGGAACCGACAGATTGTGATACAAATGTGATACACGAGAACTGTATTGCTTGCAATCCGGTGCAATGGATTTTATCCAAGTTGTTGATGTAAATATATGTAATTAATTAACTTGTTCTACTCTTTGCCATAAAGTGCAGCCCCGTGCGAAACCGCCGATAACGCCCTTTTAAGGCGTGGGTCCTGGGTTCGAGTCCCAGCGGGCTCACCATTTCGGAAGATAACTTATTTAGATTCGGATATAAAGCGCAGGTTGTGTCTCCCTTTGAAGACCTGACTCGCGGGTTCACCGCCTGTTCCCCTATCACTTTCCCTAGTAGACGGCTTTTGGGGATCTCCCTAGCATTGGCCTGAATTGGGGTGATTTCCGCCCTCACACGAAATGCCTCTCCCAGACATGTAAAGGAGCACGATATGGCCACTCAAACCGCACCCGCATCCGCTCAGAAGTCGCCGCAAAACGCTCCAGCGGCAAAGGACTGCACAAAACCCGCCGCGATGGCAATTCCCAAGGAGGGCTACTTCAAGCTCACACAGGGCCGTTACGGTCCCACCTATCCGCGATCGCCCGCAAATTACGGCTTCACCATCATCGCGAAAATCATTCCCGGCAGGGAGCAGATCATCCGCGCCTATGGCAAGAAAATTGAAGACACGATTGCCGGTCTGCCCGACGCTCTCGAAGCACTCAAGCTTCACTATTTGCGCTGGGTCCTCTTCGACATCGGCAACGACACCTACTTCATGTATCAGGGAATTTTCGACACCGACTTCGACAAGTACACCGAGGACGCTGTCGCGCTTTTCACCAAATACGGCATCAACACCATCTTTGAGAACCTCGAAGGGTTCCCTGCAGACTGGAAGTCGAACGCCCCCGCCTTCGTCAAGTTTGTGCGCGATCATCAGCGCCCCAGCTTCCTCGAATACGGCGAGTACCCTTACGTCACGGCCGACGAGATCAAGAAGGCCTTGAAACTCAAGGCTGCATTTTCAGAAATGCTCGACCAGATGCAGTAAGGACCATGGACTGCTGCGACCCGCTGTAAACGCTAATTTCTTGCGGGTCACTTCTGCCACTGAGCCGGAAGAAAAGACTAACCACCGAAAACAAGAACGCCGCGCCCAACACGGCGGAAATAGGGGTGTGCTTCCTGCCGCTTGGGAAATAAGTGGGAGGCCCGGAATGCGATAGCGCGTAGAGAAAGAGGCCGAAGATCGCCAGACTGACAGCAGCCCCAATCGTCAAAGCCAGCGGCCCATTCCGTTCCAACACGCCTTCCTCCAGGACACCGTGAAACACAATGATAGGTCCGTAGCTAGAACACGCCCCGAATAAAAAGCCGCAGATGCACCAAGCTCGCCAGCCTATCGCGGTGCTCCCTGCGCTTCGCTCCATCAGTCATGCCGCGTACCGGCCCGCGCGCTGTCCGGGTCGATATTGGCGCTTCGGCATGCATGCAAAACACCGTGACTGGCAATTCTGCCAGTGTTAAATCTCATCCCACCCGGATATCTTCATCTCGCAGCTCAATTCCTATGTAAATGGCTCCAGAGACCAAATCAGTGGAAACCTCTGGGTGCGAGGCTGTGATTTTGAACCGCCGCAAGGCTGAATCTAACAGGGACTTATCCGATCCAAGTGGGAGATAGACAGATGAAGGCACGGATGGGAATTTCGAGCATCGGAGGGGCATTGTTCTGCTCCTTCCTCGCAATCACAACTTCAGCCGTCGCTCAAGATACGAGCGCACAGCAGGGGCAGGAGATTCCAGCGTCCGCTCTGACCACAAAGACGGTCGAAGCCGTTGGATATTTGGTTGGAAGCGGCGGCACAAAGGTCAACATGGTGGGCACCGACTTGATGCCCAATGGGACCGGTGACGTCAAAGTCGAGATCAAATCGAAAGCTGACCGGGCGAGTGTCAACCTCTCAGTCAAGGGCCTTCAACCAGCCCAGACCGTTGGCACCGAATTTCTGACCTACGTTCTTTGGATTGTTACTCCCGAAGGCAGAACGGGAAACTTGGGAGAAGTTCTCCTCAATAAGAACGGAGAAGGAAAGCTCAGCGCAACCACGCCGGCGCAGGCCTTCTCTTTGATCGTTACGGCCGAGCCCTATTTCGCGGTTAGGGTTCCCAGCGAAATGGTCGTCCTGCAAAGTGTGCCGAACAAGAAGACCCAAGGAAAAATCTTTCCCGTCTCTGAGTACAAGCTCATGAAACGCGCTCAATACCAGAAGATGGGGAATCCGCTCTCGCTGACCCTCGACCCCAAGACCCCGCTGTCTGTTTATGAAGCACGTAATTCCGTCGAAGTGGCGAAGGACCACGGCGCCGATAAGTTCGCACCGGAAGTCTACTCAAAGGCGGCCGGAAGCCTCGAGCAGATGGAATACGCAATCAAGAACAAGTCCGGCAACGACGCCGTAATCGCCTCTGCGCGCCAGACCGTGCAGTTTGCTGAAGATGCCCGGGCCCTTTCCGTCGAGCGCCAGGATCAAGCGCGCATCGTGAAAGAAAGAGAGGACGCAGCGGCAAAGGCCAAGGCAGAAGCAGAAGCAAAGGCGGCAACCGAAGCAGCCGAAGCCAAGGCCAAAGCGGATGCAGCCGCCGCAGAAGCGAAACGCCAGGCAGACGAAGCCGCGGCGGAAGCCAAGGCCAAGGCAGATGCGGAGATCGCCGCACAGGCTGCCGCCAAAGACAAGTTGGAGTTGGAAAAACAACAACTGCGTGCTCGTTTGCTCGCTCAGTTCAATAAAGTTCTTCCCACTACCGATACGTCGCGCGGTCTCGTCGTAAACATGGGAGACGTTCTGTTCAGCACCGGCAAGTCAGACCTGAGCCCGGCAGCACAAGTAGCACTCGCCAGGCTCTCCGGCATTGTCCTCAATTACCCGTCGCTGCAGCTCGCCATCGGCGGATATACCGACTCCACCGGCAGTGCTGATTTCAATCAGAAGCTTTCGGAACAGCGCGCCGACGGTGTACTCAATTTCCTGGTTACACAAGGCCTCGACGCGGGTAAGCTCTCCGCGCTAGGCTATGGCCCCAGCGATCCTGTAGCGGATAACACCACGGCAAAAGGACGCCAGTTGAATCGGCGTGTTGAAATCGTAATTTCCGGCAGTGTCATCGGCACCCAGATTGGCCCTGCGCAGTCAGGTGCTGCAAACTAACGGACGCATGCGCGCCTGAGCGACTGATAACCGGCGCCTTGTGATGCGAATTCGCTGTAAGTGAGGATGCCCACTCCAGGTGGGCGTCCTCACTTCAACCACGCTGGCGTATGCAACCGGGCGCGCTGCCGAATTGCACCCGTATTGAGGAACATCACCGATACTTCCCTGACATTCTTCGCCTGGCCTGCTCGCGCTCGAGCGCAGGATGCATCCAACCCTCAGGGGGGATTAGCTTGAACTCTGCCTGGCGATGATCGGATTCACGATATCTCCTGGCGCCGCAGCAATTCGTCGCAAGGGACGTCTTGCGGAGAGTTGAGGTACAGAATCTTCCTACCAATGGACCGAGGGCCCATGACCGACGTGCAGAGCAGCGTCACCAGTGATCCGTACATTTTGATGGAGATCATTCGTCTCCAGACGGAGATCGCCAAACTGGGCCTCGATCTGTCCGGCGTTGTGAATGAAGTGGTCGAACGCGTTCCCAGCCTCACCAATGCGGAAGGGGCGATCGTTGAATACACCGAGGGTGATGAAATGGTGTACCGCGGCGCCAGCGGCATTGCCCGTCCCCTGCTCGGCACGCGAGTGAAACGAGACGCCTGCTTGTCGGGATTGTGCGTAAGCGAAGGCCAGATTCTTCACTCCGACGACACCCTGGTTGACCCGCGCGTCGATCGCGAGCCCTGTGAACTGACCGGAATCCGCTCAATGGTGGTGGCCCCGCTCAAGCACGACGGCTCGGTCGTGGGCGCTCTGAAACTGGTGTCGACCTTGACCCATGCCTTTACTGCTCGCGATGTGCGCGTCCTGGAGTTGATGAGCGAATTGATCGCAGCCGCGATGTACTACGCTGCACGCAACGAGACCAACGCGCTCTATCAGCAGGCCACCCACGACTCGCTCACCGGCCTCGCCAACCGCAGCCTCTTCTTCGACCGCCTCCGTCACCGCATATTGCCGGGGCGTCGGCAAATTGAGCCCCTCGGCATTTTGGTCCTCGACATGGATGGGCTTAAACACGTGAACGACAGCTACGGCCACCGCGCTGGCGATGCGGCAATTCGCGAAATGGCGCTGCGCATCAGTCGCATTCCACGAAAATCCGATCTTGTGGCACGGCTCGGCGGCGATGAGTTCGGCGTCATCCTCAGCGAAATCTCAGGCAGCCTTGACTTGATCGCAATTGTCGAGCGTGTCTCGCAGGAGACAGATCAGTCCTTTCGCTTTGAAGGCCGCACCCTGCACCTGACCGCAAGCATCGGACACGCGCGTTATCCCGAGGACGGGAGAGACGTCGATGCCCTGCTCGAAGCCGCCGATCGCTCGATGTACCAGATGAAACGGACGCGGACCGTCCGTACAGCCCAGCCAGAGACGCCGCACAAGCACGTGTTTTAGATCTGAAAGCTGATGGCTGATAGCTTTCTCTTCACTCTCGCGGCCAGAAGTGCTCTTCCGAACACGCGCGCAGCCGCTCTGCCGCGCTTTCCGGGGTGATGTCGCGTTGCGGCATGCCGAGCATTTCAAATCCCACCATGAATTTCCGCACCGTCGCCGAGCGGAGAAGCGGCGGATAGAAATGCGCATGAAAATGCCACTCGGGATGCGGAACGCCGTCAGTGGGCGACTGGTGAAATCCCATCGTGTAAGGGAAGCTGGTCTCAAACAGATTGTCGTAGCGGGTCGTGATCCGTTTCAACGCATCGGCCAGAGCATCGCGCTCTTCGCTTTGCATCTCCGGCATTGCCCCAAGGTGCCGTTTGCTCACCAGCAACACCTCGAATGGCCACACCGCCCACCATGGCACGAGCACGGCAAAATAATCGTTCTCAAACACCACCCGCTCGCCGGCAGCTCGCTCGGCGGCGATGTAATCACATAACAGGCAGTGGCCATTCTTCGCCATATGCTCGCGCTGCGCAATCGTCTCCGCGGCGGGTTCATCGGGCACAAATCCTGTCGACCATATTTGTCCGTGAGGATGTGGATTGCTCGCACCCATCATCGCGCCCCGGTTCTCGAAGACCTGCACATACTGGATCCAGTCGATCGCACCCAGCTCTTCGTACTCGCTCGTCCACGCATCCACCACGCGGCGAATTTCGGGCTGCGTCATGCGTGCCAGCGTCAGGCTGTGGTCAGGATGAAAACAGAGCACGCGACATAGCCCGCGCGCAGGCTCGGCAATCAGCAGCGGCGAAGCAGTTGCAGCGTTTTGCTCCGGCAGTGGGCACATCGGGCAGCAACGCGGCGTAATCGTTTACAAAGGTGAAGATGGAATCGTACTGCGGGTTCGCCGCTCCGCCCGCGCGCTGGTTGCCCGGGCAAAGATAGCATGCAGGGTCATAGTGAATCGCCGAGGGCGCAGTCTTCTGCGCAACCTCGCCCTGCCACGGCCGCTGCGTCCGATGCGGCGAAACCATCACCCACGACTGACGCAGCGGATTCCAACGGCGATGCGGATATTGCCACTTCCCTGCCATGCGTTCTCCCGCAGCCATTGTAAAAGGCCGGCCCGAGCGTCAAACCGTCGGGATCATAATATGCGTGATCAATTGTTCCGGCGGCGTCGTGCGCGGATCGTTAACGTAGTTCTCAATGGCGAAATCATCGCGCACTTCGATCTTCTTCTCGGCGACGATAGCCCACGCGCGACCCGAAGCCTGGGGAAGATGGTCGTATGGCCCGGTCAACTCGAAGCGGACGTATTTGCCGCCGGGGATTTTTTCATACTTGAGTCCGTCGGGAAGTTTCACTGGCGGACCAGCGAGCGAGAAACCTGCCCTGTAGACCTTTGGGCCCATCTTGTAGAGAGCCATGTAGCCGGTGATCTTGTTGTTCTCAAGCAGTGCCGGCACCAGCGGATGCGCCTGCTGCCACGCGGCGCCGGCGTTTTCCATGAAGGGTCCTATCCGCTCGACGAAGACGTAGTGCATCTCGGGCCAGCTTACGAGTTCAGGATGTTCGTTGAAATTCATCGCTCCTCCTTGCGGGGATTTGTCGAAAGGCCATTCAACCCATCAGTGCAGGCGATCAGGCGTCGACGTCTGAGACCAGCCGACTTCTGGCCTGGAAAAAGATAAACGCACCCTGCAACGCCACAAATTGCACGGCACTCTTCCATTCACGACGTTGGTTTGTCCGGTGGCGGCAGCGCGGCCAGAAACCGTTGCGCGAATTCGGTGCTGTACCGATCGAGCAGTTCCCTCACCCGGCCGGGATTCTCAGAGCAGACAATCAGCCCGGCGTGATGATGCTTCCTCATGCGCGTGACAATTTCGGGCGCGTCGAAAGAGCTGGTATCCGGCTCCTCAGTCTTCGCCAGGCACAAGACGCTGCCGGCGTACTTCTCAGTGAAGATCGGAAGCACATACGGCTCGCCGCGTAGATCGGCCACCTCGAGACGTGCCCACTCGCGCCAGAGATTGATGCCGGTCGCAGCTTCGATGAGGTCCGAGATAAATGCCCCGCCGACCCGTGCCGCAATTTCGAGAAAGTAGAAGCGTCCGTCTTCGTGAGCGCGAATGTACTCACCATGCGTAACGCCACGCGCCATTCCCAGCTCAGGAGCGAGCCGCGCGTTAACCTCGGTCAGTTCCTTCCATTCGCGACTCGATCGGTCTACGGTGCGCGTGGTGAAAACGCCACCTTCGTGCATCACCTGCATCGGCGGCTTGCCATATTGATGCACAGCAGAAAACACCACCTTGTGTTCGCTGACAATGGAGTCGACGTGAAAAATATCGCCGGGAACAAACTGCTCCAGCAGATAATTCGTCTGCGCTTCCCCTAACTCATCGAGCGTCCGCCACAGTTGCTCGGGCTCGTAGATCTTGCGGATACCCAGCGCCGAGGCTTCCGCCCGCGGCTTCAGCAGCCAGGGCCCGTGCACGCCCTTCATGTAGGCGCGTAGTTCGTCGTAGTTCAGAACGCGGCAAAATTCGGGGACCAGGAAGCCGGATTCGCTGGCGCCGGTGCGCATCGCCAGCTTGTCGCGATAGTAGGCAGTCGATGTAACGCCCATGCCGGGAATGCGCGTGTGCTCGCGAATCTTGGCGGCCGCCTCGAGGTCAAACTCGTCAAGTGCGATCACGCGGTCGAAGTGGCGGCCACGGCTCATCCAGCACACGGTCTTGATCAGATCATCGACAGTGAACGTGTCGGGCATGAAGGTGATGTCTTCGAGAATGTCGTGCGGCCACGGCGGCATCGCGCAGTTTTTCCACGGTCAGCAGCGTTGGCTTCACGCCCATTTCCGCGCACTGGCGCATAAAGTCCTGACCTTTTTCGTAGCTGGAAATACAGAGAAATCGGTGGCTTCCGTCCGGCATTCTTCCTTCGCCTCCTGGTGGCCCGGGTGAGGATAGTTCTACCATAGACGATGTAACCAGCTACCATACCGCCAGGAGCCCGATGCTTTCAGCAGATGCAATCGTAAAACTCCACGATGAAACAACCGCTGCCTGGCATGCCCTGCCGGCTTCCGGAGAGGATTCCGTTCTGCTGACACCTGGCTCTGCCGCGTCGCCCGCCAGCACCACGCCAACTTCGACCTCTGGCACATCGAAGACGAAGCCCGCACACCCGGCGCCACCGATGCGCAGCTCGCCGACGTAAAGCGCCGCATCGACCGCACCAACCAGCTCCGCAACGACCTCGCCGAAGAACTCGACCGCGCCTTGCTCGATTGGCTCGCGCCGCAGCGGCTGCCGGCAGAGCAAGCGCCGCTGCACTCCGAGACGCCTGGCCTGATCATCGACCGGCTTTCCATCCTCGCGCTGAAGATCTATCACACCCGTGAAGAGGCCGAACGGCGCGATGCTTCGCTGGAGCACTGTGAACGCAACCGCGAGCGCCTCGCCATCCTCACCGAGCAGCGCGCCGACCTTGCCCGCTGCCTCGACGTGCTGTGGCGCGAGACTCTGTCCGGCACCCGGCGCTTCAAACTTTACCGCCAACTGAAGATGTACAACGACCCCACCCTCAACCCGGCGATCTACCGCAATGTACAGTCGGAGTCCGGTCGGTGATCGCTTAGTCCCACCCATTGACGGGAAACAGGGTTATGGGTATAAAGAGGGCCTAAGTGGTTTGATATTCAAACTCGACGGCCCTGCCGGAATTATCCGGTTCAACTTTGCGATTCATTACAAAATCAAGGATGACTACACGAATGCACAGATTTTCAGGTCGACGCGACCATCAGGGAGCGACGATGCTCACGGAACTGGGCAGGAGGCAGTATCCTTGGTTCAGCGTAGAACGGAAGCCCCCCATTAAATCTATGACGCAAGAGGCAAAATCCGCGGCCACAGGCCGCAAAAAAGCGCCCCCACCGCCTGCCCGGCCCGGCAGTCACTCGAGCACCGCAACGGGACCCGTATTCACGCAGTACCAGGCCGCCGTTCAGCTTGTGCAGCAGGGCAAATTTGAAAGGGCCATCGTCGCATTCGAAAAGATGCTGCCGGCGGCGCCACCCGAAATCGTTGAACGCTGCAGGATGTACATCAGCACCTGCCGCCGCCAACTCGACAGCCAGGGTCTGAAGTTCCTTACCCCTGGCGAGCGGTACGACTACGCCGTATCGCAGATCAATGCCGGCGACTTTGAGGAGGCGGCCAACCAGCTCAAAGGCATCCTGGCCGACAATCCCAATGCAGACTTCGCTTACTACGGATTGGCGCTGCTGTATTCGATCACCGGCAAGACTCAGGATTGCCTCGACAGCCTCTCGCAGGCTATCGAATTGAATCCCAAGAACCGCCTGCAGGCCCGGTCCGACAACGACTTCCAAAGCATGGTCGACGACCCTCGCTTCACGGAGTTGCTGTATCCTGAACTTCCGTAGGGCAAACACCGGCCCTCAGGCATTCTGTGACTCCTGGTTCGTCAACAAAGTTCGCTCCACCCCTCCCGGGTGCCTCTGAGCCAAGTGCTCAGGCGCCCGAATGTCTCACCACCCTCCGCGCCTCTCCGCGTTGTCGCCATCGGCGGCGGCACCGGGCTTTCCACGTTGCTGCGCGGATTACGGCGCCACGTTGCTTTTCCCGACTGGCCCACGCAGGTTCCCTGCCATATCTCCGACCTCGCCGCGGTTGTCACCGTAACCGACGACGGCGGATCGTCTGGCCGACTGCGCCAGGATTTCAACATGCTTCCGCCCGGCGACCTGCGCAACTGCATGGTCGCCCTCAGCGCCGAAGAAGACCTACTCGCAAAGCTCTTCGCCTATCGCTTCAAAACCGGCGAGGACTCGGCGGCCACAGCTTCGGCAATCTCTTCGTAGCGGCATTGACCGACATTACAGGGGATTTTGCCCACGCCATCCAGCTGGCTTCGAAGATTCTCGCCACGCGCGGCCGCATCTATCCCGCAACCACGGCGAACGCAACGCTGGTCGCGCACATGGACGATGGATCGATTGTTCGCGGCGAAACCAAAATCACCGCCAGCAAGCAGCGGATCGCCGAACTTATGATCGACCCGCCCAATGCGGCCGCGATGCCGGAGACGCTCGAAGCCATCGAACGCGCCGACCTCATCACCGTGGGTCCGGGCTCGCTCTACACATCCCTCATCACCAATCTGCTGGTGCAGGGCGTTCCCGCGGCGCTGGCCGATGCCAAAGGCGTGCGCGTCTTCATCTGCAACCTGATGACGCAGGCCAACGAAAGCCTCGGTCTCACGGCATCGGAGCATATCGAGCGCATCTACGAGCACACTCGCGCGCCTATCTTCGACTACGCCATTTTGAACACCGCGCCGTTTTCACCGGAGACACTGGTACGCTATGCAGCCGAACATGCTGCCCCAATCGAAGTGGATATCGAGCGCATCGAAAAGCTCGGTGTCCGCTGCATCACCGGCGACTTCGCCAGCGAAGAAAATGTAGTGCGCCACGCCGCCAATCGCGTAACCGACGCCCTGCTGGCGCTGGGACAAGCTAACTCGCCCAATCGACCCTGACCAGTTGCACGTCCCCGCATCCGCGCCACATCCGTCGTCCCCTCTTGCTGAATTGGGCTTCGATGATTACGTCGAACTGAAGATTGCGGTTTTTGGCTGTTTATCAGCAATCCTGATATCGACGGCAATCTCGACTCACCCCTCGACCGTCCGCTTCAACTGCCCGCACGCCGCATAAATATCGCGTCCTCGCGGCCTCCGTAGATACACCGGCACTCCCTCGGCTGCCAGCGCGCGCCTGAACGACTCTACTGCCTCCGGCTGCGGCATCTCAGTACGCAATACCCGGCCCCGGATTCCACGCAATCAGGTTTACCTTCGCCGGCAATCCCGTACGCCGCACCAGCCGCGCCACTTCCGCCGCATGTTCCGGCTGATCCGTCACGCCGCCCAGCAGCACATACTCAAACGTGATGCGCTCGCGCGTCCGCAGCCGGATCCCGCGCACCGCATCCACCACAGCTTCGATCGGCCACTTGCGATTGATCGGCATCACTTCGCTGCGAATCGCATCATTCGGCGCATTCAGGCTGATGGCCAGCTTCGGACGCAGCTCCGGCGGCTCCTCTGCAAATCGCTCGATCCCCGGCACGATTCCCGACGTGGACACCGTCATCCGCTGCGGACTCAAACCAACCTCCTCCACCAGCAGCCGAACCGCCGCCATGAAGTTGTCGTAGTTCAGAAACGGTTCGCCCATCCCCATGAACACCAGGTTCACGCGATCCTTGCCCACCTCGACGCCCTGCCGGTCGAGCACCGCGACCACCTGCCCCGCGATCTCGCCCGCCGTCAGATTGCGCTGCAATCCCAGCTTCGCCGTCAGGCAGAACTGGCAATTCACCGCGCACCCTACCTGGCTGGAAACACAAATCGTCGCCCGATCCCATCCTGAGCGAAGCCCGCACAGCGGGCACAGCCGAAGGACCTGCTTCTCCGTCCTTTGATACGCCCTCGGAACCATCTCCGGCCTCGCCCCCGTCCCCCTCCGGCATCCAGACGGTCTCCACCGTCAGCCCATCCGGCGCCTGCCCCTGCACCAGGTAGCGTTCCGTCCCATCCACTGACGTGAATACCTGCGCAATCCGCGGCCGTCCCACCTGCCAGCCCTCTCCGGCAAGCTTTTGCCGCAGCGCCTTCGGCAGAGTGGTGATGCCTTCAACATCAACAATCCTTTGGCGATAGATGGCCTCTGCCAATGCTGGGTCCGCGCCACCGGGCTCCCCCAAGTCGACCATGCACGCGGCCAACTCTCCCGCATTCCATGCCAAAAAAACTTCGCAGGCTTCCGCCGGGCCTGTTCTTAGCGTCTAATGGAACGAGTTGTGAGTTCGCGGTCACGGCTGGGCCCAGCATAGAGCATTTCCTACCTCCCTTGCAGCCTTGCCCGCGACTCTCCGGCAAATTCGTTCTTATTCTCCATGAACCAGTGCGGCCGTGAACGGCGGCTGTCCTCAGCCCGCTTTGCCTACAATCGACTATCGACCGAGTGACGATGACCAAACCAGCGCAACCTTCGCCGTACTGTATTGCCCAACGGCCTGATTGTTCTGACCGAGCGCATGGACCATCTGCGCTCCGTGGCCATGGGCGTCTGGATCAAGTCCGGCTCGCGCTGCGAAGCCGCCGAGATCAACGGCATCTCTCACTTCGTGGAGCACATGGTCTTCAAAGGGACGCGTTCCCGCTCCGCCCAGCACATCGCGCGCGAAATGGACTCCATCGGCGGAAACCTCGACGCCTTCACCGGAAAAGAAACCATCTGCTTCAACGTCAAGTCCCTTGCCGACCACGTGCCCATCGCTCTCGACGTGCTCGCCGACCTGGTGCTGAATCCCGTCTTCGCCTCCACTGAAATCGAGCGCGAACGCGGCGTCATCCTCGAAGAGATCAAGATCGACGAAGACAATCCCGACGTCCTGGTCCACGAGCTCTTCACGCAGAATTTCTGGAAGGACCATCCGCTCGGCAAGCCGATCCTCGGCACCACAAAAACCGTAGGCCGCCTCGATCAGCAGAAGCTCATCGACTACCACACCGGACGCTTCCGCGGCGGCAACATGGTCTTCTCCGCAGCCGGAAACCTCGAGCACGACCAGTTTGTCGAGGCCGTTACGCAGAAAGTTCTACGGCCTTGCCTCCCGGCGAAGCCATGCACGAGATGCAGACGCCTCTAGCCAGCGCACGCATCCTGCTGCAGAACAAGAAAGTCGCTCGAGCAGGTTCAGCTCTGCATGGGCGTGCCCGCTCCGCCTATCACCGACGACAACCGCTACGCCACCCTGATCCTCAACACGGTGCTCGGCGGCGGCATGAGTTCGCGCCTCTTCCAGACCATCCGCGAAGAGCGCGGCATGGCCTACGCCATCTACTCTGACCTCAGCCCCTACAGCGATACCGGCATCTCTCTGCGTCTACGCCGGCACCTCCGCCGGCAAGGCGCTCGAAGTCATCGACCTGATCCTGGCCGAGTTCCGCAATCTCAAAGAAGTTCCCCTCGGCGACGAGGAACTGACTCGCGCCAAAGATCAGCTCAAGGGCAACATCCTCATGGGCCTGGAAAGCTCGAATTCGCGCATGGCCAACCTCGCCCGGCAGGAGATGTACTTCCACCAGTTCTTCACCGCCGAAGAAATCATCGCCCGCATCGAAGCCGTGGATGCCGCGCAGGTCCAGGCCATGGCCCAGCGCCTTTTCGTCCCCGACCGCATCGCCGTCACCCTGCTCGGCCGCCTGACTGGCATCAAGCTCAACCGCGAGCAGGCTGGTGTGTTGAAAAGCAGCTCTAGCTGCTGCTCAGCGATCAGCTTGCCATTTGCCATTGAAGCCGCTTTGGATTCACAAGGTGGACTCGCGAACGACAAAATCGAGCATGCCTGTTGCGATCCCCCGACGTTGGAAGCTGACCACTGAAGTAACCGCTGAACTGAGTGCCCACTGTTCTGAGCGTTCCATTTCCCTTCTGCGTCTGTAAGTTGTAGGATTTTGTCGTGTGGGGCAGTGCGCTTTGTCTGCTCCCAGAGGCATGGGGTTCACATGAATTGCACGTTTTCAATCTCTCGCCAAACGGCGCCGCGCATCTGATCGATCGAGCATCGCAGCAGGCTTCACCCTGATGGAACTGCTGATCGTCATCTCCATCATCGTCATCCTGATGCTGATCGCCATTCCCACCGCGAACACCATCCGGAAGCACACCAACGAAGTGTCCGCGCAAAAGTCTCTGCAGACCATTGAGCAGGCGCAGTCGATGTACGCGACCAACTACCCGATCAACGGCTTTGCCTGCACCTGCAGGCGCTCTGGCGGCGAATCGACTGCGGGGCCGCCCAGCCCCACTTCCGCGCAGCTCATCAACGGCCAGCTCACCACCGGCATCAAGGACGGCTACATCTTCAACATCACCAACTGCACCAAGGTGACAGTCAACAATACCGACCGCATCACTGGCTATACCCTCACCGCCGTTCCCGCAACACCCGGCAAAACCGGCGATCGCGGCTTCTGCCTCGAATCGGGCGGCGCCATGAAGATGGATCCCGCCGGCGGCACCAACTGCACCCAGATGGTGCAATGACCCAGGTCAACAGCAGAAATAATGCCGGTGTCATCCTGAGCGAAGGTCGCGAAGCGAGCGAGTCCGAAGGATCTGCAGTTGCTTTTCGGAACTCTTCAATCACCGCAACCTGGGTGCCCCATCGGCTCTGTTCAATCACCACAACCTGGGTGCCCCATCCAAGCCGCGTCTTTTGCGGCCTGGGTGGGAAAGCACAAACGCATCGCTCTCTTGCTTCTAGCTTTCTCTCTTCTGTACTTCCCGCCAATCGCAGCCCAGCAACCCACCGCCCACGACTTGGCCCAGCGCGTCGACCGCCATTACAACCAGCTCCACTCCCTCAAAGCCGAGTTCACCGAGAGCTACGAAGGTACTCGGCCGCGTCCGCACCGAAAGCGGAACCCTCCTGCTGCTCAAACCCGGCCGCATGCGCTGGGATTACTCCCATCCCGCCGGCAAGGTCTTTCTCCTCGACGGCAAATTCGCCTGGTTCTATTCCAAAGGCGACCCGCAGGTGCAGCGCATCGGAGCCAAACAGCTCGACGATCTCCGCTCGCCTCTCCGCTTTCTTCTCGGCCACACCCAGCTTGAAAAGGAAATCGATCACCTCGCCGTGACGCCCGCCGCCAACGGCAGCTTCACACTCGCCGGCGTTCCTCACGGACAGGAAAAGCGCGTGCAGCGCCTCGCCCTCACCGTGACCGCCGATGGACGCATCACGGCCATCGAGATCCAGGAAACCGACGGCGCCGAAACCCGCTTCACCTTCACCGGCGAACAGCCCAACGTTCCGATCCCCGCGCAACCTTTCACTTCACTCCGCCGCCGGGCGTCCCCGTAGTCGACGCAATGTCGACCGAGTAGCCCTCGTTACGATCGAAGGCGGAATGACGTTGTCGCATTCCTACCCGTTCCGTCCAGCTCTTCGATCGCGCAGTCGCTCAATTGCGTGAGCGCTTCCGCCTGCTGCTCAGCCAATCAAAGACAAAGAGGGCGCGTTAGATAGGCATCGCGCCTCTCTTCGACACTAGAGCATTTCACTAGTTACTATGCACGGGATCATTTGTGTTGCAATCTAAGAGTGGCGATTGTCCGCACACCCAGATGCCGGAACCATACTCGAACGATCTGCGACGGAAGTTCTTCCAGGCGTATGACCGTGGGGAAGGAAGTCTGAAGGAACTGGCGAAGCGGTTTGGGGTCAGTGAGGATTGGGCGAAGAAGCTCTCGGCGCGCCGGCGCAAGACCGGCCAGATTGAGATTGGAGCATGGCGGCACGGTCCGCAAAGCCGGGTTACGACTGCCATCCGGGAGTGGATGGAGCGACAGATGCGGCGTCAGCCGGACCTGACTCTGCACGAACTGCAGCAGCGGCTGGATCGGGAACATCGGCTGCGTCTAAGCGTGGGCTGGATTTGGATACTTCTGCGGCGGTGGGGGTTGCGGCATAAAAAAAATCCCTCCGCGCGCAGGAGCAGGACACGGGCGAGAACCTCTGGCGCCGCCAAGCGTGGTGGGAGCAAATAGCGGAGCTGGATCCGGCATGTCTGGTGTTTTTGGACGAAAGCGGCGTCACCACGGAAATGACCCGCCGCTATGGTTGGGCGCCGCGTCCGGAACGAGTGTCGGAAGCGGTTCCGGCAGGTCACTGGCGCACACTGACGGTGCTGGCGGCGCTGACCCTGGATGGCATGCTGGCCAGCATGACCATTGAATCGCCTACCGACGGCGATGTATTTCTGGCTTTTCTGGAACAGGCGCTGGGGCCAAAGTTGCAGCCGGGCCACGTCGTCGTCCTCGACAATCTCGGCGCGCACAAGGTGGAGGGAGTGCGTGGACTGATTGAAAGCCGTGGTGCACAGCTGCTCTATCTGCCGCCCTACTCACCCGATTTCAATCCCATCGAGCAAGCCTGGTCCAAGCTGAAACAACTCCTGCGAGCCGTGAAGGCCCGCGCGCTCGATCAGCTGGAACCGGCCATCGCGCGGGCCATCGACGCCATCACTCCCCAAAACGCGCAGGCCTTCTTCCGACACTGCGGTTATGGAGTACAGTAATTATGAAAATGCTCTAGCCAGTTATCTTTCACACACCTCAGTAGCCGTACGGATACCCATACCCCGCGCGGTACGTGTACGCGTTCGGATAAACAACCGTTCGCGGCGCCGACCACATCGCGACTGTGGGTGGCTCATACATATAAACCTGCACCGGCGGTGGAGGTGGAGCAGCATACACGTACACCGTCGGCTGTGGAGCTACGTACACAGGCATCACCTGCACATAGGCTTGAACCGGTGCCGGCGGGACATACGACTGTTGCGGCGGTTGATACTGCTGTGGCTGATACTGCGGCGCTTGATACTGCTGCGGCGGCGCTTGATATTGAGGTGGAGGTGGTTCATAGGCAGGCTGCTGAGACTCATCCTGCGCCACTTGCTGCTGTGGCTCTTCCCGCGGAGCATCGTTGTAAGCGCTCGGCTGGCGATGATACAGGCCAGATGGGTCCTGCTCGGGATCCTCCGTGATGGGCACTTCCATGTCGTCCATCACTTTCACCGTGAGCCGCGTCTCGGTCTTCAGAGTCGGACGAGGTCCGCGCCGTGGCAGATTCAGCAGATCAATCGGCCACAGAATTGGAATCATCCACTCCACGATGTCGCGCGTGCGATGACCTTTGCCCAGGATTCTCCCTTGCTGATCCACGGCGTAGCCCGGCACATCCACCACTCTTGCCGACACGGGAATGATGGTGCGTGGCTCGATCACCATGCGATCGAATTTCAATTCCATCCATCCCTTTCCGACAAAATGCCCGGGATCCTTGTAGTCCTCGAACCGGCCCTCGAGATACGTGTTGAACGGCAGGCGCGCGGAGCCGTTCCGCGTGGTAATGCCGGTCTGGCAAAGAACCGGGTCGCCGATGCCTGCTGTCTTCGAAGACAGCTTCGTCTCCGAGACCGTGCAGTTGATAAGGGAACCCGCAGGCACAATCTGCCTGCTGGCGAAAACGGTTAAAGTTGGAGAAAGCAAGAGTGTACAGAGAGCGAGCTGAACGCTCTTCATCGAAGGCCTCCTGATCCAAAGAGAACCCGCCTGACGGGGATTGCAGGCGAGTCTCGGCTGATCGTTCTGTTTAGCCCCAACTGGGCGGGGGAAATCTCAAGAAGACCGAGCAGTCTTGCCCTGCGTTGCATCGAGAAGTCGAGCCTGTCTCGCTTAAATTGAAGCGCAGCTCAATGCGAGAGTGAGGAAGATGGATCGGATTTTTGCCGCAGAGGCACTCCTCGCGGAGATCAAGGGGTGATCCGTCGCGCTTCGAACCGCTGTGGCTTGTGCACGATTCTGCACGCGAGCCGCGCAGAATCTGTTGTTCAGCGAGAACACGCCAATTTCAGGAAAGTTGTTATTGCAGCGGAGAAATAATTTCTCGTGCTGCGACCAATAGGTCGCCGTCTGCCTCAGGTGCTTCGACTCGATGCGGAAGAATCAGATCACTGATCACTGACCACTGATCACTGACTACTGTCCGCTACTCGTATCGCAACGCTTCAATCGGATCCAGATTCGCCGCACGAATCGCCGGAATCATCCCGCTGACAAGCCCCGTCACAATCAAGATGCTCGTCGCCACAATCACCGACGTCGGCGAAATGAGCAACTGGATATCCGCATTCTCCGCGTGCTGGGCAAGTTCGCTGTAAAACGGGATGCGGCCGACCATCAGCGATACGACATAAGCCAGGCCGATGCCCCCAATGCCTCCGATTCCCGTAATAACCATGGCCTCCGCAAGGAACTGCGTGAGGATATGCCGCTTCTGCGCGCCCAGGGCCTTCTCCACGCCGATCTCGCGGGTGCGCTGCTGCACCGCCACCAGCATGATGTTCATCAGTCCGATGCCCGCAATACCCAGCGTCAGCGCGCCCACCAGCGAAAGCAGCACCTGCAGCGCCAGCGAAAGAATGCTGAATTGATGCAGCTCCGTCATCAGATTGGCTACGTAGATTGCGTTGTGGTCCGAAGGTCTGAAGTGGTGCGCCGCGCCAAGCACGTTGCGCATGTTCTGCTCAGTGAGTTCGTAGTTGCCCTCGTAGTTGTACCAGATGCCGCCGATATACTTCGTATCCGCCAGATCGCTCATGGTGCTGAAAGGGATGTAGACCTGCCGGTTGCGATCGCTGTCTTCCCCTTCCTGCATCTTCGGGCTGAGCACGCCGATAATCGTGAACAGAACGCCATTCAACCGAATCGTTTGCCCCACCGCCCACCCGCCCGAAAAGAGCTTGGTTTTGGATTCTGACCCGATCACGCAGACATGCGCCCTTTCCTGTTCCTCCTGCCCGTTAAAGAACCGCCCTGCGTCCGTATCGAGTTTCCAGATGTCCTGAAACACCGGCATCACGCCATTAACCGTCCACGTGTAGGAGTGGAGATCGTTCTGCACCGTGACGTCTTTGTACACAGCAGGCGAAATGTGATTGATCCCTGGAACGCTGGCGATGATGCGGTCCACGTCATCCAGGGTGAATTGCACCTTCACGCCCGATTTCTCGCCGCCCGCCTGTTCGCTGGTCCGTCCCGGGAAAACGCCAATGATGTTGGTGCCCCACTGCGCGAAAATCGCCTCGATGGCGCGGCTGAAACCTGCTCCATAGGCCAGTAGCAACACCACCGTCGCAATCCCCCACGCCATCCCGATCATGGTGATGGCGGTGCGACGGCGGTTGTAAATCATCGCCTCCCAAGCCTGACCTAGAATGTCCTTCAGCATCTTTACTCCAGCCGCTAGCTGCTAGCCTCTAGCTACCAGCTTCATCTCGTCGGATCAATATTCACGGTCTCCATGTTCTCAATTCCGCCCGTCCCAGAAAACCATCCTTCGCATCTGGTAGCTAGAAGCTAGTTCTAAGCTAGTAGCTGTTCTTTCAATCCTTCCGCAACGCCTCCACCGGATCCATTTGCGCAGCCTTGCTTGCTGGATACAAACCCGCGGCGATCCCACTGAGCACCAATGTCCCCATCGCCAGCGCGGCCGACCACGGCACCAGCCGCGGCGGATCCCAACCCGGCATCTTGCCGGTCAGCAGTGCTTGAAGAGCCGCCATCAGACCTGCCGAGGCAGCAATTCCGATTGCTCCGCTCACCGCTGTCAGCAGCAACCCCTCCCAGAAGAATTGCCCCATGATACTTTTCTTCGTCGCACCCAGCGCCTTGCGCAGTCCGATCTCGCTGGTCCGCTCCGACACCGATACAAGCATGATGTTGATAATGCCCACCGCCCCGAGTCCCAGCGTCACAATCCCCACACCGCCCAGAAAAATATCCATCGCGTTGAAAATGGCACCCACCATCTTCATCTCCTTGATGGTGTCCCACTCCTGAAACGCATCTTTCAATGAAGGATCGAACCCATGCCGTTCGGCGATGACGCGGTGAACCGCCGCAACCGCCGCCGTTGCATCTCCCGGTTTCACCGGCTGGTATTGAATTGACGTCAGCGCGTCCTTCGCGATGTTATCGCCCTTCAGCGGATACAGTTCCTGCATCGTCGTAATGGGCACGTAGACCTTCTGGTCGTCGAAGTCCTGGTTGCCGCGGCTGATCTTCTCGACCGCGCCCACAATTCGGAATTCAGTGCCGTTTATCGTGATCGCCTCGCCCACCATCGGCCGGCCCGGGAACAACAGCATCGCAGCCTTCGAACCCAGCACCGCGACGCGACGCCGGTCACTCACGTCGGCGTCATTGATAAAACGTCCCTGTGCCATGGGAATGTAGCGCACCTCGGTATAGTTGGGCCAAACGCCCATTACGTGGCTGGAGGTGTTGCTGAACTGGCTCACTTCATACAGGTCAGAGCGCGAAAGCTCCACCGTTACGGCGCGCAACTCCGGCAGCTGCTTCACCGCCTCCGCGTCTGCCAGCGTCAATTGGTAGGGACGCATCCCCGTGTGCTGGTTGGCGACAGCGGGGATGGTCCCGTTCCACATCATGATCAGATCATTGCCGAGCTTCGCCAGGTTGCGATGCTGGCCCGACCGGAATCCCTCACCCAGACCTACAAGCACCAGCAACGATCCCACTCCCCATGCAATTCCGAACATGGTGAGGAAGCTGCGCAGCTTGTTCGCCGCGATGGCCCTGAAAACCTCGCTAAGCGTGTCTGTAAAGTTCTGCATAGAGGTTCGACGCCGCCACCCTGGGATTGGCTCGATGTTCTCAAGGCGTAATTTCGGCGCTCGTCACAAAATACGCTTTTCGCAGCGGATCGGTTCCGTAGACCCATTCCGCCACGAGATTTGTTTTCTTAAATTCAGGTTTGTAATCCGGGCACGACCTTTAAGTTATGCCGCACAGAACGCAGAATAGACTCGGCTTTAGCCCTGTGGAATGTTCTTGCGCGATGTTCTGGACTCGGCCTTTTTCAATCTGATGCAAGTCAACCTGAGAACAAACCAGTCTTCAGCACTGCGAATCCAGCTAAACCAACGGTGTGACAAGCCGACATGAAACAAGCGATCATCTAAGCAATCCAATGGCGTCCCCTGTCACAGCCGACACGTCCCGCGCCGCCTCACGCCACGATCTCGAGCGCCACATCGCTGCCGCGGTGCAGCGCGTAACAAACCCCATCGAAGGCATGTTCGGTCCCCACTCCGTTTCCTGGCGCATCAATCGCGAGTCGGCTCTCTTCCTCGGCGCCGGTCGCGCCGCCCTGTTGCAGCTCGCGCATCCCTGGGTCGCTGCCGCCCTCGATCAGCATTCCTCACTGCTCGCCAAGCCAATCGCGCGCTTTCACAATACCTTCCGCTTCGTCTTCACGATGATCTTCGGCTCCGCGCCGCAGGCCGTGCGAACAGCGCATTCGCTTTACGAAATGCACACACGCATCACCGGAGATCTCCCTGCCGATGTCGCTGGCTACGCCAAGGGCTCGCGCTATGAGGCACTGCAGGTTCCGGCTCTGCTCTGGGTCTACGCCACGCTGATTGAAAGCGCAGTCATCGCGTATGAATGCGTCCTGCCGGCAATCACCCCGGATCAAAAGGAAGCTTATTATGCTGAATCGAAGATCCTCGCCGGCCTCTTCGGCCTTCCACCCGATGCCCTTCCCTCCGACTGGAGTGCCTTCCAGACGTACATTGCGCAGATGTTCGCGTCGCAGGCGCTCGGCGTAAGCGATCGCTCGCGCTTCATGGCGCACCACATCATGACCGGCGCCGGTTCGTGGATTCACGTTCCTCCCTGGTACAGGTCGCTCACAACTGAATGGCTGCCCCCGCGCTTTCGTGAAGAGTTCGCGCTCACCTTCGGACATAGAGAGCGGAAGAGCTCACAAAGAGCGCATCGTTTCCTCCCCGGCCTGTACGCGAAGCTCCCGTCAACTCTCCGCTACGTTGGCCCTTACCAGGAAGCGTGTGCGCGCTTGTCGAATCGCAATCCCGGCCTACTGGTGCGCAGCAGCAATCGGTTCTGGATCGGCCAGCCCCATACGCCATTCGACAAATAGCGCGACTCCGGCAGCTGACCCAGCAATCATCAAGCCGGCGTCACCGCCAGTCAGGCAACTGCGATGCCGGTCCATGCTTCTCTGTGGAAGAGGTTCCGAAAGCAATCATCAATGAATTTCTCTCATAGCGGAATGATTCGATTCATCGGAGCCTTCAAGCTGTTGAAGGCTGCTTGCCTGATCGTGGTTGGCTTCGGCATCCTGAAATTGATACACAGAGATGTTGCGACGCAGCTGGAACATTGGGTCGCCCTTGTCGGCTTTGATCCGGGAAGCCGAATGATCAATCACGCAATCCAGAGGGCCACCAATCTCTCTCCAGCCAAATTCAAGGAGTTCGGAGTCGTCAGTTTCGTCTATGCGGGCCTGTTCCTGACGGAAGGCATCGGTTTGTGTCGATTGAAGCACTGGGCCGAATGGTTCACAGTTGTGATCACATCCTCGCTACTTCCCTTTGAGATCTACGAGATATTCCACCATCCGACCGCGATCAAGATCCTCGTGCTCATCGTCAATATCGCCGTTGTGGTGTACCTTCTGTACCGAGTTACCAGCGAACGCCGAACTGCCTCGAACAAAACGATTGCGCAGGCGACCCAACCACTCCGCAGCAGATGAGCACGCCGTCTTCTTATGCGGAAATCGATCCGAGTCTACTCGCACGACCCGAAAGTGCGGCGACCTGCCTCTACTTCTTCATCAATCCCGTCACCAGCGCTTCCCACTCATCCTCCAGCTCGGGCCGATGAAATTCTCGCCCGGCCCTCTCGTACCAATAATCCGCATTCGAAAGCGAACCCTCCTTGCGGTGCAGATAAGCGTGTACCGCCATTCCGTCCTGTGTCTCGAGCTCGTCGACCAGGCCGTGTGCCTGGACCCATTCACCCTTCGCATCCCACCACAGCGCTGTCAGAGGTGCCGTCAGACCCTCCGGCGGAATCTGCTGATTTACCGATGCGCGGAACTCGCTCGCTTTCATGATCATTCCCTCCTGAGAACGCCCTCGACCCGCCCGATTCGATGCCAGTTAAGTGACCCAAATCACATCTTCGAGACGCTTCCCCGGATAAGAATAGCTACAAATCCAGCAGGGAATGAAGCGCGGTCTGAAGGGGTCGATAAAGCAACTGGAGTTGAGACGCCGAAACACCTCAAATGGCGCCTCAAATCCGCGGCTGGAGGGGGTCGGGCCCATGATGTTTCATCCAGGAGAGTCAATCCCGAGTAGCATTTGCGATCCCGACCAAAATGGTCGTATACTTAACTCAGACCATTCTGGTCGTAGTTTTCGGGTGCTGCCCCTTCGGCAACCCACAGGAGTTCGGCAAGTGAGTGTGCTGACGGATCTGCGCATCGGGGAGACGGCGACGCTGGTCGCCCTTGATCTACCCGACTCCGTTCAAAATTACCTGATGCATATGGGCTTCGTGCCCGACGCGCTCGTCACCGTCCTGCGCCGCGCCCCCGCCGGCGATCCCACGGTATATGGCATCGACGGCATGCAGATTGCCCTTCGCCGTGAGACTGCTGAAGCCATTCATGTTCGCAGCACCGCTGAAACATCGCAAAGCGAGATTGATGCCGGGCTGGCGAAGATCGCGGAAACCTCGCAGCCTGAGAACAATCTGGATATTCACGAATTCGCCGGGGCGGTCCGATGAACGCCTGCTGTGAGACTCCGGCCTTCGAGGCGCCACTCTTTCGCGCATCCGGAAGTCTCAGCACCGTTGTCCTCATCGGTCCACCCAACTCGGGAAAATCCACGCTCTTCAATCGCCTCACGGGGTTGCGCCAGAAAGTCGCCAACTATCCCGGCGTCACCGTCGAGCAGCGCTCCGGGCTCATGTCCGGGGTAGGCCGCGACGACCTTACGCTCATCGATCTTCCCGGCGTCTATTCGCTCACTCCCTACTCAGAAGACGCACGCGTAGCCGTCGACGTGCTCAAGGGCAAAATGCCTGGCACGCCCAAGCCTGACGCCGTTTTGCTCGTTCTTGATGCCCTGCACCTCACCCGCCAGCTGATGCTCGCGGCACCCGTGCTCGCGTTGGGACTTCCGACCCTCGTTCTACTCAACATGAGCGACCTGATGGAATCGCGCGGCGGCCTCATTGATCCCCTCAAACTCGCCAAGGAACTCGGCGCGCCCGTAGCTCTCATCAGCGCAGTGCATGGCACAGGGCTCGATGCCGTTCCGCTTTTCCTCAATCAGCACGCCTCACCCCAGGCCGCGCAGCAGCCGCTCTCCCTTCCCGTGCTCGGCAATGCCGCCAGCACCCACACGTGGGCTGCGCAGGTCAGCCGCCGCACTGGCTATCGCGCTCCACTCTCCGCAGAGAATAGCCGCAAGCTCGACAACGTTCTGCTCCATCGCGTCTGGGGTCCATTGCTCTTTCTCGTCGTTGTCGTCGGAGTCTTCGAAGTCGTTTTCTCCATCGGCCAGCCAATGAGCGACGGCTTCGGCGACATCCTCGCCAGGATGGGATCGCTGGCCCGGCCGCTGCTGCCCGCAGGCTGGCTGCAATCGCTCGTGATCGACGGCGCGTGGAAGGGCATCTCTTCCGTGCTGGTCTTCCTCCCCCAGATCCTGCTGCTCTTCCTTTTCATCGGAGTCCTTGAAGACTCCGGCTATCTCGCCCGCGCCGCGCTCATCGCCGATCGCGTCATGCGCACCATCGGCCTCAATGGAAAAGCATTCATCCCCCTGCTTTCCGCCTATGCCTGCGCGGTCCCCGCGATCATGGCCACCCGCACCATCGAGAACAAGCGTGACCGTCTCGCCACCATTCTCGTCACTCCGTTCATGACGTGCTCGGCGCGCCTGCCCGTGTACATGTTGTTGATTGCGGCGTTCATCCCCAACATCGTGTTCCTTCACGGATTCCTCGGCCTGCGCACCATCGTGATGCTCGGCCTCTATCTCGCCGGATTCGTCGCCGCGATGACCACCGCGCGCCTGTTGAAGAGTTCGATCCTCAAGTCCAGTGAAGCGCCTTTCATCCTGGAACTGCCGCAATACCGCATGCCCACCATCCGCTCGCTGGCCATGCGCCTCGTCGATCGCGCCAGAGTCTTCCTGCGCCAGGCCGGCACTGTCATTCTCTGTGTAACGCTCGCTCTCTGGCTTCTTGCACACATTCCCCCGGTGCCCTTGCACAACGGCCACTACACCGCGCCGGAACTCGCCGACAGCGTCATCGGCAAGCTGGGACACTTCATCGAGCCCGCCATCGCGCCCCTCGGCTTCAACTGGAAGGTCGGCATCGGCCTCATCTCCAGCGTGCTCGCCCGCGAAGTCATGGTCTCCACCATGGGCACGCTCTACGGGGCCGATCCTGAGACGCAAGCCATGCACCTGCAAACCGCGCTTCACACAGATATGAAACTTGGCGGAGCCGTGGCCCTCATGATCTTTTTTGCCTTCGCCATGCAGTGCACCTCTACCATGGCCGTGGTTCGCCGCGAAACCAATAGCTGGAAATGGCCCGCCATCCAGTTCGGCTACATGCTCGTGTTAGCCTACGGCGCCGCCTTCGCCGTAAACCACATCATCACCGCCCTCTTCGGGTAAGCACAGTCCACGTCAGTCTGTGGACATTGAATTCCTGATACAAAACCGAGTTGTCATCCCGAGCGTAGTCGAGGGATCTGCAGCTGCACTTTTGCCGTAACCTCGGTTCCGAGCCTGCTTCACCCCGCCGCGCCAATAGCCCGACAGAACCCAACCGGAATGTCGCTGGAAATTAACGACCGCGCGACCTACCTGTTCGTTTTGCCAGTTCCTGAATGGCGAGGACGAGCTTACCCTTCTCAATGCGGCAAGGGCTGCCTCCAAAAACCCTTAGCACGAGGAGTTAGGTCCATGAGCTCTCCAGATAATATTCAGCGTTCAGTCCTCCCTATTCCAGACCAACCGCGCAAAGGCCTGGTGTTGTATGACGCGAAGGATCCCGAAAACAAGTACCCACCCATCACGCAACTGAGGCCTCCCGCCGGTGCCCCTAACGTATTGATCATTCTCATTGACGATGCCGGCTTTGGCTCATCGAGCGCCTTCGGCGGCCCATGCTACACGCCCAACGCCGAAATGCTGGCATCGGAAGGGCTCAAATACAACCGTTTTCATACCACTGCACTTTGTTCGCCGACGCGGCAGGCCCTGCTGACGGGCCGCAACCATCACACCGTAGGCATGGGCGGCATCACCGAGATCGCCAGCGGTTCGCCGGGTTATAACTCGATTCTGCCGAACACCTGCGCGCCCCTCGCCAAAACGCTCAAGCTGAATGGCTACGCGACTGCTCAATTCGGCAAGTGCCATGAGGTGCCGGTGTGGGAGACCAGCCCTGCCGGTCCGTTCGATGCGTGGCCAACCGGCGGCGGCGGATTCGAGTACTTCTACGGATTCATCGGCGGCGAGGCGCACCAGTGGTATCCCGCACTCTATGAAGGCACCATTCCGGTCGAGCCCTCGAAGACCCCCGAAGAGGGATACCACCTTGTAGACGACATGACCAACAAGGCGATCGACTGGATCGGGCAGCAGAAGGCGCTCATTCCAGACAAGCCTTTCTTCGTCTACTTCGCCCCCGGCGCTACGCATGCTCCGCACCATGTTCCCGAAGGAGTGGGCCGACAAGTACAAGGGAAAATTCGATCAGGGCTGGGACAAGCTTCGCGAAGAGACGTTCGCCCGCCAGTTGGCGCTCGGCGTTATCCCGCGCGATTGCAAGCTGACGCCGCGGCACAAGGAAATCCCGGCATGGGACGACATGCCCGAGGCGCTCAAACCTGTGCTCCGCCGCCAGATGGAGGTGTACGCCGGATTCATGGAATATACCGATCACCACGTCGGCCGCCTGATTGACTCGCTGAAGTCACTCGGCCTCCTTGAAGACACGCTGGTCTACTACATCATCGGCGACAACGGCGCGTCCGGCGAAGGAACCCTGAACGGCACCTTCAACGAGATGATCAACTTCAATGGCGCGTCCGCACTGGAGACGCCCGAGTTCCTGATGCAGCGCATCGACAAGCTCGGCGGACCGGAATCCTACAACCACTTTGCCGTCGGCTGGGCGCATGCGATGGATACGCCGTATCAGTGGACCAAGCAGGTTGCGTCGCACTGGGGCGGCACGCGCAACGGCACCATCATCCACTGGCCAAATGGAGTGAAGGGAAAGGGCGAGCTTCGCACGCAGTTCCACCACGTGATCGATGTTTCGCCCACCATTCTCGAACTCGCGGGAATTCCGCAGCCGGTATTTGTCGACGGTGTGCAGCAGCACCCCATTGAGGGCGTCAGCATGGCCTACTCATTCAACGACGCCAACGCGCCCGAGCAGCACGAGACCCAATACTTCGAGATGTTCGGAAATCGCGGCATCTTCCACAAGGGCTGGACGGCGGTCACGCGGCACAAGACGCCGTGGATCTTGATCGGCGAGGTTACACCCGCTTTTGACGACGATGTCTGGGAGCTTTACAACGTCGAGACGGACTGGAGCCAGGCCAACGACCTCTCCAAACAGATGCCCGAGAAGCTGCATGAACTGCAGCGCCTGTGGCTGATCGAGGCAACACGCTATAACGTGCTGCCGCTGGACGACAATCTTGGAGCACGTCTCAACGCCGATACTGCTGGGAGGCCGCAGTTAATCAAGGGTAAGTCGCAGATCCTGTTTGGCAGCATGGGCCGCCTCTCAGAGAACTCGGTAATCAACATCAAGAACAAGTCACACTCGGTGACCGCCGAGATTGTCGTCCCCGCGACTGGCCCGGTCGAAGGAGTCATCGTTGCCCAGGGCGGGAACATCGGTGGCTGGAGCATCTACGCCAAGGATGGGAAGCTGAAGTACTGTTATAACTTCCTGGGCATCCACTATTTCTATGTGGAATCGACCAATCCGCTTCCCGCCGGCCAGCACCAGGTCCGCATGGAGTTTGCCTACGCGGGCGGCGGCCTCGGCAAAGGGGGTATTGCCACTCTCTTTGTCGATGGCAAGCAGGCAGGTCAGGGCCCGGTCGCCGTTACCGCAGCCATGGTCTTCTCCGCTGACGACGGCTGCGACGTGGGAAGAGACACCGGATCGCCCGTTTCGCCGGATTACAAAGCGGCAGAAAATAGCTTCACGGGTACGGTCAAGGGCGTGCAAATCGCCATTGCCGAAGATGCGGTGAGTCTCGATCACCTCGTCAAACCCGAGGAAGCAATTCAACTGGCGATGGCGCGGCAGTAAAACTTGTCAAAACTCTCTGTCGGCTGGGCGGTTGCAATCACGACCGCCCACCGGCAAAGACTCCCGTGAATACTGTCGAGAGAAAATGAAAAGCCTGCTCATAGTAACTGCCCTGATTGAAGGCGCAACCGGCCTGCTGCTTCTGGCGGCTCCGTCGGTTGTGACCAGGCTCCTGCTCGATTCATCACTGGATGGGTCTGTTCCGTTAATCGTCGCGCGTCTGACCGGACTGGCGTTGCTCACCTTGACTGTTGCCTGCTGGCTGGCCCGGCTCGACGGGGAGACTCGCGCAGCAAATGGATTGGTCACCGCAATGGTGCTTTACAACGTTGGCGCCGCAGCACTCCTCGCATATGCGGGCATTGCCCTGCGCCTCTCCGGCATATTTCTTTGGCCGGCAGTTTTGCTGCACGCCGTCATGGCTGCCTGGTGCGTCATCAGCCTGAAGAGAAGACCCGCTAAGGACTAGCCGCTGCCGGGCGCGCTGAGGTTCGCATGTTGCGCGTGGTTCAAGAAAAACAAACCAGCCTCAAGAAAAGGCAACCTCAAAATACAATCTGTCTCACTGAAGGGGTGCACTTCAATCGGCTATCAAGCCGCTCGTTCGGTTCGTGCTGGCCTCCGGCGCCGCCTTCGCCGTGAACCACATCATCACTGCCCTCTTCGGATAACACTTTCTGGCCGCGCTCCCACCCAATGGATGACCGCGCAGACCTGTTCATTTTGCCAGTTCCTTAATTGCGAGGAGCAGCCTAGATTTTTCACTGCCGCAAGAGCCGCACCTTGACTCATAGCCGCAGGAGTTTAAATGAGCTCGTCAGAAGATATTCAGCGAACAGTTCTTCCCATGCCCGCACAACCGCGCAAAGGCCTGGTGCTGTATGACGCCAAGAACCCTGAGAACAAGTACCCGCCCATCCAGCCCCTGCGGCCCCCCGCCGGCGCCCCCAACGTCCTGATCGTTTTGATCGACGATGCCGGTTTCGGCTCATCCAGCGCGTTCGGCGGCCCCTGCCAAACCCCGAACGCCGAAATGCTGGCCTCTGAAGGTCTGAAATTCAACCGCTTCCACACAACCGCCCTGTGCTCCCCGACCCGGCAGGCACTACTGACTGGGCGCAATCACCATACGGTTGGTATGGGAGGCATTACCGAGATAGCCACCTCAGTGCCTGGGTATAACTCAGTTCTGCCGAACTCGTGTGCGCCTCTCGCCAGGACCCTCAAACTCAACGGGTACGCCACGGCGCAATTCGGAAAGTGCCATGAAGTGCCGGTCTGGGAGACCAGTCCCGCCGGTCCGTTTGATGCCTGGCCTACCGGCGGCGGTGGATTCGAATATTTCTACGGGTTTATCGGCGGCGAGGCGCACCAGTGGTACCCGTCCCTCTACGAAGGCACCACACCGATCGAGCCGAAAAAAACGCCCGAAGAAGGCTACCACCTCATGGAAGACATGACGGACAAGGCCATCAACTGGATCGGCCAGCAGAAGGCGCTCATGCCTGACAAACCCTTCTTCGTATATTTCGCGCCCGGAGCCACACACGCCCCGCACCATGTCCCCAAAGAATGGGCAGATAAGTACAAGGGCAAGTTCGATCAGGGCTGGGACAAGCTTCGTGAAGAGACCTTCGCTCGCCAGAAGGCGCTGGGTGTCATTCCGCCCGATTGTCAGCTCACGGAGCGGCACAAAGAGATTCCGGGATGGGACGAGATGCCTGCCGCGCTCAAGCCGGTCCTCATTCGGCAGATGGAAGTCTATGCGGGCTTCATGGAATATGCCGACCACCACGTTGGCCGGTTGCTGGATTCAGTTAAAAAGCTCGGCTTGCTGGACGACACGCTGGTTTACTACATCGTTGGAGACAACGGCGGGTCTGGCGAGGGCACGCTGAATGGCACCTACAACGAGATGATCAATTTCAACGGAGCCTCCGCGTTGGAGACACCCGAGTTCCTGATGGAGCGGATCGACAAGCTCGGTGGACCAGAGTCCTATAATCACTTCGCCGTCGGCTGGGCTCACGCCATGGATACGCCCTACCAGTGGACCAAGCAGGTCGCCTCGCATTGGGGCGGCACGCGCAACGGAACCATCGTGCACTGGCCCAAAGGGATTCAGGGCAGGGGTGAACTCCGAACCCAGTTCTGTCACTGCATCGACGTAGCCCCGACCATCCTTGAAGTGGCTGGACTGCCCCAGCCCCTGTTCGTCAACGGAGTCCAGCAGCATCCGATCGAAGGCGTCAGCATGGCATACGCTTTCAACGATGCCAAGGCCGCCGATCAGCATGAGACGCAGTACTTCGAGATGGCCGGCAACCGGGGGATCTACCACAACGGCTGGACCGCAGTTACGCGCCACAGTACGCCTTGGCTCCTTATGGGCGAGAAAGTCCCGGCGTTTGACGATGACGTCTGGGAGCTCTACGACACCAGTAAAGACTGGACGCAGGCCAACAATCTGGCCGCGCAGATGCCGGAGAAATTGCATGAACTGCAACGCCTCTGGCTGATTGAGGCGGCGCGCTACAACGTGCTGCCTCTCGATGACCGGAAGGTAGAACGGATGAACTCAGATCTCGCAGGGCGTCCGGTTCTCATCAAGGGCAAGTCCCAAATTCTGTTTGGCAATATGGGGCGACTTTCTGAAAATTCGGTGATCAACATCAAGAACAAGTCTCACTCCGTGACCGCTGAGATTGTTGTCCCTTCATCCGGTGCGGTGGAAGGAGTCATCATCGCCCAGGGCGGGAACATCGGCGGATGGAGCCTTTACGCCAAGGGTGGGAAGCTGAAGTACTGTTATAACTTCCTTGGCATCCATTACTTTTACGCGGAATCGAGTGACCCGCTGCCGACAGGCGAGCACCAGGTCCGCATGGAATTCGCCTATGCCGGCGGCGGACTTGGCAAAGGTGGCGTTGCCACCCTGTTCGTCGATGGCAAGCAGGTTGGCCAGGGCCAAGTTGCGATCACGGCGGCCATGGTGTTCTCTGCCGATGATGGATGCGATGTAGGAGTGGACAACGGATCTCCTGTCTCGCCGGACTACGGCGCGCGGGGCAACGAATTCACGGGTCGCGTCAGGGGCGTGCAGCTCGCCATTGCCGAAGATGCCGAAAGCGTCGATCACCTCGTCTCGCCTGAGGAAGCAATGCGCATCGCGATGGCGCGACAATAAATTAATCCGCGTCTGCTGGGCGGTCGCAGTTACGACCGCCCAGTAGACGAAGATCCCATCAACGGTGCCAAGAAAGAAATGAAAAACCTGCTCACAGTCACTGCCGTGATTGAAGGTGCAACCGGCCTGCTGATTCTGGCGGCCCCGGACGCGCTGAAGTTCGCATGTTGCGCGAGGTTCAAGAAGAACCAACCAGCCTCAAGAAAAGGCAACCTCACAGCACAAACTGTCTCACCCAAGGGGTTCACCTCAATCGGCTGTCAAGCCGCTCGTTCGGTTATCCCAGCCTAACCCGCTCAAAACAGACGCCAAACGTTTTCCCATTCTTTGCAGGTTATTTCGTCCATTAGCCTAGAGTGAATTTATGGAGGTCATCTCAAGCTCAACAATCGCCCTCGACGATTCAAAGGCCTCGCAGCAAAAGTCCTGACACAAAAAAGACGCCAGACTTAACGGAGTCGCAAGCCGGGTCTGCGAAACTGTGGAGCTACCGGTTTATCGCCTGACGCTCCGATAATACCCGTAACCCCTTTGCTGAGACGACTCTGCGACTAAGCTCTTTGCCGAGACAAGTTTGGCGCCACAGGTCTCCTGCAAACCATTGAGAAAAGAGAACTTCTTTACAGAGTATGGGTGGGGGTACCTCGGAAAAAGAGAAAAAAACGTGGGCCTTACGATTGCAACAAATCATCGGCCCATCGGCGCTGGCTATCCGTGAAATCTCGCCCTGGTCCGAGTATCGTATGCGCATGAGGTTTGATCGCAGAATAAGGTTCCACCTGGCTCGCCGATCCACGAGTCCCGTGGGCCTGGTGGTTCTTGCCCTGGCCGCACAGCTCGCGCTCGCCCAGTATCCAACGCTGAAGACCCGTCCCAAGGAAGATCGTGATCGCCAATTCCAGGAAAGCCATCGCATAACGCTCAACGTGCAGGTCACCGACAACGCCGGCAAACCCGTCACCGATCTTGACGCAAGGAACTTCACATTATTCGACAATCACGAACCCCGCAAGCTCGCCGCGTTTCATGCCATTGATGGGGAGGCATTGAACGACGCCACCGAGGTCGTCATCGTGCTCGATGCCGTCAACAGCCCAACGGCGGCACTCGAAGCAGAGAAGAGCGGCATCTTCAAATACCTCGCCCAGAGCCACTCCGCGCTTCCGTACCCCATGTCGTTTGTGCTCTGGTCCAACGGCCACTTGAAATCGACCGGGGCAGCAACCACGGATCGCAACACAATAGGCCGCGCCTTTGTAAGCATGACCAAGAACGTCCACTCCAACGCCTGTGGACCCGCAGACGCCTCGGTGGTAAAAGCAGCCGAGAACAGCGGTGCTCGGAACTCACGCCGGCAACGACAAAGGCTCACAATCTGCTGACACCAACTGCCTTCAGGTCCACTTCAAAGACTCGCTTGCTGCCCTCGACGGCATCGCACAACAGCAACTCAGTTTGGGAGGGCGCACGATTCTCATCTGGGTCGGCCCGGGATGGCCGCTGCTGTCTGACGCCGAGTTCGACCAACTGACGCCGAAGGCGCGGAAGAACTACTTCGACGAAATCGTAAACGTGGTTCACGATCTGCACGCCGCGCAAGTCACGCTCGATGCCGTTGCTCCACGCGACCCCATGCGCCAGGAAGAACAGGCAATGGTGATTCCGCATCCGCCCATAGGCGCAGCATCGCCAGAGAGTGCACGCCCCGACAGCCTGGCGCTGCCAGTACTGGCGCAGCAGACCGGCGGTCTGTTGATGACCTCAAGCAGCGACGTCACTGCCGACCTGGTCAAATTCCTCGACGATGCCGACTGGTACTATGCACTTTCCTTCGTCCCTCCACCCGCGCAGAACGGCGTGGAATTACGATCGCTCGAAGTAAAGGTGAACAGGCCCGGCCTCAGCGTCCGCACCCTGGTTGGCTACTACACTCAGCCGTAGAAACCCGGAGACGCCTGATCGAGAATCGAGCGGCGCGTCCGTGCCGTACCTGGCCGGCGAACGCAAATTCAATTCAGCCGGTGCGATCTATTCCAATGAGTCCGGATGCAGCGCGATGTTTTTTTCGCCGGCTGCCTTGCGCTCGTTGTATGCTTTGAGCCAGTCTTCCCAGTGCTTGCCCGCTGCACGATCCTTGCCGCTGAACTCAAGGCGCGCAATATCGGCATAACTCAGCTTCAGCTTGCCTGCGGACTTCGGCGAGAAGTACTGCACGTACGAATCGGCGAGAGTCGAGCCAGTTGAACGATTGAAAATATAAGCCTCGACCCGTTCACCGCTCTTCGTCGTGATGGTCACGTCGCCACGGTAGTCGAACGCCTTCTCCAGCGCCTTGCGCAGGTCTTCATCGCTGGCGAGTTCGGGAATCCATCCTTCAAGCTGCTCGTGTTGCGTGCCAGGCACGAGCTCGAGAGACTCAACCTGCTCGATGGTGTACTTCGCAACTTCACCCGTCATGCGTTGGTCTCCTCAAGGCTGCGTGCACTGCTATCGATCTGCACCAAGGTTGCGGGCCCGTGCGGCGCAGGCTCATTCAATAAGCGCAGCGCGTGCTCGTCCTTGTACGAAGAGAACGTCCCGCGGATCATGCTCCAGATCCCGCTCAGAGACCCGAAGCCGTCGATCACCGCCGAAGGCTCGTAGCCACAGCTAACCATGCAGTTGGCGCACTTCGGATTTCCCGAGGCGACACCATATTCTTCCCATTTCGTCGTTTCCAGTAGCTCCTGGAAGCTCTCCGCGTAACCGTCCTGCAACAAGTAGCAGGGTCGCTGCCAACCAAAGATGTTGAACGCAGGTGAACCCCATGGCGTGCACTCGTATTTGCGGTCCCCCATAAGGAACTCAAGAAACAGCGGCGACATGTTGAACTTCCATGTCTTCTTCCGGTTTGACAGAATCGCGCGGAAGAGCCTGCGCACACGCGCGCGTCCCAGGAACCGCTGCTGGTCAGGAGCCATCTCGTAGCTGTAGCCCGGCGAGAGCACAATGCCTTCGACGCCCATCTGCATCACGTCGTCAAAGAAGCTGCGCACGTTATTCGGGTCGGTGCCGTCGAAGAACGTCGCATTGGTCGTGACGCGGAAGCCACGCTTCACTGCTTCCTTGATGCCTTCGACGGCAATGTCATATCCACCTTCGCGGCAGACACTGAAGTCATGGTGCTCGCGGTCGCCATCCAAGTGCACTGAGAAAGTGAGGTACTTCGACGGCGTGAATTCCGGCAGACGCCGCTTCAATTCAAGCGCGTTAGTGCAAAGGTAAATGTACTTCTTCCGTGCAATCAGCCCATTCACGATCTCCACGATCTGCGGGTGCAGCAGCGGCTCACCGCCCGGAATCGACACCATCGGCGCACCGCACTCTTCCACGGCAGCGAAGCACTCCTCCGGAGTCAACATCCGCTTGAGCACATGCGGTGGATATTGCACCTTGCCACAACCCGCACACGCCAAATTGCAGCGGAACAGCGGCTCAAGCATGAGGACGAGCGGGTAACGCTTATTGCCGTTGAAGCGCTTCTTCAGCACATAGGTGGCAACCGTCCACATCTGTGAAATCGGAACAGCCATTGTTATTTATCCCTCAAGGGCGGTAGCCCCATTCAATCTTTTCTTCGTTCCCAAATACTTTCAGCAAGGCATCTAGACGAATGCCCGCACCGCATCTTCTAACTTAGGAAGCCTGCTCAATCGTCCGCACATAGCTGGTAAGCGCCATGAGCGGGAAATACTGCCGGTACATCGTGTATGCCAGGTAGAAGACTTTGGGAAATCCAGTTCCAGTGATGATGCCTTCTCTTTGTGAGCCTTCACCCATCGACTCATCCCAGCTGCCGTCCTTAAGTTGGCGTTCAAGCAGCCAGCGCACTCCTTTTGCAATCGAGTCCGATCGATCGTCGCCAGCCGCAAGCAGTGCAAGGAGTGCCCATGCAGTCTGCGATGGCGTGCTCGGTCCAACTCCGCGCGTGTTGGGGTCCTCATAGCTGCCGCAGGTCTCGCCCCAGCCGCCATCCGCGATTCTGCACCATGCGGATCCACTCCGCCGCCTGTTGCACTTGCGGCTCGTTGTGATCGAACCCGATCGCATCCAGCCCGCGCAGCACCAGGAACGTGCCGTAGATGTAGTTCACGCCCCAGCGACCAAACCAGCTTCCGTCCGGCTCCTGCTCGCTCAGGATGAACTTGATGGCCTTCTCCACTCGCTTGTCGCTGCGCGTGTAGCCGTAGCATGCCAGCATCTCCAGCATGCGTCCCGTAATGTCCACCGTCGGCGGATCCAGCATCGCATTGTGATCCGCGAACGGAATGTACTGGAAGATCATCTTCGTATTGTCTTTGTCGAAGCTGCCCCAGCCGCCGTTACGGCACTGCATGGCAAACTCCCACTCAATCGCACGCTGCTCCACCTGGTGCTGGTAGCGCTCTCGCGGATTGTCGACCTTGCTCAACGCGAGCAGCACCTGTGCCGTGTCGTCGGTGTCGGGATAGAACTCATTGTTGTGCTCGAAGTACCAGCCGCCGGGTTCGGTATTCGGCACCTTCACGGCCCAATCGCCCTTGTGGCGCACTTCCTTCGATAGCAACCAGTCAGCGGCCTTCAACATCCGCGGATCAGTGCGCGACACGCCGGCTTCGCCGAGTGCATAGAGCGCCTGCGCCGTATCCCATACCGGCGAAACACACGGCTGCATGCGGAATGTCGGCTCCGGCATTGCGTCGTTTGCCGGCTCTTCGATGCCCAGCTTTTCAAACTCGTCGCGCGCGCGAATCACCTGCGGGTCGTCTTCGGAGTAGCCCAGGCAGCGCAGCGCAAGAATCGCATTCAGCATCGCCGGATAAATCGCGCCCAGGCCGTCTGACATTTCCAGCCGCTCCAGCATCCACGTCTCTGCCTTCTTCAGCGCCAGCTTCCGTAGCGGACGAATGTGTACAGCCTCGAACCAGTGCGTAACGCGATCGATCACGATAAAGAAGTTTCGCCACGAAATCAGCTTCTTCGAATCCCAGTGCAGGCGCAGATTTGAGTTTGCCCGGCCACCGACAAACAACTCGTCTATGCTGTGCTCCGGCGGAATCTTTTTGTATGGCTTTTTGGCATAGATGATGGCCAGCGGCACAAGAATCGAGCGCGACCATGCCGAGATTTCGTAGATGTTGAAGTAGAACCAGTTGGGAAAAAGAACGATCTCCGGCGGAATCGCTGGCACCGCATCGTAGTCGTACTGGCCCAGCGCGCAGAGATACATCTTCGTAAAGGTGTTGCACTCCGTCACGCCACCATGTGCAAGAATCCACTCGCGACACTTCACCAGCCGTGGATCGGTTGCCGGAATGTTCATCAGCTTGGCAGAGAAATAACACTTCACCGAAAGCGAAACATTGCCCGGTCCACCCGGATAGAGACTCCAGCTCCCATCTTCCTTCTGGTAGCGCATCATCTCAGTGAAGGCTCGCTTCAGGCGCTCGGGATCGCCCGACTCAAGCAGAGTATGGAGAAAAATGTAGTCGGCTTCGAGCATCGAATCGGCTTCAAGCTCTCCGCCCCAGTACCCCTCAGGATGCTGCAGTGAAAGCAGGTAATCGCTGGAGCGATGAATGGCCGATTCGACGTCCGCAAGAGCCGCATCCATGCGGCCGAACCTTGGTGCCGCGGATTTTGTAAGACCTTGCTTGATACTCATTGCGATATGCGGCCCTCAATGATCAAAAAATACCCTGATTCCGGGCAGTGAGCAGCAGAATTTCGCGGGCTGCCGGGTTCTCTGCACAATTGATCCACGCTAGTGGCCCGTCATGCATCCAAACTTGCTTTGATTCCCCTGAAGCACCGCGCGTTGGGTCTCCAACTCAGCGCACGGGAACCGATTCAGCGCCGCCCGGCCCCCCGATGGCCTGAACGATCTCTGGAGGCAGCCCAAAGCGTACATTCTCCGGCATTACCTCAACTTCTTCGACGTTGGAGTAGCCGTTTTGACGCAAATAATTGACTACATCCTCGACTAGGACCTCCGGAGCCGAAGCCCCTGCGGTAACCGCTACCGTAGACGCCCCCTGAAGCCACTTTGGGTCGATTGCCTGGGAGTTATCAATCAGATACCCGATCGTCCCAAGATTGCGCGAAACCTCGACCAGCCGGTTCGAGTTGGAGCTGTTGGTTGAGCCCACCACCAGGACCAGGTCCGCATTATGAGCCACGTTGCGCACTGCCACCTGGCGGTTCTCTGTCGCGTAGCAGATATCCTGCGAGTGAGGTCCGACGATGTTCGGAAACTTCTCTTTCAGCGCATGAATGATGTCCCGCGCCTCGTCGAGCGAAAGCGTGGTCTGCGTCAGGTAAGCCACGCGGTTCGGGTCGGGAACCTGGAGCGCTGCGACTTCAGCCACATTCGAAACGACTTGAGTTACCTCAGGAGCTTCGCCAAGCGTACCCTCGATCTCATCGTGGTCACGATGCCCGATCAAAACCAGCGAATACCCCTGCTTGGCGAACTTTACCGCCTCAATGTGTACCTTGGTGACCAGCGGGCAAGTGGCGTCGATGACCTTGAGGCCCCGGCCTTTGCTGAGTTCGCGCACCGCCGGCGAAACCCCGTGCGCTGAGTAAATCACCCGGTGACCATCCGGAACGTCGTCAATCTCATGAACGAAGATGGCGCCTTTTTCGGCCAACTCATTCACGACATAGCGGTTGTGAACGATTTCGCGCCGCACATAAATCGGCGCTCCGAAGGTTTCCAAGGCGATTTTGACGATGTCGATAGCACGGACAACGCCGGCGCAAAATCCGCGCGGTTTGAGCAGAAGTACCCGCTTCTGTTCGGAAGGTATCTCGCTATGGGCGCGATTGGGGACAGAATCAAGCGCAGTTGTAGTCACACTACCATTATATCAATTCAGGAGAGATTTACGCGGGCTCGTGCTCCGCCGAACCCGCGCAATCCTCATGCAGTTTGCTGCGCCCGAACATTGACCTTTTGCGCAATCGAAGTCAGCTTCTGATCCGCTGCCTTCTCCTCCTCGAGCGTCTCTTCCAGCAACTTGGCAATCTTCGCCTGCCCCAGAAGTTCCGCATACGTGCGCACCGTGCCGTAGGCTGCCATCTCGTAGTGCTCGACGCGCTGGGCGGCAGCGATCAGGGCAGCATCCCGTACGTCGCCCTCCGCCGTCTCGTGCAAAACAGAAGAGCCTTCATCCAGCACGCCTTTCATGCCTTCGCAAGATTTTCCTTTGGGGCCTGTGCCGAGGATCTTGCATATCTCCAGCAGCCTTTCCACGTGTCCCTCGGTCTCCCGCAGATGGCTCTCGAACGCCTTCTTCAAGTCGTTCGAAGATGCCGCTTTCGCCATCTTCGGAAGAGCTTTGGTGATCTGGTTTTCGGCCGAATACAGATCTTTCAATTCCTCTATAAATAGCTTCTCGATCGAGTCGACGCTCATCGCAATTCTCCCTTGAGTTTGGGTTGGGCCTTGCTCTGCGTTGGGATGCCACCGGGACTTTGGTTGTTGCCCTTCGAATTTATCGCAGTTCTCAACCCGCTTTCTTGCGACGCTGAGACCAGATAGCGTCTCCGTTCCTGTGCACGATGCGGGCGTTGAGAACCTGTCCGGCTGGCGTTCACTGCCCTTGCACCAGGCGAGTAACTGTGACCTGCATTACTACAAAAGTCCGGCCGAATTACCAAATGGTCTGGCAACTTCTTGCTTTCTGCCCTAAGTTCGAAGTCTGCCTTGTTCGACGCAGCGGGAGCAAAAGTGATGATCGAGACAAAAGCACCAATTCCCCACACGGCGCATAACGATACAAACCACTTTCCAACAAAGGAACGATCCATCTACCCGAATCTGAAGCTGCGTGTATACACCACTGGTATGCGGCAGAATCGCCTGGCGAAACTGGTGGGCATTGATGAGGCCTATCTCAGCCGAATTATCAACGGCGTTCGCACACCTGGAAAGCAGATGCAGGAGCAGATTGCCCAGGTGCTCGGCTGCGACACAGAGTGGCTTTTCCAGCAGGCCACCATCCAGGTACCGGCTTATACAGGCGGGAACGGCCAGAAGGTCGGAACAATTGAATCTCAAGCCTGAAAACAGCGGCAACTGAATTAGCTTCGGTTCGGTCGGAGCGGCCGACTCCTGGTTTGCCTTTTTCTTTTGGTTTTCCGACCGACGAAGTCTAATCGTATGCGTGCCCATGGTTCTGCGCATGAGGCCGTTCTGCGCCTGTGCGTCTTCGACACGAACTCCCACATGATTGAGTAGGCGCGCGGCGCCCGGCGCCTCCACAGGGATCGTGTGCATGCGTCAATGCGACAGCCCGGCGCTGAGCGCATTCAAAAACATCGCAGATCGGTAACTGCTGCCACGACGTGCTGAAGAGCTCTCCCTTCGAGGAGAAGCGGAAAGCACTGCGCCAGATACCGCGGGCGACGATTCCGCATGCCCAAATCCCGACAAGTCAGGGCGTCAAACAGTCCGCGCATTTTATCTGTTGGCTGGTAACTTTTGCATGGGGTTACTAGTCACCTCGAACCGCTATGAATACGTCCCTCCGAGCGTTTTCTGGCCTACCACCTTCGGGTTACTCAACTCTTTCAAACGCTAATGGTGCAATACGTTGCGCAGGTAGTACGAAGGTAATCGATACATACCACCTTCGTGACTATCGTCACCTGTACCATCTCCTTTCCAGAGACGATCCTGCTGATAGTCAACCAAGGCAGCTATACATCTACTCCCGTTGCACGAAGCCGGGCATTCCGCACTTGGGCGACTTGAACGCCAGATTCCACTGGCACAGGTGATGCCGATGTACAAGTTCCGCAATATTTCGTTTTTCGCAACAGCAAAGAAGACTACGGCGAACCTTCCGGAAATATCCAATAAACAAGATTCGTGCGAACGATTTTGGAGTGGCGCACTTGCGATGGGAATAGCCGCCATGGCGCTTAGCCTAGCGCTCTCAGGCTGCGGCGCGGACTCCAAGCCCTTTTCGTCGACCGGCACGCCCGCGCTCGTGGTTAGCCCGTCGGCAATTGACTTTGGCGACGTAAACGTAGGTACCCCTGTATTCCAGAATGTGTCCATCACCAACTCGGGCACGTCTCCGATGGAGATCGCAGATTTGAGCACCACGAGCAGTTCATTTACCGTGAGTGTGACCGGGCTGCCCGCAACGCTCACACCCGGCGGCAGCATGAGTGTGCAGGTTCGCTATGATCCCGGATCTGCCACGGACTCGACTGCGGAGCTCAGTGTCAGCGCGACGACTAGCGCAAAAACGAGTGTGTCGGGTGCGGTCAAGTTACACGGCAGAGGCTCTGCCTCATCGTCGTCCTCGCTGTCGGGTCTGAGCTGCGCGAACTCCTCGATGTTTGGAACTGGCACAGATCCCTGCACCTTGACGTTGAGCGCAGCCGCTCCTACCGGCGGTATGACGATCAACCTGTCGAGCAACAGTGGAGCCGTGACCGTGCCGGCAAGGGTCGCCATTTCCTCAGGCTCGAAAAATGCGAGTTTTGGGGCCACCGTCTCAGGCTTCACAGGCGCGCAAACCGTAACGCTGACCGCAACAGCGGGAACCACTTCAAAGACGACGACGATCAATCTGAGCGGATCAGCCTCGCCGGTGGCGCCTTCAATCAGCGCGTTTTCGTGCGGCAACAGTTCATTTACCGGCGCGGGTTCAACGGCCTGCACGGTGTCGCTTAGTTCCGCTGCTCCGTCCGGTGGGATGAGCGTGACCGTGTCGAGCAATGACAGCGCCGTAACGGTACCTGCCACCATCACGTTGGCCTCCGGCGCGTCAACGGCATCGTTCACAGCCAACGCAGCATCGGTGAGCACGTCGCAGACGGCGACATTGGCGGCGAGCACAAGTGCTTCGTCGCGAACTTTTGCTATGCAACTGAATGCAGCCACGCCGGCGTTAAACCTGAGCGCTACGTCGCTGTCGTTCGGCAATGTTTCAGTGGGCACCGCGGTGACGAAATCGGTGATCCTGACCTCGAGCGGCACGATGGCCGTCAAGATCAATTCGGACTCGATTACGGGGACGGGGTTCTCGGTTTCGGGAGGTGGCTTCCCTGCCACTCTGAATCCGGGACAGGCCGCAGTGCTGACGGTTCAGTTTGATCCGACCACGGCGAACCCGGTGACCGGACAGTTAACAATTTCGAGCAATGCGCCTGCCCAGGCACTAAGCCTGAGCGGCGCAGGCACGACGGTTGCTCCGACTGTGAACACAATATCCTGCAGCAACACCTCCGTCACAGGATCGCTGGCGGATACGTGTACGGTCAGCCTGTCAGGTTCTGCGCCGACTGGCGGCGTGGGCGTGGCTCTTTCGAGCAGCAACAGCGCCGTCACTCTACCTGTTTCGGTTACGGTTCCGGCCGCTGCAACGAGCGCGACGTTCACAGCAAACGTAGCTTCGGTGAGCAGCACGCAGTCAGTCACACTGACGGCGACTACAGGGAGCACTTCGAAGTCGCTTTCTCTGCAATTGAATGCGGGAGCACCAGCACTGAGCCTGAACGCAACCAGCGTCTCTTTTGGCAACGTGATGGTGAACTCACACAACTACGCAGACGCTGACATTGACCTCGAGCGGCACAGCGGCTGTGACGGTAAACTCCGTGGCAGTGTCGGGCAGCGGCTTCGCGGTTTCGCCCGTGAGCCTGCCAGCTAAGCTGAATCCGGGACAGACGATGTCGGTGACACTGACGTTCGATCCGTCGGTGGTAGGCTCAACCACCGGCCAGCTGACCATCGGCAGCAACTCTTCGTCGAATTCAACAGCGACTGTGGCTCTGAGCGGCACCGGAGATTCACACAAGGTCGATCTGAGCTGGCTCCCGCCTACCGGATCCACCTCTCCGATTTCGGGATATAACGTCTATCGCGCACCCAACGGCTCAAACTCGTTTGCGATGGTGGACTCGATGGACACGCAGACTGCATACATCGACACAAATGTGCAGGGCGGCCAGAGCTACAACTACTATGTGACCAGCGTAAACTCGTCGGGGATGGAGAGTCAGCCGTCCAACATGACGACAATTACCATTCCATAACGATGCGCGCCGCCCGGGTTTCGAGCGGCGCGTCTATTTACAGCCGATCAGATCAAATACCCGGGTTGCGGCTTCGGCAACGTCGCAGCGTCGTCCTGCATAGCAGTCAGCGTTGGCCGCGACACGCGTGAAGAAGTCAACCATCCCGGAAAACTGTGCCATTTCGTGAGGCGTGTTACGCAGCAGGAGCATGACGGCCTCGCCCTGCGAAATCTCGTGAACGTCCCAAAATGCTTCGCCCGGAACATAGTCGAGAGCAAAGATCCAGCCCACAAACGCCGGATGGGTAGCGAAGCCCGCGTTGAGCTCTTCCGGAAGGACGAGCGATTGCTGGGGACGACCGTTGCGGAGTAGAAGCGGACGGGGATACGAATGAATGCGGCCTTCCTTGTCAACGAGGGCGTATTCATCGGAAAAGCAGGCAGCGCCGCGACGGATTAATTCGGCAACGAGCGAAGACTTCCCCGCGTGTGAAGAGCCTGGCAGGAGCAAGGCCTTTCCCTCGATCAGCACTGCGCCCGCGTGCACGGCGCGAAACACCTTCATGCGATCGACAACAGCATCATCGAGCGCTTTGACAGCGGCGAGGGCAGCATCGTGGAGTGTCACAACGGATGCTGCGGGTTTGTTATCGATCAGGACATGAAAACCCTCGCCGCCCCTGTCAACACGCAAGCGTATGTTCGGGGAAGTGGGGACGGATCTCGTGCGAGGCGCAGGCGGGAATATGTATCGTTCCAGTGCGTCACGGATTTCGGAGTCAGCGCATTCCACATGAATTGAGGAATCGAATGCATCGATGCCGAACTCAAAATTGTCCCGCGAAGTCATGGATAAAAGAGTAACTGACCCGGACGCAAAAATGGCGGCCGTCATGGCCGCCATTTTCGTTACGACTACTTGCCCAAACGTGCTCTGCAACCCAGGAAGAGACGGCGTTCGACAGATCTGAGAAAAATGTGGAGAACGGACCACCGACTCTATTCGAACGAGAGTCGACGCAGCCCAGAAAAACAACCTGCATTAGAAATCGAACTTTTGGCGATCCTTGGGAACACTAGCCCGCGGCGTACGATCCGAGCGCTCATCGTTTGACCCGGCTGCCTGAGCATGCGCCTTCTGTTCACCGACCGTGAGAGAAACGACGAGCGGGAGCGCAACCGCGCTCAACCCGGCGAGAACCGCGCGGCGAGTGTGCTTCTGAGTGGAACCCGAAATGCTGACCAGATTCTTCTCCTGGAACTGGAGGATGCAAGCTTCTGCCAGGTCGTCTGTGACATTGGGGTCAAAGGAACGCCGCATCTCTTCGGCAACACCGGCGATCGTGGTGGCGGAGGAGCAAGCATCCCATGCAGCACCGGCGGTCGCGTTCAGAGCGAACACCGTTTCGTTCTTCGAATTGCGGATCACGCGAGAACCATCAGGCATGGAGTTAACGACCAAATCCTTCGTGCTTAGACGCTCAACCAGCATGGAGCCTCCTCTTGTTTTCTGGAGTGCGCGGATATTCCGCGACTTCAAGTGCAGAATACCTGAGATTTACGAAATCCACCTACAACTAAGTCCTGCATTCTCGCCTTCTTAGGTAATCCAGCTGCCATAATTGGTAATCTGCTGCTCATAGTACTTTCCGGGGACATGCTAATACTTTGGATTTGATAAGCGTGAGGAGCGTCGTACCGAATCGTTCTGATTTTGGAACAATGGACAAGGAAATTACATGACGGCGATGGATCGCAATTCGGCTGACCTGCTGCGCACCGTTGTACTGTGGCATGGGGAGCGCCGTGGCCCTACGGTCGCAGAGATTGCTGGGAAAATCACGCGCTGGAAAGATCCGATCATGGGCGCACGGCAGCATGGCGTTTTGCCGATGCTGTATTCCGAGCTTGTGGCAAACAGCGCGGTCGTTCCAGCAGAGGCACTGGAGTTCGCTCGATTCGAGTTCGAACGCAATGCGTTTCATTGCGTGGCCAATGCGGCTGAACTTCTGCAGGTGCTCAACGAATTTGAAAAAGCTGGAATCGCGGCGATGCCTTTCAAGGGCGTAGTGCTGGGAGCATCCGCATACGGCGACATGACGGCCCGAACTGCGGGCGATCTCGACGTGCTCATCTACTATATCAATCGGTACCAACGCCAACGAACTGAAGCAAGTCAACAATACATTTCAGTGGATTGATACCTTTTCCAAGGTAGTTGGACGTCACACCATGAAGTTCGGCGCGGAATTTCACTACGATCAGGTCAACACTACGGCGATAGCTCAGTTCAATGGCAGTTTTTTATTTACCGGGAGCGAGACGGGATCTGACTTTGCCGATTTTCTGCTGGGAGTTCCCAGCCAGTACAACCAGAGCCAGCTTCCACCCTTCTATGGACGCAACAAATACTGGGGTCTCTTCGCACAGGACAGCTGGCGCGCACGTCCTAATCTCACTCTGACCTACGGCCTTCGCTGGGACCGTATTGAGCCCTGGTATGAAAAGAGCAATGCGATTTCGGCGTTCGTAGCAGGACAGTCCTCACAAGTCTTTCCCGGCGCGCCTGCCGGAATAGTTTTCCCTACCGACCCTGGCGTACCGCGGACCCTGGCGCCTCCGGGTAACCTGGACTTCGCTCCCCGCATTGGATTGGCCTATTCTCCAAATGCGGGCACGGATACCTTTCTCGGCAAAGTATTTGGAGGCCCAGGCCAAACTAGCATCCGGGCCGGCTTTGGCATGTATTACGAAGCCATCGAGGCGTTGACACTCGGAATTCTGGCGGGCAACGCACCTTTTGGGATTACTTATAGCAGCCCGGCGCCGCCGCTGTTCGCCACACCCTTCATCACCGCATCCACTGGACAATTCTTGGGCCAGCCTTTTCCCGTGGCGCTCGCGACAGGGAGTGCCTCCAGCAGCAATCCAAATCCCAACATCAACTGGTCGCAGTTCGAGCCGATCGCCGGCATTCCCGGATACGCAACAACCAACCGTATTCCCTATGTTGAGGAGTACATGCTGTCGATCGAGCGCCAGCTCGGCCGTAACACGGTGCTAAGTGCCTCCTACGTTGGTAACCAGGGTCACCGTCTTCTCGTGATGGTGGAAGCGAACCCCGGAAATCCCGCACTTTGCCTCAGCTTAAGCCAACCGAATCAGATAGCGCCGGGCTCTCCGACATGTGGACCCTTCGGAGAAAACAACGTCTATACCACTGCGTCGGGCCAGGTGATCAACGGCACCCGCGGACCTCTGGGCCCCAACTTCGGAAGTGACACTTCGCAGGCCACAATTGGCAAGTCGAATTACAATTCCCTTCAGGTCAGCGTACGGCATACGAGCGGAAGGCTGGAGTTTGCTGCCGGATATACCTATGGCAAGTCGATGGACGATTCCTCCAATCTAGGAGAAGAGGTCAATCCTATTAATCCCGCCCTCAGCTATGCCCCGTCATCCTTCGATATAAGGCACAATTTTGTGATTAGCTACGTTTACCAATTGCCGCTGGAAAGGCTCTTCCGGGCCTCGAATCGCTGGACGCAGGGCTGGCAGTTGTCTGGGATCACTCATTTCAGCACCGGATTTCCCGTGACCCTTCTCAGCTATGGCGATAACTCGCTGCTAGGAACCGAACCTAATGGCATTAACAACTTCAGCCTGGATGTGCCGGATTATGCTGGCGGTGCACTCGACATAAATCATAACCCCCGCAATGGACAGCCCTATTTCAATACCTCGTTGTTCACTGAAAATGCTCTCGGCACACCGGGTAACGTCCCCAGGCGTTTTTTCTATGGTCCCGGACTGGACAACTATGACATGGCCATTACAAAGAATACCCAGGTCAGCGAATCCAAGTCGCTGCAGCTCCGTCTGGAGGCTTTCAACGTATTCAACCATGCTCAATTCTTTGGCGCGCAAGCCGTGGGCGCCAATATAGACACCGCAACTTTTGGCCAAGTCGTTAACGCCGACCCACCTCGCCTTATTCAATTGGGGGCAAAGTTTTTCTTCTGACGCGGTATGACTCGCCAAGCTTTGTTGCCCGCTGCTTGGACGGGTTCATGATAGATGCAACTGTGTTGCCTCTACGGAGGCGGTGTTACGAGACGCCGATCCATGATTGGTCCCCTCATCGGCGGTGACGGATCTCGCCTGTAGGGCTGAGATTTGAATATTTCTCGGGCATAAATACAAAATGCCCGCATGGGGCATCCTGTAAGCCATTGATTTTAATGGCGGGGTCAACGGGACTCGAACCCGCGGCCTCTGCCGTGACAGGGCAGCGTTCTAACCAACTGAACTACGACCCCGCTTTTGTTTACCCTGGGCTAGCGGAAACCAGGATGAAGACTGGCGATTCTGCACACTCAAGTCCAAACAGCGTGCCGCATCGCCCACTGCTTGTTCGGTATCCGAACGTCATTGATTGTAACAGATCAGCTCTGACTATGGCAGGTCCACTCCTTCGCCGCTTCTGCCATCGGATGGGAGACGTACCGACCCCAAGTCGAACTGACGGACCACCGAGCGACCCCGCCCTGCTACACCTGGCCGGGACTTTCGTTTGCTCGATGACGACCAGACCTCCTCTTCCACATCACAGGAAGCAAGAGGTTTCTATCGTTGTGTTCTTCCAAACAGCAGAGCTGGGTTGGCATTTTTGGCTTGACCGCCCAGGGCAGCTTTCGCATTTTGCTTTATAATTCTGCTTCGTTTGGCGAATCAGTGATCCGCAACACCCAAGACAGATGAGCAATTGGTGGCGTGAACTTGAACTGCGTCGTCCACCGCTATGAGTTGCTCGGACGGCGTGCGGTTCGATAAAATATTGTGTCTCTCTAGCCTCACGGCGGTTTAACACGATCACGGTTACTGATCAAGTAGCGTCCCGATTGAGAGAAAACCTGACCAGCACTTATTCCGGGGAATCGAATGCTGTCCTGTCGCCCGCTGCGATGCCTTCGGCGCTTGGATCTTTAAGAGTCGCTCTGGTCCACGATTGGCTGGTGAACATGCGGGGTGGCGAAAAGGTGCTGGAACTCATTTGCAGTAGGTTCCCTGACGCGCCGCTTTCGACCTTGATATACGTCCCGGGATCCGTCAGCGGTACCATCGCTAATCGCCAAATCAAGACCAGCCTCTTGCAGCGCCTTCCCCTTGCGCGCACAAAATACCGACAGTATCTGCCATTGTTTCCATTGTTTGCTGAACTGGCCAAAGTAAGCGATTGCGATGTTGTGATTTCCTCGTCCCACGCTGTGGCAAAAGCTATGGTCAGAAAAGGCCGAGACTCCCGGCCTCTCCATATTTGCTATATCCATACGCCCATGCGTTACATTTGGGACCGATTCGACGACTACTTTGGTCCCGAAAAAGTGGGACCCTTTGCCTCACAGTGGCTCTTTCATCCGTTGGCTAGAATGCTTCAGGCCTATGACAAGAAAACAGCGTACCGGGTTGACGTATTTATCGCCAATTCCCAGTTTGTTGCTGAAAGGGTAAGACGCTTCTACAGTCGAGACGCCGAGGTGTTGCCTCCTCCCGTTGATGTGCAGCGATTTGTCGGGGTTAAGCGATCGCCTGAGGAGTGGTACCTGGTGGTTTCTGCCTTGGCGCCCTATAAACGAGTGGACCACGCACTCCGTGCCTGCGCGGCGCTTGGGAGGCAACTCAAGATAATAGGTTCTGGTCCCGAAGAACAAAAGTTGCGCACCCTCGCTCAAGATCTTCGCGCAAAGGTCGAATTCCTTGGATTTGTGGATGACTCAAGATTAGCTGAATACTACAGCAGGGCCAGGGGTCTATTATTTCCAGGTGTCGAGGATTTTGGCATTGTGCCTGTGGAGGCGATAGCGGCGGGTTGTCCAGTTGTGGCTTTCCGGAAAGGTGGGATCCTGGATTCTATGACTAGCAAGACTGTCGAGTTTTATTCCACGGAAACGGTGGAAGGATTACGAGAAGCAATCATCAATTTTGAAAGCCGGATATTTTCAGAAAAGGAACTACGGAGTCGTGCCGCAGAGTTTGCGCCGGAGCGCTTTCTCAGCCGGTTTGAAGAGATCCTTGAGCGCGCCGTTTATAGCTGGCGCGGTCGGCTGGCCAGTTAAGTCGAGATACACATAAATGTGATATGAAAACTCTGGTGCTGGATGCGCGCTGGCTAAGCACTGGTCTTGGGACTTATACGCTCAACCTTATCAGGGAGCTCGAACATACTGACATTCCATTCCGGCTTTTGACCTTGCCAAGCTACAGCGAATGTTTGGCTCAATTCAACTGCGAGGTAGATGTCGTAGATGCTCCTATCTACACCTTAAGGGAACAATTCCAAGTTGCGAGGGCCGCGGGAAAGTCCGAAGTTCTGCATGTACCACACTATAATGCGCCCCTGCTGCGCAAAGGCGCCTTGCTGGTCACCATCCACGACCTTAATCACATCCTGGACCGTAGCTATCGCGCGAGTATTAAGAGTTGGGTATATGCTCAGCCCATGTTACGCCTGGTGGCGCGGCGTGCGGACCATATATTTACAGTATCCGAGTACTCAAAACGCCAGATTGTAGAACATCTTGGAGTACCTGAGCGACGTATCACGGTTGTTTATAACGGCATTGGACCGCATATTTTCCCGGAGCCTCGCGATGCGGCGCGGGCGAGAGTCAATCAGGACTTTGGCTTCGATGGTCCCTATATTTTGTTTGTAGGCAACTTGAAGCCAAGCAAGAATGCAGATGGGCTGCTCAAGGCTTTTTCAGAGCTGAAACAACGTCGCAAGCTTCCGCACAGCCTGCTCGTGATCGGCGATGACGCCGCGGGACGGCCATCGTTAATGGCTCAGGCCCGTGAATCGGGTCTTGGGAGCGCGGTTATTTTTGTCCCACATGTAAGTGACGACCAGATTCGAGGTGCGTATTCGGGAGCAGATCTCACGGTGCTGCCCTCGTTCGAGGAGGGTTTTGGACTGCCCGTGATTGAATCGATGGCTTGTGGCACGCCTGTTGCTTGTTCCCGTTCCGCCTCCTTGCCCGAGGTGGCAGGACCGGCCGCAGAATACTTCGATCCGAACAATGTCGAATCCATGGCAGCGTCCATCGAGACGGTCTTGCTGTCCTCCGATCGCTGGCACGAGCTACAACAGCTAGGAATGGAACGCGCGCGTGGCTTCACCCGCGAAGATTGCGCACGCCGCCATTTCGTGGTCTATCGCCAATGGTTGCAGTTGTGATGCCGCGGATTTCAGTAAGAGCAGATAGCTTGCTTTCTTCCAGAAGGAAGAAGACAATTGCCCGTCGCGCCGTAGCTTTGGCTTCGCCACCCTCTGATACTGCTTTCCGTGCTTGCACGGTGGCGCGGGAGAACGGCTGGGTGGCTCTGATCCGAGCGGCCGGGAGCCACAAGAACCAGGCGGCGCAATTGAAACAGCGTTCTGCTTAAGAACTAACTCACCAGCCATCTTTATAATGTACGGGTTCGGGCCAGAAGGGGCCGTTGATGCGGGGCAAGGAACTTTCCATCGGATCCCGGCTAAGCTTCGGGTCAGACAGAGGAGGATCGCAAAAAAGATTCGCAGCTAATCAAAACCGCTGTATAATCCCGCAAGCTCCAACCAACAGTGGGATCCCCTTGCCTCGATCACCGTCTTGGTGCGCGCATCTGAGAAGGCGCTCCGCCGGCGATCCAGGCACTGCTTCCTCGGATCCTTTTTTCGAAAACTCGATTCCGGCGCTCTGGTAGCGCTACTTCAGCAGGAGGAGATATGAGATCATCAAGGCGAATACTATTCGTCCAAGCAGTGCTGACTCTACTGGCGGTGTGCACGACACAGCTTGTTGCGCAACAGCCTCAACATTTCCCACCCAACACGGGAATCTTTAAAGACTCCACGGCGCCGCTTTCCCCCATGACACGTTTTTGGGCTTCGGATGCCGGGAAAAACCTCCTGCTGCACTCGCCCAGTCCGATGGCGCCGGCGCTGCTGAAGTGGTTTCATCCCGACGCTGCGGCCCAGTATCCGCAGGAGCCGCTGCGCAAGCTGGAACCGGGAAAGCTGGAAACAGGGAAGCCAGGATCAGGGAAGGTAGAACCAGCCGCTGTGGCTCGGCTGCGGCCCGCGGTCACCGTCACCGGGTGCGGCACGACGACCGGCACGGTCATGAACCTGGAGCCTGCGGCGAATGCCCTTACACAAGATGGCCCGATGATCGATTTCATGTTGAGTGAGCTGGGCTCGGGCAAGGACCTGGTGGCCGAGTATGGGTACGATGAGCGTGGAACCTATGGGCTGTTTGACTCGCCTTCGGTGATGTATGTGCATCGTGATGCGACCCAGGACTGCTATGGGGGGACGGACTTGGAGATGGGCAATCCTCCCATTCCCGATCCCTTCAATAGCGGGATGCCGATGTACGGTGGCGGAGGTGGGCGTATCATTGCCGACACTAATCCTGCCCACAAGCAGTTCATCCTGGCCGATGTCCGGTTCGATGAGATTACGTCGGGTATCGGTCTGCGGCGAATTCCGGCCAGCAATCTGGAGTCAACCTCTACTTGTCCCGCCGGGACGCTTACCTCCAGCCAGGAGGCAACTTGCGCAGGTTCAAACGGGATTATCGTCTATCCCAGTGAAGACAACCTCGCGGACTCGGTCGTGATTGCCCAGGATCCACGTACCAGCGGAACCGGCGGTGGCGACATTTATGTGGTTTCCTCGTCGGAGCGTTACCTTCGCACCCTAATACTCGTTTCCGCATGCAAAGCCACGTTCGCCAGCGGTTCCGACTGCTCCAGCTCAGTTGCTCTGAGTGGGGCTACAAACGGTGGCTTGCCCAGCGTGGCGGTGGTGGGTGGTGGCCCCAATGCCGGCGCAATTACCATTTCCTATGTGGCGGATGACGGAAGCTTCCGGTTTGTGGCCTGTACGCCGGCGGGTGCGCCCAATCCTCCAACCTGCGCCGCCTCGCACCTGATTTACCAGGACGATAGCCTGTACTCGGAACTAACGGATAATCCGGCGTTCGAAGTCACTGCCTGGCCACAAATTGCGGCGCGAACGGACAGCGGCGGCCAGACCATCTTTGTAGTCTGGTCCGACTGCGCGATTCCGCCCTACAGCACTGTCCTCTTTGGGTGTCCGCAATCCCAGGTGGTGATGGCGACCAACACCAGTATCAGCAGTCCCTCGTTCGGGTTCCATCACGTTACCGGATCGGCGGGTCACCATTTCCTGCCCTCGGTGGCTTACGACTCCGGCCAGAACATAACCACCCTTACCTACTACCATACTGTGTCGGACATGTATAAGAACAACGTGCGTATGTCGATCAATCAGATCCCCAGCGGCTCGACTTCGCCCGGAGGCACGGTTGTTCTCAACACCACCTATGACTCGGTCGCAGGAAATGGGCTTGGTTTCTATGGGGGTCAAACCGGGGGTGCCGTGGGAGTTGCGGCACACGGCGGCTCGGCCTCCGGCAGCAGTCGTCTGTACGTGGGCTTTACCAGCAACGCCCGCCAGGGCACTTACAGCGGTATCAGCAATACCCAGGCTGATAACGATGTGTTGCGCGCTACGTACTAGTCGGCAGTAGCAGAACGAACTCGCTGGTCCGGTCTTCCCGATCTTGGTGAGACTGGACCAGCGGGCAAAATCCCTCGGCATTGTCACTGCTATCCCGAGTAAGTCCTGGCGTTTGTGAGCACGGTTTTGGCGTCTGGGCGACTACACAAAATGCAAGGCATCTCTATGGAAGCGGGGTCAGCAGGAATCCCTCGTCTTCGTCCCGCTTGAAAGTGCCCCAACCAACGATCTCGCCGCGGTCGTTAATCGATGTGGCTTCCTGCAGCTTCCAGCCTGAATCGGCAGGCACAAGAGAATTGAGGTCGCGAAGGCCGCCTGCCGCATCCCAGGCAAAGGCGCGATAGTAGTCTGCAAAGATGCCGAACGATCCGACGATGGCACCGCAGATATTCATGTCTTTGGGGTGGCTGGGAACCTTCGGCGCTAAGGTCAGATGGGTAGGGTTACCATCGCGATAAAGAACAGCACCAGAGGGAAACAATTGCAGCACGTAATCGCCGGCATCGTTGAGCAGAAGGGCAGAGCTAAAATCGCTGGGCGGGCCGATCTGCCGGAGACCTCCCGTCTTGTCCCACATAAAAGCGTGGTAGCGGCCTTGCTGGTCGTAGATATTTCCAATGACCTGACCTTGATTGTTCATAGCCACTGCTGTTCCTCCGCAGCAGCCCCCCAGAGCGACCGGAGTTAACGCGTTCCACAACACGGGCCCGCTCATGCTCTTGCTGCTGGTTCGGGACTCCCCGGCAATCACACCTGCGTCATTGATGGCGAGAGCCCTGGAGCCGTCGGAGAGCACAATCAGCTTGCCATCCTTATAGCTAAATCCCTGCCGCCGGTTCGTCCTGCGGTCGATGGCAAGGCCAATGACCTGGCCCGCGTTATTCAGAGCTACCGCTTCGGAGCTGGTGAAGCCGGGCAAAAGACCGATCTCTCGCAACCCGCCCGGTGCACTCCACAATGCGGCCTTGTGGGAAGAGGTTGTTCCGGCGACTTCGCCTGACTGGTTGATGCCAACCGGCCGAAGAGGAATGGCGGAAATCTTGTAGTGGGGGGCGATACACGATTTGCCCTCCGCCGCGCTGGCTTCCACACATAAGCCGAGAACGGAGATCAGCGTCACCAGTGAAGCCAGGAATCGTCTCTTCATTTGCGCCGCATACACACAGGTCAAGCGTCACTCATGGAAGGAGGATCCACGAAAGAATGTCCTGGGTTGCGGTTGCCCCGCCGGTTCCACCGGTAAAGCCGACGTAAGCGGTGTTCGAGCCAATCGTCGCCGGAATATCGATAGGCCACAACGTCTGGAATGTCGCCTGGGTGGTGGTATCGGCGACCTGCATGGCCAGCGTGGTTCCATCGTACGTCATGCGAACATTGAACACGTCGCCGCTGTGGAGATTAACCCCACTGCTGGTCATATCGGTGGCAGGAATGGTCGGCGAAGCGCCGTTGACATAGAGACCTGTGGAGTCGGTACCTTCGCCAAGGTTGTTGTACAGATCAAATTTCACGGCAACGCTGTTGGGTATCCCTCCATTTCCACCAGGACTCGGCGCGCCGTAACCCAGGCCGCTCCCACCCGGCCCAATTTCCGTAGTCGAGTTATTTTGGATGGTAAACGTGAACCCATCGGCCTGGGCATTGGTGAGCTGAAAGCTGAAGATCTGGGTGAATGTTTGGATCCTCAACGGGTTGGTATACCAGCCGCTGGCAATCTGGCCGATGCCACCATTCGTCAGTCGCAGGCGGGTGCCGTTCAGAGTGCTGCTTCCGTTAAGAGCCAAACGGGTCGAACGGAAACCGTTGCCATACTCGGCGCCGCCTTTGGAAGTAAACACCCAACTCAGGATGTCCTGCACTGCTGTCCCTCCGCCCGTGCCGCCGGTGAAGCCGACATAAGCAGTATTTCCGCCCACCGTTGACGGAATGTTGATAGCCCACGAGGTTTGGAAGGTAGCCTGAGTCGTGAGGTCTGTGATCTGCATGGACAGCGTGGTGCCATCGTAGGTCATCCACACATCCATGATGTCTCCGCTGTGCAGGCTGACACCGCTGCTGGTCATATCGGTGGCAGGAATGGTAGGCGAAGCGCCGTTGACATAGAGTCCGGTGGAATCTTTACCCTCACCGAGATTGTTGAAGAGATCGAATTTTACAGCGACACTGTGCCGTATCCCTCCATTCCCCCCAGGACTCTGCGGGCCGTAACCCAAACCTGCGCCTCCCGGCCCGGTCGCGGTAGGCCCTACGTTCTGGATGGCGAAAGTTAGGCCGTCAGCGTCGGCTTGCGTGAGTTGGAAGGTAAACTCCTGGGCGAACGACTGAATGTTAAGGGGAGAGGCGAACCAGGCGCTGGAAATCTCGCCCCTGCCGCCGTCGGTTAGCCGCAGGCGGCTGCCGTTAAGCTTTGCCTTTCCATTCAGAACCAGACTTTGGGTAGCGAATCCGTCGATCAAGGCAACCGTACCCTGGGAAGCGAAGGTCCAGTTCAGAATATCCTGTATTGCTCCCGCCCCACCGGAACTACCGGTAAAGCCCACGTATGCCATCGGACCGCCAACGGTGCCGGGAATATCGATAGTCCAGGAATGGCCATATTGCTGGAATGTTTCGCTGTCGGTGACCGTCATCGCGAGGTGAGTGCCATCGTAACTCATGTGCACGTTGAAGATGTCGCCACTATGCAGATTCACGCCGCTGGCCGTCATGTCTAATGCAGGTGTAGTGGGCGAAGCTCCGTTGACATAGAGGCCGGTAGAGTCAATGCCTTCTCCGAAGTTGTTGTAGATATCGAATTTTACGGCGATGCTGTTGGGGAGACCGCCGTTGCCGCCGGGACTGGGTGCACCATATCCCAGACCTGCGCCTCCCGGACCGAGCGCTGACGTACCGATGGTTTGAATGACGAAGGTAAATCCGTCGGCCACAGTGTTTGTCAACTGGAAGGTGAAATCCTGCGTAAAGGCTTGCACATTAACCGCGGTTGAGCGCCAGACACTGGAAGTTTCACCTGTGTGGCCGTCGGTTAGCCGCAGGCGAGTGCCTTGTTGTGTTACAGAACCATTCAGCACGAGGTTCGAGGTGGAGGTGAAACCGTTGCCGTAATTAAACCAGCCGCCGCCGCCAGTGGTGATGGTGTATGTACCCGAGGCCATGTCGCTATTGCTGTAACCTGTCGCTACAGCGATTGCATTGATCGTGGTAGTTGCCGAAATCGGAATAGGATGGACATAAACTGGAGATGAAGAGTTCGGGATCGATCCATTAGTGGTGTAATAGATGGTTGCGCCCGGAGTGGAATCCGAAAGCGAGACGGTCTGCGCCGTGGTGTAGGTGCCGCCGGCGGGTGAAAAAACCGGGGAGGCAGCCTCGGGGGGGACGACGCTAAAAATGCTGAGTTGGCCTGCCGCGCCCACATAGACCTTGCCGTTGGCAATGGTGGGGACGGCGAACTTAACGGCGCCGCCGGGATTGTCGCGCACCGGGTTCTGATTGCTGCTGTAAAGCACATTCGCAACATTCGTAGCATCAAAGCCGTAAAGAATTTCGTTGCTTCCGTTGCGAAATGCGTCCGTTTGCAGAAGCCACACAATTCCATCGCTAGCGCCGTTCGACGATATACTCGGCGTGGGACTCGGGAAGCCGAAACTCACGGTCGAGGATGCAACGGGCGCGGAGGACAGCAAGCCGTTGCTGAGCGTGAACTGTTTCAGGGTGTTGACCACGCCGGCAAAGTAAACATTGTTGTTCCAATAAGCCGGCAACCCAAAAATTCCACCAATCTGGCCGTCGATCTCCTGCACAATCTGCGAGTTGTTGTCGGGGTTGTAATGCCCCATATTGTCGCGGTTTAGGAGATAGATGCTGCCTTGCTTTCCCGCCCCTATCGCTTCATGGGGATAAGACCCGGGCTGGTCCGGCAACAGCAGCGCACCCCCGGAACCAAGGTCCTCATCGTTATCTTCCAAGGTAAGTTGATTGTAGGGTGTGAAGTAGTCAGCAACCATTAGTCCGGAGCTGCCTAAGGTAAGCTTTAAGAGGCTGTCGCCAAAGTCAATAGGGCTTCCGGACGTATCAAACGTTCCGTTACCAGAAGCCAGGAAAACGTTGCCTGCGGTATCGCTTGCCAGTCCCGTGCCGCTCGCCCAGATGCCGCCGCGGGTCCCATTGGGGGTGTCAACCCACACCGCGCTCTGCTGTAAAGTGCTCTTGTTGTAGGCGATGACCCATCCGTGATAGGGATCATTGTCGCAGTTCGAAGCCCAGGAAATGTATACGTTGTCGTTGTTCAGCAATAATCCCGGCCGGTTCAACTGCATGAGCGGATCAAACGTCAGGATGCCACCGGAACTTCCGACGCCGGTTCCCGGATATGTCGCGGCAATGGTTACCGGACTGCCCTGCTTCTCCGCGCCAGTCGTAATGTCCAGGACATGCAAGCGCTGGAAAAAGCTTCCGTTTTCCTTCGTCTCAACCACGACATAGATAGTGTTGGTGCTGATGTCGATCACCGGAGTGCTGGTGATTCCAATTTCAGGTATGACACCATCGGGGCAATTCACATCCTGAGGCGAAACAGTGGTAATTCCGCCTTGCGGGTTGATGAAGCTGGCGTGCCAAAAAGGAGATCCGCCGTTTATGGTGTTGTCGTCGGCATCGAACGCATAGACACTGTCGTGCTCCGTGACCACGTAAACCACGTTGTAAGTGCCCTGTCCAGGGATACTTACATTCGGCACATACAGTGGCTGTCCATATACGTAGCCGTCGAGCGGATAGGAGAATATCTTGCCGAACTCCTGGGCGTTGAGAAGCGACGGAGTAAGAATCGTTTCCTGAGTATTTTGACCCGTACGGTAGTTATCGTTGTGCTGTGTGGTGACTAGCACCTGGGCAACAATGTTCAAAGTGGACAGAAAAAAGAGTAGGTAAGCTAAAATCGAGACCGTTTGTGGCCGTCGCACCGATCGAAGCACGTAACCAAACCAAAGACACACGTCGTTCATCGGACTGCAATGCTCCTTTAGCTTTGCCAGGAACCCGGGTCGAGCTCAGGTGGGCAATTCCCCCGCTGACAATTGAGAGTATGGGTCGCGATTCTAACGGGAGGATCGAGGCTTCGACAATACCACCTACGTGCCGCAAGCCACGGTCACATCTTGATACGCCGCTGAAAACGCTGTACTTGCTGGATCAGACCGCTATCCATACTACTTCCAAGTTGGTCGTAAGATACTTCAAAGGCGTGTGCCGGCAGAGGAAGCAGTCGATCGCCTGCGCAGCCTCCCGGCTCGCATTGCGATGAACGTCTGCCCCCATCAGCTCTCTGCCGAAGTTCTCACGGCAATCCTACAACGTGGTTGGCAAAACGTTGCTGCACGACCGTATCGGCTTTGCTGAGCGGCCGCCCGTTGAAGGTCACCCGCTCGAATTTCACATCCTGAATATTGCTTTGGTCGTCGGTGCCGAGCAATCGAATTTGCACCTTAGGGCTGGTCGTCAACGTGATCTGAACATTGCTGAAGGTAACGCCGTGCACGTGACCCAGCGGCCGCTCCAGATCTGCCGCACGCTGCCACACTTTGTTTTTCAGGGTCACCAGAGCGATATCCCGACTTACGCCATTCTTGTCATACGGGTTTCTGCTGGTGTCGAGACGGATATCTTCGAAACGGACATTACCCGCATCGGCGCTGCCCTCAAGATCGATCGACATAGCTTCGGTGCGGCCAAGGTGGTGGATGATGTCATTGTTAATGAAGTTAATCGTGTTCACGTTGGCTTCCACCTGCGTGCCGATGGTCAGCGCGTGCGCAACTTCCGACCAGATCACATTGCCGCGCACCTGGATGTTCCGTGCCTCGTCGGTTTCCGTCTTAACGTTGGGATCCTGGGTGATGGTCTTGATGACGATGTCGTCATCCAGGGTGCGGATAAAGCACCCCTCTATCGTCACATTCTGGCTGCTGACAATGTCCATGCCATCGGAGTTGGCGCGATAGCCCAGCAGCTTCAAGTTGGTGACGGTTACGCCGTTGGAATACAACATGGGCATCGTCCACGAGCCCGCATCCTGGAGAATGATGCCCTCCAGCCTGATGTTCTGCCCCTGAATTCGCATCAGGTACTTGCCTGCGGTGTGGCTGCCGTCCAGAACGCCCCGGCCGCGGACGGTGATGTTCGAGCCCTGCAGTTTGATGGCCGGCTGCTTGTACAGACGGGTTTTCTGCACTCCGTTGCTCGACATGTTCGTGCTGAAAGGCTCGGCATCGCTGATCACGGCACTCACCACCGCGCCGCCGGCGATGTAGACCGTCTGCCCATCGTGCAGCACCAGGTTGTCGATGGTGTGCATCCCGGGAGCGAAGTAGATGACCGTCGCGCTCGCCGGAACGTTGAGGCTATTGCCCAGATGCGCCCCCGGCGCGAGATAGAAAACGTTGGCAGCATGCGGCGAAGGCGCATCGCGCTCCACCGGATTGGCGAAGATGTGCAGCGTGCGGACCAATTGGTGGTTAACTTCCAGGGTGTAATTGCCCGGGCCGCCCAGCGACAACTGGATGGTTTGCCCCGAGAAGCTGACCCTGCTGTTCGCCGAAGCCGGCAAAAGTCTGGCGGCGTTGACCGGCATTTTATACGTAATCGTGGCATTGATCCCGGCCGCCGTATCGAAATAGGTGAAGGCCGCCCGGTCGAAATAGTTCGCGGTCTCGATCTTGTCGTCCATCGCGCTGCTGCGTCCGCTGGCATCCTCGGGCGCCACCTTCAGCAGATACACGGGGACATCGTGTCCGTCTATCTGCATGGTGAAATCAGGGGAGAGAAGCGACTTGTCCGCCGCGGGATAAATGGTCCCGAAAGCAACGGCGGAGGACGAACCGACAAAGAATAGCAGTGCGGCAGTAAAGGCCACCCGAGAAACTATGGAACGGTTCATCGATGCTCCTGGTCTATGGGCCGGATCGATCCTTGACAGCAATCGCAACCAGCCTGGCGGGGGTCATGTTAACACACAATTTGAGTGCTCGACCCAGGTGCGATGTCGTGCCAGTGTCCTATTTCAGAACACTACCGGCGTTGCGGCGCTTTTGCTCTTGACCTTGCACGAAGAACTTCATATGCTGTTGCATCAAGTTACAACTAAAGAGAAGTAAATTGCGCAGTGAGCAAAGGCGCAAGCTCCCAGCTCAGCTAGAGGCTCCGATTTAACATAAGGCAGCGTTGTGGCCAATTTGGAGTTGCATTGCGGGTAAAGTCAGAGCATCACATGCCTCAATGGGAGCGGTCTGAGTCAACGAAGGACCACCGATGCGAAGCAACAGAGTTTTCATGGGATTGAAGGCGGAGCTGGCGATCTTTGCTTTCGTCCTGTTTGTGACGAGCACCTGCGCGGCACAGCAGGAAACGGTGCTGCACAGCTTCGGCAGCGGCACGGACGGACAGGATCCCCAAGCCGGGCTGGTCCTGGATAGCCACGGCAATCTCTATGGCACGACCTATGCGGGCGGCATCCACAACACCTGCTTTGGCGGCGGCTGCGGGACGGTCTTCGAGTTGTCGCCCAGGGAGGGCGGTGGCTGGACGGAGACGGTGCTGCACAGTTTTGGCAATGGCACGGACGGGACTTTTCCCGATGCTGGCCTGATCTTCGATTCCGCCGGCAATCTCTACGGCACGACCGGTGAAGGCGGCATTCACAACAGTTGCATGGGCGGCTGCGGGACTGTGTTCGAGATCGCGCCTTAACTTCAGTTCACATGATTAACATGACGAAATCATCGATCCCCGAGCCCCGTGACCTGGAGTCCATGCAGATCGCAGTCGATACGAGTCTGTTGGAGACTGCCCCTGCTGGCAGCCAAACCGCGGCCAGGCTGCTCCGCTGCGTCGACCTGATCGCGGCGCGCCGGAGGCTCCTGTTCACTCTCGTGATTGCCGGTTTGCTGCTTTCCCTCGCCCTGGCATTCCTGATTCCTGTGCGATACGAATCGGTGACTCGACTGATGCCGCCGGACCAGTCCACTGGCATGAACGCTGCGATGCTGGGCGCGCTGACTGCGAAAGCCGGCGACAGCGTCGGCGCGTTGGCCAGCGACTTATTCGGTATGCACACCACCGGCGCAACCCTGGTGGGAATTCTTACCAGTCGAACCGTGCAGGACGACCTGATCAACCGCTTCGATCTGCGGCGGGTCTATGGCAAGAAAGATTACGAGGATGCGCGCAAGGTGCTGGCGCGGCGTACCGACATTTCCGAGGACCGCAAGAGCGGGATCATTACGATCAAGGTGGAAGACGGCAATCGCGATCGCGCGGCACTGCTCGCGCGCGGATATCTCGACGAGCTCAACGGCCGCGTTTCCCAGCTCACCACCTCCTCCGCGCGTCGCGAGCGCATCTTCCTCGAGGGCCGGCTTTCCAGCATCAAGCAGCAGCTTGACGCATCCACTCTCGAGCTCAGCCGTTTCTCCAGCAAAACGAAAACCTTCGATCCTCAGGTCGAGGGTAAGGCCATGTTGGAAGCCGGTTCCACGCTACAAGGCCAACTCATCGCGGCGGAGTCGGAACTGAAGGGGATGGAGCAGATCTATGGACCGGAAAACTCCCGCGTTCGCGCCACCGCAGCCAGGGTGGCGGAGCTGCGCAGCAAGTTGGGCGCGCTCAGCGGGTATAGCTCCACCGGTTCTGCTGGAAACGGCGAAGGCGGTAGCGGGGCGTTGTATCCCTCGCTGCAGCAGCTGCCGATTTTGGACAACACTTATTATGGCCTCGCGCGCCAGGCGAAGATCAATGAGACCGTGTATGAGGTCCTCACCAAACAGTATGAATTGGCGAAAGTAGAGGAAGCCAAGGAAATTCCAACCATCAAGGTGCTGGACGAGCCGCTGGTTCCGGAGAGAAAAACATGGCCGCCGCGGCTTCTGATCGTGATCTTGGGAACAATTGTGGCCTTCTGTCTCGCCATAACCTGGATTGTAGGTCGCGATTCCTGGGAAGCTCTGGATTCGCGCCACATCTATAAGGTGGTACTGCTCCATCTGAGCAGGGCCTTTTCTACTGAAGGCCATCGCGAGCTGAGTCCGAAATGAGTGCCACTCAGGCCCTGCCGTCCGACGAGCGTCAAGGTCGCACGAACCGGTATCGGGAATTCACTGTGCGGGGTTGCGTCACGCGCCATAAGTGGATTCAGCCGGATCGGAATCCTGCTGTTGATTGCCGGCAAGTACGGCCCCACGCTGTTTGGCAAGCTGGCGTTGGCAATCTCCATGATGGAGATCTTTCGGGCCTTCTCGGAATTCGGAATCGACACAGTTTCGATCCGCAGATTTTCCCAGGAGAAGGCGTCCGGCCGGCCCCGCCTGCTGGCGCAAATCGTAACCACCAAGGTCGTCGCCGCTGCGGTTTGCTATGCCGTGTCGCTGCTGGTGATGATCGCGTTGGCCGGCGATTCGCTTACATTGGTGTTCAGCGTGATCGCCAACCTGTCGCTCTTTTCCGCTAACCTGGTCGGCGCTTTTTCCAGCTACTACCAAAGTCAGCTCAAGATGTCGGAAGTGTTGCCGCCAACGGTGGTGTCGTTCGGCCTGTACCTTCTTTTGTCGTCGGCGCTCATCTTCACCCATGTCTCGTTGGTGGCGGTGATTAGCCTCCTTCCGCTATGCGAGCTTCTCAATGCGACGTTGTTGTGGCGCAAAACCAGGGATATCCCGCGATTCCACTTCGATTTCTCGAAAAGCATCTCGCTGCTCAAGGAGAGCCTGCCGCTTGGTTTCATGGCGGCAATGGTGCTGCTCTATGTTCGGCTGGACAATATTTTGGTGTTCAAGTTCATCGGCAGCGCTGCCTTGGGAATCTATGCGGCTGGTTTTCGCCTGGTCGAGCCTGCCTTGATGGTCCCGCACGCCTTCTCCATGAGTCTGTTTACCATCCTGTCCTCGCGAGCTGATCACTCATTGAAGCGCAAGGATCTGCTAGCCGCGGTTTTGCACTCCATGTGGCCGGCTTATCTGTTCGTTGTGGGAGCCGGGGGAGTGCTGATCTTCTTTGGCGAGACAATCCTGCGTCATTTTGGCAGCAGCTATCTAGCGGCCTACCCGGTGCTGCTAATCCTTTCGATCGTGCTCCTGCCTCGCACCCTTAACATCACCCTGACCTCCATCCTAAATTCCCGCGGACAGTATTCCGCGCTGGCGAAGATCACGGCGAGCAACCTGGTGGTGAATCTTGTGTTGGCAATTGTCCTGATACGGTCGTTTGGTATTCAGGGAGCTGCCTGGGCTGCGCTGGGCACGGAATTGTGGAACGTGATTGCCCAGGGGAGTTGGGTGGTGCTGGGCAGTTCGGTTGAAGCTACTCCGGTTTACGGCCTATTGAGCGTGGAGCCGGAATGCGAATAGGGTTCAACGCAAGCTTTGTCAATTCGCGCCACAATGGCACGACCACCTTCGTGGATGGAGTATTACAGTCCCTGATTTCCCTGGGACATGAGGTTGTCCTGTACTCGTCCGCGGAACGCTATGGCGGGCTGAAGGATGTCGAGTTACGCGCAACCCCCCGCAGCCTGTGTTTCGGCGAGAGCGCCAGCGCCGGATTAAAGCGCTTCGTGTGGATGCAATCAGTGCTTGGCCATAAGCTCAAGCAGGACGGCGTGGATTTGTTTTTCACGCCTCACGTCGAAGCCATGTTGTCGTGCCCGGTTCCGCAGGTGGTTACCGTGCATGATCTTATCCCTCTGCTCTATCCAGAGGAATGTCCGCGCCAGCACTACTATTACAAATGGCTGTTGCCGAAGATATTGCCAGCCTGCCTGCGAACGCTGGTGGTTTCGGAATATACCCGGCAGGATGTGATTGAGAGGTACGGTTTGGATCCATCTCGCGTCGCCCTTGTCTATAACAGTTTGCGGGAACAGTTCTTCGAGCCGCAATTCGGCAATCCGCCAGAAGGCTCCGAGCCATCGCCATACTTTTTATTTGTTGGCACCTTCGCTCCCCGCAAGAATCTGGAAACCGTAATTCGTGCCTTTGCGCGTATTCACGACCAAGTGAAGGAGAAATTGGTGGTTGTGGCTTACCAGGACCGCTGGCAGGCTGCGATGCAGCGGCTGTGCGCGGAACTTGCCGTTCTGGACAAAATTGTTTTCTACTCGGGTGTGAAGGATTCTGAACTGGCCTATCTATATCGCCATGCCACAGGCTTGATTTTATTGAGCGAGTACGAGGGCTTTGGCTTCCCGCCTCTGGAGGCCATGGCCACCGGGACGCCCGCGCTGGTCAGCGACGCGACGTCGCTCGCCGAGGTGGTCGCCGATGCAGCGATCACAACCTCCTGCCGCGACATCGATGCCGCGGCCTCCGCGCTGGCGAAGTTGAGTGCCGATCGCGCCTATCGCGAACGCCTCGGTCAGATCGGCGCCGCGCGTGCCCGGCGGTTCACCTGGGCCAGCAGCACCCGGCAACTTTGCGATGCGATTGGGAGCTACCGCCCATGCGTCTAAAAGCACAGGATTCGGTTGAGAGCGCAATGAGCACAGAGCCCGTCGAGCAGGAGCAATCGCTGCGCACCAAGGTCCGCTCCATCTACCGCAAGCTCTGGCTCGTTCCCCGCATGCGGAGGAAGTACGGCAGAATGCCCATCGCCGAAGCCTTCCGGGAGGTGTACGTCACTGGGATATGGGACCCTTCCTCCACCGCGGCCTTCGACTCCGGTCGAGGGTCCGGAGGCGCAGCCGCAGAGAACTACACCGCGCTGGTTCTGGATTTCATCCGCGCGCAACAGATCAAAAGCATCGCCGACCTGGGCTGCGGGGATTTTCGCATTGGCGCCCGCCTTGCGCCCACGGTGGATCGCTATACCGGCGTTGACATCGTCCCCGAACTGATCGACTACCATCAGTCGCACTCGTCCAATGACCGCGTCCAGTTCGCATGCCGCAACCTCCTCACCGATGCTCTTCCGCCTGCCGATCTGTGTCTGCTGCGCCAGGTTTTGCAGCACCTGTCAAACGAGGAAATCGAAACCGCCCTCGGTCGTGTCAGTCAGTACAAATTTGTCCTGATCTCCGAGCATGTCCCCACGCGACCGCGCTCGTACAACGCCAATAAACCTCACGGCCCCGATGTTCGCGCTTTCTACGACTCCGGCGTCTATCCAGACAAACCGCCGTTCTCCCGCGCCGTGTCGCGCGTCTGGGAGACGCCGCTGGAACCTGGCGCGCAGCTGCGGACCGTGTTGCTGACCAACTGACTCGATGCGCCTGGCTGCCCATCTCGCCCTGATCGTGCTCGCAATTCTGCTGGCCGTGGTCTTGCCGCAGACCATGTTCTGGATGGCATGTGTGCTGGCGATCGCCTCACTGCACCGGGGCCGCTCTCTAGTTTCCGCGTTTTTCCTGCTGGCGGCGATCCATTGTGTGCTCGGCTACGGGATGGCATTCAAGGGCGAAGAGAGCATTTCCTGGCTCGCCACTGGCCAACAGGTTTGGTTTGCCAAGGCCGCACTCGCCATAGCTCTGGGGCTCTTCAGCATGGCGACGGCTTACCGCTTCTCGAAGCACGCGCAACCCACTTGGCTCAACGGCCTCAGCATCGACGAAGGCCGCATGCGCAATCTCACGCGCGCAGCCGTTCTCATCGCGGCTGGCGTGATGTTCTACCTGTATGCCGGATTCTCCGTCATCGATCTCGCACTGCAGAACATCACCGAGGTCGGCAAGCTGCGATATCTGGGCAGCGAGAGCGCGGTTGACGCTTACATGGTCATCCGCGTCTCCGACGTGCTGGTCTGCACCCTGCCGTTGCTGTGGCTCATGCGGCAGAAAAAAGCCGACTACCTCATCTACCTTCTTGGATTTGTCGCCTTGCTGCTTCCGTTGCGCCGCGCCTCCATCTTTGCCGTCTTACTGCTGCCCGTGCTGGTGCGCTTCAAGTCGATCAACTATCGCAAGCTGGCCCTGTTGTTCCTGGTATTGCTCGCCATCTATGGCCTCTCGCAGATCGCGCTGATGACGGTCTACGACTATGACGTACTCAGCAGCGCTGCATCGGCGCTTCCTGAGGTCCGCGATCTGGGCTGGGCGATGGAATTGCTGCGCAGCAACTATTTGTACGGCGCGACGGTCATCCAGCCCTTGGATCTACTTCCAGGGCTGATCGATACCTGGAAAAAGACGCACTCCATTTCTTACATTACCGCCGAATTACTGGACGTTCGATCCGGAGTCGCGATCGTTCGGCGGATTAAGAATCACCATGGCCGGAGAAGCGTTTCTGAACCTCTGGTTCTTTGGGCCGGTGCTCTTCGGCCTTGCCCTGGGCTGGGCCACGGCCTGGGCGGAACGCAGCATGGATCACGCCACCGATCTCATCACGCGCTATTTGTCCGTCACCGCATTTGCCTGGATCTGTTTCTGGATCTATATGGGAGGAACACAGGCGGCTCCCACGATCAAGGTTGAGCTGATGCTTTTGTCCGCGATGTGCCTGCTGGCCCGCAAGCGAGCGGTCGCCGAGCCAGGCGCGGTGTTGCAGCCCGCAGTTTCCTAGCGTTGAGCAGTTTGCATTCACGTTGTTGGGACATTCCGCTCCGTCAACCTGGTGTTGTCGCAATTGCCCGTCGCGAATCTTCTGGAGGAGGAGGATGCAAGAAGTAGCGATGAGATAACCCGCACCACTCCCAAGTCCAACTCAGAAGTGGTGCAGGAACACTGAAGCTGAAAGCTAAGGTATGAGCTTGAACGCTGTACCCGAGCCGTGAAGGCCGCCCGCACTGGCTGTGCCGTAGAGATTGCCAGTGGCATCAAATATCAAGCTATCCACCGGATTACTCCCGTCTGAGCCACTGCCGAAGCTATGTAGTACCGTCTCCGTCCAGCCGCCGCCCTGGCGGGGCGACATCTCGAACGCCGTCCCCAAGCTGTGAATGCCGCCTGAGAAGGTTGTGCCGTAGAGATTGCCGGCGGTATCGAAAATCAGACCACCCCAGGGACCAGTCCCATCGTTGCCGTTGCCGAAGCTGTGCAGCACCGTCTCCGTCCAGCCTCCGCCCTGCCTGGGTGACAACTCGAAGACCGTCCCGCAACTTTCCCCCCCACTACAGGACACATGAATGCCGCCAAAGTACGTCGTGCCGTAGAGGTCGCCGGCGGAATCGAGGATCAGGGCGGAGTATGGATACCAACCATCCGTGCCGCTCCCGAAGCTGTGCAGCACTACCTCCGTCCAACCTCCGCTTCCGTTGGGTGACAACTCGAAGACCGTCCCGCAACCGATCCCCTGGCCGCAGGTGATGTGAATGCCGCCTCCGACGGTGGTGCCGTAGAGATTGCCGTTGGCATCGAAGACGAGGCCAGCGTCCGGGCTTTGCCCGTCCTGAGTGGCTGGGTTGCCGAAGCTATGTAGCACCGTCTCCGTCCAGCCGCCGCCCGCCCTGGGCGATAACTCGAACAGCGTCCCCTTACCGTGGATGCCGCCATCGACGGTGGTGCCGTAGAGATTGCCGGCGGCATCGAAGATGAGGCCAGCATCCGGGCCTTGCCCGTCCGTGCCGCCGCCGAAGCTATGCAGCACCGTCTCCGTCCAACCTCCGCTCCCGTTGGGCGACAACTCGAACACCGCACCGTAGCCGTGAATGCCGCCAGCGTAGCCGGTGCCGTAGAGATTGCCGGCGCCATCGAAGATAAGCCCACCGTACGGGTTACTGGCGTCTGTGCCGCTGCCGAAGCCGTGCAGCGCCGTTTCCGTCCAACCTCCGCTCCCGTTGGGCGACAATTTGAACGCCGTACCGGTCCCATGAACGCCGCCATACGACGTCGTGCCGTAGAGATTGCCGGTCGAATCGAAAATCAATGCTGACCAAGGCAACGTCCCATCCGTAGCGACGCTGCCGAAGCTATGCAGCACGGTTTCCTGCTGTGCTACGCAGGTGCCGGTTGCAAACAGGGCTACAGTGAAGATGGCCATCACTGCCCCTAATCCAAGTCTCTTGCTTTGCATCAGAAATCCTCCCTAACTCAGCCCTTCTCGGAACTACCAGATTTGAACGACAAATCTTCCTTTCGAGATGGCGATAACTATACACCGAATCTCCTTTTTTCTGCTCGTCGCATTGTTCTCGGCGTCTTCATGGTTCACCGTGACTCCCAACCGCTGGCTGGCGCGAACTTTATGGACTTGATGACCCGACGGCGGTCATATGCCTCGGTGCCAGATGCGTAGGCCAGAACGTGAACTGCAGCCCCACGGCGACGTTGGTCTGGGGGGTGGGGCTCACCAAGGGAAAGTTGAAGCGTTCGTACTGGACCATGGGCGAGACCTGTAGCTCGCGCTTCAGCAACCAATCGACAGTGACGGATACATCGTTGAGTCCGCCTCCGCCGAGAAAAACCGGATCGTTATACTGTCTGCGATAACTCACCTGGATCTTTTTCTCTCCCGAAAACCAATAGGTGCTCCAGGCCTGTATGCCATCGCCCTGGCGGCCGATCCAGCTACCGATTATGTCGCCGTAGGTACGGTAGCCTTCTGTGTAATGCTCATTGAAGTAGTAGGGGCCTAGTCCAGGATAGTTTGGAATATTGGTATAAATCCCTTCGACGCGAAGGTCCAGATTGCGCAGCTTAGGAAGTTGCGGGAGGTAGATGCCAGGATTCCAGGCGGACTGTTTGTAATAGGCGATGGGATTAGGTTCGTCGTTAGCCATACCATCTGCATATAGCAGCAGCCAGTTACGCAAGCCGGGGATGCGATAGGAAAAGTTAAAGCCGGTGAAGCGCTTTCCAGGATCGACTGGCTGAGCATTGCCGTGACTGGACCACGTGTGCAGCCAGGTAGCCAAATTAGCTGGTCTGCCTTCGCCAGCCCACATTACGGTGAGGGTGACGCCGATTTCAAAATTCGGCGTCATTTTCAGAGCAAGCTTATCTCCCCACATATAAGGCTGAGGATTCACGAGCTGAACTCCGTTTCCGACAAGAGGAAACTCAGGATAAGGTCCGCGCAAGTAGTATTGGCCGCCAACGCGCCCGACAAACGCCTCATTGCGGATCATGCCCAGCCAGGCGAGAGGGCCGGGAAGTTGATAGGGGGTAATTCGCCCGATGCTCAACATGGGCATGGCCTGAGCGTTGTTGGAAAGCATGAGCGAGCCACCGGCGTCCGGTCCCCACGACAGGCTTTGTTGACCGAACGTCATTTGCCAATTGGCCATATTGAGCGCTACGTAGGCCTCAATCGTGTTGAATTGATTCTCGCCATAAAACGTTGGAACAGAGTTCAGCGGCATCTGGTCCACGTTGGCAATGGCTTGAGCAGTTGCGGGGCTGTAGGGCGCGATGGACGCGGAGTGCTGGTATTCTCCCCGAATATAGAAGGCCAGCGGTCCAGCCTCGGTGCGCATCGAGGCTCCAACCACGGAGTTAAAGCCTTGACCATAGGGACGGCCATAGTTGTTATAGAGGGTCTGAGCAAAGTGGTAACTGTCAGCCAGGGGCATCCCCATGATCTGGGTGGTGCCTATATAGGCTGATTCCAACTGGATGCCAACATTGGAAGCACCTTCCAGATTCGCTAATTCAATAGCGAATTCACGGCGCAACTCTGCCACCACTCGAGCCGACTCAGTCTTAATCTCGGGATAGCCGGTTTCTTCCTGAGCTTGTAGCGTGAGCCTGGCGCATTCCAGACGTGCTATCGGGCGAATGGCTTGCACGAACTTAGGCAGATACCCCAAAGCCGCCAGACGATCCAAGGCGGGATAAATCCAGCTATCGAGAGGAACGTAGGTTGTACCCATGAAGCCAGGATCGGGGACCGCAGCTTCGGGATCTTTCACGAAGGTCCCCCAATTTGAGCTCTTGATCTCGTTAGCGGCACGGGCGCGGTAGATCTGACGCCCCATGTACCACCCGAGAGCGCTTCCAGACCACAGCGTCAGACACCCAATGCTTCTGGCCAATAACGCGGGCGACGCTGACGCCGGCTGCCGTGCCGTAAGAGAATAACTGGGTGAGTGGACCGGGATATTCGTGAGCGATAACGCTGGCCGCGGCCCAACTCACGGCAGAGGTATCGGAAGGAAAGGAGTCGCCGCCGGAAAAGAAGTCTCCGCGGTCGTTACCGGTGCCGGGTCGCTGACGCCCGGCAATGTATTTGAAGGCGGTGGCGTCGATATAAGCGTCCAGCGGCGGCTTCGCCGGCGAGGAAGCCGGTTTCCCGCTCGTGTTCGTCGTGGTTCTTTTCACCCAATAGAAAGAGTCCGGCGCCCGCGCCCAACAGGGCAGCCATCCCCGCATTGGAGGCGTTTGCCGCCAGATTGATAGTGCTGGAACTCTTGGGAAGGTGAGCTTCTATCTTCGTGTCGCTTCCGACCAGGATGGAGGTGGCGAAGATGGCAGGTACGACGAAGAAAAGGTTCTCCGACTGCATGCGAAAGGGAGTGGTGAGGAATGCCTTCTGGTCCTGCCAGAACGTTTTTCGGCAGAGAGCGAAGGGTTACATGGGACTCGCCGTCATCATTGGATGTGGCGCTTGGCCGCTTGACTTGCCGGCGCAGGGTTGGGCACTGAGGACTGCGCCCGTGCAAAGCCAGCGAGCAAGCAGCAGAGCAGCGTGCCTACCAGTCTGGATGGACAGCGGAAGACCATTTAGAAGTGCACGGCAACGGCGGCGGCGACAGCCAGATTCGCAACGAGTTGCGCCGTTTCCAAAGTAGTCTTCCAGGCGGTGGATCCACCCAGCGCCTTTTCCGGAACCACAAGAACATCCCCCGGCCGTAGCTTTGCATTCAAGACTCCGCCCTTGAACCAGCCGCTGCCCTGCGAGGACACGACCGATCCATTGGCCCGGATGACGTAAATTGCCTTCTTCAGGGCCATTTCAGTAGGACCGCCCGCCTGCGCCAAATACCACTCGGCAGTCTTCCCGGGAACATAGGTGATGGCCGTAGGGTTGTAGACCTGTCCATAGGCCAGAACGAAGTTAGGTTTGCGGGGAATTGTAATCACGTCTCCTGCCCGCAGGAAAATGTCAGCCGGAGTGTTCTCCCATTCCGTAATATCGCCGGAGATGGTTATTACCAGGCGTCCGACTGCAGGTTCAGAGCGCAGCCGGGCGAGGGTTTGGCTCTGCTGCTGTTGCAAGGCCTGCAAGATGGCTGCCTGATCTTGTCCGGTACTGCTAGGTGAGAAGCGCACCGTGGAGGTGGAAGCTTCGATGCGGCGAATCAGCTCCTGCCGCCCTCTCTCTTCCATCTGCCGGACCTCGATCCGCTCCAGCACGGCGCCGACTGGATACGCCGTTTCACGGAAGCCACCAGCTCGCTTGATCAGGGAGCTAAGTCGCTCACCTTCGTTGATTCCGTAGCTGCCGGGAAATCTCACCTCACCCTTAATGGTCGCCGCGCGTCCAATGTCGGCCCATCCCGGAATCTGCAGAATGGTGAGGACATCGCCGGGTTTGAGCGCAGCATCGGAAGAAGCGTCGCCCGCGACGGCGGCGCCAATCTTGATTTCCTGCTGGTTGGTGATAACTTGCGCGCCATTTTCGACTTTGTAGCTGGCCAAATCGGCAGTCTGAAGATAGGCGCTCCTTCTGAAACCACCTGCCATTCGAACCAGAGTCGCCCGCCGTCATTCCACCGCTCATGGGATATTCGCCAGGACGAAGGACATCTCCATAAATCCTGACCTTCGGCGGATCAATTTCATACCGGCCGAAGACCCAAATGGTGTCGAACTGCTGCAGAGTGACGGATTCATCTCCGGCAAGTGCGCTCGCCAGGTCTACCTCAATGGTCTGCGGACGAAAATCGGGAGGCTCCAGACGAATGACCTCCGCATGGTTGGAAGGCTCGGGCAGCACCTCCTGGTATGAATGGATCACGTCCGTGATCTTCATGCCCACCTTGAAGGGATAGGTGCCGGGACGATAAACGTGGCCCTGCAAATACACTGCCTTGTCGCTATAGGGAAGAATGGGAGCAACTGAGACACGATCTCCATCCTGCACTGGGAAGGGTTGCACCAGGGCGCTCTGCGACTTCTGGTCCGCGGGCGCGGCCAGCTTTGCGTCCAGGACCACCCGCTTCTCATGCGCCTCGATGCGTTCCACCTTGATCTCGCCCAAGGCGGCTGCGACCGATACACCGCCGGCCATGGTAAGCAGCTCGGAGAGCTGCGTCTCGCCTTTCAGTTCGTACACCGCGGGCCGGCGCACCATTCCCGTCACTGCCACGAGCGGCCCAACCGTCGGGACCAGAATAGTATCGCCCGGCTCCAGATGTTCGATGGCCTTGCGTACGCCATTCAGCAGCAGATCGTACAGATCCATCTCGCTTATGAGCTGTTGTCCACGGTAGTGCTTGACCACGCGCAACGAACCAGTGGAGGTAGGTCCGCCGGCGGCGTAGAGGGCATTCAATGGCGTGGAGAGCGAGCTGATGTCGTACGCTCCGGGGCGCTGTACATCTCCGACAACATAGACCCTGACGGTATGCAGGCGGGTGACGGAGAGATCGACATGGGCATCGTGATATTGGGGCGCAAGCGCAGCTTGTACCTCTTTCTGGGCTTGTGCCAATGTCAGGCCAGACACCACCACCGGCCCCGCATCGGGTAAAGAGATGCGACCTTCGCGGTCGACGACACGTGTGATCCGCTGGGTGACGCCTCCCCAAGTATTGATGGTGAGGTTATCGCCGGGTCCAAGAACATAGTCCGGGCCGGCGGGCATGTCCATGGGGAAGTTGCGCATGCCGACGACATCTGGGCGGAAGATGTCAGCACCGAAGCGCTTCAGGGTTTTAGGCTGCTGAGGAAACTGGGTATACAGATCGCGCGCAGAGGGAAGGCTGGGATATGGGTTCTTCTTGTTTATTGTCTTAGGATTCAGGGTTGAATCGTCGTAGCGCGGCTGGGGAGGCTGAGTACCCAAAGTCCCCGTGGTTCTTTCGGCTTGCCGAGTTCCAGATATTCCCGCACCGGATATCCCCGATTCAGCTGCTCCCGAAGGAGTTCCTTCCGGGTTGTACCCCTGGCCGGCGGCTCCCGGAGTTACTGTTTCCGGGTTGATGTTCTCGCGCTCTTCCGCCTGCTGCGGCAAGGTGGCATTCGGCCCGGTACCCCGCAGCGTCCTGGCCTCGTCTTCGGAGATGTACCCTAGCTCCACCAGCGAGCGAATCGCATCGTTTTTGAAAGTAGGATCAGTCTGCAACCGCTGGTATACGGCGTCGTCGGTGACCGACTGCTCGTCAATCAGGCTACCCTCGTCACTCATGCGCTGAATCAACAGGAGCCTCAACTGATCCATGACCTCGGGCCGGTTTTGCAGGAAATTCCGAAGCGCCACACTCGAACTGGCGGCGCTGGAGGTTATTGGATTGACAGGAGATAACCCTTGCTGGCTGGAGCTTTGGGTGTCGGAGACACCTGGCGCCATCAGCGCACCGGGAGCGGTTGAGGTGTCGTGGTCCGTGCTTTGTCCGTAGGTTGTTGTGGCCGAGAGGCACAAGATCGCAACGATGAGTATGAGAGCAATACGGTAGATGCCCAAAAATTTCATTCCGATGTTTCCTCGCGTCGCGGCTCCGCTGACGTGGCGTCGCCGTCGCCCGGGAAAAACCGCTTCCGGCGACCTAGTGCCAAGCAGGAGATAGCGCGACAACCGATTGAATTGAGGCGGTGATTAGTGTGCTCGAAAGCTTATGGTAACAAAGTTGTGATCGTCAAGGGAAAAGCTGGAGCGCTATCGCACCGTGCTAACCTGAGGGCGGGGGAACACAATGTCTCTGACTGCGGTTCTGCTCGCAACGATCCTGCTGGTTATTGTCTGCGGTGGGATGTTCCTGTATCGAGCGCTCGTGGCGATCACAAAAATGCTTGAGGCAATCATAAAACTGCTCGACTCGATCGACCACAAACTGCCGTCTTCTCGATTGCTCAATTCATTGCTGTCCTTTTGACGGGATGCAACCGAAGCGCTGCGCTATCTGTCTGATTGCACAGTAGAAAAGGCTGCGGGCAGTGAAACATCTGCGGCAAATCACTGTGCGGGCCTCTCGAAGGTCTTGCGATCCACTACAGGGTTTACTTGCATCGCGGTAAGGGTCATGCTCATCTGCAGCTGTCCCGCTTCGCTGAACATTTCGTACTTTGTGGGATAGTTCAGGCCGCCGAAACTTTTCCAGTCCGCGTACGTCATGGTCTGAATCCCGCTGCCTGCTCCCATGTCGGAATACCTTTCCTGCAGGAGTTTGCCGTCGGTTGCGATCCACCAGCGCGTCGGAACGCCGTCGGCCTCAACGTCCACCACGGTCGCTTCGGTACTCCCGACCTTTTCCTGGCCGGCTGCAACGAAGACGTATTTCGGATCATTGATTCGTTGCAGAATGTTGATAAAGTCATGCTTCAGCGTCGCATCCAGAGCGGCCCACTGAGTTGGGGGAAGATTCTGCAGCCGCCCTCCGACGACCGTGAACGCGTCGGTTGGAGTAACCACCAGTAGCGCTTGCCCCTGCGGCAACGTCATCTTCTGCGCCTGCTTGTCAGGGTAAACGATGCTCTGTTCAAGCTCGACGTGCTGGCCTTGCCGTAGTGCGACCACGGTCTGCCGCAAACTCTTTACGGCGTTTACCCTGGCTGGCCCTCCCATCGCTTGCAGGAATCTGTCGGCGGCCGCCTTGCCTTCAGCATTGCTAGTGGTGGGCCCAAAGTTCAGAGTGAGTTCCGAACCAGACGCCTTAGGCGCCGAATTCGGCGGCTTTGCAGGTGTTTCCTGGCAGATTAGCGGAGCCAGCAGCAGGAGTGGGAGTGCGAAGCAGGCGGCACATCGGCGAACGGTCGTCATTGGTTGTGCCTCCGCCTCTATCGTACCGTTGACCGGTCCCCTAGCCGAGCAGTATGGGTCATTCGATATCTTTGCCAAGCTAGTTTCACGCCCTCTTCGTGCCGGCAAAATTTACGGAGTGATTTCGAAGATGACTCCGCATCCTTCGTATTGCTCGCACTGTTGATCTCCGCCTAAGCTTGTTGTCCCGTACAAGTTGCCAGCGGCATCAAACACCAAACCACCCAGTGGCGACCAGCCACCGCCGCCCCCGCTGAAATCGTGAAGGTCCGAGTAGGTCCAGCCCCCGCTTCCGAGTCTTAACTCAAATACGGAACCTAAACCGGATTCACCACCGGTGGTGCCGTACAGGCTTGCATCGGATCCCATGACAAGGGGGCCCGTTGGCCCGAAGCCAGCGCCTGAGAAACTCTCAAGTACCGTTTCTGTCCAGGCGCCGTTCGATGGTGTAAGCTCGAATGCCGTACCCCCGTAGTAGGCTCCACCCCCCGACGTACCGCCGTATAGATTGCCCGCCGAATCGAAGATCACGCTTGAGATCGGACCACCACCATCCGCGCCGCCGGTAAAGTTGTGGATACTGCCGCCCGTCCAACCCGATCCTGAAGGCGATAACCGGAAAACGACTCCTTGGTCGTAAGCACCGCCCTCCACCGTCGTACCATAGAGATTGCCGCCTGCATCTAAAGTCAGACCAGTTTCAGGACCCGCTCCGTTGGATCCCGTAAAGGTGTAGAGGACAGTCTGCTGCCAATTGCCATTTGTGCGTGAAAGCTCGTAGACGACCCCGCAGCCGTGGGTATCGCAGTCCACCTGGTCGCCTCCCTCGAAGGTGGTTCCGTAGATGTTTCCTGACGGATCGAAGATGACGCCACCATACGGAAAAAGGCCTGTAGCCCCTCCGGCAAAGGAAATGAGCACGCTTTCGTCCCAGGGACAAGTCACGGCTCGGCAGATGGTCGCCGCAGGCGTCAATCGAAATACTGTGCCGCAGCCGTAGCCCTCGCAGCCCTGGCCACCGCCATAAACAGTTGTGCCATAAAGAGCGCCATCCGGGCCGAAAGATAACGGCCCTACGGGCCACGCTCCATCGTGGTTACCGGTAAAGCTGTAGAGTGACTTCAGAATCCAGCTTGATCCCGAGTGTACGAGCTCAAAAACTGTGCCACAGCCGAGGGGGCTGCAGTTTCCACCGTAATATCCACCATAGCGAGCTGTTCCATAGAGGTTTCCAGCCCGGTCCATTGTCAGTCCAGCTTGGGGCTGGGCGCCATCCGACCCGCCAGTGAAGATGTGCAGGACTCTCTCGCTTTGAGCGTGCGCAAATTGGCCCGTTGCTGCCAAGCCAACAGTCCACAAAACTATGATCCGACGGATGTTATTAACAACTCCAGGGACATGGAGTCTAAAAGTTCGCCATAGGGATTCCACGGCGTCTCTCCTTAAGTCGGGAATGGGCTCTCAGGACAGGAGTAGTCTAACGCCGGCCAATCGGGAGTCAATAACAATTTGGAACGAAGATGCGCACGGCGCGCCTTTTTGCGAAGTCAACAACGCGCCTTCCGCCCGTGTAGGCGATTGATTGGATTGGTGGGCAGTGCAGGGCTCGAACCTGCGACCTCCTGCTTGTAAGGCAGGCGCTCTAACCAACTGAGCTAACCGCCCCCGGTGCGCGGCTGGGGAAGTAGTTGCAGACGAAGGCGAACAAATTGAGTGTACATGAGCTGCACGAGTGGGGTAAATGAGGGATGGGCTCGCGGGTCGCAACCGTTCCGGGGCTCGGCGGCTCAAATTTGTTTGGGCTCAGCTGGTGAATTGTTCGGGGTTGTGTCAGGGCACGAGCTTTAGTCGTGTCAACACGAGACCTCCTAGGATCGGGCTTTAGCCCCTGTAGAATCAGGAGATCCCAGGGGCTGAAGCCCAAGTCATTCATGGTGCGGATACGGCACGGCTGAACAGGCTTCTGAAAAACTCGGGGCTGTGCCTTGCTCGGGTAGTGCGGCGCTTCAGCGCCACGTTCAAGCCCTTTGTTTTCTCAGCCGGCGGCAGTAAGGTCTTTTCCGACTTTTTCAGCGGCCTGTGAAGCCATGCCCTGACGCAAAGCGGTAACAGCTAGCCCTTCGTCGTGAACTCCACCAGCAACTGCAGGCGCTGGCGGGCGTGACCACTGTCGATGGCATAAGCGGCCAGCGGAACGGCATCGCTGATGCGATCGGCGTGACCTGCGGCCACCAGAGCGGCAGCGGCGTTCAGCAACACAACATCGCGGCGCGGGGAACGCTCGCCGTCAAGAATCGCGCGAATGATGGCAGCATTCTGCCTGGCGTCGCCGCCGGCAATCTCCTCGAGCGGCGCGCGTTGCAGGCCAAAGTCTTCCGGCGTGACTTCATAGACATGCACCTGACCGTTGCGCACCTCGGCAATTTTGCTTGGGCCGGTGATGGTGATCTCGTCCAGCCCATCGCGTCCATGGACCACCAGCGCCCGGCGCATGCCCAGTTCGCTGAGCGCCTCGGCCAATTTCTCCACCAGGTCGGCGGAATAGACTCCCACCACCTGCGCCGAAGCCCTGTGCGGGATTGGTCAGCGGGCCAAGCAGGTTGAAGACGGTGCGCAGCCGCAACTCGCGGCGGGCGGGCTGCACATACTTCATTGCCGAGTGCATGGCCGGGGCGTAGAGAAATGCGATGCCGGTTTCCTGCAGGCAGGCGGCGACGCGCGCCGGAGGCAGGCCGATGTTGACTCCCAGCGCCTCCATCACATCAGCCGAGCCGCATTTGGAGCTGATGCTGCGGTTGCCGTGCTTGGCAACGCGCACGCCGGCGCCGGCAATCGTCAGGGCGGTCGCGGTGGAGATGTTGAAGGTGCCGCTGGTGTCGCCGCCGGTGCCGCAAGTGTCGACCAGGGCATCGCGTTCGGTGCCGCTGAGGTCGAGCGCTTCGCCGTCCTCGGATTGTCAGCGGCGTGGCTTCCTCGCGGATGGCTTGCGCGAAGCCGACGATCTCCTCCACCGTTTCGCCCTTCATGTGAAGCGCGACCAACAGCGCTCCGATCTGCGCGTCGGTGGCTTCGCCGTGCAGGATTTGCGCCATCACATCGCGGGCCTCTTCGCGGGTGAGGGAAGTGCGATGGTTGGCGACCTTGTGCAGAGCGTCGAGGATCATGGAAGGATGAAGCATCAATCATCCCGGCTTAAGACAAAGCTTTGTGTCAGGGCACGGCTTGAGCCGTGCCTGAAGGGCGCCCGCAGCGAAATTGGGCTTCAGCGCCTGTGGCGTGGCCGCAGGCGCTGAAGCCTGGTCTCTTGTCGCTATCCGTACGGCACGACCAAGGTCGTGCCCTGACACAAACCGGAACGCCTATATCGTATGGCTTGAGTAGATTACCATTCGGCACTTCGCCATGGTTGCGCATGTGCGGCACGAACGTGCGATATTGGTGCTGTGAAGGTCGCAATCGCGGTCATGCTCTTCGCTATCACTGCACAATCGCAGCGCACTTATCTCGGCATGGATCGCAATGACTATCCCGGCGACGCCAACATGATGGCTTTGCGCATGACATTCGCGTTCACCGGATACTGGCTGAACAATCCTCCGGGCGCGAATCACAACACTTGGCAGGGCCAGCGTAAGTCGATTGAGACGATGGGGTACGGTTTTTTACTGCTGTTCAATGGGCGCGAATATGCGCAACTGAAGGCTTCCGGCAACGCTGCGCACGCGGGAACGAACGATGCGGCCGCGGCGGTGCGCTCTGCGCAGCAGGAGGGCTTTCCCAAGAACGCAGTCATTTTTCTGGACCAGGAGCAGGGCGGACGCATGTTGCCCGAGCAGCGCGCCTACATTCACGCCTGGGTAGACGGAGTGACGCGCGCGGGATATGGCGCCGGTATTTACTGCTCGGGAATTCCATTTCGCGAGTCGGCCACGGTTTCGGTGGTGACGGCCAATGATATTCGCGAACATTCCGGCGGTCGCCAGATACATTTCTTCGTCAGCAATGACCAGTGTCCGCCTGCTGCAGGCTGCGTTTTTCCGCAGACGCCTGCGAATCCAGGACACAGCGGGGTGAAGTTTGCCGATGCATGGCAGTTTGCGCAGTCGCCGCGGCGTCCGGCGATGACCACAGCTTGCCGCCAAAGCTACGCGAAGGATGGCAATTGCTATCCGGTGGGCAGTGCGCCTGGCTCTGGTTTGTACGTGGATGTCGATACTGCGAACTCCGCCGATCCTTCGCGGGCGAAAGGCCGCTAGGGCAGTCTGAGTTCGGGTAGAGCTGGCCTTCAGGCCAGCGTCAAAGTTCTTTCTTTGCTCTTTGAGCCGGCTTCAGCCGGCGGCAGGCTGGTCGTTTAGCCGGCTGAAGCCGGCCAGTAATAATGAAAAAGGAGCTGAACGCGGCGCTGAAGCGCCGCTCTACCCGATTAAAGAGATGGAGAATCGATCGCTTCCATCGCCCGCCGAGATCGAACACGCTGCCTCCTTGCTGCGTGCCGGCAAGCTGGTCGCGTTCCCCACGGAAACCGTGTACGGACTCGGGGCCAACGCGCTCGACGCGGTGGCCGTGGCTCGCGTCTTCGAAGCAAAGGGCAGGCCAAGTACCAGTCCGATCATTGTGCATGTGAGCAACAGAGAAATGGTGCGCGCGGTTGCTGCGGAGTGGCCGCCGATGGCGCAGATTCTGGCGCAGAGATTCTGGCCGGGGCCGCTGACGCTGGTGTTGAAGAAGCAGGCTGCCATCCCTGCACTTGTCACCGCTGGTTTGGATACAGTCGGCGTGCGCATGCCGGCGCATCCGGTGGCGCTGACACTGATTGAAGCCGCGCAGATTCCCATAGCCGCGCCTAGCGCCAATCGGTTCACCTACCTGTCGCCGACGACAGCGGAACACGTTCGACTGGGACTGGGCGATCGCGTGGATTACATCCTCGATGGCGGTCCGTGCGCGGTCGGCATCGAATCGACGGTGCTGTCGTTAGCGGACGGCGCTGTTTTGCTGCGCCCGGGAGCAGTGTTGCGTCAGCAGATCGAAGCGGTGATTGGGCCGGTGACGGTACAGACGGAAGCTCCGAGCGAAGCTCATCCCTCGCCGGGAATGCATCCGCGACATTACAGTCCACGTACGAAACTGCTGCTGGTGCGCGGTGGCGAGGTGCCGCAGGAAGGCAATGGAGCGTACCTGCAATTGCATCGGTCGCCGAAGAGGGAAGTGCGAGAGATTGTTTTGATGCCCGCCGATGCCGCGGAATACGCGGCCAAACTCTATCGCACGCTGCACGAACTGGATTCGCGAAATTACGACTGGATTGCGGTGGATACTCCGGACGATGCTCCGGAATGGGAGGCGATTCGTGATCGGCTAAGGCGCGCCGCAGTGTCAAAGCATTAGCCGCGTCGCGCGAGCGACGAGGCCTCCCGCGAGCGATAAGGCGTCCCTCCAATTCAGCGTATGACCGCCCACTGAGCAAAGAGGTGTCATCCCGACCGAAAGCTTCAGCTCGAGTGGAGGGACCTGCTGTGCGTTTGCACTGCTTGGTAGCCCGAAGCGGAAAGCAGGTCCCTCGACTGCGTTCGATCGCTCCGCGATCTCACTCCGCTCGGGATGACACCTTAAAATGTAGTGCTGCTGAATCGCACGCCTGAAGCCGTGCTCCACCCCGCGCCGCATGCTACAGTCGAGAACTCGATTTCACGACTGCCTTGACTACTTTGCCCACCAACTCGAAACAGGAAACATCCTCGGGGCTTCTGCGCCAAATCGGCCTCTTCGACGCTACCATGATCGTGATGGGCGGCATTGTCGGCGCCGGCATCTTCATCAACCCGTACGTTGTGGCGCAGCAACTGCACACGCCCGCGCTCATCTTGGGAGCATGGATCGCAGGCGGAGTTGTGGCCATGTTGGGCGCCTTCGTTTACGCCGAGCTGGCGGCGCGCAGGCCCGCAGTCGGCGGGCAATACGCCTATCTGCGTGAAGCGTTTCACCCGGCAGTCGGCTTCCTTTACGGATGGGCGCTGCTGCTCGTCATCCAGACCGGCGGCATGGCCGCGGTCACCGTGACCTTCGCGCGGTACCTGTTGGAGCTGACTGCGTGGCGGGTTCCGGAGCGCGTCATCGTCGTGCTTACCATCGTGGCGCTCACCATCATCAATTGCCTGGGCGTGAAGCTGGGCAGCCGTATGCAGAGCGTGCTGATGCTGTTGAAGATCGCGGCCATCGCCGGACTGATCGCCGCGGGCCTGTTCCTGGTGCGCTCGCCACATCCATTGCTGCATCCGCTGCTCGATCGCGAACCGTCGTTCGATCTGCTGACCGCGATTGGGGCGGCGATGGTACCTGTGCTGTTTGCTTTCGGTGGATGGCAGACCACGAACTTCATTGCCGAAGAGATAAAAGAGCCGCGGAAGAATCTTTCGCGAGCGCTGGTGCTGGGCGTGGCGGGCGTGATCGTGCTTTACGTGGGCGTGAACTTCGTTTGCGTTCGCGTGCTGGGACCGCAGGCCTTGGCTGACACACGGGCTCCGGCAACGGCCGTCATGCGAGCGACAATGGGCAATACCGGAGCGCGGCTGATTGCGCTGGGCATCGCGGTCTCGACGCTGGGATTTCTCAGCCAGTCGGTGCTGACCGCGCCGCGGGTTTACTTTGCGATGGCGCGCGACAAGCTGTTCTTTCGCAGCGTCGCCAGCGTGACGCGGCACACGCACGTTCCGGCGGTCGCGATTATTGTGCAGAGCGTGTGGACGATTGTTGTCGCGTTGTCTGGCCGCTACGAACAGATACTAAATTACGTGGTGTCGATGGACTTCCTGTTCTTTGGCCTCACGGGCGCTAGCCTGTTCGTTTTCCGCAGCCGGGAAGCGAAAGCTGCGGCGGATGGGAAGGTTGGATACCGCGTCCCTGGTCACCCATTTACTACTGGAGTATTTGTGCTGGTATCGTGGCTGGTGGTGATCAACACCGTTTATAAGTACCCCAAGAATACTCTGCTGGGCATGTTCATTTTGCTGCTCGGGCTGCCGGTGTATGCCTTCTGGGCGGCCAAGCAGAAATCTGGAGAAGAGAAAGCCTGATGCCATCTCGCGCACACATGGGATCGCGGTACATGCAGTTTGCCAAGCTGCGCTCCGAGGCGAAGTACAACCTGGCGAGCAGCGGGATCATGAGCTATCCGCTGAAGGAGTTGCCGGTGACGCTGGAGGAACTGGAGATCTGTGGCTCCGACCTTTACGGCTACGCTCCACTACGCGAGCGTCTGGCGAAGCTGAACGGCGTAACCCCCGATTGCGTGGTGACGGCAGCGGGAACATCGATGGCGAACCATCTGGCGTTGGCGGCAACGCTGGAGCCCGGCGAAGAGGCGCTGGTGGAGTGGCCAACCTATGAGCTGCTGGTCACCACTCTGGAATATCTCGGGCGTGACCGTGCGCTATTTTGATCGCCCAATGGAGAACGGATTCCGCGTCGATCCGGAGGAAGTAGCGCGGAAGATCACGCCGCAGACCCGGCTCATCGTGCTGACCAATCTGCATAATCCTACCGGCGCGCTGATCGATGAAGCTACACTGCGCGCGGTCGGCGAGATCGCGAAGAAAAATGACGCCCGTGTGCTGGTCGACGAAGTTTACCTGGAAGCGCTCTACGAGCGGAGACCGCGCCCCGCGGTGCATCTGGGCGATCAGTTTCTGGTGACCAGCAGCTTGACCAAGGCTTATGGCTTGAGCGGACTGCGTTGCGGATGGGTGCTGGCGAACCCTGAGCTCACGCAGCGGATGTGGCACATCAACGATCTGTACGGCGTGAACGCGGCGTATCCTGCGGAGCTGATGAGCGTGATTGCGCTGGATAATCTGGACCGCGTGGCTGCTCGCGCCAAGAAACTGCTCGAGGCGAATCGCCCGGTGCTGGATTCGTTTCTGCGATCGCGCGACGACATCGAGTACGTTCGGCCGGAGTTCGGCACGATTGTCTTTCCCAAGTTGCGGCACGGAACGGTGGATCAGTTGGATCGTCTGTTGCGAGAGGAGTATGAGACCAGCGTCGTCCCAGGCGAGTACTTTGGGATGCCGGAGCATTTTCGGGTAGGGATCGGAGGCGATCCCGAGATGACGCGCGCGGGGCTTGAGCGATTGGGATGGGCGCTGGACAAGATGCGGACGCAGTCAAGGATTAGCGCGGAGTGATTTATTGATATTTGAGGTGGAAGGGCGCGGCTTCAGCCGTGCCGCACAGCGTTTAATAGAGTGGGCTTTAGCCTTGGGCGCCGCGGCTAAAGCCGCCTCTGGTAGTGTCGGAATTCGCCGGGCTAAAGCCCGGCGCTTCCACCTTGGAGCGCGCATTTCCTCCGCAATCATCAATAGGTCAAGCGCTTACCTCTTGCGCCAGTAATGCCTGTCTGCGAAGTTACGATATTGCCGTTCGCGCGGCTTGCAGGCGTCCCAGGTAAACGCCCCCTTTTGCAAGGTGAATCGCGGCTGTTCTCCGGTGTCCGAGACGACAATGCTGAGAATGTCAAAGCGGCAGGATGGCGGACGGTCTCCCGCTAGGAGGCGGAGATATCGCCGCGCAACCGAAATAATATTGCGGCGTTTGTTCAGCGTCACCGCGGTTGATGGCGGAGCAAAGCTGTCATCGCTGCGCGTCTTGACCTCGACAAAGCACAGTGTGCCGTTGTCCCAGCCAATCAGGTCGATCTCGCCGCGATTGTGAGGCACGCGAAAGTTGGTAGCCACAAACTCGTAGCCCAGCTTTTTCAAATAAAAGTAGGCCTCGGTTTCGCCGTGCTTGCCCAGCGCCAGATGTTTTGGCTGGCGCGAGCGCGGGGCGAGCTTCTGTAAGGCGCGGATGACGAAGCGGAGCCAGGGCATAAGTCGAGCCGATCGATCGATGGCCCAACTGTAATTCGTCGGTTGCGAGCAGCTTGTGATGTGCATCACGCGTCGTCGGTGCAACCACTCGGAAAAGCAGATCCCTCGCCGACTGAAGTCGGCTTGTGATGACAAAACAAAAGAACTTCAACGGAGTAGCTGAAGCGGCGCCCTTGAAAAACCCGCTCTAGAATGGAGATGTGGGGAATACGGAGAAGCAGGAGAAAGACATTCTGAAGCTGCTGCCGGTGCCGAAGCGGCCGCCGAAGCTGACGGCGCGGCGCATTGGCATTCATACTTCAACGGCGGGCGGAGTGGCGAATGCCGCCGAGCGTGCCTACCGGCTGGGCTGCAACGCGTTTCAGATTTTCTCCTCGAGCCCGCGGCAATGGAAGCCGTACGAGCTGGCCCGCTCGCAATGCGAAGAGATGGCCCGGCTGCGCCAGCGCTACGATCTGAAGCCGCTGGCTATTCACGCCAATTACCTGGTCAACCTGGCGGGCGGCAACTGCGGAATTTCATGCCAAGTCGATCGTGGCATTTCGCGGCGAGGTGGAGCGCGCGCTGGCTTTGGGCGCCGAGTTCCTGGTGCTGCATCCCGGCTCGTTTCGCGGAAGCAGCCGCGAAGAAGGTTTGCAGCGGGTTGCGCTGGCGATCGAGCAGGCGGTCGAGGGTCTGGACCTGGCGGCGGGCAACTTGCGTGTCCTGATCGAGAACACGGCGGGCTCCGAGTTCTCGCTCGGCGGCAACTTCGAACAGGTTGCCGAGCTGCTGTACCTGTTGGGCAACTTCGTGCCGTCGGGAGCTTGCATCGATACTTGCCACACGCACGTGGCTGGCTATGACATCGTCAGCGACGAAGGCTTTGCCGAGACTCTCGATCAACTCGATCGCACCGTTGGCCTGAAGAATGTTTACGTCTGGCATTGCAATGATGCCAAGGCCGCGCGCGGATCGAAGCTCGACCGGCATCAGCACATCGGGAAGGGAAGCATCGGGCTGAAGACGTTTCGCCGCTTGTTGAATGATCCGCGGCTGGCGCACGCGGCCTTCATCGCCGAGACGCCGATCGACGAGCCGCTGGACGATCTGACGAATGTGAACACGCTGAAGCGGCTGGTGGGAAAGGAGCCGCCGATGCGGCTTCGTCAGAATCAGAGTTTACTCGTCTGCATACCGACTCTGAACCGCAGTATGGCCGAAGCTCATCGAAACAAGGCACATGCTCACCGAAGACCAGCCCGCGACTGGCGCGCACACGCAGGTCGCCAACGGCGACGGAGCGGGCAACCCGTCCCGACCGCTACGATCCGCAGGCGATCGAGCAGAAGTGGTCGAGCGCTGGGCGCAGAATCCCGACCTGTATCGCTCCGAGCCTCCAACCATCCACGCGCAAGAAGTATTACGTGCTGGAGATGCTGCCGTATCCTTCGGGCGCGCTGCACATGGGGCACGTGCGCAACTACGCCATCGGCGACGCGCTGGCGCGCTACATGTGGATGCAGGGCTACAACGTGCTGCATCCCATGGGCTGGGATTCGTTCGGGCTGCCGGCGGAGAACGCGGCCATCGCCAACCAGACTCCGCCGCGCGAATGGACGCTGCGCAACATCGCCGCCATGAAGCGGCAGATGAAGCGCCTGGGCTTTGCCTACGACTGGTCGAAGGAAGTCACCACCTGCCTGCCGGAGTACTACCGCTGGAACCAGTGGTTCTTCCTGAAGTTCTTCGAGCGCGGGCTGGCCTATCGCAAGAAGAGCAAGGTGAACTGGTGTCCGAAGTGCGCCACCGTGCTGGCCAACGAGCAGGTGCTGCCCAACGGCTGCTGCTGGCGGCACGAAGATACGCTGGTGGAGCAGCGCGAGCTGGAGCAGTGGTTCCTGCGCATCACCAACTACGCCGACGAACTGTTGCAGGGCTTGGAAAGCTTGCCGGGCTGGCCGGAAAAAGTGCGCACCATGCAGCGCAACTGGATCGGGCGCAGCGAAGGCGCGCTGGTCGACTTCAAGCTCGACGGCGCGGCCGGACCGGCGGGCGACAAGATCTCGGTCTTCACCACGCGCATCGACACCATCTACGGCGCGACCTCGCTGCAGTTGGCGCCCGAGCATCCGCTGGTGACCGATCTCGATCGCCAACAATCCCGAACTGCTGGCCAAGGTCGAAGACCTGATCGCCGAGCAGCGCAAGGCGAAAGAAGCAGGCGACATCGGCGCCATCGAGAAGCATGGCGTCTTCACCGAGCGCTATGCGCTCAATCCCTTCAACGGCGAGCGGGTGCCCATCTGGGTGGCGAACTATGTGCTGCTGGATTACGGCACCGGCGCGATCATGTCGGTTCCGGCGCACGACGAGCGCGACTACGAGTTCGCCAAGAAGTACGGTCTCGACATTCGCGTGGTGATTCTGCCGCGGCGTGAAGGAGACGCTCGCCGACGGCTCACCCAACGAGCCGGTCCTGCCCTTCACCGAGACCAACAGCCTGCTGATCAACTCCGGCGAGTACAGCGGACTGCCATCGCGAGGAAGCCATCGCGAAGATGTCGAAGTATCGCCGAGGAGCACGGCTTCGGCAAGGCGACGGTGACGTTTCGCCTGAAGGATTGGGGCATCAGCCGCCAGCGCTATTGGGGCACGCCCATCCCGATGATCTACTGCGAGGCGTGCGGCATCGTGCCGGTGCCGGAGAAAGACTTGCCGGTGCTGCTGCCGGAGAACGTCGAGATCACGCTGGCCGGGGGCTCGCCGCTGGGCAGTGTGCCGGAGTTCGTGAACGTCGCCTGTCCCAAGTGCGGCGGCGCGGCGCGGCGCGAGACCGATACCATGGACACGTTCGTCGATTCGTCCTGGTACTTCTATCGCTACACCGATCCCACATTGTCGGACAAGGCGCTGGACTCTGACACTGTGGGATATTGGTTTCCCATCGACCAGTACATCGGCGGGGTGGAGCACGCCATCCTGCACCTGATCTATTCGCGCTTCTGGACCAAGGTGATGCGCGACATGGGGCTGGTGCGCAACTCCGAGCCGGTGGAGCGGCTGTTCACCCAGGGCATGGTGATCAAGGGCGGCGCCAAGATGTCGAAGAGCCTGGGCAACGTGGTCTCGCCTGACGACATGGTGGCGCGCTACGGCGCGGATTCGACGCGTATGTACACGCTGTTCGGCGGGCCTCCGGACCGGGACCTCGATTGGCAGGACGCGGGAGTCGAGGGCATCAGCCGGTTTCCTGTCGCGGGTCTACCGGTTTGTGGCACGCAATGCCAAGCCGGACGATCCGGCGTGGAGCGGGAGCAGCGATGGGCAGCTTTCGCCTGCGGCACGCAAGATGCAGCGTAAGTTGCACCAGACCATTCAGCGCATCACCGAAGACTTTCGGCGGCGCTGGCATTTCAATACGTCGATCTCCGCCCTGATGGAGTTGGTGAACGAGCTTTACGCCTATGAAGACAGCGTGCAGCGCGGTGGGCAAGCGACGGCTCCGTTGCCGCTGATGGCCGACGCGCAGCGCAAGCTGGTGCTGATGCTGGCGCCGTTCGCGCCGTATCTGGCGCACGAGTTGTGGGAGATGCTGGGCGAGACGTCCGATCTGCTGCGCGCCCCCTGGCCGAAGTACGATCCTGCGCTGGCGAAGGAAGAAGAAGTCGAGATCGGCATTCAGGTCAACGGCAAGATCCGCAGCCGCATCGTTGTTGCCGCCGATGCGACAGACGATCAGGTGCGCGAGCTGGCGCTGGCCGACGAAAAGGTCAAAGCCGCGATCGCCGGCAAGGAGATCGTGAAGGTGCTGGTGGTGAAGGGGAGATTGGTGAATATCGCGGTAAGACAGTAAATGACTCTACCAAGGGAAGGCTTCGGTCGCACCCGTCACGAAGGATTTGGAGTTTCTCGATGACTGACGTTCACCCTACTGTTATCGTGCAGTACGCCAAGTGCCCCGACGAATCTGACAGGAAACACTGGATGGTATTTGACCTGAGCACTAATGTCCGCACCCGGGCCCGGTGCTTGTTCTGCCCGACTAGCCCCGTCGTGGAAATTGGTATTGTTGGTAAGGGATACGTCAGCCAATCGGACAGCGATCAAGGCTACACCTTATCCGAGCCGAAGCCCTGTTGACTGACTTCTGTCTGTCTTTCGGCGCGCTGCCGAGCCCGGCTCTTTCCGCCTGGTGCACTCCCTTCGAAATTGCTCACTCGCTCGCGTGACTAGAATCACTGCATCCCAAGATTATTCCTATCAGAATTGGTTAGCCGCACTGATCACCTCGGAAGGAAGCACAAATTATGGGTACTCGGAGATTTGTTTTTCTGACGTTACTCGTCCTAGCAGTTCCTCTGCTTTACGCACAGACTGTTAGTACCAGTTGTGCTCTCTATCCCGGTGCTGTCTACTGCACTAGCATTGGATCCGATAACAGTGCGGCTACGGTTGCACGGCAACAGCAATATGAGACAGGGCAGGCGATTGGAAACAGTGTCGGCATGGCGATTTTTCGTGCCCATTTTCCGGGATGGCGACGTAAGTACTGTTCCGCTCACCCAACCCTGCCGTTCTATTACGGCAATGCCGCCGGCGACTCGATCACCGGAACGTGCCCAACGTTGCAGGGGTTGTCAAACGAAGCTGCGGCTGAGTTCGTCGCTAAGCACCCGGGCGCAGTAGCGTCCCCGGACCAGGCAGTCGCCGTTGATAAGTATATTGCCGAGAATCACCTGCCCCCTTGGCAACCAACGAGTTACGAACGCGCGATCAAAGCGGCATCCGTCCCGGTTGGCACGAACCCGCAGCAGCCGACGCAGAGCGTATATCAAAATCCCACTCAGGACGTATTCGTGTGGTTCGATGAGCCATTTCCAGTTGCTGGTACGCTTCTGACCGAGGTTCTTGTCACTAGTCACGCTTATGATGGCGCAGTCGCACTGTTGCGTCAGGCGCGACAGGGAAACACGTCAGTGAAAGCTGGTATGAGCGTCCTTGATACCGACTACCACCCGGCGACGGCGAGTTTGGCTTCTTTCCATAAGAACAGCCCTGACCCAGCACTGACATTGTTCTACTGGCAAGGCGAGAAAGTGGAGGATACAACGCCGGTGATGCACTTCCGTATGACGAAGCGCGCCTATGAACAGATGCTTGCGCTCATGGCAGGTACGGACCTTAGGGCGCAACTGCCCCAGCGCTGATGCGCTGGGCTATGATATTTCACGCCTACGGCGCTCGACTTTAGGCGAAAAATGAGGATGAATCAAGAAGCCGACAAATCTGAACGCGGGCTTCAACAAAGCCGATCCGGTTGGCTAGAGTTTCTTGATCTGGCAGACCAAATCGAAGTACCCGGCGATTTCCTTTCCAACCGTGGAGACGCACGTCCGCAACAACGGGATCTTTTCGTTACGAATGGGTCGCCGCTTCGCGACTCAGATTAGTTCGCGGAAAGCTTGGTCAACTATCCGATGCCGAGGTCCTCGGGCATCTCCAGTGGCGTGCCGCAGACGCGGCAGATCACAGCCGAGCAGTCGCCGCAGGTGAGCGGATCGTCCACCTCACGCGCGCAGACGGGGCAGTAGAGCAAGGGATGGCTCTCGCCGTTCGTCGGTGGCTGAGGAGTTTGAGCCATGAGTTCCCGCGACTGTACCATAGAAGTTCGCGTTACTTCATCTCGAATATACAAAGCTGTCAGCCGTCAGCTAGGGCATCTCGTAAGTTCGCGAGCCAGCGGAAGGGCAGTCGGTTCAGCTGATAGCTGACGGCTGAAAGCTGACAGCACGACGAGGAGAGCATGACCGACAACAAAACGATTTCCACCGACGAGCAGATGCGGCGCGAGTTCAATCAATGGGCCGAGGCTGGCCGCGGCGAGGAGATGGAGCAGCACCACATCAGCATCACTCAGCAGACGCTGGCGCTGATGCGACTGAAGCCGGGCGAACGCGTGCTCGATCTGGGCTGCGGTGCAGGATGGGCCACTCGGCTGCTGGCGCAACTGGTTGCCGGCGGCGAGCGGCCTGGGCAGGTGGTCGGGCTCGATGTGTCGGACGAGATGGTCCGGCGGGCGCGCGGCGCATCGACGCAGTATGACAACGTGCTGTTCGTCGTGGGCTCGGCGCAGCAGATTCCCTGGGAGGAGAACTTCTTCGACAAGGTGCTGTCGGTGGAGTCGTTTTATTACTACGGCGACCAGGATCGCGCGCTGGACGAACTGTTCCGCGTGATAGCGCCCAGGGGCGAGCTGTTCATCCTGATCAATCTGTATAAGGACAACGCGTATTCTCTGCGGTGGGTCGAGGAGCTGAAGGTCCCGGTGCAGGCGCGCTCGGAACAGGAGTACATCGAGCTGCTGAAGGAACACGGGTACGAAGGCGTGCAAGCGGTGCGGATTGCGGACCTGACGCCGACGCCTGAGGAATACAGCGGCAAGTGGTTTAAGAACGCCGAGGAGTTGCGCGACTTCAAGCGGATCGGGGCGCTGTTGCTGATCGCGCGCAAGCCGGATGTGGTGTCGCCGCCGAGAGGGTACGAGCTGTCGTGAAGCAGCAATTAGCAACTAGCAATTAGCAACTAGCGAAGCAGCTCGCAGTCAATGCTCTCGATCTAAATTGCATGACGAGCTAAGCGAGGCATCTGCTGTTCTTACCTTGGCAGGGAAAGCAGATCCCTCGTCGGGCTAAAGCCCTCCTCGTGATGACAATTCAGAACAGCTGGTTTGTGTCAGGGCACCCTTCGGCTGCCCTCAGGGCAGGCTATTTCAATCGTGCCGAAACGGCGCGCATAGAGATCAGGGCTTTCGCCAACCGGACCCAGCGGAGGCCGCGGCAACAAATGTTTTGATTAGCGGGTGGCTGTGGCCGGCAAGCGCGGAGCGCTCAGGCTGGAATAGCGTTAGGAAGAAGAAGGGATGTGCGGGCAACTCCAGCGCTCGCGCTTCACCCGCAGGCCCGGTCACTCCGATGCGCATTCCGCCAGCGACCAGACGCGGGAGGTAGTCGGGGTTCAGCCCATAGCTGCAGCGATACGTCTCGCGAATCTCGTCAGCTCCGTAAATCTCATGCAGACGAGTTCCCGGAACCGGGTGCAGCACCTCGCTGGCTTCGATGAGGGAGCAGACGAGACTGTTTATTACCGGTTCCGCAGTTGAAGGATCGACCTCCGCGTGTCCGGCACCGGATATTTTCAGGACGTTGCGTGCAAATTCCAAAACCGCATGCTGGCATCCACCGCAGGTCCCAAAAAACGGACGGCCCTGCTCGCGCGCGAAACGAATGACGCGCAGCGCGCCCTCCATCGAGCGGTAGGGACTGGCCGGAACACACCAGAATCCAGAGTAGCAATCCAACTGCGCAGTTAACGCAGATTCGGTAGCTAGCCATTCCGGCTGTACGTCAGAGCCATCCGCAGCCAACGCCAAGGCCTTCGGAATGGCCTGGTGCGCGATGACGTTGGGGTCGTAATCGCCGATCAAAGCAATCCGTATAACGATTGTGCCCTCACTCTCTGGCCAATACCTTGCCGCCTATCTCGCGTACCGCAGGGGCTAAAGCCCACGATGTGGCGCCAGTCTTCGGCACGGCTGAACAGGCTGCGGAAAAAGTCGGGACAGGGTATTGTGCCGCCGGCTGAAGCCGGCTCGTGATAACAAAATAAACAGCTTATCGGCACGACTAAAAGTCGTGCCCTGACACAAAGCAATATGACACGGATTCTAATCATATTGATCAAGCGCCTGTGAACGCCACTACGAAGCTTTGGATTTAGTGCCGTCCGGTATCCCTCAAGTTTGTCTCACAGCGGCTGGGTTACGATGGAAATAGTATGCGTGAGATGTGGCGGCACCGTGGGATGAAGCTGATTTTCATTGCCAATCTCATCTCCATGATCGGAAGCGGCATGAACTCCGCCGCCGTGATCTGGTACATCCTGCAGGCCACGCATTCCGAAGTCTCGCTGGGCGCGCTGATCGCGTTGCAGACGCTGCCCTCGATGCTGCTGCTGCCGTTCACGGGCGTGCTCATCGACCGCGAAGACCGGCGTCATCTGATGATGTGGCTGGACGGCGCGCGCGGCGTGATCATCTTTCTGGTGGCCATGCTGGTGTTCACCCAGCACGTGCGGCTCTGGCACCTCTACCTGATGAACGTTCTGGTGGCCATCGGTTTCTGGATGTTCTTTCCCACGGTCAACGCGCTCATCCAGGAGCTGACGCCGGACGACAAGATGCTGGATTCAAACTCGCTGCTGCTGGCGGCGCTGCAGGGCGGCTGGCTGATGGCGGGCGCGATGGTCGGCTTCATGTACAACCACATCGGTCTGGGCGGAGTGTTGCTCATCGACTGTGCCAGCTATGCCGGTATCGCTTGCGTGTGTCTTCCAGGTGCGTAAAGGCCGGGTCACCGTCTCACCGCCGGAGATCGCAGAACGTGTTCCCGGTTCTGGCGCTGTCGCTCGCTATATTCACGAGCTCCGCGAAGGATACCGCTACGTGCATGAGAACCGGCGTGTGCTGCTGATCGGCCTGGCGTGGGCGCTGTTTGTCGCCGCCATGATGACCCAAGGTGTGCTGTCGGCGCCGCTGAGCGAGCGCATCCTGCACGGCGGTGCCGTGGGCTACGGTTGGCTGAATGCCGGCTGGGCGGTCGGGGCCTTCGTCAGCGTGTTCTATGCGTCGAGTTTCATCCGCCGCCACGGCGCCAACCGCACGGTGACGCTGACCATGGGGATCATTGCGGCATCGCTGTTTCTGCTGCCGATTTCGCACTGGCTGGCGTTGGCCGTGACGATTTACTTCGTTATGGGATCCAGCCGCGGCATGGGCGGCATCTCGCTTTCCAGCGAGATGATGCAACTGGTGCCGCGGCATTTCATGGGACGGGTGCAGAACACGTTTTCGTTCGTGGCCAGCGCACTGCAGATATGTACGGCGCTGCTGGTGGGCGAAGCTGCCCATCGCGACGGCCTGATTTACGGATTCTGGATGGTGGGAGCTATGTACCTTGGGGCCGCGCTGGCGGCGTGGCTGCCGGTTCGCCATCTGGCGGAGAAGAAGCAATTAGCAACTAGCAATTAGCAACTAGCAATTAGCCACGAGCCACGAGCAAGTAGCCATCAGCAGCTAGAGCTTATCTCATGAGCCCGCGGCGGCGGAGACCGAGGTACCACAGGGGCTAAAGCCCATCGGCTTGGCGGCAGCTTTCGGCACGGCTGAAGAGGCTGCGGAAAAAGGGCGAAAAGCAGATTCCTCGCGGGCTGAAGCCCGCTCGGAATGACAAAATAAAGGAGTTGTAACGGCGCAGCTAAAGCTGCGCCCCTTCAAAACATGCCAAAGCCCGGTTTTTCCGCAGCCTGTGAAGCCGTGCCCTGACACAAAGCAGTTTTGAGATGGCTTCCAGTAAACTGACGACTGCTCGTACCTCGCGGCTGGTTGCTCGTAGCTAATTGCTAGTTGCTAGTTGCTAATTGCTGATTGCTTCCTTCTTGTCTGCCGCGATCTCGAAGGGAGTTCGGGGCGCGTCGTGCAGCAAGAAGTCGCAGAGAACGCGATTGAATTCGTCGGGCACCTCTTCGTAGGGCATGTGACCCGCTCCCTGGAACATCACCAGCGCACTGTTCTTCAGCTGCCGCTGCAGCTGATGGATGGACGAGGGATAGACTGCGCGATCGCGCGAACCCCACAGCAGCAGCGTAGGGAAGCCGCCGATTTCGTGTATTGCCTCGCCCAATGGCCTCCAGGTCGTCATGCCAGGAGCGCAGAATGCGCACTAGGTGTTCGAAGCTTCCCGGCGAGGTCGAGTCCGGCCGGGTAGCCCTCGAATGTGCCGGGAGAGATGCGCTTGCGGGTCGCCATAAAGAGCTTTGAAGTAGCGCCTGGCGACGACCCGCAGTCGTGGCTGCACGTGCACGATATAGAGGCCGCCCAGCGTGGTTGCCAGCAAACGAGTGAGAACTTTTCCGTGGCTCGACCAGGGATTGATGGGCGAGACCAGCACCAGCCGCCGCATGCGATGCAACTGGTTCGTGCGGGATGCGATGGCCGCCAGGATGATGGCGAGTCCGCCGCCCCGAGACGAACCCACGATGTCGGCATTCTCGATGCCGAGCGTCTCCATGAAGCGCAGAACACCTTCAGCATCGCCAATCAGCGAGCACTCATTGGCATTGTCGATGCGCTGCGAAAAGCCGCAACCGGGCAGGTCCATGGCGTAGACGGAAAAGTATTGCGAGAGCGCCTGAATGTTGAATCGCCAGGAGAAAGAGTAGCCCATGAAGCCGTGTATCAGCAGCAGCGGAGGGCCTGATCCGGCGAACCAATAGCGCCACGTTACGCCGTCGAGGGTCACGCTAGCGCTCTTCCGCACCGGCTATTTGCGCAATTTGCGGAATGCTCGCGATCGGCTCGGCCTGCAGCATCTTCGTCATGGCAACCAAACGATCCAATCTCGAATCTACTTCAGCGATATCGCTTCTGTCTCTAAGGGGAGCCGCAACGCCCCATGCTTCTTGCCTGCTAAATTCAGGTTATCACCGCCGCAAGAGATCGTTGCTGGAGGAATCCCGACCTCAGCTGCGGGTACGTCGTGCGGGCTGCGACAAAAGGCGAAAAGAGCTTGGTGCCGCCGGCTGAAGCCGGCTCCGGATGCCAAGAATAAACGGCTTATCGGCACGACCGAGGTCGTGCCCTGACACAAAGCCTCTCCGTAAGCGACTTTTTCACCGACCTGTAAAAGTCGCGCCGTACACAAAGCGTTAAAAGCGGACTTTTTCCCGAGGCTGCCAGGCTGCGAAATCCTGACTCCCATGGCGGCGGACGATTTACCCTGACGCCACTTTAAGATTTTCATACAATCGGCGACGTATAATCAAAGATCGATCAGGAGTGCCCGAAGATTATGAGTGGAACCAATGGCAGCAACGGCAAGACGCACGCCCAAAGCCGCGCGCCGAGTGGATCAGCCAAGCGCCGCGAAGAAGCCGCGCGCACCGGCGACACCAACATGTCGCAAATGCATTTCGCCCGCAAAGGCCTGCTCACGGAAGAGATGCTCTTCGTCGCCGAGCGCGAGCAGCTTGCGCCCGAGCTGGTTCGCGACGAGGTTGCCGCCGGCCACATGATCATCCCGGCCAACGTCAATCATCCCGAGCTGGAGCCGATGTGCATCGGCGTGGCCTCGAAGTGCAAGATCAACTCCAACATCGGCAACTCGTCGGTCACCAGCAATGTCGATGAGGAGCTGAAGAAGCTGCACACCTCGGTCCACTACGGCGCCGACACGGTGATGGACCTCTCGACCGGCGGCGGCATCCACGAGATCCGCGAAGCCATTCTGCGGCACTCGCCGGTGCCGATCGGCACGGTGCCGATTTACGAGGCGGTCTCGCGCGTGAAGCGCATCGAGGACCTCAACGCCGACATCATGCTCGAAGTCATCGAGGAGCAGGCCGAGCAGGGCGTCGATTACATGACCATCCACGCCGGCGTGCTGGTCGAATACCTGCCGCTGATCACCAAGCGCATCACCGGCATCGTGAGCCGCGGCGGCGCGATCCTGGCGCAGTGGATGGCGCATCATCACAAGCAGAATTTCCTCTACGAGCGCTTCGACGACATCACCAAAATTCTCGCCAAGCACGACGTGAGCTACTCGCTCGGCGACGGCCTGCGTCCCGGCTGCATCGCCGACGCCAGCGACGAGGCGCAGTTCGCCGAGCTGAAGACGCTGGGCGAGCTGACGAAGAAAGCCTGGGAGCGCGATGTGCAGGTGATGATCGAGGGGCCGGGTCACGTGCCGCTCGACAAGATCAAGGAGCAGGTGGAGAAGGAAGTCGAGCTCTGCTACGGCGCGCCGTTCTACACGCTGGGGCCGCTGGTGATCGACATCGCGCCCGGCTACGACCACATCACCTCGGCGATTGGCGCGGCCATGATCGGCTGGTACGGCGCGGCGATGCTCTGCTACGTCACGCCGAAAGAGCATCTCGGCCTGCCCAACGACAAAGACGTGAAGGACGGCATCATCGCCTACAAGATCGCGGCCCACGCGGCCGACGTGGCGCGGCATCGTCCCGGCGCGCAGGACCGCGACGACGCCATCAGCTACGCGCGCTACACCTTCGATTGGGACAAGCAGTTCGCGCTGTCGCTCGATCCCGAGACGGCGCGCGCGATGCACGACGAGACGCTGCCCGACGCGTACTACAAAGAGGCGGCGTTCTGCTCCATGTGCGGTCCGAAGTTCTGCTCCATGAACTACTCGGCCAAGGTGGACGAGTACAACAAGCAGGTGCATGGCGTGGAGAAGAAGGATTACTCGGAGCTGATGAACAAGCTGGTGGCGATCAAGTAGCGGTCAGCAATCAGCCGTTAGCAATTAGTGAGGCCGCGCGGGCGCGGCCTTTTGTTCCTTTGCCTAAATTGTCATCTTGAATAGGGACCTCAGTTCGAGTCGAGAGAACTGCTGTTTGAGTTCGAGTTGGTTCACCTGTTGTGCTGTGCAAGAATCAGATCTAGGCGACCGAACGTGGACACGCAACCGCCCGCTAAAGTACAGTCCCATTCTCAAGCAGTGTTTTCCTGCGAATCTCTTGAAGCTGAATCTCTCGAATACTCGAGCCCCAGCACCGGGCTGATTATCGGGAGTGCCACCAGCACGTCAGCATGATAAAGCTGAACCAGTGAGCACCACCTTCGGCAGCTTCGATCAATTCTGGGCCGCGCTCGGCCGCCTCTACGATCAACAACTGAAACACGACCAGCAAATTGCCGAGAATGCTGCACACATCGCCGCGAATGCCGCACAGATTGCTGAAAACAACACACAGATCATGCAGCTTCGAGAACAGATGCGAGCCACCGACGGTCGCCTTGACCGCCTCGCCTCCATGATCGCGACGTTGGCGGGAACCGTGGCTAAACAAGCCGAAGAAGTCGAGTCGCATGAGCGCCGGTTAGAGCGCCTGGAAGGCACAGCCTGATGCGTGAAGTGACCCTGCTCTATCCAGGTCTTGTAATCATCTCGTAATCTTCTTGCAGCCTTGCTCACGCCTCTGTTTGCTACACTCGCTCAGTGAGACGAATCCGCCCGAATGCCTGGATCTTCGCCTGCCTCTCAGGCGTTCTTCAGGTGCTGATCTTCCCCAACTTCTCTTTCTATCTGCTGAGCTGGGTTGCGCTTGCGCCGCTGATCTACGCCATCCTCAAGTGCCGCGAGCAGGACGTGATGCTGGTGCTCGCCGACGGCGGACAATTCCTTGCGCCGGCGACGCCGTGGCAGGGATTTCTGCTGGGCTACGTGTGCGGCGTCATCTGGTATCTGGGAAGCTGCTCCTGGATTTTCCACGTCATGCACGTGTACGGCGGCATCGGCACAGCGATGTCGATTCTTGCTGCTGGTGATGTTCGCGCTGTATCTCGGGCTCTATCACGGGCTGTTTGGATTGCTGCTCGCACTGATCGCCGCGCGCCGCAACGGCTTCAGCCTGCGCGCGCTGGTGTTCACGCCGTTTCTGTGGGTCGCGGTTGAACTGGCGCGCACCTACATCACCGGATTTCCCTGGGACCTGCTGGGCACCACGCAGATCGACAACATCCCGCTGTCGCGCATCGCAACGGTGACCGGCGTCTACGGCATCTCGTTCGAGATCGCGCTGGTGAATACCGCGGTGGCGGCGGCGTTTCTGGTGCCGCATGCGCGGCGCAAGTTGTTGCTGACGGCGGCGCTGGCTGCGGCGCTGTCGTGCTGCACGCCGGCAAAGCTGGTGAAGCCGGCGGCACTGCCGACCGAACGCAGGCGCGACGCTGGTGCAGGCGAACATCCCCATTCTCGATTCCGAGCTGGTCGCTGGACTACCTGGTGCAAACGCTCAGCTCGCTGCGGGCGCTCAGCGTGCGTCCGCAGAATGAAAAGCCCGGCGCGCCCGGGCTGATCCTCTGGCCGGAATCGCCCGCGCCGTTCTGGACGACCGACCTGCATCTGCGAAGCACGCTGGCCAACATGGCCCGCGCAACCGATTCCTACATCATCGCCGGATCGATCGGCATTGAGCACACCGGCGATCCCAACCGCCGTCCCGACATCTACAATTCGGCTTCGGTGATTACGCCGACCGGCGCATGGACCGAGCGCTACGACAAGATCCACCTGGTGCCGTTCGGCGAGTATGTGCCGTTCGAGAAGCTGTTCAGCTTCGCCAGCGGGCTGACGCGGCAGATTGGGACTTTCGCGCGCGGCAATCGCGCGTGCCGCTGGATGTCGGCGACATCAAGAGCCGGAGTCTTTATCTGCTATGAGTCGATCTTTCCCAACGAGATGCGGCAGTTCGCCAGGAACGGTGCTGAAGTATTTGTGAACGTCTCCAACGACGGCTGGTACGGCGAAGGCGGCGCGCCGCGGCAGCACCTGAACATGGCGCGCATGCGCGCGGTGGAAAACGATCGCTGGCTGCTGCGCGATACCAACACCGGCATCACGGCGGTGATCGATCCTTACGGGCGCGTGGTGGCCGAGGCGCCACGCAACCAGCGGGTGGCGCTGCAAGGCAGCATTTTCGCTGGTGCAATCCACGACGTTCTACACGCGCCACGGCGATTGGTTCCCGTTGCTGTGTGCGATAATCACGTTGCTGGGGCTGTTGCTGCGCTACGTCGAGCCGGCGGAGATGACGCAGCCGCAGCTGGCATAAGATCGTATTCACCACAGAGGCACGGAGAACACGGAAAAGAGAATGCATTTAGCTCTGGCTTCACACGGACTGCGCTCTGCCAGAAATCGTTTCGCTTGAATAAGACAAGCAAGCTAAATGCTTTTCTCTTTTCAGTGTGCTCCGTGCTTCCGTGGTGAAAAAGGTTTTACGGCGAAATGGTTGAAGAACTAGAACAGGAATACGCCGCGCTACGCGACAAGGTCCACGACCTACAGGAGTATCTTTGACGCGCCCAAGCTGCGCGAAAAGCTGAGCGAGATCGAGAAGCAGGCCGCCGATCCCACGCTCTGGTCGAATCCCGAAAAATCTCAGCAGGTAATGCGCGAGAAGAAGCGGCTGGAGAGCGCGCTGGCTACGCATGACGAACTGGTGCGCCGCTCCGGCGACATCAATGCGTACTTCGACCTGGCGCACGAAGGCGAGGACGTCTCCGCCGAACTGCGCCGCGAAGTCGACGAGCTGCGCGCGCTGGTGGAGAAGCTGGAGACGGCAACGCTGCTCTCCGGCGAGAACGACGAGCGCAACGCCATCGTGACCATTCATCCCGGCGCGGGCGGCACCGAGTCGCAGGACTGGGCCGAGATGCTGATGCGCATGTACCTGCGCTGGGCGGAGCGCCAGGGCTTCTCAGACGCAGCTCTACGAATATCAGCCGGGCGACGAAGCCGGCATCAAGTCGGCGACCTTCGGCGTCAACGGGCGAGTACGCCTACGGGCTGCTGACCAGCGAGATCGGCGTGCATCGCCTGGTGCGCATCTCGCCCTTCGACCAGGCCAAGCGGCGGCACACATCGTTCGCCAGCGTCTTCGTCTCGCCGGAGATCGACGAGAGCATCGAGATCGACATCAAGCCCGAAGACATTCGCACCGACACTTATCGCTCGGGCGGCAAGGGCGGGCAGCACGTCAACACCACGGACTCGGCCGTGCGCATCACGCATATTCCGACCGGGCATCGTTGTCGCCTGCCAGAACGAGCGCTCGCAGCACAAGAACCGCGAGAAGGCGATGAGCATTCTGCGCTCGCGCCTCTACGAGCACGAGCTGGAGAAGAAGCGCGAGGAGACCAAGCACATCGAAGATTCCAAGCTCGACATCGACTTCGGCTCGCAGATTCGTTCGTACGTGCTGCAGCCGTATCGCATGGTGAAGGACCTGCGCACACGAGTGGAGATCGGCGACGTGGACCGCGTGCTGGACGGGGATTTGAACGAGCTGATCCGGGGATACCTGCTAGCGCGAAGGAAAGAGCAGAAGTAGCGTCAATAGCGTCGATTGCGGGACCGGTCCCGTAACGGGACTCTTGCCTGTATTCCTCCATCTCCCAGCATCTCGTCACAGACTTTAGCCAAAGCACAGGTCTAGACTTCGGCCGGAGGTGGATCATGCCTCGGAAACCCTCGTCTCGTGGCCGTGTTCACATCGTGCTCATTCCTGGTTTCGTCGGCTTCGATGCGTTGGGCCAGCTTGAATACTATGCTGGCGTTACTCCCCAATTTCGGCTCTGGAAGAAGTCAGGCGACAACAGCCGCACTGGCGTAGCCCTCCACTATTTCGATAACTTTCCGACCGCAGCCGTCCGCACGCGAGCGGCAAGGCTGCGAAACTATCTCGCCACGCGTTTTGCGCGCGGGGAGTTCGTGCCCGGCGACTCGATCGCGCTGGTCGGTCACTCGACCGGCGGCCTCGACATTCGCTGGCTGATCTGGGAGCTAATCAAATCGCCGAAGCAAACGTTTCCGGTGGATGGCGCGGTCGATCCGGAGTACATGGTTACGGCCGACGAGATTCTGAAACTTATCAAGCGGGTGGTTTTTCTCTCTGTCCCACAATGCGGTACCAACATCGCGGACTGGGTGCGCAGCTATAAGCTGGGCCGGCAGGTGGTGGTTGAAAACCTGCGCGCAGGCTTCGCCGGATCGCAGATGCCGATTATTGACACCCTGGAAGAATGGATCTGGAACTACGCCAGTAAGACGACCAGGATGGGGTTGGTCGATGCCGTGCGCGATGTGGTGAGCGAGGCCGAGGCGGGCAGCAGCCATGATCCGACTGTGGTCGCAATGGCGCAGGAAGCGGCGTCGGAAGTTGAGTTGTGGTTGCGGCACATTGCGACCGACTTTCACGCTATTGACGATCTGGCAGTGCAAGGCGGTCCTCAAAGCCCGGCGCGTTTTGATAAGAAGCGGCGCGACGAAGAAGTGGATATGTGGAAAAAGGCCCGCATCGAGACGCGCTCGTACGCGACGCTTGGCCCGCGTCCGTTCAAGTTCAAAGCGGGCGGACCTGCGCCGCGCTGGGACCTGGTTAATCCGTTGACGTATCCTGAGACTACGCTGCGCACAAGTCCGTCTCCCGACACTGACATCATTTATCGCATTGGGTATCGCGCCTGTGCGGGAGGGCCATTCACTTACAGCAATGGCCACGGTACGCCTGCGGCGAAACCATTTATTCCAGCTGCCCAGCGACCGCGCAACATCGAGCTTTGGGACAACGATGGCATCGTCAACACGGCTTCCATGTTCTGGCCCAATGGTGCAGACACGCTGCTGGTGGAGTGCGATCACCTGGACATTGTGGGGCACTATCACGATGTTCGCAGCGCGGACAAGCACAGCTCGCGAAGATTTCAGGCTTACGACTTGTTGAAGTCAGATTCAGGATTCAATTCGGCCGGCTTTGCGCGAGTCTGGAACAGCATCTTCGATTTCTGCATCTAGCCCGCCAGAGGGTTAGATCAAGGCGCAGCGAATGCTCAGCGGCTAAACAATTCGCTGAAAAACCCGGGAAAGCAGATCCCTCGCCGACTAAAAGTCGACTCGTGATGACAAAATAAAGGAGTGCCAACGCGCACCCCCTAGCGGGAGGAAGAGGGAAGGACGAAATCGATGCCGCGGTCCTCGTTGTCGCGCTTGGTGGCAGGTAGATCGAGTTCGGAGAGTGCAACTTTCCTGGCACGCGATTCGTCGAAGATCCAGATTGTCTTGCCGACGATGGCGTAGTTTTGTACTTCCTCGGTATGCCCATCGCGGTAGACGAGCACCGTCTCGGCACGAATCTCGGCGGTCCGCGACTGGCCTGAGCTCTGCTGGGAGCGCAGTTGATTGACTTCACCGGTCAGGCGATCGATCTCATCCTGGGTCTGGCTGTCCTGCGAGTAGTCGCCGTTGGGTGGATAAGTGTAAGGCTGCGTCGAGTAGGTGTCAGAGGGATAGTCGCCGTAATAGGAATTGTTGTAGTAGCTGCCGCCCCATCCCCACCAGGGATAACCCCAGCCCCAACCCGCATAGCCGAATCCCCACCAAGGATAGCCCCAGCCGTAGCCTCTATACGGATAGCCGCCGCGATACGGATAACCACGCCAGCCGTAACCGTAGCCGCGATAGCCGCCGCCCCAATATCCGCCGCGGTAGGCGCCTGCATAACCTGGGGCGCGTGAATAGCCAACCGCGCCGTGGTAGCTGTAGCTGCCCGCATAGCCGCCACCCCGGTACCCGCCTCCGGAGAAGCTGCGAGCACCGCCGCCACCCATGCCACCGTGTCCGCCGCCGCCTCGTTGTCCCCAGACCGGGAGCGTGAGCAGAGCGCATAGAGCCGCACTCAGGACCCACCGCTTCATATACCTATTATCGCTCCAATTTATAGACGCGGAAAGTAGATGAGGGGATGGACAAATTTGTGTGTTTCAAAACGGGCCGGCGGGAAAACCGGGAAAGCAGATCCCTCGCGGGCTAAAGCCCGCTCGTGATGACAATAAGAAAAAAGCCTATAGGGGGCGTCACTTCTTCTTTACGTTCTTTACGGGCTTCGCCTTCTTTGCGGGCTTTGACGATGCAGCGGGTGCGGGTTTCGCAGCTTTGATCTTGCCTTGGCGAATGGCGCGCCGCAGCGCTTCCCAATCCTTCACCGTCTGATTTGCATAGGTGATACCGAAGCGCGCCATTGCGGTATCGAACCTGTCGGCGGTGCCCAGGTAGCCGGACAAAGCGCAGGGGTCGCCGGAGCGCGCGTGCCCTTTAGCGAGCAGCTCGCCTGCCATGCGCGCGTACTGCACCAATCCATCACCCTGGAGGATATCGGTCTCGACGCACGCCTTGTGATCGCGCAACTGGCGAACCACGTAGTCGCGGCCGTCAATCGAGGTCCATCCCAGGAAGATGTCCGACTGCATTTGCATGGCGCGCTGGCCTTCGGTAACACGCTCGCCCTGGTGCGCGGGAGTGCGGCGCCGGCAGGTAAGGCGCATAGGACGACGGCGGCTCTTCCTTGACTTGAAGGAAGAGCGGGTCGGAGATGGCGCCGGCGAACATCAGCAGCACGTAATCGTGCGTGCCGACGCTGCCGGTTCCGACCACGCGAAAGGCAACATCTTCCGGAAAGTATTGCGAGAAGAAAAAGGCGCGTTCCGGCGAGAGAGTCCTGGCGTAGGAGCGCAGGGACGCGATCACCGCGCTGGCCACGGCGTGCGGAATGTGGAATTGGGTCGGTCTCTGTTCGTGGAACCGATGTTTGCCGTTCGCGAAGACGGTCAGCTTCTGAAGATTGTGCAGCGGCGTGGCACGCTCCGCCTGGCGCAGGACCGACTTCACGGGCCCTACGACACGGAAGATCTGATAGCGCGCCAGTTCGATGACCGCCATCTCCGAGAACCGGCGCATGCATTGGCGATAGCGCTCGACGAAAGCCAGCACCGCCAGTTTGCATTCCTTGTCGGAGTTGCCGGCCTCGCGCCCGGCGAGCACCAGGCTGGCTGCCATACGTTTGACGTCCCACTCCCACGGGCCAACGATGGTCTCGTCGAAATCGTTGATGTCGAAGATGAGGCGGCCGTCGGAAGCTTCGAAGGCGCCGAGGTTTTGCACGTGAGCGTCGCCGCAGATTTGCGTCCTCAAAGTGGTGCAGGGCATGGCCGCCAAGATCGGCCGCCATCAGCGGCACCGCGCCGCGAAAGAAGCCGAACGGCGAAGCCGCCATATGCTGGTACTTGATGGGCAGCAAACGGGAGATGCGCGGGCGATTAGAGTCGATCAGCAGAGGGACAACGTCGAACTTGCGTTGCTTGGGGTCCCAGTCGCCCTGGCGGAGGCGCGCGATCTGGTTACGGAGCGACCGCCCGAACTGGCGGCGCTCTTCGCGCGTCTTGCGGGATGGTTGCGGGGCAGACATAGCCGGCAAAACAGAAAGCATCATACTCAGGGCGGCAAAATACGCTTCATCAGGAGCTGGAAGGCGGATCTCATTCACTCGGCTATCAACCACGCCTGAAAGGCGTGCTTCACCCGTGAGGCGCACTCACTGTGAATCTGGTCTAGTCGTGAACATCCAACGCTGAGTAATAGTTTTGTCGATGGGGGAGGCAGATGAAGATCGCATTTATCGGTTTAGGAAATATGGGAACTGCCGATGGCACGGCATCTGGTCCGCGCCGGGCACGAATTAACCGTGTGGAACCGTACTCTGGCGAAGGCCGAGCCGCTGAAGGCGGAGGGCGCGAAGGTCGCGCAATCCCGGGCGACGCGGCCAAGGCGGCGGAGGTAGTCATCACCATGCTGGCTGACGACTCCGCGGTCGAATCGGCGGTGCTGCAGTCAGGCGGCGTGCTGGAGAGCTTGCCGCGTGGCGCGACTCACATCTCCATGAGCACCATCAGCGTCGCGCTCTCCAAGCGACTGGCCGAAGAGCACGGCAAGCGCGGTCAGCATTACATTACCGCTCCGGTGTTTGGACGGCCCGACGCTGCCGAGACAGGGAAGCTATTCGTCGCGACCGCTGGCGAGAGAGCAGCGGTTGAGCGGTGCAAGCCGATTCTGGAAGCGCTTGGGCAGCGGGTGTTTGTGGTCGGCGACAAGCCCGAGATGGCCAATGTGGCGAAGCTGAGCGGCAATTTCCTGATTGCGGCGGTGATCGAGTCGCTGGCCGAGGCGATCGCGCTGGTGCGCAAGTACGGCATCGATCCACATGAGTACGTTGAATTGCTGACCAACACCCTGTTTTCGGCGCCGGTATACAAAACCTACGGCGGGCTCATCGCCGATGCCAAGCATGAGAAAGCCGGTTTCGCATTGCGGCTGGGGCTGAAGGACATCCGGCTGGCGCTGGCGGCAGCCGATAGCGTCAATGCTCCTTTGCCGATCGCCAGTCTGGTGCGCGACCACATGCTGGCGGGGGTTGGCCGTGGCCACGAGAAGCAGGATTGGAGCGTGCTGGGACAGTTGGCGGCGGAAGACGCGGGGCTTAAATAGATTGCGTGTTACAACACGCTTGATACTTTTGGCGCGGTCCGGCATCCAATTGGTTGGAGCGAGATCATGATTACCATCAGACCATCAGAAGAGCGGGGACACGCCAACCACGGCTGGCTGGACACCCATTACAGCTTTTCGTTCTCCGACTACTACGATCCCAAGCACATGGGATTCCGCGACTTGCGGGTCATCAATGAAGACCGGGTCAGCGCCGGGCGCGGCTTTGGCAAGCATCCGCATCGCGATATGGAGATCCTCACCTACATCATTGAGGGCGAATTGAGCCATCGCGACAGCATGGGGCGCGGCGCGACCATCAAACAGAACGACGTGCAGCGCATGTCGGCGGGCACGGGCGTGATGCACAGCGAAGTCAATCAGTCGAAGGCGCCGGTGCACTTGCTGCAGATATGGCTTCTGCCCGAGGCTGAAGGACTGAAGCCGAGCTACGAGGACAAAACGTTCTCACGGGAAGAGAAGCAGAACAGGTTGCGGCTGATCGCGTCGCACGACGGGCGTGACGGGTCGACTACGATCAACCAGGATGCCAGTGTTTATGCGTCGCTGCTCGACAGCGGCAAGTCGGTGGAGCTGGAACTGACTAAGGGGCGTCATGCCTGGGTGCAGCTGATCAGCGGGGAACTTAACGTCAACGGCAGCAAGCTGGCACAGGGCGACGGAGCCGCCATCAGCGGGGAAGACAAGTTGCGGATTGCCAGCAACGGCGCCGATGGCGCGGCCGAGTTTTTGGTGTTCGATCTAGCGTGAGGGTGGAAGGGCATGGCTTCAGCCCTGCCGATGACGTGTATTGGAAAAAAGGGCTTTGGCCCCGGCGTTCCCTCAGAAGCGCAGCTTCGGCACAATCGCGCCCGTACTCCGGCTGTAGTCATCGTATTCCGCGCCGAATGTGTTGGTCATGGTCCGCTCTTCGATCTTGCTCTTGATCTTGAACCCGGCGTAGAGGAGAACCACGGCTATCACGCCGCGCACTTGCCTGCGCTCCACAGCCGTTCCCAGCATCGCCAGGATTATTCCGGAATAAATGGGATGCCGCACCCAGCGATACGGTCCCGTCCTGATCAGCTGATGGCCCACCTTGACCGTCACCGAGCTGCTCCAGTTGGTGCCTATGTAGGCCCTGGCCCACACCGCGAAGCCCAGGCCGGCAGCCGTTATGGCCACGCCGAGTACCGCGGTCCACGGATTCGCCGGAAACAAGCGAATGCGCAGCCAATCCCGGGGAACGTCGCCGCTGAACATGCTGAAGAAAGCGGCGACCGTCAGCACCGAATACGTCAGCCGTGACGATACCCCTTCCCGCACCTGCGTCGGCTTGGTTCGGATCGCCCAGACCATCCACAGCACACCAAACGCGATCCACAGCCCGCCACAAACCCACATTCCATCCATCGCCATCTCCCGAGCACGTTACGTTAGCGTAATCGAAATGGTTCCCGAAGGCACGGGCGACTTCAGGCCGCGCAGACAACATTGCACTGTCGTTACTTTTGAGGGGCGTAGCTTCAGCTGCGCCGTTGCAGGTTGCTTGACCTATTTCATACACCAGTTTGTGTCAGGGCACGACTTCAGTCGTGCCGAATGAAGCGCAAGAATTTGGGCTTTAGCCCCTGTTCGGCATTATTTCGCAGGGGCTAAAGCCCAGTCCCATGCTGTGCCGCGTGCGGCACGACTGAAGTCGTGCCCTGACACAATGCAAAACCAATTTACGAGATGAACTTTGAATTTTTTCCATCGTGAGCCGGTTCCCGCAGCTTGTTCCGCTCCGCCATAACGCCCACTGGACGCCCGCCAACCCGGAATAGTATCTTTGGCGATGCGATGATGCCCACGCGCATCGCGACAGCAATCCATCCTAAAGGGAGCCGTTATCCATGACGAAACGCGTATTCTCGGTTGTAATCCTCAGCCTTCTGCTTTCCACACTGGCCCTGGCGCAAAAGATCAACACCGATTGGGACCGCAGCGCTAACTTTTCCACCTACCACACCTACATGTGGGAGACCAGTCCCCGTCCCGCGCATGGCCTCTGGCACCAGCGCATTGTCGACGCCATTGATAAGCAACTGCAGGCCAAAGGTCTGACCAAAGTCGATTCCAATCCCGACATGTGGGTGGTTTACAGCAACACCATTCACGATCAGAAGGAACTGGTCGGCAACAACTACGGATTCGGAGCCGGATGGGGATGGGGTTACTGGGGACCAAGTCAGACCACCTACAACACCTACGTCACCAAGATTGGAACGCTGGTAGTAGAACTGGCCGACGCCAAGGACAAGCAGATCTTGTGGCGCGGCTCGGCCACCGACACCATTTCCGACAACAGCAACAAGAACATCGGCAATCTGGATAAGGCAGTCGCCAAGCTGTTCAAGGGCTATCCGCCAAAACAGAAATAGCGCCTCGTCTGGAGGGTTGTCTACCTGCTGGCGTACTGGCCAAGGCTGCTGTTGTTCCACTTCTCGTGCCACTGATGGACCAGCGGTGGTTCGTGCTGCGACACGAATTTCATGATGTCGGGCCAGAACTCGGTCAGGATGCGGGCTTGCGCCACCGAACCTAAACCGGTGAGAGCATTCTCAATTGTTCCTGGCACCGTTTCCCTGCGGTAAGGAATGTAGGCGTTTGATACGGCGGCCTGCACGAATTCGCTGAGGATCAGAGAAGTATTGATGACGCTGCGGCCGCTGTCGCTGCGCCCAATGATCACGCGGCTGGCAGCGTAGGCCAGGCGGTTGGAGATGTCGGTCTGACGTGATCGAAAGTATCTGGGATCCTGGTGCAGCAACGCGGGCAAGGCGAATGTCCCGAAGAAAGATGCGCTCTCCGCACCGGCGGTTGCGGCGCCCAGGCGCTTACCATAGCCTGCCATCCCTCCGCCGAAGCTGGGATACGCTCCCGTTGCCTGCGCGGTGAGCGAGTCGATGATCGCCCCGCTGATCGTATCGAACGAGTGGGCGCGGCGCACAAACAGGTCGAATTTTTGCCGGCTGCTGAGCGGTATGTACGAAGGTGCATCCGGAAACGGCTGGCCAGGAACGAAGTTGCGCGCCATTTTCACCATATTCTCGTGGGTGAAGGCCCCCTTAAATGCGGCAGCGGTAAATTGCAGGTGATCGAAGGCGTAATCGCTCGGGCGCACGGCCAGCACCGGCGGCAGCGCTTGCGTGCACACGTTCGCAGGAGCGTGCGGCAGCACACCCTCATACAGTTCAGTGTTCGCGGGAAGTCCCAGTGCGAAGGAGGAGAGCTCAAGGTCAGATAGAGCCGCGGGCCTGGTGGCTCGCGAAAGCTCCGGAGCCGGCGCAATGGTCAGGATAGCGGGCAACGGCGGCGAAGCCGCTCCACTCGCAATGACCGCCTGCTGCGCGGCCAGCGGCGAACACCATAATCCGACAGCCAAACAAAACACCGCGCCCGCATTCATTTCCCCACCCATGGCCGGAAGCTCGATGCGTGCATTATGTATGAAATCATCCGATTAGAAAAGGGTGTTCTGGTTTTATCGGAGATAAGTTTTTCGTAATTCGGCAGCCCGGGCTGCAGACTATCGCTTTATTCGAGCCTGCAATTCTTGTTCTGATCCTGCAAAACCTGCTTGCTCCAGATATGATGTCGAAATGGCACAACGACTGAAGTGTGCAGTCGCAATCTCCCTGATTCCGCTGTTCGCCCTGTTCTGCGGCTGCAAGCCCAGGAAGCCCAAGTCTTCCACGGTGGTAGTACACCTGCTGCGAAATCTCAATTCAGTCTATGGCAGTAATCTCGACCGCAGAATTCTGGATTTTGAAGGCAGCAATCCCCGCGTGAAGTCAGGCCAGCACATTGACATTCAGAGCGAGACCGGCGACTACAAAGAAATGCTGCGCAGGCAAAGCAGCGCCAGCGAGAACGTCAGTCTGATCATTCTGGATTCTGCGGACGATGCCATCTCGAGTTCCGCGCTGCAGATCGCTTTGCCGCAGGCCACCAATGTGTGTGCCGGACTCCAGGGATGCCCGACGGTTATCCCAGCCATCATTCCCGCTCAGATAACCGGCAATGACCGCGAAGCGGCCCAGGCATTCGTAGATTTTCTGCAAAAAGCGCCGTAACGAACTGCCGCTTGAGAACTCAAGTAACTAGATAACGATACTGTTCCTGCTTTGAAGGGGCACGCCTTTACAGGCTTCTGAAAAACTCGGGGCTGTGCCTTGCTCGGGTAGTGCGGCGCTTCAGCGCCGCGTTCAAGCCCTTTGTTTTCTCATCCGGAGCCGGCTTCAGCCGGCGGCAGTAGGGTCTTTTCCGACTTTTTCAGCGGCCTGTTTAGGCGTCCGAACAGCCGCTTAAAAGAACGGGGACTTCAATCCCTGTGAAACAGGGGCTGAAGCCCAAATTCCGTCGGGGGGACGGAACGGCACGGCTGAATAGGCTGCTGAAAAAGTCGATCCGGCGCCAAGCTCGGGTAGTGCGGACCTTTAGGTCCGCGTTAGCGCCGGTCAGCACGATTCGGCTTAGCCGCTGACGTACTCCGTTCAAACCTGCTAGAAGAGCGGGGTTTCGCGATTTCCCGGAACGTACCTCAGAGCCTAAAGGCTGCTTGCATGGTTAACGCCCGACGCGGCGCTGAAGCGCCGCATTACCCGAACCGGCCCTTTGCTCGACTTTTTCAGCACTCTGTGAAGCCGTGCCCCTTCAAAGCCCGCTCTACTCCTTCGCGTAGCGCATGGGTTCTTTGGGGTCCCAGTGCTTCATCACCAGCGTGGTTCCGTCGATGGCCAGCCTCTCATCCTTGAACGACACCTGGGTAATGGCGTCGCCGTTGATCTCGAAGTAGAAATCCTTGTTCTTGGGATCTATTTCGTAAGGCTTGGTTGCGATTTGGTAGACAGGTACCTCGAAGGCAACGGCGCGCGCTTTGGGATCGTCGGGAAAAACCGCCGCGCCCTCGGAATCTGTTCTCCCATCCAGCGCCTTGCCGGCGGTAAGCAGATGGACATCGATGTTCTCGACGCCTTTGTCGTTTTGACCAAGCACTACCACGCGAATCCGGCCGGGCTTGCCGGCCTCGCTGCGTAACAGCCGGAACGGATCTTCCTCTTTGCCGGCACTGTGCAACACCACGGCGTCACCATCGCGAAGCCAGGTGCCTTTGGCCCAGTAGTCGGCCGCGCCGTAGGCAAGCATGAATTCGAACTTGCCATCGGGCTTCAGCAACAGCTCGGAGCCCACCTCCATCACTCCATGCAACACGTAATGACCGGCCACGTCCTGTCCCCACGCGGTGAGGGCAGCCAGGCTCAGCAGTACGACGGCGGCGACTTTCATTTTGTAGCTCGCTTTCGAGTGGTGCCTCGTGTTGCCTTTGGCTTGGCGGCCGAACCCGTCTTAACTGCTGTTTTTTTCGACGCCGGCCCAGCCAGCGGCAGCTCTTTCATCTCGGCGGCGCGCCACAAGTACCAACTGGCCACGCTGCGATACGGCTTCCAGCGCTCGCCGTATGCCATCAACTCCTTTGGCTTGGGAAGCTCGTCCAGCTTGCGCATCTTGGCAAAGCCTTTGCGCACGCCATAATCGTCCACCGGCAGCACATCGGGGCGGCCAAGCCTGAAGATCAATAGCATCTCGACTGTCCATCGGCCGATGCCCCGCACAGTGTCGAGGCGTTCGATCAATTCTTCGTCGCTCATGCGATGCGCCTGCTTCGCCGTAGGCACGGTACCGTCGAGCGCTTTGGCCGCCAGATCGCGGATCGCCAGCATCTTCGCGCGCGACAATCCCGCCGATCGCAGATGCTCCTCTGACGCGGCCAGAATCTGCTCAGGCGTCGGAAAACCGTCAACCAGGCCGCGGCGCGTGCGAATGCGCTTGGTATTCTCGGGAAACAGCGCCTTCACCCGTCCGGTGATGGTGGCGGCGACTTTGCCATTCAGCTGCTGGTAGATGATCGACTCCAGCAGCGCTTCGAAGATGCTCTGCGTCGTCTCCTGCTGGAGGCTGCACGGCCCCCAGCGCGCGATGATGCGCGCCAGTTGCCGGTCTACCCGCGAAAGGTGTTCGCAAGCGGCGGTGTGGTCAAGTTTCTTAGGCATAGGAATCAGTGGTTCGTGGGTGGTGGATCGTGGATCGTCAACTAGTGACTCGTTAGTTTTGCGACTCAGATTCCCCGACCTATGATCCGCCGTTCACGATCCACGATCCACGATTCACGATCCACTGCTTCCTTCCTCCAGCGCCGTAATCGTATCGTCATCAACATCCCACAACTTCAGTATCCGAAAGATAATACGGCTTGCGAAGCCGGCGCGCACCAGGGTGCGAAAAATGCGAGCGGCTTGCTTCTGTCCCACGGGTTTCGCGATGCGCTTGCGCCGCAGAAACTCGCGCGCCAGTTGTTCCTCGTTGACATCGGTATAGGCGGCGGGAACCACCTTCTCGATGATGTCCGCGTGTACTCCTTTGATCTTGAGATCCTGAATGACGCGCAGCCGCCCGAACTTCTCGTTCTCCTTGCGAAAGCGCGAGTAGCTCTCCGCATAACTGGTGTCGTTGAGATAACGCTGCGCCTTCAGCCGGGCGACCACTGCTTCGATGAGCGCGTCTCCGTCAGCTTGTTTAGCAACGCGATTGCGCATCAGGCGCTTGATTTCGGCCACCGTGCGCATCTGCCGCCCCAGCGCGCCAACGGCGTATTCGTACAGCGACTCCTCGTCATACGTCTTCGCCGTGCGCTTGAAAGGCATGGAGGGATTATAGGCGGTGAGCTCGCCTACCCAGCGCTGAAGCCGGGCTATCCTCGTCCCGCCGAGCGGGACTCGATTTGCATGCGTCCTATTGCGGCTGACAGGTGTGGACACACGAATCGGCGCACGATTATCAGAGCGCGAGGCGTAACCTCCCTGTTGCTGCATCGCTGTGCTAGACTCGCTGCGCTCGGTCCTAGTCCAAAACAACCCTAAGGAGCGCCTCGAAATGCTTCGACGTGCTTGCAGCGTTACACTCCTCACAATAGTCCCGACAATCTTCGCGATAGCGACAGCGAGTCTGCCTTGCGGCGCGCAAGGCGGCGGCCAGTCTGCCTTGCAGAGCGCCTTCATCGGCCGGCAGGTCAGGATCGAGATCGACATGCCCGGCACCCAACAGGGCGTTGACTTGCGCGTGGAGCACGACGATCCCATGGACTGGAGGGCTTACACCAGCCGGCTGAAGCAGTTTGGCCCGGCAATTCGCAGCGGCGACCGCGCCACCGTCACAACCCTGGTGGTGAAGAAGAACCTCATCGAGTTCCATCTCGACGGCGGCGGCTTTGGGACCTTCTGGGACGACACCCGGACTACGGTCACTCCTTACCAGATAGAGAAAAGCAGCTACGAGAGGCAGCTGGAGAACGACATTCGCAACACCAGCGATCCGCAAAAGAAACGGGACTTGCAGCGCGAACTGGACCGCGTCCGCTATCGCCGCGAGCGCGAGCAGGCAGCTGACAATCGTGCGGCCCAGATTGCCAGTCAGCTGAAAGCGCAAGAAGTAGCGGACAAGCGCATCCGGGGCGGCTCGCGTTTTAATCTGCGCTGGTCGGGCAGCATTCCGCAGGACCAGCTCACGCCGGAGACGGTGATGAAGCTGCTCGATGGCTATGTCAACTTTGGCGACCTGGCGGGGCAGAAGCCGATTCTGGAGCCTGTGGCGCAGAACATTGCGGCCCCCAACGCGCCCGCCAATGCGCCGAATTCGCCCATCACCCAGCTGAAGCGCGGCATGCAGATAGGCGAGATCAGCGAGCTGCTGGGGCTGGGCAGGATGCTGTCGGAGTCCACGTCGGAAGAGGGATTGAAGACGCAGATTTTCGAGTACCTTCCCAATGACTATCGGGTCGAGATGACGTATGTGGATGGCGTGGTGGTGCGGTATTCGATCACGTCGAGGTAGACCGCGGTTCGCCTAGGCTTTGATGCTGGCTGGGCTGGGAACGATGAAAAAGGCGGACATCGGAGCGCGAATGCGTTAACCTATCGCCATGGCAGCAAACGCGACAGTACCACCTCTTCATTCCAGGCGTGTGGAGGCTTGGGTCCATTCCGTACTGAATCCCGTTATAGAGGGATTGCGCCGAGAGCGATTTCTGCTTGAACGCGGGAACCTGAGCTGGCGTGCGTACTCTAGAAGCTTTGAGTACATAAGACCTGTCGAGGAGTATCTCGATGGCGCACAGGTCGCAAATCTCGAGGACTTTCGGTCTGACCCGTTGAACCCAGGGTTCGCGGCTGCATTTGGCGAACATGATCGCGCCTTGGGAGCGGTGGAATCGAAGGCGAACCAGTTTTTTGAGGGATTGATCAATTCAGACTTGTTCCCTAAACAAGTCCGAGATCTCGTTAAAGAATTTGGTGGGGATACTTTCCATGTCGCTATCGCTATCACCCAAGACGATCTGCCGAAGTACATTGCTGAGTACCTAATCAACAACACCGGGGATTTGCCGGCACACTATGTCACCCACCGATTTTGGGCACAAAACAGAAACGAGTTTGAGCCATATAAGGAGCGCGAATCTTTCCGAAACCTGCAGTGCGCGGTGGGAGAGCTAAGAAGCATCTCTGAAGCTCTTCTGGATCGTCTCGAAAAGCACAGACGCTACCTGTGCACCACCTTCGATGTACCGGCTGCTCCCTGGACGAACGAACAAGCGAAAGACGAATAACAACCGTAATGCCTTCTCTAAATGAGGAGCACCAGAGACGCGACGTTCCTAATCCTCGACACCGGCCCTATACGTGAACTTCTTCTGCAGCACGCGGTATTCGACCTTGGCTTCGAAAGCCTCCGCAGCGGTTTGCTTTGTCTGACAGATCAAGCCTCATATTCTCGCTGCTCTCAATTCATCGATTCCTTCCGGCGAAGGACGACCAGCGCCTCAGTCGTAGCCGAGCTGAGTTATTGGATTCGGAAGACGGAACAGCATGGTCAGGAGAAGCTGTGGCGTCGAGCCTACGATGAGTTTCGGGCGATGGGGATGATTGAAGAAGTCGTACCACTTAGCACGATGGACATTGAGATGGTCTCGCGCTTTGGCCCCGTGGACGCGAGCCTGATTGAGTTGGCCAGACTACACCAACGAGAGTAGCCAATTGTCCTGACGGTCGACTCAGAGTTGCACGGTCAATGCCTGAAGGCTGGCTTCGGCGTCCGCCTGCTACAAGACTTTAAGCCGCCCGATCGTTAACGCGAGGGAGCCTCACATCGTTGATATGATGGCCCTGTGGCTAACCAACCAGCGCGGGGGAAGTTCATCAGCTTCGAAGGGCTCGACGGATGCGGCAAGAGCACGCAACTGGAGAAGCTTGCCGATGCGCTGCGAGGGCAGGGAATTGAAGTCGTCACCACGCGCGAGCCTGGCGGCACCGAGATTGGCGAGCGCATTCGCGCCGTGCTGCTGAGTTCGCGCACGGCCGGGCTTGATCCACACGCTGAGATGGCGCTGATGTTCGCCTCGCGGGCGCAGTTGATCGCGGAAGTGATCCTGCCTGCGCTGGAAGCAGGGGAGTGGGTGTTGTGCGATCGCTTCACCGATTCCACGGAAGCGTATCAGGGCGGCGGGAGGCAGCTTGGGACCGAGTCCGTGCTGCGGTTGCATGAAGTTCTGTGCGGCGGGCTGTGGCCCGACCTGACCATCCTGATGGACTCGGATGTGAGCTCCAGCGTAAACCGGGCGCGGCGGCGCAACAAGGCCGCCGGGCAGGATGAGAACCGCTTCGAGAAAGAGAGTGGCGCGTTCTTTACTCGGGTGCACGAGGCTTTTCTGGAGATTGCGCGGCGCCAGCCGCAGCGCGTGGCTGTGATCGATGCGAGACCGCCGATCGAGGTAGTGCATCAGGAGATTGTGCGGGTGGTGAGGGAGCGGCTAAAAGTCGGGAATCGTTGATTGTGGATGGTGAATCGTAGATCGTGAATCGTAGATCGTGAATTGTAGATAGATGACTTCGGGGCCGAATGGTCACCGTATTCAACAAGTCAGGCTTTTGTCGGCCGGCTTCCTACGATCCCCGACCAACGATTCACGACTCACGATCCATCGGTGCAATCAAATGCCTTTTTCTGATTTTCATGGAAATGCCGAGACGGTGCACACGCTGCGCGAGATGCTGGCGCACGAGCACTTTCCCCATGCGCTGATTCTTTCCGGGCCGCAAGGGGCAGGGAAGTTCACGCTCGCTCAAATGGTCGCCAAGGCGATGAACTGCCTGGAGCGTCCGGTGACCGACGGCCTGCCCGACTTCTGCGGCCACTGCAGCCAACTGCGTTCGCATCGCCGAAGCCGACGCCTTGGAAGAGCGCTTTGCCGAAGCGGTTGAGGCGCGCGAAAACCTGCGCGACGCCGACAAGCGCGAGACACGCATCTTCGTCCAGACGCATCCCGACGTGCTGATCATCCCGCCTGACCCGCCGCAAATGCTGGTGAAAGTTGACCAGGTTCGCCACGTCATCCACGAGATTTACTACCGTCCGGCCGAAGGCGGCGAGCGGGTCTACATCTTCAGCGATGCTGACTTCATGAAGGAGGCGGCGAATTCTCTGCTGAAGATACTGGAAGAGCCTCCCGAGTTCGCGACGATTTTCCTGCTGACGGACAACCCTTCGGCGCTGCTGCCGACGATTCGCTCGCGCTGCATGCATTTGCGGCTGTCGCCGGTTGCGGCTGCGGAGGTCGAGCAGTACCTGGCTAAGATGCGTCCGGAGTGGAAGCCGAGAGAACGGGCCGCTGGTAGCGCGAGTTTGCGGCGGCGGACTGGGCCGGGCGCGCAGCTTCGATCTGGCGGGATATCTGGCGGCACGGCAGGATGCGCTGAAGCTGCTGGGGCCGGCGATGGGCGCGCGCGATCACAGCGATCTTTTTCACGTGACCGACACCTATCGCTCGGGCGCCGATGGCAAGGCCAAGACCGAGCAACTGATTCGAACCCTGTATTCGCTGCTGGAAGACATGCTGTTCCTGCGGTCGGGAACGCCGGAGCTGGTCCGCAATCAGGACATCCAGCCGGAGCTGGCGCGCATGGCCGAGAGCGTGGATTTTGCCTGGATTGTGACTGCCGTCCAGCGGCTGGGTGAGCTTGAGAGCGGAATGCGGCGGAACCTGCTGCGCTCGCTGGCCCTGGACACCTTCGCCACCTCGCTGGAGATGACACCAAAGTAGCATTCAAATGATTGTCTTGGCGGAACTCCTGTGTTAGGGTATCGCTAAGTTCACACCTAGGAAAACCTCGGGGTTCACCACAACGCCAAGGCTTGCCACGCTTACCGTGCCGGTTGCAGCGTCCCGAGTTCACGATCGCCGAAAGGCTGGTGTGCAGACCACAGGAGCTAATCACCATGAAAGAGTCCATGGATGCCACCGCCGTAGGGCGAGCTATTGACCCGGAAGTGTTTGCCAACCGCAAGCTGATCCGTCCCGCACTGAACCGCAACGATCACCCGCGCCCGGATGTCGAGCGCCGCGAACGGCGTCGCCCGATCGCTCCGACCGCTCCAACCCAACGGCAAGAAAACGCCGCCGCCGGAACAGACCCACGCCGAGAATTTCTATTATCAGAAGCAGATGCAGTCCAAGACACCGATGGTGCTGGTGCTGCAGGACGGCGAGGAGATTCACGGCATGATCGAGTGGTACGACAAATACTGCCTGAAAGTGAACCGCGCCGGCGCGTCGAACCTGCTGATCTACAAGCCCAGCATCAAGTACATGTACAAGGAAAGCGAAGAGATGCCGCGGAAGTAGGCGAGCGGCGAGCCCCGAGTGAAGACGCTCTTCGCCATTCGCTTTTCGCTCTTCGCCAGAACAACCTACTCGTGTGTCATCCTGAGCGGAGTGAGGCGCAGCCGAACGGAGTCGAAGGACCCCTATACGCGCGTTGATGATTGTGTCGCCCCCGAGGGGCTCAATATCAATAATGCCCGCCCACCCAGGGCTTCCGCCCTGGGCTAACTGCGGTTCCGCCCTGTGGGCTCAATCTTCGCGGCCCAATCAACCTCGCCTTTGCAAGCCCAGATGAAAGCTTCCGAAGTGGCGCCCTTCAGCGCTTATCCTGATCGACACGTTGCTTAACACGCGAAAACGGAATAGCTCGGCTGACAGCTGATGGCTGAGAGCTGACGGCTGAGAGCTGACGGCTAGTAACTACCAACCGACAACTGACAACTGCTCTTCACAGCTTCGGCAGCACGATGCCTTTCTGCCCCTGATACTTGCCGTGCTTGTCCTTGTAGCTGGTCTCGCACATCTCGTCGGACTGGAAGAACAGGATCTGGCAGAGGCCTTCGTTGGCGTAGATGCGCGCGGGCAGCGGCGTCGTGTTCGAGATCTCCAGCGTCACGAAGCCTTCCCACTCGGGCTCAAACGGCGTGACGTTGACGATGATGCCGCAGCGCGCGTAGGTCGACTTGCCGACGCAGATGGTCAGCACGTCGCGCGGGATCTTGAAGTACTCCACCGAGCGCGCCAGGGCAAACGAGTTCGGCGGCACGATGCAGACATCGGTTTGCAGGCTGACAAAGGAGCGCTCGTCGAACTTTTTGGGATCGACGATGGTGCTGTTGACGTTGGTGAAGATCTTGAACTCGTCGGCGACGCGCAGATCGTATCCGTAGGAAGAAAGACCGTAGGAGATGACGCCTTCGCGGACCTGCTTCTCCGAGAAGGGGTTGATCATATCGTGCTCGTTGGCCATTTTGCGGATCCAGCGGTCGCTCTTGATTGCCATGAAGCTCCTTGGGATGGTGGAAGCGCCGGGCTTAACCCCGGCGAAATGCTGATGACGTTTTGTATCGGGGCATGGTTTTAGCCGTGCCAATCGATAAGTTTTGTGTCAGGGCACGGCTTCAGCCGTGCCAGTCAGCGCCGTCATAGAATCTGGGCTTTAGCCCCTGAACGGCGTGTGCAGGGGCTTAAAGCCCCAATTCTTCCTGCGCCTGTTTGGCACGGCTGAAGCCGTGCCCTGACACAAACCTGCTACACGCCACGTCCGAAAGCCTGCTTGGAGCCGAAGGGTCGTCCCCTGATGCGAACTTGCTCGTCTGCGAAACGTCATCTTACGGAATGCGGAGCAAATTGACAAAGGGCAGTAGGTGGAAGGGCACGCTTTACCTGTGGGGGTGCCTAATTGACGTTCGGCTTTAGCCCTGGTTCGCCGTGGCTAAAGCCATTTTCTGCATCGTCCTATTTCGCCGGGCTAAAGCCCAGCGCTTCCACCTTCACCAGGATTCGCCCGTTACCTCAAGCTCCTGGAGCAGCTTTGCGGTTGTGGAACCTGAGTCGGCTAACTCTGTAAGTCTCCTGCCATGAGGGTCTTGCGCCGTAATGTGAAATTAAGTTGACTGGACCAGAGGAGAGCGCAATAGTTACTCCGCGACGGGCGGGGCCGAGCTACTGCCGGATAGTAGATCGCCTTCGCTTTTGCGGACTGGTTCGGCGATGGTTGCGAAGGCCGTCGAGGAGAAACCAAATGGCACCTTCAAAGCACAGGGCAGCTTCGGTTTTCGAAATCAACCTGCGAATGGGAAGCGCTACGCTTTTCTTAGTCCTGACCCTGGCGGCAATTTTCCTGGCGTCCTCCGCGACGCAGGCCCAAACTTTTAACGTGCTTTACACCCTCAACGGTGGATCGGACGGCAGTGGGGCCGCTAACGGCTTAGCCATCGACCGGGCGGGGAATCTATACGGTACCGCGTACACCGGAGGAATCTCGAACTGCCCATTCGATCCACCCGGATGCGGCACCGTCTTCAAGCTGTCGCGCCACAACGGCAGTTGGATCTATAGCGTGCTTTACAGCTTTACCGGCGTGAGCGACGGCTGGTGGCCCCAAACCATAGTTGTCGGGCCGGATGGCAGCCTCTACGGCACCACGATTTTCGGCGGAAACCCTAACAGCTGTGGCTACGGTTGCGGCACGGTGTTTCGACTGCAACCTCCGGCAACGTTTTGCCGCTCGGTGTCCTGTCCCTGGACAAAGACCACACTGTTCCAGTTCGGCCACATCCTCGATGGCGCCGGTCCATCGTCAAGTGTGACCTTCGACAGTGCGGGGAACCTATACGGAACGACGAATTCCTACGGAGAAAACCAGGCCGGTACGGTCTGGGAGTTGTCGCGCTCCAATGGTGGTTGGACATACAACATTCTCTACCAGCTTGAGTTGACTGGTGGGCGCACCGGCAATGGAGTGGCGTTCGACGCCCGCGGGAACATTTGGGACACCGGCTACGGTGGCACCGCGAACTGCGGTGGTCCTCACCAACCTTACGAATGTGGGACCCTCTGGGAGCTGACGCCCTCAAGCTCCGGATGGAACCAGAGTATTGTTTACACCTTCAACAGCACGACCGGAGGAGCCCCGCTAGGCCCTTTGGTCTCCGATCAGGCCGGCAACTATTACGGCACCGTCACGGACAATGGACCCGCGGGAAATGGCGGTGTCTTCCAGTTCACGCCTTCAGGCGGTGAATACAACCTGCTTTACGCCGCTCCGGGAAATGTGAACGTTGCCAATGGCCCTCAGGGCGGCGTCGTGATAGACGGGGCCGGCAATATCTACGCTGCTGACCCTGCCAACGGTTCGCACGACGACGGTTACGTTATCCGGTTGACGCCCTCGAATGGCCACTGGTTGTACACAGATCTCCACGATTTCACCGGCGGAAGCGATGGAGCTGCGCCCTTTGGGCCGCTGGTAGTGGATGAGCAGGGGAACATATACGGAGCCAACGCCGCGAATGTCATCTTTGAGATTACACGGTGATACCTCGTTATCACGACAGTAACGACAGATTACACACAAGAAGCTGTGCACAGCCTTCACTTTCACGAGGAGTGATCATGGAAAACGCCAAGGAGCACCTCATGCGCTGTCTCACGTCCCACTTTCTTCTCGTTACTCTTGCTGTGGTCGCGGTGATCACGGCTGTCACAACCGTAACGCAGGCCCAAACCTATCATGTGCTGTACAACTTCACCGGGCACTCCGATGGGGGTAATCCTGCCGGTGGCCTGGAGATGGATGCGCATGGAAACCTGTATGGCATGGCATATGATTACGGTATCGGAAACTGCTCATTTGGCGGCACCGCTGGCTGTGGAACAGCTTTCGAGTTGGCGCACAGAGGTACAGGATGGATTTTCAATCTCCTGTACACGTTTACCGGAGGAAATGACGGGCAGGCCCCGACGGGCCGCATGGTCTTTGGGCCTGATGGGAGTCTATACGGCACTACTGTCTTCGGCGGCGGCGGCGACTGTACCTTCGGTCAAGGTTGCGGCACTGTCTTTAACCTGAGGCCTCCCGCCAGCGTCTGTAAGTCCGCGCTTTGCCCGTGGTCAGAAACCAGCTCTATCGGTTTACAGGGGGCAGCGATGGAAATTGGCCCCAGCTTGGCGACCTGACCTTCGATCATTCCGGGAACGTCTACGGCACGACGCCACTAACAGCCTACGAACTGGTGCATTCCAATGGCTCGTGGACATTCAACCTGCTGTTCGGGTTTACTCAACAGGATGGCGGCTGCTGCTCGTTCAGTGGCGTGATCTTCGACCAGACTGGAAACCTATATGGCACGACCTATGCCGGCACCACCGGATGCGGACTCGTCTTCGAACTCTCGCCCTCGGCGGGCAGTTGGAGCTACAGCACGCTGCACAATTTTCAGGGCGAGACCGACGGATGCGAACCGCAAGGCAACCTGATTTTTGATCAACAAGGGAATCTCTATGGCACGAGTCCCCAGGGCGGAACGTACAGCGCCGGCACGGTCTACGAACTAACGCCATCGAGCGGCGATTTTTCGGTGCTCCGCACGTTTTTCGGAGTGGAGGACGAAGGGCCCTTCGACGCGGTGGTCTTCGACGCCAACGGCAACCTCTATGGAACAACCTACGGCAGCGGCTCTCATAATCGGGGCAACGTCTTCAAGCTGACCCCTTCCGGCAGCGGTTGGATCTACCAGTCCTTGTACGATTTCACCGGCGGCAGCGATGGCGGGACGCCCGAAGACAAGCTAATTGTGGATGCCAGCGGGAATCTTTATGGCACAACCTTATATGGCGGCACCGGCGGCTGTAATGGAGGGTGTGGCGTGGTCTTCGAGATTACCCCGTAACGAATTACGTTAAAAGTAGTTACGCGGAGTGATGAAGTCGGATAGAATCACAGGTGCGTCTGCGGTGCAGGCCATTGCGCCCGGCGAGCGTCATGTGCGGAGCCCCTTGTGATCAAACTGGATCTGATCAACGAAGTTGTCACCAAGACTGGCGTCACCAAAACCAAAGCGGAAATGGCCGTCGAGACCGTCTTTGAAAGCATGAAGAAATCGCTGGCGCGCGGCGATCGTATCGAACTGCGCGGCTTCGGCGTCTTCACCGTACGGCCGCGGAAGACCGGCATCGGCCGTAACCCGCGCACCGGCGCGGAAGTCAACATTCCTCCCGGCAAGGCAGTCCGCTTCAAGCCCGGGAAGGAGCTGCAGTCGATCGAGTAAAGCAGTGGTCAGTTGTCGCTTGCCAGCTCTCGGTTGACATTTGCCGGCTGAAACATCGCTGGCAACTAAAGAACTGAGCGCTGGCAGACGTTTGCGAACCAAACTCTTCAGCATCACATCAGGGAGTCGCAGAAACTGATAACTGACAACTGACAACTGTTTTCCACGATGTCTAACTCCACGCCGCCCGTTTCTTACACCTTCGAAGTCTCTTCGTATCCGCAGGTCTTCGCCGTGGCGCCTGCGCAGCGCCGGCGATACTGGCTGCACATTTTATTGTTGCTGATCACGTTTTGCACAACCCTTGTGGTCGGAGCGCGCCTGCAAAGTAATTTTCTGCACAATCACCCGGCATTTAGCGACGATTCCGTAGTGCTGCCGCTGTTTCACCTGAGATGGCTCGTGCGCCACCCGGCAGACATCTTGTTGGGCCTCCCGTTTTCATTGACGCTGATGGGCATTCTGCTGGCGCATGAGCTCGGCCATTTCATCGTTGCCCAGAGAAACGGCGTTCAGGCGACGCTGCCGTTCTTCATTCCCGCTCCAACATTGATAGGAACGTTTGGCGCGGTCATTCGCATCAAGTCGCCAATTCGCTCGCGGCAGGCGTTGTTCGATATCGGCATTGCCGGACCGATTGCAGGATTTCTGGTTGCGGTTCCCGTGTTGTTCTGGGGCCTGGCGCTTTCGAAACCCATGCCTCCCAGCGCGCTCGACTCCTCACTGAATCTTGGCTATCCGCTCATTTTCAATATCGTGTATCGTGCCGTGGCGCCGCTCACGTCGCATCCGGTTGCACTTCGCAACCTCTATCTGCATCCGGTGGGAGTTGCAGCCTGGGTGGGGATGCTCGCCACCGCGCTGAACCTGTTGCCCGGCGGACAACTGGACGGCGGCCATATCACGTACGCAGTCGCGCCGCGAGCTCACAGGTGGGTGACGTGGGCCAGCATTCTTGTCCTGATACCGTTGGGCATTCGTTTTTGGCCGGGCTGGCTGGTCTGGGCGGTAATCCTCGGATTCACCGGCCTGAGGCACCCCAATGTTCCCAAGTGGCCGCCCCTCGACAGAAATCGCCGCGCACTCGCGCTGCTGGCGGTGCTCATGCTGGTGTTGACTTTTGCGCTCGCGCCGATCCTCGGCAACACGTTGTTCGGCAGCTAGAAGTTGTATCCCACTTCCAGCACCGTTGTCGGATTCGCCAATTCCGGATTGAAAACGTACGTAGTGAATTCCAGCTTCTTATACGACACCCCAACCAGAAATCCGCGCTGTATATCGAGGCTGGTGTGGTAGGCGGCAGTATGTTGCGCCACGGCGCCAATGCGAAGCCAGCTAGCCAGCGAGTAGGTCAGTTGCGGCCAGCTGTAAAAGAAGCTGCCGGAAGCCTTGGTGGTGTCGAAGACGTATTCGCTCGCCGCATAGAACTCGATCTTCTTGTAGGTGAGCGTGGTCTCCAGGCCGGGAGCGATTCCCGTCGTTCGCCCCATCACGCCGCCGAGCATCGGCGTAAGGGCCAGCTTCAGCTTCTTCTTGCCAAAATTGAGGTTGTAGCCAAACCAGAGCGACCCGGTGTAGAGATTCTCGTCGTTGTAGCGAGCTTCGAAATGCCAGTTCTTGTCGGCGGTGAAGATGGGACTGGCGTAGCCGGTACTGTTCGGCACGATATAGCCATCGACAGTGAGCGAGTACGCCCACGGATTGGACTTGTCAGCCGCGGGCTGAGTCGCTGTCCCTTGCGCCAATAAAGGGCCGTTTAACGCAAGCGCGACCAACAGCGCTCCGAATAGATCCAGAGCACGCTTCCGCGATTTGGTTGCCTTTTCAGACATGGTCAATTTGCAGCGCGATCGTAACCATGCGCCCGAAATTGTGTTTCTACCGTAACAAGCGCAAACCTACTACAGACTTCGCCGTCTATTTTGACTCAGGTGGTCAGACCGGGTCTGTGAGATGCGGTAATCGCTCAAGGTGACTCTTGGGCTCTCCCGCCACATATGTTGCATTGACAGGGGTTTTTCGCTCCCGGAGAATCGAAGGTAGCAGGAAAGGACTCACAATGCTTGAAGAACAACCGAGCGCTCCTCCCGAATCGCGGTGGGCCGCATTCGCCAACAGCGACGCACTGAAATATGTATTGCTGGCAGCGGCCGTAATCTACGTGATCGCCTCACTGTACCTGATGTACGACCTGAGAACGCAGCATCACGGCGCTGGAGCAGAAGCAGCTGGCGCTGGAGACGGCGCAGGCCGATCTGGGCAAGCGCATTCATGCTACTTCGTCGGAGTTTAAGCAGGCGCTCACCTCCGAAGTTGGCATGACCAAGCAGGAGATGGCGCAGCGCGCGGCGGAGCTGGAGCGCCAGCAGAAGGCCGCCGCCGCCAAGCTGTCCGCCGAGCAGAGCCAGCAAGGCCAGCAGATTGCCGCCGTCAGCGGGGAAGTCAGCGGAGTGAAGAGCGATGTCGGCGAGCGCCAAGACGGACATCCAGAAGACGCAGAGCGATCTGGCTGCGACCAATGCCAAGCTGGAGCACGCCATGGGCGATCTCGGCGTGCAGAGCGGACTGATTGCCCACAACGCTTCGCGAGCTGGAGATGCTGAAGCGCAAGGGCGAACGAAATTATTACGACTTCACGCTGCAGAAGGGCGCGCGCACGCCGGTTTCGACCGTGAGCCTGCAGTTGAAGAAGGTCGATCCGAAGAAGAGCAGTTTACGTTGAACGTGATCGCCGACGACCGCACCATCGAGAAGAAGGATCGCACCGTGAACGAGCCGCTGCAGTTCTACACCGGGCGCGATCACATGCTGTATGAGGTGGTGGTGTTTACCGCGGACAAGAACAGCATCAGCGGCTATCTGTCGACGCCGAAGAACGCGCCGACGCCGGTGACGCCGTAGGGAAGCTCTGATTAGGTCGGGTTTGAAGGGGACGGCCTTCAGGGTCTGCGTGAGTACTAAGTTTCATCTTCGCCGGTGGAGTATGAGCAGCGAAAATCAAGCGCCGTAGGCGCGACATATCATAGCCCAGCACGTAGCCGAAGGCGGAGTGCTGGGTAAAGTGGAAAAAAATGCCGAGCCCCTCGGGGGGCGGCACGGTTCTCACGCACTCACTTTCAGGCCGTCCGTTAATGCTGCAATACCAATGCGTCTTTATCCGCGGAGGGACTTCGCCTTGAGTTGATCAGGGTTTCCGTGGGGGTCCCAAAAGGGGGAGAGATAATCGCGTCGTTGCCTACGAGGCGACAAGATTCCAAACGAGAAATGTGCGCGCCGACTAAGCACTTTAATGCCATATAGATCGCAATGGTCGGCGGGCACCCGGATTTAGGGCATCTGATTATTTCATAGAATGCCCCGCAATCGCGCACAGAGGCCCATAGCAAGGCGTTACGTGGCCGGATGACCCCCTAAGATCGTCCGCCGAATTGCCGCTCGTCCTAGGGCAAATTGCGCAAAAGTTTGCACACTGAGCTGTGCATAAGCTGCTAGAATAGTCAGCACGTTAGTGCCGTAGCTACAGCTTTACCTACTGGCTGCCTCAAACGCACCCTGCCGACGAGTCAAACCGCTCCAGCAACTTGTCGAGTTGGTCGCGAAACTGGAGCTTCAGGTCTTCAATATTGTCGTACTCGGTCGTAGAAGTGCTCGAGCTCCTTCAGTTTGTCCTGAAATGCCCACAAAGATTCCAAGTCCTTCCTGGGCGCGCTGCCGGTCTTGATCTCAGTATCCTTGAAGAATGTGTAGATGAGCGGCTTGCCGCTGCTCTTGAACTGGCGGTGCGCGACATCGAACTCTTCTTCCGTGTACTTGCCGGTCTTGGTACAGAACAGGCTGACGAAGACATCGCACTCGCAGATAGCCTTGTTGTACTCGTCCTGAGAGCGAGTTTTCGACATCGCGTCAAGAAAATTTTCCCAGCGCACGATCTTCAGATAGAACCCTTTCTTCACGAGCTCGTCGTTCTGTTGGCGAAAGTAAAGCTCGAATGCGTCCCGGTCTTCTCGCAGCTCGGCGGAGGAGGCGAGAAAGATGCGAATCTCGCGCGAAGCGGATGCGCCGGCGACCTGGCGCCTCGTTTGCCCAGCCCGGCAGCTTGTCCAGCTTGATGCCGTCCAACAGCTCCAGCACGTCCACGTCTTCATAGCTGCGTGGGCATTCCACTTTCAGGCGATTGTCCTCCTTGCGCTTGAGCAAGTCCTTTTGGTCGAAAAACTCGGGCACAGCGGCCGCGCGGCAAACTTTGCAGTTGCAGGGAATGCGCTTGTCAACCTTGTCGCGCAGGCCCTGGAATGAATTCATTCAAGCGCATCCAAATCGGCAGCAATGACGCTAAGAAGCGCTTTACGCTCCGGCCCGCGGGCCCGCAGTTCGATTTCGTTGCCATTCGGCAATATCTCCACCAGTACCGCAGTACTGTCGCGCTCAAACAGTACGCCGGTGACCCAGGCCATCTCCGGGTCGCGCACAAAGCGATGCAGCCTGACCGTCAGGCGACTGATCATCCCCTTGGGCAGAAAGTCGTACTGATAACGCAATACCAGATCTTCGGGCTTGCCCCAGTCGGCAAGTGCCTGGGTTTAGCGGGCGGCAACAACTGCGGGGCGAGCCAAGTCTGCGGCTTGCTGTCGCGCAGCTCATAGCAAAGCTCGAAGTTCTGCATCAACGCCAGCAACTCCGGGTGCATGCGGGCGTAAACGGAATCCTGCCACAGGCGCTGCGCAATCATCGTGGTTGAAGCGGCCCAGATTTTTCTTCACGGTTTCGTCGTCGAGGATGCGAAACACGGCTTCCGTGGCCCACTCGTTTTGCAGAATGACGGTGCGCGCCAGCAAAGGGTCATCCTGAAAGTGCAGGAACACGCCCAGGTCGTGCAGGTAGCGGCTCAGCAGCAGCGCCTTCGTCTCGTCAAACTCGATGTGCTCGGCCGTAGATCTCGAAATACTCCTCCACCGGGATGTAAGGCTGCTTCGCGGCGAGCTCCTCGATGTCGGCCCGCACCTTGATCCAGCGGGCGGGCACTTCCTCGCCGATATGGCTGAGATGGCTGGCGAAAAACTCGATGCCATCGCGCACTTTGTCGGCTGCATCGGCTTCGTCCAAATCGCCGGCATAGAGCTTCCTTCACGTTGTCGTAACGTTGCTTGATGCCGCCGAAGTCGATGGCCTTGCTGCGGCCGTCCTTCTCGTTCTGAAAAATCAGCGTCGGGCTGTGTCCGCCAAATACCTCGATCAGCTCCAGCCAATACTTGAAGCCTTCATCCGATACCGACTTGTAGTCTTTACGCGTGTCATCCACCAGCACATAGAGCGAGCGGTGGGTCAGAAAGAACTGGTGGGTGGCGTGGTAGATCTCTTGGCCGCCGAAGTCCCAGACGTTCAGGCGGAAGGTCCGCCCGTTCTTCATCTTGAATTCGTGCCTGTAGATGTCGATGCCCCTGGTCGTCTCGCTTTCCGCGGGCAGCGGCTGGCCGGGCTGATACAAGCGCCTCAGCAGACTGGTCTTGCCCGCGCCACCCTCGCCCAGGATGAGCATTTTGGCTTCATACAGATGGTCGACCCCGCCCAGCTCCCGCTCACGAAAGTAGTTGAGGATGGCCTCATTGCCCTGCTTCACGATCTCAGGCGGCGGATTGGTAAGCGGACAGTTTTCGACGTAGATGCCACCTTGCCAATCGCTGAGCTCCATTTAACGGAAAACCCCGACGAATGAGGTCGATCAACGGGGAGAGGTCGGTGACCTGCGTGTTCGAGACATTAAGCGTCTGCAGGGCTAACAGGCCCGCCAGCGGCGCTAGGTCGCTAACCTCCGTGCCCAGCAATAGAGCTGTAGGGCAGACAGCCAGCTAGCGGCGCGAGGTCGGTGACCTGGTGTTCGAGACATCCAGCAACTGCAGGGCAGAAGACCAGCCAGCGGCGCAAGTCGCTGACCTGCGTGTTCCCGATATTGAGCCCTGCAGGGCAGACAGGCCGGCCAGCGGCGCAAGTCGCTGACCTGCGTGCCAGAGACATAAAGCGTCTGCAGGGCTGACAGGCCAGCCAGCGGCGTAAGATCTCTGACCTGAGTGCCCCAGACAATAAGCCTCTGCAGGGCAGACAAACCAGCCAGCGGCGCAAGGTCGCTGACCGGCGTATCCGAGACATTAAGCATCTGCAAGGCGACAGGCCGGCCAGCGGCGCCAGGTCACTGACCTGCGTCTCGAGATATCCAGCGTCTGCAGGGCGGACAGGCCCGCCAGCGGCGCAAGGTCGCTGACCTGCGTGCCCGTGATGTCCAGCGTCTGCAAGGCGGACAGGCCCGCCAGCGGTGCAAGGGTCGGCCGACCTGCTGTGCTCCAGCTAAATCAAGGTCTGCAAGGGCAGAGCAGGCAGCGCCAGCGGCGCCAAGATCGCTGACCGGCGTGTACGAGAAATTAAGCATCTGCAAGGGCAGACAGGTCCGCCAGCGGCGCAAGGTCGGTGACCGGCGTGTACGAGACATCTAGCTTCTGCAAGGCAGACAGGCCCGCCAGCGGCGCGAGGTCGGTGACCGGCGTGTCCGCGGACATAAAGCGTCTGCAGGGCAGAGAGGCCAGCCAGCGGCGCAAGATCGTCGGTCAGGCGGTCATTCTTGTCGCCGCTGACTTTCGACTTCTTGTGTTGCTCCTCCTCCGTCCGGCCATTCCATTCGGACCATGCGCTCGCCAGCGACAGGGACTCCAGCCAGAGGAGTTCGCCGACTTCGGCGGGAATCTCGGTTAGCCCGCAATTGCCAAGGTCAAGAAAGGTATCCCGAGTACGTTTGTTTTCGGCGATGAGCTGCAACGCGAGCTCGGACATCGGATTTCGTCTCCGAAGCGATTAGCTCTTCTTCAAAGTGAGCGCATGGGTTTCACTCATATTAGATCAAACAGCCGGCTGACCCACTCAAGCCGCCTTCCTGCAATGGGGGCAATACGCTTCCGAGTCCACGTCGATTTCTCGACCCAATCCCACATCACCCCTGAACGTGTATGACGGCTTTGCCGCGTAGGCCGCCGCGTGCGAAGCTTTTCGAGTATCTGGGCTGCGCCGTCGAGTTCAACCGTGGCGCTGATGCGCGCGGTGATCTTGCCCTCGGCCGACATGCGCGCAACCTCGTCCAGCCCTTCGACGACTCCGCCGGATTCAACTTTGCGTTAATGTTGTATGCCGTAATCTGACGTCCCGCGAACCACTTTTCGTCCGCCGCGCCAATGGTCGAGACCACACCGCCTCCGGCCTTCAGAATCTCAGCGTCGCGTTGGATGGCGTCTTTACCGTTGACCAGGTCGAGTATCGCCTCGACGCCGTCCGGGTGAGCTGCGTGTATGGCGTCGATTACATCGACGGCCTTGCTATCGTAGACTTCTTCGGCGCCGAGACGGCGAGCTTCGTCGGCATCGCCGCGAACGGTCGCGAAGACATGCGCGCCACGGGCACGGGCCATCTGCACCGCGTAACCGCCGACCCCGCCGGTTGCCCCCATCACTACCAGGCGCTGGCCCGCGGCCACCTTCAGCAATTCCAGTGACCCCAGCGCAGTTATGGCCGCGACCGGCAAAGCGGCTGCCTGTTCATCGCTGACGCCGTCGGGGATGCGGGCCAGCGGTTCGGTCTGCCCTCCGGGCGCGACCGCGACGTATTCGGTGTACGCGCCGTGCGGCGCCATGCCGAAGATACGGTCGCCGCGCTGGAAATTGCGCTCTCCCGGCGGAACGCGTTCCACGACGCCTGCGAAGTCGACCCCGATGACAAAAGGGTAGGTTGATTTGGCGGTCAGCCGGTCGATAAGCTTGAAGTCGATGGG
>CAVOVN010000016.1:0-62372 GCA_963699875.1 uncultured Acidobacteriaceae bacterium
CGCGCTGGCGCCTGACTTCGGGTGTGCCGAGGCTCAAGACCTCGACTGGGAGAGATTGCCGGCGAATGAACGCCAGCGCTTCGTGGCAGCCACCCGCCTTGCACTACAGGAGAGCGAGAGCTGCCTCGACCGGCAAGCCCGGCGAAGCTCTCCCGCGCAGTCCGGCACGGAAGGCCGCGAATGCGGCTGTTAGCCAATGCTCCAACACCTCGATCGGTTTAACAGGATCGCTGAAAGCAAGGTGTTGCCGGGGTATGAAGAGATTCTGAGCTACGGCAATAGCGGTCGCGCGTGTCGCGCTCTATTTCATTTTCGTGGGATGGTTTGACACCCGTCAGCCCAAGCCGTAGCGAAAAGCTGACACTTACGAAGATTTTATGAAGGCCTTAGAAGGTCTTTACGACGATTGATATCGAATCAAGAGAGCAGAGATGGAAAGAAGGACTCTCCGGCCAAGGGCATCGCAGGCCGAAGCTCAGCAGAATATGTGGATCGATAAATTGAAGTTGTATTACGGTTTGGCAGCAGGATTAGCAATAGGTTGCGTTTGCTATGGGCAGGATGCACCGGCTGACAAACCTGCCGAGCAGAAACCGGAACAGCCGTCCAGTACTGCAGCGCCCGCGCCCTGCGCCCTCCCGGTTCCCGCGATGGTAGGAGCGCTGCAATTCCCCTCGCGCGTTGCCTTTGAAGCAGGGCCTCTGGGCAAATGGAACCTGAATGGTGTTGCCAGCGCTACGGCCCTGTTCCAGAACAGTCCTGTGCCGGGCAATAACACCGATCAGTTTGCCATCAACAGTGGGCAGCTCATCCTGCAGAAAGGCGGATGGGTGGTGGCAGATCTATGTGCAGGCGGGCGCCTACAACATTGTTTCTTTGGGAACGTCATACGTCTCGACTCAAACCGCGATTGATAACTTGTTCGGTCCCGTCCCGGTAGCTTATTTGAAACTCGCGCCGACGAAGAATACTTCGCTATTGATTGGCAAGTTGCCAACATTGCTAGGCGACGAGTACACCTTCGACTTCGAAAATCCGAACATCGAACGCGGTTTGTTATGGAACCAAACCGCAGCGGTAACTCGCGGGGTTCAGCTTAACCAGACTCTTGGGAAGTTCACCGCCTCGTTCAGTTGGAACGACGGCTATTATTCCGGCCGCTATTCGGCCCTGGACGGCTCGCTCACTTACACGAACGGTCCACACAGCGTGACGTTCATCGCCGGCGGCAACCTTAGCACCACGAGTTGGACGAACCTGGCTACTCCGATCCAGAACAGCGGAACACTATTCGACCTGATCTACACCTACACCAAGGGCAACTGGATGGTGCAGCCATACGTGCAGCAGAACAGTGTCCCGGCCAATCCGGCCCTGGGAGCGCTGCACGGCGCATCCGCCTGGGGTGGTGCGGTCCTGGTCAATCGCAACCTGGGGCATGGCATCGCGCTGGCAGGAAGATGGGAATACATCTCGAGCAACGGAAGCTCCGTGCAACAGTCCGCAAATCTTCTGTACGGGCCCGGCAGTGCGGCCTGGTCGCTTACCGTGACCCCCACATTTCAGTACAAGCATTTCTTCACTCGCGGAGATGTTTCCTACGTTCGCGCTCTCGACTACACGCTGGGGAGCGCATTCGGCCCCCAGGGTACGGAACAGGGACAGACTCGCGGGTTAATCGAGCTCGGGTTCATCTTCTGAGAATGGCGATGCTAAAGACGAGCTGAACGGAGACGACATATGCAAGACACGATCTTTGTCGCAGTGACAATTGGATTTTTCGCGCTGTCACTGGCTTACGTGACCTTCTGTGAGCGCGTGAGCTAAGGGGAGAGTATGCACACGGAATCAATCATCATGCTCGCAGTCTGCACGCTCACCATGATTTACCTGCTTTACGCGCTCTTACGACCGGAGAAGTTTTGAGATGACAGCCAACGGGTGGTTACAAATTGCGGTGTTCCTGGGGCTCGTTCTGCTGGTCACCAAACCAGTGGGTGTCTTCATGACGCGGGTCTTCAATCGCGACCGGACTTTCATGGATCCCGTGCTGCGGCCCATCGAGCGACTGGTGTACCGGCTGACCGGCGTGGACGAGAACCACGAGATGCGCTGGACGGAATACGCGGGCTCCATGCTGCTGTTCAGCGTGGTGTCGATGCTGGTGCTGTATGCGATGGAGCGACTGCAATCGCATTTGCCGCTGAATCCGCAGCACTTTTCTGGCGTTGCACAGGCTTTGGCCTTCAACACGGCCGCCTCGTTCACGACGAACACCAACTGGCAGAACTACTCCGGCGAAAGCACGATGAGCTATCTGACGCAGATGGCGGGGCTCGCTTATCACAACTTTGTGTCGGCCGCTGTCGGCATCGCGTTGGCGATCGCATTTATTCGTGGCATTGCTCGCCGGCAGATGCAGACCATCGGCAACTTCTGGGTCGACATGGTTCGCAGTCTGTCTGTGGGTCCTCGTGCCGGCCTGCATCATCGGCGCGCTGGCGCTGGTTTCGCAAGGAGTGGTGCAGAACCTGCGACCCTACGACACCGCGAAGCTGGTAGAGCCTATGCAGGTGCCGCATATGGGAGCGGACGGCAAACCGGCCGTCGATGCCCAAGGCAAGCCTGTGATGGATACGGTCACGACGCAGACCATTGCGCAAGGGCCGGTTGCTTCGCAGGAGATTATCAAGGAGCTCGGCACCAATGGAGGCGGCTTTTTCAACGCGAACAGTGCGCATCCCTTCGAAAATCCGACTCCACTTTCGAACCTCATCGAGCTGGTGTCCATCTTTGCAATCGGCTCAGGCCTGACTTACACATTGGGCCGCATGACGGGATCGCAGGCACATGGTTGGGCAGTGTGGGCAGCCATGGCGATTCTGTTCGTCGCCGGGGTCACAGTTGCCTATTGGGCGGAGGCGGGCGGCAATCCACTGCTGCATGGGTTGAATCAACACGCGACCGCCACCCAGCCCGGCGGCAACATGGAGGGCAAAGAGGCTCGCTTCGGAATCGCCAACACCGCTCTGTGGGCGACGGTTACGACCGATGCCAGCTGTGGCGCCATCAACGGATGGCATGATTCGTTCACGCCGCTAGGAGGGATGGTACCGCTCGTCAACATTATGTTGAGCGAGGTCATCTTCGGCGGTGTGGGCGCCGGAATGTATGGAATGCTGGTGTACATCGTCCTCGCAGTCTTCATCGCGGGCTTGATGGTCGGACGTACTCCTGAGTATTTAGGGAAGAAGATCGAAGCCTATGACGTGAAGATGGCCATGTTGGTAGTGCTCGTCTTCCCACTGGTAATCCTTGTGGGTGCAGCCATTTCTTCTGTCTATTCGTTCGGCACTTCCAGCATCTTGAATCCCGGTCCGCATGGGCTCAGCGAGATTCTCTATTCCTATACTTCGCAAGCGGGCAACAATGGCTCCGCTTTCGCAGGTCTGACGACCAACACACCCTGGTACAACGTCAGCGGCGCGCATCACCATGCTGATCGGGCGTTTCCTGATGATCATCCCCATGCTCGCTATCGCGGGCAATCTCGCGCAGAAGAAACATGTACCGCGCTTCGCTGGGGACTTTTCCCGTCACCACACCTTTGTTCACGGTGTTGCTGATGGGCGTCATCATCATCGTCGGCGCACTGACATTCTTCCCGGCACTGAGCCTGGGACCGATCCTTGAACACCTGCTGATGAGTGCGGGAAGGACTTTCTGAGGTAACAATGGCAAGAAGCAACGCAATCTGGGAATGGAAGATCATACGGCGCGCCACGCTCGATGCGCTACTGAAGCTGAACCCGCGCAAGATGATGGGCAATCCCGTCATGTTTGTGGTCGAGATCGGCAGCGTCATCACCACGGTGCTGTTGTTTCGCGGAGGAACGGCGTTCTCGTTCAACCTGCAGATCACGCTCTGGCTGTGGTTCACCGTGCTGTTCGCGAATTTCGCAGAGGCGATGGCAGAAGGCCGCGGCAAGGCGCAGGCTGAGACGCTGCGCAAGGCGCGCTCCGAGACGGTCGCGAATCGTGTCACGCCTACCGGCATTGAGCAGGTGAGCAGTGCCAAACTGCGCGCCGGAGACATCGTTCTCGTGTCTGCCGGGGAACACATACCATCCGACGGCACGATTCTCGAAGGCGTCGCATCGGTGGATGAGTCGGCGATTACCGGCGAATCGGCTCCAGTGATTCGCGAAGCCGGGGGCGATCGCTCGGCTGTGACCGGAGGCACGCGCGTGCTGTCGGATCACTTGCGCATCGAGATTACGTCGAATCCTGGCGAAACTTTCCTCGACCGGATGATCGCTCTGGTGGAAGGCGCCGAGCGCCAGAAGACGCCTAACGAAATCGCGCTGAACATTCTGCTCGCTGGATTGACCGTCATCTTCCTGCTGGCTGTCGTCACGCTGCAGCCGTTCGCGATTTACTCAGGCTCGCCGCAGACCGTGTTCGTCCTGGTCTCGCTGCTGGTATGCCTCATACCCGACAACGATCGGAGGCTTGCTCTCTGCCATCGGCATCGCGGGCATGGACCGCCTGGTGCAGCACAATGTGCTCGCCATGTCAGGGCGCGCGGTCGAAGCAGCAGGAGATGTGAACACCCTGCTGCTCGACAAGACGGGAACCATCACCTTTGGCAATCGCCAGGCAGCGCGGTTCATTCCCGCTCCCGGCGTTACCGATGCAGAGCTGGCGGACGCGGCGCAGTTGTCGTCGCTGGCTGACGAAACGCCGGAAGGCCGCTCCATCGTGGTGCTGGCGAAGGAGCAGTACGGACTGCGCGGGCGTGAGCTAGGCTTCGCATGAAGCCGAGTTTGTGCCGTTCACGGCGCAGACCCGCATGTCGGGCGTGAACCTGAATGGATTTCAGATCCGCAAAGGCGCTGCCGACTCCGTCAAGGCCTATCTGGCCCAGGAAGGCCACGACATTTCCCGCAGCCGTTGAAGCGGCCGTCGAGCAGATTGCGCGCTCCGGCGGAACTCCACTGGTGGTCGCAGAGAAGAGCCGCGGCGCGATGGGGGTAATCGAGCTGAAGGACGTAGTCAAGGGCGGTATGCGCGAGCGCTTCGATCAACTGCGTGCCATGGGCATCCGCACGGTGATGATCACCGGCGACAATCCCCTCACGGCAGCGGCCATCGCTCGCGAAGCCGGCGTTGACGACTTTTTGGCGCAGGCGACGCCCAAAGACAAGATGGACCTGATCAAGCGCGAGCAGTCGGCAGGGAAAGCTTGTCGCGATGACAGGCGACGGCACCAACGACGCTCCGGCGCTGGCGCAAGCCGATGTTGGGGTGGCGATGAATACCGGTACGCAGGCTGCCAAGGAAGCGGGGAACATGGTGGACCTCGACTCCAATCCGACGAAGCTGATCGAGGTGGTAGAAATCGGCAAGCAACTGCTGATGACACGCGGCTCGCTGACCACCTTCTCCATCGCCAACGACGTGGCGAAGTACTTCGCCATCATTCCGGCCATGTTCGCCGGTACGTTCCCGGTGCTGAACGCGCTGAACATCATGCATCTGAAGACGCCGCAATCGGCAGTATTGTCAGCGGTGATCTTCAATGCCGTCATCATCATTGCGCTAATTCCGCTGGCGCTGCGCGGGGTGAAGTATCGCGCCATGGGAGCCGCTGCGCTGTTGCGCCGCAATCTGCTTATCTATGGCTTCGGCGGAATTGTGATTCCGTTCATCGGTATCAAGGCGATCGACCTGCTCATAACCAGAGTAGGGTTGGCATAGAGTTAACATGAAAAAGAATCTTTTTATTGCTGTATTGATGACCATAGTAACCACCGTTCTGCTGGGGATCGTCTATCCCCTCGTCGTGACCGGTCTGGCACAACTGATCTTTCCCAACAAGGCCAACGGACAGCTCATCGCGCGTGACGGCAAGATTATCGGCTCGCGCATCATCGGGCAGGCATTCACCGGCCCGGGCTATTTCCATTCGAGGCCGTCAGCGGCAGGCTCGGGCTACGACGCCGCAAATTCGGGGGGAACGAACCTTGGTCCCACGAACAAAGTTCTGATCACCCGCGTCGAGCAGGATGCGGCGGCATTGCATGCGGAGAACCCGAATGTGCCTGTGCCGGTCGACCTGGTCACTACGTCAGCTTCCGGTCTCGACCCGGACATCTCGATCGCTGCTGCGGAATTTCAGGTGCCACGTATCGCCCGTGAGCGCAATTTGTCGGTCGATCAAGTTCGACAGCTCATCTCGTCACATACGCAAGGACGTCAGCTTGGCTTTCTGGGCGAGCCACGCGTGAATGTTCTGGAGTTGAATCTCGCGCTGGATCAGCAAGCGGGTCGGTGAACTCTCTATAGCGTTCAGCCCTGACCCTAAAGTGGTGGATGTCCACAATAACCGTCGCTGCGGCCTCTTTGTGCTTGTCCCCCTCGAGCTTTGGCGCTATATTTTGACGATTATTTGTGCGCCACAGAAAGTCGTTTTCGACGCTTGAGCCTGTCGAAAGCTGCCTTGATGGCTGGAGGCGTTGACCAGCTTCCAGTCCAGCCCACCCTCCTGTGGAGCCAACAAACGGATACCGGGGGCAGAACAATGTGTGGCATTCCTGCGCGCCGAGGAAGATTTTCGCTCTTCGTCCTGATCGCTTTTCTGCTGATACTCAATGTCGTTTGTCATGCCGCTGAACCGAAAACCTGCGGCGCAAATGGGCCCGAGGTGCTCAAGCCCTTCGGAGATATCAAAGACAACTACATGACCGATCTGCTCGTGGTCGGTCAGTGCGATGTAACCACTGACCCCAACCAGCAGGGTCCACTGGTCTATGCATTCCATAACGTAAACATTGTTAACAATGGGCAGCTCATCTTTCACGACGACTACGATGTCGATTTTTATGCCGAGTCGATTCTGGTGGAGAACGGTGGCAAGCTGATCGCAATCTCGACTCAGTCTGGCTTCTTGCCGAACGTCAGCAAGCTGGAGAGCGCGTTGCCCTTCCAAAAGCGTCTGACCTTTCACCTCTGGGGTAAGGAGGAAGAGGACGGCATCGAGTGCAAGAGCGCTCCCGATCCCGTGAACGGCCCCTGCGGTATTCCGAAGGATCTTTGGGACTCGAATTCCATCATGGCGCATGACCTCATGATGAATCCGCCGCCGGCACCTCCTCTACCGAAGAACCAGGCATGCAGCTCGATCAAGAAGGACGAATACAAGAAGTTTCTGCCAGGCAACGACTGTTTCTACCGATACGAGATTCAGGACCAGCGAGACAGGGATGACGGACAAGAGGCTTTCTTCGGCCACAAGGTTCTGGCCGTCTCGTTTGGCGGAACGCTTCAGCTCTTTGGTTCAAGAGGCGTGAGCTATCTGAAGCAAGGCCAGAAGTGCATGCCGGCTGAGCCTGGGAACGAATGCAATCCCGCATTCACCGGCACCAGTTGGGTCCGGCTTACAAACGTGGACGACAAAACTCACATAACCGTTAGCAAGCCTGTGGACTGGAAGAAAGGCGATCACATCGTAGTTACGGGCACAGACTATCTTCCTTCCCATTCGGAAGAAGCGGTGCTGGCGGAGGATGCGGGAGGCACCGCGAAGCTTACGCTACAAAGTCCTGGAATCGAGACCGAAAAATATAACCATCGCGCAACCACGTACAGTCTTAAGGCCAAGGACGTGCCCGCCGATGTCGGACCACAAAAGGACCCGAACCTGGCCGAGCTCGATCGCCAGGTCGACACTCGCGCTGCTGTTGCATTGTTGACCCGGAATATCCGGGTTGTCTCCGAGGGCGAGAAGCCGTCCATTCCCTTCACCGAGGAGCCGGGCAATTATTACGGCGGGCACACCATGGTGCGTCAGGGCTTCCTCAGTTACCAGGTACAGGGCGTGGAGTTCTATCAGCTCGGGCAGGGAGGGAAGAAGGGTCGTTATCCGGTCCACTTCCACATGTTGCGCAAGACGGCACAGCCGGAGTCCACCATGCAGGACCCTACACCCGAGCCGCTGAACTATCTGAAGGACTCCTCCATCTGGGATTCCATGACGCGCTGGGTGACCTTGCATGCAACCGAGGGGATGTACCTGGCCCGCAACGTGGGATTTAAGTCCATCGGCCACGGCTATTATCTGGAAGACGCGACAGAGGTCAACAACAAGCTCTATTCGAACATCGGCGTGCTGGCCCGTGCCGCAATCATGGACACGGTGCATAATCCGCGCCAGGTGCCAGGAATTCTCGCCGATAATCAGCCGGTGGGAGTGCCGAACATTGACTACATGCCCTATCGTTCCGACTATAACCATCCGTCGGTGTTCTGGATCACCAATGGCTGGAACGATTTCGAATACAACTTTGCCGCCGGCGCGGCCACCTGTGGCGCGTGTTACTGGTGGATCGGCTCCGGCGTCAGCGGCCCCTCGCAATACCAGACCTGGGACGGCTACGCCTCGCAACAAATCCGAAGAGACTTGCCCACCAACTACCAGCGCGCCGGGATTACGCCGCTGAAGACGTTCATCGGCAACTCGTGTGTGGCGGCGATGAATTCGTTCCAGATGAATTCGCAGACCGCTCCCTGTAATGGAATGCAGACCGAGGGCAGTTCGGGGCTTGCCGCAGTGAAGTCAAGCGCGCCTCCAGGACCGGTGGACTACAAGGACGGGCAGCCGTTCCAGGTTTATTACCCGGTTGTCACCGACCTGCATAATCCCACGATCTGCGTTCCCGACAAAGGCACGAATGACTGTTCCGCTGATGCCACAGGAAGAAAGCCCTGCGATGGCGGAGACTATTACAGTACCTGTACGGTCACCAAGCTGGACCACTACACCACTTCGTTTAACTATGCCCAGACCAACTTTGCCGCAGTCTGGCTGCGCAAAGGGTGGGACCTGTTCAGCAACGGCGCAGTTACGGATGTGCAAACCGGCGGACTGAACTTCATCACCGGCGGCGGATACACGCGCTCGGATGTGAATCTGGGCGAATGGCTGCTGGCGCGCAACACCGTCCTGATCGGCCACACTCAGGACGGGAAAAATCCGTTTGCCTCTCCCCTGGGGCCGTTCAACCATGACTCCAAGCTGGCCTGCGATAACAGTTCCTCCCAGGCCAACAATTATTGCGCGTACGCTGATGGCGGAGTGACCTTCAATCTCCCGGTTTTCCCGGGCAGAAGCTGCTCAACATTTACGACGGGCCGTCGCACCAGGACAGCAACGCCTATCTTGACATCAACATCTCCGAGACCTAACGAGTGTTCCGCCGGATGGTGGTGGCAGTTGTCTTTCGAGCGCGGATCCTCTGGCCTGGAACACCGGCGTTTTGCAGGATAAAAGGAACCAAGACGCATATCCTGCTACATCCCCAATGCCGCTATCGCGTGGAAACAACCGAACGGCTTCTACTATCCGCCGGCTTTCCACTCCAGGAACTTGTTCTTCAACAATGTTGATATCCGGCACTTCGTGGTCGAGCCGTTGTTCAAAGAAATCACCCCTGACGAGTACGACCCATTTCAGCAAAATCAGCAAGCCGTCACAGGCCGGTACTGCACCTTCACGCCGGATATGTTCAGCAAGAGTTTCAATCACATCGACCGGCAGACGGTGCTGAACGATGACGATGGGACGTTGACAGGTCTGCTCGGCTCCTCGACCCTCACTGTCGGATCCCGCCCCTCGCTCTCGATCAACGAAGACCCGTTTTTCAATGCAGCTCTCAGCACTCCGGAGTGCCTGTCCGACATCAATGTGAAACCGCCCTTGCCGCTGCCTGAGAACACACCTTTTACGGCGAGCACAAGTCCCTACGAGTGGCTGAGCACAGCCATCATTCCCGACTGTGCGGGCACGCGCTGTATCGACCCTACTGATTCCAAGTTGACCATCCGCTGGGGCAACGACTGCGGAAACTCGATGTGCCGGGGCGTGCCTTTGTACCGCGAGTACCTCACCAAAGATGAGTTGGACAATGCCAATCGACCGCAGATTCGTATGATGGGCCAGTTCGGCGGACAGCGCAGCACGCTTTCACTCAACAATGCGAGGTATTACATCGATACCACGCAGGGCTGCACTTCCCAGGGCGGCTGTCCGGAATGCGTGAAGCTGGATGATAAACATCCTGGCAATTGTCTCCAGTACGATAGCTTGTGGAATCCCAGCATTTTCCTGAAGGGACACACCTACTTCGTCTACTTCATCTACGCTACGGAGAAAACAAAACAGAAGTACGATATCTACCTTCCTAAATCCAGTCTGGGCGAAGCTAATGTCAACGGCATCCAGATCGATCCAACCAACGGCTACAGCCGCAAGGATGTCGGCGGCTTGGTTACTGCCACCTACGACGATCCAATTCTGAGTGTGAACGTCGACCTGTCGAGCCAAAAAAATGTATTCACCAAGAGCAAGCCATTGTTCTGCCGGCCGCAGAGCTATTGCGAACCTAGCGGAAGTGCCTGTGTATGTACCAAGGATGCCAAGGACAAGAGTAAGTGCATGGACTCCGATTGCGCGTGGGGACCAAGTGACATCGATTGTCCCGGCGATCCCAATAATGTGAACCTGCAACAGTGCTTTGGCTTCCGGTTTACCATGCCGGGCGGGTATGAGGCTCCGCCCAAGCCCCTGCCGCCGGCGGCAGATCTGTTTGTAGGCTATGCCGAGCAGAAAGACACTATGTACTTCAACCAAACGGTATTCAAGCTCCGGAACCCCAAGGACCCGAGCGACGTTTGCACCTACCCGGAGCCACCGAAATAGTAAGAAAGTCCGATGCCGATAGCAGTTGGACTGCAGGTTTCATTGCCGAAGCTACTAAGAGCGGCGCGGCCCTTCCGGGTGAGGATATAATCCCCATCACCGGATGCCACTCACTCAAGGTAAGACACTAGGCCCTTATGTAGTTGAGACGTTGTTGGGCGCAGGCGGAATGGGCGAAGTTTATCTCGCGCGTGATACTCGCCTGCAGCGGACCGTGGCCATCAAGGTTCTGCCCGCCCATCTCTCCGCGAGCCCCGAACTCCATGCCCGTTTCGTGCAGGAGGCCAAGTCCATCTCCGGCCTGCAGCACCCCAACATCTGCGTGGTTCACGATATCGGCTCGCAGGACGGCGTGGACTACATGGTCATGGAGTACCTCTCTGGCCAGACCCTCGACAAGGTCATTCCGCCGGGTGGTTTGCCCGCCAACGTTGCCACACGCTATGCGGTGCAGGTTGCAGATGCGCTCGCCCGTGCCCATGCCGCGGGTGTGGTTCATCGCGATCTCAAGCCGGCCAACATCATGGTCGACGCGAGCGGCCTGGTTAAGGTACTCGACTTTGGACTGGCCAAGCTCAACGCCCCGGCGTCCTCAATGGGCGACGGCGGTGTCACGCTTAGCGGCGCCGGCACAGCTACGGCTGCAGGAATTATCGTCGGCACGCTCGCCTACATGTCGCCAGAACAAGCGGAGGGCAAGTCCGTTGACGCGCGCAGCGACATCTTCTCGTTCGGCGCAGTCTTTTACGAGATGTTGACCGGCAAGAAGGCCTTCGATGCGGATTCCAGTGCTGCATTGCTGGCAGCAGTTATGCGAGACAATCCCACCCCGGTCAGCGAACTCCGACGGGATGTTCCGGCCGAACTGCGCAGCATCGTCTCGCGCTGCTTAAAGAAAAATCCCGCCGACCGCTTCGCGTCTGGGACAGCGCTCTCAGCGGAACTGAAGCGATGCCGCGACCTGCTCTTCCCCGAGTCGGGTGCCACCCTCAGTCCTGCTCGCATTGTGCACGAAGCCAAACGGCCGCGTGTTCTGGTGCCGCTGCTTCTGCTGCTGGTGCTGATCGCTGTCGGGGCAGGCTGGCTCATCCGGCGCAATCACGAGGTTCGCTGGGCACATGACGTGGGTGTGCCGGAAATTTCGCGGCTCTACGACGCCGGCAAGTATGGACAGGCTTTTGCTCTGGCCACGCGCGCGGAAAAAGCGATTCCCGGTGATCCCGCATTAGGCAAGCTTTGGTCAGTCATCTCTTTTCAGATCTCGATTGATAGCTCTCCCCAAGGTGCAGACGTCTTTCGTCGGGAGTACGATCAGCCGAACTCACCATGGGAACTCGTAGGAAAGACTCCGCTGAAGAACGTTCGTCAGCCCCGCGGCATGTTCCTTTGGAAAATTGAAAAGCCCGGTTACGAAACGGTCTTGCGGACAACGCCCTCATTTGTAGGCAAGCCGTTTCCAGTTGACGGCGCCGAGAACAGTTTCGCGCTGGACGAAACTTCCAAGACCCCGACCGGCATGGTTCGCGTCTCGCCGAAGAAGTATCCCAAGACTCTCTTCATTCCCGGTTTTGAGGGTATGCCCGAGCTCGACCTTCCCGACTACTGGATCGACTAAGTACGAGGTCACCAATCGCCAGTACAAAGCATTTGTTGATGCCGGAGGCTACGCGAAACCTGAGTACTGGAAGTTTGATTTTGTTCGCGACGGCAAGAAGCTGACCTGGGAAGAGGCGATGGCGCAATTTCATGATGCCGCCGACCGTCCCGGGCCCAAAGATTGGATCCAAGGCGAATATCCCAAAGGGACAAGATGACTATCCCGTAGCGGGTATCAGTTGGTACGAAGCTGCCGCTTACGCCGAGTTCGCCGGCAAGAGCCTGCCAACCATCTATCACTGGAACCGTGCGGCAGGGCCATTTTCTGCGGCATTCATCGTTCCTCTCAGTAATTTTGGAAGCACCGGCGTCTCCTCAGTCGGCAGTAAACCCGGCGTCGGTCCGTGGGGTACATACGACATGGCAGGCAACGTCAAGGAGTGGACTGCGACCGAGGCCGAGTCCGCCAACCGGTGGGTGCTCGGCGGGGCATGGGACGATCCGGTTTACATGTTCGTTGATCCTGACGCGCAATCGCCATGGCTGCGCGCACCCGACATCGGCTTCCGGACCGTCAAGTACATCGATTCCAACTCTGTCCCGACACAGGCTTTCGCTGCGGTGCCCTCCCCGCGCCGCGACTTCAGCAAAGTGAAGCCGGTCAGCGACCAGTTCTTCGAGGCTTATCGCAGCGCTTACTCCTACGACAAAGGTCCGTTGAATGCCACGGTAGAACAGGTTACCGACGAAGAAGATTGGAAGGTCGAGAAAATCACCTATGCTGCAGCCTACGGCAACGAGCGCGCCATCTCCTACCTCTTCGTGCCTAAAAAGGGGAGGCCGCCATATCAAACAGTCCTGTTCTTTCCCGGTTCAAACGCACTCCTCCTGCGCAAGTTCGCGGTTTATCCCACGGCAGCCATTGACGGAATTCTTCGCAGCGGACGCGCCGTGATCTACCCGATCTACAAGAGCACCTACGAACGCGGCGATGGCTGGGAGTCCGATGTCCCTGACACTTCCAATAACTGGCGCGACCACGTTGTCATGTGGGTGAAGGATGCCTCCCGCGCTCTGGATTACGCGGATAGCCGCCCCGATCTCGACCACGCGAAGATTGCCTATTACGGCTACAGTTGGGGCGCGGTGATGGGCGCGATTATTCCCGCGGTTGATCAGCGCATCAAGGTGAATGTGCTCGCGCTCGGCGGAATGGAGTACAGCCAGTCGTTGCCCGAGGCCGACAAGATCAACTTCCTGCCGCGGGTGAAGCAGCCGACGCTGATGCTCAACGGCCACTACGACTTCTTCTTCCCGGTCGACTCCACACAGATGCCGTTCTATAACATGCTGGGTCCGAAGAAGGACCAGAAAAAACGGATTCAATACGAAACCGGACACAACATACCGCGCAACGAACTGATTAAGGAAACCCTGAACTGGTTCGACCTGTGGCTGGGGCCCGTGCAATAACGGCGCCCTTCGCTCGACCTCACGGCGCCATCAAGCTATAGGAGACGATCTTCCATTGCCCATCCTCTTTTGCCCAGAGAAAAGCCAGCGAGGCAGGATGATCGCCCGGTGTTCGCAGCGCGAAGAACAGCTGTTCATACCTTCCGGCAAATTGTTGCTGGGGAGCAGCCGATTTTTCCTGCGCGGCTGCGCAAAGGCTCAACAGAATAATGAGCACTGGTATGTAGCGCAACGGTGATCTCCTGTGGAATAGTGCGCGCCTTGGCCGCTTGCTCAATTGCGCAAGGCACCCATCATACCGTGACCTGCTGACAGAATTCATCAGGTGGCGCAGGCGACGGAACTCCGTCCTGATGCTCGAATTCTGGGCTACGGCAAAAGCAGTGGGCTTTTGGAGCGTTACAGAATCTTCCGGAGGAAGTGGCGGAGGGCGAGGGATTCGAACTTGAGCCGTTTTGCGGGCGTCCGAGCCCGCAGGCGAAATCCCGAACCTGGTGAGGGACCTCTTGGGCAATAGAAACTTGTAAAGGAAGTGGCGGAGGGAGAGGGATTCGAACCCCCGGTACGGTTTCCCGTACAGCGGTTTTCAAGACCGCCTGTTTCAACCGCTCACACATCCCTCCGCGTGAGGCGATGGTTGGCTGAGGCAAGTTTATCGCATTTGCTGTGGAAAGCCGCTCCGGCGCCGGGCAGACGCGATCACGCGACCCGCAAGGAACCGCCCTTGCGCTGGGCCTCGGAGCTTTCACTGGCAGACGTGGGCAGCACGATGGTGAATATCGATCCATGTCGCTGCGGTGAGTAGGCGCTGCGTACTCGTATCGTTCCACCGTGTTTCTTCACGATCTCGCGTGACACCCAGAGACCAAGTCCACTGCCGGTTTTTCCTTTCGTGGTGAAGAACGGATCGAAGATCTTGAACCACAAGCGGCGAGGAATGCCTTCGCCGTTGTCACAAACACTCACCACCAATCGTTGCGTTGGCCCGACCCGTCTACTCCGTGCGCGCACGCGAATCTCCCCTCCCGCTGACAGCGCGTCGATGGCGTTCTCGATCAGGTTATCGAAGACCTGCCGCAATTCGCCGGCATAGCCAGACACCAGCGGCGCATCCTTGACCTCCAGTATCAGCTGGATTCCCTTGGTGTCCAATTTCTTTTTCTTCCAGCGCGCAATGTGCTCAAGGATTTCAGCAATGTCGACCTGAGTTCTTTCCCGGCTGGCCTTGTGGTAGCTGAGCGTCTGGCGGGTAATCTCTCCGGCACGCTGCACCTCTCTTTGCAGAAGGTCAGCGTATTTGCGGGCCTCGTCATCCAGCGGTTCATGGTGGAACAGCAGGAAAGCGAGATTGGTAATGCACTCCAACGGATTGTTGACTTCATGCGCGAGAGTTGCCGCCAGGCGTCCGGCGGCCGCGAGCTTCTCTTTCTCGATGATGGCGACTTCGGCAGCTTTGCGCTGGCTGATGTCCCGCACAATCTTCGACGCGCCAATCACATGCCCCTGTTGGTCCTTAATGGGCGACACGGTGAGCGAAATATCGAATACCTCGCCGCTCTTGCGCATGCGACGGGTTTCGAAATGTTCGATACGCTCTCCCGCCCGTATTTTTCCCAGGATGTGCGGCTCTTCATGCTGCAACTCGGGCGGGATGATGGTCAAAACTGAGCGGCCGACAATTTCCTCCGCTGTGTATTCGAACATGCGCTCGGCAGCGGCGTTCCAATCAGTGATAATGCCATTCAGGTCTTTGGCAATGATGGCATCGTCCGAGGATTCGACAATAGCCGCCAAGCGGGATTGTGCGGCCTGCTCGCGCTGCTGCACGCCAATGTCACGAGCGATCAGGGCCGAGCCGATGACTCGGTTTGTAGCATCCCGGATGGGAGAAACTGCGACCGAGATTTCGATCCTCTGTCCACCCTTAGACAGCCGCTGCGTCTGGTAGTGGTCAATGCGTTCGCCACGCCGCAGTCGCTCCAGATTTGCCAGTTCTTCGTGGTACAAGTCGGGAGGCACCAGCAGCAGAACCGATTGTCCGATGACCTCTTCGGGAGCGTAACCGAACATTAGGCTGGCAGCGGTGTTCCAGGTGTTGATGGTCCCGTGCTCGTCTCTCCCGATGATCGCGTCTTCGGATGAGTCAACAATGGCAGCCAGCCGGGTGATGAGCTCTTCTGGCGACAGCCGTTGAAAACGCAATCCAACTCTGTTGTTTGCGGTAGTAGAAACGGGACTCGGCACTGGACATTATCGCATCATGCCGAAGGCGAGCTGGGGGGCGCACGACGCGTTCTTAGTTCGATGGCGAGCAGCACGGAAATGGTTGCTTCTGAGAAAAACGCCGCCAACCCCATCTGAAAGTGCCTCGCAATGGTCCGGTATCAGCAAGTTCTCTGACTCTGCGCCCGTTTCGGCTTACAATGTGGCAGCTTGGCTAAAGCCTACTGTCGATGGCTGTTTGCCGCGCCGAACCCTATGGGCCAAGAAGACGTCCCAATCGCATTCTTTAGTTACTGCCGTGAGGATTCCGAGTTCGCGCTGAAGCTCGCCGCGGATTTGAAGGTGGCCGGTGCACAAGTGTGGATCGACCAGCTCGACATCGAACCGGGCACGCCCTGGGACCGCGCGGTTGAAGATGCGCTCACCAACTCTCCTCGCATGCTGGTGGTTCTCTCTCCCGTTTCCGTGAACTCCGACAATGTCAGAGATGAAGTCTCCTTCGCTCTCAGCCGGCAGAAGCGCGTTATCCCCGTGCTGTATCGCGATTGCGAAGTACCTTTCCGGCTGGCGCGTCTTCAGCACATCGACTTCCGGCCCGACTATGAAAGAGCATTAGCGATTCTGGTGCGCGCACTCAGCGGACAAGCGGCGCACTCGCATGCGTCGTCCGGTGCAGCAGTTGCTGCGGCGGTCGAGAGCCCAGTCTCCGCCGTCGAGACTGAGGAGCAAGCGCGACAGCAGAAGCTGGAAGACGATCGCCGCCTTGCCGACGACCAAGCGCAACTAGAACAGGCGCGCAAGAATGCCGCCGAACAAGCCCGCCTCAAGAAGGAGCGAGAAACAGCTGCACAAGCTGCGCGCGAGCAGGAGCAACAACGAACCGAGGCCGAAGCCCGAGCCAGCCAGGAACAGTCGCGCCGAGAACAACGGGCCGCGGAACAAGCGCGCCTGGAAGAAGAAACGCGGCTCGCTGCCGAGCGAGTGCGACTGGCGCAACAGGAGAAGGATCGCCGCGAGGCTGAAATCAAAGCGCGCCAAGAGCAGCTCCGGCGCGAAGAGCAAGAATCCGTCGAGCGTAAGAGCATGGTTCTCGATTCGGAGCCGGAGCCGGAGCCGGAGCCGGAGCGCGAAGCCACGAAGCAAGAGTTGCAGCGCGGCAAAAGCAGCCCGAGCGGCGCCCCCACGGCGGAGCCGGCGCGCCCCGCAGTCGCCGTAAAACCGGCGGCACCGTCGGTCCCCATTACGTCTACGCCCACGCCTGCTGCCAAAGTTCCTCCGCCTCAGCAGCCACAAGCAACAGGCGCGAATCTCACATCGCCGAAGTATCTGACCGGCGGCGCGATTCTTGTCGTTGCGCTGGGGATCATTGTTTTTGTGCTAACGCATCGGGGCGGGCCGGAGAAGCCATCCGAAAGCAAAGTTGCGGAGAGCAAGGCATCCGAAACCACCGTCGTGCAGCAGCCGCAGCCTCCCGCCGCGACTAGTCCTTCGGAACCTGCACCTTCATCGGCGTCGCCGTCGGCCGCCGCTCCATCAAGCGCATCGAGTCAGGACGCGGCGAAAGAGAAGACCACCCCTGCTGCCACCGCCAAGGAACTGGCTAAATCCAAGAGTCCGGCTCATCCTCAGAGTGCGCTCGCCGACCTGGGTCTGCCCGTCGGCGGCACGCCACTGAACGCTTCCAATGCGGCGAACGCCTCCAACCCAGCGAACACCGCCGCAACTCCTAATCGCGTCCGCATCTCGCAGGGTGTCTCGCATGGATTGCTCATGAGCGAGATAGCGCCGAAGTATCCGCCGCTGGCGCGCTCGGCACGCGTCCAGGGCCAGGTCGTGCTCGACGTTGTCATCGGCAAGGACGGAGCCGTCAGAAACATCACCGCCAAGAGTGGCCACCCTTTGCTGGTTCCTGCAGCCATCGACGCTGTCAAACAGTGGCGCTACCAGCCCTACAGACTCGACGGCAAGCCAGTCGACGTCAGCACGGAGATCGTGGTGAACTTCACTCTCACCAACTGAAGGGCATCAGCTATCAGCCGTCAGCTATCAGCCTAGGAGTGCCGAACAGCACAGTCCTAACTCGTTGGCTGGTAGCTGGCGCTGGGGACTGGCAGCTATCAATCGTGACGCGCCTCACAAAAAATCTCGTTACGCGATACCTTGTTTTCAACGACATAGCGCACTTTTATATCGCAAATGATTGAGCCGCAGCGGGTTATACGTACTTACCAGATATCAAAGAACTTAGCGGGATCCGCTCCGCAGGGACACTCTTCGGTGGCCTCGAGGGCAGTCTACGAGTTGCCGGAGTGACTGGCACGGGAAAATCGTCGGGCGCAGGTTACGAAGGTGGTAGGGATTCCCGAAACGGGAATTCAAGAATCATATCGAGGGGCGCAGCTGGACTTGGCGTGACGGAAGCGCTGCAGCTGGAGGCAGAAGCCGAGTGTCCCACCCAACCAAACCGCGGTTGGATGGGACACTCGGCAGCCGCTTCTCTCGTTACTTCTCCAGGATTAACTGGCAGCTCACGGCGTAACCCGCATCCACCGGGAAGCCCTTCACTTCGTGGCCATCGTCCACAATTACGTATTCGAAATGAGCGTCGGGGGCCGGCTGGCCAGCGATTGTCACCTCGTAAGTCACGGCTCCGGTGCAGTCCGGGTTCACCGTGGCTGGATCGTTCTGCCTCGTCTTATGGGTCCACGGAAGAATGGTGCCATTCAGGCTGACTTTCCCGTAGCCATTCCACTGGCCTCGGCCGTCGCTGAATACGTAGCCGTAGGCGGCAAACGGTTGCCCCCCGTAGGCTCCGGAACAGCTATAGCCGTAGGCTCCCGTAGCCGAGCGGAGGTTGCATGCCCTATTTGGAGACTGGCCAAAGGCTGCGATTGCCAACATCAGAGTAACTACCAGCAAGGTCGTTTTCGTTTTCATAAAAGCTCCTTTCATTACGCCATTTCGAAACTGTGTTAAATGTTTGTCTCGCTTCGACGAGACTTCTCAGGCTCGCACGCCGTCAGGCTTAGGGTTGCCGCACGAAGCCGTGGCACGTTACCGCGTCACAGTAGTACCCCATGACGATTCCGAAGTCATTGAGACCCACCGGGACTGTTCCTTCTCCGGGGTCGGTGCCGGCGCCGGGAATATCAAACGTTGTGATACTTCCACGCCTGCTGCGGACAAAGCCGTGGTACACGCCGCTGGGATCGAAGTAGTCTCCCGTGATCTCGCCCCAAACGTTGTTGTTTGCCGGTTCGGTGCCAGATGCGCCCGCTACGTCGAAGGCGGTGAAAGAGCCGTTAGGCTTCGCGCACAAAACCGTGCTCAGTGGAAACCGTGTCCAAGTAAAGTCCGATGGCGTCGCCTTCCAGATTGATGCTGTACGCATAGGTGCCATTGACGGCGCCGGGTGCGTCGAACTTGACGATCTGGCCACTGGTTTTGCGCAAATAGCCGTGAGAGATATCATCTGCGTCGACGAATTGACCCGTGACGATCCCAAATGCGTTGATGCAAGTGAAGTAGCAACCCTGGGAAGGGATCGATCCGCCAGGAATGTCGTAACTGGTGAACTTTCCGTTGGCGGTGCGCAGAAAGGCATGACGGACGTTGCTTGGGTCGCGATAAACTCCAACCGCTGTGCCCTCCAGGTTGATGCTAATGAGGATGGTGCGAATTGAGCCGGGGAAATCCACCGTGGTGAAGCGCCCGCGACAGTCGCGCAGGAAGCCATGAACGTGGTCGTTGGCGTCAGAGTAAGCGCCGGCGATGGTACCGAACACATTCATGCTCAGGGCCTGTGTGCCGACGCTGCCGCCTGCATCCGGAACGTCGATGGTGGTGATGTGGCCTTGCGGGGTGCGCAGGAACCCGTGGGAGATGCCAGCCGCGTCGATGCTAAAGCCGGTTATCGTGCCATCGTCGAGAATGACGGCGGGTTGTACGACCCCGACGGCACCCGGCGGGTCAAAGGTGGTTATCGTCTGTGCAGAAGTTGGAATTGTTATCGCCAGGGTGGCGACAACGAGGGCGAAAAACAGAAGCAAGCGTTTCATTTGGCATCCTCACGGTCCGAAGCTTGAATTTGGGTTGCTTCGAGTGAGGCTGAGTGTGCCGCCACTGTTAGCAGGAGTCGATGCGCCAGCGGTCATCTGCGGGTAATTTGGAAATCATCCCGGTAAGTGGTTGAGTCCGCAGCTGCAAATCAACATGCTAGGCCGGTGGTCACGCGCAGTAGTACCATTGCGGGCACTCTCAGAAGGTATGGAATGGCGCAGAGCCTGCAACGCCGGGTGCGTTTTGGCGACTTCGAGCTCGACCCTCGGGCCGGAGAGCTGCATAAGAACGGCCAGCGGCACGGTGTTGCAGGAGCAGCAACTCAAAGTCCTGTTGATGCTAATCGAGCGCGACGGCGAGATCGTCACCCGCGACGACATCAAGAACAAGCTCTGGCCCAACGACACTGTGGTCGAGTTCGACCACAGTATCAACAACACAATCAGGAACCTGCGGCGAGCGCTCGAAGATTCAGCCGACGACCCCAAATACATCGGGACGGTGGCGCGACGTGGCTATCGGTTGATGGTGCCGGTGGAGTGGGTCGGGGCGGAGGATTCTTCCGGCGCTATCCCATCCCGAGCAAACCCCGAGACTAATCGAGGGGGAGTCGAGGGACCGGCAGTTGAAGATTCCGAAGCTCTTCCTAAAGCCAGGCTGAAAATTGGGGGCCTCACCGGTAAGGTGGTTTCACACTACCGCGTGCTGGAAGTCATCGGCGGCGGCGGCATGGGGCTGGTATATCGCGCCGAAGACCTGAAGCTGGGCCGCGCGGTGGCGCTGAAGTTCTTGCCGGAAGAAGTGGGCGACGATCCCAAGGCGCGTGAGCGCTTCGAGCGCGAAGCGCACGCGGTCTCATCGCTGAACCACCCCAACATCTGCACGATCTACGATTTCGACGAGCATGAAGGCCATCCCTTCATCGCGATGGAGCTGCCTACAGGGCAAGACCCTGCGTGACCATCTTGGCCGCGGGCCGCTTTCGGCTGACCGAGCCGGAAGGGCTGGAGATTGCGATCCAGATTGCGTCCGGCTTGGAAGCCGCGCACGAGAAGGGAATCATTCATCGCGACATCAAGCCGGCCAACATCTTTATCACCGAAAAGAATGTGGCGAAGATATTGGACTTTGGGGTGGCGAAGATGGTGGCGGTTGCCGAACTTGAATGGGGAAGGGCGCGGCTTCAGCCGGCGCCAAAGCGGCTTCGAGATGGGCGGGGGATCAATCCCAGAGGATTGCTTCCCGTACTGTCACATCAGCGAGGCTTCCGGCGCACCGCAGGTGCCTGCTTCATGACGAGACCTGCCTCACCCTCACGGGTACCGAGCTGGGCACGGCGGGCTACATGTCTCCCGAGCAGGTTCGCGGCGAGAAACTGGACGCGCGCACCGACATCTTCTCCTTCGGCCTGGTGCTGTACGAAATGGCTGCCGGCCAGCGCGCTTTTAGCGGCGAGACGGCCGTCGTGGTGCGTGACGCAATTGTGCATGACTCACCGGCTGCGCTGCGTGAGCTGAATTCCACGCTCTCCGCCAGACTTGTAACGATCATCGACAAATGCCTGGAGAAGGATCGTGAGCGGCGATACCAAAGCGCCGAAGAAGTTCGTACAGCTTTGCAGGAGGTGCGGCGGGTTGCCACCCCCGCTTCTGCTCGCGCAGCGCGTTGGAAAATAGTCGGCCTTGCAAGCCTTGCAATTTTCCTGATAGCGGTGGGTACGGCTGGCGTCTGGTGGTCGCACCGGCCACTGGCGTTACGCGCGTTTCAAAAATACTCCATTACGCCACTGACATCCACTGGCAATGTATCCTTCGCCGATATATCTCCGGATGGAAGATATCTCGCGTACGCCGATGACGAAATAGGGCGACAGAGCATCTGGTTGCAGCAGTTGGCCACGTCAACCGTAGCAAGAGTACTTGGCCCAGTGCCGTACTACCTAGGACGCGGTTTGCGTTTCTCGCCCGACGGAGACTACCTGTATTACTCGCAACGCGATACCGATGCCTCGACCTTCAGCTTGTACCGTCTTTCAGTCATGGGCGGCGCTCCTGAAAAGATATTGAGTAATCTTTGGGCAACCGATTCTACCTCTTCCGATGCAGTGGCTTTCTCCCCCGACGGCCAGAAGATTGTCTTTGCTCGTTATACGGATAAGGAGAACTACCTTCTAACCGCCAATGCGGACGGTAGTGACGAACGTCGACTTCTCGCCTTACCGGCAAAGGAACAGATGCGAGTATTCACTTGGTCCCCGGACGGACAGACCATTGCGTTCGGCATCGACGAAGAGGGCATAAACGATATGAACTGCATTGCCGTCATTCCCAGCCAAGGCGGCACAGAACGGCGGATCCTTCGAGGTGTGGAGGGCATTCACGGAATGGCGTGGCTTCCGGACCAAAGCGGGCTGGCGATCACCGGTCTGCATCGGCTTGAGGAAAACGCCAGGCTTTGGGTCTTGTCTTATCCGGACGGCGGCTTGCGCAGAATCTCGAACGATCTTGTGTCTTACTACGGTGTCAGTCTTGCCCACGACGCCGGACGCTTGGCGACTGTACAAAAGCATATTGACTCGTCGCTCTGGGTTGCTACCGGGCTCAATCCCACCCAAGCGACGCAACTCCGAGATGGTGCTGGCGCGAAAGACGGGATACGGGGGCTAGCCTGGCTACCGGATGGACGCCTAGTGTACGGGAGTGGGGACATTCTTTCCGAGCTTTGGCTGGTGGATCGCGACGGAACTCATCGTCGGCAATTGACTCATACCAACAACAACGCAAGAGATGTGTCCGCGACAGCGGCTGGGCCCACGATTGTCTTCGGGGGATTTGAGAACCTCAACATCTGGGCAATGGGCACTGATGGCGGAAACCCAAGGCAACTCACGAACGGTTCGGCCCCGAAGTACAATCCCGAGGTCTCTCCTGACGGCAAATGGATCGCCTACTTAACTGTGGAAGGGCCATGGAAGATGTCACTCGCCGGAGGCGAGTCCACTAAGCTGGATCCGAATGGAGACTACCCAACCATATCTCCGGATGGTCGGTGGATCGCTTTCGTAACCTGGGATGAGAACGCGAAGAAATTTAAGATTAAGATCGTCGCCTCGGATGGCACAGGATCACCTCGTTTCCTGCCTTTTCCTTCCGAGCCGCAAGTTCCAGAATCAACCAACATGGGCTCCTTGCCCATCCGCTGGACTGCCGATAGTGCCGCCATAACTTACGTCCGGACGCAAAATGGTGTTTCGAATATCTGGAGTCAACCAGTAAATGGCAGCAGCCCAGCTAAACAGTTGACGAATTTCACTTCCATGCTGATTTGGCGCCACGCATGGTCGCCGGATGGAAAATATCTCGTGATGGCACGGGGCAACTTTTCACGAGATGCCGTCATGCTGACCAATATCCGCTAGCGAACTTAGCGACTCTGAGGGTCAAGATTCCGTGCCCGCCCCCCAGGTTTGCTTCCCCCCTGCACCAATCCGGTAAACCCAATTAGTTGTGGTCGGCTGTCAGCGACCCCATGCGTCGTCCGCGCTATGACCGCGCGATGAAATTTCCCACGAAAGTGTGACTTTCCGCTTGACAGGCAACAGCTTGGGCGTAAACTTCTTCTCAAGTGGTAGAAAGTGGGAGACGGTGGTAAATCCGATCAGCCAACCAGCCGATCGGTGGCCCAGTGGTCCTCCCGGTGGAAGCTTAAGCCGTACATGGTTCCTTTCGCACAACGCGACTCGCAACCGAGCGAAGCAGCCACATGGGGCGCAGCACAGCGGTCGACCCCCTCTCCCAGAAACGATGTAAGCGCCGATGTTTCGCGGCACGCATTTAACCCGGCTCGACGACAAAGGGCGCCTCAAGGTGCCGGCGGAATTCAAGCGCCTGCTCGACGAGCGTTATGGAACGCAATTCTACATAACCAGCTGGGACGGCAAAAGTGCCAAAGTTTATCCCATGGAAGAGTGGGAGGCGATCGAGCGCAAGCTGGTCGCGCTGCCCACCTTCAATCCGGCAAAAGAGAAGTTGCTGAAGCGCACCAGCTATTACGGCCAGACGGTGGAGTTCGATGGACAAGGTCGTCTGCTGCTGCCACAGATCATTCGCGAGTCGGCTGACTTGCGGGGCGAAGTGGCGGTCGGCGGACGGTTGACTCATCTGGAAGTTGCAAACGCGGAAGCACTCCGCAAGGAAGTGCAGGAGCCGTTTACTACCGAAGATGAAGAGACCCTGGGCGGGTTGGGCATATAGCGCGGCGGGTTCCATTCGCGATCTCGAGCGAGGAGTGAATGGACAACGAGTTTCGAGAAACCGACAGCCCTCGAGAGGGCAGACATGGCGAAAAGGAATTTGGCCATGTCCCGGTTCTTTTACAACCAGCGATCGAATTTCTAGCCGTACGGCGCGGCGGAACCTATATCGACGCGACTTTGGGCTTAGGCGGACACAGTTGGGAAATCGCAAAGCTCCTGGGCGCACAGGGTCGTTTGATTGGCTTCGATAAGGATCCGGCAGCGCTGGAACGGGCGCGCGAGCGGCTGATGTCGCCTCCCACAGAGTGGGAGTCGGAATGGCCGCAGATCGAGTTGGTGCATGCATCGTTTGCAGAAGTTGCGCAACATGTTGCGCCGGGCTCGGCGGATGGGCTGCTGGCTGACCTGGGTGTCAGCTCGATGCAACTGAATAATCCGGAGCGCGGATTTAGTTTTCAGGCCGATGGGCCCCTGGATATGCGGATGAATACGCAATGCGGGGCAGACGGCCGAACAAGTGGTAAACCGCTTCGACGAGCGCGAGCTTGCCGACGCGATTTACGAATTCGGTGAGGAAAGGAGGTCGCGGAGAATCGCCAGAGCCATTGTTCGGGCGCGGCCGATTACCACTACTGCGCAGCTTGCGCAGGTCGTATCGGCTGCGGCCCGGCCAATGAACCAGGCTGAGCGGCGAATTCACCCGGCGACCAGGACCTTTCAGGCTCTCCGAATTCTGGTGAACCGTGAACTTGAGGACCTGCAGGAACTGCTTCGTGCGGAAGCTACGCCGCAGGTCCTGCGAGCCGGCGGGAGGCTGGTGATCATCAGCTTCCACTCGCTGGAAGATCGGATTGTGAAAGACGCGTTACGGGACGGCGCACGCGAGGGCAGGTATCAGGTGCTGACGAAAAAGCCCGTAACTGCTGAAGAACAAGAGATCGATCGCAATCCGCGGTCACGCAGCGCGAAGCTGCGGGCAGCGGAGAAGTTGTAACTTTCGAAGTTTTGCACATTTTCCACTGGATATCCACACGCTGTAGGACACGGGTTTTGCAGCGTAGGAGTTGCTGAAATGGCAGCAGGAGTTCTGTACCCTACTCTTACAATGTCGGAGCCCGCTGACGCTGGCCTGCAGAACATGCAACCGGTTGGGACGTTTATTGGCACTCCGGAAATCTATTTTGCCAAACGCATCGATAATTCGCGCGTGCTCAGGGTGGTTGATCCCAAGCGGCGGCGCGATCTTGCGTTGTTTGCCGGTGCGCTGAGCATTCTGCTGATGTTTGCCATGATTTACGTGTGGCAGCACTTCAGCGCCATCGAGTATGGCTACAAGATTGAGCAGCTCAAGTCGGAGCGCGAAGCCATGGTGGAGTCGAATCGCGCGCTCAAGCTGGAAGAGTCGTCGCTGCGTGATCTGTCGCGCATCGATCCCCTGGCCCGGCAGATGGGATTACAGCCTCCGACCGCGGGACAGTTGGAAATTATGGATGCCAGCGTGAACGATTCCGGAACGCCGGTCATGGCGAAGGTGACCGGGATCATGGTGGTGTCAGCCCTGCAGTAAAACCGGGATTCCGTTGACGCTGAGAAATTGGTATCTGACGTTGTGGGACAACGAGGTTGTCCTGGCTGGTGTCACAACATGTCGCGGCGTGACAGGTTTGAAAGGGCACGGCTTCAGCCGTGCCGCCAGAGCGCAGAATAGCCATGCGGCTTCAGCCGCTGAGGGATGGCCGTTAGCGCGAAGCTCCAAAGCGAAGTCCCTCCGCGGCTAAAGCCGTTGTCTTTCCTGCCTATTTGCCGGCACGGCTGAAGCCGTGCCCCTTCAAGGCAGACTTAATTGTCGGAGCAGCTGTTTGCCCACTCGTCCCAAGCCCGAAACCAAGGTTCCCACCAAGCGGTTGCTGATGCTTGCCGGGGTGCTGGTGCTGTGGATCGGAAGCGTCTGTTTCCGCCTGGTGCAGATGCAGGTGTTGCAGTACGGCGAGTGGGAGCAGCGCGCGCTACGTCAGCAGAGCCGCACCATCACCGTCGAGCCGCGCCGGGGCGTCATCTACGACCGCAACGGTTCGGAGCTGGCGATGTCGATCGACGTGGACTCGATTTTTGCCGTCCCCAGCGAGATCCCTGAGCCCGAGACGACTGCCAGCATTCTCGGCAACGTTCTGCATCTCGATCCGCAAGAGATCGTGGCGCGCATGAAAGCGTCGCGCAACTTTGCGTGGGTGCTGCGACGCGTCGACGCTGAGACCAGCGAACGCGTCCGCGACCTCAACCTGAAGGGCATTTACTTCCGTAAAGAACCGAAGCGCTTTTATCCCAAGCGCGAGCTGGCGTCGCAGGTTCTGGGTTACGTTGGCATGGATGACGATGGGCTTGGCGGCATCGAGCAGGAATTCAACGACGATCTCGTAGGTATCCAGGGCCGCGAGTTGATCTCGATCGATGCGCGCCGCAAGTGGTTTGGCCGGGTTGAGCGCCAGCCCGAGCCGGGACAAAACGTGGTGCTCACCATCGACAGCACCATCCAGTACATCGCCGAGAAGGAGCTGGCACAGGGAATCGCCGACACCAAGGCGATCGCCGGAACGGTGGTGGTGCAGAATCCGCGCACCGGAGAAATCCTGGCGCTGGCCAACTACCCGACGTTCAATCCCAACGTGTTTAACGAAGTGCCGAAAGAGGCGCTGAAGGATCGCGCGGTCAGCGATGTGTACGAGCCGGGCTCGGTGTTCAAGACCGTGACGTACTCATCCGCGCTCGAGCAGCACCTGATCAAGCCCGACGATCGCATCGACTGCCAGAACGGTTCGATCAACGTGTTCGGCATGCAGATTCACGATCATGAGCGGCTGGGCACCATCACCATCGCCGAGGCTTATGCGCATTCCAGCGACGTAGCCGCGATCAAGGTGGGGATGAAGATGGGCGACGAACGCTTCTACCACTACATCAAGGACTATGGCTTTGGCGCGACCACCGGTATCGAACTGCCGGGCGAAACCCGCGGGTTGTCGAAGCCGGTGAACCGCTGGTCGAAGGTGTCGATCGGAGCCATCTCCATGGGGCAGGAGATCGGCGTCACCCCGTTGCAGATCATTTCGATGGTTTCGACAATTGCGAACGATGGAATTTACACGCCGCCGCGCATCGTGGCCGGCGAGCTGCCTCCGAATGCCGGCCCGAAGGAGGTGGTATTTCATCCGGCGCAGCAGCACCGCGTGATATCCGCCGAGACTGCCGTCACCATGAAGAAGATGATGGAAGGGGTGGTGGAATTCGGCACCGCGCGCCGCGCCGCGCTCGACGGCTATAGCGTCGCGGGCAAGACGGGCACGGCGCAGAAGGTCGATCCCGAAGACCGGCACGTATTCCAAGACGAAATACATCGCGTCGTTCGTGGGATTCTCGCCGGTGAACGAGCCGGCGCTGACCATTGCCGTCATCCTCGATTCAGCCGAGGGCTTGCATCAGGGCGGACAGGTGTGCGCGCCGGTGTGGCGTCGCATCATGCAGCAGGTGCTGGAGTACAAGCACGTCCCGCACGATCTCGAGATCAAGGATGTGCGGCGGCAGACTGTGGTGGCTTCGGCGAAAGACATCGATGAAGGCTCAGACCATCTGGGTGCGCCGCTGATGATGGGCGACGACGCGAACAGCGGCACGACAACCGCAAAAGAAACGCCCGCTCCTGTTCCGGCGACCGGCGCGAAGATGGTTGACGCCTCGGTGCGGCAGCCGGTTGAGTCCTCCGAAGCAGCTTCAACCACTCCCGAAATGCCAGTGTCTGACACTGTGGTACCCGCCGCCGGCGATCCGCCTTCGGGTAAAGGTACGGTGATCGTGGATGTGAACAGTGGGCCGCTGGTGCCGTCTTTTGTAGGCAAGACCATGCGTGGCGCGGTTGAGACGGCGCAGCAAACCGGGCTGGAACTCAGCGTGATCGGCAGCGGCATCGCGCGCCAGCAGTTTCCGCCTCCCGGCAGCCATCTGCCTGCGGGACAGCGGGTGACGGTGCGGTTTACGCGATAGTTCCGCCGCTGACGCGGCTCTTCCAATTTTCGCTCACCGCGGGCGCAGCCTGTCCTGAGCGGAGTCGAAGGACCCACGGCTAAAACAAATGTCGCCCTTCGGGCTAGTATGCCCGAAACGCAGCCTCAATCAATTAGCGAAATCCCGAACCACTGGCCACGCAATCGCCATAGCGCCGTCGACTAAGATGGTTACATCATCATTACTCACTCTGCGTTTGCTTCAACTACCAAGGAGACTTTTCCTAATGAAGAGACTGTGTGCTGCCGCTTGCCTGACCGTCCTTATCGCCTTATCGCTCTTTAGCCATGCAGCCGATACCACCGCGGATGCGCAATTCAAGTCGATTTACGAGAAGGAATGGGCGTGGCGCCAGGCGCAGCGCGGGGAGGAAGACGATGATGGAGCGCCCGCTCACAGAAAGGTCCAGGCACAACTTCCCAAGGTCGATGCGGCAACGCAGGAGGCCAAGCTTAGCTATTGGACCAAGGTATTGCAGCAACTCGACGGCATCACGGCTTCGTCGCTGTCGCCCGCCGAGCAGATCAACTACGCCGTGTACCGCGCGCAGATCCAGGGACTGGTGAACAGCCAGAAGTTCCGCGAATACGAGATGCCGTTCAACTCCGATTCGGCATTCTGGTCGGGCATCACGTACACGCCGCGCCAACCCTTCCATACGCTGGCGGACTACAACAACTATCATTTCGCAACTGAATGACATTCCGCGCTTCTTCAGCGAAGAAACCGCCAACATGCGCGCGGGATTGAAGCGCGGCTTCACACCTCCACAGGTGACGCTGGTAGGGCGCGATTCGTCGATCGCCTCCATCGCGAACGCCAAGACTCCCGAAGACACCGTCTTCTACGAGCCGTTCAAGAAGATGCCGGCCAACATACCCGCAGCCGAGCAGGCGAAGCTGCGCGAACAAGCCGCCAAAGAGATTCGCGACAAGGTGATGCCGGCCTATGCCGAACTGCTGAAGTTTGTGCGCGACGAATATATTCCTAACGCGCGTAAGACCCTCGCCGCCGAAGATTTGCCTGAGGGCAAGGCGTACTACCAGTCGCAGATCCTTGACTACACCACGACTGACCTGACACCGGCACAAATTCACCAGATCGGGCTCGACGAGATGGCAAAGATTCGCGCCGAGATGCTGGCCAGCATGAAGCAGACGGGATTCAACGGAGACTTGCCGGCATTCCTGCACTTCCTGCGAACAGATCCGCAGTTCTATGCCAAGACTCCGGAAGAGTTGCTGATGCGGGCGGCCTACATCGCCAAGGAGTTCGACGGCAAGGCGTCGCAGTACTTCGGCTACCTGCCGCGTGAGCGCTTCGCCATCAAGCCGGTGCCCGCCGATCAGGCGCCCTTCTACACCAGTGCTCGCGGCGGTCCGGGCGTCTACCTGGTCAATACCTACGACCTGCCGTCGCGTCCTTTATATAGTCTTCCCGCGCTGACGCTGCACGAGTCCGCGCCCGGGCACGCGTTTCAGATTCCCATCGCGATGGAGCACAAGAATCTGCCACGCTTTCGCCAGGGTTACATTTCGGCCTACGGCGAGGGTTGGGCACTCTACAGCGAGCGCCTGGGCACCGAGATGGGGATGTATCACACGCCGTACGAGACCTTCGGCATGCTGAGCTACCAGGCGTGGCGGGCGGCACGTCTGGTGGTCGACACCGGCATCCATTCGCAAGGATGGACGCGCGAGCAGGCCCAGCAATACATGCGCGACAACACTGCGCTCTCCGATCACGAGATCGAAACCGAAGTCGACCGTTACATTTCGTGGCCCGGTCAGGCGCTCTCGTATTACCTGGGTGAGATGTCGATTCAAAAAAGCCGTCGCAAGGCGGAACAGGCATTGGGCGAGAAGTTCAACATTCGCGCCTTTCACGACTCGGTTCTGGAGCTCGGGTCGGTGCCGCTGCCGGTGCTGGAAGAGCATATCGACAAATTTATCCAGGCAGGAGGCAAGGGCCCTTATCCGGAGATGGAGTAGGCGGAGGCGGACGAGCGGAGACCGTGAGAACCTGAGCCTGCGAGCAGTTCGCGCGAGCACATCGAGGGCTGCCCCGCTTGTCCTGAGCCCGAAGGGCGCCATTTGCCTTAGCCGTGGGCGTCAGCCCGCGGTCAGCAATTTCCCCGTCCCATTTCGGTAACTGTTCACAGGTCGTGGTACGCCCTTCTCGTCCGCACGCGAGCTTATAATCCCCTCAGAATGAACTTTCTAAAGCTGCTGGACGGGGCGGAATACATCGCTCAGCAGGGGGACCCTGCCATCGCGGGAATTGACTACGACAGCCGTCGGGTCAAGCCGGGATGGTGCTTCGTCGCCATGAAGGGCGAAACCACCGACGGCAACCTTTATATAGACAAGGCGCTGGCGGCGGGGGCGGTTGCCATCGTGAGCGATTCGCTGCCGCCACGGCCGGGCGTTTCGTGGGCGCAGGTGACGCATGGACGCCGGGCCTTGGCGCGCCTGAGCGCCAACTTCTATCATCGCCCGGCGGAGAAGCTGAAAATCACCGGCATCACTGGGACCAACGGCAAGACCACCACATCATTCATCCTGCACCGCATGCTGCAAGCAGCCAAGCGCAAGACCATGCTGGTGGGTACGGTGGAATATCGCATCGGCGACGAAATCTTGCCTTCCCCGCACACCACGCCCGAGTCGCTGGAGCTGAACCAACTGTTCGCGCGCGCGCTCAACGCCGGATGCACCGAAGCGGTGATGGAGGTTTCATCGCACGCGCTGGAGCAGGGGCGGGTGTACGGAATCCCGTTCGACGTGGCGCTGTTCACCAATCTCACGCGCGACCATCTCGACTACCACCAGACGATGGAGAACTACTTCGCGGCCAAGACGATTTTGTTCAAGGGCTCGGGAGTTGAGCCGCCTCGCGCCGCAGTGGTGAATATCGAAGATCCGTACGGAAAAGAACTTTTGAAACTCTGCAAGAAGCAGGAAGAGCTGATTACGTATGGCGTTGATAAGGGCGACTTCCACGCGCGCGACATTAAGATCGAGCACAACGGCGTGCAGTTCACGCTGGTAACGCCGCAAGGCGAGCTTCCGATTTATACTCCGCTGCTGGGGCGGGTGAACTTGTATAACCTGATTGCTGCATCGGCGGCGGCCTACGCGCGCGATATCGATTTCACGGCGATGGCCGAAGCGGCTGACCAGATCGCGCAGATCGCCGGACGCTTCGAGCGGGTTGATGCTGGGCAGCCGTTTACCGTCATCGTCGACTACGCGCACACGCCCGACGCGCTGCTCAACCTGACGGCCTTGGCGCGCGACTTCGTTCAGCAACGCGGTGGGCCGGGCCGGGTGATCACGGTGTTCGGCTGCGGAGGCGATCGCGATCGCAGCAAGCGTCCGATGATGGGCGAGGCGGCAGGAAATGGCAGCGACTTCGTCGTCCTGACCAGCGACAATCCGCGCAGCGAGAACCCGGTCGACATCATGAATGACGCCATGCCGGGAATTCAGCGCAGCGGCGCCAGGTACACGCTTGAGCCGAGCCGCAAGAAGGCGATTGAATTGGCGATCAACGAGGCCAACGCGGGAGACATCGTTCTGATCGCGGGTAAGGGGCACGAGAAGATTCAAGTCACGCGCGAGGGTACGTTGCCGTTCGACGATGTGCAGGTTGCGCGCGCCGCGCTGGAACACGCAGGATACGGGTCCACCACGACAGCCCATCCTGCCACCGTATGAAGCTCCCACTGTGGCGCGCGGCGGAGTTCATGCCCGCGACCGGCAGCTTCAACGGTGAAGCGGTCGCGGCTGGGTACTCCATCGATTCCCGAACCATCCAGCCAGGTGAGCTGTTCTTCGCCGTCAAAGGCGACCGCCTGGATGGGCACGACTTTGTCGGAGCCGCGCTTCAGGCTGGAGCCGTGGCCGCAGTGGTACAGGCTGGTCAGGCTGGGCGCTTCCGCGATAACGATAAGGCGCGTTTGCTGGTAGTCGATGACACGCTGACCGCGCTTCAGCGGCTGGGAGCGGCGGTGCGCCGGTTATGGGCGAAGCCGCTGATCGGCGTGACCGGTTCGGCCGGCAAGACCACAACGAAAGAAATCATCGCCCACGTCCTCTCGACCCGGCATCGCGTGCTGAAGTCGCAAGGCAATCTCAACAACCAGTTTGGAATGCCGCTGCAGCTCCTGAAGCTCGAGCCCGAGCACGAGATGGCGGTCATCGAGATGGGCATGTCGCACAGCGGCGAGATCCGCGATCTTGCGGCGCTGGCCGAGCCGAACTGCGGCGTGGTGACCATGGTCGCTCCGGTACACCTGGAGTTCTTCGAGTCGATCGCCGGCATTGCGCGCGCGAAATATGAGCTCATCGAATCACTGCCGGCCGGCGGTATCGCGGTGCTGAATGCCGACGATGCCTACGTATCGCAGTTCGGGCGCGACTTTCACGGGACCGTCGTGACGTTCGGGCTTCATAAACATGCGGCGGTGATGGCGAAGAACATCGAGGCGCACGGGTCAGCTGGGTCCATCTTCGACATAGTGGTCGAAGAGCACACGGTCCGGGGATCGCTGCCCCTGCTGGGCGAGCACAGCATCTACAACGCGCTCGCGGGCATCGCAGTTGGACTGGAGTATGGCGTGCCGCTGGAGACAGCAGTGCAATCGCTGGCTTCGTTGGTCGCGGGCGATAAGCGCGGCGAGGTGCTGCATATTGGCGGAGCCACGGTTATCAACGATTGCTACAATTCGAATCCGAAAGCGCTGGAAAGCATGATTCGTTCGCTGGCGCAGATCCAGGCGCAGCGGCATATCGTTGTTGCCGGCGAGATGCTGGAGCTTGGGCCAGCGGGCGAGACCCTGCATCGCGACAGCGGCCGCCACATGGGGCATTACGGAATCACCAAGCTGCTGGGCGTACGCGGGATGGCAAAGGCCATGGTCGAAGGCGCGCACGAAGCGGGCGTGGATGCCGAGTTTGTAGACACTCCTGAGGAAGCGGGCGAGTGGCTGAAGCGCGAGGTTGAGTCGGGAGACGCCGTGCTTCTTAAGGCGTCGCGAGGCGTGCGCCTGGAGCGAGCGCTGGACTTGTGGAGGAAGGGTTGAGTGGGCGAGTAGAGGTCGGGTTTCTAAGATTTCTTGTGGTGGTCGGTGGAGCACGCTTCGGGCGTGCCAAGAAGCCGCTGTCGAGAGGGTTTGTATCAGGGCCTGACTTTAGTCGGGCCGACAAGGTGCCGAAAAACAGATGGGCTTTAGCCCCTGAGACTGCGCAGGGCCTAAAGGCCGGTTTCTCATGGGCAAGTCAACGGCACGGCTGAAAGCCGTGCCCTGATACAGAGCTCGCCAAGTCGAGTTTCATTGCACGCCAGAAGGCGTGCTCCACCCGAAATTGACAAATCTATAGACGGGGACGAATTTGCTCTATTGGCTGCTATATCAGCAGGGCTTTCTGGTCTTTCATATCGGTCCGTTCCGTATCTTCCGCTATTTGACCTTTCGCACCACCTTCGCCAGCTTGACCGCGATGTTCATGGGACTGGTCGTCGGGCCGGCGGTAGTGCGCCGTCTGCGCGAATTTCAGATCGGCCAGTACATCCGCGAGGAAGGGCCCAAGGCACATCAGAAGAAAGCCGGAACCCCGACGATGGGAGGCGTGTTGATCGTCGTCGCCATGGTGGTTCCAACGTTGCTGTGGGCGGACCTGAGCAATCGCTTTGTCTGGATCGCCGTCGTCTCGACCCTCGCCTTTGGAGCCATCGGATTTGCCGACGACTATCTGAAGGTAGTTCACCGGCGTAATCTCGGCCTCAGCGGACGAGCCAAGCTGGCGTACCAGTTCGCCGCGGCCTTCGCGGTCGCAATCACCCTGATTGCGCTGCAGCACTACGGGCTCTACTCGACGAGATTGATCGTCCCGTTTTTCAAGCGCTTTCGGCCCGACCTGGTCATCAGCAGCTGGTTGCATACGCCATGGTGGCCACTGGCGTTCCTGCCTTTCTTTATCTTTGTCGCGCTCATCATTGTCGGTTCCAGCAATGCGGTGAACCTGACGGACGGCCTTGACGGCCTGGCGATCGGTTGCACCGTGATTGCGGCCGGGGCGCTGACTATCCTTACTTATGTCAGCGGCCACGCGGTGTTCGCCGATTATCTTGAGCTGTCCAAAATGCCCCAGGTGTCGGAGCTGACCATCTTCTGCGGCTCCATGGTCGGGTCGGCCATCGGCTTTCTCTGGTACAACGCTCATCCCGCTGAGGTCTTCATGGGCGACGTCGGCTCGCTCGCCCTGGGAGGCGCCATCGGCACGGTTGCCGTCCTCATCAAGCAGGAGCTGTTGCTGCCTTTTATCGGCGGAATCTTCGTCATTGAGGCGCTATCGGTGATCTTGCAAGTCGGATCCTACAAGCTGCGCAAGAAGCGCATCTTCAAGATGGCGCCGATCCATCATCACTTTGAGCTGCTGGGCTGGAGCGAGTCAAAAGTCATCGTGCGCTTCTGGATTGCCTCGCTGGTGTTTGCACTCTTTGCTCTCACCACACTGAAATTGCGCTAGTCGCTCGCGGAAGTGGCACAATGAGAGCTTCGGGTTTCAGCGATGGATGTCAACGGCAAACGCGTTCTGGTCGTCGGGCTGGGCAAGTCCGGCGTGGCCTCCGCCCTTTTTCTGCATAAGCGGGGCGCGCGCGTCTCCGTGTCGGACGCCAAGTCGCCGGAGCAGCTTCGCCAGGAAATCCCGATGCTGCTCGATGCCGGCATCACGGTTGAGACCGGGGAGCACGGTGAGCGCACCTTCCGCGAGCAGGACCTGATCGTTATCAGCCCGGGCGTTCCATTCGACATGCCGCAACTTGCGCGCGCGCGTGAGCGTGGCGTTCCCATCATCGGCGAAGTCGAACTGGCCTATCGATTTCTCAAAGGGCAATATCGTCGCGGTCACCGGTTCCAACGGCAAGACCACGACTACCACACTTGCAGGCGACGTGATCGCGGCCTCGGGACGCGACACGCTGGTAGGCGGCAACATCGGAACGCCGGCCGTCAGCTTCGTCGACACCGCGACCGAGCAGACCTGGGTTGTGCTGGAAATCAGCAGCTTCCAGCTGGAGAGCATGGAGAGCTTCCGCCCCAAAATTGCAGTCGTCCTGAACGTCACGCCCGACCATCTCGACCGCCATTACAGCTTTGAAAACTACACGGCCGCGAAGGCGCGCGTCTTCGAGAACCAGACGGACGATGATTTCGCGGTGCTGAATGCCGATGACCCAACCTGCGTCGCGATGGCGAGCAAGGTGAAGTCTCGCGTGTACTGGTTCAGCCGCCTGCGCGAGGTCGAGCGCGGAGCTTTCGTGCGAGGTAAAGAGATCGTTTGGCGGGATGACAAGCGCGAGCAGAGCATCCTGCCGGTTAGCGATATCTCACTGAAGGGCGCGCACAATCTGGAGAACGTGCTCGCGGCGGTGTGCATCGGCATGCTGGTGAAGGCCGAGCCCGCGGCCATCCGTCGCGCTGTCGAAGAATTTCGCGCAGTTGAGCATCGTCTGGAATACGTTGGCGCGGTGCGCGGCGTCGAGTACTACAACGATTCCAAGGCGACCAACGTCGACGCGACCATCAAGGCGCATGGAGTCGTTTCCCGGGCCGCCTGCACCTCATTCTCGGCGGCAAGGATAAAGGTAGCGACTACACCGTCTTGAACGAACTTCTCAGCCAGCGAGTGAAGCGGGTTTACACGATCGGTGCTGCGGCCGCGAAGATCGAGTCGCAGATTCGCGGCGTCGAGGTGTTGCACTGCGAAACGCTGGAGACGGCGGTAAAACGCGCCAGTGAGGCAGCCGAATCCGGGTGACGTAGTGCTGCTGGCGCCGGCTTGTGCCAGCTTCGATCAGTTTGAAAGCTACGAACATCGCGGGCGCGTCTTCAAGGAACTGGTGCGAGGCCTGGCCGCCCGCGAGGGCGAGCGCCAAAGCGTGACAACTCCACGCCGGAGGCGTCAGCTAATGGCCAAGCGCGTCAGTGTCGACAAGTGGCTGTTCGGCGTCACCCTGCTGCTGGTGTTTGTGGGCCTGGTGATGGTCTTCAGCGCCTCGGCCGTGATGGCCAAGGAGCGCTTCGGTTCGCCTTACAGTTTCTTGTTTAAGCAACTGGCGTGGGCAGCAGCTGGAGTGGTCGCGATGGTCGCGGTGATGAACATCGACTACAAGCAGCTTCGCCGCCCGACCGTGGTGTTCACGTTTCTGGGAACAACGTGTCTGCTGCTGATTGCGGTCTTCTTCTTTCACGACTCGCACAACACGCATCGCTGGATCAAGTTCGGCATTCTGTCCTTCCAGCCTTCCGAGTTGGCGAAACCTGCGATCATCCTTTATCTCGCCTACTTCCTCGAGACCCGCTGGCAGCAGATTACCGACTGGAAGCATGTGCTTGTTCCCGCTGCCGCACCCACGGTATTGTTGGCGTTGCTGATCGTGAAAGAACCTGATCTGGGCACTGCCGTCGCATGCATGGCGATCACCGCTGCGGTGCTGTATGTCGCCGGCATGAAGACGCGGTACTTCGCCTATGCGATGGCAGCTTCGGTCGTGCCGCTCTATTTCCTGATCGTGCGCGTGCCCTGGCGCTGGAATCGCATCATGGCGTTCATCGATCCCTAGAAGGATCCGCAGGGCCACGGCTTCCATATCATTCAGTCCATGATCGCGGTCGGTACGGGCGGGCTCACGGGCGCTGGCTTGATGGAAGGCAAGCAGAAGCTGTTTTATCTTCCCGAACCGCATACCGACTTTATCTTCGCCAACATTGCCGAGGAACTGGGTCTGTGGGGATCGCTGCTGATCGTCCTGTCTGTTCAGCATCTTTCTGTTTCGCGGATTGCGCGTGGCGCTGCGCACAGAAGATCCCTTCGCGCGTTTTCTCGCCACCGGCATCACCGCCATGGTCGTGATCCAGGCGCTGATCAACATGAGCGTGGTGCTGGGCATGATGCCGACGAAGGGCATTCCCTTGCCATTCATCTCCTACGGCGGCTCGTCGCTGTTTATCACCCTGGCCAGCGTCGGGGTGCTGCTGAACATCACCCAGCAAACAGACTGAACATTATGCGCGTGATTATCGCGGGAGGCGGCACCGGCGGCCACGTTATCCCGGCCCTCGCCATTGCCGCAGGAGCTGCGCTCGCGGTACGGCGCCGAAGTGAAGTTCGTGGGCACGGCGCGCGGGATCGAAACCCGGCTCGTGCCCGCTGCTGGTTTCGAATTGCACCTGGTGCAGGTTGGTCAACTCAACCGCGTCGATCTGCGAACCCGGGTCAAGACGGTGCTCGACCTGCCGCGCGCGGTGTTGCAGGCGGCGAAGCTGGTGCGCGAGTTTCGTCCCGACGTAATGATTGGCGTTGGCGGATATGCCTCCGGCCCGGCGATGCTGGCCGGGGGCATCATGAATGTGCCGCTGGTCGCGTTCGAGCCGAACTATGTTCCAGGGTTTGCCAATCGTATGCTGGGGCCGCTCGTCAAGACCGCCGTCGTGCAGTTTGAGGCGACCTGCCGTTATTTCCGCGATTGCCACGTCACCGGAGTGCCGGTGCGCGAGCGAGTTCTTTCGCGTGCCTCCGCGGCCGGCGAATGCTCGCCCGACGCTGCTGGTTTTCGGCGGAAGCCAGGGAGCGCACGCCATCAATGTTGCTGTGCTGGGAGCGCTTGGGAAACTTTCGGAGCTCTTGCCCGATATCTGCATAATCCACCAGACCGGCGAGAAGGATTACGTCGACGCACAATCCGCTTATCTGAAGACGACGATCTCGGCCGAGGTTTCGCCCTTCATCGACGATATGCCGGGCGCTTTCGCGCGCGCCGATCTGCTGGTGTGCCGCTCGGGAGCGAGCACAGTCGCAGAGATCACGGCTGCCGGGCGTCCGGCGATCTTTATTCCGCTGCCCACGGCGGCTGATGACCATCAGCGCCAGAACGCTGCCGCTCTTGCCGAGGTGAATGCCGCGCGCTTGCTGCCGCAAGCGGAGCTCACCAGCGATCGGCTGGCCCAGGAGATAGCAGCTCTGCTCCGCGACCGCGCAGGCTTGGCGCAAATGGCGCAGGCAGCGCGGAAGCTGGCTCATCCTGATGCCGCCGGAGAGATTGCGCGCATTGTGGCGCGAGCCGCTGGCGTGTCCAGTCAACACGCGGTAGCCTAAAGGATTGCAAGTGATCCCTCTTTAGCAGCCTCTTCAGCGCCCGGGGATAATGTGACCCACATGAGTGTCAAAAGGAAAGACAAACTATATCGAGAAGCGCTCCTGGAGGCACTGGCTGATCCAGAAGAAGCCTCTAATTACCTCAGCGTCGCGTTCGCGGACTCATCGGACGCGTTTAGCAAAGCCTGCCTGAATGTCGTTGACGCGCTTCAGGTCGGAAGCGCGACAACGATTTAGAATTGCATCGTCGACTGCACGGCTTCCAGGCTGATTAGACGTTGAGTTAGCGAGCTTTGTATCAGGGCACGGCCTTTAGCCGTGCCGACAGCGCAATAGAAAGAATGGCCTTTAGGCCCGGCGAACTCAAGACAGGGGCTAAAGCCCAGAATGTTTTCGACTCTTTTCGGCCCGACTGAAAGTCAGGCCCTGATACAAAGCTTCAGCCGAGAAACCATCATTTCATGTTCGCCAACATTCAGCGCATCCATTTCGTAGGCATCGGCGGCATCGGCATGAGCGGCATTGCCGAGGTACTGCTGAACCTCGGGTACAAGGTTTCCGGCTCCGACCTCAAGCTTTCGCCGGTGACCGAACGTCTGCAAGCGATGGGTGCGAAGGTGTTCGAGGGACATGCGCCGGAGAACATCGCCGGCTCTGACGTTGTGGTAATCAGCTCTGCGGTTCGCAGCGATAATCCCGAGGTGCAGGCCGCGCGGGCGCAGCATATCCCGGTCATTCCTCGTGCCGAGATGCTGGCCGAACTCATGCGCCTGAAGTACGGAATCGCCGTCGCCGGCATGCACGGCAAGACCACTACGACTTCCATGATCGCGGCAGCGCTGGCGGCAGGCGGACTCGATCCCACCGTCGTCGTCGGCGGCCGGGTGGACGCGCTGGGCTCGAACGCGCGCGTTGGCAAATCGAGATATCTGGTCGCCGAGGCCGACGAAAGCGACCGCTCGTTCCTCAGGCTCTCGCCGATCATCGAGGTGGTTACCAACATCGATCGCGAGCACATGGACTGCTATCGCGATCTGCGCGATGTGGAGCAGACCTTCATCGAGTTCATGGACCTGGTGCCGTTTTACGGAATCATTGTGGCCTGTGCCGACGACGAGAACCTGCGCAACTTGCTTCCGCAGGTACGCCGCCGCGTACTCACCTACGGAACCCATGACAACGTGGACTTCCGCATTACGGATCGAACGCTTTGCTCCCGGCGATGGCGAACGCCTTTCGCTGAGCAGCTTCCGTATTCGCTATCGCGGCGCCGACCTGGGCGAGTTTCGCCTGCGCGTGCCCGGCGCGCATAACGTGCTCAACGCAACCGCCGCGGTAGCCGTGGGAATGGGTTTGGATGTTCCGGTCGAGCGCATTCGCGAAGCGCTGGAGCAATTCAATGGCGTAGATCGCCGCTTCCAAGTGAAAGGCCGGGTGAACGGCGTTAGCGTCATCGACGACTACGGTCACCATCCGACGGAGATCAGGGCGACGCTGGCCGCAGCGCGCCAGTGCGGATTTGGACGGGTTCACGTTATCTTTCAGCCGCATCGCTACAGTCGCACGCAACTGCTGATGGAGGAATTCGCGACTGCATTCGGCGATGCGGATTCGCTCGTGCTGTTGGATATTTATCCTGCCAGCGAAGCGCCGATTCCGGGAGTGACCAGCCTCGCGCTGGCCGAACGCATCGCGCAAAACGGTCCAACTCGGGTTGCGCGCGCGGCATCATTCGACGAAGCCGCTCAGCTTGCGTGCGAGTCGGCGCAGCCGGGCGACATGATTCTGACGCTCGGGGCCGGCAATGTATCGCAACTGGGAGCGATCGTGCTCCAGCGACTTGCGGAACATGCTGTTGCCAAAACAACGCCTGACCAGAAACCCTAACTGCTCGGCACTTGCTTTGAAGGGGCGCAGCTTCAGCTGCGCCATAAAAGTCCTGTGTTTTTGTCATCCCGAACCTCTTTAGAGGTGAGGGATCTGCTGTTCTTCCCACTGCGAAGAGTTTTTCCGCAGCCTGTTCAGCCGCTGAGGGAATTCTTTTCCTGCGAGGTGGCGAGTTTCCTCGGGGCTTAAAGCCCAAATTCAAAAGCGGATCTCATCGGCGCGGCTGAAGCCGCGCCCCTTCAACGAACCAAAAGGCCCCAATGTTTACTTGCAAGGTTCGCATGGCCCACATATGACGCGCTGACGCTCTTCCCCTCTCCGAATCAGCTTCGAAACCAGCTATAGTGAGGCCAAAGGCCGCCTCGTCGGCGTTTTTGCACGGATTTATGGCCCGAAAAAACGCATCCACCATCTCCGAAGACGAACTCGAAGCAGCGCCGCATGCTCCATCGTCTGGCGGCCGTTTCGACGACGGTCCTCTGGATGGCCGTCTGTTCGATCTGGATGACGATGCCGAGTCGCCGTTTCTCCGCGGGCAGAAACGTGTGCCGGTCAAACGCAGCGCGTTGCCGCGCAAAGCGCTCGACCGGGTCAAGGTGCTGCTGCTGGTGCTGCTGGTCGGCGGAGCCGTCGCCCTGGTGGCGATTACGTTCTATCGCTATACCACGCAGTCATGGAGATTTCAGATCGATTCCAGCGACAACATCCAGGTGCTGGGCGCGCACAATGTGAGCCGGGCGCAGGTGCTTGACGTCTTCGGCTCCGATCTCGATCGCAACATTTTTTTTGTTCCGCTGGCTGAACGCAAGAAGCAGTTGCAGGAAATACCGTGGATTGAATCGGCAACCGTCATGCGCTTGTTGCCGAATCGGCTGAATGTCGCTGTGACTGAGCGCGTTCCGGTTGCTTTCGTGGAGATCAATTCGCATATCGCGTTGATCGATGCGCGCGGCGTGGTGATGGAGATGCCGGCCGGGCAGCAGGCAAACTATTCGTTCCCGGTTATCGTCGGCACGACGGACACGGAGCCGCTATCGACCCGTGCCGCCCGCATGGCAATTTACCAGCAGGCTGATGCGCGAACTCGATTCCGGTGGAACGCAATACTCGAGCGATCTGAGCGATGTCGACCTGAGCGATCCGGACGACGTGAAGGCCACGGTGTCCGATCCGCAGGGCGCGGTGCTGGTGCACCTGGGCTCGTCAAATTTCCTGGAGCGCTTCCAGGTTTATGTTTCCCACGTGCAGGAGTGGCGCACGCAGTTTCACCCGTTGAAGTCGGTGGACTTGCGTTATCAGCACCAGGTGATTGTGAATCCGGATGAGGTGAGCGAATCGGCGCGGCCTGCGACGGGCAATGCGGAAGCTGTTGCTGAGCCGCCTGCGGTGAAGAAAACGAAGCCGGCTGCGCACAGTAAGGCTAAGAGTCGCAACTGAGATGGCGAACCAAAGCGAAAACCTGTTGACCGTCATTGACGTCGGAAGCGCGAAGACCTGCGTCATCGTTGCCGAGGTGAACGACTACGCGTTGCGCTACCGCGGTCACGGCATCGCCGACTCGCGCGGTTTGCGCAAGGGTATCATCGCCGATCTCGACAAGGCTGTCGGCTCCATCAAGAAAGCGGTTGAGGAGGCGGAGAACGTAGCCCAGGCGCCAGTGGAGCACGCGGTGGTCGGGGTCGCAGGCTCGCATATCCGCGGCATCAATAGCCACGGCGGCATCTCGCTGGGTTCGCGTTCGCGCGAGATCAGCCGCGAAGACGTGCGCCAGGCAGTAGAGAAAGCGCGTAGCATTCCGCTTCCCGAAGATCGCGAGCCGCTGCACCTTCTGCCGCAGGAGTTCATTCTCGACGGCCAGCCCGGAGTACATGATCCCGCAGGCTTGATGGGCAAGAAGGTTGAGGTTCGCGTGCACGTCGTCACCGCCGGCACCATGGCGACGCAGAACGTGGTCACCGCCGTGAATCGTGCCGGCATTCATGTCGATGACACAGTATTCGAGGCGCTGGCCTGTGCCGACTCGGTGCTCCAGACCGATGAGCGCGAGTTGGGTGTCTGCCTGGTCGATATCGGCGCCGGCTCCACCGATCTCATCGTCTACTTCGAAGGAGTGGTGATTCACACCGGCGTAATTCCGGTGGGTGGCGACCACTTCACCAACGACGTCGCGGTGGGGTTCCGCACGCCGCTGCCCGATGCGGAAAACATCAAGACGATGTTCGGCTGCGCCATCGTCACGCGAATTCCTGAAGGCAACGAGATCGAAGTTCCTTCGGTTGGCGATCGTCCTTCGCGGCTGATGCAGCAGCGCATGCTGGGCGAAATTCTGGAGCCGCGCTCGCGCGAGTTGATTGAGCTGCTGCGCGACCATCTTCGTCAGGCTGGCGTGTATGAGCTGTTGGGCGCAGGCGTGGTGTTTACCGGCGGCGGCTCGCGGCTTGCCGGCGCTGCTGGAGACGGCAGAAGACATACTTCGCCGGCCAGTGCGGCTGGGCTATCCGGTGCCGATTGCCAAGCTGCCATCGCAGCTGCTGGAGCCGGAGTTCGCAACCGCCATCGGCATGATTCTGTACGGACACCGCGCGCGGCAGGCGCGCATGAACATCGATCGCAGCATTGGAGCCAGGCTGAGAGCAATCTTTGCGAGGTAGGGACAGCGGGTAGAGTACGCCTTCAAGACGTACAGGATTTGCAGGATTCGCGTCAGGGCACGACAAGAAGGCTGACGAAGAACTAGGATTCGCGAGCTTTGTATCAGGGCACGGCTTTAGCCGGGCCGCTATGGCTGCAAGCAATTGGCCTTTAGGCCCTGAGAACTTGGGACAGGGGCTAAAGCCTATCTGTTTTGACGGCTGATTGGCCTGACTGAAGTCAGGCCCTGATACAAACCGTTTCAACATGCTTTTGCACGCATGAATGCGTGCTCCACCTGGAGAGGTGGCTTGCATCACCGATTGGCGACCAACAGGAGTAGACCATGATCGAAGACTTCAACAACCAAGAGAACGACCTTCGCATCCAGTTCAACGAAGAGCTGCTGAACAGCGCTCGCATCAAGGTAATCGGCGTGGGCGGCGGAGGCGGCAATGCCGTCAACCGCATGATCGAGTCCCATCTCGAAGGCGTTGAGTTCGTGGTCGCCAACACCGACCTGCAGGCGTTGAAGCTGTCGAATGCTCCGGTGAAGATTCAGCTCGGCGTGAAGCTGACGAACGGCCTGGGCGCGGGAGCCAATCCCGACGTCGGACGCAAGGCCGCGCTGGAAGACGCCGACAAAATCATCGAAGCCCTGGAAGGCGCCGACATGGTGTTCGTCACCACGGGCCTTGGCGGCGGCACCGGTACCGGCGCGGCGCCAATCATCGCATCGCTCGCCAGCGAGATGGGTGCGCTCACGGTCGCGGTCGTCACCAAGCCGTTCGCGTTTGAAGGTAAGCGTCGCCAAAACCAGTCGGAGCGTGGACTACAAGAGCTGATCGATTCGGTCGACACGACGATCGTCATCCCCAACGAGAAGCTGCTGGCCGTCGCGAAAGATGCCGGCTTCTTCGAGTCGTTTCGCGTTGCCGACGACATCCTGCGGCAGGCGGTGCAGGGCATCTCCGACATCATCACCATCCCGGGCATCATCAATCGCGATTTCGCCGACGTGAAGACCATCATGGCGGGCATGGGCTACGCGGTGATGGGCACGGCAACCGCTCGCGGCGAAGATCGCGCCAGCAAAGCGGCACAGGCTGCGATTGCCTCTCCGTTGCTCGAAGCCGGAGCCATCGACGGCGCGCGCGGCATCCTCATCAACATTACGGGTTCCAGTTCGCTGCGGCTGGCCGAGGTCAACGAGGCCTCGACCATCATTCAGAGCGCCGCCCACGAAGACGCCAACATCATCTTCGGCGCGGTGCTCGACGAGAAGATGAAGGACGAGGTGAAGATCACGGTCATCGCGACCGGCTTTAAGGAGTCGAGTGCGCGAGCGTGAGCATCGCGAAGCATTCGCCACCCCGGTGTTCCACACCCGCAGCAACGGCAACTCGGCACACGCGGCGACCTATGAAGTAGCTCCGGCGGCGGTGCCAGAGCGGACTGCTCCTGCCGCCCCGGTGTTCACGCAGTCGACACCCGAGCCGAAGGCTTCAGGCGCGATATCGTATGTGCCGGAGAGTGCCGACGACTACGAGCTGGGATCGGGGATCGTGCGTCATGCGGCACCAATAGAGGATTACCCGAAAGCCCCAGAGTCGATGGCACGCGAAGAGTTGCCCGCAATCGAGACGGTCAGCAGCAGCGTGAACATCAAGTACGACTCTGACGATCTGGAGATTCCGGCGTTCCTGCGGAAAAGGGGCGACGCGTAGCATCTTCGCTTGCTATCTCTTGAGCGAAGTGAAGTAGCCGAAACGAGCCGTGCGGCATCCGCGCCGTAGGCGCAGCAGAGGTTAGCCCGCCGTTTCAACGGCGGGTAGCGTGGCGGTGGAGGGTATTCCAGTGCCGTAGGCACGGCACAAATCTCTGTGGGTATACCCCCGCCGTTGGAACCGCGGTCACGAAACATCTGTCGTCGGCTAAAAGCCGACTCGGGGTATTGCAGTCGCACTTTCCCAGCGCTGAAGCGCTGGGCTATCTTCTGCTGTCCCTGACGGGACGGGCGCGTGGTTTGTCCAACGTCGACACGCATGATTTACGATCATTCCATATGCCAAGCTTGAGGCTAATCGCGAGCACGGTCGCGATTTCTGTCACACTAGCCGTCGCCTTAACCTCAGCGACTGCCCAATCGAAAGACTCCGCGAAAATTTCCAGTGCCACCGCTGGCGCTCCCGAAGACCAGGCCTTCGCCGGCTACGAGCGCGTGACCACAGGCGTCACGCCACCCAAAGCGACGAAGTCTCCCGATCCTGAATATCCCGATCTTCCCGCGGACACCGAGCCGCGCGGCGTCGGTAGTGATGCTGATCGGGGTCGACACTCGCGGGCACGTCGGGCCGGTACACGTGGTGCGCAGCTCCGCGCCGGTCTTCGAGAAGAGCGCGGTCGACACGGTAAAAACCTGGCGTTTCAAGCCGGCAAAAAAAGACGGCAAGCCAGTGCCGGTGCAAATCACGGTCGAGATGTCGTTCTCCCGGTAAGTATGCCTGGACCAATCCCGATGGGCGCAGTATTTCCAAACTGTACCTGCGAATTCGGAACCTGCATCAACTCTGACATTGTGGGAGCAGTCCAGCACCAGGCAAACAGCAGCTTGCCGTAGCGCGTGATCGCTATCACCTCGGCATCGCGCTGCTCGAGATTGCCAGTGGGATGCCCCGATGCGACCGTGCCTTCATAAATCGAGAACAGCCGCCCACCGGACTCGACCAGGCGATTCGACTTGATCTGTCCAAAGCGGCCCAACATCTGTAGATATCTGCCCAGCGATTCCGACCCGAACGCAATCGCTGAGCGCCGCCGGAGCAGGTAGTCCGAAGCACGCCTGATCCAACACACGCAATTGCAGCCTGGCCGCGCCGTTCGCCGCCGGAGTTGCGTCGAGCACAGTTCGCGCGCACGAATGCCAAAGATCGAGTAGTCGCTCGGCCAGCGTATCGCCGACCCCTTCGTCGTCGGGCGCAGGCGGCCGCTGGTTGGGTGTCCATCCCGCCGGCAGCGTGTAGGAAAAATCCAACTCGGGAATTCGAAACTTGCCGTCAGCAAACTTTCCCAGCGGAATCGTTCGCTCCGCCGGATGATTACCAATGGCCTCATCGACAATCGCCGTCGGAATCGTCGGCCCGTTGGTAGCTGCTCCGCGAGCAACGTAGGGCTTGCCGTCGGGAGTGAAGAATCTGCCGCTGTCATCGGTGCAGAAGATCTTTACCTCTTCGATTGCCTGGCGTGCCTTTTCGAGAAAGGCTTTGTCATTGGTCTGAATGGTGAAGCGGACGTCATAATCCCTGATGCGCGCTGAGTACTGCGTAGCGTGGACCTCGCCTCCGCGTTTGTCTTTGCGCTTGAACTTGATGGGAGCGGGAGCGTAATCGAGCGACTTCGGAGCGCCGGGCTTGCTGCGCGCGATGTCGCCCTCACGCTGCTGCGCCTGGTCGGGTGTGATCCTCTGGTCGTACTCCGCGCTGTTTCCGCCGGCGGTGACCTCCAGCGTTCCATAACGACGATTGTCCTGAAATCCCATGGCAAACAGCGCATGCTCGCCCGGCGCGCTTAGCGGAAGCATCAGCCGATGTCCGTGGATCGACATTGGCAGAGGAAACGAGAAGCCGAAGTAGAGGTTCGTGTAGGTGTCGTCCGTCAGCAGGCCAGACTCGGGCAGCAGCGCCTCGGCACTCGACTTTGCACTGCTGCCGAACGGGCTCTGAGAACGTGGTGGGCATTGTGCATGAAGCTGCACGCAGCCGACGAGCAGCGTCCACATCAGGAGCCTAAGCCGCGCCGCACCATCGCATTTGCACCGTGGGGATTTCAAGCGGTCGAGGAGATTCAGCACTCACGCAACGGTACGGGAGCGACGATAACGATGTGTGGTCATCATTGCAGCAAATTGCTGAGCGGGCAAATCCCCACACTGTCAGCCAGAGTCCCTCGGGTGTGGCAATGCCGCTGGACCAATCGGGATCTCAAGCCCCGCCGGGGCGACCAACATGATAGCCCAGCACGCAGCCGAAGGCGGAGTGCTGGGTGTGCGTCGTAAAAGGCTTTTGAGTCGCGTGGCGACGGCACAGGTTCTCACGCACAGGTTTCAGCCCACGAGTGTCTGTTCTACGTGTCGTCCCTGAAGGACTCAAACACTATCAAAGGGCTTCCCACCCAGCATTCCGCTTCGCTCCCTGCTGGGCTATCATCACACGCCCTTCGGGCTCTGAGGATCGCCCTTCGCCTTCCGGTTCTTCCTTTGCGCTTGCGTTTCCCCACTCCTGCCGTGCTGCCTTCGGTAGATCTCCTCAACCCGCTCGATGGTGTCGATTTCCGCCGGCAGCTTGTCGTGACGAATCCGCACGATGCGCGGGAAGCGCAGAGCAAATCCGCTGTCGTGACGGTCGGAGCGCATGATGGCGTTAAACGCTACTTCGAGCACGATCTCGGGCTGCACATCGCGCACATGTCCGTAGTCGGTGATGGTGTGCGCGAAGAACCATTGCGTCATCTCGGCGATTTCTACGTCGGTCAGGCCGGTGTAGGCCTTGCCGATATTCACCAGTTCTTCGCCTTTGCGCACGGCGAAGGTATAGTCGCTCAGGACCTGCGCCCGCTTGCCGTTGCCGAACTCGGCGCGTGTGACCACAACGTCCAGCGTCGCCAACTCACGCTTCAGCTTGAGCCACCAACGGCCGCGGCGTCCCGGCATGTAGGCCGAGTTCACGTCTTTGATCATCAGGCCTTCGTTGCCGCGCGCCATGGCTTCTGCGAACAACTCCTCAAGCCGCTCGACGGAATCGGCGCGTGTCGCCGGGCGCGCGCAGTATCCATCCTGACGGCGCCTGCGGCTGGATCTCCGCTTCGAACAACAATTGCCCCTGCGCGTTGATCAGCGGCTTGGGCTCGACTCGCCGCGCGCCGGAGAAGACGCGGTCGAGTAACGTCGCGCGCTCCGACAGCGGCTTCTGCAACGTCAGCTCGCCTTCGGCATACAGCACGTCGAAGACAACGTACGCGACCGGCACATCTTTCATGAGCTGCTCGCTTACCTGCTTGCGCCCCAGTCGCTTCTGAATTTCCGAGAACGGCATCGCGTGGCCGCCCTCGTCGTTGTGCCGCCAGGCAACAATCTCGCCATCGAGGATCACTTCGCCTTGCAACTCGCTGAGCGGCGCCGTGAGTTCAGGAAACGACGGCGTCACCTCGTCCAGCGTGCGCGAGAAGAGGCGCACCTGCCCGCCTGCCGCAATGCGCCTGCGCGCGGATGCCGTCGTACTTGTCTTCAACCAGCGCGTGCTCGAAGTATTCGAAGGCTTCGGCAGCATCGGCGGCGGGACTGGCCAGCATGAAGCCGATGGGATGAAACAGCCGCATCTGCGCCGCATCGAGCCGATGCTCGGCAGCGAGCTTCAGCGTTTCGCCAATGTCGCCCAGCAGCATGTTCGCGCGCTGCACCTGCGCCAGCGGTTCGTCATAAGCTTTGGCGATCGCCTCCTCGACCAGGCTCTCCTTCAGCCCGATGCGCAGCTCGCCGGTGATGATCTTCAGGATGTACTTGGCTTCGATGGGAGTGGCGCGCTCCAGCAGCGCCCGCAGAAGTTCGCCTTTCGCATTGGCGGTTCGGGCAGCGGCAATCTGATCGAATGTCGAGCGAACCTCGAAGAGCTTCATTTGAGATCATCGAAATGGGTGCCCCAGCTTCGCCCTTCTTTTGGACCGGTGCCCCAGGTTCGGCCGTCTTTTGGCCTAACCTGGGATGGAGACTGATCATGACGCCATAAACCGCGGCTCCCAAATCGCCCGTCTTGCGATAACCCGCGCCGAGTTTGTCATCCGATGCGCCGGTGACTTCCTTCACCACTTTCCACAGCAGCGATCCACCGACTTGCAGCGTCCGCTCTTCGAACGCCGGAAACGCTCTGCCCGACAGGAACACCGCCGAGACGGCCGCATCTTCCAGATCCCGCGAACGAAAATACTCGGCGACGATCGCCGTCTTCTCCAGCTTTTTCGTGGTCGCGCCAATGCGCTCGCAGGTCTCGGCGAAGAGTCGCATTCAAATATCGTAATCGCGAAGCAGCAGGGATGAGTTTTGGCAAAAACCGCCCGCCGGTCACAAATGTGTCCAGGTTCAGAGTCGATTATTCTTCCGGCGCTAATACATGAGGAATATGCTATTCCGAACAGTTTCCAACCAAAGCAGACGGCCCGGTCGCTGGGGTAGTGACTGGGAGCGAATTTTAACAGGAGGACACAAATGGGCCCAGGAACAAGTGCGCGTCGTGCAATGCTGGTGTTCGCTCTGATCACCGGCACCATAATCGCTGGCCATGCCGTGGCCGGTGCCCAGACCAACTCCACAAAACCCAACATCCTGTTCATCATGGGAGACGATATCGGCTGGATGCAGGTCGGCGCCTATCACCGTGGTATCGGTCTTGGCGAGACGCCGAACATTGACCGCCTGGCTAACGAGGGCGGCTTGTTTACCAACTATTACGCCATGCAGAGCTGCACTTCGGGGCGCAACGTTTTCTTGACCGGCATGTATCCGCTGCGCACCGGCATGATTCCACCGCAGCTTCCCGGCAGCCCGACTTATTTGCTGCCCGGCACTCCGTCGCTGGCGGTTTTCCTGCACGACCTGGGCTACAACACCGGTCAGTTTGGCAAGAACCATCTTGGTGATCACACCGATGCGCTTCCGACCGCGCATGGCTTCCAGGAATACTGGGGATACCTTTATCACCTGGACGCGATGGAGCAGGTGAGCTTCAACGACATCAACATCTCGCCAACCGAGCAGGGTATCGCTCCGCCATGTAAGAACACGCCGGTACCCGGGCTGTCTGACCCTCCGGGTGCCGTCGATCCGAGGACCACGATCTGCCTCACGCCTCCACGCCCGGTCATCTGGTGCAAGTCTTCCGACGGTACTTCCAAAAACCAGTCATGCAAGGACGAGGGCCCGCTCACGCTCGACCGATCGAGAACCGTGGACGAGGAGATCTCGGCCAAGGTGATTGACTATCTCGACCGCAACGATCCCAAGACGACGGGGAAGCCCTTCTTCGTCTGGTACAACCCGGCACGCATGCACGTAACTACCATGTTGTCGCCAAAGTATGAGGCGATGCTGGGAGTAAAGGGTGGCAAGGACTGGGGCGTTAACGAAGCCGGCATGAAGCAACTGGACGATAACATCGGCCTGGTTCTGGATAAGTTGCAGCAGATGGGCCAGCTCGATAATACGATTATCGTCTTCACCACCGACAATGGCGCCGAGGCTATCAGCTTTCCCGATGGCGGCGTGACGCCGTTCAAGGGTCAAAAAGGTGAGGCTTACGAAGGCGGCTATCGTGCTCCGACCGTCATTCGCTGGCCGGGAGCCATCAAGCCGGGGACTGTCTTTACGGACATTTTTTCCGCGCTCGACTGGTTGCCGACGTTCGTCGAGGTCGCCGGCGGACCAAAGGGAAATGATTTGAAAGGGCAGCTCGAAAAGGGCGCCTACAAAGGAATCGTCAAGACTACGCTTGACGGAGTTAATCAGGTTGACTATCTGACGGGCAAGTCGACAAAGTCGGCGCGGGAGGTCTTCTATTATTTCTCGGGTGCTACACCGTCAGCGGTCCGCTATAAGAACTGGAAGATGTACTACACCATGTCCCAGCCCGGAGCGGACGGCTGGATCCTGCCGCTCATTCCCTTCCACTGGACACTGGTGCAGAACATAAAGCGCGATCCGTTCGAGCAGGCAGTTGGAGTTCAGCAGAAGTCTGCCATGTCCCTGGGAGGCGCATTAGCCGGTCCGATAACAGCCTACCAATACGACTGGAACATGTTACCCATTGGACAGCAGCTCTGGTTGGAGTGGTTCGAGACGCTGAAGGCGTTTCCACCGATGCAAGCGCCGGCAAGCTACAACCTCACCCAGGTCCTGGACGCGATCAAGGCCAACACAGGGCATCCGAGTGAGTGAGCCATACCGGAGCGCTTGAGAACCCGTACTTGGGATGTCCCCATAACGCAGACGGAGGCAGGAGGCGAAATGTCCTTCCTCGCCTCCGGTTTGCTTCATCGCGGCCCTTGCGGGAGGAGGCACAAGCGCAAGGTTTCGTACTCGGTTCCTGCAGGACCAGGAGACAAGTAAATGAAAGTCCGCGCGGTTTTCCTCTCGGCACTTTTGGTTTCGCTAATCGTCATCCTTGCCGGTTGCACCAACAACCCGACGCCTGCACCGACCACCGGCCAACCGGCCGCCATCGCAGCAACTGATCCCTTGCCTTCGTGGAACGATGGCCCGGCGAAAAAGGCCATCCTCGACTTCGTAAAGACGACGACCGACAAGAACAATCAGAACTTCGTTCCGCCTGAGCAACGTTTCGCGACCTTCGACCAGGACGGCACCACATGGGTCGAGCAGCCGATCTACACCCAAGTGATATTTGCGTTCGATCGTGTCGGAGCTTTGGCGCCGCACCATCCGGAATGGAAAACCACACAGCCCTTCGCGACCGTGCTCTCGGGCGACAAGGCTGCTATGGCGAAGCTGACCATGAAGGACTTGGAAACCATCATGGTGGCCACCCATACCGGCATGACCGAAGACGAGTTCCAGAACATCTTGGAGGATTGGATCGCCAAGGCAAAGAATCCGCGATGGGACCGCCCCTACACCGACCTGATCTATGAGCCCATGTTAGAGGTGATGAAGTATCTGCGCGCCAACGGCTATCGCACCTACATCGTAACCGGCGGCGGGCAGGACTTCGTGCGAGCTTATGCGGAGCGGGTGTACGGCATTCCGCCCGAGCAGATTATCGGCTCGGCATTCGAAGCCAAGTACGGCTACAACCCGGCTGGACAGGCGATCCTGACGCGGCCGCCCAAACTTCTGCTCAACGACAATTTCTCCGGCAAGGCTGAAGATATTTATCTGTTTATCGGCCGCCATCCCAAAGCGGCCTTCGGCAATTCAACGGGCGATCAGCAGATGCTGGAGTACACGCAGGCGGGCGGCGGCGCTTCACTAGAGATGCTCGTACTCCATGACGATGCCAAGCGTGAGTACGCCTACGGCCCGGCGGATGGCCTGCCGAACTCCCAGGTCGGTACCTTCACTCAAGCGCTTTACGACGAAGCCAAGGCGAAGGGCTGGACCGTGATCAGCATCAAGAACGACTGGAAGCAGATCTTTTCATGGGAGAAGTAATCGGCTGAACATGCTGCTGAAAAAAGTCGAATTTCGGGTAGTGCTGTGTATCGCGCATCCTTCGGCTTCCTGAACTGTCATTCTGACCCCGAGCGTAGCTGAGGGGGAAGAACCTGCTTTCGCGTGCAGTATCGATGACTCCTGCCTCCAAGGATTTCCCTTCACAGGCAAACGCCGTTCTCACGGCTTCACGCCCGCATAGGCGGGGATGGCGTCCTTCGCGACGTTCTTGTAGACGACTCCCCCCTTCATCACGAAGGCCACCCGCCGCACGGCTGTGATGTCCTTGGTGGGATCGCCGTCCAGCGCGATGATGTCAGCCTGCATTCCCGTAGCCAGCGTTCCGATTTCGTCGCCCATGCCCATCGCCTCGGCGCCGAGCGATTGCGCTGACACCATCGCAGACATGGGAGTGACGCCGCAGTGTACGCGATCGATAAACTCCTCCGCATTGCGACCGTCAGCGCCGGCTACGGCATCCGTGCCGAAGACCATCTTCAACCCCTGGGTCTTGGCCGCCTGTCTGACAATGTCGCAGTCCAGCGGCAGGACCTTCTGCATCGCGGCGAATCCTTCCGCAGTGTAGCCCTGTGTCCCGATGTAACGGTCCTTGTTCTGCACGTAGTTATCGATGACCAGTGCAGCCTGGGGATCGAAGTAGACATCCTTCTCTGCCATCAGCTGCAAATCTTGTTCCGGAGCGAGAGTGCCGTGCTCGACCTCCGTGCATCCCGCAAGCGTTGCCGCGCGCACCGCCTCTTTATAGGCATGGACGAGCGTACGCAGGCCTTGCTTCTTCGCTTCGTCGCAAGCGGCGCTCAACTGCTCCCATGAGAGCGTCATGCCTCCACCCTGGCGAATGGACTTCGAGGCGAAAATCTTGATCAGGTCCGCGCCGGCTGCCTTTTGCTTCCTCACAAACGCGCGGATTTCTTCGGGAGTACCGGTGCTCGCGTCGTTGCCTTCCAGTGGCTCGACCGCGGTCAAAATGCGCGGCCCGGGGATTTCGCCGCGCGCGATGGCGTCACGCAAAGGCACATCGTTCGGCGCTCCCACGCTTTGCACCGTGGTGAAGCCCGCCATCAGCGTGACCCAGGCATTCGACGCAGCCTTGTAGGCATCGTCCTGCGTCGTGCCGCTGGTGCCGGCGTTCTTGCCGTCCTTGCCGAAAATCCACGTGATGTGAACGTGCGCGTCGATCCACCCCGGCATAACCGTCAGCCCGCGCAGATCGTAGTCCACCGGGTTGGATTGGCCCGCGGAGTGCTCCGAGCCTGGGTGCCCCATTCCGGCTTCGTTTGCCGGGGTGGGTCCGGGTGCTGACAACGGCTCGATAGCGACAATCTTCGAGCCCTCGATCACGATGCGCCGATTTTGCATGACGCCGCCTTTGCCGTCGAAGACCTGGCCGGCAGCAATGACGATGCGATTGGTGGAAGCCGTCTGCGAGGTCTGCGGCGTTTGCGCGGCGAGCGCATGCGCCATCGCGACAGCCATTACGAGGACGAAGCTGCAACCGAGATATCGTGCGGAGCGAGATGTAACTGTTCCCATGGATTAACTATATTAATCGCCCCGGCCGCCGACCGATTCGGCATAGTCCATCAGCAGGGCGAGTCGATGTATAATCGGCGCCCCAGGAGCCCCGCGATGGGACTCTCGATTGAAAGGAGAAGGCGATGTCAAACCATTTCACCGGCCTCAGTCTCGGCCCACCGTTGGGCGATCAACGGCTCGACCTCTGCGATCTTTATGCATTCCAGTCGCCCGCTGACAAAAACCGAACCGTGATCATTCTCAATGCGAATCCCACTGCGGACGCGCTGCATCCGGACGCAATCTACCGCCTGAACATCGACACCGACGGCGATTACCTGACGGACATCGCGTTCAGCTATGTGTTTTCGAAGCCGCAGGATGGCAGGCAGACGGTGAACGTGTTCCTGGCGAAGGGCCAGGAGTCGCGCTCGCCCGAGGCGGTAGGAACAAAGATCATCTCCGACGGCGAGGTTTCTTTTGGCGCCAAGCCGAATATCATGCAATCGGGGCCCTATACTTTCTTCGCCGGCAGCCGCAGCGACGCATTCTTTTTCGACTACGACGGAATCAAGAACCTGTTCGACACCCGCGGCAAGCGCAACTTCACCGAGCCTCATCTCAGCGGCAAGTCTCCCTGGACCGGCGTCGATTCAAACACCGAAGCGAATGTGTTTTCCAATGTGATCGAGCTGCCAACGGCGGAACTGGCACCCAAGCCCGTGATCCACATCTGGGGCCGGTGCAGCATACGACGCGACGGCGAGCTGATGCACGTCGATCGCGCCGGCCATCCCAGCGTCAGCAGCTTCTTCAACACCGATGACACCAAGCTGGAATACAACGCCAGCGAGCCGGTCAACGATCGCAAGCGCTGGCTCGAGTTGTTCGTGCATCTGATGGGGCATACCGGCAATTACACGCGCGAGGAAGCGATTGCCGCCATCGACACGGAAGGCACCCTTCCCGACGTGCTGACCTTCGATCCCTCGAAGCCCGCACAGTATCCCAACGGCCGCACCTTCAAAGAAGACGTGATCAATTACCGGCTCGCCTTCCTGACGAAAAATGAATGTCCGCCGACCGGCCTCAAGCCGCACACCGACACCTTGCAGGAGTTTCCGTACATAGGCACGCCGCACGCGAAAAAGGCCGCGGCATAAAGCTGTCGCGGCGAAATAACCGTTCAACAAAACAGGCGCAAGCATGGGCTGGTACTCCCCACGCTTGCGCCTGCTCCGACTGAGAATTTAGTCGGGAATTTGCCGGGTAGAAAACTCGGGGCCCTGCTTCGTCGTGAATCCACTGGGCACCTGGAAGAGCGACGGATCGGGGTCCGCGCGCTGAATGTTCGTCAGTTTATAGACTGTCTCACCAATGCGCGGATCGTTGCGCTTGCTCAGCATGACCATCTGCAAGTCGGGCGAGGTCCACACTTCAGACGTAATCTCCAGCGGACGCTCGTTGCCAATCTCGCCTGCTGGGATCGTTCGCGTGGTGCGCGTCCCGGTGGCCGACACGCCTTCAATCGTCTGCGTGCCCAGCGACTCGGTCTTCGCCTGGCCGTCTTCGTTTGAGTTCACCCAAACCCGCTGCTCGACGCCGGGGCTACCTCCTCCGACGATGATCTTCTTCTGTACTGTGACGGTGCCCGGCCTCGCCATGGCCCGATCCCGACCCTTGCCGACTCCTTGCATGTCCGAAAGGCCGCGAACTGCACTCGGCACTTTCAGCACCTGCGCGGTCTTATCGTTCAAGTCGAGAATGTAGGTGAGCGTTGGCGACGGGATCGTTGATGAACGCCATCTTAGGAGCGTTCGTCGCCAGCGGGCCGACGTTGCTCATCACTTCCTGACGTCGCGTGCGGCCTTGGCCGTCGCGAGCCAACTGCGACTCCGTCTTGTTCACGATGCGATTGCCGTCAGCCAGCACCTGAGTGGTTTCCGTGCTGGCGGTCGCGGTGTAAGGGGCACCCGTAACCGTTTTGCCGGAGTCGGCCACCGCGACAGTAAGCCATCGTGAACTTGTCACCCGAATGCTGGGTGTGGAAGAACACATTGGGCGGCGCTCCTCCTTCAGGGAGTGGCGGCGGCGTGGGCAGTTGCGTCGCCATGTCGTCGTTCGACACGATGACCTGGCGACGTGTTCTGGCCGATCATGCACGCACAGCCGAACAGAACGATTGCGATCAGGACAACGGTGTTTCTCATCTCTCGTGCTCCTTAATGAACGTTGCGAGTCTGAACCAGTCTTACTGCGTAAGGCATTCCGTCCTGGCCAACCAGGACATCGGTGACAATGCGGCGGTCCAGCAACTGTCCATCGACGGGATAGCCGATGAGTTGCAGCGCCGAGCCGGACAAATCCATGCGCACCATGCGCGAGCCGCCCAGCGGAACCGCCGGATCGAAGGTGGAGAGGGCGACGAAATCTCCGGTCTCGTCTGTTGCGGGCGGTTCGATTGCATGGTTGCGCGGTTTCGCGACTTGTTTCGGCTGAACCTGCGGCTTCACCGCCGCCTTTGCGATAGCTGGTGCTTGAGATTGCCCAGGGCTTTCCGGCACAACGCCCTTCGGCTCAAGCGAGGGTGCCCCACATTCGCGTCCTTCGGTCGGACGCTAACGTCGGGCATTGCGCGGTTTGCGGCTGCCGGTGCCACCACCTTTGCAGTTTCGGACTGTCGCGACGCGGCCGCAGCCAATACACAGAGATCGCAACACATGCCGCAAGCGCCACCACCACCGCTACCCGCTGGCGCAATCGCCGTTGCGAATGATGACGAGCGAACGCACTGCTCAACCTCGCGCCGAGTTCAGGAGACACCTCGGGCGATGCCGCCGCCATTTCGCGTAGCGCCTCCGACAATGCATCTCTTTGCGGATTCATCGCACGCACCTCACAGCTTGCACTCGCGCCTTCAGCATCGCTCGCGCGCGATGCAGCCGCGACGCCACCGTCCCCTCCGGACAATCGAGGATCACCGCTGCCTCGGGATAACTCATCTCTTCCAGATCACACAGGATCAACGCCTCGCGATATGTCGCCGGCAGCGTCAGCACCGACTTGTGCAGCAACTCAAGCCTCTCGCGCCGATCGAGCTCCCAAGCACGTCCGCCTCAATGCTGAACGCCGGATCATCGCTGAGCTCTTCGTCTTCCAGCGGGACGTCGAGAAAACTCGCCGACATCTCGCGCCGCATCACGTTGCGCGCGATGCCGAACAGATAGCCCGCCAGCGTTCCCTTCGCCGCGTCGAACTTCTTCGGCTTATGAATCAGCCGCAGAAAAACTTCCTGCGTTACTTCTTCGGCGGTGGTCTGGTTTCCGCTCATATGCCACGCGAAACGAAAGATCGGGCCCTGGTAGCGCTCGTAACAAGCGTGGAACGCCGCCTGGTCTCCCCGGGCGAGCCGCCGGACCAACTCCTGATCATCGCTTGCCGCGTGTGCCATTCGTCGTCCGACCCTCATCCCCGCTTCTAACCTACATTGCCGAAAATGCGGCCAACCCTTCCAAAGATTTTCAGCAGGTTTCTCGGAATGAGCTTTCCAAGCCTTCAGACGGGAAGAAAAACGTCCGGGTAGCGATTCGTGCAGCCCGCAGGGCGTCACAATTAATAGCCCAGCACGGGAGTGCTGGGAAAGCGGCCACCATTAATGTCCCGAGCCCCTTCAGGGGCGGCAGCGCTTTGTATCAGGGCCCGACTCCACAGGCTGCGGAAAAACTCCGCCGGGCGCCGTTTTGAAGGGGCGCAGCTTTAGCTGCGCCATAAAAGCCCTGGGTTTTTGTCATCCCGAACCTCTTTAGAGGTGAGGGATCTGCTGTTTTTCCACCGCGAAGAGTTTTTCCGCAGCCTGTCCAGTCGGGCCACAGAGCCCCATTTAATATCCCCGAGCCCCGTAGGGGCGACACCCTCCGAAGGGTGGAAGCCCGCGCCTTCAGGTGCGGGAATAAGGCATGCATCGCATTGCCCGAGCCCCGTAGGGGCGATATGGCTTTGTATCAAGGCACGCCTTGTATCAGGGCACGGCTTCAGCCGTGCCGCAACGGCTTGCTTGATCATCCCAAGCCCCTTCAGGGGCGGCAGAAAAACTAGCCGCCGATTCACGCGGATGCCACGGATCAGACCGGATGACCCGTAGGGGCGGAGGAAAGTTAGCCCGCAGGGCGACACAATCTGTAGCCCAGCGCGGAAGCGCTGGGAGATGAGCCGCCATTAATCTCCCGAGCCCCTTCAGGGGCGCCATACGGTGGAAGCCCACGCCTTCAGGTGCGGGAATAAGGCATGCATCGCATTGCCCCAGCCCCGTAGGGGTGGCACGCCTTGTATCAGGGCACGGCTTCAGCCGTGCCACAGAGTCCTATCTGATCATCCCAAGCCCCTTCAGGGGCGGCACAGAGACACGGTGGGATCCTACGTTTTCAGGGGCGGCAACGGTGTTTCTCGCTGGCGGCCGACGGCCTCTTCTCTGACACCTGAGACCTGATGCCCGATACCTACTTCCCCTCCGCCTTCAAATCGCTGACCAGTCGCTGAAACGCCTTCTGATACGAATCGTGGTCCTTCCAATTGCTGAAGTCGGGAATGAAATACTCGCGTATCTCGCGCGCCGAATCTTTCCCCCGGTCCGCGTCGAAGCACTCCCACTCTCCAATGGCTGTACAGCGAAACTACGTTCAAACGACCTCCGAAAGAACGACGATTCTCGCGCGCGGACTCATCGAACTGGGGGAACCTTGCGAATGTCGGGCGACGCCATCCAGGCGGGTGAATGCCAATAGCCCAGTCCCGCATTGCGGGACGAAATAACTTAGCCCAGCACGCTCAGGGCAGGCTGCCGTCTTTTGGCCGGAGTGCTGGGTATGCGTGATTTTGAAATTCGGAGTCCCGTCAGGGACGGCACAAACGATCTTTGTGCGCTCCGCCTGACGGCTTCGCGCAAGCCTTCGGCAGATTGGAACCGCAGCGCGCGCCTCGTCTGCGATGGGAGCAGTCTGGAGCATTGGCAAGCCGCCTACCGTTGATCCCGAGCCCCCTTTAGGGGCGAGGGATGAACGATAGTGTCGGCAGGAGCTCGGAGTTCTCCGGGTTACCTGGCAGGGATATCAAAGCGATCCCACCTCGGCCACTCCGCAGCGGAGCAGGAAATTGGCGGTCGAATCGAATTCGTCACATCGATTTGTTGGGTCACGACTGTTACCTCGTGGGACAAAGATGATCATGCCCTGTCTCGCCCTTGTGAGAAGCACTCGATAGGCGTTCCTCTTGTAGATTCTCTTCTCGGCATTACTGATTTCTTTCCATTTAGTTTGCGAACCATGGCGCAATCCGCGTAACTGCCAGCCCTTTGTGTCTTGCCAAACGAAATCACCACCCCAACAAATACCGGTCCAGTCCAGCTCTAATCCTTGAATCTCAAACTCGGTCGCAAAGACCTCACACTGATAGCTGGAGCGGATATCGGTATTTTCAGACAGGTACCAGTGATGCCATGGATACTCCGCGTGGAAAGTTGAGCTTGGCTCGAGTCCTTCAGCGCGCAGGCGGGCCGCACCAGACGAGCCGGTCAAGCCAAATCGAGTGGCCCCGATCTTGTACTCGCTCAGCTTAGCCCGGGTTTCACCCAAGCTTCGGGAGAGAAGGATAGGAAACGAGCTTGTAATTCCGAGAGACGCTGCCTCCTCGGCGCTACCCTCCAGGACATGATTGACCCAGATGGCAAGCTTGTCCGTTCTCAGACTACGATTCGACGTTCGCAGGTGTAACGCGCTGTTCGTACGAACAGATTGCTTTTTCGCGACGTCCTCAAATAAGCGGTGTCCGGCAGTCGATGCTCCTCCTTCCAGCACCTCAGGGGACGCATAAACAACCCAGTCTTTTGCGGCGCCACTTAGGGCTCGACCCCATTCCTCCAGTCCTGCCTCACCATCGTTGATCTCTTGTCCTCCGCCAACCAGAGCGACTACCGTAGCCCAGCCTTCATGGCGCTCCATAATGCGCAACAACATCTCGGGTTCGGAGTAGTCTCGCTGAAACTTCTTCTTGTTCTGTGCGCGGTTCCACGCCCGTTGGGCCTCATCGAAGATGATGGCGTGGTTGGCGGGTGGGCCGGGATTGTCTTCTGTATAGTACTTGGCGAAAACATGAACGTTTTCGATGAGCGTCTTAGCTTCTGTTTTCGCCTGCGCAGCTGAATTGCCGCGCGACATGCTTTCTTGAATGAACAGGTGCTGGAGAACTTTGACCAGGGGCCCATTTCCACTCATGAAATGAATAGCGGTTGACTGCGGTTCTCGTCAGAATGCGCTACGCTAAGCCCAACTAACGTTTTTCCGGAACCCGGTACTCCTGTTACGAAGCAAATGGTATGCAGCTGCGCAGCACGACTTTGGTCAACATAGCCTTGGATTGTCGCTCGCACATGTTCAATCTCATGTTCCGACGCCTCCGAATGCGCTACCTCTCGTATGTTGAGGCCGCTCTTGAGAGCAAGCGCAGCTTCAATAATGCTGGGCACCGGAAAATATGGGTCTCGTCCCAGGGTGGGAAGGTTGAGCTGCCCAGTTGATTGCCGAACTCAACATCGAGCAGTAGCTGCGATAGTTGAGCTCCACGAGCACCGTACCACCCTGTCCCACCCAGTGGCTTGGCATCGGTGGCGCAGGTCCGCGTTCCAAGTTCACCGAAAACTTGTATTCCGGTCGTGCGAAACCGGAGACAACAACATTGGGACTAAGCGAAGGTCCGGCAAGACGCTCTGTGAAAATAATGCAGAAGGAGTGCGTATTCTTCGACCTGGCGCTCGGCCGCGAGGGAGTAGTCACGCCAGACTTCGCTTCCAACACAACGACGGTGTCTCCCGATCAGCAGAACGGCATCAATACGCAATTGTTTTCGCGGAATTGAGAACTCTAGCAAGATGCCCCACTGTTTCGCGGAATCAGAAAGGCTTCGGCACATTCCTCTAGGGACTGCACGCAGAGAGCGGATGTCTCTTCTGCCAGGTAAGCGTGAGGTCTGTGTATTGCCTGGTATAGCCTCGGTTCGCGTATGCCAGGGCGAGATGGGCGATGATATGGTCGTCGCTTTTTCGCAAGAATTCATCAACGGTTGCGCCATAGAAGCAGGCCATGCAGGGAAGGTACATGCCGAAAGCCCGCGTATCAAGCTCCTACGGACTTTGGGCACTTTGTGTCGCCCCTGAAGGGGCTCGGAGCAATTAATTACGCCTACCCAGCACTCCGGCCAAAAGATGGCCTGCATGCTGGGCTAGACTGAGTCGCGCCTACGGCGCTCTTGGCGAAGCCCCTGAGCCCAGTCGAAGGGTCCTGGGCTAGACTGAGCCGCGCCTACGGCGCTCGCGTCTTCCCAGTCCACCCTCGCGCTCCCATAACGTGATATCGCGAAGAGTCCGGTGTCCCACGTTTCGCCCATCGTTTGGGCTAACTTGGGCGCGAAGGGTGCCGCCCCTGAAGTGCCCGGCTTCCCAATGTCGGTCGGCGGCGCGCAGGGCTGCGTAATATGGGTCCCTGTTCTCGCGTATCCTCTCTGGCACGATCTTCCTGCCAGGTAGAAGTCTTTCCTGCCTAAGACAGATCAGGTAATAACAAGCAGCTCGGGCCGTCCTTCCGTTGCCCTCCACGAATGGATGAATCCAATTCAGTCTCCATAGGGCGTAGGCTGGTAGCAGGGTTGGCTGATCGAGTATTGTCCAATTCTCATGAATGATAGAAAAGAACCGATCCATCTCATTGGGCACATCCTTGAAATGGGGAGGCGTGTGCGAGCCGACATATATTGGTTCTTCTCGATACCGCCCGCCAAACTGTGCAATGTTTGCAACAGCAGCATAGTCGAGCGCCCAAAGCGTGTACTTGTCAAATGCCTCGATGCCTTTTTTCAGGCCTATTTCAACACAGTTCGACAGTAGGTCATATTGTCTGAGAAGGTTTTGCTCTTCAATGTTTCTGAACAGGACTGGATCGTCTTTTTCTCGGACGGACATTAAGTAAGCCGCCTCGTGCACAGGGCGGCACTATGAACTAACGCAAAATGCTGATTTTTTGAGATGCTTGGCGAACGCTATCTTTGGTGATTGATTCGGATGCGAGGGCGTTTCCGAAAGCGAAGCTGATCCGCTGCTCTCGGAGATCTTCTTCCGTCACCTCAGTGCCACGAGATCCTTCCAGAAGACGGACTAGTTCTGGATCTGCAGGTCTGACTCCTTCGAACTGTTTTCTATCTGCCACAATGCTTCCTCCAGTTTTCAACCGCTCAACTCACACGCCACATCGAGAGGTGTGGCGACTATTCTGCACTCAAGCTCTTTTCTTTGCCATAACAATATCACGGTTTTTCTACCGGCGTTCCTCCCGTGGTACGATCTCGCAAGTTTGTTCCATTGCGGCCCGGAGCCGAGTGCCGCAGGTGCCCACCTTCGGCCCCGTCGTGGGCTAACGTGGGGGCGAAAGAGTGCCGCCCCTGAAGGGGCTCGATCTCATCCAGATTAGCGTCATTCGG
>CAVOVN010000017.1:0-600000 GCA_963699875.1 uncultured Acidobacteriaceae bacterium
CCAGGGGGTCCTCCATGGCCAACCCCGGTCGCAAGAATTTTCCATCGTTTCGTCTGACATTTTCATCTGTTCGGTTCGGGCCCATTCGATATTTGTGTCGCAAGGAGGCAGCGTATGAGACCGATCGCGTTCTTGATGGTTGCAATAGCTGTGCTCGCCGGCGTTTTCGCACTTGCGTTCTCCCCTTCCGGAAGCGGTGAAGAACATGTCGCACCGATCTTTGGAGTCGAGCTTCCTGCGGATTCCGCGACTGGAAGCTGATCTCCGTAGCCCACGAGGCAGGGAACTTGAACGACTTTCGCGCCGTGCTCGGCAACGATGCGGCGATCAAGGCCTATCGCGATGGGCAACTTCCGTTTCCCGACGGGGCAATTATTGCCCGGTTAGCGTGGCAATACGTGCCCTCGGAAGAGAACAACAAAGTCTTTGGCCGAGATCAGTCCTTTGTTGCCGGCGCGCCCACTAATGTTCAATTCATGGTGAAAGATCCAAGAAATACGCCTCGACCGGCGGATGGGGATTCGCCCAATTCCAAGGCAGCAAACCTGATACGACAGCCCAGCTCAATACCGGCTTCCCCTGCCATGTGCCTGTCAAATCTCGCGACGTATCTCTTCCCCCTAAACACACAAAGAGAGTGAATCTCTAACCATCATTAATGCAAACTCCAGAGACTCATATCGCGAGACATGGGCGTAGCTGGTGCATCTCTACAACAGGAGGAATGAACTCATGCGTTCTGACATCGTGCGAGGAGAGCATCTTCCCTGACTTTCAGCTGCCTGATCACACCGGATACTGCGCAAACTCAGCGAACTACAGGGGGATGATCCAATGATTCTCACCCTCTCGCGCGGTCATTACTGTCCGAAGGAGCACCAGCAACATCTGGAACTGGCCTCGTTCTATCCGAAAATCGCTGTGGGCTACACTCAGGTTGCGACAATCTCCACCGACGACCATCACACACTCCAGGAGTTCCGTGCATCTGTCGGTGCCCAGTGGACATTTCTGTCCGATCCTGAACGAACGGTACAGAATGACCTTGACATACAGGAATACACCGATCCTGAGCACGATCCGATGATTCCGCACACGCTAGTGCTAAGGCCAGGCCTTCTTGTTTACCGCATTTACAACGGCTACTGGTTCTGGGGGCGCCCGTCGATCGCGGATCTCTGGCACGACCTTCGCGCAGTCATGAGCGAGATACGTCCAGACTGGGATCTGAGTACCCCAGGACTCCACGATGCGTGGAACGCGGGCGACTTATCGCCATTTCACGGGTGGAACAAGAAGCCGGATGCGAAGTTGGCGCAAACTGGACAGAAAGAGAAACGATGACCTCGAACACTCAGTCTCCTTCTAACCCTGAAAATCCGAAGACTCCTAACTGGAGGAATCATGAGTAGCGCAACCCTTCTCCGCTCCGGCGCGAACCGCAATTGCGGGACAAACAGTTGTTGTGATCGGTGGCAGCGCCGGCGTCGGCTCAAGACCGCCCGACTGGCGAATGCCGAGGGAGCGAAGCTGGTGCTCGCAGCGCGGAATCCCAAGCCGCTGCAGCACGTAGCGAGCGAGTTCAGCGCGACGAACACGGTGGCTTTCGATGCCACCGACTTCGAGCGCCTCGCGCGGTTTTCGACGAGATACCCGCGCCGATCGATCATTGCTGCTCACGGGCCCGGACCGTAATACGCGCCGCTCGCTGAATTGGATTTTGAACGGGCGCGCCGCGACATCGAGGCCCACTTGCTGCTCCCGCTGCAAATCGCACGTCGCGCCGCAAACAAAGTTCGCCCCGGAGGCACCCTGCTCTTCATGAGCGGCACCGGGGGCCGGGGCACGGCGAAGGGCCTCGCTCTCATCTCGGCGCTTACGGCCGCGATGCCGGCCATGACGAGGAATCTGGCGCTGGAACTCGCGCCCGTTCGCGTCAACCTCATCGCCGCCGGCTTTGTGGACACACCGTTGTCGGCGTCGCTCCTCGGCAATCAGCTGGACGCGCGTCGCGAGCAACTGCGCAACACTCTGCCGATCCGCCGGGTGGTCGGCCCAGCCGACGTGGCCGCGCTGGCCGTGCACATCATGACCAACACGGCCCTCACAGGCGCCACGTTCGACATTGACGGCGGCCAGCAACTGGTTGAGCGGAACCGGCGAGGTCATGGGTCGCCGTGTATGATTCTGGCGATGAAGCGCCTCATGTTGTCGCTGCTCCTCTCGGCAGGTTTTCTGCTCTCGCGCGAACGCTCAGCAGCCTGCGCCGGCTCAAGAATCCAAGTCCGCCGCCACACCGCAAATTTCCGAAGTCGTGGTGCTGGGCTCCGGCAACCCGAACGCCGATCCCGACCGCTCCGGGCCCGCCGTAGCCGTCATCGTCAATGGACACAGCTATCTGGTGGATTGCGGCCCCGGAATCGTGCGCCGTGCCGCCGCCGCTACGCGCCAAGGCGTACCCGGTCTGGAGATGAAAAACCTGACCACGCTTTTCATCACCCACCTGCACTCTGACCACACGCTCGGCTATCCCGACCTGATCTTCACGCCCTGGGTGCTTGGGCCGCACGCGAGCACCTCGCGGTTTACGGTCCGCGCGGCACCGCCGACATGACGAAGAACATCCTCGCGGCGTGGAAGAAAGATATCGAGGTCCGTACGCAGGGACTGGAGCACGCGAACCCTACCGGCTACCTGGTCGACGTGCATGAGATCGAGCCGGGCGTGGTCTACAAAGACGAAAACGTAACCGTGACAGCGTTTCCGGTGAAACACGGTTCCTGGGACGAGTCCTTCGGCTATCGCTTTCAGACCCCGGACCGCGTCATCGTCATCTCGGGCGACACCTCGCCGGCGGATTCGGTGGTGAAGGCCTGCAACGGCTGTGATGTCCTCTTGCACGAGGCGTACGCCTCGGGGCCGCACAGCGAGATGGATTCGCCGCAATGGCGGCCTACTTCAAGGCGTTTCACACCTCGACAACGGAACTGGCCGCGATCGCTACCCAGGCCAAACCGAAGCTGCTGGTGCTCTATCACCAGATGTTTCACGGCGTCCCGGAAGGCGAAATGTTGCAGGAGATACGCAATCACTATGCGGGAGCGGTGGTCTCGGCGCACGACCTGGACGTGTACTGAGAGAACCGAACAGACGCAGGATCTTGGGTAGTGCGTGCCTTCGAGTCCTGCGGGTGGATACAGGCCATTCCCCGGATCGGGGTTTGCATCCCGCTGCTGCGAAGGTCCTGAGATATCGCGATTATCTGCGCTCCGGCAAGCTTCGGCTGACGCCGATGACAGGCGCGGAGCACCGATGCGCTTTTAGCCCCACCCGTGAGCGTGGGGTGATCGACGCAGAAGAGTCTTCAGGCCACGGAACGGCGCTCTTTGCGTCAGACGACGGCGTGATCATGGTCCATTTCAAACCGTGGCGACAATCCAAAGGACGCTGCTTCGCAGCCCAGGGTCCTTACTTTGCCGCATACCCCACGCTCACGCAGCGGGCTCACACCATTCCGCCCTGCGGACTGTTCCTGGTTTGCCGAATCCTCGACGCTCGACCCAACCGGGCAAGGGCGGCCCCAGCCCTCCTGATAACCGATTCCCATTTCGGGAATTCTCTACGACCTTCGTAACCTATGGCTCGCACTTTTCACGTGTCCCCGACTTCAGCAACTCATAAACTCTCTCCGAGGACACCAAAGGGTGTCTCCGCGGCTGTGCCTTAAGGCGTGTGGGATATCTCCTACTTCGGCTGATTTGGGCCATAGGAAACCCACCCAAGCCAACCGGAGGCTTGGATGTGGCACCTGCGCGACTCGGGGCAATTCGGGTCCCGTAAGTTCCTTGAAATCAGGTAAGTACCAGTAACCCCTTGGCGCTCAGTCATGTAGAGCATGAATGTGGGCTAAGATGTTGAAAACAAGGTATCACGATATCGAAGATTTCGTGACCTGCGTCACAATCAAAACCCCCAACTGCCTGCATCGGAGGCGACGCGCATGAATCGAACTACGAGCACGACTGAAAAGGGAGCAAGGGGCCTATGACGCTACCGCAATCCGCTGCGCTGATTGTTGTCGATGTGCAGCAAGCGCTCGCCGATCCCGGACGGGGGAACGCAATAATCCGCAAGCTGAATCGAATATCGCGCGCTTGCTCGCGGCGTGGCGAAACAGCGGACGGCCCGTCCGGCACGTGGTTCACGATTCGGTCGAGCCCGACAGTCTTCTGCGTCCCGGTCTTCCCGGCAACGCGATTCAGGCCGCTGCGGCTCCTGAGCCTACCGAACCCGTCTACCGCAAGAACGTAAACAGCGCGTTCATCGGAACGACTCTGGAAAAAGATCTGCGTCAGGACGGCATCGACACGCTGGTCATCGTCGGACTCACCACGAATCACTGCGTATCAACCACCGTTCGCATGGCGGGAAATCTGGGCTTCACGACCTTCGTGGTTTCCGATGCGACGGCGGCCTTCAACCGCGCAGCATTGGACGGCTCGATGCGTCCCGCGAGGCCGTACACGCTGGGGCATTGAGCGATCTTCACGGCGAGTTTGCCACCGTGCTCGACACCGCAGAGGTGTTGAAGCGGATTGCGGCAACGGATGCGGAGGGAGTGTACGAGGCTGACACGTGCAGGTCATACGCCCTGCACGTAAAGCATTCGAACGCGATTCGACGCAAAGAGGTCGCGATGACAGATCGGCGCCTTTACTCCACCGTCACCGACTTCGCCAGGTTGCGAGGCTGGTCGACGTCGCAGCCGCGGCGTACCGCGATGTGGTACGCCAGCAACTGCAGCGGCACGATCTCCAGGATCGGCGACAGCAGCTCCGGCGCATGCGGCACGTAGATGACGTGGTCGGCAGCTTCTTCGATCTCTTCGTCGCCTTCGGTCGCGACAGCGATCACCGTGCCCGAGCGCGCCTTCACTTCTTTCAAATTGGAGAGCGTTTTCTCGTAGCGCAGCACCGAGTCGGGATCGTTGATGTCGCGCGTGGCCAGAATCACCACCGGCAGCTCTTCGTCGATCAGCGCGTTGGGCCCGTGCTTCATCTCGCCCGCAGGATAGCCCTCGGCGTGGATGTAGGAGATTTCCTTCAGCTTCAGCGCGCCTTCCAGCGCGATGGGGTAGTGAATGCCGCGTCCCAGGAAGAGGAAGTCGTGCGCGCTGATGATATTCCTTCGCCAGGTCCTCGGTGACATCGTCGCCGTGCAGAGAAGCGCATCCAGCTTGCCCGGAATCAGCGTCAGCTCGGTCAAGCAGCTTCTTCGACTCTTCCGGCGTCAGCGTGCCGCGCACCTGTCGCCAGATAAACGGCAAACAGGAACAGCGCCGTCAAGCTGCGCGGTGAAAGCCTTGGTCGAGGCCACGCCGATCTCCGGCCCAGCGTGGGTGTAGATCGTGCCATTGGACTCGCGCGCGATCATCGATCCCACCACGTTGCACATGCCCAGCGTCTTCGCGCCTTTGGCGCGCGCCTCGCGCATGCGCGGCAATGGTGTCGGCGGTCTCGCCCGACTGCGTAATCAGGATCGTCAGGTCGCTCCGCGCTGATCAGCGGATCGCGATAGCGAAATTCGCTGGCGTAATCCACTTCCACCGGCACCTTGGCCAGCCGCTCGATCATGAACTTGCCGGCCAGTCCCGCGTGCCAACTGGTGCCGCAGGCGGCGATGTAGACCTTCTTCAGGTTGCGGAACTCGTCTTCCGTGATGTCCATCTCGTCGAGGAAGACCTTGCCGGTATCGAGCGAGACGCGGCCCAGCGTGGTGTCGCGCACGGCGCGCGGCTGCTCGAAGATTTCCTTCAGCATGAAATGCTTGAAGCCGCCCTTTTCCGCCATGATCGGGTCCCAGGTAATGTGCTGCACCTGGCGCGTGATGGGATGGCCGTCGAAGTCGGTCAACTGCACGCCCTTGGGCGTGATGGTCGCCAGGTCGCCATCGCCCAGGAAGAACAGGTCGCGGGTATGAAACAGGATGGCGGGCACATCGCTGGCGACAAAGTATTCGTTGTCGCCGAGCCCGATCACCGCCGGCGGACCGTTGCGTCCGGCGACGATCTTGTCGGGCTCGTCGGCGGAGATCACGGCGATAGCGAACACGCCGGTCAACTGCTTCACCGTCTCGCGCACCGCTTCTTCCAGCGGACTTGCGGTTCTCGCCCGTGCCCAGATTTTTCTCGACCAGGTGGGCGATGACTTCCGTGTCGGTCTCGGTGGTGAACTTGTGGCCTTCGGCGATCAGCTGCTTCTTCAGGGCAACGTAGTTCTCGACGATGCCGTTGTGGACGACGACAATCTTGCCGGTGCAGTCGCGATGCGGGTGAGCGTTCTCTTCCGTGGGACGTCCGTGCGTGGCCCAGCGAGTGTGGCCGATGCCGTAGGTGCCGTCGAGCGGCTTCAGGCGGATGACTTCTTCCAGGTTGCGCAGCTTGCCTTCGGCGCGGCGAACCTGCAGGCCGCCGCCATTGCCGGCCACCGCGATTCCGGCCGAGTCGTAGCCGCGATACTCCAGCCGACGCAGGCCATCAATGATGACCGGCACTACGCGCTTTTTGCCGACATAACCGACAATTCCGCACATGAGGGACTCCCCGAGCGCCTGGAACCCAAATAGCTACTTAGGCCCTGAAATGACGTTCCAAGTGATTGAATGTTAGCTGATTTGATGGTCACCGAGCGAGTAACGATGCGGCGAGGACGCGCGCAGGCAATAACCGAGGCTAAGCGGAGCGTGAGCGGAGGCTCGATTTCAGCGGCATACCGGTCACGATGGCCTGAGAGACCCCTTCAGGCGTACTGAGAAGGTCCGCATAAGATCGGCTCATACCGAGCTGGGACTTGCGCTTCATAGGACCAACGCAGTAGAGGTAGTGCATGGTGGAAGCCCTCAGCGGCTGAGGCCGGAGGGATCTGTCTGTTCTCGCCATCGAGCCAACCGCAGTGAGCGATGCAACCGCTGAAGCGGTATGCATCCACCGGAGAACGCAGAGACATCCTCGCGCCTACCCTTCCAGCGTGTACCGGTATTCCTCGATCACGGGATTGGTCAGCACTTCCCTGGCGATGCGCTCGATCTTCGGCCTGCGCTTCTTCCCGGCTCGACGCTCTGCCAGCGCGATCTCGAAGTACTTGCCCTGGCGCACATCGTCGATGCCCTTGTAGCCCATCTTTTTCAACGCACCGTGGATGGTCTTGCCCTGCGGATCGAGCACCGTCTTCTTCAGCGAAACGTACACGTAGGCTTTCATAGGAAAGCTGATTATAGCGGTGCAATCGCTAAGACTTCGTCGTCATAAAATAACCGGTTCGACCTTTTCTGAGGAGTCCTTATGCGAAGTCAAATCACCGGAACCACCATGCCCGTGCTCGAGTTCGCGCTCCAGCCCAACGAGTCCATCATCTCCGAAGCAGGTGAGCTGTCGTGGATGAGCAGCTCCATCCAGCTGACCACGCACACCCAGTTCGCCGGAGGCGGCGGCCTGTTCGGCGTGTTGAAGCGCGTCGCCGGCGGCGGTTCGATCTTCATGACGGAGTATCGCGCCATCGGCGCTGTCGGTGAGTTGGCGTTCGCGACGAAATTGCCCGGCCATATCGTTCCCGTCGAGGTCGCGCCCGGGCACGAGTACATGATTCATCGTCATGGATTCCTGTGCGGCACTCCGCAGATACAGATCAGCGTTGGATTCCAGCAGTCGCTGGGCGCCGGCATCTTCGGCGGCAGCGGCTTCCTGCTGCAGCATCTCAGTGGACAAGGGACGGCATGGCTGGAGCTCTCAGGCGAACTGGTGGTGCGCGATCTGCAAGCGGGCCAGACCTTGTTCGTTCATCCCGGCCACGTCGGCGCGTTTCAGGCGAGCGTGTCGTTCCAGGTCACGACCGTGCCGGGCATCAAGAACATGATCTTCGGCAGCGATGGAATCTTCCTGGTAGCGCTCACCGGTCCGGGGAGAATCTGGTTGCAGACGCTGCCTATCGCGAAGCTCGCGCACGCCATCGAGAAATACCTGCCGCGCGAGACTTCGAAAGAGGCAGTCGGAGGCGGCGTGGTCGGCGGAATTGTCGGCTCGGTCCTTGACAATATGCGGTAACGGGTAGCCCAACCGTAGAACGGCGCTTAAGCGCCGCCTCTGAAGCCTTCTAGATTGCTCTAGAAGGTCGTGGTCAAGCGCAGGGCGAAGCTGCGCGCTGGACCGATAGCGTTGCCGGAGAAGAGTCCGCCAAAATCGATCAGGTTCAGTTCATTGTTGAGATTCTGTCCGTCTGCCTGAAGAGTAACGTTCATGCGCTCGGACTTGTATACCTGGGCCCCAGCCGATGCGCTAAGTATCAAGGAAGGAAGGATGCGACCGCGCGCGAAGTTCACCCGGCTGAGCACCTGCGGACCGTATTCTTCCAGCGCGGTTTCGTAATCGCCGTCAAATTCGAACGGCAGCCCGCTGCCATACTGAAGGCCCCGCCGAACCAGAATCGAGGCGTCGCCTGATAGATCCAGCGAGTGAATAACGTGTTGCGCTGGTCCTGTGAATCAGGAAAGTGGCCGCCGAATTGGCTTTGCACATCCTCGCACGTCCTGTCCAAGGAACAGGCCTCCCGTGACCGGAAACCACACAGCTCCCACCATGTAGGAGTAGCTCAGGAAGCCGGAAATCTTATGCCAGTTGGGCACTTCGATCTTGGCCTCCGCCCCATAGATAGTGGACTTGCGAAACGCAATCGGGAAGCTGATCGTAGTGTTCTGAATCTGATCGTCGTCAGCGTAGTTGTTTACGTTACGCAAGTAATAGTTGATGTCGACGCGCAGGTTATTGCGGAACGATTTCGAGACTCCCGCCTCATAGTAGTTTCCTTCGGAAGGCTGAACCGGGATCAGGAGGAAATCGGGATTGATGAACTGCGCCTCAAACGAGCTAGCCAGCAGGATATTCTCGAACGATGGTGTCTGAAAGACACGATCATAGGAAAAGTGGGCGATCAGCCCGAGGTCCGGGAAATAGTGCGAGATGGCGACACGAGGCTCGACCGCATTGCTGATTGACGACCAGCTGATAGTGGTCCCAGCGCAGGCCGAGGTTCATCGTCCAGTTGCCCAGACGAATCAGGTCCTGCACAAAGGCGGACTGCTCCAGGTCGGGACGCTTGCCCTGACTGGGATAAGCCCCGGGAAAGCTGAAGGTCAGCGCCGTGTTGTCGTCGAACTGCGAAGGATCGGTGATGAGGTAATTGAAGTTCTCGTTCAGGAAAGTGTTGTCCGACTCAAAGCCGAGCTTCCATTCGTGCCGCCCATGATCGATGGTGAGCATGCCCTTGAAATACGCTTCATTGAACCAGTTGTGCTGGAACAGAATGATCGGCGTGGATAACGCGTTGGAATAAAAGTCGTTGCTGTTGTTGCGCACCATGGTGCGGAAGTCGCCAATCACCTTGGGCGAGAAGATGTGCTGGTAGCTGCCATCGAGCATCGCCTCGAAGTTGTTGGCATCCTGCCGCTGGCATGGCGGACCTGTGGTCTGGTCCTCCGGGTAACACCAGGTCTGCTGCACGATCTCATTGGGCAACTGGTAGCGCGACAGCTCGTAGCGCGCGATGAAGTTCAGCCGGTCATTCGGCGTGAGGTCACGCTGGTAGTTGACGGAGAAGTCGCCGAGCGTGCCGCTGTTGGTGTAGTTCTCCGGCACCACCGGGTTGAGATAGTGGTCGGTCTGCGCTCCCGAGGCGCTAAATCCGAGCGCGTTCTTGCCCCAGGTGTACTGCCCCTGCGCAAACGCTCCGGCGCTGGTATAGCTGCCGCCGGAGAGTACAATCTGCCCGTGAAATCCCGGCTGCGGATCGCGCAGGGTGTTGACCTCGACGACGCCGCCCATCTTGCGGCCGTATTCCGCCGGAAAGCCCGCGGTGAAGATGGTCATGGAATCGACATCGTTGGCGCCGATCTCCGGCCCGAAGCTGGGCGACCGATTGTCGGTCAGCGGAATGCCATCAACCACAAACTGCGTCTGGTACTCCGAGCCGCGCGGGTGCAGCACCGCATTGCCTTCGTAGAGCCAGCCCGGCTGCGTGTTCACCAGGTCCTGAATTGAGCGGCCGGGCAGGGATGTCAGCCGTTTTTGAATCACTTCCTTGCCGATCTGATTGACCGATCCAGCTCGATCCGTATCCAGCAGAGTCTGCTTTTCGGTTACCGTGACTGACTCGTTGGCCGCGGCAACCTGTAACTGAACCGCAACTTCAATGGGAAGCGAGGAATGGATGTCGACGGTCTTGGAGACCGGCGCAAAACCGGTGCCCTGCACGGTGAAGGTGTAGATGCCGTAGGAAAGACGCTGTACATTCAGCTTGCCGTCTTCGCCGGTCGTCAAAGGTGTTGTTGTATTGATTGGCCTCGCTGACCAGCGCAAGTTTTGCCTTCACCCCGAGGCCGCTGGGATCGGTTACCGTCAGGCGCAACTCGCCCCGATTGCTTTGCGCAAGCAGCGACGAGGCCCACAGCAGGACCAACAGCACCGCATTCAAAGAGTCTTATCAGTTCGGGGGAAGTACTACCACCACGGCCGGCATGAACAATATGCGGCACTATAGGCGAGGCGGAAGATGCCGCTCAGTTCCGTACAATTCAGTCTCGCTGACAACGGCGTCTCCGCTCTCGGCCTTGCCGGCGCGATGAGCTGCGCCAAACATGGCTCCGCGCGCAATTGTCGTTGGCGCGAACTTCATCATGCCGATGGGCTGCGGCATGTCGTCGTAAATGGCTTCAATGCCCCCGCGCATCAGGTAGGTCTCGTGCCAGAAGCCAGTGCCGCCGGAGTCGCGCAAAAAATTCTTCCACCATTCGCGATGCGGCTCCGAGCGCGACCACGCCATCAGCGAGTACATGTCGCGCCAGTACTGGCGCATGCCAACGTGCGCAGGAAACAACGAATAGAGAAGGTTTCGTGCAACAGCAGGCCGTCAGGCTGCGCCGCAACCGAGGCCGAAATCTTGGGACCGAATCCAAACAGCGTTTTCAGCCCGGCGATGCGGTTCACCCTCATGCCGAGATAGATCACGACCAGTTCAGGAAATTGGGACAAATCCACGGTACGCCGCTCGACTTTGGTTCGCATGGCGGAACTCCTTGCTCACTATGGATGAGGGGAAAGGGGTGGACGCAGCAGGAGTTACTTACCGGCCTCGAAGTGTTTTACCCCACTCTGACCCGGCTCGCCATTTTTCTGAGCAGCGGGCGCCGCATACCAGTTCGAGCGATCGACCACCACGTTCTGCTGCGGCTGCATCATGAAGTGCGGCGACATAATCTGCACTCCGAATTCGTTGAAGGCGTCCTGAATATTGGCGTGCAGATTGGAAAGAGTTTCGACGCGCAACCGCTCGCTTTCCAGGTGCAGGATCAGCGTGTACTCAACGTAGAAATCAGAAAGCGCCCGCTGCACGACATAGGCGCGCGGGAGTCTTCCGCATGTTGGCCGTGCGCTCCGCCCCGAGCAGCAGCAACGCATGCACCTGCCGCCACGGAGCGTCGTAGCCAATCGTGACCGTCACGTTGGCTACGGAACCATCGAACTTGCCCAGCCGCGTGAAGTTTGTGGTGGTGGTAGTCACGATCACGGAATTGGGAATCGTAACTTCCTGCTCTTCGATGGTGCGAATTTTCACCGCCAGCAACCCGACTTCCAGCACCTGGCCTTCTTTGTCGTTGACCACCACCCAATCGCCGGTCTTCAGCGCCTTTGAGTAAACGACAAACAAGCCGCTCATCACCTGGTTGATGATGCCGGTGGATCCCAACGAGACCACGACTCCGAAAAATACGCTGATGCCTTTGAAGGCTTCTGTACTTGAACCCGGTATGTAGGGATAAGCCACCACCACCGCAAACACCCAGGCTCCGAAGGTGAAGATGCGCTCGGTGGCCTGGGCTACATCAGGATCCATCCACGAAAGGCGCAGCGCTCCGCTCGAAACCTGGCGGAAAAACGCCTTACCCAGCCTTATCACCCAGCGCGTGATGAGAAAGATAACGATGCAGGAAAAGATGCCGGGCAGCGCGTTGACCGCGGCAATACCAAGAGTCCCGAAGAAGTGGAAGACATAGCCTCCCAGTTGCTTTCCCCATGGCTGCGTGTAGGGAAAGTGTCCGAGAGAAACTGTCAGCCAACTGTAAAGCGCGCCCAGCGTAAAGAGCCACGTGACGACCTTCAACAGCGTATAGAAAGCGCCGGCTAAGTGGGGCAGGAACTCAATTCCCCAAAACCGCATGCGGTAAGGAAAGGTCCGTTCCTTATCGTGCAGATAGTCGAAAACGAAGTGGTAGGCCTTCCACACCACCCACCAGAAAAGCACCAGCAGCGCGAGGCCAACCAGGGTGAACAGCAATCCTTTGCGAATCACCGGCCAGCTTCGCTCGGACTCCCTGGCAATCAGTGCCTCGTCCAGTCTCTGCAACGCAGCTTTTGAGGCGGAGGCCAGCGTCTCCCCGCTCTCCTTGTCGAGGTCCCTGGTGCCTAGAAAGAACAGGATCGTGCCATTCTCCGAAGTGAAGCCAATGCCATCTTCATCTTCGACCTTGATGGGGTGAAGCTCGATGTCGGCAGCACGGGCCGTCAGAGGCAGCTGGTTAAGATGCGAGGCCGCACGCGCCGCTCGATCCTCAGGATCGGCGCCGGCCAAACTGCTGCGCAAAGTAGCGATCGGGCGGTTCCAAAATTCGATGGTGGCCGGTTCTGCCGATGGATCTTTATCCGAAGCTTTGGCCGCGCTCGGCAGCAGGGACGAAGCGGCCAGACCCGCAGGCGCAAGCACCACCAGCACCCACAAAAGCAGATATACCGCTCGTAGCTGGTGCGCCTTGTGATTAATGGTCGTTCCCTCGGTGGACAAATTGGCTCCGCCGTACACAGCTTTGCTGAATCGTGCTCTCAGTTTGCGCCAATTGCAATTGCGAAGGCAAGCTTGCTCTTGCGCCTCTCGCTGTTGGCCTTTCGCTTCTCGCTCTCGATCTCGGTTTGCTGAGATCTTGGAGTGTCACCGAGCGGAGAGGAAGGGAAGGGGAGCGAGGGATGGTGGCGGATCGATCCTCGCTGAGTGCGCAGTTAAACAATTCCAACCCAACGCGGAAGCGTTGGGAACGGGTGCCCTTTACAGAACCGAAACCCCCTTCACGGGCGGCACCATCTTCGCCTCCCGCGCTTCGCCTTTGGCCTTTCGTTTCTCGGTCTTCGCTTTTGGTTCTTTCTTAGGTGTCATCCCGAGCGGACCCCGAGCGAAAGCGAGGGGGGAGCCGAGGGACCTGCAGTTTACTCGCGGCCGCCATAAACCTCTCTCGCAACGACAATCCCTGGCTTGTCATCGGCAGCTCCCAGAAGGCGTAACGAACAAACGCGCCCCGACTGAGACCCGAGCGATACTTAAGCCGTTCTCTCGTGCAGAACAAACGCGCCCAGCAACAACACAGGAGTGAGGCAACAATGCCTATGTGACATGGACCGACGGCCGACGCAATGTAGGCGGCGCTCAGGTGCAGGACGTGAACTTCGCCGCGGTGCCGGAGCAGTAGGTTAAACGCAGAGGTTGAATCGTTTCTGGGCCATCGCGAAGGCGTCAGGCAATGTTCTGCCGTGCGATACTGAACCTGTCACACCCTCGGCCGGGATGGCGAAACTGGCAGACGCAGCGGACTTAAAATCCGCAGACCCGAAAGGGTTGTGGGGGTTCAAGTCCCCCTCCCGGCACCAGTTAAGCCCCTGAAAGATCAATCACTAGCTGGCGCTAGTTCCCCGCGCGGGACGTCGGCTTCCTGAGTGGGTATATTTCCTTCAATTTGGTAAGATCTTGGCACCTCTCTCAAGCATTCCGCCCGCAACTACCAACTGGGAGGGAGATATTCAAGCGGAGCCAGGGATGCCCAAGCTTTCATCGCAAGCACCCAACCGAAAAATCTTGCTGGCTGGAACCCTGTGCTATGCAGCCCTGATCGTGTACGGCAGCCTTTATCCACTGAGCGGATGGCGAGTTCCAGCGGCCTCGATTTTCTCCTTCCTCACGGATCCGATTCCGGAGCATCTACACCGGGCCGATCTGCTGACGAACCTTCTGGCTTACATGCCGCTGGGTGCGCTCATAATCTGGACGATCAAGCCAAAACGCAATGTCCCGGCGGTAATCGTGACTGCCACCATGGGAGGACTGTTGAGCCTCACCATGGAATCGATTCAGATGTTCCTGCCTAATCGCACGTCTTCGAACGTCGACCTGCTTACTAATGTTGCGGGAACGGTTTTGGGGGCGACGCTTGGGTGCGTTCTTCAACCGCGTTCAGCATTTAGGTTGCGGCTCAAGGCGGTCCGGAATCGGTGGTTTTCTGGCGACCCACGGGCGGACGTGGCGCTCGCAGCCGTGCTTCTTTGGGCTTCGTCTCAGCTCAGCCCCTTCGTCCCATCGATGGACGTTTCGAACATTCGCCAAGGTCTGTCGCCGCTTTGGTATGCGCTGCACGATCCATCGCTCATATCCGGGCTGAAAACTGCTGAATACGCGCTGGACCTTGTCGGACTGGCCCTGCTCACGACCGTCATTGCTCAGGGGCACAGAAGAGTTTTGGGTTATTTCCTCGCATTCGCCGGCATTGTATTGTGCCTTGAGCCGTTCATCGTTAAGCGGCAACTTTCACCAGAAGAGATATTAGGGTTAATCCTCGCAGGAATTGCAGCCGCCTTGATGCCGCGCGGAAAAGAGTTGCGCGCACGGGTCGCGATCCTGTGTATCATCGCCGGATTTATCATTTCAGAGCTGACGCCGAAGGCCGGTGCGACGCAACCCTTCCAGTGGATTCCTTTTGCCGGGCACCTCGACAACAGGATCTCGGCCTTCGGAAGCATTCTGGAGGGCCTGTGGCCTTTCGTTGCGATATCGGCACTCATGATGTTCGGATTTGAGTTCAAGAGAAAACTGATGATCTATGCGGGCGGCGCTCTTTTGCTCATAGTTTTCGCGCTGGAATGGGTGCAGCAGCAGGTTCCGGGCAGATCCGCCGACATCACGACCGTGATTCTGGCCGCCCTTGGGTTGACGGCTCCGTGGTTATGGGTGAGGTTTGGCTAGAATTCCGCGCCTGTCTTTGACCTGGGATCGCGCCCCGAACTTCCTCGCGAAAGCGCGCCTCGATCCGCAGTCGGTCCGGCACCAGCAGCAGTGGTCAGTTGTCAGTTCCTTCCGTCCGCTTCGCTCAAGAATCGGACTTCGCCTAGCGCCTACCCAGGAAGCCCTCGAGCTTCTCCACGTCTCTATGGGCTCGATCCAGGTACTGGCGAGCACCCTCGGTGTCCTGATTATCGATGGCCTGCTTGGCCTTTTGCAGGTCGACGCGCATTGAATTGCGAGCTGCGACCATGTCGCCGCGGAGGCCCAGGCCACTTTGCTGCATCTGGTGCTCGAGGGTATCGAGACTGGCTTCGACTGCGGCTGCTCGGCTGTCGAGCTGATCATTCTCGGTTTCGAGGTCGCGCAATAGTTTCGGATCGACAGCCGGCGGCTGAGGTTGCGGCGGCTCGGGATTTACCTGGTCTGGCGTGGATCGGTTAGAAGCGACAGTCTTGGTCTTAGCTTTGTTTGGGGATTGCTGAATGTTGTCCTGAGTGCGATCACTGGCCTGCCCGCCGGGGCCGCCCGCGCCATTTCCTCCTCCGGCAAAGCCTGGCGCGGGAGGCAAGGTGCCGCTTCCGGTCATCTCAACTTGCGGTTGTGGCAGAGACGCGTTGGCACTGCCGCCTACCGAGGAAATTGGCGCCGCCGACGGTCTGCGGGCAAACAGAACAACGCCCAACAGCACTGCCGCGATGACGACGATAACGCCCGCCACCATGTAGCGGGGATTCCACTTGCCGCCGCTGGCCGAAGCAGGCACAGGCGACGCGGGCGTTGTCATCACGGGATAAGGCGCTGGCGATTGACTTGGGGCCGGGGCCGTCGCTGCCGCGTAGTGCGATCCAGCGGGGGTCTCCATCACTGTTCGCCTGGGAGCATCCATCATCGTCGCTGCGAGTGTAGTGGCAAGCGGGTTGGCCACATTCTCCGGATGTTCCAGCGCAGCTCCGAATTCTTCCACGCTGCGATAACGGTCTTCGGGACTCTTCGCAATCGCTTTGGTCACCACGTTCTGGTATTGCGCCGGCGCGTAGGGATGCAGATCAATCATCGGCGGCGGCGGGGTGCTGACCTGATGGCGCATGATGTCGAAGTCGCTGCCTTCTTCGAAAGGAACATGCCCACTCAGCATCTGATACAGCGTGATGCCGAGGGCGTAAATATCGGTACGCACATCGATGGCGCGACCTTGAATCTGTTCCGGAGACATGTAGGCGGGCGTGCCCAGTTGCATTCCGGTGCGGGTTGTACCGCGCACGCCGACCACCTTGGCGATGCCGAAGTCCATCACTTTTACAATGCCCTGGCGGTTGAGCATCAGGTTCGTCGGCTTGATGTCGCGATGCACGATGCCCATGCGATGGGCCGCCCCGACGCCGAGCAGCGCCTGTTTGAACCAGGGGACAGCATCTTCAGCCGGCAACGGTCCGCGCCGGCGGATGAGCTGCTCAAAATTCTCTCCTTCCACGAACTCCATCGCGATGAAAGCGTTTCCGTCGTGCACCAGGAAGGCGTAGAGCGTCGCCAGGTTTACGTGATTCAGGTTTGCCTGGGCGCGGGCTTCGGTGCGAAAGCGCTCCACGATATCCGGATTGCGCGATAGATCCGGGCTCAGCATTTTGATCGCGACCGCCCGGTCCAGGTCCACGTCCACGCCCTTATAGACGACGCCCATCCCGCCTTCGCCGAGCTTTTCGATGATCCGGAAGTTTCCAACTTGCTGGCCAACCATGGGGCTCACCTCGATTCAGAAACGCTGCGTTATGGGTTCAGAAACACTTGAACTTCAACGCGAGATCGCCGATGCGAATGACGTCATTATCCTTCAGGGCCTCGCGCGCAATGGGTTGCTCACCTTCGTTGAGATGGGTGCCGTTGTTCGAGTCCAAATCGATAAGGAAGAACATGCCGTCTTTGTAGCGAATACTGGCATGGCGCGCCGAAGCCGCATCATCCTTCAATATGATGTCGGCCTCAGGACTCGTACCCAGGATGTTCTGTCCTTCGTAGACGCGAAAGTCCTCGCCTTTTTGTTCGCCGCTCAATACCACCAGCCAGCCCACGACCGGAGCCTTGTGTTTGTCGGGAATCACGACTGTCTTAAATCCGACGACCGTGGCAGCCTCGGAAGAACGCTGAGAGGACGCGCCGGTGTCCATACGTGTCTTCGCGTCAGTAGCGGCGGCGACAGCGTACCCGGTTTTCTGGCAGTACGGACATACTTGCCAGGAATCCTCCATTTGATGTCCATTGGTACAGAACTTTGACATCGATCCTCCGGTACTAGCGGCCCTGCAATTGGAATTAACTTGCGAAATACGTTGCGACCGGCCCCTTCTTGCCCAGGAAAATCCGGTCTCCATTCTTCAAGCCGATTTTGCTGACACGCGGCGAGTCGGTCGAATTCACATACGTGCCATTACTCGATCCTTTATCGATCAGCGTCACAGTGCCGTCCACGGGAACGATCCAGGCATGTTCGCCGGAGACGGTGTCGTCAGCAACAACCACGCCGCACTTCGGATCGCGACCGATCCACAACCCCTCTTTGTCGACCTTGAAGGTGCGTCCGGAAAGCGCTCCCGAGGTGAACTGAATGCTGCCATAGTTTTTCTCCAGCAAAGTACGCGGCAGCGGGGCACTGCTGCTTGATGACACAGACGGGCCGGGCTGAATCGGCACTGGGCCACTAACGCCGGCGGCCACCGCCATCGATGACTGCTGTGCCGGCTGCTTGCGACGCAACACCAAAGCAATCGCACCCAGGACCAGGATCCCGACGGCGGCATAGATCGGAAGTTTGCCCGTGGTCTCCATCACTTTCTGCGTGGAGCTGAGTTGATCTTCCGCAAGCACGGCCGAGGCGCGATACTTCTTCACGTCCGGAGAGTCAGGCATGAACTGCAAGGCATTGTCGAATTCCCCGATGGCCTGGTGATATTCGCCGGCGTCGTAAAGATCAAGCCCTTTGTCCCAGTGCTGATCGAAGGCGCCGCGCGCCGGGGTAACTCCGGTTTGTCGAACGAATTCCATGGCTGTGTTGATGGGAACGAGGAAGTTGAATCCCTGGGTCTCCGCGCCTGCGGTGGCAATGCCGATAACCTCACCCTTCTCATTGAAGGCTGGCCCGCCGCTGTTTCCATGGGTGATGGCAACGTCGGACTGGAGGAGAGGAACGCCGATGGTTCCAGTCTTTACGGCAGAGATGTGTCCATTGGTAGCGGACGCTTCAAAATTGGATTCTGCGCTGATAATCGGATTGTCTCCGAAGCTGGACGCTACCCCCGGATAACCCATCACCATCACCGTGTCCTGCAATCGGACTTGCTCCGAATTTCCCAGCGGGACCGTCGGGTAATTGGAGCCCGGCACCTTCAGGACGGCGACATCTTTGCCGTTCTCCGTAATCGGCGCGCTGTATTGCAGAATATCGGCGTTCAGCACCTTGCCATTCGGCAAGGCCACACTGAGCGTTGGACCTTGCACCAATTCGATTTTCCCGCGCTGCAACAGGTCCAGCACCTGTTGGTCGCTGAGTCTGTGGCCTTGTTTCTCGGCCGCAGCAATGACGTATTTCACGCTCTTGATCGCGTCGGCGCGCAGCTCTTCTTGCAACGACGCTCTTGCCTCGAGGTCTTTGAGATTGGCATGCTGCACCACGTGGCCATTCGTAATCAGGTAGCCATCGGGGTGGAAAAAGAACCCGGTACCTAATTCTCCGTGTGGCAATTTGAGCGAGATATCACCATAGGTCCACTTCGCCTGGTATTGCACGACCACCAGGACCACCGCAGGCTTCACTTCCAATGCCCGCTTCTCCTCGGGAGTTAATTGGCCAAGGGCCGCGAGCGGCGCCCACAATGCGATCACCACGGCAATCGCCCAGTGCTTCATCATCCGGAACCTCCACAGTGTGAGCCAACGCGAGACCGCCAGGCGAACGAACCTCCGTCCACCCAGTAGCGCCATCCACACCAATTCGTAACGCGGTCTAGGAAAGTGCCCGACAAGCTGATTTCATGGCGGGGTCTCGGGACACGGGAATCGCTTGATTGCTGCCTGGGACAAGAGAATTCCCGGAGGATTGTGTACCACTTAGAAGTTCAGAGTCAACGGAAAAACCGCAGCCGGCGACACTCTTCTGCGGGCTCCCTCTCTGGCGGTTGAAGGCAGCACAAAAGCCGAGTAGACACAAAGCCGAGCCCCGCGCCACTGGCGAGCCCTTCCTCGCAAGCCCGCCCGAAGTTCCAAAATTTTGCCGCTCCTGCGAACTTTTCGTAGGTCATCGGGTTAACATAGCCGACGAGGTACGACGATGGCCACACGTCGCGAGTTTGGATTTGTCCTGGCTTTCCTCCTGGTGGCGGCTTTGGTTATTCCTGCCTCCGCGGGAGTGCGTCTGGGGACGATTTCGATTGGTGCGGGTTACGGCTACTACTCCGGCCCCTACTGGCCGGGATACTGGGCCGGCTACTATCCTCCGCCGTTCTTTGGTGGCTGGTACGATCCCTGGTTCGCTCCGTACGCCCCGGTATACTTCGCTCCGCAAATCAACAATGGCCAGGTCAATCTGCAGATCTCCGACAAGAATGCCGAGGTCTACCTCGATGGCGCGTTCGCCGGTCCGGCATCAAAGCTGAAAAATTTCTGGTTGGCTCCCGGTGTCTATCAGCTGGAGGTTCGGGCGGCCGGCCAGGCTCCGCAGGAAAAGCGCATCTACGTCCTGACCGGCAAGACGCTAAAGATAAAGATGGAGTAGCTGACATGCATCGCACATGCATATTGTTGTTGCTGCTGAGTTCTCTGGCTTTCGCTCAGAATCCGCCCGCGCCTCGCGCGTCGGCGAAGGATTATCAGGCGTCGACCGTCGAGTCGCAGTACTCCATCGGCGCCAAGCTGCTGTCGAAGACGCAGATTCAGAACTCGTTTGCCACGCCGTTGGCCGGGCGTTACGTAGTCGTGGAGGTGGGTTTCTATCCGTCGGACGGGAAGATTATCGATCTTCAGCGATCGAATTTCGCTCTGGTCACGTCGGACGAGAAGTCGTCCGTTACGCCTGCCACTCCCGAGCAGATCGCGTCCATCCTGCAGAAACGGCCCGAGAGCAGTCGCGATGTGACACTCTATCCCGAAGCACATGTCGGATATGAGAGCTACCCGGTCTACACCGGCAACGGTAATACCAAGCAAGTCGGCGGTCCCGTGGTTGGCGCGGAACGGGCGTCGGCGTTGGCAAAACCACATCTGCGGCGACAACCGACTCCGACCGTAAGACCATGGAAACCGAACTGAGCGATAAGGAGCTCAACAGCGGCGAGGTGGGCTCGCCCGTAGCGGGATACCTTTATTTCCCGGTCACCGGCAAGGAGAAGGTCGGCTATCAACTGGAGTATCGCGGCGCCGACGCAACCAGCAAGCTGACGCTGTCTGAGAAGTAGGACTTGCGCATAATATGCCCGGGTGGGTGATCTTTGCACGGGCAATTCGTCCTCGGGCTTGCAGCGTTGCGCGGCCGAGCAGATTCTTGTAGGCTCAATTCGAACAGCGGCGAAGAGTCAAATCTAATGACAATCGATCTTACCCCTGAGCAGGAACAGCGGCTTGAGGCCGTGATGCGTCGCGGAGCTTATGAGTCTGTTGCCGATGTGCTGGAGGCTGCCCTGGCTGCCGTCGAGCAGCGCACCCTTCCCGGGTTTGCTGGAACTCAGGAGCAACTTGACGCACTCCTCCTGGAAGGAATGGCGTCCGCCGAACTCTCGGAAACCGAATTCTGGAACGTGGTTGATAACCAAACTGGCACCCTGCTGGCTAACCACAAAACTAACCCGCGTACGTGAGAGTTCTACCGGCAATCCGCCGCTGATGACGTTTACGACAGTTTCGGTATTACCTCGTCAGTCAGGATCTGCCGCGAGTCGCCCTACGCTTTCTAGATGCCGTACGTCGCACCATAGAGGACTTGCGAAAACATCCCCACATTGGTCCGCGTTATAAGGCAGGTGATTCCCGTCTTCAGAATTTGCGTTCCTGGCCAGTCACTGGTTTTGAGGCAATACGCGTCTATTACATCCCCGATGACGAAGTGATTCGCGTCATCAGAGTTCTGCATGGCAAGCGTGACGTCAAGCAGGTCCTGAAAAGCGAAAATGACGTCTAACCCCGGAACATACGACAGTAATCCTGGAGCAAAAACCGTGCTACGAACGTTGCTTCGGCAGGTTTCCGTTCGCCCACTCGCCTAGCTTGTTCGCCGGAACGCGCAGGCCTACGAAGAACTGCCCAAACAGCGCATACACCGCGCTGACCTCGTCGAAGCGCATTTCGTAAATCAGCTTCTTAAAGATGAGCGGATCGTCGGCGAACAGGTCGACGCCCCACTCCCAATCGTCGAAGCCGATGGAGCCGGTGATAATCTGCTGCACCTTACCCGCGTAGCGCCGGCCCACCATGCCGTGCTCTTCCATCTGCCGCTGGCGCTCTTCGATGGGAAGCGTGTACCAGTTCTTGTCTTCGCCGCGGCGCCGGTCCATGGGATAGAAGCACAGATAGCGGTGCCGGGAATCTTGGGGAATAGCCGCGACGACATTGCCGCCCGCTGCCGCTGCATCGTCTCTTGAATTTCTTTGTTCCACTCCTCAGAAAGCGGCGCCACGCCGCGCTCTAGCCAATGTGCGGAAAGTTTTCACGCTGGAGTCGTACAGGCCCAACTCGATGACCGACACATAGGAATGGATGGGCTCCAGAAACCCGGCGAACTCCGTTCGGTTGAGTTGCAACTCCGCCGAGTTCAGGTCGTCGAAAGAATCGCGAAAGTGAACGACCATCAGGTCGCCTTTGTGTCCAAGCATGGAGTACAGCGCCGTCTGGCCGGCTTCTTCGGCGGCACTGAAAACCGCGCCAGCCTCGCCGGCAATTTGCGTCTGCCGCGCCGTATCGAGTTTCCGCCACTCTGCCCAGCGGAAGCGAAACATCTGGTGCAGCACGCTGTGTCCTTCCAGCGTGAGAGGAACGGCAGGCAGCCTGGTTGCAATGTGTGCGGCGGTGTCGGGCATAAGGGCGGATCTCCGAAAATCGAAGTGAGGCGCTCGTCTATTCTAATCGGCGACTACGCGAGGACGCGCGGCGGCAGCAACTTCCTCCTGCTCAATCCAGCGGCTGTTCCCCTTTTGCGAATTTCCGCATCGAACTCTGCATGCGATGGACGCGACATCTGGCTGCCTGGTTTTTAGCTGTGACATTCTTCTGCGGCTCGGCCCAGGCGGCAACTGCCGGCTCTTTTCGCGGAACTGTTGTCGAAGGCGAGAATGGCGCTCCGCAGGTAGGATGGCTCTACGTGCGCGGCAAAAACGGGAGCATTCGGCGCGTCGATATCTCGCACGCGACTGTAACCTACGACGAGGACGTACCTGCTGATCCGCGCAAGTCTTCTGCGCGTGAGCAATTAGTTGTCGGCGCCGAGGTGCGAATTACCGCCGAGCAGGATAGAGACGGCGAATGGCACGCCTCCCGGGTTGAGATCATCAAACCCGCGCCGGGTCGAAGCGCGGAGCAGACACGGACGGGTTGGGTTAATCCGACGCCGGCGCGACGTCGCCTTGTATGAGCTTTCCGTACATCGAGGTATAGCAAAGGCCGATCTCGCCGCAGGTGTGCTGCTCGCAGGAGTACACCATGCAGGAATCGAAAGGCCGCGAATACATGTGCAGGCTGACGGCGCGCTGGTTCCACTCGCGCGGGTTGCGTACATCGTGTACCGGGTTCAGCGGATCGACCGCGACCGGATTGGCGAGCGTGATCTCAACGGTATCGGTGGGAACGATGTTGCAATGCTGCGATGCGAGGTCCTCTTCCAACACCTTATAGTTGTTCACCTGCAACTTGCCGACGGGCGCGGCCATCCAGCAGTTCTGGTCCTTGTGATTGTGGACGGAGCTTTTCATCCCCACGTCCCAGCAGATCGCGAGCATCTCGTACAGTTCGGTCTTGTGAATCAGATTGCGGGTGTAATGCTGCGAGTTCCAGAAGATATAAGGCGCCAGCGTTTTCGGGTCGACCGGGTTTGCGCGCAACACGGCGAGAGGCCTTTCTACGGTCAGGAAGTCACCCTCTCCAAGCTGGTCCAGATGATCGATCAATTGCTGCACCGAAACCGTGTTTGTGCTTGCCGTGGTCATAGTCGACATAGGAACCTCTCGCTGGTTTAGGAAATCGGCGATGGCGAAATTGCTATCCTATAACGAATGGTCGCGCACATCATCGAAATCGTAGGCGCCTGGATTATCTCGGTCATCTCCTCCGCCGGCTATGTCGGAATCATGCTGCTCATGGCAATCGAGTCGGCGTGTATACCGCTGCCCTCGGAGATCATCATGCCCTTCTCCGGCTACCTGGTCTACACCGGCCGCTTTTCGCTGTTCTGGGTGGCGACCTGGGGCGCCATCGGATGCAACCTGGGGTCGGTCGTCGCCTATGAAATCGGCTACTTCGGCGGCAGGCCGCTGGTGGAGGCCTACGGGCGTTACATCTTCCTGAGCAAGCGCGAGCTCGCCTGGGCTGACCGCTTCTTTGAGCGCCGGGGCGCGATTGCGGTGCTCATCGCACGCTTGCTGCCGGTGGTGCGCACCTTCATCGCTCTGCCTGCCGGGATCGCCCGAATGCCCCGGCTCAAATTCCATATCTATACATTTCTAGGCTCGTGGCCATGGTGCCTGGTTCTCGCCTATATCGGGATGAGGCTCGGCGAGCAGTGGGACAAAGATCCGCGGTTGAAGATGTGGTTCCATCGCCTCGACCTGGTGATCGCTGGGATCATCTCGCCGGCGTCGCATATTTCGTCTGGTCGCACGTGCAGCATCGCACGGGCGCTGAACCCGCCATCGAAGGTACCCAGGATTGAGGTCGGAATCCATTCCGACATTCGGGTATCTAAATTAGTGGGTGAGAAGAATGACAGACAAAGCAGAAAAGATCACAAAATCAGAAGCCGACTGGCGCAAGGAACTGACTCCCGAGCAGTATCACATTTTGCGCGAGAAGGGCACCGAGCGCGCCTTCACCGGCGAGTATGCCCACACCAAAACGCCTGGCGTCTATCGCTGCGCGGCGTGCGGGCAGGAGCTGTTTGATTCCGATACCAAATACGATTCGGGCAGCGGGTGGCCAAGTTTTTACCAGGCCATGGATCCTGACAAAGTCCAACTGCACGACGACAACGCGTTCGGGATGCGGCGCACCGAAGTTATCTGCTCGAAGTGCGAGTCGCATCTGGGACACGTTTTCCCCGATGGCCCCAATCCCACAGGCATGCGCTTCTGCATCAACTCGGCATCGCTAAAGCACGAAGAGAAGAAGTAAAGAAGCAGCTCTTGGCTTCTTGGCTTTTGGCTGTAACAACCACACTTCGCTCAGTCATTGCATCGCGTCAGGACTTCCACGGGCTGCTGAAAAACTCTCGTAGCGCCTGCTTTGTATCAGGGCACGGCTTTAGCCGTGCCGCTAAGCCGTTTTGTATGTCATCCTGAGCGGCTTCAGCCGCGAGGGATCTGCTCTTCTTCCCACGGCGAACAATTTTTCCGCAACGTGTTCCAGTCGTGCCGAACTCACGGCGCGACCGAGGTCGTGCCCTGACGCGGAGTACTCCGTCACGCGGTTTGGTTTAACCGCCGTTTTCCAGCGCGGCCCGAATCTCAACAGCCAGTTGCTAATTGCTAGCTGCTAATTGCTTCCCCTTATAATTCCCCTCGATGCCCACCCAACTGGATCCGGCCAATCCGCTGTACAGCGAAATGCGAGAGCTTGCGCGGCGGACCTTCGATCATGCCCTGGCCGAGTGCAGCATCCCGAAAGCCATGCAGCGCCATCTGGAGTTGCGCGACGACCAGCTTCGTATCGGCCACGACCTTTACGATCTGCACAGTTTCGCAACCATCAACGTAATTTCCATTGGCAAAGCTGCGCATAGCATGGCCCAGGCGTTGACTGAACTCGTCGACCGGGTTTTGCGCGGCATCATCTCGTGTCCCAGTGCTCCCGCAGCGCAGGTCTTCGGGTTTCGCTACTTCATCGGCGGCCATCCCATGCCGAATCAGGATTCGTTTCGCGCGGCCGAAGCCATCTTGAAACTGTTGGGGAATTCGGGACCCGACACGCTCACCGTATTTCTCATCAGCGGAGGAGCCTCGGCCATTGCCGAAAAGCCGATCTCGGCTGCGATCACGTTGGACGATGTAGCCGCGACGTACAAGGCTCTGGTCTACTCCGGGGCGCCGATTTCAGAGATCAATACAGTTCGCAAACACCTCTCTGCGATCAAGGGAGGCCGCATGGCACACGCGGCACTCCCATCACAACAGATTTCAATCCTGGTTTCCGACGTGCCGGAGAACGCGCTCGACGCTCTGGCGTCAGGTCCCACAATGCCAGACACCACGACTGTCGCCGATTGTTATGCCATTGCTGAGAAGTACCGCTTGCTGCCGCAGTTCCCATCCAGCGTGCGTCAACTCTTCCAGCGCCGGCAATTGCAGGAAACTCCCAAGGCGGGCGACACAACTTTCGCTCACTCGCGATACCTCACCATCCTCTCGAACACGACTGCGCTGAGAGCGGCGGTGGAAGCAGCGGCACTCGCCGGATTCGCAGTGGAAGTCGACAACTCCTGCGACGATTGGGATTACGCTGCCGCCGCCGATCATCTGCTGTCGCGTCTGCGTGTGTTGCGCCAAGGCGCGTCGCGCGTCTGCCTCATCTCGGGCGGCGAAGTTACGGTTAACGCGGGCAAGAATCCGGGAACGGGAGGACGCAATCAGCAGTTTGCTTTGTACTGCGCGGAGAGAATTCAGGATGAGCCGATCACGGTACTGAGCGCCGGAACCGACGGCATTGACGGCAACAGTCAGGCGGCAGGCGCAATTGCCGATGGAAGCACGGTGGCGCGGGCGAGAGAAAAAGGTTTCGATCCGGCAGTGGCGCTGGAAAAATTGGATGCATTCCCATTCTTCGATGTGATCGGCGACGCTATTGTGACCGGTCCGACGGGAAACAATGTGCGGGACATAAGAGTTTTGTTGGCGTATTAGCTTCTTTCCTTTTCCGTGCTCGCGGAATCCTGCTCGATATGCGCGTTTCCTTCCTCGTTTTTCATGACTCTTCACAGCTCAATTTGCCGTTGCCATGAGTTAAAGTACTGGATTTTATATTATCCATGACTTTAACTCATGGCTAATTGGAGTTAGATTATCGCGGTTTTGATCGCTTTTAGCGTGAATTCGCAGTCCGAAAGTAGCTTTCCTTCGCCGGGCGTTGATAAGAAAATCAGGGTAGGATAACAGCTCTTCGGGCTATTTCTTCCCCGCCGGGGATTCTTCGCTCAAGGGATCGGTCGAGAAATGAACAACGCGAAAGAACGGAAATGGGAGCAGATTTGTCGGTTCGCTCGGCGCCGAAACAGCGACACGCGTCTAGCCCTTCGACACGATCTCTTGGAACAGTCGCTCGTACTTATTCGCAATCGCTTCCCAGGCGAACAACTCTTGTGCGCGCTGCCGGGCGCGCTGCCCCCACTCCTCGCGTTCGGTATCGTTGTCAAGCAACTCCTGAAGCTTGGCAGCGAGGCTTGCTTCGTCCTTGATGTAAGGCACTGCGGCATCGCCGGCGGTTTCGTTGTTCTCAGGAGTATCGAGGTACAGCGTTGCATTTTGCGCAGCCATGGCTTCGATCAGAGCGGGATGCACGCCGCCGATTTCGCAGGCGAACACAAAAATTCCCGCGTGCTTTTGCAGCGCCCAATAGCCGTCGCCAAAAACAAACCCAGTGAAGATGACGCGATCGTCGGCGAGTTTACGCAGCCCCTCCAGGTACTCCGGCTTGTACGCGTTATCGCCAACCACCACTAGCGGCCAGTCGGTTTTCACATAACGCCAACTGCGCAGCACCAACTCAGGATTGTTCTCCGGCTCAAGGCGGCTGACATACAGAACGTAACGGCCCGGCTGGAGTTTGAAACCGTTCAGGTTGTAGTCGCCCTTCGGCATCTCAGAGCCGTAGCCGATCACGGTAGACTCGGCACCATATTTTGCGAAGTAGTAGTCGTGAATCGTCTTCGCGTCCGTCACCAACCGGCTTGAACTGAAGCTCGACATCCACTCGCAGAAGTGCAGCACCTGCTGGCCCAGCGCGTTCCACTTGCTGCGCTTGCGATCAAGGCCATCGACGTTCAGTACTACCGGCGTGCCGAACATGCGCGGCAAATAGCAGAACGGAGCGTTGGCCACATTACAGATAAGAACGACGTCGTACCGCGAAAATGCGGCATGAACCGCAGCGAACAATGTGCTGACCCAGGTATCGAGATGCTTCTGGTGAAGGCTGGGAACGATGACGCGCTTCACGCGGCGATCGTACTCATCATCCGGCCGCGTGAACGCGCGACGGCAATAGACGGTGACTTCGTGGCCGTGATCGGCAAAGCGCGAGCTGATCTGCTCGGCGAAACGCTCAAAACCGCCGTATCGATTGGGAATGCCGCGGGTCCCGACGATCGCAATTTTCAACGGCGCTCACCGAAAGCGAGCCCGTGCACGGCATACTGCGGCTCGAAACCCTTCGCCGGCTGCACGATGTCGATGGCACGGGGAGTGTTGCTGAACCACCAAATCAATTCGCGATCGGACACTCTGCGGCGGGACTGAATGACTTCGCGCCGGTGAAGCAATCGCCGGCGAATCTTAGGACGAAATTGGTAGAAGATGGCGGACAGCATCGAGCGGTCGTGCAGCAACGCGTAACCAAATGCTTGAAGGTCGCGCCAATACACCGGCAATGCGAGACGAAGGGTAAGCCACCACGAAGCATTCTTGGTCCGCATCAGCCAGCGGTTTTTTACCGAGTGCCAGTTGATGAGGTGCGGCAGGTCCTTGCGCCGCTCGGGTGTGACGCGACGCACATGCCAGGCAACGGCGTTCGGGGTGTAGAGAAATTTCTGGCCCATCACCTGCGCGCGCCACGCGAGATCTCCGTCTTCGCGGAAGGAGAAGAACTCCTCGTCGAAGAACTCGCCGTCCACCGAAACCGCTTCGATGAACTCACGGCGAAACATCACCGCTGCGCCGGTAGCGGCGAAGACGTATTGCACGCGGTCGTACTGGCCGACATCGATCTCTTCCGCGCCACGATCGAGGTGGCGCATGTTGCGGGTGAAATAAACGCCGGTGGAGTCGATGATATTGGTGCGCTCTTTCAGCTCCTCCGGCCTCCAGCGTAAGAGCTTGCCGCAAACTGCGCCGGCCGCGGGATATGTCTCTCCGGCTGCAACCAGTCGGCTGACGAAGTCAGGCCGCAGCAGGATGTCAGGATTCAGACAGAGAATCCATTCGCCGCGAGCTGTGCGCATGGCTTCGTTCTGCCCGGCGGCGAACCCGGAGTTGGTTGTCTTGTAGATCACCTGAAAACGCGATTCGTATTCGCGCAGAATCTCCTGGGTACCGTCGGTCGAGGCATTGTCGAGGACGATGACCTCAAGCTCGCGATAGTCCTGCCGCTCAACCGAGGCCAGGCACTCGCGCAAATGACGAGCCGAATTCCAGGTGACGATGGTGATCGAAACCATACCTCTAGTAAGCTCCGCGACCGGAAAGCACGATCGGTATCGTACGTAAGAAAATCTTGGCGTCGAGCCAAAGCGACCAGCTATCGATGTAGGCCAGATCAAGTTGAATCCAGCGATTGAACTCCAGATGATTGCGGCCCTCCAGCACCCAGATGCAAGTCAGGCCGGGACGCATGCGCAAGCGGCGGCGCTGCCAGGTCTCGTACTGATCGACTTCAGCCGGAATAGCGGGACGCGGGCCGACAAACGACATATCACCCCGCACGATGTTCCAAAGCTGAGGCAGCTCATCGATGCTGAAGCGCCGCAGCCAGCGGCCTACTGAAGTGATGCGTGGATCATCGCGCAGCTTGAACACCGGCCCATTCAACTCGTTGAGCTGATGCAACTCGGCCCTTAGCTGCTCGGCGTTGTTGATCATCGAACGAAACTTGTAAAGCGTGAAGCGGCGGCCGCCCAGACCGCAGCGCGTCTGCTTGAAAAGCACCGGCCCGGGCGATGTGACGCGGATAGCTGCCGCAATCGCGGCCATCAGCGGCGCCAACACCACGAGCGAGGACGCTGCGAGCGCCAGGTCGAAGACGCGCTTCAGGAACAACAGCAGCTCGCTCTCCGGCGTACTGGAGAGGCTGAGCAACTCAAGATCGTGGAACTTCTCCAGATAGACGCGGGAGTAAGCCGCCGGCAGAAATTCAAGCTGCATGCGCACTTTAATTCCGAGGTTGGCGCAGTGCAGAATCACCGGCTCCAGCCGCGCCAGCTCCTGCATGGTCACGGCGAAGATGACTTCGTCGATCACCTGGTTCTGCAGGATGTGTTCCACCGAAGACAGCGGGTGGACTTGGTAATCTCCAATGACCTGCTGCTTGGTAATGCCGTTCGACTCGGGATCGATGAAGCCGACAAGCCGCAGCCCGCTGCCGCGGCTCTCTTCGATCAGCGTGGCTACCTCGCGCGCGCGTGATCCGCAACCCACCACAATGCAGTAGTGATAGCGGTTGAGGCGTTCGCGCATCCAGTACACGCCGGAATACGAAATTGCGCGACCCGCCAGCAGCGCGACGAACATCACTCCGCCAGCCACCATGACAAAGGTGCGGCTGATGTCGGTGCGCTTCAGCAGGTACAAGCCCGCGTAAGCGAGCACCAGAACAACCAACAATTGGTAGAGGAGGTTGGCCCCGATGCGGACCGGATTGCTGAGTTCGAGATCGCGATAGAAGGTTCCGAAGTAGCCGGTGATGGCCCAAAGCGCCAGCAACCCAAGCAGCAGCGGGACATAGTGGGTGAAGGGATAAATCCCCGGCAGCCGCTCGTGGAAGAACTCGAATTGAACCAACAGGCTGCGCAGCAGATAGGCTGCGCCGAACGCCACGCAAATGACCGCAAGGTCTTGCAGCAGCGTCACGAGGCTCAGAAATTTTGATCGGCGATCAAACACTAGGCGCCTGACGTCTTTCTATTGAAACCTGGTTGTATTCCGCCCGTGTCTGCCATCGCATTTCGCTAAAGCGTGGCGACAGTTTCAGGATCTTGCGTCCGGGGCGGGGACGATTATCGGTGGCGTTGAAACGGCCCGGATGGCCGAACGACCTATCAATTTTAGCGTACTTGGGGACGCGGGAGAAATGTTCAATTCCAGCGAAGGTGTGCATTCTGATGCCACATTAGAGCCGGCGGGCTCGCAATCCATTTGTCACTGGATTCAACCGGGACTTTCGGGGTAAGGTTCTCCATCATGTTGTGGAAGCTGACATTTACTGTTTGCCTGCTGTGTTCCCTGTTATCCGCCGCCGATACCGCTAAGCCTGGCTCCGACGTGCTTGGCCGCTGGGTGGGAGGAAAATGGACCGGCGATGGAAAGCTGGTTGACTCCGATTACAGCAAGGCGATGGCGGTGAGCGGAGTGACCAACTGCTCCTGGTCGCCGGACCACATCTTTGTAATCTGCGACCAGAACAACACGATTGACGGAAAGGCGTCGCGCGATCTTTCGGTGTACGCCTTCGACGGGGAGAAGGCCACGTATCAGATGTTCGGCATGTCACCCGGTGGCGGCAAACCGCGCATGACCGAGCTCAGCATCAGCCCCGATCACAGCCGCTGGGAATACCTGGGCAAAGCCGAGATTTCAGGCAAGCCGGTGGAGTTTCGAACAGTCAACATCTTTCGCGACAATGATCACGTAGATTGGTGGTCGGAATACTCTACCGACGACGGCGCTCACTGGGTCAGGATGGGCGAGGGCAAAGAGTCGCGGCAAAAGTAGCGCCCGAGAGTACACTGGGTCGTGAAAATACAGCTCGCAATCGCGGGTTTGATTATCAATACCTGTGCGTTCGTTATGGGCAATGACACCCTCGCGACGTTGGCAGCCGGCGGTCTCGTCCCTGTAAAGTCCACCGAGATTGCTCTTGAATCGGAAGACCTCGACCTTTCCCTGCACCAGGTAAGAGTTCGCTACACCTTTCGCAATGCCAGCGACCACGATATTGAAGCGGTGGTCGCGTTCCCTCTACCTGAGATAGACGGGGTAGGTGTCTTCTACGTTCCGATGGTCCTTCCACTCTCAAGGTCCATAAATTTCATGGACTTCAGGGTCGAGCAGCTTTGGCCCTCTCCGGGCTCCGGCAGCGCTTCCTGGAAACGAACGCCTGTCGCAACGGAGACGGAGGTCAGAGCTTTTCTCGAAGACAAAGACATCACCGACGAGTTGTCCCGGCTTGGGCTTCCAGTATCAGTTTTGGATCCGCGAATGGACTCTGCCATCAGCGCGCTCCCGCCGCAAACAAGAGAAGCTCTGCTGAAGAATGAAACTATCGGAATGGAGGAGACTACAGGTCCGGACAAAACGAAGCGCCAGATGTATTACCCGGGGTGGAGCACCCGCGTGCAGTTCTACTGGAAGCAGCGGTTTCCTTCTCACGCGGTTACAGTTCTGGAACAAACGTACGTTCCTGTCGTCGGGGGAGGTTACATCGTAAAGAACGGCAGCGAAACCAAGGACCTTGCGCCGTTCTGCGTTACCCCGCATCAGCGAGAGAACATTGAAGAGCAGGTGGCGCGTTCGCCGGCAACTTACGATGGCTCGCCCGTTCTGTTGGAGCGGGAGATTAAATACATTCTCACCACGGCGAACAACTGGAGCGGTCCGATTGAAGAATTCCGTCTTTCGATTCGCACCGACAGTCCGACGGAGATTGTTCTCACGTGCACGCCAGGCCTGGCGCAAGTGTCTCCCAGCGAGTATCGTCTGATGCGTTCCAACTTTCGCCCGGACCGCGAATTGGACTTGCTGATCATCGAAAAGAACAAATAAGAGGGACCCGTCCTGTTCCTGGCGACGTCACACCGACGTGTGAGGCACATCACTGTTCGCAAGTGACGTCAACGGGACAATGGAACCACTCCAATCGGGGAGGTTCCTGATGTACGCAGCGTTTCCAATCGTTCTATTCTTCATCGCGGCCGCCGTCATGGTGGGCTTGCCGGTCGCGTCTACGCTTCAGAGCTACTTTAAAAATCGCGGCCGCCGGCCGGTAGTGTGTCCGGATGACCAGCAGCGCGCCGAAGTGGAAGTCGATCCCAAGTTTGCTCTGCAGGAAGCCATGCGTGGCAAAGAAGACGCGCGGGTGCAGACCTGTAGCCATTGGCCGAACAATGGTGCATGTGGACAGGAATGTCTGGCGCAAGTTGACGCCACGCCGAAAAATCTCGATCGTCTGTTTAAGAAGTGGTTCGAGGGTAAGCCATGTACCATCTGCTCGCGTTCGCTTACGCCGGCGGATTGGCGGTTTGGCCGCCTGGGCTTCCTCAATGAAGAATTCAAGCTGGTCGAACTGCAGCAGGTTGATATGACGGAACTGGGTTCCATCGCTCAGCCCAAGCGCCCGCTGTGCTGGACCTGCCATCAGCAGGAGAAGCAGCGTCAGAGAGCTCCGGTGCAGATCGGGATCGTGGATAGAGAGAGACTGAAGGCGTGATCGAAAGTTGTCAGTTGCCAGTTGTCAGTTGTCGGTAAGAAGTTCTAAGTTGGCGGTTGTCAGCAAGCAGTTGGCAGCTGATGGTTGTTCGGCGGCTGGTGGCTAATGGCTGGTAGCTCGTGGCTCGTAGCCTGAACAATCGTCATTCGCGATAGAAGTTGACTGATAGCTGGCGGCTGCTAGCTGGTAGCGTATAGTCATCGGGGGTGCCTGATGTCACGCGCACTGCTTGCCTGCTCGCTTCTTCTACTAGTGTCGGGTTCAATAGCCCAAACCGCTCCCAAGCCAAATCCAAACTCACCTCCGGGCAGCGCTCAGGCTCCGGTCAAGAAGAACCCGCTCGTCCCTTATGCGGGCAATTGGATCGGGGCGTTTGAGAACAAGCCCTGGATTCTGTTGAACCTTAATCTCTCCGGCGAACAGTTCTCCGGCTCCGTAGAGCGCGCCAAGAAAATCGATCTAAATGACAACGGCGAGCTAAAACACGTGAGCGACGAGTTTGTGAACGATCCACTAGTCAAAGCTGAGCTGAATCCGGACGGGCTGCTGATAACGGTCAAAGATCCGAACACGCAGGAAGTCTTTCGCTACATGATGAAGCTGAGCAGTGACGAGAAGACGGCGGAGATCAAGATGATTGCCATGAACATGCCTCCGGGCATGCCGAAGGCGAAACCGTGGAAGGTGATGAAGGTATGCAGGTGAGGCGCTTCTCACAGGGCTTACTCCAGTTGCCTCCAACTCCTGTTGCAGTCTCGCGTGCAGGCGGTCGCTATATCCAATCGGAATTTCAAAGGTACGTTCGTCGGCAACCAGCACCAGGATGTTGCGGGTGGAGTCGAGCACCGCGGAGCAGTGGCGACAGTGGGCCAGATGTTCCTCGACCGCCTTGCGAAGCTCGGGCGGAACCGTACCGTCGATGTAGTTCGAGATCTGGTCCCATACGTGTCTGCAATTCAGAACCATGAGCCACCTGCTTTCCGCTTGAACAGGCCAAAGAGGCCTCCGCTGGCGTGCTGAGTTTTCAGTTGCGGCGCGAGGATCCTTTGCATCATCAGCCGGGCCCGCAGCAGCCGCGTCTTCACCACTCCTTCGTTGACGCCCAGCATTTGCGCGGTATCTGCGATGTTGAACTCCTGTACGTCGCGCAAAATCAGAACTTCGCGGTAGATGGGAGGAAGCGACTCCAGTGCTGAGCGCAACAGTTCGCGAACCTCCCTGCGTTCCAGCGCGTCGGAGGGAATTTCGCGCCAGTCGCTCAATACCTCCGGCACGAAACAGCCGTCGTCTTCCTCCTGCACCGCGTCTACTGACTCGAACTTCAGAACCCTGTTATGCCGCAAGCGGGCGCGTGCTTCATTGATGGCGATGGACACCAGCCACGTGCCGAACTTGGCTTCGCCGCGAAATGAGGCCAGGTTCTTGAGCGCCTTGAGCACCGTCTCCTGCGCGACATCTTCAGCATCATGCTCATTGTCGAGAACGGAATACGCCGCGAAATACACGCTGCGCTCGTAGGGGCGCACCAACTCGTGGAAGAGTTGGCGCTCGCCCGCGAGGATGCGCGCGACCAATTCGCGTTCCTGCAACGGCGATCGTGACTCTCGCACGGCAGTGCTGGACATTCTGCTGTCCCACCTCGCTGAGGGACATCATAGGCTTCGGCTAAGAGCCCGGGCACATCGAGCAAAACTCCGCCCGACGTGCCCGGCTGGCATCGCCAAACGCCAAGAATGTGACTTCCCAGCTCAGTAAAAGTGACAGCCGGCATGTAACCTTAGCCTCGGTTTGCGAGTCCAACGGAACATGAAAGTTCTTGCCTCGCTGGCGTTGCTGATCGCCGTCTGTCTGTCCTCTCCGGCCTTTGCGGCGGAGAGCCCGGTAGTGGTCGAACTATTCACCTCCGAGGGCTGCTCCAGTTGTCCGCCCGCCGACGCCATACTGGTCAAGCTCAGCCAGATGAATGGGACGAAGGGGATGGACATTATCGTGCTGGGCGAGCACGTCGACTATTGGGACCAGCCTAGCTGGACCGACCGTTTCTCGTCGCACGAATTTACCGAGCGGCAACAGGAGTATGCGCAGCACTTCGGGCTGGCGTCTCCGTATACGCCGCAGATGGTCATCGACGGCCAGCAACAAGTGCTGGGGAGCGATGCCAACGTTATCGCCCACGACATCGATGCAGCCTCAAAGAAAGATAAGCCCGCCACGATCACCGTCGCCAAGGCCGGCGGCAATGCCTACCAGGTTTCGGTTAAGGCGGAAAACGAAAAAGCCAGGGTCTATCTCGCGGTGACCGAAGACGGGCTGTCGAGCGACATCAAAGGCGGCGAAAACGGCGGCCGGACACTTCATCATGCCGGCGTGGTACGCGAGCTTCGCAGCATCGGCACGCTGTCGAAGGGCGAGTTCCAAAAGAAGGTGGACGTTTCCCTGAAGCACGACTGGAATCCTGCGAACCTGAAGCTGGTCGTGTTTGTGCAACAAGGCGACTCCGGCCCGATCCTCGGGGCCACGTCACTGCGGTTGAACGAATAGCGCTTACTGCGGATTGGAATTCTGCGGCGCTCCCGGCGGTGTCTGCTGGGCCGATTCCGGTTTTTCGCGCGGCGGCGGCGGCAACGGGTAGTAGCCGTGCTTGGCTGTCACCAATAGCCCCGGGCGCTTCACTCTCACTTCGATATCGCGATATTTGCTCGACGGACTCTGCGTCGTGTTGTAACCCAAGGTGTACTGGTTGCGCGCCTGTAGCGTGATCTGCTGATAGGCGCTTTCGATGGCCTCGCGCGACATCTCGTTGATCACGTCTCCGCCGGTTGCGTTGGCGTATTTGGGGAGAATGTCGGTATAGCCCTGCGTCGGAATGTGCAGCTTGCCCAGTTCGCGATAGCCGGGCAGCGCGGCAGAATCAACTCCGATGGCGTAGACCGCAATGTTCTGTGTGAGCAGGACCTTCAGTACTTGCTCGTAGCTGGCGCGGCTGCCGTATTCGCGACCATTGCTGACCACAAAAATAATCTTGCGGCTCTCACGCGACTGGTGCGAGAGGTCTTGCGCAGCCATCAGGATCGCATCGTTCAACACCGCAGATGGACGCGAAGGAGTATTGACTTGCAGGCGTCCGGGATCAACCGGCTTGCCATTGGTGGTGGGGCCTGAGCCGAATGGCCCTCCCAACTGCTGCGGTCCCGGCGTATCTCCGGAAAGGTCGCGGATCCGGTTCAGCGCAATCTGCACCCGCTGAGCATTGCCGAAGTCCGACTGCTTGGTCACCGCGTTGCCATAAGTAAAGACGGCGGTGTTATCAAAGGGACCGAAGGCACCGGTCAGAGCCGAATAGGTCTGGCTTACCTTCTTCAGCGTAGTGTCAGGCAGGCCCACGTCGATGACGAGAGCGGTCGACAGCGGAAACGGATCGCTGGTAAAGAAGGTGACCTTCTGCGAGATGCCGTCTTCGTAGATGCTGAAGTCTTTCTGGAGTAGTCCGGCTACAAGGTGTCCGTCGTGGTCCTTGACCGTGACCGGCACGGAGACGAAGTTTACGTTGACGCGCAGCTTGAAAAGCTCATCGACACCGCTGCCCGGTGCAGTGGATGACTGACCCGGAGGGATCGTCTTGATTTCCTTTGATCCTGGCGGAGGTGGCTCCGGATTCTGCTGTCCGGTATCTCCCTGGTCGCCCGGGCGAGTATTTGCTCCGGGTTGCGGGTTTGCTGCAGAGGAGGACTGGCCTCCGCTGTCAGATGTGTCCGGCGTTGGCACGTTCACCTGGGGAACAGGAGCGTTGTTCTGCGGAATGGGCGCGTCCGGCAGTTTGTCTTGAGACCGCAGAGAACTTGCAGTAAGAAGCAGCGCCGAAGCTGCGGCGCACACAATCCAAGAGCTCAATCGCGGATTGAACATGGTCAGTTTTGGGGTCTCCACCGTAGCCGGAACTTGAGCTCAGTATACGCTAGCTAGGCGCTACCTTCGGGGCCGAGGAATTACGGTTGCAATACAATGGATGCATTCGCATGCAAAGAGACGTTAGGTTGTTAATCCGCTTTATCGGGACGGTTCTGGTTGCCGGAATGTTCGTCTTTGGCAGCCAGCGTCTCGCGGCGCAGATTGAGGATTCCGCCTCCCAGCCGCCGCCTGCACATCCCCCGGCAGCTTCGCAGGAGCCCGGCCCCGACGATTCGCTGGAGACCTTCAAGTCGCAGGTCAACGTCGTCAACTTATTTTTCAATGTAAAAGACAAGCATGGGATGTTGATTCCTAGCCTGACGAAAAGTGATTTCCAGGTGTTTGAAGACGGCAAGCCTCAGACCATCAAGTACTTCTCGGCAGAGTCGAACCAGCCTCTCACTCTTGGCATCCTGATCGATACCAGTCCAAGCCAGATGCATGTGCTGCCGCTCGAGCAGCAATCGTGTACCGAGTTTCTGCACAGTGTGCTTCGCCCTAAAGACCTGGCATTCCTGATTAACTTCGACGCCGATATCGATCTCGACCAGGATTTCACCAATAACGTCAGCCAACTGGCGCGTGCGCTCGACAAGCTGGAAATTAACGGCGGAGCTTCCGGTGGCGGTCTGCCCGGCATGGGCGGAGGCCCGGTGCCTAATGCTCATCCGCGCAGCACCGCGCTGTATGACGCCATCTTTCTCGCTGCCGACGAGAAACTGAAGAGCGAAGTTGGCCGCAAAGCAATGATCGTTTTCACCGACGGCGAAGACGAAGGCAGTCGCCTGCGTATCAAAGACGCGATTGAGGCAGCGCAGAAAGCGGATACCATCTGCTATGTCATATTGATCGCCGACCGCGGGTTCTATGGCGGATTCGGCTACAGTGGCGACGCTGAGATGAAGAAGTTGGCGGAGGAGACCGGCGGGCGCGTAATCGAGGTCGGCAACAAGCAGGACAAGCTGCGCCAGGCGTTCGACCAGATTCAGAATGAGCTACGCAGCCAATACAACATCGGCTACACACCCAGCAATAACAAGCTCGATGGCACCTATCGCAAGGTCCAGCTCAAGACGACGAACGATGCGCTAAAGGTGCAGGCACGCCAAGGGTATTACGCCATGGCGAAAGAGTAGACGACCGGGAGAGGGTTGCTCGTGGGCCGCTGTTTGGGCCAGTCGGGAAACTGCAGCTCCCTCGCTACGCTCGGGATGACAATCCTGAGAGTTTCTCCCCAATATCTCCGATCCGTATTCATCCGCGTGATCCGTGGTTAACGGCTTTCCTCTCGCTATAATTCCAACATGGCCACCACCCCGGAAGCGCCTGTCGCAACGCGTTCCAAGTACGAGCCGGTCATCGGACTCGAAGTCCACGTTCAGCTGCTGACGAAGACGAAGATATTTTGCGGATGCTCCACGCGATTTGGCGATTCGCCGAATACCAATGTCTGCCCGGTATGTCTCGGCCTACCCGGCGCGCTGCCGGTGCTCAATCGCCAGGCGGTGGAGTTCGCGACGCTGGCGGCAATGGCGCTGAACTGCCGTATCAACCAGACTTCGATCTTTGCGCGCAAGAACTACTTCTATCCCGACCTGCCCAAGGGCTACCAGATTTCGCAGTACGACAAGCCGATCGCTGAGCACGGCTACATCGAGATCGAAGGTGCGAGCGGTCCGAAGCGCATCGGCATCACGCGCTTGCACATGGAAGAGGACGCGGGCAAGAGCCTGCATGACGGACTGCACGATTCGGACCAGTGGACCTCCATCGACCTGAACCGCACCGGCACGCCGTTGATCGAGATCGTGAGTGAGCCCGACATTGCCACGCCTGATGAAGCCTATGAGTACCTGACCAAGCTGAAAGAGATCATCCTCTACACCGGCGTGAGCGATTGCAACATGGAAGAAGGCTCGCTGCGTTGCGATGCCAACGTCAGCATCAAGCCGGTTGGCCAGAAAGAGTTCGGCACCAAGGCCGAGATCAAGAACGTCAACTCGTTCCGCTTCATCCGCGAGGCGATTGAATACGAGATTGGACGCCAGGAACGCGTGCTCGAGTCGGGTGGTCGCATTACCCAGGAGACGCGGCTGTACAACGCCGCCGAGGGCAAGACCTACAGCATGCGCTCGAAAGAAGAGGCGCACGACTATCGCTACTTCCCCGAGCCCGATCTGCTGCCGCTGGTCGTCGACGAGAAGTGGCGGACCGCGATCGCGACCCATCTGCCCGAGTTGCCTGAAGCTCGACGGGCGCGATTCATCGAGCAGTACGGGGTGAGCAAGGGCGACGCGTACACGCTTACGGTTTCGCGCTCACGCGCTGACCAGTTCGAAGAAGCGGCGGCGGCTGCGAGGAATCCCAAACGCGTGGCCAACCTGGTCAACAGCGAGTTGCTGGGCCGGTTGAAGGCCAAAGGTCTTGACCTGGAGCAGTCGCCGATCTCGATGAAGGGGGTCGCCATGTCAGCCGATCTGGTCGAGAGCGGCGCCATCAGCGGCAAGCAGCTGAAGGAGCTCTACGAGATCGCGTTCGAGCGAGGCGAAGACTTCGCGGTGGTCTACGAGCGGGAGAAACCGCAGCAGATCACCGATACCGCCGCCATCGAGAAGATCATCGACGAGGTGATTGCCGCCAATCCCAAACAGCTCGAGCAGTATCGCGGCGGTAAGAAGACGGTGGCCGGATTTTTCGTCGGCCAGATCATGCGCGCCTCGAAAGGCCAGGCGAACCCGGCGCTGGTTAATGAGTTGCTGAACAAAAAGCTTGAGAGCTAAACCTTAGCGCAGCCAGGAAGGTTGACGGCGTAGTTTGAACTGCAGCCAGTAGTAGAAGCGAAACGCGAGGGTGAACCAGCGCGATTCCAGAGCACATGGCGGACGGCCGGGATGGTGGTTAAAACCGAAATTGCTACACATCAGGCCAACTCTCATGCAATGGTACACCCGTAGAATGATTCCTTCCCTTTCCAACCGAAGGCAAGGAAACTGGGGATGGCCCAGAAAGACTACCGCACTTTTACTACGACCGGCACTGACGCCGACTCTCGGTGAGCCGGATCGCCCCAATACATGGCTTTGACGACGTGATCGCCCTTTTCCGGAAAGAACGCTTCGATGACAGCTTGGCCCTTGGCTAGAGTAGCCACCTTCCCTGCATTCACGCCGTCTATATTGAGTTGAACCTCGCCGGTCAATGGCGGCCCACCGTTCTTCTCCGGCACTACCGTTGCGGTGAACTTTACCTCATCGCCCATCTCTGGCCTTCCCGGCGAAAAGTTCAACACAACCGAAGTCTTGACTCCGGGTGGAAGCACCTCGACTGTTCCCATCATTCCCATGTCAGCATGCTTTTCGATATGGCAATGGTATGGAAACGTGCCGATGATCGTCGGGTCGCGAAAATCCATGAGCAGCTTTACGCTAGGATAAGGACCCTCTCCCTGCCAGTGCGGCACATTAATCGTGTCTCGAATTTCACCGTCGTGCACAGGCGTTCCATCGATCGCGAGCACCTGAAAATGGAGTTGATGAATATGGAAGACGTGGTCTTCTGCGCTGCGATTCTCAATGGTCCATGCTTCGACCGCTCCCTGGTGCAGCACGATATTCGGTGGCGAATCCATCTCGTATCGCTTAGGGTTCTTGTCCAACTACCGTGATGAAGAAGAAGGTGGAGATATCGGGATCGCTCGGGTTCGGTGACGACTCCGAAAAATACAGTCTGCGTTCCAGGGTTGACCCCTTCCAGGGAGTTTCGCCGGAGGTTCCTGGCTTTGCAGCAGTCGACACATTAGCCGATGCTGCAGCGGCACTCTCTTTGCTGACAACTTGCGCCAGGGGACGACGGGGATCGCTATCGCCCGCGGGACCGGTATCCCAGCGTTTGGTAATCAACTGCATCTGATCTCCGCCGTTCGGTGTTTGCACCACAAACTCTGCTCGTGAGCCAGGCGGCAGCGGAATGTCTTCTACGGAAGAGTTCGCCGGCTCGACTGCAACTCCATCGAGCGCGATCAATTGCACTTTCTGCGCCTGCCCATCCTTCAGCAACTGGAGATCGAGGATGGTATCGGCGCCTGCATTGACTACTCTCCAAAACTCCTTCTCATGTGGATTAGTCTCGACCGTCGCCGGCAACAGAGTGGGATACAAAATCGGCACATAGTTGATCGAAAGATCCCAGCTCGGAGCAGCGTGATCCAGCGAAGGTGTCAATTGCTGGTCGCGAATCACAAAGATTCTCTGCGGCATACCGGCAAGAAAAAAACGCTGCTTCTCTATGCCTTCCACGATCAGGGCACCTGAGGCCCCACCCTGCATCTGGCCTTCGGTGATGCCATGCACGTGCGGGTGATACCAGTACAAGCCCGGCGGCTGGTGTGCCGGTATACGTAAGTCGTAATCGAATTCCTGGCCCGGCTGTACGAACGTATGCAACACGTCGTCCTGATGGCAAACCGGCGGAATGCTCATGCCATGGAAGTGCAGGTTGGTGGAGAAAAAACCCATGCTTGGGTCGGCACAGTCACGCTTTTCGCGAATTGTTGTCGATGGTAACGACACATATTTGCTCGCAGGGGCTTCATTAACGAAATGAATGATGAGGCGGTCGCCGGGATGCACCCGGAGTGTCGGGGCGGTCTCGCCGGCGCTGGTGACGTAGCAGTATCGGACGGGTCCTTCGCCGATCAAAGTCTGGTGATACCTGAATTTCAGCGTTACTTCCAAGACCCCATTTTGGCTGTGCAACTCGGGAGGGTCCGACACTACGGACCCTTCAACCGGCCGGAAGCAAGTTTCGTTTGCCGTGGCTTGGGGCAAAGGAGATGCGTAGCTCGCAAGTGCAAGCGCGAGCACCGTCCACCACAATTGCACTGCTGCAATGTAGGGACGATTTCTACAGACTCTGGCGACGATAAAGGAGAGTCGCTGCGAGCAGAACGGGAACATCGTTAGTTTTCATGATTTCACAAACTCTCGACTCGAGAGGCCGGCGCGGCAGATTTTTTTGCCATTGGACTCTAGTGGCGCTCGCCGACTACAGGTCCTCGACTCCGCTGGCCGCCGCGGCGAGCTCGGGATGACCCACATGAAACATGTTGCTCATAAACCAAAACTGGGCAGCCTTTCGGGCTGCCCGGGAAGTGTTTCAGCTTTGGTTGCAGGCCTAATCGACCTTATTGCACCGGAACAGCAGCAAAGTTGACATCCTGCACCGCGACCCCGTTGATGCTGCGGCGTCCATCGGTCCAGGTGCTGAAGGCATTGCTGCCCCGAGAGGTGTTGTAGTCGTAGTCACCGGCATAGCAGCTCACTACGCCGCCATCCAACTGAGACGGCTGCGGGCTAAGTGAGCTGGTCACTACAAAGTCGGTCCCCCAAGTCACGCCGTTGTCGGGCGACTGACGCGCATAGCGGTTGTAGCTGCAACCTACGTCCGTATAGGTATTGCAAGCGGTGCTGGCCTGACGGCGGTCATACCACGAGGCAGTCAGCTTGCCGCCCGGGGTTACCGAAAGCGAAGGCATCCACTGGACGTGGTACTGCTGGTCGGGATCGGTGTTGAGCTCGACGGGAGCGCTCCAGGTGGCGCCGTTGTCGGTCGAACGGGTGTAGAAGATGTCGCCATGATCGTTGTTGGTTCCGGCGCCGGCATAGACATAGTGGACCACGTTGTTAGGACCAACCGCAGGCTCACCCCAACCCATGTGCCGAATGATGGGGTTCACCTGGTAGAAGTAGCCGCAGGCGCTGTCACCCACCGGATTGAAGCGCGGTCCCATCGTCACCTGAGTGAAGCTGGTGCCGCCGTTGTCGGAGCGGAACATCAGGTTCTGGCGGGTGTTGGCCCCGCCTCCGCCCTCATCCATGCTGGCGATGAATACGGAGTCGTATCCGTGGAGCGAGGAACGGTTTGCCGTCGGGCTGACCTGCGCACCGGTGATCTGCACGTTGCGAAAGAAGGTGCCGCTGTTCAGTTGCAGCGGAGTGCTCCAGGTCGTGCCATCGTCGGAATGGGTAACGAACAAGCAGCCACCCGCTCCGCAGGTGAAGTCGAAATCGTTCCACGAGATGTAGATGCGGCCGTAACCGGCACTGGTGGGATCGTTATCAACCCACATGGATTCGCGGTCGTCGAAGCTGCCGTTGTGGGCGCAAGCGCCGGTGGTCCAGGTGATGCCATCAGGTGAGGTCCAAAGCCCGATGCCCTGGCCGCCGCAGCCGCCGACGAGGTCACCGGCAAACCACATGTTGAGCTTCTGGTTGAAGACGACGATGGGATCGCCGAAATTCGAGCCATGACCTGTAGCCAGCGGATCAGGTTCGATCTCGGTGAAGGCGGCGCCGCCATTGGTAGAGTAGGAAATGCCGGCGTAGGTATTGCTCTGGGCGGAGTTGTGATCGTTATAGTTGGTGACGATCGTCTGGCCGTCGGGGCCGGCCCAAACCATGCTCTCGCTCTTGGTGCAACTGGTTTGACTGGTACAGGTGCGATTGCTGACCAGAACATTTGGCGGTTGGGGATAGTTGTCCTCAACCTCGCGATCAGATGGCGAGCCGCCACCCTGTACGACGCCGCACTCGATCAGGGCCTTACCCGCACGCATGTTTTCCTGCGAGCGCAAGTGATATTGGCTAATCTGTGAGCAATCGATGCCCACCGAGGTCATTTGCGCCATTGCCGGAACGGCAAACGCACAGAGGGCCACTACGAGCGCACAAAGTACAAACTTACTGCGATGATTCATACTCCACTCCTGTAAGTTAGTTCTCGCTTTCCGTTGTTGGTTGAATTCCACCTTTCTGTTTCTCCTGGTCCCACTTCGTCAGCGAAAAAACGGGTTACTGACGCTCAGCGGCAGCCTGTTGGTTGTCGGACGAAATTCGGGATCCCTTTTCAGAACATCCTTGCGCCAAAAGTAAAACGGGCGGCCTTTTCGGCCGCCCTTAAGCTTTACAGCTTGGTTAAGACTTACTGCTCAGGTACTGCTGCGAGGTTGACGTCCTGTACCTGAACCCCACCGACGTTGCGGCGGCCATCGGTCCAAGTAACATAAGCAGTGCCACCCTGCGCGGTGCTGTAGTCGTAATCACCGGCATAGCAGCTCTGCACGCCACCATCAGTCTGCTGCGGCTGAGGAATAATCGCCGTGCTGATTGCAAAGTCCGAGGCACCCCAAGTCACACCGTTATCGGCGGACTGGCGACCGTAGCGCTCGTAGTTGCAGCCCGGATCGGTAGCCGAGTTGCAGGCGGTGTTTACGCTGCGTCGGTCATACCACGAGGCTGTCACCTTGCCGGCCGGGTTCACCGAAAGCGACGGCATCCACTGGGTGTGGTACTGAATCCCCGGAGTATCGGTATTCAACAACATCGGCGTGCTCCAGGTCGCGCCGTTGTCGGTTGAGCGGGTGTAGTAGATATCGCCGTTGTCGGAGCCCTGTCCGTGCGTGGCATAAACATAGTGAATCACATTGTTCGGGCCGACCGCCGGCTCACCCCAACCCATATGCCTCCAGATGGGATTGATCCTGGCGAAGTAGCTGTTGCTGGGGCAGGTACCGTCGCCCACCGCGGGGAAGCGCGGACCCATGACGAACTGCGTCCAGGACACACCACCATTGTTGGAGCGCCACATGACGTTCTGGCGAGTGGCAAGGCCGCCGCCGCCTTCATCCATGCTGGCGATAAATACCGGGTTGTAAGCTTTTAGCGCAGCACGGTTGGCGGTCGGGCTGACCTGCGCGCCGGTAATCTGCACGTCGCGATAGAAGGTGCTGAGGTTGGCCACGGTCACGGTGGTCCAGGTGGCGCCGTCGTCGGAGTAAACCACCTGCAAAGCGCCGTTGCCAACCGCGTAGTTGCCGAAGGAGATATACATGCGCCCATAGCCGGAGCTGGTGGGATCGTTGTCAACCCACAAGGACTCGCGATCGTCTTCCGAGCTGTTGTGAGCACAGTTGGCAGTGCTCCAACTGATGCCGTCGGGCGAGGACCACATACCGATACCCTGGCCGCCGCAACCGGAAGCCAGATCGCCGGCAAACCACTTGTTCAGCTTCTTGTTGAAGACGACGATCGGATCGCCGTAGTTGGTGCCGTGAGTGGTGAACGGCGGGGGCAGAATCTGGGTGAACGTGGCGCCCCCGTCGGTGGAATAGGACACGCCGGAATACTGGCCGGCATTGTGATCGTTATAATTGACCACGACGGTCGAGCCGTTCTCCCACACCATGTTCTCGCTCTTGGTGCAGCTATTCGAGGCGCTGCAAGAGCGATTGCTGACCAAAATATTCGGGGGCTGCGGGAAGTTGATGTCGCTGCCACCCTCGTCCGAGCCGCCCTGCACGATGCCGCACTCGATCAAGGTCAGGCCAGCGCGCATGTTGTCCTGCTGGAGAAGATGAAGTGCTCTAATCTGTGAGCAATCGATGCCCGTCGTGGTCTTCTGCGCCATCGCCGGAACGGCCAGGGCACAGAGGGCCAATGCGAGCATACAAATCGCCAACCTGCTGCGGTTTCTCATAGTTTCGCTCCTCTTTTTTCCTACCTGTTTACTGATAGTCTTACTTCTGTTGGGCCCGCTTCTCATCGGAGGGACTGGGAACCGGGCTCTTCGCCGCCGACACCGGACCGGCGAAATAATCATCGTCTAGCCAAACTCCGGTCTTCTTCTTCAGGGCGTCCATCTCCTCGCGGAGCTTCTGGCCCTGGAGTTTCTTCTCGATTTCAGGCTTAGCCTGCGCGAGAGTGAGCCGGTCCTTCTTTACGACTTCGAACAAAATCAGTGCGTCGGGTGTATCGGCCACCTGCGACCACTCGCCGACTTTCATATCGAAGGCGTTCTTCATGACTGCGGGCAGGTCGTCGCGCCGGAAGGCGAGCGGATCGACGTCGAGCGAGTCCTTCGTCTCCTTGATCAGCGACTTCGCATCACCACCGGTGGTTAGGGCCTTGCGAATCTCGTCAGCGCGCGCCTGAGCTTCGGCCGCTGGTACGCCATGTCCGTTGCTATGGTCGGTCTGCTTGTAGATAAACACGCGCCGGATCGCAACCTGGTCGAAATCGTCAAGGTGCGAATCGTAGTACGCCGAGATTTCCTGCGTGGTCGGCTCGGCCTTGTCCTGCAGCACGTTGTACTCGGCGTTGGAGAGAATCTGGATGCGATTCATCTCCAGTTCGCGCTGCACCTCGGGCTTTTTGTTCAGCCCTTGTGCTTCCGCTTCTTTCGCCAGCATCACGCCACCGGCAAAGTTTTCAGCCGTCGTTTTCTTCTTGGGTACGGGAGCGCCTCCCTGATCTTTCAGGAAGTCGCCGTACATATCTTCAAACTGTTTCTGGGTAAACTGCGTGTCACCGATTTTCATGACTACGCGTTGATCGGGAGGAAGATTGCTGTTCGAACTAGCGGAAGTAGAAGCAGCGGTAGCGCCGGCCGCCGACGAAGTGGAAGACGATTGCGTCCAGCCGACACTGGTCGCTAGTACTAGCAATAGAGCGAAACACGGGACCCGGTACATTGAATTCCTTTGGCATGCAGCTACACACGTTCGCACTGAGGACGAAGAGCGCAGCAGCAGGTTGAGTAGGCTTACAGTTCAGGAGTATACGCTCGGACTCCCAACGTAACGGAAAGTACTATGGCGCTAGTACGGCGAAATTATCAGCTCTGCTCGGGAGGAAAGCAAGTCATTTTTCTGTCATGATTGGGGATCGCCATACAAACGTAGCTTGGCAGCGATCATTTTGTCAGGAAAGGACTTGAGGATTCCGGGCGAAAAGCGTAACCAAAGCAAAGTGGCGCATGGTCAATTTCGGGAGCTTAGCCCACAAGAGGGCGGTAGTACGACTCGACTTCGTTCGCGATCACACCGCGTGCCCGGGGAAACGACGGCTCATTGCCAAGTGAGCAAGCTGCAGCTTCCTCGACTTCGCTGCGCTCGAGGATGACACCCTGATAAACGAAGAGACTCAATGCGCCGACATGACCTCCGCGCCGGGCTTGGGCTTCTTGAGAAAGAAGGGCAACGGAACCAGGCAGGCGACGATCAACGCCACTATCCAGAATGCGTTGACGTACGACAGAAGCGCGGCCTGCTGCTCGATGACCCCCATAACCTGCGCATAAGCTTGCTGCAACGCCAGCGCGGGCCCGGAGCCGGCGTGCGCCATGGTGGCCGCCGATCCGTTCAGCATGCTCTGCAGTTGCGGATTGGCGCTAGTGGCGTGCGCGACCAGGTTCGTCTGGTGAATCTGGCTCTGGCGCGCAAGGAAGGTGGTCAGCATGGAAATACCGACACTGCCGCCCAGGTTGCGGATAAAGTTGCTGATGCCCGACACCTGATTGTTCTTCTCCAGCGGCACACCCACGTAACTGAGAATGCTGATGGGGATGAAGATGAAAGCGAGCCCTGACATCTGATACATACGCCAGAAAATGATGGTGCGGAAGTCGACTGCGAGGTTCAGGTTGGTGAGGTGATGCAGCGCGATGGCGGTGATGCCGAAGCCGAACGCAATCATGTATCGCGGATCGATCTTGGTCGACAGGATGCCGGCAATGGGAAACAGCAGCATCAGCATGAAGCCCGCGGGCGACAGAACTTCACCAGCCTTCTCCGCCGTATAGCCCATCATGGTCTGAAGGAACTGCGGAATCAGCACGGTGGTTCCAAATAGCACACATCCCAGCACGAAATTGAACAGAACAGTGGCGGCGAAATTGCGGTTCTTCAGCAGCGTAAGCTCAAGGATCGGGTGGGGCGTTCGCCATTCGTGAATGACAAGCCATACCAACGCGACCGCAGCGATCACCGCAAACGTGGTGATTAAATTCGAGCCGAACCAATCGTCCTGCTGACCCTTATCGAGGATTACCTGCAAGGCGCCAATGCCGAGCACGATCAGCGAGAGGCCAATATAGTCAACTTTCATGGCAGCGCTCTTGAAGCGCTTGAGCCACGGCGGATCTTCGACGACGGTCGAGGTCAGGAAAAGCGAAAGCAAGCCGACCGGCACGTTGATGAAGAAGATCCAGCGCCAGTCGTAGTTATCGGTGATCCATCCGCCGAGCGTAGGACCGATGGCCGGCGCGACCACGACGGCCATGCCGTAGACGGAGAACGCCATGCCTCGTCTTTTCAGGAGGGAACGTGTCGGCCAGAATTGCCTGCTCGCTGGGGCCCATGCCTCCGCCGCCCGCGCCTTGCAGAATGCGGAAGAAGATCAGCATCCCGAGCGACGGCGCAAATCCGCAGAGCACCGACGAGACGGTGAACAGCGCAACGCAAATCATGTAGAAGCGCTTGCGTCCGATGACCGTCGTGAGCCAGCCCGACATGGGCAGCACGATGGCGTTCGAGACCAGATAGCTGGTGAGCACCCAGGTGGATTCGTCCTGGCTGGCGCTGAGTCCGCCCGCGATGTGCGGCAGCGCGACGTTGGCGATGGAGGTGTCGAGCACCTCCATGAACGTCGCCAGCGTCACCGTGAGCGCAATGATCCACGGGTTGTAGCGCGGCTTCCACCCGGAGGCCGTGTAATCCTGTACTCCCGGCATTATTAGTGGCCTATCACCCTCACATCAGGCTCAACCGACATGCCGGGACGAAGCTCGCCGTGCTTGTTGAAGTCGGGCGAATCGTTGTTATCGAAATCGATGCGAACGGGAATACGCTGCACCACTTTGACGTAGTTTCCGGTGGCGTTCTCCGGAGGCAGCAAGCTGTACTTAGCTCCGGTGGCTCCGCCGATGTTGCTCACGTGTGCGCTCCAGGTGCGGCCGTCGTAAGTATCGACTTTGACCTTGACCGCCTGACCCGGCTGCATGTGAGTAAGCTGCGTCTCTTTGAAGTTCGCGGTGACCCAAATGTCGCGTAGCGGAACGATGGACATCAGGTCCTGCCCGGTTTGCACGTTTTGTCCGACCTGAACCGAGCGGCGCCCGACAATTCCATCGACGGGAGCCGTGATGGTGGTGTACTGAAGGTTGAGTTGTGCCTGATCGAGCGCCGATTTATAACGCCCCACCTGAGCGCTGGCGGACTTCGCTTTGGCCTCAGTGGCGGCTACCTGTTTAGGAGTGATTTGCGCATTGCGAATCTCGGCGTTGGCCTGAGTGATGCGCGATTGCGCCTGCTGCACCTGGGCCTGCGCCGCGAGCAGTGCCGCCTGACGCGCTTCTACCGTCGCGTTGGCGCCGGTTGCGGCCGCGGTAGCGGAATCAAACTGCTGCTGCGAAATCTCGCGCTTGCCGAGCAATTGCTGATAGCGTTCCACATCAAGGTTCAGCTTCTTGGCATTGGCTTGCGCCTCGACCACCTGCGCCTGCGCCGCGTTCACCTGTTTTTGCGCCGCTGCCAGTCCGGCTTCGGCGTTCTGCATGTCGGCCGCCGCGGAGCGAATCTGCTGCACCGACCCCACACTCGACACAGGTACACCGTACTCAGCCGCCTGTGCGTTCGCCTGCGAGTCCGCGTAATTGGCCTGCGCCAGCTCGAGCGCTACCTGGTAGTCCGTGGGATCGAGTTGTACCAGTACGTCGCCTTTGTGAACGACCTGGCCGTCGTCGTAGTTGACCTTAACCGCGTGCCCGCTCACCCGTGCGCTGATGGGATAGATGTGTCCATCGATCTGCGCGTCGTCAGTATTTTCCCAGTGCCGGCTCTCCCACCAAAACCAGCCAACCAGCAGGAGGGCGACGATCGCCACCAGAAACACAATGGGCTTGGCGGCGGGATTGCGCTGAAAAAAGCTGCGTCGGTCCTCTCGCGGCTGCGCGTCGGGGTCGTGACGCTCACCCTGAGGCTCGGCGTTGTTGTGTTGCTGTTCGGTTTCGTTCGGCTCAGTGGTTGTCGGACTCATCGGTTCACCCGTTGCTTAATTTCTTTACTCATTGCGGCTCAGGACCGTGGCGTCTCGGGCGCCTGAGGGTTGGGCACCGGCGCCGGCGTAGTGTTTGGACTCGGCAGCGGCGTATTCTGATTCACATTTGACGGCGTAGCCTGGTTGCCGGGGTCGGCCAGATACTGCTTGGCAAGCTGCTCGGCATTTCCAATGGCGCGCGCCAGCAGCACCTTCGCAATGTTGTGCTCGTAAAGGCTGGCGATGTACTGATCATTGGCCGAAGCAAGTTGCTGCTGCGCCTGGATGACTTCGACATTGTTAGTTACGCCGGCGGCGAAGCGGTCCTGCGATTGCGCCACGGTTTGCTTTGCAAGCTCAAGCCCGATGGTGGCGACGTCCACCTGCTGGGCGGCAGCCTTCAGATCGAGCAGCGCATCCTGCACATCCTGCTCGATCCCTGCTTTCAAGTTGTCGACTTGTGCCTGCCGCTGCTTCAGCACGGCGTCCGCCTGCTCCACGTCGGCGCGCACTTTTCCGCCCTGGAAGATGGGAATGCTCAAGGTTCCCGCGACCGAGTATTGCGGGGCAAGGCCGCTGGGAGTGTATCCCAGCACACCATACTGCCCCGAGGCGCCCAGTGACGGCAGGTACTCCTTCCACGCGGAGGAGCGGTTGAGTTGTGCAGCCTTCAATGAAGCCAGCGCAGCCTGGTAGTCGGCACGCGTCGCCAGAGCGCGTTCGTAAGCAGTGTTGATGTCGATCTCAGGAACGGGATGATAAGGTACGCGATTTACCAGGCGAAACTTCTGCTGCACCGGTAAACCAATAACGCGGGCAAGCGAGATGCGCTGCTTTTCCAGATCGTTCTGCGCCTGGATGAGAGTCTGCTGCTGCGCCTGGAGTTGCACGCGCGACCGCAAGGTATCGATCTGCGGAGCTAACCCAGCATTCTCCTGGTCGAGCGCAAGCTGATAGAGCGCCTGCGCAGTCGTCACTTCAGCCTGTACGGCAGCTACCCGCGACTCAGCAGCGATGGTCAGCAGATAATTCGCACCAACCGCCAGCACGACTGTGTCGCGCGCGTCTTTGTAGCTGAATTGTGCCGCCTGAACATTCTGCCGGGCAGCGCGCAGCGAATCGATATGCGACAGATTGCCGAAATTCCATTGGCCGGTTGCTCCGACCTCAAAGAGCGCGAACGGCCCGATCGAAGAGGGAAATCCGGGAAAGGTAAAACCAAACGACTTCAAGTTGACCCGCTGGAGTTCTTCCGATACCGAACCGTTAAAGTTCGGCATCAGCTCGCTCAGCGCTTTCAGGCGCGCGGCGCGAGCCTGGTCGGTCACGCGGTCGCTGAGATACAGGCCGAGGTTGTACTTCAGCCCCATATCGAGCGCCTGCTCGATGGTGAGTTCCATGGTTTCGCCAGTCGCCTTCCCTTGGGGCAACGAACCGGCAAAAGGATCTGTGTTGCGCTGGATCACCTGCTCGGGTGAAGGCAGCGGCGCCAGTCCTGTGGCGTTGGTGCCTTGCGCGAGCATCGAAGCGGAGGCGAGTAACAGGAGAGCGGCCAACGATGCGCTGCGCCGCAGCCGCCGGTCAGGCTTTGCCTTGCATCCTAAACGTTCCATGTTGTATCTAATACATACATGCATGTATAGAATCTTTCAAGTTCAGTTAGATGACAACACTCCCCGAGGAGTTGCGGAAAATAATAACCCGACAAAAGCTAAAACTTAGATGACGATTTCCCGACAAAAGAACGGCATAATTCCGGTATCCCGCCACCAGGAAAAGACGGACATCACGCGCGCCCGGTTCCTTCAGGCTGCCGAAAAGATATTTGCGCGCGACGGTTTTGACGCCGCCAAGCTGGAAGAAATCGCAGCCGAAGCGGGCTATACCCGCGGCGCATTTTACGCCAACTTCGAAAGCAAGGAAGATCTTTTTCTTGCGCTGCTGGAGCGGGAAATCAGCTCCCGTATCGCAAACCTGCGCAAGCACATCGCCCGTTATGAAAACCCTTCCGACAAACTGAACGCGTTGCGCGATTTCTGGCTGGACATGTGCCTGGACCGCCGCTGGAGCCTGCTGGCGCTGGAGTTCAAGCTGTTCGCCGTTCGTCATCCTGAGGTAAAGACCCGACTGGTCGCGATGCATCGCAGGCTGGTGTCGTCGGGCGTGGAACTGATGCAAGAAATCACAGACGCTCTGGGACGCAAACTTCCTGTATCTGCTCGCGCGGTGGGAATTGCCTTCTTCGTACTGAGCAGCGGCCTCACCATGGAGCACATGCTCGACCGCACCGTGATGTCGGAAGAGACCGTCCGCACGCTGCTGGTGACCTTCTTTGACGCGATGATGGCGGGGGGACACACAGCTCCGTTGCCGTGGCACGAAAAGCAGGTCCTTCGCCCGCCGCGGCGGGCTCAGCACGACAATTCCTAAAATCCTATCGTCCCGGGCTCATGCCTTCGCTGGTGGAAGGTCGGCTCATAAGTTCGCGGATCGCGTCTTTGGGTGATTTTCCTTCTTGCAGGATGGCGTGCATCTGTTCGGTGATTGGCATTTCGACGCCCATCTTGTGCGCCAGTCCAATCGCCGCATTCGTAGTCAGAACGCCTTCGGCGACCATGCCGTGCATACCGGCGATGATCGCATCCAGCTTCTGTCCTTTCCCGAGCGCCACTCCCACGCTGCGATTACGCGACAAGCCTCCGGTGCAAGTGAGGACGAGGTCGCCCAGCCCGGCGAGGCCCGCCATCGTTTCCTGTCGTCCGCCGCAGGCAACGACAAGACGCGTGATCTCGGCCAGGCCGCGAGTAATGAGCGCTGCGACCGAATTGTGTCCCAGGCCAAGCCCGTCGCAGATGCCGGCGGCGATCGCGACGATGTTCTTCAGCGCGCCGCCAAGCTCAACGCCGACAACGTCCTCGTTCGTATAGACACGAAATCCGGGGTCGCTGAATTCGCTCTGTACGGCACGCGCAAGATCGCGGTCTTTAGAAGCAACCGTGATCGCTGTGGGATGGCCCTCCGCCACTTCCTTCGCGAAGGATGGCCCGCTCATCGCTCCGATACGCACCGGAAATGGAACAGTGGCGGCGATGACCTCGGTCATGCGGCACAGCGAGTCGTTTTCGATTCCCTTGGTCGCACTGACAAAGAGCATCTGGTCGCCCAGGTGTGGACTCATGGCGCGGAAGAGGTACCGAGTATGATGCGACGGCATCACGCTGACCACGATTGCAGCCTGGTGCAGAGCATCAGCGAGATCGTTGGTCGCGCGAACCGAGGGGGGAATCGTATCGCCGGGAAGAAACAGATCGTTAACGCGGCGCGCGTTGATGCTTTGGCAGACTTCTGGCTCATGCGCCCACAGTCTCACATTGTGGGAGTTCTTTCGCCCCAACACAATGGAGATGGCTGTGCCCCAGGCGCCCGCTCCAATGACGGCGATCTCGCTCACGCGTTCACCATAATCGACTCTCGGTGCCGGCGAGAATGCGCTTAATGTTCGCGTGATGCCGCCAGACGATGAGCAGCGACGTAATCGCGATTATCGACATGGTAATGGGATCGCGCATATCGGGTGCCAGCCACCAACACGCGATAGGAAAGGCCAGCGCTCCCAGGATGCTGCCAAGCGACACATAACGAGTGATGGCCACTACGACAATGAAAAGCGCAAGCGAGACCAGCAGGGCGCGCGGCGCGATGGCCGCGAACGCTCCTACGGCGGTGGCTACCCCCTTGCCGCCTTCGAACCACAGCCAGGGCGTGAACATGTGGCCGAGGATGGCGCACAGCGCGGCAAGCGCGGTGAGCATGATGATGGTGTCGGGGGTCAACTTCTCAAAGGTGGCGTAAGTGCCCGACGAGCCTTCAACGGTGGCACGCATGGCATACCAATGCGTGAAAGCCACCGCAGCATAGCCCTTCAGCGCGTCGAGCAGAAGCGTAATAACAGCCAGTAGCTTGGAGCCAGTGCGCGCCACATTCGTGGCGCCGATGTTTCCGCTACCGTACTTGCGAATGTCGCGCTTGCGGAAGATACGAACCAGCAAATAACCAAAAGGAATCGATCCCAACAGGAACGACGGGACGGCGACGATGAAGATGACAATGGTCAAGGCTGTTCTTTAGTGCGGGTGACGGGTGCAGCGCGCCTTCAGGCGTGCAGGAACTCACCCAAATGTGAACTTCAGCCCAACGGGCATCTCGCCAGCTTCGTGTAGCGCGAGCCTGTCGGCGTTAGCGTGCTCTGATACAGAATGAACTCGTGTGCCGTCATTGTACCGAACTCGGGCGACGGCATGGTTTCGAGTTTCGCGCGAACTTGTTGCAATCCGGGTGCAGCCTTGTCGCCCGGCCGAGCGTGGGGCCGTCCGCTGCCTGCGCGCGCGAGGGTTAGGTGCGGATGGTGGGGGCCTTCCTCACGCTTGAAACTCAACGGGGCGAGAGCTGTGCCGATCGCCTCCACCAGGAGCTGAAGATTGGAGTCGGACTCTATGCCCACCCAAAAAACCCGCGCACGTTGAGGATTGGGGAAAAATCCAACGCCACGAAATGTCACGGTAGCTGGTGCGGCGTTCAGCTTTGCCAGTGCGGCTTTGATCTCCTCAACCTTTTGCGTCTCTCCCAGGAATTGCAGCGTAATGTGAAATGTCTCCGGCCCAACCCAGCGCACACCGTAGGGCGCGATGGCTCGCATCTCATCGCGAAACGCAGCGATGCGCTCGCGGATTGGCTCATCGATATCCAAGGCAACAAATAGGCGCATAGGTTCACATCATGATTTTGCGAACCAGGTCGAGCCCTTGCTGGCTGGCCCAGCGGCGAATGCGCTCGCGGTCGCCTGGGAAGCGCCGCTCCACTACTTCGTGCTTTTGGCCGTTCGTCACCGCGATGTATACCAGTCCGACCGGCTTCTCTTCCGTGCCGCCTCCCGGCCCGGCAATTCCCGTAATGCCCAGGCCGATATCGGCGTTGCAGATGTCGCGAATGTTTTCCGCCAGCGCCAGCGCGACCTCTTTGCTTACCGCGCCGTGAGCTTCGATCATGAGTGGAGGCACATCGGCGAACAGGGTCTTCAGGTCATTGGAGTACACCACGGCTCCGCCGAGAAAATAGCGCGAGCTGCCGGCAACCGCGGTGATACGTTCGGCCACCATTCCCCCGGTACACGACTCCGCTACCGCCAGTTTCATACCGCGCATCTGGAGGAACAGCCCAACAATCTCCTCCAGCGATTCGCCACCGGTGGAGAACACGGCATCCCCCAGCTCGTCTTCCAACTCACCCGCGAGCTTCTCGACCGCGGCCTCGGCTTCTTCCTTTGTGACAGCCGTGGCCTTCAGGTGAAACTCCACCTGGCCCTGGCCGGCGAGTACGGTAGTTTCGATGTTTGAATACTGTTTATAGATAGGCGCGGTACGCAAGTCGGCCGCGGATTCCGGCAGCATCGCTGTCTTCAGCACCCGCGTCGCGATGGCTGCCGGCGGAACGAGCGGCCGCAGTCGTGGCATCACGTCCTTCTCCCACATGCGCTGCAATTCGTGTGGCGGACCGGGCAGCAGCAGGATGATCTGTTGCCGCCCATTGTTCTCGCGTTGCAGCCATTGCCCGGGAGCGGTGCCGCGAGAGTTGGGGATCACCTCTGCGCCGGTGATGACGTCGGCCTGGCGCGCGTTGTTCTCGGGCATCGAGATGCGCCGCTCGGCGAAGCGCTTGTACATCGCCGCGACCAGGTCGTGGTTGCGTCGAAGCTCGACCCCCAACGCATCGGCAACACACTCGCGCGTGAGGTCGTCCTCGGTCGGCCCAAGGCCTCCCATGAAGATGACCAGGTCGGAGCGCTCGATCGCGGTGCGCGCGACGGAGGTCAGTTGCAGCCGGTGATCGCCAACGATGGTCTTAAAGGCAACACTCACGCCGAGTTCGTTGAGTTGGCCGGTGAGGTACAGGGAATTGGTGTCTTGCCGGTGCGGAGTGAGCATCTCCGAGCCGACGGCCACGATTTCGGCGATCACGGATAAAGGATAGCATCGGGTGGGAGGCGGAAGAACGGGAGTACCCAGGCGGAGGTTGGGTATCAGGTTTCAGGTGTCAGAGGGCGCTGGGCCACACATCAGTGCGAGAACCGGGTCATGCCCAAAACCGTTTGGGCTTGCTGGACCACACATCGGGTATCGCGCAGGCGCCGCACAGAAGCTACTCGGCGAGCCCTCATACTTGTCTGATACCTGATACTGATACCTGACGCCTGATACCTGCCCCTTACCGCGCGAAGCTGCTTACGACGTCCTCGCTTGACATATTCCCATATCGGTATATATTGACTCTATGCCCCGGGCCGCTACCACCTCCGACGCTTTCAATGCCGTTGCCGAGCCTCGCCGCCGCGAGATCCTCGGCTACCTCGGACCGCGGGAACGCACGGTGGGAGATATCGTCGTCAGCTCTAAAGCTGGAGCAGCCCTCGGTTTCGAAACATCTGAAGGTGCTGCGCGACGTGGGGCTGGTGCGGGTGCGGCGCTCGGGGAGGCACATGCTGTATCGCACCAACGCAGACGCGATTCGTCCGCTGCACGAATGGAGCAAGATGTTCGAACCTTACTGGCAGCACCAGCTCAGCCGGATCAAAGAACACGCCGAGGCGAAAGCCGGGGCGCTGAAGAACTCAATCAAAGAGGAGAAGGAAAAATGATTGCCACTGCAACTGCGCTTGAACTCGAAAACTTGACGCTGAATATCACTCAGGAAATTTTCGTCGACGCCCCGCTCGACGTGACCTTCGATGCCCTGCTGGACCAGCTCGGGCCGGGAAACGAAACTCCCGAGGGCACGGCGTTTCCCTTGACGTTGGAAGCATGGCCCGGTGGACGCTGGTTCCGCGACCTGGGCGACAATAACGGCCACTTCTGGGCGCACGTGCAGGCGATCAAGCGTCCGGGGCTGCTGGAGTTGGTGGGGCCGCTGTTCATGTCGTATCCGGTCTCGTCGAACGTGCAGTATCGGCTGACCGAGGCGAACGGCGGAACGCTCATCAAGTTCCATCACAAGGCGTTCGGGCTGATACAGGACGATCACCGGCAAAACGTGAATGGTGGCTGGAGCCACATCAATCAGAGCGTGCGTGCCAAGGCTGAGGCGAAGGCGAAGAAGAAATAGGCCGCAGGAGCTGAAGCCCCACGCTTCATGACTCCGACGGCGCAGCTTCAAGCTGCGCCCCTTCAAACCCAAAAGGAGACGAACCATGCCGCAGATGACTGAAGCGATGCTGAACGAGTTCCGACAGGAAGCCGAAACCACTCGGCGGGTACTGGAGCGCGTTCCGGCCGACAAACTTACCTGGAAGCCTCATCCGAAATCCATGAGCCTGGGCCAACTGGCGATTCATACCGCCAGCATTCCCGGACGACTGGGTTACATCGTGACCCAGCAGGATCGGTTAGAAGTGAATCCCGAGGCTTTCATTCCGGTGCCGCCGAAAGATCTCAAGGAAGTTCACGACACCTTCGAGCAAAGCTGCAAAGACGCCGAGGGCTACCTGCAAGGCTTGAGCGATCAGGCAGCGATGGCCGACTGGACCTTGATGGTCCAGGGGCAGCCGGCCTTCACGTTGCCGCGCATTGCGGTATTGCGCTCGATCATGCTGAACCACTGGTACCACCATCGCGGGCAGCTTTCGGTGTACCTGCGCATGCTGGACGTGCCCGTGCCGGTCATCTATGGGCGCAGCGCCGACGAAAATCCATTCGCATGAAATGACGGTCGTCAGCTGACAGTTGTCAGCTATGAGCCAACAGGTCCCTCGTCCCCTACAGGGGGAATCGTGATGACAAAGTCGAGGATCGACCCGGCTAGAAGAACGCCATCACAATCCAGAATTGTCCACCGTCGCCGGATTGCTCGGGAGTGCAGGCACCTACAGCGTAAGCGTTGATGTGGGTGCCCTGCATTACGGAGTCGACCTGCGTCGACAGGGCTGAGGGATCGGGCGTACTGAAACCTACCACCTCCTGCGCCGGCCTGCCTTCGTAGGTGAAGCCGGCCCGATGTAGAGTGCCGCCGGACTTTGCGGCTTCGCAGGCATAGGTTCGCAAGGCCTCGACCGTGACCCGCTTCGGCGCAACGGAATGATTCGTTTTCCACCTTGATTCGAAGCTGGCCGCTGTTTCATCTTCGGCCTGCTGCGCTGAAAGCGAAGGCGTCAGCTTCGCGAAATCTTCGGTAACCCAATAGTCAGGTCCCATGTGAACAACGCCGACTCCCACAGCGTCGTAGGCTGCGTTCAGCATGTTGGTACGATGTCCCGGCGAACGCATGAACATGTTGTTCACGTCGCTCAACTCGGTGTTCATTCCGACATTCTCGGCGGCCGCGGTGAAAATAAGTCCGGCGGAGCGCAAGCGCTCAGTGAGAGACGGCTCACTGGGAAACTGGTGCGAGAGCACGTGACGTTTCGACAGCAGCAAAGCATGGCGGCGCGCAGCCTCGGTCAGCTTGGGATCCAACTTTAGGGGAGGCACTCCCGCTTCAGCCCGCGATTGGTTCAACTCGGCAAGAACTCGCGCTTCGGCGTCAGCCTCGAAAACAGAAGCATTCTGCGCCGCCAGACCACACGCCAGCAGTAGTATGCCCGCCAATAAAACAATCCTGTAATGACATTTCACGAGGATACCTATCGAAACTGTGCTACTTTGATGTTCCCGCTGGCTTCCAGGAATGATCGCTATGATGCTTGAAACAGAATTGTTCCGACTGGAACCCGATATCACTGTGCTGGCATGCGCTGGCAAGTTCACCATGGGGACCCGATTAAAGCAGACCGAGGCAATGAGCGACTCGCTAATCGCGGACGGCACGCGCAAACTTGTGCTCGACCTCACTCACACCGAGATGGTGGACAGCGCCGGGCTGGGTGTCATTATGCACATGTCGGCCAGCCTCGAACAAGCGGGCGGCAAGTTCCGGATTTGCGGCGCGAATGAGCGCATTCAGCATTTGCTGAGCATCACCCACACCGATGCGTTGCTGGCGCACGATGACGACTTGGAAAGCAGTGTGCGAAGTCTGGGAGGCACTGCTGCGACCGGCGCATAGCCGGTTGGACTGCAGTACCGATCGCGTTTTTCATCTTGTCATCACGAAGCGAAGCGAGGGATCTGCTCTCTGCTCCCGCTTAAGGACTCTTCACTCCGGAAAAGCATTCGTGCTGCCGACGAGAACAGCTCCCTCGGCCGAAAGCGGCCTCGTGATGACAAAACCATAATGCTCGGCTGAGGCCGTGCGCCTTCAGACTCAGTCAGGAGTTACTCCTATTCAATCTGCAATCCGCCGGTAAGCTCCCGTATTTTCTCAATGCGATGTTCCAGGCACCACTTCTCTAGCGAATCAACCAGCGTCTCGGAAGCACAGGGATCCCAGAAATTTACGGTTCCGACTTCGATAGCGGACGCTCCCGCCAGCATGAACTCAATGACATCTTCGGCGGTGCTGATGCCGCCGATACCAATCACCGGAATGCGTACCGTCTTCGCCGCCTCCCACACCATGCGCAAGGCGATGGGCTTGATCGCGGGACCCGATAGGCCGGCAGTGATGTTAGAGATGCGGGGCTTGCGCGTCTCGGCGTCGATGGCCATGGCGACAAAGGTATTCACCAGCGAGATAGCGTCGGCACCAGCGTCTTCGGCCGCGCGCGCGACCTCAGGAATGCTGGTGACGTTGGGCGAGAGCTTCACGATCACGGGTCGCGTGGCCAGCCGCTTCGCAGCACTGACCACGTCGAAGAGCATGCGTGGATCACTGCCGAATGCGATGCCGCCGCACTTCGTGTTGGGGCAGGAGACGTTCAGCTCGTAGGCGGCGATTCCCTCTCCGTCGTTGAGCGCGCGGATGACGTCCTCGTACTCGTCTCGCGAGTGGCCGAAGACATTGCAGAAGTAGACGATGTCTTTGATCTTTTGCAGCAGCGGAAGCTTCTCTTCGAGAAAGGCTCGCACGCCGACGTTCTGCAAGCCGATGGCGTTGAGCATGCCGGCGGCGGTTTCAAACAAACGGGGCGGCGGATTGCCCGGCATGGGCTCGCGGGAAAGTCCTTTGACCACGAAGCCGCCAATGCGCGATAGCGCGACGATGTCTTCGAATTCGACCCCATAGCCGAAGGTTCCACTGGCGGCGATGACCGGATTCTTCAGCTCGATTCCCGCGACAGAAACCGACAAGTCCAGCGAGGGCCTGGGTGGGGCCGGGCTCACGGATGGCTCTCCCGTTGCACGCGTGGTTTCGGCGGGGCTGACGGCATCGGCTCCCTCTGCGCAATGGCCTCCGTCAGAACGCGTCCGCTGGAGCTGGTTGGCTTGTTGATTCCGAGCATGACGGCCAGTGTGGGCGCCAGATCAATAGGCTCGACCTGATCGCGATACACGCCGGGTTTGAACGCCGATCCATAAAACGCCAGCGGAACGTGCTGATCGTAGCTGTAAGGCGCTCCGTGGTTCGCAATGGACTTGGCGCTGGCTGTATACGCGAACGGCATCGGCACGCCCATCACCCAGGCTCCGCCATAGGGCGAGTAGCTATTTAGATACAGGTGTCCCAGCGGAGTTGGCGGAAGTTCGCCATTACCCATCTGCTCCTTGGTAAACGCGTTGAGGAAGCCGGCGGACTTCATCGCCTCAGCAACCTGCGTCTCTGCTTCGGCTTCGCTCACGTTAGGCGGAAAGGCTTCGCTGTTAACGAACACGATGGGGTACGAAACCGAGCGAATATATTCTCCTGGCTTATGTAAACGGGTGGCGAGATCTTTGTTCAGTTGCGTTCGCAATTCGCTGCTCGAAGGAGTCCCGCCGGGAAGCTTGAGCTGCTTGTCCGTAGCCTGGAGTGGAGCGACGCCGTGATCGGCTGTAAGCGCCAACCAGAATTGTCCCTGTCCATATTGTTGATTGAGAAATCCCACGAAGTCGCCGATTTGACGATCGAGCGCCAGCGCCATGGCATGCATCTCCGGCGCATCCGGCCCGGCCATGTGCCCGAGAATGTCGTTGGCGGAAAGACTGATCACCAGTAGATCGGTGACGGTGCCGTTGCCGAGCTTCTCTTGCTGAATGAGCTCGCGCGCAAAGTCGAATTCGTAGTCGTTGCCGAAGGGAGTGGAGCCGACCAGCTCGAAGTAGCTTACCGGTTTGCCATCGTCAAAATTGTGCGGCTTGGTCGACGCGAGCACCGTGCCGTCGGTGTCCTTCCATTCCTGGTTGAGATACTTCTTCGCCGAATCCTGACCGTTGAACGCAAGCAACCAGCGCGGGGGGGCGCTCATGTAATAAGTCGAGGTGAGCCAGGCGCCGCTGTCATCGTCGATCCAGAAGGCGCCGTTGGCGCTGTAGCCAGTCGATAAAATTGCGGCGCGGTCTTTTAGAGCTATGCCGTAGACTCGCGACTGACCTTGCGTGGCCAGACGCAGCTCATCGGCGAGCGTGTCCGCCAGCAGGTTGTGTGGCGAGGCGCCAACGCCTTCGACCTCGGCCCCGATGAGCTTGGTCGCTCCGTCTTCTACGCTGCTCACCGTGCGCTTTTGCGCCGGGTCCCACCATTCGTTGGAAAAAATTCCGTGTGCCGGGCTGTAGGCGCCCGTCGCAATCGTCGCGTGCCCCGGTGCAGTGCGAGTGTTCGCGTATTGGTAGTAACAGGCCGGGAAGTAGGCTCCGTGATCGGTGAACAGGCGAAAGCCGTTGGGTCCAAATTCTGAGTGATAGCGCTCGAGATAGTCTCCCCGAAACTGGTCAATGATAAGGATGACAACAAGCTTGGGACTGGCCTGGTAAGCAGACCCGAAGCACGCAAGCGCTGCGAGGAGAACGGCAAGCAGAACTGCTAGTTTGGTGCGGAACATTGCTGAAACAGTGTAGCAAGTGGGAGCAGCCGCGCCGACTTAGGTGGAAGCAGGCGCGCCGACTGGGTGGAAGCATCGCGCTTCAGCGTGATGAAACGAGCGTCCTTTTCTTGTGTGTCATCCCGAGCGGAGCGAAGCCGAGGGACCTGCAGTTTCTACCCCAGCCACCAATCCGCCCCTCTATCCAACTTCCTGCTTTTGCCGCACCGCCGCCGGTTGCTTGACCGTCGCCGTTCGCTCCAGCTTGTCCCACGAGAAGCTACGTCCGTCGATGGCGCGCTTCAGTGTCTTCACCAGCACCAGTGAGAACAGCTGGCGATACGCGAAGCGTTGCAGCCACACATGGCCCAGCAGCAGGAAGTCGCGCTTGCCTCCGGGCTGCTGGCGTTCCAGAGCGAAGGCGATGGTTGAAGCGATGAAGTCGATGACCATGAACAGCGCGAAGTAGACCACCAGTTTGTGGAAATCGGCCGGGTTAGCGGACTCGGGGTGACGATACTTGTCGATGAAATACGAGATCGTTCCCACCACAAACATCAGATCGATGAAGGGCGACACCAGCGGCAGCAATACCTGGAAGATCATCACATTGGGCAGAGCCACCCAGCCCAGCGCGCCTTTGCGCTTCACCGCGGCCTTGTGCTTCCACACTGCCTGCATGATGCCGAAGGACCAGCGGAAACGCTGCCGCATGAGTCCGTTCGCGGTGGTCGGCGCCTCGGTGTACGCCAGCGCGCGATCTTCGTAGTTGACTCGATACCCAGCCTCGAGCAGTGCCATCGTGAGATCGGCATCTTCCGCAACGGTGTCGTGGTGGTAGCCACCGGCTGCGCGAACCGGGGCAGTTCTCCACGCGCCAATGGCGCCGGGAACGACGCTCACTGCGTTGAGTAGATTGAGCGCGCGACGCTCGAAGTTCTGGCTGGTGATGTATTCCAGCGCCTGCCAACGGGTCCAGAGGTTGACGCGATTGCCGACCTTCGCATTGCCAGCCATGGCTGCTACTCGTGGATCGGCGAAGTGGGGCACGAGTTTTGAGATGGCGTCGGGCGCGATGATGGTGTCGGCGTCGATGCCTACGAAGATCTCTTCCGTCACGTGCTCCAGGCCGAAGTCAAGAGCGGCGGCTTTACCGGAGTTGGCCTTGCTGAGTACCGTCACGCGTCCCTCGGCAATCTCCTTGCGGAAGGCTTCGCGGCACACCTCCAGCGTCGCATCGATTGAGCCGTCGTCAATCACGATCGCGCGCAGGTTGGGATAGTCCGATTCGAGCACCGAGCGCACCGTGCGTTCAATCACCTTCTCTTCGTTGTAGGCGGGAATCAGCACGGCGACATTCGGACGATAGCTGAGATCCGCCGGCGGCCGGTGACGCACGCGATCATACGTCGCCATCGCACCGATGAGCACCAGGCGCGCGCTCATCAGCACGTCACCGACAAAAAACACGATGATGATGAACGTCGACAGTCCCGTAAATAAAACAAAGCTAACGCTATCGATCCTGGCAGCCCATTTCTCTTTTGAGGAGAGAGGCGGCATGACATCGGCGCGGCTTTTGCCCATCAATTCGGAGACGGGCACAACCTCGTATCCGCGCTCTTTGAGCCCGGCGAGCATCAGGTCGAGAGCCATCACCGTTTGGCTGCGATCGCCGCCGCCATCGTGCAGCAGGATGATGTTGCCGCAGCGCAGATTGCCCGGCGCGCAGGGCGGCAGGTTGGCCAATACATCGTCCGCAAGCTCCTTGGCGGGACGACGCGGGTTGTCGCGCCAATCATTGGGATCGATCTTCTCGCCAACCGAGATGTAGCCGAGGTCCTGTGCCACCTCCAACGGGCGAACCTGGTCCGCAGTATCCGGCGCTTCGTCGATGGCGTACGGAGGCCGCATCAGCACCGGCTTCACCCCGTACTTGCTCTCGAACAGCGTCTCGGTGAGGTTCAGCTCAACTTCGAAGTAACGCTTCGAGATGGTGCTGATGTCGGGATGGGTGAAGGTATGGTTGCCGATCTCGTGGCCTTCGTCGAAGACGCGCTTGGCTACGCCTGGATACTTCTCGACTTCGGCGCCGATCTGAAAGAACGTGGCCTTCACGCCATACTTCTTCAGCACGTCGAGGATCTTCGGCGTCCATTCGGGATCGGGGCCGTCGTCGAAGGTGATTGCGACTTCCTTGCGCTGGGTGCCGCCGTACATGTCGACCACGTAAGGCATGGGCAGGTTCTGGAAGATCTCGTCGCTGATCAGGTGGGTGTCGTTGTCGACGACGATCTTGCGCTCACCCGGCGCCGGGCGCGACTGGATGCGGATGATTTCGCCTATGCCTTCATCGTCGACGTCCTGGCCCGGCGGAACGCTCTTCAACTCTTCGGGAGCGCTTGCGTCACCCGGCTTGTCCCACACCGTCCAGAGTGACCGGTCTTCCGATCCCAGCCGCCACAGGGCGAAGGTATTGATGCCCAACTGCTTCGCACCCCGCATCTGGTTCAACGCGGTGACGCCGTCGAGAAACCACACGTCGTGCCGCACATTGTTTTCGTCCAGGTAGGCGAAGTGCGGGTTCATGGCATCGCTGTCGAAATCCACGTCCGACTCGGACTCCGATGCCTCAAGCCACGCCTCCTGTACCGAGACGTTGTGTACGTCGGACGGGGGAGTACCCTTCTTCTGGTCCTTCTTCATCGCCCAGTCGTAGCCGTAGTTGCCGACCGCAGCAATGATCTTCTCGCGCGGTATCACCTTGAGCGCGTCCTTCAGATTCTGAATGAACCAATCCTGACTGGCCACCGCTCCAGGAGTGCCGCCCGGATAGTGTTGGTCGTAGTTCATCAGGATGATTCCGTCGGCATTCTGCGCGACGCTGGCGTAGTCAAAATCCTTGTCGTTCACCGGGACAGCTATGTAGAGCTTCAAGCCCTTGCTGCGCAGGTCGCCGTAGAGTTCCTGTACCAAGGTGAGATAGTCGGCGCGCGAGCTTTCGGGAAAAGCCTCGATATCGAGCGTGATGCCCTTGTACTGATCGGTGGCAAGAAAAACCATCAGCTCGCGGCGGAAGCGCTGCCGCGCCGCCGGGTCGCCCATGAACTTCGCGGTAGCGTCGGGATCCCATTGGTTGCTGACCGGGTCGTAGTTGTTGACCAGAGGCAGAACTTCGGTCTGCGCCTTTTCACCCTTGAGGAATGGCATGACCTTGTCGTCCACCGGGCGAGGCTTGCCTTTGTCCATCAGGTCGAATAGCGCGTTGGTTTCCGTTACCGATTGCAGGCGGCCATCGGCGGTCAATGCGTGCAGCCACTCAGGAAAGAGCAGGTCGATTTGCGGGTAATACTCCTTCAGCGAAGCAAAGCTTGCGGCATCCCACTGGACGTAGAACGCGCCGCGAATGCCTTCCTCTTCGTTCAGCACCACCTGTGACGCCGGCTTTTTGGTTTTGCGATGGGTGTTGACGTGCCGTGGCGGCTTGCGTTTCTGGCTGTCCTTAAGCGCGTGATATGGCTTCTTGACCTCAGGCAAGGCGACCCCGGGGACCGAAGAACCGCGAATGATGCTGACGACAAAGAACACCACCAGCAGGGTTATGACGATGACGCTGCTGTCGATCAACAGTCGCAGCCGCCGCCAGCGCTTGCGGTCGGGATCGTAAAAGATTTGCTTAGGAGAAGACATTCGTTGAAGCCAATAGTGACAAGCGTGCCGCGGGGCAGGTCAGGCGGATTTCAACCTTTCAACTTTGATGCGATCGGGGGAAATCTGTGCCAGGTCATAGTGTGCCTGTTGCGTAAGCCAAGCCGCGGCACTACCGCCAAACACCTTTGACAATCGAATCGCCATCTCGGGAGAAATGCCTCGCTTCCCGTTTACCAGCTCCGATAAAGTCGTGCGGGTAACTCCCAGCGCTGCCGCAGCCTGGGTTATCGTCAACCCGAGTGGCTCGATGCAGGTGCGCAGCACAAATCCGCCAGGATGTGGAGGTCTCTTCATCGGCATGATGGTGTGTCTCTCTCGCAGCTGTCTCATAAGATCGGTCTTGAAATGGGACGCCAACCGGTTTTGAAGGGACACGGCTTCAGCCGTGCCGAAAGTGCAGCCATACCGGGCTTTAGCCCCTGCGGGACTTCGGGGTTCGAAATCTATAAGGTGGCTCCTTGAGCGTAATGCGTCACATAACGCGCGTCAACGCCCAATAGATCAAACCCAGAAGTCAGATGCTATATTCGCCACGTGCCGCAACCGGAGGTCAACGCGCTGGGGAGGACCCAGGCAAGCTCATTGCTCAACCTGCTCCGGAAGTTTCGCGGATATTTCCTGATCTTCTTCCTTGCCGGTCTGGCCCTGCGGCTTTTCTTCTTTCTTAGATTCTCCCACGTGATGGGCGACTCGCTTATCTACGGCGACATCGCCAGGAACTGGCTCGACCACGGCGTCTTCGGCCTCACCCATGCCGAGGGCGTACGGCCAACGTGGATACGACTGCCCGGCTACCCCGCTTTTCTCGCCGCCTGCTTTGCCCTGTTCGGACGCGAGCACTACAACGCCGTCCTGCTGGTGCAGATCGCGATTGACCTCATCGGCTGCTTCATCATCGCCGATTTGGCGCGCCGCACCGTTTCCAACCGTGCCGCCAAAATAGCCTTCGCGCTGGCGGCGCTGTGCCCCTTTACCGCCAATTACGCCGTCGCTCCCTTGGCTGAGACGCTCAGCATCTTCTTTGCTGCGGCTGTACTCGACTCGGCTGTGGCCGGGTTCACTGCATTAGACGCAGGACGCCTCGCCTGGAAAGCATGGGCGTGCTGCGGCCTTAGCTTGGCCGCCGGCGTTCTGCTGCGCCCCGACGGCGGCATACTGCTGGTTGCGGTCGGCCTCTTCCTGCTGTGGCGGATGTGGCGGGCGCCCCTGCAGCGAACCCGTCTCTTCCGGGTAGGAGCGGTTTTGCTGGCCATCTCGGTCGCCCCGCTTGTTCCCTGGACTATCCGCAACTGGCGCGACTTCCGTCAGTTTCAGCCGCTGGCGCCGAGGTACGCCAACGATCCTGACGAGTTTGTCCCCGCAGGCTTCGACAAATGGACGCGCACCTGGATCGCGGACTACGTTTCCACCGAAGACATCTACTGGCAGGTCCCCGGGGACGATGTTGATGTGAAACTCTTGCCGCGCCGGGCCGTGCGACACGGAGCAGGAATGCGCGGAAACAGCAGCAATCTTCGCGGATTATGCGCAGTCCCACTTTGTGGGACCTGAGCTGAATCAGCGCTTCGCCGCTCTTGCGGATCAGCGTATCGCGCGACATCCACTGCGCTACTACGTCTGGCTACCCGCGCTGCGCATAGCCGACATGTGGCTTCGTCCACGAACCGAGATGTTGCCGCTCGACTCCCGCTGGTGGGCATTTGCTGATGATCCGCACGATGCGATCCTCGCGACGGCATGGGGCGCGATCAATCTTCTGTTCATCGCGGCGGCGGTGATGGGAGTAGCGCGCGGGCCGCGTCCGCAGTACCTCAGCCTGATGCTGTTGTTTGTCCTGCTGCGCTCGGCATTCCTCGGAACACTGGAGAATCCCGAGCCGCGCTATACGCTGGAGTGCTATCCGGTGGTATTAGTGCTGGCGGCAGCGTGGATCAGCGGGTGGCGGAAGCGCACCCACCGCGCCTGATCAACGGGGCGCAAGTAGGATATTGTCGATCAACCTGGTCGCTCCGATATCAGCCGCGACCGCGACCAAGGCTCCGCGCGAAATCTCACTCACCGTTTTCTAGCGTGTCGGGATCAACAATCGCGAAGTAATCCAACCGAGCGCCAGGTTCCTCAGCAATCACGCTCTCGCCCGCTTCGATCAGCTTGGCCACGTCGCGCTCCCCGCGGTCTGCGACATGCTGCACGCGCATGAGCGATCGATGCAACACCAGCGCCTGTCTTCTTTCGTCGACGTTCAAATAGGCGTTGCGCGAACTCATTGCCAGTCCGTCTCTCTCGCGAACGATGGGACAGACGACGACTTCAACGTCCATGTCAAGGTCGCGAACCATGCGGCGGAGCACCGCCACCTGCGCGGCGTCTTTCTGGCCGAAAAAAGCGCGATCGGGCCGCACAATCTCAAACAGCTTGGCGACAACAGTTGCGACACCGCGAAAGTGTCCCGGCCGCGAACCGCCATCGAGCCGGTCGCTGATGCCGCCCACTTCGACATAAGTCGTCGCGCCCGCGGGATACATCTCGCTCACCGTGGGCGCATACAGCACATCGACACCCAACTCCTGCAACAGCTTGCTATCGCGCTCCATCGTGCGCGGGTATTTGTCCAGATCTTCGGTAGGCCCAAATTGCAGGGGATTAACAAAAATAGAAACCGCCGTCGCCTGGCATTGCGCTTTGCTCGCACGCACCAGCGAAGCATGCCCATCATGCAGCGCGCCCATTGTGGGGACAAAACCTAGGGTCCGACCACTGCGTGTAGTTTCGCGGCAGACCGCTTTCATTTCAGCAACCGATTGAATGAGTTTCATCGCGAGTGTCAGTGTGGCTCAGCTGGGACGGGTTTGCCGGGTGAAGCCGCCGCCGGCTGCGAGCCCCCGCCTCCGGAAGATTCAAGCTTCCAGCTGCGCACAATGGCGTCGAGCGCCGGTTCCAGCCGTGCGATCGTTCCGGGCTGCGCCTTCAACGCAACCGAGTATATCTCCTGCTCGGGGCCTTCGATGAAGACTAGCTGCTCGATCCAGTCGCGGCCGCTGGGCTCGTCGTGGTAGCGAATACGAATCATCTGCGCCGGATATCCGGCGACCGTGCGCTGCTGCCGCTGCAAAGTTTCGGCATCGCGGCCGCTTGCTTTCATGTTCGTCATCGCCGTCTGAATCACCTGATCGATGCTCATCGCGGGCTGATCTTCGGCCGGAGGAGGCACCACTGCCGCAACTGTCACCTCGTCCCACAATGTGGGATCGAGTGTTTGCCGGGGAGCAACAATCACGCCATCGCCCATCGATTCACCCAGCATGGTCCAGTTTGCGGGATAGCTGAAGCAGAATCCTCCACCCGGCTGGCAGTAGTGCTTTTGAGCGGACGGCGTTTTCGCCGCCGCCTTCGTCGGCTGGCTCTGCGCGAAACAGGAAACTGTCCCAACATAAGCAGCGAAGACGAGCCACCTGCGAAGATTCCCACTCAACCAACAGACGGCTGAGTGGGGCACCCGACGAATCGAAACTTTAGGTGGCAACAGCACTTCCTTATCATCGCAGGGCGTGCTTGCGTTCGGCAATGTCGCTGAGCGCCGCGTGCGTGTCTTTCGGCAGGTGGTACGACTCCGCTTCCGTGGGGAACGCGCCCGATTTCACGTCGTCTTTGTACGCAAGGACCGCGTTCGTGATCGCGCTGCCCAGATCCGCGTAACGGCGAACGAACTTAGCCGCCGGCGCAAAGGTCAATCCCAGCACGTCATGAAATACCAGCACCTGGCCATCGCATTCCGGACCTGCGCCAATGCCGATGGTGGGAATCTCCAATTCGCGGGTAATCATAGCCGCGACTTCGCGCGGTATACCTTCCAGCACTATGCTGCACGCGCCCGCGCGCTCCAACGCGACAGCATCGCGCATGAGTTGCTCGACCGCTTTCAGCGTTTTGCCCTGCACCTTGTAGCCGCCCATGGCATGCAGCGATTGCGGGGTAAGACCGATGTGTCCAACTACAGGTATCTCGGCGTCGACCAGGCGTTCGACAAGACGAGCGCGCTTCTCGCCGCCTTCGACTTTGACCGCCTCGGCGCCGCCATTTTTTATGAAGCGCACTGCGTTCCGGAGCGTGTCACGTACTCCAACGTGAAACGATGCGTACGGCATGTCGGCAATGAGGAAGGCGTGCTTCACGCCGCGGCGAACCGCGCGCACATGATGCAGCATCTCCGGCACGGTAACGGGCAAGGTGTTCTCGTAGCCCAGCATGACCATGCCCAGCGAATCGCCCACCAGAATCATGTCGATGCCGGCTTCGTCGATCAGACGAGCGCTGGGGTAGTCATAGGCGGTGAGGCAGGTGATGAGTTCGTGTTTTTGTTTCTTTTCGAGGAGAGAAGAGGCAGTGACTTTTGACCGGAAGTCGCCGGTAGTGATACTCAAGATATCCTCCAGTGCAGTTCCGCATCGCGGATACCGCCTGTTGGTGCTGTCACACATTACATGTGATGTAACTAGCCACCGCGAGGATTCTACACCTTCCGGGCTGGCGCAACACATTAAATCGCGTAGCAGCTGCGCCAGAGGCGGATCAGTTCTCGCCGCTGGAATGGTCGTGTACGATGCGCCAGCCTTCAGGAAACTTGCGAAACACAAGCGTGAACAGGCCGTGCGGCTGTTTCCCGTCGGGCATGGTTAACTGCCAGTGGCCGCGCACGAAAGCCGCATCCGGGCAGAGCTGTTCCACGCTCAAATCGCTGAATTCCAGTGTGCCCATCGCAGCCCCGTTGGCCTGATAGCGTTGCCGGTAACGATCCAGCGTCGGCTGCCATCCCTTGGTCGCCGTGGCGCCGGAGAAGAACGTCAGCTCTGGGGACTTCCAGTAACCTGCCATGAACCCTTCTAAATCGTGGCGGTTCCAGGCGGCCACCTGGCCATCCATCACCGCGCGAATCTCCTTCGCCGCTTGCAGCGCTTTGCCGACATCGGGCTGCGCAAAGAGAGGGGAGTTCAAGGCGGCGAGACAAATCACCAGCACAAGTCGCATGAGATCGAGCCTCCGGCTTCGCGGCAGTCTAGCGAATCCGGCACCGTGAAGCAAACCAACCTGGCGCAAAAAAAACGGCGGGCCGGTTAGCCCACCGCTTCTGCATCTCCAGCAACCTGAGTTTCTGGAAACTTATTTGTGGTTTTCCTTCTTCGCTGTCGCTTCGGCGTGCGCGTTGCGCACGGCAGCGATGAAGCGATCGTTGCCGGACATCGGGTCCTTCACCTGGCCGGTAAGCACAGGACGGAAACCTGCCTCGTGGCCATAGTAGCCAGTCATGGCGTCCTGATCAGACTTCACAACGACGCCATTCAGAATCGCGCCCGCGTACAGACCACGCGAACGCGAGTAGGTCAGGATCTCATTCTGCATCTTCCAGTTCGTCGAAGCACTGGCTTCGCGTCCTACTGGACCGGCGGCCGCGCTGGCGTCTGCACCGATCTTGAATTTGGAGTTGAGTAGCTTCTCGGCACCTTGCTGGGTCATGAATAGCATGACCAGGTCGGTCGCCTGTCCGCCGATCTGTGCGCCCCAGTTGCCTCCGGTCGCGGTGAAGAACGCAGGTGCGCTCCAGCCGTTCCCGGTGCGGCAGGTGGCAACGCCGCGCCCGTGCTCAGCGCCGAAAATGAATCCACCCTTAATCATGGAAGGAATGACCGCAACGCACTTGGCATTGTCCATCACTTGCTCGAGGGATACCATTGTCCGGTGTGGTCAGAAGCTGATTCAGAACTTTGCCGCCTTCATCCAGCCGGGCGACGGCCTTCTCGTGCTCAGCGGTGGCGTCGCTACCCGCGTTCTTCGCCTTGTCCTTGGCTGCCTGTGCAGCCATCTCGTCGCTGGTCGCGGCGTCCTTGTGCTGCTGCTTGGTTACGTCGTTATCGGTGCCGCTGGTGCTGCCACTGGCGCTTGAACTGCTTTGCGCCATCGCCATCAATCCGGACAGCAAAAGCGTGACGAACAAAATTCCGATTTTTTTCATAAACTCTGGCTCCTCCGGGTTGCCCGGCAAAAACTTTGGCGTCAGTCTGGCTGCTACGCCTTTCCTTAACTTGGATAGGAAATTCGGAAGGAAGTTTGCATCGTGTCCGCAAGAATTAAGGCCACGCACAACTACAACCCTTTGCAGCAGCGGATTCATCGCCGTTCCCGGTTTCCGCAACTCGCGCCGGCAAATATCATCTACATAGATGAGTCGTGGTGACTCAGATTTATGGGAAACACTTTCAAGACAGCTCTGCTTTTGACGGCGATGACGCTTTTTCTGCTCTTCCTCGGGCAGTTCTTTGGTGGACAGCGCGGGCTGGCACTGGCCCTTGTCTTCGCCGTCGTCATGAATTTCGCGTCGTACTTCTTCAGCGACAAAATCGCGCTTGCTATGTATCGCGCCCAACCAGCCACGCGCGAGCAGTTGCCGCGCGTCTACGCAATCGTTGAGCGGCTCTCGCAGAAGATGGGCATTCCTATGCCGAAGATCTACGTCATCCCGACTGACTCGCCCAACGCCTTCGCAACCGGGCGCAATCCGCAGCATGCATCGGTGGCGGCGACACAGGGCATTCTTGATCTGCTGAACGACGACGAACTGGAAGGCGTGCTGGCGCACGAACTGGGGCACGTTCGCAATCGCGACATCCTGATCAGCTCTATCGCGGCGACACTCGCAGGAGCGATCACCTTCCTGGCGCGCATGGGGTTCTGGTTTGGTGGAAGTCGCGAAGACCGCGAGGGCGGCGGCATGATGGGCTTGTTGATGTTGATCCTTGCGCCCATCGCGGCAGCATTGATTCAACTTGCGGTGTCGCGCTCGCGTGAGTACCAGGCGGATGAGACGGGAGCACATCTCACCGGCAATCCTTACGCACTGGCAAGTGCGCTGGCTAAGCTCGACGCGTACTCGAAACGTGTTCCCATGGTGGCGTCGCCCATCCACCGCGCATCTGTTCATCGTGGCTCCCAAGCTGTTAGGAGTGAGCTTCGCCAGTTTGTTCTCGACGCATCCGCCGATCGCGGACCGCATTCAGCGGCTGACCGGCCAATCTCCGCGAGATGTTCGGCGTGCAATCGCGCGAAGCGTAAGAGCAGATTTTCAACCACAGAGACACAGAGAATTTTGAAGTTGATTTTCTCTGTGTCTCGGTGCCTCTGTGGATCGCGCCCTCGGCACGGCACAAACCTAGCGGGTGGAGCGCCGCTTCACCTCGGCATATACCTCGCCCGCCGACATCCGACGCGCCTCGGGCGCAGCATAAGAAAGCCCAGCGCTTCAGCGCTGGGAAAGGGATCGCCAACAACCCGAGTCCCCCGGGGACGCCACAAACGCCTGTGCGCAGCATCACCGAAGTGCCACAAGCAGCCCATCTACCATGTTCCCATGCCCCACGCATTAATCTCCAACCTGGTGCATTGCACATTCAGCACGAAGAACCGCGAAGATTCGATCTCTGATCCACCTACGCTCGCTCGGTACTTCGGAGGCGTGGCAAAGGGCAAGGGAATCCCGCTGATCATAGCCGGCGGGACAAAAAACCATGTTCACGTACTAATCGCTCTGCCGGCTGCGATGTCGCTCTCCCGCGCAATTCAGGACTTGAAGGGTAACAGTTCTAGATGGCTCAATAGGCAAGGGTCTGATTTTGCATGGCAAGAAGGCTATGCGGGGTTCAGCGTGAGTCCAACGAGCAAGCGTGCCGTGATGCGCTACATCGCCAACCAGGAGAAACACCACGCAACGGCAAGCTTCGAAGACGAGTTGAAAGAGATGCTCAAGAAATCGGGCATCGAATACGATCCACGTTTCGTACTTGGGTGAGCGGTTTGTGCCGTCCCCGGGGGACTCGCACGAATCATGTTTCAGATCCGCTTTCCCACCGCTGAAGCGCTGGGCTTTCTTATGTTGCGCCCGAGGCGCGGTTAACCATCCGCAAACTTGACGCCTTGAAATGAATCATCCGTTCATTCTCACGGACCTCTGTGGTGAACCTTTCCTTCCCTTACAATAAGAGATTCACTTACAGGAACCAAATACCCACTATGCATCGCTGGTCTCAGCTCTTCATTCCTACGCTGCGCGAAGCTCCGGCCGACGCCGAAGTCGCCAGCCACAAGTTTCTGGTCCGCGCCGGATACATTCGCCAACTTGCCGCCGGACTTTATTCGTTCCTCTTTCTCGGCAATCGCACGCTGGTGCGCATCACGCAGATCGTGCGCGAGGAGATGGATCGCATCGGCCAGGAGTTTTATTTGCCGGCGCTGCATCCGCGCGAGATTTGGGAGGCGAGCGGCCGCTGGCAGGTGATGGGCGACAACATGTTTCGCCTGAAAGACCGCGGCGGGCGCGACCTCTGCCTCGGCATGACGGAAGAAGAGGTCATGACCGAGATCGCGCGCAAAGAACTGCGCAGCTATAAGCAGTTGCCGCAGATCTGGTATCAGATTCAGCAGAAGTTTCGCGATGAGCCGCGTCCCAAGTCGGGCCTGCTGCGCGTGCGCCAGTTCACCATGAAGGATTCGTACTCCTTCGATCTTGACGCCGCCGGCCTCGACGTCAGCTACAAGAAACATTACGACGCTTATTGCCGAATTTTCGATCGCTGCGGATTGAAGTATGTCGTCGTCGAAGCCGCACTCGGGCGCGATGGGCGGCTCGCAGTCGCACGAGTTCATGGTCTACACCGACGCGGGCGAAGACTTCGTCGTGAGCTGCCCGAGTTGCAATTATGCGGCGAACCTGGAGAAGGCCACGTCGAAGCTGGCGCCGGTTGCAGAACTCGCTCCCACGGGTGACGGCAAACCTGAGCTGGTGCACACGCCGGGTAAAGGCGCCATCGCCGACGTTGCCGAGTTCCTGAAGGTCGCGCCGAACCAGGACATCAAGGTCGTGGCTTACATGGCGCTGCTGCAGGACACAAATCCTAAGGCCGAGCCACGCAAGCCTTTGCCGGTGGCGGTCTTCCTGCGTGGCGATCACACGGTCAATGAAGCCAAGCTGCACGCGCGTGCTTACGCAGGCGTTGCACCAGAGCTCCGGCGCGAGGCGTGAACATCACTGAAATTCGCCCCATGCATCCGGAAGAGGTGCAGGGTCGTTCAATGCTCCCGGCGGATTTCTGGGGCCTGTGGGGCTGGAGATTGCCGCCAAGCCGATGACGTCCGGGGCTGACGGTGATTGTGGATGATGGCCTGCTGGGCCGCGAGAACATGATTTGCGGCGCTAATAAGCTGGACTATCACTTGCGCAATGTCACGCCCGGCCGCGACTTCAAGTGGAATCTCCAGCTGACGTTCGCAACGCGGTCGAAGGCGACATCTGCCCGAACTGCGGTCATGCGCTGAAGGTCGCCAAGGCCGTCGAGATCGGGCACATCTTCAAACTCGGCGACAATATACCGAGTCGATGGGCGCGCGCGTGCTCGACGAGAACGGCAAAGAAGTCACGCCGATCATGGGCAGCTACGGCATCGGCCTGGAGCGCATTCTCACTTCGTGCATCGAGCAGAACAACGATGCGAACGGCTTCTGGTTGCCGGCGAGTATCGCGCCGTTCCATGTGGTGGTCGTGCCGACAAACACTACGGACGAGACGATCAACTCAGGCGCAATCGCTATTGCCAACGGCTTGAAGATGCTGGCGTTGACGTGCTGCTCGATGATCGCGACGAGCGCCCGGGGGTGAAGTTCAAAGATGCCGACCTGGTTGGAATTCCCTATCGCATCAACGTAGGGAAGAAGCTAGCCGAAGGGATGATCGAAGTCGTTACCCGCGCGACCAGCACGCGCGAAGACGTGGGTGCCGCCGAAGTCGTGACCCATTTGCAGAAGCTGCTATCGCGCAGATGGCGTCCCGTCGGCAAGACGCGAGCCATCCTTAGCGATAAAATCTGCACCTCACTGGAGTGTCAATCTCGCGGATTGGCACTCCCCAAATGCGAAGACCTACCTTTATCGTTGCCGAGCCTGAGCCCGATCAGGCGATCTCCAGCCGAAAGCTGCTGCTGGAAACCTTCAAGTTCAACGTAATCACTGCCCATTCCGAGCCGGAGATGCTGGAGCTGCTCACCGCATTTCCGAACGTCGACGCTGTCATCCTTCACGACGACACTCCCGGATCGACGATCCAGGAACTGGTTCATACCGTAAAACAGCGGTGTCCGGGAATGAATGTTGTCGCGTTAAATCCGGGAGGAGATAGACGAAGCCGCCTGGCCGACCATGTTGTGAACAGCCACAGCCCGGAAGAGCTGCTTCATCTCCTACAAACGCTTTTTGGCGATCCCCGAAAGATTGATGGGGTGGGCAAGCAGTTGCCGGGAGACAACAAATAGCGGCCTTCAGTCCATCTTCAGATCGACAAGAAGATTGCGGGAAAATCGGCTTAATCCGACAAATTTGCTCAGTTTCGCGCGAAAACATGGTTCCGCGGAGCATCGAAAACGGCCGGTTTCAGACCGTCAGACAATATTCTTATGCGCAACTGACTCTCTCCCATGAAGGCGGTTCAAAAGCGCCCCGACTCAGCGTCGCGAAACTGGCGCATTTTAAGTCGAGAATCAGCCGAATTCGCGCATTTTTTTTTAGGACGTCTTCCTGCGTTACTTCTCCATCGTCGCTTTCACTTCCGACGTAAATCTTCCCCGGCCCAGCTCCGTCCGAACCCTATCGCCGCTCGCGAGCTGGGAGCCTTCTTAATCAGCGTTCCGTTCTCGTCGAAGACCAGTGCGTAGCCACGCTCCAGAACGGCTTTCGGTGACAAGGCGTGAAGACTGCGATCCAGTCCCAGCAACTGCGAGCGCCTTTGCAACATAAGCGTCTCGGCGGAGCGGCCAAGCGATGCGACAGGTTGACTCAATCGTTCACGCCGGCGCCCAAGAAAATCGGACATGGCCGTTGCCAGCGCGGCCTCACGATCACCCAACTCGCGCCTGACATTGCCAAGCCGAATGCGCATGTCATGATGGCGCAAGCGCGAGTCCAGCAATTCGAGCTCACGGCGCACGCGGGTAAGAATTTGCGCCTCGGCTCGCACCATGCGATGCAGCCGATCATCGAGCCTCTGCTCGCGGCGCGCGATGGAGTCCTTCATCCGCGCGAACGCCGGATGCTGCGTGAGACGCGACAGCGCAGTTGCGTGCCAGCAACAGCCGGTATTGCAATGACTTCAGCAGTCGCTTGTGAAGCGTGAGAGTCGCTCATCCAGCTCCTGCTTGGCGGCAACAACGATCTCGGCAGCTTCGGAGGGGGTCGCCGCACGTCGGTCGGCAACGAAGTCGCAGATGGTGAAATCGGTCTCATGCCCGATGGCAGAAATCACCGGGACCTTCGACGCGGCGATGGTGCGCGCCAGTCCCTCATCGTTAAAGGCGAAAAGATCTTCGAGCGAGCCGCCGCCACGAGCGACGATGATGACGTCCACCTTGCCGGAGCGGTTCAGGTAACGCACCCCGGCGCTCACCTCGCCTGCCGCCGCCTCTCCCTGCACCTGCGCGGGATAAATCAGCACGTTCACCGACTCATGCCGGCGCTGAAGGATATTCAGGATGTCGCGCAGCGCGGCCGCCCGCGACGAAGTGACAAGGCCAATTCGCCGCGGGAGAGCCGGTATCGGTTTCTTGCGCTCCGTATCGAAAAGCCCCTCCGCCGCCAGCTTGGCCTTGAGCTGCTCGAAAGCCAGTTGCAGCGCTCCGGCACCTTTGGGCTCGAGGAACTCTGCCTGAAGCTGCAGCTCGCCGCGCTCGTCATAGACCGTGACTCTGCCGCGAATAATGACCTGCATTCCATTTTCGGGGCGGAAGCGCAGTAGCCTGGCCTGGCTTCGCCACAGCACGACGCGGAGCTGGGCCGCGCCGTCCTTCAGGGTGAAATAGACATGTCCGGACTCGGCAGGACGGTAATTGGAAATCTCTCCCTCGACGTAAATATCTGTAAATGAACGCTCTAGCTCGGTTCGTACGGTGGTGACGAGCTCCCGGACAGGCATAGATTTTGCGGGCCGGAGCGGCGAAAGTGAGCCCGAGTTGTTCGCTGATTCCCATCAGAATAGAGCGGTTACTGGTCTTTCCGGACGTACCTTGCCCGGCACACGATACGAAGTCTCACAACAATACAGTTGCAACATCCGAGGTGCAACTTGTAGTATCGGGGCGCCTAAACATGCGCGCAGCCCCTACTTACTCCCGTATCCAGCGCTTTCGTCTGCCCCGGCTGTGCGTCGCGGTGATCGGATCCGATCCGGCTAACCTGCTGGAACGGGCGGAGTCTCACGTTCGAGATAACCCCTTTCTGGAGTTCAGGTTAGATTATCTCTCGCAGCCGGCAGCGGCATTTCCCAAGCTGCGCCACTTTCTGGAGCTGCATCCCGAGGCTATGGTCATCGCCACCTGCCGTCGAGCGGTCAACGGTGGCAAGTTCAAGGGATCGGTCCAGGCGCAACTGGACATTCTAACCAAGGCGGCCGATTCCGGCTTTCAGTTGGTGGATATCGAAATCCAGAGCGCCCAGGAACTTAAGCGCGACCAATTTGCCGAGTTGAAGAACCGCGTGGGAGTGATCCTTTCTTTCCACGACTTCAAAAGCACCAAGAAGCTGGAAGAGCAGTTCGCCGGCATGCGCGAGTTTCCGGCGGACTTCTACAAAGTGGTCACCACGGCGACCAATCTCTACGACAACGTGACCATGATGAAGTTTCTCCAGTCGCACTCCGGCCAGCACGAAATGGTTGGGGTGTGCATGGGAGAACAGGGCATCATCAGCCGCGTCCTGGGAGTGCGGGCAGGCAGCATTTTTACCTTCGGCGCGGCCGCCGCGGGCGAAGAGACCGCGCCCGGACAGATTACTGTCGGCGAACTGCGCGATACCTATCGCATAGAAAGTGTCGAGGCTTCCACCCAGGTTTACGGCGTGGCAGGCGATCCGGTATCGCACTCGCTGTCGCCGATCATGATGAATGCCGCATTCCGGCGCGAAACCGTTAACGCCGTCTATCTCGCGCTGCACGCCAAGAGCCTGAAAGACCTGCTGGCTTGCGCCAACGACATTCCCATCCGCGGCATGAGCGTCACCATGCCGTACAAAGAGGAAATCGTTAAGGCGCTGTCGAATTCCGATCCTCTGACCCGGCAGATTGGCGCTTGCAACACCGTGGTTCGCAGTGCTGAAGGCAAACTCTACGGCTTCAACACCGATGTCGCCGGCATCGTTACTCCGCTGGAACAGCGCATGCATCTTGCGGGAAAGCGAATCCTGGTAGTCGGTGCCGGAGGCGCTGCTCGCGCCGCGGCGTTCGGACTGAAGGCCCGCGAGGCTGAGGTATTCATCGTCAACCGCACGCCGGAAAAGGCGCAGGCTCTGGCGCGCCAGTCCAAGGCGAAGTACGTTAAGCGCGCGGACTTGGCGAAGCTGAGCTTCGATGTGATCATCAATGCCACTCCACTCGGCATGAACGGCAACCGGCAGTCGCCGCTGGAGGAGAAAGAGCTCAACGCAGCGTATGTCTTTGATCTGGTTTACGCGCCCGGCGGAGACCAAGCTGATCAAGATGGCGAAGGCCAAGGGCTTGCACGTGATTCCCGGCTTGGAAATGTTTGTGCAGCAGGGTGCGCGTCAGTTCGAGATTTGGACAGGTAAGCCCGCCCCAGTTGCGGAAATGGGCTACGTGGTATCTAAGGCTTTGGATCGCCGGCTGAGCGCAGAGGCACCGCAGGAAGAAGCGCCACCGCCTGCTCCAGAGAAGAAGCCCGTGCCGGAGAAGGAAGAAGTCATTAAGCCCGCTAAGAAGGGTGCACCCGTCTCGAAGAAAGCCGTCTCCAGAAAGCCGAAGCGCGTGGTGGTGAAGGCCTCGGCTAAGTCTTCGGCAAAGAAGACCGTGCGCCGATTAGGGATTCTGCACGACCGGCGATTCCTATCCTGCTTCAAATGAATCGTTGCTCCGAGTGCTTCAGTGAGCTGATTACGAAACTCCGTGCTTCGCCCGGTGAAGCGGACTCGGGATATTTCCCTCATGCCTACCCAGCATTGAAATGCCGGGCTAAGATCGCCGTCCCCTGGCGGGGCGGAGGGGTGGGTCGGTGCGCTCGCAGTGCGTGAGCAACGTAGTTTCGCAAGCGACGGTGGTGCGACGAATCGTTCGTCGATCGCATTCAATCGAAAGAAGATTGAATGGGGACCCGGCGACAATCCCTCATCAGTTCCAAACGGTAAAGTTTTGCACTCGCGAGTGAGCTTGCATCTGCCATAGCGTGCAAGTGGTGTCGAGATCGCGCATGTCTCGTCTGCAGAACGTGATGCGACCTCGCGTAATACCTGATCTCCGACGTGGTGTCCACACTGGTCGTTCAGGAGCTTAAAGCGGTCGATGTCAACCATGAGCAACGACAGGAAAGATCCTTTGCGTTCGGCGCGCTTGATTTCCAGATCCAACTGCTGTTCGAAGTACCCTCTGGTGCGCAATCCGGTGAGGTAATCCGTAAAGGCGAACTTAAGCAGGCCCTCGTGAGAGCAGCCCCGAATCAACTGGTTTTCCGCTATTAAGGCAGAAGATCCACAGCAGTTGCGCATCTTCGTGTCGAGAATCTATGCGGCTTTCTGGAAAAAAGCTGCACTGATCCCACCACCCGATTTCCCGATGCTCGATAGGAACCACCAGCGCAGAACCACTTTGCACGGCCAGCAGACTAGCTGTCGGCTCTGTTCGTCTTCGCCGCCTGGAGATACGCATGGGCTTGATGCAAGCAACTAGCCCAGAGATTGAATACTATTCCCCTGAACATAAACTTCTGGAGCGATGCCTTCCAGACCGCGAGCCAGTCGAAGTTTCGGCAGCATCAAGTTCCTCATCCCAGAAGAAAATCAGGATGCGGTCGTAAGGCACGATCTCGGCCATGAAGTCGGCCAGAGGTATTTACGGCCGCGTCCAACTCCATCTCTATGCCCGACCAACATAGCGAGCCGGAGTAAGGCGTTCACCGCCTTCGCACGCTGCTGCAAAGTGTCTGGGCTTAGCTCGGGGCCCACTTCGACGATGAACTGTTCGGGCGTCTTGACCATCGGGAACATGATGAGCCTGGGCCATAACTGGGGCTTCGGCAAGTAGGTCGCTACCTTCGCGACAGAGTTGTCGTAGTCCGGCAATGTTTGGGAAACTTGATATCGCGAAGCCGGTCTGAATTTACGAAGGTGTTTTCTGGCTAGGGATGGCCGAAGCGTGTTCAATGCGCGATTCCCCTGCTCAAAAATTGCACCTACCTTTGATTGCAATCCTGCGGACTGCTGCAATTTCTGTTGCATACATCGAGAGTTCAGGCTTAGAATACTACTGGGAGCTGTCCCCCAATCGCAGTAAAGCCTTACCTAATCAGTAACTCCACGTTCGAAGTCGGCCATTTCTCACGCAGGCGCCCGGTGTTTTGCGTGAGCTTTCCCAGGAGAAGACGGAGATGGCGTGGTACGCGTACTGCATCACAGAACATTCGGGCCTGCAAAATGGTAGCCGGCCTAGACGTCCTTACATTCTAGAAAACCTTAAAGGCGTGAACGACGCCTCGGTTTTTGCTTACCCCAGCGGGGATTTCGCCGTTATCGTCAGCGAGGTACTCTACAGAAAAGCCACTCAACCAACAAGATATCGTCGATCATGCTCGCATTATCAGTGAGTGTTTTCGCACTATGACCGTGCTGCCCTTCCGCTTCGGCACGATCTTCGAATCTGACGAAGCTCTTCGCCGCGCAGTTCGCACCAATCGCAAGACATTTCTGGAGAGCGTTCATCGTCTGCGCGGAAAAGCAGAGATGCATTTCAAGATCGTGCTGAAGGACGCTGAGGTCGAGAAAGCTCTCAGGGAACTGCCCGCAGGCGTGGGCGGCGAGTACCTTCGCAAGCTGCGCGAGCAGGCCAGTCGTGAGCGCGAGCGGCAAACCAAAGCGCGTGCTCTTTCCGTCCAGGTGCACAAGCTCTTCTCGCCCCTGGAGGAAGATGTCGTTTGCAAGCGCGTCGATGCCAGCAATATGCTGCTGGACTTCGCCCACCTGATCGACACCAGTTCGATCTCCAAATACCAGAACCGGTATTCGGCAGCGACGCGGCATTTTAAGGATTGCCAGGTTAGCATCACTGGCCCATGGCCGCCGTATCATTTCATGCCTAATAAGATTCGAACGGTGTCTTAGGGCAGAGTTACTTCACAGATGTAATTGATCTTGTCGCGGCGGCTCTCGGGCCGCCGTCTTCATTGATCGCTCTCCACAATTCGGCTGGCATTCGTGCCGCAATGCGGACAGGAATGGCCTTCTATCAGCTGCGAACCAGCATCGCCTTCCGACTCGAAGCCGTCCAACAGCAGTTTGTCCGCGTGATGGTTCATGGCATGACCACAGTTCGGACACTTCATTTCGTCACCTCTTCACTTCAAGGGTTCAGCAATACACGAACTACTCCAGGTTAATGTGCTCACGGCCGTGGCGCAGCGTTTTTGCCATCCAGATGAGTTCCTTTAAGAACTGGTCGATGCGCGGAAGCATCGTCCCATCCCGCAGCACGCCATCAGCAGCAAACAGTTTATGAACATTCGCGAAATTCACATCCCAGAAGATTGTCACCAGGCCGAGTTCGCGCATGACAGGCAGCAAGTCCTGAATGCCGCGCGTCCCGCCAAATGTGCCTGCAGAAACTCCCGCAATTCCGACAGCCTTGTGAATGTATTCGCTTAAGCAACTGTCCAGTACATGCTTTAACAGTCCGGAGTAGCCGTGGTTGTACTCCGGCGAGACTATAACCAGGCCGTCAGCCCGAGCCATTTTGGATGCGAACTCGGGGTCTTTAATGTTCTGGCCTGCATCATCGGTGGGCAATGGGAGGTGGGCGATGTCAATAAACTCGGTCTCCACGTTCGTTCGCTTAGCTAGTTCAGCGCTCATCAGACGCGCTGGGTGCTCACTCATGCGGCCATTTCGCACGGTGCCTAAGATCACCGGAATGTAGAGCGGACGCATTTCTGCGGAGAAATCTGAACTATCGCTCATCGTCATTTCATTGGTTTCCGGCAATTCTGTCCCGAATGCCCTAACTTCGGTTTTCGAATGGCAGCGCTTCCTCCGAAGTAATATACTCGACCATTCCCGGAGGAGGAGTCTAGCTATGACCGCTTTCAGTGCTATTTGGAGCTGGTCAACATCGGCAAACCGATTCGGCAGCTTCTCGGTGTCACGCATCTGCTCGATGTCTTCGAGGTCCTCGGACGACACAACATCCGCATGGGTTGCCGCGCCGCAGCTCACCTCAGCTCTCTCCTAGCATCTGCGCCTCTCATCGCCGCATCCTACTGGCTTCGGGAGATCTATGAACTGGATCACTGTCGCGGTAGTCGGGGCTGTTGCAGCGTGGTTTGAATACAGCTATCGCAGAAGCCGCCGCAAGAAAGCAGAATCGGTCGGCATCGAATCCTCCACAACACCTGTAACCCAGCAAGCGCGAGTCGCACAGCCTGGCAGCGAGCCCTCCATCGTTCCGGGCGATGAAAATGACAAGCAGATGAATGCTGCGGTGTAGTCGAACGGTTTGCTTTAACCAATCATTCATCTAACTTCACGCTGCTGCATTGTGCCTCGAACAGGTCCGGCAATACACTGGATGTTCATTCGAGTGTGGGGTTAAGCCTTGTCGGAATCCATCATCCAAGCGCGCGCGGTAGAGAAGTACTACACGCAACCTGACGGCAATCGCATTCAAGTGATCGCGCCTACCGACTTGGAGATCAATCCAGGAAAGATCATTGCTCTGCTCGGACCTTCGGGATCGGGCAAGTCCACGTTGTTGCGCATGCTCACCGGATTGTCGACACCATCTTCCGGCGAGGTATTCTGGCACGGCAAGCCGATGGACGGGCAGATTCCGCATGTCTCGATCGTCTTTCAGAGCTTCGCTCTTTTTCCCTGGCTCACGGTAATCGAGAACGTCGAAGCGCCATTGTCTGCTCGCGGCACACCTGCGATTGAGCGCCACAAGCGGGCGCTGCGCATGATCGACACCGTCGGCCTCGACGGATTCGAAACCGCGTATCCCAAGGAGCTCTCCGGCGGCATGAAGCAGCGCGTAGGATTTGCGCGCGCGCTGGTGGTCGAGCCGGAGGTTCTCTTCATGGACGAGCCCTTCTCGGCACTCGATGTGTTGACCGCCGAGAACCTGCGCTCCGAGTTGCTGGAATTGTGGCTCAACAAGAAGATGCCGACTACGTGCATTTTCATCGTCACCCACAACATTGAAGAGGCGGTGCTGCTGGCCGATCGCGTGATCGTCCTCGGCCGCAATCCCGCGCGCATTCGCTCCGACTTCGAAATCAATATCCCGCAGTATCGCGATCGCAAGTCTCCCAGATTTCTGGCTTACGTCGATTACATCTACAAGGCGCTGACTAAGCCGGAGGAGGAGATGTCTGCTCCCACCGCTGCTGCGCGCGCTGCTGGGAATGGCCAGGAGCGCCAGCGTACGAAATTTCAGATGTTGCCGCACGCTCGTCCCGGCGGCATTGCCGGTTTCATGGAACTGCTTGCCGATCGCGGCGGACGCGACGACCTCTACAAGACTGCTGACGAGCTGGCTATGGATGTCGACGACCTGCTGCCCATCGTCGACGCAGCCGTGATACTGGGCTTTGCCAAGGTGCACGAAGGCGATGTCGAGATCACGCCCGAGGGCCGCGCGTTTGGCGAAGCCGACATTCAAGCGCAGAAGCAACTGTTCCGCGACGCCGCGCTCAAGAACATCGCCATTCTGCGCCTCATCGAAAACACACTGCATGCGAAGCGTGATCATGCCATCGGTGAAGAATTTTTCCGCGACATCCTCGACGAACATTTCAGCTCCGATGAAGTCGAGCGCCAGTTCGACACCGTGCTGAACTGGGGACGCTACGCCGAAATCTTCGACTACGACTCCGAAACCGGTCGCCTCTTCCATCGCGAAGACGCCGAACTGGCCGCCGCAACGGACGAGAAATAAGGCAGCGAATGGCGCGCGATCTCTGGCAGCCCGTCAAAATTCTGGGCAAGGGACCGTGGTCGCTGCTGCCTTCGCAGACCTGGTCGATGCTGACCGACTTCTTCATCTTTGCCGCGGGCCTCTCGCTCTTCTACGGCGTCGTGGTGCTGGCGCGCAGTTGGTTCGGACCGTTCAATCCGCAGGTCGAAATTTCGCGCGACCCGCGCATGCTTGCCGGTCTACGCCGCGTACTCGCTGATGCGCATTGGCATTGCTTATTTTCTCTCGCTGGCATTCACGTTGATTTACGGCTACGTCGCCGCTTACAACGCGCGGGCCGAGCGCATCATGATTCCGCTGCTCGACATCCTGCAATCCATCCCGGTGCTCAGCTTTCTGCCGGGAGTGATGCTGGCCATGGTCGCCTTGTTTCCGCGTCATCAGCTCGGCGTCGAGCTGGGAGCCATCCTGCTCATCTTCACCGGACAGGTCTGGAACATGGCGTTCAGCTTCTACTCGTCGCTGAAGAGCATTCCGCGCGAGATGCGCGAGGCCGCCAAGATTTACCGCTTTAACTGGTATCAGCGCTTCACCCAACTCGAAGTTCCTTACGCAGCCATCGGACTGGTGTGGAACTCGATGATGTCGGTCGCCGGCGGCTGGTTCTTCCTGATGGCCTGCGAGATGTTCGTGCTCGGCTCGAAAGACTTCCGCCTGCCGGGACTGGGCTCATACCTCCAAACCGCCGCCAGCGCCGGTGATACGCCGAGCATTCTCTGGGGCATCGCAACCATGATCGCGGTGATCGTGGTGCTCGACCAGGTGATTTGGCGTCCGGTGATTGCGTGGGCCGAAAAGTTCAAGATCGAGCAGGTCGAGAGCAGCGACGCGCCGCAATCATGGTTCCTGAACCTGATGGAGCGCTCACGCGCGCTGGCACGACTGCGCAAGCGCATGGTAAATCCCACCCGCGAATACCTTAGAATGCGATTCGCTCATCAAGCACGCGTCGCAACACGAACAGCAGCCCGAGGCGTGGAAGGTGTGGGTCGGCAGGCTCATCGCCTCGCTCGCCGTCATCGCCATCTTCTACGCTGTCATTCGTGCGGGCATGATGCTTGCCGGACTGGACCGCGCCGAATATCGCGAGATGCTCATCGGAGCCGGCGCGACGTTCCTGCGCGTGCTGGTTGCATTGGTAATCGGCTCGCTGTGGACGATTCCTGCCGGCGTCGCCATCGGCTTTAGTCCGCGGCTGGCGAGAATCGCACAGCCTCTGGCGCAGATTGCGGCTTCGGTTCCGGCGACCGCGTTGTTCCCCATCGTGCTGCTGGTGCTGATTCGCGTCGGCGGCGGGCTCGGGCTGGGCTCGATCTTGCTCCTGCTGCTGGGCACGCAGTGGTACATCCTGTTCAACGTCATCGCCGGAGCGATGGCGATTCCCACCGACCTGAAAGAAGCTGCGACGCTGTTCCGCTTCAGCTCCGGACAGCGCTGGCGGCAACTGATTCTGCCGGGAATCTTCCCTTATCTGATCACCGGACTGGTCACCGCTTCCGGCGGCGCGTGGAACGCCAGCATTGTGGCCGAATACTTCCGGTTTAAGGACCAGACCTACACTACGGTTGGACTTGGCGCGGTCATCTCGCGCGCTACCGATGCGGGCAACTTCGCCTTGCTGCTGGGCTCGACTGTGGTGATGGCGATCGTCGTGGTGACGATCAATCGCCTGGTGTGGCGTCGCATGTACCGGCTCGCGGCGGAGCGCTACACGCTGGAGACGTAAAAGCCTTTCACCACGGAGGCACAGAGAGCACGGAGAGCACGGAGAATTTGCAAGTTAAGGACTTAAGTGTTCCTCAATGTCGGTTTGTCACCAGCAGGGTACGACCCGGGAACCTCGCGCTCCCTTGTTACGTAACTAAACTCGTAGAATTGTGTTTCCCGCGTGACCGGCATAATCTGGATATCCGCTGAGGGGGCTTGCATGACAAACCGAGTGGGTTTCATAGTGTTCGCCATCTTCGTGCTGGCGGCTGCCGCTCTGCCGGCATCGGCCAAGTCCGGGTCCAATAACGACCGGGTACAGTTCGGCAGTAGCATCAGCGTTTCAGAGGATGAACAGGTCGGCGACTTGGTGTGTATTGGCTGCTCGATCCACGTGGCCGGCACCTGCGGTGACATTGTCGCAATCGGCGGCAGGGTCGAACTCGAAGGACACGCCAGGGGAGATGTTGTGGCCGTTGGCGGCGGCGTGCGACTTGGCGAGAACGCCCAGGTTGGCGGCGATGTGGTCACCATCGGCGGTGCAACTTGCTCGCGGCAACGGCTCGGAGGTGGGCGGCGAGATCGTGTCCCAGGGCGGCGGCTACGTTTTCCCGTTGCTGATCATCGTGCCGCTCATTCCCGTGGTTCTGGTAGTCGCCCTTATCTGGTGGCTGATTGTGCGCAGCAATCGCCGGCCGGTTCAGCCGCAGGCGTACCCCGGGCGATGAGTTGGGTCGCGCGGACTAAAGTCCGCTCATCATAAGAAAATGGGCTGAAGTACTCCGGGGCTAAAGCCCGGTCTCTTTCGCCAACTTGTTTCACCACGCTGAAGCGTGGTGCTTCCACCCCAAAACCTGCGCTAATCGTGGTGATCCACCGCGGGCATGAAGGCCCGTTTTACCTGAATTCGGCGTAGACGCTGGCCTGAAGGCCAGCTCTACCTAGTGCGTTTCTTCGGATGCTGCGGCGGACGGCGGGCCTGCGGCCGCTTCAGAAAATTGGGGCACGATAAAACGTAGTGGTGAGTGGAGACCTTCCGTTACCACCGAACGCAACATGCGCAACTGCTCACGCAGGCCAATATCGTAGGCGCGCAGCGCGACGTACAGCGCGATCATGAAGCTCACTGTCAGGTTCAGCACGAACACTACGGCGATTCCTTCGACAGCATAAAGAAACCAGCGGTCTCCCAAGCCAGCGGTTCCGAAACGCGCTGCGGCCAACGCCAGAGTTCCCGAGGAAAGCGTCACGTGGCGCACATCGAGCGGGAGGCCGAAGAAGGCGCCGACGACCGGGAGTGAATCCCAGCAGATAGCCGAGCACAATGCTGGTGCTCCAGCCGCCCATGTTATGGCGAACAATCTTTGCGAACTTCTTGGTCGCACGCTCGCTCAAACGCAGTCCGAGAGGATGCTGCGCGATAGCCTCTGATAGGTCGTAATAGACCGCAGCGTTCTCCAGCCAGCTACCGGCCAGTGCGGCCAGCCACAGGATGACTCCGGTGACGATGGCATAGAAGGCGGTGCCAGAAGCAAACGGATGCAGCGTTTCGTAAACATGCGAAGCGCTCTCGCGTGCCAGATAGGAATGCGCAAACAACAGCTTGTAGAGCCACTCGAAGACAACTGCTCCCGCTGAGACAGCAAGCACATTTCCCAACGCTGCTGCCAGCTGCGTGCTGGTGATGCGAGAGACGAACTCGGTCAACTTGCTGGAGCGCTCCTGCCCACGGTTGTCGCGGATAATGCGCGCGAAGGTTGCGGCCGTAGTCGCCGGCTGCTTGGTAGCCAGCACCAGTCCGAAGACCTGTAGCAGGACGAAGCTCACGGCGTAGTTGGTGCCCGCTGCAAATCCTTGGAAGAACAGTGGCAGTTGCGCTTCGACAATGCGCATCTTGATGGCGGCAGTGAATACGGTGAGCAGCCCGCCGCCGATGGCCGCGCGCCACATCCAGCGATACTCGGCGCGTGTGGTTGCAATGTAATGCTCGCCAGTATCGCCGGTGCGATCGACGACCTTGCGGGCAAGCAGGTTGAGGTTCTCGCGCAGCAGCGATGAGATGCGTTTGTCGTCGAGATTGCCTTCCTCAAGCCGCGACAGCAGATGATGCACGGCCGCGAATCGCGTCGGCGCGTCGGGCGAGGTAAGCACGGTGGCAATGGCTTCCATGCGTTGCAGGCAGGCTTGGATGGTCTTCAAGTCGAAGACCAGTTCGACGCTGATGCCCTCCGACTCCATGTGTCCGTAAACTTCTTCCATCTCCTGGCGGCAGCGGGCCACGTCCTGCTTCCACGCGTCAAGGCAGGCGACTGCTTCGGGCGTGTCCGCGCCGGTAATGAGGTCTTCGGTTTTGCGTGTGAGCTCGTAGAACGGAGAGCGCGCGATGCCATGCGTACCGGTGCGGTCGCGTATCTCGGGAGCCAGGCCGAGTCCGCTGATACGCGCAGCCAACAGGCGCATGGCTTCGTGCAGGTCGCGTAATTGGCGCTCCCAAAAGGCGGGATCGTCCTGCGGGGTGAGCACGGTGACCGTGCGCTCGAATAGTTCGGCAGGCTGTTCTGCGAATCGGTGGACATCCTTCTCGCTGGCGTAGAGGTCCATCAGCAGCTTGGCGGCATCCGAATCGTGGCGTGCCGAGGGCAGCACACGGCCAACGAGGCGGCGAACGATCTCCGTGGTGAAGGGATGAACCGAGGGAAGACCGACTTCTGCGAAGAGTGCCAGCGAATCGATCTCGGCGAGCAGCTTACCCAGCGATTGCTGTACGGCGACGCATACGTCGGCGTCGCTCTTCAGAATATCGAGCAATTGAGTCAGGCGCGTGAGCTCACCGGCAGCGCCGTCGCCCTGACGCGTCCAGCGGATGACGGCGACGAAGGCCGACCTGCGCGCCGGCAGTGTTCCGGCGTCGCAAAAGCGCTGCAACAGGTGCAGCAGTTGCGGCGGCTTTAGTATCCGCTCGACCCGCTTGTCATTCGGAGGATTGTAGGCCGGCTGCTGTTCGGTGCTCATGCTCTGCGCGAGATTAGCACAGCAGAGAGCTATCACACTCCCTGCTGATGCTCATCACTGCGACAATTTTCTTAAGGGTGTCATCCTGAGCGAAGTGAGTCTGCCGAAGGCACGACGAACGCAGTCGAAGGACCCCTATAACATGCGAGAAGATCGCACCTACTATGTCTACATCCTCGGCAGTATCTCAGGCACGCTGTACATCGGCGTAACTGGAAATCTGCGCAAGCGACTGTGGCAGCACAAGAACCATGTATTTTCGGGATTAATCCGCCGAATATGGCGTGGACCGTCTGCTGTATCGGGAGAGATATTTCACGGTCGGCCTTGCGATAGCTCGCGAAAAGCAGCTCAAGGGATGGGTTCGCAAGAAAAAGATCGCACTAATCGAGCAAGACAATCCGCAATGGAAGGACCTAGCCGGAGACTGGTTTGAGGACTGGGACTCTATCCGGGTATAGGGGTCCTTCGACTGCGTTCGTCGTGCCTTCGGCAGACTCACTCCGCTCAGGATGACAACTCTTATAACCTGTTTCTATCCGATGCTCACCAACTCGGCGATCTTCGCTTTCCATTCCTTGGGGCCGGATTCGTGCACCGAGTTACCGTTCACATCGACGGCGACCGTAACCGGCATGTCCTCGACTGTGAACTCGTAGATGGCTTCCATGCCGAGGTCGTCGAAGCCGACGACGCGCGACTTCTTAATCGCCTTAGAGACCAGATAAGCTGCGCCGCCAACGGCCATCAGATAAATCGCTTTGTGATCGCGAATGGCTTCGATTGCCGCGGGACCACGCTCGGACTTCCCGACCATACCGAGCAATCCGGTGTGTTCGAGCATGTGGCGGGTAAACTTGTCCATGCGCGTAGCTGTGGTGGGACCGGCAGGGCCAACCACTTCATCGCGCACCGGATCGACCGGGCCGACGTAGTAGATAAAACGATTTCTGAAATCGACCGGGAGCTTCTCGCCTCGCCCGTGCATTTCGTGAATGCGCTTGTGAGCGGCATCGCGTCCGGTCAACAGCTTGCCATTCAGCAGCAGTACATCGCCGAGCTTCCAGGTCGCGACTTCCTCGCGGGTGACGGTGTCGAGGTTCACGCGACGCGCGCCGGATGCCATGGGATCGTAGGTAATGTCGGGCCAGTCGGAGAGCGATGGCGGCTCCAAGCGCGACCGGGCCTGAGCCATCGAGCACGAAGTGCGCGTGGCGTGTGGCAGCGCAGTTGGGAATCATCGCGACCGGAAGATTGGCAGCGTGTGTAGGGTAGTCCTTCACCTTCACGTCGAGGACGGTGGTCAGTCCGCCCAAACCCTGTGCGCCGATACCGAGCTCGTTGATCTTCTTGTAGAGCTCAAGCCGCAATTCTTCGGCGCGATTGGATGGGCCACGCTCGATCAGGTCTTGAATGTCGATTGGGTCCATCAGGGATTCTTTGGCCAGCAGCATGGCCTTCTCGGCCGTGCCGCCGATGCCGATGCCGATCATTCCCGGAGGACACCAGCCCGCACCCATGGTCGGAACCGTCTTCAACACCCACTCGACAATCGAGTCGGAGGGATTCAGCATGACGAACTTCGACTTCGCCTCCGAGCCTCCACCCTTGGCAGCGAGCGTGACTTCGACGGTGTCGCCGGGCACAACCTTCATGTTCACTACGGCGGGCGTGTTGTCCTTCGTGTTCTTGCGCGCACCGGCCGGGTCGGCGAGGATGCTGGCCCGCAGCACGTTGTCGGGATGAAGATAGGCACGGCGCACGCCTTCGTTCACCATGTCCTCGACGCTCATCCATGCGTCCCACTGCACGTTCATGCCGATCTTCAGGAACACGGTCACGATGCCGGTGTCCTGGCAGATGGGGCGATGCCCTTCGGCACACATGCGCGAGTTGATAAGGATTTGGGCGATGGCGTCGCGCGCGGCGGGCGATTGCTCTTTCTCATAAGCACGCGCCAAGTTCTTGATGAAGTCAACCGGATGGTAGTACGAGATGTATTGCAGCGCGTCAGCAATGCTCTGGATGAAGTCTTCCTGCTTGATGACCGTCATGAGTGCCTCGGGATGGGCGCGAAATTTTCTCTTTGTGTAACTTTACAGATTACAAAACCGAACCGTCCGATGCGATGGAATTCCGCTCAACCTGCGGTGCGGTTGCACGAAATAAGGCTTTTGTGCCGCATATCTACTTTTATCGACGTATCACTGTGCGTCGGTGAGGTACGTCACAGAGGCTTGTGTCAGCACTCCGCCGCAGCGCCCGGCTTCCCTGACACCCATCCCTTAGAACTGTCATTCTGAGCGGAGCGAAGAACCTGCTTTTTTCGCTGCACGCCGCGAACTGCTGCCGTCCGCTGAAAGCGGACTCACAATTACTCTCACCTACCCAGCTTTGAAATGCTGGGCTAAGATCTGCCGTCCGTGCGGGACGGGCTTACGGTTTGGTCCACCGTCTCCGCATCTCGGGTACCCGCACGATATCCTATCTGCATGTCTCAGAACGGATCGAATCCGGAGCCATCGCCGGAGCGCTTCGACGTAGTTGTCGTCGGCGCCGGACCGACGGGCCTGGCATGCGGCATCGACGTGAAGCGTGCCGGGCTGACGGTGGTGAACATCGACAAGGGCTGCCTGGTCAACTCGCTGTTCAACTATCCCAGCAACATGACGTTCTTCACCACGCCCGAGTTGCTGGAGATCGGCGACCTGCCGTTTTCCAGCCCCAACCAGAAGCCCACCCGGCAAGAGGCGTTGGAGTATTACCGCAAAGCCGCCGAGCACTATGCGCTCGATGTGCGCCAGTACGAGCCGGTGCAGCGGGTGGGGGGCAGCGACGGAGACTTCGTCGTCCACACCACTGATATGCACGGGCGCAAGCGCGAGTATCACGCGCGCAAGCTGATTCTGGCAACGGGCTACTATGATCGGCCGAACCATATGCATGTTCCGGGCGAAGAACTGCCCAAGGTCATGCACTACTATCGCGAGCCGCATCCGTTTTTTGGGCTGGATGTGCTGGTGGTTGGAGCGAAGAACTCCGCCGCCATCGCAGCGCTGGAATTGTGGCGTCATGGCGCGCGGGTGACGATGGTGCATCGCGGCCCGGGTGTCAGTCCGTCGGTGAAGTACTGGATCAAGCCCGACATCGAAAACCGGATCAAGGCCGGTCAGGTGAAGGCGTACTTTGACAGCACGGTTCGCGAGATCGCGCCCGACCACGTCGTGCTGAATACGCCCGAAGGCGAAGTGACGATTGCGAACGATTACGTGTTTGCGCTCACCGGCTACCATCCTGATTTTGAGTTTCTATGCAGCCTGGGCATCAAGTTTCGCGGCGACGCCGACAAGAAGCCGATTGTTGATCCGCAGACGCTGGAGAGCAATGTGCCGGGAATCTATCTGGCAGGCGTAATCGTAGCGGGCATGAGGACGAGTGAGATATTCATTGAGAATGGGCGCTTTCACGGCCAGCAGATTGCCGCGGATTTGAAACAGAAGCTGGCAATTCCTATGCAAGCCAGCAGCGCATAAAGTGACGGCGTATGTGAACCAGGATCCTTCAACGTGAGCCCGCGAAAAGGATTCGCCCCTACCCAACTCTCTGCCATGTGGTCTGCTCGCCTGCGCCGGTCACCCCGGTAAGCTGGTTAGGCCCGATCTGACTCAGTTGGACAATGGCGAGATAAGGCAACACCTGAAATCCCAGCGATTGCCGCCCCTGCAAGGTGAGCTGGTTCATTGCAGAAATCTGCCACTGTCCTTCCACCGTTTGCATGCCCATGGGCGTTGGCGTCTGTCCGCGAAACAAGTGGTCGGCTGAGAACTGCGCCACCACTTCGGAGACCATCCCGAACGGGTTCACAATCTGAATTTGCCACGAGCCGACCAGGACCTCAACCAGGCTCGTCGCCTGCGGCAGCGGAGGAGGAAATGCGTTGGGGATCTGCGGCGCCGCCACATTCTTTGGTGTCAGCGGGGCGGGAGCCGCATCATCGTCACCATCATCGTCGTTCTGTCCCGTAATGCCCCACATCAGGCGTTTCATGGGGTTCGGATCGGACTCGCGGAAGTCGACCCACGTCATCCCGACCAGGAAGAGCGGAAGATCGGGCTCGGTGGGCGCGCTCGGCAAAAGCACGGGAATCACCGGCGACTTCTGATCGACGAACTTCCGCAGGAATGCCGCAAGTTCCTGATGCTGCCAGGGTCCGACGCCTTCGCTTCCGACAAACACAGCGGCAGATTTCACACAGCCGATCTGCTGCTCCAACGCGTCCTGCCAGGGCATTCCGGGACGAAGCTCCCATTCGTCAAGCCAGGGCAGGATACCGAGTTCCTTCAGGCTGCGCCCGATGTCTTTGACTTGCGGCTTGTCATGATCGTTATGACAAAGAAAAACGTCGAAGGTCCCGCTCTCCCGCTTGCTCTTCAGGAGGTCGGGGGCTGAAAGGGTTGGTCCTTGACTCGGTTGTGCCATTCGGTTCTCCGCTGGTGTCCGAGCTATTCTGCCATTTAATCAGCGGATTTACACGCGCATCGATGCGAGGAGGGCTGGGAGCGGACGGGGGAGGCAAAAGTGGCTTTTCGCCGGCCCGGCCGTAAAGGCATTCCCCGTGGAGTACGCCGACGCGCGAGCAAGAGAAACCGCTGTTCCCCCGGTATTCGGTTTTCGCTCGTCCGTGCGTGGCCGACCGGGCCGACATCCAATCCTGGAGCATGGTTGATACCAAACTCCAAGGCCGCAAGAAATCCAGCAGCTCAGGGCCAAACGGTGCCTATTTAACCGACGGGCTCGCTTACCGCTGGGACTTCGCTGCCAAAGATGGGCTTTGGAATACCACCCGTAAGCAGTCGGCTTCCAAAGTGACTGCGATACCCTTATTACTGATTCATCTGAACCTCACCCCTTATGCGACGCGTAATAGTTGCGGAACTACTTGACGACGACCTGGGTACATCGGACGAGATCGCGCAATCGTTACGGGACTTGCAGCATATCAACGAGTGGTTTGGCGGAGCCAGCACGACTGTTCGGCTGCTACAGCGGGTCGCGAAACAAGCCGATTGCCGGGTGCTGAGCTTGCTGGAAATGGGCGCCGGGAATGGCCATGTGCCTATCGCGGCGCGGAAGCAGCTGGCGCGGCGTGGCATCGAGCTCCGCATCACTCTGCTCGACCGCGTCGCTTCGCATCTGCCGCAAAATGGAGTCGCCGCCGTGGCAGCCGACGCCACGCGACTTCCTTTTCGTGAAGACAGTTTCGACGTAGTCGCGTGCAATCTGGTGGCGCATCACTTCGAGCCGGACATGTTGGAACGTGTTGCGCACGAGGCGCTCCGCGTGGCGCGGGTGGCCGTCCTGATCAACGACGTCATTCGCAGCCGCATGCATCTTGCACTTACCTACGCCGGGCTGCCGTTGTTTCGCAGCCGTCTCACCTGGCACGACGCCCCGGCATCAGTCCGACAGGCTTATACACTGGATGAAATGCGTAGCATCGTGAGCCGAACCGCTGCCCGGCAAATCGAGATCTCGACACACTATCTCTATCGCATGGGTGTTCTGCTATGGAAGTAGAGCGCTCGCATTATGATCTGGCCGTCGTAGGAGGCGGTCCGGCGGGAGCTTCGGCCGCCATCACTGCTGCGCGCAACGGCGCGTCGGTCGTGCTATTCGATAGCAGCGACTTCCCCCGGCAAAAAGTGTGCGGCGAATTTGTTTCGGCCGAGTCGCTGGGACTGCTGCGCGATCTTCTGCGTGAGAATGCCTCGGCCATGCAGGTGCTGCAAGATGCTCCCGTGATTTCGCGAGCGCGCATCTTCGCGGCGGGTCGCACGGCAGAAACTTCTATTGAACCGCCCGGGCTCAGTATCCCCCGAACTGTGCTCGATCTGTTGCTGTGGGAGTGTGCACAGCAGGCAGGCGTCGCCGCTCATGACAAATGCGAAGTGCTGTCGATTGAGGGGCGCGGACCGTTTAAGCTCGCGACGGCTGAGGGAGAGTTTGCAGCCGCCGCCGTCGTATTGTGCACCGGACGCTGGTCGCGGTTCTCCGACTCCAGTTTGGTAGCGAGTGGCCCCAAGTGGATTGGGCTGAAGGCTCATTATCGCGAGCGCGAGCCCTCTCCGAGTACCGACCTTTATTTCTTTGACAACGGATACTGTGGCGTACAGCCGGTTGGAGCCGACAGCGTAAATATCTGTGCGCTGGTACGTTCTGATTCGGCGACGACCTTGGAAGCAGTGTTCGACCGATCATCGCAACTTCAGGCCCGCGCCAAACTCTGGGAACGTATTACCGCTCCCGTGAGCACCGCTCCCGTTCTGCATCGCAAACCGATCTGTGTGCGCGACGGCGTCTTGCTCGCGGGAGATGCTGCCGGTTTCATCGATCCCTTCGTAGGCGACGGTATTTCTCTGGCTATGCGCAGCGGGCAAGCTGCAGCACTGTGCTTGCGTCCGTTTCTTGCGCGGGAAGCGTCGTTGGATATCGCCTGTCGGGAGTACGCAGCGGTTTATCGGGAGCAGTTCGCTCCGTTGATTGCGGCTTCAACGCGAGTTCGCAGGTTGACTTTTTTGCCCGCGATCGCCCGACCGCTGGCGATGCAAATGTTGCGAATTCCCGGAGTGCTGCCGTTCGTGATCAGAAAAACGCGCGTGGGATGAGGAGGCTGGCGGAAAGAGTCTTGAGCTGCGGAAGTTCTGAGCTCGAAGGGCGTGTGATGACAGCCCAGGACGGAGCCGCAGGCGGAGTCCTGGGTAGGCGCAAATTCTTTCTGAGTCCGTCGGGGACGTGATGCGATTGTTAGATGATCTCGAATGGACCAACTGCATCGTGCCGCCGCTCCGCGGCTCTGAAATCATTTATGGATCGGCACCCAGGGTTCCGCTGCGACTTGCCACCTGTGGGCGAGCATCCCACTCCCTTCGAGCTCAAGATTCGCGGCTGAACATCGATTGTTCGCCAATGCAAAGAACGTTTCATCGCGCAGCGAAAGCAGGTCCTTCGCTTCGCTCAGAATGACAAATCAGAAAAGTGGCACAGTGGTGGAACGACCACCGTCGTGCCCTGACGGGACTCGTCGTTTCGTACCAAAGGTTCGCTACGCTTCACCCTGGGCTGTCATCGCACGCCCTTCGGGCTCTGAATTTTCGCTAGCGAATCACCAGCACGTCGCGCAGATTGTCGCGGCCAAGAAAGAATTTAATCGATCCGAAATCGCGGAAGAGGTTTTCGACGTGCCGATTGGCGAAGACGCGTTGCAGCTTGAAAGGCTCTCCCGGCTGCATGTCGACCGCCTCTTTCGAGGCGATGTGATAGCGATAAAAGGGTTCCTTGGGGCCGGCGTCCTTGGTATGGAAGAAGCCGAGCAGAATTGAGCCAGGTTTCATTCCTACGTGAACCCGCTCAATCACCGGCTTTACCAGCGGCTCCGGCAGATAGTCAGCCAAGTCCCAGAACATGACCGCATCGAATTCCTCGCGCTCGAAATTGAGATTGTCGCGCAGGAACCTCTCTGCATCGAAGACCTTCCCGCCCTTGTCGTCTGTGACCAGCAGGTCTTTGTCGGCAGAAAGGCGCAGCAGATCTTCCTGATGGAAGTTGTGCCCAAGTCCGGTCATGAAAGTGATGTTAGCGGCCGAGGTGGCGCCGAGGTCGAGGATCCTCAGGTTTTCTTCTTTTGAGATGTACTTGATGAACTCATTGAAGCCGGTGGAGCGACGGGCGATACGTTGGCCCGAGCCTCCGCGCTTCTCGGGTGCCGAACCCGTCTGCGATCCGAAGAGTCTACCGAAGATTCCAGATGCCACGTTCCCACATTGTAAGGCCGGAGCAGGGCGTATACCAGCGTCCGACAGCCCTGAAGCAAAAAATCCCCCGCGAAAATTGCGGGGGATTCGCAGGTTTGTCGTTAAGGGAAGTTTAGTGACGATTGCCGCCGCGTCCCCGTCCACGATCGCCGCCACGCCCACCGCCGCCACCGGGGCGGCCACCGCGTCCTCCGGGATGACCTCCGCCGTCGCGACGTGGAGGGCGATCGCCACCGCGGTCATGCTCGCGATTGAAGCTGGGCTCTGCGGTGTCGGCTGCTTCGTGACCGCCCTCGAAGGCGACAACTGCCCCGCCTTCTCCTTCGGGAGCTGCTTCGCCACCGCCCATCTTGGCGCGCTGCTCTTTGAGAATGGCCTTGCGCGACAACTTAATGCGATTACCTTCGACGGCCAGCACCTTCACCAGCACCTGGTCGCCCTCTTTCAGTTCGTCGCGAACATCGTTGATGCGATGCTCGGCAACTTCGCTGATGTGCAGAAGACCATCGGTTCCGGGAATGATTTCAACAAATGCACCGAAGTCAGCCAGGCGGGTGACTTTGCCCAGATAGGTCTTGCCGACTTCCGCCGTTGCGGTGATGTCGTTGATCATCTGGATGGCCTTGGCCGCTGCCTGCTGATCGCTCGATGAGACGTTGACCTTGCCGCTGTCTTCGACGTCGATCTTCACACCGGTCTGCTCGATGATGCCGCGAATGACCTTGCCTCCGGGACCGATGAGGTCGCGAATCTTGTCGGGCGGAATCTGCAGGGTATAGAAGCGCGGAGCGAATTCGCTGAGCTTGGTACGCGGCTCGGTGATGACCTCGTTCATCTTGTCGAGGATGAACAGGCGTCCGCGCCGTGCCTGGTCGAGGGCCTCGCGCATAATCTGCGGGGTGATGCCCATGACCTTGATATCCATCTGCAGCGCGGTAATACCGTCGCGCGTGCCGGCGACTTTGAAGTCCATGTCACCGTAGTGATCTTCAGCGCCCGCAATGTCCGTGAGGATGGCGTACTCTTCGCCTTCCTTCACCAGGCCCATCGCCACACCGGCGACTGAGGCCTTCAGCGGAACGCCGGCATCCATCAGGCTCAGCGAGGCGCCGCAGACTGTTGCCATGGACGATGATCCGTTCGACTCCAGAATGTCGGAGACCACGCGCATGGCATACGGCCAATCTGCCTGATCGGGCAGCACAGCCGAGATGGAGCGCTCAGCCAGTGCGCCGTGACCGATCTCGCGGCGTCCGGCTCCGCGCAGGAATGCGACTTCACCCACCGAGAACGGCGGGAAGTTGTAGTGCAGCATGAAACGCTTCTTGGCTTCGCCTTCGAAGGCTTCGAGCCGCTGCATGTCATCAGCGGTGCCAAGAGTCGTGGTGACCAGGGCCTGGGTTTCGCCACGCGTGAAGATTGCGGAGCCGTGAGTGCGCGGCAGCACGCCGACTTCGATCCAGATATCGCGAATCTGGTCGAACTTGCGGCCGTCGGGACGGCGCTTCTCCTTGATTACCTGCTCGCGGAAGACGCGCTCGCGCAGCATCTCAAGGTAGCTCTTACCCTTCTTGCGGCCGTCGTCATCTTCGTCCTCGAAGCTGTCGAGAAACTCGTCTTTCAGCGCCTTGATGAGGCTGTAGCTTTCGGCCTTGGGATACTTCTCGGTGTTCACCGCGTCGAGCAGGCGATCGCCGTACTTGGAGCGAAGATCCTTGATATAAGCTTCGTCGATCACCGGCGGCTCGACCTTGCGCTTGGGCTTGCCTGCCTGCTTTTGCAACTCGCTGATGGCAGTGCAGATCTTCTTGATCTGCTCATGGCCGAACTCGATGCCTTGGACAATGACCTCTTCCGACTCTTCGCGCGCACCGGACTCGATCATCACGATGCCGTCGGCGGTGCCCACGACCATGAGGTTCATGGTGCCCTCACGCTGCTCGTCGTAGGTGGGGTTGACCACGAACTCGCCGTTCACGCGGCCGACGCGCACTGCGCCGATGGGGCCATGAAACGGAATGTCGGAAACGCTAAGCGCTACCGATGCGCCGTTGATGCCGGCGACGTCGGGATCGTTCGTCGTGTCAGCCGAGAGCACCATGGCGATGACCTGGGTCTCGCAACGGAAGCCGTCGGGGAACAGCGGACGGATGGGGCGATCGATCTGGCGGCTGGTAAGAATTTCGCGCTCGCTGGGACGTCCTTCGCGCTTGATGAAGCCGCCCGGAATGCGTCCGGCGGCATAGGTATATTCGCGATAGTCAACGGTGAGGGGGAAGAAGTCGATGCCCTCACGGGGCTCGGCGTTGGCGCAGGCGGTGGCGAGAACAACGTTGTCGCCGATACGCACAATGCAGGAGCCGTGGGCCTGCTTGGCTAGTTTTCCGGTTTCGAAGCTGATGGACTTTCCACCATGCAGCTCAACACTGATTTCGTGTTTCATTTCTTGCAGTTCCTTTTCTGAGCGCGACAATTCGATTGCGGGCGCTCCGCCGGATCGCTGCCAGGGAGGTGTGCTCTTCGAATGGCAGGGCAGGCGGATGAGAGAACATGAGGATTGCGGCAAGCGAGATTCTCCCCTGGCGCCGTCAGGTGCGCTAGTGCGACCTGAAATGCGCTCGGGGCCCGCAGGCCGATATGACTCAAATTACCCATGACGGAAGACGCATGAGTCCGTTCCCGGCAAGCACGTAGTGATGCCCTTGCGGGGACTGAAATGACACAGAATGCTTCGAGGCGCAGTACTTCAGCGGCTGGCAAACAGCTTACTTGCGGATGCCGAGTTTCTGAATAACGGTCTTGTAGCGTTCGGTATCGGACTTTCTGAGGTAATCGAGCAAGCCGCGACGCTTGCTCACCATCATAAGCAGGCCGCGCCGGGAGGCATGGTCTTTCTTATGCGTCTTGAAATGCTCCGTCAATTCACCAATGCGCTCACTCAGGATCGCGATCTGGACCTCAGGGGAACCAGTGTCGGTATCGTGAGTGCGATACTGGTCAATCAGGGCGGATTTTTTCTCTCGTGCTAACACAGAATCGGGTGCGCTCCTACGTTTTAATCGTATCTTGTTACGCTAATGAGAATAACACGGCAGCAGGGGTTGCGCGAAACCGTACGCTTTATCAACTCTCGGCGCTCGAACTGAGACAGAGGTCTGATCGCTGGATAGCACTTTCAGGAGCAGAAAAAACACCTGACATCGTTCCCGAACATCTCATTTATAATGCCGGATTACGCCTAAGCCCTGAGATCAAATTCCGCTTCTCTGGCCGCGGCAGGTTCGACGGTAGCACCCCCAGGCAGGTAGCCTGACATGCCACATACTCTTCTCCAAGGAGCCCTTCATGGCCATCAAAGCGTCGGAACATATCTGGCATAACGGACGGCTGATTCCGTGGGACGACGCCAAGCTGCATGTGATGTCGCACGTTGTGAATTATGGCTCCGCCGTATTTGAGGGCATACGCTGCTACCTGACAGAAAAAGGGCCGGCGATCTTCCGTCTGGAAGATCACATGCGCCGATTGCTTGATTCCTGCAAGATCTATCGCATTGACGTGGACTACTCGCTCGACGAGCTTTGTCAGGGCGCAGTCGAACTGGTCGCCGCGAACAAGGTCGCGCCGTGCTATGTGCGACCCATCATCCTGCGCGGATACGGCCAGGTCGGCGTCAATCCGTTCAACTCGCCCACCGATGTCTATGTTTGCAACTACGAGTGGGGCAAGTATCTTGGCCATGCCAGTGACGACGAAGGAGTCGAGGTCTGCGTCTCATCGTGGTCACGCATTGCGCCGAACACCATGCCCGCGATTGCCAAGTCGGGCGCGAACTACATGAACTCGCAGCTCATCAAGATGGAAGCCATCGTCAATGGCTATAGCGAAGGCATCGCGCTCGACGTGAACGGCTATGTCAGCGAAGGCTCGGGCGAGAATGTGTTCGTAGTTCATAAAAATCGCGTCTATACGCCGCCGATTGGAAACAGCGTGTTGCCGGGCATCACACGCAACTCCGTACTGCACCTCGCCAAGGACCTGGGCATCGAAGCGGTCGAGCAGGTAATTCCGCGCGAGATGCTGTACATCGCCGACGAAGTTTTCTTCAGCGGCACCGCGGCCGAGATCACTCCCATACGGTCGGTCGACAAGATCACCGTGGGCAAAGGAGTGGCCGGGCCGATCACCAAGACGCTCCGCAGCGAGTTCTACAACATCGTGAATGGCAAGATCGAAGACCGCCACGGCTGGTTGACACCGGTTCCGGTGAAGCAGCCAGTGACGGTGTAGCGGGTGGGGCCGGCCTTCAGAGCCTGCCCTGAGCTTGCCGAAGGGCCAGCCGTCTATGCCTTCAAGAATGTCTTGGGGCGTTAGCCCCCGCGGTAAAGGGAGTGGCACTGTCCGCTCCCTGTGCTATTTCGCAGAGCACCTATGCATGTCTATGTTTCGTTCCTGCGCGGGGTAAATGTCGGCGGCCATAACAAGATCAAGATGGACGCCCTGCGCGAGTTGTATCGAAAGCTGGGCTTCCATGCTCCGCGAACCTATGTGCAGAGCGGAAACGTGGTTTTCGGTGCGAAAGAAAAGAACCTCAAGGCAAAGATTCTCGAAGACGGGATCGAAAAGACCTTCGGGTTTCGGCCCGGAGTTGTTTTGCGCACAGCGACGGAATTGAAACAAACGGTGAACGGCAATCCCTTCGCTAAGCGCGACGGAATTAATCCAGGCCTGCTGCTGGTGTCGTTCCTTGCCACTACGCCAGCCAAACAAGGGCTCGATGCGCTAAGAGCGCTTCCGATCGCCTCGGAAGAGTTGCATCCTGTCGGCCGCGAACTTTTTATCTACTTCCCCGACGGCATGGGACGCTCGAAGTTTCCGTGGGCGTCAATGGACAAGATATTGAAGATGACGGTAACGGGACGCAATTTGCAGAACCGTCACCACGCTGCTCAAGATGGCGGAGGAGATGGAAGCGAGGCGCGGAGCGCCGGTGAGAAGTTAGCCCCACGCGTGAGCGTGGGGTAACTGCAGCGAAAGAATCCCGGGGCCGCGTAGCGGCTGGGTGAATGCGAGATGCGTTGTGGCCGCGGGCAATTGAGATAACGCTGCTCCGCAGCTACCGGAACCCGTCCTACAACTAACCCCACGCTCACGCGTGGGGCTAAAATCGCATCGGCGCTCCGCGCCTGTAACCGGCACTCCGCGCTTACGCAAGACCAGGTCCCTACTTCGTCGCAGCCGCCGTCAACTGCTTCAACTCCGCCGGCGAGGTGTTCAACAAGCTGCGCAACACTGCAACTTCCGCCGTGATGCCCGTCTCGATCGCGGGCTTCGCGTCAGGGGCGAACAGCGGCGAGTGGTTCGACGGAAGACTCTCACCCGAAGCTTTCGCTTCCGCATACTTCTCAGGATTCGCTCCGCCCAGCGAGAAGTAGAAGCCGGGAATCCCCTGCTCCACAAAGTATGAGAAGTCTTCGGAAGCCATATGCGGCGGCTCTTGCTCGACGTTGTCCTTGCCGAGCGCCTCGTCCAGAACTTTGGTCATGCGCGCGGCCAGCGCCGGATCGTTGTACACCGCGTCGGTGGCTTCGTCGTGGTCAATCTGCGGAAGTTTCGTAACGCCGGCTGCCTCGGCTTCGCCCTTCACAATGCGAGCGATCGAAGCCAACACCCTCTTCCGCACATTCTGATCATAGGTGCGAACGGTCAGCCCGAGCTTGGCTTCATCGGGGATGATGTTGTTCTTCAGCCCTGCCTGGAAATATCCCACCGTGACCACGACCGGCTCGCCCGGCTTAACCTCACGCGAGGCAATGGTCTGCAATGCCAATACAATCTTGGCTCCCAGAACGATGGGATCGATGGACTTCTCCGGAGCCGAGCCGTGCGCGCCTTTGCCAAAGATGGTGATTTTGATCGAGTCGGCGTTGGAAGACATGTAGCGCGGTGTCACGCCCACCTTTCCGGCCGGCAGGTCGTTGCCTACATGCAGCGCAACCAGCACATCGGGTTTGGGAAACTTCGTCATCAATCCATCAGCAAGCATCGCCTTGGCGCCAGAGATGGTCTCCTCGGCGGGCTGGCCGATGATGACTAGCGTGCCGTGCCAGGTGTTCTTGCTTTCGGCCATGACTTCGGCTGTGCCAACGATCGACGCCATGTGTACGTCGTGACCGCAAGCGTGCATCACCGGCACTTCCTTGCCGCTGTCGTCCTTGGCTACGACCTTGCTCGCGTACGGAAGACCTGTCTTTTCCGGCACCGGCAGCGCGTCAAGCTCGGTGCGCAGCAGGATCGTCGGGCCAGCGCCATTCTTCATCACCGCCACGATGCCGGTTCCGCCGACGTGCTCGGTGACGTCATAACCAAGACTGCGCAAGCGTGATGCCAGCTTCGCCGCGGTCTGCGTCTCATGCGACGACAGTTCGGGATGCTCGTGCAGGTCAACGTACAGCTTGTAAACATCGGCGGACGCCGCCTGTACTTCTTTAGAAGGTGTGGGAGCTTGTGCGAACAGCGAAGCTGTCAGGAGCAGCGTAAGAGGCAAACCTAAAGTCTTAAGCATGGATGTCACGGATGATAAGCAACTGCGACGCGGCCTGCAACTCACCATCTTAAGAAGAGCCTCGGAAAGCGCAGGGGAAGCGTCCTCAATCCGGGCTATAATTCCTGCCCATCACAAGTTTGCTTGGGGGTGGGGACGGTGAGCGCACAAGGGGTTCGGCTTCAAACCGGGTACTCTGACACGGAAGCGCCGCAACTCCGATGGAGCCTGGCGACGCGGGTCGCATTCCGCTTCTGCTTCGTCTACTTCGGCCTGTTCTGTCTGTTCACCCAGGTGCTGGGTGGCCTCATTCCACTGCCGAATGTGGATCTTCCCGACCCTTCGACCTTGTGGCCCATTCGGCAGGTTGTTTTTTGGACAGCGGCCCATATGTTCCACGTGTCGCAGCCATTGGTGTATCAGGCCAGCGGCAGCGGCGATAAAACTTACGACTGGGTCTTGCAATTCTGTTTTTTGATCACGGCATTGTTGGCCACAGCAATCTGGTCGATTCTCGACCGCAAGCGCGAAAACTACTCCACGATGTACAAGTGGTTTCGCCTGTTCATCCGATTTTTTCTTGCGGGACAGATGCTCGGTTACGGTTGGGCGAAAGCGATCCCCGTGCAAATGCCTTTTCCCCGGCTCTACACCCTGATTGAGCCCTTCGGCAACATGTCGCGCATGGGAGTGCTGTGGGCGTCGATCGGGGCCTCACCGGCATACGAGATCTTTGCCGGATGCGCGGAGATGCTGGGCGGAATTCTGCTTTTCCTCCCGCGCACTACGATGCTGGGCGCGCTGATTTGCCTGGCCGACATGACCCAGGTCTTCATGCTGAACATGACCTACGACGTGCCGGTCAAACTTTTTTCCTTCCATCTGATTCTGCTTTCTCTGTTCTTGCTTGCGCCCGACATCAAGCGCCTGATCGATCTGTTCTTCCGCAATCGCCCGGTGCAGCCTTCCACGCAGTTCCCATTGTTTGCGACACCGCGCGCCAACCGTAGAGCCATAGTCGTGCAGATTGCGTTTGGCATATTCCTGATGGGCATGAACGCTTATGGGAATCGGTCCCTGTGGTACGAGTACGGCGGCGGCAGTCCCAAGTCGGCGCTGTATGGCATCTGGAATGTCGAAGAGTTTACAGTTGATGGCCAGCCTCGGCCGGCCCTGATGACCGACCATGAACGCTGGCGGCGCGCCATCTTCGATGTGCCGACCCGAGCCGCCTTCCAGAAGATGGACGAGTCGCTGGCTCGGTATGGCGCCACCATCGACACCAAAGACAATACGTTGAAGCTTACTAAGAACGATGACAAGGACTGGAAGGCAAGCTTCACCTACACTCGCCCTGCGCCGGGTCGACTGGTGCTGGACGGCGAAATCGATGGACACAAGCAGAAGATGGAACTGCAACTCGTGGATCGCGGGAAGCTCTTGCTGGTGAGCCGCGGATTTCATTGGATACAGGAGTATCCGTTCAATCGGTAGGCGCGAGTTGGCGGTTGGAGACGACTCCCATGGTTAAAGAAGTTTCAGGGTGAGTGTATTCGGTAGAGCGGACCTTCAGGTCCGCGTTCAGGCTGCCCCAAGATCCGGGCTTTTCGCCCACTGCATCGCAATGAGCGAAAAGCGCCATCAGAGAGGACCGCGTTACGCGGCGCTGAAGCGCCGCTCTACCCGAGTTTCGCGGATCCGGAATTAGCCCCCTACTCCTTCTCCGAGTACAACGCCCACGCGCTTGCCAAATCCTGCACGATGTGGCCGAGCGATTTGTAGACGGTGATTTCCTCATCCGAGCGGCGACCTGCAACCGTGCCCGCCAGCACCTGACCGATTTCGGCAACGATGTGGTCGCCGGTGATCAGCCCGGCCGCTTTAGCGCGAAGAAATTCCGCGCCTTGTTGCAAAACTCCCTCGCGGCTGTCGACGAAGAAGCGCGAGCGGACGACCAGATCATTATCGACCTCTGCTGGGCCGGCATAACCCGAGCCCACCACATTCACGTGGGTACCGGGTCGAATCCATTCGCCATGCAGAATCGGTTCCGACGCGGCGGTGACGGTGCAGACGATATCCGCGTGGGCCACAGCTTCGCGAACAGTTGGAGCGATACCCAACGGACAAGTCAGTTCGGGTTGCATCTTCGCCGAGAAGGCATGCGCCCGCTCAAGCGAACGTCCCCACACCGTGATGGATTCGAGCTTACGAACCTTGCTGATGGCGCGCGCATGGGTCGCAGCCTGCTCGCCATAGCCGAGCATCGCCAGGCGCCGCGCATCCTTGCGTGCGAGAGCGTCGGTCGCGACCGCGCTGGCGGCAGCGGTACGGATGGCCGTGATCTCTCCGGCATGAGCCGCGCAGACGGGAGCGCCACTCTCCGGATCAAACAGAATCACCAGTCCCTGATGGGACTGCATGCCGCGAGCAAAGTTGTCAGGGAATACGCTGATGAGCTTCGCGCCAAACACGGCACGCTCGCCCATTGCGCCGGGCATGAGGCCGAACATGCGCCCATCGGCCAGAGGAATGATGGAGCGCAGCAGTTGTTTGGTTTCGCCGTGCGAAAACGCAATCATGGCCTCGCGCACGATCGGTATGCACTTCTCGTACGTCAGGCGTTGGGCGACTTCTTCTCGGTCGATGAATCGCATGTGACGGGAAGCTTAAATCACAGGCTCCCCGTCGGGCGAATGCTCTAGGTAACGGCTTTAAAGACCGTCACACCCAGGATCAGCGTGAGTACCACGCCGATCAGGAAGATCGCAAACAGGACCTTTGCGATGGCCGCAAAGCCGGCTGCGATTCCGCCAAAACCAAGCACTCCAAAGACGATCGCCAGTACGGCGCAAATCAATGTCCACTTCAGCATGTACGGATGGATGGCAAATATCGGAAAAGCGTTGCTGAGCAGACGCTAAATTTGCATCGTCTTTAGCTGCGGGCTGACGATGAGCGGCGCTTCGGTCGCCTTCTGCACGTCGTCGGGACTCAGGCCGGGGGCGATTTCTTCCAGCACCAGCCCGGTCTGGGTCACGCGGATGTACGCCATCTCGGTGACGATGGTGTCGACCACGCGCAGGCCGGTGATGGGCAGCGTACAACGCTTCAGGATTTTGGGAGCGCCATCGCGGGTGGTGTGCTCCATGGCGACCACGACGCGTTTTGCGCTGGCGACCAGGTCCATGGCGCCGCCCATGCCTTTGACCATCTTGCCGGGGATCATCCAGTTGGCGAGGTTGCCTTCCTCGTCGACTTCCATCGCGCCAAGCACGCTCAGGTCAACGTGGCCGCCGCGAATCATGGCAAACGATTCGGCGCTGGAGAAGAATGCGGTGCCGGGTATTTCCGAAACCGTCTCTTTGCCGGCATTGATCAGGTCGGGATCTTCCTCGCCACTCACGCGGATAAGGGCCGACGCCGAGCATTCCGTTTTCGCTTTGCAGCACGACTTCCATTCCCGGAGGAACGCAGTTGGCCACCAGCGTCGGCATGCCGATGCCGAGGTTGACGTAGAAGCCGTCCTGCAATTCCTGCGCAACGCGACGGATGATGCGGTCGCGCTTTTCGGTGTCTTTCTGTTTGGCGGCGGTGACTTCAGCCATTCAAAGCTCCTTCAGTGCAAAACCTTTCACCACGGAGGACACGGAGACACCTTGATAAACCACAGAGGCACAGAGACACAGAGAATCAGAAATCTTGAACTCGGAACTCCGGCGCGCGGTATTAGGTAGTGTCGGCGTTTGCAGCATAACCCAAAGACTCACCTACGTCCTCTGTGCCTCTGTGTCTCTGTGGTGAGCTTTCTTCTTCTCCGTGTCCTCCGTGCCTCCGTGGTGAGTGTCTTTACTACGCTTTTCGAACTGTCCTGCGCTCGATGCGCTTCTCGTAATTCTGCCCTTGCAAGATGCGCTGCACGTAAATGCTGGGCGTATGGATCTGGTCGGGATCAAGTTCGCCCGGCTCGACCAGGTGCTCGACCTCGGCAATCGTGATCTTCGCGGCGGTCGCCATCATGGGATTGAAGTTGCGCGCCGTCTTGCGGTAGATCAGGTTGCCCCACTTGTCGCCCTTCCAGGCTTTGATCAGCGCGAACTCAGCCGTCAGCGCACGCTCCAGAACATAGGGCCGCCCGTGGAATTCGCGCGTCTCTTTGCCTTCGGCCACAACCGTTCCGAATCCCGTGGGAGTGATAGAACGCCGGAATGCCCGCGCCTCCCGCTCGAATGCGCTCGGCGAGAGTGCCCTGCGGGACCAAGCTCAAGATCGATGCGGCCGGTGAGCACCATATCTTCCAGCAACTTGTTCTCGCCGACGTAGCTGCCCTTGTGTGACTTGATCTGTCCGGCGGCAAGCATCAGGCCAAGGCCAAACTCATCGACGCCCACGTTGTTGCTGATGGTATTCAGGTGCTTGACGCCTTTGCGTACCAGGGCCGCAATTAAATTTTCAGGAATGCCGCACAGGCCGAATCCGCCGACCATAATGGTCGCGCCGTCGTGAATGTCGCGCACCGCTTCGTCAGCATTGGCTACAACTTTGTTCAGTGACATGAGGTTTAGTCCGACGGGCGATTGTAACGGGCTCAACTGAACAATTCCAGCTAGCTGACTCAAATGAGCCTGACACAATTGGAGCCCAGCGAGGGAGCGCTGGGGGATGGCGCAAGAGAAAATGACGAGTCCCTTTAGGAACGACACAATTCCGAGTTCTGTGCCGTCCCTAAAAGGACACATTCCGAAACGCTGGCATCCGATTCCCAGCGCTTCCGCGCTGGGCTCGAATTGTTCAGGAACTATTTTCTAGTCGTAATACTCCAGCCCGAGGTGGGTGATCATCTCTTCGCCCATCAGGTGACGCATCGTGTTCTTCAGCTTCATCGACTGGATGAAGAGGTCATGCTCGGGATACAGGCCTTCCGCTGTCATCGGAGACTTGAAGTAGAAGCTCAGCCACTCCTGGATACCGATGCCGCGCAGCGCCGGCGATCGCTTCGCCAGATCGAGCAACAACACCAGGTCGAGTACAAGCGGCGCGGCAAGAATCGAGTCGCGGCAGAGGAAGTCGACCTTGATCTGCATCGGATAGCCGAGCCATCCGAAGATGTCGATGTTGTCCCAGCCCTCTTTGTTGTCGCCCCGCGGAGGATAGTAGTTGATCCGCACCTTGTGGAAGATGTTGCCGTACAGCTCGGGATAAAGTTGCGGTTGCAGGATGTGTTCCAGCACCGACAGCTTCGACTCCTCCTTGGTCTTAAAAGACCCGGGATCGTCAAGCACTTCGCCGTCGCGATTGCCCAGGATGTTGGTCGAGAACCATCCGCTCAGGCCGATCATGCGCGCCTTGAATCCCGGCGCCAGGATGGTCTTGATCAGCGTCTGCCCAGTCTTATAGTCCTTGCCGCAGATGGGAGCTTCCATCTGCTTCGAAAGCTGATGCATTGCAGGAATATCGACGGTCAGATTGGGAGCGCCATTCGCGAAGGGCACGCCTTCTTTCATCGCCGCATAAGCGTAGATCATCGAGGGCGCGATGTTTTCGTTGTTCTCGTGCATCGCCTTCTCCAACGCTTCCACCGAGCGATGCATGTTGCCCGTCTCGATAAACGTCTCCGTCGACCCGCACCAGATCATCACCAGGCGGTCGGCGCCGCTTGTACTGCTTGAACTCCTGAATGTCCTGGCGGACCTGCTCGGCCAGCTCCATCTTGTTCTTGCCCTTCTTCACGTTGGGGCCGTCGAGCTTCTTGACGTAGTTCTTGTCGAAGACCGCCTTGCGCGGCTTGATGGACGACAGGAAAGGCTTCACCTGCTCCAGCAGCGAGCGATCGAGCACGCCTGCTTTGCCGGCGGCGGCGTACATGTCGTCTTCGAAGATGTCCCAACCGGTGAAGACCAGATCGTTGAGCTGCGCCAGGGGAACGAAGTCGTTGATCTTCGGAGAGCGGCCTTCGGTGCGCTTGCCGAGGCGAATAGTGCCCATCTGGGTTAGCGAGCCGATGGGGCTGGAGATTCCTTTGCGAATCGCTTCCACGCCGGCGACAAACGTAGTGGCTACGGCGCCCATACCGGGGATCATGACGCCCAACTTGCCGCTCGCCGGCGCGATTTCCGTTTTGCCGGATTTATTATTGCTTTGCGATGAATCTTTCGGCATTCCTACCATTCCGTTCTATAGAGTGTGTACAAACTTATAATCTTCTCGTATTGAACCCCACAGCGCAAACCAACTCAGTTAAATGGATGCTGGGGCGCATTGTGCCGCAAAATGCGGGATTGGCCGGATAACTATGGCAGAACGCAAGATCGCAGTCGTCACCGGCAGCTCCAGCGGAATCGGGCTGCTCACCACCATCGAATTCGCCACCAACGGCTACACCGTGGTCGCCACCATGCGCGACCTCGGGCGCAGTGGACGCCTCGAAGAGGCTGCCCAGAAAGCCGGGGTACGCGATCGGCTGGACCTTAGGCAGCTCGACGTTACGCAGTTTGACACGCTGCCGGGAGTCGTCGATGAGATCGTTCGCGACCACGGCCGCATCGATGTCCTGGTGAACAACGCGGGGATGTCGGTCGCAGGCTTCATCGAGGACTTGTCGGTCGAAGAGATCCGCAATCAGTTTGAGACCAACTTCTTTGGCGCGGTCGGAATGTCGAAAGCTGTGCTGGCGACGATGCGCCGCCAACGGTCCGGGCACATCATCCAGGTGAGCTCGGTAGGAGGACTGGTTGCCTATCCGATCCTCGGGGCCTACAACGCGTCGAAATGGGCGCTGGAGGCGATGAGCGAAGCGCTGCGCATTGAAACCTACTCGCTGGGCATCCGCGTCGCACTGGTCGAGCCTGGGTCGTACGACACTGACATCTGGACGCGAGGCGTGATCGTCGCCAAGGGTGGTCTGGACGATAACTCTCCCAACAAGGAGCGCAGCCGCCGGTTCACCGAGTTCGTGAAGAGCCGGGCTGCGGGACGGCAGGATCCTCGCGATGTTGCGCGACTCATCCTGCGCATTGCAAAGAATCCTAATCCGAAGCTGCGCTACCTGATCGGCAAAGATACAAGAGTGCAGATCTGGACGAGGCGGCTCATCCCATGGCGTATCTACGAACGTTTGATCGCGAAGGGGACGAAGATCGACTAAATCATGAAGCGCACAGATTCCAAGCCGACCAAGACTAGCGACACAGCAAAGCGCGCCGTCAAGGAGTCTCAGCCAAGTCGTCGTAAGCGGCTCAGTTTGGATCCTCCATTGATCCCTCCCGCCGGACGGCGCATTCGGATTACGAACGAACAGGCATATAAGCTCATTGAGTTTCCCTGACGTCCGCAGGCTGGCTTGGTCCTAGCTGTCCTTGCGATAGAGCAGATCACGAATCACACGCCGTCGCTCGGCATTCATTTCGGGGTTGCCGGCATCCAGGCTGCCCTCGCCGGCGGGCTCCTCTTCAGGCTCGCTGCAACTAGGACAGCGATTCGCAAATCCCGGCTTGCCGGGCTTCAGTTCGAACTCCTCGTCGCAAATAACGCAGGTTTTGATGGGAAATGCCATCTTGCACTCAGCAGTTGGCACTTAGCACTTAGCACTTAGCAAGGCACTCGATAGCCTATTGCGCAGCAACCGTGTGCCAAATGCTAAATGCCAAGTGCGACAAGTTAGATGTCGAGGTTCTTCACGTCCAGCGCGTTCTCTTCGATAAACCGGCGACGCGATTCCACGTCTTCGCCCATCAGCGTGGTGAAGATAGTTTCCGTCTCGGTAAGGTCTTCGAGCTTCACCGATAGCAACGTACGCCGCTCGGGGTCCATCGTGGTCTCCCAGAGCTGAGTCGAACTCATTTCGCCCAGGCCTTTATAGCGCTGCACGGTGTATTCCTTGCGACCTTCATTGAGCACATAGTCGAACAGCTCGCGCGCGCTCTGCTTCTCGACCGTTTCCGGGCCCGACTTCTTCTTGGAGGCCTTCGGCGCCACTTGCTCCACCTTTTCCTGATCGGCGCGCTCGGCATCGCTGAGCTCTTCGTCGCTGGCCTTCGCGGCTTCCTTCTTCACCGCTTCGATGATGTACGGCGGCTGCATATACTCGGCAATCTGCCGGTACTTCGACATCATCTGCCGGTACTCCGGCGTAGACGCCAGCTCCCAGTTGATGACGTGCTCGGCACCCTGCGAGTTGACGAAGGTCACCTCCCACAGGCTGTGCTCTTCTTCGAAGCGCTTATCGACGGACTTGATGCCGCGCTCTTTGGCGATCGCCTTCAACGCCTTTTCCACGTCGAGAATCTTCTTCGGCGGCGTCTTGCTGTCGCCTTCAAAGTCGACGCGCTTCACCAGGTCGGCCTTGGGCAGAACTTCGGTGATCTGCTCGTCGCGAATACGCTTGTCGACCTTGTCGAAGAAGCCGATGTAATCGTTCAGCGTGGTCATGAACTTGGTCAGCGGAGCGCCTTCCAAGGTGGCTGCGCCCTCACCGTAGCGAACCACAATTCCATCGGCAGCGCGCTTGACCATGACCTTCACAAATTCGGCGTCGTTCTTGATGTACTGCTCGAACTTGCCCTTCTTGATGCGATAGAGCGGCGGCTGCGCAATGTAAACGTTGCCGCGCTTGATGAGCTCCTGCATATGGCGGAAGAAGAACGTCAGCAGCAGGGTACGGATGTGCGAGCCGTCGACGTCGGCGTCGGTCATCAGGATGATCTTGCTGTAGCGCAACTTCGAGACATCGAAATCTTCCTTGCCGATGCCGGTGCCCAGCGCGGTAATCATGGCGCGAATTTCTTCGTGGCCCAGCATCTTGTCGTAGCGCGCTTTTTCGACGTTCAGGATCTTGCCCTTCAGCGGCAGAATCGCCTGGAACTTGCGGTCGCGGCCCTGCTTGGCGGTTCCGCCGGCGCTTTCACCCTCGACCAGGTAAACCTCGCAGCGATCGGGATTGCGTTCCGAACAGTCAGCCAGCTTGCCGGGGAGACCTCCGCCGTCGAGCGCACCTTTGCGACGCGTAAGATCGCGCGCCTTGCGTGCTGCCTCGCGTGCGCGAGCGGCTTCGATGGCCTTGTTGATGATCTTTCTCGCGACCGGCGGGTTCATCTCAAGGAACGCGCCCAGGCGCTCATTCACGAAGGCCTGCACGATGCCGGCGATATCGGAGTTGAGCTTGCCCTTGGTCTGTCCTTCGAACTGGGGCTGCGACAGCTTCACGCTGACCACGGCTACCAACCCTTCGCGAACGTCATCGCCCGACAGGTTCTCTTTCACGTCTTTGAACAGTCCAAGCTGCTGCCCGGCGTTGTTCACCGTGCGCGTCAGCGACGTGCGGAAGCCCGACAGGTGTGAGCCGCCGTCCACGGTGTTGATGTTGTTGGCGAAGCTGAAGACGGTTTCCGAGTAGCCGTCGTTGTACTGCAGCGCGATCTCCATGGCCACGTCGTCGCGTTCGGCTTCCATGTAAATCGGCTTGTCGTGCAGCACGCTCTTGCCGCGGTTCAGGTGCTTGATGAACTCCGCGATGCCGCCGTTGTACTTGAACTCCGTGTGCTTGGGCTCGCCGGTTTTCGAGTCGGTAGTGCGCTCGTCGGTTAGGGTGATAAGCAGGCCCTTGTTCAGGAAGGCCAGTTCGCGCAGACGCTGCGCCAGCGTGTCGTAGTTGTACTCGGTAACAGTGAAGATCTCTCTGTCTGGAACGAAGTGGACCTTGGTGCCGCGCTTCTTGGTTGCGCCCGTCTTCGTCAACTTGGTCGTCGGCACACCCGCGGAATAACTCTGCTCCCACACCGAGCCGTCGCGCCAGATTTCCAGATCGAGCTGATGACTGAGCGCGTTCACGCACGACACGCCGACGCCGTGCAATCCGCCGGAAACTTTGTAAGTCGAGCTGTCGAACTTACCGCCCGCGTGCAGCACCGTCATGACGACTTGCGCGGCGGGCAGTCGCTCGCCGTCCATGTCCATCTCGTCGACCGGAATGCCGCGGCCGTTATCGACCACGGTGATCGAATCGTCGATGTGGATGGTGACGTCGATGCGATCGGCAAATCCGGCCAGCGCTTCATCGACCGAGTTGTCGACCACTTCGTAGACGAGATGGTGCAAACCCATGTCGCCGGTCGAACCGATGTACATGGCGGGACGCTTGCGCACGGCTTCCATGCCGCCGAGCACTTTGATCGAGTCAGCGGTGTACTCGCCGTCAGCGTGACCGTTGCCATTCTTTCCGTTCTTCTGCGGCTTCTGATTTGTTTCTTCTTCGGGGATGTTCTTGCCGTTAGGTGCTGCGGCAGCACCAGAATCTCTTGACGCCATCCTGCTCCATTTCGCCGCTCGCGAGCTTACGTTTTCGCAAGCGAATATCAGACGGGGGAACGCGGGAGGAGCATGCCTCCCACAAGCCGCTCAAATGCTAGATTTTTCAATAACTTATGAGCGGAACAATCCAAATTGATTGTATCACATTTCAGGACCGGGAAAAAGGGGCGGCAGAAGGCTGTAACTATCGATTTATGAACAAGTTGCGCGAGTACTTGGTGCGGATAGGGTCGACGGTGGAAAACGATGGCCAAACTGCCCCGGATTTCGCTTCCAACCTGGTCGTCAATTCCGCTCGAGCGCGGCCTGTAGCGCGCCGCTCAGGTCGGGATGGACGAACTTGTATCCGGCGGCTTCTAACTTCGTCGGTATCACGTTTGCAGAATCGAGCAACAACGTTTCGCCCATCTCGCCGAGCAGGAGTTTCACCGCGAATGCTGGAAGCGGCAACAGCGTCGGACGATGCAGTACGTCGCCGAGCGCGTGAACGAAATCGGAAACGCGCGCAGGATGTGGCGCGACGACGTTCATCGGCCCGTTGACATTCTCGTCGTGCACGGCAAAGGTAAACGCGCCGACGACATCTTCCAGCGCGACCCAGCTCCAGTACTGCCGGCCATCGCCGATGCGGCCGCCCAGACCCGAGCCGGAACGGAAGCAGCAGAGGCGGGAGCGCTCCGCCATTTTTCGCCAGCACTACACCGATTCGCATATGCGCGACGCGCAGACCCGCTTCACGCGCCGGATCAGCGGCCGCTTCCCATTCGACACACACTTCGGGCAGGAAGCCTTGTCCGGGCGTGCTGGTCTCGGTGAGCACTTCATCGCCGCGATTGCCGTAATAACCGATCGCCGAAGCTGCGATGAATGCTCGCGGGCTCCCGCATTGGCGAAATGATGCCGCGGCCGCAGTGGCAAGGGTATGTGTGCCCTGCACGCGACTGTCGCGTACTTCCTGCTTGAACTTCTCGGACCAGCGGCCGGCGATGTTCTTTCCCGCGAGATGCACGATCGCATCGAACTCGAAAAGTTTCTGAGGATCGAGTGCTCGCCCCGGAGTCCATTGCACCTCGCCGGCTTGCGGCGAGTGGCGAACCAGCGCGGCAGTCTCGTCGCCGTGCTGCGTTAAGTTCGTTCGCAACGCGCTGCCAATCAATCCTGAAGCGCCGCTGATTAGGATTCGCATGTTGGTTCAGTCATGAGCCTGGCATTCGCTCGAAAATGGGCATCAACCTTTGTTCGAGGCCTTGTATCAGGGCACCGACTTTAGTCGGGCCAAATAACGAGCAACTTAAACGCCGGGCTTCAGCCCCTGTAAACGGCTCAGGGCCTAAAGGCCTTCTCTCTAGGTCTTTTTCGGCACGACTGAAGTCGTGCCCTGATACAAAGCGGATTGCTTCGAGTTCGCTCATTGACACGAAAATTCATACCGCGACCGCGGTTCCTTTGCCCACTACTGTACGCCTGAAGGCGTACTCCACCCGACTCCCGACATCGCTGATGATGTCTAACTCACAACGCCAACTTCACTTATAATCAGATATGGCGACTTTGCGCCAGGCCATCGCGACCAATGTTCTTACGGTAACCCGCTTTCGCGATCTGCTGCGCAAAATCCGCGCCTACCGGCCCAACGACGATCTCGCGCTGGTCAAAAAAGCCTACGAATTTTCTCTCGAACATCACAGCGGACAGACCCGCGCCTCAGGCGAGCCTTACCTGGTGCATCCGCTGGAAGTGGCCACAGTACTGGCGGAAATGCGCCTCGACACCACGGCCATTGTCGCCGGCCTGCTGCACGATTCGGTGGAAGACACCAAGGTCACAGTAGACGAGATCAAGGCCGAATTCGGCGAGCAGGTCGCTCACATTGTCGAGGGCGTCACCAAAATCAGCAAGCTGGAATTTGCCTCCCGCGAAGAGGCCCAGGCGGAGAGCGTCCGCAAGATGGTGCTGGCCATGGTGGACGACATTCGCGTGGTCCTCATCAAGCTGGCCGACCGTTTGCACAATATGCGAACATTGCAACATCTGTCGCCGGAGCGGCAGCAGAAGATCGCCCGCGAGACCCAGGAGATTTACGCGCCCATCGCGCACCGCCTTGGCATGGGCAAAATTCGCGGCGAACTGGAAGACCTCGCATTTCAGTATGTCGATCCCATCGCGTACAAACAGGTGAAGGACGCCATCGAATCGCGGCGTAAAGAAGGCGAGGCCTTTCTTGCCGAGGTGCAGAAGATTATCGAGGCCAAGCTCAAGGAAGCCGGCCTGCAAACCACCGTGGAAGCGCGCATCAAGCGCTTTTACAGCATCTGGCAGAAGCTGCAGCGGCAGCACATCTCGGTCGACCAGATCTATGACATGCTCGCCCTGCGCGTCGTCACGCAATCGGTGAACGACTGTTACGCCGTGCTGGGCATCATTCATAACCAGTGGCGGCCGGTGCCCGGACGAATCAAAGACTTCATCGCCATGCCGCGGCCGAACTTGTACAAGTCGCTGCACACCACGGTCATCGCCGATAACGGCCATTCCTTCGAAGTGCAGATTCGCACCGAAGACATGCACAAGATGGCCGAGGAAGGCATTGCCGCGCACTGGAAATACAAAGACGGCCCTGTCTCCGCGCGCGACGAACAGCGCCTGGCATGGCTGCGGCAGGTGGTTGAGTGGCAGCGCGACGTCGAGAACGCAGAGGAATTTGTTTCGACCCTCAAGATCGACCTCTTCCCTGAAGAGGTTTACACCTTTACCCCGAAGGGAAAGATTGTCATTCTGCCGCGCGAAGCCACGCCCATCGATTTCGCCTACATCATTCACACCGAGGTCGGGCACAACTGCGTGGGCGCCAAGGTCAACGGCCGCATTGTTCCTCTGCGCTACAAGCTGCGTTCGGGCGACATCGTTGAGATCCTCACCCAGGCGGGGCACAGCCCCAGCCGCGACTGGCTGGCATTTGCCAAGTCCGCGCGCGCCCGGCAAAAGATCAAGCATTGGCTGAACATTCATCAGCGCGAGCGCGCCATCGAAATCGGCCGCAAGCTGATCGAAAAGGAAGCGCGCAAGTATCGCGTTTCCATGAAGGAGATCAACGACGAGGCGCTCATGCGGGTTGCCGGCGAGCACGGACTCGGCCGTCCGGACGACCTGCTGGCCGCGATAGGCTACGGGAAGTTCTCTGCCCGCACCATCCTCGCCCGCCTGGTTCCCGCCCAGCAGACGACGAACGCGCCGAACGAGTCCACCGAGGACGAGACTGCCGGCGTTCTGACCAGCGTAGTGCGACGGGTGTTCGGCGGCGACGTCTCACCGCTGCAAGTGAAGGGTCACGATGACCTGATGGTGTATCGCGCGCGCTGTTGTAATCCGATTCGCGGTGAAGACATCATCGGATACGTTACCCGCGGCAAGGGCGTTGCTGTTCATTCCAAGTCATGCCCCAACGTAGAAACGCTGATGTATGAGCCGGAACGCCGAATCGCTGTGGAGTGGGGCTCAGAAGGCAAGATCAGCACGAAAACGCCTTGGCTTAGAGGTTATCCGGCCAAGCTGGTTGTGCTCTGCGACAATCGGCCCGGCATGCTGAAACAGATCACTGCGGTCATCAGCGATGCGAATACCAACATTCGCAACATCGGCGCCAACACCGAAGAGACGCACGCAACCGTCGACATCATTGTGGATATAGCCGACGTCGCCCACCTCCAGCGCATCATCTCCGGCGTACGAAAAATTCCCGGCGTCCGCGAAGTACAGCGCGTGCAGAAGCTGTAGAAAAGCCGCTTTTCGCTTTCGCTACAGATCAGAGCTCATCAACAAATCCGATCTCGGCTGGCCCCAAAAGAAACTGCCCCGTTGCGGAAAACGGGGCAGTACACAGCGACTACAGATCAAACTATTGCACGACCAATGTGAAGCTGGTCGTCTGAGCACCGGTTGAGGTTGAACCGGCTATGGTCACGGTGGTGGTCCCGGTGGGGGTCAACACGCGGTTGTTGCTGCCACTGCCTCCACACGATGCGAGCATCGAAACCACAGCAATACACAGCATGAGCGAGAACCAGGATGCATAGCGGCCGAGTATTCTACGGCGGCCGTTTTTCTTCTGACGCCTGCCCCGCACCTGCACCAGGCCCAGGATGCCCATCGAGAACATGGCGAGCACAGCGCCACTGCGACGCAGGTTCGGCCGGAGCAGCCGCGCGGTCGCAACGTTGGTGCTGACTGTCATAACGATGGTTGAGGGAGTGTTACTACCGTCAGGAGTGATGGTTGCCGGCGAGAAAGTGCATTGCGAGTAAATCGGAAGACCCGAGCACAGAAACGTCACCGTCTGGTTGAATCCGCCGGAGGGTATTAGCGTCACGTTGGCAGTTCCGCTGTTGCCCTGGTTTACCGTAATCGTTGTGGGATTCACGGTAAGGATGTAATTAAGCGAGGTGCTGTTGTTGATGGTCTGGGTGAACGGCACCGAAGTAGACCCCTGGAAGGTCGAGTCCCCCGAGTACACGCCGGTGATGGAGTGAGTGCCGACAGTAAGCGAACTGGTACCGAACGTCGCGATACCGTTGTTCAGCGTACCCATGCCAAGCTCGGTGCCCCCATCGTTGAAAGTTACTGTTCCCGTAGGAGGATTCCCGAAGCCTGCAGAGACGGTGGCTGAGAAAGTCACCAAGGTTCCGAAATCGGCGCTCGGCGCAGAGCTGCTGATGGTTGTAGTGGTGGGCGTCAGGGTGCCGACGGGAACCACATCCAGCCTCACTGCAGGTGAAGTCGAAGGCAGGAAGTTGGCGTCGCCACCATACATCGCCGTGATGCTATAGGTGCCGACCGCAAGATTGGCATCCGTGATGCTGGCGTTGCCGGAGACGGGATCCAGAGTCGCTGTGCCCAGCTGATTCGTACCTTCCAGGAAGGTGACGGTTCCAGTCGCCCCCTGACCACCAATTCCCGTGGCGCCACCAACATGCGCCGTGAAAGTAATGGTTTGGCCCAGCATGGCGGGATCAGGAACAATTTTCACGTTTGTGGTGCTGGGGCTCTGCATGCTGCCCTGAGGCACGATGTTCAGGGTCATAGCAGTTGAAGTCGAAGACGTGTAATTGGAGTCGCCACTATACATGGCGGTAACCTGGTAGGAGCCCTGAGCCAGCGTAGAGTCGGAAGTGATTCCGGTACCGGTCGCGTCCAGAGTCACCGGACCCAGCTGTATAGAACCGACTTGGAACGTAACCGTTCCGGTCGGGATGGTACCAGTCCCACTGGCGTTTCCGACAACCCTGGCCGTAAAGGTCACGGTTTGTCCTACTTGCGCCGGATTGGGAGCCATTGTCAGGTTTGTGATGCTCTGTTTCAGATCGTCCGGCAGCGGTTCGGTTGAAGCGAGCACCGGAACGCCGGCTGCAACTGTAAGAAAACTCACGGCTAGAACAAGGACATAGGCCCAAACTAAACGACGGACACCCATACAGCTCCTCCCCAGACGATCTGGAACCAGGTTCATTATCAGCGCAGACTCTGATCGCAGGTTAGCGATATCTGAAGCAACGGAAGACGAAGTTGCTGAATAAGGAATATAGCGCGGAATTGCACCAAAGTGGCCTAATTTTTTCACCTTGGGGCATTTCCCTTATCCCATTCCGGTGCGGTTTGCGCTCAATAGCCGCGGCGCCTTCGGAGCAGTGTGTGCCCTGCCGTCCTACAGGTGCCTAACTCCTTGCGCGCTATACCTATTTCGCAAATGCGGATACGTTGACTCTCACATCCCCTTGTGACTTGGCTCACCGCAGCCTTAGGTGGCGCTTTCTAAACTAACACTGGACTCATTGGCCTCTGATCAGGGGCCACTTCATGGAGGCAAGTATGCGTAAACAGTGGTTCGTCATTACGATGACGATCGTTCTCATTCTTTGCACAGCAGCTCTGGTACAGGCATCGGACAATTCGCTGGGTATCGCCAATAAGCAGACGATTGTTTTCAGCAGCCCGACGCTGGTCGGCGGCACTCTTCTGCCCGCAGGCGAGTACCAGGTGCTCCACCAGATGAATGGCACCGAGCACATCATGGTGTTCAAGGGCGTCGCCGGCACCAAGGGCGAAGCGAAGGCGAAGTGCACATTGGTACCGCTCGGCGAAAAGGCCAGCCAGGACCGAACAGCGCTACACCGAAAACGCCAAGAGCGAGCATGTCCTGCAGGAAATGACGTTCCGGGGCGACTCGTCAAAGCACGTGCTCGAGCCGTAACGTAGTAAAGAAGCACAGTCCCAAGGACGGCTCACAGGCCGTCCTTTTTTTGGGATCTCTCAGCCCGGCGAAAGTTCTGTCCCTCTGCGAATAGTGCCGTTCGAAATACTGCCGATACGCTCCGGAACGAACCTCGTCCAGCCAGGCCCGGTTCCCGCGATACCAATCAATCGTCTGTTCCAGCCCTTGCTCAAAGGCAATCCGGGCGTGCCATCCGGTTTCGCGCGAGAGCTTGTCGCAATTCAATGCATAGCGCAGGTCATGTCCCGGCCGGTCTTTTACGAACTCGACCTGCGCTCTCCGGTAATTCGAATTTCTTGAGGATCAGGCGCGCCACATCGAGATTGCGCATCTCGCATCCGCCGCCGATGTTGTACACCTCTCCGCAACGGCCCTGCTGCAGAATCACCTCGATTGCATCGCAGTGATCGCTGACGTGCAGCCAGTCGCGAACATTGGCGCCCGTGCCATAGACCGGCAAGCGCTTGCCTTCCGAGGCCTGAGCGATCATCAGAGGGATGAACTTCTCCGGAAACTGATACGGCCCATAGTTGTTGGAACAGCGGGTGACAACCGCGGGAAAATTGTGGGTGCGCACGTAAGCCAGCACCAGCAGATCGGATGCCGCCTTGCTCGCGGCATAAGGACTGTTCGGCTGCAACGGCGACTCTTCGGTGAACTCGCCCTCGTCTCCCAGGCTTCCGTAAACCTCGTCGGTGCTGACGTGGATAAACCGGGGAACCGCGGCCGCTGCGCGAAGCCTGAATGAGGTTGTAGGTGCCTTCGATGTTGGTGCGCACGAAAGCGGAAGCGTCTTCGATGCTGCGGTCCACATGGCTCTCGGCCGCGAAGTGCACCACCGCGTCACAGCCGCGAAGCACATCGACCACACCCGGTTCACAAATATCCATCTGGACGAATTCGCAGCGGCCCGACCCCAGCGCTGATTCGAGGTTCTTCAGATTCCCGGCGTAGGTCAGCTTGTCAATGACCAGCAACTTCCAGTCGCGTGGGCGGCCAACGCCCGATGCACGAAGTTCGAGCCGATGAAGCCCGCGCCTCCGGTGACGACCAGCTTCACGGCTCACCTGCCGCGCTTGAGCCTGGCCGCGCGCTGCGACTTCTCGCGGACCATGTTGCTGGCATGCCACAGCGATTCGAAGGTGCCGGCGTCGGTCCACCAGCCCTGCATGATGGAGTGGCGTCAACGTGCCTTCATCGATGTAGCTGTTGTTGATGTCCGTGATCTCGTATTCATTGCGCTGCGAGGGTTCGAGCTTGCGGATACGGTCGAACACCGTGCCATCGTAGAAGTAAATGCCAGTTACGGCATAGGGAGATTTCGGCTGGGTCGGCTTCTCCTCAATGCGAACGATTCGCTCACCCTCGAAAACCGGCACCCCAAACCGTTCGGGATCGGTAACCTTCTTCAAAAGCACCATGGCGCCTTTCTCCTGCCGCTCGAAGGCCTGTGCCGCTTCGCGAATGTCGCCTTCGATAATGTTGTCGCCCAGCACCACGCAGATTTTCTCGCCGTTGACGAAGGGCTCCGCCAGGCGCAACGCGTCGGCAATGCCGGCCTCCCCTTCCTGATAAGCGAAGCTGAGCTGCTGCAAGCCGAACTCTTTGCCGTTCTGCAGCAGGCGCAGGAAGTCGCCTGCGTTCTGGCCTCCGGTGACAATCAGAATGTCGCGCACTCCGGCATCGACCAGCGTCTGCAGCGGGTAAAAAATCATCGGCTTGTCATAGACCGGAAGCAGGTGCTTGTTGGTAACCCGCGTCAGCGGATACAGCCGCGTCCCAATTCCTCCGGCCAGTATGATGCCCTTCATGAATCTCCTTCAGGTCCCGCACTCGAAGCTAAATCGCGCTGATTTCTTAGCAGATAAGAGCAGGCGTTATGAGGCCGCGATGACCATCCGGCGCGGACAGAACCAAGGCTCATTATCAGCGAATCGTCTCCAGCATGGCAAGACGCAGCAGGTGCTTCCAGTCGGGAAGACGCACGCCAAAATCTCGCTCCAGCTTGGCATTACGAAAGACGTGAGTTCGCCGGGCGTCGAGCAGCCGCTTTGAAATCAGAGCTCGCGATGGGAACCACTCGCTTCGCCAGCAAAGGCCCGCTGAACTCGCCGGAATCCGCAGGCCACGCGAGCAGTTCGTCGTATATTTCCAGTATTGCCTCGGCGAATCCAGCCCATGTAGTAGAGCCCCCTGCAGTGAGGTGATAAATGCCGCTGTTCGGGAAGGTTCCCGAGCCACCGACTCTGGCAGTTTTCAGGATCGCGACAATCGCGGCCGTCGCTTCCGCAATCGCACGGGCCCAGGTCGGCGCTCCATGCTGATCGTCGACCATTCGCAGCTCATGCTTCTCCCGCGCCAGGCGAAGCACCCGGCGCAGGAAGTTGGTTCCGCGCGTGTCGTAGACCCATGAGGTGCGCAGGATGATGTGAGCGCAGCCGCTCGTCACGATGGCTTGCTCTCCGGCAAGCTTGCTGCGGCCATACACGTTAAGCGGCCCGGTTGCGTCGTCTTCGGTGTAAGGCCCATCTTTGGCGCCGTCGAAGACGTAATCGGTGGAGTAGTTGAATCATCAACCCGCCGCTTCGCGCCAGCTCCTGCGCCATACGTCCTGGGGTGACGGCATTCACCGTCTGGACAAGCTCCGGCTCGCTTTCGGCTTTGTCTACCGCGGTGTATGCGGCGGCATTCACAATCACATCGGGCTGAAGCTCGCGAACGAATATGCGCCGCCGCGTCGGGGTTAGCCAAGTCGAGTTCAGCGCGGGATGGCGCGACCACCTCTCCCAAGGGAGCAAGCGTTCGTAGTAGCTGCCAACCCACCTGTCCCGTGGCGCCGGTGACGAAGCAGCTTCACGGCTCGTACCTCGGCAGCATCTCGCGCGGAACATCGGCCAGACGAGGAAGCTGCTGGTCTTTGGCCGACACGATGGGCTCGGCTACATCCCATGCAATCCCGATCGCAGGGTCGCTCCACAGAACGCCACGATCGTCGTTCGGGTCGTAGTAGTCGCTGCACTTGTAGAGGAAGTCGGCCGTCTCGGAGAGCACCAGGTATCCGTGAGCAAAGCCGCGCGGAACGTAGATCTGAAGCTTGTTCTCTTCTGACAAAATCACTCCCACCCACTGGCCGAAGCTAGGCGAGCCGAGCCTTATGTCGACCGCAACATCAAAGACCTCACCCGAGACTACGCGGCACAGCTTGGCCTGGGGATGCTGCAACTGATAATGCAATCCCCGCAGCACCCCGCGTACGGAGCGTGCATGGTTGTCCTGCACAAAGTTATCGTGAATGCCGGTGGTTTGGAGAGCTTCCGCGCGATACGTCTCCATGAAGAAACCTCGGGGGTCTTCATGAACTCGGGGCTTGACGATGACAACTCCGGGAAGCGAGGTCTGGATGATGTCCAATTCGGTCTCGTGTGAACGCGGAACAATGCTGGGTTTAAGTAAGCGACGATTATAATGCGGCTTCCTTCCATGCCCCGCTGCTCGGCCATCATCGTGACCTACAACTCCGCCGAGAGCATCACGCAGTGCCTCGCCGCATTGGCAGACGAGGACTGCGAAATCGTGGTCGTCGACAATGCATCGCAGGACGAAACAGTGGCGCGCGTCGAAGCGTTTCGCCGAGAGCATCCCGTCGAACTGCTGCGGATTTCGCGCAATCTCGGCTTTGCGGCGGGTGTGAATCACGGAGTGAAAGCCGCCAGCGGCGATTTTCTGCTGGTGTTGAATCCCGACGCCATCGCGGAGCCCGGTGCGGTGAGCGGCGCTGATCGGCTGCATGACCGCGCAATCTGCGGCAGCCGCAGGCGGAGCGTTGCTCGATGCTTCCGGGGAGCTTCAACGCGGGTTCGCCTTTCGCCGCCTGCCGACGCTGGGCAGCTTGCTGTGCGAGGCTCTGCTGGTAAATCAGCTATGGCCGTCGAATCCCGTGAACCGACGCTATCGCTGCCTGGATGCCGACTACTCGAAGGTGCAGCCGGTCGAGCAGCCCGCCGGAGCATGCCTGGCTATCACACGCGAAGCCTGGGATGCGGTCGGCGGCATGGACACGCAGTTCACTCCCGTGTGGTTCGAGGACGTCGACTTCTGCAAGCGTCTGCTCGATTCAGGGCGGAAGATCGTCTATTGCCCGTCGGCGCGCTTTCATCATTCCGGTGCGCACAGCGTGGGCAAGTTGAGCTTCGCGGAGAAGCAGCTCTTCTGGTACACCAACATGCTGCGCTACGCACGCAAACACTTCTCGCGAACCAAGGTGCTGATATTGCGCATCGGGATTATCAAGGGGATGATCTTGCGAATGCTGGCCGCGCTGCTCGGCGCTGGGCCGAAGGATGTTGGCGCGGCGGAAGCGGTGCGGGCTTATGGTGGCGTTATCCGTCTCGCCGTGAGCGGGGCGCCGCCGAAAGGTGCCTAGCCTCTTGAGTCGCGAGTTCGTCGCGGGGACCAATGCCTTGCATCAGGACCCCACCGCCCATAGGCGTCTTACAGTTTTGTATCAGGGCACGGCTTCAGCCGTGCCGCAACGCCGCTCTCTCTCTGCTGGGCTTTAGCCCCTGTGGCACTGCCCCGAAGCTCATCTCACGGCTTCGCGTTCTTGTGAATCTCCACCGTGCTCCACGTCTTGTCGGCGGCGTGGCAGATATTCTCCAGCGGACACTCAGCGCACTTGGGGCGGCGAGCAATACACAGCGCGCGCCCGTGATGGATGATCTGGTGCGAGAAGGCTATCCAGCGCTCGCGAGGGATCACTTTCATCAGGTCCTGCTCGATCTTCCGGCGGGTCTTCGTTTTTGGTCAGCTCCAGGCGGCGCGAGATGCGCTGCACATGCGTATCGACCACGACCCCGTCGGCAATGTTGTACCAGCTCCCGAGAACGACATTGGCGGTCTTGCGCGCCACGCCGGGGATGGTCAGCAGCTCGTCCATCGTGCGGGGAACATCTCCGCCAAAGTCGCTGATCACTTTGCGTGCAGCGCCCACCAGCGATTTCGACTTGTTGCGAAAGAATCCAGTCGACCGAATGTCATCTTCCAGGTCTTCCGGTTGCAACGCGGCAAAGTGCTCAGGCGTGGGATATTTCTGAAACAGCACCGGCGTGACCATGTTGACGCGCACGTCGGTGCATTGCGCTGAGAGAATCGTCGCCACCAGCAGCTCCCATGCGCTGTTGTGATGCAACGCGCAGACCACGTTGGGATAGCGCTCGTCCAGTCGCTTAAGGATTTCGTTAACTCTCGCGGGCGCGATGGGGTTGTAGCCCTTGGGCAGGGCCGGCGACCGAGCGTGTCGCGGTCTTGGACGGCACGACCGCATCTCTGACCGCCTTCTTCCCTGCGGCGTTTCTGGACGGCTTGGTCGCGGGTGCCCCATTCAAGCCTGTTTTTGGCTTGAGTGGGAGTTTTGCTTTTCCCGCTAGGCGATTTGCTGCCGCAGGCCGTTGTACCCGGTCCTGGCGTCCGGCTTTCGATGGTTGGCGTGGAATGTTGCCGCGGGGCATGAACTGATCTCCAAGAGAAGTTTAGTCGATGGGGGGCGGTATTTGATGCTCCGGCTTCCCCAGGCAGGATTGCGGGTCGCCCCGGCAATTTTAGATGTGACCAAGTTAGTCACGTTTTGATAGGATCTAATCATGAAAAAGGTGAATGTCGGCGCGCTCAAGGCGCAGCTAAGCGCACACCTGCAACTGGTAAAAAAGGGTGAAGAGGTGCTGGTCTGCGAGCGAAACCGGCCTGTGGCACGGATTATCCCCTATATTTCAGGCGACTGGCCGGAACATGAGCAGCGATTGATCGCCGAGGGCAGGTTGGTTCCACCGCGCAGCAGGCGATCCAAAGCCATTGCACTGCCTCGGCCGGTCGGCAATGTTTCGCGCGAGGTGATGGACCGCATCTGGGAAGAAGAACGCGAGGACCGATAGGTGCTTCCGCCGGCGTTCTGGGATTCCAGCGCCTTAGTCCCGTTATGCCTGCTGGAGCCGCTCACCAGTCGTGTCCAAGCCCTGTATAAGCGCCACCAGCCCGTGGTCTGGTGGGGGACTTCGGTGGAAATAGCCGCTGCGTTCGCCCGCTTGCTGCGCGTGAAGCAGTTGGATATAGCCGACTGGAACATGGCGAAGCTATCGGCAGAGAAATTGTCAACTCGATGGGCGGTTATTCAGCCTTCCGAAAACCTACGCACCAAGGCGAAGCAGATTGTCGAGAACTACGATTTGCGCGCTGCAGACTGTTTTCAACTGGCCGCTGCCATGGACTGGTGCGACGACGCTCCAAACGGCCGCTTATTCTTTAGCGCGGATCGAAGACTAAGGGATGCGGCGCTGTTGTGCGGTTTCGATTGCCCGGCCCTGTAGCTGGGAAGAGTTCTTCCGAATCGTTCCCATTTCGGAGCGGTTTACAAATTTCTGGCTATCCGGCAATAAAAGCCTCTTTGACTCTCGTCGCAAACCACCTAGAATGTGAGCTTGCGTAGCGCGAGCACAATCGATCTCGACTGTCGAACTCGACCGGCGACAGACTTCGACGCGCATCCGTCCGTTGGCAATTCTGTGCGCCTCGCTGACTCTGCTCCTCTTGTGCGTTACGGTTGACGTCCGCGCCCAGGGATATGCCCCACAATTCTCCGTCCAGGCACTCGACGGCGGCTCCATTACTAACAGTTCCCTCAGCGGGAACGTGGTCCTGCTGCAATTCTGGGCAACCTGGTGCCAGTACTGCCGCGGTGATCAATCCGCGGTGGACCAGGTGGGGAGGGCCTTTGCCGACAAGGGATTGATGGTGCTGGCGGTCGATGTCGGAGAATCGCCGGAGGCGGTCAGAGCGTACCTGCAAAGCAATCCCAGATCAGGCCAGATTGCCCTCGATCAGGGCCGTACTGTGGCTACCCAATTTGGCGCCCGTGCGTTTCCGCACTACGTTCTTATCGACCGAAACGGCAAGATTGCGGGAACGTCACATGGAGCAGGAGGTGAAGATGCCCTCCGGCAACTCATCCGACGTTCCAAAGTGTTTTCAAACACAGACAGACTCTCTGCCTCATACAAAGCCGGTGCGGCACCCGTCGGCCGGTCGAGTGTGATCAACGTTCCGATGGCGTCGACTGCCTACCCGTCAAAGCCGCTTCCGAAAACAGTTTTCTTCTTCTCGAACGGTGAACAATTGGAAGCAGAACGTTATCTCCTGCGTCCGGGCGTTCTGGAATTGACGGTGAACGGCGAGGCCAGGCAGATTCCACTCAACACGCTGGATCTTAAGAAGACTGTCTCGGTGAATCACGAACGCGGAATCGATTTCAAGATCCCCACCTCCCAGGGCGAGGTCTTTCTGTCATTCTGAGCAGCCGATCATCTTCACGCACTCCGATGTGAATCGACAGACCCTCTAGTAGTGCGCGTTGAGCAACCGAATCGTTTCCAGCACCACATCTCCCACAATGGCCAGCGATTTCGGACTCAGCTTGTCGATGGTGTCTTGCGGCGTGTGATGGTACGCGTTGTTGTAGCCATAATCCAAGTCGATGATGTCGACCGACGGAATACCCACCTTCAGCATCGGCAAATGGTCGTCGTCGATTTCGAAAGCCTGTCTGGTAAAAGTGCGATTGGTAACCAAGATTGCTGGCAGCCTTGTAGACCAACTCGCTCAACCACGGAGTCGATTTGGTTTCCTTCTGAATGTCGAGGTCGGCGTCGCCGATCATGTCGACCAGCAGGAATCCCTTGATCTGCTTCGCCGTGCCATCCTGTTGCCACTTCTGCGCGAGATGCCTGGTGCCGTACAGGCTATCGCTGGCGCTCCATTGAACGAATGCTTCCTCGCCGTCGGTCCACACCAGCCACACGCTGTACCCTTGCGGCGGATTGCTGCGAAAGTAGTCGGCCAGCGCAAGCAACAATGCGGTTGACGAGCCGCCGTCATTGGCGCCGACATAACTTTTGGGCAGCGGATAGTTCGTGTCGTAGTGTCCGGCAACGACGATGATGCCGTCCTTCTTGCCGGGAAACTTCGCGATGATGTTGTCCATCTTGAAGCTGCCGACCGGCGTCTGCGCGGTGAAGGTGTCGTCTTCCACCTGGTCGCTCTTCAGCTTCGAATGAATCAGTTGCTCCAGCTTCGCGTGTCCCGGGCTGCCGACTGGACGCGAGCCAATGGCCACCACTTCTTTCACGTACTGCATCACTTTGTTGCCGTCGATGCTGCTGCGTCCGCTCTCAGAAGGCACGTCGTTGAGTTCGGCAACCTGCTGCGACACGCGGATCAGGAGCAGCGGCTGCAGCCGGTTTGGGCTCGCTGGCGCTTGCGGTGGCAGGCGTCGACTGCGGCTTGGAACATCCGACAGACACAAGCAAAGTGACGATGCAGAGTAGAAGCACTGGACGCGCAGTCATGTGAAGGTATTGTAATTCTCGGCGGTGAATGTTGGCTGGCGCGTGGTTTACAATGCAAGTTTCCTGCAAGTTATCCGGAGACACTCCGACTTTATGGCTTCACCAATCATGGCTTCCGTTAACGAAGACACGCCGGCACAGCTTCCCAACCACAAAGTCAAATACAAGAAGGCGTATCAGCGTGCCTGCAATGAAAAGGACGCCAAGGGGAAAATCTGCGCCGGACATCTGAAGCGCTGGTTTTACCTGACCGACCGGATTGAGCAGGCGTGCGGTGACGTGAAAGCTGCGTATGGGCCGCAGGCGGAAATCTATCGCTGCGAGCACTGCAAGACGCTGTATTTGCCTTCTCCGGAAGAGCCGAAGGGCAAAAACGTCGCTGGATTGGGACAAAAATCGGTGTTTGGGGTGACGGTAGCGCCAAAAAGTGCGCCCGGGAGCGATGACTCAAAGTGATGGATTTGACGCGATCCATCACTTTAAGTCATGGCACGCTGCTCCGGTGTTGTTAATTCGGCGCTGTGGGGGCGCTGAAATCCGCGATAAAGCCGCGGATTTGGTGGGGAAATCGAAAGTTCGTTCGTAGAGGGTGCTATTTGTCTGACGTATCTGAGCTGATTTACGACTGGAACACGGTCTATGCCCGCTCCATGAAGCCGGCAGGACGTGCTCTGCTCAATGACGAGTCACTGCGCGACGGATTGCAATCGCCGTCGGTCCGCGATCCTTCCATCGAAGAGAAGATCGAAATCCTGCACCTGATGGAGCAGGTCGGCATCAACATGCTCGACATCGGCTTGCCGGGCGCCGGACCGCGCGCCGTCGCGCATTGCGAAGCGTTGGCCAAAGAGATCGGCCGCGCGCGCCTGAAGATCAAGCCGAACTGCGCGGCGCGCACGCACGAGAACGACATCCGTCCGATCGCTGAGATCGTGCAGCGCACCGGAGTGCCGATTGAAGCTGCGACCTTCATCGGATCGAGTCCCATCCGCCGCTACACCGAGGATTGGACTGACGACTTCCTGCTCCGCACAACGGAGCACGCGGTGAAGTTCGCGGTGTCGCACGGGCTCGACGTCATGTACGTCACCGAGGACACCACGCGCTGCGATCCGGAAACCATCCAGCGCATGTACACCACGGCGATCAACTGCGGCGCCAAGGCAATTGTCATCTGCGACACTGTGGGACATGCGACTCCGATGGGAGTCGTCGCGCTGATTCAGTTCGTGATGAACGACGTGGTGAAGCCCAGCGGGCAGAACATTCGCGTGGAATGGCACGGCCACTGCGATCGTGGATTGGCGGTTGCAAACTCTCTGGGCGCGCTGGTCGCGGGGGCTGAAGTTGTTCATGCTACTGCCTGCGGAATTGGCGAGCGCGTGGGCAATACACAGATGGACCAGATGCTGGTCAACCTGAAGCTGCTCGGGGTTGAGCCCTGGGCGAGCCAGGACCTTACCAAGCTAAAGAATTACTGCGAGGCGGTATCGAGGGCAACCGGCATTCCGATTCCCAAGAACTACCCGGTGGTCGGCGACGATGCCTTCCGCACCGGAACCGGCGTGCATGCAGCGGCGGTCATCAAGGCTTATCGCAAGAACGATGCCGAGTTGGCCGACAGCATCTACTCCGGCGTGCCGGCGCGCTACTTTGGCATGGAGCAGGTCATCGAGATCGGTCCCATGAGCGGCAAGTCGAACGTCTACTTCTGGCTGGAGCGTCATGGCTACGAGACGACAGACGAAGTGGTTGACCGTATTTATCAGAGGGCGAAGAATTCTGATCGCATGCTGACCGACACCGAGATTCTGAAGTGTGTCCAGGCGGCCTCGAAGCAACCCAAAGAGATAGCGTCGTAGACGCTCGCGGTCGAGCAAATCTTCAGCGGGTCAAGGCGCCGGTTTGGAACGCCCGGCCAGCATCTGCTACTCTGCCCAATTGCACTTCTGACGAGGAATTCACGCATGTCTATCGTTACGTCCCTTCAGCGCGCCGTTGCGCTGTCGCTTTGTTTTGCCATCGCACTTCCCTCGGTTGCCGCTGAAAAGAAAGCTCCCGCCCAACCCGCTCAGCCGTCATACGAACTGCCGCAGCCGCAGCGCGAGAATCTCGACCTCAACATGTATCAGCTCATTCGTCAGGAAGGGTTGATGCACTCGCACATCATGGAGTACGCCTCGGCGCTGGCGGATGGCATCGGGCCGCGCCTCACCGGCTCGCCCAATCTCGCGCGGGCCAACGAGTGGACCCGCGACCAGCTCACAGCCATGGGTTGCGCGAATGCGCATCTGGAAGACTGGGGCGAGTTCGGCATGGGCTGGCAGCAGCTCAATACCTGGGTGCGCATGACTTCGCCGGACACGGCGGTGCTTATCGCGCAGGCGGCTCCGTGGTCGCCTTCTACCAACGGCGCGATCACAGCGCCAGTGGCGGTGGCTGAGATCAAAGAGGAGAAGGACCTCGATCAGTATCGCGGCAAACTGGGCGGAAAGATCGTGTTCCTCGGCGCGCCGTGGGAGGTGAAGCCGGTCGACAAGCCTCTGTACAAGACTTACGACGAAGCCGACCTGAAGAAAATCGAAGAGTACCCGCTGAAGCCGCCGAGCCAGGAGTGGCGCAAGGACTACATGAAGCGGCTGGAACTGCGCAACAAGATCAACACGCTCATGGCTGAGGAGAAGGCACTCGCGGTAGTTGTGCCCAGCCGCGAAATGCGTGACAACGGCGCGACCGGCGGCACCTTCACGGACGACGGCGGCGCCGACTTGACGTCGTTTGCCTATCAGCACGAGCACATGAATTCCGTTCCCGTCGCAGCTATGGCGATTGAGAGCTACGGTCGCGTGTATCGCCTGGTGAAAGCGCGCGTGCCGGTGACGGTCGAGATGAACATCGACACCAAATTTACCGGCGATCACGAGCACGGCTTTAACACCATCGCTGAAATTCCCGGCACCGATCCCAAACTGAAAGACGAACTGGTGATGGTGGGCGGCCACCTGGACTCCTGGGCGTCGGCCACCGGCGCGACCGACAATGGTGCGGGCACGGTGGTCGCGATGGAGGTAATGCGAATCCTCACCACCCTGAAAGTGAAGCCGCGTCGCACGATTCGCGTCGGCCTGTGGACGGGTGAAGAACAGGGCGAGTTTGGCTCGGCCGGGTATGTGAAAGAGCACTTCGGATATGTGCCGCTGTCCACTGCCCCTGACCAGATGAAAATGCCGGAGTGGCTGCGCAAACCGGCGGGACCGGTGCAGCTCAAGCCCGATCAGCAGAAAATTTCGGGCTACTTCAACGTCGATAACGGCAGCGGCCGGCTTCGCGGGATATACCTGGAGCAGAATGCCGGAGTCGCGCCCATCTTCGAGCAGTGGATTGCACCGCTGAAGGACCTGGGTGTAACGACCATTACCTTGCGCCATACCGGCGGCACCGATCATGAGAATTTCGACGCCGTCGGTATCCCGGGATTCCAGTTCATACAGGACCCGCTGGATTACGGCTCACGCACTCACCACACCAACATGGATACCTACGAGCGCCTGCAACCCGAAGACCTGGCGCAAGCGGCTACCGTTGAGGCAATCTTCGTCTACAACGCTGCCATGCGCGACCAGATGCTGCCGCGCAAGCCGCTACCGCATCCGGAGCGCGAGGAAGAGAGCACGTCTCCGCTGAAGAACGTGATGCCGGGCGCTGAAGCGGAAGAGAAGGGCATCGCGCCTAAGACAGAGCAGGAGCAGCAAAAGCAACCGCAGCCAACGACGCCAACTCAGCAGCCGGCGACGCCAACGACTCCGCGGTAAGGTAACAGGTGTGAGCAATCCCAGGTTAGCCCAAAGGAAGGGCGAACCTGGGGCACCGGCCACCCGAACGGCGTTGGAGGGAATAGAGGTCCTTCGACTGCGTTCGGTCGCTGTGCGACCTCACTCCGCTCAGGATGACACTCGGAAACCGGCGTGCCACAGGGCTTAACATGAGCGGGCGATGAAGAGGCAGACTCTCGCGTTCTGCCGTTTTGGATTTGCCGATGAGCACTCGCCCCAATCGCTTGCTCGTTTCGATCGTCTTCCTCGTGGTCATGGCGGGATCGAAACTCTCAGCGCAAGGGCCGCCGTACCAGACCGACGATCCCGTACCGGTAGATCTGCACCATTACGAGTTTTATATTTTTGGCTCGGCTGACGGAACGCCCGTGGAAATGGATTCCCAGGGCCCGGCATTCGAGTTCAACTGGGGCGCGCTGCCTCGCGTGCAACTGCATGCCATATTGCCGTTTGGGGTGGCAGCGCCGAGCAACAATCCGGTGTATCTCCCCAGCGGAGCCGGCCCGACTGAGTTTGGGCTGACGGATATGGAGTTGGGCGTGAAGATTGCGTTTATCAAGGAGAGTAAATACTTTCCGCAGATTGGCAGCTTCACCATGTTCGAGATGCCGACCGGCAACGCTCAGAAAGGGCTCGGCGTGGGCAAGGTCTGGTACAAGTTACCGATCTGGCTGCAAAAGAACGTGGGCAAGTGGACCTTCGACGGCGGCGCGGGCTATCAAGTAGTTCCGCAGACTGGGTATCGCAACTTTGCCTACACCGGCTGGCTGGTGAAGAAGGAGTTGAACGAGAGGCTCGAGTTGGGTGCTGAGATCTTTGCCCATGGTTCAGAGGGAAGCGCAGCGCCGCAGACCCAGGCGTCCACCATGTTGGACGTAGGCGGCTACTACCACTTCAAGCACCACGAAGGCGAGCAGTTTCTCTTCTGCTACGGGCACTCCGTCGCAGGACAGACAGAGAACTACGCCTATGTGGGCATGTACTGGACCTGGGGAAAAGATAAGCACAAGGGGAACGACTCAGATAGCGAAGGGCTTTTTCCGGCACCCCCCAATCGTAGCGGATTCTGACGCATCCCTCTTTGAAGTACGCTGCTCTTTTTCCGGTCAGCTACTCAACCGTCACCCGGTCGCGACCGAGCGACTTACTTCGGTACATCAGCTCGTCGGCTCTCGACACCACAGAAGCCTGCGTATCCGTGGCTCTAACCAGGGTGCCTCCGATGGAAGCTGTCACATGAATGAGCGAGGTATCTGCCTTGGTCGATGATTGCGACAAAAGGGTTCGCGCGCGATTCGCCAGCGAGGCGAGTTCATCTTTGGATACGTCCAAAACGATGGCCAGAAATTCCTCTCCACCCCAACGGCCAATAAAGTCCCTCGGACGCAGCCCGTTGGCCAACGTTCTAGTCGCTGTCTGTAACACCGCGTCTCCAAGGTCGTGCCCGCAGGTATCGTTCACTTCCTTGAAGTGGTCCAAATCGATCATGAGAATCCCGATACTTATATCGAAGTGCCGCGTCTCCTGGATGGCTTGCCTGATCCTGAGCTGTGTATAGCGGCGATTCGGAATACCGGTGAGCGCATCGTTCAGGGCCATCTTCTGGAGCGTGGCAGCCCGCCGCTCAAGCCTTTTCTTGGCGGAAACATCGGTGAAGATCTCGACCGCCCCGACCACTGCACCTTGGCTATCCGTGATGGGAGAGGTGCGGACTGATACCGGGACGCGATGCCCGTCGCGGTGCTGAAGGAAGACCTCCGATTCCCGCTTTGCTCCATCGGCAAGGGTATGGCTCAGCGGGCAGCCTTCCAGACAAAGTTTTCGGCCCTCACCATCCACATGGTTCAGGAAATTGTCAAAGCAGTGTTTGCCGATCGCTTCTTGCGCGGAATATCCCGTCAACTCCTCGGCTGCCTTGTTCCAGTAAGTGATCGTGCGCGCGGAATCGACGAAGTACACTCCGTCGTAAAGGTTGTCCATCAGTTGTTCGTGGAAGCTGTGGGGCTGAACACGGCGAGTGCGCTGGCGCGATTTGTACAGAGGGTCGATATCTGACATCACGCCTCCGACAAGCACTGGAATATCTCCCGCTTACATCGGCGACAAAGGAGTTACCACTAGCTTATCGCAGGGACCTGCTATCGACCAGCGAAAATCCACAGGACAGGTCAACCCTTCTTCACGGTTGCACCCGTCTTGGGCAACGACGCCCGAAGCTCGCGCACGCTCTTCTTCAGCACAGGATGCTGTACGTCGGGTGCGATCTCGGCCAGCGGCTCGAGCACAAAGCGCCGCTGATGCATGGCAGGATGAGGAAGCGTGAGCTGCGGAGTCGTCAGCACGGCCTTTCCGAACAGGAGAATGTCGATATCGATGGTGCGTGGCCCCTTGGGCTGGGTGCGTTGACGCCCCATTTCACGCTCGATAGCCATGATCTCTTTCAGGAAATCGTCGGCCTGTAGCTCCGTCTGAAGCGCCACCGCGCAGTTGAGAAACCAGGGCTGGTCGGTGAATTCCACCGGCTCAGTCTCGTAAAACGACGAGACCGCGATGAGCCGGCCGAGGTTGAGCAGCTTTCCGATTGCGTTACGAAGATTGGCGCGGCGGTCGCCGAGATTGGAACCCAGGGAGAGATAGGCGGTCTTCTTCACTTACTCAGGGTAGCGCAGACGCATTCCAGGAGTGGAGGTGCTCGACATTCTTTGCGACTGCAGCATTGTGGCGATCCGAGAAAACTGCAGGTTCCTCACTGGCGTTCGGAATGACACTTCCGGACTAACACGACGAGGCAGTTTAATCCGCAACGGCCAGGTGCTCTTCGGGGAATTGAGCCGCCGTGCATTCATCCAGCGTCACTTCTTCCCAGTAGGTCGAGTCGCGCAACACGCGAGAGACAATCGCGGTGTGCATCGCATGTCCGGCGCGGTCGGCCTTTACGTAGCCGAAGACGCGCTTGCCAAACAGGGCCAAGTCGCCAATCAGGTCGAGCACCTTATGGCGCACAAACTCATCTGGGAAGCGCAGCGGTCCGTTATCGATGCCGTCGCGCGTCAGCACCAGGCAGTTCTCTCGCGATGCGCCACGAATGAGTCCCATGTTGAGCATGGCCTGCTGCTGTTCAAGGAAACCGAACGTTCGTGCTGCCGCGATCTGCTCAACATAGCTGCCGTTGGAAAGCTCCACCCGGAAGCACTCCTGCCCGATCAGCGGATGAGGGAAATTAATCGAGTAGCTCACCGCGTAATTGTCGGCGGGATAGATGCCGATGGTCTTGTCGCCTTCCCTCATCTCGTAGGGCCGCAGAATCTTGATGTAAACCCGCTTGCGGCGCTGCTGCCGCAGTCCCGCCGAGCTGATCATGTCGATGAAGGGCTGAGCGCTGCCGTCGAGGATGGGCAATTCGAGGTTGTCGAGCTCAACGAATGCGTTGTCGAGTCCGACGCCTACAAACGCGGAGAGCAGGTGCTCGGTGGTTGAGATGAGCACGCCCTGCTTCATCAAGCTGGTGGCGTAGCTTACCTTGGCCACGTTGCGGCTGACGGCTTCAACTTCGAAGTTGTCGAGATCGGTGCGACGGAACACGATTCCTGTGCCCGCGGGCGCGGGCAGGATACGAAGATTGGCGTGCGCTCCGCTGTGCAGCCCAACTCCGCTGCACTCGACCGGGGTGCGAATTGTTCGTTCGTAGATCAAAGACGCAAAATTGTATTGCCGAGTTAACAGACTACAGCTTCAGCGGCTCTCACGTGTGTGGTATTTCTACAACAGTCGTGGTTCTGTCGCACTAGTATAAGTGCAAGGTACTAAAGCGTTTATTTGCAATCAAATTTCGAATGGAACGATGACTCGGTAACCAAACCGGTATATCTATGGTTACCTGTGAGCGTAAGTCTACTGGGGGTTATTGGACGATTTCTGCGGGTTGCCAGGCGACTTTTGCGGGTTGTAGGTGATCCCCTTGGTCTCAAACAGGGTGGGCGCCAGTTCGGGGTTGTAGGCGACACTGGTGATGAAGCGCTGGTTGCGCATCTCCCCGTTTTGCAGCCGGACCGTGCTGTAGGGTGTGTTTATGCCTTGCACCAGGCGATAGTTGCTGTAGATCTCGGTGTCGTCATCCTTCAACCGGTCGATGGGATCGCGATAGCTGAACGTCTTTCGCACCGGCAAGTGAGTGCGAGGATCGACGGAGATGGTGACGCTGTCGTTGTCGCCGTTCAGGACGGTGACTTCGTCGGCCATATTCTGCTCGACGATTGCGGTTCCGCTGTACAGGATCATCGTGTCGGGCGCGGCGAGCCATTTGCGCACGACGTTCTCCAGCGAATGGTCGCGCCGCCGCAAGTAGTCGTCGATCTGCTTGGGATCCTGCGTGGCCGTGCCCTTGTAGGTGATCTCGTAGCCCTTGTCGCCCACGTATAGCTCAACCACATCGCGCTGCTTGGTCAACTCCACGCGGTCTTTGTCCGGCCACTCCCAGAAACGCCAGAACAGCAAGCCCATGCCGCTCGGCTGTCCCTTCCAAAACGAATAGCTGCGCCCCTCGGTTGTCATGGTGCGGAGGTTCAGATAGGTCTCGCCGCCCAGCGCGCGAATCATGTCGTCGAGAATCTGCTTTGCCTTTTGCACGCTGGGATCCTTGGTGGCGGCGAAGTGAGCCGTTGGCCATCCTGGGGGCGAGGCAAAAGGCGCGGATGCGGGGCCAGGGACAGGCGCCTGCGGGACCGCAGCAGAGACTAACACCAGAGTTAAGCTGAAAATGAGCAGCCCGCGCATGATCATTGTCCATTGTAACCATCGGCGCATCAATTTAGCTGGGGTTCGTGTATCTTCCATAAGAAGTGCATGTAATCAGCCGAAAGAAACTCGTCGAGGCCGCGCACAAACACGGGAATCTCGGGCCGCCTCTCGATGTCTGGTTCCGCATCGCGAAAAAGGCACGCTGGCAGTCGCTCGATGACGTGCGGCTAAGCCTACCGTCCGCCGACGGCGTGGAGAAGTATACGGTCTTCAACATTAAGGGGAACCGTTATAGGCTGATTACAGAAATCAATTACCGCACTGGCCGAATCTTCGTTCGAGAAGTTCTGACCCATGCTGAGCACGACAGAGGAGGATGGAAACTGTGAACGCTTTCAGAGTAAGCCCCAATTACACTAATTTGCTCAGCAGAATTCCTCCCAAAATCATTCGCACTGAACTGGAGAATGAGCAATACACTCAGGCCCTGTACGAACTCGAACATCGCCCGGAAGCCCTAAGCGCAGAGGAAGAAGAATTGGCTGAGCTGCTTACTCTCATCATCGAAGATTTTGAAGAGCGTCAACATCGGCTGCCCCATGCCTCACCGGCCGAGGCCCTGGCCTTTCTAATCGATGAGCACGGGTTGGCAATCGAGGACTTATCAGATGTTCTTCGCTCGCCGAGAGATATACTATCCGGCCAGCGCACGCTGACAACCGACGAAATACGGCGGTTAAGCGACCGCTTCCATGTCTCTCCGGAATTGTTCTTCTAGGGCACCATCTAAGCTTTCTTCTTGCGGCTCTTCTTAATCAAGGGCCTTTCCTCTTCGGCGATGGCGAAGATCACGCGCCTTTGGGCATGATCGACCCGATCCACCAGCACGCGGACCTGATCGCCCATGGAGTAAGTACGCCGGCTACGCTGGCCGATCATTTGCCTGGTGTTCTCGTGATAGAGGTAGTGATCGTCTGTCATCGAGCCCAGCGGCACCAGTCCCTCGACGAAAAGTTCAGCGAGTTCGACGAATATCCCGAACTTGGTGACGCTCACGATCAAGCCATCAAACTCTTCGCCAAGGTGCTGCTCCATGAACCTGGCTTTCTTCCATTCCATGAGCTCACGTTCGGCATCGGCAGCGCGGCGTTCGGACTGACTCGTTTCCTCGGCGATGTCGTGCAACTCGGGTTCTGGGATCGGACCCGGCAGTGCGTGCCTTTGCGGCCGCTCCGCTGTCGCATGCTTCTTGGCCGACGGACGCGGCGCCTCGCGCTTCGACCACGGCGACGGCGCCTCGCTGTGCGCCAATGCTCCGGAGCCCACCGGCACGCCATGTTGCTCGGTCTCGGCGGATTCGCGCAAAACATCTTTGAGAATGCGATGGATGATCAGGTCGGGATACCTGCGGATGGGCGAGGTGAAATGTGTGTACGACGGCGCAGCCAGTGCGAAGTGGCCTTCGTTGATCTCCGAGTACCGCGCCTGTTTCAAGGAACGCAGCATGAGATACGACAGGATTCGCTCCTCCGGTTTGCCTGCAATCTTCTGCGTGAGCTTCTGGTACATGCGTGGCGTGAGGTGGACTTCTTCGGGAATCTCGACCACTCGCGCCTGGCGTCCCGTGCCGTAACGCTCACGCCTGTCCGCCTTCATCTGCACCCGCTTTACAGGTAGCGGCCCAACACCAAGCGAGTAGCCGAACTTGGCGGCGATGGTTTCGAAGTCGTAGACGCGCTTGGGATCAGGCTTCTCGTGAATGCGGTACAGCGAAGCTACGCCTTTATTTTCGAGATAGGTCGCAACGCATTCGTTGGCTGCGAGCATGAACTCCTCGATGAGGCGGTGCGCGATGTTGCGCTCCGAACGAGTCACGCTCTTCATCAGCCCGTTCTCGTCGAACTCAATGACCGGCTCAGGCAGATCGAAATCGATGGAGCCACGCCGAACGCGTTTGCGGTTCAGGACCATCGCCAGCTCGCGCATCAACTCGAATACATCGACCAGCGGATGATAGTGCTGACGTAACGCCGGATCGCCCTCCAGGATGAGGTTGACGTCGGTGTAGGTCATGCGCTGGGCCGAGCGGATGATGCCCTCATTCAACTTGAAGCCGATAGTCTCTCCCTGGTGGTCGATCTCCATGGCGCACGAGAGCACCAGGCGCTCGACCTGTGGACGCAAACTGCACAGGTCGGTCGAGAGCTCGATGGGCAGCATGGGAATCGCACGGTCAGGAAAATACACCGACGTTCCGCGCAAGCGTGCTTCCAGGTCGATAGCTGAACCCTCGCGAACATAGTGCGCCACGTCGGCGATATGCACCTGCAACTCGAAATTTCCGTTCGAAGTGCGGCGCACGGTCACTGCATCGTCGAAATCGCGAGCGGTTTCGCCGTCAATGGTCACGATGGGCAGGTTGCGGTAGTCCTGCCTGTGCTGCATTTCGCGAGCGGGAATCACCGACTCAAATTCTTGCGCCTCCTGCAAAACTGCAAGCGGGAATCGATGTGGCAGATGATGCTTGCGAATGACGATTTCCACATCGACGCCAAAATCGTCTTCGTAGCCGAGTATCTCGACCACGCGCCCGCGTGGATTCTGCGTAGGTCCCGGCCACTCGGTGATCTCGACATCGACCACAAGGCCTTCCAGATCTCCGGAGGCGCGACGCTTAACGCCAGAATCGTAGACGCGGTCGCGGTCGAGCGTTTTCGCGCCGCCTGGTTTTGACCGCTCCGATCGACGACTGGTTGATGCGACCGCAGCCGTCGATTCCTCCCCGCTGCTGCCGATCGGCCGCTCCATGCCGGCGGGAATGATTACCTCTTGCGTAACTTTCTCGTCGAGAGGCGTCACGAAGTTATTGCGCGAGCCGTGATGGAATATGCCGACGATGGTCGGGTTGCCGCGGCTAACGACGCGCAGGATTCTGCCTTCGGCGCGGCCGTCTTCCCGCTTGCGCCCGAGTTCCACCAGTACTTGGTCACCATGCATAGCGGGCCCGATGGCCGGAGGAGGAATAAAAATGTCGCCTTCAACTGCGGTGCGCTGGCCAGAATTGGGTATGACGAAGCCGTATCCGTCGCGATGCATGGTGAGACGCCCGGCGATGAGGTTGTTACGCGCCGTCGCGTGTTGCGGGAGCGTGTAGCGATCGCGATCAGTTTCGATCAGCTTGCCCGCTTTCACCAGCGCTCTGAGCCGCGCCTCGAGTTCCCGGCGCTCGTCTCCGCGCAATCCCAGTTCGCGAATGAGCTGCTTGTAGCCGGCAGAGCGGTTTGGCTGGCGCTCAATGCGTTCGAGAATGGCTCGGTCACTTATCATGGCGATAAAGATTTGAGATCCGCGTCAGCACCAATTCACAGCGCGGGCCTGTTGATTCGCATCAGACGCATATCTGGACGTGAGTACCTTTGTGTTGCCTTTCCAGGTTCCAGCTGCGCGATTGGCCCTAGTTCTTACTACGCGCGGACGAAATTTTCGCGTAGGGCTATTCCCTGATACTGAAACAGGCTGTATGTTAGCAATAATTGCATCACGGCATGTGAATGGAACGCATGCAAGAACTGGAACCCGTGAGCCTCACTCGTCCGCAATTTTCAGATAAGCTGTGGTAAAGGTCTGGCTAGCTTCCATCTCCAACGCGCATTCAGCATAGAAAGGATTCTCCCTGATGTGGAAACCCACGAATACCCCGACGACCCCGAATACTCCCAACACTCCTGAGCCTCAGCGCAGCTTCACGCCCTCAGTCCCGGAACCTGTGCCGGTGCCGCGTCCGGCGGCCTCCGCCCCACTGAACACCCAGGAACAGGCGACGCTCGGCAAGTCGCTGGTCATCAAGGGCGAGGTTACGGGTTCCGAATCGCTCTACATTGACGGCCGCGTGGACGGATCCATCAACCTCCCCGGCAATCGCGTCACGGTCGGCCGCAATGGCGTGGTTGCGGCGAACATCTCGGCGCGCGAAATTGTCGTGCTGGGAAAAGTGCGCGGCAACATGACGGCCAGCGATCGCGTCGATATCCGGGCCGACGGTTCACTGACCGGCGACATCGTGGCCCAGCGCATCAGCATCGAGGATGGCGCCTACTTCAAGGGCGGCATCGACATCCGCAAGGCCGGCCAGAAAGTGAACGGCGAAGCCAAGGAAGTGGTGAGCGCTCCGACGGAAGCGAGCTCTTCCGCGACGGCTGCCCGGGCGTAAGGAAGTAACGTCCTCAGCTGTCATCCTGAGCGGAGTGAGTTCGCCGAAAGGCGAGCGAATGCAGTGAAGGATCTGCAGTTTGTTTCTCGAACGACAGATTGCAGATAGGAAGCAAATGCAGGTCCCTCGACTGCGTTCGGCTACGCCTCACTTCGCTCGGGATGACACTTCCTTGACAGCGAGCTCACCACGTCTAAAGGCTTTCAGCCTGCCCCGGCAAAGCCGAAGGGTACCCTGACGCGGAGCATCCCTTCGCTCAAGGTGCCGGTTGCTGCTGCGTCATGCAGTGCAGCGCGCCTAGTCCCCAGATGAAGTCGCCGCAGTAGATGCCGACGACTTGGCGTTTGGGAAACGCTTCGGCCAGTACGTTCAAGGCAATGCGGTCCTTCGGATCGTTAAATACCGGAACGAGAACGACCCGATTTGCGATATAGAAATTTGCGTAGCTGGCAGGCAGTCGCTGCCCGCGAAACACGACAGGCGCAGGCATCGGCAGTTTGATTACTTGCAACGGCTTGCCGGACTGATCGCTGCTCTTCTTCAGCGTGCGAAAGTTCTCGCGCAGGGGTTCGTGATTGGGATCGCTCCGATCTTCCTCATAGGCCGTTAGAACTGTGCCGGGCGCCACGAAGCGTGTGATGTCGTCGACGTGTCCATGGGTATCGTCGCCGGCAATGCCGCGCTCCAGCCAGATCAGTTTCTGAATGCCAAGGTAGTCGGCAAAGATGCGTTCGAGCTCCCCGCGCGAGAGCCCGGGGTTCCGCTGCTGAACCTCGCTCAGCAGGCATTCCTCGGTGGTGATCAAAGTGCCGCGCCCGTTCACCTCTATGCTGCCGCCCTCGAGCACGATGCGCTGCGGCTTGCCATTGAGGTGCGCCATCGGCTTCCAATGCGGCATGCGAAGGCGCTCCGCCAACTCCGACGAGACGGGCGCATCGAGCTTCCAATCGTTGTACTTGGCCCACGCATTGAATCGCCACGCCGTCGCCGCGATGGGCGGCAGTTTGTCGGCTTTGTTCGATTTGCGTTTTACGAAGATTGGGCCATAGTCGCGCGTCCACACACGATTCGTCGGGATCTGCACGAACGCTACGTTGCCAGAAGAAGGCTTGCCCGGCTCGACGGCGTGTTCCGGTAGAACATTCGCGCGAACCAAAACGTCACGCGCCTTTGCCTCCCCAGCCTCGTCGTTGACGAGAATATTGACGCGCTCGCTGCGCGAGAGGTGACACACGATTTCCGCGTACACCCAAGGAATGGCTTCGAACTTCCCGGGCCAGTCCGAGCGGTTGTGCGGCCACGCGATCCACGTGGCCTGGTGCGGATCCCACTCAGCCGGCATGCGATAGCCAAGTGCGGCGGGAGTTTGGGATGGAGTGAGTATCGTCAATTGGCCAGGTAAGCCTGCCCTCAGGCGAGCTTTGTATCAGGGCACGACTTCAGTCGTGCCGAAAGACGGAGTTTAGATTTGTCATCCTGAGGCGACTTCAGTCGCCGAAGGATCTGCTTTTCTGTCGTCCGCTGAAGCGGACTCACACCCTTCCACTTACGTCTACCCAGCATCGAAATGCTGGGCTAAGATCTGACGTCCCTGCGGGACAGACTTATGGTTTGTCCCGCCCTCTCCGCTCAATAACGAGTTTCGTAACAGCTCTTACGTCTGGGCTAAATCATCCAGTCTTCAGACTGAAGCATCGCGAACTCAGCTTGTAAATGCATTCTGGGGATCTTCGGGTCGCGCCGGCTACACCAAGAATCTCTGCGTAATTCCCGTGTAGGCATCCACCCGGCGATCGCGCCAGAAGGGCCAGTTGCGGCGCACATCTTCCATGCGCTGAATGTCGACTTCCGCGACCAGCACCGCTTCCCTGTCGTGCGGAGCCTCTGCGACGACCTGCCCAAAGGGATCGGCGATGAACGACCCGCCCCAAAACTCCAGGCCTTTGCCGGGAGCTTCATTGCCGCGAATGTTGCCGGTCTCAAAGCCGACGCGGTTGGGCACAGCAACATATACGCCGTTGGCGATGGCGTGCGCTCGCTGTATCGTGCGCCATGCATCGTACTGCGCCTCGCCATACTGCGCCTTCTCGTCAGGATGCCAGCCGATAGCCGTCGGGTAAAACAGGACGTTGGCCCCTTGCGCCGCCGTGAGCCGTGCGCCCTCGGGATACCACTGGTCCCAGCAAACCAGGGTGCCGAACTTGCCAAAGTCCGTCTCAAACGCTTTGAAGCCAAGGTCGCCGGGCGTGAAGTAGAACTTTTCGTAGTAGAGCGGGTCGTCGGGAATGTGCATCTTGCGATAGATGCCCTCGAGCTTGCCGCCACTGTCAATGATGGCCGCCGTATTGTGATACAGCCCCGGTGCGCGACGCTCGAACAACGACGCGATGATCGTCGTCTTCAGCTCGCGCGCGACCTCGCCCAGTCGTTTCGTCGTGGGACCGGGGATCGGTTCAGCTAAGTCGAACAGTGAATGATCTTCACGCTGGCAGAAGTATTGCGTCTGGAACAACTCAGGCAGACAGATGAGCTGCGCCCCCTGTTGCGCCGCCTCGCGTACATGCGCGATGGCCCGCTCCAGATTCTCTTCCGGCTCGGGCGTGCACGACATCTGCACGATGCCGATGGTGAAGTTCTTCTCCGCCAATCCCTATCTCCCAGCGAAAATCAAATCACAAGCATAGCATTCGATATTCGACTTGCCAGACTGCCGCAGATTAACGCCAAGTTACAGACAAGCAGGTGCGTTGACGACACGATTCCGAGACTGTACTTTCGAGTATTCAGGTCTTATTTGCTCTGCACCTTTCATCTTTCAGCGCGCTGGATTGTTGGCGCGCGTCTTGAGGTTACAGAATGCACGACAAGCGCGAACCGCACGGCGAAGGAATCGATCGTAAGCTGCACGATCCCGTTTCTGACAAGCTGGTACCGCTGACATCCCTGGATCTCACGAAGGTCCACTCGGTCGATGACCTGGTCCGAGCGATGGGCAACACTGCCTTCACCGGTCGCCAGGTTGGCGAAGGCGCCGACGTGCTGGAAGCGATGGCGCGTGACAAGGAATGTTTCGTCGTGATGACTCTTGCCGGCGCCATGACTGTCGCCAAGCAGGGCCTGATCATCACCGAATTGATCGATCGCGGGATCGTTAACGCCGTCATTTCGACCGGAGCGCTGATGGCGCATGGGCTGGTCGAGGCGGCCGGGCGCTCGCACTTCAAATACGACCCGCGCATGGACGATCTGGAGCTATATGAGGCGGGCTACAACCGCGTGTACGACACGCTGGAGCCGGAGACTAACCTCGATTTTGTCGAAAGCATTGTTGCGCGCATTCTCAAGGGCTGGGACGCCAACGGGGTCATCTGCTCCTACAAGCTGAATCGCGAGATCGGCCGCTACTTGAGCGGAAACGTGCAGGACCGCGGAATATTGAAGTCAGCGTTTGAGAAGAATGTCCCGGTGTTTGTGCCGGCTTTTAGCGATTCAGAAATCGGGCTCGACTTCGCGCTGCACAATCGCTGGCGCCGCAAGAACAACATGCCGGTGCTGCATTGGGATCCGTTCGAAGACCTGGAGTACTACGCGGAAACTTTGCTCCGGCAGAATCGCCTTGGCATCTTCACCATCGGCGGCGGCGTGCCGCGCAATTGGGCACAGCAGTTCGGGCCGTTCATTGAGCTGCGCCATCGTCGCGGCGGCGAAGACCTGCCGCTGAAACGATTCCACTACGGCGTGCGCATCTGTCCTGAACCGGTGAACTGGGGAGGGCTTTCCGGATGCACCTACAGCGAAGCGGTGTCGTGGGGCAAATTCGTTCCGCCGGAAGAAGGCGGCCAGTTTGCCGAAGTCTTGCTTGATGCGACGGTCGGACTGCCGCTGATCGCCGGTGCGGTGTTGCAACGGGTGGGAGAGCGCAAGGTGGAGATTGCCGGAGCGGCGAGCGAGTAGTTCCCAGTTCTGGGCAGCAGGAAGGTTTCTCAGGCGGGGACACAAGAGCAGGTCCCTCGCTACGCTCGGGATGACAAATCAAGATTGGGTGGGAACTGACAACTGGCCACCGATCACTGACAACTGGTTTTCAACGCCTTTCCGGCTCCGGTTCAGGCCCGGCGAGGTCTAAACTCCGGAGCCGGCGTCGGCTTCCGCGGAACTCTATCGCGAGCGGGATGTGGAGCGGCCTTTATCAACTTGTTTCGAAGCTGATTGAGCGTTTCCTGGCTTTGCGCGGCCACCGATCTCGCGGAAGGTCATGTTCATTGCCTTCTGCTTGGTTCTACGTTTCCAGTCAAAGAAAAGTTCAGAGTAGGATTTCGTGACGTAATCTTTCGAACTAACGCCCAGCGCCTTAGCGGTGCGATCGATCCAGCGCGACTTGCCTTCGATCTCGGCGATGTCTCCGATGGGCGTGTGATCGAGCACGACATGGCCGTTGCCATCGCTCCACTCGGAGCGAAACTTCTCGTAGACGAACGTGGGCGCGTATCCCAGCACTTGCAGAATCCCGTCCATGTGTTTGCCGTCAGAAACTGAGGTTTCCAACTCCGCACGTGACTTGTGCTTTCCAGCCACGCCCTTCGCCTTGTGCGTGAGCTTCCATTTGTCGCCATACTTTCGCAACCGGAGAAGCTCTCCCTTACGACGGAGCTTCTGACCAGGGAGGTCGTAGAGCGTGTTCACCTCGTGGGTCGAAGGCGTTTCACAACGGAAGTCCAATTCCTGCAGCTTGTGTTCGAGAGCTTTCAGATCGGAAACGAAGAATTTGATTTCGATTTCTTGCGGGGCAGCCATAAGGGAAGTATAGCGGCGAGCGATGCGAATGCTTTGAGACCAGCAAAAGCAGGTCCTTCGGCGACTGAAGTCGCCTCAGGAACAAATCTAAACACCGGCTATCGGCACGGCTGAAGCCGTGCCCTGATACAAAGCAGGTCCTACCAACTAGTTGCTAATTGCTAATTGCTGTTTTTCTTAATTCTGCCGCTCCACCACAAACTCGGGAACCCACAGCAGCACGCGCTTGATTTCCGAGTCGGGGAAGGTGCAGATGGCCTCTCGCGCGGCTTTGGCAAAGCTGTTGGCACGGGCATAAGCGGCATCAATGGAGCCATGACGGCGGAGAATGGCGACGATATCAGCGGGCGCAATACCGTTGAATCCGCCGTTGCAAAGGACAGCTTCGATGGTAACGCGTTCGGCCGGCGTGCAGTGCTCGAGCGCGTGCAGGACGGCCATAGTGGCCTTGCCCTCGCGCAGGTCGCTCGCAACAGGCTTGCCCAGCACGTCCTCAGACGCTGTGAGGTCAAGCACGTCGTCGACTATCTGAAACGCCATGCCGAGATTACGGCCGTAGTCCGCGAGCTTCTGCTGGTCGGCATCGCTGGCCCCGGCAAGAATCGCGCCCAGCTTCATGCACACAGAGAACAGGAACGCCGTCTTGCGATGGATGAGCTCAAAATGCTCGTCGATGGTGATGGTCTTGCCGAGTCGCTCGATCTGCAACAACTCGCCTTCGACCATGGCTTGCGTCAGGTCGATAAGCGAATCGAGAATCTGGAAATTTCGTTCCTGCAACGAGACCTTGAAGGCCTGCATGTAGAGCCAGTCACCCGCCAACACGCATTTGGCGTTGCCCCACTGCGTATTCGCCGAGGGGCGCCCGCGACGCGTTTCCGCCTCGTCGATGATGTCGTCATGAACCAGCGTGGCAGTGTGAATCATCTCCACCACTGCGCCCAGCCGGATCGCTCCCTGGCCAGAGTAGTTGAGCAGCTTGGCGGAAAGCAGCAGTAGAGCAGGGCGCAAGCGCTTGCCACCACCGGCGCGAAGGTACTCGCCGATCTCGGTAATGGCGCGCACGTTCGAGACCGTGTCGCGACCGAACTCGCGCTCGATGGCCGCGAGGTCGTCGTGCAGAAGGTCAAAAATCTCTTTCGCGTTGCGGATTACCGCTGTGTTCAACCGAGTCGCCCCATTCAGTTGGATCGATAATTCGTGAACTGCATGTCGATGCCGAAATCCTTCTGCCGCAGGAACGCAATAATGTCCTGCAAAGTATCGCGGTCCTTGCCGCTGACTCGCACCACGTCGCCCTGGATCGAAGCCTGCACCTTCTTCTTGGAATCCTTGATCGCCTTCACAATCTCCCGAGCTTTCTCCGTCGGGATACCCTGCTGCAACGTGATCTTCTGCCGCACCGTCGAGCCGGCCGCAGGTTCAATCTTGCCGTATTGCAACCCTTTCAGCGGCACATTGCGCTTGACCAACTTGCCTTGGAAGACGTCAGTCACGGCCTTTAACTTGAAATCGTCAGCTGAAGTGAGAACGATCGCCTCGGTTCCTTCCATCTGGATATCGGACTTCGAGTCCTTCAGGTCGTAACGCTGGTGAATCTCCTTCAGCGCCTGCTGGATCGCGTTCGAAACTTCCTGCAGGTCGATCTTGCTCACAATGTCGAAGGTGTTCTCGGGCATACCTCAAGTGTAGCAAGCCCGCAGTGTTCCACCCCGGTTTTGCCGGTCATTGCCTGTCTACGCAAGGGCTTTACGCCGGACATTATCAATTCACTGAGATTTTGCCAGTCCGAAAAAGTTGTAGAAGGTCTGCGTGGTTTTCAAGCCGATTTCTTCGGCCGAAAGTCCACGCACAGCAGCAATCGCTCGTGCGACCTCAACTACGAAAGCGGGCTCATTGCGTTTGCCGCGATGCGGAACCGGCGCCAGATAGGGTGAGTCGGTCTCGATGAACATGCGGTCGAGCGGAACCATGGCTGCCGCGTCACGCAGGCTCTGCGCCTTGGGATACGTGATCATTCCGGCAAAGGAAACGACGAAGCCAGCATCGAGAACGGCTTTTGCGTTCTCGACTGAGCCGGTAAAGCAGTGCAGAACACCACCAAGCCCGGTGGAAGTCCAGTGCTCGCGTATCAGCCGCAGCAGATCGTCCCAGGCATTCTCACTGTTGTCGGACGGCCGGTTGTGAATGATGATCGGCAGCTTGGCGGCGCGCGCCATCTCCATCTGCTGAACGAACACGCGTTGCTGCGCGTCGCGGGGTGAATGGTCGTAATAGTAATCGAGACCGATTTCACCCAATGCGATCAGCTTGGGATCGTGCAACAACCGTTCCAGTTCGTCGAAGTCTGCCTGCTTTGCGAGCGCAGCCTCGTGAGGATGGATTCCCGCAGTGGCGTAGACCCAGTCGTACTGTTGGGAGAGTTTCACCGCACAATCGAGGGTACCTGTTCCGGGACCGTCTCCATTGCCTATCGCGAGCAGGGCCTCGATCCCAGTAGCTTTCGCGCGTGCGAAAACGTCAGGCCGATCGCTATCGAAGCGCTTGTTCTCGAGATGGCAGTGGGAGTCGATGTACATGAGGCTTCAGGTATCCGGTATCAGGTGTCAGGTTTCAGGTTTCAGATGCCGGAGGTTCTTTACTGATACCTGACACCTGAAGCCTGATACCTACTTCAGCTTCGCCCCGACCGGCACGTCCTCCAGAAATCCTGCCAGCACCGGCAGACCTTCATCGCCGAGAGACGCCGCGACGATCATGCCTTGCGATTCCAATCCCCGCAGCTTGCGCGGCTGAAGGTTCGCCACGATGACCACCTTGCGGCCAATCAGCTTCTCGGGATCGTAGGCCTTGGCGATACCCGCGACGATTTGCCGGACCTCGGTTCCTATATCAACTTCCATGCGCAACAACTTGTCGGCGCCTTTCACTTTTTCCGCAACTTTCACTTCGCCGACGCGAAGCTCGACTTTCAGGAAGTCATCAATGCTGATCTTGTTGTCGACTGCAGGAGCGGGCACGGCGGCAGATGCCTCGGAGCTCTTAGGTTGAGCCGATGGCGCAGCTTCCGCCACTGCTTCCGTCGCGCGCTGTCCCGCTTCGGCGCCGGTGCCGGCCGGTTCAGCTTCCGCGGCCTGCGCTTTGCTCTCAGTCACAGTTGAGCGCTCCAGCTCCATCTGTTGCATCCTTTCGATCGTGCTCTTGTCGGCGCGCGGGAAAACCGCTTCGACCTTGCCGAGCCTGGTGCCAATCTGCAGCTGACCCCACTTGAGCTCGCGGAGATCGACCTTGCCGATATCGCCCAGCCCAAGTTGCTGCCAGATGCGTGCCGTGGATTCCGGAATGATGGGATGTGCGAGCGCCGTTACAATACGCAGCGCCTCTGCGGAGGTGTAGAGCACGGTGCCTAGCCGCGCTCTCGCATCCTGTCCCGGCTTTTCTGCCAGCGTCCACGGCTCGTTATCGACAATATATTTGTTGACCGCGGAGACCAGTCCCCAAGCAGTCTCGAGCGCTCGCGAAAACTGAAACTGCTCGAACTGCGCATGAAAATCGTGGATGGTCTGATCGCCCAGCTCGGCAATCGCACGATCATCGGCAGTGCGCTCCTGCGCTGTCGAGGGATACGGAACTTCACCGCCGAAGTAGCGCGTAATCATGCTCAAGCGTGCGGCTGGAGAGATTGCCCAACCCGTTCGCCAGATCGGCGTTGAAGCGCTGCACCAGCGCATCGAAGCTGAACGACCCATCGCTTCCGAAGACGATCTCGCGCAATAAAAAGTAGCGCAGCGTGTCGGCGCCGAGCGTGTCGAGAATGGTTTCGCTGCGCACGATATTGCCGCGCGACTTCGACATCTTGCTCTCCTCGAACAAGAGCCATCCGTGCGCCACGATCGATTTTGGCAAGGGCAGCTCCGCTGCAAGCAGGAACGCCGGCCAATAAACACAATGGAAGCGCACGATCTCTTTGCCGATCATGTGTACATCGGCCGGCCAGTAGTGCTCGAATTTCTTTTTGTCTTTTTCTTTGTCGGATCCGAAGCCGATGGCGGTGATGTAGTTGGCCAGCGCGTCGAGCCAGACGTAGATCACGTGCTTGGGGTCGCCCGGTACCGGAATGCCCCACTTGAACGTCGTCCGGCTGACCGACAGGTCACGCAATCCACTGCGGACGAAAGCGATGACTTCGTTGCGGCGAGTTTCCGGGCGAATGAAATCGGGCTGCTCGGCGTAGAGTTTGAGCAGACGATCTTCCATCGCCGACAGTTTGAAGAAGTAGTTCTCTTCCTCGACCGTCTCGGTCGGACGCCCGCATTCGGGACACGGCGCACCGGGGCCGACAGCATCGACATACAGTTCGTCGAACACGCAATACTGGCCGCTGTACGACCCCTTGTAGATGTAGCCGCGCTCTTGCAAACGGGTAAACAACGCCTGCACCCCGCGAACGTGGCGAGGTTCCGTCGTCCGGATGAAGTCGTCATAGCTCAGCTTCATGCGGTCCCAAAGCTCGCGGTACTCGGCGGCAATCTTGTCCACGAATTCTTTGGGAGAACATCCCGCCGCCGTCGCCGAGCGCTCAATCTTCTGGCCGTGCTCGTCGGTTCCGGTGAGGAAGTATGTATCCATGCCCATCATGCGCTGGCGCCGGGCGATGGCATCGCACACTACGGTGGTGTACGTGTGCCCAATGTGCGGGTGCGCGTTGACGTAGTAGATGGGCGTGGTGATGTAGAACTTTGCGGGCTTATCCATTCTTCTGGTCCAGGTAACGCCGGACGGCTTCCTGCATCACTGTCTTGAGCGGAACCGCGTGCTCCGATGCAATGCGTCGGCAGTCTTCATACTCGGGCGCGTACTGCAACGCTTTCCCGTTACCGGCGATCTTCATGCGAACGTCCCCCCACGGCGTTGCAACCGCTTCATGTCGCCGAGGCAGTGCATAACGTTGTTCGCGGCGCACGCGAATACCCAGTGTGCTGCTCTCGCGAAAAATCATCTCGCGCAATTTCGACTCGTCCTGCGGCTTCGCCAGCACGGTCAGCAGGGTTCCCGGGCGGCTCTTCTTCATCTGCACCGCAGCCGTGAAGACATCCAGTGCGCCCAGCGAAAAGGCAACTTCAGTGATATAGCCGATTAACTGCGGATTCAGGTCGTCAAGGTTCGCTTCCAGAATCGCGATTTCTTCTTCTGCGCCCAGCGAAGCGGACGGTTCGACGTGACGCGCGGTCTCGATCGTCTCTCCTACGCTGAGGCGTAACACATTGGGATGATGATCTAAGTTGCGCGATCCCGCGCCGTAACCTGTTTTTTGCGTTTTCATCGGAGGACGAGGCTCGAAACTCTTCACCAGCACCTTGGCAATGGCCGCCCCAGTTGGCGTGACCAGCTCTTTCTGAACCTCTCCGGAATAGATAGGAACGTCCTTTAGCAACTCCAGCGTGGCAGGCGCCGGCACCGGCATCATGCCATGGGCACACGTCACCATTCCGCCGCCAACATTCAGCGGCGAAGAGAGAAAGTGCTCGACTCCAAGTGCATCGGCTCCTACGGCGGCGCAGACCACATCGACGATGGCATCTTCGGAGCCGACTTCGTGGAAGTGAACCTGTTCGACGGGTACGTTATGTACCTTGGCTTCAGCGCGGCCTAATGCCTGAAAGATCTCGCTCGCCGTTTGCTTTGCGCGATCGCTGATCGGCGCAGCGCTGATGAGGCGAAGGATTTCTTGCAAATCGCGACCGTGATGGTGTTCATGCGAATGCGGCATGAGACTCATCGGGGCGATGCTGTTTCTCCCAGAACTCCTCTCGTGGCAGGTCCTTCTCTCCACGCACCAGAACGTCGACTTTACAGGCAGAAATGCCGGCGCGATCGACGTGTGAGAGCTCCAGCTTCGCGCCAATGTTCAGGTCGACGACAGTCTTTTCCAACACCTCGAACGGAACTCCGGCATCAACCAGGGCGCCGAGAAACATGTCGCCGCTGATGCCGGAGAAGCAGTCGAGGTACGCAATTCGCATGGGAGAACTCGCTGGAGGTCGAAGCTCGCAGGAACCTTCATCATAGGTAAGGCGTTTGCCAGCGTCAAACCTGTGTAGCGGCGCCAAGGCGGCGATTGCGATCCATCATTTTCCGGCTGGAGGCATCTAACACGGCGGAGGCCGTATGACCGTAACGCTTCAGGTCCTCGCAGTGCTGGTGCTCGGTTTGATGTGCGGAAGTGAGCTGAATGTGGCAGCGTTCGCCCATCCTGCCCTCAGCCGGCAACCTCTCGAAATACACATTCGAATGCGGTCAGCGCTGGCTGCGTTATTCGGTCGCGTGATGCCGTTCTGGATGACGGGATCGGCGCTGTTGAATCTATTGTTGCTACTCCCGATCGCACATTTGAGCGAACCTGCGTGGCGGTTTGCCGCCATTGCCCTCGGCCTCCAGATCTTTGCCGTCGTGTTTTCGCTCATCGGCCCGGTTCCGATCAACAACCGGATTATCAAGTGGACACCCGATTCGCTTCCGAATGACTGGAAATCGCAGGAGCATCGCTGGGACTTATACCATTGGGTGAGAACCGCTGGACTGATCGTTGGATTCGCCGTCCTTGTCCTGAGCGTTACTCTGTGTTGAGCCCAAGAACGCTCTTGGTTGCGGGCTGCGCACCAAAGCCGTTTTGCTACACTGAAACGTTCCGTATTAGAAGCACGCAAGCTTTGAAGGGGCACGGCTTCAGCCGTGCCGTTCGGATATCGCATCAATCGGGCTTTAGCCCCTGAGGAGCTTGCGTTTGGAGAACGAGGCAGTCCCGCAGCGGCTGAAGCCGTTCCGTCACAGGTCGATTTCGGCACGCCTGAAGGCGTGCCCTTTCAAAAACTCCCGTGTATCTCGAAAAACAAAAGCTTCTGGCGACCCGCGTTCGCGAGTTCCTCCGCGATAAGTATCAACTCGACCTGGCAAACATCGTCATCGAACAGCCTCCGAAGGTCGAGCTCGGAGAGTTCGCGCTACCCTTCTCCTTCGAACTGGCGAAGAAGCTACGCAAAGCGCCACGAAAAATTGCAGAAGAGATCGTCGCTGAGTTTCCGCCTCCCGAAGGATTCGAGAAGCTCGAAGTTGCCGGGGCGGGATACATCAATGCAAGACTAAAGCGCGATGTGGCTGCGCGGGAGTTGCTGCGTCCGGCAGCTTTAAGCACAAGCGATCATCACGGCGAAGGCGCCGCCGATGTTGCCGGAAAGATTCTGGTTGAGCACACCAGCATCAATCCCAACAAGGCCGCGCATATTGGACACTTGCGCAACGCCATTCTCGGCGACACCTTCGTTCGCCTGCTGCGCGCGGCCGGCCATTCTGTCGACATTCAAAACTACATCGACAACACCGGCGTTCAGGTGGCGGATGTGGTGGTCGGTTTTGTTCGCCTCGAGTGCCAGTCAAAGCAGGAGATTGCCGAGTTAATCGCACGCACTCCGCGCTTCGATTACTACTGTTGGGATCTGTATGCGCGGGTGTCGCAGTGGTACGAGCAGGACAAAGCAAACTTGAAGGTACGCGGGGAAGTCCTGCATGCCATCGAGCAGGGCGGCAATACCCTGGCCGAGGTGGCGGAACTCATCTCGACTGCCGTGCTTCGCCGCCACATCGAGACCATGCAGCGGCTCGACATTCAATACGATTTTCTGCCGCGTGAGAGCGAGATTTTGCGCCTGCACTTCTGGGACCTGGCGTTCCAGCAGCTCAAAGAAAAAGGCGTGCTGTACTTCGAGACGCGGGGCAAGAACACAGGATGCTGGGTGATGACCAGACCCTCGGCGGGAGGAAAGTCTTCACCACCCACCCCGGCAAAAGATGCCGGAATGGGGCACCCGGACGGAGTGGGGCCCTCTCAGGAAACTCCCAGCGACGGCCCGGATGAAGATGCCAAGGTGATCGTTCGCTCCAATGGCACGGTCGGATACGTCGGCAAAGATATCGCGTATCACCTATGGAAGTTTGGGCTGCTGGGCCGCGACTTCGGATATCACCGCTTCTATCGTTATTCGGACGATCACGAGGTTTGGATTTCAGCCGAGCAAGGACTGGCCGATCATCCGCACTTTGGCGGCGTCGAGGCTATTTACAACGTCATCGATTCGCGGCAAAGCGATCCGCAAAACACCGTGATCGAAGCGTTGCGACTGCTTGGGTTACCCGGAGCAGGCGGCGCACTATACGCACTTCTCTTACGAGATGGTGGCGCTCACGCCGCGCTGCGCCATGGACTTGGGCTATGACGTAAGCGAGGAAGACCGGGCGAAGTCCTACATTGAGGTATCTGGACGTAAGGGCTTCGGGGTGAAGGCCGACGACCTGCTCGATGCGCTCATCGCGGCGGCAAAGAAAGAAGTTGATGCCCGCCATCCCGAACTCGACGGGTCGGAGCGGCAGCGGATCAGCGAGCAGATCGCCATCGGCGCCCTGCGTTACTTCATGCTGAAGTTCACCAAGCAATCGGTAATCGCCTTCGACTTCAAGGAAGCGCTGGCGTTTGAGGGCGAGACCGGCCCGTATGCGCAATATGCTGTCGTGCGCGCGACCAACATCTTCCGCAAAGCCGGGATTGAACCCGAGCAGGCGCTGCACGCCGAGATTGATTTCGAGCGCTTCTTCACTGACGAGAGCGGCACCGAGATCTGGGAGCTGTGGCTGCTTGCCGGCAAGACTTCGTCGATCATCGAGCAGTGCATTGCGACGACTGAGCCCGCCTACGCCGCCAAGCATGCGTTTCAACTGGCGCAGCAGTTCAACAATTTCTACCACCGCCATCACATCCTGACGGAAGAGGATGCTGAGCGAAAGAAGTTTTTGCTGGCCACCGCGGCCGTGGTTCGGCGCGAGCTGATCAGCGTGCTCGGGGTCGATGGGGATCACCGTGCCGCCGGTGATGTGAAGCTGTCAGCTTTCAGGTTCGGACCTTCTGACTAGCAAGCGAACGACCTGTGGTTCATGCACTCTGAAACCTGACGCCTGACACCCGATACCCGGAACCCTTCCGTAACATCGTCCTGTGACTATTCACCCTAAGATCACTATGACGCCGATCGGATACGTCCGCGGCCCGTACAAGGAAACCAGCCAGATTCCGAAAGGGCTGGGAGCCAAGCACGATGCGGAAGGCGAGTTTGAAATCCTGGCGGAGTTCGAAGCCGGACTGAAAGACATCGAAGGCTTCTCGCACCTGATGATCGTGTGGGCGTTCGATCGCTCAGAAGGATTCGACTTATGCGGCAAGCCGCCCTGCGACGACCGCGAACACGGCGTCTTCGCCACCCGCTCGCCGCGCCGTCCTAACCCGATCGCGCTCACCACGGTTGAGTTGCTTGGACGCGAAGGCCGGCGTCTGCGGGTTCGCGGCATCGATATGCTCGACGGTACGCCCATACTCGACATCAAGCCTTACTTGTCGAGTGTTCCGGAAGAGAAACTACGTCGCGGCTGGCTGGCTGAAGCGGAAGAGCGAAAGGGAAAGTAAGCTATCAGCTATCAGCCTTCAGCTAATCCTTGTCGCGGAATAATGCTTCTCGGGAGGGGAGAGCCATGGCGTGCACTCAGAGTTCATCGCGTGCGTTGCTCGTCGAAGAACTGACACTGACGGCTGACGGCTGATAGCTTCTTCACCACGTGTTGTACGCGGTGCCCTCGGTCGAGCTCTGATCGCTGCCGCTGTGGACGTCGATAATGCCCGGCTCGGTTTGATCGGGTGACATCAGCGAATCGTCCTGGACCGGAACCCACGAATCACGCGTGTTGGTAAAGGGGTCCCTGGGGAGTTCCTTGAGATATCCGGCGTCAACCAGGTCCTGAAGCGACTGAGGCGCTTTTTGTTTGTCGAGCGTGTACTGGTCGATTACCGTGCGCAGGTCGTACAGGTCACTGTGCAAGACTGTTTCACGGGCGTGCAAGATCGACTTCTGATAGCGCGGAATGGCCACCGACATGAGAATCACGATGATGCTGATGACCACCATCAGCTCGATCAGAGTGAAGCCGCGTTGTCGAGAGCGTCGTATCATTATGCAGTACAGTCAGGATGCATCCGGGGACTGAAGCCCCGCGCTTTAAGTTGGTCCGTTCAACGCGGCTGAAGCCGCGCTCCTTCAAAATATCACCACGTCTTGTACTTCGTTCCATCCAGTCCGGTGCCGTCGGACTTGGTATACACATCGAAGACACTCTGCCCACCCCATGAGTCCGAGTCCGGATCGTCTTGCATGGAACGCAAGCCCCCACTCGGTTTTGCCGGTCATCGGATCAACCGGAATACGCCGCAAAAAGCGCAGCTTCTTGCCATTGGAGTCGACACCCTTCACCAGTGTATCCATATCAGGCGGATAGCCCTGGCTGTCGAGCTTGACCTGAAACGCGCCGCGATCGGCGGCATCTTTGTAGCGATCAATGGCGTCGCGCATCTCCCACAGGTCACGGCGCAGCTCGCGTTCCTTGTTCCTCTGTATGGTAATTCGGACGACCGGTACCGCGGCTGAGGTCAAAATCATGAGGATCGTCATGGCGACGATCAGCTCCACAATGGTAAAGCCGCGCACCCCCAGCCGCCGAGCGCGTCCCCTAACCGGAGGACAAGCCTCGCCCGAAAAACCACCTGTTTGTGAGAGACGTTTACTCACTACAATTATTCTAGCCCGTTCAAGACAGGGCTCAAGGAGAGCTGAGTTGAACCTCGCCCTCCTGCTATGGGATTAGACGCGCCGCTCAGTGGACGGTCACAATCGCCTGCGAGCCGCTGGCAGGCAAAGTTTGCATGGCAGCATTCTTCAGTTGAGCGCGATTGATGCTCAATGTCGCTTGCCCGGCAGCTTTCGCCTGGAAGGTCAGCGTGAACACCGACCCTGTTCCTGAGACTCCGGCTGCTCCAGGCGGACGTGACGCCGTCAGTTGCAAGATACCTGCCAGCGCATCGTCCCGGTGAACCAGGGCCACCGGTTGTCCATCCTGCTCCAGCAAGGGACCATTCGAAACATTCAGCAACTGCAACACGCTTGGGTTGTAGGTGATCTGCAGCGGAACCGAATTCACGTTCTGGGCCCCGGCCACACTTACGTTGACGGTGAAGGTCGAGCCGATCGCCTGACTCAGGTTCGCCGGATCGAAGCTCACGATGGCGCTTCCCTGCGGAGCCGGCTGCCGGCGATTGATCCTGCGACTGAGGAACTCCAGGCTGGCCGCCTGGCTGCTGCGCCTGCGGCATTCCCTGCCGGGCGCGTTTTGTGGGGCTCCGCCGTGCGAGGAGACTCCCGGCGAATTGATCACCTGGGTTGTCTCCGGCAGAATGCTTGGCCGATGCAAGCTGGATGACGTTGGCGGTTCCAACATCGATCGGCTTGGTATTGGAAGCGCTGATCTCCTGCGCACGCACGATGTGCGGCACCAGCATGAACACAAGTTCGTTGTCGATTCGATTCTTCTGCTCGTTGGAGAACAGGTAACGGAAGAACGGTATCTGGGCCAGGCCGGGTATGCCCTGCAGATTCTTCGTGTCGGTCTCTTCCAGGATGCCGCCCATGATGTTGGCTTCACCCTCTTTGAGGCGGATCTCCTGCTCGATCTTGCGCTGGCCGATGACGGGTTGCTGAATTCCGCCAATGTTCTGGTAGGAATCGACCGCCGAAATATCCATCGCGATTTTCAGAGTCACTTCATCGAGACCATGAATTCGCGGCGTGATGTCGACGTTGACGCCCACGTCGATGTAGTTGAACTGCGTATTAACCAGCGGGTTGATGCCAACGCCTCCGATACCCGGCTGGAACGATCCGGTCGCCACCGGCACGCGCTCACCAAGTTTCAACGAGGCCTTCTGGCCATCCAGCGCGCGTATCTGCGGCTGTTGCAGAATCTTCGACGTACTGTCGGTGTACAGGAAAAACGCAGTTGCGGAGCCCACAGTCACCTGGAAGTTCGTAGCGTTCAGGTGAGCCAGGCTGTTCAGGTTGATGGTGCCGGTCGCAGCGCCCGTGGTTGTGGTCAGAGTCCCGTTGCCCGTGCCAACGTTGGTGCCGGAAGTCGAAGTACTGGTGCTGCTGTTATCCACCAGCGAGGCCGCCACTGATGACGGCGGCTGGATTCCTAAGTTTTGCAGCTTGTTGCGCTGCACCTGCATGATGACCACTTCCACCACCACCTCAGGCCGCGACTTGTCGAGGTCTTCAATCAGCTTCTCTGCCATCGCGATCTGGTCGGGCGTGCCGCGAACCACGATTGCCTGTTGCGACGGGAACTGCTGCAGACGCTGGGTATCTAGAAGAGTGCGGAGAATATTAACCAGGTCCTGCAGTTCGTTCGGTTGCGACAGGTTCGTCAGATAGAAGGTCCGGATGACGCTTTGTTCCAGCTCTTTGCGTTTGGCAGGAGTATCGGCGGCAACAAAGATTGTGTTCGGCGTGACAGGGCGCCAGAACGTCTTCGACTCCAGCGCAGTAATCTCGAGTGCCTGTTCCAGGGTAACGCCGTTCAGGTCAACCCGAATGCGCCGCGATGTGTAATCAGGATCGAACAGCACGTTAATACCGGCCAACTTGCCGATCGATTCGTAGATGGTCTTGCTGTCTTCGCTGAGCCGCAGCGTGATCGGCGTATCGGAGATAGGCGCCAGCTCGACCGGTCCCGTCGCCTCCTCCATGCGCTTATGCAACTCCGACGTGGGCGTCGGTGGCGGGGCGGTTCCGTTCTCGATCTGCTGGTTCTTTCGCAGTACATCTCGTACCTTGTTGGCTTCCTGCTGGGCGATGAAGCTGGAAGGATCAATGCCCAGCGCCCGCTCAAACATGGTCAGGGCCTCCGCCAACTTGCCGCTATTGACCAGCAATTCGCCCTGGTGAACCAGTGAAGCTGCGGCGAGAAATCGAACTCGTTCAAAGGAAGCGCGGTAGGTTAGGTCCGCCGGCTTGAGATCGTAAGCCTGATGGTAAACGTTGTAAGCGGCCACATAGTCGAGACGGGTCTCGGCCGCTAACCCTTGCTTGTAAAAAGCCTTGGCCTTGTCAGTGGCTCCCGCTGCGGTAATACAGAGGAGCAGCAGGACCAAGACAGAAGTGAGCCGTTTCATTGCAATCCTTATGATTCCGGGATACATCCGTATCGCGCGTCGCTGCAGCTTCGAGGCGGGATTCGGGCCTGTGTTTCAGACTTTAGTGTACGCAATTTGTGAGCATCGTCGCCTTCCAAAACGCGAGATACCAGCGTTGAAAGACCAGTATGAAACCGCCGCGATTATAGCATTCGCATCGCATCTACATGCCTGTGTTAACCGCGTGTTAGCATACGAAATCAGGTCCGCAGCGTCAGCGTGAATCGCTCGACCCCTCGCCACGCGGGTGGACACCTCAGCTTCGAAAAACTTGCTTCCATGGCTCGCCGAACCCAATCCACAGTGACCGAGAAGCCGAAACAAGGCCGTCGCGACCCCATCTCCAGCGGGGAGCGCGATGCCTCGCAGAACCGCGCCGCGTCGCACAACTACTTTCTGCTGGAGAAGTTCGAAGCCGGCATCGCCCTGCGCGGCACTGAGGTCAAATCCATTCGCGCCGGCCGAGCGAATCTCAAAGACGCCTACGGCCTGGTGAAAGATGGCGAACTGTGGCTCATCAACGCGCACATCGGTGAGTACGACCACGGAAACATCTTCAATCACGAACCCATCCGCACCCGGAAGCTCCTGGTCCATAAGAATGAGCTTTACAAGCTGATAGGCAAAACCCAGCAAAAGGGCCTGACCCTTATCCCCACGCGCTTGTACTTCCGCAATGGGAAAGCGAAGGTTGAGCTCGCGTTGGCCAAGGGCAAGCAGACCTGGGACAAGCGGGAGACCGAGCGCCGCCGCACCGACGACAAAGAAGCCCGCGAAGCCATAGCTAGAAGCCGCAAGGCATAGTGCCAGACGCGAGCGGGGATATACTTCTTCACAACCCCCATCATGAAGCGCCACGTCCTCATCTTTGGTCTGGTCGGCGGCCTCCTCATCGCCACCCTCCAGTACACCGAATACCGCTTCGTCATCATTGAGCACTCGGTTGAGCTCTACAGCGCGCTCGTCGCCGTCCTCTTCGCAAGCTTCGGCATCTGGCTCGGTCTCCGCATAACGCGTCGTCGCGAAACCATTCGCGAAACCGTCGTGTCCAAGGAAGTAGTCGTCCCCGCGGAACCCCCCGCCCTCGAACCGTTCGCGCCCAATACGGCCCAGCAGCAGAGCCTCGGCATCACGGCACGCGAGCTCGAAATCCTCACTCTGATCGCTCGCGGCTTCAGCAATCGCGAGATCGCCACGCAGCTTTTCGTTTCCGAAAATACCGTCAAGACACATTGTTCCCGCGCCTTCGACAAGCTTGGGGCTGCCCGCCGCACCCAGGCCGTCCAGCGCAGCAAAGAACTGGGCCTCCTGCCGTGACAATGTCACCCGAAAGTACGATTTCCGCTTCATTCCCGCAAAATCATCCGAAAGGATGACGACAAGCGGCCCGATTACACTGCATTGTGACTGCGTCCACACTCGGACCAGGAGCCTCACATGAAGAAAACCGTCCTCACCTTCGGCCTCATCGCCGGCGTCATCATCTCCGTCCTGATGGGCGGCTCGCTTCTCATTGCCGACAAGATCGGCTCCGGCCACAGCATGGCTCTCGGCTACACCATCATGGTGGCGTCGTTCCTGCTGATCTACTTCGGCATCCGCAGCTACCGCGACAATACCCTCGGCGGCCAAATCTCCTTCGGTCGCGCCTTCGCCTGTGGCATCCTGATCGCCCTCATCACCACCGTCTGCTACGTCGCCATGTGGGAGGTCCTCTACTTCAACTTCATGCCCCACTTCATGGACAGCTACTTCGCCGCGCAGATTCACAAAGTCCAGTCCTCCGGACTTGACCCCGCCACCACCGCCGCGCAGGTCGCTGCCATCCAGCACTCGCAGCAGCTCTACCAGAACCCCTTCGTGAACATGGCCTACACCTTCATGGAGCCGCTGCCCGTCGGCCTTATCATTACTCTCATTTCGGCGGCCATTCTCCGCCGCAAAGCCCCTGTCGGATCCACCTCCGCTCCCGCAGTCATGACCACATGAGTCAAAGGTAAAAGGGCTACGGCGGTCATTTTCAGGTGACCGTCGCAGCCCAGGTTCTGAAGAATCGACGAGGACGCCGACCCTTCGACCACGCTCAGGGCAAGCCCCGAAGATCGGCTCTACCCGCTAAGTTAAAACTGGCGTCCTGGCTTCTTGCTCTTCAGTTGCTCAGGAGTCAACGGTGCCTGCCGTGCCGGCTGCTGGTCCTGACTCAATGCTGGAGGCACGACCAGGTTCTTCGGGCCTTTCAGCGTCGTGCCATCAATGTGGTCGAACGGCACCGTCCGGTTGAAGGTCGGAAGGTTGTGCTTGCGTATCTGGGTTACAGCTTCAAAGCCGGAAGCCAACTTAATAAGCTTAGGCTCGCTGAAGGCCGTCCCAAAGAAGCTGATGCCCATCGGCGTGCCGAACACCATGCCTGCTGGAACCTGGATCACCGGATAACCGCCCGGAGCAGCCAGTCCCGATGTTCCAAACAGAAAGTGGTCACCATAAATCAGGTCGGTGGCCCATGCCGGATTGTCAGTCGCCGTCATCACAGCGTCCAGATGGAATTGAGTCAGCGCCGCATCGATGCCATTCACGGTCGCACTCTGATCGTCATCGAGCGCCTGGTTGTAGGTCATGCCGTTAAACGCCGGCTGAGGAGTATCGTCCCCTTCCAGCAGCGAGTTGGAGAGGTCGAAGATGTCCTGCGTGAAGTAAGGCATTTCGACATCCGCATGAGCAATGTCGAAGGCAATCGCATCTCCCAGGTCGCCGCCGGCGACGGGAACGCCTTTGCGTGTCTTGAAATACGACGCTACATCGTGCTTGAAGTCGTAAGTCAGCACCAGCGTCTCGCCATCGGCAGACGGGAACACGAAGTTGTTCGCGTCCAGGTCGACGATGGTTGCGCCGGCGTCCTTCATTGCCTGCACCGCCGCGTCAAACTCGGCAAAAACCAGCGGAGGTGTGGGGAAATCGGGATCGAAGCTGTTTAAGGCGGCGCGCGTCACACCGATCCTCGCGCCCTGCAGTCCATGCGGGTTGAGGAATTGCGTGTAATCGCTGGGGATATTGTTTGGGCGGCCAAATCGATTACGCCAACCCAGCGGAACACCCCCCGTAGCGGGATCGCGCCCGTCGTAGGTTTTACTCTGCACTACGCCCAGAGCCACCGCAGCGTCAGCCACATAGCGTCCGTGAATGCCGAAGGTGTCCTGCGTGTGCGAGATGGGAACGATGCCGGCGCGACTGGTCAGGCCCACGGTCGGCTTCAGGCCGACTACACCGTTAGCATTCGCCGGACAAACGATGCTGCCGTCGGTTTCGGTTCCAAACGACACAGTCACGAAGTTTGCCGAAGCTGAGGCGGCAGAGCCGGCGCTCGAGCCGCACGGATTGCGGGCGATGCCATACGGATTGTTGGTCTGGCCACCGCGACCCGACCATCCACTAATCGATTCGAAGGAGCGGAAGTTCGCCCATTCTGAAAGATTCGTCTTCCCCAAAATCACCGCTCCGCCGGAGCGCAGCTTCTGGGCTACTGTGGAGTCCTGAAGCGCGGGCTTGCCTACGAGCGCAAAGGATCCAGCTGAAGTCTGCATCTTGTCGCCAGTGTCCACGTTGTCCTTCAACAGCACCGGGATACCGTGCATGGGACCGAGAATGATGTGCTGCTTGCGCAGCTTGTCGGCATAGCGTGCCATCTCGAGCGCATCGGGGTTGAGCTCGATCACCGCGTTCACATTAGGTCCATTCTGGTCGAGCTCAAGGATGCGTTGAATGTAAGCTTTGGTGAGTTGTTCAGAGGTGAGCTTGCCTTGCTGCATCATGGCCTCAAGCTGGGCCACGGTGGCTTCAAGGTAGTTGAAATGGTCGTTATTGTTATTCGGATTGGCTGTTTGGGCGAAGCTGCTCAGAGACAAAAGCGAAACGAGCAGTGCCAGGATCAGGCATTTGCACAAAATGCGTGAGTTCATTTGCCTCTCCTTTAATTGAGGGCTCGTGCCGAGTCCTCAAAGTGCGCAGAAGTATACATTCGCGTGGCGCGTGGAGTTGTCAAAGTGAATAGAAGGCGGATGAGAGCTGGTTTGCAGCAGGGTAGGATTAAGACGAACAGCTTAAGCAATCGAGCCTGACAGCTCATGCTTGACGCTCGAAAACTAATTGCCGCGTCTCTGAAATCTTGAAAGCTGAAACTAAATTGTGCGCAATCGAATGGCATCAACGGACCGCGATCTTGCGTCTCGTCTCCGACGACGGCACCAATCGCTTGAGCATCGCGCGCGTAAGCGCACTCACCTGCGCAGTTGAACGGCTGGCAGCCGATGCTCCGACTCGGCTGATCATCACCGGCAATACGCACTTCTTCTCCGCCGGAGCCGACCTTCACGAAATCTCGGCGCTCACTGGTCCGAAAGCACTTGTTTTCGCCGGGATGGGGCAGGCGCTCATGAATGCTGTCGCCAACTTTCCCGCGCCCACTGTCGCAGCGATCCACGGATATTGCATGGGAGGCGGCTTGGATCTGGCACTCGCCTGCGAGCGCCGCATCGCCGGTCCGCACGCCATATTTGGTCATCGCGGCGCAGCTCTTGGATTGATCACCGGATGGGGCGGAACGCAAAGCCTGCCGCGCATCGTCGGTAAGAGCCGCGCGATAGAGATGTTTATCACCGCAGAAAAGCTGAACGCGAAACGGGCGCTGGCGTTTGGGCTGGTTGAGGCCGTGGTGGAGGATCCGGTTGCTGCGGCAATGGCGCTGTAGGTGTTACCTCAACACCCGACACGAATAGGTTTTGATCACCAGCCAGACTCGCGAGCCCGCCGCCAGTTGCAGTGCGCGAACTGCTCCAGGCGTGAGGTGAACCTCGAAGACAGCTCCGCAATCGACGTGTGCGATCACGACGACGTCGCGCTGCTCGAGCTTAGTGACCACCCCGGCAATCACATTGCGGGCGCTTAATGCGTGTGGCAGGGCGGTGGCCACCATGATGTCGCCGGCGCGAATTCCCACACGCATCGGCTGACCCGGATCAACGCGGGTGAGAGGAACCTCCAGTTCGACCCGCGACTCCGCAATACGACAGGCCATGGTACCTTGCTCGACGTGGCGCTCGACAACGGTGCCATCGAAGACGTTCTCAAATCCGGCGAGTTGGGCGACGCTTTCCAACTCCGGCCGGTGCAACACCTCTTGCGGAAGTCCCTGTGCCGCCACGCGGCCGTCCGCCAACACGAGCATGCGCTCGCCGAGGGCGAAAACTTCTTCGCGATCATGGGTGACGTAGAGGATGGGAATTCGGAACCGCGCATTCCAGGCTCTCAGGTCGGCAACGATTTTGGCCTTGGTCGTAGCGTCGAGTGCAGTCAGCGGCTCATCGAGCAACAACGTGCGCGGGCGGGTCACCAGCGTTCTAGCCAGCGCGACTCTCTGACGCTCGCCGCCAGAAATCTCACCGGGCCGCCGCACTGCTAGCGCAGAGATGTGGAATGAATCCATAATCTCTGCCACCCGACTGTTCCGTTCCGTTGCATCGAGCGTCGCCAGACCGTATTTGATGTTGCGCTACGACCGACATGTGCGGAAAAAGCGCCAGTGTCTGAAAGAGGTACCCGACCTGACGCCGACGGGCCGGAGCGTTTACTCCAGCCGCCGCCGAGTCGAACACCTTCTCCGAGCCGATGCTGATTGCGCCCTCGTCCGGCGTTTGCAATCCGGCGATGCAATCCAGAATCGTCGTCTTTCCCGCGCCCGACGCGCCAAAAAGAATTGTGATCCCCGCAGGAGCTCGGAAATCCACGTCGAGCTGAAATTCGCCCTGCGCGGCATCGCCAAAGCGCTTGCGAATGCGGGCGCTCAGCACTGTCTCGCTCGACACCGCCTGCGTGTCGCTCAACGCCAATCCCATAGAATCCAGCCGTTATGCCGGCGGAGCGCGTACAGGCAGGTCAGCAGCAACAGGCAGAGGACGAGCAGCAATCCCGCCGTCTGATTCGCGACGCGATAATTCAGCGCCTGCACTTGATCGTAAATAAGAATCGAAACTGTTTGCGTCGCGCCCGGAATGTTGCCGCCGATCATCAGCACCACACCGAACTCTCCCAACGTGTGGGCAAAGCTCAGCACGAACCCGGTCAGCACCCCGGGAAAGCTGAGCGGCAGCACGATGCGCCAGAACGTCCGCCACCGCGATGCTCCGAGGACCGACGACGCTTCCAGCAGCTTGCGGTCCACCGAAGTAAATGACGCAGCCATCGGCTGCACACAAAACGGCAGGCTGTAGATGACGGACCCGATGACCAGTCCGGTGAAGGTGAAAGCCAGTCCGTGTCCGGTGAGCGACTGATACCAGCGGCCAATGGGGCTCAGCGGGCCAAGTGCTACCAGAACGTAGAATCCCAGCACCGTGGGCGGCAAAACGATGGGAAGCGAGACCACTGCTTCCGCCAGAAATTTGCCTCTCCAGCGCGAAAACGCAAGCCAATACGCGAGCGGCAGGCTAATCAGCAGCAGTATGAGCGAGACCACCACTGCCAATCGCAGCGTGAGGACTAGTGCCTGAACGATCATGGTTGCGGAGCGCGAAATCCGTACTGCAGCAGGATAGCCTGCCCCTCAGGCGACGTCACGTAATTGAGAAAGGCTGTGGCTGCGGATTTGTGCTTCGAGGCGCTGACGATCGCCGCAACCTGCGACAGTTCAGGATACGAATCCAGCCGGCAACTCCCAGTAACGCCCCGCATCTTTCATCGCCGGCGAGAGCGCGAGCGACAGCGCGATCAGCCCTGCCTGCGCATTGCCCGACTGCACAAACTGCGCAGCCTGGCTGATGTTCTCTCCCATCACGAGTTTCGCCGCAATCTTGTCTTTGAATCCGAAGTGTTCGATCGCGGCCATGGCAGCACGACCATAGGGCGCGTGCTGGGGATTCGCAATTGCGATACGCTGCACCTTCGGATCACTCAGCAAATCCATCTTGAGTTTCTGCGGATCGAGCCCCAGCGAATTCGGTACCCAAAGCACGAGGTGTCCGATGGCATATGTGCGAACGGAAGAACGGTCGACCAGCCCGGCCTCCGCCAGCTTCTGCGGGTATCCACTGTCGGCGGAGAAGAACAGGTCGAAGGGCGCGCCGTTCTGAATTTGCGAAAACAGATTCCCCGACGAACCGAACGAAAGCTTCACCTCGGTGCCGGTGGACTTAGTGAAACGCTGCGCAAGGTCTTTCAGTGCGTAGTTCAGATCGGCCGCGGCGGCGACCGTGATCTCCTCGCCAACCGCGTGCGCGACAAGGGCAAATGCGCAACAAAGCACCAGCGCGTTAACTATCCACTTCATGGTTGCGTAAAGCTCCCTGAACCCGCCGAAGTGCAATCCGAATATCGAAATCCGCAACTCGTCCCGTTCGGTGCCCAGTCCACCACCTTTTTGCTACTTCGCCACGCACGAGAGAGTCATTCATAGCTTGACCCCTAGCTGCTTTCGTGTGACAGTAGGTTTCGATGGCTACTCGGGCGGGAGTTCTGGGCCCCCACCCAGTTCATTTCCTTGCGGCGTACCCTGATCGCTCAAGACACCGATGATACGCATTGAGGTCACACTCAACGCCGACCCTACCGCCATCAGTCCGGTGGTAGAAGGCATTATGGAAATGGCGCGCCGCCTGGAATGCGCCTCGGGCAAGGAATTCGAGATCGAGACCGCCATCCGCGAGGCCCTCGCCAACGCCATCGTACACGGTTGCAAGAACGATCCTGAGCAAAAGGTACAGTGTTGCGTCGCCTGCGATGACGAGCGCGGAATGCTGATCATCGTGCGCGATCCCGGCCCCGGCTTCGACCCCTTCCGCGTTCCCGATCCCCTGAATGGAGAGAACATCTACTCCAATCACGGGCGCGGCATCTTTCTGATTAACCAGCTCATGGATGAAGTAAAGTTCGAGCGCAACGGCACCGAAATCCACATGCGGAAATACTAGAAGCCGCTTTTCGCCTTTCGCTATTCGCTTCTGAAGTGCCCCCTACACACTGTCATTCTGAGCGAAGCGAAGAACCCGCTGTTCTGTCCCAAACGAAAATGACGGGTCTGCCCTTGCTTCTCCGGCTGTTCTCTCTCCCGTTCGCGCACTCTGTCCCGTCCGCCAGCACTGACCGCCCCACAACACCCCAAGCCCGGCAGGGCGACCAGCATGACAGCCCAGCACGCAGGTCGGCGCGGCTTCCGTCTTTTCCCGGAAGGGGCGTAGCTTTAGCTGCGCCGTCGGAGCCCCATGCGTTTGTCATCACGAGCCCGCCCCCGGCGGGCGAGGGATCTGTTCTCCCTCGCCGTCGAACACTCTTTGAGGTGCCAGCGCTGACCGCCCCACAACACCCCAAGCCCGGCAGGGCGACCAGCATGACAGCCCAGCACGCAGCGTAGCGGAGTGCTGGGTAGGCGGCCCATCTAGAATTCTCGAGTCCCCCGGGGATGGCACAGATTTCTATTCAGTGGTGTCTAATCCCAAGTGGCTTGCGATAACAACGCTTCGATCAGACGTAGGCGTTTCTTACTGCTTGGCGGCGTTATCGTTATCACCTTCGCTTTCGCATTTCTCGTTTGGTTCGACTATGCATGGACACTCTGGAGTCTGCCCGCGTGGCAACGCCAGCTTGAGATCGCCGCCCTTCGCTCGTTCGGAGATGCTTGGGAGAGGCAAAGCCGAACGCTAATCGGTTCTCACGCGACTGACTGCGGACGAGTAGGAATTCGTGCGAACCCAACAAGTGCCACTGAATGCGCGCTCAAAGCCTTTCGTGCGGGTACGCCGTTTCGAGTGCGATACGACATACAGGGAATCGACTCTGCTGTCTCTGCCGGGCTGGTATTCACAGCAGACCACAACCTGTATGCGCTGCAGTTTGATGGTGACCCTATGGGACAAGGTGGAACGTCCTGGTCGAGACAACGCGTCAACCAAGAGCCGTGTCCGCAACCCTACCAGCTATACGTCAACCCGAACGGCCGTCTGAACTGCTTCCAGAAAGAAGCTGCACCACCACACGATGTGATGTCTCCCAACGCCGAGTCCTACTAACTTAACTTATGCCAAATCCTCATTCCGCTCGCCACTTGTCTCCAGGCTGCGATTTGCTCTCACCCGCCCGGCCGCGACAGCACATACGTGAACCGCTGCTTCAGCTTCAGGAATGGCGTCTCCAACCAGCGATACGAAATCGCCGCCATCGTAACGGTCAGGGCGAGCGCCACAAAGACTCGTAGACCATATCTCGCCAGGTTCGCTGTCTGGTTGGGTACGACGTAATCGGAGATCGTGAGCGCCAGCACGTGAAAGACATACAGCCCGTAGGAAATCCGGCCCAGATAAACCAGAGGCTTTCGCCGGTTTCGCACCCTCGCGTAGGACCGCGAGCAGCAGCAAGACTCCGCCTATCGCGACCATCGGATATCCCAAGACAATGCGCGTCGTTGTGAGCGGATCGTTCTTGATTCCAAAATACAGCGCGCCGCTTACGATACACGCGACGCCCGCAACGGCCATCGCCACGCGCGCCAGCCGCGAGAGCTGGGGTACAGCCCCTCGCAGCAGCACAGCGATGAGAATGCCCGCCGCGATGGGGTCGAGCTGTACCAGCGTGTTGCACCAAACTTCGCTCTCAAGGCGATGGTGCGCGCCAAGGTAGAAGCGGGCAGCCGTCGCAACCCCAAGCAGTCCGACGGCGAACGCCACCATCGTCATTTGCGAAACACGGCGCACGATCAGCGGCCATGTCAGGTAAAACTGCTCTTCAATGGAGACGCTCCACAGCGGGAAGATGACCGACGACGGAAAGCCGATGAATACGATGTACCAGTTCCCCGCCAACGCCGAAAACGCCACGCCTGCGCGCCACCCCATGTGCTGCCCGGGCACGACCCATTGCAGCCCGACCGCCAAGGCCAGAAAGAAGAAATACAGCGGCCATATGCGCAGGATGCGTCGCACGTAAAACGACTTCACATCCAGCGTGCCGACCAGCTCTTTCTCGCGCAGCAGCAGCTCGGTGATCAGATACGCGCTCAACACAAAAAACAGGCTCACGCCGAACGCTCCTGTAGCTCCGATTCCCGCCAGAATCGTGGCTACGACGGAAGGCATTCCCAGCTTCGTCCAGAACTCGGGCTGATGCGGAAATGCGTGGTGCAGAAACACCATCAAGAACGCGAAGAAACGTAGCGCGTCCAGCTCGGGGTGATAGAAGCGCGTTGTCGCAGAACGCGCGCTTTCAACCGCTGATATTTCGGCGGGAGTTGTGGTGAGGGAAGCCAATAGGAAATTCTAAATGAGCAGTGTCAGGAAACTTACCGCGACAAGCGCCTCGAAAGTGCGCTGCTTCAAAACTGCTCGTCCCGCCGCGCGGATACGATTTGCTCGCGCAATTCAGCAACTAAGGGAAGAAAGGACGCAGCCTCGGAATCGCCCAACTGCGCTAGCCGCTGCTCGATATCGGCGACCACTGCCTCAGCTTCTTCCAAGGCCCGGGAGCTGAAGCCGCTATTTCCCCGGATGCGGTGAGCCTTCGCCTCATCCACGAGACCAAAACCGCTTTCCACGTCGGCCTCGATCAATTGAACCAGCACCTGGTGAGAAGCGGTGCGTCGCATGGGTTGCGGCATGTGAGCTCCAGTCCGCGAAAAATATGTGCGAGGCACAATAGCACAAGTGCCTCTCCCGTCAGAACAACTGTGTCGTATCAAGGCATACTTCAGCCGGGCCTCAGCGCATAAAAGACCGGCTTCAGCCGCCGCGGTTATGGACGACCCCAGAGGCTGAAGCCCGACTTTTGAATCACTCGTTTTCGGCACGACTGAAGATCGTGCCCTGATACAAGGCTGCTCCTACGGACGAGTCGATCCTAGTTGACCCGCTTTCCTGCCGCAGCAAGGTCGTAGCGATCGTTGTTCATCACCTTGGCCCAGGCTGCCGCGAAGTCTTTCACGAATTTCTCTTTCGAGTCGTTCTGAGCATAGACTTCCGAGAATGCACGCAGCTGCGAATGCGAGCCGAAGATCAGATCGACGCGAGTGCCCGTCCATTTGACTTCGCCCGTCTTGCGGTCGCGCCCTTCATACACGCCTTCGGTCGACGACGGCTGCCAGTTCGTATTCATGTCGAGCAGGTTAACGAAGAAATCATTGGTCAGCGTTTCAGGGCGCTTGGTGAAGACGCCATACTTCGATCCTCCAACATTCGCAGCCAGCACACGCATGCCACCAACCAGCGCCGTCATCTCAGGGGCGGTCAGCTTCAGCAACTGCGCCTTGTCAACCAGGTATTCCTCAGGCGAAGTTCCATTTGTCTTTCGAACATAGTTACGGAACCCGTCTGCTTTGGGCTCCATCACCGCGAAGGAGTGTACGTCGGTCTGCTCCTGCGAAGCATCGGTGCGTCCCGGCGAGAATGGAACCTTCACGCTGTACCCGGCCTTCTTCGCAGCTTCTTCGACGGCTGCGTTGCCACCCAGAACAATCAAGTCAGCCAGCGAGACCTTCTTCTTGCCGGAGGCGCTGTTGAACTCCTTCTGAATCGTCTCCAGCTTCGACAGGACCTTCGCCAGTGCCGCGGGCTGATTCACTTCCCAGCTCTTCTGCGGCTCCAGACGAATACGCGCGCCGTTCGCTCCGCCGCGCTTGTCGGAGCCGCGGAATGACGACGCCGACGCCCAGGCCGTCGTGACCAACTGCGAGATCGACAGTCCGGACTTGAGGATCTTGGCCTTCAGATCGGCAATGTCCTTTTCTCCGATCAGTTCATAATCGACCGCGGGAACCGGGTCTTGCCACAACTGATGCTCCTTCGGAACCAGCGGGCCAAGGTAGCGCGCTATCGGACCCATATCGCGGTGCGTCAGCTTGAACCATGCCTTCGCAAACGCGTCGGCCAACTCATCGGGATGCTCGTAGAAGCGCCGCGAAATCTTCTCGTAAGCAGGATCGAACCGCAGCGAGAGATCTGTGGTCAACATGGTGGGGGCATGACGCTTTGAAGAGTCGTGCGCATCCGGTACCGTGCCCGCACCCGCACCATTCTTCGCCGTCCACTGATTCGCACCGGCCGGGCTCTTGGTAAGCTCCCATTCGTAGCCGAACAGGTGCGCGAAATAGCCGTTCCCCCACTTGATCGGAGTCGTGGTCCAGGTAACTTCCAGGCCGCTGCCAATGGTGCTGTCACCGTTGCCGCTGTTATACGTGTTGTTCCAACCCAGACCCTGTTGCTCGATAGGAGCGCCCTCGGGTTCAGGGCCAACATACTTGCTGGGATCGGCAGCGCCGTGGGTCTTGCCAAACGTGTGCCCTCCGGCAATCAGGGCCACGGTCTCCTCGTCGTTCATCGCCATGCGAGCGAACGTCTCGCGGATGTCGCGCGCCGCGGCCAGCGGATCCGGATTTCCATTGGGTCCCTCTGGATTGACGTAAATCAGGCCCATCTGCACCGCAGCCAGCGGATTCGCCAGATCACGGTCGCCGCTGTAACGCTCGTCGGCCAGCCACTTGCCCTCAGAGCCCCAGTAGATGTCGTCGGACGGTTCCCAGACATCCTCACGTCCGCCGCCGAAGCCAAAGGTCTTGAAGCCCATCGACTCCAACGCGACGTTGCCGGCGAGAACCATCAGGTCGGCCCAGGAGATTTTCTTGCCATACTTCTGCTTGATGGGCCAGAGGAGACGCCGCGCCTTGTCGAGGTTCACATTGTCGGGCCAGCTATTGAGCGGCGCGAAACGTTGCTCGCCGGAACCGGCTCCGCCACGGCCATCGCCGATGCGATAGGTGCCGGCGCTGTGCCAGGCCATGCGAATGAAAAGCGGCCCGTAGTGTCCGAAGTCCGCCGGCCACCATTCTTGCGAGTCGGTCATCAGCGCATGCAGGTCCTTCACCACGGCATTCAGGTCGAGGCTCTTGAACTCTTCCGCGTAGTTGAACTCCGCGCCCATCGGATCGGACTTCGGAGAGTGCTGGTGCAGGATGTTCACGTTCAGCTGGTTTGGCCACCAGCCTGTGTTGTTTTGTGCCTGGGGCCGAGCGCCGTGCGCAACCGGGCATTTGGATTCGGTCTTGGATTCCGTTGAAGATGTTGGCGGCTGAGTACCGGTGGCCGAAGCCCCGGCTGCGGTGGCGAGTTCTTTCTCCATGTTCTGACCTTCCCTCGAAATCAAAAATTTGATGATTACGCTACCTACAAGACTACGCCGTGCATGAGGCAGAGGTAAAATATCTGTTTCCTATACTTGCCATAGGCAGAGCATCTTGCGCCGAAAGTATTAAGGCCCTATTAACTCTATGGAAATCCATCAGCTTCGTTATTTCTGCGCCGTGGCTCGGCACGGAACTTTCACTCGCGCTTCGGAAGTGGAGCACGTTGCCCAGCCCTCGCTTGTCCCAGCAAATCCTGAAACTGGAGGCGGAACTGGGCTCGAAGCTTTTCGATCGCTTGCCGCGATCGGCTAAGCTCACCGTCTTCGGAGAGGCTTTCCTGCCTAAGGCCGAGCGCATTCTTCGCGACCTGGAAGAAGCCAAAACCGAGCTGCTCGAAATGGCGGGCGATGAGAAAGGCGACGTGGCGCTGGGGATTATTCCTACCATCGCGGCGTATCTCTTGCCCAAGCTGTTGAAGGGCTTCTCCGCTCGCCACCCGCTGATCACCGTGAAGGTCGTGGAAGACATCACGCCTACGCTGTTGCAACGCTTGCACCAGGGCACCATCGACATGGCGGTCGTCGCGCTTCCGCTGCCGGGCGGCGAACTGGAGAGCCGTGGAGCTGTTCGAGGAGAAGTTCTACGCCGTGCTGCCGGAGTCGCACGCGCTCGGGCGTCGAAAGAGCGTGAGCTTGACAGAGCTGAACCGCGAGCCGTTCCTGCTTTTGAAGGAAGGCCACTGCTTTCGCGACAGCCTGATCGCGGCGTGCCGCAAGTCGAAGATGTCGCCCAATGTGATCTTCGAGAGCGGGCAGTTCGCGACCATACTGGCGATGGTTTCGGCGGAGATGGGAGTCTCAGCCGTCCCGGCAATGGCGGTACAACCGCACCCCGGCTGCAGGTTTGTTCCTATCGCAGGCAAGCACAGCACGCGCAAGGTTGGCGTTGTCACCTTGCGCAATCACTACGCAACTAATGCACAGCAGATATTGATGAAGCAGATGCAAGACGCATGTGGCGAGCGATGAGAGTCGATCAGGGCAGCCGCTCGTTCGACGGAACCCGCGACTTGACAGCCGTCGTTTCGCCAAACATACTTGCGCGCATTGAAAGCACTTGGTGGTGAGCCTATGAAAAAAGCCGCAAAGAAAAAGCACAAGGCAGTCAAAGCAACGGCGCCGGCGAAGAAGCGTGCTGTCTCGAAGCCAGTGCGCAACACCGTGAAGAAATCCGCAGTGGCGGCGAAGAAGACGAGCAGGTCGGCGGCTCCGAAAATTCCGCAGAAGGTGACCCCTTCGTCCGATGCCGGCGACAAGCTCAGCTTCAACCACGCCATGATTTATCTGAAAGACGTAGGCGGCGGCATCCAGTTCTATCGCAACTGGCTCGGGTTCAGGCTTATCGAAGACTATCGTCACGAGGGCAGGTCGGTGTATGCGCGCATGCAAGCGCCGGGTGGAGACGGCACCATCGCCTTGCATCAGGCTGGACCGGGAGCGTCGGTAGCAAGCGACGGAGTGCGACTCTACTTCGAAGTACGCGAGCTCGACGACTTCTGCCAGAAGTTGCGCAAGCGTGGATTCGTCTTCACTCAGCAGCCGCAGATGATGCCGTGGGGTTGGCGTCATGCCTACTTGAACGATCCCGAAGGCCACGAGATCAGCTTGTATTGGGCCGGCGAACAGCGCATGCAGAAGAGCGTGATGCAAGCGGCCAAGAAGGCTGCGACCCGCTAGCATTGCGCTCGCCTGCGCAACGCACTAGCATCGTCTGTTATGCCAGTACTCACTGAGCCCACCAGCACTACCTACACTCCGATCAAGGCGCCGCGCGGCAACCAGCTCTCCTGCAAAGGCTGGGGGCAGGAAGCCGCCATGCGCATGCTGATGAACAACCTCGACCCGGATGTCGGCGAGCGCCCGCAGGACCTGGTCGTCTATGGCGGGACCGGCAAGGCCGCGCGCAACTGGGACTGCTATCACGCCATCGTCAACTCCTTGCGCTCGCTCGATAACGACGAGACGCTGCTGGTGCAATCGGGCAAGCCGGTCGGCATCTTCCGCACGCATGAGTACGCGCCGCGCGTGCTGATCTGCAACTCCAACCTGGTCGGCCACTGGTCGAACTGGGAGAAGTTCAACGAACTGGAGAAGCTCGGCCTCATCATGTACGGCCAGATGACGGCAGGCTCGTGGATTTACATCGGCTCGCAAGGCATCATTCAGGGCACCTACGAGACGTTCTCTGCCGCAGGCGAGAAGCACTTCGGCGGAGAGCTCGCGGGCAAGCTCATCGTCTCCGGCGGCATGGGCGGAATGGGCGGAGCGCAGCCGCTTGCGGCGACGATGACGGGCGCGTGCTTCCTCGGCATCGACGTCGATCCCGAGCGCATCAAGAAGCGCCTGCGCAGCGGCTACTGCGACTTCATGGTCAACTCGCTCGATGAGGCGCTGCGCATCCTGAAGAACGCCGTCCGCAAGAAGGAGAACATCTCCGTCGGACTCGTCGGCAACTGCGGCGACATCATTCCCGAGCTTGCCGAGCGCGGTGTGGTGCCCGACATTCTCACCGATCAGACCTCGGCGCACGATCCGCTGAACGGCTACGTACCGAGCGGCATGACGCTGGAAGCCGCGCTGGAGTTGCGCAAGAGCGATCCCAAGACGTATCAGGAGCGCTCGCTCGATACCATGTCGCGACATGTCGAAGGCATGCTCAAGCTGCAGAAGATGGGCGCGGTAACGTTCGACTACGGCAACAACATCCGAACGTTCGCCTTCGATCACGGAGTGAAGAACGCCTACGACTTTCCCGGATTCGTGCCAGCATACATTCGTCCGCTGTTCTGCGAAGGACGCGGACCGTTCCGCTGGGCAGCGCTCTCGGGCGATCCGGCGGACATTCATACGACCGACGAGCTCGTGCTCCAGATGTTTCCCGAGAACCGCATTCTGAGCCGCTGGATCGATCTCGCGCGCAAGCGGATCAAGTTCCAGGGACTGCCTTCGCGCATCTGCTGGCTCGGCTATGGCGAGCGCGCGCAGTTCGGGCTCGCGCTCAACGACATGGTGAAGAGCGGCAAGCTGAAGGCGCCGATCGTCATGGGACGCGATCACCTCGACACCGGCTCGGTCGCGTCGCCCTTCCGCGAGACGGAAAGCATGAAGGATGGCAGCGACGCGATTGCCGATTGGCCGCTACTCAATGCGTTGCTGAACACCGCAAGCGGCGCGTCGTGGGTGTCGATCCACAACGGCGGAGGCGTTGGCATCGGCTACTCGCAGCACGCGGGACAGGTCACCGTTGCCGATGGAACCGACGCGATGGCCAAGCGCATCGAGCGCGTGCTGACGAATGATCCGGGAATCGGCGTCGCGCGCCACGTCGATGCGGGCTACGACGAGGCGAAGAGCTTCGCGAAGGAGAAGGGCGTCAAGGTGCCGATGATGGAACCGTGAGCGGTTTGCCGAGCTGAGCAAAGCAGGTTCCTCGCTCCGCTGCAGCCGGTGCTCTTAGATCGAAACGGCACGACTGAAGCCGTGCCAGAAAGCAAAAACGGGGAGCGGCTGGTAAACCGTTCCCCACTCTCTCCGATCAGGTTTGCTATTGCCCGCTACTCTAATCGTCAGCTCTCGTCGCTACATCAGCGGACTGATGAAATCCAGGTTAAAAGCTGGTTAAAGTGATGTAATCCCACATTGTGGGATATTGCCACATTGTGCGGGCATGTCGTTTCTTCCTGCTTTCCACCGCTGAAGCGGTTGGCTTTCCTATGGCGCGCCCGAGGCGCGCAACATCCCTATGCCGCCCCTACGGGGCTCGGGTGATTTATGCCCCCTACTCAGCATTCCGGCCAAAAGATGGCCTACATGCTCGTCTAAGCTATTTCGCGCCTCCGGCGCTAGCGTTGTGACTCGGATGCGAAGCCGGTATAGCGAATGCCCAGGCTCTCGAAATTCCGCACCCGCCAAAAGAAGGCGGAATGGGACACCCAAAATTTCCACCGTGGCAAGATACCGGAATGGAACCTCCACTGAGAAAGCTATTTCTTGCTACCCAGGTCCTGCACGAACTCCACCAGCGAGCGCACCGGCACTCCCGACGGGCCTTTCGCGATCCAGGGCTTCTGGTCTTCCATCCAGGCGACGCCGGCGATGTCGAGATGGATCCACGGCGTGTCGCCAACAAATTCCTTCAGGAACATGGCAGCGGTCACCGCGCCGCCCCAGCGTCCGCCGACGTTCATCATGTCGGCGATGTTCGACTTGAGCATCTCGCGATACTCGTCATCGACCGGCAGCCGCCACATCTTCTCGCCCGACTTTTTCAGCGAATTGTTGAAAGCCTCGTAGAAGTCATCATTGTTGGCGAAGATTCCCGCGTTCACCATGCCCAGCGCGACAACGACGGCGCCGGTCAGCGTGGCTGCGTCGATCAGGTGGGTCGCGCCCAGCTGCTTCGCGTAGTGCAGACCGTCGGCCAGCACCAGGCGGCCTTCGGCGTCGGTGTTAATCACCTCAATCGACTTGCCCGACATGGCAATCTGTACATCACCGGGCTTCTGCGCCGTGCCGGAGGGCATGTTCTCGCTGGCACAAACGATGCATATCACGCGCACATTCGGCTTGAGCTGCGCGATGGCGCGCATGGCTCCGATCATGGCCGCGCCGCCCGCCATGTCGTACTTCATCTTCTCCATGCCTTCGGCCGGTTTGATGGAGATGCCGCCGGTATCGAAGGTAATTCCCTTGCCGACGAGGCCGAGCACCGGCTGCGCGGGCGCGCCCTTCGGCTCGTAGCGCATGACGATCAGTCGCGGCTCTTCCTCCGAGCCCTGCGACACGCTCCAGAAGGCGCCCATCTTCAGCTCGTGCAGCTTGTCAGGACCGTATATCTCACACTGTAGTCCTACTTCGTCAGACATCTTCTTGGCGCGCTCGCCCATCACGGTGGGCGTCATTTTGTTGCTGGGCTCGTTGGCCAGGTCGCGGGCGAAGTTCTGCGCCTCGCCGATGATGCGGCCGGCTTCGGCGGCGGCGCTCAACGCTTTCTCGTCGCCGGGAGCGGCAGATCACCACTTCATCAATCTTCTTGTCTTCGCGATCGCTCTGGTAGTAGTTGGGCTCGAAGCTGCCGACGTAGGCGCCTTCGACGATCGACTTCACGGCGTCAGGAACGCCGGTCGCGAGATTCGGCGCAACGAAGACGAAGCTCTTCAGGTTTTTCGATTTCAGATTGCGCAGCGCGGCGCCGGCCAGCTTGCGCAGTTCGTACGACGAGAAGCTCTTGGCCTTGCCTCCGCCGATCAGGAGCAGGCGTTTGGCCTTCAGTCCCGACGGTTTGTGCAGCAACGTGGTTTCGAGCATCTTGCCGGTGACCTCGCCGGAAGCGATCAGGTCGGCAGCAGCCGCGCTCACGGCCTTGTCGTCGGTCTGAAGCTGAGGCGCAGGCTTGGGCTTGTCGCCGGGCTTTGACTCGTTCTTGGGCTCGGCAGCGGCGTCGACGACGGCGACAACCAGGCATTCGGTTTCGATTTGCGACGGATTGGCGGTAGAAATTGTGATTTTCATGGCGTTTTATGGATGAGACATCTCAGTTTACAGCGCGTCGACCGTGGCAAGCCCTCGTTCTTTCCTTCACGTAGTTTCTCGCTCTTCGCCTTTCGCTATTCGCTTTTCGCCAGAACCGCGCTGAGATTTCTCCTCGCTAGTTGATATTTGCCGAGATGTGAGCTACATCACGAATTTTCCTTGTGCACGATGCCTTGTTTTCAACAGTTTAGACATGTTTTCTATCGCAAATGCCTGAGCCCCAATGACTTATACGTACTTACCTGAGCCACAACGACTTACGCGCCATCCCCGGCCGCCTTTCGGAGCGGGTCGCTTCCTCTCTTTGCGGGGGCTTACGGGCATCCGCCTCGGTTTGCGCCACGATCGGCGAGGCGTCTTGTAAGGGGGACGGCCCTGCTGTCGCCCGCGCACTGGCGGCCTCCGCCTTACGCTGGTCCTCAACCAGTCTGGCGGCGGCCAGCTTAATGTTGTGATTGCGCGCCAACTCCTGGTAACGGGCACGTTGCATGTGGCGTTCGCGGCGCCGATCATTACGCGCCATGTGGTTGGCGAACTTCCCGGCGGCGATTTCGCCTTCGCTCTCGTAGATTTCCATCAGTTCCACCTGATCGGCCGTCACCAACGGAGGGGTCGTCGCAGCGTCGCCCAGGGCCTGGCGTACCTGCGCGCGCAGGGCATCGTCGTTCGCACTCAATCCAACCGCGGGATTGAGTGGGGCACCGGCTGCGTTTTGTTCGTTCGGCGGCGGGAACGCCACCTCGGGATCGAGACTCAGATCGAGGCCGGTGGGCAAGTCGTGTTCCTGCTCGAAGGTTTTCCACTCGCTGACCGACGCTTGCTGGTCGCCGGCAAACTCCCACGCCGGCCGGCTCTTCAGGTTTTGCATGGCGAGGCGCAACACGGTGGTGAGCAGCCGCGCGTGTTGCGGCTCGATCTCACGGTGAGCGATGGCGTCGGCCAGTTGCATCAGCGCGATCTGCACCGAGTGAAGATCTTCAAGCAGGGGCAAGTTGAGCACCATCGGCTGATGGCGCGCACGCATACGTGCGGCCTTCATGCGGCGGCCTACCTGTTGCAGATGGAAGCGGCAGTAATCGCGATCGCGTAAGGGCGTGGCCTGGCATAGCGCTCCGCCGGCAAGGACGTGGTGGCAGGTTGGGGTGGACATGGGTTCTCCTGTTTCCGGTGAGTGGGTAGCGAGTCTGGGCGTCAGGTGTCAGGTTTCAGGCGTCAGATTTTACTGACGGCTGATACGTCGCTGGAAGCACACTTCACCAGTTTCAAGACTATTGGAAGGTCAACCAGAAAGTCAGCGATTTTCGGGGTTGGGAGGTTACGAAAGGGTATGTCCTTTAGTAACCTGCTCAGTTCCAAAATGGGAATGGAGGCAAAAACGATCACATGAGGGTAGTAGATTTCGAAAGAGGAGAAGGCCGCGAAACACCACATGGACAGCGGGTTGGGGAAAGTTCTTCGGTCTGGCCTTGGGACGCCGAGATTAGGAGGAGCCGTTTGCACGGCTGAACAGGCTGATGAAAAAACTCTTCGCAGTGGAAGACAACTGCAGATCCCTCACCTCTAAAGAGGTTCGGGATGACAAAACACAGGACTTTCCTGGCGCAGCTAAAGCTGCGCCCCTTCAAAACGACACCCGGCAGAGTTTTTCAGCAGCCGGTGAAGCCGTGCCCTGATACAAGGCAAAGCGTGGCGCTCCCGGGATAGTAAGGAAGAGCGCCTCAGCACGGCTGATGAAAAAACTCTTCGCAGTGGAAGAGACTGCAGATCCCTCACCTCTAAAGAGGTTCGGGATGACAAAACACAGGACTTTTATGGCGCAGCTAAAGCTGTGCCCCTTCAAAACGACACCCGGCAGAGTTTTTCAGCAGCCGGTGAAGCCGTGCCCTGATGCAAAGCAAAAGCGTGGCGCTCCCGGGATAGTAAGGAAGAGAGCCTCAGCACGGCTGATGAAAAAACTCTTCGCAGTGGAAGAAACTGCAGATCCCTCACCTCTAAAGAGGTTCGGGATGACAAAACACAGGACTTTTATGGCGCAGCTAAAGCTGTGCCCCTTCAAAACGGCGCCCGGCAGAGTTTTTCAGCAGCCTGTGAAGCCGTGCCCTGATGCAAGGCGAAGCGTGTCGCCCCTGAAGGGGCTCGGGGGTTAGGAGGAGCCGTTCGGCACGGCTGAAGCCGTGCCCTGATACAAAGCGAAAGCGTGTCGCCCCTGAAGGGGCTCAGGGGTTTATATATGCAGCCCACCCAGGACTCCGCTGCGCTTCGTCCTGGGCTAGACTGAGCCGCGCCTGCGGCGCTGGTGTCTCAATCTGCCGCTGGCGTGGGCTTCCACCCTGAAGACATGAAGAGCTAGCTCGGCCGAAACTAGCTCGGCCGAAAGATCAGATCGAACCACGGCTGCCAGGTTTTGCCGCCATCAAGCGAGGTGGTTCCGGTTTCGCGGACTGCACCTTTTACCGGCTTCCATATGCCGCGGGCCTGTTGCTGCCGGCCATCGGATGTGAGGTCGGTGCCGGTGAGAACCATCTCGCCATCTGTGAAGGTGCCTTCAATCTCAAGCAGCCGGCCATCGTTTGTAACCCATGTCTGGTGCCAGAGCTTGCGCGAGGCGTCGTAGATGCTGAAGCTTTGTCCCTGGTGTCCGTTTGTTGCCTGGTAATCTTCATGCAAGACACAGCCGTCGAGAATGCGTTCGACTTTGACGTGCGCGTCTTTCTTGCCGGTCGCGATGTCATAGGCGTTCCAGTCGCCAATCCAGAAATCGAATTGCCGATAGGCAGGCTGGTCGCACGGCTTGCCAGTCGACGCGTGCTGGGGTGATGCCATTACACTCCCGACGGGGGAGAGCATCAGCACCAGCAACAGCAGGCAAGCGAAGATGCGCAGAGCTGTTATCCGTAATGTCATTGAGTTCACCGTGAGGCTACAAAAAGTCTCGGGTCAGGATAGCGCCCGAGGGCAAGCAAGCTGATAGCAGCAATGGCGGTTGCGTATGCGGTGTGTGAGAGCTTCATCGTGTCTCCTTTTCGTCCGTCGTGGTTGATCCTGCTTTCGCCCCGATGAGGCACTGGCAAAGCCAGAGTCGAGCGGCGCGATCTCGACTGCGGTGCAGCGTTGTCGAAGACCATAGACGGAACCAGGCAGGAACATTGGTCATACGCGGACATCGCTACGGCGCGGATAGACGTAATCGGACATCGATATAGGCGTGCCGAATTGCCAGAGAAGTCGTTTCGCCGCCGAGCGTTCAGACTGCGAGGGAGAAATCGAACGTGGTCCGAAAACGTCCAATCGGCGAGGAAGAATCGGGTACCCTAACGCTGAGCCGGAGACGAACATTGGATTGGCGAGTGTATTCGCGAGCTCGGTTGTCGCGCGATCGCGCTTCGACGGGAAGTTCTTCATCGGGGTCGCAGGCAGCGGCGTCTATTGCCGTTCGATCTGTCCGGCTCCCACGGCAAAAGAAAAGAACGTGCGCTATTTTCCGACGGCGGCAGCGGCCCAGGAAGCGGGATTTCGTCCCTGTCTGCGCTGCCGGCCCGAGTGTTCACCGGGAACTCCTGCATGGCTGGGAACTTCGAACACGGTTTCGCGCGCCTTGCGGCTCATTTCAGAGAGTGGGCTTGAGGGTGGCGGCGTTGAAGGCCTTGCGGAACGTGTGGGTGTGGGCTCGCGCCATCTGCGTCGGCTGTTTCTTCAGCACCTGGGAGCCACGCCCAGCGCTGTAGCTAAAACGCGCAGATTGCACTTCGCCAAAAAGCTGCTTGATGAAACCGCGTTGCCGATGAACGAAGTGGCGCTGGCTGCGGGATTCGGTTGTGTGCGCCGCTTCAATGCGGCCATTCGCACTACGTATAAACGAACGCCGACACAGATTCGCCGCCTGTCCCGGCCCGCGACGGTTCCTCTGTCTAATCAATATTCGTTCAGTCTGCGCTTCCGTCCGCCCTATCAATGGCAGAGCATGCTGTCGTTCCTGGCGGCTCGGGCCATTCCCGGTGTGGAGTTTGTAGACGATCACGTCTATCGCCGTTCCATATGCCTGGAAGGCCAGACGGGGTATTTCGAAGTTCAATTCGATGCAGTCAAGCATGCACTGCGAGTAGCAATCCAGTTCGACGATTCGCGATTGCTGTTTCTGATTATCGAGCGGGTGCGCCGTATGTTCGATCTCGGCGCTGACCCGCAAACCATCGCGGCGCGGTTGTCTACCGAGGAAGCGCTAGCGTCGTGCGTGCGAACCCATCCCGGCTTGCGGGTTCCGGGTTGCTGGGACGGTTTCGAACTGGCGGTGCGCGCCATCCTGGGGCAGCAGGTGACGGTGAAAGGCGCTAGCACGCTGGCCGGGCGCCTGGTTGCATCATTCGGCACTCCATTCCGCGGCGCCGAAGGAGTCACGCATTTATTTCCTCGCGCCGCAGTTCTTGCCGAGGCCGACTTAAGTTCCATCGGGCTGCCGAAGTCGCGTGCGCGCACGATACGCTTGCTTGCGGTTGCGGTGCGCGACGGAGTCATCAGCTTCAACGGGATCGTGCACTCTGAGCCGTTGCTGGCCCGGCTCTGCGAAGTTCCCGGAATCGGCCCTTGGACAGCGCAATATATCGCGATGCGCGCGCTCGGCGAACCTGATGCTTTCCCTTCCGGCGACCTCGGATTGCTGCGCGCGCTCGACGTGGCAAGCTCAGGCGAACTTGAGCGTCGCGCCGAAGCGTGGCGGCCATGGCGAGCCTACGCAGCAATGTATCTATGGACGACTGGTCATCAGGCCGGCACATCGAAGAGCAGGGCTGGCTTTGCCGATGCTGCTGGCAAAGTCTCAGCGCTGCGGGAGCAGCAGGATGCTTCGGCGAGTTGAATTAGATCGACCGAATTGCCGAGAGAGTCCATCCAACAGTTTATGAAGAATGATTATCCAACTCATCGAGAGAATGCGCTGAGGACAATCGTTCGCGCGGGACTAACGGCAGGAACCCTGGACGGTTTGGACGCCGCAATTGTGTTGGGAGTGATTGGCGGTCCCGGGGTGAAGCGGGTGTTCCAATATATCGCCAGCGGAGTGCTGGGTCCCGCCTCGTTCCAGGGAGGATGGGCTACGGCAGGCCTGGGCGTCGCGCTGCATTTCACCGTCGCAACCGGGGCTGCCACTACCTATTACCTGCTCAGCCGCCCTTTACCGGTGTTGGTGCGAAAGCCGGCGATTTGCGGCCCTATCTTCGGGCTCGGCGTTTTTGCGTTCATGCGCTACGTGGTGGTTCCGTTGTCGGCGGTACCCAAGGTGCGTCCGCTGACCGGCTGGGGGCTGGTGAATCAGCTGGTTGCGCACACGGTTTTCGTGGGACTGTCGATTGCGTTGATGGTTGCGCGGTCGAGGCGGAAAGCGTAGCGGCTCGATGCGGGTGTCGCCCCGGAAGGGCTCGGCGGGTATTGAGGCCGTTTCGGCCCGACTGAAGTCGGGCCCTGATACAACGCGAAGCGTGTCGCCCCTAAAGGGGCTCGGGAAATTTATGTGTAGGCTACCCAGCATTCCGGCCAAAAGATGGCCTACATGCTGGGCTAAGTTATTTCGCGCCTTCGGCGCTGGCGTTTCGGCCCGTATCCCGTGCTGGCATAGCGACCGACATCCCCACCCCGGCAAAGGACGCCGGGATGGGGCACCCGAGCGCTTTCCGTCCCGAACGTTGGGCTGGAATTGTGCCTCACATCATCTCGTCGGGATAGCTGCCGGCGTCGTAGCCGTCGGCGAGGTTTTCGAAGCGGGTGGAGTTCTTGATGAACGCCAGCTTCAGGGTGTCGACGGGACCGTTGCGTTGTTTCGCAATGATAATTTCGGCGATGCCTTCGATCTCGGGCGTGATTTCGTCTTTCTTTTTGTACATCTCTTCGCGAAAGATGAAGGCGACAACGTCGGCGTCCTGCTCGATGGAGCCCGATTCGCGCAGGTCGGCCAGTTGGGGACGGCGATCTCCACTGCTACGGCTCTCGGGAGCGCGGCTTAGCTGCGACAGCGCCACCACGGGGACTTTCAACTCCTTGGCAACGGCTTTCAGTCCGCGCGAGATGGCGGAAACTTCCTGGGTGCGGTTCTCGAAGCGCTTACCGCCGATGGGAACGGCCGACATCAGTTGCAGGTAGTCAACGAGGATGAGGTCGAGCCGGCCCTCCTGCTGCTTGAGGCGGCGCGCTTTCGAGCGCATTTCCGTGACTGAAATTCCCGGCGTGTCGTCGATGAAGATTGGCGCCTGCATGAGCTGCTCCATGCCATGCGTCAGCTTGGCCATGTCCTCCTTGTAGAGCGTGCCGGTGCGCAACCGATGCGAATCAACCTGCGAGCACGAGGCGAGCATGCGCATGAGCAGCGCCTCTTTCGACATTTCCAGCGAGAAGACGCCGACGACTTTACCGTCGCGGATGGAGGCGTTCTCGGCGATGTTCATGGCGAACGAGGTTTTGCCCATCGAGGGGCGGGCCGCGATGATGATGAGGTCGGAAGGCTGGAAGCCGCTGGTCAGCTTGTCGAGCTGGGTGTAGTGAGTGCGAAGGCCGGTGATCTCCTGCCCGCGCGCGTAGAGCGCGTCGAGCGAACCGAACGAGGACTTGACGATCGACGGGAGGGCTTCGAGTCCCTGGCCAATGCGGCCCTCCGAGAGGTCCATGATGGCCTGCTCGGCTACGTTGATGACCGCTTCGGCTTCTTCGCTGTGCTCGATGGCTTGCGCGATTGCGTTCTGCGCAATGTTGATGAGGCCGCGCAGCAGCGCCTTGTTGCGAACGATGCGAACGTAATGCTCAATCGACGGACGGTCGGGAACGCCATCGATAAGCGAGGAGAGATATGCGACTCCGCCGACGGCTTCGACCTCTTTGCGGCGGTCGAGCTCCTCGGCCAGCGTGATCATGTCGACGGGGCGGCCCATGGTCTGCAAGTCCGACATGCGGCCGAAGATGCGGCGATGCGCGTCGAGCGAGAAGTCGTCGGGCTTGAGCGGGGCGGCCTGGTCGTAGAGACCGTTGTCGAGCAGGATGGCGCCGAGGATGGAGCGCTCAGCTTCGATGCTGGCAGGAAGTCCGCGTTCGAGATTTATGTCGAGGGTGGCCATCGGGGGATTCAATTACGTTAGGCGCAAGGGACCGAGCGTGGCAATGATGAAGCGGGTGCCGGGCGGCGGATTTCAGTGATAAAGGTGTGAGTGGCTGTGGGAATGTGCGCAGAATGTCACGGGCAGAGCTGTGGCGGGCCATGAGCGGAACATGTGCCGTCCCTGGCGGGACTCGGGAGTTCTTACAACGTCCTCCCAGCGCTGAAGCGCTGGGCTTAGATATGCTGTCCCGCACGGCGGGACGGGCGGGGAGATCGGCGTCGGCGTCGCAGAATATTCTTCTCATCGGAGAAGCACGTCTCTGGTAGAGGGACCTCGATGCGCATTTAAGTCGGCTGTCCGTGCAGTAAACGAAAAGCAGGTTCTTCGCTACGCTCAGAATGACAGTCGGTATTGGTGGCGCGAACAATTGTGCCTTGCTGGGATCGGGAGCGAACTGCAGGTCCCTCACTGCGTTCGGGATGACAAATCATAAAGCCCACCGCGGGCTCACGCCCACGGCTCGAACAAATGTCGCCGCTTGCGGCGGCTGCGTGGATTGCCTGGAAGAGCCATAATTTTTGTTAGTGAAACAGAACTGCAGGTCCCTCACTGCGTTCGGGATGACAAATCATAATGCCCACCGCGGGCTGACGCCCACGGCTAAAACAAATGTCGCCGCTTGCAGCGGCTGCGCGCCTTACGCGAGAAGCCATCATTTGCGTTAAGGACAGGGAAAGCAGGTTCTTCGCTGCGCTCAGAATGACAGGTCGAAAAAGAGGAATTGCTGCAATAGCGAAGAGCGAATAGCGAATGGCGAACAGCGGCTTTTCTATGCGACCCGCGAGGCCAGCCACCTGCGGGTCGCACTTGCTCAGTCACAGGCTTCAACGTTCGTTGCCCAAACGTTGGCGCGGCGTTCCAGAGGCCGCGAGTTCATCGCCGATCGGCGTGCGGTGAAGGTGCTTCTCAAGCGGTGCTCCGACTGGGGAGGAACAAACTGCAGCATGGATGCCGCGGCCAGCGCAAGCACGTTTACCCTCACTTCGCTCAATCGCCTTCCGCAAACGCAACCGGTTTCGCGCTCGTGAACCGCTCTCCTTTACGAGCGGATGGCAATCGCAGGGTGCTTCATTTCAGCCTGCCTTGCCGCGCTTCGACCCTGGTTGGACCCATCGATTACGGAAGAATTATTAGCCTGTGCCCTGGATGCATCGCAGGATGCCTGATGACCGCAAGGGGTGGCAAGCGCGAAAGCGAGTTGGGCTGTGCAATTCATGTGCATTGCTGAGGATTCTTGTGCAGGGCTGTGCAAAAACGGGGCGTCAGCCCGCGATATGGCAACAAGTGCCCGCCTCTAGAACTGTCATTCTGAGCGAAGCGAAGGACCTGCTTCCGTTCCTCCCGAAACAACGCTTGGCTGGTGATGCATTGCGTCAAGGGCAGGTCTTCATGTGCTTTCCTGATGGGGATTGTCGCAACGCGAGGCTCGTGCTGGCGTGAGAAAAAAACAGGTTCTTCGCTACGCTCAGAACGTGCACCGAGGTCGGTGAAGCGAATGATCAGGTCGGGATCGGAACGGTGAATCAGCCATCTGGTGAAGGAATGACAGGTCGGAAGGAATGTCAGCTGTCGCTGAAATCGGGCTGAAGCCCACGGTGGATTTCAGCGGCGTTGACGCTGGCCTGAAGGCCAGCTCTAGCCGAAACTGACGAGTTAATCACTTTGTCACTATCGCGGCGCGAGGCTTTACGGTTATGCTCGCGGCTATGGCGGTTTCGATTACGGTACTGGCGAGCGGAAGCGGTGGCAACTGCACGCTGGTCTCGAGTTCCGCTACCCGCCTGCTGGTGGATGCCGGGCTTTCCTGTCGTGAAATCATGCGCCGCATGAAGTTATGCGGTGAGGATCCGTGTAGCGTCAACGCCATCCTCATCACGCATGAGCACGGCGACCATGTTGCCGGGCTGCGCGTCCTCGCCAGGAAACTGAAGGTTCCTGTCTACATCACCGGCGCCACCCACGACAGCTATCGAAAGTGGGCGCGCGACAGCGCAGGCAACAAGGTCACGCTGGAGCGCAAGGAATATTTCTCGTCAGGTCGCGCGTTTCACATCGGCGATGTCACGGTGATGCCGTTCACTATTCCGCACGACGCGGTCGATCCGGTTGGGTTCACGTTCATCAGCGAAGGCATCAAGGTGGGAATCTGCACCGACCTGGGCTACATCCCGCCGAACGTGCGCAATCACCTGCGCGGCTGCCAGATGCTGATGATCGAATCGAACCACGATCTGGAGCTGTTGCGCGGCGGCCCATATCCGTGGTCGGTGAAGCAGCGAGTGATGAGCCGGGTGGGTCATCTGTCGAATGAGGCGCTCGCGGATTTTCTGACCAGCGACTATGATGGGGGAGCCGAGTTCCTCATTCTTGCGCATCTTTCGGAGAAGAATAATCATCCTGAGATTGCGCGAATGACGGCCGAACGGGCGCTCGGCGAGCAGCGCAGCTTTGTGCGAAACCATCTTCTGCTCGCGGCCCAGCAGGAGCCTCTGCCTGCGGTTCGGTTGTAAGTTGCGTGGCTGCCGGGCGGCGGCGATGCAAGCCCGGGTTGATAGTCCATGACGCAATGCACTGATCCCGTCATCGGGAAGATTTTGGCCGGCTGGCGTTACGACATCTCTGGCCTTGCTCCGGAGATGCGCGGCGACTATGAGGCCCACCTGGCGGAGTGCCCGCACTGCCACTCGTGGCAGAGGCTGCATCGCATCATCGACATCGGACTGATGGCGCTGGCGTCGGTTTCGATGGGCGTCTTCCTGCTGGCTTACGGCGTGATCCGCCACTTCGACCCACCGCACGCGTTTCTGCTGGAGATTGGCGCACTGGGAGGCTTCCTGCTTTCCATGCTGCTGTGGCTGCTGGTCGCGGTTGCCACGCCGGCGCCGCTGGTGATGAAAGATGCGGCCCTGCTGGGCGCGCGCCGGTTGCATGACAAGTTGCCGGAAGAGATTCGGCAGCGGATTCCGGAAGAGCTGCGGGTTAAAATCTCCGGGCAATAAGAAGGGTTGTCGGAGAGCGCTTGTCCGATATCCGTGGTTTTGCTGTGTATCAGGGCACGACTTCAGCCGTGCCGCAGACGCGGCAGAATGAAACCGGCTTTAGCCGCTGCAGCGACAGGGGCTGAAGCCCGAGTTCTAGACATCTTTGTCGGCACGACTGAAGTCGTGCCCTGATACGAAGCTCAACCGTAAACAGCCCTCAATGGCAGCGGACAAAGGTCACGAAGATCCCATCAACGAGCAGGTAGTGGAGGCTGCGGAGGTCGAGCTGGATGCCGCCCTTGAGCTGGCATTCACGCGCACGGAGCTGGCGTCAGATCGCACGCTGCTGGCATGGGTTCGCACGGCGCTGACGTTAATGGCTGCGGGCATCGCGTATGACAAAGGGTTTCGCCTGCTGCACGACCAGCGGCTTGCGGCGGGAACGGCACTGGTGCGCAGCGCCAACTTCTCCGGCGTGCTTTTGGCCGGCATCAGCACCGTGCTGCTGGCGATCGCGACGATACGGCACGTGATGATTGCGCGCTCGCTGGCAGGCGCACGTCAGCGCGGTATGGGAGGAGCGATTCCTACTCTGCTGGCTGCGGTGTTGGTGATCCTGCTGGGATGCGCAGTCGTGGTTTTTCTGCTGGCCACGGGATAGGACGCGGGTCATTGATCCGGGCAAGGTCGTTTTGTGCAGCCGACTGAAGCTGTGGGCTGAGTGCGCCCACCGCGCCTCGGGCGCGGCACAAGAAAGCCCAGCGCTTCAGCGGTGAGAAAGCCGATAAAACAGGGGTAGAGTCCCCTCGGGGACGGCACAGATTCGCAAAAGTGCGACTCGCGAGTGTAATGGGGATGTTTCGCTCATTGCCGTGTCTGCACCAACCCGGAAATTAGGATTCGACGTTGTACGCAGCGTGTAGCGAAAAACAGGTTGCGACTGAACGGGTTCTGATTCGGGTAATCCCCAGAAGTACACCGAGTGCCATAAATAACAGAATCAAACGGTAGCCGCCCAGATGAAAGAATCCGAACAACAGTGAGGAATGACAGGTATGCCGTCCCCGAGGGACTCGGAATTTTCTTCATGCTTCCCCACCGCTGAAGCGGTGGGCTTTCTTATGTTGCGTCCGAGACGCAATCAGAAGACGCATCCGGGACGCAATAGAAGGCCGCATCTGGGACGCAATCAGAAGGCTGTGCCCGGGCACTCGCACAACAAAAGCCTCCAGTACGTACCCTGGCCCTCTGGGAGTTGGTTCAGGCGCGGAGATGGTGGCATGCCCATTATAAGCTCGCCTTGTTGTAATCTGAAATTGCAGCATGAGCTACGACAGCAGCGTTCAGCAACTCTACGCGTTGGGGCACGAGCTTGCCTCGACGCCGTCGCACAAGTTCGACCTGGCATATGTGCGCGAACTGCTGGCGGCGTTGGGCAATCCTGAGCGGCGATTTCCCAGCGTGCTGATCGCCGGAACCAACGGCAAAGGCTCAACCGCAGCCACGCTGGCGTCGATTCTTCGCGCGGGCGGATACAAGACGGGGCTCTACAGTTCGCCGCACCTGGTGACCATCAACGAGCGCATCCGGGTCAACGGCGAAGCCATCTCCGACGTGGAGTTTGTGGAGATTCATAATCGCGTCGAATTGATGGCGCAGGACCTGGTGCTGCGCAAGAAGCTGCCGTGGCATCCCAGCTTCTTCGAGATGCTGACGGCGATGGCGTTCGAATACTTCGCCAGCATTGCCGTCGATATCGCGGTGCTTGAGGTAGGGATGGGCGGCAGGCTGGATGCGACCAATGTTGTCGATCCGCTGGTGTCGGTTATCGCGGACGTCGCGCTCGATCATCAGAAGTATCTGGGCAACACTATCGGCGAGATCGCGCGCGAGAAGGCCGGCATCATTCGCGAGAAGGGAACCGTGGTCACGCTGCCGCAGCATCCTGAGGCGAATGACGTCATCGGCAACGCCATCGTGGAAAAGAATGCACGCGGGGTGAGCGCGACCAAGTATGTGCCGCCGGTCTCTCCGGGAGCGTTCGGTTATCTCGCCGGGCGAGTGACTCCCGCGCTGGGGCGCAACCGTTATCCGCTGACCGTAATGGGCGAGGAGATCATGGTGGATTCGCCGCTGCCCGGGCGACATCAGTTTCGCAACATTGCGCTGGCGATTGCCGCCGCGGAGGAGATCGCGCCCTTCGGATTTAAGGTCACGCCTCAGCAGATTGAGCGAGGTATCCGCGAGACGCATTGGCCGGGACGCTTTCAGGTTGTCGCGCCGTCGGCTGCAACTTGCAATCATGAGGTCGTGCTGGATGTAGCGCATAATCCCGCGGGAGCATGGGCGCTGCGCTCGGCGCTGTCGGAGAACTTCCCCGAGCGGCCACTGACGTTCGTGTTCGGCGCCATGCGCGACAAAGCGATACAAGAGATGGCTGAGATATTGTTCCCGGTGGCTGAATGCGTAGTGCTGACCGAGGTAAACAATCCGCGTGCGGCTACGGTTGACGAACTGATGCAAATCGGCGAACGCACCGGTACGCAGCTTTATGCAGAGGCCTCGGTAGCCGCAGCGCTGGCAAAGGCGATTGAACTGACGACCGGGCAAGGTGTGATCGTGTTGACGGGATCCATTTTCCTGGTCGGCGAAGCCATGGCTGTCATGGGGCTGAAGGCATAGCCATGAGCTACGGCGAAAAAATCGGAGACGCCGGGGAACGTGGCCGGGGATCGCTGTTTACGCGCCTGCGGTCGTATCTGGTGTATGTTCCGCTCATCTACTTCTGCACCGGAGTGATGGGCTCGCTCGCGCTGCTCTCATCCTTCTTCGATCGCGACGGCCGCATACAACACTGGTTCGCGCACACCTGGGCGAAGCTGATGCTGAAGATCGTTGGCGTGCGCGTAAAGCTGCGCGGATTGGAGAACGTGAACTTCTCGCAGCCGGCGGTGTACGCGGCGAATCATCTGTCGGCGCTGGATATTCCGGTGCTCTACGCGACGCTGCCGATTCAGTTCCGCATTCTGGCCAAGAAGGAGCTGTTCGCTTATCCGTTCCTGGGATGGCACCTGCGGCGCTCGGGCCAGATCGCGGTCGATCAGCAGGACGCGCGCGCCTCGCTTCGCAGCCTGAATCGCGCGGGCGAGAGCTTGCGCGAAGGCATGCCGCTGGTGGTGTTTCCTGAAGGCGGGCGTTCGCCCAGCGGAGAGCTCCAGCAATTTATGGGCGGCGCATTCTATGCGGCGCTTAAGGCGCAGGTGCCGGTGGTCCCAATCGTCATCACGGGAGTGCGGGAGCTGCTGCCGATGAACAGCTTTCATGCCCTGCCCGGCGAGGCCGACGTTGTGTTCTGCCACGCGGTTTCGACCGAGGGAATGACTCCGCGCGACATGGATAAGCTTGCGGCGACGGTGCGCCAGGTGATGATGCAAGAGATGTCGGCGCGAACGCCAACGACCACTATGCCCGCGAATACAGAAGAGGTGGCGCGATGAATCAGAAGCCGCGCATTGCGATCCCGGCTCCAAACTCCACCCGGCCCGACTATGTGGATCGGGCGTTGCCGCAGTACGAACATGCAGTGCGCGAGGCTGGGGGCGAGCCGATCGTCATCCCGGTGAATGCCACGCCGACGGAAATTGCGCAGGCAATCAAGCAGTGTGATGGCGTGCTGCTTCCCGGTAGTCCGGCGGACGTTGATCCGGAAAAGTACGGTGAGGAGCGGCACGAAAAGACAGCGCCGGCAGATTCGTTTCGCGATAACACGGATGAGCTTCTGCTGCAGGACGCTTACAACATGCACAAGCCGGTGCTGGGTATCTGCTATGGACTGCAATCGCTGAACGTGTGGCGTACCGGGACGCTGGAGCAGGACTTGCCGGAGGGCGTCAATCATCGCGCGGGACGCGCAGTGGCCGAGGCACACCCAGTGCAGATCGAGCCGCACTCAAGGCTGGCGGCGATTCTTCGCGAGGGAGGAGCGCTACCGGACAGCGCTCCGCTGGTGCTGTCGGTCAATTCAAGCCATCATCAGGCGGCGGCGGCGCTGGGCGATGGGTTGCGACTGGTTGCGTGGTCTCCCGAGGACGAGGTGAAAGAGGCGGTCGAGGGTACATCGCCAGATCATTTTGTGCTTGGGCGTGCAATGGCATCCTGAGCGCGACTTCGATCAAAGCGCCGTATCGCGGGCCATCTTCAGTGGATTCGTGCGCGCGGCGGCGCTTTGGCATCGGCAACTCGCAAAGCGGCAAAGCGATTTTGAGTCGGTGCGGAAGTAGGTTCGTGGCACTGCGAGCAACTGCAGATCCCTCGGCTTCGCTCGGGATGACACGGCAAAAGGAAGGCAGGTTCGTGGCACTGCGAGCAACTGCAGGTCCCTCGACTTCGCTCGGGATGACACTGCAAAAAGAAGTAGGTTCGTGGCACTGCGAGCAACTGCAGGTCCCTCGGCTTCGCTCGGGATGACACTGCAAAAAGAAGTAGGTTCGTGGCACTGCGAGCAACTGCAGATCCCTCGGCTTCGCTCGGGATGACACTGCAAAAGGAAGTAGGTTCGTGGCACTGCGAGCAACTGCAGATCCCTCGGCTTCGCTCGGGATGACACTGCAAAAAGAAGTAGGTTCGTGGTACTGCGAGCAACTGCAGGTCCCTCGGCTCCGCTCGGGATGACATTGCAAAAAGAAGTAGGTTCGCGGCACTGCGAGCAACTGCAGGTCCCTCGACTCCGCTCGGGATGACACTGCAAAAAGAAGTAGGTTCGTGGCACTGCGAGCAACTGCAGGTCCCTCGGCTTCGCTCGGGATGACACGGCAAAAAGAAGTAGGTTCGTGGCGCTGCGAGCAACTGCAGGTCCCTCGGCTTCGCTCGGGATGACACGGCAAAAGGAAGGCAGGTTCGTGGCACTGCGAGCAACCGCAGGTCCCTCGACTCCGCTCGGGATGACATTGCAAAAGGAAGTAGGTTCGTGGCACTGCGAGCAACTGCAGATCCCTCGACTTCGCTCGGGATGACACAACAAAAAAGAACTCCGCTCGGGATGACACTACAAAAAAGGACCCACTCGTCGTTCGGGATGACACGAAGATAGTTACTCGCTAGTTCAGCACACAATCATTGCTGAGTTTGCGGCGCAGCAGGGCGGTCGGTGCTGCGGAACTTGGTGCGAAAGTGTTCGGAGAGCAACTCGACTGCGGGCAGGTTTGCCTGCGGATCGGTCTGCACCAGGTATCGAATGGCATCCACCAGCAGGCGTTGCCCCTCGATGTAGCGTGGGTCGGAACGTCGCCGCGGCGTGTGGTTAACGTCGGGCGGCGCGGGCATAGTCAAGATTCTGGCCTTGGGCATCAATCCTCGTGCGGCATCTTCAACCGCCTACAAGGTGAGACGCGACCAAAGCGCTTCGCCGTTGTACCGACAATGGACAGGCCTTGCTGCAATTGCGAATTATAAGACCTGCGGGATGGGCGCGCGGCTTACCAGTGACTTCGCGCCCCGTCTCACCCACAACTTCTGAGCCTTTCCTTCGACGCTTTCAGCGGCAGGCAAGTCGAATAGGTTACGATTCCCAAGAAGCTCTTTCTATGAAACGCACTGCTTACCGTCTTGCGGGTTTTTGCTTTCTTCTGTTCGCGACTTGTTCCCTGGCCCAGGTGCCTATTCCCAATCCTGCTGCTCCTTCGACTTCGGGGCAGGAACCGGCCGCCACTGCGGGGAGCCAGGCTCCCGTGCCTCCTGACTACTCCCAACAAGCGTTCGTGGTCGAACACTTCCGTCAATCGGAGCGCTTCGAAAACGACGGCACCGGGCGTGAGGAGCAGGAAGCCAGGATCAAGATCACCAGCGAAAGCGGCGTACAGGCCCTGGGACAACTGAAGCTGGGCTACAGCGCGTACAGCGATAAGCTGGAGATCGATTACGTGCGCGTGCGCAAGCCCGATGGCACGGTCATCACCGCCCAGGACTCGGCCATCCAGGACCTCACCATTCCGGACGCGCCCGTCTACACCGACTATCACCAGAAACACATCAGCGTTCCTTCGCTGCGACCGGGCGACACCCTGGAGTTTCGCTACGTTCGCACCATCGTGAATCCGCTCATCCCGGGACAGTTCTGGGGAAGCTACAACTTTACCGAACACGGTATCGTGCTCGACGAACAGGTCGAGATCAACGTCCCCAAGGACCGCCAGATAAAGCTGAAGACCAAGCCGGGGTATGAACCCAAAATCAGCGAGGAGGGCGACCGTCGCATCTACCATTGGAGCCATTCGCAAACCAAAGACGCGGAGCCTACGCCGAAGAAACGGGCCCGGCCTGAGACTGAGGAAACGCCGGCAATTCAATTGACGACCTTTCAGAGCTGGGAACAACTGGGCGACTGGTATCGTTCGCTGGAAAAGGACCGCCGCGAGCCGACGGCCGAGGTAAAAGCCAAAGCCGACAGCCTGGTGCAGGGCAAGACCGATGACATGGCGAAGGTGAAGGCGCTCTATGACTACGTATCGCGCGACTTCCGCTATGTAAGCCTGTCGCTTGGGTTGAGCGCCTACCAGCCTCATCCTGCCGCCGACGTGATGAACCTGGGCTACGGCGATTGCAAGGACAAGAACACCTTGTTGGCAGCCCTGCTGCAAGCCGAAGGATTTCAGTCAACTTCAGTACTGATCAATGCGCTGCGTAAGATCGACCCTGAGGTGCCGTCGCCGGCGCAATTCGATCACGTGATAACGCGCGTTCCGGTTGGCGGGCAGGAGATATGGCTCGACAGCACGTCAGGGGTAGCGCCCTTCCGCATGCTGTCGTTTTCCCTGCGCGATAAAGAGGCGCTGGCAGTTCCACCGGAAGGCAAGCCGGGGCTGGTGCGAACTCCCGCGTCGCTTCCCTTCCCGGCATTCGACCGCAGCAAGATTGACGGGTCCCTGAATGACACGGGCAAGCTGACCGCACACTTTTCAACCACCGTTCGTGGCGATGACGAGATGACGATACGATTCGCGCTGCGGCAGATACCGAGCAACCGGTGGAAAGAAGTGTTTCAGGGGTCGCTGCAGGGGTCGCCGTTGCGTAGCGCCGAGATCACCAATTTGCACGTGAGCGATCCCTCGGACACCGACAACCCGATACAGATCGACTACGATTTCTCCGTTGCGAACTATTTCGATTGGTCGGTAAAGGAGTCAACCCTCCCGCTCCCCATCAGCAGCTTCCGGATGTCGTCGGCTGACGACTCAGACAAGGACGAACCTTTTCGGCTGGGGCCGCCACAAGAGGTGCAGGCAGAAGCGTCAATCAACATTCCCATCAAATACACCGTCAAATTGCCGATCGGTGTGGATGTGAAACGCGACTACGCGGAATATAGCTCGTCTTACAAGGTGCTGAACAATGAACTGGTCACCAGCCGCAGCTTGAAGACTTCGGTCTCCGAGATTCCATATGCCCGGCAATCCGATTACGCGGCATTCCTCCGCGTGGTCGACTCCGATCAGGCGCAGACGGTTCGGCTGGAGAATCAGTCGCCAGGCATGTCGGGGCTGGGCGGAGAAGGCACGCCGAATGACTGGTTCGACTCTGGAGTGCAGGCGCTTAAAAACCGAAATTACGATGAGGCGGTCAAGCTTTTCGAGCGGGTTCAGAAGGCAGATCCCAGTCACAAAGACATTTGGAAATACCTGGGCGGCGCCTATATGGCCACCAATCAAACCCAAAAAGGGGTGGAGGCTTTCCAGAAACAGATTGCCGCGAATCCGTACGATGACTCGGCTTACAGCGAGTTAGGTCAGGCGTATGTGCAACAGCAGAAGTATGACGACGCCATTGCCCAGTTCAAAAAGCAAATCGAGATCAATCCGCTGGACGCGGGTGCGCACGCCAGGCTCGGCGTGCTGTACATCAACTTGAAGCGTTTTGGCGAAGCCGTTCCGGAACTGGAGAAAGCTGTCTCGGTGCAGTCGAACAATCCGCTGCTTCTGGCGAGCCTCGGGCAAGCCTACCTGGGAGCCGGTCAGACGCAGAAGGGGATGGCGTCGTTTGACAAAGCCATCACCATGGCGCCGTCGCCTCTGGTATGGAATGACGTCGCCTATGCTATGGCCGAACAGAACACCGAACTGAAGCGCGCCGACGGTTACGCCGATGCCGCCATCAGCGCGTTGGAAACCCAGTTGCGCGATGTGTCGCTGACGAACCTGCGATTCCCCGACCTGGGGAACACCCAGATGCTATTCAATGTGTGGGACACCAAAGGGCTGGGTGCTGTACAAGAGCGGCGACATCGATAAGGCAGAGGCCTACATTCTGCCGGCGTGGCAGGGGACGGAGAGCGGCGCGGTCGCCGAACACCTGGGCGACATCGCGGATAAGAGGGGCAATCACGACCAGGCGGTGCATTATTACGTGTTGGCGCTGACTGGGGACAGTCCGAGTTCGACCGCGCGCGACAAGCTGAAAAGCCTTGGCGTGAGCGGCGGCGCGCTCGACTCGATGATCACAAAAGCGCGTAAAGAGCAGATCAGCGAGCGAACCGAGAAGCTCGACATGGTGCAGGCCGGAACCGCCGACTTCTTTTTGCTGGTTAGCCCGGGCAAGATCGAGCAGGTGAAATTCGTGCAGTGGCGAAGAAAGCCTGCGCAGCTTCACCGAGACGCTGAAGAACATTATCTGTGCCGGTGAAGTTTCCGCCGTCGTCGCAGGTGCACGTTGTGCGCCGGGTGCGGCTGACCTGCGGGAAGCAACCGCCGTCGAAGAACAAAGCCAGCGGCAGAGAAAGCTCTGCTACCGGACTGCCCGGGCCCTGCAGCCTGGAATGGCTTCCCACCAGCGAAGTGCGCGGGCTTGATTAACCGCATCGGTAGTAGATTATTAGTAGAGGTGCAGCTTGGCAGACCTGCGATATCCGATTGGCAAATTCGAATGGATTCCACCGGAAAACGACGAGCAGATGACGAAGCGGCGCGTGCATTACATCGACGTGCTTTCCAAGCTTCCGGCAAATCTGAACGCCGCCATCGATGGTCTCGACGCGAAGCAACTCGACACTCCTTATCGCCCTGACGGCTGGACGGTGCGCCAGGTGGTACATCATGTACCGGACAGTCACATGAATGCTTACATCCGCTTCAAGTGGGCGCTGACGGAATTTGAGCCCGCGATCAAGACCTACAAGGAAGACCTCTGGGCCAAGCTGCCGGATTCCGAACAAACGCCAGTGGAAACGTCTTTGCGCCTGCTGCAGGCGCTGCACGGACGGTGGGTCACTCTGCTGCAGTCGATGAGTGCGGAGGACTTTGCTCGCACGTTGCGGCATCCCGAATCGGGCGTGCTCTCGCTCGATCGAATGCTGGCGCTGTACGCCTGGCATTCGGCGCATCACACCGCGCACATTACCGCGCTGCGGACGCGTATGGGTTGGGATTAGGGCGAGCTACTGTCTGGATCGTAGACAGTCAACCTAAGATAATCACAAAATCAACAACAATCCTTGAGATTTAGATGCTGCTGCACCTGTTTGTGATGCACTCCACTTGAATGTGACCGCGACAATTCCGTGAAGTGCATTTCATCCCGCCATTCTGCCTATTTATCCCACCCGCTAAAGATGCCCTCTTTACACTAGTTAACAGTTTTCTTCTACTCTCGATGGAACTAAGCAGCTCACCACTTCGTAGCAGCTACTGGTCAATAATTCACGAAACCTTTCGGCCGCATCGTAGTCAATATCTTATGTGGTCAGAGTAGGCCAGAACTAACAATCTATCCATAGAAGAAGGAGTTTACGTCAATGAAGCGCTTTGTAACTCTTGTTTGCGGTACAGCTCTCACACTCATGCTGACAGGCGCCGCCTTTGCGGGCACTGTCTCGAAGACACTGACTTTTTCGGATCCGGTCCAGGTCAACGGTACTACCCTCCAGCCCGGCGACTACAAGGTCACCTTTGACGACAACGCCCCAACGACCCAGCTGACGTTCAAGAAGGGCAAGAAGGAAGTTGCCACTGCGCAGGCGCAGGTAAAGCCGGCCGACAGGAAGATCCACACCACGTCGGTCGAGTTCAACACCGAAGGCTCAACCCGCAAGCTGCAGCAGATCCAGTTCGGCGGTTCGAACCAGGCACTGGTGCTGGCTGAGGGTGGATCGAATTCAACTTCCGGTCAGTAACCCGGATCGAGATGCAAAAAGGGAGGCCGCGGCCTCCCTTTTTGTTATTTGCTTAATAGACCTTCCGCCCGTTATGCGCTGGCAGCGACCAGCCGCGGCGTGCTTCCCTGCAGCCGTACTGAAACCAGCTTGGATACTCCCGGCTCCTGCATGGTGACGCCATACATTGTCGGCGCCATGCTCATCGTCTTCTTGCTATGAGTGATGATGATGAACTGCGTCTGCGAGCTCATGTCGCGAACCAGCTCGGTGAAGCGGCCGATGTTGGCTTCATCCAGCGGCGCATCGACTTCGTCGAGGATGCAGAACGGGCTGGGCACATACTGGAAGATGCCGACCAGCAGCGCAAACGCGGTCAGTGCCTTCTCGCCGCCGGAAAGCAGCAACACATTTTGCAGCTTCTTGCCCGGAGGCGAAGCCACGACGTCGAGTCCGCTTTCGGCTGAATTTTCCTGATCGGTGAGCCGCATGAACGCCTGCCCACCGCCGAACAACTTGACTGAACGTCCGGCTGAAGTTTTCGTTGATCGCGGCAAACGCCTCTTCGAATTTCTGTCGCGATACGATTTCGATTTCCTTGATGGTGTTTTGCGTGTTCTCGATCGAGTCCAGCAGGTCTTTGCGCTGGGTGTCGAGGAATTCGTGGCGCTGCGCCGTCTCCTGATACTCCTCGAGGGCCATCATGTTGACCGGCCCCATGTTCTCCAGGCGCGTGCGCATCTCTTTGTAGGCTTCTTCTTCGGCGATTAACAGCTCGCCTGTAATCCGCGCGACCGAGTCGTCGCTCATCAACTCTTCGCGCTGCGTGCTCAGCTCCTGCACGCAGGTCTCGGACAAGTGCTGCATGTCGGAGTGCAGCCGGGCCTGCTCGGCAGCCAGTTCGCCGCGACGATCGCGAGCAGCGTCGAGCTCGGCGCGCGCCGTCTTCAGCTCCTCTTCCAGTTGAGCGAGCCGGGCACGAACCTGTTGCAACTCCTGCGCGATTTCCTGGTCGCGTCTGTTGGGCAGCTTCGCGTTCCGCCTCCCATACGACGACCTGTTCGGCCAGGCGGATATTTTCCGACTCGCGCTGTTGCATTTCGGCAGCAGCCGAATCGATCTGGCCCCGCAGTTTGGCTACGCGGCCGGCAGCCTCGGTCGTCATCGACTCTAGTCGCTGCACGTTGGCGATGGCGCCACGCCGCCGTTCTTCCAGCGTGGCTAGCTGTGCGCGTGCTTCGGTCGCCAACTGCACCGACTCGTCGCGGCGCTGACGCAAGCCTTCGAAGCTGGACTGCGCCGCCTGCAACTCGTCTTCAAGCGCGCGCTGCTTCTGCTCAAGCTGTTCGAGTTCCGCGGTGTGGCTGGCGACGAACGCCTCACGCTCGATCCGTTCCGAAGACAAACGCTGTAACTCGCCCTCGTAGGTCGTAAGCCGATCGCGAACCCGCGTCATTTCGCCGGAAAGCTGATTCAACGTATGGCCCGATGTCATGGCCTGGCGCTCGGCATCGCGCTTCTCGTCTTCCAGCCGCTGCAATAACCCGCCAAGCTCGCCGATCTCGCGTCCAACGGCCGCGACCCGCAGCTCCTTGTCGCGAATCGCCGCCTCCAGCTCGTCCATCTGCTTCAGGACGTCGCGCAAGTCGCGCTTCATCGACAGCGGGCCTTCGCTGCGCTGCTTGCCTCCGGTGACGGTCACGTTGTGGAAGCACTCGCCCGACTGCGAGAGGAAGAACGCATCGGGATTCTCCAACGCCAGCTCGCGCCCGACGTTGGGATCGGGAACGATGTAGCCGTTGCCCAGCTTCGGCAGCATGACCTCGAGCGACTTGCCAAACCCATTGAGCACGCGAATGCAGTCCTTCATCGGGACCACGCTGTCGCGGCGCGGACCGCCGTAGCTCACCTCGTCGTGAACGAACGAGAACTTGGCCTGCGAGTCTTCGGGATGGACCAGGAATGTCGCGCGACCATCGACATCGCTGCGCAGCAGGCGCAAGCCTTCGTCGGCGGCATCCCACGATTTCACCACGATGTAGTTCAGCTCATCGCGCAGGAAATCTTCGACGACATGTTCATAGCGGTCTTCCACTTCGAGGAAGTCGGCGAGCACTCCGGCGGGCGCGTGACCACCGTTAAGGGCGCCCGACTTGAACAGCCGGCGAACGGATTCCGTCGAGTAGCCATGCTCGGCGATGACAGCTTCCAGCGAGCCGCGGCGGCCCATCAGACCCGCAAACTCGGAACGCATGCCGTCGAGATGGCGCTTACCGTCGGTCTCGGCGGCGCGAAGCTCATCCAGCTTCTGTCGAGTCCCGGTGATGCGTCCATCCAACTCGGAAACGAGCTGCGTCGCGGTTTCAAACTCCAGTCCCAACTGGCCGCGCTGACCACCGAAAGTTTCCAGTTGCTGATTGGCTGCCGCGACTTCAGAATTCAGCCGGTGGGCATCGCGCTCCAAAGCAGCGAGACGCTCTTCCGCCTGCGTGATGCGATTGCGAACCGACGAGCCTTGCGACACGGCCTGCAAAATCTGACTGCGGCGCTGCTCCTGTTGAGCTTCCAACTGCATCAGGTTAGCCGACGCGGCCGCAGCATCTGCCTGACGCTGCTGAAGCTCGGTTTGCGCGCCGTCAACATCGGCGTTTGCCGATTGCAGCGTTGCGCGATTGGCTTCCAACTCCTGCTCAAGCTGCGAGAGCTGAGCTTCATTGGTAGTGATCTCAGCCTGCGCTCCGGCCGAGCGCGCCTGCAGTTCGGCACAGCGCTCTTCATTGGTACGACGCCGTGCCGTCGCGCGATCCAGTTCCATCGCCAGCGTGTTGAGTTGCTCGCGATTGGTCTGCGCGTCACGCTCCACGGTGTATCCGCGCTGCGTGAGTTCGCTGTGCTCGGACTCCATCTGCTGCGACGTTTCGAGCTTGGCCCGCATTTCTTCACCAAGCGCGGTGAGCTGCGATTCCAGCGAGGCAGCTTCTGATTCGAGCTGCGCGAACTTGCTGGTGAGGACCACGCGCAGCTTGGCGCGCATTTCGTCGCGCAGCTTGGCATAGCGCTCGGCCTTGCTGGCCTGGCGCTTCAGCGAATTCATCTGGCGCGTCACTTCGTCGAAGATGTCGTTGATGCGCGAGAGATTCTGCTTCGCGTCTTCCAGGCGAGCTTCGGCCAGACGCTTGCGCGTCTTGAATTTCGTAATACCCGCGGCCTCTTCGATGATGGCGCGACGGTCGGTCGGCTTGCTGCTCAGGATTTGCCCGATGCGTCCCTGCTCGATGATGGCGTACGACTCCGGGCCCAGCCCCGTACCCATGAACAGGTCCTGAATGTCGCGCAACCGGCAGAGCTTTCCGTTCAGCAGATATTCGCTTTCGCCAGTGCGGAAGAGACGGCGGGTAACGGCAATCTCTCCAGCTTTGAATGTACGCTTGAACTTGCGGCGACGAATCTTGAGCACCACCTGCTGCACGGGCGAAGCAGCGGCAGGCTCGGCATTGGCTTCGGCCGCAGGCGATTCTTCTTCATCGCTCTGCCCGGGACGAACTTCCTCCATATAACGCTCGGCATCGTCAGCGCTCGCGGCGCGGATAGAAGACTCATCCCAGTCCTCGGACATGTCATCCTGCACATCGACTTCGGGCTCACCCACGTCGCCGTATACCGACGGGATCGACCAGGGTCAGCGTGACCTCGGCCATGCCGGTGGGCTTGCGCTCGCGGGTGCCGGCGAAGATGACGTCCTGCATGTTGACGCCGCGTAACGAGCGCGCCGACTGTTCGCCCAGAACCCAGGAGATGGCATCGGAAATATTCGATTTGCCGCATCCATTGGGGCCGACGATGGCGGAGATGCCTTCGCCTTCGAAACGCAACTCGGTGCGATCGCAGAACGACTTGAATCCCAGGATTTGCAGCTTCTTGATCTTGAGCAACTTCTACTCCTTGCACTCGCCGGGAATCCCCCTTCGGGATTTTGTACCCGGCCGGGAAGGGTGCCTATTCTGTAGACGAACCGCGCGGGCAGAAGAGGCACCGGATTGCTTAACCCTTGGTTCCCCTCTGCCTAATCCAAGGCAACTGTAACGGCCTTCGGGGGGAGGGGTCAAGATACAAAACGCTATATTTAGTGCCTGAGTTGTGGAAACCACAGCATATTGCACCCTAATTGCAGCAGATACGCGAGATTCAGGCGGTGAGGATATTTCAGGAGGTCGAGGAGAGTCTGAGAGCTTGCACTAGTCTAGGTGCATTGCAGGGGAGAATCAACCGCCAATCCGGGGCGGTACCAAGTCGGTCAATCAGTGAAGTCGCGGCAAACTGTCATTCTGGGCGGAGCGAGGAACCTGCTGTTCCTGCACGGGCCGAAGAGTTCTCACCCGATTAAAGCAGCTTTAGAACTGTCATTCTGAGCAAAGCGAAGAACCTGCTTTCACACCTTGAGCCGACGCATTTAGGGGAGTCCAAGGTTTGCCCCAATCGTCAGCCAGATCGTCCCAAGTAGCATTTTCCCGCTCGATAAGAGCGACTTTCTTCGAGCGCAGCCACCCTTTGATCACGGTTTCCATGCGGATCGCCTCGCGGACATACTGAAACTCTCGGTAATAAACCAGCCGATTGATCTTGTAACGCTGGGTGAATCCCTCGATCTCTCCCCGCTTGTGCTGCATGACGCGACGGTACAAATCGCCCGTGACGCCAGTGTAGATGCGACGCGACTTGCTGGAGAGGATGTAGACAAAGTAGCGGTGTTCGCGGGGCATGCTGGTAGCGTCGCATGGGAACTGAAACGCGTATGTGACGTGAGGCACAGGGCTCTGTCAAATCGGGCATTCCCGTGGTGGGTAACGAAAGCAGGTTCTTCGCTGCGCTCAGAATGACAGTTCTAAAGAAAATTGATGCGAGGAAGATCTCGTTCGTGCCGCCAAAAGCAGGTTCTTCGGTCGCTCAGAATGACAGTTCTAAAGGTGGCGTCGCTGCGCTCAGAATGACAGCCCGGAAGATTAGTCAGCTGCTATACGCCTCCGTTGCCGAGGCCGCGGAAGCGCCAGCCAGTTGGGCATCGAGCGAACCAGCGCGGCGTTGATCAGGATGGTGATCAGCGAGGCGGCGAGCGTGGCGTGGTAGAAGTTTTCCGTCAGCAAGCCGCTGGTGCGCGCCGCCTGCACCAGGATGAACGAGAATTCGCCGATTTGCGTCAGCCCCGTTCCCACCAGCACCGAAGTCCGCGTGGAATATCCGAAGCCCTTCGTGATGCCCGTCCAGATCACGGCTTTGCCAACAACAACCATACCGACGATGGCCAGCAGCACTCCGGTGTTCGCAAATATCCCACGGGGATTGATCAACGTGCCTACCGTCACGAAGAAGAGTGCGACGAAGGCATCGCGCAAAGGCATAAGCCGTTCCAGGGCGCGGTGGGCGTGCTCCGAGCCGCTGATGGTAAGGCCACCGACAAACGCTCCGATGGCGAGCGAGAGGCCTACCGCCTGAGTAATGGCGGCGGCGCCGAGACAGACAGCCAGCGTGAGCAGCAAGAAGATCTCATCGCTGCACATCCGCGAAATCACCGCCAGAAGACGCGGCACCAGAGAACTTCGCCAGGAAGATGAGCGGCACGAGCACCAGCGCAGCCAGCCCCAGTTGCTTCGCCAGCGCGATCAGGTGCGAGGGAGTGAAATTCGCCAGCAGCGGCAGCACGATGATAAGCACGACTGTGCCGAGGTCTTCGACCAGCGTGATGGCGATCATCACGCGGCCCTGCTCCGATTGCAGCTCTCCCCGGTCGATCAACAGCCGCGACATAACCATGGTGCTGGCGACGGAGATGATCAGCCCCACGGCGAAGCCGGGAAGCAGTCCCCATCCCAGCAGAGCGCCGACGCCCAGCCCCATCAGGCCGCAGGCGGCGATTCCGAGCGGGCCCGCCGACAGCGCGATGCCATTTCACCCGCAGCAAGCTCCTTGACCGAAAACTCAAGCCCGATGGTGAACATCAGGAAGATGACGCCCACCTCGGCCAGCAACTCGAAGGTGTGCGCCTCGTGAATCGCCGGACCGGGAGTGAAGGGGCTGATTGTGATACCGGCAAACACATAGCCCAGGATGAGCGGCTGGCGCAGACGCCACGCCAGCATGCCGCCGAGAACGGCGGCGATGAAAACGTAGGAGAGTTCCTTGAATATCTCGGAGTGCGGCATCGGCTCAGTGGGGACAGGGTACTACAGAGCCATCGCTTTGTATCAGGGCACGACCTTCAGTCGTGCCGAACAGCGGCGATTTAAAGAAGCAGGGCTTCAGCCCCTGCAACCCGCGCGCGTAGCAGCAGGGGCTGAAGCCCATGCTTTGTGGCAGGCGCTTGCGGCACGTCTAAAGACGTGCCCTGATACAAGGCAAGTTATGAGGTTCTACTCACCACGCACAACCCGCCGCTAGAAGCGATAGGTGTATCCGGTGGAGATCTGGAAGTTGCCTTGGGTGACCCAGTACTGGTTGGAGATGACTCCGCCGATTTGGGTGAAGCGATCATCGTTGCGATCGGTGAGGTATCGCACCAGCGTGGTACCTACATCGAAGCGGAGCACCGAGCGCGATTCGCGGCCGGGATAAACCTCGACGATGCCGCCCAAGTCCCAGGCAAAGCGGGTCAGGCTGTTGGGGGTATCATCTCCGCCGCCGGGAATTGCATTTTTGTAATAGATGAATCCCGGGCGCACCTTGCCGAAGACGCCTACGTGATGGAATTGCTGACCAAGCCTGATGCCGTAGAGTCCCTCCATCATGCCCTGGCTCCCGTTCTGGCCGGGAAGGAAGTTCGTGCTGCTATCAAAGGCGAAGCCGCGGGTGAAGTTGTAGGTGAATGTCGTGCCCATCCCGGAAAATCCTTCGCGACACGTGGTGGGACAGTCTCGCGTAAGCACGGGCAGGCTGACATAGGTGTATTGCGTTCCTAACTCCCAACGCTGAACCGCATCTCTGGGCGGCTTCGGCGGCTTCACTTTTGCGTGATAAACGAAGTTGTTTTCAGGAGCAGGCAGCATCCAGGGAAACTTCCCAGCGAAGAGCGCGCCCATGGAGCGAGTGGGCTCCAGTGCGCTGCGAAGTATGCGACCGCCAATTATGCGATGCTCACGCGCAATTGGGGTCACGATATAGCGGTCGATGGTGTCTTCCGCCACCACCCAGCCCAAGCCGACCACGGGCGTGATGATGAAATCGGTCCAGCCGGTATTGTTCGTGACGCCACCAATGCCGGTGTATTTGTTCGCGCCCGCAGAGTAGGGCGGAGTGGTGAGACACGCTTTGGCTGTGCCACATCCGATGCTGTAGTAATAGCCGCCCTGGTTGCCGATGTTGGTTTCGCTCAGCGGCCCTACTTCAAATTGGGTCGACCACAGCGTCATCCAGGCAAGCGATTGCAGGCGCGTCTTCCAATAGCCGTTGTGCCTGCCGATCTCGACGAAACTCTTGGGATCGTTCTGCAGGAAGAGACGACCAAAGACTGCACCCTCCATGGGATGGCCCACGTCATTGACGACGAAGTCGTCGCCATCGCTCCAGTGATTCATGTGGTAGTCGGTGAGAGAGACGCCGTAGTCATGCCAGAACGGCTTGTGGGATATCAGGTACCGCAGGCCGGGATCCCATGCAGCGCGCCAGGCGTGGTTGAAAACGGTAAATTCCAGAGACTGCAGAAGCATCGGCTTCCACTGAATCTTGTCAGAAGCCGGCGTGGTCACCAACTGCGGATCGGCGTCAGGAAGTATGCTGGCTTTGCTGGAGGATTCCTCCGCTGAAGAACTTAGGCCTGCTGCTGCCAGTTTGGTTGCGCCCGGACTGTCGGGAAATGAGGCGAAATCGCTCTGCGCTACGGGTGCACTCGGCACCGCATCCGCAAACGCGGGCGAGACCACAAGAAGGGCCAGAAGAAGGACGACGCACACGAGTAGCTTCTCGAGTGCAGTCTGGAGATCGTAAGACACCAATACTGCGCTCCTGTTGAGTTTTGCGGTGCGGGGGGCGCCACAAGATAATACAGCGAAAAAGGGGGAGAGTTCCACAAAAACCCTCCCCCAGTAAAACGTCATTTTGCGTAGCGGCACTACTCGCCGAGTTTCTGGAAGAAACGAATCAGCGATTCAATGCCACGATAGAAGTTCGGGATATGGAACTTCTCATTGGGCGCGTGGAGATTGTCGTCCGGCAGACCCATGCCCATCATGATGCTGGGGATTTTCAGGTCCTTCTCGAATTGGGTGACGATGGGAATCGAACCGCCCGAGCGAATGTAAACCGTGTCTTTGCCGAATACCTCGTGCATGGCTTCGACCGATGCCTCGGCATATTTGTTATCCGTGCTGACCACGCAGGCCGGACCCTTGCTCAGAATCTTTATTTTGGTCTGGATGCCCTTGGGCGTGATCTTCTTCACATAGTCGGAGTACTTCTTGTAAATATCATCGGCATCCTGGTCGGGAACCAATCTCATTGAAACCTTGGCGGTCGCCCGCGCAGGGATAACCGTCTTGGCGCCGGCGCCAACGAAACCGCCAACGATTCCGTGAACTTCGAGCGTTGGCCGGGCCCAGGTGCGATACAGCACCGAATAGCCGGGCTCCCCGGTCAGCACGGTCGAGCCGACTTCGTTCTTGCGATATTCCTCCTCGTCGAAGGGCAGGTCCTCCCACGCTTTCAACTCGGCGTCGGTCGGCTTCTTCACGTCGTCATAGAAGCCGGGGATCTGGATTTTGCCGTCAGCGTCCTTCAGCTTGCTGATGATCTCGATCAGCCCGAAGATGGCGTTTGGCGCGGCGCCGCCGTACACGCCGGAGTGCAAGTCGGTCTTGGAGCCTTGAGCTTCGAGCTCGGTATAAACCAACCCACGCAGACCAACGCACAGGGTGGGAAGATCGGGCGCGAACAGCTCGGTATCGCAGACCAGCGCGAAGTCAGCCTTCAGCTTCGGCGAGTTGGCATTTTGCTTGAGATAGGCTTCGATGGCCTCGCCGCCAACTTCTTCTTCACCCTCAAGCAGCACGCGAATGTTGATGGGCAGCTTGCCGTTGCCGCCCTTGAACAGCGATTCGAACGCTTTCATCTGCATCCAGAGCTGGCCCTTGTCGTCGACGGCTCCACGAGCGTAGATGTTCTGATTGCGTTCGCTGGGCTCGCTCCAGCTTTGTTTAATCGCCTGAGCATTGTCGCCCTTTACCTCAAAGGCGTCTTTATCGATGAAGGGTGGCGATTTCCATTCGTCGAGTGGCTCAGCCGGCTGCACGTCGTAGTGCGCGTAGCACAAAGCCGTGGGCTTGCCGGCGGCATGCAGCCAATCGGCATAGACCAGCGGATGTCCCTCGGTCTTGATGATCTCGACATTCTCGAAGCCAATGCGCTTCAACTCGTCGGCGCACAACTGGGCGGCCTTGTCTATGTCGCTCCTGTGCTCCGGTAAAGTGCTGACGCTGGGAATACGAAGAAAGTTTTTCAGTTCGTTTAAGAAACGGCCCTGATTTTCACGGGCAAAAGATACAGCGGCGGAAGACATGACGGGATTTCTCCTTCCAGGAAAAGAGCCTACAGAATCTGAGTAGCGAGGATGAGCAAACCCCTAAGTATATCGCAGCGACGGCTGGTCAGCGGCGGCGGTGCCATTAACAGGGATGCGGCAATATCTCTTACGAGCCACGCGCGAATTTCCTTCACGCCGCATATGATGGTAGCTTCACGGCGGAACCTGCCAGATCTGCAAAGCGTTGAGCCTATTCTGGACACGCGAGAGCCACATAATGGAAACAACCGGCAACAGCACCTACGACCTGGTGGTAATCGGTAGCGGTCCGGCTGGACAAAAAGCCGCCATATGCGCCTCCAAGCTGCGAAAAAAGGTCGCCGTGGTGGAGCGCAAGCGCAGCATCGGTGGAGTCTGCGTCAACACCGGCACCATTCCCAGCAAGACTCTGCGCGAGGCCATCCTGTACCTCAGTGGGCTGCGGCAAAGAACGTTTTACGGCCGCGGCTACGCGCTGAAGGACAACATCTCGATGCAGGACCTGGTGTTTCGTGCCGACGCGGTGATGGCGCGTGAGATTGAGGTCATCAAGTCGCAACTGCGCCGCAATCGGGTAGCGGTTTACGAAGGCAATGCCAGGTTCATCGACGATCACACGGTCGAAGTCACAGGCGACAGTGGATACACTCTGCTGCGTGGCGAGAACTTTGTCCTCGCCTGCGGAACCAGGCCCGCGCATGATGCGCAGATCCCCATTGACGGCAAACGCATCTTCGACTCCGACCAGGTGAACGGCCTGCAAGAGTTGCCGCGCGAGTTGATCGTCGTGGGCGCCGGCATCATCGGCCTGGAGTATGCGTCGATGTTCGCCGCGCTGGGCGTGAAGGTCACGCTGCTGGACCAGCGTCCGGTGCTGCTGGATTTTGCGGATCGCGAGATCGTCGAGAGTTTGTGCTTCCAGCTTCGGCAGTTCGGTACCGTATTCCGGCTGGGCGAGAAGGTGGTGACCGTTGGTTTTGACGAGGACCGTGACCGCGTCTTCGCCAAACTCGAGAGCGGCAAGACGGTGCATGGATCAGCACTGCTGTACGCCGTGGGACGCCACGCGAATAGCGATCAGTTGAACATTGAAGCACTCGGAATAGTGCCGGATGCCCGAGGCAAGATCAGCGTCAACACCAACTTCCAGACCTCAGTGCCGCACGTGTATGCCGCCGGAGATGTCATCGGATTCCCGGCGCTCGCCAGCACTTCGATGGAACAAGGTCGCCTGGCAAGCTGCCACATCTTCGGCGTGCCGGGCAACATTCCTCCCAACCTGATTCCGTATGGCATCTACACCATTCCTGAAATCTCGATGGTGGGGCCGACGGAGGAGCAGCTTACCCGGGATAAGGTTCCGTATGAGACCGGCACGGCGCGCTATGCGGAGCTTGCCAAAGGGCAGATGCTGGGCGACGACGAGGGATTTCTCAAGCTGATCTTCGATCCCATTACGCTCAAGCTGATCAGCGTCCACATCATCGGTGAGCGAGCGACGGAGATCGTACATATTGGACAAGCTGTGCTTAGCATGGGAGGCACGATCGAGTACTTCCGGGATACGGTCTTCAATTACCCGACGCTGGCGGAGGCGTACAAGGTCGCCGCGCTGGATGGGTTGAACAAGCTGTAGGGGGAGTCATTGGGGGTGTGAACGAACTGCAGATCCCTCGCTTCGCTTCGGGATGACACCTTAACTGCAGGTTCCTCGCTGCGCTCGAAATGACACTCATGGAAGAGTTTCGGCGGCGCGGACAGGAACTGCAGGTCCCTCGCTTCGCTTCGGGATGACACCTTAACTGCAGGTTCCTCCCGCCGCAGCGGGCTGGCGAACTCTCTCATGTGTGTCATCCCGAGTCCGCGCAGCGGGCGAGGGATCTGCAGTTTGCTCGCGCGGCGAAGAACGATGGCTAGAAATGCGATCGCGGCCCCACTTCCAACTTTCCGCTGAGGGACGCTGGGGTGTACCAAGCTTCCGCAAGATCAGACCATGCGGGATTCGTGGCTCTTATTAGTGCAACTTTCTTTTCGCGCCGCCAGCCCTTCAGTTCCTTTTCGCGCGCGATGGCTGCAGTGATCTCTCCAAAAACTTCAACGTGGACCAGACGCTCGACCCGGTACCGGGCGGTGAATCCCTTTGGGTAGTCGTGCGCTTTGTGCTCCAGAACGCGCCTCCAAAGATGCCCAGTTACTTCGATGTAGAGGGTCAGCGAGCGACTGGCCATGATGTACACGCAGTACGATTTCGGCTCCTGCACGCGCGCAGTATTTCAGACGAAGCGGGGATGAGCAGTGATGGGGCTCACGCGATGCGGTTCGGCGGTGGGGGGCAAACTGCAGATCCCTCGCTTCGCTTCGGGATGACACTCATGGGAGAGTTTCGGCGGCGCGGACGGACTGCAGGTTCCTCGCTGCGCTCGGAATGACACTCATGGGAGAGTTTCGGCGGCGCGGACAGGAACTGCAGGTCCCTCGCTTCGCTTCGGGATGACACTTTAGATAAAGACTACCCTGCGGCAACTCCGCGCGATTTCACATTGGTGCGAATGAATTCGATGATGGAGTCCATCGGAGTTCCGGGCTGGAAGACGGCGGCCACTCCGATCTTCTTCAATCCCTCAATATCCTGATCCGGGATAATTCCGCCAATCACCACCAACACGTCGTCCATCTGATTCTGCTTCAGCAAGTCCATGACGCGAGGCACGATGGCGTTGTGTGCTCCGGAAAGAATGCTGAGGCCGATGACGTCAACGTCCTCCTGCAGTGATGCATTGACTACCATCTCCGGCGTCTGGCGCAGGCCGGTGTAGATGACTTCCATGCCGGCATCACGCAACGCCCGGGCAATTACCTTTGCACCACGGTCGTGGCCGTCCAGACCAGGCTTGGCTACCAGCACACGGATCTTACGATCAGGCATAAGGGCCTCGATAAAGACGGAATTTAACTATAAAAACCGCAACCTTCCATGATACCGCTTGCGTCCACGCGGGTCATCTTATTAAGAGCTCACGAAATCTTCCTCGCCGACCCAACATCGCAGCGATGCCTGCCATCTTACGAAGCGTCCCGAAATCGAAATCCAGGAGGAACTATGGCTCTTTTCACTATGAAGCTTGAAAATCTGGAACAGCTCTTCTTACAGGAGCTACGCGACCTGTACGACGCGGAGGACCAGATCACCGAGGCGCTGCCGAAGATGATCGAGGCTGCGCACTTCCCTCAACTCAAGAACGCTCTGCAAGATCACCTGAACGTCACGCGCAAGCAGGTTGAACGCCTCGACCAGGTGTTCGACATTCTGGGCGAGGATGCTTCAGGCCAGACCTGCAAAGGGATGAAGGGCGTCATCAAAGAAGGCGACGAGATCATCTCGCAGGGCGGGGATAACGCCACCGTCGACGCCGGCATCATCAGCGCAGCCCAGCGCGTGGAACACTACGAGATGGCAGGCTACGGCACGGTGCGAACCTATGCCGAGTTGCTGGGTCAGCAGCAGATCGCGAACCTGTTGCAGCAGACACTCGACGAAGAGAAAGAAGCCGACGAGAAGCTCACCGAGATTGCGCGCAGCGTGAATATCGAGGCTAAGGCCGCGTAGCGACGTCCCGGCTTGTGGTTGTGAGGCTCCGCCGCAAGCGGGGCCTCGTTTATTGCTGCAGAATCAAAATGAATTGCCGCCGGTCGCCGGGAACCAGTTTGGGCTGCACGTTTTGGTTTACCTTCTTCGCTGCGGTGCCGCTCGCCGGCATGCAAGTCGTCTCGCGTACCAACTCCGGAACCCGATCATCGTTAGTCTTGAAGATGAACGCATGAATCCGAAGACACATGCGGCTCTGCTCGGATACGTTGGTCTGATTGTCGGCGAAAGGACTGAGTCCCTGCGGCATTCCGGCGTAGGGATCAGCAGGTGCGGCGGCAGATTCGTTGGTTGAAGGCGTCACCCGGAGTTTGCCAACTGGGCGAACGCGACGGTGCTAAATACCAACAAGGAGAAGAGCAGGAGCTTGCTCATGAGACCCTCCCAGCGATTCGATGTTAGCACCGATTGGACGCCTCGAAGGGTATTTCGAGCAACCGGGATCAACGTGCGGCGGCTCGCTTGGCCGCCACACGCTCACGCCGCAGTAACTCCTCTTTGCGCTGCACTCCCCAGCGATAACCGGCCAGATCACCGTTCTCGCGAACCACACGGTGGCATGGGATAACCAGAGCGACCGGATTGGAGGCGCACGCCCGCGCAACTGCCCGCGTGGCCGCCGGATCGCCAAGCGACTTGGCCATCTCGGAATACGATCGCGTTTCGCCTGCAGGAATCTGCCGCAGAGCGCTCCACACCTTCTGCTGAAAGGCCGTTGCCCTGATGTCGAGAGGCAAGTCCAGCAGCGTCTTCTGCGACGCAAGCGCGGAAAGAATCGGGGTTACAAATTTACGCAAGCCATCGTCGTCACGATGAAGGTCGGCGGCGTGAAATTCATCGCGCAGGTCGCGTTCGAGCAACTTGGCATCGTCGCCGAACCTCACGGCGCAGAGTCCGCGTTGCGTAGCTGCTACCAGCATCTTGCCGAGTGCCGAGTCGGCTATGGTGAACGCGATTCGTTCGCCGGAACCACCTCTGCCGTAGGTCGCCGGAGTCATGCCGAGTTGCTGATCGGCAACTTCGTACAGGCGGCTGGGCGAGCCGTAGCCGGCGTCGTAGAGCGAAGTCGTGACGTCAGCTCCAGCGCGCAGCCGCGACTTAACTTGTTGAGTGCGACGCGCCGCCTGATATTCACGGGGACTAAGTCCCGTCGCCCGCTTGAAAAGGCGCTGGAGGTGAAAGGCGCTCACTCCCACGCGCTTGCTGAGTTCGTTCAAAGTAAGAACGCTGTCGGAGTTATCCAATAACTGACGAGCCCGCATTACATACTGCGCCTGCTCGGAAATCTGGGTTGGTTTGCAACGCAGACAGGCGCGATAGCCGGCGCTCTCGGCGGCCTGGGGCGAAGCGAAGAACTCAACCGAGTCGCGGCGCGGACGACGGCTGGGACACGAAGGGCGGCAGTACACGCCGGTGGTGCGAACCGCGAAGACGAAGCGCCCGTCCTGCCGGGCGTCGCGAGAGAGAATCTGTTGCCAATGTAATTCGGTTTGCATGATGCGACTTTAGCGCCGAGTGCAGCGCCCGCCTATCCGGGGTTTGCGCGCAAACCAAGTTTACTTGCAGGCCGCTCACCGGGCGTGGTGCGGCCTGCGGTTGTGGTTGTATCCTGACGATTACTATAATCCGCCCACAGCCGTGAGTTTGGGAGAATCCATTGCCGGTCGGAACCGCGTTTCACGAAAGAACTTTGCCGCTTTGCCAAAGCCTGAACTATCGGGAGTGGGCCGGCTACTACGCCGTCAGCGTCTACGAGACGCATCACGAGCACGAGTACAACGCCATCCGCAACGCTACGGCGCTGATCGATGTCACTCCTCTTTTCAAATACATGATCAGCGGCCCGGATGCGACGCGATTTGTGAACCGGGTGATCGCGCGCGACATCAACAAGGTCGCGGTCGGGCAGGTCATCTATTGCTGCTGGTGCGATGAGGATGGCAAGGTCATCGACGATGGCACCATCACGCGGCTGGAGGAGAACCGTTATCGCTGGACGGCGGCTGATCCGAATTTGCGCTGGTTTCGCCAGAATGCAATCGGCTTCGACGTCGAGATCAGCGACATCACTGAGCAGCTTGCAGCTTTGGCATTGCAAGGACCGACCTCCGGCTCGCTGCTGAAGAGCGTTGCCGAAGCCGATATCGCGAACCTGAAGTACTTTCGCAAGACCTCGGGCAAGATTGGTGGAGTGACAGTCGACATCTCGCGCACCGGCTATACGGGCGATCTCGGATATGAAATCTGGATTCCGTGGGAGAGTGCGGTAATCGTCTGGGACGAGTTGATGAAGGCGGGGCGTCGGTTCGATATTCATCCCACGGGCATGCTGGCTCTGGACGTGGCACGCATCGAGGCTGGACTCATCCTCGCCGATGTCGATTACGTCAGCAGCAAGAAGGCGCTCATCGAGTCGCAGAAGTATTCGCCGTTTGAGATCGGCTTAGGCAAGCTGGTGCACTTCGAGAAAGAGAACTTCATCGGTCGCGAAGCTTTGCTTGAGGAGTCGAAGAAAGGTCCGTCGCGGCTGCTGGTGGGCCTGGAAATCAACTGGGATGAGATGGAGGCGATGTTCGACAAAGTCGGACTCGCGCCGCAGACGCCAAGTATCGCATCGCGGGCGCACGTTCCCGTTTACAAAGGAGCTAAACAGGTCGGCAAAGCAACATCCACGACCTGGTCTCCGCTGCTGAAGCAGCTCATTGCATTGGCCAGCGTAGATCGGCAACACGCGAAGCCAGGGACACAGTTGCAGGTTGAATCCACGGTGGAAGCGGTCCGCAAGAAAATTACTGCCACGACCCGGAGTTTGCCGTTCTTTAACCCCGCCCGAAAGACAAAGACGCCCGTCTAGTCGTACGACGATGATCGAAGGTTTTGCAGGAGTACAACGGGAGGCTTGGATTCCACGGGAACTTTCTGCTGTTCGTTATTCCGGAGACGAGTGAGAAGCTCGGCCACTGTCTGATCCATGGTATCCAGCAGGCTTTCAGTAGGTATCTGAGCGCGCGCGTCTTCGAGGGCCTGGTTCCACTGGTCCGTCAGTGACACAGCCGTGGTCTGTCCAGCCAATAAAGTCTTCGGGTTGGCAACGTAGAACAGCCAAATCAGACATGCGATGACGTAGGCGCCAGCTGTTGATCGCCGAGAGGGTGGTGCGATGCAAGACCGTGGGATGCGCAACAGCCATCGCAATCAACATATGAATCGCGGAAAAGAACCCGAACCCGACCGCTACTCCAAACATCAGGTGACGGCGTGAGATTCCGAGGTATTCGCTGAACATGACCAGGAAGAAAACCAAGCCGCATAACATCACGCGGACATTACGGTCCACCATGAGAATTGTTTTGGTAAGGGTGTCGAGATTGCTCTGAGTCGAGAGGTTCAGTGCCGACATTCCCACCACCAGCAGCAAGACCAGAGCGGCCCAGCGGAAGAGGATGGCGCTCAGTTCTCGCAGAGCTTCGAATGGCCGGAATGCATCGCGAAAAACTTCCAGTAGAACAAAGAAAGAGAGGGTTACGCTGAGGCAGGCGGTGATCCAGTACGCAAAATAATAGGTGTAGGGCCAGCGATCTTGAGCCAGAGTGAGAAACGGATCGGAAAGCACCTGAAGAATGATGTAATAGAAGAATGCCGGATAATATTCCTGAATCCGACGCCGGTACATGGATACCAGGATCGCCAGTTCGAGTGCCTGAGCGCCGAACCAAAGCACAGTCTGGAGCGAGAGCGAATGCATTGTCGCTCCTAAGCATATTCTCGCGGGCAGCGGCAGACAAGCGGGAAATGCAGGTTCCCACCAAAGTGCCAGCGCGTACCGGCACAATAGAGATTCGTATTTTACGTTCCCGACATCAATCAGCTAATGGAGCTCCAGACGTTAACTAGCTAAGTTGGCCAAAGCATGCGAAGCCTCGGCTCCGGCAATGATCTGCTGCTGATCCGAGTCGCCGCAATTCTTGCCTGGGAAGCAGGTCGGCATCGGCGCTCCTTCTCCGGCAATCGTCTGCTGCTGATCCGAGTCGCCACAGTTCTTGCCCGGGAAGCAGGTCGGCATCGGCGCTCCTTCTCCGGCAATCGTCTGCTGCTGATCCGAGTCGCCACAATTCTTGCCCGGGAAGCAGGTCGGCATCGGCGCTCCTTCTCCGGCAATCGTCTGCTGCTGATCCGAATCGCCGCAGTTCTTCCCCGGGAAGCAGGTCGGCATCGGCGCTCCTTCTCCGGCAATCGTCTGCTGCTGATCCGAATCGCCGCAGTTCTTTCCTGGGAAGCAGGTCGGCATCGGCGCTCCTTCTCCGGCAATCGTCTGCTGCTGATCCGAGTCGCCGCAGTTCTTGCCTGGGAAGCACGTCGGCATCGGCGCTCCTTCTCCGGCAATCGTCTGCTGCTGATCCGAGTCGCCGCAGTTCTTTCCTGGGAAGCAGGTCGGCATCGGCGCTCCTTCTCCGGCAATCGTCTGCTGCTGATCCGAGTCGCCGCAGTTCTTCCCCGGGAAGCAGGTCGGCATCGGCGCTCCTTCTCCGGCAATCGTCTGCTGCTGATCCGAGTCGCCGCAGTTCTTTCCTGGGAAGCAGGTCGGCATCGGCGCTCCTTCTCCGGCAATCGTCTGCTGCTGATCCGAGTCGCCGCAGTTCTTGCCTGGGAAACAGGTCGGCATCGGCGCTCCTTCTCCGGCAATCTTCTGCTGCTGATCCGAGTCGCCGCAGTTCTTTCCCGGGAAGCAGGTCGGCATCGGTGCTCCTTCTCCGGCAATCTTCTGCTGCTGATCCGAGTCGCCGCAGTTCTTGCCTGGGAAACACGTCGGCATCGGCGCTCCTTCTCCGGGCGAAACACTGGCTGCTAACGTTACGTGGTTAGAAAGAGTCAAAGTTGAAACCGTTGTAGCGACCGCGGCGGGCGCTTGCACTGAGCCTGCGAAAGCGGTGGAAGCGATCAAAGTAACGGCGAGAGCACACAGAATGATTCGGTTCATAAAATATCTCCAGGTCGTCGGGACGACCTCGGCTGATAAAACGTTTTGTCTAATGCGACATAGAGTCGCCGGCGGGGGCAACAAATGGTGCGCTTACTAAAACCATGGACGAGCCCTGGACGGATGAAAAAGCTGCTAGCGGACCAAGGTCAACGACCGGTTCAGTGGCTCCGGCGAGGACGCCGGCCAACATCAAACTTGCAAGTGCGGCAACGAGAGCTCTCATCATGGTTTCAAATCTCCTAAACTTTATCTGAAAACTGATTGTCGACAACGCGACTTCGTCGGCAATCTCTTACAGCCGATTAACCGTTCACAAAATGACATTTACGGCGTTCGCGGAAGCCTATTATGACGTTTCGCATTATATGAAGCGCCGACGCAAAAGCCAGTAACAAAACCACGTGTCAAGGCAACAACGGCTTTGTCCAAAACGGCACTATAATATTGGAGAACAGTGATCGACACTGCTCAATCCCTAATTAGAGCTACTGCATTGCGAAAGGAAACCTCAGCGCACATTCAAGATTACCGATGCCGCCCGTTGTCGCAATACAAAGCAGCAATGCATCATATTGATGACCCAAGGCTAATCAGAAATGAGACGAAGTCAATAGTTACGAAAGAGCTATTACCGCTCGGCGCTTGCCGGGGCTTCAATTCGGCTGCAATTGGAGGACTTGCACGCAACGCATCGTGTACCTTGGTTCAGAGTTAGATTTCTCTCAGGAGGTATTCAAAGATGCAACGTACAGCGAGCGCTCATTGGTCGGGAGGTCTCAAAGACGGCAAGGGCACAATCTCGAGCCAGAGCGGAGTACTCAGTAACACTCAATATTCGTTTAGCACTCGTTTCGAATCAGGTGTAGGAACCAATCCGGAAGAGCTGATCGCCGCTGCCCACGCGGGATGTTTTACTATGGCCCTTTCCGCCGAGTTAGGCAAGTTGGGCATGACTGCCGAAAGCCTTGACACCAAAGCCACCCTGACGCTGGACTTCATCGATGGTAAGCCCACCATCACCACGTCGCAACTGGAAGTGACAGCACGGATTCCCGGTGCCGATGGCGATAAATTTAACGAAGCCGTGCACAACGCTGAAGTGGGATGTCCGGTTTCGCGCGTGCTGAATGCGAAGGTCAGCGCCGTGGCCACCCTCAATCCTTGAACATCGTTCCTCCCGCAACATTCCCCCTTTCAGGTGTGGCTGCTCTTCCCGCGGGCAGCCAACACCTTTGTTCATCACTCCATCGAATCCTGAGTAGGTTGTGATGTGGCTTGCCACATTCCGGGAGCTCGCAATTTGCAAATCCTGTTTTTCGGACTGACGATCTCCTCGTCCTGGGGAAATGGTCACGCCACTCCTTATCGCGCGCTGCTGCGAGCGCTCCACGATTTGGGCCACGCGGTCGTTTTCTACGAGAAGGACGAGCCCTACTACGGCAGGCACAGAGATTTCGACAGTTGCGAATATTGCGAACTCATCCTGTACAAAGATTGGAACACGGTCCGCCGAAGCGCGCTGCGTCAGGCCCAGGCTACGGATATCGTGGTGACGGCCAGCTACCTTGCTGAGGGCGCTCGGTATCTCAGAAGAGTTGCTCGAGCTCGACGGCCCGCTACATGTCTTCTACGATCTCGACACGCCAATCACTCTGAACAGGATGGAGAATGGGAGTGCCGATTACCTTCGCGCCGATCTCATCTCCCAATTTGATCTCTACCTCTCATTCACTGGCGGAAACATCCTGCGCAGTCTGGAGCAGAACTTTGGAGCCCGTTGTGTCCTGCCGCTGTATGGCTGCGTCGACCCGGACCTGTACGTGCGCGTCGCCTGCGAGGAAAGGTTCGCGTGCGATTTAAGTTTCATGGGTACGTATGCGCCGGACCGGGCAGACTGCATCCGTGAGCTCTTTATGAGCGCATCCGAACGATTGCCCGAGCAGACATTTCTCCTCGCCGGTTCCATGTATCCCACAGAGTGGGCATGGCCTGCCGGGGTGAAGCGGGTGGAACATGTACCTCCGTCGGAGCATCCCGCGCTGTATTCTTCGTCGCGCGCAACTCTAAATCTGACGCGCAGCGAGATGGCGCAATCCGGCTATTGCCCCTCGGGACGCTTCTTCGAGGCCTCCGCCTGCGGCACGCCATTGCTCACCGATGAGTGGGAAGGGTTGGAGAGCTTTTTCGATTTGGGGCAGGAATTACTGGTGGTTCGCAGCGCCGATGATGTAGTGCGGGCGCTGCAACTGCCCAATGCGGATTTGCAGCGCATGGCGGCACGAGCCCGAGAACGGACCCTCGACGAGCACACCGGCCATCATCGCGCCAGGCAGTTACTCGCTGCATGCGAAGAGGCACGCCAACGTAAGACCGTCACCGCGGAGACATTCTCATGATTGGTATTATCCCCGCCGCCGGAGCCGGCCAGCGTATTCAACCGCTCGGCTGCTCGAAGGAACTGCTGCCTGTGGGCTCACGCGTCGTCCACGGAGTGGAGCGTCCAAAAGCAGTTTCGGAGTATCTGGTGGAACGCATGATCGCTGCCGGTGCGACTCAAATCTGCATGATCATTTCTGCCGAGAAGAGTGACATCGTTCGCTACTACGCGGAGCGCGACTACAACGCCGAAATTTTCTACGTGGTGCAGCAAAGGCCAAAGGGATTGTGCGACGCGCTGTTTCGAGCAACGCCATTCACCGCGCATCACGACCAGGTCGTGATCGGACTACCCGACACCATCTGGTTCCCGGAGAACGCTTACCGGCTGCCGTTGGAGAGAGAAGACGCCGACGTAAATCTGGTGCTCTTCCCCGTAGTCGATCCAAGCGTTTTCGACGCGGTGGTCTGTGATGCTCAGGATTACGTCGTGAAGGTTGAGGTGAAACAGGCACACGCACACTCGCAATGGATTTGGGGCGCGATCACAACCACGGGCAGCGCCTTCCATGCGTTACGTTCGTTATGGGAATCGCGGCATCGCTGCGATGAGTATCTGGGGAACTTACTGAACGCCTACATCGCCGCCGGTAACCTGGTGCGCGGCTATCACGTAGGCGAGCGCTACATGGACGTGGGGACCTTCGAAGGCTATCGGCAGGCACAGGATTTCCTGCGACTCCGGCAAGCCGCATAACACCATTCGTAAGAGACCGAACCTCAGCTCAGTGAGCGGAGAATCTCGCGAATCTCGCGATTGATGCGGGCCGCGTCCTGAGTGGCCTTGTCAATCAGATCGAGCCATTTCTTGTTGGGCTCTTCTAGCTTGGCCTGGGCAAGAAGATAGGAAGCCTGCATAACAGTTTCGATGGAATTGCTGAGATCATGCGCCAGGGTACGCAGTTTGGTTACGGTTTCGTTCTGCACGGAGGCTCCCATTGCGGTATGTGCCACCTTTACTCCCCTCAGCCCGGGCATAAGTGCGGCTGGATGTTTATTTAGAGGCCCCCAAGGCTGCCTGGGTTGTATTCTGACCGCAGTAAAAGGTACCACAAGCTGGGCCGCTTTCGAGGGCAGCTCCCTTTCACCGCTTGCCCCGAACGCCTGTTATGATTCCAGTACGCCACCGTCCTTTTAAGACTTTCGATGGCTCCCATTAGCCTCAAAACCAAGCTCGTGCTGGCCATCAGTGGCATGGTCTTTGCCCTGGTGGCTACATTCTCGTTCCTCTACGTTACCAAGGTAGTGCGGCAGCGCACGACGCAGGCTTACCAGACCGCCGACTTATTTGCGAAAGAAATCCTGGAGCGCGCGGGAGACGTGACTCACGTCGATGCCGCGACCCTGGGAGCCGATCCCAGCGATCCGAAAGCAGTGAATCTGGCGATTGCGGAACGGTTGCAGCACGACCCTGGATTGCACTCGCTCTTCAACTCGATCATAGGTTTCTCCGATATCGTCTACGACGCTGCGATTGCCGACAATGACGGTCGCGCGATCGTTGACACGAATCAGAACCCAATAGGCACTCGGCTCGATGTTCGGGAAGATTTCGACACCCTGCTGGGAGCGAGTCTCTACAAACAGCTTCAGGTGTTCTACGGTCCACCCCGGGTGTACGACCACCACGTACAAATCCGGCGCGAGGGGCGACCGTTTGGCGACATACGGGTCGGCATCTCGACTGTTCTCTTCAAACACGAGATTCAGCCGCAGTTGATTCGCGCTCTTGGATTCTCCTGCCTGGCCATCCTGGTATCGCTTGCCCTGGCGGCAGGGCTCTCCAACATCGCCTTGCGGCCGCTGGAGGAAATTGGCCGACGGCTCGATCAGATGACGGCGGGAGCACCCGATTCCGCACCGGAACCCGAGCTCCAGCGAACCGACGAGTATGGCGTCGTCAATACCAAGATCGATCGCCTGGGCCGTCAAATGCGCGATGTGAAAGAAGTCTTCACTGCGATGAAGGAGAACCTCGACCAGTTGATGGAGTCGCTCCAGGACGGTCTCATTCTCTTCACTCGCGACTCACGCGTGGTGCTGGTCAGCTCGTCCGCGGAACGCTTCGTAGGCCGGCGCCGCAGCGAGATCCTCGGCCATACCGTAGAGGACATTTTCAAACTCGACGGCAGGTTGGGAACCGTCGTTCTTGACGCTTTTGCGCTGCACCAGTCGGTGCCGCAGCGGGAAATTGAGTTGCAGACAGGTCAGCGCGTGCAGATTGCGCTGGACTTCATCTCTGAGCGCGGGGAGCGTATTGGCGCACTGCTGACCATGCGCGATGCCGAATCGGTGCGTCGCATTGAAAACGAGATTGAACTCTCGCACCGGCTGGCGTCCATCGGCAGGCTCACCTCAGGTGTGGCCCACGAGGTAAAAAACCCCATTAACGCAATCGTGGTACACCTTGAGCTGCTGCGCGAGAAGATGCGCGATGCGCAGCCCGATACGCGCCGTCACATGGACATCATCAGCAACGAGATTCACCGGCTCGATCGCGTGGTCCAGACGCTGGTCGATTTCAATCGTCCGGTTGAGTTGCGGCTGAAGACCACCGATCTGCGCCGCGTTCTGGAAGAGGTGACACAACTGGCTGCGCCTGAGGCGGAGCAGAACGGCGTCAGCATCGTCACGCAATTGGGGACCGCGCCCCTGCCGGTTCTCATCGATTATGACTTGGTGAAGCAGGCGCTGGATAACGTGGTGCTGAACGGTGTTCAGGCGATGCCTGAGGGAGGCACGTTACAAATTACCGCGCGCCATGACGACAAGGCGGCTACTGTCGAGGTACGTGACGCCGGGCCTGGGATACCGCCGGAGATTCGCGACAGGATTTTCAATCTTTATTTCACAACCAAGAAAACCGGAAGCGGTATTGGGCTGGCCATGACCTACCGGGTGTTGCAGATGCATCACGGTTCGCTTGATTTCGAGACAGAACTTGGAAGCGGCACGACCTTTCGGCTCTGTCTGCCGTTGGCGTCAGCTGGCCAAAATGCCGGTTCGGCGATGGCTGCCGCCGGTCAGCCTGATGACCAGACACGCGCACGGTCATAGATTTAACATTGTGTATTGTTAGTGTTGCCTGACCGATTCCTGCTTTTTGGGGGTTGGGGCCGGGCAGTTAGAAAATGAACAGCAAGCGCCAATTCGTCCTCGGCCTGCTGGTGGCGCTGCTTGCCTTCCAGCTCGCCTGCCACAAGAAGCAGGTAGTGCAAACACCCAACCTGCCGGCGCCTGCCGAAGCGCCTACCCTCACCCAGACATTGCCGTACGAGATACAGCCGGAGCCGGTGCCGGAAAACCCGGAAGAAGCTGCTGCCCAGAAGGCTCCTCCGCCACTGCCGACAAAGAAGACTCGCAAGAAAGCGAAGCCCACTCAAGCAACAGCGCAGCCATCCCCAGCGCAGACTGCAGCGCCGCCTACAACGGCGGAGCTGCATCCGCCGCCGAACCCGGCAAATTCCGCGGCCGAGGTTGCGATTGGCCCAGACATAACTAGCGCCCAGGCGGCTCGCGACCGGCAATCGACCAGCCGACTGCTCGACACCACCGAAAACGACCTCAAGCGTGTCGACAGCAGCAACTTAAGTTCTGATCAACAGGCGATGCTCACGCAGATCAGGACGTACATCAGCCAGTCACGCAAGGCGATAACCGAAGGTGATTACGAGCGGGCATCGAACCTGGCAAAGAAAGCGCAAGTGCTGACCGATGAGTTGATGAAGAAGTAGAAGGTTGGCAGTTGGCAGTTGTCAGTTGTCGGTTGTCAGTAAGAAGTTGGCGGTTGCAAGAAGTTGCGCTGACGAGACATAAGCACGAGTTGAAGAAGTTGGCAAGTGCTCGAACTGCAGGCAATGCTTTCGGTATTGGTACGACTTGCGGGTGCGCACCGTTAAAGCCGCTTCTCAGACGTAAGCTTTGACTGGCACCGCTGGCTCTATCGATTTCATGAGTCCGTTCAAAATACGCCCCAAGTCTCATGGATTCGCGGATTAAGGATTCACACTGCTCGACCGACAAATATCCAAGTTCCGATGCAAGCAGCGTCTGAGTTTCCAACTCATAGAGCGATCCGCGGGCCTGCCCGAGAAACTGATAAAACTCGCCACGCGTCGTTCTGCCCTGTCCTTCAGCAATATTGCTAGGAACCGACACCGAGCACCTTCGCATCTGCGACTTAAGCCCAAAGATCTCTTCCCGCGGGAATTGAGCACTAGCGACGTAGATCATCTTTGTCAGGGCCATGCCACGTTGCCATGCGACCAAGTCTCGATATGATGCTGACCTTCATTAACCTTCGTCCTCAATTCAATATGAAAACGCAAACGGACCGAAGGAGTCTGTGATAAACGACCATCGCTGGCGTTCGTCCGCTGCTTAACCAATCTTATTGGTGCAGGCTGGGGATACAGGAGCGACGTACTGGAAACAGTTGTCCGAAGCTGCAGTGTTAACGTAGCTAAAACCTCTGAGTACCTGTTCAACTTCTTTCTGACAACTATCAACTGGCAACTGACAACTATTGCAGCGCTGTGGAGAGCGCTTCCCAGTCTTCCATTTTCTGCGCTAGGTCAGCGCGATATTGCGCCAGCAGGTCTGTTTGTCGTTGCGTTTCCTCGGCGCTGACAAAAGATTGCAACTCGAGTTCGCACTGGGCGATTCCCTGCTCCAGACGCGCGATTTCTGCTTCGACCTGCTGTTGACGGTCTTGCATCTGCTTCAGCTTGATGGGATTGATGCGCTTCTTGGAGCCAGCTGAATTTCCGTTGCCGTCCTCGGACGGCGATTGTTTGGCAATGCCGGCGTCATCGAATTTCTGTACGTATCCCGGAACATCCGACAGCGTGGGATAGTCTTGCGAAAGACCATCTGCCCCATCTTCGGTCCCGCGCTGCTTGCGCCAGAGATAGTCTTCGTAGTTACCGGGGAAAACATCCACGCGTCCGTTGCCGATCTCGAAGACACGCGTTGCCAGCTTGTCGATGAAGTAGCGGTCGTGCGAGACGAAGACGACCGTTCCGTTGTACTTTTGCAAGGCTTCCAGCAGAACGTCTTTGGCGCGCATGTCGAGGTGGTTGGTCGGCTCGTCGAGCAGCAGGAAGTTCGACGGATGCAGCAGCATGCGCGCCAGCGCGTAACGATTGCGCTCGCCACCAGAGAGCACGCCGATGGGCTTGAACGCGTCGTCTTCGGAAAACAGGAAACAGCCGAGAAGCCCGCGCAGCTCCGACGTGGTCTTCTGCACGGCAACGTCGGAGAGATCGTCGAGCATGCGGCGCTGGGGATCGAGTTCTTTGTACTGGTCCTGCGCGAAGTAGTCGGGCTCGACGTTGTGGCCGAGATGAAGCGTGCCTTCCGTCAGCGGCTCGATTCCGGTCAGCAGCTTGATCAGCGTCGATTTGCCCGCGCCGTTCACGCCGACCAGCGCGATGCGGTCGCCGCGCTGAATGGTGAAGTTCACATCGCGGAATACTTCTTTCGGCCCATAGCTCTTCGCCACTCCGGTGCATTCGACTACAGTTCGACCGCTCGGCTTGGGTTGCGGAAAGCTGAAGTGGATGGTCTTCTCGTCCGGTGGAACCTCGATGCGCTCGATCTTGTCGAGTTCCTTGATGCGGCTCTGCACCTGCTTGGCCTTGGTCGCCTGGTAGCGAAAGCGGTTGATAAACGCCTCAAGCTGCTCGATGCGGTCGCGCTGATTCTTGTAAGCGGCGACCAGCGAATCGCGGCGCTCCTGCTTTTGCTGCAGATACTTCTCGTAGTTGCCGCTGTAGACGTGTACGCCCTTGTTCCAGATCTCCATGATCTTGTCGACCGTCACATCGAGAAAGTAGCGGTCGTGCGAGATCAGCACGTACGCATACGGATATTGCAGCAGGTACCCTTCGAGCCAGTTGCGGGTTTCGAGGTCAAGGTGGTTCGTGGGCTCGTCGAGCAGCAGCAGGTTCGGCTTCGACAGCAGCAGCTTGCCCAAGGCAATGCGCATCTGCCATCCGCCGGAGAATTCTTCCGTCTGCCGCGTCCAGTCTTCCTTGCGGAAGCCAAGGCCATCGAGCACGGTGCCGACCTGCGATTCCAGCGCGTAGCCGTCGCGCATGTGAAACTCGCCCGAGATGCGTTGGTATCGGTCCGCCACCTGCTGGTATTCGGCAGACGTGTGGTCGAGCTCCGCCATCTTGTGGGTGAGCTCTTCCATCTCGGTCTCAAGCGCGCGCAGATCGTCGAACACCGACATGCACTCGGCAAAGACGGTGCGGCCCTCCAGGCGAAGGCCATCCTGCGGCAGGTAACCGAACGTCGTGTTCCGGGCGGAAGTGATGCTGCCGTAATCGAGCGTCTCGATGCCGCCGAGAACCTTCAGCAGCGTTGATTTGCCGGTGCCGTTCGCGCCCACCAGCCCCACGCGATCATGCGGCGTGATGAGCCAGTCAAGGTTTTCGAACAGAAGCTTGGGGCCGAAGCGTTTTCCGGCGGAGGAGAGCTGGATCATGAGGTAAGAACTATTTCACCACAGAGGCGCGAAGTTGCACTGCAATTGCGTGCAACGCGCTGCCTTATCAGTGCACTTTGCAGTTTTACACACCTGGACTTGGCGCTTTGTATCAGGGCACGGCTTCAGCCGTGCCGATAGCGTCCGAATGTGATTGGGCTTTAGCCCCTGCACGCTTCTTCATCGCTAAATAAGCGTAGCAAAACGGATACGATTCCGGTGACTCCGCTAAACCCGCTCTTACCGGATTTTGAGCTATATACTCGCGGTGCTTCAAGAAGCTCTGGCGATCTTCAACTCGAACTTCTGAAAATCCACGTTGCCACACTTCGCCTCGATATCCAGCCTCTTTCCCCAACCGATACGAGAAGCCGCCCTTTATGAACTGCATCGCGCGTTCAATGCTCAGCTCTGCATCGACCGTAATCAACAGATGAAGGTGATCGGGCATCACGACGAAATCGTGAACTACGAACTTCTTTGATGCGACGCATGAGCGCAACACGTCAATCAACAATGTAGCGTTACGTTCAGATTGCAGCAGGGCGCGTCCCATGCTGGTCTTAGTTGTTACGAAGAACGTCCGTGAGGAGCTAAGGATTTGTGCAATTTCGGAGTTGCGTGAAGGGATCGACATTTGCAGGGGCTAAAGCCCAGTCCTATGTAGAGACTGGTCGGCACGGCTGAAGCCGTGCCCTGATACGGGGCATCAAAGCCGAGTGCCCACGCAGTCCAAACGAAGCTATGCGTGAGGCACCCGCGATCCATTGCTAAGCCGAGCTTTATGCCGGTGCCCACGAGAGCAGATCCCTCGCTTCGCTCGTGATGACAATCCAAACTTTGATGACAATCCGAAGACTGTGCCGCTTCAATTCGACTTCTTCGGCCCGCGCGAGATGCGGCCGTCGATCGGTCTGCGGCCGGCAAAGCCTTCGCTGGTGCCGTGGTAGTGCGTGATGCTTTTTTCGCCCAGCTTCCAGCACAGCAGCACGACATCGCCGTCGACCATGCAGGGGAAATCGAGCAGGCCGATATCGAGGTCTTTCACCTGCACGCCGGCGGCATCGATCTCGGCGACAGCGTCTTTGGCGCGCTGAATGGCTTTTTCCTTCTCGGCCTTGCGGCGGGCCATTTTTTCGACATCAACGAACATTCCGCCGTTGATAAAGATGCGGCTGCGCAGCGAATCGAATTCGCCATCGACTTCTTCGATCAGGGCCTTGGACTGCATGGCCGAGCGCAACAACGACTCCAGCACAGGCAGCAGAGTCTCAGCTTCGGCATGGGTAAATGTGCGTGGCATATCCGTCTCAGCCTCGCTGGGCTCCAGCGACTGCAATGCCGCCAAATGGCGGGCGTCAATGCGATGCCGGCGATCGCGCAAATCGAGCAGGTAGCGCGGAACGCGGCGCAGGTACTTCTCACGTGGACGTTTGCGTATGCGAATGATCACTGTATCTCTAACATCTTATCAAGCGCGACGCGTGCCCACCGTTTTACGTCCTGTTTAACTTTGATGGGGTTCACTACATTGCCATCCACCAGGTTCTCCAGCGCCCAGCACAGATGCTGCGGCGAGATGCGGAACATCGTGGTGCACAGGCAGCCGGAATCGTCCAAGGTGATGATGCGCCGGTCGGGAAATTCCTTGGCCAGCCGGTTGATCAGGTGGATTTCGGTGCCGATCGCGAATGCGCTCCCGGCGGCTGACTGCTTCACGGTCTTGATGATCTGATCGGTCGAGCCAATGGCGTCAGCTTTCTGACAGACTTCCCAGCGGCACTCGGGATGAACGACCACCTGAATGCCGGGATACTTGGCGCGAACCTTGTCGACGTGCTCCGGCAGGAAGCGCTGATGCACCGAGCAATGGCCCTTCCACAGGATCACCTTGGCTTTGCGCAGGCGCTCGGCCGTCAGGCCGCCTTGAAGCATGTACGGGTCCCACACCACCATCTCGTCCAGCGGAATGCCGCGGGCGAATCCGGTGTTGCGGCCCAGGTGCTGGTCGGGCAGGAAGAATATCTTCTGGTTGCGCGCAAATCCCCAGGAAAACGCGCCGGTTGCGTTGGATGAGGTGCACACCAATCCGCCACGCTCGCCGCAGAAGGCTTTGATCGCAGCCGTGGAGTTCATGTAGGTAATGGGCGTGATGCCGTTGCCTTCGTCGTCGGTCAGGCCGAGCGCGATGAACTGCTCCCAGGCGTCTTCGACCTGTCCGATCTCCGCCATGTCGGCCATCGAGCAGCCGGCGTTGAGGTCGGGCAGAATCACCGATTGCGACGGGCGCGCCAGAATGTCGGCACTCTCCGCCATGAAGTGCACGCCGCAGAAGACGATGTAGCGTCCTTCCGTTTGCGCGGCCACTTGCGAGAGGCGGTAGGAGTCGCCGGTGTAATCGGCAAAACGGATGACCTCGTCGCGTTGATAGTGATGTCCAAGAATGACGCACTCGCGCCCCAATTCCCTGCGGGCGGCCGCAATGCGGGCGTCCATGGAGTTGTCGGGGAGAACGAGATAGTTCTCGAGCGAGCAGGATGACTGTTCTGTTACAGGTGCCGTAGCCACGTTTTGTATGCTCTGCCTTCAGTCCCGGCGGCGTCTTCCGTTGTGATCGGAGGCACCCCGAAACGGGGATGTTGAAAGCTGGCTTGCGGCTCCAGTAGATCCACTGCCCGGTTGCGGGCCCGACCTACGGGGATGTTGAAGCAGCAAGTTGACGCTTCTTACTACTCAGCCTATTGGATGTCCTGCCAGCGCCTTCGTTACAAATCTTTAAACCGTGAAACCGCGCCCTTGGGCCTGAGCCGGTCTGCCATCCGCGGGCAAGAACTCCTGAATAGTATTGTTACGCGGAGGTGACGAATGTGCAAGCGGGAGTTCGCGGACGGCGGCCCTACATGTTGGCAGTAAAGGGTGGAGCGCCGCTTCAGCGGTGCAGTTCGTGCCGGTCAAAGGACGCCGGCTTTAGCCGCTGAGGTGAATCCAGCCGATAACCTCATGCGCTAAAGCGCAGGGCACCAGAGAGCAGCTTGTATGTACGCCTGGAAGGCGTACTCCACCTGGCTGATACCTGACGGCTGACAACGGAGGGCCGACTCAGCCCCCGATATGCACCATCGTCCTCGACGCCGGAACAAAGCCCGCCTCGCCGATGTGGTGGCGCTCTTCTTTCTGATCGACAACGTGGTAGATGAAGTCGGTCAGCTCCGTCGTCAGATGCTCCCGCAGCCATGCGCAACGCCAGATCGTGCTCGCGCACCGAGAACAGGCAGGTGCGGATCTTGCCGTCAGAAGTGATGCGAACCCGGCTGCAATGTCCGCAGAAGGGATGCGAAACGGGAGCGATGATTCCAATCTCGCCGACGCCGTCTTCGAATACGTAGCGTCGCGCCGTCTCGCTGTCGCCACGAGCAATCTCGCGCAGCGGCATGAACTCGGCCATGCGAGTGAGAATTTCTTCCAGCGGCACTACAATCTCGGGGGTCCACACGCGATCTTCTTCCAGCGGCATGAACTCAATGAAGCGGACGACCACCCCTTCCTCACGGGCGAACTTGCCGAACGCGGGAATCTGGTCGTCGTTGAAGCCGCGCAGCAGCACGCAGTTGACCTTCACTGGATTCAATCCGGCGCGCTGAGCGGCGCGAACGCCGGCCAGCACCTGCTCGTAGCCGTTGGATATGCGCGTAATGCGCGCAAAACGCACGGGATCGACCGCGTCCATGGAAACCGTGACGCGCGACAAACCGGCATCGGCCAACGGCTGGGCCAGATCAGAAAGAAGGTGCCCGTTGGTGGTGATGGCGATGTCGAGCGGATGGCCTTCCAGCGTGCGCATCTTGCCCAACTCCCGGACCATTTCCACCAGGCCCTTGCGCAACAGCGGCTCTCCGCCGGTAAGCCGGACTTTGGTGATTCCCAGTGAAACGAACAGCCGCGCCATACGGAGATAGTCGGCTATCGATAGCTCAGCGAACTGCGGCCCCTCGCTGCCCGAGCGGCAATAGACGCATTTGTAGTTGCAGCGATCGGTGATGGAGATTCGCAGATCGCTGATGCGTCGTCCGAATTTGTCGGTTAGAAACACGCTGTTGGCCATTCGCTTTTCGCCATTCGCCAGAAAGCCTGGCCAGATCGTGTCAGCCTCAAAATTCCTCCGGCGAAGAGCCAAGAGCGAAAGGCGAAGAGCGAAAATTCGTTCGTTTCGAATGTGTCGGGGAAAAGACAGGGCGAGAACGGCGACACGGATCGCACGGGTTCTCACGTTTCCTTTCCAAGCACGGGAGGCGTGGACGTTTCCCTCCACACCCTCGGTCCCGAAACTTCCGGGACACCGCCGCCGCAACCCTGAGTATGCCTTTAGGCTGCGGAGGTCGGAAACAATTTTCACAATTATAGATGCAGCGGCAAGTTCACCGATACTTCAGCTTGCCTCGGTCTAAGAGCGTCTGGAATCCCGTCCAGAGCAAACCACCCTCTTCTCGCATTCGCCATCTATGAAAATCAGGTGAAATTCGAGCTGCTCTCGATCGGGCGAGCAGTTCTTCCGATTGAAGGGATCCCGTCGCAATTGGCTGAACTTCTTCTACGATTTGCCATCGGAGGCGTTGTCGTTTCCACCTTCTCGGCCATAGGGAGCGTCCTGCGACCAAAGACCTTTGCCGGATTGTTCGGCGCCGCGCCTTCGGTCGCGCTGGCCACGCTGGTTCTCACGTTCCACAAAGACGGCCATGCCTATGCCGCGCTCGAAGGACGTTCCATGGTCCTGGGCGCGGTGGCGATGGCTGCTTTTGCGTGGGTCGTAGCCATGATCCTGTTCCGTGCCCGGCACAACACCTTACTCGTCACGTCGGCTTCGCTACTGGTTTGGCTTGGTGTCGCTTTCGGGCTGTGGTCGGTGTTGCTGCGATAACAATGGTCACGGGATAAAGCAATGGTCGTCAAGGCTGACATTTCGGCACTCAAGCAAGCGAGCTGGCTCGAATACGGTATCCGCTTTCTCTTTGGCGGAACCATGACCGTAATCGCTGGGCTCATCGCGAAACACTATGGGCCGGAGCTTGGCGGATTGTTTCTCGCGTTCCCGGCTATCGCGCCGGCGGCTGCCACGCTGCTCGATCAACATGCGAAAGAGCAAAGACAACGGGCCGGTCTGGAAGGTCACACGCGCGGAAGAAAGACAGCTGCCCTCGACATGTACGGCACACTGTGGGGTAGCGTTGGCCTCGTCGCATTCGGACTGGTGATCTGGCGAATGGGCGGCTCGCACAGCACATGGATGGTTTTATCGGTCGCAACGGGCGCTTGGTTCGTTGGCGCATTATCGACCTGGGAGCTGCGCCGCATTCTGAAGCGCAGCCGGGCCGCGCATCCTAAAACAAGGCGGCGATCGAATTTCGGCGCGGAGCTATCGGCGCTGACGTGTTTCGTTCCCGGTGATCGAGATGAGTGCGTGAGTAAGTTCCAGATTGTAAAATCAGGCACGCTATGAAACACACCGTACTGGGCGCAGGCGCGATCGGCGGAATGCTCGCGACCGCCCTGGCATCGCTCGGCAACGAAGTCAGCATCGTCGTCCGGCAAGAGAAACTGGGACGCCATCCCGAGACCGTTACTCTCGAGCGGCCGAACGACACATTGACAGCGAAGGTCAAGGTTGTCGCCGATGTCTCCGAGCCCACCGATGTGCTGTGGATCGCTACCAAAACGTATCAGCTGGAAGACGCGTTGCAGGCGATTGTGAATGTGCCGCCCGCGATTGTGCCTCTGTTGAACGGAGTGGACCACATCGCTGTACTGCGATCGCGCTACGGTGACACTCGCATCATTCCCGCGACCGTTGCCGTCGAAGCTGAACGCACCGCGGAGGGACATTACGTTCAACGTTCTCCCGTGCGGCTGAATATCGCCGCCAGCGGAGAAGCCCTGCTCGGCGACACCGCGCAGGAGTTGCGCGACCTGGGATTCCTGTGCTCGTTCATCGCTAACGAGGCCAGCCTGATGTGGGGCAAGCTGTGCTTCCTCGGCCCATTCGCTTTGGCCACGACTGCCTCGAGCAAAAACCTGGGCGAGATTCTGGCCGATGCCGAATGGAAGAAAAATCTGGACTATGCCTTTGCCGAAGCCAAGGCGGTAGCCGAGGCCTTCGGAGCGCAGATCGACCCTGCGCGGATTCAGGCGATCATCGACTCGTCGCCGCGCACCATGCGCAGCTCAATGGCCAAGGACATCGACGCCGGCCGACGGCTGGAACTCGACGGCATCGCCGGCCCAATCATTCGCGGCGGCGAACAATGGGGAATCGCGGTGCCTACGACCAAACGACTGGTGACGATGATCGAAGAGCGGCAACGAGCAAGAGCGCATTACTAGAGTGTTTCAGAGTTTGCTGTGTGCCGTTTTGAAAGGGCACGCCTTCAGCCGTGCCGGCGCGGGGAAGAAATGAATCCGGCTTTAGCCGCTGCGGAAAGTGCATTCCCTCCGCGCCTGAAGGCGTCACCGATTTTCGCCCGGGACGACACGGCTGAAGCCGTGCCCTTTCAAAGCTTCCCCGCCTCGTTCGAGTCAAGGAGAAGGAGTTTGACATGGCATCACCCCAGCCCAGCGGCCCTACTGCTTCACCCGGGTCGCCGTGAACTGAACCGGCGAATGCTGCTCAACGCTGCTGTCAGTCACCAAGGTGAACGCGATGTTGTCGCCTTTCACTATGCCTTTGTAATAGTGCTTATCTTCGTAAGTCTTGTCGTCCCCCGATAAGCTGGTCAGGGTCTTGGTTGTAAAACTGATCTGGTCGCCCGCAATTTTTCCGTCCCAGATAGGCCGCCCTTTGCCTTTCGGACTGCCAAGAAATCCCGCGGTCCCGGACAGCTCCTGGCCATTCACCTGGAAGTCAAACACCTCGTGGTAGCTGTCGCCCCAGTCGTATTTCACGGTCGCTTCCCATGTCCCCGCAACGCTTGCCGCAGGGGGATCGGCGGAAGCCTTCTGCCGATTGAGTAGCAGCCATGAAACTGCGCCGGCAATCACCACCGCAAAAATCACCAGCACCGGGATCAACCGTTTAATGCCACCTTCTTTCGGCAAGAATCCGGTGCCGCGAACGGTGTGATGCAACACATCGACCAGGTCTTTCGCGTCCTCATGGAAACGGGTGTCGCGAATCTCCAGCGCCTGCCGCTCGCATAATGCCCTCAGGTTGTCCGGCAGATCGCTGGGATGCGGCAGGGTCGCTCCGCCGACCAGCACAGGAATCACACGAATGCCGCGCTGCAGAGCTTTTGCGATTTCGATACGCACGAAATCGTTCGGGTTATCGAGCCGTCTCTTGCCGTCCTGATCTGTAGCCGCAAGCCAGTGCGCTCCGATGACTGCGACCAGGGCATCCGACACGCCAAGTTTGCGTTCGATGACGGTGGTGAAGTCGTCGCCACCCTTGATGTCGTCAACATCCATGAAGGTGTTGTCCGCACCAAATGCGGCGCTCAGGATGTCGAACAACCGTCCGGCATAGGCAGCGCTGTCTTCGCGCCGATAGCTGATGAAAACTCCAGGCATGTTTGAGGCCTGCTCTTAAACGGAATGGCGGGATTATAGACGCGCTGACAACTCGCAGCCAGTACGAGTAGATGTGACGGTTACAAGAGCTCAGTTTCAGGCTCCGATTTAGGTCGGGCAAGCAAAAGCTCGGTGCAAAGGCACCTCTTCTGGCTGTTCGGCCTAATGTCCGATAACGTAGAAGGCAGAAAAAAAAGAATTCGAATCCTTGTTATCAATACTTTAGGCAGTATTTCTCACCTAAAATCTTGGTTCTAAACATAGTTACAGGCAAAATCCTGATAACAAATGAGTTGCAATCCAGAAATTTGCCGAGATAAGACGTTTCACCGTAATCGGAGCCGTTGATGTCCGTAGCCGATTCCGTACCTAGGATCGTCTCTTTCCCGACTTTTCAAAGATCCGATTCTAGCCGCCCGGCTCTGGCGCACGGGGAGAACACCAATCCCAAGTCCTCACCTTGGAACCTAGCAGGGCGGCGGTGACTGCGCAAATTACGAAGGTAACCTAGAAGCACGATTCAGAAAAGCTTCAGGAACGTTTCAGGCCGGCCCAAGTACGGCGCCGCCTGCCCCCAGCTAATCTCGCTTCATTCCATTGAGAATCTGCCCCCGCAGAGCAAAGGAAAGGATGGAGCGAGATATGAAACGTGTCGCGGTTTTCTTGTATGGCGTCCTGAGCTACGCCTTGTTTTTTCTCACTTTTCTTTACGCCCTGGGCTTTATTGGAAACTTCTACGTTCCCAAGTCCATGGATTCCGGCGTACAAATCCCGTTCTTGAAGGCGTTGCTGACCGACGCTCTGCTGCTGGGGATATTCGCCGTGCAGCACAGCGTCATGGCGCGTCCGGCATTCAAGCGGGTGCTGACGCAAATCATCCCCGAGCCTGCCGAGCGCAGCACCTACGTTTTGTTCTCAAGCATTGCGCTCATCGCGCTGTTCAAGTACTGGCAGCCGATTGGCGGAGTGGTATGGAACGTGGAGAACCCTGTGCTTCGCCTGGCGGTGACCCTCCTGTTCTTGTGGGGATTCTTAGTGGTACTTATCAGCACACTGCTGATCAACCACTTCGACCTTTTCGGCCTGCGACAGGTCTGGCTTTACCTGATCAAGAGGCCTTACACGCACCTGGAATTCCGCACGCCGTTTTTCTACAGGTATGTGCGGCATCCGCTGTATGTCGGCTGGTTCATCGCATTCTGGGCGACGCCGACCATGACGGGAGCGCACCTGCTGTTCGCAATGCTCACGTCGGCCTACATGCTGATGGCGATCCGATGGGAGGAGCGTGACCTGCTCGCGATCCACGGAAAGCGCTACGAGAATTACCGCAAAGAGGTGCCGAAGCTGGTGCCGTCGTTGTTGCCCTATCTCGGGGACGATGAAAGTACACCAGAGAAGCAGCGGTCGGTTGCCTAGCACAGGGATTGATAGTCGCCACGCATCCTGCGCCGAAGCCGTGATCGATGTTCAGCAGCATAACGTGCAAGGCGCAGGAGTAAACAGGAAGGCGTGCTGCTCGACCTTCAGGCGAATGATCGCACGGCGGCAGCGCCTGCTTCTTCCTGCCACTCCATGAAGGTGGAGAATTCCTCGACAAACAGCTCCCATGCCGGATCACCAGGGGCTATCAGGTGGGACCGGCTCGGCAATTCGACATAGCGGGCGTTGCGAATTCGGGCAGCGATGAGTCTTCCTTCCTGCACCGGAACCGCAGCATCGTCGCGCGAATGCATCACCAGCGTCGGGCAGGAAATGCTGGGAAGCAGATCGATCATTTTGAAGTTGGGGAATTGCGATAACATGCGCGCGGCATTCTCCGGAGAAGCTCCGATGCGCTGCAGTTCGTTCATCCAATCCATCTGCTCGAGATCGGCATCCGGCCGGAACATCGTCGACCACATTTGACGGAACGCCGGATTATCGCGTCCCCAGCCATGGCGGATGATCGTCAGCAGGGCGTCGAGTTGTTCTTCCGATCCGGCGACCGGTGCCGGCCATCCATTGACGAACGCTCCGTTTAAGATGAGCCGGGTCACGCGCTCCGGATGTTGCGCGGCATAAGCCGTAGCTATGGCTGCGCCATGGCAACCGCCGAACATGGCAAACTTGTCCAGACCCGTCGCCTCGATCAGCTCTTCGAAATCCCGCACCGAACGCTCGTACGAAAAATCTTTGACGTCCCAGTCGGAGAGCCCGGTGCCTCGCTGGTCATAGCGGAGCAGGGTGTTGTGACGCATGATCTCCGATAGCCAATGGCGCAGGAAGGGATTCTTCCATTCGAAGTTCAGGTGGTTCAGCCAATCGATGGTACGCACGATCGGAGGTCCACTCCCCCCGAGGGTGTAGGCGATGCGAACGCCATCGCTGGCGGTGAAGAATTGCACCTCCAGCTCCGGCACATCAGCCTTATCGGGCGGCGACTCGAGGGTCACCAGCCGAGGCCCCGGCTTCGCGACCTTCACCTCTCCGACGACCGTCACCTCGCCAGTAAACCGGTATCCATGCCGCGGGACGGTCTCGATGTATTTGCCGGGGTGAAGCAGCTTCCTCAGGTGCGAGATGCAGTGATCGACGTTGTTCTCTTCGACCACCGAGTCGGGCCACACCGCCTGCATCAACTGATCTTTGCGCACCAGTTGACCGGCACTCTCCAGCAGCACGCGAAGCGTGTCGAAGAGCTTGCCTCGCAAACGGATTTCCTCGTTGCCGCGAAGGAGCCTTCGCTCATCCACATCGAGGAAGTAAAGGTCGAAAGAATACTTCGCCATCGAACTCCGGCGGCTGTCGCGGAAATGCAGGACAAGCCGCTACCCACTTTTATCGCGGTATTTTAGCAGCGATCGCAGGTTTTGCTTGTCAGCTACTTGTCAGCTAGAGGTCAGGAACTCGGGCTAAGTCCCAGCGGGTTAACTCCTATGTGAATAGCATGCGAGTCTAAAATGTGATCGAGATCACGAAAAAATCGTATGTGCGATACCTTGTTTTCATGTATTTAGGCTAGTTTTCTATCGCACATAATTGACTGCGTGGGAGTTATATGTACTTACCTCATTCCAAACAGCTTAACGGCCGTAAAAACCACCGAATGATACGCAGCGCGGACAGGTCGCGGAGATCGGCGTCGCAGCCTTAAATTAACTTACTAGGCAACAGATTGTGCTGTCATTTGTAACCTGTCAAAGAGCGCGAAGCCTCTCCGGATCACCAGAAGGGCGTGGGCACACAAATTCCTTCGCCCACATCTGGCAAGCTAGCACCGCAGCACGAACGGCACAAGTTACGAAAGGACATGTACTTTCGTAACCTAAGTTGCGCAATCGAGAATTCGGAGACCGGGTGTCCAAAGATAGCTTCCCCAGGATTCCGCGCTTTGGCGCCTGAGGAGTTTTCCTTATTACCTCAGGCTTGAGCTCAGGTTAGTCCAACTGACGGGCGAACCGGGCACCGGGCACCAAATCCGGGTAAGCCTCTTCTGGAAGCACGAAACCAAGCAACTCCCCGCCTTCGGCTGTCCTCACAACCCTGACCATCCTTAATCTTCAACCACGCCGAGGAGAGCTGAATGTACCACCACGTCAAGAAACTGATGTACACCGTAAACATCGGAGAGCCAGATCCACGCTTCGGAAACATGCTTCTGGAGCAGTTTGGCGGAGCCAACGGAGAATTGGCGGCCGCCATGCAATATTCCATCCAGGGCTTTAATTGCGAAGATCCTGCCCGTAAAGATCTGTTAATGGATATTGGAACCGAAGAACTGAGCCACCTGGAAGTTGTTGGTGCTCTGATTCGCATGCACCTGAAGCCCATGAAATCAGATCGTGGTGCAGCGGAAGCCGATCCGCTGGTCGCTATCGCCGGAGGAGGCGGGGTTGGCCTCGTCAATTCCGTGGGAGATGCGTGGACCGCCGACTACCTCAAAGTTACGGGCGATCTCGCCGTCGACCTGCACAGCAATATTGCGGCTGAGGCTCGGGCCAAGATCGTGTACGAGCGCCTGATCAACTTCACCGACGACCCGGGCACGAAGGAAGCGCTGCAGTTCCTGATGACTCGCGAGATCACTCACATGCGCGCGTTTACTGCCGCTCTCGAAACCATGGGTAAACCTCGATTCTCCATCGGAACCATCGCCCCGACAAAAGGCCTGGTGGACGAGTACTTCAACGACTCGACCGGCGAAGGCGACGAGGGACAGGACGGATTGGCTGACAGCATTGTCAAAGCGGCAAAGCTTACCAAAGTCGACTCCGAGCTGTTCGGCGGGCAAGGGCTGGACATCGCACCGGACGCTCCGGTTCCCGATTCCGAGGAGGTGTCGGAAGCGGATTCCACCCCAGTGGGACGAAAGCCGATGGGTAAGCCAACGATATTGAAGAAGACGGGCACCCGCCACAAGTAGGCTGAACTAGCAGATCAGAAAGATGGGCCGGCGAAAATCGTCGGCCCGTCGCAATCTCACGGTGCGGGGGGGCGAACTCTCGGCTAACCGGGGAGTGAGGCTTGTTGGGTAGCAACTGTCTCGCGACGCACCCGCAGCTTCACCTCCACTCGCGCGCCTAATCGGTTGAGGACCGAGATCAGCCGATCCAGCGTAAAACGGCCCAGGTTGGCGTTGCGAATGCGGGAGAAATCTGCTGCGGCGATACCAGTGCGTGCCTGCGCCGCCCGTACGGTTAGGCGCTCCCGGTCGAGCACCTTTATGATCTCGGCGGCCAGTATGGCCTTGAACTGTGCTGTGTCTGCATCCGGCAGGCGCAGGTCTCGGAAAACCCTTCCGCTCCCGCGCTGCAACTCCAGATCCTGACCTTTCATCGCAACATCTCCTGCAATCGTTTGAGCCGCTGGTTGATTAAGTCGATCTCGCGCTGTGGCGTCTTGATTCCTTGCGTGGATTTCTTCTGGAACGCATGCACTACCCAGATGTCCTCGCCAAGCTGCACCGCATAAACCACGCGGAACGCATCTCCCCGGAACCGTAGCGCGATCTCGAACACGCCGGAGCCCAACCCATGCATGGGCTTGGCAATATCTGCCTTGGTCCCTTCCGCGGCAATTGTGAGCGCGTTGAGGCAGATCAACTGTGCTTGCTCAGGAAATTTTTCGAATTCCTTCAGGGCCGCCTTGATCCAGGAGACGGGCCGCGTTTGTCGCGTCATTACCCGGGCAAACCGATATTTTCAATGTATGTTGTCATAATTGACAAGCTATAGTCAAGGGTCTCTGAGACAAAGCCTCCGACGCATACTGACAGCGCGACGCCCACCGGAGCGGGCCGTAAAGCCCGGAATAGGCCGGCTGGATGGTCCGGACTTTCGATTTGGTATTAGCTACCTTAGTATGAGTACCCATCCGGCTGGGATACGGCGCCGACTTCTACTTCCGTGTCGACATAGTCGCGACCGGCTTTGATGGCCTGGCGATCGAGTTCCAATAGCTTCTTATTTTTTACCGTGGCTTCCAGAACTTCGATGGCCGTGTCCGCGGGCAGGCACTCGGTCTCTTCCAGCAGCGCGCCCAGCATCACGACGTTGGCGACCTTGGCTGAGCCCAGGCGGTCGGCGATCTCCGATACCGGCACGCACACCACGCGGGCTTGTGTGATGTTCATGTCAGCGGGCACTTCGTGGTGGTTGTACAGAATCAACCCGCCGGAAGCGACGTGAGACGCGAACTTGCGCAGCGAGAGCTCGTTCATCGCGACCAGCACTTCAGGCCGCGAAATCAGCGGCGTTCCGATGCGCTCGTGCGACAACGTGACGTGGCAGTGCGCGCTTCCGGAACGCATCTCCGGCCCGTAGGATGGCAGCCAGCTTACTTCCATCTGCTCGCGCAATCCCATCTCCGCCAGTAGCTGGCCCATCAGCAGGACGCCCTGCCCGCCGAAGCCGGCAAACTTCACCGTGAGATCGCGGGTGTGATGGCGGCGGCTGGGAGCCGTCTCCGGCGCGGCGTTAGTATCAACGTTCAGCGCTTCTGCAACTGTCTTGTGCGGCACCTTTGGCGATTCCGGAAGCTCAGGCTTGCGATCGCGGAAGACGCCGAGCGGGAAGGCCTTGACCAGAGTGTCAGCGACCCACTTGCGCGCGACCACCGGGTCCATCTTCATAATGGTTGGGCAAGGGGAGAGCATTTCGATGAGCGAGAAGCCGCCACCGTTCTTCTGGATCTCCAGCGCCTTCTTGACCGCCTTCTTCGCCTTGTTGATGTTCTTCATGTCGCACAGGGCGACACGCTCGATGTAGGTCGGCGTCTCCAGCGACGCGAGCAGTTCGGCCACGTGCAGCGGCAGGCCTTCGTTATTGGCGCGGCGTCCCCAGGGGGAAGTGGTGCTCACCTGGCCGGGGAGCGTGGTCGGCGCCATCTGGCCGCCTGTCATGCCGTAGATCGAGTTGTTGATGAAGAACACGGTGATGTTCTCGCCGCGATTGGCAGCGTGAATGATCTCAGCAGTGCCGATGGCAGCGAGGTCTCCGTCGCCCTGGTACGACATGACGATGGAGTTCGGGTTGGCGCGCTTCAACGCCGTCGCGGCCGCGGGCGCGCGTCCATGCGCGACCTGAACATTGCCGACATCGAAGTAGTAATACGCGAACACCGAGCAGCCGACCGGGCTGACGAGGATGGCGTTGTCCTGCACGCCAAGTTCGGTGAGGGCTTCGGCGATCAGCTTGTGCGCGAGGCCGTGCCCGCATCCCGGGCAGTAGTGGGTCTGTTGCTGCAATTCGCCCTTGCGTTCGTATTTGTCATAGAACGCCGGCGATTTTTCATAGACAACCTGGTAGCCTTCCACAATTCCTCCCTGATCAGGGTGCCGTCCCCTATGGGACTCACATTTTTTTTGCGCATCAGCGGCACGGCTAAAGCCGTGCCCTTTCAAAGCTGCGTTTACACCAGCGCCGCGATGCGCGCGAACACCTGCGCGGTAATCTCTTCCACGGTGGGCACGTTACCGCCGGCGCGCCCGTAGAACTCGACCGGCAGCGAGCCATTCAGCGCCAGCTTTACGTCTTCCACCATCATGCCGGTGCTCAGCTCAACCACCATCACCGACTTCACAGTCTTCGCCGTCTCCCGCAGCTCGCGCGAGGGGAACGGCCACAGCGTAATCGGCCGGAACAGGCCCGCTTTCACGCCCTGCGCGCGCAACTGGTCGACAGTCGACCGCAGCACACGCGAAACGATTCCGAAACCGATCAGCAGAATGTCGGCGTCTTCGGTCAGGTAGCATTCGCTACGGGTTTCCAGCTCCTGTGCGAGCTGATACTTCGCTTCCAGCTTGCGCACATGCGCTTCGAGATCGTCAGGCTCAAGGAAGATCGAAGTGATGAAGTTCTTCTGCGTCTCCTTGGTGCCTTTCACGGCCCAATCTTTTGCCGGAGGCTCGATGTCGCGCAGCTTGATGTCGAGCGGCTCCTGCATCTGGCCGACATAGCCATCCGTCATGATGACCACCGGGTTGCGATAGCGGTCAGCCAGGTCGAAGGCCAGCACGGTGAGGTCGAACATCTCCTGCACCGAGCCGGGAGCCAGCACGATGTTGCGATAGCAACCGTGGCCTCCGCCCTTGACGCAGCAGAAGTAGTCGCTCTGCTCGGGCGCGATGTTGCCCAGGCCGGGACCGCCGCGCACCACGTCAACGATGACGCAAGGCAGCTCCGATCCCGCAATGTAGGAGATGCCTTCCTGCATCAGGCTCATTCCCGGGCCTGACGAAGCCGTCATCACCCGCTGGCCGGCTGAGGACGCGCCATAGACCATGTTGATGGCCGAGACTTCGCTCTCTGCCTGCAAAAAAGTACCGCCCACTTCCGGTATGAGGAGGGCGGCATATTCTGCGATCTCGCTGGCCGGCGTGATGGGGTATCCATAGAAGGCCCGGCATCCGGCGAGTACCGCGCCTTTGACGACGGCGACATTGCCCTTACATAGCTGGCGCATGGCTTCCTCCCTGGTTTCCGGCGACCACCGCTGTGGCCACCTTTGGCGGCGGAATCAGGCGATACACGGTGATCGCGCCCGGCTCCGGACAGCAATAGAAACACGCGCCACAGCCGGTGCAATCCTGCCCGGTGTAGACGGCGGGATGCACGCCGTACTTGCTTAGCTCGGGCGCGAGGAAAAGACACTTGGGCGGGCAGGATTCCACACACAGCCCGCATCCTTTGCATTCATCGACGTCGATGGTTACGTTACCGCGTGGTTGGGTTGTCATACGGGTATCTGAGCTACCTCCAGAGCATTGCGCTGGAACCAGCGCTGCTCTTCGCAATAGTCGTACAGCTCGTTACGGAACTTGGGATGGGCAATCTGGATCAGCGCGTCTGCCCGTTGGCGGATGGTCTTGCCGTGCAGATACGCGATGCCGTATTCGGTGACCACGTAGTGCACGTCAGCGCGCGTGGTAAGAACGCCGGCGCCGTGGGCAAGCCGCATGGAGATGCGCGAAACGGTTTCGTCCTTTGCGGTCGAGGGCAAGGCGATGATCGGCTTGCCGCCCTTGGAGCGGGCCGCGCCGCGCATGAAATCGAGCTGCCCGCCGAAGCCGCTGTAGAACCGCGGCCCAATCGACTCAGCGCAAACCTGCCCGGTAAGGTCAACTTCAATCGCCGAGTTGACGGCGATCATGCGATGGTTCTGGGCGATGCGCCAGGGATCGTTGGTATAGGCCGAAGGGTGAAACTCGAATGCCGGGTTCTCGTCGATGAAGTCGAACAGCTCCTTGCTGCCCAGCACGAAGCTCACGATGATTTTGCGCGGCTTGAAGTTCTTGCGGTCGCCATTAATTACTCCCGCCTCGATCAGCGGAATCGCATTGTCGGAGACCAGCTCGGTGTGGACGCCAAGGTCGCGACGGTCCATCAGGTTGGGCAGAATCGCGTTGGGGATTTCGCCGATGCCCAGCTGCAGCACCGAACCGTCTTCGATCAACGAGGCGCAGTGTACGCCGATTTGTTCGCTAATCGGGTCGCCGGTGTTGGTACCCATCTCGCACAACGGTTGCGAGACTTCGACGATGGCATCGAGCTGGCTGACGTGAATGAAGCTGTCGCCATAGGTACGCGGCATCTGCGCGTTGACCTGCGCCACTACCCGGCGCGCACACTTCGCCGCGGTAAGCGTGATGTCCACGCCAACACCGAAGCTGCAATAGCCGTGCGGATCGGGCGGGGAGACCTGGATAAACGCGACATCGATCGGCATCTCGCCGGTCTCGAACAGCGCCTCGACTTCGCTGAGCAGGATTGGCGTGTAGTCAGCCCGTCCCTCATTCACTGCCTTGCGTACATTGCCGCCCACGAACAACGCGTTGTGACGAAAACTCTGCGCCATCTCAGGAGCGCAATAGGGAGACGTTCCCATGGTCAGCAGATGTACGACTTCAACGTTTTGCAGGAAAGGCGCGCGCGCCATCAAGGCTTCGACCAGCGCCTCGGGCTCGGCACAGCCGGGATGAATGTAGACCCGCATGTTTGACTCGACACAGCGTACGGCCTCGCTGGCGTTTATCAGTTTGCTGCGGTATTGGTCGATCCAGGACATAGAGCTCCTAAGCATTCACTACTTCGCTGGTCGCCGCGTAACCGGCCGTCGCTCTTTCATGGCCGAGCGCGGCGTAGTACATGGCGTGACCAAAGAACTGGTCGAGCATCTCCTGTAGCTCGACTTCGGCAAAGACCTCGGCGGGACGCTCGAGCTCGGCGTGCTGCGACAGGTAACTCCACAGGTTTTCGCGGACCAGCCAAATCATCCAGACCACCTGGCTTGCCGGAACGCCTTGCTCGGCGCGCTTGGCGCCGATCTCCAGGTAGCGCTGCTCAATTTCGGCCTCGGTCTTCGACATCAGCCATTCGCCCAGATGGCGATAGACCTCGTAGACGCGCTGCGTCAGCTCGCTGGCCGCCACGTTGACGTAGGCCGAGCATCGCGGATCTTCGAGATAGCGTTTGTGAAGGCTGCGGGCTAATCCGTCGGAATGGGTCTCGATCAGCTTTACCAGCCGATATGCGAGTAACATCGGTGACCCCTTTCACCGGGCTAATCCGCTGCAAAGGCAGGGATGCGGAGAGAGTCCCGGTTCTCCTCATCGTTACCCATGAGTGTGGGCCTTAGGCGGGCATTGAGGCGGTGATTGAGGTCACAAATTGGGGTGATTGGAGTCACGCTGGGGGGGATTTCCGAGCGGTTCGGTGTCTTGTCTCGGGAAGCCTACACGCCTGCGGCAGTCAATCAGAGCCAGTAACGAGCCGTCCGCGAAGCGGACAGCATATCTAAGCCCAGCATTTATCGCTGGGAAAGCGTATGTAATGCCCGAGTCCCGTCAGGGACGGCATATGAACCGACGACTGTGCGGAGCATCACCGATTAGGAATGCGAGCGTCGATAGTCTCGATGTATGTCCCACACACACGCATGGGTGCTCGTGCACGTTGTTTTCAGCACCAAGGAGCGCGCTCACCTCATACCCGATGTCAGCGAATTGTGTCGTTACATGACCGGCGTTGCGAAAGCGAAGAAGCTCACCTTACTTGCGGCTGGAGGAACCAGCAATCACGTGCATCTTCTGATCGCCTTGAATCCTATTCTTCCGTTCTCCAAAGCCGTGCAAGATATAAAGGGAAATAGCTCCCGCTGGCTGGGTGAGCGCGGCGTTCGGTTTGCCTGGCAGGAAGGCTATGGAGCGTTTGGAGTCAGCCAGTCACAAAAGGATGTCGTCGCCGACTATATCGGCCGCCAAGAAGAGCATCATCGCAAGTGGAGTTTCGAGCAGGAGTTCATGACCCTGTTGCGGAAGTCGGGCGCCAGCTTTGATCCCAGGTACGTGTTTGGGTAAGACATATGCCGTCTTTTTAGCCCCGTTTCGGGGAAGCAAAGTAAAATTTATCGCGTCCAGCTATCGGGTGGCTGATGGACAGACGGGCGATTTAGTTTTGTTTCATGCGGGTTAGGTTGTAGGCGATGGCTGCCATGATCCACTCCGTGGTCACTGCCGCCAGGCCACGCCGTTTGAACTTGCGCATGCCGCGTTGCTCTTTCAGAATCCCGAACACCGGTTCCACCACGGCTTGTCGCCGTTGATACGTTCTTCGTCCTTGCGGCGAGCGTAACTTCTCGCGCAGTTGCAGGTGCTCCGGATCGCGGATGGTGCAGCGACCAATCCCTTTTGCCCGTTCCCCGCTTTGCATCTCGTGACGGAGGTTGTTGTCGGGTACATAGAGGTCGATGCCACGCCGGTTCATCTCGTGCAACGCCGCCCCGCTGAAGAATCCGGAATCGCCCGTCACCTTCTGCGGTCGCTGGCCACAGTGGCGCTCCACTTCGTCCACCATCGGCACCAGCGATGCATTGTGGTGGCATTCTGGGTGACCCGCGCCGCCACGATGAGGTGATCGTCGCTCACCGCCAAATCCGCGGTGTATCCCAGTGTCCAACCTTCCGCGGTGCGCAAAAATCGGCTCTCCGGATCGGTGGTGGACAACTGTTGCCGGCCTTTCTTGGGCAGAGCCGGGATCTCCTGCTGGGACAACTTCTCCTGCTGCTGGCGGCTCAACTTCACCCCGCCGTCTTCTTCTGGATCCTGCGCCGCTGCCTTCTGCTGAAAGGCACGCACCAGTCGCCGATCCTGCGCCCACTGCTGCCGATCCGCCACCTCGACCATGCGCTGCCGCGAGGCGTTGGCCCGCACCCGCGTCGAGTCGATGGCCACGTGTCCCAGCTTGCCCATGCCTGCGCGTCGCGCCATCTGCACCACTTGCGTGAACACATCATTGATGGCTCGCCGATGCCGCCGCAGAAACTCACTTAGCGTCTTATGGTCCGGCTGCAAGCCTCCCGCCAGATAGCGAAAGGCCAGGTCCTCCCGAATCCGCCGCTCCAGCCGTCGCGTCGAGTTCACCCCCACAGCGAAGGCGTACAGCCATACCTTCAGCATCATGCTCGGCGGATAGGCCAGCCGTCCTTCGCTGCCATAGGCCGCCTCGAACAGTTGCAAATTAAACGCTCGACCGCGCGGTGCAGGAAAAAACACAAATGTTCACTCCCCAAGACATCGCCTATGGTCGGTGGCAGCAGGTACACCTAGAGCGAGAATATCGGCGACATGCTTCCTGACGGGACTCTGGGGATGATAATCACGCTTCCCCAGCATTGAAATGCTGGGCTTAGATATGTTGTCCGCTTCGCGGACAGGAACGGCGGCAGGATCCGCCGCTTTCCACGCCCGAATAGTTTGCAAGAACCTATGCCGTCCCTGGCGGGACTCGGGACCTAAACAACACGCTTCCCCAGCATTGAAATGCTGGGCTTAGGTATGCTGTCCGCTTCGCGGACGGAATGCCGGCAGGCTCCGTCAATTGCCCCTTATCGGAAGTTCCGTATCAGCACCGCGTCGGAGTCGACGCGTCCACGCGCCACGACGAGCTGGCCGCTGGAAGATACGGCATAGCTGAAGATGAGGTCGGATGGGTAGTGCGTCAGTTGGGTGCGGGTGCCTGATTTGAGCTGTAGCTTCCACAGGTTCATGACCTGGTCTCGGCTATCCAGGTACACCACGCCGTCGTCGTCAGGCGTCCACGCTGGAGTTCCGCCATTTTCCAACGGCGTCAATTCCACGGTCTGAAGCAGCTTGCCATCGGAGGTGGAAATGACGCCGATACGCCACTGTGATGTCGCATCGTCATAGTAGCGAGCGGTCAAGCGGTCGCCGTGATGCGAAACCTTGGGCATTTCAGCCTGATACTGCGTGACCTGGACAGGTGCGCCACCCTCGACCGGAGATTTGAAAATGTGCACCTTGCCTTCTTTCCAATGGTTGTAATAAATCCACTTGCCATCGGCCGAGAAGCTGGGCATTTCATCGCGATCGGTGTTGGTCACCCTTCGAGCATCACTGCCATCCGTGTTCACCAGCCAAACGTTCGGCTGAGCCGTCGACTTCGGAAGCGAGCAGTACGCAAGGTATTTTGCATCGGGGGACAAGGATGCGCCGTCCACCACATCTCCCGGAGGAGTCACCTGCACCGGGTTCGCTCCGTTGGTATCGGTCATCCATACTCGCGGTGTAGCCTGCATCGGAGGAGCTGTACGCGATCTTTGTCTCCCTCGACATCGACCACCCTTCCGCCATCGTCGGCCCCGGAGGTGATCTGCTTCGCTCTCCTGGGTCAGACCCGGCGCCAGCCATACATTCGAACGGCGGGACGATTGGATGGTCACCAGCGCGGAACCATCGGTCGTGATTCCCAGGCTCAACTGGCCATAGGAATTCAGATCGTTGGTGATGCGTGAAATCTCGCCGCTGGGATAAGCCACGGTGTAGAGCTGGAAGTTGTCAGCCAATATCGTGGGAGTGGCCGAGAATACCAGTCCAGAACCATCGTGCAGCCAAATGACCCGGGCAATTTGACCCTTCAATTTCGGCACCAGCTCAGTCGCTTTTCCGTTCATGTCGAAAAGCGAAGATGGCGTTGCTGTAGCCCGCGGCATCCAGTTTGTTCATTCCAGCCGCAATATATTTGCCGTCGGGCGACCAGGACGGGCCGTGCTTATCGAACCAGTCCTCGGCGACTTTGCCGGTAAACAGCACTCTCTGGTTGCTACCGTCGAGGTTCGCAATTACCAGCTCGGAGGTCGGCCCCATGGTCGAATGCTCGCGTACGTAGGCGAACTGCTTGCCGTCAGGAGAGAAGGTCACCGGACTGCCGATGTTCGAGAGCACTTTATGAGACGCGCCGCCCAGCGTGGGAACGACGTATAGACCGCCGTTCGGGTCCTCCTTGCCGCCGGCAACGTAATAAACAAAGTTGCCATCGGGAGAGAACGTCGTGCCACCATAGCCAACTTCACTGTCGGGCACCAGCTTGACCGCGCTTGCGGTTGCAACCTGCCGCAGCCACAGACTCAGCTTGCCGCCCCGGTTCACCTCATAGACCACGTACTGGCCGTCAGGCGAGATCGAAGTCGAGCCCGTCGTCTTGCCATCGTTGGTCAATCGCGCGATGGACATTTGCTCGCCGGAATTTCGGGCGGACTGGGTATGGCTTTGGCGATAGAACAGGAATCCGAGTGCCGCCACCACTGCGAGCAGAGCGAACACTCCGATGGTTGTCGCAGCCTTGTGTCGTTTGACCTCACCCAGCAGGACGGCCCCGCTCGAGGTCGGCGAGGTTCTCGCGGGCATCACTCGCGATGTGGTGACGGAACCATCCGAGTCGGGCGTCGGCCCTGGTGGATCCTCCCGCTGAAATCGAGCGCCGCAAGCGCTTCAGATCGGCCTTCAGCTCGGCTGCGGTCTGGCAGCGCAAATCGCGGTCCTTCTCCAGCGCTTTGTCGATGACCTCCGCCAGCTTCGGCGGCAGCATGGGATTCAGCTCCAGCACGGGAGGAGGATCGTGTTCGAGAATGGCGGCGAAGATCATGGCCGAGGTCTTACCCTCGAACGGCATCCGCCCGGTCGCCATCTGATACATCACCGCGCCAAACGAGAACAGGTCGGTGCGGGAGTCGAGGTCTTCGTTACGCGCCTGCTCCGGCGACATGTACGCGATGGTGCCGACCGTCGTTCCCGGGCTGGTGAGATTGGCGCCGTCTCCCGTGGTCGCAGCCGTAGCGCCGACGGTTTCGGCAACCGCCCGCTTTACCGAGGCGAGCTTGGCGAGACCAAAGTCAAGCACCTTCGCAACTCCGCGATTGGTGACGAAGATGTTCGACGGCTTGATGTCGCGATGAATGATGCCGTGGGCGTGCGCGGCATCGAGGGCATCGGCAATCTGGATCGATAGGTCGAGCAGTTGTTCGGTCTTCAGCTGACGATCGGCGATGAACTGGTCGAGCGTCTGCCCCTGCAGCAATTCCATGACGATCATCCATTCGCCGTCATGCTGCTCAATGCCGTGAATCGTACAAATGTTGGGATGATTGAGGGCCGAAGCTGCGCGCGCTTCCTGCAAGAAGCGATCCAGAGAGGTCTGGTTCGGCGCGGTTTCGCCGGGCAGGAACTTAAGGGCAACGTGGCGCCCCAGCACGGTGTCTTCGGCTTCGTACACGACTCCCATGCCACCGCTGCCGAGCTTCGAGAGGACCCTGTAATTACCGAAACTGCGCTCGATCAATGCCCTGCACCTACGCCAGACTCGTTAGATTCCACAAGCGTTCACTTGGTTAGCAAATATGGTATGTGTCGCTGCCCGGTGACGCAAATGCCACCAGGGAACAGACCTGGCGGGCGGCCGGCGACTCAACCGGCACGCGATGACATTTGTCATTCGTGGCAACTGACATTCCACACTATGGTCGTACGCGCGCTTCGCCGAAGATGTTCCCGGACCCGAAGAACGGGTGAGGTGGAGCGCAGATGTCAACCGCAGTCGCAGAATTTCTTCCCTACCTGGCGCCGCAGCAGACCGCGGTGGCGCGCACTCGCAACCTGACCAAGCGGTACGGCGATACCACGGCGCTGAACAGCGTCAGCATGGAGCTGCGCTCGGGTGAATTGCTGGCGCTGCTGGGGCCGAACGGAGCAGGCAAGACCACGCTGGTGCGCATCCTGCTGGGACTGGCCAAGACCGATGGCGGCAACGTGTCGGTGTTCGGAGCTGATCCGCGCAGCCTGGCGGTGCGCTCGCGTTGCGGCGCGATGCTGCAAGTGGCGCGCGTGCCCGAGACGTTGAAAGTCAGCGAACACGTGCGGCTGTTCTCGTCGTATTACCCCAAGCCGCTGCCGCTGGCAGAGACGCTAAAGGTCGCCGGGCTGGAAGAGATCAAAGACCGCCGCTTTGGCGAACTCTCGGGCGGACAGAAGCAGCGCGTGATGTTCGCGCTCGCTATCTGCGGTGATCCTGACCTGCTCTTCCTCGACGAGCCGACCGTCGGCATGGACGTGGAAGCGCGCCGCCTGATGTGGTCGCAGATTCGTCTGCTCATCGCGCGCGGCAAGACGGTGTTGCTCACGACGCACTATCTGAACGAGGCCGATGCGCTGGCCGATCGCATCCTGGTACTGCAGCAGGGGGCGATCGTCGCCGAGGGCACGCCGTCCGAAATTAAATCGAAAGCCGCCGGCAAAACAATTCGCTGTTGTACGCGGCTGTCGCGTCAGGAAGTCGCGGCTATCGCCGGAGTGGTCGCGGTGAAGGAAGATCGCCAGGCATTCGAGATTCAAGTGAGCGCCGCCGAGCCGGTGGTTCGCGAACTGCTGCGTCGCGATGAGTGGCTGTCGGATTTGGAGATCACGAACGCCGGGTTGGAAGAGGCGTTCTTGTCGCTGACGCAAAAGCGTGGCGCGGTATCGAAAGCGTTTGAACCACAGAGACACGGAGGCACAGAGATTCTTAAGCTTATTTCCCTCTGTGTCTCTGTGGTGAATTCAGAAGTTTGGAAAGGAAATGATGATGGCGACTACCACCATGCCCGTTGCTCTTGCTCTTCCCCGCCGCACGCTCGGCGAATGGATTTCGCTATTCGCGCTGGAAGCTAAGTACGAAATCCTGAAATACGTGCGGCTGCCGATCTTCGCGATCTCCACGCTGATGTTCCCGACCATGTTTTATGTGCTGTTCGGCATTGTGCTGCCAGGTGGAGGACACACGAACCGCACTGAAACCGCGACCTACCTGCTCGCTACCATGGCCTGCTACGGTGTGATGGGCGTCGCCATGTTCAGCTTCGGCGTAGGCATCGCGATGGAGCGCGGACAGGGATGGCTGCAGGTGAAGCGCGCCTCGCCTATGCCGTTGCCTGCGTACTTTCTGGCGAAGATCGTGAATGCGATGGTCTTCGGTACGGCGATTTCTCTGCTGCTGCTCGCTGTCGGCATCGCGTTCGGCGGCGTGCGCATGGCGCCGCTGATGGCATTGAAGCTGGTGAGCGTGCTGGTGATCGGCTCTATTCCCTTCAGCGCCATGGGACTGGCTCTGGGCTACTTCGCCAAGCCGAACTCAGCGCCCGCGATGGTCAACCTGGTTTATTTGCCGATGTCGTTCTGCTCGGGCTTGTGGATTCCGATCTTCATGCTGTCCAAAGGTCCTGCAGAACGTCGCGCAGGTATTGCCGCCTTATCACGTCGCGCAACTGGCGCTGAACGCAATTCATATGGGCCCTTATCCGAATCCCGTGGGCGGACACGTCGAGGCGCTCATCGGGGTGACGCTGCTATTCCTGGGTATCGCGGCTTATGGGTACTGGAAGGATGAGGGGGAGACGTACGGGTAGAAGGCCGCTATTCGCTATTCGCTATTCGCTCTTGGTTCTTGCTGTTTGTGAAGTTGAATCTGGCGGATATGGAGTGATCCTCATCTTGTTTGCGGTTCGAAGAGGTCAGGGAATTGCGTCCGGCGAATGGCGAATGGCGAAGAAGGGGAGGGGGCTTCAATTATGACTCATTGCGCAATTCAATGGACAATCTGGATCGCGGCAATGGCCGTCTTCACCGGCCTTGCAGTTAGCGGCCGCTGGAACGATCTGGGCATCGCGCTGGTCATTACCGGCGTGCTGTGGTACACACTGGTTCCCGAGTATCATTCGGGGCGACAATAGTGGAAGAGCGATGAACCGGCTGACGCGCCTTTGGTGGCGTTTTTATCCCAACACCGACAAAGAACATCGCTGGATGCCATTGATCTGGCTTCCCTTCATGTTCTGGTTTTTCGTCTTCCCGTTATGGAAGCACGCCAGCCTGTCCTTCTGGATTGTCAACACTGTCGTAGGCCTTGTCTTCGTCGCGCTCTACCTGCAGGCCTTTTCGCGCGGCGGCCGGGTCCGGCTGATCTGCACGCTCATCATGCTGGGAATCGCGGCTGCCGCTACTCCTTACAACCATAACGGGAGCACCCTGCTCATCTACTGTGCGGCCGCCGGCAGTTTCACCACACAGCGAATGCGCGTTCTGGCGTTGATGGCAGTGGAAGGCGCCGTCCTGCTCTTCTACGCCCACCGCCTGCACTTCGAGGTCGGCTTCTGGACTTCGATGCTGCTGGTGATCATCCTGGTAAGCCTCGCCAATCACTTTGCTGCCGTCTCACATTGTCAAAAGGCAGAACTCCGGCTGGCCAACAGCGAAATCGAACATCTGGCCAAGGTCGCCGAGCGCGAACGCATCGCGCGCGATCTGCATGATGTGCTGGGACACACCCTGTCGCTCATCACGCTGAAGTCGGAGCTGGCACGCAAGCTGGTGGATCGTGATCCCGACCGCGCCAAGCTGGAGATGCAGGATGTGGAGAATACCTCGCGCGCCGCATTGGCCGATGTGCGTGAGGCGATTCGCGGCTATCGCAGCGACGGCTTCTTTGCCGAATTGTCGCGCGCTCGCGCTGCACTGGAAACCGCCGGGGTCACTCTGCAATCCAGCACCGCGCCGCTGGAGTTGAGCCCGGCGCAGGAGTCGGTGCTGGCGCTGGTTCTGCGCGAGGCTGTGACGAACGTGGTCCGTCACGCTGAGGCGCAACGCTGCGAGGTTCGGCTGATGAAAGAAAACTCGCTCTGCCGCTTGGAGATTGCCGACGATGGCTGCGGATGCAATGATCCTGAGGGCAACGGCCTGCGCGGCATGCGCGAGCGGCTGCAAACCATCGGAGGCTCGCTCGAACGCCTGACCGGGCAAGGGACGCGGCTGGTGATTGAGTTACCATTAGCAATTAGCAATTAGCGAAGATAAGCGCTGGCAATAATGAATCGGCTTTGTATCAGGGCACGGCTTCAGCCGGGCCGCAGACGCCGCATCACCGACCTGGGCTTCAGCCCCTGCTGCCTTCATCCTCAGGGGCTGAAGCCCAAGTCAATTTGGTGGTCCTTTCGGCACAACTAAAGTTGTGCCCTGATACAAAGCAATTCATGACAGTGCTTCCAATCATCCTTTACTAATTGCTGGCTGCTAATTGCTAATCGCTAGCTACTAATTACTTCTTCATGCCCATCACAAAGCGCGACAAAATCCGCGTGCTGCTCGCCGAAGACCAGACCATGCTGCTGGGCGCGCTCGCCGCATTGCTGGAGATGGAAGACGACATCGAGGTCGTAGGCCGCGCGCGCTCGGGCGACGAAGCGCTCAAGCTGGTTCAGCAGCAGCATCCGTCGGTATTCATCACTGACATTGAGATGCCCACCATGACGGGCCTTGAAGTCGCGGCCGAGCTGAAACGGCGGGGCACGCCGGTGCGCGTCATCATTCTTACGACGTTTGCGCGAGCGGGATATTTGCGGCGCGCACTCGATGCCGGCGCGTCAGGCTACCTGCTGAAAGACATGCCCGCCGAGCAGTTGGCCGACGCGGTGCGCCGAGTGCATCGCGGATTGCGTGTCATCGATCCACAACTTGCCGCCGAAGCGTGGACAGAGGAGCCCGATCCGCTGACCGAGCGTGAGCGCCAGGTTCTGCGACTCGCCGGTGAAGGCATGGCCAGCTCCGATATCGCGACCGAGTTGAATCTGTCGGAGGGCACCGTCCGGAATTACCTATCGGAGGCTATTAATAAGATGGGCGCCGCCAACCGCGTCGAGGCCGCACGACTGGCGCGAGCGAAGGGGTGGCTGTGAAGCGGGAGCGCTCGAAATGGTTCGCTTGGGCAACAGCCGTTATTGGCTGATGCTCAGAGCCCGAAGGGCGTGTGATGACAGCCCAGGATGGAGCCGGAGGCGGAGTCCTGGGTAAGCTGCCCTATAGATTTCCCGAGCCCCGTAGGGGCGAGAGCCTCAGCCGGTTGTTCACGATAACGCCCGTTTATCGCCAATGTTGCCCTGCGTTCACGATACAATCCGCGAGTGGTGGCCGAAACGCCCGAACAGAGCCGACTTGCGGAAGATTACCACCAGCGCGGCGTTGACCTGGCGTATGCACGTCAGTTCCGCGATGCTATCGCCGCCTACGAGCAGGCGGTGCGACTGAATCCTGCTTTCGCGGACGCGTATTACAACCTCGGCGTAGCGTATGGAGAAATCGGCAAAGTCGGAGCAGCAATCAAGGCGTACCGAAAATGCGCTGCACTGAACCCATCAGACTGGAAAGCATTCGGTAACTTAGGCGTTGACTATGTCAATGCAGGACGGTACGCGAAAGCTGTCACAGCGTTCAGACGAGCATTTGAGTTGAAGCCGGACGAACTCGGTTTCACCGTCAGCGTTGGATACAACTGCGCCAGACTCGAGCGATATACAGAAGCCATCGAGGCGTACCGAACGGCGCTCGACCTTGAGCCCGATTACGCCGGTGCTCACTACAACATCGGTTTGTACCATCTCCATCTTCAACACTACAATGAGGCCGTCGCCGCTGCGAATCAGGCCTTGGAAGTGGATCCCGATTACGCCGAGCCCTACATCGTTATCGGCCTGGCTCAGATGGAGCGCGGCAATCTCGATGACGCGGTGGCCTCGTTCAGACGCGCTGCCGAAATGAAGCCAAGTTTGCCGGAGGCTCATGCGAATTTGGCGGAGGCGCTCATGCAAATTGGTCAGATCGATGCCGCATTGCGGGAATTCCGGTGGGCGCTCGAACTCGCCCCGGAAGTGCCGGAATCGCATTGGTGGGCTGGCGTTGCGTACTGGAAAACCGGCAGTCGCACGATCGCCATGAGTGAGTGGGCGAAGGCCGCCTTGCATCGTTTACGGAAACTGGTGCGACGCAACCGAGATGGATAAGGGTCGCTAAATCGCCATTCATCTTATGATTGCCGACGCTCATTGTCCGGTGTATGCCGTCCCGCCGGGACTCTGCAAATTTCTAAATGGCAGCGTACCCAGGACTCCGCTCCGCTCCATCCTGGGCTATCATCACACGCCCTTCGGGCTTCGAATATCGGCGGTTGCGGACGTTCGCAACTATGAGATTAATTAGCGCTGCGGGCAAACTGCAGATCCCTCGGCTCCGCTCGGGATGACAAATCACGAAGAATGCAGAGGCGCTCGGGATGACAAGTCAAGAAGAATGCAGAGGCGCTCGGGATTGCAAACACGAAGGAATTGCGCCGTGCCACACACCGCACGCCGGCACGTGTTGCCTCACGCCACTTCGAGGCGCTTGAGTTTGAGCCGGCCACGCCGAACGTGTGCCAAGTCGTACTGGGCCTGTTGCAGAAGCCAGCCTTCCTCAGTGCCACCGAAGACTTTGGAAAGCCTCACCGCCATTTCAGGCGAAATGCCGCGCTTGCCATTCACCAATTCCGATAGAGTATTGCGCGTTACGTTCAGGGCTTCGGCTGCGTCCGTGATCGTGAGGCCCAAGGGCTCGATGCACTCCCGAAGCACCACGAAGCCGGGGTGTGGCGGATTTTTCATCGTCAAGTGTTGGTTCTTATCAGTGGTAGTCGACATAATCCAGCCTTTATTTTGGGTGCTCCGCATCAATTTCACACCGTAACCCGTCACGTGGCACATGTCAATCACAGACACGGTTGTAGCGCCATTACGCTCACAATCCCCGATGCTCCGGCGTGTGTCGTCCCTACAGGACTCTGAAGATTCCTGAATGGCAGCGTACCCAGGACTCCGCTTCGCTCCATCCTGGGCTATCATCACACGCCCTGCGGGCTTTCAATATCGATGGTTGCGGAAGTTTGCGACTATGAGATTGATTAGCGTCGCGGGCGAACTGCAGATCCCTCGGCTCCGCTCGGGATGACACGTCGAAGAGAGATGCAAAGGCGCGCGGGATGACAAATCAAGAATAATGCAACAGCACGGCGCAGCTGAAGCTGCGCCCCTTCAAGACTCATTTCTTAAACGCGCTGCTATTCGCTTCGCTTCAGCGGCAGCAGCACCACGAAGCGCGTTCCCTTCCCCACTTCGCTGGTCACTTCGATTTTGCCGCCATGCGCCTCGACGGTGCGCTTGGCAAGGGAGAGGCCAAGTCCGGTGCCATGTCCTTTGGTGGTGAAGAAGGGGCGGAAGATGCTGTTGATGTGCTCAGGAGCGATGCCTTTTCCTTCGTCAGCGACGGTGATCACCGCGAATTCGTTTGGCTCGTCGGCATCGATGGTGACGTGAATCGTTCCCGGCTGGTTCATCGACTGCACGGCGTTGAGCAGCAGGTTCAGCAGAACCTGATTGATCTGATTGGGGTCGTGTTCTACGGGCGGCAGCTCGTGTTTTGCTTCCAGCTCAATTGTGATTCGCTTGGTAATCGCCTGCTGCCGCGCAAAGCCCACTGCATGTTCTGCGGTCGAGACCAGGTCGGCGGCTCGGAATTGAGGTTGTCGCGGCCGTGCCGTCTCCAGCAGATCGGTCAGGATGCGATTGATCTGCACCGCCTCCTGCTTGGCGTCGGACATCACCTCGCGAGCTGCGCTGTTCTCCGGCAGGTCGCGGCCAACAATTTCCAGCACGCCGGCAATGCCCGCCAGCGGATTGCGAATCTCATGCGCCAGTCCGGCGGCCAACTCTCCCAGGGTGGCGAAGTGTTCGGCGCGCGACATCTGGTTCTGGTGCAGGCGTTGGATCTCCTCGCGACTTGACTTCAACTGCTGCACCATGTCGTTGAAGTCGCGGCCCAGGTCGCCAATCTCATCGTTGCGATCGGCAAAGTTGACGCGCACATCCATGTCGCCCAATCGCAGGCGCGCGATTTTCTCCTGCAGTTCCAGCATGGGCCGGCGAACGCTGAAGGAAAACACGACCAATACCGCTGCGCAGATTACGAAAGCGCCGCCGGCAGCCACCGCGATCACATTGTTGCGCGGGCCGGGCGCCAGCGATGACGAGACCAGTACGAAGAGCAGAAGTCCGTTGACCAGAACAACAGCGATCGGAAGCAGTGCCTTCAGTACCCAGTTCATGTGTCGCTCGCGCTCGACCACCGGAGCCGCGACGAGGGCGCGGCCGGACGATTCCAGCATAGAGCTATCGACGGTGCTGCTTAAAGACTGGGTAGGCACGATAGTTTCCAAAAATTCTTCAGGGCTGGAGTGGGTTTCTGGTCCCTTGGGGCCTAAACCTCAGTTCCAGCCCCTGTTCCAGCCCTGAAAGTCCTCATGCGTACGCGTGTAAGCCGGGAAGCAGATACGTTACGCCGAGGAAGGTGAAGATGACAACGCCAAAGCCGAGAATCGCGAAGTAAGCTGCCCGGCGGCCGCGCCATCCGCGCGTGATCCGCATATGCAGGTAGCCCGCATACACCAGCCAGGTGATGGCAGCCCAGGTCTCTTTCGGGTCCCAGCTCCAGTACGAGCCCCAGGTGCGGTTGGCCCAATAGGCGCCCGCGGCGATCATGCCGGTCAGCAGCGGGAAGGCAATGCAAATCGTTTTGTAGGTGACGCGGTCGAGTACATCAGCCGAAGGCAAGAGGCGTTGCAGATCGCTGCGTCGCCATAGCAGCATCAGGTACAGCAACGATCCGAACACTCCGGTAACCATGCCGCCGAGGATGAATGGCGACGCTGCGAGAGAAGTGGGATACAGACCTTCCTGATACGGCGAGGTGTAGCTCGAACCCTTCACGCGTAGTACGAAGGCCGCCAGCACCGCGACTTGCAGAAGGATGCCGATGAATATCGCCTTGTTGGCTATATCAAGGAGGCGCTCATCCTGCTTCACGCGCCACGCAGCGTAAAACGCCAGCGGAACGATGCCGGTCAGCGCCGCGATGACAAACAGCCAACCCAGGTCGGGGATGGTCACGAACAAGCGCACCCCGCGGCCAAGGAACATATCGGTTTTGTTCTCGACGTCCCAGGCTGTAACCGAAAGGCCGCCCCAACGCTCGAAGCGAGTGGCGAGGATGGCGATGTAGATCGCGCTGAGCAGCGTACTGGTTCCGGCGAGGAAGGTTTCCGTGTGGAAGTTGTCTTGGATGAGAAACATCATTGCCAGCGCGAAACTCACGGCGCAGGCAGCGTAGCTCAGCATGGCCAGCGTCACGTGCACATGCAGCCAGGTGGACTGTAGCGCCGGAACCAGCGGCCGTACTTCCGACGGCAGCAGCTGCATCAGGATGACGCAAACCACCGCTAGCGGCATGGTGATGCTGCCGATAATTTTTACGTCGAACTTCTTCTCGGTGATCAGGGTCAGCAGCGCGAGGGTCCAGACGAAGCTCAGCAGCATTTCATAGATGCTGGCGAAGGGTGGACGTCCGGCGAGATACCAGCGATGTGCCACGGCCAATGTGTTGGCGATGAATCCAATGGCGGTTGCAATCGACGCGTACTTTACGTATTTGTCGGTTCCGGTAACGCCGAATCCCATGTACAGCGCGGCTGCGCCTGCGTAGAAGATCAGCGCAACGTATAGAAGATTGCTCTCGGTGTAGAGACTTCCGCCGCCTTTGGCTACGTTCAGCAGCGCCGAGATCAGCAGAAAAGCTACGCCAAGGCCTACCAGAACCAGCAGCGCGTTGCCGCCGCTCGGGGTCGTGGTTTCCAATTGCGTTACTCGTGCTCGAGTCGACATTTTTCTTTCTCCTACTTCACGCCGGCAAGTTCGGGCTCGGGTTGTTCTTTTGTGGTTTGCGCAGAGCGAGCCTTGGCCGGGTTGTTCTTCAGTTCACTGCGAATCTCGGTGACGACTTCTCCAAACTTTTGTTCGAAGCGGTCTTTGTTCTTATTGGCGGCGCCGCCAACCCACAGCACAAGCTGGCCGCTCGCGTTAGGAACGGCGGTAACCCATATCCTCATGTGCACCATGTAGAAGGCGACAAACAGTCCGCACACCATTAGCACGCAGCCTGCCCAGACCAGCCATTGGCCGGGCTCGTATGCAACTTCAAGCCCTGTAACGGCTGGAAAGTCGATATCTTTTGCCGAAGTGGGGCCGACGAATTTGTAGTTGAGATTGTCGCCGCCTACGATTGCGCCTTGTGCCGGAAGCAGCCAAACTTTCGTCGTCGCTCGGGTGGCGCGGTCGGTGACATCAAGGCCGAAGGCGATGTTCTCGATCTCGTCCGACTTCTTGAACACCTGGCCGTCGCGAACGAAGGCGTCGGAGATGTAGCCGGTCAGCGCGACAGTGGTATTGGGATCGAGTTCGACCGGCTGCCCCATTGAAAGTTGCAGTGGCTGCGACGCACCCGCCTGATTCACTGCCGTCAGCCGCAGTCCGTTGACTTTCTTGCTGTCGATCCAATAACTGGCCTGGAAGAAACGCAGTCCCTTGTAGACCAGCGGATCGTTGACCACGATTTCCTTTGAAGCAACTTCTTTCCCGTTGTCGATCACTGCCAGCTTCGACCACCACTTCTTCGGCGAGCCGTCAGCATAATTCTCCTGGCCGGCGCTGTAGCACTTCACTGCGAAGGGCAGTGTCTTGTTGCCGCCGGCGCGCAGTTCGATGACGTTCCCTGTCTGTCCCTCGTGCAGGCCGATGAAGCCACCAAAGCCGAAAGCGCCGTCGATGATTCCGCCGGCGAAGATCAGCAGCAGGCTGGCGTGGATGACGTAAACCGCCATCACTGAGAAGCGATGCTTCTCGCTGTACAGCGAGGTTCCGTCAATGCCGGTGATTCTTTGCACTGGCCAATGCAGTTTGCTCAGCGCGCGCTCCGCTGCATTCAATCCCTGCTCGGCATTCTGAATGGGAAATTCTGTTTTATATGGATTGGCGGTGCGGAAGTGCGCTTCGGTCCTGCGATAAGGGCGCGAGTAGAAGCGCCACGAGTTGGGAAAGCGCTCGAGCGAAACGAAAACGATACTCAGGCTGACTAAAGTTAAGAGAGTAAGAAACCACCATGAGTGAAAAACATTGGTGAGTCCGATGCGATCGAGAATCCGAAGCGCTTGTGGTGAGTAGGTCGCCTCGAGCTTGCTCGCATCCGTGGCGGGTCTTTGCAGAATAAACGTTCCCATCGCAGAAGCGATGACGACCAGGATCAGCAGAACAATTCCGGTGCGCAGATTCGAGAAAGTTTTGTAAAAACGTTTTGGTATCGAGAGTACGTCGAAGGCCATAGGGCTCCTTCCGTCCACTCGCAATACGGCAACTGGAGAGCCAAAACTGCGGAATTTGTAACTACTTGATTCGGTTGTGATTTACGCTGTGGAAGAAAATCCGCGTCGGCCATTCGCGTGAGGCATATCACCCATCCCGGTGATTAAACAGCGCAGTCGTCAGCAGCGATTGAAAGAGCCGGGTGGACTGTTCCAGACAAGGAAGATCGCTAACCTCGCCACGGGAGTGTGTGATTTCACATCGCGCTGCGCCGGAAGTCTCACGCCAAGGGCCTGCGTTCAACCTGCAATGCGACAACAGCCATCACAACCGCCAGGCTGTAAGCGCTTAAGTTTTAAGCCCTTAGATGACTGCCGTATCGAACCTGCGACGGCCACCGCTCTCGGCAACGAACGTGCACTCTTTCCTTTGCTAAAGACGGAGGCAGTTTGTGAGGACAGCAGTACGGGTCATTTTCGGGGCGGCACTCATGCTGAGCGCAGGACCAATTTTCGCCGCCATCCACCCAGTCCAACTCGAGCCCAATACCGACTCCGCGAAGTGCATTGAATGTCACGAGGACAAGAGCAAAGGAAAGTTCGTCCATTCAGCGATAGCCACCGGCTGTACGAGTTGTCATGAAGTTCGGGTAAGCAAAGACGTAACCCGCATTAAGCTGATCACCGCGACCCCGCAGGCGCTGTGTATCACCTGTCATGCCGACATGAACGCGGCGACCATCAAAGGTACGGTCCATCCTCCCGCGGTGCGCGACTGCACCAAGTGCCATGACCCACATCAGTCAGACAATAAATATCAGTTGCTGAAAGCTCCCGAAGGAGATAAAGGACAGAACCTCTGCCTCGAGTGTCACACCCAGGGACTGAACGTTCCCAAGGATGGCAGCCGTCACGCCGCACTCGACATGGGCTGCACCACCTGTCACAACGTGCACAAGACCGGCGAAAAAGGTGTGATGGAGTTTGACGACCACCTGACCAAGGCGGTTCCGGCGCTGTGCATCGAATGTCACGATCCCAAGGCCGAAGACTTGCAGAAGGCCCACCACGGGCAGCCGTTCGCGACTGCGAATTGCGTGCAGTGCCACGATCCGCATCAGTCGAAGCAGGCGCACCTGATGCAGAAGTTCACCCACGCCGCGTTCGATGGCGGCGGTTGCGATACCTGCCATGCAGCGCCGAAGGATGGCAAGGTCGTCCTCACGAATTCTGACTCGCGCGCGCTCTGCCTCACCTGCCACAGCGAGCAGGGGGAGAAGATCGAGAAGGCCGCGGTTCAGCATCCGGGAGCGCAGGGCGAATGCATTGCCTGCCACAATCCGCATGCCGGACGGACACCAGGATTCCTGCAGCCCGATCCGGTGAAGGCTTGCCTGGCCTGCCACTCGGACCAGGCCGACCAGTTCAAGAAGGCGCATCTGCATCAGCCGGCATTTGGACAAGGTTGCGCCACCTGCCATGAGCCGCACGGCGGAGCCAATGCGCACCTGCTGCGCACCAAGACCACCAACGCGTTGTGCCTCGAGTGCCATGGGCCCGATGCGCCTGCGCCCGGAAAGCTCGAGTCCGAGCACCTGATCACGATTTTCAGCGGCTCGGTGAAGCTGCCCGACAACTACTTCGTGAAGGAAAAAGTTGTGGTCCTGCCGCTGAAGTATGGGCGCGGACATCCGGTGATGGGACACCCGGTTTCCGATGTGCCGGATCCCACGAACACAGCCAAGGTTTATCAGCAGATTAGTTGTTTGAGCTGCCATCAGCCGCATGCGTCGGCGCAGCCCAACCTGCTGGTCAAAGACCAGGTGAATAACACCGCATTCTGCTCGGAGTGCCATAAGAACTTGCAAGCTCGTTAGAGGCGAGCAGGAGGTTGGATTCAATGTTGGAACTGCGCAAAAGGGTAATCGACTTAGGCCCGGTACTCATCGGGGCGGTGCTGCTCACCATGATGTTGGGCACGCCCTACGCTGCTTACGCGGGAAAGAACAAGAAGGCTGACGCCAGCGCCCAGACGAAAAAGGCGCCGGTGATCGACTATTCCAATATTGTCTGGCCCAATCCGCCTGCCATCGCGCGCATTCGCTATCTGGCCTTCTATTCTGCCCAGCCTTTGAAGGACGTCGACGCACCCAAGACGGCGAAACAGGGCTGGATGGATCGCCTGGCCGGTACGGTTCCGCAATCGGACGGCGGCGGCAAGGTGCTGTTTCAACTCGCGCAGCCGTATGGCATCGCGGTCGACTCCAAAGGCAAGGTGTACGTCGCCGACAGCAAGGTTGGCGCCATCTTCATCTTCAACACTGAGACGCGCGATGTGGAGATGATTAAGAACAAGGTCGATGCCCACTTCGATCGCATCATCGGCCTCGCCATGGACGACGACGATCGCCTGTTCGTCTCCGATCCCGGGCTGCGGCACGTGCTGGTCTTCGACAAGAACCACAAAGCCGTCGACGTCATTACTGAAGGCATGGTCGAGCCCAGCGGCTTGGCTATCGATGTTCAAAATCGTCTGCTCTACGTCTCTGACATCAAGCAGGACCAGATTCTGGTCTACGACGCTGACAGCTTCAAGCTAAAGCGCAAGATGGGCACGGGCGGCAAAGAACACACGCTCACCACGCCCGGCGATTTCGCCAAGCCCAGCGGCGTTGCCGTTGATAAGGAAGGCAACCTCTACGTTGCTGACACGTTGAACGATCGCATCGAAGTCTTCGATGCTGACGGAGTTTTCATCCGCACCTGGGGAAAGAACGGAGATGGCCCCGGCTACTTCGCGCGCCCCAAAGGCGTCACCATCGACAGTGACGGTCACGTATGGGTAGCCGATGGAATGCAGGACCGCGTGCAGGTTTTACGGCGGAAGGCCAGTTGCTGATCTCGATGGGTGGACACGGCTTGCTGCCCGGCCAATACCAGGGCTTAGTCAGCATCGCCGCCGACAACAAGCGTAACCGCATCTACACCTCGGAGATTTATCCCGGACGCGTACAGGAATACCGTTACGTTACCGACGCCGAGTTCGATCAGCTCAAGAAAGAACGTGAGGCGTTGCGCGCCGGCAATGCTCCAAAGAAGGATGCTGAAGCCGCATCAGCTTCCGCACCCAAGACGGCAGAGCAGCCAAGCACGCCGCAGCCGAAGTAAGCTGTTCTCCCACAAGCGCTATGTCAGGGAACGAATTCCTTGACATAGCGCGGCCTTGAAGTCATAGTTTCCTCATCAAACGCGTCCCACGTTTATTAGTCTGGTCCTAACCGAAATTCTGCCCATTGTGCTGGAGGCGGGAGAAGCCACACTGGCTACCTCTTGGCCTAAGCTTCCAGAACCGGGAGTAACGTTGCGTTACTGCGAGTGCTGGAGGTGAACTCCCATGAAGAAGCTACTGCTGCTGACTACTCTTCTCTCGGCGGGATTGGTGATGGCACAGAACTGGTCATCGACCGTCGACATTCTGGGAGCGCACAACAATCAGGGTCGAGGATGCGCGGGCTGTCACGCTCCGCACAGCGGCTCATTTGGCGCCGGCCAGGGCGGAGCTCCCGATGCCGGAAGTTACGCGTTGTGGGGACAGGATGCGAGTCCGCTCTACGGCAAGACCGTTTTGTTCGGTGACAACGGCAGATACGTTGAGGTACTTCCGAACGGCATCACCGGCGGAGGCAAGGAAGTCACCGGCATCTTGCTATGCCTGAGCTGCCATGACGGCAATCTCACGCAGAAAAACATGATGCAGAACTGGTCCTACGAACAGCAGATCGGATTGCTTACCAATACTACCTATGGCAAGCAGAAGATTCCGACCTTGCTGGGCAATGACGGAACCACCTCCGGAAACTACTACAACGACCATCCGCTGGGCGTAAATGCGACCATCCCGAATTTGACATCCTCCGGACTGGTCTGGGCAAACAACAGCTACACCATCACGCCAGGGTCGCAGTACGATCAATTCGTCACCAACTATGGCTGGCCGGCACTGGCGCCGGGAAAATGGTCGAATCCTTGGGGAATCAACAGCGCGGGTATGCCGTACGTAGTCTGCACCACCTGCCACAATCAGCACGACATGACGGTTTACGCCTCGACGAGTTTGAGCCAGATCCAGAAAGACGGTGGCGGGAAGTTCTATGCCACCTATTTCTTCGTCAATGGCCCATACGATCCGAATATTCAGGGATACAACTCGCAACTGGCGCCTTCGACCGCGCAATTCTGCCGCGAGTGCCACTTCAACGAGTCCAACGAAGCGCATAACACGCCGAACATCGGCACGGTATTCCAGTAAGGCACTGAGAGATATCAGGGCCCGGCATCAAGCCGGGCCGACCCGCCTCTTTTTGTTGATTGTCATCCCGAGGAGGACTTCAGTCCGACGAGGGATCCGCAGTTCGCAGATCAAGAGCACATCCCTTCGATGAATCCGGGGGCTTCCATCCTGTCATGCGACTCCCCACGCTCACTGTTGCATTTTTCAACTAAACCTCGATGAATGCGCCATTTGACTGCCGAGCCCTGCCAAGTGGCTCTTTTCACCCAGTTGCGAAATCCTGCGCTGCGTCGCTCTCTTTTGGCAGTTACTCGCTAAGTCTCTGGTTTCAGGAGTAGATAGCCGATCTCCCGGCCACGCAGATCCTCGTCCGTATTTTGGCTGCTGAATTGCCATTCATAAGACCGGAGGCGGTGACAGAAAGCAGTTCTCTAGCCACCAGGCCTAGCCTTCGGAAACGAAATGACAGTGTTGCAACACACTCTGGAGGTCGTACTTAAATGAAGAAAGTAGTTTTAATATCTCTTTTTGTATTAGCCATTACAGGGCTAATGATGGCGCAGAACTGCGTCGTCGACGGTTGACGTCCTGGGCGCTCACCAGAATCAGGGCCGTGGCTGCGCGGGCTGCCATGCTCCGCACAGCGGCTCATTCGGATCCGGTCACGGCGGCGTCGCCGATGCCGGCAGCTATGCGTTGTGGGGACAGGACGCGAGTCCGCTCTACGGCAAGACAGTCGCCTTTGGCGACAGCGGAAGGTACGTTGAAGTTCTGCCCAACGGCATCGCGACGGGTTCGATTGAAGTCGGCGGCATCCTGCTCTGCCTGAGCTGCCATGACGGCAACCTCACCTCGCAGAACATGATGCAGAACTGGTCTTATGAACAGCAGATCGGCCTTCTGACCAACACCACCTACGGTAGCCAGAAGATCCCGACCCTGCTCGGCAACGACGGCACCTCGGCCGGCAACTACACCAACGATCACCCGGTGGGCCAGAATGCCACCATCAGCTCCGGCAGCGGCCTGGTCTGGGCGAACAATACCTTCACCGTTACTCGCGGGCTCGCCAGTACGCTCAGTTCGTAGCCAACTACGGCTGGCCGGCTCTTGCTCCTGGCAAGTGGTCGAGCCCGTGGGGCATCAACGGCGCAGGCAAGCCCTATGTCGTTTGCACCACCTGCCACAACCAGCACGTGATGACGGTTTACACCTCGACCGCTTCGAGCCAGATCGTGGGCGACGGCGGCGGCAAGTACTACGCCACCTACTTCTTCGTGAACGGCCCCTACAACCCGAACCTGCAGGGCAAGCTCACTGCCGGTCAGGCTGCGTCAACCACTCAGTTCTGCCGTCAGTGCCACTTCGGCGAGGCGAACGAGGCCAACAACACCAACAACATTCCGACGGTATTCCAGTAAACGTAATTTGCACTACCTGGGGGGAAGGAGATTCCTTCCCCCTTCTTTCTGGACTGAAACGAGAGGAAAGTATGAAGAGCCGAATCATTACCGCAGTACTACTAACAGGCTCGATGATTGCATCTGCGCAAGTGGCATCGCACGCACCGACACAGGTTGCCAAGACTAAGGCACCGTCGCCCATGCAAACCCAACCGATCGCTCAGCCGACGGGTAAGGCGGTCGCCAAGGTCAACGGCGTTGTTCTGACCGACAAAGATCTGCTGCGCGAAATGTACGCCATCTTCCCCTATGCCAAGCAGCACAACGGATTCCCCAAGGGGCAGGAAGCCGGCATTCGCCAGGGCGCGCTGGAGATGATCATCTTCGAAGAGATGGTCTACCAGGAAGCGGAGCGGCGGAAGATGACGGTCCCGGCAGCGAAGATCGACCAGGCTGAGGCCGCGTTTAAGAAGCAGTTCGATAGTCCGGACCAGTTCCAGCAATACATGCAGCAGGAGATGAACGGCTCGCGGCAGCAGTTGCGAAAGAGTATTGAACGATCTCTGCTGATCGACCAGTTACTGAAGCAGGAGGTCGACAATCGCAGCGCGGTTACGCCGCCGAAGTCAAGGCTTATTACGACAAGAACTCAGCCCGCTTCATGTTGCCTCAGTCGTATACCTTCCAGAGCATCTCGATCGTGCCTCCGCTGAAGGACACGCCGGAGCAGGCGAAAGAGGCGCGCAAGAAAGCTGACGATGCGCTGAAGCAGGCCAAGGCGACCAAGAGCTACGAGCAGTTTGGACTGTTGGCGGAGAAGATTTCAGAAGACGACTATCGCGTCAACATGGGCGACCACAAGGTCACGCCGGCCGATAAGCTGCCGCCGCAGATCATCAAGGCTTTCCAGGCCATGAAGCCGAACGAGGTAAGTGGGCTTATTCAGATCGAGACGGCATTCACCATTGTTCGTCTGAATGCGCATACACTTGCACACAAGCAGAGCTTCACCGAGGTCAAGGCCCAGCTTACCGAAGAGCTCCAGAAGCAGAAGTACGAGCAGTTGCGCGTGAACCTGGCGAAGCAGTTGCGCTCCAAGACGAAGATCGAAGTGGTGTAGGTCGCCATTCACCACAGAGACACCGAGGCACAGAGGTTGGGTTCTCTGTGCCTTTTAGTTTTTCTCTTCAGGTTTGTCATTCTGAGCGAAGCGAAGAACCTGCTTTTGCGCGGAGTAACAGCAGGTCCTTCGCCGGGCTGATGCCCGACTCAGGATGACAAAAGGAATTTGGGGAGCGTTTACGGCGCAGCTAAAGCTGCGCCCCTTCAAGGGCTCAGAATCCCCAGTCCCTCTGTGTCTCTGTGGTGAAGCAGTTCTTCCCCGCTCGTAACACTATCAACCGCACAGCTTTAACTCTGGATTGCGGCTTTCGCCACGCCACTTGAGTGTTATCCCGCACGGGCACAGCCGAGGACCCGCCGATCCGCTTTGGGCGCCGCTGCAACCTGTTTACTATCAGCGACTTAGCTGGCCCAAATCGGGTCCTGGTTTGGTGCGCAGCGTGCCATACGTTAGGTGTTACTCGACGCCGAAATCGGAGAGTTTCGGCACGACGGGATGGCAACGGGTCTGTGAAGCAGGTGACGAAAATTCTCGCTGGGTTGTTGGCCTTGGGCTTCTCAGCGACGCTCCTCGCTCAAGTGCAGATCGGCGACAAGACGCAAATCAGCGGGGGAGGCACGGTAAGCGTCGGCTACTCCGGCGACTACGGCAACGTAACGCAGTCGAATCATGGATTGACCTTCGGATTCGGCGGCGGCTTTGACGGTTATTACTACAACCCGAACTTCATCAACTTCAACATCACTCCCTACTACAACCAGTCGAAGGCCGACTCCGACTACCAGTCGCTGACCAACGCCAGCGGCGTAGCTGCCTCCGCGAATTTCTTCACCGGAAGCCACTTCCCCGGCTCGGTCAGCTACCACTACGACTACAACAGCACTGGAACGTTCGGCCTGCTCGGACACGCCCAACTTCACCACCCAGGGCAACGGCCAAGGCCTCGGCATCAATTGGGCGGCGCTGTTTCCCGGCTGGCCTACGATTTCTGTCGGCTATCAATACGGCACCGGCAGCGGCACACTCTATGGCACCGACGAGGAGACCTCAAGCCACACCGGCATTCTCAACGTGAGATCGGGCTATCAGTTGAAGGGTTTTAACCTGAACGCCTATTACGACCACAGCACCTTGCATGGGTTTTATCCTGAGATCCTGACCGGAACGTCGAACTACAACGACAGCACCGGCTACGATACCGGCATCAGCGCTTCCCGCAACATTCCGTTTTGGAATGGAGCTTTCTCCGCCAACTTCAGCCACACTTCGTACGGGTCGGACTACATGACGCAAGGCGTGCAGTCGAACAACTCGGGCTACGCCGCCGATATTGAGTCGGCCAACGCGAATTTTCGTCCGACCGAGAGACTCAGCCTGTTCGCCAATGAGAACTATACGAACAATCTCTCGTCGTACTTCCTCCAGGATCTTGGGCCTAACAATCCGCCGCTGCCGGGAACCATTCCCAACCTGGGGCAGAATTCCTATTCGCTCACCATGGGAGGCGGTGCCGCCTATCAGTTCTCGCAGCACCTGAACGGCAATACCAACATTACCCATTACAGCCAGTCTTATCTGGGCAACACCTATGGCGGGACCTTCCTCGCCGGAAACGTTAATTACAATCGCAAGCTCTTCGACACCTTCACTTTCACCGTAGGCGTCGTGGAAGGCACCAGCAACTTCGACAACAGCAACCTGGGATTCATCGGCACCATCAACGGATTCCACAACATCGGCCGGTGGCAGGTTTCGGGCAACTTCAGCTACGCGCAGAATGTGCAATCGCAGTTGATTACCTACACGACCTCTTATTACAACTACAATGCCAACCTGCACCGCCGGTTCAGCAACCATATGCAGTGGACCGCCGCTTTCAACGGGGGGCACAGCGGATTCAGCCAGCAAGGTAATGCTTCCACCACGACGGCGAACTTCAGCACCTCGCTGAGCCTGCGAAATCTCGCGTTCACCGCCAACTACGGAAGCGGCTCGGGAAACTCGCTGCTGACCGCGAACGGCGTGGTGCCGCTGCCGCCGATTCCTGGGCAGCCTGATCCGAACCTGATTTATTACAACGCGAAGAACTATGGCGGAGGAATTTCCTGGACGCCGATTCGCCGCATGGTGCTTACCGGAACTTACAGCCGCTCGCTCAGCAACACGCTGAGCAACGAGGTGTTCTCTCGTAACAACACCGAAGTGATATACAGCCAGATGCAGTACCGTTTGCGCCGCCTTAGCGTGCTGGGAGGATACACTCGCTTCACCCAGGGCATCAGCGCTACCGGACAATTGCCGGGCACGGTCAACTCCTACTACGTTGGGATTTCGAGATGGTTCGACTTTTTCTAAACCGTTATGGCAAGTCGCTTTCTCGGACCGCGTTGACCGTCGCGGTTATCCTGCTCTTGTTATTGCCTGCCTTTGCCGGGAAGCACAACGAGCCGAGCCGTGAGCGAGCCTGCTCCGCCGGAATTGCTGCTGCCCGAAGGCCGCAAGGTGACCTGGGAGCGCAGCTTCAGCCTGGAGCGCGAGGTGAAGCCCAAGCGAAGCTTCTGGACCAAGCTGGTCGACGTGGTCGCCGGCGAGCCGGACTTCCGCTACATGGTGAACCCGTACAGCGTCACCACCGATTCCAAGGGACGCATCATCGTCAGCGATCCCGGAGCCGGCGGCGTACATGTCTTCGACTTTGCGCAGCAGAAGTACAAGTTCCTCAGCCGCCGCGACAAGGACAAGGACGCGACACTCAGTCCGCAGTGCGTTGCCGTCGATGCGCAGGACAACATTTACGTCACCGACTCCGAAGCCGGCAAGGTTTTCGTCTTCGACAGCGGTGGCAAGTACAAGCGCGCCATCGGCAGCTTGAAAGGCGGCGAAGGATTTTTCAAGCGTCCGACGGGCATTGCCGTGGACTCAGCCGCGCAGAAGATCTACATCACCGACACGCTGCGCAACAAGATTTACGTCACCGACATGCAGGGCAGCGTGCTGCAAACCATCGGCAAGACGGGCACGGGCGATGGCGAGTTCAACTATCCCACCGAGCTGCGGCTCTACAACGATCAGCTTGCGGTGGTGGACGCAATGAACTTCCGCGTCCAGGTGCTGGACCGCTCCGGCGCGTTCAAGTATTCGATCGGCAAATTGGGCGACGGCGCCGGATGGGTCTTCCGCCCCAAGGGAATTGGCTTCGATTCTGAAGGACACTTGTACGTTGTGGATAGCGCCTGGGACATGGTGCAGGTTTTCAACCAGCAGGGACAACTGCTGTACTACTTCGGCCAGAAAGGAAATGGCCCTTGGGATTTCCAGTTGCCCGCGGGCTTGCAGATCGATAGCAACGACCGCATCTATGTGGTGGATTCGTATAACCGAAGGGTCCAGATTTTTCACTACACAGCAGTCGGCAAACAAGCCCCAGGAGTAGCGCGATGAAGTTTGTTACGTCGCTTGCCTTGCTTGTTTTGCTCGCCGGAATGCTCGCATCGGCTCAGCAGCCCAACATCGACGCGCTGGGCATGCACAATCTCACGCCCGGCAGCGGCGCCTCGGTTTACCAGACTTCTGGGGTCACCGGTTGCGCCTTTTGTCACCCGCCGCACAGCGGGCTCGGGGGCATCAGTCCGCTGTGGAACCAGCAGTATTCCAAAGCGACCTATAACACGTACAACAGCACCACCTATCATCAGACCGGCAACTCGCAGCCGCCGCTCGGCGTCACCAGCAGCTTGTGCCTCAGTTGTCATGACGGCACGGTCGCGGTCGGCACCAACCAGGCCTACGGCCAAGCCGGGGTAAGTGGCAAGTGGGCTCCCCAGGATTCGTTCGGAAAAGACCTCAGCAGCTCGCATCCTTTTAGTCTCGTCCTGCCGATGAAGGACAGCGTCGATCTGGTGTCTACGCTGATATCGGGCAAGACCGGTGATCCGCTCGGCAAGGTGAAGCTGATCAACGGCAACATCGAATGCACAAGTTGTCACGATCCTCACGTTCAGGCCACCGACACCATCGCGCAGGAATTCCTGGTGCGCGACAGTTCGAGCGGGCAGATGTGCCTGGCCTGTCACGATCCCAACCGCACCATTCAGGGCCAGATCAATCCGCTCGCGGGATGGGATGGCAGCATCCACCAAACCGCCACCAACAAGGTTGCTACCGAAGCCCGCGTTGGCTCGTACTCCACCGTCGCACTGAATGCCTGCACCTCGTGCCACGCGGAGCACAACGCCAATGGAGCGGCTCGTCTGCTTCGCCCGGCTACTCCTGGCGCGCCGAACCTCGATGCGGCGACGCAGGATTGCATGACCTGCCACAACGGCGGCACCTATGTTTCTCCGGCGGCGCCTAACATCATGGCCGAGATCAACAAGACCGGGCATCTGCTGCCCGCGGGAAATAATCCGCACGATGCGGCTGAGCCGGGCGTGCTGATCAACAATCGCCACGCCACTTGCGTGGACTGCCATAGCGCGCACGCATCGAGTGCGGTCTCAACCTTCGGACCGCCGCCGGCGATACGGATTTCGCAGTCTTACGTTGAAGGTGTCAGCGCGCTGGATGGCATCACTGTTTTGCGTCCGGCCGTCAACCAATACGAGAATTGCCTGCGTTGCCACGGAACCGGGCCGGGCAAGCAGCGCCTGCTGATCTACGGCTACGCGCCTTCGCGGCTGGTGAGTCTTCCTGATTTCCTGAACGTCATTCCCGAGTTCAGCCCCAACGCTACGTCGAGCCATCCGGTGTTTCACGACCGCAGCAGTCCGCTCTCGCAGCCCAGCCTGCGGACGTACATGTTGACCTTGAGCGGGCAGCCATCGGCGCGCGCGACCGGGCCGCGCATCTTCTGCACCGACTGCCACAACAGCGACGACAATCGCGAGTTCGGCGGACAAGGCCCCAATGGGCCGCATGGCTCGGCAAATTCGCACATCCTCGAGCGCAACTATCAGTTCAGCCAGGCGGCTGTGCCCGGCGGCCCGGTGAGCAACCTGTTCCCCAATCCCGACACAGGATTGAGTGGCCCATACGCCATGTGCGGCAAGTGCCACGACCTGAGCAGTGTTCTGGCGAACACCAGCTGGATCAAGCACAGCACGCACGTTGGGCAGGATGGCTTCACCTGCTCGGTGTGCCACACCTCGCACGGCATGGGAACAAACTCGCCCAACGACAGCGGCGAACGCCTGATGAACTTCGATATCAATGTGGTGGGCGTCAACGGCAGCTATCCTATCTCCTACAATCGCGGCACCGGCACCTGCACCCTCATGTGCCACCAGGTAGCGCACAATCCTGACGGCTCGGTCAGCAGCGGCACCAAGGGCGGGCTGCAAGGGAAGAAGAAGTAGACGTGCGACGGTGGTCGAGCATCGGACCGTTACGCGTTCTCGCCGCAGTCGCCGTATTTGCATGTCCCGCATTGTGGGAGTTTCTTCACGGCAACGCGCTTACCAGCATCACCGCCGCCGACTTCTGGTGGCATCTGCAGACCGGACTCGAAATTCTGCGGACACATACCCTTCCCCATACGGGATGGTTTTCGCAATCGGCGGCGCAGCCCTGGATCGCTTCTTCATGGCTGTACGACGTGCGCATCGCGGGGTGGTATCAGCTCTTAGGCTTGCGCTTTCTGCCGGTGGTGGCTTTGCTTGCGAAGTGCTTCCTGGCCGTGCTCATGTTTCTGCTGGCCGGAGGTTTGCGCGGGCAGATTCTGGGCGGCCTTGGCGCTCTCAGTGATCGCACAGTACCTGCTGTGGCAGATGCCGCCGCTGCCGGTGTTCTGCTCGGTGCTGGCGCTTGCGATTGAGCTGATCCTGCTGGGGGAGCTCCGCGGTCGCGGATCGCGATGGGCCCTCTTCTCCCTGCCCGTGCTATTTTTCGCGTGGGCCAATCTGGATTCACACTTCGTTTACGGAATTCTCGTTCTGCTGTTGTTTGTGGCGGCGTGCTTGGCGGAGCGAAAATCAGGCGCGACCGCCTCTCGCGAATCAGGCAGAACGAAGATGCCCGGCTTGGCGCTGCTCGCGATTGTCGCTGCTTCTGTTGTGGCGACGTGCATCACGCCCTACGGATGGCAGCCATGGGCAACGTTCTGGGCCAACGCGACCAGTGCGGCGAATGTCTATTTTCCCGACTACCAGAGCCTGCGTTTCCGCAGCTCGCAGGATTACGTTCTTATGCTGCTGGCAATGGCGGCGTTCCTCTCGCTGGGGATGCGCCGCTCCCGCGACCTGTTTCAGATCGCGCTGCTTGTGCTCTGCACGGTAGCTGCCTTCCACGCTCAGCGCGATGGATGGTTGCTGGTGTTGGCGGCAGTGGCTGTCATTGCGAATCCGGTGCCGGAAGAAGCGGCGAGCGGCGAGCTGCGGGCTTCGAGCGTCGAGCCGCGAACGACACTTTCTGGTCGCTGCCGGGGTCAGCTTCGTCTTGCTGCTGGCGGTTGTCGTCGCGCGAATGCCAGAGCCGCGACGCGGTGCTGGCGAAGATCGCTGAGAGTTATCCCGTCGCCGCCGCTGACTACATCCGAACCAACAACCTTCCCGGGCCGCTCTTCAATTCCTTTCCCTGGGGAGGCTTCCTGACCTGGTATTTACCCGAGTATCCGGTAGCCATCGATGGACGGGCCGATCTTTACGGCCCCGACTTCAACGTTCACTACGCCAAGGTGATGAATTTCGAGGAGCACTACTCCACGTTTTCCCCGCTAAATGAGGCCCGCGTCATCCTGCTGGAGAACAACTCGCACATGGCCGTTGCGCTGGCGAGTGTCCCCGGATACAAGACAGCCTACTCTGACAATGTGGCAGTCGTGCTGGTGCGCGACCAGAGTCAGCCATGAGCACGGCAGTCGCAACCGGAGCAGTTCCGCAACAGACGGTGGCCATCCGCGGATGGGAGAAGATCGGCAATGCCATCGTCCTGCTGCTGTACTCAGGCGTTGTGCTGTTCACCGTGCGCTATCACGAGAAGTGGGCGGACGAAGCGCAAGCCTGGCTCATCGCACGCGACCTCGACCTGAAAACCATCTGGTTTCACGAGCTGCGCTATGAAGGCTCGCCCGGCCTGTGGCACACCATCCTCTGGATCGCGCAGCACTGGCTCCATCTGCCATATGCCACATTGGGGTATATCGGTGTGGTATTCGCGATCGCGGGCGTCGCAGTGCTCATCTACAAAGCGCCGTTCCCCTGGTATATACGCTGGCCGCTAGCTTTTACCTATGTAATGGTCTATCAGTACGCGGTCATCGCGAGACCTTATACGCTGCTGCCGCTACTGTGCTTCCTGGTCGCGATTTTCTTCGAGGATGTCGAGCACCCGGTGAGGATGACGGTTGTGCTGGTGCTGCTGGCGAACCTCACCCTGCACGGCACAATATTGGCCGCGTGCTTTGGATCTGCTTTACCTGATTGAAGCCATCAAGGCAGTGGCCGAGTCTCGACGAAAAGCTTCGAAATCGTTACTTCATCTGTGCGGCGGCGATGGTGTTTGACGTTCTTGTTCATCGTCGTCATTCTCAAACCCACACCCGACGTCGGAGAGTTCGCAGTCAAGAAAGCTCTCTCTCAAGCTCCCCAGGCTATGAGGGACGCCCAGCCGACCGCAATGAGGAAGCTGACGGCGATTGTTTCCGGGGCCTTTCTCGATTATTGGATCCCATCCGCTGCATTCTTGATTCTGACTGGACTCTGGTGCTATACGCGAAAGAGATTCTGGCTGTACTTCCTCCCGGTTACCCTGCTGTTGGGTTTGTATTCCGTCGTGCACGGGTATCCCCACCACCATGGAACGGTGTTTATTGCCGTTATCACCGCTCTCTGGATAGCCTGGCCGACCGGCAAGGAGGCTGCTTCGTTTGGCAAACGTGACCGTGCGCTAGCCATGGGAATAACCGCATTGATGCTATGCCTGGTCGCGGTAAACATGTGGGACGCGCTTGTCGTGATTCATCGCGAATATTTGTATCCGTACAGCGGCAGTCTAGATGCTGCTCGATATCTGAAAACGGTAGGTGCCGACCACGGCGACATATTCGGCTATCTGTTTGGAATTACTGCCATACAGGCATATTTTGATCACAATATAGTAGGCAATATTCCACATGCCTACTATCACCATGGCCTGCCGATCCTGGGCGACTGGATCGATATCGACGACCTGCATCGGATCAACCCCGAATATATCGTGGCTTACTCAGCAGAACCTGAGGCTATGGCTCAAGTAGGAATTCCAGAATTCGAATCGTATGGGTATCGAGTAGTTCACTTTTCAGACGGATATTATCTCTACAAGCGGGCGGTCTATCAGCGTGAGTCCTACTTCATCCTGCGGCGCGTGCACCCTACTTCCGAGCAAACACCACAGCCATCGAATCCTGATAAATAAGCTGGAAGCGGGGATCGGCGGTTAGCAGCTTGGCCAGCGGCAGGTCGGCCGCCAGCAGCACCACGCCCGCTTCATTCAGGTAAGGGTCGGTGGTGTATCCGGTGTCGCCGTTCTGTGAGGCATAGAAGAGCTGGTCGAGCTGGTCGCCATAGAGATCGTTGCGGCCATCGACTGCGACCGGGAAGTCGGGCATGTACCACATGAGAAAGCCGCCCCATCCGAGGTTGTTGTACAGCGGGCCGGGCTGCGGATGCTGGCGCAGGTAGTTGACCGCGTTCACCGGATACTCCGAACTGATGGCGCGGTCGATGCCGCGCTCGGTGAAGTCGGTTCCGCGCGCGACCACGAACAGCAGCACGGCGACCGCTGCGGCAACTCCGATGGCCTCAATCCAAGTCATAGGCGGCTCGCGATCCTGAATCCCACCCAACCCAAAAGAAGGGTTGGATGGGGCACCCGCAAGTGCGGCACCCGAGTCTTCTTCCGGCGCCGGAAAGTCTGCAATGCAAGCTGCCGCAGGAATCGCGATGAACCAGGCATCGCGCATGGTGCGATAGGCGACCACGCTGCAAATGGTCAGCATCGTCAGCTTGAACGGATCGATCTTCTTGCGCCAGCCCACGGCGAAGAATGCGAACGCTGTGAGCAGCAACTGGAAGTAGTTGCTTGAGCCGCGAAAGCTTAGCGGCTGTAATTCGATGATGACGTTGTAAGCGAACTTCGATTTGGAATACTCAAGCACCGCGACGTAAGGATGATAGAAGTTCGGCCCGAGCAACGTAGCCAAAACACAGGCTGCGAACACTCCGATCATCGGAAGAGTTGGGAGCTTAGGCTTAAGCAGAAATTGCGGGGCGATTCCCCGGCTTTGCGCGATACGCTGCGCCACGGTCGTGCCCATCAGCAGCCCGACGAGAAACAGTCCGTGGATGAACTGGATGTGCAGGTTCACCCATAGAAAGAAGATAAGCGGCAACCAATAGAGCTTCTCGACGCGCCCGCTGCGATTGGCTTCGAGGAGCAGAGTCAGCGTCGCACAGAACAGCATCATCGAAAAGAAAACCGGCCGCGGCATGCCGTTGAACAGGAACGACCAGCAGGTGATTGCAGCCAGCAACAACGCAATCCAGAAATGCCCGGACAGCCGCCGAAGCATTGCGTACACAGCAACCGCGACGCCGATGGTGAGCAGCGTTCCATAGACGCCAATGCCAAGAATCCCGCCCCAGCGGTAGGCCCACGACATCAATACTTCGTAGCCCCAGCTATATGCGATCCACGGGCGGCTGGCAGCGGTGCGCGACAGAATGCCAGTATGCGGAACTGCAAGGTGCGCGACAATCCAGTCGCCGACTTTCAGGTGCCACCAGATGTCGTTGTCGATGACGCAGAGCTTGGTGTAGAACGCGAACCCGCCAATCGCGGTCAGGAACACCACGAGGCCGGCAAGCTGTAGAGGCCGAAAGCGCAGCAGCGAGCGGAGATCTGCAAATGCGTTCGCGGCGCGAAGCTCGTTGGCTGGTGTCGAGGGTTGTTGTGAAGCCACTGTCATGAGGCGCTACGCCAGTGAAGCCTCGCTGGCTTTCATCGGCACCAATCGCGGCTCGATGCGCTGCTCGCCGGCGCTGCCCGACTCGTGGTATTCCCCGTCCTGGTTCACGGCCCACACATCATACTCAGCGTGGCCGGCGATGATGTTGCGCGCCGCTAACAGGGCGGTCATCATCGCGTGGTCCTGGTTGTTGTACTTGTGCATGCCATTGCGGCCCACCAGGTGAAGGTTGGGACAATGCTGCTCAAGCGCTTCACGTACGGTCGTCACGCATGCCTGGTAAGTGTCGTCGTACACCGGGTAAGCCTTGCGCTGGCGGATTACGACTCCATCGACCACGTCTTCGGCGGCGCCCAGTCCAATCTTTTGAATTTCCTTCTTGGCCATTGCGATCAGATCGCCGTCTGGCGAATTCCACAAGCGATCGCCGTCGAAACAGAAATATTCCAGACCATAGCAGCAGAACTGCGGATCGGGCACCATCTCCGGCGACCACGATTTGTAATTCTGCACCCGTCCAACCTCGACGGAAGAATCGTGGATGTAGATCCAGTTGTCGTTGAAACGATCTTTGTCGCGAAGGATCAGACCGACCGTCAGGAAATCGCGATAACGCAAGCCATTGGCGGCCTCGACAGCCTTCGCTGGAAGCTGCGGCTGAAGCTGCGCGACCAATTCACGAATCGGCATCGACGAGATAACGTGCTCACCAACATACTCTTCGAGCCGGCCATCCACGGCGCGAGCCATCACGGTCCAACGCTGCGCACGCGAATCGAAGATGCAGCTCGTGACTTTGCGGCCCAGCAGAACTTCGCCGCCCATCTCGCGAACGCGTGTGGCACAGCGCTCCCACATCATGCCCGGGCCTTGTCGCGGATAGCGAAAAGTATCGATAAGGGTTTTAATGACCTGACTGCGATCCTTGGACTTGCGTTGCGGTAACAGCGCGTTCTTCGCGGCTGACCACAGCGACAGTCCTTTGATACGCTGAGCAGCCCAGTCGGCGGAAATCTCGCTGCAACTCATGCCCCAGACTTTTTCGGTGTAGGTCTTGAAGAAGATGTTGAACAACCGCCGGCCAAACTGATTGACGACCCAATCTTCGAAGGTCTTTGGATTCGGCGTTGGATGAATCTTGGCCTTAGCGAACGAAGCCATGCACCGCATCGATTCAAATATCCCCAGCTTGGAGAGAGCTTCGAACGGTTTCAGTGGATAGCTATAGAACTGTCCGCGATAGAAGATGCGAGAGGAGCGCGGCCGCTCCAGCATCAGGTCGCCACCGATCTCCGTCCACAGGTCCTCGACCTCACGCGACTTCGAGAAAAAACGATGGCCGCCGATATCGAAGTGGAATCCCTTGTAGTTCACCGTGCGGGAGATGCCGCCGACATATTCGGGATCGGCCTCGAGCACCACGACCGGCTGGCCATGTTTCGCAAGTTCGTACGCGGCTGTGAGTCCCGCCGGCCCGGCGCCGACGATCACTGATTTGTAGATTGTTTCGTTCATCGCACTTCCGTCGTGACTGCCCCTCTCAGCCCAAAGCTGGTGCTGCCAAAATCCTGCGTCCCCATGCCATCTCTTGAAGCAGTTGCAAATGTATTGGTGCAGGTCGCCTTCCACAGATAGGCGCTCGTAAGTCATTCAAACCACGGGCCAAACCCAACGACACAACGTCGCCCGGCCACTTGGATGGGCGTCAAAAGACACGCAGGCTGCGGAGAAAAACACGCCAAATCGGGAATTCTCAGCGAACGTCTAGGCTCGCGACCTCCCTAAGCCGCTGAGCCGTAAAGAATTGCCAGATCACACTCGTCTGTGACTGCTTTGGCAGCCCTCATGCGTAGACAGAAGGTGAATATCTGCGCCGCTGGTTGCGCGAGTGGGGCTTGCGTACCGAGCGTCATGCGAGGGGTACAACAAAATGCAAGAGGAAACTAAGGGTCCCGAAACCCGGCAAAGCTATTGGCGGCCATTCCAGGTTTATGTGCTTGCCGGCGTTTGCCTCGCCATCGGCTTCCCGGTTGGATATCTGTTGCGCGGATCGGCTCCGGAGCCCACCGCGGTCGCAGCGTCGTCGACGATGCCTGCCATGCCGCCGGCTGGCGCAATGCCAACAGCCATGCCACCCACCGGTGCAATGCCAGGCGGAAATCCACATGCCGGCGCAATGCCGAACGGAATGCCAGCCGGCACTCCGACGATGGAAGACATGAAGCACATGGCCGACAAGAAGGCCGAGCCGTTGCTGGCACAGCTCAAGTCCAAGCCCAACGACGCAAAGTTGCTGAACCAAGTCGGCATCGTCTATCGCAGCGCGCATCAGTTCAGCGAGGCTGCAACTTATTTTCAGAAATCTCTGGCTGTCGATCCGAAGAACGCCGACGTGCGCACCGATATGGCGGCGTGCATGTTCTATTCCGGGGACGTCGATGGCGCCATCAGCGAACTCCAGCAGGCGCTCAAGTACGATCCCAAACATCCCGGCGCGCTGATGAACCTCGGGATCATCGAGTGGCAGGCGAAGAAGAATGTGCCGGATGCAGTAGCGTCGTGGGAGAAGCTGCTGAAGCTGAATCCCAACTTCCCGCAGAAGGAAAAAGTCGAGCACCTGATTGCCGAAGTCAAGAGCAGCAAGAGTTAGCCGAACGCCATGTCAGAGTCTCAACTGCAAACTCGCGAGGACACGCCAGAGCAGGTCGCAGACGCCGAAGCGGACGCTCCTCTGACTTCTCGTAGGTGGCGCGCTTGGGCTGTCAGAGCGGCAATTGCGGTCGGGGTTCCACTTCTGCTGCTGGTCGCGGTTGAGTTGTGTCTGCGCGCTTTCAATGTCGGATACTCAACCGAACTCACCCAGCCCTGCACGGTTCATGGCCGCCCGGCAAACTGCTACAACCTGTTCTTTCCCGCGCCATTCTTTCCGCCAGGAATGATCAAGACGCCGCTGGTGTACGCCGTTCCTGCCCAGAAACCTGAAGGCACGTATCGCATCTTCGTGCTGGGCGAGTCGGCGGCGATGGGCGATCCCGATCCTGCCTACTCGTTCAGTCGCTACCTGGAAGTAATGTTGGCGCAGCGCTTCCCGGACAAAAAGTTTGAGGTCTTCAACACCGGCAGCGTCGCCATCAACTCGCATGTATCGTTGCTGGTCGCAAAAGGGCTGGCGAAGCTGCAGCCTGATTTTGTCATTCTTTACTCCGGCAATAACGAGGTTGTTGGACCCTACGGCCCGGGCACCGTTCTCAGTTCCTCGGGCATGTGGCTTCCCCTGGTGCGCGCGAGCATCTGGTTCCGTTCGACGCGGGTGGGCCAGTTGCTGACGAAACTCGGCGCACAGAAACAAGAGTGGGGCGGGATGGAGATGTTTCTCGACAAGCAAGTCCCGGCTACCTCGCCGCTGATGAAATACGCCTACACGAACTTCAACACCAACCTGCGCGACACTATCACGGCATCGCAAGATGCCGGCGCGCGCGTGATTGTCAGCACGGTTGCAACGAACCTCAAAGACTGCGCACCGTTTGCTTCGCAACATCGCGAGGGACTAAGCCAGGATGATCTGCGCGAATGGACGAGTCTGGTGGAAGAAGGAAGCCGCGTCGAAAGCGCTCGCGATTACGGGCAGGCGCTCCAGATTTATCGTCAAGCATCGGCGATCGACGACCAGTATGCCGAGCTGGAGTTTCGCATCGCGCGCTTGCTCGAAAATATTGGGCGACACGCAACAAGCCGCAGAACATTTCGCACGTGCCCGCGATCTCGACACGCTACGCTTCCGTGCCGACAGCCGCATTAATCAGATCAACCGTTCAGCAGCCTCGGCAGGGGCCGACGTTGTGGACGCCGAAGCGATTTTTTCGCGCAGCAATCCTGCGGGAACCATCGGCAGCGACCTGGTCTATGAGCATGTGCACATGACTCCTGCTGGAAACTACCTGCTGGCTCGCGAAATGTTTCGCAAGATCGCAACTCAAATTTCGGGACAGCCCGTTCGGGACGATGAGATTCCTACGGAAGCTCAGTGCGACCGCCTGCTTGCCCTCACCGGCTACGACCGCTATCGCATGTCGAACGAGATGTTGCAGCGATTGGAGCGGCCTCCCTTTACCAATCAGTTGAATCATTCCGAGCAGCAGTTGCGGCTGGCAGTTGAGGCACAAGCGCCGGTTGAGAGTCCTGACGATACGGTTGCCGAGTACCGCTCCGCAATCGCGCAGCGGCCGGATGACCGCGTTCTGCGCTACAATTTCGGACTGTTCCTCTACAACTTCGATCGCGATGCGGGCGCCGAGCAGTTGAGACTCTCGCAACCGTGGGACGGATTCCCCATCTTTGGACCCGATGGCACGCGCCTGCAATAGCCCGCGGGCGGGGTGAACTCCGTGTTGCAAACCATTCTCTACATCGCGATCTTCCTGATTGAAGCGGTAGTCGTCGCCACCGTGCGTTCGCGCACGGTTCGTCAAGTAAGCCTTCTGCTTGCCAGCTACGCGCTCTACGTGACGTGGCAACCGTGGTTTGCCGCCGTCTTGCTCGCATCTACGTTGATGAACTACGGGATGGGCCAAGCCATTCGACGACGTCCCACCGGATCGTTACTCAGCTTAGGCATTCTGCTGAACCTGCTGTTGCTTGGCGCCTTCAAGTACCTGCCGCCGGTTGCGGTGCAGCTCCCGTTCTCATCATTGCAACAGTTCGCGCATCTGGCGCTTCCGCTCGGCATCTCCTTCTGGACGTTCCAGGCGATGAGCTACCTCTTAGATCTGTATCGCGGCGAGGATCTCGATCCTTCACTGGTCGAATTCGCTCTTTACATGGCGTTCTTCCCGGTGACCATCTCCGGGCCGGTCTGTCGAATGCCCGACATGCTACCGCAATTTCGCAGCGAGGCAGCGGTGCCCTGGTCGGACCGGGAGCGAGGTTTCAGCCGAATCGCCATCGGCGTGCTCATGATGCAAGTGGCAAAGCTGTTGGGCCGCGGCGTGCTTGGCGGCGTGGGAATCACTGCCGGCTTCGACCACATCACCAAGTGGACGGGCCCGGACGTTTGGTGCCTCGCGTTCGGCTATGGCTTGCAGTTGTTCTTCGACTTCGCGGGATACTCCCACATCGCGATTGGCGCGGCACAGGTGCTAGGCTTCACGTTGCCGGAAAATTTCGCGCGTCCCTTCGCGTCCGATAGTCCTTCGGTTTTCTGGACGCGGTGGCACATGTCGCTGTCCTTCTGGATTCGCGACTATGTCTTTCTTCCGCTGGCCGTGTTGCGGCGCGAACTCTGGTGGCGCAACCTGGTGCTGGTGATCTCGATGGTGCTCTTCGGCGTCTGGCATAAGGCGACTCTGCTGTTTGTGCTGTGGGGTTGCTATCAGGGATGCCTACTGGTCGTGCACCGACATAGTGCAACAGTTGCAGAGACGCTTCGATTGGAATCCGCCGCGAAGGCGTATGGAGCCTCGCTGGTTGGGTAGCAACGACGGTCTGTGTCAGCCTGGGCTGGATTTTGTTTCGGGCGAATTCACTGGCGCAAGCGGGCGGCATGCTGCGGGCGTTGGCGTCGCCCGAAAGTTACGGCACACTCTCTCTGGATTTGAGCCTCTACCTGTTGGTATTTGTGATTGCCCTCGGTTACGCAATTGTGTTGCGAGCGGCAGAGGCTCTCGATGGCTATTCGCACGGCGCGGAGCAGTCGCAATCTGGATTCTTTATCGCGCTTGCGAAGCGGCGGTGGTACTGGCTTCCCGCTCTCTACACAGTTGCGCTGCTGACCGTCTTTCTGATTACTCAGACGCAGGGCGCCAGCACATCGCAATTTATGTACAGGACTTTCTAAACCCATGCCGACGTACGCCAATTCCAATCGCGACTCCATGACGTTCGATTCGGCTCTGTTTCAAACCATCACTCAGGCTCTCGCCGCTGCTCCCGCAGATCGGCCTTTCGTCACCTACCGGGTTGACGAGGACGAGCAAGAGCACGTCACCTTTGGCGAGTTCCGCAGTCGTGCACGACGCCAGGCAGCCATGTTAAAGAACTACGGAGTGGGCCGCGGCGACCGCGTCGTGATCATCATGCCGCAATCCATCGCCGCCATGGCCAGCTTTGCCGGAGCGATGATGCTGGGGGCGGTGCCGGCTTTTCTTGCTTATCCCAATTTCAAGATCGAGCCGGTCAAGTATCGCTCGGGCTTAGCCGGAGTGACCGCCAACCTCTCGGCCAAAGTCATCGTGATCGACGAAGAATTCCCTGAAGAACTGCTGGCGCATGTTGCAGTCGATGAGGGTACGCAGCTGGTTCGCGCCTGCGACTCTCCGGAGATAGACGAACTGTCGGATGATACCGAACTCAGCGGTCCCGAAGACGTCGCGTTCATTCAACACTCCGCCGGGACCACTGGATTACAAAAAGGCGTCGCGCTGACGCACCGGGCTGTGCTCACCCAGCTTCGCCACCTTGCGGATGCGCTGCACATCGATAGCGAGAGTGACCGGATCTATAGCTGGCTGCCTCTGTATCACGACATGGGATTGATCGCGTGCTTCATGCTGCCGCTGGTCTGCCATCTGCCGGTTGTTATGCAGTCGCCGCTGGACTGGGTCATCCATCCTGAAACCATGCTGCAAGCGATCACGCAGCATAAGTGCACGCTGGCGTGGATGCCGAATTTCGGGTTCCAGTTTCTGCCGCGGCGCACTCGTCCTGAGCATCTCGCGGACATCGATCTTTCCTCATTGCGCGCGCTGATCAACTGCTCCGAGCCGGTGCGCGAGAAGAGCATGAGCGAGTTCGCCAGCGCCTTTGGCAAGCTTGGACTGAAGCCGACCGCGCTCCACTCGTCCTACGCAATGGCCGAAAACGTCTTCGCCGTCACGCAGTCGAGGTTGGACAACTCGATGGGGCCGCCCTGTATCTGGGTGGACGGCGCACGCTTCCGCAGTGAGCATGCGATCTCCATCGTGCCCGAGGGTACGCAGGGAGCTATGCCTTTTGTATCGTCCGGCGAGCTACTGCCGAATCATCGGGTTCGCATCGCTTGCGAAGGGGGCAGCACCGTGGATGACGGTCTGGTTGGCGAGATTCTTATCGCAAGCGACTGCCTCTTCGATGGCTACTACAATCGCACCGACCTGACCGCATGAAGCGCTGATCAATGGCTGGTATCACACCGGCGATCTTGGGTTTTGTTTGGAAGGCGAGCTATTTGTAGTGGGCCGCAAGAAGGATTTACTAATCATCGGCGGCGAAAATATCTATCCGCAGGACATAGAGGAGATAGTCTCGTCCCATCCCTCTATTCACGACGGCCGGGTAGTCGCACTGGGAATTTACAATCCAGATCTCGGAACGGAAGAAATTGCAGTGGTTGCCGAAGTAGAATCAGACGAATTGCTCGTCCACTCTGCCGAGATCGAGAGCGAGATTCGCAGCAGCATAGTTTCAGCTCTCGGGATTGCGGCTCGCACTATCATCTTGAAGCCACCGAAGTGGATTGTGAAAAGCACCGCCGGCAAGCCCGCTCGCTCGACCACCTGCGAGAAGCTGCTGCGCGAGCATCCTGAACTCAGATACGAACGGCCGGAGGCCTAACTTTTATGACACCGGAAGCGCAACAGATGGCGCTCTATGTTAGTGAGCTAATTCGCAAGCCCGGCCTGCCGATAGAAGAACATACGCCGCTCGTGTCGTCCGGCCTTATCGATTCTATGGCTCTTGTCGATTTGTTGCTGAAGCTTGAGGATCTCACCCACATGCGCATCCCTCCAGGTAAAGTCCAGCCTAAGGACATGAACACCATCGCGCTCATGTTCGCCACAGCGCAGCGAGTCGGCAAGCCCCGAAAATAGCCATTCCTACTTGAGCCCTCGATAAAAAGGCCCCGCACCCCGCGGAGCCTTGGAGGTCTAATTGTGGAAAAACACCGCTCCTCCTTCTAGTGTCAGTGCAGGTTATAGGATGCGAATCCGGTGGCGCTTTGTGAATAACTGCTATTTAGTGCCATCGCTCTGACTACATACGATCCCATACCCGTGACTGTGATAGGACATGGACTCGAACAAGACGCCGAACCAGTGGTTGGGAAGCCGTTGATCGCATAGTAGATAGTCACGCCGGGCGTGGTATCCCATATGGTCACCGCCAGCGGCGATGCATAGCTACCTGAACCAGGAGAGAACGTGGGAGTTTGAGCCGACAAGGTATAGACGCCGACCGTGGTTCCGCTTTGCGAAATACCATTACCGGCCGCCATCGCCCTTAGCGTAGTTGTAGTAGTGATGTTCACCTGGCATGGGCTTGCGCAATGAGGTGAACCCGTTGTTGGGAATCCTGTCGTGGAATAGTAAATCTGTACGCCCGGCGTAGAGTCGGTCATAGTGACCGTGACTGGCGCATAGAACGTGCCGCCCGACGGACTAAAGACCGGATTGGCTGCCGCGATCGTGTAGGTCGCAACCGACACGTTGCTCGATACGTAGCCGCCGCCCGAGGCGATGGCCTTCAATGTCGTCGTAGTCGAAACCGAGAGACCACAGGGATTCGGACACGACGGTGAGTTGGTTGTCGGAGTCGAGCCATCGGCGGTGTAGTAGATGATGGCTCCGCTGGCGGCGTCGGAAATCGTCACAGCAACTGGCGGACTATAGCTCCCTGAACTTGGCGAAAAGGTCGGGGCTGGCGCCTGGATATAGTAGTTCCCCGTGGAGACACCGCTGTTCAGATATCCATAGGCCGCAGTGATTGCCTTAATGGTCGTATTCTTCGTAACTGAAATCGGCGCGCTGTAAGCCGTCGAATTCGTGGTCGGATTAGTACCATCGAGCGTGTAGTACATCGGCAGGTGCGCCGTGTTCGACAGCATTATCGATTGAGACGAAGTATAGGTCGACGGAGGCGGCGAGAACAGCGGTGGCGGCGCCGTCGGCAGGTTGATGGAATAGGTCGCGTAGGCTATGTCGCTCTGCGGCATTCCCTGGATAACACCGACAGCCAGGAATGAGGTGCTGGTCGTGATGGTGATGGGCCCGGTATAGGTTGGCGAAGTTCTCAACGGTACCGTTCCGTCCGTCGTGTAGTAGATTGTGGCGCCTTGCATGGTGTCGGACATGGTCACCGTTACCGGCGTCGAGTAGGTGGCAGGCGTCGGCGAATAGGTTGGCCTCGGAACTCCCGGATCCGGATTATGAATCCCAACCGCCATTTGCGCTAATTGATTTCTGGTAAAAGCATGCGCGCCCGGCAGGCCCGGCGGTAGCGTCAGACCGTAAGGATTCGTCTGACCGTCGCCTCCAACATGGCACTGGCCGCAGGCCAGGTCAACATCCAGCCAGCTCGCCTGATTGTAGGCTTCTCCGCTGTAGCGAGAGAGCGAAGGCCACGTACCCAAGCTGGTTAGGTTGTCGACATAGAGTTGCTCAGGACTTGGATAGGTGTAGTAGGTTTCGTTCGTATTGATGCGGAACAAGTGAGTCTGCGCCTGTCCCAGAGCTCCCTGCATGTGGCAGGTGACGCAAGCGCCCGGGATGTCTGCCTGCGTGCCAGTCGGAAATGGAGTTAGCGGCCCTGTGGGATGGCCCGTGGTCTGGATGATGCTCTGAGACAGCGGATGGCAGGTATCGCAAGTGTTGACGATAGGTTTCTGAGCTTCATTCTGCGGCACGCCCGCAACAGTGCTCTGATGGGGATCATGACACCCGACGCAGCCGTTGTTCTTGGTCGCATCGCTCGGAGTTTTACTGAAATAACTATTGTAGGTTCCCGTGAGCGTGAGGGAGAGATCGGGCGAATTCTGGGCGTTCTGGACCAGATTTCCCGTAAACCGCGAGTGTGGACTATTCAGGAACTCCTGCCCCTGTGCGTGATCGACTTGCGGCTTATACACCCATTGGTTCGACGGATTCTGAACGCAGGTCGAATAGCCAGAGCCTGACAGGTCAGAACAATATCCATGATCGTTTGTGGTAAGCGGGTTCGACGGAACAATGCTGCCCGTCTGATTTCCACTCGCCATGGTAATCGTCTCCTGGCGATGACATTCCATACACAGGGCGGTGGCTGCTTCATTCTGCGGCTGAGTTACGTAGACATTGTCGTAAGGGTGCGAACCCCACGTATAGGCAGCTACATGGCAGCGCTCGCACTGTATGCCCGTCATGAACCACGAAGAAGTACCGTTGGTACCCGGCGCAAGATATCCATTTGTCGGTATGCGCGGTAGCTTGTCATTGGATATCCAGGCGATCTGGCTATTGGTATTGCTGGTGGGCTCTGGCGCCCAGTTATCGAAGTTGTAGCCTGTGGCGTGGCAGCGCGCGCAATCATAATTACCATTAGGATAAAGCTGACCGGTGTGCCCTTTATCGAAAACTGTACCTAGCTGAGTGGCTGAGGGATTGGTGGTTCCCCCGTAATTCATCCAGCCACCTTTCAGGTAGTAGAGGTTTCGCTGTCCGCCGCCCTGCTGGGTTGGTGGTACGGTCGTGTAGGGCGCAGGCGCATGGGAGTTTGGCAGTGTGTAATAAGGATAGGTACACAGTGGATCATTGACAGGCACTCCATTCTGCAATGGAGTGGCCAGTGGATCGCACCACCCGATGGTTACCAGACCGTTGTTCCAGTCATAGGTGCTTCCCGATTGATAGTGCGCGTCGGTCGTCGGATAGAGAGTCCCATCAGGGCCGCCCCATAAAGTCCCGGGAGCGAACTTACGCAAGGTATTCTTGTGACCAGTCCAAAGATAGGGATAGGTATCCGTTCCATAGTGGCAAGACAGGCATTGGTTGACGTCCGAGTAGTTCGTCGTCCAACCTCCTCCGCCGTTATTCGAAGCTCCGTCCCCGTGATAAACCTGCCCGGTTGCCGGATTGGGTTGGTAGTTCAGTAAGTCTTGCGGCTTGCAACCCTGGCTCAGATAACACTGTGCCAAACCGGGCGTGGAAGCGATCACAACAACGAGAAGGGAGATTACAACCGGCCAGGGAACCTTCGCTCTTGCGTTCATGAGGATCTCCGTATCCGTCGCTACTCATCCAAACGGGCGAATGGACGAAGTCGCGTTATGACTGAATTGTCGGTACTGCTATCCGGGAGAAGACTTAACGTTCGAAGCAACTACATCGGCAATTTATCGGTTGCCGAGCCGCGTAACCCTTCCGATACGAACCACAGGGACCGATCTTTAGTCTGCGGTGAATCTGATATGGGGATTACCTTCACCGCAACTTGTCCATGAGGTTCGCAAAAACCCAGTTTTTCTATAGCAGTCAACGGAGGGCCCCGTCAGTGACCTGCCGCACGGAAGCATGTGACCCTGCAACCAGGTGCAGCAGAAGAGAGCCTCCGGGATTCCATGGCGTGAGATCACCGACAAAGATGCTGAAATGCTATATCGTTTACGGTGCTTCTCCCCGTTGGTGCAGACCGATCCTGCCTCGCTGCGTGGCGACCTCCGCGATATCATTGGCGGCACATTCTTTGTATTAATCGGACTAATCGCGTTCTCGCTGGCCGCAATGCGGCGGCGAAGCGGGATTGCGATGAGAGTATGGCTTGGGGTTTGGAGCACGCTGTTTGGCGCAAACGCGCTGGTCCACTCGCAAATCGTCATAGCCGCGCTTCCGGCTTCCTGGGGGCCGCTGCGCAACCTATTTGTTGTAGCGACTTCTTATCTCATTCTGGTCGCCGCCATGTTTGCCTTCCTGCACTTGAGTTCGGGATGGCTGCGCCGTCTGCTTCAGCTTTGGCTTGCCGCTGCGATCGCCGTAGCGGTTGCCGGGCATTGGCTGGTTTATTCTCCGCGGTTCGCAGGACACTTTCATCGTTTACAACCAACTGCTGGCGTCGAGCGGGTTGGTGATTCTGCTCGTCGTATTGGCCGTGCCCAGCATCTCGAAGCGATGCCTGGTGGTCGCGCAACACCGGGTACTGACCATCGGTACTGCGGCTTTCGTCGCGGTGGCTCTCTTCGGAAACATCGCCCGTACCCTGGGCTATTCCGTTCCCGACGTCGTCAATTTCCTGGGGTTCTCAGCGTTGCTGCTGTCGTTCGGCTACGTTGCGCTGCAGATGACGGTTTCGGATGAACGGCGATTGCTGTCGATTGACAAGGAACTGGAGATCGCTCGCGAGCTTCAGTTTTCGATTCTTCCCGAGGGCGTGCCGGAAATTCTCGGCCTCCGCGTCGCGGCTTCTTACTTACCCATGACTGCGGTTGCCGGGGACTTCTACGAATTTGTGCGCATCGACGAGCACCGGGCAGGTTTTCTGGTCGCAGATGTAAGCGGACACGGCGTGCCTGCGGCCCTGATCGCATCCATGCTGAACGTCGCCATGCACTCGGTGAGCAGTTGCGCCGACGATCCCAGCGAGGTCCTGCGACGGCTGGGCAGCACTCTGTTCAACGAGCGGAGAGGACACTTCGTTTCCGCCGCCTACCTGTGGATCGACACTGAGACGCGCACCGCGCGCTACTCGGCTGCCGGGCATCCACCACTGCTTCGCTGGTGCGCGGCTGACGATGCACTCATCCGCATCGAGAGCAACGGCCTGCTGTTCGGAGTTCAGGCCGATGCCCCCTATCCCACGTGTGAAGTTCCCCTGGCAGCCGGTGACCGCCTTCTTCTTTATACGGATGGCTTCACCGAGCCTGAGAACGCCGTAGAAGAAGCTTTTGGCGATCGCAAGCTTGACCAGGTGATTCGCCAACGCCAGTCACTGCCCGCACCGCAATTGGCGGACTGCTTACTGAGCGAGCTCCGAACCTGGCAGTCTGCGAGCCAGACGCAACAAGACGACATAACGTTGATCGTGATTGACGTGACCTAAGTCGCAAGCCGGCAAGCTCTCCTCACCCTGCTATGTGACATTGCACGTCACCTCAGGTGATAGCCCTCACTGCGCTTGTGCCCGCCGAGGCTCACCATCAAGCCCAGGAGAAAAGTGTCCCCACATCATGGGTCTAATGACGCTTTAACCCACTATGAGGCGTGTTCTCATCATTGGTGCAGCTGGCCGAGATTTTCATAACTTCAACCTTATCTTTCGTAATAAGCCTGAATTTGACGTAGTCGCATTTACCGCCAATCAGATTCCCGACATTGCAGGCCGTAAGTACCCGCCGGAATTAGCGGGCAGCCTGTATCCCGAGGGCATTCCTATTGTGGAAGAAAGCCTAATGGAGGAGACGATTCGCAACGAGAAGGTCGATATCGTTGTCTTCTCTTATAGCGATGTGAAATACGAAACGGTCATGCATCTGGCCTCGCGGGCAGTCGCAGCGGGCGCAGACTTCTGGCTGCTGAGCGCCCAGCGTACCCAGTTGCAGTCCGAGCTACCGGTAATCTCGGTGTGCGCAGTACGCACCGGATGTGGGAAGAGCCCGGTATCGCGGCGTATTGCTGCCGAGTTACGAGCCCAGGGATGGCATCCGGTGGTGATCCGTCACCCCATGCCTTATGGCGATCTTAATGCCCAACGCTGCGAGCGGTTCGCCACCATGGACGATCTCGACCGCTACGAGTGCACCATCGAAGAGCGCGAGGAGTACGAGCCGCACCTCGCCGAAGGAACCATCGTCTATGCCGGCGTCGATTACTACGACATCATGAAGGCAGCCGAGCAGGATGGCGACGTCATCCTCTGGGATGGCGGCAACAATGACACCTCGTTCTACCGTCCTGACCTCGATATCGTAGTGCTCGATCCGCATCGCCCGGGACACGAACTCTCCTATTACCCCGGCGAGGTCAACTTCCGCACCGCGCACGTGCTCATCATCAACAAGATGGATACCGCCAACGCGGAGGGCGATTGAGACCGTTCATCGCAACATCGCGCTGCATAATCCGACCGCGCAGGTGATCGAGACCGCATGCCCTGTCACGGTCACCAATCCCAAGAGCATTGCCGGCAAGCGCGTGCTGGTGATTGAAGATGGCCCGACACTTACGCACGGCGAGATGCCGTATGGCGCGGGAATCGTGGCCGCCAACCGCTACCACGCCGGCAAGCTGATCGATCCGCGGATTTATGCGGTGGGTTCCATCAAGAAGACGTTTGAGAAGTTTCCCCACTTAGGCAAGCTGCTGCCCGCCATGGGCTACAGCGAAACCCAGCGGCATGAGTTGGAGGAGACGATTAAACGCGTTCCTTGCGACGTGGTGCTGGTGGCAACGCCGATCGACCTGGCTCGCACCATCGTCATCGATAAACCGAATGTTCGCGCGCGCTACGAGGTGGAAGAGATCAACAAGCCCGAGATCCCTCGGCTCATCGAGAAGTTCACCGAGCAGCATCAGCGCGTTCTGGCCGGCGCAGGGAGGTAACGATGCATGGGAAAGACTTTGTATCGCTGCGTGACTTTCAGCCTGGCGACATCCGGCATTTCCTGCACGTCGCCTGCATGGTCAAAGCCAATCCTTCGGCTTACTCGCAATCGCTGAAGGGCAAGACACTGGCCATGATCTTCGAGAAGCCGTCGCTGCGCACGCGGGTGAGCTTCGACGTCGGCATCGAGGAACTCGGCGGGCATCCGATTTATCTCTCGCCTGCCGAGATCAGCCTGGGCAAGCGCGAGTCGGTCCACGATGTCGCGAAGAACCTGGAACGCATGGTGCACGGCATCATGATCCGGACCTTCTCGCACGACATCGTGGAGGAGATGGCGCGCTGCGCCGGCGTGCCGGTCATCAACGGCCTGACCGATTTCAGCCATCCCTGCCAGGCGATGGCCGACTATCTGACCATGCTCGAGGTCAAAGGCCGCATTGCCGGGACTGAAGGTGGCATACATCGGCGATGGCAACAACGTGGCGCATTCGCTGATGTTTGCCGGGGCGCAACTGGGAGCGAATGTCTGGATTGCGACTCCACCGCACTTCGAGCCCAACCTCGACGCAACCTCGTGGGCACGGCTGCGCTGCACCGAGACCCACGGCAGCGTAACGGTGACGCACGATCCCGAATCGGCGGTCTTCGGCGCCGATGTTGTCTACACCGACGTGTGGGCCAGCATGGGTCAGGAGAGCGAAGCGCAGAAGCGCGCGGAAACTTTCCGTCCTTACCAGGTGAACGCGGCGTTGTTCGATCAGGCGAAGAAGGACGCTATCTTCCTGCACTGCTTGCCGGCGCATCGCGGCGATGAGGTCACCGACGAAGTGATCGACTCGCCACGGTCGTTCGTCTTTCAGCAGGCGGAGAACCGGCTGCATGCGCAGAAGGCCATCATGCTGGAACTGATGTCGGAGCAGGCGGCAGAAATGCGGCGCCATACCGTGGCCGAGCAGGTAGCTGAGTTGGCGAGATAGGAAGCTGTAGTCGGGCCAGTGATGTTCGGGTGCCCCACTCATTCCTTCGGTTGGAATGAGTGGGATACCCACGTCCTTACCCGCGGAGAAGGTCGTATGCCGAAAACTGCGCTGGTTGCGGTGGGCGGAAACTCGCTGATCCGCGCCGGCGAGAAGGGCACCATCGCCGAGCAGCTGGCGAATACGCGACGCACTGCCGCCGCCATCCGTTCCATGATCGAGCTGGGCTACCGGTTGGTGGTCACGCACGGCAACGGGCCGCAGGTGGGAGCGCAGTTGCTCCGCTCAGAGCGCGCTTCGGACGTGACCTACAGCCAGACCCTCGATGTGTGCGGCGCGGCCAGCCAGGGCGAAATCGGATACCTGCTTGCGCAATCATTGAACAACGAGTTTGCCGTCGGCCTCGCTCAAGATTCCGGTGGTCTGTGTCGTAACCCAGACCGTGGTGTCGGCCGACGATCCGGCGATGCTTCATCCCTCCAAACCTATCGGCCCGTTCTACTCGCGAAGCGACGCCGAAGAAAAACGGCGCACGCTCGGCTGGCAGATCGTGGAAGATGCCGCGCGCGGATACCGTCGCGTCGTTCCCTCACCCGAGCCGCTGGAGATTGTCGAGCTTGAGCTCATCCGCGATTTGGTCGAGGCTGGCGCGCTCGTCGTCTGTACCGGTGGCGGAGGCATTCCCGTGCTTGCGCGAAGACGGCGCACTACGCGGCGTCGAGGCGGTGATCGACAAGGACCGCGCTTCGGCCGTACTGGCATCGCAGCTCGGCGTTGATCTGTTCGCGATCTCTACCGACACCGACTTCGTCTACCTGAATTACAAGAAGCCGGACCAGTCACCGATATTGCGCGCAACTGTTTCCGAGTTGGAAGAGCACCATCGCGCTGGACATTTCCCGCCCGGCAACATGGGGCCCAAGGTGGAGTCGGTGTTGAGCTTTCTTGCGCCACGGCGGCAAAGAAGCGGTCATCACGTCGTTCGAGCACCTGGCCGATGCCGTGAAAGGTTCTGCCGGTACACACATCATTCCCGATCCCATTCCGCTTGCGACCTATCAAGAAGTTGAGGTGTTGACATGCCGATAGAAGCGCTTGAATCGCGCGCCGCCAAGTTGGGCAACGGCGCGTCGCCACTGCCCCTGAGGCACGTGGTGGAGTCGCAGCAGTTCACCGTTCCTCTGCTGATGGAGTTGTTCGACCGCGCACGGCAGATGGAGCGCATCGTCGCTCGGGGCGGCACGCTCGATTACCAGGGACGCCTGATGGCCAGCATCTTCTATGAGCCGTCGACGCGCACTCGGCTGTGCTTTGAGGCGGCCATGCTGCGCCTCGGCGGACGGGTCATGTCCACCGAACATGCGCGCGCCTTCTCTTCAGAGATTGAAGGCGAGCAGGTGGAAGACACCATCCGTATCGTGGGCAGCTACTGCGACCTGGTCGTCATCCGTCACCATGAAACTGGCGGCGCCGCGCGCGCAGCCAAGGTGTCGCCCGTGCCCGTCATCAACGCCGGAGACGGCGATGGCGGCCAGCATCCGACGCAGGCGCTGCTCGACCTCTACACCATCTATCGCGAGCGTCCCCTCGACGGACTGAGCATCGCCTTCATCGGCGAACTTGATCGCGGGCGTACCGTGCGTTCGCTGGCGTACCTTTTGGCAAAGTTCGACCGGGTAAAGGTTTTCTTCGTCAGCCCACCGGAATTGCAGATGAAGCCCGACATCCTGCAATATCTCGAGCGGCATGGCGTCCGCTACGAAGTCGAGAGCTGAGATCGACAAAGTTGTCGGCGAAGTAGATGTCGTCTATCAGACCCGTATTCGCCCGCAGAGAGTCGCCGGCCTCTCCGGACCACTTCGCTTCGCCATCGATTCATCCGTGCTGCGACAGATGCGTTCGGACGCAATGATCCTGCACCCGCTGCCACGTACCGTCGAACTGGACAAAACGGTGGACGAAGATCCACGCGCAATGTATTTCCGTCAGGCGGCGAATGGTTTGTATGTACGAATGGCTTTGCTGACCATGCTGTTGGATGGAAAATGAAAGAGTAGTTAGTAATTAGTAGTTTAGGTCAGATTAGTAGTTAGTAATTAGTAGTTAGTCGTTAGTAGTTAGTAGTTTTAGTAGTAATTAGTAACGGGGTGATCGTCACGAGAGTTCATTTCAAGGCTTTGTATCAGGGCACGGCTTCAGCCGTGCCGAACCACGTCCTAAAGGTTTGTCATCACGAGCGAAGCGAGGGATCCGCTCTCGTTTCCCGAACGAATAGGATGGCTTCTGCGTCGTTGTCGATTCTCGATGAGAGCGCGCTTTTTGGCTAGGACACAAGTGCAGGTCCCTCGGCGCCGCTGCGCTTTGCTCGGGATGACACAAGGCTGAAGTCGTCTTGCGGTCACAGCTACAAGGATTTGCTAGTTACTAATCACTAATTACTATTTACTCGCTACTCTTGAGGAAACTATGCCCGTAATCGAACATCTCCGCACCAACGACTACATTTCGCTCGAAGAAACTTATGGAGCTCACAACTACCACCCGCTCGATGTAGTGATCGAGCGCGCCGAAGGTGTCTGGGTCTATGACGTGGACGGCAATCGCTATCTCGATTGCCTCGCGTCGTACTCGGCGGTCAACCAGGGACATTGCCATCCCAAGATTCTCGCAACCCTCATCGAGCAGGCCAGCAAGGTCACGCTCACCTCGCGCGCATTCCGTAACGACCAGCTTCCACTGCTCTACAAGGAGCTGCACGAGCTGACGGGTTTCGACATGGCGTTGCCCATGAACTCCGGCGCCGAGGCAGTCGAGACGGCGATCAAGGCCGCGCGCAAGTGGGGATATAAGGTCAAAGGGATTCCCGACGGCAAAGCCGAGATCCTCGTCTGCGCCAACAACTTTCATGGACGCACCACGACCATCGTCGGCTTCTCCACCGATGAGCAATACCGCGATGGCTTCGGTCCGTTCACGCCCGGCTTCAAGATCATTCCCTTCGGCGATGCCAAGCTCGCTCGCCGCGGCCATCACCCCCAATACCTGCGCGTTCCTCATCGAGCCTATTCAGGGTGAGGCGGGCATCATCATCCCGCCGTCGGGTTATCTGCGTCAGGTCGAAGAGCTTTGCCGCGCCCACAACGTGCTGTTCATCGCAGATGAAATTCAGTCCGGCCTTGGGCGGACCGGAAGACTCTTCGCGCATCAGCACGAGGGCGTGCATCCCGACCTGGTCATCGTAGGCAAAGCGCTCTCCGGCGGCTTCTATCCGGTGTCGGCAGTGCTGGGATCGAGAGAGGTGCTGGGCGTGTTCAAGCCGGGCGACCATGGCAGCACCTTTGGCGGCAATCCGCTGGGCTGCGCCGTGGCGCGTACCGCACTGCGCGTTCTCGTCGAAGACAAGCTGATCGAGCGCTCCGCCGAGCTCGGCTCCTACTTACTCGAGCAGCTGCGCGCGATCAGCAGCCCGCACGTGCGCGAGATACGCGGCAAAGGATTATGGATTGGGATTGAACTCAACACGTCGGCGCGGCCGTTTTGCGAGAAGCTGAAACAAGCCGGCGTGCTCTGCAAGGAGACCCACGAAATGGTCATCCGCGTCGCGCCTCCACTGGTAATCACGCGCGAGGAGATCGACTGGGCCATCGAGCGCATCGCAACCTGCCTGATCTGAAGTCGCAACCGAGCGTTGAAGCGGACTCGGGAAGTATTCTACCCACGAGTCCGCTTATTTTGCCCCTGAACGCGAGACGAACTGCTCTATTAAAGGTTGCTAATTGCTGACTTACTGCTTCCCTGCTACTGCTTCCCTCCTCCCTTCTCCATTCTGTGCCACCACCTCGCCGGGATTCTGCAGCAATTGCAACGCCTGAGCGGTAGTGATGTTTGACGGCACCGGGCGGAAGTCGCTCATCGTCTCGTTCGAGTCGATGGTCAGATTTTTGATCATGAGAATCTTGCCATTGAACTGTAATCTCTCCTGAGTCTCTTCCCACTTGCCTTGGCCGACGTCGGCCTGATGAATGATGAACTTCCCGCCTTTGAACAAGCGGCCCAGGATGCCCCATCCAAAATCCACGTCCTTGAAAAGCTCGCCGTTAATCTCCGCGATGCGTCCTGCCGTCTGATCGATGACCATGTTGCCATCCATGCCCTCCAGCACGCGGGTTTCATGGGTCGGCGCACTCCAGCCTGGTTTGGCCTTGAACGCGAGCTGCACCATCTCGTGCCCGTTTGCACCTTTGGTCACGCCAGTCACGGTGTAATTGAAGGCGTCCGGCAAACTTCTCATCAAAGTGATGGAACGTTGATCATCGTCGCGATTGGACTGCCGCTTCTTGCGTCGAGCGTCGCTGTCGTACGCGAAGCTCTTTAGCTTCTGGTCGGCATCCGCCTGCTCTTGCGCGGTCAGCGGTTTGCCGTTCTTCGCAATTGTCCGGTTCAGCCCACCATCGGGAGTCTCGATGGCTTCCGTCGTGATCGAGTGGTCCTTGTACTGGGTGTGGTCTTTGTACATGAAGAATGGCGCCTTGGTCGGACCCGTAGCGGCAATTTCGTTCTGCGTCGCGTGGCGAACGAGAGCGACGGGATCAATGCTGTTCTGCGGCTGTGCGGATCCGACTTCGCAGCAACAAAGCAATCCGGTCAGAAACAAACTGGCAGTTAGGGCTCGCATATCGATGTTCAAAATAGCGTCTCTTCTACTCCACTCATGTTAGACGGCCAAAACGTACTCGGCAGTTGCTTTTTTTGCAAGTCGAGGATTGCAAGCACCGCCGTTGGCGGTAGAAGCAGCCGTTTCTTGGGGGTGGAAGCACCAGCCTTCAGGCTGGTGACAAGACGCCCAAAGTTGGGACGGCTTTAGCCGGGGCGAAGCCTCCACCTTCCAGGCCTAAAGCCCGTCGAGAATGCTGGATACTGGTCACCGGCCTAAAGTCCGGTGCTTCCATCTGCCTTTCTGACAACCGACCACCGACAACTGACAACTTTCCTCAAGGCCTGGTATCCGGCACCGTGATCGCGCGAAACATGTGCGGCAGCGCTTCAGCAACAATCATGGCAAACACGATGAGCCCTCCCCCAAGAGCCTGCCTTGCCGACATCGCCTCCTTCAACCAGAACACGCTGAGCAGCGCAGCCACTACCGGCTCGAGTGAAAAGAGAATGGCTGCCTCAGTTGGCCCCAGCCGGGTTTGCGCCGTGGCCTGCGCCCAGAAGGCGAACACAGTCGAGAACAGCGCGAGGTAAAGCGTGGCCAGCACCGCGTGCCAGTTCGTCAGGCCGCCAACAGACTGGGCCGATTCTGCTCCCAGCCGTCCGGCGATCGCGATGCCGGCGGAGATGATTCCGCAAGTGATGACCTGTGAGCTGGCCAGCAGCCACGCATCCGACTTGCGCGTGAAGTTGCCCATCAGCACGATATGTACGGCGCATAGGAAGGCGCACCCCAGCGTCTCGACGTCACCGCGGTTCCAACCTGACAGCCACCCACCCGGCAGATGCACCAACAGGTAAAGGCCGTACGTCGCAATCACTGCGCCTAGCAGCGATGTAAGCTTCACCCGCTGGCCGATGGCGACGGCGATCAGCGGCGTGAACAGCACATACAGCCCAGTGATGAAGCCGGACTTCGCGGTTGCGGTGAAACGCATACCATCGGTCTGCAGCCAGAACAGCGTGGCCAACACGATCCCCAGCCAGATGCCGTCAACAACGCCGCGCCGCCGGATGAGGAATGCCTTTGGCGCGCACGATGATCGCCATCAACCCGCCGGCGATAACGAACCGCATGCTCATCAGCACGCCGACCGACATGCCGCCGCTCAGCGCAATGCGCGTCGCCGGAAAGCCGCCTCCCCAAATCGTGGCCGTAATGGCGATGATCAGGACGGCTTTGCGGTGGGAGATCTCGGCGGTCTTAGGCTGTCGGGAAGTCACGAAAAAATCACCGAACCGCGGATCGTCACGGATGAACACAGATCGGAATGGATGAGAAACAAAAGGCGGGACAAACCCGCCTTTGTTTTGATACAAGTCCTAGTCCGTGAGAATCCGTGCAGATCCGTGGTTAAAGTTTTTCTTCTACAGCGTCGGACTCTTGTCCTGGATCAGCTTCTTCACCCGTGCCACGAATTCGCCGATCGGAACCGAGCCTTCGGCTTTCTCCTGGCCGCGCACGCGGACGTTCACCTGCATCGCGTCCATCTCCTTGTCGCCGACGACAAGCTGGAATGGCACCTTCTGCATTGCGTGCTCGCGAATCTTGGCGTTCATCTTTTCGTTGCGATTGTCGACATGTACGCGCACGCCTTCGGCCTTCAGCTTCTCGCCGATTTCGTTCGCGTAAGCGTGATGCTTTTCGCCGATCGGGATGATCGCCACCTGTACCGGCGACAGCCATACAGGAAATGCTCCCGCATAATGCTCGATCAGCACGCCGAAGAAGCGCTCGACCGAGCCATACAGCGCGCGGTGCACCATCAGCGGCTGATGCCGCTTGCCATCTTCGCCGACGTACTCCAGCTCGAAGCGCTCCGGCAGCGTGAAGTCGAACTGCACGGTCGAGAGCTGCCACAACCGTCCAATGGCATCGACCAGCTTGATGTCGATCTTCGGCCCGTAAAACGCCGCTTCGCCCGGGATGGTCTTGTACGGAATCTCGCGGCGGCTGAGCGCCTGCTCCAGCGAATGCTGCGCCATCTCCCATTGGTCAGGACGCCCGGCGTACGTTTTCTGATCGTTGGGGTCCCACGTCGAAAGCTCGACCTGAAACTGATCGAATCCGTAGGTCTTCAGCACCGCCAGCGCAAAATCGATGCAGCCCACAACTTCGTCTTCAATCTGCTCCGGCGTGCAGAAGATGTGCGCGTCATCCTGGGTGAAGCCGCGCACGCGCAACAGGCCGTGCATCACACCCGAGCGCTCGTAACGATACACCGTGCCAAGTTCGCCCAGCCGCACCGGCAAGTCGCGATAGGACTTCAGCGAGTCGCGATAGATGAGGATGTGGAACGGACAGTTCATCGGCTTCATGCGATATTCCGCGTCGTCCAATTCCATCGGCGTGAACATATTCTGCGCGTAATAGCCCGCGTGTCCGCTGGTCTTCCACAAGTCGGTGCGCGCCACGTGCGGCGTAAACACCAGCGAATAGCCTCGCCGCAGGTATTCGTCGCGCATCCAGTCTTCCATCTCTTTGCGGATGAGCCCGCCCTTGGGATGCCAGAAAATCAGCCCCGGCCCGGCAAGCTCCTGAATGGAGAACAGGTCAAGCTGCTTGCCCAGCACGCGATGATCGCGCTTCTTCGCCTCCTCCAGCTTGTGCAGGTAGTCGTCGAGGTCCTTCTTGGAGAAGAACGACGTACCGTAGATGCGCTGGAGCTGCTGATTCTTCTCGTCGCCCAGCCAGTACGCTCCGGCGATGTTCAGCAGCTTGAACGCCTTGATGCGGCCGGTCGACGGGATATGCGGCCCGCGGCAGAAGTCGGTGAACTTGCCGGTCTTGTAAATCGAAATCTTCTCGTCGGGCGCGGTGAACTGCTCGATGAAGTGACACTTCATGAAGTCGCCTTCCGACTTGAAGCGCTCCAGCCCTTCCTGGCGCGGCAGAAACTCGCGCGCGTAGGGCAGGTCCTGCTTCGCCAGCTCCTGCATCTTCTTCTCGATGGCTTCCAGGTCCTCGGGCGTGAACGGCTTCTCGCGATAAAAGTCGTAGAAGAAGCCGCTCTCCGTCGCCGGACCATGGCCGAGCTTGGTCTCGGGAAATAGTTCAAGCACTGCCGCTGCCATCAGGTGGGCGGACGAGTGGCGATAGACTTCCAGCGCTTCGGGATCGCGCTCGGTAAGAATGCGCAGCTCAGCATCGCCATCCAGCGGGCGCGCCAGATCGACCAAGCGGGCATCGTTGGCGGTAGGCTGCGCAGTCGTCGCCGTCACCACGGCCGACGTATCAGCCGACGGCAGATTGCCATTGCCGCTTCCATTGGACGACATCGGCTTCACCTGTGCGACCAGGGCCGCATCTGCCAATCGCGGGCTGATGCTCTTGGCAATGTCGAGCGCGGAGGTGCCGCGAGGAACATCTCTCACGCTGCCGTCGGGCAGCTTCACATGAATGGTTTCAGACATAAGGGCCTTACCTTTTTGGTGCTTCGATTTTAGTAGTGATAACGGGCCTGGAGGAAATCAATACGCGTTTCGCCGACCTGGTAGACCAGCCGATGTTCCTGCGTGATTCGTCGGGACCAGGTACCGCCAAGCTGGTGCTTCAAAGCCTCCGGTTTGCCGATTCCGTCGAAAGGATCACGCATCACCGCCTCGACCAGTTCGAGAACCCTCAGGGCAAGCTTGCGATCAGTTTTCATCCAGTACAGTAGGTCTTCTCGAAACTCGGTGTGGAAGACCGATTCGCGCTTAACGTCTCTCGTCAAGTCCCATTTCCCGCCGCAGCTTGTCGACCGAGTGTGGCTTGGCTTTGCCCTGCTTTGCGCGGCGGAGTGCTGCCAGGAGACGCCGCGCATTCTTCGGAGATCGCAACAGATGTGCTGTCTCCATCAGCCCCGCCAGTTCGTCAGCGGGGATCATGGCAACATCCTTTGCCCCGCGACGGCGAACGATCACAATCTCCTGATCGTTGCTGACCTGGTCCAACACCGAGGCCAGCCGCTCGCGCAAATTTGTGTATGTGGTCTCCACCGGCATGTATGACTCCTTCTCTAAGCGTACAGGATTGCTGTACGTCGGTCGAATTCACACTTTTGTCTTGGCTGCGAAGAAGGAGCGCCCTAGCGCTCCCGGGATGTTCGACGGGCGCGTAGCTCGAGGTAACTGGCGCCGATGAAGGCCACACAGCCGATCGTGATGGCGAACGGAATCGCAACGTGCAGGTAGGCATTGCGCATATCGATTTGGCTGCCGCGAATGGCTCCCCAGGCGATGGTGCCCAGGATGCCCAGCAACAATCCCACGCCCATGCCGGCAGCAGTTAACAGCAGGGTTGCGAACAACACCCGCGCCACCGAACTGACGACGATAGAGAACGCGCTCGGGTGCTTGGCCGCAGCTAGCGTTGAAGCTGCCATACTCTTATAGGTTACAACAGACCCAGGCGCCATGGTTCAACGCAGCCGCGCTATTGCACGTGGGTTACAATCGGACTTCATGTCGCACACGTCTCAAGCCATTACGCGTACTCCGGCCGAAGTCGTCCGCATGGCGCCGGTCTCGCAGGCAAGCAACGGGATCTGCTATGCCATTTCCGGCGAAGTAACCGCCTCGGCGACCGACCTCGACCGCCTGGTGTCAACCGTGCCGCGTACGATTGCGGCAGCGCTGGCCCGCAAAGCCTACTACTTCGTTCCGCTCACGCTGAACCTTGGCGACGAGACTCTGATTGCCGATCGCTACGACGTGCAACTTTCCGACAGCGCCATCTGCCACCGCGATCATAATGTCGGCGATTCGCAATATGTTTTCATTTCCACGCGGCTGATGGAAGACAGCTTCGCCATCGCCTTTGAGTTCTTTATCAACATCGGCCATAACTTTGTCGACGAAATCGGCATCTCGCAAGACTTTGCCGACCTGGTGTGGAAGCAGGTGCAGGACAAGGCGCGCGGCGAGACCTCCATGGACGCTTACGAGTTGCGCAAGGTCGCAACTGCCAATGGCCCTGAGACGGAGAAGGCCCGCCACGAATACCTGCTCGCCACCTTCGCCGATGCCATCGCCGTCTATCTGCTTTCGCTTTACGTCGATGTGGATTACCACGAGCTGCGCGAGCGCGATTATCCGCTGCTCGCCCCCGGCGCGCTGGCCGAGCGCCTGCGCAAAATCAACGAACTCTTTCCCCCGAATCCGGGATTCGAGTTCGCGGTATATCACCGGAGAAGGCAGTAGGAAGTTGTCAGTGTTCGGTGGTCGGTTGTCAGAAAGAAGTTGTTCGTTGTCAGTTGTCAGAACCTAGTTCTCAGCTTTAACAGAGAGACTTACCGGTAAATACCCATTGGTTCGAGAATCCGTAATCGATGGAGCTCCGCCGATTGCGAGAAACTCGATAGCACACTCAGGATTAGAGCCGAGCACCGCAGGACTGGACTGAAAACTTCTTACCGTCAACTACCCACTAACAACTTCTTACTGACAACTGACGACCGACAACTGACTACTGCTTTATGATTGCTCATCTCCGCGGACGTCTCATCTCGAAGCACCCCAGCCAGGCCATCGTTGAAGCCGCAGGCGTGGGCTACGACGTCACCATCTCTGTTCCTACCTTTTCGGAATTGCCCGCGATGGGCAGCGAAGTTGCGCTGCATATCCATACCCACGTCCGCGAAGACGCCCTGGCCCTCTACGGATTTCTGCGGATTGAAGAGAAGCAGCTCTTCGAGAAGCTCATCACCGTCAGCGGCATTGGGCCCAAGCTGGCCATCACCATCCTCAGCGGTATTGCTACAGCCGACATGGTGGGAGCGATTCGCACCAACGATTACACGCGGCTCACCAAGATTCCCGGCGTGGGCAAGAAGACCGCTGAACGAATGTGTGTCGAGCTACGCGATAAGCTGGAAGGCTTCGGAGAATCGCCAGCGCCGAAGAGCGTTTCCCCCATCGAGGAAGACGTCATCTCCGCGCTCAGCAACCTGGGTTATCAGCGCGCGTTGGCCGAAAAAGCCGTCGAACGCGCCGTCGCTTCCGTCGGTAAAGAGAACTTCGATGCAGTATTCAGAGCAGCGTTGGGTGGGTTGTCGAAGTAGAGCTGGCTTGCTGAAAAGTTCTCAGCCAGTGCTCTGTATCAGGGCACGATCTTTAGTCGTGCCGAGAGAGCGACTTTTATTGGTTGTCATCCTGAGCGGAGTGAGTTCGCCGAAGGCGGACGAACGAAGCGAAGGGCCTGCTTTTCGTACCCGACAGGTTGATCTCGTCGGCACAAGAACAGATCCCTCGCGGACTAAAGTCCACTCGGGATGACAAGAATAAAGGTTGGTGCGGCACGACTGAAGTCGTGCCCTGATACAAAGCGAGTCGCTCATTCAAATCCGAACTCCTTCATCTCTTCATCGGTAAGGGGATCGAAGCAGTCAGGTGTCCACGAAATCTTGCCCTCGAACCCGCCCGGTACTCGCTGCTTGGGGCTGGCGGCGATCGGCACCACCTTTACGACCGGCTTGCCATGAGCAGTGATGTACACATCTTTCCCACTCTCCGCCTCGCGAATGATCTTGGACGGGTTTTTGGCAGCCTCTTCGACCGCATATTTCTTTGGCTTCATTCTCCGTGTCCTCCAGGCCCTGTGGTGATTCTACTTCCCTATGCAGAACGAGCTGAAGATCAGGTTCAGCACATCCTCGGCCGTGGTCGCGCCGGTGATTTCGTCGAGGGAATGCAGCGCCCCGTAAAGGTCAAGCAGGATCATCTCGTGCGGCGTCCTGAGCGGGACCGCGGCGGCGGCAGCGTCCAGCGCAGTAATCGCGTTCTGCACTTCGCTATGCTGGCGAACGTTGGTGAGGAATCCGCTTTCCTGCTGCGCGCCACCATCGCCGCCCACCAGTTGCAGAATCGTCTCGCGCAGCTGATCAATTCCTTCGCCGGTTATCGCTGAGGTGAATACTGCGGGTTCGCTTTGCGAATCAGCCGGCAGTCTCCTGGTGACCACGCCCCGCGAGCCGGTATGCAGGTCCGCCTTGCTGCAAACCAGAATGCGATGGCGGCCTCTGGTCTTCTCAATCAGATCAAGATCCAAATCGAACGCCTCATCGGATGTTTGCGTGACGTCGAGCACGACCAGCACAACATCCGCATCTGCCAGCGCCTCCAGCGATTTGCGAATGCCGATACTCTCTGCCTCATCGAGCGCGGTGCGAATGCCTGCGGTATCGACCAGCCGCACCGGAATGCCGCCGATGGAAACTGTCTCGCTCACCAGGTCGCGCGTGGTGCCCGGAGTGGCCGTGACAATCGCGCGCTCCTGCTCAACCAGCCGATTGAACAAACTCGACTTGCCGACATTCGGCCGACCGACGATGGCCAGCGTAAGTCCCTCGTGCACTACTTTCCCAAAGGCGAAGCTGGCCAGCAGTTGCTGCAACGGTTCGCGCACGGTCGCGATGCGCTCGAGAATTTGCTCGCCCGGGATCACCGAGATATCGTCTTCGGCGAAGTCGATGCCAGCCTCCATCACCGCAATCAGTTCCACCAACTTCTGCTTGGTCGGCTGAATGCGTTTTGACAGTGAGCCTTCGAGCTGCCGCGCCGCCACCTGCGCCTGGTAAAGCGTTTGCGAATCGATCAGGTCGCGTACCGCCTCGGCTTGTGCGAGGTCGATGCGTCCGTTGAGGAACGCGCGCATGGTGAACTCGCCCGGCTCGGCCAGCCGTGCACCGAGAGTCAGCGCCATCTCTACGACATGGCGCAAAACCACAGGCGAGCCGTGACACGAAATCTCGACCACATCGTCGGTCGTGTAAGAGTGTGGTCTGGCAAAAAACGTTGCGACGACTTCGTCGATGCGCTCGCCAGTCTTGACGTCGATTAGCTCGCCGAAGTGTGCACGATTGGTTTGCAACTTAGCGGCACCGCTCAACCGCAACATGGAATGCGCGATGGCACGGGCTTCTGTTCCCGAGAGCCGAACCACACCGATCCCGCCGCGTCCCACTGGCGTTGCGATGGCGACAATAGTGTCGTCAAGGTTCACGGGTTCATTGTAATGAGGGCGTTGCGATATTGGATGCCGTTGCCAAGGTGACGCTCGGGTGGCGCTGGCTTTCGGGTAGAGCTGGCCTGAAGGATGTCATGAAACTGAACACCTTCAGGCTCGCGTCCCGACGTCAATAATTTTATCGGGGCTTTGAGCCCCAAAACGACATCGGCCGCTCCTCGGGGCGGCCATGCTTTTTGTAACCAACCCTGCCGTGTTGTCCTGATCCCAAACCAACATGCCATCAACCCTGTTACTTTCTCCGCGCACCGAGCATCTTCATCTGTAGACCACAACGCAGGTCAACAAGGAGAGCGGAATGACTAGCAAGCTGGCACTTTTGGCGAGACTTGAAGCAAAGCCGGGAAAAGAAGAGGCACTGGCGAATTTCTTGAAGAGCGCGTTGCCGCTGGCTCAGGCGGAGCCCGGTACAAATGTCTGGTTCGCACTCAAATTTGGTCCTGGTACTTTCGGGATCTTCGACACCTTTCCCGATGACAACGGACGTCAGGCACATCTCAATGGAGAAATCGCCAAAGCGTTGTTCGCCAAAGCGGCCGAATTGCTCGCCCAGCCGCCCGCGATCGAGATGGTGGACATTCTCGCGGCCAAAGAGTCGAAATAGCAACCGGCAGTGGAAAACTCCGGCCGCTCGTCGGGGCCGCCGATCGGCGGCCGTTTGCTTCGTGGCGACCGCTTTACAACCGGATTGGTTCGTACGAAAATTCGGTGTCCACCTTCTTGCCGCATCGAATAGACCATGCCACTTACTGAGCTCGACTCCACCGCCGCTCTGATCGTGATCGACTTGCAGAAAGGTATTGTCGGATCACCGACTGCGCATCCCGCCAGCGAAATCGTGGCTCGGGCTGCGGAATTGGCGCGAGCTTTCCGCGAACGCGGTCTGCCGGTCGTGCTTGTCAATGTGACCGCACGAGCGCCGGGACGCACTGATGCAGGCTTTCCCGCGTCCTCCCGGCCGGCCGACTGGACTGAGCTTGTCCCCGAGTTGGAGAAGCAGTCCGGCGACTACATCATCAGCAAGCAACGGGTGGGGGCTTTTATCGGAACCTCTCTGGATGAGGTACTGCGCCGGCGCGGCGTCACGCAGGTGTTCCTGGCGGGCATCTCCACCAGTTTCGGCGTGGAGTCCACGGCGCGCAGCGCTCACGATCTCGGCTACAACGTGGTGTTTGTGGTGGATGCCATGACCGACAGAGATGCCGAGGTGCACCGCCACAGCGTCGAGAAGACCTTCCCCCGGCTCGGCGAGACGGCCACGACCAACGACGTCTTGAACGCAATTCGCGGCACCAAGGGTTGACCAGGGCCGCCAAGCCCCCGCTTATTCGTTTGGCGATGGGCCTGAGTTCGGGACCGGCGCCGGAGCGGATTCGGTCTTCGGCGGTTTCGCGGCTTCCTGAGTATCGGTCGAGAACAGCATGAAGTGATCGAAGTTCTCGCTGCGATGGAAGCGTCGATTCCCCAGGCTTACATAGAGCTCAGCGCTCTTGGGCAGCCATAGGTCGGTTCCATGGTTGCGAAACTCTACCGGGCCATAGCTCACGCTGGTGTGCTCGGTGTTGAGACGGATTTCCGGAATCGGTGCTACCAGGTCCGTTTCCAAATGGAGAATCTGATAGTTGTCGGCTGAAATCCAAGCCCGGCCTTTCAGTGCCACCGGATAGTTGTTCTTGTTTACAACGTAGGAGCGCAAGCGGCTGGGCTTATTGTCTAACTGGCGGAAGTGCACCAGCCACGCTGCCTTGCCATCCCAATCGCCGAGCCCTTCGCATTTCATTTCGAAGTCGTCGCGAAACAGCGGGTGGAAGGCGATCGCCAGCACCGGCAAGCCAGTCGTCGTTATCTGGTCTGGCATCGCCAGGTTTCCAGAGTCGCGAAACTCCTGAATGCTTACTGTGCCATGCGGCGGTTCGGTGATGGCGACGACGTAGTTGTATTCCCGAGTCTCGCGGTTCCTGGGAGTGCCCTGTGCCGAGATGTTTTCGTGCACCATGTGCTCGACCGCCGAGAACTGGGAGACACTGTCGACCAATTGCTTCGACGGATTTGCCGTCATCTGCATGAGGTTTGCCGGGCAAGGCACACCTGAGGCAACATTCGGCTTCTGGCTATCGACATCCAGAGGCATTCCGGCCTTGAGCAGGATGGCGGTTCCACTGGCAAGCTCGGGATCGGGGATTCCAAGTTTGGCATTCGCAGCGTTCATCTGCAGCTCGGTAATCAGGTCCTTGGTCTGCGCTGCCACCGGGCTTCCCGGATCGTTCGCGAGATAAGCCTGGAGAACGGGAACGGCTTCCGCATACTTGCCCAGGCCTGCTAAGGCCTGTCCCAGGATGAGCCGCGCCGAAGCCGACTCGCTGCCACCGTGATCTACCAGCCATTGCGCATTCTCGCGAGCTTTGTCGTACTGCTTCAGCTTCAGGCAGGAGCTCGCAAGCACCCGGCGCGCGGCAATGGAATCTCCGCTGCGCGCGACCACAATCGACTCGGCTTCCGCTGCCTTGGCGTAGTCGCCACGCCGGTAATAGATCTGTCCCAGCAAGTTCTGGGCCTGCAGGTTTTGCGGATCGAGTTTGGTCGCCTCCAGCAGGTACTCCATTTCCCGGTCATCTTCTTTTTGCTGGAGTGCCGTATAGGCCAGCAGGAAATTGATGCTCGAGCTTGTCGGATACTGATGGTTCGCCGCTTCCAGGTATTTCCGGGCCTCAACGAAGTTGCCCAGCTCCAATGCCTGCACACCCTTGTCGGCTTGCTTGCGAACCTTCGATGGCATACCCGGTTCGTCGCCGAGGGTGAGATTCACCGCTGCCGGATCACGTGTAAGGGTGAAATTTTCGGTGACATCATGAGACAGATCGGGGATGTTAGTTTCCAGGTGAGAGGCGATGTATCCGGCAGCGCCAACCTCAATCAGGTACTTCCCGGGAATCAGATCAGCGAAGACGGCCTCCAGACCTTTCGTTGTCTGGAAAAAAACGTGGCCGGTGTCCAGGTTCGTGACCCTGACCAGAGACTGCTGTTTCAATGCCTGTTTATTCGGGCCCAGGATATTAACGTGGATGGCGACGCCGCGCCGCGTATCCGTGGGATGGTCCCCGGTGGAGTTGCCCATCGGCGTCTTCAAGCCTTGAGTCTGGGTGGCTGTCCCGCCTCCAGCACGTTGGCAGAGTGCAGGCAGCGCGCAAAGGAGTACCGCGACGATCAGAGCAGCCCGGCTCAGCCGGAGTCTGGACCGTGCTCCGGGCAATGACTCAAAGCAACCTGCAAAGACGCGGGCGCAAACCACCATACAACCCCCTACAGTTTCGACAACTGTAAAGAATAGCAGCGTTACGAGGTAAATTGCTGGATTTGGGATGGTTTGCGAGTCAAGTATTTGTAAATACGCCTAAAGCGGGACACGTGGCATTGCGCCAGTGACAAAACGCACCTGCCAAGCTATGTAGTGCATGCAGGATTGATGCGACTTCTATGCTGGTTTTGGACTGCGCGCGATTAGTGCCGCGCCGCCCAATTCGGGGACCATTTTAGATGCGACTATCACGCCGGATTGCTCCTATGGTGTGCAGGAAGCCCTTCAACCGGTCCGCCAAGCGACGCCCGTAAAAGGCTTGTACAAGTCCTTCCGCCTGCTGCTGAAAGGTGTTTCCGTATCCGTACCACCAGACCTTCTTCAGGTTGGGTAGCAGATCGGAATCGATGTACTTCACCTGGACCATCTCGGCCAGTCCCATCTCGCCATGGGTGCGCCCAATGCCGCTCTGCTTGAATCCGCCATGCGGCGCCTCGGAGATACCAAAGCAGGAAATCATGTCGTTGATCATCACGGTGCCGGCTTTGATCTGGCGTGCCATGGCTTCGCCGCGTTTGCGATCACGTGTCCACACGCTGGCGGCCAATCCGAATTCGCTGTTGTTGGCGAGGTCGATGGCTTCTGATTCTGTAGTGAACGCGGCGACCGGCAACACCGGCCCAAAGGTCTCTTCCCGGATGACGCGCATATCGGGAGTGACATCAGCCAATAATGTGGGAGCGTAAAAGTTCGGACCAAGTTCAGTGAGCCTGCGGCCTCCGGCAAGCAGTCGCGCCCCACGCTCGACGGCGTCATTCACGTGCGCCTCGACCGTGCGCAACTGTCGCTCGTTGATCAGGGGCCCCATCTCCACTTCGGAATCAAGGCCATTGCCGACGCGAAGCTTGCCGATCTTTTCAGCCATCATCTTGAGGAAGTCTTCATAGATGCTGCGATGCACATAACAGCGTTCGACCGACAGGCAAGTCTGGCCGGCATTCATGAACGCGCCCCACAGTGCTCCGCTGGTTGCGACATCGAGGTCAACGTCGGGCAGCACGATCATCGGATCCTTGCCGCCCAGCTCCAGCACCACCGGAAGCAAACGCCGGGCTGCTGCTTCGGCCACGCGTTTGCCGGTGGCAACACTGCCGGTGAAGACGAGCTTGTCGATGGCTGAGTCGATCAGTGCGGCGCCCGCCGCGCCTTCGCCAATTACGACCTGCAGCAGGTCCGGCGTGAGTCCTGCAGCGTGCATCAGCTTTTGCAACTCAAGCGCAGCTAGCGGAGTGAACTCCGACGGCTTAATCACAACTGCGTTGCCGGTGATCAGCGCAGCGATGGTCTCGACTGCCGGAGTGGAGAAGGGATAATTCCATGGCGAGATGATGCCGACCACGCCATAAGGCTCTCGTGCCAGCACGCCGCGCTTCGACTTCATGGCGATGTTGCCGTGCGCTACCGGCTGATCGCACAGGAAACGATGTGCCGTGCGCATACAGAACTCGGCGGCATCGAGCACCACCAGAACTTCCGTCGAAATCGCCTCGGCCGTCGGCTTGCCCGCTTCGCGAGAAATGAGTTGCGCGACTTCTTGCGTGCGATCGCGCAGCAGGCTTTGAAAGCGTCGCACAACCTCGATGCGCTTAGCGACTGGCGTAGCTTGCCACTTCGGCTGCGCCGCCCGCGCGCGCATAACCGCCGCCTGCACCCCTTCAGCGCTTGCGCAAGTCAGTTCAGCCAGCACCTCTCCAGTTGCGGGATTGGTATCTAGGATGATCGTCGCGCTCGCAACAGCTTGTGTTTCAGCGGTCATGGTCGTGTCCCGCTACTGCGTGCCCCTTAAGCAAGGCTTTTCGGTCGTACGGTTCAGCTTAGTATCAGGGCACGGCTTTACAGGCTGCTGAAAAACTCTCGTATCGCCTGCTTTGTATCAGGGCATGGCTTTAGCCGTGCCGCTAAGCCCTTTTGTTTTGTCATCCCGAGCGGCTTTAGCCGCGAGGGATCTGCTCTTCTTCTCACTGCGAACAATTTTTCCGCAACCTGTTCAGCCGTGCCGTAAGGTGTGCCCAAGACGCTGGGCTTTGCTTTAAAAGAGGCGCAGCGGCTAAAGCCGATTCCTTTGCCGGCCATGTCGGCACGGCTGAAGCCGTGCCCTGATACAAAGCCGAACATAACGTTCATCTTCCTCAGCGGCTCCCGCTCAGTACTCTACGCTCACCATGTACAGTCCGCACGCTGCGGCGGTAGGGCCGGCTGCACTGCGGTCGCGGCATTCCAGAATACGCGTGATGTCGTTCCCTCGCAGGCTTCCTTTGCCGACTTGCAACAGGGTGCCGACCAGATTTCGGACCATGTGGTGCAGAAACCCGTCTCCGCGCACCGTGAAGCTCAACTCGTCGGGCGTACGAACCCACAACGCGGAATGAATGGTGCGTACGTTGGAGGGCGCAATCACAGTTTCACTCAGACCATCAGCAACCTGTGGGTGCCCCATTCCGCCTTCTTTTGGCGGGGTGGGGGTTTGAGCGATGCGTGCGCTGCGATCCGGATCGGAGGCGGCAAACGAGGTAAAGTCGTGCCTGCCGACAATGTTCTCTGTAGCCCGCATCATGGCTTCTTCATTCATCGGATAGGGATAGTGGAATATGTAGCGCGCCAGAAATGGCGGACACACATCGCCGCGGAAGATGCGGTACTGGTACGTCTTGGCCTTAGCGGAATGCCGAGCATGAAAGCTCGCCTCTACTGCTTCAACCGCGCTGACCCGAATGGACGGTGGCAGGGTATCGTTCAGCGCTGTCATCAGGCCGCGCTCCGGAATCGGCGACTCGATGGCGAACGAAGCAACCTGCCCCAGCGCGTGTACTCCAGCGTCGGTGCGTCCCGAGCCTTGCGGCAGTACATCCTCGCCGGTGATGCGGCGAATGCATTCGGCTAACGTGCCCTGCACGGTCGGCTGACCGGGCTGAATCTGCCAGCCGTTGAAGTCAGTGCCGTCATACGCCAGCGTCAGTTTGAGGTTGCGGCTCACGAATATGTGCAAGGATGACGGTGCTCGCCGAGCATCACGCGGGCAGCGCCATTCCGGCCTAGCACCGAAAAAGCCTGCTGTAACTCAGCTATACTATTGTACTTCCTGCAACTTACGAGGTTCGACTTAACAATATCCTACGATCGACAGCCGGCCTGCAATTGAACCTTCGCGAACGCTCCTCCGTATTATGGATAGGCGACGGAGAATCACTGCAAAACAAAAGCCTGCGCGGTCCTAATGTCATACGTTTTTGGGAGACGAGGGAATGTCTGTTTCTAGAACGGTAGTGTCAGCGACGCAAAGCGTAATGTCACTGATATTGGCGGCGCTCATGGCCACCACTGGGTTCGCCCAGGAGGCGCCGCAGCAAACCACGAAGCTGTCATCCGAGCCGCAAGAAGTTAATGCGATGCCGCAGGCGCCGGCGCCGCAGCACAACGCTCACCCGTATTCCGAGCTCGACTACACCAAGGGACAATCGCCGTTTCCTAAGTTTTGGCAGCCCTATACGCCCCGCGATGTTCCCCGGCCGAACCTGACCAACTCCGCGACCATCGACTCGATTATGAAGGACGGCAAGATGTATCTTTCGTTGAACGATGCCGTCTCTCTCGCGTTGGAGAACAATCTTGATATCGCCATTCAACGCTATAACCTCGACACCGCGGATACTGACATCCTTCGTACCGCGTCGGGCTTCCCGGCACTCGGTGTAAACGCCGGAGTCGTACAGGGAACTCCCGGCGGCACCACGGGCAGCGTAGCCACTGGCGGAACCGGAACCACAACCACCGGCACCACAGGTGGAGGCGCTGGCGGTGGATCGGTCGCGGTTGGCGGCGCGGGTGCTGGCGCTGCCGGTATCGTGGCCTCAACCACCGGTGAAGGTCCGGTGATCCCAAACTACGATCCCATCATTAGCGCAACCAGCATTCTGGGTCAGCGTGCTACCACGCCGCAGTCGAACGTAATCTTCACCGGTACCCAGACCCTGGTGCAGAACACCAGCAACGCGAACTTTACCTACTCTCAAGGATGGGCCACCGGCACCCTGTTGTCGGTCGGATTCAATAACAGCCGCACCACGTCGAATGCGCTGTTTAGCACTCTGTCGCCTGCTCTGCAGTCATCGTTTCAGGTGACTCTGACACAGCACTTATTACAGGGCTTCGGATTCGAGCCCAACCTGCGCTGGATTCGCATTGCGCGCAACAACCGCGAGATCATGGACGTGGCCTTCCGGTTACAGATCATGACCACGGTTTCGCAAATCGAAAACATTTACTGGGACCTGGTCAACGCCTACGAGAACGTCAAGGTACAGCAGCGCGCCCTCGACTTGGCGAACAAAACGTTGTCGGATACCGAGAAGCAGGTGCAGATCGGGACTCTGGCGCCCATTACCGTCGTCCAGTCCAAGAGCTCGGTTGCCACCGCGCAGCAGAACCTGATTGTCGCGCAGACCAACCTGCAACTGCAGCAATTGTTGATGAAGAATGCCATCACCCGCAATGTGGCCGACCCGATTCTGGCCGTGGCGCCGGTGATTCCGACCGACACGCTCCAGATCAACACGGCCTTTGAAATTCGCCCGGTTGAAGACCTCATCAACGCGGCACTTCAGGCGCGTCCTGAAATCATTCAGTCGCGCATCAATCTGACCAACAAGAAGATTGGCATTCAGTCCATTAACAGCCTGCTCAAACCGCAGCTCGACGTTTATGCGTTCTATGGCGCGGCCGGACTCTCGGGCCAGCAGAATCCGCTGTGTCCGCCCGGAGAGGTGCAATGTACCTCGACGGTTCCGCCAGGAGGATTGGGAAGCGCTTTCGAGAACCTCTGGAACGGCACCGGGCCGAACAAGGGCATCGGCGTGAACCTGAACGTCACCCTCCGTAACCGGCAAGTGCAGGCCGATCAGGTTCGATCGAAACTGGAATATCGGCAATCGGAGATCGCGGTGCAGCAGCAGGAAAACACCATCGTGCTTCAGGTCCGGCAAGCCCAGTTTGCGCTGCAGCAGAACTACGCGGCCTTACAGGCATCCGTGGCCGCCCGCGATTATGCCCAGCAGAACCTCGATGCCGAGCAGAAGAAGTATTCGTTGGGAGCCTCGACCTCAACTCTTGTATTGCAGGCCTCCAGCGCGTTGACGCAAGCGCAGTCCAATGTTTTGGCAGCAGCGACGAACTATGAAAAATCGCGCGTGCAGCTCGATCTCTCGACCGGTGACACGCTGACCAGGTTGGGCGTCGATATGAGCGATGCCGAAGCCGGCAAGGTCGCGCATCCTCCGAAGGTGCCGGGAATCGTGCCCAATGACCCGGCGAACCTGACCTTGGCGCAGCCGACCTCGGCGCCGCCGCCGCAGACCCCTATGGCTCAGCCACAGGAGAATCAGCCGCAGAATCCTCCGCAACCTGAGCCCCACCAGTAGGGGATGGCCTTTTAACACGGCGTGTCGCGATGAGAAACTATCGCAATGCGCCGTCTGCTTTGAAGCGGAAGCCATCAACGCTGGTGCCTTGTATCAGGGCATGGCTTCAGCCGTGCCGGGAGCACGTGAATGACTCGGGCTTTAGCCCCTGAACGCCTGATTTAGCAGGGGCTAAAGCCCTGATGCTCGGGCGACGGTATCGGCACGACTGAAAGTCGTGCCCTGATACAAACCTAAGAACGACTTATGAATAGCTTCTGGTGAATTCCCATGGGTTGTCACTCCCTCTCCGCTCTGCGAAACTAAAAGTGGAAGCTACCTCGTAAAACGGTTTTGAAAGGGCACGGCTTCAGCCGTGTCGTTCAGGCAACCCAAAAAGCGGGCTTCAACCCCTGGGGGAATATGAGATGGCTTCCGGTTGCACCCGGACCTACCTGTGCCCACAGTAAGAGAATTTTCGGCAGGCGGTGTAGTACTGCGCAGAATGCGGAAGCGCTGGTATCTGGCGGTCATTGAGCCCCACGCCGAGCGCCCGCGCCGCTCGGTGCACCCCCTGCGCTCGCGGAAGAGCGGCAGCGCCTCCGATCTGGTGGCGCTTCCTAAAGGCACCATCGACCCGGGCGAGCGGTCGGAAGAAGCCGCCGAGCGCGAAGTGCGCGAGGAAACCGGCGTCCGCGCCGATATCGTTACCAAGCTGGCCGACACAAAATACTTCTACATCCGCAACTGGGGAGACCACGCCCGTGTCTTCAAAGTCGTCAGTTTCTATCTCTTCCTCTACCGCTCCGGGCGCATGGGCAACATCTCGCAGGAGATGCGGGTCGAGGTGCAACGCGCTTTCTGGCTGCCGCTGGAAGACGGCCCATCGCGGCTCAGCTACAAAGGAGAACGCGAGGTCGTGACTCTGGCATTGGAGTATCTCAAGTCCCATCCGGAGCTGGCCCAAGATGCCGCAAACGCCCCACGTTGAGCGGCACTTCACGGCAGGAGAAGTCGTCCGCGACGTGGTCATCGGAATGTCCGACGGTCTCACCGTTCCGTTCGCCTTGGCCGCTGGACTCTCCGGCGCCGTCGATAACACCCATATCGTGGTGGTCGCCGGACTGGCGGAAATTGCTGCCGGATCGATTGCCATGGGGCTGGGCGGATACCTGGCCGCGCGCGGCGATGCCGAGCACTACGAAAGCGAGCGCCAGCGCGAAGTGCGCGAGGTAGAAGAGATTCCCGACGAAGAGGCTCGCGAGGTGCAGCAAGTCTTCACCAGCTTCGGGCTTTCCAAGGACGAGAGCACGACGGTGGTGCAGTCACTGACCAAACGGCCGCAGCAGTGGGTCGACTTCATGATGCGCTTCGAACTGGGGCTGGAAGAGCCCGATCCCAAGCGCGCCGTCCAAAGCGCCGGCACCATCGCCGTCTCCTACATCGCTGGAGGCATCATCCCCCTTGCTCCTTACATGCTGATGCACAGCTCGCGCTCGGCCCTGGGCTGGTCGGTGCTGGTGACGCTGCTTGCGCTTGGCTGTCTTCGGCTACATCAAAGGCCGTTTCACCGGAACCCGGCCGCTACGCTCGGGCCTGCAAACCGTCGTGATTGGTGGTCTCGCCGCCGGTGCTGCCTTCCTGCTGGCGAAGGCATTCTCCTGAAGCAGAGAACGGTGGCCTCGATAAAGAACTCGATACTGGAGAACACCGGCGGGGAGGAGCAGATTCCGAGGCGCGGAGCGCCGATGGGGTTTTAGCCGTGGGCGTAAGCCCGCGGAGGTAGAGTGAATAGGTCCCCAGCCGCGGAGCGGCTCTTTGATCCGGCCGAGCCGCTAATGTTCTTTCATCTGCGCTGCAAAATCGCAGCTCCGCAGCCGACCGTATCGTCGTGTCCGCCACCGCGGGCTAACGCCCACGGCTAACACGGTTCAGCGCTCCGCGCTTGTCGGATGCGGTAATCCATTGATTCCTCAGGGTCTCCGCGCTTCTATGGTTATTCCCGAAATTTCTTCTCCGTGTCCTCCGTGCCTCCGTGGTGAAAATTCTCGAGATTTTCCTTGACTGAATGAATCCTCATTCAGTACGCTTGATCTAACTTAATAGGCGCGCGTCGTTGCCATCCTCACCCCACATCTTGCGACGCGCGCTACTTTATTGTAGGGCCGTTTTTAGGAGAGTCTCGTGAAGTACCGGCTTAGCTTTCCAGGCCGCTCGCCGTTGAACCTGGGGATTCATCCCTGCATCTTCATTTCGCATAACCGAAGTTCCTAAACCAGTGCACTTTTAAGGACTTTCAGACGTCTATTGCGTCAGACCGGCTCGTGTTCGGCTGGCGGGCAGTTGAGCGAATCACGCCATGCACAGACAGATCAACAAAGTTGCCGTCCTGGGAGCGGGTACCATGGGAGCCCGCATCTCCGCGCACCTGGCTAATGCCGGTGTTCCGTCCTACCTCTTCGATATCGTTCCGCCCGACGCCGACGGACCTGCGCGCAACCGCATTGCCGCTGCAGGGCTGGAAGCCGCCATCAAGTCCCGGCCCGCCGCTTTTTTCAAGCCGTCACTCGATTGCCTGGTTACCGTCGGCAACTTCGAAGACGATCTGCCCAAGCTGGCCGAAGTCGACTGGATCATCGAAGTCGTGGTCGAAGATCTCAACATCAAGCGCGAGCTGCTGAAACGCGTAGATGCCGTTCGCAAGCCGGGAACAATCATCACCACCAATACCAGCGGCCTGCCGGTGGCCAAGATCGCTGAAGGTTTTCCCGAGGACTTCCGCCGCTGCTGGTTTGGCACGCATTTTTTCAATCCGCCGCGCTACATGCGCCTGCTGGAATTGATTCCCACCCCCGACGCCGACCTCGAGTTGATGCAGACTGTCGCCGACTTCTGCGATCTGTACCTCGGCAAAGGCGTAGTGCATGCCAAGGACACGCCTAACTTCATCGCCAATCGCATTGGCACCTTCTCCATGCTCAACGTCATGCGCATCATGCAGGAGATGGATCTCAGCGTCGAGGAAGTTGATGCCCTCACCGGCACAGCCGTGGGCTGGCCGAAGACGGGTACTTTCCGCCTGGGCGATCTCGTCGGTCTCGATATTCTCGGCCACGTTGTCCGCAATGCCACCACTAACATCAAGGATGAGCGCGGTGATCTGACGCTGCCGCCGTTCTTCATGGAGATGTTGAATCGCAAATGGCTGGGCGATAAGACCAAGGGTGGCTTCTACAAGAAGCAGAAGAGTGCTGACGGCGACCAGCGCTTCGCACTCGACTGGAAGACGCTCGAATACAAGCCTGCCCAGCAGGTTAAGCTGCCCGCGCTGGAGATGGCGAAGAACATCGAGGACCTACAGGAGCGCCTGGTTATGCTGCTGGCGCCGTCGAAAGACAAGGCCAACACGTTTCTCTGGGCGGTGCTCTCGGACCTGTGGACCTACTCGGCCAATCGCATTGGCGAGATCGCCGACTCCGTGGTTGAAATCGATCGCGCCATGAAGCTTGGCTTCGGCTGGGAGTATGGCCCCTTCGAATTGTGGGACATGGCCGGCGTCTCTAAAACCGTCGAACGCATGAAGAAGGAAGGCCAAGCCCGTCGCCGCCAACGTCGAGAAGCTGCTCGCTTCGGGCAAGACAAGTTGGTATGCCGATGACACCAAGGTCCCCAGCGGGCGCGACTTCTTCGATGTTGCAGCGACACACTACAAGCCGGAAGAAGTCCCGGCAGGCGTGTGGTCGGTGACAGTTGCGAAAAAATCGAATGGTGTGGTGAAGAAGAATTCCGGAGCTTCGCTGGTCGATCTCGGCGATGGTGTCGGCTGCATCGAGTTCCACTCCAAGATGAATTCGCTGGGCGGCGACATCGTGCAGATGATCACCTCGACCATGAAGCCGGGCGGCGCGGGCGACAACTTCGACGCCTTCGTCATTACTAACGACGCTCCCAACTTCTCCGTCGGCGCCAATATCATGATGCTGCTGATGGCGGTCCAGGAAGAAGAGTGGGACGAAGTTGAGATGGCCATCCGCCAGTTCCAGAACATGACGCAGGCCATCAAGTTTTCTACGAAACCGGTTGTGGTCGCGCCGTTCGGCATGACTCTCGGTGGGGGGACTGAGATCATGCTGCACGGCGCGGCCCGTCAACCGCATGCCGAGCTGTACTCCGGACTGGTCGAGGTCGGCGTAGGCCTGCTGCCCGGAGGCGGGGGCTGCAAGGAGATGACGATTCGCGCCATCCACAAGGCAACGCACATTCGTCCGCAAGGACGCGGCGAAAGCGTCGAGTTGATGGAAGCCATGAAACAGGCATTCGAAACCGTTGCCATGGCGAAGGTCTCCACCTCGGCGGCCGAAGCCCGCAACTACGGCTTCCTGTCACCGGGCGACAACGTCACCATGAATCGCGAGCGCGTGCTTACCGACGCTAAAGAGCGCGCTCTGGAGTTGAAGCACGAAGGCTGGCGTCCGCTGATCCCGCGCAAAGATATTCCTGCACCGGGCGAGAGCATCCTGGCCACGTTGAAGCTGGGCGCGCACATCATGCGGCAGGGCGAGTTCATCAGCGATCATGAATTGAAGATCGCCGGCAAGGTGGCAGAAGTTCTCTGCGGCGGAAACGTCACCCCGGGCACGCTGGTCAGCGAACAGTACCTGCTCGATCTCGAGCGTGAAGCCTTCAAGTCGCTCGCTGGTGAACGCAAGACGCAGGAGCGTATCCAGTTCACGCTGAAGACCGGCAAGACGCTGAGGAACTAAGAACCGGTTCACCACGGAGGCACGGAGAACACGGACTATCAAGATTTTGAGGCGCGGGAGCGCCGATGAGGTTTTAGCCCCACGCGTGAGCGTGGGGTGAGGGACAAACAAAATGCGTCCTAGGCCGCGGAGCGGCGGCACAGCCCGAAGGGCGATATTTGGTTTAGCCGTGGGCGTAAGCCCGCGGTCATCGGTCGATAGGAGCCGCGAGCCGGCTTTAGCCGGCGGCACAGGCGCGGAGCGCCGACGAGCAGTTAGCCCCACGCATGGGGCGACGAGACAAACAACGGGATTGGGGCCGCGGAGCGGCGCTATAAATGCCTTGTTTTCAAATATTTGCTTGTAACTATATTTAGATTCAATTATTTGGAGTACAAAACATGTCTAAGTCATTGATTCTAAAATATCGGATACACAAAAATTTCGGTGATGTGCATCACGTTTTGGCTGGCGGCTGGGAGCTGGCAGCTGGGAGCTTAGAACATGTCTGACGTCGTAATCGTATCCGCCGTTCGTACCCCGGTCGGCAGGGCCAACAAAGGAACACTGCGCGCCACCCGTCCCGATGACCTTGCCGCTGTGGCGATCAGGGGCGCGCTTGAGCGCGTGCCCCAACTCGATCCCAAGGAGATCGAAGACGTCATCCTCGGCTGTGCCATGCCTGAGGCGGAGCAGGGCATGAACGTCGCGCGCATCGCCTCCCTGCGCGCTGGCCTCCCGGTCGAGGCCTCGGCCATGACCATCAACCGCTTCTGCTCCTCGGGGCTCCAGGCGATTGCGATGGCCGCCGAGAAGATTATGGCGGGCGCGGCGGATGTAGTCGTCGCCGGCGGCGTCGAATCGATGACCATGATCCCCATGGGCGGCCACAAGGTCTCGGCCAACCCGTGGCTGATCGCAAACTATCCCGACTCGTACCTCTCGATGGGACTCACCGCGGAACGGCTGGCCTCGCGCTACAACATCACCCGCGAGATGTCAGACCAGTTCTCGGTCGACAGCCACAAGAAGGCGATCGCCGCCATCGAAGCCGGCAAGTTCGACGACGAGATCGTGCCCGTGCCGGTGAGCTTCACCACTCCGAACGGCTCGAAGCCCAAGCGTACCGAGATCATCTTCAAGATGGATGAAGGCCCGCGTGCCGATACCTCGATGGAAGCGCTTGCTGCGCTGAAGGCGGCATTCCACGCCAAAGGCACAGTGACCGCCGGCAACTCGTCGCAGATGTCCGATGGCGCTGCCGCCGCGATCGTCATGTCAGCCGACCGGGCGAAGGCGCTGGGGCTGAAGCCGCTGGCGCGTTATGTCGGATTCGCCACTGCCGGCTATCTACCCGAAGAGATGGGACTGGGCCCGGTGTTCGCAATTCCGAAAGTTCTGAAGCGTGCCGGTCTCAAGCTGAGCGACATCGACGTGATCGAATTGAACGAAGCCTTTGCGGCGCAGTCGCTGGCGGTAATTCAGCAGGGCGGGCTCGATCCCTCGCGCATCAATGTGAATGGCGGAGCGATCGCACTAGGCCATCCGCTGGGCTGCACCGGAGCCAAGCTGACGGCAACGATCATCCGCGAACTGAAGCGCCGCAAAGGAAAATACGGCATGGTCACCATGTGCGTCGGCGGCGGCATGGGCGCGGCAGGCATTTTCGAGAACATGCAATAAGCAATTTGAACCACAGGGGCACAGAGACACAGAGAAACCGAAATCGGTTCGCGCTTTGCTTCATGAAGAGCTTTCACATTGCGAATGCTGCGGGCAGCATTGAAAATCCGAACCCCAAATTCTTCTCTGTGTCTCCGTGTCTCTGTGGTGAATAGGTTTTTGAAGATCAAACTAGAGGCTGAACTATGGCAACAATGACGGCAGCTCCCAAGACCAAGACCACGGGCGGAAGCTTTCTGCTCGAAGAGCACAACCTGGAAAACGTCTTCACTCCAGAAGACTTTAACGAAGACCACTTGATGGTCGTAAAACTCGCTGAAGATTTCGCCACCAACGAGGTGGTTCCCGAAGCCGAGAAGATGGAGCACAAGGAGTGGGAGGTCTGCCGCCAGTTGCTGAAAAAAGCGGCGGAGCAGGGCCTGACCAACGCCGACATCCCGACCGAATACGGCGGCTCGGACATGGACAAGGTTTCGTCGGCCATCATCTCCGACTTCATGTCGAAGTACGGCAGCTTCATGGTGACGCTGGGCGCGCATAGCGGCATCGGCACCCTGCCCATCGTGTTCTTTGGCACCGAAGCGCAGAAGCAGAAGTACCTGCCGAAGCTGGCGACGGCTGAGATCGTCGGGGCGTACGCGCTGTCGGAGAGCACCAGCGGCTCCGATGCCATGAACGCGCGCACCCGCGCGGTGCTGTCGCCCGACGGCAAGCACTACATCCTGAACGGCGAGAAGATGTGGATCACTAACGCCCACTTCGCCGACCTGTTCATCATCTTCGCCAAGATCGATGGCGAGAAGTTCACCGCCTTCATAGTCGAGAAGACCTTCCCCGGATTCTCCGTGGGCGCCGAAGAAAAGAAGATGGGCATTCGCGGCTCGTCCACCGCGCCGCTCATCCTCAACGATTGCCAGGTGCCGGTTGAGAACGTGCTTGGCGATATCGGCAAGGGACACATCATCGCCTTCAACATCCTCAACGTGGGCCGCTTCAAGCTGGGTGCGAGCTGCGTCGGCGGCGCGCGTACGTCGCTGGTCAGCGCCATCGCCTACGCCAAGGAGCGCAAGGCGTTCACCAAGAGCATTGCCGACTTCGGTCTCATCCGCGAGAAGCTGGCGCAGATGGCGGTCGGCACCTACGCGGGCGAATCGATGGTCTATCGCACGGTCGGCATGATGGACACGGCGCTTGGCCTGGTCGACAAGAATCCCGAGGCGATCCGTAAGACCATTGAGGAGTATGCCGTCGAGTGCTCGATCATCAAGGTCGCCTGCTCGGAGATGCTCGATTACATCGTCGACGAAACGGTGCAGATTTACGGCGGCTACGGCTTTGTCGAGGAGTATCCGGCGGAGCGCCCGTATCGTGACTCGCGTGTGAACCGCATTTTTGAAGGCACCAACGAAATCAACCGGCTCATCATTACCGGCTGGCTGTTGAAGCGTGCCATGAGCGGACAGCTTCCGCTGCTGCCTGCCATTAAGAAGACTATGGACGAAGTGATGTCCGGCCCGTCAATGGGTGACGAGGTCGAGGGTTTCCTTGCGGCGGAGCAGAAGATGGTTTCCAACGCCAAGAAGCTTTCGCTGCTGATTGCCGGTGCTGCCTCGCAGAAGTACATGCAGAAACTCGCCGATCAGCAGGAGATCATGGGAGCCATCGCCGACATGGTGATTGAGTCCTTCACCATGGATTCGTGCCTGCTGCGCGCGCGCAAGTATGCCGAGGTGAACGGCGAAGCCAAGGCTGCCCTGGTCGCAGCCATGACGCAGGTATACATCGCGGGCGCTATGACTCGACTGGAAGCTGCGGCGAAAAAGGTCATCGCCGCCGTGGCCGAAGGCGACATGCTGCGTACGCAGATGGCGATCGTCCGGCGTCTGGTGAAGCACGAGCCAGTCAACGTCATCGCCTTACAGGAGCAGATTGCCGCGCGCGTGCTCGAGACCGGCAAGTATGTAACGGCATAATTGAACCACAGAGGCACGGAGACACAGAGAGTTCGATTTCCGAATTTCTCCGTGCCTCTGTGTCTCTGTGGTGAAGGGCAGTTTCGAAATGGGCCTTGGCCGAATTTTTCTGCGCCCTTATCACTGAACTCACAACGGTGCCGGCGCTACGCTGCACCCATGACCCTCCACTTCGATTGTGTCTTCTACTATGTCTCTAACCTCGAACGCGCAGCAGCTTTCTACGAGAACACTTTGGGATTGAAGCTGAAATCCAAGGACCTGGTGGCCAGATTCGAGGTCGATGGAGTGCTGCTGGAACTGGTTCCCACAAAGGATGCCGAAAGATATCGCGGCACCGGAAATGCCCGCCTATGCCTGCGCGTTGACAACATGAATGCCGGGAGAAACGACCTCATGAGGCTTGGCGTGATGACATCGGAACCGGTAGATGAAGGACCCGGACTGCTTTCATCTTTCCACGACCTCGACGGAAATGAGATCTGCCTCTGGGAGGAGAAGAAGACCGGCCCACAGCCGAGGGCTTCGCTGTGGGCTGATTGACGGCAAGAGCAGGATTGTCATTCGCGCCTCACTCGCCTATAACAGGCGCATGCCGCAAACATTGCAATCATTGGCGGAGTTCGTCTCCGCGCGCCTTATCGGCGATGGACAGGTTGAAGTATCGCGGGTTGCCAGCATCGCCAGCGCCCAGCCTGGCGATCTGGTATTTGTGCAGTCGGACAAGCATCTGGCGGATGCGCTCGAACTCACAAGCATCGGCGGTGATTGCCGGAGAGTTTGCCGCGCACCAGAGAGCCACCAAGCCGCTGCTGATCGCCGCCAACCCGCGGCTCGCATTCGCATCGGCGGGGTCGCTGCTGCACGCTGCTCCGCAGTATCCCCCGGCGATTCACGCGACGGCTGTCATTCATCAGTCGGCGAAGGTCTCGCCCACTGCGAGCATCGATGCTCATGCCGTGATCGAGCCGAACGTCGTCATCGGCGATCGGACCTATGTTTCCGCGGGATGCTACATCGGTGCCGGGGTCGTCATCGGCGACGACTGCCAGATCTATCCGCGAGTGGTCATATACTCAGGCACAACGCTCGGTCGTCGGGTGATCGTTCACGCCGGCGCGGTGCTTGGCTGCGATGGCTTCGGCTACGTGCGCGACGAGAAGTATGGCCGCCACGTGAAGTTCCCGCAGATTGGGCAGCTCGTGATCGGCGATTATGTCGAGATTGGAGCCAACGTGACCATCGATCGCGGCGCCCTCGACGCGACGGTGATTGGTCCGGGCACGAAGCTGGACAACCTCGTCCACATCGGCCACAACTGCGCCCTCGGTGCCAACGTGATCATGGCGGCGCAGGTCGGTCTCTCCGGCAGCGTGAGCGTGGGTGACGAGTGCATGCTCGGCGGACAGGTCGGTATCGGCGACCATGCCGAGATCGAAGCGGGCTCGATCCTGGGAGGACAGGCGGGCATCCTGCCACACAAGAAGTTTCGCGGAAAGGGCGAGGTGTATTGGGGAACTCCGGCGAAGCCGCTGCGCGAATATCTGAAAGAGCTGGCGACGTTAGCGCGACTGACGAAACGAAAAGCGTAGTCGCTGGAAAGAAAAACTTCACCACCGAGAACACGGAGAGCACCGAGGAACATAAAGATCTAGTCTTACTCGGTGTTCTCCGTGATCTCTGTGGTGAAATCTTTTTCCCGACTACCTGCGAAGAGCCCCGCCCAGCTTCTCTAGCGTCTGCACGATTTGAGCTGACCACTGCGCTACTTCATCGTCGCGCAATGTGCGCTCCTTGGATTGGAACTCCGCGTGGAGCAGTATTGAATACTTGGGTGCTTCATGCGGGCTGGTTTTTCCCGGGTGGGTCTTTTCACCCCGATAGATCTCACGCGGCGAGAACAACTGCATCTCAGCGATGCTCAGCGCTTCGACGGCTGAGCGTATGCGCTCGAAGGTGACGGCGTCGTCGAAGACAAACGAGAAGTCGCGCTCGACAGCAGGAAACTTCGAGATGCGCTCGTACTTCGGTTCGCGCAGCGGGTGGTTGTATAAGCGATCGAGCAGTACCTCGGCGATGAACACATCCTGGCGCAGCTTGCGTGCGGCGGCAATGTCGGGATGAAGCTGCCCGAAGCGCGCCACGGTTTCGCCGTCGAGCACCGCACGCGCCGAACGCCCGGGATGCAAGTAATGCGTAGTCATTGCGTCGAAGTACAGGGTCTGGTGCTGAAACGACGACAGTAAATCTTCGAGGTCGCCCTTCATGTGGAAGAAGGTGTATGGCTCGGCCGCGCGATGAACATCGGCCGGTATGAGATTGCCGGTCGCGACGAAAGCCAGCGTGCGATGCTCCTCATGGCGCTCGCCGTGCTTGGCGAAGATCTCGCCTGCTTCAAACAGGCGCACATCATTGTTGCCGCGATTGAGGTTGTATCCGACCATGTTCAGCAAACCGGGCAACAGCGAGTTGCGCATGTATCCCGCTTCCTCGCTCAGCGGATTGGCCAGCGGCAGTGGGTCGGCGGTGCTGAACGTGCGTGCGTCCCGGTCGGAGATGAAGGTGATTGAGATGGCTTCGTCGTAACCAAGCGCGAGCATGGTCTCGCGCAGCTTTGCGTCCTTCTGCTCATTTGGCAGAGCGATGACGGCGCCGGCAAACGATGGCAGCGTGTTAGGGAACTTGTTGTAGCCGTAAATGCGCGCCAGCTCTTCCAGTAGATCGATCTCGCGCTCGACATCGAGGCGCCACGTGGGAATGGTTACGCTGAGATCGCTGGGTGCCCCATCCTGTCCCATCCTTTGGGACAGGGTGGGAGCTAAGCTGGAATGTGCCGGGGTCACGCTGAAGCCGAGCTTGCCCAGGATGCTCTCGATCTCTTGTTCGCTGAGATCGATGCCGAGAATGCGCTTGACCTCGGATCGATGCAGCGCGATAGGCGGCCGCTCAAGCGAGCGCGCGACCGTATCGATGCGCTCGCCGATGAGTTCTCCGCCGGCGGTTTCGAGAATCAGCTCAGCCACGCGATCGCAAGCCAGCGGGGTGATGCCCCAGTCGGCTCCGCGCTCGAAGCGATGCGAGGCGTCAGTGTGCATGCCCAGCCGCTTGGCGGTACGGCGAATGCTCGCGGGATCAAACCACGCCGACTCGATGAGAACGTTCTCCGTTTTCTCGGTAATCATCGAGTCGAAGCCGCCCATGACACCGGCGAGCGCGACCGGCTTGCTCACGTCCGCGATGACCAGATCGTCGGTAGAAAGCTTGCGGTCAACGCCGTCAAGCGTCTTCAGCGTTTCGCCCTCGCGGGCGCGGCGAACGATGATGGTTCCACCTTCCAGCAGGTCGAGATCGAATGCGTGAGTAGGGTGGCCGAGTTCGTTTATCGCGTAGTTGGTCGCGTCAGCTGCATTGTTGATGGCGCGCGAGCCGAGCAGTTCGAGACGCCTCACGATGTGCGCAGGCGATGGGCCGATCTTCACGTTACGAATGACGCGGCCGGTATATCGCGCGCAGCCTTCAGCATCTTCGATGACGATGGGAAACACGCCCTCTCCCGCTGTCATCCCGAGCTGAGGAGATGTCCCAGGTGTCATCCGAGCGAAGCCGAGGGACCTGCAGTTCGTCGCCTAGTCAGGGGTTCGCTTCAGATCAACGCCATAGATCGCCGACGCTTCTCGCGCAACGCCGTAGTGGTTCATCGCGTCCACGCGGTTGGTGGTCAGGTCCATCTCGTAGATGGTCTCGCCGTTCTCTTCAGCGACCGATTCGACGGCGATGCCCGCCGAGGTCAGGTCTTCGGCAAGTTGGCGGTCGTCAGCAGTGACGTTGACGAACTCACGCAGCCATGTGGGTAGGATCCTCACGCGAACTGCTCCAGGAAGCGCACGTCGCCCTCATAGAACAACTGGATCTCTTCGACCTCGTATTTGAGGATGGCGATGCGCTCCACGCCCATGCCGAAGGCGAAGCCGGAGATCTTCGATGAGTCGTAGCCATTCTGCTTAACGAATTCGAAGACGTTAGGATCGACCATGCCGCAGCCCAGCAGCTCGATCCAGCCGCTGAACTTGCACTTACGACATCCCTTGCCGCCGCAGAAGATGCAGCTCACCTGCATGTCGGCACTGGGCTCGGTGAACGGGAAGAACGACGGATAGAAGCGGGTCTTCACCGACGAGCCGAACAGCGACTTCATCGCGTGGTCGAGCGTGCCTTTCAGGTCGCAGAAGGTGATGTTGGTATCGACCGCGAGCCCTTCGACCTGGTGGAAGACTGGCGAGTGCGTGGCATCGAGTGGATCGTTGCGGTGTACCTTGCCGGGGATGACGATGCGCAGCGGGGGTGACAGCTTCTCCATGCTGCGAATTTGCACCGGTGACGTGTGCGTGCGCAGCAACAGGCGGTCGCGGGTGGGCTTGCGTTCCTGACCGGCGATGAACAGCGTGTCCTGGGTATCGCGTGCCGGATGGTTTGGCGGAAAGTTCAGCGACTCGAAGTTGTAGTAGTCGGTTTCGACCTCGGGACCTTCGCCGACTGAGTAGCCCATCGCTTTAAAGACGGCGACGATCTCGTCCTGCACGCGGAGCACGGGATGCTTGACGCCGATGGGGCGGCGGATGCCGGGAAGGGTGATGTCGAGACGTTCGGAGGCGAGCTTCGTGACGGCAGAAGATGCGTGGATTTTCTCGTGCGCGGCCTCGATTGCGCCTTCAGCCCGGGACTTGAGTTCGTTGACGCGCTGGCCGACCTCGCGCTTGGCTTCTTTCGGCGCGGCCTTCAGCCACGTGTCATTGACCAGCGTCAAGACACCGGTCTTGCGCGCCATCCAACGATCGCGGAATTCCTTCCAGTCGGATTCGGAATGCAGCGCCGCAGTCTCAGCATCGAGCGCAGCGAACAGATCGGTCACTGCGCGGTCGAGCGCTGCGGGCGAATAGTCGTCGAGTTTGGGAACGGTGTACATGAATTGTTCGATTGGGTGGAGCACGCATTTCACGGGTGCATGAAAAGCCAGCCCAATTTGTCTGCGTCATCCCGAAACGGCTTCAGCCGTTGAGGGATCTGCAGTTTGTGCCGCCCCTGAAGGGGCTCGATGACCCTACCCAGCACTCCGGCCAAACGATGGCCCGAGCCTGCCCTGAGCGAAGTCGAAGGGTGCTGGGCTAAACTGTTTCGCGCCTACGGCGCTGGTTCGACTCGATGGGAGCCGTTTCGTATCGAATCCCATATCTATGCCGTCCCCAACGTGACTCGAATTTCGAAAATGACGCTCCACCCAGCGCTTCCGCAGCTGGGCACGGAATCTGTTGGCGATGACTCCAACTGACGACTTGTCACCGATAACTTACAACTACCGTTAACAACAACGGGCGACCATAACGGCCGCCCATCGGGTGCGATACAGATTGTTCCGGGGATGGACGGCGTTACTACGCCGCTGCGGCGTGCGCTGATTTTGCTTGTTCGCACAGCGCGGTAAATCCCGCGGGATCTTTTACGGCCAAGTCAGCCAGGATCTTGCGATCGAGTTCGATGCCGGCCTTCTTCAGGCCGTTGATGAACTGGCTGTAGCTGATGCTGTTGAGCTTGGCGGCGGCGCCGATGCGCACGATCCAGATGGAGCGGAACTGGCGCTTCTTCTGCTTGCGGCCGCTATAAGCGAACTTGAGTCCGCGCTCGACCGATTCTTTCGCCGACCTATACAGTTTTGATTTTGTTAAATAATAGCCACTTGCACGCTCTAATATCTTTTTGCGGCGGTCGCGGCGCTTGGTACCACGTTTTACGCGAGGCATTGCTGCTCCTTTTCAAGTTCGTTCAGCGGCTGGAGGCAAGAAGCTTTGTGAGCCGGCCCACGCCTGGGATTTCGGGGGGCCTGATTACCTCTTCACACACTGTTAACCGTCATCTTCCCGTGTTTCGCTTGAAATTTTGGGATGACGCCGGGCGCCGCATCATGCGACTCAGAAGTCTAGTAGGGGATCATGCGCGCTACTTTATGCAGATCCGCCTTATCGACCATCGTATCGGTGTCGAGCTGGCGTTTGCGCTTCGTACCCTTCGAAGTCAGGATGTGGCGTTTAAACGCGTGTCCGCGTTTGATTTTGCCGGTACCTGTCTTCTTGAAACGCTTGGCCGCTCCCTTATGTGTCTTCAACTTGGGCATAGCAGTCTTTCTATTACAACACAGAACAGTGGATAGTGGGTAGTGGCTGGTGGCCAGGACTCCATGGCGACTATCACCAAGGATGGGAAGTGTATTTGACCGTAACCGATTCGACCTTTGATGCCTGCTTGTATACACGGGCATTGGGAGGAAAGTAGATCCGCAGATCAGACGGCGATTCCCATTTGAGTTCAACATCCATCAGCCCTCTTCCGTTCACGGGAACGGCACCATGGTCTCCGTCGACAATGAATAGATTTCCCGGACGACCGGTGGCCAGGAAACGGGAGCCAGGGCTCTTGGCAGCAGCCAACGAGATTTGTGTGCTGTAGTCCGTTGTGGCGCCGCCGTTGCGTACCATGAGCATGGCGGTGTATCCGCCGTCCGGAGACGCGATCTCTTGAGCGACATCAGTGCCCGATCTGATGTCCATGAATCCCGCGATCATGAGCAGGCACACAATGGCCGCCAACAAGGTGGGAATGGCAGCGAGTATAACAATGGTTTTGCGGGACATTTCGGTGCCGTCCCTGACGGGACTCGGATGCGATTATCAACCCTACCCAGCACTCCGGCCAAAAGATGGCCTGCGTGCTGGGCTAAGCTGTTTCGCGCCTACAGCGCTGGAACATTGGCTAGTCAGGTATCTTCGGAAACCAGAACTAGTCTCTAATGCAAGCGGCCGACAACAAAAGGTGCAGCCGGTTCGGGCTAACACGTTGGCGGGAATCACTGACAACCGACAACCGCTTACTGCTGTTGCTGAGGCGGCGCAGGCGCGGGCGGCTGCGGCGGACGCGGAGCGGCGCTCTTTTCGTGCTTCTCGGATTTGCCGGGGGGCTTTTGTTCCTTCGGCGGAGCCAGGATCAAGTGCAGTGTGTTGCCTTCCTGACGGGGACGAAATTCGACAATCGCCTTATCGCCGAGGTCCTTGATTAGCCGGTCGAGAATCTCGCGGCCCAGGCCCTGGCGTGTCATCTCGCGGCCACGAAAGAAGATGGTCGCTTTCACCTTATCGCCTTCGCCGAGAAACCGCAGCACGTGGTTCTTCTTGGTCTCGTAGTCGTGATCGTCCACGTTGATGCGGAATTTCACTTCCTTGACGGTGATCTGGTGCTGGTGCTTCTTGGCTTCACGCTCGCGCTTTTCCTGCTGGTACAGGTACTTCCCGTAGTCCATGATGCGGCACACAGGAGGCTGAGCGGTGGGCGAGACTTCGACGAGGTCGAGATTTCTTTCGCGTGCGATCTTGAGCGCTTCGAACGGCGGCATGATGCCAAGCTGGTTGCTCTCGTCATCGATTACGCGAACTTCGCGAACCCGAATGCGCTCATTGATGCGGATAAAACGTTTATCGATACAATCCTCCGATTTATCAGTTAGATGCCAAAGTATAGCATGTGGGGCGCAACCTTTTTCGCAGCCAGACAGGGCCCGTCGCCAGCAATTCCGCTTATGGTAGCGAACCGACCAGTGCATCAGTTTCGACACTTCGAACCGGAACTCTCAGCAACTGATTCGCCTGGTGCTGGCTGCGAATCATGAGCTTCAGATAGTTGTCGGTGAGCGCTTCCGTGTACTCGCCGTCGAAGTGGGTCAGCGTGATCGCTTCGACTTCGCGGCCAACAAACGACTGCATGAAGGCGTGCTTCTTGTCGTTCGCAAGCTCGCGCAAAATTCGATTGCGTTCGCGGGCGATATGAACGGGAACCTGGTCGGGCATCTCGGCCGATTGCGTTCCCGGACGCGACGAGTACGTGAACACGTGCAGATACGTAAACGGCAGCGCGTCGATGAACGCCCGTGTCTGCTCGAAGTCATCATCGGTCTCGCCGGGGAAGCCGACCATCACGTCGGCGCCAATCGCGGCATCTGGCATGGCACGGCGGATTCGCTCAAGGCGATCAGCGTAATGCCAGGGGCGATACTTGCGATGCATCCGTCGCAGTACCTTGTCGCTGCCCGACTGTAGCGGCACATGTGCGTGCTTGCAGATGCGCGGCGACGAAGCAACCAGGTCGATCAGCTCGCTTGCTCCAGTCCATCGGCTCAACTGAGCTGATGCGGATCTTCGCGATGCTCGTGCTGTGCAGAATCTCGCGCAGCAGTGTCGCGAAATTCGTGCGCGGTGTGAGCTCGCGTCCCCAGCGTCCGAGATTGATACCGGAAAGCACAATCTCGCGATAGCCACTTGCCACCAATGCATCAACTTCGCGAATGACGTGCTCCGGCTTCAGCGAGCGGCTGCGCCCGCGGACGTAGGGAATCACGCAAAACGAGCAGCGGTTGTTGCAGCCATCCTGAATCTTCAGGTTAGGCCGCGTCTTCTCATGCGGATCGCTTGCCTCGAACACCGGCGCAGCGAGCAATTCGGTGTGCGCAAAGATGTCGCCGACCATCACCTTCGATTCCAGCGATGCGCCAAGATGCGCCAGCGGCACGAACGATCCAGTCGCCGCGAGAGGCAGAATCGAATCGACGAGCGCGTGCTTGTGAGAGTTACCTACGACGAGATCGACGCCGGGAATCGCGGTCAGCTCTTGCGGAGCACGCTGTGCGTAGCAGCCGGTGACGATGACCTTTGCATTCGGATTGTGGCGCTTTACGCGGCGAATTGCGGCCCGCGCGTCCTGGTCAGCCGATGCGGTAACGGTGCAGGTATTGAGGACGACGACTTCGGCTTGTGCGGTGGAATCGGCGCGCGTCAAGCCACGCTCGCGGAGTTGACGCTCGAGCGCTGCGCCGTCGGCCTGGGTGGCACGGCACCCGAAGTTCTCCACATAATATGTCGCCACAAAAGCTATTATACTGAGCACAGAGATGTGGCTTGCCAGTTGGATACGGATTTGAGTATCCGCTGGCGCCAGCAGCACAAACAACTGTCACTCGTAATCCTGCATCTCACGTCGCTGCGTTGTGCGTGGTGAATTCCCCTGGAGAAATCGATGAAACGTCGCATCCTGCTGGTTGATGATGAGCTTGCCATTCTTCTTACGTTGCGTGCCATCCTGGAGATGAACAACTTCGAGGTGGATACGGCGGCGTCGGCGCGCGAAGCAGAAAAGAAGCTCAAAAACCAGACCTACGAGATGGTCATCACCGACATGCGAATGGAGTCGGAGACTTCTGGATACGAGGTCATACGAGCCGCGCGTCAGCAGGCGTACGATCCCGCAACCGCAATCCTGACGGCGTATCCCTCGATGGACGAAGAATGGCAAAGCCGGGGAGCGCAGTCGCTGCTGGTAAAGCCGGTCAATACCCAGGAGCTGTTGCGGCAGATCGAGAACCTGTTGGTTTCACACAGCGAGCACAAACTCAAGCAGGGCAAAGTGAGTGGCAGGAAGATCGCTCCGCCCGCCAGTCACGCAGATCAGTCGCGCGCAGCCTCGAAGAAAGCCCTTTAATTTAGGCATCTTCTCAGGCGCCGAGCGGGGGCACACTCCAAGCGCTTCGACGTTCACTCGTCAACTTTGGACATTCAGGGAAATTGATTCAGGCAGTGGCAGCCGCACTCCGGCGCTGCTGAAAGCACTCCCGACAGAAGACAGGTCTACCTTGTGTAGGCTTGAACGGTACGGTGGTCTCTTTGCCGCAACCCGAGCAGTTGGTACGGGTCTCGACTTTGGAGTAGCCGCCCGACGAAGTGGTTCCCATCGAAGAAGCCCGCTTGGATTTGCAAGCCTTGCACCGCTTGGGCTCGTTCTTGAACTGTTTGTCGTGGAAGAACAGCTGCTCACCCGCTGTAAAGACGAAGTCGGCACCGCAGTCAATACACTTCAGAACCTTGTCCTGGAATTCCATGGAGAAATGCTCCCTTCAGTCCGTGATCCCAAGCAGCGAATAGGGTATTTGCAACAGTTCCGGAGACCCGGACTGAAAGGTCTAAGCCGGCGATGCAACTTCGTTGCTCAAGTACTGCCCCTGGGTTCGGCCCTCCATGCGCGAGCGCATGGCACAAAGTTAATACTGCGGACGTGCTCGACTGCTCCTTATGACGAAACCGCCTGAAGACAACCTTGGGCCGCCTCGCTGATGACGGCCCAACTTGACGACTACTTCTGTTCTTTAACGAGTCTTGTTGCGACACCCCGGTTTGGCTTTAGTAGTTATCCCAGCGTTCACTATCTAAGTCAAGCATAGAGTAGGCCTTTCACCCGCCATTTAAGAGCCATAGAGCAGCTTCACCAAGGTGTCGTATGTTCCAAAACCTGTCAAAAATTTGCTCTTAGCGAGAACTGCACCTGGCGCGGCGCATAGGCGTTGTTGGGATTCAGGAAGTCCGAACTCTTAAGGAACTGTCCCGGATAGACCTTCGACGCTACCTGGGTCGAGTAGGCAACGAATTGGCCGGCTGAGTTGAGGAAGCCGTCATCGCTGATCGTGACTTGTGCGTTGGTGCGATTGAAAGTGTTGAAGGTCTCGACCAGGGCTTGCAATGTGACGCGTTCGCCGAAGTGCAAATTGCGTGTGAGACGGAAGTCGGTGGTGAAATAATCGGGTCCGATAAAGGCGTTTCGGCGGTATCCCGGAAGCCGATCATTGTAGGTGTTCCCATCCTGGTTTGCGTCACCAGCGACAGTGGCGTTGATAGGCCGGCCGGACCCGTACGTGAGCACGTTGGAAAGCTGCCATCCGTTCGCCACCCGGTTCAGCCAGTTGTATCCGGTCTCCAGCTTGGGAGGCTGGACCACGCCGGCGGCAACCAGGCGGTTTCGCTGATCGGTGACGCTGAGTCCGCGCTCCAGATTGACGGCGTATGCGTCCTGGACGTTGCCCGGCCTGCCCACGACCAAGGCATCCTGGCCGTCGTCAATCGCTTTCGCAAAAGTGTAAGCAATTCGCAGGAAGAGTCCGTGGCTCACCTGCCGCTTGAGCGATATGGTAAGCCCGTTGTAGACGCTGCTGGATTCACTCTCAAAAGAATTGATCGTCCCGAGCTGCGCGATTGGGCGTTGAATGTCGTTGATGCAGGGGGGGTAGGGGCAATCGACAGTCTTTTTCGTCTGCCAAGTGGAAAACGATTCCACAGGAAGATACTGGCCAAGGAATACCGAGCCATCGTCGCTATATACCGGGTAGTCCTCGATGGTCGGTTTAGGAAGATTGGCATCCAGCGAACGAATCAGGTGCTCGCCATGCACGTAGAGATAGCTGGCGGAGGCGATGATCTTCTGCCCGAACTCGTGTTCGATGGTAAGACTCGCCTGGTCGGTGTAGGGAGTCTGAAAGTTTGGCGAGAACGCAGAAACTGTAGTCGTCAGGTGGCTGGCAACATTCGCCGGCACGACACAGTTCACCGTTCCCGAAGGGCAACGCACCAGCGGATTGGGATAAGTTGGAAAGAGTGCAGCATCTGCAGGTTTCATGATGTCGAGGAACAGGTCACTCTGGTTCAACCCGTTGTCGGTCTGCACTTGTGAAGCGTAAATCGAAGGCACCAGCGAATAGAAGCGTCCGCCGCCACCACGAATAACCAGAGGATTGCGATCGCCAAGCGACCAGGAGAAGCCCAACCGAGGGGAGAAGTTGTTGAGATCGGAGGGCAGTTTGCCGGAGGGTGCATAGAGCGGATTGCTGGTCAGCCCGGATACCAGGAACGTCTGCAGGTCCCAACGAATTCCAGCATTCAGGGTGAAGTGACGGGTGACGCGAAACGTGTCCTGCAGAAACAACGCGACATCGCCGGAATCGGGATGTGACGTCGCGCTGCCGAAGTCCTGGATATAGTATCGCGGCACGTCATGCGCATAGGCACGCAGCGGGGTCAGGGACTGTCCATAACGCTCGGGAGCGAAGGTGAATGGGTTGACCTTGACGTCGTCGAAGTAGAACTCGCCTCCCGACATCGATGGGAAATAGTTGTAAATCCAGGTCCGGATGTAATCGACGCCGAACTTCCAGCTCACGCGGCCGGCTTCGATATCGGCTGTATCGGCGATGTGGAGTTTGTGCTCCCGCGTCTCGCGCGGAAGCAGATTCGAGCGTCCCACGCCATCGAGCAGGTCGTAGATCTTGAGCTTAGGATCTTCGGAGTTGGTCGACGACTGTTGCAGGTCACGCGAGAACTGGGCGCGCAGGTGGGTGGCAAAGTTACTGGTCCAGGATGAAGTGAGCGAGGCGGCGATGCTCTCGGTGGCAACATTTTCCGATCCGTTCGCACTCTCGGCATAGGTCGTCAATGGACTTGAGGGATTGAAAAAAACATTGTTGATTCCGTCATAGCGAGAGGTGCTGACCCGCAAGAAGACGAGTTGTTTTGATGAGGGTGTGAAGTCGAGCTTGCCGAAGGCGGCATTGCCCCACATCTTCGTCGGATACTCACCCGCCATGCTGTTGAGCTTTTGCGCCGCCTTTTCGACCAGAGCCTGATCTTTGTAGTCGTAATCGACCGGCTGCGGTACGACCGTGGTCGCTCCGTTGGCGAACTGAACGATGGAGGGCGCATCGAGTAGGTTCTCATCGAATCCGGCATAGAAAAAGACGCGGTTTTTGCGTATCGGACCGCCTACTGTACCGCCGAACTGGTCCTGCCGGGCTGCGGGCTTATCGGGAGAAAAAGCCGGCTGAGCATCAAATATGCGATCGCGCGCGTAAACAAACCCGGTACCGTGCAGGTCATTGCTCCCCGATTTGGTGACGACATTGAACACGCCTCCGCCGGCGCGACCCAGCTCCGCACTGTAGGAGTTCGAGGAGACGCGAAATTCTTTAATCACTTCATTACTGAACTGATAAGGAGCCCGATACCGGCCTCGCGCTTGCGCGAAGAATGAGTTGTTATTGTCGGTGCCATCGACCAGAAAATTGTTCTGGTAGCCGCGAACTCCGCCAAACGATAAATCGCCATTGGAGTCGGAGGTAAGCCCACGAGGGTCCTGCGTCACCCCCGGCGTCAGCAAGGCCAGGTCGGTAAATCGGCGGCCGTTGAGCGGCAGCCCCAGAATGGCTTGCTCCACGATCTCGTCTGAGACCTCGCCGGTTTGACTGTCCACCAGCACGGCAGGCGCGACGACGTTCACCGTCTCGATTCGTGTCGCTGGGGCGAGCTGAAAGCGCAGCTCGGTGGACGCTCCGACATGTAGTTGAATACTGGGCTGGTCTGCCGGCTGCATGCTGGCCGCCACTGCTCGTACGTCGTACTGGCCAGGCGTCAGCATGCCGAAGGTGAAGTTGCCTTCGGAGTCGGTGAAGGCGGCGCGCTGGAAACCGGTCTCGGGGTTGCTAATGATCACCAATGCGGCGGGAATTCGGGCTCCGGAAATGTCCTCAACTACGCCACGCATGGAGGCGGAGCCATCCTGCGCGCTGAGGGGAACGGCCGAGATGCTTACGGCCAGGATTGTCATGATAAGGGTGACAAAAAAAGACGACAGTGATCCGCGAAGCCAATGCATGGGGGAGGGGCCCTTTGTCGCGGCTCCCTTAAAGGAGCGCGCATATTTCATTGTGGGAGAACCATTCCCGCAGGTCTGTGATGTGACAACCAAGAGAGGTACACGAAAGGACATGTCCGTTGGTAACCATGCCGGGACTGTTTCGGGAACCCGGTTACCATATTTCGTTGCTTAAGCCTTGATGAAACTGTGCCCGGTGTGCTGCGTTTTCACCGTGGGCAGGTGCATGGTATGTTCGGACAGCGTTCGTATTCGAAGCCGGGGAAACGACTGAGAGGTCTTCGAAGTCTCTGCGGCAGGGATGCGAAAGCGCAAGAAGACGATGATCCGCTCTTACAAAGGAATCAGCCCGAAGATACCCGCGACCTGCTACGTCGATGACTCGGCACAGGTGATCGGCGACGTCACGCTCGGTGAGAATGCCAGCATCTGGATGAACGCGGTCGTGCGCGGCGACGTGCACTACATTCGCATCGGCGCCAACAGCAACATCCAGGACTGCAGCGTGCTGCACGGCATGCTCGGCCAGTGGCCGGTTGAGGTCGGCGACTGGGTCACCGTAGGACACAGCGTCACCTTGCATGGCTGCGTCGTCGAAGATCGCTGCCTCGTAGGCATGGGAGTAATCGTGCTGAATGGCGCGCGCATCGGCGAAGGCTCAATTCTGGCCGCTGGCACGCTTATTCCGGAGAAGATGGTGATTCCGCCGCGCTCGCTGGTGATGGGCGCGCCGGGCAAAGTGCGCCGGGAACTCGACGACAGCGATCAGGAGACGATCCTGCGCTACGCGAGGAATTATCTGGGGTACAGAGAGCAGTATCTGGCGGAGAGGAAATAACGCCGTTCGCGCTTTCGCTGTTCGCTTTTCGCCGGATATGGCGGATCGAGTCCCTATCTGGCGAATAGCGAAAAGCGAATAGCGAAAAGCGACATGATCAAAGCCGTCCGCGGAACCCGTGACCTTTTGCCTCCCGATACCGACCTGTGGAATCAGGTAGAGGCGAAGGTACGCGACGTGTTCGCGCGCTACAACTTTCACGAGATTCGCACTCCCGTATTCGAAGACACCAGCCTGTTCGCGCGCGGCGTCGGCGAAGAGACCGACATCGTCACCAAGGAGATGTTTACCTGGGAGGACAAGAGCCGCGCTGCCAGCGAGAAATCGCAATCACTGACGCTTCGTCCTGAGAACACGGCCGGCGTGGTGCGCGCCTACATCGAGCACGGCCTCGACAAGAAAGGCACGCTGCAGAAGCTCTACTACATTGGTCCGCAGTTTCGTCGTGAGCGTCCGCAGAAGGGACGCTACCGCCAGTTCTTCCAGATCGGCGCGGAGATCATCGGTCCGCCAAGCGCAGGCAGTGAATCGCCGGCTCGCGATGCCGAAGTGCTGGAGATGCTGGCGACATTGCTCGACGAAGTCGGGTTGCGCGGCTGGCAATTGCAACTGAATTCCGTGGGATGCGCGGCTGATCGCGCCCGCTACAACGAAGCACTGCGCGAGGCGCTCAAACCCGTCGTTCACCAGATGTGCGCCGATTGCCAGCGCCGGGCAGAGACGAATCCTTTGCGCGTGCTCGACTGCAAGGTTCCGGAAGACCAGCCGATCATCGAGAAGCTGCCGAAGATCAGCCAGTATCTCGACGAGCCCTGCCGCGAAAACTTTGCCGCGGTGCGCGTCGATGCTTGACGCTGTCGGCGTGCCGTACAGCATCAACGAACGCATGGTGCGCGGCCTCGACTACTACACGCGCACGACCTTTGAGTTCACCCACGGTGACCTGGGCGCGCAGAGCGCGGTGCTGGGTGGCGGACGCTACGACGGACTATCTGAGTCGCTCGATGGGCCGAAGGCTCCTGGCATCGGCTTCGCCATCGGCGAAGACCGGCTGATCCTTGCGCTGCAAGCTGAGGGCGTCAGCGCTGATGTGAAGCTCGACGCCTACATCGCTCCTCTTGGAGCGGAGATGAATGCCCAGGCGCTGAAGCTGGCGCGCGAACTGCGTCGTGCAGGTGTCAGCGCTGATATCGGCGACGAGAGCTTCCGCCTGAAGAAGTCGTTCGAAGCCGCAGAGAAGGCCGGCGCGAAGTACATCGTGATTGTCGGCGAGAATGAGGTGGCGTCAGGCGAGTTCGCGGTGAAGGAGCTGGCGACGGGCAAGCAGGAGAAGGTGCCGCGGGGAGGGTTGGCGGGATACCTGCGTGGAAATTAGTCCCACTGGAATACCGGGACTTCCGTAGTGGATACGATTGCGATTTGGACGACCGATCAATTCGCGAGCAATGAATCGTGTGCAATTCCTGAGCCCGAAGGGCGTGCCATGACAGCCCAGCGTGGAGCGAAGCGGAGCGCTGGGTAGCAGATTATTCGAACGCGAGTGCCTCGGGCACGTTATCCGAAGAGATATCGAGGGTCGTATTCGAGTCCCGATTTGCGCACGAGGGTAGCGAACTCCTGTTCGTACGTCCACTTCTGATGGTGCTCAGCCTGCCGCGCAATATACTCCAGCACGGTTGCGCGCTGCGATTCACTGACCCCGAACGCGCCATAACCTTCCTGCCAAGCGAAGTTGTGTACGTCTTCCTTCATCCATCGAGAGGAGTGTGCCTTTAGGTTCTGGATGGCATTGGCCAGGGTCATCGTCGGCGAGAGCGCCAACAGCAGGTGGACGTGGTTTGCTGTACCTCCTGCTGTGACGAGCGCGATGTTCTTCGCATGTGCAATCACACCGAGATGACGCCAGAGTGTTTCGGGATCACGAACTAAGGCAAAGCGGCCCTTTGTGCTGAAGACACAATGCACCAAGTTGCGGGCAAGAGTGTGAGGCATTAGTAGATATTATTGCTGCGACGTATGCGTTTTCGGTGACGTCCGCACAGCGTTATTGTGACGTGCCCGAGGCACTTGAAGCTTTCATCGCTGCCTACCCAGCGTTCCGCTTCGCTCCCCGCTGGGCTGTCATGACACGCCCTTCGGGCTCTAGACCTGCGGAACAAATTCAGAATAGTCTTGGCGGGCCTAACGACAGATCTCTGTTGCCTCTCTGTGTCAGGTCGTCGCGTGACCGCCAAGAGCTAGATGAAGCTAAAGTGTGGGGCACGACCCTTCATCATGCCCCCTGTTACGTCTAGTGCTTCCCCTCGCCGGTGCGGCTCCAGTCGCGAATGTGGCGGATCTCTTCCGGCGCGATGTGCAGGTAGTTAAGAAATTCCTGGTGGTCATCGGGTGCGGCTCGTTCAAATTCCTGATGCCACCGCTTCATGTCGTCTTCGGTGAATCCGGCAGCTTTCATGATTGAAGTCCACTTTTCTTTGGTCATGTCTTTCGTTCTCCCTGATAGTGATTTCCTGGCTTGCAGCAATTTCACAATTGCCTGTTGATGCCGGCGCAGCTCGCCGATCTCCGCTTCCAACTCGACCAGCCGCCGGTTGAGCACCGCTGCCGCTCCGCCTTCGCTGCCCGAAAGCAGGCGTCCGATGTCACGAACACTGAGTCCGACGGAACGGTAGAGGCAGATCTGGCGCAGGACCTCGATCTCCTTCCGGCCGTATAGGCGGTACTTGGCCGCGCTGCGGTGAGCCGGCTTCAGCAGCCCGACCGATTCGTAGTACAGAACCGCGGTCCGGCTCAGGCCGAATTGGCTTGCGATTTGCGAAACGCTTAGCATCACGAGATCCACTATCGACCCTATAGTTATAGACAGGTCAAGCCGTTCATTGAGCGAATTTCAGTATCGGTTCGGGCGGCTTGTTTGTCACACACATCTGTGACAAAGCTGCTTGGTGTGCCTGGAGCGACAGGACTAGAATGGCAATTGAGGACGCGGGAGATTTGTCTTCTACGGGTCCCTGCTCCTGTGTAAGGAGGCATGACGCGCAACAATCGTCATAGCGCCAGTTGGCCGCTGTTTACTACTTCTGAATCCTTCCGACCCTTCTATCTCAAGAAAATTGCAGTTAACTCCTTTGCTCGTAAGATTTTGCCTGTAACTCCCACGCACTCAAGATTTTGCGGGGGAAAGTTTTTTCTGACCCAATGGAATCAATATTTTAGGGATACAGGGGGAGGGGGGTATATCAGTTGTCGGTGATCAGTTGTCCGATGAAAGATGGGGAAGAGATATTAGGTGGTGGTTACTATGCTGGCGCCGACGCGAAAAGCAGGTCCTTCCCCCCTCGGTACGCTCGGGGTCAGGATGACAAACGAGGAGTCGGGTCGCGTCCATAAATTCCCCCTATCGGTGCCATCAAGATTTTCTACTGGATTGGACCTCTCGATGCCCTGTAGTCTCAGGGGTACCCCGTCAAAAGCATTGACTACACGGTACAACCGTCCTGCTGGTTGCAGAAATTCTCTTAAAGATAAGGAGTTGCATGCCTACGGAACTGCGTAATTTCCTCGCGCTTTCCTACGACGAACTGGAAGAAATGAACCTGCGCGCCAAAGCGGACCGGCTCAACCGCGTTGACATTGGCAAGATTCAGGAAGAGCGCCTGAAATATCTGACCGACCAGAAGGAAATCAAAGCAGTGACGGTGCTCTTCAGCGACCTGGAGGGCCGGCTGCACATGCTCGACTACGACAAGAAGTTCCTGCTGAAGAGCTGGGACAACCTGACGTTCGACGGCTCTTCGATTCGCGGATTTACCGCGCAGCGCGAGAGCGACCTGCGGCTGGGTATCGACTGGAGCGCCTTTCATTGGGGGCCGGCAGATGTTTTCGGTCCGGGCAAGGTGCTGGTCTTCGGACACGTCATCGACAAGGATGGGCGGCCTTACAGCGGCGACATTCGCGGCGTGCTCAAGAACTTCGCTGACGAGCTGTACAAGAAGGAAGGCTACACGCTCAACGCGGCCAACGAGATTGAAGGCTTCCTTTTCAAAGGTGCGGATGCCGAGCGGCATTATCACGAGACGGGCAAGTTCGAATACGTAAACACCGGTGGCTATTATCATTCGCTGCCCGGCGACACGCTGCGCAGCTTCATCGACACCACGGCGGAAGTGCAGCGCGCCATGGGCTTCGAGAACGAGAAGGACCATCCTGAAGTCGCGCCTTCGCAGTTCGAGATCAACTACTCCTATTCCGAAGTGGTGGCTGCTGCCGACAACATTCAGCTTTACAAATTGATTTGCCGCCAGGTGGCAACCCACATGGGATGCACCGCGTCATTCCTGCCCAAGCCGGTCGTCGGCGTGAACGGCAGCGGCATGCATACCAACGTTTCCATCAGCAAGGGTGGCAAGAACCTGTTCTGGGATGCCAAAGGCGAAGAGATGTTGAGCAAGACGGGATGGGCGTTTATCGACCGTATCCTGACGCATGGCAACGATCTTTGCCTGCTGCTGAATGCCAGCGTAAATGCCTATCGCCGGCTCGACCCGCACTTCGAAGCTCCCAACCAGATTAAGGCTTCGCCCACAGATCGGGGTTCGATGGTCCGTGTGCCGATTGGCAACGAGCGCAGCATGCGTGTGGAAGTGCGCTCGGTCTCGCCCGATGCAAATCCGTATCTGGTGATGTACTCGATCTTCAAGACCGGACTGCACGGCGAGACGGCGAAGATCAAGAACCTGCGCCAGGCGGAGCGCTACCTGCCCGACAACATCTACACGGCGATTGAAGACTTCCGCAAGGCTGATTGGACAACGAAACTGCTTGGTGCCGACGTCAAGGCGACGTTATGCAGACCTGAAGCAGGCGTCGGCCGACCGCTGTCCACGCCTGCTGGGGACGTTCGTCAAAGCGCCCGAGGTGCAATATCATCACGACGTTTACAACCAGTATCTGTGGAACTTGTTCTAGGAAGAAGAGATTTGAAGGTGCACGGCTTCAGCCGTGCCGAATTGCGCGTTGCGTTAGTCATCACGAGCGCAGCGAGGGATCCGTTCTCCTTTGCTGCGCGAAGATGGCGGTGTCTGCGAGTTGCTGACGGCCCAGCGCTAAAGCGCGGCTTTGGCAATGGTCACTGTTCCTCCGCATAAATGCGGAGGCTTCCACCCGTTTCCCTTGATCACTGGGGCGCCGCCTGCGGTTCTGCTACGCTATCCCTCCGATGTCCTCTCCGACGATCTCAATCTTCGAATATGGGCGCCTGGTGCGAGGCAATCGCAACTTCCGCAAGCTGTGGCTGGCACAAATTGTCAGCGAGATCGGGGATTGGTTCTACACCATCGCTATCTTCAGCCTGCTGCTGGACCTGACCGGGAAGGCGCAATCGGTGGCGATAGGCCTGGTGCTGTGGGTGCTGCCGCAAACCTTCGTCGGCCCGATTGCCGGAGCCGTGAACGACCGCATCAGCCGCCGCAAGGTGATGATCTTCGCCGACCTGGCGCGCGTGGTGATTGTCGGCTCCATGTTGTTCGTCCGCTCCGCGCAAAGCGCGTGGCTCATCTATCCGCTGATCTTCCTTGAAACCGTGATGGCGGGATTTTTTGAGCCGGCGCGCAATTCCGTGATTCCCAACATCACGCCTGAGCGGGACGTCATCATAGCCAACACGCTTGCTTCAACCACGTGGTCTTTCACCCTCGCGATCGGATCTCTGATCGGAGGAGTGGTCGCAGCGACCATGGGAAGGCAGGCGGTGTTCATCATCAACGCGCTGTCGTTCCTGGTCTCGGCGATGTTCATCAGCCGCATGAAGTTCGATGAGCCGCACATCACTCACCAGCGGCTCTCGGTTCGCGAGGTATTCGACTACTCGCCCATGGTTGAAGGCTTTCGCTACATTGGGCAGAACCTGCGGATGCTCGCCATGGTGTGCTTGCGCGGGGGCACGGGAATTCTCGGTGCATCGTGGGTGCTGTTTCCTGTGTTCGGGCAGCGAGTGTTGCCCATCCCCGACCTGGGCCGCGGGGACCGTGCGCTTGTTGGCATGAGCATATTGTTGACGGCTCGCGGTGTAGGTTCGCTGATCGGGCCACTCTTCGCGTCGCACTGGGCGGGCATCGAGCAGCGACGGCTGCGTCGGGGAGTGCTGTTTGCGTTTGTCATCGCCGGTGCCGGTTACATGATGCTGGGGATGTCGCCCACGATATGGGTGGCAGCCGCGGTGGTGCTGCTTGCGCACGCGGGAAACTCGATCGTGTGGGTGTTCTCGACCACGCTGTTGCAACTCAATACCGAAGACCGCTACCGCGGCAGAGTCTTCGCGGCCGATTTCGGGATCGCGATGGCGGTCATCGCCCTCTCGGCTTGGCTGTCGGGAACAGCGATCGATAAGGGCATCTCGCCGCGAATCGTGGCCGGCGCAGTGGGTGCAAGCATGATCGTCCCGACATTGCTGTGGGCTTCTGCGCAGCGATTGTGGAAACAGGAACCGCCCGGTAGCTGAACAGCGGGTTAGGGCAGCCACGCAGGATTGTCGGGATCGGCCCAGGCATCGCGCGCTCCACGCTGCATGGGACAAGACACCAGCGCTGTCGCAAGTCCGATGGCGACGCCATCTTCCACCAAAGCCCCCACGAAATCCGGAATTTGCCATTGCTTGATCACGCGCGTTCGCCAGGCGTATCCGAGCAGGGATCCGACGAGCGCTCCCGTCGCTCCTAGCGCCGCGCCGGCGCGCAGGTTTCTCTCCGTCGGAAATAGAAAACGCAGCGCCGCACACTCCACCCGAAATCAATCTAAAGAGCAACGAGCCCGGCTTGAGCCGGCTGGGGAGCAATGGAGTTTTGTCGCTGACAAATTCGCCAAGCGCCAGTTTGCGGGTGGTGTGCTCGGCGCGAGAGGAATCGAGCAACGAGAGTGGCGAGTTGCCGAGAGAGAGCCGGCCGCTACTGGCTGCCCAACTGACGGCGGCGGGAGCAGTCATGGAGCGGAGTCCAGCTACGAATCCGATACCGAGAGCCCGGAGAGACGAAGTGCGGTTTGCCATAAGAGTCAGGTGTCAGCCGTCAGGTGTCAGGTCTCAGTTAAAGCCCAACACGGGCACAATGAACAGTACCCTTGTGACCGGTCCTTACACCATGGTATTTCAAGTCTCACGCGGCAACATGTCCGAAGAAAGCGCAATCTGCTAACTTCTGATACCTGACATCTGACACCTGACACCCAACTACGCCCCGGCGCCGCAGCACTTCTTATACTTCTTGCCACTGCCGCAGGGGCAAGGATCGTTGCGTCCGACTTTGTCGCCGCGAATGACTTGCTGCACCGGGCCTTGATCGCCTGAGCCGGCCATGCGCGCCTGTTCCAGTTCACGCTTTTTGCGGCGCTGGAAGGCCTCTTCCATCTCGTCGATCGAAGTGGTCGCCTGTCGCATGCGACGCGAACCTGTCCCGACTGCGGCTAGTGCGTTGCCGTCACCGTTGCTGGGGGCCATATGCTGCGGAACGGGCTGTTGAGCTTCGATCACCTGCATGAGGTAGAGATAGCGAACCGTCTCTTCCTGAAAGCGCTGCATCATCTCTTCGAACATGTCGAAGGACTCGCGCTTGTACTCAACCAACGGATCGTGCTGTCCGTAGCCGCGCAGGCCAATGCCTTCGCGCAGGTGATCCATGTTGAGCAGGTGGTCTTTCCAGTGCTGGTCGAGCACGCTCAACATAATGATGCGCTCGTGGTGGCGCATGGCATCTGGACCGATCAACCGTTCCTTGGCGTCGTAACGTTCTTTCAGCTTCTCGAAGATAGCGTCGCCCAGTTCCTGGCGGTTGAGCGTGTCGGCGTCGATGCCCTCTTTTTCGAGATCAACGCCAAACTTGGTGAAGATCTCGTTCTTCAGCCCCTTGGTGTCCCAATCTTCGGCATGTACGTCCTTGCCGGCGTACTTGTCGATTGCCTCACCGAGGATGTCGCGTACGTAGTCCTCGAGAATCAGGTCCTTCTGATCGAGCCCTTCAAGCAATTGGCGGCGCAGTCCGTAGACCGCTTCGCGCTGCTTATTCATGACGTCGTCGTACTCAAGCAGATGTTTGCGGGCTTCGAAGTTCTGACTCTCGACGGCTTTCTGCGCGGCCTCGATGCGCTTGCTGATCATGCGCGATTCGATGGGCATGCCCTCTTCCATGCCCAGCCGCTGGAGCAGCGTCGATACCCACTCCTTGGCGAAGATGCGCATCAAGTCGTCTTCCAGCGAGAGATAGAAGCGCGACGCGCCAGGGTCGCCCTGGCGTCCGGCACGTCCGCGGAGCTGGTTGTCGATGCGACGCGCTTCGTGGCGCTCGGTGCCGAGAATGAATAGACCACCCAGGCCGATGACGTCATCGTGATCCTGGTCGGTGTCGGCCTTAAAACGGAGGAGAAGCTCGTTCCACTGATCGGTCGGGACCTGGTACTCATCGCCGCCATAATAGAAGTACGACAGAGTGGGATCGTCGGGCTTGGCCGTGACTTCGCCGGCGGCAGCTTTCAGCTTTTGCGCGATACCCTTCCTCAGGCACTCCTGCTTGGCCATGAACTCGGGATTCCCGCCCAGCAGAATGTCGGTTCCGCGGCCTGCCATGTTGGTCGCGATGGTGACCGCGCCCTTGCGTCCGGCTTGGGCTACGATTTCCGCTTCTTTCTCGTGATACTTGGCATTCAGCACCACGTGCCGCACGCCCTTCTTCTTGAGGATTTCTGAGAGACGCTCAGACTTTTCAACTGAAGTGGTGCCCACCAATACCGGCTGCTGATGCTCCGCGAGCTTCTGAATTTCTTCAGCAGCGGCGAAATATTTTTCTTTTTCCGTGCGGTACACCACGTCGGGATTTTCGATGCGCAACAATTCCCGATTGGTCGGAATCACCACCACTTCAAGTTTATAGATGTTGTCGAACTCGGCAGCTTCGGTTTCGGCCGTACCGGTCATGCCGGCCAGCTTCTTATACATACGGAAGTAGTTCTGGAAGGTGACCGTGGCGAGGGTCTGGTTCTCGCGCTCGATCTTTACGTTTTCCTTGGCTTCGACCGACTGATGCAAGCCGTCGGACCAGCGGCGCCCGGGCATCAATCGTCCGGTGAACTCATCGACGATGAGCACCTCACCGTCTTTCACCACATACTCAACGTCGCGTCGATAGAGATGATGGGCCTTGATTGCGGTCTCGACGTGGTGCTTCAGGTCCCAGTTTTCCGGATCGGCGATGTTGCCAATGCCAAGCAGGCGCTCGACCTTCTCCCATCCCTCGTCGGTGACGGTGATGGTGCGATGCTTCTCGTCGACCACGAAGTCGCCGGTGAGAACCTTCGTGTCAATGGATTCCTCAATCTCTTCGCCTAATTCGAGCTGCGGAATAATTCGATTCACGCGGTTGTACTTGTCAGTCGATTCCTCGCTGGCGCCGCTGATGATGAGCGGAGTGCGAGCTTCGTCGATCAGGATGGAGTCAACTTCGTCGACGATGCCGAAGTTATGCCCGCGTTGAACACAATCGTTCAAATCGAACTTCATGTTGTCGCGTAGATAGTCGAAGCCGAACTCGTTGTTGGTGCCGTAGGTGACATCGGCCGCGTAGGCTTCGCGACGTTGACTGTCGTCGAGTTCATGCACGATGACACCGACGCTCAGGCCGAGGAAGGTGTACAGCTTGCCCATCCACTCGGAGTCACGTTTCGCGAGATAGTCGTTCACCGTAACGACGTGAACGCCGCGCCCGGAGAGCGCATTCAGGTAAACGGGAAGGGTGGCGACCAGCGTTTTGCCTTCGCCAGTCTTCATCTCGGCAATCTTGCCCGCGTGCAGAACAGCCCCGCCGATAAGTTGCACGTCGAAATGGCGCATCTTCAAGACGCGCCAGCCGGCCTCGCGGGCGACTGCGAAGGCTTCTGGCAGCAACTCGTCGAGCACTTCCTTCAGGACTTCGTCTTTCTCGTCGGGATCTTCGACCGCGTCGACACGCTGGCGGATCCTGCTGCGAAACTCGTCCGTCTTGGCCCGGAGCTGGTCATCGCTAAGCTGTTTGATTCCGGACTCGAGCGCGTTGACGCGCTCCACCAGCGGCACGAGGCGCTTGAGCTCGCGCTCATTACTGGTGCCGAAAACCTTAGCAAAAAGAGTGTTAATCAATGCTGTAGTTCCTTGGAAATATGACCAGGCATTTGCCGCAGGAGCAGTACCGCGTAGCGCAGAGACACTCCACCTAGCTAAAAGCCTACCACATTAGATGATGGCGCCTGGGCGGAGTCGCACTCTCAAAACGGTGGGCAAAGACGGAAAAAGAAGGCCGGTTCGGAACCGGCCCTGTCTGTTGTTGCCAGATTTATGCCACTTTGCCGCGGCGCGGCTTGCCCGCTGAGGAGCTGCTCTTCTTGCCATCGCGACTGCGAGACGACTTGTTGCTGGATTGTTGGTCGGAATCCGATACGGAAGCGTACTCGTCGGCCTCCCCGTACTCGCCGGAGTCCTCTTCCTCCTCCTCTTCCATTTCGAGTTGCTGCGGCTTGAGCTTCTTGGCGAAGCTTTGCATCTTCTTCAAGGTCTGCTGCTCTTCCTTCAGGTTCTGATTCAGCAGGCGCTCGATTTTGGTTTGCTCCAATTGCTGAGCCAGGTTGATCAGACTCTCGTAGGCGGCGATCTCGTAACTCTCGACCTTGGCAGCGGCGCCGACGTTGAAGATATCCATCAGGTCGTCGGACGGCTCTTCTTCCTCTTTGAAGGTGTCATGCTCGGCGATAATTCCGGCAATACCCTTGCACTCGGTTTCCTCAGCCTCTTCATCCAGCAGATCGAAACACTGCTGAAGACGTTCGACCTGCTTTTGGGTTTGCTGCTGGTGCGACTCAAACGCTTTTTGCAGGTCTGGTCGGGAACTCTCTTCGGCTTGCGTGCCAAGCGCCTCGACCAGCTTCTGCTCGGCGTCGAGCATGTCGGTCAATTCGTGGACGAACAACTCGCGGGCGGTCTGCATCGATACTTCCTCCTTGTCGGTGTTACGATGCGGACGGATGTCGGCGAGTCTGCCCTGCAAAAAAGAAACCTGCGCTCCGGCACAGTAGCACCTTGCAGAGCAGCAGGTTTCGTCAGCTTGGTCGTCAAACTGTAAACGTACTCGCTTACGAACTCAGTGATACGCGTGCTTACCCTCGAACTTGAACGGCACAATCACTGTACCGGCAGTATTGACGCCGAATGCATCCGGCAAGATAGCCCCTGCAGGCCCGGTATAAGCGAAAACAGCATCACCGTCGTGGTTCAGCGGCACTCCGTTGGCCTTGGCAGTGACAAGAGTGAACAGCCCAGCCGGGAAGGTCTTCGTGATGGTTGCCAGAACTGTGCCAGTCGAATCAAAAACCGTCAGGGTTCCCGTAATGCTCGACGTGGTTGTATTGGTGAATCCCCATTGCGTATCGAACGGTGCATAGGTGCTCCAACGCGGGTTGAACTGGGTCGTATCGGTTACGCGAATGTTATAGGAGTAGGGGGTGTTCTGGTCAGGATTGGCGACCGCGATGTACACCGTCTGGTCCGAGCTCTGGATCCAACTCACGCGGTCGGAAAAGCCGCCGCTGATGTCCGGGTCCACGTTGGTCACGTCCATTACGCCCGCGATCGATGTGGAGCAGTCCGAGGTCACCTTAATCATTGGCGCAACGGCGGCCGTGGAATCGAAGGTGTCCCACACGTCGATGCTGTATGAGTGTCCGCCTTTAGCGTTGACGGTGTAGAAGATGGTCACTCCCGGAACGATCAGGTCGGATTCGGCCGCGGTTCCGTCCGAAACCAGTACCGGGTCATTAGGGCATGTCGTGGGCGCGGCATGGATCAGTTTGGCTAAGGTTCGGGTCTGTTGGGTCTGGCCCTGTTGCTGCGTCTGCGAAAAGGCCATGGAGGTTGTTAGAAAACAGCAGGCTGCAATCAGGAGGACTTTTTTCATTTCTCGACCTCTTCAATTGAGATGACTATCTAACTTATGTAACCAGAGCTGGTTTGGCAACAAACTTCTATTGAATATCGTCGATTTTCGACCCTAGTTCCTTTTGCTGAACTTACTTTTGCTCAATTAATCGACGCGGACGAAAATTGTGCGTGTAATGGTGATGTCACGTCAGCCATGAAGCGAGTGGCCATGTTTTACTATCGCATCGCTAACGTAGGCCTGTCATTAGCTTGGGTGGCTCACGAACAAACCGCGCGCGACCGAGCGAACCGAAGAAGCAAAACGCTGCGGTCCTGGTGCGTGACCGTCGGCTGCCGTGCTGAGACGCTATGAGTTGCTTGGCCGAAGCATCGGAATTTTTGCTGGCCGGGTTGGCATCGACACCGACTAGAAGATCGCACAGACTGTTGGTGCGTGGGAGCCTATGCGCTTCCGGACGCGCCGAACCGGAAGACGACGTTGCAGAAGAAGAACCAAACGAGAAGCTAAAGCCGGACTGATCACCAGAACCTTGCGGCCGCTCTGCTAGAGGGGGCGAGACGGCGGCAGGAGGGACAAGACAATGCATCTTACGCGGTGGTTCGACGAAAGTTGTTATATGTGGAGAGTCAAATTCAGCAGACTATGGCGTCAGGGCTATCAAGGTGCACCGCCGATCGAGGTCGCGGTGCCGAATTCCCGTCCACTCCAATTTGCTTTACACACCAAACCGGACATCTGGATTTCGGACCCAATCCGGGCCGGTCAGGTTTTCGACCCTCACGTTCTGGGATTCATGCAAAGCGCACTCCGCGCCGGGCATGTCTTCGTGGATGTTGGAGCGAATCTCGGTTGGTTCTCCGTCATCGGCAGCCGCATCGTTGGATCGTCAGGTCGCGTGCTGGCGTTCGAGCCTGATCCGGACAACGCGGCCGTGCTTCGAAAGAACATTCGGCTCAACGGATGTAAGAATGTTCGGGTATTCGAAGCAGCGCTTGGCGCAGAACGCCGCCGCGGGGTTCTGTCCAGATCAGCCGACAACCAAGGCGATCACCAGATGGCGGAGGTGAATGATCGCCGGGACGTCATTTGCGTCACCGTAGACACCATGGATCACGCTGCCAAAGGCATTAGGGTTGACTTCGTGAAAATGGACACTCAAGGATCTGAGGTTTCTATCCTAACCGGGATGACAAGTGTTCTTGGGCAGAAACCGACAATGGTTATAGAGTTCTGGCCTTACGGACTGGAGAGGTGCGGAGCCACAGCGGCCGAACTGGTTGACGTATTGGCGCAACTCAATATGAGGATGTGGTTGCTGCGGCCCGACGGAGGACGAGAAGTATCTCCAAAACAACTGCTCGAACTGGCGGTCACAGCTTTCCATCCGCAGACGCAAGGCCATGCTGATGTTGCCGTTGTTAGGCGTGACGATGATTCCTCAATCGGATATCTACAAGGATTGGCCATGCTCCAGATCTGACCTGGCGCGACAGCACACCCAGATCGGCGCTGCCTCCCTGCTTGGTTACTGCGGCAATACGAAAGGCACGACACTGACTAGCGGATAGCCTTCGCGAGAATGCAGCGGTGGCACTACCAATTTGAGCTTTAGAACACGGATGGCAAATTTCGGGTGCGCGCGATTCGCGCCTCGTGCAGTTTCAGAACGAAAACAAAACCTGACCAAAAAGAAGAAGAGGCCGCGTGCGGACGGCCTCAAGAGGAGGAGGAAACAATTATTGATTGAATTGCCTATTAACTGTCTAAATGTTAATTCTACTTAAATTTCAAGTCAAGTTACTTTCGTAACTCGTAAAAGCTGTTGATTTGTCAATAACTTGCGATGCATAAATACGTGACCTCAGACCAAGTTTTCACACACCGCAAGCGAACACCGGCCACAAACGCCAGCCGCAATTAATCGTCGTCGCGTTTCGAAAGCGTGGGGTGATCATCGTTCGGATTCTGCGGAGCCGCCGTACTTGCGTCAGCAGTCTTGGTCTGGCGCAGCGTGGGCTTGTCCTTATCCGAAGGCGCTATGGCCTTCTTGCGGTCTTCGAACGCCGCCAATCTGGCTTTGACCGAATCGAACTCTGAAGTATCAACGACGTATTGCGAGCGACCGGGCAAAAGATCTTTGATTTCGGCCTCGCTCTTGGCGATACGGTCCGGTGTCGGCGGGTGAGAAGCAAATGCCCTGGACAGAGTGCCGGGCTTCTGCTTTTCGCGGGCCTGAATCTTCTCGAAGAAGGACACAAAGGCCTGCGGGTCGTATCCCGCTTTGTACATGTATTGCAGCCCAAGATAGTCGGCCTCAGACTCAAAGCCGCGCGAGAACTTCATGAACGCCATCGGCATGGCAAGGCCGAGAGCGATGTTGGTTGCCTCGTACACGCCCCAGCTATTGATGACAAACATGAGAGGCGTGGTTGCGATCTGCGCGTAGTTGGCGCGGGTCATCTCCCGCGTAGCGTGGCGTGCGGCCACGTGCGCGATTTCGTGCGCCATCACGCCTGCGAGTTCAGCCTCTTCATCGGCAGCCAGAATCAAACCGCTATTGACGTAGAAGAAGCCGCCCGGCAGCGCGAACGCATTGATTTCATCGGAGTCGATGACTTTGATGGTGAAAGGGACCTTCGCGTCAGAGTTGCGCACCAGGTTCTGTCCAATGCGATTGACGTATTCGGTGATAACCGGGTCCTGAATCAGTTTGGCGTTCTGCTCGACCATCATGGCGTACTGCTTGCCCATCTTGATGTCGGTATCGAGCGAGTACCAGTCACCGAGGCCGCGATTTCCTATGTTACGGTCGCCAATGTCCTCGATGTCGTTCTTGTTCTTGTTGTGAGTTTCCTTGGGCGCGGTGCTTGACTCGGCCGTTTGATCCGCAGTAGTAGCGGCAGGAACGGCTGCCTGGTCAGGAGCGGTCGCAACAGGAGCGGTGGAAGCGCTCGAACTGCTGCCGGGAGGCGGCGCGGTCGTCTGAGACGTCTCCTGTGCCATGGTCGACATGGCAAGGCTCACATTCATTAACATGGCAACGGAAACGGCGAACGCGCGTGACTTCATGGAAGTACTCCAACCCTGAGCGCCAGGCCACCCTTACTGCTGCCAACCCCTACCCTCGCCAAAAGTTTCCGGCTGGTGAAAAAAGGTTACAACGTGACCGGAGGGCGGCGTTCTGTTGCGCTCATTATATGCTTGGAAACTCGGCCGGCAGCGGGAGATTTCCAAGATGCTGGAGTCACCGCTATTTATTTGCGCAAGGGAGGTTTTGGGACATCGTCTCCTCCGTCTGCTCTTGTGATTCCCCGGCAAAGGTACGGCGGTTTCTTGAATGAGACTTTCCCCCTGGCTGTCAGCCGATTTAGGCGTAGAATGCCTCTCACGCTCTCGAAACAGGTAAGATGTGCCGCGATGCAACCCGCAGTTGGCATCGGGATTCTCATATTGGAGAGTCTCCTTCCCTATCACGTCGGGGAACCCAGCACGTTTTCGCTTAGATCCGAATGAATCGACTTATGTCACCCCAGGCCAAAGCGCGTGTACTGATCGTCGACCAGGACCCAAACGCCAGCCAGTTCCTGAGCTCTCAAATGCTTCGCAAAGGGCTGGACGTCAGCGCAGCCTCAACTCCCGACGAGGCGCTGCGGATGTTCCGAGTGTGTGATCCAGCGCTGGTCCTGCTGGATCCGGCGTTGTCGGGCGGGTCCAGCCTTGAATTAGTGGAACGCCTGAGGCAGATCAAACCGGAGGTGAGCATCGTTCTGGTTAGTGCTCAGACCAGCCCGGAGTTCGTATTCCGGGCTTCCAAAGCCGGTGCGGACGACTACGTTGGCAAACCGGTCGACGCTAAAGACCTTGAGGCGCGGGTGAATCGCTTGCTCGAAAGGCAGCGGCTTACATCCGAGGTGACGCAGCTTCGCGACCAGGTCCGCAGAAACAGCGACTTTGCCATGCTGTTCGGTACCAGCCCGAAGATGGAGGAGATCAAGAACACCATCGAGCAGGTGGCCGAGACCAACGCAACCGTTCTGATTCGCGGCGAAAGCGGCACGGGAAAAGAAGTGGTGGCGCGCATGATTTACGCGCAGTCCTCCCGCCGGGAAAAGCCGTTCATCAAGGTGAATTGCGCGGCTATTCCGCACGAACTGCTGGAAAGCGAACTGTTCGGATACGAGCCGGGAGCGTTTACCGGAGCCAACCGGCAGAAGCTGGGCAAATTCGACCTGGCCAATGCCGGAACGCTGTTTCTCGATGAAGTCAGCGAAATGCATCCGGCGTTGCAAGCGAAGTTGCTGCACGTGCTGCAGGATGGCGAGTTCTCACGACTGGGTGGCAAGCGCGATATATCGGTCGATGTCAGGATTCTCGCAGCCACCAACAAACACCTGGAGCGCGCAGTCGAAGACGGCATGTTCCGTGAGGACTTATTTTACCGGCTCAACGTCATCAAGATTCAAATTCCTCCACTGCGCGAGCGCCGCGAAGAAGTGCTGGTGTTTCTGGACTACTTCTTACGCAAGTACAGCGAGTTCTACGGCAAGCAGCCAGCGCCCTTCAGCGATTTTGCGCTCAGCCGCATGGTGGAGTATCACTGGCCAGGCAACATCCGCGAACTGGAGAACCTGGTCAAACGCTACGTAATCGTCGGAAACGAAGCCCAAATCATCCGCGAACTCTCCACCCACAAACCGGCCGCAGGAGCGACGGCTGCACCTGATACGTACCTAGCCGGCGGCGAGCAACAAGCTGGGACGCGTGTTTCGGCAAGCTCTGCCGCCATTCCGATTACAGCCGGCAAGCCGAAGATCGTTGAAGAGGAAACCCCGTCGTTGCTTGACATCGGACGACGCGCGGCTATGCGCGCCGAGCGCGAAGCCATCGAACGAACCCTGGGTGAGACCCGTTGGAACCGCAGACAAGCGGCCAAGATATTGAAAATCAGCTATAAGGCACTGCTTAACAAGCTAAAGCTCTTCGAAGAGCAGGACGCCAACAACAAGAACCTCTCTGCTTAACCGTGGTATCCAGGTTCCACATCTAGCGTCGAAGACTACCCTGTTCACGGCTCACGGCAGCTGTCGTAGCAACTTCGTAAGGCTATCAAACGGTGGGTGCTTACCTGGGTTTTCCACGGAGATCCAACCTCCGGGAGGCAACCTTTGGAGGCATAACTGCTGCCAATCGGGACAAACAGAAGAGGCACCAACTTTGTGATGTTTTCACTCTTCCCACAAGATTGTCTTTTCGTCTGCTTCTTTGATCGAGGCAGCGCCCAGCATCGCCTTCCCTGACGTTCCCCTTCACAGCTTGCCTCTTACGGAAGAGCGGTCCAAGGGGACCGCTTTTTTATTGGATGATGCCGATAGTCAGCAAAGGCGGGACCAAGCCGGGAAGTGGATTTCTTGGCGACAAGCGTGGCCTATGCAAATTTGACTGCGATTCTGGAGGCGCATATCATCCGCTCTTGCAGTAACGATTTTGCGACCCCAGATCAGGGTGACGTTCGCAGCGTAGTTGAGGGCCAGGTATGGAGAAAAAGAGACTGGACACTTTCAAGAAACGGCTGGAAGACCGGCAGCGAGAACTGCGGGAAACGGTGAACCGTACCACCCAGGACGGCCGCGAGGCAGATGTTGAGTCGGCCCAGGATATCGCTGATCGTGCCGCGCAATCCTACACCAAGGAATTTCTGTTTCATCAAAGTAACAATGAGCGTCAGTTGCTGCAGATGGTGGAGAGTGCCCTCAGCCGCATTCAGGAAGGAACGTTTGGACAGTGCATCTCCTGCGGTGAAGAGATCAATGCCAAACGTCTAGACGCGGTGCCTTGGACTCGGCATTGCATTGAGTGCCAGGAGAAACTCGAAAAAGGATTGCTGGAGCACACCGGAGTCTAGCTAACAACCTCAGCCAAAATAAAAGCCGCCACTTGAAATGGCGGCTTTCGTGTCTGCGAACGATTTTCGGGTTACTGCTTCGGCTTCTTCTTTCCCCCCAGCAGTCCACCCAGAGCGTTATTGATGGAGTTGTTCAGATCCTGCTGCTGGCTTGGCTTCTGACCGGGCTGCGCCGCAGGTTGTTGTCCACCGCCCAGCAGTCCGCCCACGATACCGCCGACACCACCCGCGTTCTTGCCGCCCAACATGCCCGCCGCATTTGGCAGTATGTTATTCAGCTTCATCTGCGCGAGTTTTTCGACATCTGGAGTCACGACCGGGTGGTTCATGGATCCGGTGAGGATTACCGGCAGCACCAGTTCACCTTGCTTATTAGCCAGCGCGGTGTTCAGGTATCCGCCGACACCGGTGCCTCCGACCGACTGGCTGTAACTCTTGCTCAGCGCGGCCTGGAGGTGCATATTGAGCGTCTGGTTGACCAGATTCAGGGCGCCCTGCCCTGCCATCGACCCGATATCCAGGGCGGCTTTCAGGTCGTTTGTATTAGCGACTCCGTTGGTTACTTGAAAGGTGCCGCTCATCTGCGAGATCGCGGTATAGCCTTTCGCGCCGGCTCCGCCAAATTTGCCGATCTTCGACAGCTCGGCGATGAGGTCAACTTTGGTTAGCTTGCCGTTGGTCAGGACGAAACTGAAAGGCCCATTCAGCGTTTGCACAACATCGCCCGACGGAGGCGTCGCGAAAGTCTGGTTGATGTTCGCCGCGAGGCTTCCGTAAAGAGTGTCGGGCGAGTTGGCAATGGCACTCATCAGCTTGTTGGCATCGGCGCCCGACAGCTTGGCATTGACCGCGAAGGTCGGCGTCGGGTGACGCTCGTCAATCGAGATCGTGCCGTTGATCTGCCCGCCATACACCTGGGCTGTCAGCGGGCTCAACTGAATCACTCCGTGGTTCAAACTGACGTTGGAGTGAACGTTGGTGAGGTCGGTCTTGTCATAAATGATAGTGCCGACAGCCACTGTTCCACTGCCAGTTGCAGAGTCCAGAAAACTGGGCTTCGGTGCAGGAGCGGGCGCCGCATTGGCGCTGCGGATGAGGCTCCAGTTGGCCGCAGCCTTCTTCGCCGGCGGAGCACTGCCGCCCGTAATCTTCTGCAGCTCGGCTACATTTATCTTGTCGATGTTCAGAGCGAATCGCAGATTCGGCGCGTCGAAGTTCGCGATGCTGATGTTGCCGTTAGCATTCGTCGAGCCCAGCGACGCAGCGAAGTTGGTCAGGTTTGCGGAGTTCTGCGTGAACTGAACGGTGGCGGTCTTCACGTTGACTGGCTGGGTCAGCGAAGGTGTCTTCAGCGTGACGTTTTGCAGAGCCCCGTTTCCGCTGAAGTTCATTGCATTCGTATTCTTGATCGGCCCCGTCGCGTGAACGTCCAGCGTGACCGTGCCGCTGCCCGACATCCCTTCGGCAGCATCGAATCCGTAAGCCTTCGCGATCCCAAGCAACTCTTCCACCTTCGCGTTCACCGTCTTGAGCGTGGCGTCGATGTTCGGCGACGGCGTAGCGTACTGCGACAGTGCGAACTGCGCATTCAGCGTGGTCGCGCCGGAAGACACGGTGAAGCTGTTGGAGCGAATGTCCTGCGGCGTCATGGCCAAGTCGATCGCGGGTACCTTCACGGCTTGTGGGATATCTTTGCCGGTGACCTCCAGGCTGTGTCCGTTTACGTTACCGTTCAAAGCGAGATGATCCGTGGGACCCTGCGCGTGAACCTTGGCGGTAATCTGGCCGGCGATCTTGGTGTTGGGGCTGAACGCAACTCCAAACGCCGATGCGAGCCGCGCCACCTCTTGAATCGAGGCATCCGACGCGCTGACATTGACGTCGACGATCATCGGATTTGGTCTCGTGTTGAGCGTTCCGTCCAGTGATACAGGGGTCGATCCGAGTTTCAGAGCGAACTGGCTGATCTGAATCACATCCGTAGTCAGATCGTCGTTGAAGTTGAAATCCGCTTCGATCGGATACCCAACCTGCACGCCGTGGATTACCGCGTCATTCAACTTAACCGAACCCTTGGCGCTTGCCTTGCCGCCACCGGTTGAAAAATCGCTGGAACCGGTGATGACTGCGTCAGAGTTTTCCAGCGCCTGCGTGTTCAGGAACTTTTGCGCGCCTGCCAGTGACACCTCGTCGAATTTCACGGTGCCGCTGAACGGGGTGTTGATGAGCTGGGCATCGTTGATCGGGCCACCCTTGCCACTGAGTTGCAAGGTCTGGGAGCCTTTGCCGGGCAGGTGCGCTGCAACATCAAGCGCGAATGGCTGATTGGGCGCGTAATCCTTGAGCGTTAAATCAATGTGGTCGTAAACCGCGCGCGATTGATGCTTCTGATAATCCGTGACCGCGATCTGTCCATCGGTAATCGCCAGCTTTGAGAGTTGAAAACCGCCCGGCTGTGCAGCCGGCTGCGCGCCCGATGGAGCAGGCTTGGCGGCGGGAGCGGCAGGCGCTGGAGCCCCAGCCGGTTTCTGGCCCAAGGTAGCGAAATTCCATACTCCGGCAGCATTGCGGATCAGCTCGATCTTCGGCTTTTCCAGGGTGAGACTGCTGACCTCGATGTTCTTCGCCAGCAGCGGAAACAGCCCAACGTGAACATCCAGTTGCTGTACCTGCGCAAACGGCGCGTTGCTGTGGAAGGTGGGATCGTCGCCGATGGTGACGTTGTCGACCTTCACCTCCAGCGGGATGACGCTCAGGCTCATGTTGCCCAACTGAACCGGACGGTTCAGCCGGTTCTGCAACTCCGCCTGAATCTGGCCGCGATACTGATTGACGTTGATGAGGAACGGCAGGGCGACAACGAGTACAACAACAAGTAGAACAACGACCACGACCGCGATGAGCAGCTTCCGCATAAATCACTTCCCTTCAGACGGAATGGTAGATGCCATTGGTTAAAGGGGGGACAATTGGGCGATTCGAAACACCCTTACATACTAGAAACCTCCAAGGAGTCGCCAGTTGCACAGATTCGTGCGCAGCTGGAGGTGAAATTTTCGCCCGAATCTGTCATACAGCAAGGGCATTTCGGCCTATACTACCGCAATTCGCGCAGCTTTGGTGGCGCGAGTTCAAATCTGCACCGGGCCCGTCGTTCGTAAGAGAGAGGCTCGACGCGACTGACGTGTGGGTCAATCTGCAGGGTCTAACCACCACGCCAGAAGAGGACCTTGACCTGAATTTGCAGTCTGCTCCAGAGCCCGGTTCGATTGCACTGCTGGGAACCGGCCTGGTAGCTGCCTTTGGCGTAGCGCGCAGAAAGCTTTTCTAAGCTCCTCGATCTGCGATGCTCGCTCTCTGATCGCCCACGGGAATCCGAAAGGCAGCCGGTGGGCGATTTTTTTTGCGGCTGAATATTGGAGCGCTAGGTCGATGCGGTCGAGTTTTCTTCCTCTTCCACGTGCATCAGGCCAAACTTCTTGAGCTTGTAGCGCAACGCATCACGGCTGATGTCGAGCAGGCGGGCAGCGTGTGTCTGATTGCCGTTGGCCTGGGCCATGGCCATCTCAACGAATGCGCGCTCAACTTCCTCCAGCGAGGTTCCGCCGTCAGGGATAGAGAGCTTGGGCAGGCTACGGCCATTTGCAAGCTGTGTCTCCGGGCCGGCAAGTATTCCCGAGGTGCGCTCAAACGCCGTTTGCGAGTTATTCTGTTGCGCAACTGGGAACGGAAGATACTCGGGACTGAGAACCTCGCCCTCTTCCAGGATCATGGCGCGCTCCACTGCGTTCTTCAGTTCGCGCACGTTTCCCGGCCAGTCATATTTCAGGAAGAGCTTGCGGGTGTCGTCGGTAATGCCTTTCACCGACTTACGAAACTTGCGGCTGTAGCGGTCGATGAAAAACTCAGCCAGCGGCAAAACGTCTTCTTTGCGCTCGCGCAAGGGTGGCAGGAAAATCGAGATGATCGCCAGCCGGTAATACAGGTCCTGCCGGAACGTATTGTCGCGAACGGCGCGCTCAAGGTCGCGATTGGATGCCGCAATCACCCGCACATCGACCTGCATATCGCGTACTCCGCCCACCCGGCGGATAACCTGGTCCTCCAGAACGCGCAGCAACTTTGCCTGTAGTAAGGGCGAGAGCTCGCCGATTTCATCGAGGAAAAGTGTTCCGCCGTCCGCCATTTCGAACAGGCCCTTCTTCATGGCCTTGGCATCGGTGAAGGCGCCGCGTTCGTGCCCGAACAACTCCGCTTCCATCAGAGTCTCGGGAATCGCCGAGCAGTTGATGGCGACGAAGGGCTTGTCCTGCCGGCGGCTCTGGTAGTGAATTGCTTTTGCGACCAGGTCCTTGCCGGTTCCGCTCTCGCCTTGTACGAGGATGGTGGTGGCTTCGCTGGCCGCAACCTTGCCGACAAAGCCCATCAGCTCGGTCATCTTCTGCGAGACGCCGATAACGTTGTGAGGGCCAGTGCGCCGCCGCACCTCTCCGCGCAGGGTCTCTACCTCGCTGCGCAGCCGGGTCGTCTCCAAGGCGTTTTTTACCGCGACGGAAAGCTCGTCAAAATCCAGCGGCTTGCCGACAAAGTCATACGCGCCCAGCTTGAGCGCGGTTTTCACGTCCTCCAGTTGAGGGTCGGCAGTAATCATGATGACGGCGCGCGCGTCACCAGACTTCTTGAGCTGCTCAAGGATTTCAATCCCGCTGGCATCGGGCAGACGCACGTCCAGCAGCACGAGATCTGGGGACTCGTTGTGCGCCACGCGCAACGCGGCCGTACCGTTGTCGGCCTCCAGAACGTGATATCCCCACTCTTCGCACTTCTGACGGAGAGACCAGCGAACCAGCTTCTCGTCGTCGACGATCAGGACTTTTTCAGAGGGCATTCGTTAGACATAGATTACTACGGCTAGCTAAGGTCACACTTGAGGGCGCTATCCCACAAACGGGGTATGGGGAATCTGCCGGAATTGCTCAGGACTGACTGAAATATTTCGCCATTCCGGCAACGTAGAAAATCAATCCCACCGGCAGCGCGAACAGCAGAGCATCAATGCGATCCAGCACCCCGCCGTGCCCTGGAAGAAGCGTTCCCGAGTCCTTCACCCCCGCGCCGCGCTTAATCGCTGACTCAACGAAATCGCCGAGTTGGGCTGCGACGTTCACGCAGATTGCGAACAACGCCACGAACCATAACGAAGGCGACGACAATGCAGGCGCATGACTCATTGTGGGTTGAGTTGGGATGGCGTAGGCGGAGCGAGCAGTCGGATACTTTGCAATCCACCGACTATGGGGTTGATGAAATGAAACAACAGGACCCCTACGATCACCGCTCCTGCAATCGAGGCAACCGCCCCTTCCCAACTCTTGCCCGGACTGATTTGCGGAGCGAGCTTGTGTTTTCCAACGGCGCGTCCCACGTAATAGGCGGCGATATCGCCTGACCAAACGAGCAGCATGAGAAAGAGAAGGTAGAGGGCTCCGTTCGCGACGTGCTGCAGCACCACGAGTACACCCAGCGTAAACGCCACATAAGGCAATAGGAGATACGAGACGGCGGCACTGGGCAGCGCCTGCGAGAGCGGGTCGCGACTCAACCCAAGGAGCAGAAGCACCAGTGGTGACAACAGAGTGAGGATTGGCAGTCCCGCGAAGAAGAGCATGGCGAAGAAGCCACCCAAGGCGGCATCGAATTTCATCGTCGACAGCAGCTGCCCCATCATGTAAAACACGCAGAACGTGAGTGCCAGGAAGATGTAGCTGGCAACCACCATGGGCTGAAATCCCTGCGCCTTCGCAATCCCCAGATACTCATGCGCCGCGATTGCCGCCACGCCAAACACCAGCAGCGTGAACAGCCAGAGCGGCGCCTTGAACAGCGCCACAACAACAATGGGAATGAGGATGACTGCGGTGATGACCCGCTTCACGGGAGCTGTCCCTGGTCTTCGATCAGCCCGCCGAAGCGGCGCTCGCGCTTTTGGAAGGCTTCAATGGCCTCGAGCAGTTGCACGCCGCGAAAATCTGGCCACAACGTCTCGGTCACGTAGATTTCGGCATATGCTGCCTGCCACAAAAGAAAGTTACTGAGCCGCATTTCGCCGCTGGTACGGATGAGCAGGTCGAGTTCAGGCAGTCCATGGGTATAGAGGTGGCGCGAAATATTGCGCTCGTCCACTTTCAGGTGGTCGGCTCCGCCATTGCGCGAGGCTTCGCGCAACAGAGAGTTGAAGGAGTCAACCAGTTCCATGCGCGAGCTGTAATTGAGCGCCAACGTCAGCACCATGCCGGTGTTCTTCTCGGTGGCTTCGCGCGCCCAAGCCATGCGTTCCTGCACTTCCTGCGGCAGTTCGTGCTGCCGGCCGATGTACTGGAGCCGGATATTGTTCTCCATCATCGTCGGCAGCTCCATCTTGAGATACCGGCGCAGCAGGTTCATCAGGTAGCTGACTTCTGATTTTGGGCGTTTCCAGTTTTCTGCCGAGAAGGAGTACAGCGTCAAGGCGGGGATGTGAATGCGGGCGGCGGTCTCGATGGTCGAGCGCACGGCGGCCACGCCTGACCGGTGTCCTGCGACGCGCGGCAGGTGACGGCGTTTGGCCCAGCGGCCGTTCCCGTCCATGATGATGGCGATGTGGTGGGGCAACCGCTGCGAATCGAGGCGGGAGTAGATCTCGGCCTCTTTGCGGTTCAGCCCGGCCGGCACTTGGGTGCGCAAGGCTTACCTCAAATAACAGAAACTAGCATAGCAGGGTGTCAGCCGCAAAGAATCGGAGCCTGCCTGGGGGCCGCACGGGATGGCGATCTTCGTTCCTGCAGGCAGCGAGTTTCAGGTCGACATATTTCCGTGACGAGTAGCCGTCACGACGACGTTTAGCCGGGTTAAACTCGACGGGGCCACTGCAGGTCAACACCTCGGATCGCAAATTCAATACAAAGATTCAACGGAGCACACATGAAGATCAATACCTACCTGGCTTTCAACGGGAATTGCGGAGACGCCTTCAAGTTCTACGAAAAATGTCTCGGCGGCAAGGCAGAGCTCATGAAATACGGAGACTCGCCCATGGCCGAACAGACCGCCCCCGATTTCAAAGACAAGATCATGCATGCCCGCCTGCAAGTCGGAGATCAGATATTGATGGGAGCCGACTCGCCGCAGGCCATGTTCAATGGAAACCATGGCTTCACGGTTTCCGTCGGTGTCACAGATACCGCGGAGGCGGAGCGGATATTCGACGCGCTATCCCAAGGCGGCAAGGTACATATGCCGCTGGGCCAGACGTTCTGGTCCCCTGCATTCGGGATGTTTGTCGATCGCTTCGGAATTCCTTGGATGGTCAACACTGAGCAGCACAACTGAAAGAGTTGTCAGCGGGAGCGGGCTGAACGAATCGACCTGACGTGATAGCGGTACGTGATTAGTGGACAGTGGCTCGGGCGGCAACCCTCGCCACTATCCACTAGCGATTCCCAGCCGAGGTGCTGCCGGTTTAGTGACTGACAACCGGCAACGGACGGCTGACAACTTTTCTACGCCACTCGCCGCGGATGCGAGACCATGTCCCGCACTTGAGTAAGAATGCTCGACAGCTGCATCGCGTTCAGACTCGAGGTGAACTCCGCCAGCTCCGCCAGGAATGTGTCGGACAACAGCTCCTGGATTTCGTCTTCGCGGGACGGCCCGCAGAGCCGCAGCAGGTCGTAAACGCTGACTTCCAGCGCCAAGGCCAGCCGCTCCAGCGACGAAAGCGTCGGCGTAGCTTTTTCGTTCTCAATCTTCGAGACGTAGGTGCGCGGTACCCCCATGCGTAGCGCCAACTGCCGCTGGCTCAAGCCATGCCGCTGCCGGAGCATGCGGATCGCCGTGGCCACCTGCACGTCAGAGCGTTCGCTGGGTTCGGGTTCTGCTGCCTCGATGGTTGGGGCGAAGATTGGCTCGGGCTCATCCTCATCCAACGACGTTCGGCAACGACGGCATAGATTGTTGACGGTTTTGAACTGGACGAGATGACAATGGTCGCATCTCACCACTTCCCGGTCTTCTACGGGTGCGAGAGTCGTGGCCATTTAGGTTTTGGGAGTGCCAGAGCAGGGCACTATAAAATTCGAACCATAAAACATACTTGACAGCTTTCACGGTCGAACTTAGGCGTACTTTGCGCCATTTGCTCTGTTAGAGTCAAGAGCATTGGATCGCGAAAACGCACGAAACCTGTGTAAAACGCGGGTTTTATGAGCATAGCCTGCGGAAAACCGCGAATTTATTGGAGAAATAGCGATGACGCGCCATGACGCCTGGTGTTTACTAACTGTATTCGGGACGGCGTTTTCTCTAAAGGACTTGCTTGTTTTTCAATCGGCTAGCTGCGCAAGAAATGATGCATCCCAGCATCGGTAGCACAAGTTAGCACAAAACCAGAAGTCCCCCGGCGACAGCAAGAGCGAAACGCACAAAGAGCTTCGCTCTTACCAGAACAGACGACGGCGGACAACGCCCGCGACCGCAACCAGGCCGGAGCCGAGCAGGACGATGCTGGATGGCTCAGGTTCGAAAGAGTACGCAGCCTGCGAGAAGGTGTTGAAGACGCCTTGACTGTTCGCATTCAGGAAGTTCGCTCCAAAGAACGGGCTGTTGAAGAACTGCTGCCCGCTGGTCTGGCTGCCACGGCTGTTCAGACCATCGGTGTTGCTGTTGAATGAACGATTCGGATTGTTCGGATCGTTCGGAACAACCGCCATCCAGTAGGTGCCGGAATGCAGGAAGGCGGTCGCGTTCACAAAGTTGCTGTACTCGGCCAAGCCGAAGTCGCTACGGCCAGTTGCTACGTTAGATGTAGCACCGGTTCCAGAAGCGATTAGGGTGCCGCCGTTGCCTTCAGAAACGCCGGAGCGAATTTCCCAGTAGGCAGTCGTCGGATTCAGGCCGCTCAGGTTGTTGGTGGCCAGGCCGACGAGCGGACCACCGTTGTTGACCCACTTGAAATTCTGGTAGACAGCAGCGCCGTAGGGGCTGCCGCCGACGATGGCGTCGTTCTCGTTCGCCAGCCCGTTCTGGTTCGGATCATTCAGATCGAGGTCGCCGCCGTAGAAATCGCAAATATAGATCCCCTCAAAGGGGCAGTCGGCGTGGGCGAATGTAGCCAAGAAAAACAGCGCGAAAAGGGACAGCAGAGCGACTTTCTTCATTTTGTCTCCTCCCGATTCGCCCCGCACTATACATCGTAGGGGACAGACATGCACGGATAAATTTGTCACCAGCAAACATCCTGATCGCCTTGCCGTTCCCCCGGTCATCGCGTGAAGCGTCGCATGACCCGCTCGTAAACGTGCCGGGGTATGCGGACGGTCCGGTAGCTCGCGCGCTTGCGCCGGGGGTTTGGGACTTCATAGACGATCACGCCCCGCTCATTCTCAAACAACTCCGTGACAGTGTGGGTGGACAGGCCGGTAAGCGCGGGCTTTGGCAACGCGGTAGCACTTTCTGGCTCCGCCCGGTATAAATAGTCAAAAGTGATGACCCGAAACGATGCCTGGAGTCTGTTGACTGAGTTCACCCTCTCAGAAAGTCTTCGCAAACACGCCGTTTCTGTGGAAGCGTGCCTGCGCGCTTACGCCCGCAAATTCGGAGAAGATGAGGAACTCTGGGGCGTCGTTGGTCTCATCCACGACTTCGATTACGAGAAATATCCCAGCGCCGAGGAGCATCCCTACAAGGGCAATGCCATCCTTGCGGAACGCGGCTGGCCCGAAGACATACGGCGAGCCATCATGTCGCACGCCGACTACGCCGGAGTAAGCCGCGACTCGAAGCTGGAGAAGACCCTCTTCGCCTGCGATGAGCTTGCCGGCTTCATCACTGCTACTGCGCTGGTGAAGCCGAACCGGTCACTCGCCGAGGTGGACGCGAGGTCCATACGAAAGCGGATGAAGGACAAAGCCTTCGCGCGCTCCGTCAGTCGCGACGACATCATCAACGGCGCGGCCGACCTGGGCGTCGAGCTCGACGAGCACATCACCTTCTGCATCGACGCAATGAGGACTGTGGCTGTGGAACTTGGTCTGGCGGGCGCCAATCCTGTGGCCGTCTCCCAGCCCTAAACGCGCTACTCCCGATTTCCAGGCACAAGCAGAGAACGTCATCGGCTCTGGAAGTAAGACATTCCCCGAGAATCGTTGCTAAACCTGCATTAGAATGAAGGCACATGGTGCTTGTCGACGCACCGGAAAGGAACCGTATTGCTGCAGAGATTCAGCCACATTCCGCAAGTCTCAGTGCTGTCGATCATCGACATCCTGATTGTGGCGTTTCTCATTTATGAGTTCCTGAAGCTCATCAGGGGTACCCGCGCCATTCCCATGCTGAGTGGCGTTGTCATTCTGGCGATCGCGTTCTATATCGCTCACATCGAGCCGCTGCGAACCGTTGACTGGCTGCTGAGCACGCTGCTTCCGTATGCCATCTTTGCGCTGATCGTGGTTTTTGGCAGCGAAATCCGCCACGTGCTCGCACGACTTGGCCGCCGCATGGTTACCGGCCGCCTGGGCGCGGGCTCGGGAGACGACAGCTATGACGACATCGTCCTTGCAGCCAAACAGTTTTCGGAGAACCTTACCGGAGCGCTAATCGTCATCGAGCGCGAGATCGGGCTGCGCACCTACATCGAAAGCGGCGTTGCTCTGGATGCGAATCTCAGCTTCGACCTGCTGACGACTATCTTCCGTCCCAGCGCCCCGCTGCATGACGGAGCTGTCATAGTCCAGAAGGACCGCATCGCCGCCGCCGCTTGCTTTTTGCCTCTTTCGATGAATCCAATCTTGTCGACGCAAATGGGCACCCGGCATCGCGCGGCCATCGGCATTACGGAAGAGTCAGACGCCATTTCTGTTGTCGTGTCGGAAGAGACAGGCGCAATCAGTCTCGCCGTGGGAGGCGCTATCGAGCGCAACATTGATGCTGAACAGTTGCGGCAGCGTTTGAGCCAACTCCTGAGCCGCTACGTGCCGCAAGCGGCTCTGCCTACCCAGATCTCCGACAACACGTTGGGCAATGGCGAGCGCGATTTCGAACCCTATCTGCCCGAACAAGATTTTCGCGAAGGAACGGAACGCTAACCATGCGCGACTTCCTTCGCAAATACATTTTCAACAATTGGTGGCTGAAGCTGGTAGCGCTCGGGCTGGCGTTTTTGTTGTGGTGGGCCGTCGCCCACGATCCAACAGTTGAAGCCGTTATCACGGCGCCATTGGAGTTCCACCACGCGCCTGAAAATCTGGAGATGAGCGTCGAAGGCGCGACCCAGGTCGAAGTCAGAGTACGTGGTCCGGAGCGCACCGTTCGCCGCTTGACGCCGGCCGACGTGCAGGCCATCGTCGACCTGTCGGGAGCCCGCGCTGGTGAGCGCACCTTCGACCTGACGGCGAAGCAGGTGCATCTTCCGGACGCGGTTGAAGTGGTGCAAATCGAGCCTTCGCAGGTGCGACTCAGTTTCGATCGCAGCGCCACCCGCACGGTGGAAGTCAGGCCGCGCGTGATTGGCTCGCTGGTCACCGGGTATCGCATCGCCAGCGTGACCGCCGATCCCAGCACCATCAACATTGTGGGTCCAGCGCACCGGATTGACGAAGCGGGCGATGCCATCACCGATCCGGTTGACGCCACCGGCGTGGTCGGCTCGGCAACGTTTACCACGCATGCTTACGTACCCGATCCTCTGGTTCGCGTGCAGCGGCCAGAACCAATCCACGTCACCGTGACCACCTCGAAGACCGACAAAGGAGAGACGCCCCGTTGAGCAGTGCCGCCACTCAATCTCCCATGAGACAGCTATTCGGAACCGACGGAATCAGAGGTGTCGCCGGCGAATATCCGTTGGATCGGCGAACCGTTTTCGCGATTGGCCGAGCCTTGGGTCAACGGCTGGTCGCGCGATCAAAGGATGCCGGCGTCGTTATCGGTCAGGATACCCGCGAGTCCAGCGCTTGGATCAGTGCTGTCCTGGCCAGCGGTCTTTCCGCGTCGAAGGTTAGGGTGGTGAGCGCGGGCGTCATCACTACACCGGGAGTGGCTTATCTGGCGCGCGCCAACGGCATGGCAGCCGGAGTTGTCATCTCCGCCTCGCACAATCCATGGCGCGACAACGGCATCAAGGTCTTCGGCGCTGATGGCTACAAGCTTTCCGACGAGTTGGAGCACGCCATCGAAACCGACATCTTCGCCCATCTGGAGCAGCTTGCCGCCGGAGCCGAGCACGCCGGCGAGAGTCTGGAGATGCTGCCGGGCGACGCGAACCTGCGCGAGCAATATGCCGACTGGCTGGCGGAGCTGATCGGACCTGCTGATCTTGGAAAGCTTCGGGTGTTAGTGGATTGTGCCAACGGGGCCGCATCTTCCATCGCGCCGCTTCTATTCGAGGACCTGGGAATTAAGGCCGACTTCCTGCACATCGAGCCCACCGGACGCAATATCAATGCCGGCTGTGGCGCGCTGCACCCGGAGCACGTCGCTGAAGCGGTCGCCGCCTCGAACGGCAAGTACGACATCGGAATCACCTTCGACGGCGACGCCGATCGCGCCATGTTTTCCGACGCGCAAGGCCGCGTGATTAACGGAGACGGCGTGCTGCTGCTGGCCGCGCGCGACATGCAGGCCCACGTCCTGCTGCACAACAACACCGTGGTCGCCACCACAATGTCGAACATGGGATTTGAAGCCGCACTGAAGCGTAGCGGCATCTTGATGAAACGTGCGCCGGTTGGCGACAAGTATGTTCTGGAAGAGATGATCAAATCCGGAGCGACACTGGGCGGCGAGCAGTCAGGCCACATCCTCTTCCGTGACATGGATACGACTACCGGCGACGGCATCCTTACCGGACTGCGCGTTTTGGAAGTAATGGCCCGTACCGGCAAGCCACTAGCGGAACTCGTCGCCGACATGAAGGTATTTCCGCAGGAGATAAAGAACGTCCACGTGCGCGAGAAAACGCCGCTGAGCGAGTTACCTGCGGTGCTGACTGCCATCAGAGCCGCCGAGTCCGAACTTGATGGCAATGGCCGCGTGGTCGTCCGCTATTCAGGCACGGAGAAGCTGGCGCGCGTGATGATCGAAGCCGAGTCGGAAGAAGCGATGCGGCGGCATACCGATGCCATTGCGGCCGCGATCCAGCAGGCTATCGGGATATAAACCCTCTCACCACAGAGGCACAGAGACACAGAGACACAGAGACACAGAGAATAATTTCAAGTGTGTCATCCCGAGCGGAGCGCAGCGAAGTCGAGAGACCTGCAGTTTGTTCGCGCCGCCAATGTCGTTACAGAACCTAATCACGGCGATCGGGGGTACGAGTTTGCTACGAAGTCACTTTGATGCCGCGATGGCTGAACAGTCCTCAACCCCGTCCCGCCATGCGGGACAGCAGATCTTAGCCCACCGTTTCAACGGTGGGTAGCCGTGAGTAAGAAATTCAGAGTCCGCTTCAGCGGACGGCACAGGTTTCGTAGCAGACTCACAAGCAAGGGGAGTCGTGGGACCTGCTTTGTTCGCATCTCTGACAATGCTCGTAGTAACGAAAAAAACTTAGATGTGTCATCCCGAGCGGAGCGCAGCGGAGTCGAGGGATCTGCAGTTTGTTCGCGCCGCCAATGTCGTTACAGAACCTAATCACGGTGCGATCGGGGGCACGAGTGTGCGACGAAGTCACTTTGATGCCGCGACGGCTGAACAGTCCTCAACCCCGTCCCGCCATGCGGGACAGCAGATCTTAGCCCACCGTTTCAACGGTGGGTAGGCAGCGAATAGGATTTGAGTCCCTCGGGGACGCCATATTGCCGCCTGCCCTGCGTATACATATGCCGTCCCGGTCGGGACTCGGGAATCATAGAAACTCGCCTCCCAGGACCAAGGTCCTGGGCTTAGATATGCCGTCCTTCGGACTGCTTTGTTGAACGGGAATGCTTATCGCAGTGACGTTCTTTCGCGCCGTGTTCGCGCGTCTCTGCGTCTCTGTGGTGAACCGGATCTCACCCCAGCAAACTACCCACCAAGTCGTAGCTCGCCGCCAGCGCTGAATCCAGCGCCGCCGGATCCTTGCCACCGGCCTCGGCCATGTCCGGACGCCCGCCGCCGGAGCCGCCAACTTTCTTCGCGACCTCGGCTATGATCTTGCCCGCCTGCACGCGCGCGGTCAGGTCTTTGGTCACGCCAACGATGAGCGCGACTTTGCCATCGGCGACCGAACCCAACACCACCACGCCTGAGCCCAGCTTGTTGCGCAGGTTATCGATAAGCGTGCGGAGCTGCGAGCGATCGAGATTGTCGGCACGATGAGCCAGAACTTTTACACCCTTTACTTCGCGAACGTTTTCCGTTGCCGACGAGACCGATGACGCCGCTGACTTCATGCGCGCCTGATCGAGCTCCTTGCGCAACTTCTTCAGCTCTTCCTCGCGGCGTTCGAGTTCGTGCTTCAGCGCTTCAGCAGGGGACTGATCGTCGCCGCCGCGCACCAGCGTTGCAACCACGTTCTCCAGTTGATGATCTTTGCGGAAGTGGCGCAGCGAACCCTCGCCGGTCACTGCTTCCAATCGCCGCACGCCGCTCGAGACGCTGCCTTCTTTCAACACTTTGATCAGGCCGATCTCGCCCGTCGCCGCCGTATGCGTGCCGCCGCACAGCTCGGTCGAGAAGTCGCCGATGCGGATGACGCGCACGCGATCGCCATACTTCTCGCCGAATAGCGCCATGGCTTTGTACTCGTTGACAGCCACATCGATAGGCACATCTTCAATGACTTCAACCCGGTCGTTGCGCAGCACTTCTTTGTTGGCGAGGTCCTCGATGTCTTGCAACTCTTCATCGGCGAGCGAGGCGAAGTGCGAGAAGTCAAAGCGCAGGTGGCCGGGATCGACCAGCGAACCTGCCTGCTTCACGTGCGTGCCCAAGACCTCGCGCAGCGCAGCATGCAGCAGGTGCGTGCCGGTGTGGTTGCGCATGGTCGAGCGGCGAACGTCATCGTTGACCTTCGCATCAACCTTGTCGCCAACATGGATCGTTTGCTTGGCGACGACTCTGTGTGCGCGCACGCCCTGCACGGGATAACTGACGCCCTCGACATCGGCGACCAACGTGTTGTGATCGTCGGCATAGAGCCAGCCCACATCGCCGACCTGGCCTCCAGCCTCGGCGTAGAACGGAGTGTGGTCGAGAACGATCTCGCCGCGCTCGCCCGGCTTGAGTTCCTGCGCGCCGACTCCGGTTCCGTTTTGCGCTTTGATGATCGCCAGCACCTCGCAGCCGGTAGACAGCGTCTGGCGATAGCCTTCGAACTCTGTGCGCGGCAGCGACTGATAGACCGGACTGGCTGTGGCCTTCGCGCCGCCTTTCCATGAAGCTTGGGCGCGATGGCGCTGCTCTTCCATGGCCGTGTCGAACCCTGCTTGGTCGAAGCCGATGCCACGATCGCGTGCGGCATCTGTCATGAAGTCAAGCGGCAGTCCGAAGGTGTCGTAGAGTTTGAAAGCTTCTTTGCCAGACAGTACGCGCATTCGGGCGATGTCTTCTTCGGTCGGTACGCCCTCGCGGATCCCAATATCTTCCAGCATCGCTTCGAGCGGTTTTTCAGGCACAGGAGTTCGCTGATCAATGGCATTCAGCAAGTCTTCCAGCCGGCTAAGTCCGACATCTAGTGTGTGCGCAAACCGTGTCTCTTCACCCTTGATCGTCTCTGCAACGCGGTTCGTTGATTCGATCAATTCGGGATACGCATCCTTCATCAGGTCGCGCACTGCGTACACCATCTCGAATAGAAATGGCTTCTCCTGTCCGAGCAATCGCCCATGGCGAATCGCGCGACGAATAATCTTGCGCAGCACATAGCCGCGGCCTTCGTTCATGGGCAGCACGCCATCGGAGATCAGGAACGTCGCCGCGCGCGCGTGGTCGGCGATTACGCGCAACGAAGCCGCCTGATGATGCTGCTCTTCGACGTCCTCGCGCTTCATCTCCTCGTCAACCGAACACCCGTCAACTCCGCAGCGCGCTTGATCAGCGGCACAAACAAGTCCGTGTCGTAGTTCGAGATGACGCCTTGAAGCACAGCCGTCACGCGCTCCAGGCCCGCTCCGGTATCGATCGAGGGCTTGGGCAGCGGAATCAGCTCGCCGCTCGGTTGCTTGTCGAACTGCATGAAGACGAGGTTCCAGATCTCGACATAGCGTCCGCACTCGCAGCCAAACTCACAGTCGGTATGGCCGGCGTCACTCGCCGCCGGGCCCATGTCGTAATGGAGCTCGCTGCATGGACCGCAGGGGCCGGTATCGCCCATCTGCCAGAAGTTGTCTTTCATGCCGAGCTCGTAGATGCGCTCGGGCGCAACGCCGGTGGCGATCCAATGCTGATAGGCTTCGTCGTCGCGGGCGATGCCGTTTTCGCCTTTGAAAATCGTCGCGTACAGCTTGTCTTTCGCAATGCCAAACCATTCCGGCGAAGTCACCAACTCCCACGCAAAGGCAATGGCGTCTTTCTTGAAGTAGTCGCCAAAGCTGAAATTGCCCAGCATCTCGAAGAACGTGTGGTGGCGATTGGTGAAGCCGACGTTCTCCAGGTCGTTGTGCTTGCCGCCGGCGCGCACGCATTTCTGCGAGGTCGTGGCGCGCGTTGTAGTCGCGCTTCTCAATGCCAAGAAACACGTCCTTGAACTGGTTCATGCCGGCGTTGGTGAACAGCAGCGTGGGGTCGTTGTGCGGGACGAGCGACGACGAGTGAACGATCTTGTGCCCCTTCTCCTCGAAGAAGCGCAGAAACATGGAACGGACTTCAGAACCTGTGGGTTTGGCTGACATGGTAAGTATTCAGTTTAATTGCGCGGGGGAAGTCTTACACCACCGAGGCACGGAGGCACCGAGTTTTGATTTACCACAGAGACACAGAGGCACAGAGAAGGAACGAGTCTGAGAATCCGGTGAAGAGATAGGTCAATTTCAATATCGAACTGTTTCTCCGAATTTCTGCTTGGCCTCGATTTGGTTCTCTGTGTCTCTGTGCCTCTGTGGTGATCTAGTTCCTCCGTGCCTCCGTGGTGAACCCTTCCCGGCATCCCTCTCGCCAATTGACCGGCACCGGCGAATCGCCCGATAATCGCAATGCTCAGCGATTTTCCGTACACACAAGGTGGTCTTACGTGAACGCGCAAAACACGAACGATCGCCGTCCTTTCCAGACGGCGGGCGAGCGGCTGGACAGCATACTTGGCGATGCCTCCAAGCAAGTCGAGCAGCAGACGCAGGCGCTCATCGATTACATCAACGACGAAGTGGTGCCCTTGGTGCGCGAGAACTCCAGCAAGGGGCTGCACGTGGCAGCCGACAAGCTGAAGGAGTTCGCCAACTACATGGATTCCAAGAAGCAGAACCAGGGCTAGTTTTGGCGCGGACCTCACAAGCCATGAGGCAAGTGCTGGACCGCGCTGTTTATTGTGATTGTCATCCTGAGCGGAGCGAAGGACCTGCTGTTGTGTCGTCCCCGTGGGGACCCTCGGAGCATTTGGCTCACCCTACCCAGCGCTTCCGCGCTGGGCTGGAACTGTTCAGGGCCGCCCTGCTCATCTGCACCGTCGGGGGAGTGGTCCTGCTCTCTGCCTGCGGGCACAAGAAAACTTCGCGGAATATTCCTCCTCCGCCGACAGTTACTCCGAGCACAGCGCCGACGTCATCAACCCAGGCGAGCGCCAAGCCTTCAGCTCCAACTGTTGAAACCGGCAAGCATCAAAAGCCGCTCTATGTTGAGACCGGACTCGCCAGCTGGTATGGCCCGCCCTACCACAACCGCAAGGGAGCCAACGGCGAAATCTACGACCAGAACGCCCTCACCGCAGCCCACCGCACGCTGCCGATGAACTCCGTTATACGCGTGACCAACGAAAGCACCAAGCACACGGTGGTGGTTCGCATCACCGATCGTGGGCCTTTCATCGAAGATCGTATGATCGACCTCTCGCTGGCGGCCGCGAAAGCAGTTGACGTGTGGCGTCCCGGCACGGCGACGGTCAAGATTGAAGTGCTCTCGACACCCGCCTCGATCTTCGAAGGTGGCCGCTGGTGCGTGCAGATTGGCGCCTTCCAGAGCCGCCATGACGCGCTGAAGCTCAAAGAGAAGCTGCAAGACCACTACCAGGACGCGCAGGTCATCGAGTTCACCGGGCCGACCGGCGAATGGGTGCGCATCCGCCCTCAGGGTGACGATAAGCGCACGGCGCAGGAGGTCGCCAGCAAGACGCACGTCAAAGAAGGTGGCGTGTTCCTGGTACGGCTCGACTAGACCTTCGCCCACGGCCCTAGGTTCCGGAAGTAACAGGGCCTGGATTACCAGACTTTAGCTTTAAGCTAAACCACAATCATTGATTTCAAAGGTTCGGTCCAATTTGGAACGGCCTATACTCGTAATCCGTGCAACCGATGGCAGATCAGAATGCCAAGACAATGTCGCCCGAGCGGCACTCGGCGCTCGTAGCGCGCGGCAGGCGACTCGAGTACCTGACCTTGGCCTGGAACAGCTTTGAGGCCGTTGTGGCGCTGGCTTCCGGAGTCATCGCAGGCAGCGTTGCCTTGGTCGGCTTCGGGCTGGACTCAGTTATTGAAATGGCATCGGCGGCGATTCTGCTGTGGCGGTTGCGCTCAGATGCCGCGATACACCAAGAGCGCGACGAGCGGAGAGCGCATCGTCTGGCCGGCGCCTGCCTGCTGGCGCTCGCCGCCTACATTGGCATCGAATCTATTCGGGCATTGTGGTTACGGTCGGTTCCGGAGCGCAGTATCCCTGGAATCGCAATTGCTATCGCAGCCGTCATAGTGATGCCACTGCTGGGCCGCGCAAAGCGGACAGTTGCGCAAGAACTGCACAGCCGCGCGCTTCATGCCGACTCGCGACAGGCCGATTTTTGTGCGTATCTGTCAGCCATCCTGCTTGCAGGGCTTGTACTGCAACTGGCTGCTGGGATGGTGGTGGGCTGATGCTGTGGCAGCGCTAATCATGGTTCCGATCATCACGCACGAAGGGGTGCAGGGAATACGAGGCAAGGCGTGCGACGATTGCGGCTGCTGAATCGCTACGAGGAATGGAGTTTCTTGATTTACCACAGAGGCACAGAGGCGCAGAGATGGAATCGGGTTAGAAGACGTTCGACGATGAAGCTGCTGACTTGAGCATCGACTGCTCCTGGCTAGAAGTCCTTTAGATAAGACCGGTTCTTCTCTGTGTCTCCGTGCCTCTGTGGTGAAACTAATTTTCACACGCCCGCGATTTCCGTTATCCTGTTTGGCACCTCATAAATCATGAGAACTCTGCACGGAAAACCCGCATCGAAGCCGTTCGTCCCGCTCTCCACACGCTTCGATCATGCTTTGTTGTTTGCCGCCGAGGTACATCGCAACCAGGACCGTAAGCGCAGCGGTATTCCCTATGTCTCGCATCTGCTGGGTGTGGCTTCCATCGTTCTTGACTATGGCGGCGATGAGGACCTCGGCATTGCAGCACTGTTGCACGATGCGGCTGAAGACCATGGTGGGCGCGCCATGCTGCACACCATCGAGCAGATGTTCGGGCCGCGCGTAGCCAAGGTGGTGGACGGCTGCACCGACTCCTACGGCGATGAGGACAAGGCGAAACCGAAGTGGTATCCGCGCAAGCTGCGGTATCTGCGCCGCGTGCGCAAGGAAGATGCCGAAACCCGTTTCGTATCGGCGGCCGACAAGCTGTACAACACGCGAGCGGTCCTGCGCGACCTGCGGCAGAGCGGCGAGTCTGCGTTCGACCGCTTCTCGGCGCCCAAGGCGAAAGTGCTCTGGTACTACCGCTCGCTGGTCCGCGAGTATCGCGCCGGTGGAGTGACTCATCTGCTGAAGCCGTTGCTTGATGATCTCGACCGCGCGGTTACCGAACTGGAGCACTATTCGGGATTGCTGGCCGATCCCAAACGAACCATTCGCCAACGCAAGCGCAAGAAGTAGTCTGCGATCAACAAATCGTAAAAGAGGTAGCAGCTTTGTCCGCAACCGAAGCAGAGCGCATCGCTGATCTCCTGAAGCAGTCCAAGACCATCGCCGTCGTAGGCTTGACGGATAACCCTCTGCGTCCGAGCTACGGCGTCTCCGACTACATGCAGTCGCAGGGATATCGCATCATTCCCGTCAACCCCAACGTGGCGGATTCGCTCGGCGAAAAAGCCTACGCGAGCTTGCTGGACGTGCCGGAGAAGATCGACATCGTGAACATTTTTCGCCGGCCGGAAGCCGTGCCTGAAGTTGTCGACGAAGCGATTCAGCTGAATGTGCCGGCGATCTGGATGCAGGAAGGCGTCGTCCACGAAGCGGCAGCAGAGAAAGCGCGTCAAGCGGGAATCTTCGTTGTGATGGACAAGTGCATTCTGATGGAGCACATGCGGTATGGGCGCTGAGGAAAGCTGATTAACGTTGGAAAATTTCGACGAGCAATGCCGAGACCGATGTGCCGACCTTGTCGCTAATTACGCCCAGCTTCTTTATTAGTCTGCTTCGATCGACCACACGAATCTGGTCGAGAGCCACCTGGCCGCGTCTGTTCTGAAAGCTCACGTTCATCCGGGTGGGATAGGGGCGTTGAGCTGTCGTCATCGGCGCCACCAACACCGTTCGAAGATGCCGATTCATAGTATCTGGAGACACCACGAGACAAGGTCGCGTCTTTTTCATCTCCGATCCTGTCGTTGGATCCAGGTTGACGAGCCAGATTTCGTCCCGACTCGGTGACGCTACCATTGCCACTCTTCGCGATCGAACTCGCTTTCCGGCAGATCGAGCAGAAGTTCGTCATGGGTGGATGGTCCCGCTTTCCGGAAAGCTTCGTCCCAGCCCTCCCGGGGGGCACGCACCGGGGAAACAACGATGCGGCGATTGAGCACTCTAAGTTCGACTGTTTCACCCAAACCGCATTCTTCAATTAACGGCTTGGGTATGCGGACTCCGCGCGAGTTTCCAATCCTTATCAATTCCGTTCGCATGGTAGTTACATTGTACCCACACCGCTGAAGGGCACGCAAGGTGCACAATGGCGATTTTCAGAACCCCATGATGTTGTATCCGCAATCGACATAGATCGTCTCGCCGGTAATTCCTGTGGCGCCATCGCCGGCGAGGAAGACCGCGGCCGATGCGACCTCGTTCACATCGATGTTGCGCTGCAAAGGCGAGCGCTCCGCCTGGCTTTTCAGCATCTCGCCCAGGCTGCCGATACCGCGCGCAGCCAGCGTCTTGATGGGTCCGGCAGAGATGGCGTTGACGCGAATCTTCTGTTTGCCAAGATCGTAGGCGAGGTAACGAACGCAGGCTTCCAGCGCGGCTTTGGCCACTCCCATGACGTTGTACTTGGGGACGACTTTCTCGGCGCCGTAGTACGTCATAGTGATGATGCTGCCGCCGTCAGTCATCAGCGGCGCCGCAGCCCGCGATAACGCAACCAGCGAATAGGCGCTGGTGTCGAGCGCGATACGGAACGCTTCGCGGCTGGTAGCGACGAAGTCGTCTTTCAGGGCTTCGGCGGGAGCGTAGGCAACGCTGTGCACCAGCGCGTCGAGCTTGCCATAGCGCTGCTTAAGCTGCCCAAACAACTGCTCGATCTCTTCGTCGCGCGAGACGTCGCATTGGAAAGCCTGCGCGTTCGGCAGTGCGGCAATCAGGTCGTCGGCCTCCTGTTTGAGGCGCTCGTTCTGATAAGTAATAGCGAGTTGGGCGCCTGCGGCCTGCATCTGCTGCGCAATGGCCCAGGCGATGCTGCGTTTGTTGGCCACGCCAAATACCACCACGTTGCGTCCCTGCAATCCGTTCGACATCCGCACTCTCCAGGGTTATTGCTGAAAACTTCGAGGATACCATCGGAACTCCTGCCCTGGCCGGAGCAGCTGGCCGTGTCCGCTGGGCAGCTTGCGATTTGCGCTTCACACCTGCGATTCCAGGGCATATACTGCGGGCAATTTTCTGGGGCGAGGTTCGCCGCTATGCCAACAGGGTACATGGACAGGCAACCCGGCCCCGTCTAGTGCTTCCGATGTGTACAAACAGGACCTGTCAGGCAGCTTTGTCCGGCAAAGTCCTCAGGGGGTAGTTATGGCGACGATTCGCGATCTGCTAAGCAACCGCACCATCCATTATGTGCAACCCGAGCAGACTGTCTTCGAGGCGGCCAACTACATGGTGCAGTGCAATGTCGGCGCTGTCCCTGTGCTCGAGGACACCAAGCTAGTCGGCATCTTCTCCGAACGCGACATCATGAGGCGCGTGGTCACCGAGGGGCGCGATCCGCTGACGACCCGCATTTCCGACGTGATGACGACTGGCGTTCACACCGTGGCTCCCACCGCGACCTGCCATGACGCCATGGCCATGATGCAGGAATACGCGGTACGCCACCTGCCGGTGTGTGACGGGTCAACGCTGGTCGGCTTCCTGTCATTGCGTGACCTGCTGCACCAGAAGGTGGACGAAAGCGTCGGCGAGGCGGAAATGATGCGGGCCTACATACAGACCGGCGCGAGCTGATTTTGCCAGTAGTGCAGCGCTTCGGCGCCGCGTCGCAATCGCTTGTATGCGGCAGCTTGACGCGGACTGGAAGGTCGGCACTACTCTAGACCCATGCCGGCAAAAGTTAATCTCGCCCAGAAGCTCTCGCTATTCACCGATCATTGGAGTCCCAAGATCGTTGGCGAGGTCAACGATTCCTATGTGAAGCTGACCAAGCTGCAAGGTGAGTTCGTCTGGCATCATCACGATGCTGAGGACGAACTGTTCTATGTGGTCAAAGGCGCGCTGCGTATGCGCGTGCGCGAGAATGGCAGCGAGCGCGAATTCCTGATTCAGCCCGGCGAGTTCATCATCATCCCGCGCGGCGTGGAGCATCTTCCGTCAGCTGAGGAAGAGACGCACATCATGCTGCTCGAACCGAAGACGACGCTCAATACCGGGAACGTGGAGAGTGAGCGGACGTTGAAAGAGTTGGAGAGGATCTGACGGTCGGATGCCCAGGCGCCCCGGGTTCCCATCTCACGGCTCGGTTGGTACGGGTGGCGGCAATCGGTGCACCTATTTGCTGAGTTCTACGGAGAGAATCTGCCCGTCCACCGATTGGTTGACCGTCTCAGAATATTGCACGCGTGCCTTCTTGCCCTCCAGATCGGTACAGGGATTAAGGTCTCCTTCTGGCTTGTAATTGGCAGCGCTAAATGCGACCTTGAAGTAGTTATTGCTGTATAGCGACATACGTTTGCCGGTCCCTTCGACCTTAAGCTCGAGCAACGAAGGAGGTGTGCAATGCACGTCCTTGATAACACCCTGGGCCGTACCTTTTAGGCCGTGCGGTTCTTCGCTGAGATACTTCGGCTTGGGCGGCGGCAGCGGGTCCGCCGGGACTGGTTGAGCACGCCTCGTTAGTGCGGGCGGGGAGTCCTGGTCAACGACATCCGTGGCCGGCACATTCTCAGCCGGGCGACGATTCGCCTCCGTAGCCTGATTTCGCACTGTCTGGAACTGTTGTGCTTGCGTAATGTGTTCCTGAACCAAAGCGAGTTGTTCCGGCGTCTTGGCAAGGCCGACAGCTTTTTGCAGCACGGCCAAAGCATCTGTGTCGCGACCTGTTTCCATGAGTATGTTCGCACTGTTCAGCCAATAGGTAAGGTTTCCAGGCTCCAGAGCGATGGCTTGCAGGTTCAACACATGGGCTTCGTCTAACTTCTCGTGGTGCATTCCATAAAACACCGCAAGCTGGTCGTAGGCGGGCGCAAACTTAGGATTCAACTTGATCGCGGTTCGCAGGCTGGACTCCACATCGGCCTCGTTAGTCGACCCTCCCTCTCGCATGGAGATGGCAGCGAAGTAGTAGTGAGCAAGAAAGCTCTGGGAATCAAGCTTCACCGCCTGCTCGTACCATTTCCGCGCCTCCGGCAGATTGCCCGCGCGAAATTCCAGGTATCCCATGGTCTCGTGTGCCGACACGTTGTTGGGATCGTCCCGCAGCACCGTGTCCAGCAATGCGCGCGCATCCTTGGTGCGCTGGTTGTAGGCCAGCAAATCCGCGCACACCGCCTTCGCCTCCGTCAGGGGCAGCGGTCGTACCTTAAAGGCAGAGTCATCCACGCTCGTGGCAGTCGACAGCGTGAAGTACTGAAAGCTGTTGCGCGCCACGTAAGACTCGAGCGCTTTCTGGAGCTGATTCAGGTCTCCGAAAATTTGCTGTGCGGCTGCCAGGGAATCGTGGTCTCGATTTACCAATGCAACGTAGTCGGTCAGTCGTTGGGTATGCGCCGCTCGGTCCGTCATTTCCAGAAAGTCGGTAAGCGCCCAGGACTCGGCGTAGAAGATGGATCCCTTGTTCTCCTCGTGGTAGTAGGGGGAATTCACGTCAACCTGTAACAGAGTAGTCAGCGGAACCAGGCGATTTTGGCGAAGATAAAGGATGTCGTCTTGGCTGGGCTCACCTACTTTTGCATCCCGGTCTGTGATCTCGGTGTTTTGGAAGAACTCAGCCAGACCCTCGTTTAACCACAACGGCAACCACACGCCAGAGTTCTCAAGCAGCAGATGCGTATATTCGTGATAGACCGTAGCAAACGGATGTTCTCCCTGGACATCGAGTCGCAAAAGAACATAGTTCTTGTCAGGCGCATGCAGAAAATATCCCGCGAGATCCAACCGTCCCTTTCCCAGATAAGCTTCCGGCTCCAACGCCTGGAACCCTTTCTTGTCCTTCAGTGCAACCACTACGATCGGCGATGAGGGATCGACATTCGCCTTCGGCAACAAGACATGAAAGACGGAGCGCACCCGCTCGAGTTGATCGGCGACATGGCGAGCCTGCTTCTCGTTGGAATCGGTGAGTACAACGAAATGAGGGCTGCGAACCTCCACCCAATTTTCGCTCGACGCTCGGGCCCAGCCGCCCAAGCCAAGCAGTGAAATCAGCAGGAGAAGAATCTGGTTGCGCAGCACCTTGCCAGGCACACTCTGTGTTGCAGATGGTACAAGTCTCGGAAAATGTTTTGTACTGCGCTCCGCCTGCCGGCCTGCGACTGCGCCGAGAGTTCGCGTCACGGCGACAATTCCATCTGAGAAAGTCTGCATGAATCCTCGTTAAAGGCCCGGTCGCCCAGTTGGCGTGCTTTCGAAGCCGAAGTTTATCAATGGCTTGTTTAGCCTTCCAGCCCTGTTTTGGGAAAGATTGGAAATAATCTTTAAATGGGCTGCAGCTTCAACTACGAAAAATGCTGGCACTCGCGAATACGAATGAGAAAAGGGACCGGCTGAATACCGTCCCTTCGAAGCTGAAAAATATTGAGAGTCGATGGTTAGCCCGAATGTAGCGGGAGGTGCTTGCCTTCACTGATGCCTTCACTGATGCCTGACACCTGATGCCTGACCCCTGATGCCTGACCCCTGACACCCTTGCTCCCACGTGGATCGCGCGAGCATCCAAAACGACTTAGGATAATCTCTTGCAAACCACCTATCTCAGCGGCGGCAAGTCCGTCGGTATCGATGTCTTCGTCCCCCCGCAGGCCGGTGAACACCCCATCGTGCTGGCGTTGCATGGTTCCAGCGGGCTTGTACTCCGGCTCCGGGCAGTTTCCGCAGATGCTCGCCGATCGCGGATTCGTCGTCTTTCTGCCGCACTTCTTCGAAACCACCGGCACAATCCGGGCGAGCCCGCTCACCATTCGCGACAATTTCCCGACCTGGACGATTGCCATCTCCGACGCGCTCGATTTTGCGCAAGACCATTCCCTGACCGATCGCCGCCGCATCGGGATCATCGGCTTTTCTCTTGGCGCTTATCTTGCGCTTGCGCTGGCGTCGCAGCAGTCGCGGGTGAAAGCCGTCGTCGATTTCTTCGGAGGCATGCCCGACCACTTTGCCGAGCAGGTGCGCCAGCTGCCGCCGGTGCTCATCCTGCATGGCGATCAGGACACGGTGGTGCCGGTGAGCGAGGCGCACAAGATCGAAGCGTTGTATCGTGCGCGGCAGGCTCCGTATGAAATGAAGATCTATCCCAACGCTAACCACGGCTTCAACGGCTTCAATATGCTCGACGCCGGCCAGCGAACCTACTTCTTCCTGAAAAAATATCTCGCGGACGCGACCCCGGAGAATTTCGGGTAGTGTCGGCGCTTCAGCCCAGCGGTACGCCGTTGCCAAGACGCGAGGACTTTAGTGAGTGCGTGGGAACTGGACTCTGCCACTGTCGGTGGAACAACCAGCTATCTGAGCCCCTTGGGGGCGACCAACATGATAGCCCAGCACGCAGCCGAAGGCGGAGTGCTGGGTGCGAGTGGGAAATACCCCTGAGTCGCGTAGCGACGGCACAGGCTCTCATGCACACACTCTAGCCCCTGGGCACTTTGTAAGAGCTTTAGCTACGAAGCGACCCGCGGCTCCGGCGCACGCTGTTGATCTCCAGATCGAGCGCGCCCATCGACACCGTAATGTCGCGAATCGAGTAGTACAGCGAAGCCACCAGGCACAGCAGGCAAAGCGCAAAGCTGGGCAGGGCGAGGAAGTCGATGTGGACTTGCAGTATGTACTCGGCAAACAGCGCGAGAATGGTAAGCGACACGAAGAAGATGCTGGCCGAGCCGTACATCATTGATGCGCGCAAAAGCTTGGCGCGCCGATGGGTGCGCTGAAGCTGCTCGTCTAACCGAATCGCGCTCGCGGCGGCGGTATCGCCCTGCTCGATCTGCTTCAACAGCGCTCTCGCGCGGTCGAGTGCCCGCCCATAGCGGTTGCTGATGCTGAGCAAGACAAGTCCTACGCCGGAGATGACGATAACCGGCGCAATGGAGCCGGTCAGAATTTGGACGACGGATGACGTGGGCATGCAGGACGCTCCGGGCTGATGTCGTGATGCAATCGCGCAAGCTCAGTACGATCAACAGTTCTATACCTAAATCACTGCCGACGCTTCTTCAACTAATTACAATGCTGGCGGTAGTGAGAGGGCCTCATGGAAACAGCAGAGGTAGTCATCATAGGCGGCGGAATTGTAGGCGCAAGTATCGCGTGGCACCTGACCGAAGCCGGATGCCGCAATGTTCTCATCATTGAACGTGAGTCGCATCAGGGTAAAGGATCGACCGGAAAAAGCATGGGCGGGGTGCGCGCGCAGTTTGCCACCAAGCCCAATATCCAGATGTCGTTGTACTCCATTCCTTTCTATGCGGCGTTTGAAGAGCGGCTGGGCCAGCCTGCGGATTATCGTCCGCAGGGATACATGTTCGTGGCCACCAAGGATTCGCACCTCGAATATCTGGAGACCAATCAGGCGCTGCAGAAGTCGCTCGGATTGAAAAACGTCAGACATGATCACCCACGGCGAGATTGTCGAGCGCGTGCCGCAGCTGCGCTCCGACGACATATTAGGCGGCAGCTTTTGCTCGACCGACGGATTTGTCGATCCCAATAGCGTGATGGTTGGCTTCACCACCGCAGCGCACGAGCGCGGCGCAAAGCTATGGCGCTCGACCGAGGTCACGGCGATTCGGCGCAATGGTTCGGGCTTCGAGGTGGAGACTGCGCGCGGGCCGGTCAGCACGAAGACGGTGGTGAACGCTGCCGGCGCATGGGCGCGCGATGTTGCCGCCATGGCTGGCGTTGATCTCCCAGTCGAGCCGCTGCGCCGCATGCTGGTTCCGACCGAGCCATTCGACGGCGTCTCGCATGCGATCCCCATGGTCATCGACATGACAAACGGATTTCACTTCCGACCCGAGAGCCTGGGATTCTTGCTGGCGTGGAACGATCCGACCGAGACGCCCAGCTTCAACACGAATTTCGAGCCGACGTTTATCGAGAAGATTCTCGAGCGCGCCGCCGACCGCGTGCCCTGCTTCGAGAATTTGGCGATCAATCCCAAGCGCGCCTGGGCCGGGCTGTACGAGATGACGCCCGACCACCATTGCATCCTTGGACCCGTCCCGGGCCTTGATGGATTCTTCTGCGCCAACGGATTCAGCGGCCACGGCGTGATGCACGCTCCAGCGACGGGCAAGATTCTGGCCGACCTGATCACCGAAGGGAAGACGAGCGTGGTGAGTGAGGTCGAAGCGCTCAGCCCGGCGCGATTCGCGAAGGGCGAACTGCTGCATGAGACGGCGGTGCTGTAAGTGATGACTGTCTTCCGAAGAGTTCGTGCTGAGGACATCCGTTCCGGCGGATATTCCCGCCATTGTCGATCTCATCAATCGCGCGTTCGCGGTCGAGAAGTTCTTCAAGTCGGGTGAGCGAATTGATGCTGCGGGCTTGGTTGAGATGTTGCTGCACGGCGAGTTTCTTCTGCTTGAATCGGGCACCGGGCTGATCGCGTGCGTATACGTCAAGATCACTGGCGAACGTGCGTACGCAGGAACGCTGGCGGTAGATCCGTCGCAACAGAAATCCGGCATCGGCCGCCGCATGATGAATGAGGCCGAAAACTATGCGCGAGCCCACGACTGCGAAGTGCTCGATATTCGTATCGTGAACGTGCGGCCTGAGCTGTCGGAGATTTACACGAAGCTAGGTTTCGTGCCGACCGGAATTGAATCAGCCGAGGTGATCAAGACGGCGACGCAGCCGGTACACTTCGTCACCATGTCGAAGCCGTTATGAGGTCGCAGCCGGGAGCGACGCTCTCCCGTAATGTGGAGATGTGCTCGTCCCCAGGTGGAAGCCCCCGCATTTATGCGGGGGGATAATAGAACAAATCACGAAGGGCTTCAGCCCTGGATCTTTTGCGGACGCATGCGTGTTCGGCCAGCGCTAAAGCGCGCGAGTCCCGATATATGTTCGGTTTCCCCCGCATAAATGTGGGGGCTTCCACCCGCGGCCGCGGAAAGAAAGAACAGATCCGTCACTTCGTTCGTGATGACAATTTCATAGTGCAATTTGCGACAATCGTAAGAGCATGAGCATCGAACTCCACACCCTCCCCCACACCGACCTCAACGTCTCCCGCCTGTGCTTCGGCACCATGACTTTCGGCAAGCCGCTCGATCAGGCGGGCTCGACCAAACTGGTCGACCGCTGCATCGAAGCCGGCATCAACTTCTTCGACACCGCCAACATGTACCAGACTGGCGTGGCCGAGACCATGCTCGGCGAAGCCATCAAGGGCCGTCGCGACAAGCTGGTCATCGCCAGCAAGGTCCGCTTCAAAGTCGGCGATGAGCCCGACCAGCAGGGACTCACGCGCGCGGCCATCCTGCGCGCCATCGACGAATCGTTGCGCCGTCTGCAAACCGACTACCTCGACATTTATTACATGCACGCGCCGGATCATTCGACGCCCATCGAAGAATCCCTGGAGACGATGAACTCGCTGGTGAAGCAGGGCAAGGTGCGCTACCTCGCATGCTCGAACTATGCGAGTTGGGAAGTGGTCGAGATGCTGTGGCTGGCGAAAGAGCGCGGCTGGGCGGCTCCGTATATTTCGCAACCCATGTACAACCTGCTGGCGCGCGGCATCGAGCAGGAATACCTCGCGATGTGCAAACGCTTCGGCGTCTCGACCATCGTCTACAACCCGCTCGCGGGCGGCCTGCTCACCGGCAAGCACCAGCAGCAAACCATCACGCCGGGCACGCGCTTCGACAACAACAAGCTTTACCAGGACCGTTACTGGCACGATCGCTACTTCAAGGCCGTCGAAGAGCTTCGCGAAATTGCGCGCCGAGCGGGACGTTCACTGGTGAGCCTCGCTCTGAATTGGCTGCTACGGCATACGCCAAGCGACGTCGTGATCCTCGGCGCGTCGAGCCTCGCGCAGTTGAACGAGAATCTCGCTGCTGCCGAAGAGGGTCCGCTGGACGAAGAGACGCTGAACGCCTGCGACCAGATCTGGCAGGATTTGCGGGGGCCGCTGCCGGTGTACAACCGGTAAGGAAGAATGCGTTAGCGCGTAGCGTGGCACCCATCATGTTTCAGCTGTAAGACATTTGACGTAAGAATAATTTATAGGCCTCCACCTTTCACGTTTCAATGAACGGCGTCAATAAAGGCTATGACTAAATTATATCACATGTTTATGTAAATATGTGTTTTAAAATGCATTTATACTTGACATTTTATTACATCATTTGTAATATCAATCGATCTAAAAGTTCGGAGTGAACATTATGACTGGATAAATCCTCAGACAGGGTCGGTTGGAGCAAGGTCTGACCCAGCAAGAAGCTGCCGCTCGATTGGGCGTGTCACAGCCTTATCTGGCGTTCTCGAACGAGGGAAGCGACCTCTTACGCCGAGCTTGCGCGTAAGGCGGTTCGTATGTTGAAGTTCGTCCGACCCTCGTTCCATGTGATCAGAAGTTTCGGCAAAATCGCCGCCCAAAAACAGATTCTCTTGCAAGACAACTCAGTGCTCTGGGATACCCTGGTTTAGATACATGAGAGCGGGCTGGACGAGAAATCCTGCGGAAGTAGTTCTGGGAGCATTGCAGCAGGAGGAACTTGACCCCAGGGTTGCGGAAGCATTGCCTTGGGTGCTTCTGAATTATCCTGACCTGGATCGCGATTGGTTGCTCAAAGAAGCTCGTGCAAGTAATTCGACAAACCGACTCGGATTTGTCGTGTCACTGGCAATGCTTGTAGAGGAGCAGCGCGGAAACAACAATTCTGCTGTTTACCAGTCATTGGCCAGGTTTAAAGATGTTCTCAAGCGGAGCCGCTTGGAATCCGAATGTACATTTGGCAATCCTGCACTCTCAGCAACCCAGCAGGAATGGGTGCGGCAAAATAGATCAAAGGATGCTGAGGAGTGGCATGTCCTTACCACGTGGCGACCTGAGCACCTGCATTATGCCTGAGACGCTCGAGTTGGGATCCCCTTGGCGTGAGTTCCTGACCGAAATCGACGAACAATTATCTTCGCCCGTTCGACTCGTCTGTATCGGGGGCTTTGTTGTTACCAATAATTCACGGATTTTCTCGCAGCACAGGCGACCTCGACCATGTGGAATGTCCTCACGAACTCACCGCTGAACTAGCGCAAATTGCCGGCAAAGGTACTCCACTTCACAAGAAGTTCGGTTTGTATGTGGACTATGTCGGTTTCGTGACTATGCCTTATAACTTCGACGAGCGATTGCTGGAAGCGCCTTTCCATTTTGAGAACATCAAGATCTTCATTCCAGACGTCTATGATCTCGTTCTCTCCAAACTTGAGCGAAACAGTCCCAAAGACCAGGCAGACGTTCGGTTCCTTGCGAATAAATACGGCTTGAGTTTCGCCATTTTGCAGAAACGATTCGAAGAGGAGCTTGATTTCATTCCGAACCGGGAGCGCCACAGCAGCACTTTAAACTTTTGGCGAGACTGGTTTCGAGAGTGATCTTGATCATGATGATGAAGCGATCGGTATCGTGATGATGAAGGAGTAGACGTTAGCACTTGTTGCGATCCTGATCATGATCCCGCGCCCCGCACCTTCAGATCTTTGCCTCAATAAACCGCACCGCCTCCCGCTCCGCCCAGCGTCCGTCGTAGCCATCCGGCTCTGCCAAGAACGCGCAGTGGCCACCGGCCGTGGTTTCGACATAGGTGATGTGCGGGTTATTCAGCAGCTTCTGGCGCGTTTGGGGAAGCACGCGAATGAACGGGTCATCGTCGGCGTGCAGCACCAACGTCGGCACAGATATACGGTCGAGAACGTTGGCCGCAGCGGCGCGCTCGTAATAGTCCTGGGCCCCGGCGAATCCGCAGTAGCGTGCCGTAATCTGCTCATCAAAGTCGCGAATGCTGCGCAGCCCCCGCAGATACTTCACATCGTAGCGCTCGGGGTAGAGCTGTGCTTTGCGTCGCACGCGGTTACGCAACGACTTCAAGAATCGGTATTCATACACTCGGTTCGCCAGGTCATGCAGCGCATCCGCCGACGCCGCCAAGTCCATCGCCGGAGACACGCCTACTCCCGCCTTCACTTGCGCGGGGGCATCCGCTCCCCATTCGCCCAGCAGCTTCAGCACAAGATTTCCGCCCATGGAATAGCCAACCAGCGAGATCGCCGGCAAATGCTCTTCCGCGATCAGGGTCCGCACGATAACTCCCACATCGTCAGACATGCTGGAGTTGTAAAGGCTGGGTCCGAGGTGCTCGGTGTCGCCGCAGTTGCGCATGTTCATGCGAACCACATTCATGCCCGCCGCCCACGCCTTACTGCCGGTGCCGATCATGTATCTCGACTCGACGGAGCCTTCCAAACCGTGCACGACGATCACTGTCATCGTCGATGTGCGCTCAGCTTGCCAGTGGCAATGGCACAGCACCTGGATGCCAGGTTCCACGTCGAACAAGCGCTCTTCAGCAGCAGGCAGCAGATTTGTGCGGCGCAGGAAGTTGCCGGCAATGGTCTGCGCGTGTCCGCCGGGAAAGAGACGGCGGGGCACGAAGGGCTCGGCTACGAAGTGGCTTGATCTATCGATGTGCATCATCCCATGGATGTGATGTTTCTACGCCCGGGTTAGCATCAAACGGGGCGCGCCTGGGCAGCAGGTCACGGGCCTCGAGCCGCGGTTATAGAAAGTTCACCAGCGCGTCAGTGGTCTGCTTCGGTTGCTCCTCGAGTATCCAGTGGCCTGAGTTCTTGACGATCACGACGGTCACATTGGTCGCGACCAATTTCATTTGCTCTGCCAGGGGTTCTCCCAGAGATTTGTCGCCGCCAATGGAGAGCACCGGCATGGTCAATTTCGTCTGCGCCAGCTCGGCGAAATCCTTAGCCGCCTGTGGGAAGGTAGCGAAATACTCCCACGACGCGCGCATGCGCCCGGGACGCGAATAAGCGGCCAGATAGGCTTTTCGGTCGGCCTCCGGAATTGAATGATTCTTGTCGGCCGCAAGGTCGTTCCAGAAATATGCGAAGTAAATGTTCTCGCGCCCGTTCACCAGCGCTTCAGGGGTTGGACCATGGAAGCGGAAGTGCCAGTAGTCGGGACTGTTGTAGATCGGTTCCCAGCCCTGCACCCCGGGAATGAATGCATCCATCACCACCAGCTTTTCCACCTCAGAGGGGAACTTTGCCGCATACGCGTAAGCGACCATCAGGCCAATGTCATGACCCACAACGCGCGCCTTGGTCACGCCCAATGACTTCGCCAACTCATGAATTTGTATCGCCGCCGTGGTCACACTCATTGCCTCGGTTGGAATGGACGAATCCCCGATCCCGGGCAGGTCGGGAGCAATCACGGTGAACTTGGCGCCAAGTACCGGCAGAATGGGGTTCCACATGCGTGAAGTCTCCGCAAAACCGTGCAGGAGTATCACCGTGGGTCCGGAGCCGCCAGTTGTGTAATGAATGCGGACCCCGCCGACAGCAGCGTCGCGAGATACAAACTTCGGCGCGGCGGTCTGTGCGCCGGCGACGCAGGTCAATGCGAAGGCTGCCAGACAGACTGCGCAAACCAGTCGAACCAATGAACGCTGAGGTCTCAAGAGAATTCCTCCGAGTGGTGAAGGTACTCTGCCGGGCCGGCAGAATCAACCTGACGGGATGGCTCGCCGCAGGCAGATTGATCGCCGAAACAACCGCAGCGTCGCATTTTCCCGTAAGGGTTCAGAAGTCGCTTGAGTGTTACTCCACGGGGAAATCCAGATTGAAGCGCTCGCCTGCAACCGGCACGGTGATGGTGATGGCATAGCTTTTGCTGCGGCGGCGGGCCTTGGGATCGGTCGCTGCCTGGCGAGGCATAGGGAAGTACAGGACGCCTTCGATGTCGCACTGCGGAGGGATTGTGTTGGCCAGAAACGCGGTTTGCTGAATCGATTCCGCTAGATTCTGCTGCCAGCCGGACGAGAGCGTGGAGTTCACCTCGCGATTACGCAACTGGCACGAGGTGTCGCAGTCCGGGCCATCCACCTGCACCTTCTGGCTGGAGTAGACGGCTGTGGTTGAGTCGGCGCGCGCGTTGGAAGTTGCCTCCGGTTGCAATGCCCGTACCAGCTCGTTCCACTGCGGATTGACCAGGTCGCCCATCGGCTCGTTGCCGCCGGAGACAGCATTGCCGGCAAACTTCATCCAGTTTGGCTGACCGCGTTTGCGGTTGACGATCTCGATTGCAGGAATCGGAACCAGGCGGCGGTTGGCAATCGCGTCCACCACTGCGATGTCTTCTGGCCGCACCGTGATCGACTGGCGGCTGCGATTGAATACATGCACCTTCACGCCGAGATATTTGCCGCCGACGCCAGTCGTCGCAGCAGCTACCACAGCGTAGGACGACGCTGTGGCATAGCGATATGCGATTCCGTTGATGTAGAAGAAACTGGAACCCGGCTCCCACATGCGGGCCTCGGCCTGCGCCTGCGGAGTAAGAATGGGTTTTGCATCCTCCGAAAATGTTGGTAGAGCGATGAGGATTGATAAGGTCAGCAGCGCAGCAGGGGTTCGCATTCCGCCTCCGAGCGAGACACAACAGTCGCCTACTTCATCGGCAGGAGGCGGGGAAACTTGCGGGCAACCGCTCCAGCTTCGAACGACTCGCTTTGTATCAGGGCCTGGCTTTAGCCGGGCCGTAACTTCAGCATGAGAGTCGGCTTTAGCCGCTGCAACCAGCGATCTCAGGGGCTGAAGCCCTCATCTTCTGGTGCCGCTATACGGCACGACTGCAAGTCGTGCCCTGATACAAAGCAGCTCCACGATGATTTCTGGCTGAACTCGGGCTAAAGCCTTCAGCGGGTCCGTCGCCTTGGCTAGGGCGTCACGTGCAGATGGGAATTATCTTCCTGCTCGAATGCATCAACGCCTTCCGGCAATTGCCCACCGTTGTAGTCGGCCATGCGGTTTTTCCACTTCAGGAAGTCGGTGATGGATTGCGGCTCGATGCGCAGTTCCACACGACGCAAGCTGGCCAACAGCAGGTTCATCTCTTTCATCAATGCCGCAGGGCTACGTAGGTCAATCCGCCCTGGTTTCGCGACGAGATGGATTTCGCGGGCCCGCAGTTCCAGCAAGCCCCAATGCTTCGGCAAATCTTCGCGCCGAACCACGCCCGCGGGCGCAAGATAGAAGCGTTCGCAGCCCATGCCTTCCTCGGGATGTTGGCGAAATGGTTTGGCGGCATCGGCCACGAAGTCGGCGCGAGAGACTTTGCATTCCACCAGCACCGAGCGGCAAAAGCCCTTCCAGCCGATCACGTCGGGAACCTCACCCGTGGCGCAGTATTGCTCGGAGAGAATGACGCCGCATTTGTAATATGAACGCAGCCATTGCACGGCCTTCGCCACCAGCAGGGAGTGCTTCTTGTTCTCGGCTGGCGAATTCATAGTTTGGTTGTAACGCGTTTGAATGGCCTTTGGGAGTAGCGAGCGGGTTTCGGGAAGGGTGCTATGCGATGCGACCAGGCCGGCTCAGCGAAGATTCGCGTCAGGGCACGACCTGCGGTCGTGCCGAAAAGCGCTCTATTGTGGCGATCCCCAGCCGACTTCAGTCGGCGACAGAGGCTCGTTAAGACGCGAAAAAGCAGATCCCTCGGGGGACCGACATCCTCTCGGGATGACGAAAGAAAAGGGATGTGGTCGGCACGACTGAAGTCTTGCCCTGACGCGAGTCGTCGCGGTACTCAAGCCAAGAGCCAAAAGCCAAGTGCCAACGGCCAAGTGCCGCTTTCGATCATGTAAACTCGAAGATTCGCCATGGCGTTGATGATCCAGGTAGAAGATGTGCGCAAGGTTTACCGCGTGGGCAAGGTCGACGTCCCAGCTCTGCGCGGGGTTTCGCTGGCGGTCGAAAAGGGTGAATTCGTCAGCATTGTCGGCCCTTCCGGCAGCGGCAAGTCCACCCTGTTTTACATCATGGGAGGCTTGACTCATGCCGACACCGGGCGTGTGATCATCGACGGCGTCAACTTCACCGAGCTCTCCGATGCCGCGCGCACCCGGGTGCGCAAGACGAAGATCGGCTTCGTTTTTCAGAAGTTCAATCTGCTGCCAACGTTGACCGCGCAGGGCAACATCGACATCGCGCTCGACATCTCTGGCCATGCGCACAAGGCCGATCGCGCTTACATCGCACGCATCGTTGGATTGCTAGGAATCGACAAGCGCCTCGACCATCTGCCCTCGGAGATGAGCGGCGGGGAGCAGCAACGCGTGGCACTGGCGCGCGCGCTGGTAAACCAGCCGTCCATCGTGCTGGCCGATGAGCCGACCGGCAACCTCGACACCCAGAATTCCGAGATTGTGCTGAACATGCTGCGCCAATCCAACAAAGAGCTGGGGCAGACGGTGCTGATGATCACCCACAACCCCGAAGCCGCAGCCTATGGCGACCGCATCATTCACATGCGCGACGGCCACATCGAGTCCGCGGGCAAAGGCGAGCGCCTAATCGAGGATGACGCCGAAGACTAGGCTTCGGCGCAGTAACCACACGCCCCGCAGAGACTCTTCCGCAGGAGTCGGCGGGATAATAAGGGTGAGCTTGCTGGCGGCCAGTGGGTTCAGGTGAATCGTGCGCGGCGCCCCAAACAGCGATACTTACTGGCGGTATGCTTCACTACGATGAAGAACGCGACGAACTTCAATCGCGTCCGCTCCTGTAACGACGAAGAACAGCCTGAAATCGCCAATGCGGAGCCGAAGTTCCTCTCGACCTTGTAGCGCCTTCACATCTCCTTCGCCCGTCCTCGCGAACCGATCCAAGCCAGCAAGAATTCGTATGGCAATGATTTTGTCGAGCTTGCGGACGTCGGACTTCGCTCGGTCAGTCCAGACAATCCGCTTCATCGCGATCCATTGAAGCGATCGATTTCTTCCTGAGAAATGCCTAACTCCGACAAGACTTGTTCGTGAGGAATATCCTGGTGTTCGTTCGACCACTCGCCTGCGTCGTCTAGCGCCCGAATCCCTTCGGTACTTAGCGGCTCGTCATCGGTGGGCGCATTAGCGATCGCGCGAGTGACCGGATCGGTCATAACGCGAAGCAGTTGGACGATTGCCGCGAGCTGGCCGGAAGTGAGCTGCTCGATCATTTCGTGGGCCTGATGCTTTTCGGCGGGCGACATAATCACAGTTTACTGCCGAGGAGCCGGCAAGACCACAACCGACGTTTGCCGCTTTCCGTTACAGTTCGTTATAATCACACTTCCACGAGCGGGAGTAACTCAGTGGTAGAGTGCGACCTTGCCAAGGTCGAAGTCGCGGGTTCGACCCCCGTCTCCCGCTCCAGAATTTGTTGCCCTCGCCCTGCGCGGGGGCTTTGCGTATAGCCCGCCAAGTTTTCCCCAAGGGCGCGGTAGCCAAGTGGTAAGGCCGAGGTCTGCAAAACCTCTATTCGGCGGTTCGATTCCGCCCCGCGCCTCCAAAAACCAGTTGTCGGTGGTCAGTTGTCGGTTGTCAGTAGGAAGAGCCGCCCTTCGACTCGGCAAAAACCAGCCAAAGACTCCAACAAAGCAAGCTTTTTCGTGGCCATAGCACCTGCCATTTTTCTCAAGTGCATCACTTAAAGTCATGGCAACAGTGATATCCATGAATTAAAGTCATGGCAAGGAAAGGTCTTTTCAGGCCACAAAAGCCAGGATGCCCCACTAACTCCGCCGGTTTCTCCAGCGGCTGGACATGTCCGCACTGCGGAATCACCTCCAGCTTCGAGCCCGCGATAAGCCGCTGATAATTTTCAGCCACGGAAAACGGCGAGACGCGATCTGACAGTCTCCCCAAATCAGCAGCGTGGGTGTCTTCAGGCGATCAAGCTGGTCGTCCAGCCGATCCAGCTCGCGTCCGAAAAATTGACAGCGCTGTACAGCCTACTAGGACGAGGCCCGCTTCCGCTCCTTTCATCGACTTTTCACACCCGCAGTTTGATTTCGTTGTGCCGATTAGAGTCAGTATGCGATTCTCTCCCCACCCGCATAAAACTCAGACTTGAGGTGCGCCATGCCCTGCGATCCCGAAGAACTTAAACATGTGCCGCTGTTCGAAAAGCTCGACGATGAAGAGCTTGCCATCCTGGCGCAGCAAGTCGAATTGAGAAAATTTGCGGCACGCCAGCGAATCTATAAAATGGGCGACCCTGGCGAGCGCGGTTACATCGTGATGTCAGGCAAGGTACAGGTTGCGACCGTCGATGATGACCAACAGGAGTTGGTCATCGACGAGCCGACTCACGGAGAGTTCTTCGGCTTTGCCGCCATGCTCGACCAGAAGGACCACCAGACCACCGCGACCGCGCTGGAAGAGACCACCTGCGTCGAAGTCGACCGCAACGACATTTCTACGTTGCTGCAAAAGAAGCCAATGGCCGGCATGGATATGATGGCGGTGCTGGGCAGGCAGTTCCATGCTTCGCAGCAATTGGTACGGCTGCGGGCCGCGCGCAATCCCAACGATTTGATCGAAAAGGAATCGACCTTCGGCGAGCGTATTGCCGATCGCGTGGCGGCTTTCGGTGGATCGTGGACCTTCATCATCCTCTTTCTGGTTGTACTCATCGTCTACAGCGCCATCAATGTCGTTTTGGGGCACAAGGCGTGGGACCCGTATCCGTTCATCCTGCTGAATCTCTTTCTGTCCATGTTGGCCGCACTTCAGGCGCCCGTCATCATGATGAGCCAGAATCGTCAGGACCAGAAAGACCGGGTGCGGGGTGAGCTCGACTTCGACGTCAACCGCCGGGCTGAGACCGAGATACAGGGCCTGGCGCGAAAACTAAACGTTCTTGCCGATAAGGTGGATGATGTCGTTGACCTGGTACGGGCAACGCAGCCGACGGGAGGGACCACGGTTCACTGATGAGCTCGACACACCAGCTAGACTGCCGTCAGCCGTCAGCTCTCAGCTAAGAGCCGCCGAGCTGCTGGTTTTAGATTGTTGCGCGCCACAATACCTCAAACGTGATCTGACACCTGATACCTGTGCTGATACCTGATACCGGCACCCTGGCAGTGAACTGACAGCTGATGGCTGACAGCTGTCTTCCCGCGTTGACACTGCCTCTCAAGCTCTGTTAATTTCAAAGGTTCCAGATTTTGTCATAGCGCCCGCAAACGCATCTTTCAGCCGCAGGAATCACCAACAGAAATGGATCAGACACTTAAGCAAGTAGGGGAATTACTGCTCGGAGCCATTCCGACCATCATCATTCTTCTCTTGCTGTATGCCGCCTACGCGTTTCTGGTGGGACGTCCGTTGCGGCGCATACTGGCACAGCGCCGGGGACTGACCGAAGGCGCGATTTTGAAGGCGCGTGCCGACGTGGCCGCCGCCGAGGCCCGTACCGCCGAATACGAAGAGAAGCTCCGCGAAGCTAAGTCTGCAATTTTCAAAGCGGCTGAAGCGCGCCGCCAGGCCGCGCAGCACGCCCGCGATGCCGTGATCGCACAAGCGCGCGAGGCCGCTCATCAGCAGATCCGCGCAGCTCAGGCGGCCCTCGAGCAGGACATGAACGCAGCCCGTGCCACCTTGCAGGCAGAAAGCGAACTTCTTGCCAACCAGATCATCCAGGTTGTGCTCAAGCCCGCCGGAGCCCTTCCGGTAGCAGGCGGCCAGCAATGAAGCGGATACGACGCATTGGCCTGCCAATCATTTTTCTGGCGCTGATACTTCTCGTTGCCGGCGCGTGGGCGCAGGAAGCCGCTCCAGCCGCCAGCAGCAGCGCGCAATCGCAGGCCCAGCAGCAGCAGCAGTCGGAAGGTCCCAACGCCGCCATCGGCAGTGAGTTATCCAAGCAATCCGAAGAAGCCGAGCACGCCGAGGAACACGAAGAGAACGGCCAGTTCAAGTACTCGCCTGCGGTGAAGTGGTTTGCCAAGCACCTCGGACTCGACCCGCATCGCGCCTACTGGGTTTCGCTGCTCATTAACTTTGGTCTGCTGGCGCTGTTTTTCTGGGTCCTTCTGCGCGGCAAGATTCCAGCGATGTTCCGCAGTCGCACCGATTCCATTCAGGAAGCGATTCGCGAGGCCCGCGCCGCCAGCGCCGAAGCGACGGAACGGCTGCAAGCAGTGGAAGTGCGGCTGGCCAAGCTCGATAGCGAAGTGTCCGGCATTCGTGCCGAGGCGGAAAAGCAGGCCGTTGCCGAAGAGCAGCGCATTCACGCCGCCGCCGAAGAAGACAAGAACCGGGTGGTCGAATCGGCCAAGTTGGAGATCGATGCCATCGCGCGCAATGCCCGCCGCGAGCTGAAGAATTATGCCTCCTCGCTGGCAGTCGATATCGCCGCCAAGCGCATTCACGTTGACGAGCATTCCGATCAGGCGCTGGTTCGCGATTTTGTCGATCAGCTTGGAAAGGACGGTCGTCAATAATGGCTGCCGTTGCAAGTCGCTACGCGCGCGCTCTGGTCGACGTCGTGATGGAGCAGAAGATCGATCCCGCGACCGCGGTGCAGCAGGTGAACAGCATCGTCGCGGCGATCAAAGAAAGCGCTGACCTGCGCAAAGTCTGGGAGGCGCCCGATATCCCGGCGGCCCAGAAGCGCAATCTGCTCGATGCCATCGGCAAGCAGGTCGGGCTTTCGCGCATGATTCGCAACTTCTTTGCCGTGCTGATCGATCATCAGCGCATCGCCATGCTGGAGAAGATTGCCCGCCAGTTCGAGGTCGAGCTGGACGCCAGGCTGGGATTCGCCGAGGCGCAGGTCACCAGCGCCCGTCCGCTGTCGGACGGCGAGAAGCGTGAACTGGAGTCGCGTGTGGCGACCATGACCGGCAAGAAGGTTCGCGCCCGTTATGCTGCCAATCCCGAGCTGTTGGGCGGCGTAATGGTACAGGTCGGCAGCACAATTTATGACGGGACGGTGCGTGGCCAGTTGCAGAAGCTGCGCCAGCAGTTGGTGAACAGCTAGCTGTCGGGTGGAGTACCGCTTCAGCGGTACATGAGTTTGGTTCTGACGCTTTGTATCAGGGCACGACTTTTAGTCGTGCCGGTCAGGCATTTACTTAACGTGACAAGCCCCTTCAGGGGCGGCACAAAAGCAGGTCCTTCGGGGACTGACGTCCCCTCAGGATGACAAGGGTTTTAAGGTTGCAGTTCGGCACGGCTAAAGCCGTGCCCTGACGCGGTGTTTTGAAGGGACGCGGCTTCATCCGTGTCGTTGTCTACAACTGGCCACTGACAACTGGCAACTGGGTTCAATATATGGCTCAAATCAAGGCAGACGAAATTACCAAGCTCATTCGTGAGCAGATCGAAAATTACGAGACCAAGATCGCCGTCGACGAAGTCGGCACGGTGATGTCCATCGGAGACGGCATTGCCCGCCTCTACGGTCTCGACAAGGTCATGGCCGGCGAGCTCATCGAGTTCCCCCACAACGTGGCCGGTATCGCCATGAACCTGGAAGAAGACCAGGTCGGCTCGGTTCTGCTCGGTGACTACACCGAAGTGGAAGAGGGCGACGAGGTGCGCCGTACCGGGCGCATCATGAGCGTGCCGGTGGGCGACGCGCTTGTCGGTCGCGTGGTCAACGGTCTCGGCCAGCCCATCGATGACAAAGGGCCGATCAACACCGATCAGTTCTACCCGGTCGAGCGCCTGGCTCCCGGCGTGATCGATCGCCAGCCGGTGAAAGAGCCGATGGCGACCGGACTGAAGGCCATCGACTCGATGATTCCTATCGGTCGCGGACAGCGCGAACTCATCATCGGCGACCGCCAGACCGGCAAGACCGCCGTCGCGCTCGACGCCATCATCAACAGCAAGGGCCGCGACCTGATTTGTATTTATTGCGCCATCGGCCAGAAGCGTTCTTCGGTTGCGCAAGTAGTGAAGACGCTGGAAGACTTCGGCGCGATGGAATACACCATCGTCGTCTCCGCGTCAGCCTCCGATCCGGCGCCGATGCAGTACATCTCGCCTTACGCGGCCTGCGCCATGGGCGAGTACTTCCGCGACAGCAAGCGTCACGCCCTCTGCATCTACGACGATCTTTCCAAGCATGCCGTGGCATATCGCGAAATTTCGCTGTTGCTGCGGCGTCCTCCGGGACGCGAGGCTTACCCGGGCGACGTTTTCTATCTCCACTCCCGCCTGCTGGAACGCGCTTCGAAACTGAGTAATGAGAAGGGCGGCGGTTCGCTGACCGCGTTGCCTATCATCGAAACCCAGGCCGGCGACGTATCGGCGTACATTCCGACCAACGTCATCTCGATTACTGACGGCCAGATTTATCTTGAAACCGACTTGTTCAACTCGGGCGTGCGCCCGGCGGTGAACGTGGGCTTGTCGGTCAGCCGCGTCGGCGGCAGCGCGCAGATCAAAGCCATGCGGCAGGTTGCCGGAACCCTGCGACTCGACCTCGCGCAGTATCGCGAGTTGGCGGCGTTCTCGCAGTTCGGCAGCGATCTCGACAAGGCCACGCAACAGCAGCTTGCCCGCGGCCAGCGCCTGACCGAGATCCTGAAGCAGGGCCAGTACTCGCCGCTGCCATTCTCCAAGCAGATTCTCATCATCTACGCCGGAACCCAGGGCCTGCTCGACGACATGCCGGTCGATCAGCTTCGTGAATTCGAGAAGGGGCTGTACGAATTTGTCGACCTGAGCAATCCCGGCGTGTTTAGCACGATCGAAGACAAGAAGATTCTCGACGACGAGTTGCGCAAGTCAATGACGGACGTGATCAAGCAGTACAAGGACCAGTTCGTCAGCGAGCATCAGGCGGCAGCGAAGGCGACGGCATAAGCGATGCGAGGGGCAGTTTTGAAAGGGCATGCCTTCAGGCGTGCCGCAAGAAACAGAGATTAGGGCAGGCTTTAGCCGCTGAGGGAGAGGGTTCCCGCAGCGCCTAAAGGCGGGTTGTTTCAGGGTCGTAACGGCACGGCTGAAAGAGCCTGCCCTGAGCAAAGTCGAAGGGTACCCCTTCAAAGCTGGGTAACAGCGATGATGAATTTGGTTTAAGAGAATGGCGAACGTACTCGATCTCCGGCGGCGTATTCGCAGCGTGAAGAACACGCGGCAGATTACCAAGGCCATGAAGATGGTCTCAGCAGCGCGTTTGCGGCGTGCGCAGGAACGCGCACTGGCGTCGCGGCCGATGGGCCAGATGCTCATCAATCTGCTGGAGTCGCTCATCAGCCGCTCTGAATTGGTCGATGAGCAGACCGGCGAGTGCAAGCATCCGCTGCTCGAACAGCGTCCCGAGAACAACATCCTGCTGATTCTGGTTACTGGCGATCGCGGACTGGCCGGTGCCTTCAACTCGAACGTGCTGAAGGCCGCGATGAAGTTCTTGCAGGTCAAGGCCGGCAAGAACATCGACATCCTGGTGGTCGGACGTAAAGGCCGCGATTTCATGCGCCGCCGTTATCCCACGCTGAAGCCCGACGGCACAGAGCGGGCCGGGAAGATCCAGGTCATCGACGAATACTCGACGCTGCTGGGCAAGCTGGAATTCGAAGCTGTTGGCGAGATGGCCGAAGCGGTGGTCAAGCGCTATACCCGCGAGCAGATCGATTCGGTTTACCTGTTGTTTAACGAGTTCAAGTCGGTGATCTCGCAGCGCGTGATCGTGCAGCGCTTGTTGCCGGTGCAGGAGATTGGACGCCGGGAAGTCACTGCTGCCGAGGAGCCAACCCAGGCTGAGCGCGAGCGCATGGCCGAGGCCGCGCGCAGTGCCGGCATCAGCCTGAAAGAGCCTGAGCCGAGCGAGCGAGATAAAGAGGCGGTGAAGTTCGGCACGCAGCCGGTGGACTACATCTATGAGCAGCCGCCGCACGAATTGTTTGCGGCGATTCTGCCGCGCTATGTAGCGATCGAAATTTTTCAGGCAACGCTGGAGTCGGCTGCGGCGGAACACGCAGCGCGTATGACGGCGATGGATTCGGCAACCAACAATGCGAACGATGTGATCGACTCGCTGACGCTGACGCTCAACCGCGTGCGCCAGGCGGCGATCACGAAAGAGATTATCGAGATCGTGAGCGGCGCAGCTGCGTTGTAAAGAAGTTGTCAGTGGTCAGTTGTCGGTTGTCAGTAAAGACGATGCAGACCAATGCCGACTAGAGAAGAACTAAATGCAGGCGAAGGCGATATCAAGATCTGATTGCGTGGCAGAAAGCGATTGCGCTGGTTAAGAAAGTGTATGAAGTGACTGGCAGGTTCCCTCAGAAGGAAACATTTGGATTGACGAGCCAGATGCGGAGATCGGCGGTGTCGATCCCGAGCAACATTGCGGAAGGACAAGGGCGCGCAACTCGAGGCGAGTTTCATCAGTTCTTAGGCCATGCGCGCGGTTCTTTATACGAGCTTGAAACACAATTCGTAATTGCCTCGGAATTGCAATACATGCCGCGGAAGACTGTGATGGTTTACTCGCGAATGGCCGAGAGCTAGGCCGAATTCTTAACGCGTTAATCAGCTCCGTATCGAAACAACAAACGTCGGCCAGGGTACTGACAACCGACAACGGACAACGGACAACGGACAACGGAATTTATGGCAGAAAATATCGGACACGTCATTCAAATCGCAGGTCCCGCGGTAGATGTGCAGTTCACGGAAGGCCATTTGCCGCCGATTTATTCGGCGCTGCGCGTCACCAGCGAAGGCTTCAACATCCCCAATCCGCTCGACGTCATTCTGGAAGTCGAGCAGCAACTTGGCGAAGGTCGTGTGCGCTGCGTTGCCATGGAGCCCACCGAGGGCATGGTGCGCGGGATGAAGGCCATCGATCTTGGCGGCCCCATCACCGTTCCCGTCGGCAAAGCGACGCTCGGCCGCGTGCTCAACGTCATCGGCGAGCCGGTGGACAAGCTCGGGCCAGTCAACGCCCAGAAGCGGCTGCCTATTCATCGTGCGGCGCCGGCGTTCGACGAGCAGTCCACCTCGATGGAAATGTTCGAGACCGGCGTGAAGGTAATCGACCTCATCCAGCCCTTCCTGAAGGGCGGCAAGATCGGCCTCTTCGGCGGCGCTGGCGTCGGCAAGACCGTCGTCATCATGGAGCTCATCAATAACGTCGCGCTGCAACACGGTGGATTCTCCGTGTTCGCCGGCGTGGGCGAGCGCACGCGTGAAGGCAACGACCTCTGGCTTGAAATGCAGGAATCCGGCGTGGTCAACATCAAAGAGCCGGAGAAGTCGAAGGCCGCTCTCATCTACGGCCAGATGACCGAGCCCCCCGGAGCACGCCTTCGCGTGGCGTTGACCGGACTGACCGTCGCTGAGTACTTTCGCGACGAGGAAGGTTCCGACACGCTGCTGTTCATCGACAACATTTTCCGCTTTACGCAGGCGGGATCGGAAGTGTCCACGCTGCTGGGCCGCATGCCCTCCGCTGTGGGATATCAGCCGAACCTGGCTAGTGAAATGGGTGAGTTGCAGGAACGCATCACCTCGACGAAGAAAGGCTCCGTCACCTCGGTGCAGGCCGTGTACGTGCCTGCCGACGACTTGACCGATCCTGCTCCGGCGACGACCTTCGCTCACCTCGATGCGACCACGGTGCTTTCCCGCCAGATCGCCGAGCTCGGTATTTATCCGGCAGTCGATCCGCTGGCGTCGACCTCGCGCATTCTCGATCCGCGCGTGGTGGGCGAGGAGCACTACAACGTTGCGCAGGCAGTGAAGAAGATTCTGCAGAGCTACAAGGACCTGCAGGACATCATCGCGATTCTGGGTATCGACGAGCTCAGCGAAGACCAGAAGCTCACGGTGACGCGTGCGCGCAAGATTCAGCGCTTCTTCTCGCAGCCGTTCCACGTGGCCGAACAGTTCACCGGCATCCCCGGCAAGTACGTGAAGGTGGCCGACACTATTCGCGGCTTCCAGGAGATCATCGACGGCAAGTACGACGATGTTCCCGAGCAGGCATTCTTCCTCAAGGGCGGCATCGAAGAGGTCATGGAAGCAGCCGAGAAGATGAAGGCGACGGCCTAATCCGAAGGGGCGCAGCTTTAGCTGCGCCGTACCAGCACTAGACAGAGCAGGGGCTTTAGCCCCGGAACAAAGATTTGAAATGGCCGACACCATACAACTCGAAATCGTCACTCCTGATCGCCTGCTGGTGAACGAGCAGGTGGATGAGGTAGAGATACCCGGCAAGTCCGGATACCTGGAAGCGCTGCCGCAGCACGCTCCTCTGATTACCGAGATCGCGCCCGGCGACCTGACCTACAAAAAAGGCGGCACAGTGGTGCATCTCGCAGTTAGTTGGGGATTCGCCGAAGTCCTGCCCGATAAAGTGACGATACTGGCGCAAACCGCGGAGCGCCCGCAAGAGATCAACGTCCAGCGCGCACAGGAAGCGAAGAAGAGGGCCGAGGAGCAGTTGGAGCATCCCAAGCCAGACACGGATTACGACGCCGCGATGGCTGCGCTTCAGCGCGCCGACGTGCGCCTGCAGGTGGCTGGGGAAAAGGGACAGCGCTAGGTTTTGAAGGGGCGCAGCTTCAGCTGCGCCGTACGCAATCATTTTCAAAGTTACAAGGGCGGAGCCTTTAGCTCCGCCTTCTTCTTTGGAGTGGCCTAACTTTACTGCATCTTTGTGTTTCCCGAAGCAAGGCACTGCCACTGCCCGTTGGCTGACTTGTGCCAGGTATCGACGAAACGGTCGCGATCATCTTCCGGCTTACCGTCGCCATCGGTGCCTTTGCCTTTCCAGATGCCGGTAACGATGACAGTGTCTCCATAGCTGGTCGCCTTCATGTCACTCGCCTCGACGCTCTCCATTTTGCTTTTCCTGGTGTCGTCCAGGGCCTGGGCCTTGTTCATAAGGCGGCCATCCGGGAACATAATGACAAAACTGTCTGCCAGCATGGGAGCGATCGCGTTCGCGTCGCTTGCCTTCTGGGCCTGCGCCCACTTCTGCTCCAGGGAAAGAATTTGCTTCTCCACGCTGTCGCCTGCCTGAGCACACAAAGCAGACAAAGCAACCGCCAGACACACCAGGAACTTCCTCATCATCTTTCTCCTTGCGAAAAAGTGAGTTGGGCATCCCCATTCGGGGATTGCCGATAATGCCGTGTACTCGGGGAGTGACGCCGATTGTACATGACCCAGTGACCAAATAGCTCTTTGAGCGGAACGCCCGCGCGACCGGCTAATTACAATTCCGCTTTATGGCGAAACCGCGCGTCGCCGATTTCGGGCGCTACAACCAGCCTGGCGATCCTCGTCGGCCTGGGCCTGTTGGCCTGCTGGCCGATCCTGGTGCATGGCGCCCCTGATCTCTCCTGGGATGGCGCGGCGCATGCCGTATGGGCGCAGCAGTTCGCTTCGCAGTTTTGGCAGGGAGAGTGGTATCCACGCTGGTTTGCCAACATCAACGCCGGCTATGGTGGACCTTCAGGATTTTTCTATCCGCCGCTTACCAACTACGCCTCTGCTCTTTTCTGGCCCTTGGTAGCCGCAAGAGATAATGCGGGCTGGCTCAGTTCGGGATACTCGCTGCTGCTGGCTTTCACGTTGTCGGGGATCACTGCATATCTGTGGTTGCGTTCACTCACCAGCGCGCGTGCTGCTCTACTAGGCGCGGTGGTTTATGTCGTCGCGCCCTATCACCTCGCGGTTGATCTCTATCTTCGCGGCGCGTCGGCGGAGCTGTGGGTATTTGTGTGGCTGCCCTTGGTGTTGCTGTCGTCCGAAGGCCTGCTTCGGCGCTCAAGATGGGCCGTACCTATAGCGGCGATCACATTCGCTCTGGCAATTCTTTCGCACCCAAGCACGGCAGTGTGCTTCGCGCCGGTTGCCGTCGCGTATGTGATTTTCATGAGCCCGGGCCGGGAACGCATTCCCCAGACATCGGTATTTGCCGGAGCATTGCTGCTCGGCGTCGGTCTCGATGCAGTCTATTTGTCGCCCGCCGTTCTCGATCAACACAAAGCTTCTGTAGCGCGCTACACCTCGGGTCTCGCCGACTATCGCAGCAACTGGGTTTTGCCCTGGCGAGGTGAGATCAGCTCGGGTGCGCATTACCTGCTGGCGAGGTTCGCAGGAGCAACGGCCACGCTCCCGATCGGTGTTGCGGGATACGTCTTCATTCTGTTGGTCACACTCTCGACCATGCTCGCGATTGCGTTGTTGTTTCTTCTTGCTCGCAGGGCTGGGGCCGATGGCCGAATTCGGCGCATCGCGGCGTTTTACGCAGTAGTCGCCCTGGTTGCGTTCTTCTTCATGACCAGGGCAAGCGCACTCCTCTGGAGCCTCGCCGGGTTCTTGAAGTATCTTGCAATTCCCTTCGCGCCTGAACGTCATCCTTGCACTTTGCCTCGCCGCGCTCGCAGCTTTGGCCGCCCCTTATCTGCTACAACCCCGTACCCGTGCGGCTACGTTGCTGCTCGCGTTAGTGGCTGTGGGATGGCTGGCCGCCGACGCCTGGTCGCCGACCCACGTTTATTCGGCCTGGGGAGGCGATCCCGTGAAATCCAACTGGCATTGGGTTGCGAAACAACTGGAGCCTTTCGACATGATGCCTCGGCCCGCCAGTGAGCGAGTACCCAAAGACACTGCCGAATTCGATCGCTTCGTCGAAGCGCATCCTCCGAAAGCTGTGCGGATCGAAGCGCCTTCCGGTCAACGAAATCACCGGCACAGCATTCGTGGAGAGTTGGCAGCCACGGCGCGTGCTGTTCGAGATCACAGTTCGCAAGAGTCGCAACTGACGATCAACCACTTCTATTACCAGGGATGGCAGGGGCGCATCGCAGGGGCAAAAGGAACGCTAATCGCGAGCCCGTCGCCTGAGGGATTTATCCAATTGACTATCCCGCAGGGGGATTACGAGCTCGTCCTTGAGCTTCCCAGAGGATAGGGCAGAACGCGTCGGCAGTCTAGTATCGCTGCTTTGCGTCGTCATGATTGCAGGGCTAATCGGGCGAGCATGGTGGCGGGACGAACGAAGAACAGATCCCTCGCTTCGCTCGTGATGACAAATTAAGCGTGGTGACAAATTGAGTGTGATGACAAACTCAGAATTATTGCGACTGCACTCGATACGAGTTTGCCTGAATGTGACACTCGAAGCAGGCCGTGGCTGCTTCTCCATCCAGCTTTCCAGCACCAGCAATCGCCAGATTTGCAGTGGCACTTCGCCTTTGCGCTTTGCCTCCTGAATCGGCGCGGAGAGACTTCCCGGCGCAATCCATCCTTCGCGCTCCAGAAGCGTGCCGCCTTGCAGACGATCGAGCATGGCGCTCCATCGCGTCGCCAGCCAGCGCTCGACCGGCACGACAAAGCCCTGCTTGGGGCGTTGTGCGGTTTCGCGGTTCAGGTGCTTGCCGGCAATTTTGCGCAGTACCGCTTTCAGCACGCCTCCTTGCAAGCGAACTTCGGGAGACAGCGTCGCGGCAAATTCCCACATCTTCTGATCGAGGAATGGCGCGCGCGCTTCGAGGGCATAGTGCATGGTCGCGCCATCGACTTTGGGCATGAACTCGCTGGTGAAGTGAAGCTCGCGGTGCGATTCGAAGACATCGCGGAACAGGCGCCGCGCCGAAGCCGCCGATGGCGGTATCTCGCGCCAGTCGTAGCGCAACCCGGCAAGTTTCTCGCCCAGAATGCCGCGCGACTCCAGGTATGGCAGCCCCTCGTGACGCTGCATCCATGAGCCGATGCCGCCTGTCGCGTAGCTCATGGCGCTGCGCAGTCGCTTGGAGCGGCCGGAGTCGGGAAGCAAGTTGGCGAGCCCGCGAACTAGCGGCGCCAGCGGTTGCGGGATTGCACGCGCCGCGCGCTCACATGCAACGGCGTAGTTAAAGAAGGGATAGCCGAGATACACATCGTCGCCGCCGTCGCCGGTCAGCAGAACGGTTGCGCGCTTCTTCACCGCGCTCGAAACCCACAGCATCGCCAGTGCCGAGGATACCGGGAAGGGCTCGCTGTAGGCATCGATGAGTTGTTCGAGGGAGAACTCGGCGCGCGGCATCTCGACGATCTCGTGCTCGATGCCAAGCTGCTTGCGCGGTCGCGGCGGCATCGGCGCTTTCGTCGCTGGGATCATCCGGCGCGCGCACGGTGAACGCCTTCACATTGGCGTTGAGTTTTTGCAGCGCCCAGCACACCAGGCTGGAATCGATGCCGCCGCTGAGCAGCACGCCGATGGGCACGTCTGCAACAAGGCGCAATTGTGTAGCTTCCAGCAGCAGCCGCTCGGTCTCTTCCACCGCCTCATCAAAGCTGGTATTCGCCCACGGATCGGGCGAGGGCACCGACCAATACTGGCGCTCTACGACTTGCCCGTCCTTCCATTCAGCGATCGTGGCCGGCGGCAGCTTGGTGATGCCGCGATAGATGCTGCGCTTGTCGGTAACAAAGCCGAACTCCAGCAGGTCGAGGACGGCCACGGGATCGATGTCGCCGCCCATGCCCACCGAGCGCAATGCCTCAACGGTCGAAGCGAAGGCGATGCCGCCGTTATGCTGACAGTAGACCAGTGGTTTGACGCCGAGGCGGTCGCGCACCATCGTCAGCTTTTGTTCAGGATTGTCCCAGAAGGCAAGCGCAAACATGCCACGCAGCTTGGGCAGCAGGCGGTCGATGCCCCACTGCTGATAGCCGCGCAGAATCACTTCGGTATCAGTATGGGAGCGGAAACGATGGCCGAGCGCTTCCAACTCCGCACGGATCTCGCGGAAGTTGTAGACGCAGCCGTTGAAGACCAGCCCGACTTGCCCGTCATCGGAGAGCATGGGCTGATTGCCGGCGGAGCTCAGATCGATGATTGACAGTCGCCGGTGCCCGAGGGTTGCGTTAGGCCAGCTTGCAAGGCCTTCGGCGTCAGGCCCGCGGCGTTGCAAAGCGCAGGTCATGCTGCGCACTGCGTCCTGGGCGTACTCCGGATTGCCGGGTGCGACCACACCCGCTATTCCACACATAGCTGGCTACCAGTTCATCGCTTAGACGATTGCTAACCTGTCGTGTCACCCGAGGGCATAGCCCAGGTGGCGTAGGTCAAACTCAACGCAGGTGGCTTGGACTCGTTGTAGAATGAGCCTGAAAGCAGTCCTGCCTCACAAGAATATCGTACCCGCTCGCTTATCCATCGGCGCAGCACATTCCCAAGGCATGGAGTTTTATAGATGCATACCGCTGTGCAGGCCACCGGAGTTTTTGCGGAACTGAAGAACAAGATCGAGAGCAAGACTGCCCGCGTCGGAATTGTCGGGCTGGGCTATGTCGGACTGCCGCTGGCAATGGAGTTCGCCAAGGCAGGATTTCCCGTTACCGGCATCGACGTACTCAATGCCAAGGTCGAAGGACTGAATCGCGGCCAGTCGCATGTGCAGGACGTCCCCGGTTCCGAGGTCGCCCGGTTCATCGCGGACAAGCGTTTCAGCGCGACCACCGACTTTTCGATTGTGCGCGAGCTCGACACCATCAACATTTGTGTGCCCACGCCGTTGCGCAAAACTAAAGATCCGGACATGAGCTACATCGTGTCGGCGGTCGAGCAGATTGCCGAGCACTTCCATCCCGGGCTGCTGGTGATCCTCGAATCGACGACCTATCCGGGTACGACCGATGAGCTTCTGTTGCCCACTTTCGAAAAAACAGGACTGAAGGTCGGGGAAGACTTCTTCCTCTGCTTCTCCCCCGAGCGCGTGGACCCCGGTAACCCTGTGTATCAGACTTCGAACACGCCGAAAGTTGTCGGAGGAGTTACACCGGCATGCACCGAGATGGGCCGGCTGTTTTTCTCGCAGGCGCTCGACACCGTTGTTCCGGTAAGCAATACCCGGGTTGCCGAGATGGTGAAGCTGCTGGAGAACACCTTCCGCATGATCAACATCGGGCTGGTGAACGAGATGGCCATCATGTGCGACGGCATGGGTATCAATGTTTGGGAAATGATTGACGCAGCCGCCACCAAGCCATTCGGCTTCATGCCGTTCTATCCCGGGCCGGGGCTGGGCGGCCACTGCATCCCCATCGACCCGTTTTATCTCTCGTGGAAGACCAAGCAATCGGGCATCGAAGCGCGGTTTATCGAGCTGGCAGGCTACATCAACGGCAACATGCCGCACTTCGTGGTCGACAAGATACAGAATGCGCTGAATGATCAGGCCAAGTCGGTGAAAGGCTCGCACGTACACATTGCCGGCGTGGCTTACAAGCGCAACATCGACGATATGCGCGAAAGCCCAGCCCTGGACGTCATTCTGCTTTTGCAAAAGCGTGGCGCCAGGGTTACCTACAGCGATCCCTATGTTCCGCAACTGAAACTCGATGGCCTGGAACTGAAGTCGGAAGAGCTGATCGCAACGGCTTCGGCTGCGGATTGTGTAGTAATCATCACCGATCACTCGAAGTTTGATTACCGCGAGCTGGTTGCAGCGTCCAACCTCGTGGTCGACACCCGTAACGCGCTGAAAGGCATGGAGTCGCCTAAGATCGTGCGCCTCTAACGCGGAAGCAGGGGTACTTCAGGGTCTGCGTTTCAGTAGAGCTTTGACAAAAAGGGCTGGCCAGTATCGCTTGAAATCGACAGGAGTGGACGATGATTCACCGGCGACAGCTTTGCCTATACCCATAATGGATATTTGCGGCAGGGCTACGCGCTTCAGCCTACTGACTTTTGCAGGTATTCTGGTGTACGCTAAACAGACACTCGGATGGGCCAGTGTCCGCACTCGGCCAGTTGAATCGAGCAAACCCGAAATGGAGCGATAAATTGTGGCGCTGGCTGGCACCAAGCCTACCGGTTCGTCTGTGAGCGCGCCGGTTGGCAACTCGGTACTCATGGGGGAGGCTCCTCCTCCTCCGGAAAAGTCCTTTTCTGAAGTACTCAAAGCGATTGGCTGGCAAGGATACCTGCTTATCGCGATGGTCGCGGCGTTATACGCTCCGATTCTAGGCAGGCTGGCTTACCAGTGGTGGAGCGACGCGGACTATTCGCACGGCATTCTCGTACCCTTCGTTTCCCTGTACCTGATTTGGAGAAAGCGGGCTGAACTCGCCAAGATCCCCAGCAAGCCGTCGTTCGGCGGAGGCCTGTTTGTAGTTCTGGGATCGCTGGTGGTCATGTTCCTGGGAAGCCTGGGGGCGGAACTTTCACTGGCGCGCGTCTCTATCGTCGGCGTCATTTGCGGACTGATCGTCTACTTCCGCGGATGGGCCATGCTGAAGGCCCTGACGTTCCCTATCGCCTTCCTGCTGTTCTGCATTCCGCTTCCCCACCTGTTGTACAACGAGATCGTTTTCCCGCTGCAATTCATAGCCTCCGGATTCGCGACCCGCATGCTCGAGATACTGAACATATTTCCCATCATGCGCGAGGGAAATGTCCTGGTCATGCCGGGACTGCGCCTGGAAGTGGTGGAAGCCTGCAGCGGCATACGGTCATTGATTTCCCTGCTGGCGCTGGCCGCGGGCTATGGCTATCTGGCGGAGAAGAGCAATGTTGTGCGCTGGTTTATGTTCCTGGCTATGATCCCGCTGGCCATCGTCAGCAATGGAACCCGCGTGATGATTACCGCGTTGATGGCCCACTACATTGGGCCGAAGGCGGCCGAGGGCTTCATGCATGAATTTTCCGGATGGGTGATATTCGTGGTCGCCACGATCCTGTTCCTGGCGTTGCATAGCCTGACGGTTGCAATCCGAAAGAAATTGGGCTGGATACCGCCGGATCCTCCCAAACCGCCCAAGGAGGCAGTTGCGTGAAATCCAGTATGCGTTTTTGGCTGATGATCATCGTGCTTGGTGCTGCCACCGCTGGAACGGGCATGTTGTCTCATGGAGAGGCCACCCCGCTGGCGAAGTCATTGAAGCAATTCCCCGCCCAAGTCCTGATCTACAGCCAGGTTGCCGATGTCCCCATGGACAAGGAGACATTGGAGGTGCTGAAACCCACCGATTACCTGACCCGGGTTTATTACGCGCCGGGAGCCGGTGAAGTCGGCTTGTACATCGCCTACTTCCAGAGCCAGCGCGGTGGGCTGGGCATCCATTCTCCCAAAAACTGCCTTCCGGCGGCTGGTTGGAACCCGGTAGTGAACACGGTTACGACCCTGGACCTGCCGGATGGCCGCCATGTTCCAGTCAACAAGTACATCGTCCGCAAGGGGCTGGATGAGCAGGTTGTGCTCTACTGGTATCAATCGCACGGCCGTGTTGTTGCGAACGAGTATTTAGGCAAGTTCTATCTCGCGATGGACGCTCTGCGTCTCAACCGTACCGATGCCGCGCTGATTCGGGTTACGGCCCCGGTAGCCAACGGTAACGAAACCGAAGCGCAAAATCGCGCCACGTCATTCGCCAAACAAGTCGCAATGGATGTGGAACAGATCATCCCCCGGTAATCCCAGGAGAAGTTATGCGGAACCGCTACATCGTCCTTTTCATATTGGTGCTCACCGCCATGACCTTCGCGGGTTGCAGACGCAATCCCGAAAAGGCCAAGCAGAAGTATCTCGCCAGCGGCATGAAGTACATGGACAGCAAGCAGTATGAAGCCGCCGCCATTCAGTTCAAGAAGGCCATCCAGGTTGATCCCAAGTTTTCTGAGGCGCACTACCAGTTGGGCGACGCTGCGCTCAAGCTGGAGCACTGGGGCGAAGCCTTCCGCGAGATGAGCCAGACGGTGGAGCTTGATCCCAATAACCTGAAGGCACGCGCGGCGCTGGGCGAATTTTATCTCGCAGGCGGCAAGTACCCCGAGGCGGAAGAGCAGGCCAAGGCGATCGTCGAACGAGACCCCAACAGCGCCGAAGGCTATCGCCTCATGGGAGCCGTGCAACTCTCGCAGAAGCAGATCCCGGAAGCCATCGCTTCCTATACCAAGGCCATACAGGCGAAGCCCAACGAGTCAGGCGCTTACCTGAATCGCGGAATCGCTTACGCCGCTTCCAACCAAATGCCGGAGGCGGAGGCAGACTTCCGCAAGGCTATCAGTGTCGATCCCAAGAATATCGGCGCGTACGCCAGCCTGGCGCGCTTCTACGTTCTCAGCGGGCACGCCGACAAGGCAACTGAAGTTCTGCAGGAGGGCATCAAGGCCAATCCCGATGACCCGTCTAACTATCTCCGCCTGGCATCCCTGTATATCGGTCTGGGCAGGAAGAGCGACTCGGAAACCGTTCTCCAGAACCTGCGCAACACCAAGCCCAGCTCGGGTGACCTGGCAGGCGAAATCGCCGGCTTCTATCTGGCGGCGCGCAATCCGGAGGCGGCTATTCAGGAGTACAATCGCGGCCTTGCGGTTGATCCCAAGAATGAAAAGTTAAAGACCTCTCTGGTCGAAATTCAGCTCATAACCGGCCACGTCGATGAGGCACGGAAGCTCAACGAAGAAGTCCTGAAAGAGCGTCCCAACGATGTTGCCGCACGCATCGCCAAGGCGCGGCTGGACGGCGCCGACGGCAAGGTGCAGGATTCCATCCAGGTGCTGCAGGGGGTTTTGAAAGACGCACCGGAGAATGCGCGCGCCCATTACTATCTGGCCCAGGCTTACCGGCAGTCGGGCAACGCCGCGGGAGCCAAGAGCGAGATTCAGGAAGCGGTCAAGCGCGAGCCCGACAACACAGTTTTCCTGGAGTCGCTCACCGAAATCTATCGTGATGTGCGCGATTGGGAGAACGCCAAGGATTATGCCGACAGGTTGCTGAAGCTGGCGCCCAAGAATCCGCAGGCCCACCTGACCATGGCAACCGTGCAGCTGGGATTGAAGGACTACAAGGCGGCCGATGAGCAACTGGCGCAGGCCAATCAGATGGCTCCAAACAATCCCGCGGTACATCTGAACATGGCGTTCTCCTACGCCGGACAGAAGAAGTACCCTGAGGCTGAACGCGAATTCCAGACGGCATTGCGGCTCAATCCGCAGTATGACGCAGCCGCGACCGACTATGTCGCCCTGCTGTTCGGCACCAACCAGCAAGCCAAGGCGCTCGACTTCGCCAAGCAGTACGCAGCCAGCAACGGAAGCCGGGTGCAGCCGCACTTTATCTATGCCACTGCGCTGGCCAACAGCAAGAACCTCGATCAGGCTGCGGTTGAGTTCCAGAAGTGCGTCGATCTTGAACCCAAGTTTATGGGGCCCTATGTGCAGCTCTCACGCATATACCTGGGGCAGAACAAGCCTGATCAAGCTGTTGCCACCCTGAAGAAGGCGCTTAGCGTCGATCCCAATGCTGCCGGAATTAACCTCGCCATGGGCGAGATCTATCTTTCCCAGAACGACCTGAAATCGGCGCGGACCGTATTTCGAGAAGGCCAACCAGATCGCTCCTACCGATGCTCTGGTGGCCAACGATCTGGCGTGGACCTATGCGCAGCAGGGCGAAAACCTGGACATCGCTTTGAACCTGGCCCAACTGGCTAAGCAGACGATGCCGGATGTGCCAGCCGTTACCGATACCCTGGCCTGGGTGCAATACAAGAAGGGAAACTACAGCATCGCCGTAGGCCTGCTCGACGATGCGGTAAAGAAGTATCCTCAGAACGCTCAATACCGCTATCACCTGGGTATGGCCTTGAGCGGAGCCGGCGACAATGGCCGGGCCAAGGCTGAGTTGCAGAAGGCCCTGGAGTTGAACCTGCATGGCGATGACGCTAAGCAGGCGCAGTCAACGCTGGCTAAGCTGTAGCCTTCGGCTGAAACCAAAAAATGCGGCCCGGCGGAAACTCCGTCGGGCCATTTTTGTGTGCAAGCGATGGCGCCACACTGCGTTATTGAACGTTGATGTTCTCCTTAACGCTGGCCGATCCCAGATACTGGTCCACCGCAACCAGGGAAAGAGCATGCATGCCCGGGCTGAGCGTGATCTGCTTCGCGATCTGACCGTTCAGTTCCTCAGTCAACTTGACGCCATCAACCCAGATTTCCAGACGCTTCACACCGATTGGCGAATTGCCCGCACCACGCACCGTGATGGGGTTCGTCACATTTCCGTTCGGCGCCGGAGCGCAGATCTTGGCCTGGAGTTTGGAGGAGTCTGGCGGCGCGCAGTTGACATACGCGGTGGTATTAACACCGTACGTGAAGCCATTGCCCATCCAGGTTGGGATGAGAACATCCGGGCGAGAGTCCAGATTCACGTCACGTATTACCAATCCGCTGGTATTGTTATCAGCGCCGGTGAGTTCATACTGGTTGCCTAGAGTTCCATCTCCGTTGCCCAACGCGTAAGCGATAGCGCCGCCAAAGTTCGCAGGATTCTGAACGATTACGTCCATGTTCTGGTCGTCATTGATATCCGCGGCAAGGACGTTCCCACCCGCGCTGACATAGTTCATCACCGCCGAGGATTTCAGAGTGAAGTTGCCCTTGCCATCGCCCAGGTAGAGATAGACGGTGTTGACTCCGCATGCCGAGCCGCAGAATTGCGACGTCATGATCGCGAGGTCGGGATTGGAATCGTTGTTGAAGTCGGCGACCGTGAGATCGTTGTCGCCATTACTATCGGAGGCAGCAATCGTCGTAGGCCCGTGGAAGGTGCCGTCGCCGTTGCCCCAATAGATCACCGCGTTCTTGTTGGCAACAGCGGCGATGTCGAGTTTGCCATCGCGGTTCAGATCGTAAAGTACGGGACGAGAGGCAAGTCCAGGCAATCCGATTGACTGGCCGCGAGTGAACGTGCCGTCGCCATTTCCTGTGTAGACGACGAAGACATCGTTCTGCTTGCCGTTGAGTGTCGCGGAAATCACATTGCTCACTAGTTCCTCGATAACCAGGTCAACCTTGCCGTCGTTGTTGACGTCCCCGGCTGAGATATAATCGCCGGCCGGAGAGGCAAGCTGGATCGGTGTTCCCATATGGAAGGTGCCGTCGCCGTTGTTGATGAGCACCTGTACCTGCATGCCTTGCTTTGAGGGCAGTACCACGATATCGGGCCAGCCATCGTTGTTGACATCGACGGCGACGAAGTCAACTGGATCGTCGGGCAGCGAATAGCTCTGTGCCGGGCCGAAGCTGCTGCCATCGCCGGTCGAGAAGTAGACCTCGATGGCGCCATTGGTGCCGACCGCAACATCCGGATAACCATCGCGATTGAAATCGGCGCTGACCGCGCCAATCCCTTGGCCGGAAGTCTGGAAGAAGCTGTAGTTGAATTTGACCTGTGCTGAAGCCAGCGTCGCAGCGACGATCAAGCAGACGAACAGAATTGGCCTTGCGAGTCTCACAAATTCACCTCAGGGGGGAACAAAGGTTTTGCTGATGGGAGGATTCCGCGCTGCTGCGGGTTGTCCTCGTGAACTCCGGTCTTTTGTCTTGGCCCTGAGGTGAGACTCAGAAATTTTATTGCTCTGTAACTAAGCGGGGGCAAACGAAAACGACGCGCTTTCGGCGCGCCGCTCTCACATCCAGAACTGAAATTTCTAGAACAGCCCCAGCTTCTTTTTCTTCTTGGCAGGCTTGGCGTTGGGGCTCGCTTCTGCGGTGGTGTAAATCGGCTTCGTCTCGTTAGGACTGGCGCCGGTATCCACAAAGCCAGGCTTGATGTCGATGTAGGCGTCTTCGCGCAGCTTGGTGAGATAGTCACGCAACGCCGGTTGCATCGCCTGCATATACAGGCGCTCCTGGATTGCCAGTTCGACATCTTTCTCGGGCGGAACGCCGGCCGACTGGTGTTCCGTCACCTTCAGAATCACCCAGCCTTGATTGGTGCGGATGGGCTGCGAGTACTCGCCCGCTTTCAGAGCGAACACTTTGTCCTCGAGTTCCTTCGACAGCGTTCCCCGCTTGAAGTACTCCAGGTCGCCACCTACCTGCGAAGTCGGACCGTCGGAGTTGGCCTTCGCCAGGTCGGCAAAATTCCCGCCTTTTTGCAGCTGTTGGTAAATCGAGTCGGCCTTCTTTTGTGCGTCGGCGACCACTTGCGCATCCGGCATCTCGGGCAACGCAGTTTTGCCGCTCTCGGTCTTCACCGCGGCCTTTTGCGTGGAAACCAGGATCTCGCTCAATCGCACCTGCTCGGGGCGCTCCATCTCCGCCTTATGCTGGTCGTAGTATTGCTGGATCTCCTGCTGCGTGATGATGATGTGGCCGCCCACTTCCTGCTGGATGACCTTCTGCGTAATGATCCCGTTCTTCAGGTTCTGTTTGAAGTCTTCCCAGGACACACCCTGCGCCTGCGCCGCCTTTTCCAGGTCTTCCATCGAGTCAGCGTGCATCTGCTGGCGTATCTGGTCGAGGCGCTTCACCACGTCGGTGTCGGCACTGACTCCCAGCTCCGTAGCTTTCTGCAGCAGCAACTGCTGGTCGATCAAGTCGCGCAGCAGGTCCTGCTCTTTTGGAGCTTCCACGTTCTCCGACTTAGCCTTGCTAACGTCTTCCTGCCATTGGTCCTTGCTGCGCCGCAGGTCGGCGCGGGTGACGATGCTGTTGTTCACGCGCGCAACAATCTCTTCGACGACGCTTCCTTGCGGTTGCGTAGCCCTGGGCTTCCGCCTGCGGGGCCTGTTGCTTGGCAACCTGCTGGGTCGGCGGCAATGCCTGAGATTGCGATGCGGGCTGCTGAGCGACGACCGGCGCGGCGGCCAATATAAGGGCGAGGGAGAATACAGGTTTCATCAACATCCTAATCTGGGTAAAGCTATGGCGCCCGAAATCCTGGGGGTATCCTGGGCTGTTCAACTGATTGTAAACCGCATCTTCGAGCCTTGCCAGCAGCGAAAACTTGCATGGTCCGGGAATGGTGACTTTGCTGGAACTCTCGTCGGCTACTCCGATCGCGACCCTACTGGGTGACCTCCAGATTGATGCTCTGGCCCTCGTAAATCCGTTGCCCGGCTGCGGGAATGGTCCTGGTCACCCGGCGATCGCTGGACGATGCCAACTGACCGGCGCTCGCCTGGCTGGAGATTTTGCCCACCTTGAGACCCGCCGCCACGATCGCATTGATGACCTCATCTTCGCCCCGCCCGCGCAAATCCGGCATGACGAACGACTTGCGGTCTTCGGGCGATGCGACCAGGATGCTCACCTTGGGCGATGAAATATTCGTCGCGTTCGCCGGAGGGCTCTGGGCCGCGATCTCGTCAGGCGGAGTTTCTCCTCCGATTACCGCGGTCGCTGCCGTACCCATCTCCAGTCCCCGGCGCCGGATATTGATTTCGGCCGCGCGCTCGCTCTCTCCGACCAGATCGGGGATGACCACGCGCTGCGGTCCCATGCTCTCGGCTACGCGCACGCGCCAGCCGCTGCGAACTTGCTCCCCCGCTGCCGGCACCTGCGACATGATGCGCCCTTCCGGAACGTCGGCGCTGTAGAAGCGGTCGGAGTCGTCGAGCAGAAGCCCTTTTGACTGGAGCAGCTTCTCTGCCTGCATAGGCGCCATCCCAACCAGTTTTGGGACCGCCACCTGCCGGCCATGAATCGCAAAGCGCATGGCCACCAGCGCCGATACCAGAAACACGATCACCAGGATCATCAGTCGCAACACGAATGTTAAGAACTTTCGCATCAGTGCGACTCCGAATCCGGGGGCTCGTGCGCGGCGGTGTCGACCTTCTGCGCCAGTGCGGCAGGCGTGGTTGGCGGAGGCGCTGCGAAGTCCTCCGACTCGCGCCCTTGTAACGCGACCCGCATGAAGTCCATCCAGATGGGCAGCGCGGCCTGGGCGCCAGTCTCCTTGTTGCCGAGAGTCTTCTTCTCGTCAAAGCCCACCCAGACGCCGCAGGTAATCGAAGGAGAGAAGCCGACAAACCACGCGTCGGTGAAGTCGTTAGTAGTACCGGTCTTGCCGCCCAGCGGATGGTTCAGCTTGCTGGCGGCGTAGCCGGTTCCGTGCAGTATGACCTCACGCAACATGCTGACCATGATGCGGGCCGTGCGCGGGCTGACGACCTCTTTCACGTCAGGATAGTTTTCTTCCAGCACCCGACCGTCGTAGTCAGTGACCTTGCGGATGTAACGCGGCACAACCCGCACTCCATCGTCAGGAAATGTGGTGAACGCGGCGGTCTGCTCGATCAACGTGATGTCCGCGGCTCCCAGCGCGACAGGCAAATAGGCCGGCATCGGCGACGTAATGCCGAACTTGCGCGCATATTCGATCACGGTACGAATGCCGCCCACCCGCTCCGTCACCTTCAACGCCGGAATGTTGCGCGACTCTGCAAGTGCGTGGCGAAAGGTAATGACGCCTTCGAATTTGCCATCGTAGTTGTGTGGCGTGTACAACCCTTGGCCGCTGGGAAAGCTTATCGGAGCGTCCAGCACGGTATCGTCAGGCGTCATGCCCTCATCGATCGCAGCGGTATAGATGTAGGGCTTGAACGACGAGCCGACCTGCCGCAATGCCTGGGTCGCACGGTTGAACTTTGACTGCTCAAAATCGCGTCCGCCCACCATCGCCTTGATGTCGCCGCTTGAATTGTCGAGCGCCAGCAGCGCACCCTGCACTCCCGATTCCTGTTCCAACGCGACGCGGCTCTGTGCTCCGTTCAACTCCTCAACCTTTACCAGGACGATATCGCCGCGAGTTAAGAAGTCCCGCGGCGAGGGATAACGCGTCCACTTGATCTCGGCTGGGCCCAGCTGCGCCTGGTATCCGGCGAATTTCACGATCGCGTACTGGGGCGCGACCTCGGTTACCAGCGCATGTACGTAGCTGCCCGGACGAATCTCGCTGTCCCAGTCGATGTGACGATAGCTCGCCAGCGTCTCGCCGTTGGCGACGACGTTCAGCAAATTGCCCTTCCACCCATGCCGGCGTTCATAGGCCGCCAGCCCGTCGTATACGGCTTGCTGAGCGGCGCGCTGCATCTCCAGGTTCAGCGACGTGTACACCCGCAGTCCGCCTTCGTGAACCTCGTCGGTGCCGTACTTCTTCTCCAGGTATTGGCGGATCTCCTCCACGAAATACGGAGCGATGTTGTTGTTGTCGCTCTGAACGTGTACGACCAGCGGCGAGTTCTTCGCGCGCTCGGCTTCCTCGGCGGTGATCTTGCCGTCCTCGAGCATGGCGTTGATCACCAGATTGCGCCGGCGCAACGAGCGCTCAGGATTGTTGATGGGCGAATAAGCGTTTGGCGCCTTGGGTAATCCCGCCAGCACCGCGGCCTCTTCCAGCGTCAGGTCTTTCGCGCGTTTGCTGAAGTAATAGTTCGCGCCGGCTTCGAATCCGTAGACGCCGTGGCCGAGATATATCTGGTTGGCGTACAGAGTGAAGATCTGCGGCTTGGTGAATCGCCGCTCGATCTGGATCGAGAGCATGACCTCCTGAATCTTGCGGCGGAAATTGCGGTCGGGCGAAAGAAAGAGGTTGCGCGCCAACTGCATGGTCAGCGTCGATGCGCCCTGGGCACGGCTGTCGGAGGTCAAGTCGCGATAGGCCGCTCCGGCTACGCGCCAGGGATCGACACCCCAGTGCCGCTCAAAATCCTTGTCCTCGGTCGAGATGAGGGCGTCGCGCAGCACCTTGGGAAAGTCCTCGTACTTGTCGATGACGCGGCGCTGCAACGCAAACTGCCCGATGACGCGGTCCTGATCGTCGTAGAGCTGGGTAATGGTGCTCGGCCGATACTGCTCCAGCGCGGTCACCTGCGGCAGATCGCTGGAATAAATGAGCAGCAGACCGCTGGCCGCTCCCGCTGCCGCAGTCACGACCAGGAGAATGACGAAAACGACGTTGCCGACAAGCCGCTGAGGGGATTCCACTACGGTTTTAGCTTACAAGAGCAGTTGTCGGTTGTCAGTTGTCGGTTGTCGGAAAGAAGTGGGCAGCTAGCCACTAGCTATGAGTGAGGCGACTCAAATCCAAGTGTCATTCCGAGCGCAGCCGAGGAACCCGCAGTTTCGCTGGGCTGGCAGGAACCAGAGCCCTCCGGCCTCTCTCAGGGCTGTGCTCAGGCCGCGGCTAGACGGCGCGTCGATCGAAAGCAGGTCCTTCGCTTCGCTCAGGATGACAAATCGAATTATGTTGGCCTTACTGAAAAAAAGGCTGCCGGCTGACAGCTGATAGCTTTCCACTACCAACTTCTTACTGACAACTGACAACCGACAACTTGCTTCTACATCCCGGGCATCTTCATTCCCGCCAGCCGTCTCGCGAAGCTCGGTTTGCCCATGCTCTTGAACATCTTGCGCATCTGCGCATACTGCTTCAGCAACTGATTAACTTGCTGCACGTTGGTGCCCGACCCACGCGCGATACGCTTGCGCCTGCTGCCGTTGATCAGCTCATGGTGCTCACGCTCATACGGCGTCATGGAGTTGATGATCGCCTCGACGCGGTTGATCTCTTTCTCATCGACCTTGTCGGCCGCCTGATGCATATTGGCGAGCGGTCCAATCTTCGGCAGGTGGCTCATGATGCTCGAAATCGATCCCAGCTTCTTCACCTGCCGCAGCTGATCGCGGAAATCTTCCAGCGAGAAGCCTTCGTGGCTGAGCGCCTTCTTGGCGAACTCTTCCGACTTCTTCTTGTCGAGCTTCGATTCAGCCTTCTCGATCAGCGACAGAATGTCGCCCATGCCGAGAATGCGTCCCACGATGCGGTCGGGATGGAACGGCTCCAGCGCGTCGTATTTTTCGCCCATACCGATGAACTTGATCGGCTGCCCGGTAACGTTGCGAATCGAGAGCGCCGCGCCGCCGCGAGCGTCGCCGTCCATCTTGGTGAGCACCACGCCGGTGAGCGTCAGCTTCTTGTGAAACTCGTCGGCTGAGCGCACCGCGTCCTGTCCGGTCATGGAGTCGGCGACGAACAGAATTTCCTGCGGGTTGAGCAGCTTCTTCAGCGACTGCATCTCTTCCATGAGCTGCTCATCGATGTGCAGACGGCCGGCGGTATCGACGATGAGCACATCGCAGGCGTTGTTGATGGCTTCGCGCCGGGCTTCCTTCACCAGGCGCTCGACGGTCGCGGTGTTCGCCTCGGTGACTTCGCCGTGATAGAGCTGCGCATCGATCGCCTTGGCAACCACCCGCAACTGCTCGCGCGCCGCCGGACGATAGACGTCGACCGACACCAGCATGGGGCGATGTCCGCCTTGCTTCAGCCAGTGCGCCAGCTTGCCCGAAGTCGTCGTCTTGCCGGAACCTTGCAGGCCCGCCATGAGCACGACGGTCGGCGGCTGCGAGGCAAACTTCATCTTCGCCGTGTCTTTGCCCAGGATGTTGACCAGCTCGTCGCGAACGATCTTGATCACCTGCTCGGCGGGCGACAGCGAGGTCATGACTTCCTGGCCCAGCGCCTTCTCGCGGATGTGGTCGACCAGTTCCTTGACGACCTTGAAGTTGACGTCGGCTTCGAGCAGCGCCATGCGAATTTCTTTCAGCGCTTCGCCGATGTTCTCTTCGGTCAGGGTGCCTTGTCCGCGCAGGTTCTTGAATGCGCGCTGCAGTTTGTCAGTTAAGTTCTCAAACATTGGTTATGAATACCTGGTTCGTAGGTTGTGGGGAGGCTTAATTAACGCGAGTCCGGCTGATCCGCCCTACTACTTTGATTTTCTCACGAGGAAAGCCTTCGTGGCAGGCCAGTGTCCGGGCGCGAATTGGCCGTTCACGGAAGAGCGAACTTCGATAAAATTACTTGTACCCTTGGGGCCCGTCTGGATGAAGAACTCGGTTAAACGCTTTAGCGTCGTTATCGGTTTCCTGGCTTTGTTGATGGTTCTTGCCATCAACGCCGTGGTGATGCGCCATCAGGTTGACACTCAGATCGAGGCGCACAACTGGGTCCTGCACACCCAGCAGGTCCTGCTGGAGTTGACGCAAGTCGAGTCGCTACTCACCCAGGCCGAGAGTGGCCAGCGTGGATTTCTCTACACCAACGACGAACAATACCTGGCACCCTACAACGAAGCCAAAGGCGAAATCGAGTCGCACATCGTCCGCTTGGCCCAACTGACGGCGGATAATCCTGCGCAGAAAGCGCGCATAGACCAGTTGCAGGGTCTTGCTCAACAGAAGCTCAACGAGCTTGCAGAAACCCTGAAGCTCTATCGTGCCGGAGATACGCAAGGCGCGAAGGGGCTGGTGGACACCGATGCCGGCTTCTACACCATGCAGAAGCTGCGCAACCTGCTCGGCGAGATGCAGCAGGAAGAAATTTCCCTGCAAGGCCAGCGAACCCAAGCCTACATCAGCAGTACCCGGCGAACTGCGGCGGGCATTTACGCGACCACGCTGGTCGCCGCCCTGGGACTCGGGTTTCTCGCGTTTTACATCCTGCGCGAAATCCGTTTGCGAGAAAAACATGGCGAACAGATTCGCCAGCGCGAAGAGTGGTTCAGGACGACTCTCACCAGCATCGGCGATGGCGTGATCGCTACCGACGAAAAGGGCCGGGTAACCTTTATCAACCCGGTTGCCGAGCAGCTTGCAGGCGTAACTCTGGCGCAATCCAAAGGGCGCGAGGTACACAGCGTGCTGCCCTTGTTTAATGAGACCACGCAGAGGCCCGTCGACAATCCGGTAGCCATCGTCATGAAGAAGGGTGTGATTGTGGGGATGGCAAACCACACCGTGCTGATGCGTCCCGACGGAACGACGATTCCAATTGAAGACAGCGCAGCGCCGATTCGCGATGATGCAAACCGGTTGGTTGGCGTAGTGCTGGTGTTTCGCGACGCCTCCAAAGATCGGAATGCCCAGGAGATCCTGCGCAAGACGGAGAAGCTTGCAGCGGCTGCCCGGTTGGCTGCGACGGTCGCCCACGAGATCAACAACCCTCTGGAGGCCGTGGGCAATCTGGTTTACCTGGCGAAAGTTACGCCGGGCGTACCGCAAGAGGCGGTGGGCCACTTGAAGTTTGCCGAACAGGAACTGGAACGCGTCTCGCACATTACCCGGCAGACTCTTGGCTTTTATCGGGAATCCGGCACCTTGGATGCGGTGGAAGTTTCAGAGTTGGTGGAGAGCGTTCTCAAACTTTTCGACAACAAACTCAAGAGCAAGAAAATTCGCGTCCAAAAGCGGCTGCAACAGTGCGAGGTGTCAGGCAGGACTGGCGAGTTACGGCAACTCATCTCCAACCTTGTCTCCAATGCAATCGACGCGTCTGCGATGGGAGGCAGCCTCTGCCTTGAAGTCGCGTGCGTGGACGGCGGGCGGGCCATCGAGATCAGCGTGGAAGATGACGGGCCGGGACTCGATCCTCGCCATGCCACGCAAATCTTTGAACCGTTTTTCACCACCAAGCGGGATGTCGGCACCGGACTCGGTTTGTGGGTATCGAAACAGATTGTTGAGCGTCACGGCGGCAGCATCCATGCCGACACGCGTGGCCGCGAACTGCCAGGCGCGCGCTTCACCGTGCTGCTTCCGGCCAGCGAAACCGAAAAATCCGAGGCTGCATTGGCGGACTAGTTTCGAGTACTCCCCATGTTGACTTGCGGACGACTATCTTTCCTCCGTGCGTGACAAACTCGGACATGTCTGCTTACAGTTGCCCATATGCCGGAGCCGTCCGAGCTTATATTCGAGCGCGCCACGCGTCACCAATCGCGAACCGCCATCCTCGATGGTCGAGGACCGCATACCTACCGTGATCTGCTCGACGCTTCGGCGCGGGTAGCATCCGTCCTGCTTGCCGGACGCGCAGATCTAAACGAAGAACGTGTCGCCTTCCTGATCACGCCTGGCTTTTCCTGGGTCGCTGTGCAATGGGGAATATGGCGCGCCGGTGGCGTTGCCGTCCCGCTGCCGACCGGCTCGCCCGCTGCCGAGCTGGCGTATTTCATCCATGACACCGGCGCGTCCGTTCTGATCAGCGACGTTGCGAACAAGGAAACGCTCGCCGGCGTAGCTTCGGAATGCGGCGGGTTAGAGGTTCGCTGCTACGACGAGTTGCTCGCATCATCGGCCGGTGCGCTACCCGAAATCGCGGCAGATCGCGGCGCGATGATCCTCTATACCAGCGGCACGACTAGCCGACCTAAAGGCGTGGTCACGACGCACGCCAACATCACGGCGCAGATCAACAGCCTTGCGGAAGCCTGGGCGTGGAATGCAAACGATCGCATTCTGTTGTGCCTGCCCTCTGCACCACGTCCACGGGATCATCAACGTGGTCTCGTGCGCGCTGTGGTCGGGCGCAGTCTGCGAGATGATGCCGCGCTTCGATGCTGACGCCGTCTGGAAACGCATTGGACGCGGCGAACTCACGCTGTTCATGGCCGTGCCCACCATCTACTTCAAATTGATCACCGCCTGGGAATCGTATTCGTCCGATCGCCGTACGATTTTCTGCGGTGGTGCTCGGAAGCTGCGGCTCATGGTCTCCGGCTCGGCTGCCTTGCCCGTGAGCACGCTGGAACGCTGGCGCGAGATCACAGGGCACACCTTGCTCGAACGCTATGGCATGACCGAGATCGGGATGGCGCTGTCGAATCCCTATCGTGGCGAGCGAATTCCAGGCACGGTTGGCAAGCCGTTACCGCAGGTGCAGGTGCGGCTGGTCGACGATTCAGGTTTAGAAGTTGCAGAAGGAACACCCGGCGAAATCGAGGTGCGCGGCCCGAATGTCTTCCACGAATATTGGCAACGGCCCCAGGCAACTCGCGACGCGTTTCGCGATGGCTGGTTTCGCACCGGTGACACGGCCGTGGTCGAGAACGGCTTCTATCGCATCCTGGGCCGCACGAACATCGACATCCTGAAGACGGGTGGGCACAAGGTCTCGGCGCTGGAGATCGAAGAGACGCTGCGCGAGCATCCCGCGATCCGCGAATGTGCTGTCATCGGTTTGCCCGATCCCGAGTGGGGCGAACGCGTTGCAGCAGCGCTCGTGCTCAACAACGGTCAGATGCTCGATCTTGAAACTCTGCGAACGTGGGCGAAAGATCGGCTCGCGGTGCACAAAATTCCCTCGCGACTGATGTTGCTTGACGATCTGCCGCGCAACGCGATGGGGAAAGTTACTAAGCCGGCGGTGCGTACGCTTTTTGAGGCCCAACCAGACAGCACTACTTGACTGCCGTGGTATGCTCCGTCAAATCGTTTTTGCGTTGCGCCCAGAACTGTGGAGACGTTGCCCATGTCTGAGGTTGCACTTCCTTCATCCCGCGCCGTAACCAGGACAAAGCTCAATCGCTCGCAGATTACCGGCTTCTGGGCGGCATGGGCCGGCTGGACACTCGACGGCATGGACTCCGTCATTTACGCCTTGGTTTTAAGTCCCGCGCTGAACGAACTGCTGCCGAAGTCAGGCATCAAGGCAACTCCCGCGACTGTCGGATACACGGGCTCGGTGCTCTTTGCACTGTTCCTCGTCGGCTGGGGACTGTCGCTCATCTGGGGACCGATCGCCGATCGCTTCGGCCGCACCCGCGTGCTGGCAGCCACGATCTTTGTCTACGCATTGTTCACCGGAGCCGCAGCGCTTTCGCAGAGCGTATGGCAACTCGCCATCTTCCGATTGCTGGCGGGCGTGGGCATCGGCGGCGAGTGGGCGCTGGCCGGAACCTATGTTGCCGAAGCATGGCCCGAAGATCGTCGCAAGATGGGCGCCGGCTATTTGCAGACGGGCTATTACGCGGGATTCTTTCTGGCCGCCGCGCTGAACTTCACCGTCGGTGCGCGCTTCGGATGGCGTGCGATGTTCTGGTGCGGGCTGACGCCAATCATTCTAACGCTCATCATTTTGCGCCGGGTGAAAGAGCCCGAGCGCTGGACGCGATCGCACATGCTGCGGCAACATCCTCTGCTCGCGATCTTAACCGGCCGATATGTGCGGCGCACAATCGTCAATACCGTGCTGCTCGCCTCGGCCATCTGCGGACTGTGGGCGGGCTGCGGTTTACGCGCCTACCGCGATCATTGGCCTGGCCAAGCGCGCGGGAATGGCGCAGGCCCAGGCAGTGAAGATGTCATCGTTCGGCATGGGCTTGTTGTCGCTGGGAACGATTCTTGGCTGCCTGGCGGTGCCGCCGCTGGCCGAGCGAATCGGCAGAAAGCGCACCCTGGCCATCTACTTCGCGGGCATGGCTATTTGCATTCTGCTCAGCTTTGGCTGGGCGTTCTATTTGGCGCAGGGACTGAAGCCGTTTATCGCGGTGCTGTTCTTCCTCGGCTTTTTCGGCGGCAACTTCGCCGTCTTCAGCTTGTGGCTGCCGGAGCAATACGACACCTCGGTTCGCGCGACTGCCTTCGCCTTCACCACGTCCTTCGGACGATTCATCGCCGCGGGCGTGAACTTCACCATCGCCGGGCTGGTCAGTCAAACCGGCACATTAGGCAGGCCCGTCGCCATCACGGCCATCGGCTTCGGAATTGGCTTGCTGGTGATTCCATTCGCGATCGAAACCAAAGGAAGAGTTCTGCCGGAGTAGCGAGCCTACTTGGTTGAGGGGACGGCGGATTTCGAGTAGGCCTCATCGATATATGCCAGGTATGCCGTGATCAGGCAATAACTCCGGTAGTAGTCATTCAAGTTTATCTTCGAAATTTGATCCTTCTTAGTGTGGAGGATGTTGGCATCCCATGTTTGCTGCGTTAGCGAATGGAAGGTGATCCTGGGGATATTGCGTTTCACAAATTGTTCAGAATCTGAAGAGCCCACCTGCTCCACATTCATTCCGTTAAGCGGGAGGTTCGTGGCTTTGGCCACCCGGCCCGCCATTCGAATTAGCTCCTGGTCGGAATGGCTCATCCAGATCTCGGTAGGAGCAAGTCCAAGAGTATCCATGTTCACCATGGCGTCGGTTGTGTCGACCTGCTCCTTCGTCATTTGCTGGACGTAGAAGTGCGACCCTACTTCACCCTTTTCCTCGTCCGTGAAGCTGATAAAGATGAATGTGTGTTTGCGCGGCCCGTCCTTCAACGCCTGATAAAGCGAGGGGAGCAACGACGCTCCGCTCCAGTTATCGACGACTCCGCTGCCTTCCGCGATGTGATCGAAATGGGCACCGACAATAATGACCTTGTCGGAGGTTCCCGGCAGCACGCAGATTACGTTTGGCAACTTCGATCGCTTTACAACCTGTTCAGAAACGTGCTCGTCATCGCATCCGGCCTCAGCAAACATCTGCTTCAGCGTCGCTTCACGCTCGCTGTCTTTTCCTCCATATTTGTTCAGCCGAGATTCGACCGTCGCCTGCGGCACCAGGTTGTAGTAGACCTGCTGAGCGCTACCAGCAAGGACAAAGTTGCAAATGAGAACAAATAAGCCGAGGAGCTTCTTCACCGGCTACTGTCCCTCTCCCATGGTTCCGGCAATCACAATCGGGGAGGTCGGCTTGTCGGAGCCGGCTTCATCTTCGACGGTCAGCGCGAAGGTCTTCATCTGCACCGTCGGCAGCGCATGGTCGAGCATGATGGCGTTGCCGTGCTCGTCAGGCTTGAAGACGCCGGCATTGACCGGCGCGCCTTGCGGCGGAATGATCCATAACTCATACGCCTTGCCGGGAGGCACCGGCGGAAGATTGCTCGCCATCAGCGTCATGCGGCCCAGCGAAGGGCTGACGATCGCCGTGGCTGTGGGATGCTTGCTCGTGTTCTGCGGAGTGAGCGAAACGTGTACCGCGTCGGGCGCCAGCAACAGCCGCATGTTCTCCTGCGCCTGCGCAAGCTGGATCTTCTGGTCGTTATAGCGGTTGCGCAACTCGGCAAGCTGGTCGTGCATGCTTTGGTTGCTTTGCCGCAGACTGATGGCAAAGACGATGACCGCCAGCGCGATAGCCGCTGGAATCCATGCTAACCAGAAGTTTCTGCGGCCTGAAACTGCAACCGTCGCAGGAGGTGTCGCGCCTCGCGGTTCGGCGGCAATGGCTCGCATCAACCGTTCTTTGCTGCGTGCAGGAGGCCTGGGGCCGACCACCGACAATCCCAGCAACCCGAGATCGCTGCGCATGGCTTGTAACTCGCGGCGGCAAGAGGCACAGGTCTCCAGATGCTGCTCGAATTCCTGGAGCTCGTCGCCGTGCAGCTCGTTGAGCGCGTACAGCGCCAACTCATCCGCGAATTGTTCGTGCGTCCTCATCGACTTCTAAGAACCTGATTCCCCTCAGGAGCTAAAGCCCTGAGCTTTCTTCGTCCCTTTCGGCATGGCTGAAGCCATGCCCCTTCAAGTCTTTCATGCGAACCTCGTGCGCAAAGCCTGCAGCCCGCTGCGAATGCGGGTCTTGATCGTGCCCAGCGGCTCGCCTGTCTTCTCCGCGATCTCGACATGCGTCAGCCCCTGGAAATACGCCAGCTCCAGCGCCTTGCGCTGATCGGCGTTCATCTCTTCCAGTGCCGCGCGCACCTTCTCGATTACCAGCGTGCGCTCGGTTTCATCGCGCAGATCCGTGTTCCCGGCGATGACGACTTCTTCAATGTCCGTCTCGGGCCGCCGTTGTCGCAGACGATCAATCGCCCGATGCCGCGCGATCACCGCCAGCCAGGCAACGCAGGCTGCCGCGGCTGCTGTCGAAGGCGTCAGGCTTGCGCCACAGCTGCAGGAAAATGTCCTGCAGAACGTCTTCCGCTGCCGCTGCATCCTGCAAAACCCGTAACGCCACGCCATACACCACGCTGGAATAGCGATCATAAAGCTCAGACATGGCACCCTGCTCGCCGGCGCGAATGCGGGCGATGAGACGCATATCGTCAGTCGCCTCGGCATGGTGCATACCCGGGTTTTCGATCATTCCCATTAGAAGTACGGGCTCAGTGGCCTCGCAGATTGTACTCTGCAGGCGGGGCCGAGAAGAAGTTGCCAGTGGTCAGTTGTCGGTTGATCCGAGTGAAGTGGAGCGGTGGGTAGAGTGGAGTGGCATCTCCGTCCCGTTGTTACAAACCCGTCCCGCTTGCGGGACAGCAAGGAAGCCCACCGTTTCAACGGTGGGAAGACTGGCAAATAACATCTGGAGTCCCATTTGGATGGCACAATCTGCTGTACCCGTTGAATGGGGATGAAACGGCAGTATGTCGCCGGTTGAAACCGGCTCCGGAATCCTAATGGGCACATGATTCCCAGCGCTTCCGCGCTGGGCTGGCATTGTTTCGTGTCTGGCTAAACGATTGCTTTGTGCTCTCCCGCCGAATCCGCTTCTCGCTTTCGATGGCAGAATATCCACTACCCCTGCTTCCGTCGTGCGCGCATCTCGGTCAACAGCTCCGCGCGATCATCTTCGGTCAACGATTGCTCAATCGCCGGGAAGATCACTTCCTCTTCCATCTGCAAATGCGCGGCGAACATCTCGCTCAAAGCTTTCGTGATCGAGCACATCTCGCCGCCCGTCTCTCCCAGTGCAGCCGGATTGTTGCCGACCAGACGCAGCAACGGCAGCAGGCGCTCCAGCAAATCGTCAATCGCCATGTGCTGATCGTGCATGGCGGCCAGCGCATGATGTACCCGGTCGTCGGGAATTTTGTCGAGCCGGGGACGCAGGCTGTCTTCCTCATCCGCCTCGTGCAGCGGCAGTGAGATCGAGTAATAGCGGTAAACGGTTTCTGCCGCGTCTTGAATTTCCTGTGGAGTGGCAGCTTGCGCATGCGCCAGCTTGGTAGCGACGGATGTGAAGTGCTTGATGCGCCGATGACAGCCGATGAGCAATCCGACCGCATCGTTCTCGGCCTTCTGCGTTTTCTGGGCGGGAGAAATCTGGTTCAACATCTGGATTCATTATGACAGTTCTTTCCGCTATGATGCTTTTCCAGAATGAACGAAATCGACGTCCAGAAGAGAATGGAGCAATCTTGTAGAGGCATATGCCGGAATGAGCGATGAAGAGCTTCGCTCACTCGCTGAAAAGGTATACGAACTTACAGATCTGGCGAAGCAGGCGCTCACGGCAGAACTATCGGCTCGAAACATTGACGCCAATTTGGTCGAGCAGACGCCTCTTTCGGATGCATCCGAGGAAGAGCAGGAAAGAGATTTCGATCCGAACGATCTCGATCTGGTTTCGATTGCGCGAGTGTGGGACGCTGACGAGGCCGCCCGCGTTATGACTCCGCTACGTGATGCCGGTATTCCCGCTTACCTGGGGCCGGATAACCTCGAGAAGGTGAGCGATTTCCATTCGACCTTCGATGCCGGGGTGGAGATAAGAGTCCGGCGCATCGATGAGCAGCGGGCGTTGCACGTGCCGAGCTCTGGCTTCTCCGCAGCCTGAAAGCGAACCCGAAGAGGAAAAGCCTTGTGTCGTGCTGTGTCCGGCATGCAAATCAGATGAGGTCGTGTTCGAAGAGTTGGTGGCAGCAGCGTCGGCGTCGGGCTCGACTTCGTCGCAGAAGTTTCGATGGAAATGCGATAACTGCGGTCACGAGTGGGAAGATGACGGTGTCGAGGACTGCCCGGCGTAGCGGTCGTTTCGCTCATCCGGCGCTATACTGCAACCAGCCATGCCCTCCCCGCTGTCACCTGTTTCCACCAACCCAGCCGCGAACATTAGCGACGTTCCCGCAGCCGCGCATATTCCCGGCGTCGAAGAACATCGCATCACGATCAACGGTGTCGAATGGCGCTATCTGCGCGCGGGCTCGGGTCCGGCGCTGCTGCTGGTTCATGGGCTGATGGGCTACTCGTGGTCGTGGCGCTTCAACCTGCGCGAGCTGGCGCAGAACTTTACGGTGTACGCGCCCGACCTTCCGGGTACCGGCTTCTCGCAACGCGCGGATTGCCTTTCGGGATCGTTGGAGAGCGATGCCGATGGTTTGATTTCGCTGATGGACGCTCTCGGCGTCAGCCACTTCCATCTTCTGGGATCTTCTCGCGGAGGCGGCGTTGCGATTGTCCTTGCGGGCTTCTGGCGCAGCGTGGCCTGCTGCATCGAATTCCACGCATGATTTTATGTGCGCCGATCAATCCATGGTCGAGCTTCGGACGGCGGCGCGTGCGCTGGTTCGCCGCTCCGCTGGGCCGGTACTTCGTGATTCACGTTGCGCCGCGCCTGCACTCCATCATGAAGATGTACTACCGTGATTTGTACGGTGACGCTGCACGCATCGCTCCGGGCAGCATTGAGGGCTATGAGGCAGGGCTGGTGGTGCCGCGCAGCTTTCATCACCTGGCACGCATCATGAGCGGGTGGCATCCTGACCTGCGGCAGGTCGAGTCGATGTTGCCTCTGCTGCAGGAGTTGCCGACGCTTCTGCTGTGGGGTTCGCGCGATACGGTTGTCTATCCCTCGTCCGCGCACGAGTTGCAAAACCGATTGACTAACAGCACGACGCTGCTAATGGACGGCGTCGGACACTTACCCTACGAGGAAGTTCCTGCGGAGTTCAACCAGGTCGTAAGCGAGTCCCTGTTACGCGGGAATCCAAGAACGCCGCGTGGAGATCGCAGCTGAACGCGAAGACTCGCGTCAGGGCACCCTTCGACTGCGCTCAGGGCAAGCTTCGGTCGTGCCGCAAAGCTTCTCTTAGCGAAGGTGGGTCCCTTCAGGGACGACACAAAAAAGTTTTGTGCCGCCGACTAAAGTCGGCTCGGGACTTTCAAAGGAATGTTCTATCGGCACGACTGAAGTCGTGCCCTGACGCCTATCGTCGCCAATCGAAGTAGTTCGTTGAGGCGAAGACGATTTTACTCTGCCTTCCAGCGATAAGCGTCAGCTTGCGGCAGCCCGACGTGCGCCAGCACGCGGTTGACGAACTCGCGCGCGATCTCTTCCGTCGACACCGGCTTGAAGTAGAACGCAGGAATCACCGGGAAGATGGTCGCGCCGGCTTCGGCAGCCAGCGTCATGTTGCGCAAGTGAATGCGATTGAATGGCGTCTCGCGCACGCACAGCACCAGCGGCCGTCGCTCCTTCAGGCAAACATCGGCGGCGCGCTCGATCAGTTGATTCGCCATTCCGTTCGCGATCCGCGCCAGCGTTCCCATGCTGCACGGCAACACAATCATTGCGTCGGTGGGATACGAGCCGCTGGCGACATTGGCTCCGATGTCGTCATTGCTCTGCTGCCGAATTTTCTGCGAGGTGCGACCGAGCAGCTTTGTCGGTAACTCGTTGCGGCCAGAAATGCCCAACTCCTCGGCCATGACGCGCAACCCGCTGTCAGATACGATCAGGTTCACCGTTGCGACGCGTTCATCGCGATCAAGCAGGTCAAGCAGTATGCGTGGAAAGATCGAGCCGCTGGCGCCGGTGATGGCGACGGTCAGCGTTCGTAACGCGGGCTGGTCGGCTGGCATGAGGATTTTTGTTTCGAGTCGACGCGACGGGGTTTCGCACGACTCGGCTCATCGTAACATTCGAGAGGTAGAGCGGCGGGGATCGCCGCAGGTAGTCCGACCGAGAAGCATTTCCGGTAGCAATGGCCTTCCGAACGCCAAAGTCAACACCTAGGTGCTACAAATTAACCCAAGCTCCCAGAAATGGCGTCTGGCACTACTCTGCAATGGCCATTAATCGCGCAGAATTGACTTATGAGAGGCTAGCGGTATGGCAGACAAGTCCAAAGCCATCCGGCGAGCCATGACGCCTTAAAACGGCTTTAAATGCGAAATAGAGATTTCGGTTACCTGCCGAGGCGCGAGTAACTTGATTACGAATACACCACCTTGGTGATGATTGCAAGTTCGGCTGACCCTCAAACTAGCGCCTCAGGATGAAATCCGCCGCGATAAAGAAGAGAAAGCCCATCGAGATAAAGCCGTTCATGGTGAAGAAGGCGGCATTCAGCCGGCGCAGGTCGTCGTGCTTCACCAGCGAGTGCTCATAAATCAGCAGCAAGCCGACCAGCAGAACTCCTGCCAGCGCGATCTTGCCCAAGCCGAAGGCGAGCACCATCCAGACCAGCAGCGCGAAGGTCACGACATGAAAGAGGCGCGCCAGCCGCAACGCATTGCGAATGCCGAATGCCTTGGGCACGGAGTAAACGTTGGCCGAGCAGTCGAAGTCGTAATCCTGGCAGCCGTAGAGGATGTCGAAGCCTGCGCCCCAGAAGATGACAGCGGCGCCCAGCAGCAGGATGCGGGGATCGAGCGAGCCGCGAACCGCGATCCAGGCGGCGACGGGAGCGACTCCCATGGCGAGGCCGAGCGCGACATGCGACCAGCGGGTGAAGCGCTTGGTATAGGAGTACAGAAACACAATGGCCAGCGCCGCGGGCGAAAGACGAAACGCCAGTGGATTGAGCTGCCAGGCGGCGAAAATCAGGATCGCCGAGGTGACAACCACAAATCCTGCGACAAATTCGCGTGACAGCTTGCCGGCAGGCAGGGCTCGCGTTTTAGTGCGCGGGTTGGCGGCGTCGATATGGGCGTCGACCAGTCGATTAAAAGCCATCGCAGCCGAGCGTCCGGCGATCAGGGCGACGCAGATCCACAGCAGCACGCGGGCCGATGGAATGCCTTGCGCCGCCAGCACCGCTCCCGTGAGCCCAAACGGGAGCGTGAGAAACGAGTGCTCCCACTTGATCATCTCCAGCGTTGTGCCGATGCTGCGAAGGAGGGGCATGCAGGTATTCTAATGGGAGCAGTAATGGATACAGTCGGAATCAGCCCTCCGTACCCATTCCGGTTGACCTTACCCTGCCAAACACGCTAAACTTCTATGGTTTGCCTGTACGACTGTGTCCCGTCAGGGGCACCCAGCTGCCCGTTCCGTGAAGGTTTCCTTCCTGGCGCTGGTAAGTGCAAGTGCACAAATGATTTAGGTGTCGCTGGAAGGCGGCGCAGTTGCGTCATCGCAACAGTTCAAGTTCATTCAAGTTCAGGAGATTGCCATGTACGCGGTAATCCGCGCCGGGGGAAAGCAGTATCGCGTCGCACCCGGAGACGTAATTGAAGTCGAGAAGCTGCCGCAGGAAAGCGGCGCCGAAGTGCAGTTCGCCGAAGTTCTGGCCTTTAGCGGTAAAGAGGGCGAGATGGGCTTCCCGTCGAATGCGATCGTTACCGGTCAGGTGGTCGAGCAGAAGCGCGGCGACAAGGTGCTGGTTTTCCATTACAAGCGCAAGAAGCAGTACAAGAAGTTGCAAGGTCATCGCCAGGCCTACACCGCCGTGAAGATTACCGGCATCAACGTCGACGGTCAGGCGCACAAAGCATAATGCTGACTTGCCAGTTGATGATGGCTGCAATGGCGGCCATCAAGCGGTTCGATTCCCATCTGCTGCATTGCTGGGCGTCGGTTCGTGAGCGCTTGTCGGGCCTGCCGTTTTGGAGAGCCGACGGCGAGGCGGAGTTTTAGACGAAGCGTCGCTTTAGCGCTGCGTCCAGGCAGATTAAAAATTTCAGCCCCTTCAGGGGCGGCACGAGAACAGAGATATGGCACATAAAAAAGGTTTAGGCAGCTCCAGAAACGGCCGCGATTCCAACGCGCAGCGGCTTGGCGTAAAAGCTTTCGGCGGACAATTTGTTCCCGGCGGCACTATCATCGTGCGGCAGCGCGGCACTCGCATCAAGCCTGGTCTCAACGTCGGCCGCGGCAAAGACGACACCCTTTTCGCCAAGATCACCGGCGTCATCGAGTTCAAGGACCGCGGCGCCATGGGCAAGTTCGTGTCGGTGGTTGCGAAAGAAGTAGCTAGCAATTAGCTACTTGCAATTAGTTTCTTGGTGACTCGATCCGTGTGCGAACGCCACCCGCGTTCGTTCAACACGATTTAAAATCAGAGCTCCTCTTTAGAGGGGCTTTTGGTTTTAGGAAAGGACTTCAGCACTACTTGCTGGTTGCTAATTGCTAATGGCTTCTTCTATCAAACTCATCGAATGTCCGCGTGACGCCTGGCAGGGCTTGCCGGGGCAAATACCGACTCCGGTTAAAGTCGAGTACCTTCAGGCGCTCATCAACGCCGGATTCAAGCACATCGACGCAGCTTCGTTCGTCTCGCCGAAAGCTGTTCCGCAGATGGCGGATTCCGAGACGGTGCTCAGCGAACTCGACCCGCCGGATGATGTCGAGATCATCGGAATCGTGGTCAACGAGCGCGGCGCCGAGCGCGCCATCGCTACCGATGCGGTGCACACGCTCGGTTTCCCGTATTCGCTTTCGCCGACGTTTCTGAAGCAAAACCAGAATCAGACGCTGGAAGAGAACCTCGAAACGCTGGAGAAGATCAAGCAGAAGGCGGACGCGAACGGCCTCGACACGGTGGCGTACATCTCGATGGCATTCGGCAATCCCTACGGCGATCTATGGAATGCCGAGGAGTTGATCGAGGGCATTCGCCTACTCGCCGACCTGGACCTGCAGGCCATTTCGCTGGCCGACACGGTGGGGCTCGCCACGCCGGACCAGATTGGCGACCTGCTCGATGAGGTGTACGGCAGCTTCAGCGACATCGAAATCGGCGTACATCTGCACAGTCGGCCCGATGATGCAATTGCCAAAGTTCTCGCGGCCTATGACTCCGGTTGTCGGCGCTTCGACTCCGCGATCGGTGGCATGGGCGGGTGTCCGTTTGCGCAGGACGTTCTGGTTGGAAATATCCCGACCGAAAAATTATTCGAAGCCTTGAAGCAGCGCGAGGTCGCTCCGCCAATCGGCAAGCCGATCACCGAGCCCTTCCGCCTGGCAGTCGATATTGCGAGCCGCTTCAGCGGACCGAAGATGTAGGAGAGCCGTCGGTTCTCAGCTATCAGCCGTCAACGTTTGAATTGTCATCACGAGGTCGGTTGCGACCGAGGGATCTGTTCTCGCTGACGCTGCCAACACTGAGCGGTGATCCTTCAACTTTCGACGAGAGCAGATCCCTCGCTTCGCTCGTGATGACAAACATCTTGTGCTGTTGAACGGCAGTGATCCTGCGACCTCAGCCGGCTCTAGTAGCTCGGGGCTCGCCGCTCGGGGTCTCATTCCAGCCGATTGATGATGGAGGCCACATATCCTGCGCCGAAGCCGTTATCAATATTCACCACCGTAACGTTCGACGCGCAGGAGTTCAGCATTCCCAACAGCGCGGTCAGTCCTTTATAGGAAGCGCCATAGCCGACGCTGGTGGGAACAGCGATCACAGGAACGCCGACCAGGCCGCCGACAACGCTGGGCAGCGCGCCTTCCATGCCGGCGCAAACGACCACGACCCGTGCTTTGGTGAGGACATCTTTACGCGCCAGCAAGCGATGAATGCCGGCTACACCAACGTCATACAGATGCTGAACTTCGTTACCCATGGTTTGCGCGGTCACCAGTGCTTCTTCGGCGACGGGGATGTCGCTGGTTCCGGCGGAGACGACGACGATCCTGCCTTTGCCGCGGATAGTCTCGTCCTGCGTGAGAGTGATGCAACGTGCCAGCAGGTGAAACTCGGCTTTGCGCAGCTTGCGCTTGACGGCACGGAACTGTTCTTCCGTCACCCGGGTGGCGAGCACGTTGTTGCCGCGCTGTGCCAGCTTGGCGAAAATCTCCGCCAGATGCAGCGGCTCTTTGCCGGGACCGAAGATAACCTCCGCCATACCGACGCGAAGTGCGCGATGATGATCGACGTTGGCAAAGCCCAGGTCTTCGAATGGCATGTGGCGAAGCTGCTGTACGGCCTCGTCAGGCGAGAGTGTGCCTTTCTTTACCTGCTGAAACAGCTTTTTGATGGAGTCGGAATTCATCGCGGCCAGGCCAACAGTGAGAGTATCACTGAGGACTGGGGCTATAACGCCCTCTTCCTTTGTGAGAGCGCATACGCGGCACTGAAGCGCCGCACTACCCAAACTATCCCGCGACCTCTTCCAACTGCTTCTGGTCGATATCGAAGTTCGACCACACGTGTTGCACGTCGTCGGAGTCTTCCAACGCTTCCAGCAGACGGATCATGGTGTTGGCCTGCTGGCCTTCGAGCTTGGTGTAGGTCTGCGGAATCATGCCGACCTCGGCCACTTCCGGAGTGATGCCCGCCTTCTTCACCGCCTCCAGAACGCTTTCGTATACCGCCGGGTCGCACAGAATCTCCCAGCTCTCGCCGTCGTCTTTCAGGTCTTCGGCGCCGGCCTCGAGCACGATATTCATCAGGTCGTCTTCTTTCGTCGCCGACTTGGGAATGACAATGTCGCCCTTCTTGTGAAACATGTAGGCGACCGATCCGGCTGCACCCATGTTTCCGCCGTTCTTGGAGAAGGCGTGACGGATCTCGCTCACCGTGCGGTTGCGGTTGTCGGTCGAGACCTCGACCAGGATCGCAACCCCGCCCGGGCCGTAGCCCTCAAAGGTGATCTCTTCGTAGGTCACGCCAGGCAGCTCGCCGGTACCGCGCTGGATAGCGCGCTTGATGTTGTCGGCGGGCATGTTCTCGGCTTTCGCGGCCGCAACCGCAGTGCGCAGCCGAGGGTTCTTCTCCACGTCGCCGCTGCTTTTGGCCGCCATGCTGATTTCTTTGATCAGACGGGTGAAAATCTTGCCGCGCTTGGCATCCAGCGCGCCCTTTTTGTGCTTAATTGTGGCCCATTTTGAATGGCCTGACATGAGAAACCTCGAAGAAAGATGGCTAGTTTTGCATCCCACGCACGCCAAAGGAGGACTTGCATGGGCACCCGAGCGGAGTTGCCGGGCAAACCACGATTATAGCATCGGGGAAATGGCTAGCGACGCGACCTTCGGCAGCCCGATTTCCGCCGTTCCGGCCTATAATATCGCGCACGGAGGAGACCATGCGGTTTGCAACGGGTCTTCTGGTATTGGTCGCACCGTCGCTACTGTTCGCTCAGCCACCCTCTTCCCCGGTGGTCATTGTAGATAGCGTAAACATCACGCGTGACAGCTCGGTTTCTTCCCAACACCTGCAGGAGATGGAACAGGGAATCCGCAATCATACCTATGTCCTCGGTCGCGAAAACGTGATTGCCGAGCGCGCCAATTACGAACTGCAGAAGGACGGCTATTTCAAGGCGGAGACCACGGTGAAGGATGTGCAAGTGGTGAGCGCGACACCCACTGCACGGTGGGTCTCGGTGATGTTGCGAAGCAACGAAGGCCAGCAGTATCGACTGGGTCATATCAGTTTCAAGAACAACAAAATCTTCAAGAGCCCTCAGCTCCGAGGCGCGTTCCAGATCGCCGACGGTGACGTGTTCGATGTGGATAAGGTTCGCACTGGATTTGAAGCTATCTTCGAAGGCTGTATGCCGAGGATGGATATATAAACGTCACTCCGGTTCCGCAGAACGGGCACCGACGACGAGGCCCGCACCGTCGACTTGATCGTGGATATGGATGAACGGGGCACCAGTACACAATGGGAAGCATCGAGCTTGAAAGCCGCGAGGGCCAAGGGGAGAAGAAAAATGGCCTTCCGATAAAGCCGAAAAACTGCTCAACATAGTTTGGCGACCGCACGCGACAAGTAACATGCGTACGATCCCGAGGTGATCGAGCAGATTCACGCAGGAGATGCTGGAGATGTTCCCGGGGATCACCCCCGAGGAGGCTCTTCCCGCCGTCCAACAGAACGCAGAGCGCAAGACGGTGAACTTAAGCGTGTCCCTACCGGAGACGGTCACTTCCCGGTAAGCCAACTACCCCGCCATCTTCAGCTTCGCCAGCAACTCAGAGGGATGTACCGGCTTAGCCAGGATTTCGAAATCGTGGCCTTGGGAACGGGCGTTTTCCAGCAGGTCGGCGGTGGCCGCCTGTCCGGAGAAAAGCAGAATCTTGCACGAGGGCAGGAAGGCGCGAATCTTAATGGCGGCTTCAATGCCGTCCATGTCCTGCATGATGACGTCGCTGATGATGAGGTCGGGCTGCTAAGGCACGCGCGCTCTCAACGGCGGAGAATCCGCTGTACACCGCAGAGGCGTCGTAGCCATTGATGTCGAGAATCTTGGCCAGAGTGTCCGCTATTACCTGCTCGTCGTCGACTACCAGAACTTTGGGCCGCTTGGGCGCTTGCATTCACTAGCTCCTTCACAGGGTCGCGAAGCTAAAAACGATTGTAATGGAATCAACAGAAAAGCCAGACAACCACTATTGGATGTCAAAGCTGCTCTGCTGGTCGGCCAGAATCGTGGAAAAAATACACAACTGGCCCTGCTTCGCATTAGGTTATTAACTATTTTAGCAATTACCGGGCCACAGTTTCTGCTCAATGACGCGCCATCTCACGCCAAAACGCCAACCGAAGTTCAGAGACTCACAATGCCGAGTGACGTATGTCACGGCCTGTCGGGTAGCGATTTTCCTACAGTGGGGATGGCGGTGATGAGCCGCTGCCACCGATGCCGAAATGGCGTCATGGCTCAGTTTGATTGTCATCCCGAGAGAGCTTCTTTTGCGAGCGAGGGATCTGGGTGTGCCGATTCGCGCCGGCGCGCGAAAGGCACGCAGCCAAATTCAAACTGAGCCACCGATGCCGGAACGGCCGGGGCACGCATTCGCAGATCGGAGAAAACGCACTCATGGCTTATACGATTGTTGATACCTGCACCAAAGATGAACTCTGCGTCGAGGCTTGTCCCGTCGATTGCATCCACCCCAAAAAGGACGAGGACGGGTTCGAGGCCGCGACCCAGCTTTGGGTCGATCCCAACGGCTGCATCGATTGCGGCGCCTGCGTTCCGGTGTGCCCGACAAATTCGGTTTTCCCGAACGAAGAAGTTCCGGCCGACAAGGCCGAGTTCATCGAGAAGAACGCCGCGTACTACGCGTAAACTCACGCAAGGCGTGGAGCGGCGCGCTTCACCGCGCTGCATAGACTGTCGCATGATTGTCCTGAAAGCGGCTTCAGCCGCCGGAGGACCTGCTGTTCTCTCGATGGCGAGAGCCGATGGCTCGCGGACTAACGACCGCTCGCGCGGTAAATGGCCGCATGATCGGCACGCCTGAAGGCGTGCTCCACCCGCTTCGGATCATCGAGCCGCAACTTATTCGTCGTACCCGCTGCTCCGATACGCTTGAGACGTGCCGGCGACACCTTTTAGCCTCGACTCTCCGTGTATTCCGTGCCTCCGTGGTGAACTTGTTGTTGCCGTATGTTTTAATTGAAGCGGCCTTGTAACTCTGGCCAGGAGGGCGAAATGGAAGAGCGTGACTTCTACGATGAGAAACAGGAAACAAAGAAGGCAACGCTGATCTGTCCCCATTGCCGGCAGGAAGGCGAGTACGATCTGGGCTGGTTCGTGCGCACCAAGAAGCGCCAGCTTCCCGGGCGTGCCGACGAGCGCGACCGCGCCAAGTTTGCCAAGGCGCGTTCCTACATGGTGCGCCGCGACGATCTGGTCGCGTGCAAGAATATCCGCTGCCGCAAACGCTTCGAAATCGCCGGCGTGCAGTCGGTCGCGTTCATCGACTAGTTCCAAATCGACCGATCGGAGCCGTCCTGTGAGCTTTCGCGCGCCGAGGCATCCGCCAGTTGCTTAAAAGTGAAACTAAAAAGTCCCGCCCAATCATGAAAGATCAGGCGGGAAGTTGAAGTTCTTTCGCTGACTAGCTTGAATCGGTCTACTTTGCCGACCAGCCCTTTATCCACTCCTACTCCGGTGCAGAAATCCCATCCCGTAGTTGCGCTGTGCGTGCCGCAGCTTCCGGAAGTGATATCGGTGAAGTAGTTGGTGAAGCCCATGTTGCTATAGATCAAAGTATTCTCGGCGTTGCTGCTGGTCTTGAACTGTCCGGCAGCATTGATAATTCCCGAAAGCGCCGGCGAAGCCACGCTGGTGCCGTACACCTGTAGCCATCCGCCGTAGCAGTTGGAGTTGTACACCGCCACGGGCGAGCCGCCGCTGGAATCGAACGACAGGTCCGGCGTGCCGCGCTTGCTGCCAACGATGCCCGAGATAGAGTTCTGGAACGAAGGACGGGTCTCATATCTGCTGGCGCCGCCGCCGCCGCTGCTCCACGCTGTCTGGTTGGTATAGTTTCCGCCGCTGCGGTTGACCTGCGTGCCTCCGGCCGACAGCACGTTGGGCGACGAACTGGGATAGATGACGCCCGGTGAATCACCTGACGACGCGAAGTACACCACGCCCGACTGGGTGAAGTAATGATCGCTGCTGCTCTCGCCGCTGGTTTCGCTTCCGCCCCAGCTCATCGAGATTTCGCCCTTGCCGCCATGCGAAGCGATGTAGGAGTTCGCCGCCGTTACCGCCTGGTAGAGCGCGGTATTGCTGGAGGAAGAAGCTTCCATCAGCACGATCGCAGCATTCGGCGCCATGGCGTGCGCCCACTCGATGTCCAGGGCTTCTTCGCCTTGCCAGCCGTTGCTGCAGCCATTCGACGGCTTGCGGCCGCTGGCGTACTGCACGGTGAAGCTGGCTTGCGGCAATCCGAACTCAGTGGAGAACGCCGCCAGGTCGGTTGCTGCCGATGGATAGTCATAGGCATCGACGATCACGATGACTCCGCTGCCACCCGTAGGAAGCGAAGTCGAGGTAGCAATCGGGCAGCCGGAGAGCGGGTTCGATACCAGACCGTAAACACATCCCAGCGAAGCCGGTGTTTCTCCACCAGGATTCGCAGCCGGAACAACCACTCCTCCCGGCGCATAGATGATGTAGTTGGTGTGCATCCGGACGCCGACATCGGCGGGCCGCTCGATGCTTGAGGGCGGATAAATGCCCAGCCCATTGGGTGTGCGAACCTGAGCGTTCAGCAACGTGCCCGCTGCGAGCAGGACGCAGAGACAGACGACCTTCGAGAACACGAGGTGCGACAAGCGCCGCGTAACTTCGATCTGCATGGTTGATAACCTCCAAACTTGTCGCTGCTTCTGACAAGTTGCGCGATTATAGACCCAAGTGCTATCGACGCTACGTCACCTAGGTGTCGATTTTGCAAATTTATGTTGAGGAGAGCCGAAACCTGCGGTGGGGGCTGCACCAAAATAGAAAATTCTGTAGCTCGCCCGGTCAAGAGGCCAAAAGCTAAGAGCCAAAAGCCAAGAGCGGTTTTCTTACTGCGTCACACCGAGAGCGGTCGCAGGCACGACGCCCTTTTGTGCGGTTGTAGGAGCCGGCTTGTAAGCGAAGTAGTCGTGGTCGTAGAGATTGCGATACATGCGACCGGCGAGCTCGGCGGCTTTGGGGCCGAAGGTTGGGCGTCCACCCTGTAAGAAGACGACGGTCACGATGCGTCCGTACTGCGTGTCGGCGTAGGAGCCGAACCATCCAAAACGCGTGCCTGACTTGGAGCAGGTTCCGGTCTTACCCAGCACCGGCTCTTCGATGAAGTTCGAGCGCAGCAGGCGTGCGGTGCCGTACTCCACCGCTCCCGACATGCCCTCAGAAATTTCTGGAATCAGCGGACCGATATCGAGGCGCCGCTTGACCTTGGGCGTGAAACTCGCGACTTCTTCCGGCGTGGTGGGATGCTGCAGGTAATACAAGGTACCGCCGTTGGCGATTGAAGCCATCAGGGCGCCCAGCTGCAACGGAGTAAGCGAGATGCTTTCGCCGAACGAGCACATCTTGCCTACGCCGCCGAGCTTCGCGTCCAGCTCCTCGCTGGGGAACGTTCCCAGATGCTCGCCAGGAATGTTGTAGCCAGCGAGTTCACCAAGGCCGAATTGCCGATCATAGTAGCTGACCTTTTCGAATCCCAGCTTGCGACCGACCGCTTCGAAGTAAGCATTGTTGGAATGCGCCAACGCGGTAGTCAGATCTACTTTGTAATACTTGCCGAGCGGGACAAGTGTGTCTTTGGTGATGACATTTTCACTGAGCGCCGCGAGCGCCACCGCGACTTTGATGGTCGAGCAGGGCGTTGCGCCGGCAGAGAGCGCCATCTTCTGATTGACCATCGCCAGGATGCGTCCGCTATCAGGATCGATGGCGACGATGGTGCCATTCATGTTGCCGAGTGCATCGATGGCAGCAGCGCGAACTACCGGATCTTCGCCCGCCGTGACATCGCCTTCTGTCTGATCGAGTGCGAACGAGCTACCGGAGAAGCGCTCGTAATACTTGTGCTTCTTGGACTTGGATGTCGCAACCACAGTGTGCGTTGAGCGATTGCGGCTGGCAGCCGTCTTGCTGCTGTGCCGCGACTTCGCGATCTTCTTCTGCGCCGAAGCCGACTCGGTGATCTTAGTGGATTTGCTCTTGGAGCTGTGCGTCGTGTGATGATTGGCGGCGATGGTGGCCGCCGGCGCCGCGCATGAAAATGCGAGCAATGCAGCGGCGACGCGAGCTACGATGGCGCGGGGGAAAGTCATGGCGAATCCCAAGTTTCTACAGCACGTTGTGGACCAGGGCTCGCTAACCTCGCTCCCTGATCCGAAACTGGTTTCGATAGTAGGTAATCTGATCTCAGACTTCAACCCCAAAATCGCGCGGTCGAGGGCAGGAACCAAGTCCACAAACAGAAGAGATGAAGCCACTTACGAGTAAGTTGCAGGCCAGACCAAGTGCTATTCACAAAGTCATTAAGGCTTTTGCCGGTTTATCAGTGCGTCAACTTTCGATTGAGCCGGCGCGTTCATTGGAAAATCCAGCAAGTTCACTTGCCCTACAAAATCTATGAATACGGACTAACCTTCCAGATTTTGGACACAGAGCCGAACTAACGTCGGAGCAAGCTCGATTGCGGTTTCCGGCGGCAGTTTTTGAATCGGCTCTCGCCCTCGAAACTCTCTGAAAGGTGCAGGGTTTATCCCAACAACAACCCTGAGAATGGTCGTTTAAACAACGGCTATGCCCTCCGCGGAACAACTCGCCCCTGTTCCGCGGAGGGTTTTTCGTTGCGAGCCATCAGCTATCGGCCGTCAGCTCTCAGCTTGGGTATCAGGCGTCAGGTATCAGGCGTCAGCTCTCAGCTTGGGTATCAGGCATCAGGTTTCAGGTATCAGATAGATATTATGCTCGGCTATTAATTGTCCGGTCCTCTGCTATTCCGGATTTCATCTGACGCCTGACACCTGATACCTGACGCCCCCATTGCTGAAAGCTGACGGCTGAGAGCTGAGAGCTGTATTACCATCAGCTCATGTCCGACGAACGCGCTCGCAAGATCAGGCTCATGCTGTTCGACGTTGATGGAGTGATGACCGACGGAACCATCTTCCTCTTCCCCGCTCCCGGCGGTGCAGCCGGACACGGCACGCACGAGCGTCGCGAGCAGTACGCCGACAAAGGCGGGTTCGGCATCGCCAGCTCGAGCATGATGGAGGCGAAAGGCTTCAACGCGCATGATGGCACAGGATTCTCGCTGCTGCGTCTTGGCGGAATCAAAGCAGGGATTATCACGAAGCGCATCTCGGAGACGGTTGCGCTACGCGCCCGCGATCTGAAGATCGACATCGTTTACCAGGGGCAGCAGGATAAGGCGTCCGCCTTCTACGAGATTCTCGACCAGCACGGCTTTCGCGCAGAAGAAGTCTGCTACGTCGGCGACGATGTGATCGATCTCCCCGTCATGCGCCTGTGCGGACTGGCGATCGCTGTCAGGAATTCCCGGCCGCAAGTATTGCGCGAGGCCCACTACGTCACCGAGAACGATGGCGGACACGGCGCAGTACGCGACGCGATTGAATACGTCCTGCGTGCGCAAGGCCAACTCGAACGCGTTATCGACGAGTACATCGCCTCGCGCAGCGAAGATCCGGCGACCAAGGTGCAGTAGAGAAGGCTCTCAGCTATCAGTCGTCAGCTGTCAGTGAAACGTCGAGACCGGTACTTACGCAATTCTCCCCTGCAAACAGCAAAAAAGCCGGGGACCTATGCTCCCCGGCTGGTGTAGAAAGCTTCGAACCAATTACAGATTGATCTTGCGGCGCAAGATACCGGCAAGACCCAACACGCCAGTGCCCATGAATACGAGCGTGCCTGGCTCAGGCACTTCGGTGTTCATGTAGGTCTGGAAAGCCATGCTGTAACCGAAATCCTGAGTGTAGTCGGTGAACTGGCCGTTAATGTCGAGATAGAGATCGCCACCGGAGTACGCGCTCGTCGAGCCATAGAGATTGCAGCATCCCGGGCCGCCGGACACATCAATGGTGAAGAAATCGTTGGGATTGAGCGCGATGTTAGCCGACGAAGTGTCGATGAACGTTCCACCGGCGTTGATTCCAACCGTCGTCTGAAACGCCCATGCACCGGTAAAAGGCGCCGAGCCAACGCCGATCCTAACCAGGTCGGTGTCGGTGCCGGACTGCGTGTAAAGTGTGATGCCGGACAGAATGCCGCCGAGACCTACGGTGATCTGCTGCTGCCATTCCAGACCGTCATTCAGGCCGACGTTCAACGGCGGATTGTTCTGATCGAGGATTGAGTTCGCCTGCGCCGAAACCACGAACCCAAGAAACATCAACAGAGTCAACCAAACTACTGATTTCCCACGTGTCATTGTTCCTCCTGCTCGGCGATGCACTGCCGATCTGTTAGAGCGAAGCTGAAATCCGCTGCTCCCGTTCCCCCCACGAGAATGGGTTTCGCACATGAACGCAAGCAACGGTTAATGAACTACAGGCCCTTTTTGTTGCCTGAGGGAAATCGATGGTGGGCAACGGTGTCCACCCGATTTCGCGGGAGGCAATTTCGCTGTCGCGATTTGCTGCTACCCGAAGGTGGCACACATTTTAGGACGAGCCACGAGGAACAACAAGGATTTAATTAGGGGAAATTCCCGCTTTTTGGATAAGGCGGAACTTGGCGCATGTGGGACGCGATTGCTGGGAAGGCCTTCTAGACTGCGTCTCGTCCTACCGATTCACTTCGCCCAGCACGACAAACTAGAAGCCATCTCATAAATGGCGAAACGGAATCCCTCAGGGGCTAAAGCCCCACACTGCTTGGCTCTGTACGACACGGCTGAAGCCGTGCCCTTTCAAAACCGATTTATGAGATAGCTTCTAGTCGCTAATTGCCAGTTGCTACTCACTTCTTCTCCCGCAAACGCCGCAGCCCGCGCGCCGCGATGTCCTTGCGATACTGCATGCCATCGAAGCGAATCTTCATCACCGCGTCGTATGCGCGATCGACGGCTTCGGGAAGATCGACGCCGCGCGCGGTAACGCCCAGCACGCGTCCGCCTGAGCTGTAGTACGCGCCCTCGCGTCGAGTCGTGCCGGCATGAAAGACCTTCACTCCGTAGATGCGGTCGGCCTCATCGATGCCGGTGATCATCTTGCCCGCTTCGAACGAGCCGGGATATCCGCCCGACGCCATCACCACGCATACCGCCGGATCGGGCGACCACTTGAAATCGCCATCGCTCACTCGGCCTTCAACCGACGCCTGCAAGGCATCGAGCAAATCGCTGTCCAGGCGCATCATGATGGGCTGCGTCTCGGGATCGCCAAAGCGGCAGTTGAACTCCAGCACCATGGGCCCGCGCGCCGTCATCATGATTCCGCAATACAGCACGCCTTTATATTCGGCACCCTCGGCCTTCATGCCGGCGATCACCGGTTGCGCGATATGCGTCACCAGCCACTTGCGCATCTCTTCGTCGATAATCTGGTCGGTCGAGTAAGCGCCCATTCCGCCGGTGTTCGGTCCCTGATCGTTGTCGAAGACGCGCTTGTGGTCCTGGCAGGCGACCAGTGGCGCCAGGCGTTCGCCATCGCTCATCACCAGGAACGACAACTCCTCGCCTTCGAGGCATTCTTCCAGCACTACGCGCGATCCGGCATCGCCCAGCATCTTGCCGCTGAGCATGTCGGTGGCAACCGTCTCCGCCTCTTCTTTGGTTTGCGCGATGACGACGCCCTTGCCCGCGGCGAGTCCGTCGGCTTTCACGACGATTGGTGTATGGAACAACGCCAGCGCCTCGTGCAGCTCGTCTTTGCTGGCGCAAATTGCGTAGTGCGCCGTGGGGATGCGGTGCCGCTGCATGAACTCCTTGGCGAAGCTCTTGCTCGACTCCAGTTGCGCGGCGGCCTTGCTCGGCCCGAAGATCGCCCAGCCGCGGCGTTGAAATTCGTCTACCACGCCAAGCGTCAGTGGCAGCTCAGGACCGACGACGGTGAGATCAGGACTGAGATTGGTGGCCAGCTGCACCAGCGAGTCGAGACTCTTCAGATCGGCGGAGACGCATTCGGCATCTTCGGCGATTCCGCCGTTGCCGGGAGCGCAATAGAGTTTGCTGATGCGGGGCGATTGCCGCAGCTTCCACACCATCGCGTGCTCGCGACCACCGCTGCCGAGGACGAGAACTTTCATAAGGGACCCGTGATCCGATGCAAGGAAAGAAAAGAGTAGGGGGGCGTTGCGGGCCGTGTCAAACGTCTCGGCTCCTTCGGAAAAAGCGAGCCGCGGATTCACGCGGATCTCGCGGATCGGAAAAAATAAAGCCGGAGCGGAAGCTCCGGCTTAGGTTGAGGATCAGTTTTTGGCTAGAGACCGAGTTTGCGGCGCAGGCCGCCAACCGCAACCAGAAGGCCGCCGCCCAACATAACCAGCGTGCCGGGCTCCGGTATCGGGGCGCCGTACAGCGTGAAGGCTTCGCCCGCATCGCCGCAGTCGCCGTAGTTAACTCCGCCCTGGTTGAAATTGCAGGTCGCGGGGCCTCCGCTAACATCCCAGCCGTCGTACCCGGTGCTGGCGCTGTCTTGGGCATTACCCAAGCTGAGCCAGTAGGTCTGGCCACCCGTGACGTTGCCAGTCAGGCCGGTGACGTGAATGTTGTACACGTCATAGCCGTATGCGTTAGTGCCGAAATAGGTGTAGCTAGGGTTATTGACAGTTGCGCTGCCGAGATCGCCGGCAAACGCGGACGTGCCGAGCCACCAGGTAACGGCGGTCGGAGTCGTGCCGCTGGGCACCCAGATACCGAAGTCAAGGCTGCTGGCAATGCCGCTGTCGGTCGCCGTGAATCCGTCTGAAATGTACTGGTTCCACACCTGGCCGTTGGGGCCGTCAATGAAGAAAGCATTGTTCTGGCCGTTGGTCGCGCCATCGTCAAACAACACGTTATCGGCGAAGGCGGGAACAGTGAACACTAGACAAAGAATGGCAAGGGATACGACTGCAAAGTGCAGTTTCAATTTCTCCTCCTATTGGGGTCTTTACATATTCAGTTGGTAGAAGACTGCTACTTCAATCACAGCTGTGTGATCAACGCCACTTGGGGAGGCGACTGCATGGTAGGGCAGATGGAACAACAATGCGAATAGTATTGCTAATAATTTTCAAGTCTCTTCCCGGAATGGGAAGGAGCGAGCGTCCGCGAAGCGGGCAGCATATCTACGCCCGCCGTTTCAACGCTGGGAAAACCTGCCGGAGGTCATTCTCTGACGCGGACCCTCGTGCAACCCGCCTACTTGATATTCAGCGTAATCACCTGCGAGCCCGTCACGACGTAATCGACCGGGGCCGCGGCTTCGTTCACCGCTGACTCGCCGACCACCACCATGTCCTGGGTGCCGCGCATGCCGTCCATCACGTTCATCACCGACAGCGGAAGCGTGGGCATAATCTTGTCATCAACCATGGCTTGCGGGTTGGCTTCGAGCAGCGAGATGTAGACCTGCGAGTTGGAGTGTTCCTGGTTGAGCAGCGCGATGGTCGAGCCCAGGTCGAGACGGCGGCTCATCTCCTTCGAGACGCGATGCATCTTGTCGAGGGTCTCGCCGTCGCTGATAAGGATGCGCAGCGTGCCCTTGGGAGTCGACGTAGGAATCTTTATTGGAATGTCACGCACCACGCTCTCGCCGCGATAGGGCTTGAGCAGGGTTTCGATCGTGATCTCGTCGCCGGGACGCGCTTCGGTCACGTCGGTGCGCGCGGTTTCGAGGCGAGCCGTGCGGCGGTCGGGAACCAGTTCGAAGTTCAGCTCGACACCTTCAATCTTCGGCGTGTCATACGGGTTCTCGAAGATGCGGCTGAAGTGCTCGCCGATGGACATCGCGATGTTGTAGGCGGTGGGCGTGTTGCCGTCGAGCGGCGCGAACATGTTCTGCACCGCCAGCTTGGGATAGCCAAGCACCGAGATGTCTCCTGCCAGGCGGTAAGTCGTGTCTTCGCCGTACTCGTTCATGCCTTGCAGCGCGTTGAAGACCGTGGCCATCATCGCCGCGGGCGTGATTTTCGCGTTGTTCAGCACCTCATAATGAAACGTCTTAGGATGGCTGACGCCGCGAATGGTCAACGTCACCGGAATCATCTCCGGCTCGCGATCGAAGCGGCCCATGATTCCAGTATGGCGGTCCTGCACGAAGGCGCCGATGGTCTCGGTGGTGTTGACGATCTTGAACGAGTTCTGCGGCGAGGGCAGGGTGGCCAGAACGCGCGCCTTGGTCATTGGCATATCGATGTTGCCCGCCTGCAAAATGGGATGTCCGCAGGCCAGCAGGTGCGAGTCATCGATATAGGTCACGGTGCAGGTGGCGGCAATGCTCATGTCGCCGCGCACCATCAACGCGCTGACGGCTGAGCCGGGCTCGATCGGTTCGGGCTGCTTTTCGTTGGTCACCGATCCGGCGCCCATCACCGGCATGATGCCCGCAGAAGCGAAATCCTTGGCGAAGAGACGCATGGTGTCTTCGCGGAAACCGGAGAAGACCAGCGGCGTATCGATAGGCTTAAGTAGATTGGCGTAACCGGCGGCCGCAGCGTTGGAATCGTCTGGCGCACCCACGCTGGTGCGAGTCGTTACCTGTTGGGAGCTTCCAAACTCGCGCGCCAGATCGCCGGGACTCTTGTCCAGCGCGTTGATCTCGAGCATGTTCGCCGCAGGAGTGATTCCGGCAATCGGTTCCTTGGAGAACTCGCCGATGCGATACGCGATGGCTCCAACCAGCTTGCCGTCGATATAAACCGGACTGCCACTCATGCCTGCGACCACGCCGGTGTATTCCACCTTCGCTCCGTGCAGGCGCGCCAGGATGACGTCGGACTTGGGTCCGGCCATGCTGCCCAGCGTGCCCAGGATTTCGACATCCATGGCCTCGGGCTTTGTGCCTTCGAAGACGGTGTAGGCGACACCGTGCATGCCAGGCTTCACCTGGTCTTCGGGCATGATTTGAACTTTGCGTTCGACGGCGGAGGCGGCCAGTGCAGCGAATAACAGCGAAGACAAGACGGTGCGGCGCAACATGATTAACATCCTTCAGACTCACCCGGCTTCTTTCAGTGTGGGCGCCCGCGCGCTTGGCGACCCAGATTAGCCCAGCCAAGGGGCGAACCCGGGGCACAACCAGGTACACGGGTTTGACGGATGCGAAGCAGTTACGTCAAAAGAAGTGGCACCAAAGGCCGCTTCGCACCGAATCAAAGTAGCTGAAAGTGCATTTATACTAACAAACAGTCTGGCCTATGAGGCTCACCGATGTCTTCTGAGAAACACCTTATATTCAAGCGATTTTCATCCGTAGTCCAAAACTGTGGGGTTGTGGCTCTGCTCGCGGCTGCCGTCCTGTTCTTTGCGCCAGGGGCGCTGGCCCAGTCGCAAGACTCCGGCAGTTCGCCTTCGACGCAGTCCGCGCAAACTCAGAATGGCCAGAAACAGCCCGACAACGCGCCTGCCGAGGCCGGCGGCCCCGGCGGCGATACCGGTCCGATTGCCGTCCCCAAGAAGAAGGACTCGTCTGAGGATGAGACCCCTCCGCCTCCGCGTCCGAAAAAAGTCGACAACATGCCCGAGTACTCGCTGAGCGTCGATGTACCGGTAGTGACGGTCGATGCTCGCGTGGTGCAGAAGAATGGGCTTCCGCTCGCGCTGCCGCCCAACATGGCTAAAGAACACTTCCGGATCCTGGAAGATGGCGTGCCCCAGAAGATTCAGAGCGTAGCTCAAAGCGAGGCCCCGATCACGGCGGTGCTGCTGGTTGAGTTCTCCGAAAGCAACTACAACTTCATGTACGACGCACTCAACGCCTCGTATGCCTTTGCCTCGGCCCTGAAACCTGAGGACTGGGTCGCGGTCGTTGAGTTCGACATGAAGGAACACATCCTGGTCGACTTCACCCAGGACAAGCAGGCCATCTTCGGCGCGCTCAATCGACTGACCATCCCCGGGTTCCGCGAATCGAACCTCTGGGACGCCATGTTCGACACGCTTGACCGCCTCGATCGCATCCCCGGACACAAGGAGCTGGTGGTCGTGGGCAGCGGCCTCGATACTATGAGCCACATGACCTGGGACAAGATTCTGAAGAAGGTGAAGGCCACGCCCAACGTGACCATCTATACCATCAGCACGGGGAAGGCAATGCTGACCGTGGCCGATACTGGCCTTAACTCATCGGAATATATGATGAGGTTCGTGGTGGCTGACAGTCAGATGAAGCAGTTTGCCTCGCTTACCGGCGGACAATGGTATGGGCCGAGATTTACCGGCGAGTTGCCGGGGATCTTTCAACAGGTTGCGCAATCCATTCGCAACCAGTTCACCATCAGCTACAAGCCGACCAATACCAAGCAGGATGGCACCTTCCGCAAGCTGAAGGTCGAACTGGTCGGCCCGGACGACAAGCCGCTGGTCATCAAAGACGAAAAGAACCACGACGTGAAGTATCAGATCATTGCGCGCGACGGCTACACCGCGAAGCACGAGGTCGAATAGGGAATGTTGCCGGCCGGTTTGCGTTTTAGTTCTTGACGAACGCGAGAGGCTGTTAAAAGCTGGTGACAGCCGGAGGCTTCTCGCGATGCGCGGTCTGCGTTGGTCGTTGGTTGCCGTACTCTGTTTCTCTACCTTTGCTTCAGCCGACATAAAGATCAAAACCCGTACCACCGTGATGGGACACTCGACCGAGAGCACGGTCTACATCAAGGGCGCACGTCAGCGTACCGAGATGAGCTTCGGCGGTCACGGCGGCTCCGCCAGCATCATGCAGTGCGACCAGAAACGCATGATCACCGTGACGGGCAATCAATGCATGGTGATGCCCTTCGGTGAGGGGGAGAGCTCCTGCCCGGCGAGACCCAACGTGCGTGACATGATGAGCGGCAAGCAGTCTGAGCCTCAACGCGCAGGCGGCGTGCTGACTATCACGCGCACCTCCACCGATACCGGCGAGCGGCAGGAGATGTTCGGTTATAAGGCGCGCCACATCAAGAGCACCATGATGATGGCGTCCACTCCCGATGCCTGCAATCAATCGAACATGAAGATGGAGATGGACGGCTGGTATGCGGACATACCCGGATTCTCGTGTGGCGACGAATCCTATCGCTCCATGGCTTGCGGCGGAGGAGAAAAACCCGGCTGTCGCGACCGCATTGTGATGAAAGGCGGAGGCGGCGCGGCGCTGGGTTATCCGCTGAAGCAGACCATGAACATGATCACCCAGGAGCGCACCTTCACGGTGACCACCGAGGTGGTGGAGTTGACCAACACCACGCTGGAAGCGGCGCTGTTCGATGCTCCTCCGGGCTGTCAAAACATCGATATGGGCGCCATTACGGGTGGCGCGTCACATGCTGCAAGCGCGGAAACAACGGCTCCCGTAGCGACTACGACTGCGCCAACTCATCCTGCAGCGTCGGCGCCTACGGCTCAGCCGACTGCTGCATCCGTCGCGCCGAAAGCGGCTGGCGTGGTTCGCATCGGAGTGGTGAAGATTAACGACAAGAGCGGACAGTCGCTCCCAGCCGACAATCTGCGCCTCAACTTGCTGAGTGAGTTTGGCCGCCAGCAACTGGAAGCGGTGCCGCTGGAGGCGGAATCTCCGCAGGCCGACGTTGAGGCCGAAGCCAAAGCCAAACAATGCGACTATATCGTGTACACCGTTCCCACGGACGTGAAGGATGCAGGGAGCGGCGGCATTGCGGCGGCTTCCCTGCCCAAGGGCGTGACGCTTGATCCCGCGAAGTATCAGGCGTTGACGGTGATCACACTATATAAGGTGGGCAAACCCACGCCTGAGTTGAAGGACATGCCGCTCGCGGCTGAGGCCAACTCCATGGCGGTGGATGCCGTCACCGACACATTCGTTCAGGAGGCCGACGCCGTAGCCAAACAGATCGCCGACGACGCCCACCCCAAGCCTGCGGCGAAGGCTCCGGCAAAACACACGACCACGAAGAAGCAGTAGAGAGGCCCGGGAAAGCCAGTCGCAAAGAACCAACCCGGGAATCTCGCAGCGCTACCTCAATCATCGCGGCGGTGACAGGATTGTGAATGCAATAGCTTGCAAGGCTTAGAAGCGAGGCCGCACGTCATGAGGTGCGGCCTCCGGATCACATTCTTCCGAACTTACCCACCGGAGGTAAAGAGCATAAAGGTGATCGGAGCCTGCAGGAGTCCAGTCTCGGGATCGGTGCCTGGGACGGACGCAGCTCCCGCAGCCCACACGTTGCCTTCACCACGACGTGCGAAGGTTCCGTTCAACTGCTGTGCCGTGGCCTTGCCGGGACTGGGGATAATACTCCAGGCCATGCCGTTGAAATGCAGAAGCAGCCTAATCTGCTGGCCTCCTGTCGTAGAGTTGGCAAAGAATCCAACCGCATATAAGTCGGTTCCGCTGACCGCGGTGACTCCGCGAAGAGTGTTGAAGGACCCGGCTGCGCTGCTCACGTTAGGTGAAGCCACGACTTTCCAACTAGTTCCATCCCAATGCTGCACCATCGTCAGTTCGGTGAGACTGGCCAAGGTGAAGCCCACCGCGGTCACGTCGTTGGGCGCCACGGCCACTACGGAAGTCAGAACGTTCTGGGTTAAATTGCCGCCATGCACGGGATTCGGGGTCGGCACTACCGACCAGGTGCTGCCATCGAAGTGCAGCGCCAGGGTTCGGACTTCAATTCCCGGGGCAACCTGGTCCCCAACCGCCCAGATGTCGGTGGGCGAGTTCGCCGTTACACTGGTCAGAACGTTGCCGGTCGAATTCGCATTTGGACTCGATACCACCGCCCATGCCACGCCGTCCCAATGTTCGATCAGGGTCAGCACGGCGCCGTTGGTTGCCGGTTTATAGCCGACTGCATAGACGTCATTGGCAGCCAGGGCCACGACGGAATTGAACGCTGCATTATCGTTGGTGTTGAGCTTGGGGGTGGGCACAACACTCCATTGCACACCATTCCAGTGCACAGCCATCGGCTTAAGCAAAAAAGAAGAGCAGCCAAAGAAGTATCCCACTGCCCAAACGTCGTTAGTGGATACAGCCGCAACGGCCGTCAGTACATTGCCCGTATTGAGGTTGATACATGTGACAACACTGCCAATCCCAGGATTCGGGCTGGCGACCGTTGTCCAGGCGCTTCCGTTCCAGTGTTGGATCAGGGTACGCGAGTCATTCAGATTGTTATCGTTCTGAAAGCCGACCGCCCAGGCATCGCTGGCCGAGGTCGCGGCGACTGCATTGAGAGTATTGCCCCGGGCATTGGGGTTAGGTGTGTCCTGGATTGAGAAGTCTGAGGTTTGCGCCACAGCGGTAACCGCAAGAACAGTGGCGACTACGGACAGCCAGGCAGCGCTCGGGCGAGCAAAAATTCGCCTCAGGCAGGTGAATCCTTTCATGGGTACTCCGTTGAACGAGATGGAATTGGGGCCGAAGCTGTGACGTTATAGAAGGCGCAATTGAAAAATGTCACCGGCGAGTAAAAGCATCGTTCCTGAGTGGTCAGCAATTTATCAGCAGAAAGACAGGCGATAAATCGAAATTGCAGAAGCAACTGCGCCTACCCGAACCTACATCGTTCGGTGTCCCAGCTGGATAGGGCGAAATACCCAACTAGTTCTGCGCCCCGACATGAAAATCCCCACCCAACGAAAGGTTGGATGGGGATGATACTCCGAGTGCGCGATCTCTTACCGCAACACCAAATGCGTGAACGGCGCGACGTAGGCCATCAGGAACACCAGGATTCCTACCAGGCACGCCAGCGCAATACTGTGGAAGAAGACGTAGCGCAGGATGTCGCCCTCGTGTCCATACCACTCGGTGGCGGTACTGGCGACGACGATGCTCTGGGCGTCGATCATCTTGCCCATAACGCCGCCGCAACTGTTAGCTGCCGACATCAGCACGGGCGAGACGCCTACCTGCTGCGCCGAAATCTTCTGCAAGCTGCCGAACAGCACGTTGGATGACGTGTCTGACCCTGTCAGAGCTACACCGAGCCAGCCCAGCAGGGTTCCGAAGAAGGGATACAGGTGCCCGGTTCGAGCAAACGCCAGTCCCATGGTTGCGTCGAGTCCCGCGTATCGCGTCATGAAGCCGACTGCCATCATGGCCGCGATGGTAATCAGCGAGAATCGCACCTTGACGATGGTCTTCATGTACACCTTGAAAATGTTCGGAATACTGAAGCCCATCACCAGGCCGGAGATGATGCCGGCGATGCAAATACTCGTGCCGGTCGCGCTGAGCCAGTTCAGCCCGAACACCGCACCCTCCTTGGCATTCTTAGTAACCACCGGAGGCGTGCGCTCCACCATGTTGTGCAATCCAGGAATGGGGAATTGCGGACTGGTGATATTGCTCGTCGCCTTCACTGCCGGATTGAACGAGGCGTTGTTCATGATGCGCTTGCCGGTCTGCGTACCCCAGACGAAAACCAGAACGCTCAGGATCAACCACGGCACCCAGGCGCGCATCACTTCGCCCCTGGAGTAGCCATGCGTGGCCTTATGCGACGTCTTCACTTCTTCGCCTTCCAGCGCCCAAATGCGCTTCGGGCGCCAGATCATCAGGAAGGCGATGAGGCATACCATCGACACCACCGCCGCACCCACATCAACCAGCCACGGTCCGTGGTGGTTCGAGATGGTGTACTGAGTGACCGCAAAAGATCCGCCCGCGACCAGAATGGCCGGCCAAATTTCGACCATGCCCTCGAATCCGCAGAACGCCCAGATCAGCCAGAAGGGCACGATCAACGAGAAGAACGGCAGGATTCGTCCCGCCATAGCGCCCAGCGTGATCTCGCTGAAGCCCGTCACCTTGGCAAGCGCGATGATGGGCGTCCCCAACGCGCCATAGGCGACGGGAGCGGTGTTCGCGATCAGCGACAATCCCGAAGCCTGCAGCGGACGGAAGCCAAGGCCGATCAGCAACGCGGCGGTGACCGCGACGGGCGTGCCGAATCCGGCGGCGCCTTCGAAGAACGCTCCAAAGCTGAAGGCGATCAGGAGCAGTTGCAGGCGGCGGTCCTGCGTGATGCCGGTCAGGCTGTGTTGCAGAACATCGAAACGGCCGCAATCGACCGTGAGCTGATACATAAAGATGACGTTCAGCACGATCCAGCCGATGGGGAACAAGCCGTAAGCCGTGCCATAGACGGCCGTCTTCGCGGCCATACTCGCCGGCATGTGAAAGAAGAAGATCGCCACCAGCAGTGCGGTAGCCAATCCCATGATCGCCGCCCAGTGCGCCTTCACCTCAAAGATGGCCAGTGTTCCCAGCAGCACGATGACCGGCAGAGAAGCGAGAATTGTCGATAGCCACCAGCGTCCAGTCGGGTCGTAGCTTTGCGCCCAGGTTCCGGGAAGCGCAGGAATGCGGAGGATAGCTACTGCGACCACAACGGCTACCACGGTTCCAATGAGCAGTACCAGGTAGTTCGCTTTCGGAGGAGCAGTCTTGGTCGGAGTCTTCGTAGTCGAACCGGTTGCCATTCGAAATCACCTTTAACCTGCGGGGCGCGGGCAGGCTCTTTCGTACGGTAGATGGTTGACCATGCTAACAGCGGAGCCGGATTTGGCAAGTGCTTTGCGTCACAAATTTCAGGCTTTTCTGCGGAATTAGCAGGCCCGTTTCGCGGCAATCTTTGACCCGGCCTGTGGGCCAAACCAGGTCACCTTCTACGTCTTCGGGTTGGTGGTTTTCTCGGATAGCGGCCTTCCTCGTCGTAAGACTCACGCGGCGGGTGATCGGAGTGCGCTCCGAGGATAGGTCTTTCACGTTTTGCGGCAATAACGCCGACTGCCTGCAGCAAGGCATTGGTCGTCGTATAGATGGCTTCGTCGAATACGGCGCCGCTGTTCGCACGCGCCAGCGTGATTGCGGGATAGGCTTTCCCCGATGAGTACGCCACTCCCACGTAGTCGCCCACCATGCGGCCAATTTTGGTGTTGGCCAGCCAGTCGATGCTCATCGGCCCCGCCAGGATTGTTGGCGTACTCCAGGTGTTTCCCCCGTCCTGCGAGGTGAGGTAAGCGACATCCAAGGCGCAATTCGATTCGTTGCACGAAGCGTTGGGATAGTAGTGATAGACCAGCGCGAGATGCGCTGAAGCTCCCGCGGTCGAGGGATCCACTGCAATAGCCGGGAGGAAGTGATCGACTGTGCTGGTGACGGCATCGATGGGAATTCGTATCGGCGCTCCCCACGTCGCTCCGTCTGCCGACGTGCTCATCACAATGTCATTCGAAGAGCAGCCGTTGCGAAAGCGGCAGTCGGGCCACACCACGTACACCTGGCCGTTGGCGTCGACCGCCGACATCGGCAACGCGTCATTGCGCAGAGTGCCCGCGACCGCATGATCGCTGATGGTGGCGAGGGTCGTGCTCGCGGTCCAAGTCGAACCGCCGTCTGTAGAAGTGAATGCGATGATGTGGGTCCCGGCATCATCGGACGCGGGAACCACTACCCTGCCGCTGGGCTGCACAACTGGAACACCGCCGATTCCCTTCGCACTGTCTCCAGTGTTGGCCGGCGCGCTCCAGGTCTGGCCTCCGTCGCTGGAGGTGCTCATCCAGATCAACCCGTTGTTGCTGGGATCGTCCCAGGTCACATAGCAGTGTCCGAAGAACGGACTGCTCTGGGTGTTGTCGCAGGCGATCCAGTTCTTGTCGGAGTCGGGCGTATTGCTCACGATGACAGGCCCGCTCCAGTTAAGACCGTCGGCCGAGCGGCTGGTTATTACCGTGTCAGTGGTGCTCGATATCGCGAGCGAGTTCGCGAGCCACACGCCGTGCGAGCGGTCGTATGCGACTACTGGATCGCTGACCGCGTTGTAGCTTCCACCGGCAAACATGGTGATGCCCGGTATCGCGCCGTTGGCCCAGGAAACTCCGCCGTCGGTCGAGGTTGCGTACCCAATGTCTGAAGCGCCGCCGTTAAAGAAGCGTCCCATCTGGAAGACCGCCACCAGCGTTGATCCAGAGGAGGCGACCATAGGCTCAACCTCGGTCGCATGCTGGCTGGTGCTGTTGGTAAAGGTGTCGGTGCTGAGGCGTGCCAGCAGCGAAGGCGGAGGCGGTGGACTGTTGGAACCGCCGGTATCGCCAGAGCTTGAGTTGGAATTGGCCCCCGAGCCGCAGCCCGCCAATGCAGCTAGTAACATCGCGTTGACGACGCAGGCAATTGCCCGCGTGCCGGTCAAAGACACGAATGCTCTGCAACGGAGCAACCCCAAATTCCCCCTGTGGCGTTCCACTTTACGACGAGCCGAACGGCCCGGCAAAGCAGTTTCGACCTTCAAACCCGCGAACGCAGGGAGAGTTGCCCAATCTGCCGCTCGACGCGTGGTGGCGCTTAAGCGAATCCGCGAAACCGGGTACAATCATGCGGCGACTTGACCACGAGCCGCTTTTGCCCAGGGGTGTTTCGCTTATGTCTTCGCTCAGTTCTCCCGGCCCGTCCGCGGGAATCGACGTGACTTCCGAGGGACAGCCAAATCAGGTTCGCTACTTCGTTCTTGGATTGGCGCTGCTTGCCCTGACTGCTCTGCTGTGGCCATTCCTCGGCCGTGGCCTGAGCGGCATGCAGTTCATGCCGCACGCTTTCTGCTACCTGGGCAACACAACTCTGATCACTACACACATGGTGTCCGACTTGCTCATCGGCATCTCCTACGTGGTGATCTCGCTGACGCTGCTCTACCTGGTGCGTGCCAGCCAGGGTGGCATTCCTTTCCACTGGATGTTCCTGGCATTTGGTACGTTCATCATTGCCTGCGGCGCGACCCACTTCATGGAAGTGGTCACGTTGTGGGTGCCGGTGTACTGGATGTCGGCTTATGTAAAGGTGGTGACCGCGGCAGCATCGGTGGCAACGGCGATCGCGCTTCCGATTGCGATACCACGCATTCTGCGCAATGTGCAGGCAGTGAGTGTATCGGAGGCGCGCGCACAGGAGTTGGCCCGAATCAATCAGCAGCTCAGCACGGCAAACGATAAGTTGCAGGAACTCGATCGCCTGCGCCGCCGCTTCGTGGCGCGAGCCTCCGTCGACATTGGCGATTGGGAGTGGGAGATTAACACCGGGGAGCTGCACTGGTCCGAAGAAGTAGAATCCATGCATGGCTTCGCCCCGGGTACCTTCGGCGGTAAATATGAGCAATGGCTGAATTCGGTGCATCCCGAGGATCGTGAACCCACAAGCAGGACGGTCGCCGCAACCCTGGAGAAGCGTTCCGATCACGACGTCGAATACCGGACTATGCGGGCTGACGGCAGCATTTGCTGGATCGCTGGCCGGGGCGCGATCGAGTGCGATGTAGCGGGAAATCCGGTTCGCATGGTCGGCATGTGCATGGATATTACGCACCGCAAACTGACCGAAGAGGCATTGCGCAAGACGGAGAAGCTGGCCGCCGCGGGAAGGCTGGCGGCGACGATTGCGCATGAGGTTAACAATCCGCTCGAAGCAGTGATGAACTTGATTTTCCTGGTCCGCAATGAGCCGAACCAGTACGAACGCAATCGTCTGCTGGAGATGGCTGACAAAGAACTGCAGCGCGTCAGCCACATCACGCGCCAGACCCTCGGCTTCTATCGCGACTCGGGACGTGCGGTGAAGGTCGACCTCAGCGAAGTGGTCAACAACGTCCTCGATGTTTTCCAGGGCAAGCTGAAAACTAAAGGAGTGCTGGCGCACTTCGAAGCGCGTGGTGAAACCGTGGTCTACGGAGCGCCGGGAGAGATCACCCAGGTGGTGTCAAACCTGGTCAGTAATGCCATCGACGCATCGCGACCCGGTTCGACGATCCGCGTTCGCGTGGGGCACCGCTCGGACAGCGCAGTACTGGTCGTCTCCGACCATGGTTCCGGAATCCCAAGCACTGCCAAATCCAAAATCTTCGAGCCGTTCTTCACCACCAAGAAAGATGTGGGCACCGGACTCGGGCTTTGGATCAGCCGCCGCATCGTTGAGACCCACGGAGGCACTATTCGCTTCCGCAGCAGCGACGGATCGAAAGCGACGGGAACGGTCTTCAGGGTGAGCCTGCGGAGTGCGCCGTTAGCCAAGGAAGCTGCCGGGTAGCAAGCCAAATTCTTGCCGCGCGTATTATTTCTTGTTTGTCATCACGAGGCCGTTTTCGGCCGAGGGATCTGTTCTCGACGGCGGGCCCAACAGTTTTCGATAGTGAAGAGCGCTCAACTGAGAGCAAAGAGCAGGTCCCTCGCTGCGCTCGTGATGACAAGACAATAGTGGGTTCGATCACTCGCTGGGTTGACTGGAATCCTCTCCCGTCTCTCTTTGTTCAATCTCCGGACTGGACGCCGTTTCCCGATCGTCGCGTTACGAGTCAGGCTCCAGGTCAGCAGGCTCGGCGTGGCTCAGTTCCACCTCAATCACCGGAATCTCAGTGTGCCGCAGCCCGTGCTCAGGCTCCTGGATGCCATCTTCCATCAGTAGCGCAACCGATCGCCCATGCACGTCCATAGATCCATCTAGGGGTTGGCTCTTGAACGGCTCTTCCAGATCATGCGTGTCCATGATCAACGTCCAGCCATGTCCCTGTGGCGATGGCGGCAGAGTGTAGGTGACGCAATCGTGGTACGAGTTGAGCAGGATCAGGAACGAATCGTCCACGATCGGTTGCCCCATATCGTCCACCTGCTCCAACGTGTTGCCGTTATACATGAGCGCAATGCTGCGCATCCAGCCGGCATTCCATTGCTCCGGCGTCATTTCCTCGCCGTTGTCGCCGTACCAGGCAATGTCCTTTAGCGATGAATGCCGCACTTCGCGGTCCTGAAAAAACTTGCGGCGCCGGAAGTTGGGATGGGCTTTGCGCAAGGCAATCAGCTGGCGCGTGAACTCCAGCATTCGGGTCTTGCGCTCATCCAGCTCCCAGTCGGTCCAGCTAATCTCGTCATCCTGGCAGTAGGCGTTGTTGTTGCCCTCCTGGGTGCGCCCAATCTCATCGCCGCCGCAGAGCATGGGGACTCCCTGGGATAGAAACAGCGTAGCCAGCAGGTTACGCATCTGCACTTCGCGCGCGCGATTGATCTCGGGATCGTCAGTCGGCCCTTCGGCACCCATGTTCCAGGAATAGTTATCGTTGGTGCCGTCCTGATTGTTCTCGCCGTTAGCTTCGTTGTGTTTGTCGTTGTAGCTGACCAGATCGTTGAGCGTGAAGCCATCGTGCGCAACTACAAAGTTGATGCTTGCATACGGCTTGCGGCCATCGTTCTGATACAGGTCGCTGCTGCCGGTCAAACGGTAGGCGAGGTCGGACAACTGGCCTTCGTCGCCCTTCCAGTAGCGGCGCACCGTGTCACGATATTTGCCGTTCCACTCCGCCCACAGTACCGGAAAATTGCCGACCTGATATCCACCGCTGCCCACGTCCCATGGCTCGGCTATGAGCTTTACCTGCGAGATGATGGGGTCCTGATGGATGATGTCGAAGAATGCAGCCAGCCGGTCAACATCGTGTAACTCGCGCGCCAGGGTTGCCGCCAGGTCGAAGCGAAAGCCATCGACGTGCATCTCGTTAACCCAGTAACGCAGGCTGTCCATGATGAGCTTCAGTACCTGCGGATGACGCACGTTGAGGCTGTTGCCGGTTCCGGTGTAGTCCATGTAGTAACGCGGCTGGTTAGGCACGAGCTTGTAGTAAGTGGGATTATCAATGCCACGGAAGCTGAGCATGGGGCCCAGGTGATTGCCTTCGGCGGTGTGGTTGTACACCACATCGAGGATCACCTCGATGCCAGCACGGTGTAGCGCCTTCACCATCGACTTGAATTCCGCTACCTGCGATCCGTTCGAGCTGGCCGAACTATACTTCGGCTCGGGGCTGAAGTAGTTCAGGGTGTTGTATCCCCAATAGTTGCACAACCCCTTATCGACCAGGATTTTGTCGTTCACGTAATGATGCACCGGCATCAGCTCAACCGCTGTGACGCCAAGCCTGGTTAGATATTTGAGCGCGGACGGGCAGGTGAGCGCAGCATAGGTACCGCGAAGGTGCTGGGAAACTTGTGGGTCCAGTTTGCTGAATCCGCGAACGTGCATCTCGTAGATGACCGAATCAGCAATGGCAATGCGCGGAGGGTGGTCGTGCTCCCAGTCGAAGTAGGGATTGACCACCACCGACTTGGGCATACCCGCCGCGCTGTCACGACGATCGATGTGCAGGTCGGCGTTGTCGCCGCTCATGCGGTAGGGAAAGATCGGCTTCTCCCAATCGATATGGCCATTGATGGCTTGGGCGTAGGGATCGATCAGCAGCTTTGCCGGATTGAAGCGCAGTCCCGAGGCCGGATCCCAGGGCCCGTAAACCCGGTACCCGTAGAGTTGCCCCGGCTGCAGTCCAGGAATGTAGCAGTGCCAGACGAAAGCCGTCTGCTCCGCGACCAGAATACGGCCTGACTCGCGGCGGGTCCGGTTGTCGTACAGGCAGAGCTCCACCCGCGTGGCATTCTCGGAGTACAGCGCGAAGTTCACGCCGGTTCCGTCCCAGGTCGCGCCCAATGGATGTGGCCTGCCCGGCAGGACCATTCTTTCCATTCCTGTCTCGCCTCCAGCTACAAACCTTGCACTTAGATGCAGTCAGACTTCAACGGTTGGTGATTCCGCAAACGGAACACCATTCCGCAACTGAAAAGGTGGTGCGGCTAATCTGAAACAAGTAGCCGCAAAAGACTTGTCACGCATCTTATATTGCGCGGAAGATACCGTCATGCTGGGCAAATGTGCGAATCCGGAATGCGGTTGCGAATTCAAGCGCATGGGAACGGGCAGGATCTACACATTGCAGGTGAGCGATCCCGTGCGCTGGGGGCTTCCTGAGCACGTGAAGCAGAAGGTAGTTTGGCTGTGCGCCAAGTGCGACCACCATAAGAAGATTCGCTTCGATCACGAGCGCTGCCGGGTGCTGGTGGTCAATCGGCACGAACAGTTTCGTCAGACTGCCTAGGCTCTATCCAACATCAGCTCTGAAGTCGTATAGACACCAGGATTGCTGCGAGCGGGGTGCGCGGACATCCTTCCGAAGTGCCATACCGCCCACGTCACAGCCACTGCAATCGCGGCCGCAATAATCCAGAATGTCAGGCCTGTGCTCCGAAGAGGTGATTGAGAAGAACTCGGACTCATGCCTGTTTGGAGACTCATATCGCCGCTCAAGTTGTCAGCTTGACGGCTGGGCTCGCTTGCATCCTCGTCCGGCTATACTCATCCAATTCAGACCTGATATGGCTGCGCGAGAGATCCCTATAACCGCGAACGAGCAGGACCTGCGCGACCTTGGCTTTGGCTCGGTGGTGTCGCGCGAGAGCAAGGCGCGCCTGGTGAACCGCGACGGCAGCTTCAATGTCGAACGCAAGGGTCTCGCATTCTGGCAGTACTTCAGCCCTTACCACTTCATGCTGACCATCAACTGGTGGCAGTTCTTTGGCCTCACCGCGGCGTTCTACCTGTTAGCCAATACCTTGTTCGCCTGGGGATATTTGGCGTGCGGACCAGGTTCGCTGGGGACAGCGTATGAGGGCCTGGAGCACCACACCTTCCTGCGCGCGTTCTTCTTCAGCGTGCAGACACTTTCAACCATCGGCTATGGACAGGTGTTTCCCGTCGGCCTGGTAGCCAATGCCCTGGTCACGCTGGAGGCCCTGGCCGGACTGATCGGATTCGCCATCGTAACCGGTCTGCTCTTCGCGCGCTTTTCGCGGCCGAGCGCCAAACTGCTGTTCAGCAGCCACGCCATCGTTGCGCCCTATCGCGCCATTACCGCATTCGAGCTTCGGGTCGCCAACGCGCGTCGCAACGAGGTGATCGAGGTTTCGGCGAAGGTCATGCTTACGAGGTTTGAAATGGCCGACGGCGTTCGCACCCGCCGCTACTATCTGCTGCCACTGGAGCGCAGCAGCGTCACCTTTCTCCCGCTGACCTGGACGATCGTGCATCCCGTCGACGAGAACAGCCCGATGTATGGCGAGACTCTGGAGTCGCTGCGCCAGAGCCAGGCGGAGTTCATCGTCCTGCTCAGCGGATTCGACGAGACCGTCGCCGCCACCGTGAACCAGCGCACCTCGTTCATTCCTGACGAAGTGCTGTGGGGCGCGCGCTTCGCCAACGCATTCCTGCTGGCGCAAACTACGGGCTCCAAAGTCAGCTTCGACATGCGCAAGTTCGATACCACGGAGCGCGTCACCCTACCCGAGCTTGCATTAAAGGATTGACAGAAGCTGCCAAATCAAGAGAATGGTGTCCGAAATCCCCGGTTTGTTTTGCAACCGTTGGTAGCTTGAACATCGATTGCTTCTGCGCCGGACTCGAAATCCTGCGCGACTTGAGAGGAGAGAGGCGAAGCATGGCAAACGGAATTGTGGGTGGAGTCCGACGTGCGTCGGGCTGGTCGATTGCTCTTGGTGTCCTGATGATCATCGCCGGCATGATCGCGATCGGTGCTCCGTTGGAAGCCGGCGTGGTTGTGGTTATCGTTGTCGGGTGGATGGCGATCTTCAACGGCGGCGCACAGCTCTTCTACGCCTTCAGCCATGAAGCCAAGCACCGCTGGCTGGAAGCGCTGCTGGGCATTATCTACATCATTGCTGGCATTTACCTGCTGATGCATCCGCTCGGGGGCTTACTCGCGCTGACTCTGCTCATCGCCTGTTTCCTGCTGGTGTACGGGATCTTCGCCGCTGGTCCTGGCGTTCCGGATGCGTCCGGCAGCGGGTTGGGGATGGGTGTTGTTCGATGCCATCGTCACCATCCTGCTGGGTCTGTTGATCTACGTTCACTGGCCAGGAACGTCCGACTTTGCCATCGGCACGTTAATCGGCATCAGCTTCATCGTGTCGGGCGTGTCGCGCCTGATGCTTTCTCTGGCGGTGCGGCGGCTGACGGCAAGAGCGGCCTAGTCGGCTTCAATAACCCGCTGTTGGCGGCAGATTATTCCAACCAAGGCCCGTCCTTCGCGGCGGGCCTTTTCCTATGGTTTCGAAAGCTCGAAACCATGACACTGCCTCATTCTTACTTTGCCCGCAGCAGCAGCACCGGCACGCTGACGGCGTGCTGCACGCGCGTGGCGGTGGTTCCCAGAAACAGATCGGCGAGAAAGCGGTGTCCGTGGGTGCTCATCGCGACCAGGTCGCATCCTTTCTGTTGCACCCACTTGATGATTTCGCTGACCGGATCGCCATAGGCCAGTTCTGCCTCGGTAGGTATTCCCTCGCCACGAAATTCGGACTTCACCTTCTCCAGATAAGCGGTATCTTCCGTGATTTCGGGGCTAACGGCATCGGGACCATACGTCCGCGCCGCCCAGCCATCGGCAACGTGCAGCAACACGAGGTGGCTATGTGCGAGCAGCGCGAGACGCTTGACGTGCTCAATGATTGCCCGGTCGGTTGCGGTGCCGTCAAGCGTGACCAGGATTTTGTCGTACATTGTCAGACCTCATCTGCCTAACACGATGTGCCAGGCCGTCTTCATGGATTCGGGCAGACCGTAGACATCCATCGCCGTAATCAGGATCGCGCTGGTCCAGCCGGCGATAGTAAGGAACCAACCATTCCGCCATGCGCCCATGCGCCGTCGCGACCCGGTGAACTGCAACAGCGGAAACATGGCAAACGGCAGTTGCAAAGCAAGCACAACCTGGCTGAGGATAAGCAGGTCGGTAACGCTGCTATCTCCGCGGATTCCGATAATCACGACGGCCGGCACAATGGCCAATGTCCGCGTGATGAGCCTGCGTACCCACGGCTTGATGCGCCAGCGCATGAAACCTTCCATCACTACCTGGCCGGCCAGGGTGCCGGTGATGGTGCTGCTCTGGCCGCTGGCCAGTAGGGCCACCGCAAACAGAGTGCTGGCCAGCGTGGTTCCCAGCAGCGGCGCCAGCGTAAGATAGGCGACTCGAATCCAGTCGCTGTCGGGACTGAAGTGCACTACCTGTCCACCCAGCGTGGTTACGCTCTCTTTGCCGAAGAACACCATGGCCGCGAGTACGAGAATTGCCGCGTTGACGAAAAATGCCAGCGTGAGCGCCACCGTGGAATCGATGGTGTTGAACTGAATGGCGCGCCGCATGGACGATTCGTCCTTTTGCAACTTGCGGCTCTGCACCAGCGCGGAGTGCAGATACAAGTTGTGCGGCATCACAGTCGCGCCAATGATCCCGATCGCTACGTAGACCATGCCGGCATGATGGAACTGGGGCACCAGGCCGCCGGCGAGCTCGACTAACCTGGGCTTGGTCTGCGGTATAACAAATATTTCAATGTAGTAGCAGACTGCAATGGTGAACACCAGCAGCAACACCACGGCTTCGATGGTTCTCATGCCGAAGCCCTGCAATCCCAGCAGCAGCAGAACGTCGAGGCCGGTAATGATTACCGCCCACAACAGCGGGATGTGAAACATCAGGTTGAGAGCGACCGCGCTGCCTAACACTTCGGCCAGGTCGCAAGCGGCCACGGCTGACTCGCTGAACAGCCAGTTAGGCCAGCGCGTCCACCCGGGATACCAGTCGCGGCAAGCCTGAGCGAGATCCTTGCCGGTGACGACTCCCAGCCGTGCCGAGATGACTTGCATGAAGATCGCCATGATGCTGGCGACGCCGACCACCCACAGCAGGCCGTACTTGAACTGCGCTCCGGCTTGCAAGTCGGTTCCCCAGTTGCCGGGATCCATGTAGCCGACGCTGACCAGCACCGCCGGGCCGACGAAGGCGCGCCACTGCTCCCAGAATCCAGCCTCATGCGGAGGCACATGCACAGAGCTGTGCATGCCTTCGAGGGAAAGCGAACCAGATTGGGGCGTAGGGTCGGCCATGCCGTAACTCAGATTGAATCACGGATTGGCGCGGATGAACACTGAGGGGGGCGTGGCCAGCGGAGGATGAGCGCAAAGGCGCGCAGAATTCAAGCCCCACGGGCGAAAATTTGCCTGAGCCGTGAGTCCTTCGGGCTGATACGGGCGCCCGGTTTATTGCGACGGTTTTCCTATCTCTTCACCACCTCGCCGATATATACAGCGTAAGGCTCAAGTTCCATCGTTGGCAGGCTCTGGGCTCCCGTGTCCGCCGTCCGCAGCGTTTTCAACTGCGCGCCGGCCAATCCCTGCTTCGATAAATCGAAGCTTACCTTCTGCTCATTCGGCGACATGTTCAGAACAACAATGACGGCTTGATCTTTGTAGCGCCGCAGATACGACAAGACATTCGGATCACCGGGGCTGAGTGCCACCCAATCGCCTTCGAGCAAGGCCGGGTTGGTTTTACGCAGGGCGATCAGGTCCCGGTAGAAGTTCAGGATCGAGCCCGGGTCCTTCTGCTCGGTTGCGACGTTGTGAGTTTGATAGCTGGTCGGAACCGGCAACCAGGGAATACCTGTAGTGAATCCGGCATTCGGTGTGTCGCTCCACTGCATGGGCGTGCGCTCGCCATCGCGGCCTTTTTCTTGAGGCCAGCCCAGGCGTCCGATGGGATCTTTGACATCTTCGCGACGAGTGGGATCGTTGTTCTGCATTCCAATCTCTTCGCCGTAATAAAGGATGGGCGTTCCCGGCAGCGTGAGATACATTCCCGCGAGCAGCTTGGCGATCTCGTCGTTATGCTTGCCGTCGCCGAAGCGGGTGTAGGCACGCACGATGTCGTGATTGCTCATCACCCAGACCGGCCATTCGCCCGAACCGACTACGGCCGCAATGTGATCGCGAAAGACGCTGGCCGAAAGTGGCGACAGCTTGGTGAAGGCGAGATCCATGGGCATCTGGATGCGATCATGCTGCGGGCCGTAGTAGCTTTTGAGCTTCTCGATGGTGTCGGTCCATGTCTCGCCGATAAGTACGGCATTGTATTGGTTGGCGACCTTGCGCAAGCCGGCGAGCGCATCCATAACTTCCGGCAGATTGGTGTTGTACTTGCGCTCCTGATTGGGCTGGCCGTACGCATCTTTCCCGGGCAGTGTCGGGTTGTCTCTGAGGTTGGGGTCTTCAAACAACGTGTCGACCGCGTCGAGCCGGAAGCCCACAACACCGCGCTTGTACCAGAAGCGCGTTACGTCGAACACGGCGTCCTTCACCTTGGGATTGCGCCAGTTCAGGTCGGGCTGCTGCGGATAGAAGAAGTGGTAATAGTACTGGCCGGTCTTGCCGCTCCACTGCCAGGCTGAGCCGCCGAAGAGCGAAGTCCAGTTATTCGGCGGCTGGTTGGGCGCTTTACCATCGCGCCAGATATACCAATCGCGATAAGAGTTCGTCTTCGACGATTCCGACTCAAGGAACCATGTGTGCTTGTCGGAGGTGTGGTTCACCACCAGATCGAGGACAATGCTGACGTTGTCTTTTTTGCCTGTGGCTTCCATGCGGTCGAAGTCGCGCAGCGTGCCGTACATCGGATCGATGTCAACATAGTTCGAAACGTCGTAACCGAAATCAACCTGGGGAGACGGGAAACACGGCGTGATCCAGATGGCGTCAACGCCCAGCCACTTCAGGTAGTCCATCTTCGAGGCAATGCCGTTCAGGTCGCCAATGCCGTCGTTGTTGGAGTCCATGTAGCTGCGGGGATATACCTCGTAAAAGACGGCGTGCTTCCACCAGGGATGGCCTTCGGCATCGAGGGGAGCCTTGCTGACTTGGGCGCTGGCGAGAGAAGAGAAAAAGACGACAACCAGCAGAATACGAAGCGTGGGTTTGAGCACGCGAGAGCCTCCGGGACCGAAAAAGGGAGTTTAATTCATGGGAGGGCCGGGCAAGAAACGCGTAGGATTATTCCCACTCAATCGTGCCAGGCGGCTTCGAGGTAATGTCATAGACCACGCGGTTGATGCCCGGCACCTCGTTTACGATGCGGCTGGAGATGGTCTTCAGGAGCTCATGCGGCAGCGGGATCCAGTCGGCGGTCATGCCGTCTTCGGAGTTCACAGCGCGGATGGCGCAGGTGTAAGCATAAGTTCGCTGGTCGCCCATCACGCCGACCGACATCACCGGTAACAGCACGGCAAACGACTGCCAGATTTTGGTGTAGAGCCCGGCTTTCTTGATCTCTCCTACGACGATGTCGTCGGCATCCTGCAAGAGTTTGATGCGTTCAGCGGTGACTTCACCGAGGATTCGCACTGCGAGGCCGGGCCCGGGAAAGGGTTGGCGCTGCAGAATATCTTCGGGCATGCCGAGATCGCGACCGATCCTGCGGACCTCGTCTTTGAACAGGTCGCGCAGCGGTTCGATCAGCTTAAGCTTCATCACGTCGGGCAGGCCGCCGACGTTGTGATGGCTCTTGATGGTCACGGACGGGCCGCGCACGGAGACTGATTCGATGACGTCGGGATAAAGCGTGCCCTGCACCAGCCAATCAACTTTTCCGTGCTGTTGTTCGAGGCGATGCGCCTCTTCTTCAAAGACGGCAATGAATTCGCCGCCGATGATCTTGCGCTTGCGTTCGGGATCGCTGACCCCGGCCAGCTTAGTAAGGAAGCGGTCCGTAGCGTCGACTGCGTCGATGTTCAGGCCCAGCTTGTCGCGCAGGTTCTTCTGGACGCTGAGGAACTCGTTTTTGCGCAACACTCCGTTGTTGACGAAGATGCAGGTAAGCTGATCGCCGATCGCGCGATCGACCAGCACGGCAGCGACGGACGAATCCACGCCGCCGGAGAGCCCGCAGATGACGCGACCCTTGCCGACTTGCTGGCGAATGCTCGCGACCGTTTCGTCGATAAATCGTTGCGGCGTCCAGTTCGGCGCGAGTCCGCATATCTCAAAGATGAAATTGCGGAGGATGGCCGTGCCCTGCGGAGTGTGGTGGACCTCAGGATGAAACTGCACGGCCCAGTACTTCTTCGCCGGATTCTGAATCGCAGCGACCGCGTTCTCGCTTTTGGCAATGAGCTCAAAGCCTGGAGGCAGTTGTTCTGCCTTGTCGCCGTGCGACATCCAGACCGCAAGCGGGCCTTCGATGCCTTTGAAAAGCGCCGAATGAGCATACAGCAGATCGACCTTGGCGTGGCCGTACTCGCGCTTATCGCCGGGCACTACCTTGCCGCCCAAGCTTGTGGGCCATGAACTGCAGTCCGTAGCAGATGCCAAGCACTGGCACGCCGAGGTGCAGCACGCGTTCATCGGCGGGCGGCGCGTCTGCGTCGTAGACCGAGCATGGGCCTCCGGAGAGGATGATGCCGGCAGGGTTGTGTTTTTGAACTTCCGCAAGTGATGCGGTGCAGGGGAGGACGACAGAGAAGACGTTTTGCTCGCGGATACGGCGCGCGATGAGCTGCGTATATTGCGAGCCGAAATCGAGGACGACGATGGATTGGGTTTCCACTATTTACTCTGCCAGAGGATGGGACCAGTGTAAAGTGCCGGGCGGTATTCGTGGGGGTCCAACTTCCGGCGGGTACCGGCATAAGTACTGTTACGTACGTACAATTATATATTGACACAATCGAGCCGGCTCCGTACTCTGACAGTAACGGAATGGAATTTTGCTGGGATGAACGTAAGAATCGAATCAACCTTCGCAAGCACGGTTTTGGGTTTGGGCTGGCAAGCGAAGTGTTTCGTGACCGTTCTGTATCACGCAAGAAGATCGGCTGCACGTCGGCGAGCTGCGATACAAGACAGTAGGCAGACTGGAGAATCTCAGCGTGATCGTTGTGATTCATACCACAACGGAGGAAATGAGTGGAGAGATTCGCATCATTTCTGCCCGCAAGGCGACCCCTTCGGAAAGGAAATTTTATGAAACTGAGTCGTGAAGAAAGGCAACGACAACTCGATCGCATTGCTGCCATGCCCGATGAAGCCATTGACACCTCTGATATTCCGGAGCTCACAGAGGAAGAATTTCGTCGTGGGGTTCGCGGAATGCTTTATCGTCCGATAAAAAGACCCGTAACGATGCGTCTGGACGCTGACGTCATCCAGTGGCTAAAGCAGGACGGACCAGGTTACCAGACGAAAGCTAATGCAATCTTGCGGACTGCGATGATGCATTCGCCTGTAAGCAAGCAGGCAGCAAAAGCTTCCGGAGAGCGGCTGAAGGCTGCGTCCGCTAAGAATAAACGGCTCAGAAGGGCCAGTTAGCGTAGTCTGCAAATTGCCCCATGCCCTTCAAACGCAGCAACAGAATCTACGACGAGCACATGCTTTATGAGTACGCCATTGGCGCGCTGGGGCGGCGCATGCGCACGGTGGCGGAGCTCAAGCGGCTGATGCGCGATCGTGTGCGCGAGCAGCCGCACGCCGAGTTGCTGGTCGATGTTGTGATCGCGCATCTGAAGGAGCAGAAGTACCTGAACGACACCAACTACGCCGAGAGCTACACCAGCTTTCGCAAGGAGAACGAAAAATTCGGCCGGCGACGGGTGGTGCAAGACCTGAAAACCAAGGGCGTTCACCCCGACATTATCGACAAGACGGTCGGCGCTGCGTATGCGGATGTCAACGAGGAGCAACTTGCGCGGCAATACCTCCACCGCAAGCGCCTGAAGAAGCCCACCGATCAGAAGCAGGCGGCAAAGGTGTTTCGAAACCTGATGCGCGCCGGATTCAGCACGCAAATTATCTTCCGCATCCTGAAGAAATGGGATGTGGACGACGAGACGCTCAGCGCGCTGGAAGCTGAGTCAGTCGAGACCGAAGTTGAGGCGGAAGCGCCGCGGGAGCCAAGTTAGGCGGTGATTTCTCTTGATCACAAGTGAACAGGCCGACTCCGCCCGAGCGAGTTCGCTTCTGTCGCGCAAGGCCGTACTCGCCCTGATTGCCGTGACTCTGGCGATCCACGACGCCGAGGAGTACTTTACCTTTCCCCTGTTCCTGCGCTCGCTCGGTCGCCAGTTGTCGGGCTGGCTGCCGGCTCCGGCATTGCAGCACAATATGGCGAACCTCCATCTCGCGCTGATTTTGGCGACCGTGCTGCCGGGGATATTTATTGTGTGGGCGATTTTCTGGCCTCGCCAATGGCTACTGATCGCGGCCCTGCTGGTTGAGGCTGTCCTACTGGTGAACGCTTTGTTTCACATGCTCGCTGCCGTGCTTCGAGGCGGGTATGTTCCCGGACTAATCACCGCCGCGCTGATCAACTTGCCGTTTGGCTTGTATGTGTTTCGAAGAGCGGTTCGAGACAGGTGGATTCGTCGATCCGTAGCGTGGCAGCTCATCATCGTCGCCATCCTGGTACACGTGGCATGGCTGAGCAGCGGTGTATTGACCGCAAAGCCCCGATAACACGCGAGTAACCCTATGCGAGATGCTCTGGTTCCACGACGCTCACTTCGTCATCTAAAGGTTGTGAGCACTACCAGCAATACTCTTGTGCAGGCGCGCGCAGGCGCGCGACAGCTCCTGACGGCGCGCCTCGTTCGTTCGGTTTCGCTTTCCGAGGCGACCAAGCACCTCGAGTTGGAAGTCGAGGGCGTCGACGTATTCGACTTTGTTCCCGGCCAGTTCGTTTCCATCAAGCAGCACAAGCCCGACGGCAAAGAACACACGCGCGCCTACTCGATTGCCTCAGCTCCGCACGGCGACAACAGGTTCGATCTCTGCCTGAATCGTGTCGGTGAAGGATTCCTTTCCAACTGGCTGTGCGATCTTGAGGTGGAAACGAAGGTGGAATTCCATGGCCCGCACGGATTGTTCACCTTGCGCGAGCCGCGGCATGATTCGGTTTTCATTGCGACTGGGACGGGGATCGCTCCCATCCGCGGCATGATTCACTGGCTTTTCGAGAAGCCTGAGCGCAGTAAAGGCCACGAGTTCTGGCTGGTCTTCGGCACCCGCCATGAAGAGAACATTTATTACCGCGAGGAGTTCGAGCTTATCGCGCGCGAACACGCGAACTTTCACTACATTCCCACGCTTAGCCGCTGCGGCGAGCTTTGGACGGGGTGCAAAGGATACGTGCAGGACCATGTGCGCGAGATTGTGGGTGAACGCAAAGACATGCAGGCCTATATCTGCGGGCTGCACCAGATGGTGGATGCCAATCGCAAGCTGCTAAAGGAAGAGCTGGGCTGGGACCGCAAGCAGGTTGTGTTTGAGCGGTATGACTGAGCTATAAAACGGGCGCGCCGCAGCCTGTTAGAATCGTAGCTGCCCCTAGTAGACCCTGATGGATCCTTCACTCATCCGAAATTTTGCCATCATCGCCCATATCGATCATGGGAAGAGCACGCTTGCCGACCGTCTGCTCGAGCTAACGGGCTCGCTCACGGCGCGCGAGATGCAGGAGCAGGTGCTCGACGCGATGGACCTGGAGCGGGAGCGGGGTATCACCATCAAGGCGCATTCGGTTCGCATGATGTATCCCGCGGCCGATGGCAAGACCTACCAGCTCAACCTGATTGACACGCCGGGGCATGTCGACTTCAGCTACGAGGTTTCGCGCTCTCTGGCTTCGTGCGAAGGCGCGCTGCTGGTGGTGGACGCGTCGCAGGGCGTCGAGGCGCAGACGCTGGCCAATGCGTACATTGCGATCAACAACGGGCTGGAAATCATTCCCGTCATCAACAAGATCGATCTGCCGAGCGCCGACGTCGAACGCACCAAAGAGATGATCGAGGGCGCAGTAGGGCTCGACGCTTCCCATGCGATGCCGATCAGCGCCAAGACCGGCCAGGGCGTGCCGGAGATACTTGAAGCCATTGTTCAGAAGATTCCACCTCCGAAAGGCCGCGGGGCACACCAGCTTCAGGCGCTGATCTTCGACTCCTGGTTCGATCCTTATCGCGGTGTGGTGGTACTGGCCCGCGTGATTCAAGGCGAACTAAAAAAGGGGCAGAAGATTCGATTGATGTCGAATGGCCGCAGCTTCGACGTGGAAACATTGGGAGTGCTCACGCCCAAGCCGGTGGAGATAGATCAGCTATCAGCGGGGGAAGTCGGATTCCTGATCGCCAATATCAAGAATGTCGCTGACACCAAGATTGGCGACACCATCACTGATGAGTCGAATCCTGCGATTGAGCCGCTGCCCGGCTTTGAAGAGTTAAAGCCGATGGTTTTCGCCGGACTCTATACCGTCGATGCACATGAGCACACACTTCTGCGCGAGGCGCTGGAAAAGCTCCGGCTTAACGACTCGTCATTCTTCTTCGAGCCGGAGAGCTCGGCTGCTTTGGGGTTTGGATTTCGTTGCGGCTTCCTGGGCCTGCTGCACATGGAAATCATTCAAGAGCGGCTGGAGCGCGAGTACGACCTCGACCTGATTACCACCGCGCCAAGCGTGCGCTACCAGATCACGATGACCGATGGCAGCGTGCTCGAGGTTGATAATCCTTCGCGCTGGCCCGATCCCAGCGAGATTGCGAAGATCCAGGAGCCCATCATCACCGCGACCATTCTCACCAACGAAGAGTTTGTGGGTGGCATCCTGAAGCTGGTGGAAGAGAAGCGCGGCAAGCAGAAAGCGTTTGAGTACGTCAGTTCAACGCGCGTGATGCTCACCTACGAGCTGCCGCTGAACGAAATCGTGCTTGATTTCTATGACCGCCTCAAGTCGGTCTCCCGCGGTTACGCGTCGCTCGACTACCACCTTACGGGAAGCTGGGAGTCACCAATGGTGAAGCTCGACATTTTGGTTTCGGGCGATCCCGTCGATGCGCTTTCCATAATCGTGCACCGGGATTTTGCGTACGATCGGGGGAAGGCCCTGGTCTCAAAAATGCGACAACTTATTCCGCGGCAGATGTTCGAGGTGGCCATCCAGGCGGCTATCGGCGCCAAGGTCATCGCCCGGGAAACGGTTGCAGCCTTGCGCAAGAACGTGATAGCCAAGTGTTACGGAGGCGACATCTCGCGCAAACGCAAGCTGCTGGAGAAACAAAAAGAGGGCAAGAAACGGATGAAACGTATCGGACGAGTCGACATCCCACAGGAAGCCTTCCTTGCCGTTTTGCGTGTCGGAGAGGACTGACTGCAAGCGCTCTATTCCAGCGCCATAGCCAATCCGTTTAGCTCAACCCAACACCTCCGTGGGGTGGGTGCCTACCGTAACGGGACAGTAACAAATGTGCAAAAGTCTTGCGCTGAGCGGATTCTTCAATTTAATTCTTGCTTTTCTGAAATTGAGAGAAGCTGCCTGTTAACTCAAACGGAATTAGCGATTTACAATTGCCTTAGTGGCGAGGCAAGTCGCACGGGCTGGCAAACTCGTTGAGAATGCAAGGTTCAAGTCCCTGTTTTCCACGGAATTATCCACAGGCTGTTCGCAAAGAAGCCGCCCCTGACGAGGCGGCTTTTTTAGTTTGAAGTTGCCGAACGCTTACTGCTTCGGAGGCGTAGTGGCAGCCGGCTTCGGCGCGCCTGGAGTAATACCAGTGGCGGGTCTTGCGGCGCCAGTCGTGCTGCCGGCCGGCTTCGGCGGAGCAGGCACGCCCGACTGCGCGTTGTAAGCATCAACGATTGGCTTAGTGACATCGACTCCCTGCGTCGCCCAGAGTAGCGGACCCTGCGGCCAGGGATTCGAAGAATCCAGCAGGAGCGTGTACCCATTTTGTTTGGCGTAAGTGTCGATCACCGGCGCCATCTTCTGCAGAATGCGCTGCGCGACTTCGTTCTGCTGTTGCTGAAACTCATTCTGCGCATCTTCTGCTGACCGCTGCAGACTCTTCTGCTTGGTTTCGATGCTTTTGACGAGGGTGGCCCGCGCATCCTCGTTCATCTTGTCGCCCTGCGTGTTGAGCTGCTTCTTGAGATTGTCAATCTCGGTATTAAGGCTCTGCAGCTCGGTGCGCTTGGGTTCGAACTTCTTGGCCAGAGCTTCGAAATCCCGCCCACCTTCGTTGGTGGCGACAATGGCCTGCTGAATATCGATGATGCCGACTTTGGAAGTGCCCGGCGCGGCGGTGGAGGTCGTGGTGGTTGCGGGGGCAGCAGGCGAAGATGCTGGAGTCGCCGATCCGGATTGGGCCATCACCGACATCGAGCATGCCAGGATGGCGAGGCCAATGTATGTACGTTTCATTCTTTGCTTTTGACTCCTTGAAGATGCTCCGGGAATTCCTCAGACGTTCCAGCCGCGGGCAGCAGCCTCGACTCTCACTAGGCGGTCGGGAGGGAGGGAGCGGCGACATAGCCCAACTCCATACAAACCCAGCCGGAAGATTCGGCGGTGCGGATTCCTTATTATAGAGAAGCGAATTCAGCAGCGTCAAACTGCATAATTCAGACAAGAATCGCGATCCGGGAGCGACGGGCGAACCAATGTCGCCGAGGCTTGGGCGACCGCGTGTCGGAATTCGGAATCGACGTAACGGTAACGATGAGGGAATGTGGGGTGAGGTCGAACCGATCGACCGGCGGTGAGGTTGTCAAACGAGTTGGCGATTCAGTGAGCGGCGCGGTTTGGCAAGCTGAGCCGAGAGCTGCCGCGCTATCAGACGAGGGCACAAACAAAGCCTCACGTTGTCTCTGCTATACTAACCATGGATCGCGAAGCGGATGCAGCCATGTACGCCGCCGCTCTGTTGTCGCGGAACAGCGAACCTTTGCAGAGGCGGCGAATTTTCGGCGACTTCCTCGGGAAGCGTCCGATTCACTGCTCCGCTGTACAACTTGCCTACCTATTCGGGGAGTGGCTCAGCCTGGTAGAGCACCTGGTTCGGGACCAGGGGGTCGGAGGTTCAAATCCTCTCTCCCCGACCAATCTTTCTCTCGCCAATTCATAGACTTACGCAGCTTTTGCTGCGCCGTGTTTGCGCTGTTTTTTCGGTACATTCGGTACAACTTACATTCGGACAACTTTAATGATACCGAGCCCGGAAGTTCGAAGCCGATACCGTATTCTTCAGCCTTTTTCTTCCTGAACGCCGTGCCGTCCTTCACCATGTCATAGAGATCGTCCATCGGATAGACAAGCTCTTGGGCAGGCTTCAGGTCTCCTGATCGTGCATAGACCAATGGCACTGGCTCCTTCTTGTGCTGCCTGGCGAAATCAGTGGCGCCCTTTTTTATCTTAAATTCGTGATTTCAAGAAAAACGCGTGATATTAAGGACGCCCTACGTCTTAATCAGAGACGCGCCAAAGGAGGCCTCGCTGTTCGGTTACCGGAAACGGTACGAACTTCAACCCGCCGACGAGTAACGGGTTCGCAAAAATACAATTGGTGAGAGATACCTCGTCCCGCTCTGTGGGACGGCAGAAGAGAGCCGAGCGTTTGGGGCCGTTGTTGTAACGATTAGCTGCGAAGCCAGCGAGCTTCTACGCTTGTCGTTCGAATATTGGGAGTCTGAGGAAGACGTATGGCTACAAAAAAGAAGAGTTCTCTGCAAGCTGCATCGCACCCACAGTTAGAGGTACCCAGGCCCCCCATGAGGTCGCTGCAGGTCTACGCAATCGATCCGAGCTCGGGCAAGTACTCGGGAAATCAAGTTACGGTACGGGTTCCGTGGGAACCAGTTGGGCTAGGGCCGACCGGGCACAAGATCGCAGTTGTTGACTACGACGCGGCCAACAAGCGTTACTATCCGCCGATTTGATCTCGACAACCCTATGCTGCTGGCCAACGATGGTCTCGATCCAACGGAAGCGGACCCGCGTTTCCATCAGCAGATGGTCTATGCCATCGCATCCCGCACCATCCAGATGTTTGAGGTCGCCCTGGGACGGGAGATTCACTGGCGGCGAGCCGATCGATTCGGGAGTTCAGCGGAGAATGACGATAACTTCCGGAAGAAGGATGATATTGGGGTTCTCAAGCTGTACCCGCATGCGATGCAGCAGGCCAATGCCTATTACAGCCCGCAGGCGCACGGGATTCTGTTTGGCTTCTTTACCGCGAACAAGACCGGACAGGGCAGGAATCTTCTCGGCCAGCTCGTTTTCACCTGTCTGTCTCAGGACATAATCGCGCACGAGGTTACTCACGCTGTCATTGACGGTATCCGGGCATATTTCACGGAGCCCACCAATCCTGACGTGCTCGCGTTTCACGAGGGCTTCGCCGATCTATGCGCGCTGTTCTCTCACTTCTCGCAGCACGATTCGCTAATCGACACCATCCGTCAAACCGGCGGACGACTTTATCAGACCGAAATCAGGCCGATTGCCGGCGACGGCGCAAACAAAGATCAGCCGACGATCGCCGCCGAGATGCGGCGCATGAACCCACTGATCCAACTGGCCATACAGTTCGGTCAGGCGAGCGGAAAGGAACGCGGCCTGCGCTCCGCGCTGGGTACGCCGCCTAACTCCGATGACATCCATACCAACGTCAATGATCCCCATTTTCGCGGCTCCATCCTGGTCGCCGCCGTTTTCGATGCATTCTTCAGCGTGTACATGAAACGAGCGGACACGCTGTTTCGCGTCTACCGCTCCGGAGGCATAGATACGGTGAGCGCCGATCTGCCTGCACCGCTGGCTGAACTACTAGCCATCTGCGCTGCCCAAACAGCCGTTCAATTCTTCCAGCTCTGCGCCCGCGCCATTGACTACTGCCCTCCCATCGACATCACATTTGGCGATTTCCTGCGAGCGATCGTTACGGTTTCCAGAGATCTCGACGCCGCGGATGACGACGGCGTGCGCGATGCGCTGATGGAGGCGTTCCGGCTGCGCGGCATCTATTCGGAAAGCGCCAGCTTCTACTCGGAAGACGCGCTAAGCTGGCCCCCCGATGCCGATCTGCCGGCAATCGACCACTTGGTCTTCGGAAGTCCCAATGGGTTGACGAGCGAAGAGAAGGACCACAACGGGGACGTTCTTCGCAAGTGGGCGAACGAAAATCGTGCCGCACTCGGCCTCGATCCAGATCTCCCCATCACCGTGCCCTCCTTCCATCCTGTCTTTCGTACCAGGGAGAATGGCCGTCTGCGCATGGAGATGGTCGTAGAAATTATCCAATCGACGCAAGCGAAGTTCAGTAATGCCGTTCCCCAGGCCGGCTCTTTTCCTTTCCGCGCCGGCGTCACTCTCATTGTTGAGGCACCCAAGCCCAAGAGTCGTCAACAACCGGTAGATGTAGCCCCAAAAGTGCGATTTGCGATTGGCAGAAAAATGATTGGCCCCGACGCGAAGCAACGGGAAGAAAAGCAACGCAGCTTTTTCATCGCGCAAGGCCTCGCTGTGGGCAACACTGAAGAGGCCACATGGTACGAAGCGATTGGATTAAGGTCGGTAAGATCGAACCAGACAAGCAGGCTCGTGAAGAGTTACCAGAGTTACCCGAAGGCTTCACATCGCCCAACGATGACCTATATATCGATTATGAACTCTAGTCCATTCATAAATACAAAGCCCGCCACTGGTGGGGGCGGGCTCAATCCCTAACCGCTGCCGACTGTCGGGCCTATCTTCATCGAAAGTCCCGGACCAAGAGATAAAAGGCCGACGCATTTTACGCTACCTAATGATCGGTAGCGGGTGAATTACGTCTGCACTGGTATCCCGGCAGGACATCTTGGCCAGATGCACGGTATACGCATCGGCATGAAGCAGCGAAGTCAGCGTGAACACTTTATATCCGTCGCCCGAGATCTCACTGCGAGCTGAACAAACCGGGTTCGGTTTCGATGACTTCTTTGGTGCCCTGCAGCTTATCCAGAAATACCTGCGCCGACTTCTGATCGACTTGTTCCTTCTGCCCCACATTGGTTAGCGATTCGGCGGCATAGGAACGAATCAGCTTTTGCCAGTACTTTTCCAGCAGGTCGGTGCTGGCGAACACATCAGCCCACGTGATACGACCGTTGACCGCCACGACCACACCCTTAGCGCCTACCTTGCGCAACTCCTTCAGCAGGCCTTCGTAATCGGCAGCGACGGATGCCACCTTCTTCTCGACCTCGGGATTCTGCATAACCTTCGCGTAGGACGTCGTGCCGCCAATTACAGAAGCAGCTTGCGGAGCTGCTTTGGCCATTCCCGCCCTGGCCGCAGCAGAGTTTTCCCAGACACTGTTCTGGTCGCGCAACGCCATCGCCGGCATTCGTACGCTCGGCTGTGCCATTGCCGAGTTCATGCTGTTGAACTGCTGCGACGACGCGACCCACCGCCCTGGCTCGACACAGAAGACTGACAGGTCCACGGGCTCGGAATTTGGCGGCACGATGCGATCAACCCCGATTACTCGGTCCTGCTTGCCCCCGGTCACGACTTCTCCCGCCAGCAACAGCAACGGGCGATCGGAGTTGTTGACCAGCACGAGGCGGTTGACCTCAGCCGACAGGTCTCGCGGACGACGAGTGCCCGGGCGCACCAACCCTTGCACGGATCCCGCTTCCGTGACGATCACGGCGCCCGAGCGTAATCCTTCATCGAGCGTCAGCAGTTTGACAGGGTCGCCGTTCTTCCCTCCGACTACCGGAAAAAGGCTGAGATTTCCTTTCGTGATCGGTGCCAGAACCTTGTACTCGCTGGCGATGGTTCCGGCGTCCGCCGACAGAACCGCCAGGAAGAGTGACAAAAGCTGCACCACAATAGCGCTTTTCATGATGACCTCCTGAGGCGCCCACGGTTGCCGCATTGCTCCTGCTAGCGGAACCGCCTATCGAGCGTCTCTTACAGAGGAACGTCTCACCATGTTCTTCTTGCAGCCAAATTGATAGGATTCGCACGCATGGCCTCGACATCGGCTTCCGGCCCGCTCGAAGAACAGCAATCCTTTTCGGCTGTGCGGCCTTTTGTCGAACAAAACTACGAGGCAAGTGGCGCACGGCAGTTTGGGATGAGTGAGGACGCCCTGGCGAGTCTGCTGGCTGAGGTCTTGAAGGCGAGCCAACTAAATCGGGACGAGATTACGGAAGAAAAACTCCTGGTCTCGCTTCGCCTCGAAGACCTGGTCCTCGCCCGCGCTTGCGCTGATGGCAACGACCCCGCCTGGGAATTATTTCTCACCCGCTACCGAGCCACGCTGTATGAGACGGCTTACAAAATAGCGAGAGAAGAAAGTGCTGCCCGCGCTCTGGCGGATTCGCTCTATGCCGAACTCTATGGTGTGGACTCAAAAGGCCAGCAACGGATCTCTAAGCTGCGTTACTACCATGGTCGCGGTTCTCTGCAGGGCTGGCTCCGCACCATCGTCGCGCAAGAATACGTCAACCGCTACCGCGCGGGTAAGCGAGAGACGAGTCTGGATGCTGCTCTTGAAGACGGCGCGCAGTTCCTCGCACCGCAACCCGTGGCACCTGTCATCGACGTACGGATTGAAGCGGCGGTGAAAACTGAATTGGCTACGCTAACTGCCGAAGAGCGCCTTTTGCTCGGCTCCTATTATCTGGATCGCAGAACATTAGCGGAGATTGCAAAACTGCTGGGCGTGCATGAGTCCACCATTAGCCGAAAGTTAGACCGCACCACGACAGGCTTGCGCAAGCGCATTAGCAAGCGCCTGATTACTGCAGGCATGAGCAAGCGCGAAGCAGAGGAGACCATGACGGAGGTCGATGTGCGTGATCTGCAAGTGAAGGTGAGCGAAACTTTACGGCAAGGAACATTGGCCGCTACGTTCTATAAGGAGAAGGGCGAGTCTCAGGGATGAATCCGGAGCTTCCAAAATCGATACGCAGTGTCCTCGCGCAGAAGGAGTCGCTGACAGCGCATCCGTCCGCCGATTTGTTGACCGCGTTCGCGGAACACAGGTTAACCGCAGGAGAGAACGAGCGAGTCGCCGATCACCTGGCTGGCTGCTCCGAGTGTCGCGAGGTACTCTTCCTCGCAAGCGACGTTGTTGAACAACCCACAGCAGATACGGAACGGGCAGCCAAGGTCGGTTTGCGGCCTCGACCAAGATGGATGCCGAAGTTGGCGTGGGTCGCGTCCGGAGTCGTGGGAATCGCGATCGTCGCGGGTGTCGTGTTACAGCAGTATCTTGCTCGTGAGAGATCGGAAATGAAGGTCGCACAGGTTGCGCAAGTAGCGCCTCCGCAAGTGGCACCTCAGCCGGTGCTGATCGCGCCCAGCCCTGACACATCCTACGTGGCCACGATCGCCCCGAAAACCGCGAAACCGACCCACAGCGCAAAAGCTAAGCCGTCGGAAGCCGGCAAAGTGTCACACCAAGCCTCCGATATGGCAGCGATGAAACCGCCCCCGCCGAATATGCCCGAGTCTCCCGCTGTGGCAGGTGCTCCGCAGCCCAATCCAGCCAACCAGCCATCGGGATCAGTGATCGCTGGGGCTGCGAGCAGCTTCGACGTGGGTGGGCCCACACAGAACTCATTTGCCGAGCGTCCAGAAGCTAGCAAGGCGCAAAGTTTCGCTTCCGCTCAATTGCAAGGCGCACCAATGGGCTTGATGCGTAAGAGCGCTGCGATCAAAACGTGGCGCGTCACGGCGGAGGGCCATTTGGAGCATCTCTCGCAAACTGGCTGGACGGGCGTACTCACTGACCAGCCGGTAAAGTTCAGGGTCGTAGCCGCATCGCCCAATGACGTCTGGGCGGGTGGCAGTCATGGCGAGCTGTTTCACTCTGAAGATGACGGAGCTCACTGGAACGAAATCGCATTGCCCATTCCGCCGGATGGAAAGAACGATCCTGTCGTTACAATTCACTTCGTTGATCTGCAACACGGAATTGTCGTGACCGGGAGTGGAGCGCCTTATACCACCAGCGATGGCGGAAAGAGCTGGCGGCGAGAGTAGGTGTCGCGATACGGGTCCTGCCCTTTGAAAACAATCAAAATTTATTCTGCAAGGACAGGCGAGAGACTCGTTCTTAGAATGTGACCCGCCCGAAAGCGCAGCGCCACCGCCGGCCTTCGCTTGGCTCACACATTTTGACGTAACGGAGCACGAATCATGCGCCGCACCGCTATCTCTGAAGTCCTCATCCTACTGGCTCTGGCCCTGACGATTTCTATCCCATCCCAGGGACAAAGCCCGAAAGATAGTCCTCTGACCAATGCCGACCTGGTGCGCCTGGTCAAAGCGGGCGTTTCGGAGAACACGATCCTGCGGGTCATGCAGGTCTCAGAGACAAATTTCACTACGAGTGCCGACGCGCTCATCGAGTTGAAGCAACACCATGTGCCCGACAAGGTTATCGACGCCATGTTGGATACCAGAAGCGGCATCAATCGAGCGATCGGAAATCAGACCGAGCCGCTGACGTCGGACTCATCACGAGCTGTGCAAGCGCGTCCCCTAGGCGCGAAGCACCTGCCGAATATCGACGCTGCCGTGCGGTTGAACGGCAAGACGGAGGCCAAAGTTGCTGTGAGACAGAATCACATCAATGTGGAGAGCGGCGGCCATCCATTGTTCAGCGCGACCTGGAAAGTGAAAGACTCCCGCTGACGATCGAGAAGCAATCCGAATGTCGGAGCGAAAGAAACTTTTCATTTGCGCCATCGGTGCACCCACAGGTAATGTAGTCCCACCGCATTTCCAATCCAATCCAACTGAAAGGCGTAATTCCGTCGCGCGCCGGACAGGAGACGTCGTGTTTTTCCAATTGCTCCCGGTTAGTTCCGAAGGTGGCCACACCAGCTTTCAAAACAACGTTCCGGATCCCGTAACTTCCGGCGACCAGCTTCCAACTTTCAAGTTCGAGCTGGAAAAGACGGAAGGCCGGGTTATGGGCACCAGCTACGGAAAAGAGGCGACGGTCGAACAGTTGCCCATATCGAAGGGCATTGCCGGCGTTTCGATGCGCATGGAGCCGGGAGTAATGCGTGAACTTCATTGGCACGCCACGGCCGCCGAATGGGCCTTCGTAACCCAGGGCCACGTACGCACTACCGTCATCGATCCCGCAGGTTGCGCCGAAACCAATGATTTTGAGCCGGGAGACGTTTGGTATTTTCCGCGCGGCCATGGACACGTTATAGAAACCCTCGGCGACCAGCCGTGCCACTTCATCCTGGTCTTCGACAACGGATATTTCTCGGAGTTCGGAACCTTCAGTATTAGCGATTGGATTGGTCACGCTCCGACTGAGCTGCTGGCGAAAAACTTCGGCCTGCCGGCTTCGACTTTCGACAGCTTCCCCAAGAGCGAGGTTTATTTCGCGAAGGGCAAAGTACCTCCGCCAGTGGCCGCTCCGCCGCTGCAGGGCTGGAAGCTGCCTCCGCTGACCCACAAATACAGCCTCATGTCGCAGAAGCCGTATGAAATTTTCAACGGTGGACGCGAGTGGCGAGTGGAGGGATCGCAGTTCCCTATCTCCACGACCATGACTGGCGTGGTTCTGGAGATGGATGCGGGCGCGCTGCGCGAGCTGCATTGGCATCCCAATGCCGTCGAGTGGCAATACGTGCTGAGTGGTGAATTCAACGTGACCCTGTTTGGTTCGAAGGGGCGCTGGCGCGAGGAGAGCCTTCGCCAGGGCGATGTTGCCTACATTCCGCAGGGCTTCGGGCACTCCATTGAGAACACCGGCAGCGACCGGGCGCGCATCCTGATCGTCTTCAACAATGGCCACTATCAGACCATTGATCTGTCGCAGTGGATTGCGGGCAATCCGACTGACGTTCTCGCCACCAATTTCGGGCAGGATGCGTCGGTGTTCGAGAAATTCCCGCGCAAAGACGTATTCATGACCAAGTAAATGGCAGCAGAAGCTCCGACCGATTCGCCTTCGGACGGAGCTTCTTCCCTCGTCGCATAGCCCCTGTCGGCACAAACCTAGCCGATTCTGAACAAACTCGGTGCACCCCGGGGAAAACGCATCGCATCTTTGCGTCGCAAGAAACAGCGGACTGACCTCGGCCGTGTGCCGCGCAGCCGGAGTGCGAGTACTCAAGCTGCCCATCCGGATCGACGACCTGCCAACCTCCGAATCAGTCGTCCAGAGCGTCAGAGTTCAGATGAAAGATGGGGGTCTTGCACACCCCTAATCGCGCGCCTCTGCCCATTGTCCAGAAACTTATTGGTATTTTTCGCAATTCATTCTTATTTGGGCGACGTCTAATCAAGCGTTGCATAAATATACTACGCACTGTATATTCATGCTATGTCAAAGCTGTCGCGGCAGGCGGCGATTCGAGACCTGGTAAGCAGTGAGGAAATATCCAACCAGGACGAGATGCGACGCAAGCTGTACCGGCAGGGACACCGGGTGACGCAGGCTACACTGTCGCGCGACATTCACGAGCTGCGGCTGGTGAAGACGGCGGAAGGCTACAAGCTGCCGCAGGACGATACGGAAGACGCGTTTCTTCCTTCGGTCGAGCGCCTGATTCGCGAGTTCGTATACGAGGCGGTCACGGCGCAAAACCTGGTGGTGGTGAAGACGAGCGCGGGCAGCGCACAGCCGGTTTCAGCGGCCATTGATGCCGAAGAGTGGGACGAGGTGGTTGGGACGATCGGTGGCGATGACACGATTTTGGTGATCGCTCACGACACAAGGCAAGCAGAGAAAGTGGCCGGGAGAATTCGCGGATTATTTCGGTAGTGAGTTTGAAGACGAATTGAAAACCGCTGTACAACCCGCGATCTTTGGCGCTACGGGCTATTCCGGTTTTGAGCTGGTGCGCCTGCTGGCACGGCATCCGCATGCCAGGAAGCCGCTGCTGTTCAAGCGCAACGGCGAAAGCGGCGGGTATGCCGACTTAAGCGAAGCCTATCCGCAAATCGCCGGCAATGGCGGATTTCCGTTCGAGTGCTTCTCGCTGCAGCGGATGAAAGATGCTGGGGTTAATTGTGTGTTTTTCGCGACGCCACATGAGTTCTCGCGGGAACTTACTCCGGAGATGATCGCTGCTGGTTTTCGCGTGATCGATCTGAGTGGGGCATGGCGCCTGAAGAACGCTGCCAATCGCGCGGTTTATGACTTTGCCGACGCCGACGCGAAGGCCGCGGCGCAGCTCGATGACGCGGCTGTTTACGGTCTGCCGGAATTGCACGCCGACGAGATCAAGCACGCGGACCTGCTGGCGAACCCCGGCTGCTATGCAACATCGATCATCCTCGCGCTCGCGCCGTGGGTTCGCGGCGGATACGTCGACGTCGAGCACGGCATCATTTGCGATTCGAAGTCGGGCGTATCAGGCGCAGGCAAGACGCCTTCGTCGAAAACCCACTTCGTGGAAGTCGATGGCGACTTCAGCGCATACAGCGTGTTTCGGACATCGGCACACCGGCGAGATGCTGGAGCAGCTTGGGCTGAATGGCGGCTTCGTTGCAGTTCACGCCGCATTTGCTGCCCATCCCGCGTGGGATTTTGTCGACCATCTACGTGAAACTGGCAAAGCGCCTTTCAGCCGAAGAGTTGGAGCAGTGCCTTCGCGGCTTCTATGCAGGCAAGCCGTGGGTGCGCATCTTTGGCGCGGCGCGGCTTGCCGCAGATCAAGTTTTCACTCAATACGAATTTTTGCGACATCGGCTTCTCGCTTTCGCCGGATGGCACACGAGCGGTGCTGGTGTCGTGCATCGACAACCTTATTGAAGGGCGCAGCCGGGCAGGCGGTTCAGAACATGAACCTGATGTTCGGTTTCGACGAGAAAGAAGGATTGCAGTGAAGCTCGTCGTAAAAATCGGTGGCGCAGCGCTCGACAACAAGGAACTGGTGAGCAAGTTCGCTAAGACGATTCCCAGTTTATGCAAGGAGGAGCACAAGCTGGTGATCGTGCACGGCGGCGGCGCGGCATTGAGCCGGACCCTGAAGCAGCTTGGATGCGAGACCTCTTTCGTCAACGGACTTCGCGTCACCGATGAACAGACGCGAGATGTGGCGATGATGGTGCTCGCCGGCCAGTTGAATAAGCAACTGGTAGCAGCGATCGGCGCGGCTGGACAGCCCGCGATCGGCATCTGCGGAGGCGATCTGCGCATTTTCCGCGCCGCGAAGAAGCGTCATCCCGACCTGGGCTACGTCGGCGAAATCGTCTCCGTCGATGCTCAGTGGATAGAGCGGCTGTGGTCGGCGGGCATCGTGCCTGTTGTCTCGAGCCTGGCGCTCGGGCAGGACGGCGAGTACTACAACGTGAACGCCGACGCCATGGCCTCGGCCTGCGCCGTCGCCTGCGGCGCACACGCGCTCATCTATCTCACCGATGTTGACGGCGTGAAAGATGCTGATGGCGCGGTGCTGCGCTGGTTGGAGGTTGGCTCGATAGAGCAGATGGTGGCTGAAGCGACTGTCAGCGGCGGCATGCTGCCCAAGCTGGAAGCCTGCACCAAGGCGCTGAAGAAGGGCGTCGGCCGGGTGCGGATACTTCCTGCGACTCAGCCCAAGTTTTGCCCGGATTTTTTACTCATCCCATCGAGTGGGGCACGGAGGTCATGGCGGAGCAGTTTCGATGAAGAGGCCGAACCTTCGATCGCGCACTCGAGCGACGTACCAGATGAACCGAACCCGCGTTAGCCCGAAAGAGGGCGAACGTGGGGCACGAGGCTCATCACAGCATTTCCATCGCAATTCATCGCGTATTTCGGCAGGTAGTTATCTGCCGTGTTTTTGCTTTTTGTTTTGAGTCGCAACCCAAAGGAGGTTCGACGTGATTGCTACAACGTTTCCGGCAGGCGCCGGCCCGAGCACATACGCACAGCGTGGTGTGACCGGCCGCGACCTGATATCAATTACTGACTTCATGCCCGACGAACTGGCTTGCTCGCTTGAATTGGCAGCAGCGATGAAGGCGCGTCCGGCAGATTTCCGCGGCACTCTGGTCAGCAAGCAGATCGTGCTGTTCTTTGAGAAGCCGTCGCTGCGTACGCGACTGACCTTTGAAGCCGGCATGAACAGCCTCGGCGGGACATCGTTCTTCGTTGACCAGACTGCGTCGCGACTGGGCGCGCGCGAGCCACTCAGCGACATCGCGCACAATCTCGAGCGCTGGGTGGATGGCGTTGTGCTGCGCACCTTCGCGCACGAGACGGTGACGTCAATGGCGACCCATGCTTCGATTCCGATAATCAACGCGCTGAGCGAGCTGGAGCATCCCTGCCAGGCGATGGCCGATATGCTGACGCTGCAGGAACACTTCGGCGACCTGAAAGACGTTCATCTGGCTTACGTGGGCGACGGCAACAACGTGGCGCATTCGCTGCTGCTGGCAGCGGCTAGCTTGGGCGCGTCGATCTCGGTGGGCACACCTCCTGGCTACGAACCGAGCGCCGCGATTATGGAATCGGCGCATGAACTTGCGAATCTAAGCGGCTCGAAGATAGTCATCACCAACAACGCCGTTGAAGCGGTCACCGGCGCCGACGCCGTCTACACCGATGTGTGGGCCAGCATGGGGCAGGAGGCCGAAGCGACTGCGCGGCAACAGATCTTCGCGCCCTTCCAGGTGAATCGCAAGCTGTTTTCTCACGCTGCCAAACACGCCGTGTTCATGCACTGCCTGCCTGCGCATCGCGGAGACGAAGTTGCGGCGTCGGTCATCGATTCGCCGCGGTCTGTTGTTTTCGATCAGGCGGAAAATCGCCTGCACATTCAAAAAGCCATTCTGGTTTTATTGCTGGAAGCCGGTTCGCACCGCTTCCCTCCGAGGAGTGCACATGCGTGAGAAGGTCGTACTTGCTTATTCCGGAGGCCTCGATACCTCCATCATCATTCCCTGGCTGAAGGAGAATTATGACTACGACGTCATCGCCTACGTGGCAGACGTGGGCCAGGGAGACGACATCGACGCAGTGGTCGAAAAGGCGTACAAAACCGGCGCGAGCAAGGTCATCGTCGATGATCTGCGCCATGAATTTCTGACCGATTACGTCTTCCCGGCGATCCAGGCGGGAGCGGTGTACGAGCACAAATACCTGCTCGGCACTTCCCTTGCCCGTCCGATCATCGCCAAGTATCAGGTGCTCACCGCGCTGAAGGAAGGCGCGACCGCGCTTGCGCATGGTTGCACCGGCAAGGGCAACGATCAGGTGCGCTTCGAGCATGCGTTCCAGGCGCTGGCACCGGAGTTGAAGGTCATCGCGCCGTGGCGCGAGTGGAACCTGGTTTCGCGCGAGGACTGTCTCGACTATGCCGAGGCGCACGGCATTCCCGTGGCGGCGAGCCGCGAGAAGATCCACAGCCGCGACCGCAATCTGCTGCACGTAAGCCATGAAGGCGGAGAGTTGGAAGACCCCAACAACGCTCCCCTGGCGACCACGTGGACATGGACGAATTCACCGCAAGAAGCCCCCGACGCGGCTGAAAAAGTCTCGATCGAATTCGCGCAGGGGGTGCCGGTTGCCGTGAATGGCGAGGCGATGGACCCGATCGCCATCGTCGAAGTGCTGAATGAAATCGGCGCCCGCAACGCCATCGGTCGCATCGACCTGGTGGAGAACCGTTTCGTAGGCATGAAGTCGCGCGGCTGCTACGAGACACCGGGTGGAACCCTGCTGCTCACCGCGCATCGCGAACTCGAAGCGCTGTGCCTCGACCGCGAGCTGATGCACTTCAAGCAGCACATCGGACTGAAGTACGCCGAGGTCGTTTACTTCGGGCTATGGTTCACACCGCTGCGTGAGTCGCTGCAGGCCTTCGTTACGAGCTCGCAGGACGACGTGAACGGCACGGTCACGCTGTCGCTCTACAAGGGCAACATTGACGTCGCGGGACGCAAGTCGGAGTCGTCGCTGTATCGCCCCGATGTCGCCAGCTTCACCATGGGAGCCAGCTACAACCAGAAGGACGCGGAAGGTTTCATCCGCATTCTGGGCTTGCCGGCGCGTTCGCGTGCGCTGGTGAAATCGGGCGTACCGAAATTTGGCGTCGAAAGCGCAGGAATCGAAGACGCCGGCGGCTTCGAATCTGCGGTCGCGCAGTTTGGGGTGAAGAAATCCGGGGTGAAGAAATCCGGGGTGAAGAAATGAAGATGTGGTCGGGCCGCTTCCAGCATCAGCCGGATGCCGAATTCGAGCAGTGGCAGCGGTCGTTTCCTTTCGACCGCATCCTGCTGCCGCACGAAGTGGCGGCGAGCAAAGCGCACGCGTCCGCGCTGGCCAAGGCTGGTGTGCTGATGTTCGCCGAGCTCGAAGCCACGCTGAGTGCGCTCGACCAGATTGCGGCGGAAGGTGCGCCTTCGATCGATGATCCGTCCATCGAAGACGTTCATCATTATGTGGAAACACGGCTGGTACAGCTTGCTGGCGAAGTCGGCTACAAGCTGCATACCGGCCGCAGCCGTAACGAGCAGATAGCCACCGATCTACGCCTGTACGTGCGCGCGCAGATCGACGCCATCTCGCTGCAGTTATGGCGAGTTCATCGGCGAATTCGTGAAGCAGGCGGAAGCCGACTGGCGATGCCGCCATGCCCGCGTACACGCATATGCAGCGTGCTGAACCCGTTCTGGTCGCGCATTGGCTGCTGGCGTATGTCGAGATGTTTCTGCGCGATCTCGACCGCCTGGCCGACTGCCGCAAGCGGCTGAACGTCTGTCCGCTCGGCTCGGGAGCAGTGGCCGGAACGATTCTGCCGCTGGATCGCGAAGGCATCGCGAGCGCAGCTCGGCTTCGACGCTCCGACGGCGAACAGCATGGACGCAACCAGCGATCGTGATTTCGCGCTGGAGTTCACGCAGGTACTGTCGCTGATCGCATTGCATCTGAGCCGCTGGGCGGAAGAGCAGGTTCTCTTCGCCACGACAGAGTTCGGCCTCGTAAAGCTGCCGGAGCAGTATTCCACTGGCAGTAGCGCGATGCCGCAGAAGAAGAATCCGGACGCCATGGAACTGATCCGCGGCAAGGCCGGCAAAGTCGTTGCCGATGCGACAGGGCTTCTGCTCACGATGAAAGGTCTTCCGCTGGCCTACAACAAGGACATGCAGGAGACCCAGCAACCAGTTTTTTCTGCGGCCGAACAGGTGGCGAGCATGTTACGGGTCGCGACGGGTTACCTCGCCACCGTCACCTTCAACTTTGAACGGATGCAGCAAGCCGCCAGCGGTGGCTTCATGAACGCGCTGGCTGCGGCGGCGCATCTTGTGCGTCAGGGCGTGACCTTCCGCAAAGCACATGAACTGACCGGCAAGGCGGTGCAGTTGTGCGTGGAGAAGGGCTGCGAGCTGGAGCAATTGTCTCCTGAAGAATTAGCCGGCTGCGGAATCGAGGCCGACGCGAGTTTTTATCGCTCTCTGACATTGTCAGAGGTTCTGAAAGTGCACGACGTTTTCGGAGGTACTGCGCCGCAGCAAGTGAAAGCGGCTTTAGACGCCGTAAAAAAACGGCTATCCCGCATTGTAGGAGTTGCCCATGTATGCGCGTAGCGCCAAGCTTCCCGATGCTTTTGCGATTGAGCAGTTAGTCCAGGTCCACGTGGCCGATGGAACCCTGCTGCCGCGCTCGCTGTCGGAGATCTGCGAGAACATTCGCGACTTTGTCGTCATCGAGCATGAGGGCGAGATTGTCGGTTGCGGTGCATTGCATCTTTACGGAATGCACCTGGCCGAAGTCCGCACCATCACCATCACCGGCAAGGCCAAAGGGAAGGGCGCCGGCCGGCTTCTGATCGACGCGCTGCATGGCAGAGGCCAAACGCCAGAGCGTTACCTGCGTCTGCCTGTTCACGCGCATTCCGGAGTTCTTCGGCAAGCTGGGATTTCCGCTCGGTCGAGAAGGAAGCGCTTCCCGACAAGATGCATAAGGACTGTCTGAAATGCCCGCGCCTGAACGCTTGCGACGAGGTCGCCATGTATCGTGGCACCCTGCCCAGGCACCTGCCGCGCGGCAACTTCCAGCGAAACCAGCGGCCTCTGGTTCAGATCGCAGCCGGGTAGGGCGTCTACATGCGCACGCGGAGTGTGGTATAGTCGCGCACCTCGGTGGTAAACTTCGGCCTCAACTCGGCATCTAAGCTCCTGGCGAAGAGATTCGCTCGGGAGCTTTTCTGCTTTATGAAGAGCTCGAGTCCACTTGCGCAGCTACGGCCTTGAGAGGCACCCTTTAATCAGGCGGTAAACGACATGTGTCTAGCGATTCCGGGCAAGGTAACTGAAGTTTACGAGCAACAAGGGATGCGGATGGCCAAGGTGCAGTTTGGCGGCATCACCCGCGAAGCTTGCCTGGAGTATGTTCCAGAGACGCAAGTTGGGCAATATGTCTTGGTGCACGTCGGATTCGCCATCAGCACGGTGGATGAAGAAGAAGCGCAGCGCACCTACGAATTGCTGGAACAGATGGATCAACTGACAGAGCTGAATGCGCCGGTGGTCGATGAGATCGGCGCGGCAAAAGAGAAGCCATGAAGTATCTCGATGAGTATCGTGACGGCAAGCTCGCGGCAAAGATCATAGAAGAAATCCGAAAAGTTCAGACCAAACCCTGGGTGATCATGGAGGTGTGCGGCGGTCAGACGCACTCCATCGTGAAACACGGAATCGACGAACTGCTGCCCGAGGGAATCGAATTGGTGCATGGTCCCGGCTGCCCGGTGTGTGTTACTCCCCTGGAGATGATCGACAAGGCGCACGCGATCGCGCGCCAGCCCAATGTCATCTTCTGTTCCTTTGGCGACATGCTGCGCGTTCCCGGCTCCGAGGGCGACCTGTTCACCATCAAGTCCCAGGGTGGCGATGTGCGCATTGTGTATTCGCCCATCGATTGCCTGAAGATTGCACGCGCCAATCCCGACAAACACATTGTCTTCTTCGCGATCGGATTTGAAACGACAGCTCCGGCGAATGCCATGCTGGTGCATGCGGCGAAACAACAGGATGTGAGCAATGTCTCGGTGCTTGTTTCGCACGTGCTCGTGCCCCCGGCAATTGCGGCAATTCTTTCGTCTCCAGACAATCGCGTGCAGGCTTATCTTGGGCCCGGACACGTGTGCGCGGTGATGGGGTACAGCGAATATGAGCCTCTCAGCAAGCGGTTCCATGTACCGATCGTGATCACCGGCTTTGAGCCGCTCGATCTGCTTCAGGGAATTCTGATGGCCGTGCAGCAATTGGAATCCGGTCGCGCCGAAGTAGAAAACCAATACTCACGCGTGCTGAATCGCGAAGGCAATCGTCCGGCGCAGGATTTGGTGTTCAGCGTATTTGAAGTGGGTGATCGAAATTGGCGCGGCATCGGCGCAATCCCTGAAAGCGGGTACCGCTTGCGGCCCGAGTTCGCTGCCTACGATGCCGAGAAGCTTTTTGACGTAACTCAGATTGCCACTCGCGAATCGGAGATTTGCATAAGCGGCGAAATCCTCAAAGGCAACAAGAAGCCGCATGACTGCCCGGCGTTCGGCAAGCAGTGCGATCCCCAGCACCCGCTGGGCGCAACCATGGTGTCAGCCGAAGGCGCTTGCGCCGCGTACTATGCCTACGGACGGCATCTCGAACGTGCACATAACGATGCCAGGCTCACCAGCATTTCCAGTGCGGGCCCTGCATGATGGAACCTGCCGCGAAAGAATCGGCAAAAGCGAACGCGCCCTCGAACGACAAGTCCAGCGAGGTCCCTTCGCCGCTCTTCGGTTCGTGCCCCCTGCCCATCTTCGAGCATAAGCAGATCGTTCTCGGGCATGGGAGCGGCGGTAAGCTCACCGCCGAACTCATCGAGAAAATTTTTCTCCCTGCGTTCTCCAATCCTGTATTGAACAAGCTGGATGACCAGGCCGTCTTCGAGATCAACGGCACGCGCCTTGCGTTCACCACTGACTCGTTCGTGGTTACGCCGATTTTCTTTCCCGGCGGCGACATTGGGCGATTGGCAATCAACGGCACGGTCAACGATCTAGCCATGAGCGGGGCCCGTGCCCTGTATCTCTCGGCGGCGTTCATCCTCGAAGAGGGATTGCTCGCCGCTGAACTTCAACGGGTTGTGGAGTCCATGCGCGATGCGGCGCTTGAAGCCGGCGTGCAGCTCGTCACTGGCGACACCAAGGTCGTTAATCGCGGCAAGGGCGACAAGGTCTTCATCACTACCACGGGCGTTGGGATCATCGAAGGGCCGATCGAGATTTCCGCCAGCCGAGCCCGGCCCGGCGACAAAATTCTGGTCAGCGGATACATCGGCGACCATGGCATGGCGATCATGTCGCAGCGCGAGAATCTTGAATTTGAAGGCGCCATCGAAAGCGACTGCGCGCCGCTCAACTCGCTGGTCAGCGCCATGCTGGAAGTTTCGGGCCTGAACGACAAATGCCCGATTCATGTCATGCGCGACCCCACCCGGGGTGGTGTGGCGACCACGCTGAATGAAATCGCGGCGCGCTCCAACGTTGGGATGTTACTGGACGAGACTGCTATTCCGGTCCGCGAGGCGGTGCAGGGCGCATGCGAACTGCTGGGTCTTGATCCGCTGTACGTTGCCAACGAAGGCAAGCTCATCGCGGTGGTTGCGTCAACCGCAGCCGATCCCCTGCTGAAGAAAATGCGCGAACACCCGCTTGGCCAAGACGCTTCGATCATTGGCGAAGTCGTTCCCGAGCACGCGGGCATGGTCCGCATGAAGACTTCAGTGGGAGGCACTCGCATCCTCGACGTCATGTTCGGAGAGCAACTCCCCAGGATATGCTGATCCCCTCGCCCTCCAGGCGACTTATCCAAAAAATAGCTTTTTGTTCACAAAAGCAGAGTCGGTTTTGACAGCCAACTCTCAGGGGGCGTAGAGTCGTCACACTTTGTTTACGAGCTTCCTCCCGAAGCTCAGTGTGGGGTAGGGGATTTTGGTTTGCCCGCCAAATCCCGTGTTCGTGCCAAGTCTGGGTGACATCCCTATCCTGAAGCCGCCTTTCGAATTACGGTCTCTTAGTTTCCAACTATTGCAACCAATAGACGGTCCCTCAGCCACTTTCCTCACGTCGATAAGGAGATCCTATGCCACAAGATCCTGTACCGATTAGCGATGCGCAACGGCGCTCGCCCGTTCAGCCTTCTCCTGTAAAGGAGGTGCACATCTTATGGATCACCGCCGGCCTGAGCTGCGATGGCGATAGCGTCTCCGTCACCGCCGCCGAACAGCCGAGCGTTGAGGACGTCGTCATGGGCGCCATCCCGGGATTGCCCAAGGTGCATCTGCACAATCCGGTTCTGGCCTACGAGAACGGCGACGACTTCATGAAGTTCTTCTACCAGGCGGAGAAGGGTGAACTGGAGCCGTTCGTACTCGTGGTGGAAGGTTCCATTCCCAACGAGCGCATCAAGCGCGAAGGCTACTGGGCGGCGATGGGCACCGACTCCAAAACCGGGCAGCCCATTACCACGTGCGAATGGATCGACCGGCTCGCGCCAAAGGCTCTGGCCGTGATGGGCGCCGGCACCTGCGCCACTTATGGCGGCATTCACGCCATGGCCGGCAATCCGACAGGATGCATGGGCCTGGCGGACTATCTGGGATGGGGTTGGCGATCGAAGGCAGGACTGCCCATCGTCAATGTCCCCGGGTGTCCGGTACAGCCCGACAACTTCATGGAGACAGTGTTGTACCTGCTCTACCAAGTCTCGGGACTGGCGCCGATGATTCCGCTTGACGATCAACTGCGCCCCACCTGGCTGTTCGGTAAGACGGTACATGAGGGCTGCGACCGCGCCGGCTATTACGAGCAGGGCGACTTCGCGTTGGAGTACGGATCGCCGAAGTGCATCGTGAAGCTGGGTTGCTGGGGGCCGGTGGTGAACTGCAACGTCACCAAGCGCGGCTGGATGCGTGGTATCGGCGGATGCCCCAACGTCGGCGGCATCTGCATCGGCTGCACCATGCCGGGCTTTCCCGACAAGTTCATGCCCTTCATGGACGAGCCGCCGGGCGCGCGCGTATCGACCTTCGGAATTGGCAAATACGGCAAGTTGATTCGCACCCTGCGCAGCTTCACCAACTCCACCGTCAACAAAGAGCCGAAGTGGCGTCACCGCGGGCCGTCACTCACCACTGGCTATCGCCCGGCGATGCACTAGGGAGAGGATTCAGTCATGGGAACGACAACACAAGTAAAGCCGGAAGTCCCAACCAAGAAGCGCAATCTGGTGGAGATGAACTGGGATCCGATTACCCGAATCGTGGGCAGCCTGGGCATTTTCACCAAGATTGATTTCGAGAACCGCGAGGTCGCCGAGTGCTATAGCACCTCATCGATTTTTCGCGGCTATAGCATCTTCATGAAGGGCAAAGACCCGCGGGACGCGCACTTCATCACCAGCCGCATCTGCGGCATCTGTGGCGACAATCACGCGACTTGCGCAACCTACGCGCAGAACATGGCATTCGGCATTGCGCCTCCCGCCATGGGCGAGTGGATCATCAACCTCGGCGAAGCAGCCGAGTACATGTTCGACCACAACATCTTCCAGGACAACCTGGTGGGCGTCGACTTCTGCGAGCAGATGGTGAAGGAAACCAATCCCGGCGTGTGGGACAAGGCGCAGGGAACGAAGTGTCCCAATGCCGACAAGCACGGCTATCGCACCATCGCCGACATCATGCGCGCGCTCAACCCGTTCACTGGCGAGTTCTATCGCGAGACACTGGCCATGAGCCGCATGACGCGCGAGATGTTCTGCCTGATGGAAGGCCGTCACGTGCATCCCTCCACGCTGTATCCCGGAGGCGTGGGCACGGTCGCGACGGTGCAGCTCTTCACCGACTACCTGGTTCGCCTGATGAAATATGTGGAGTTCATGAAGAAGGTCGTGCCACTGCACGATGACCTTTTCGACTTCTTCTACCAGGCGCTGCCCGGCTACGAAAAAGTCGGCCAGCGTCGCGTGCTGCTCGGCTGCTGGGGCTCGTTCAACGATCCCGACGCCTGCGATTACACCTACCGCCGCATGTCGGAATGGGGCAAGGCGATGTACGTTACGCCCGGCGTAATCGTGGATGGCCAACTGGTCACGAACGAACTCATCGACATCAACCTGAACATGCGCATCCTGCTGGGCAGTTCGTACTATGACGACTGGCAGGACCAGGAGACACTGGTGCCCACCGATCCAATCGGCAACAAGGTGGACCAGAAGCATCCGTGGAACCAGACCACACTGCCGCGTCCGCAGAAGCGGGACTTCAACGGCAAGTACACCTGGGTGATGTCGCCGCGCTGGCTCGACAAGCGTACCGGCGATCACCTGGCGCTCGACACCGGAGGCGGCCCGATCGCCCGCCTGTGGTCCACTGCGCTTTCAGGTCTGGTCGATATCGGATACGTTAAGGCGACCGGTAACAGCGTGAAGATCAACCTGCCGAAGACAGCGATGCTGCCCGAGGCGGAGTTCGAGTGGAAGATTCCGAAGTGGAGCAATGCGATTGAGCGTGATCGCGCACGCACGTACTTCCAGGCCTACGCTGCGGCTTGCGCGCTGTACTTCGTGGAGCGGGCGCTCGAGGAACTAAAGGCCGGCCGCCACAAAACGTGGACCAACTTCACCGTGCCTGACGAAGCCGTCGCCTGCGGTTTCCATGAAGCGGTACGCGGAGTGTTGTCGCATCACGTCGTAATTCGCGATGGCAAGATTGCGAATTATCATCCCTATCCTCCGACACCCTGGAACGCCAATCCGCGCGACATCTATGGCACGCCGGGCCCCTACGAAGACGCGGTGCAGAACACTCCGATCTTCGAGGAGAACGGGCCCGACAAGTTCAAGGGCATCGACATCATGCGCGCTGTGCGGAGCTTCGATCCCTGCCTGCCATGCGGGGTTCACATGTACCTGGGCAACGGCAAGGTGCTGGAGACTCGCCATTCGCCAATGTTTGGCGTTGGACACAAATAGGCCATGGAGACTCGCGCATGAGCCACAAAAAGGAGTTCCACGTCCGCTCAGAACGTATCGAACAACTGGCGGCCAAGCTGGAACACGCCGCCGACCCCGAGCTTCATGCCACTGCCACGGAGCTGTTGCAGTGCGTGATGGAGTTGCACGGCACGGGGCTTGAGCGCATCATGCAAGCCCTTTCGGAATCAGACGAAGTAGGCCCGCTTACTCAGCGGTTGCTGGATGACAACCTGGTGTCGAGCCTGCTTCTTCTGCACAACCTTCATCCGGATGATTTGCCGACGCGGGTCTCCGTGGTGTTAGAGAAGATGCGGCCACAACTGGATTCGCAATCTTGTACGGCAGAACTTGTCGGCATCGAAAACGGTGTGGTCAGCCTTCGCCTGCTGCATCATGGCGGAGGCTGTCACTCGACCGCCGCGACTATGGCCGCAGCACTCGAAGACGCCATCACCGAAGCCGCTCCCGATGCGGAGCGAATCACGGTTGAAACATTAGAGACACCGGTTCAGACGCAGCTAGTAACCATTGCGCAGATTTCATCGGAGGGAGTTAGCCATGCAGCACACGAAGCCCGATAGCCCGTCGCACCAACCTGGAGTCCACAAAGGCGAAGAGTGGAGCCGAAACGATACCGAACCCGGACGTGGGAAAAGTGATCCAGGAGCGCGGAACTCCACAGGCATCAATCCGGATAAGCGGCGGCCAATCGATCCGCGCATGCCGAACTATCCGCCGGCGTGAGAAAGGCGGTCCCCCGTCTGTTAGCTCTTCGCTCTTAGCTCACTATGAACGACACCTCTGCCAATTCGTCCCAATCCGACACCGCCTTCGCTCTGCTGCGTCGTTTCGCCCGCCGCCGCACCCCGGCAGAGCATTGCGAGCTGTGCAGTGCGGAATTGCAGAGCGTGCACCCACATCTGCTCGAAGTTGAGAAGCGTCAGATTCTCTGCTCCTGCGACCCTTGCGCAATTCTCTTCAGCAATCAGGGTGCGGGACACTATCGCCGGATTCCGCGCGACACCCGCAAGCTTGACGGCTTTGTCTTGTCCGACGAGCTCTGGCAGTCGCTGATGATTCCCATCAACCTGGCGTTCTTCTATCGTCAGGCGGCGACGGACGTCGTGGTGGCCATGTATCCCAGCCCGGCAGGCGCCATTGAATCGGCGCTCAGCTTTGATACGTGGAGCGAAATCGAATCCCAGAACCCGGTCCTTCTGCGCATGGAGCCCGAGGTGGAGACGCTGCTGCTCAATCGCGTGGGCCAGACGCGCGAATATTACCTTGCACCCATTGACCAGTGTTACCGGTTAGCCGGACTTATTCGGCTGCATTGGAAAGGACTCTCGGGAGGCAACGAGGTCTGGCAGCACATCGCGCAGTTCTTTGCCGAGCTTCGCGGCGAAGGGCAACCGACACAAGGAGCCATGCTTGCCTGAGCTCAGCTTTCGCATCGAGAGCGCCGAAGCCATGGCCTACGCGGCCGTGCCTATGATCGCGCTCAAGTTGCGCATAACCAACCGACCCGAAGAGCAGGCCGTACACACGATTGTGCTGCGCTGCCAGGTGCAGATCGATCCGGTGAAACGACGCTATTCTTCGCAGGAGCAAGCCCGCCTCCACGATCTGTATGGCGAGCCGGCACGCTGGGCACAAACGGTCAAGCCGTTGCATTGGATGAACACGACCGTGACCGTGCCCTCCTTCACGAATTCCGCAATCGTTGACGTAGAGCTTCCGTGCAGCTTTGATTTCAATCTTGCGGCGACCAAATACTTTCACGCTCTCGAGACCGGTGAGGTCCCCCTCACCGTAATGTTCAGCGGAACGGTGTTTTATGCCGAGACCGACGGCCGCTTGCAGGCGACCCAGATTCCCTGGGACCGCGAAGCTTCGCACCGATTACCAATTACAGTCTGGAAAAAAATGATGGACGCCCATTATCCGAATACCGCGTGGTTGGGATTGCAGCGCGACATGTTCGAGAAGCTGCTCAACTACAAAGTGCGGAATGGCATCCCGACGTTCGAGCGCGCGCTGGAAGAATTGCTGATGCAGGAGCGTCAATTGGCTGCTGCATCTGAAGGTGGAAGCGGGTGAACAGGTGAATTTCGAGGCGGTCGAGAAACTTGCGAACGCAGTGCTGTACGAGGGATACATGCTCTATCCCTACCGCCCGTCCTCGACCAAGAACCAGCAGCGCTGGAATTTCGGCACGTTGTATCCGCAGGCGTTCGCCGAAGCGCAGCGCCCTCCAGAAACATTCTCGCTCCGAGCGGAGTGCCTGATCGAGGCAGGGGAACAAGCCAAGCTGAGTGTTCGCATCCGCTTCCTCCATCTCGATCCGGCATTGGCACCACAAGAAGCTAAATGGGTGGAGGGCGTGGAGCGCGAGGCGAACGTCGAATGCGAGATCAGCGAACTGCTCGTTGAGCCACAGGTAGTGGCGCTCTCCCTTACCACTCTGGCAGGCAAGATGACAGTACGCGCCAAAGCCATTGACGGCAATCTGGTTAAACTCAGCATTGAGTTCGCCAACGTCACACCTGTCGAATGCGCCACCCGCGAAGAAGCACTGCGCTACGCCTTCAGTTCGGCACACCTGCTGCTGGGCATCGAGAACGGCCAATTCGTCTCGATGCTCGATCCGCCCGCAGCAATTTCAGCAGAGCATTGCAGAGTGCCACAATGTGGGAGTCTATCCCGTACTCGTCGGCGACGAGGGCAGGCGCGACAAGATGCTGTGCTCGCCCATCATCCTTTATGACTATCCCCAGGTCGCGCCTGAAAGCGCGGGCGACTTCTTCGACGGAACCGAGATGGACGAGATGCTTTCGCTTCGCGTGCTGACCATGACGGAGGATGAAAAAGCCGAGATGAAGTCGGCCGATGCGCGGTCACGGCATCTTCTCGAGCGCACGGAGACCCTTCCCGCCGAGCACATGATGAAGTTGCACGGTGCAATTCGTGGGCTGCGGCGGGTTCGGCAGCAGGAGGGCGAATGAACGACGGCAACTGGGACCCTTTGGCGGACCAACCGCTGCTGGAGAGCGTTCGCGCCTTCGGAGTCGAGCTTCGCGTGGGCGACCGCGTCCGTCTCTGGCCGCAAAAGACGGCCGACATTATGGACATGGCGCTGCAAGGTCAGGTCGCTGTCATCGAAGCCATCGAACAGGACTTCGAAGGCCAGGCGCATCTGGCAGTCGTTCTGGAAGACGACCCCGGCCGCGACTTCGGCATGATGCGACAACCGGGCCACCGCTTCTTCTTTTCTCCTGAAGAGGTCGAACCGCTGGCGGATCTGACGAAGGAGACTGCATGAAGGACCACATCCTGGTTGCGGGCGTGGGCAACATCTTTCTTGGCGATGATGCCTTCGGGGTCGAAGTGGCGCGAGCAATGGTAACGCGTGCGCTTCCCCAGGGAGTAGTGGTACGCGACTTCGGCATCCGCAGCTTCGATCTGGCTTACGCACTGCTCGATGATTGGAGCGCCGTGGTCCTGGTCGACGCCGTCTCTCAGCACGCACCGCCCGGTACGCTGTTCGTCATCGAACCCGATTTGAGCGAACTGTCAGAAGAGAGCCGAAACTGCAACCTTCGACGGTCACAGCATGGATCCGGTGACGGTCCTTCGATTGGCACAAACTCTCGGCGAAATTCGACCGCAAGATTTTCGTGCTCGGTTGCGAACCCGCCGATCTCGGCGGCGATGAAGGTCGTATGGGGCTTTCGCCGCAAGTCGAGGGCGCAATCGACGAAGCTGTAACGATGGTCGAGAAACTTGTTCACGAACTACTTGCAAAGGCTGCCGCACCTGCGACTGCCTGAAGGAGAACTTGCATGATCAAGAAAGCTGCTTATGGTGGCGATATCGGTGGCGGCGGTAGCAACTTTGGCCAGCATGGCGCCCGACTTGAAGCGCTACGTAAAGATGATGAACATGTGACCGATACCAAAGTTGTAATCAATCACGGCTTGATGTGATGACAATCACAACGTTTCCTGCCGTCTTAGGCGCATGGTTCTCTTATCAGGCACTGCTTTATGCAGCAGCGAGATGGGAGACGGCCATGCCGGTGGCGGAAGTCAAGAAGTGGTATCACAGCAATCAATATAGTGCCGACAGTAAGTGCGAGCACTGCGCCGGGGTGGTTCGTCACGAAGCTTGGTGTGTCACCCAGAATGCCATCGTGGCGTATGCCTATCTAACGGCGGCCGGGGCAGCACCGCTTTCCGAGCAGGACACCCTCATCCTGCATGCGCTGGGCGCGACCTGGACCGACCCGAACGGCTGTCGCTGTCAGGGCGAGCGTCAGATGGAAGTCGCTGACACCTAGAGCAACCTCGCCGCATTCGATCGTCGTAAGAAAATTCGACACCGCTCGACTGCTGTCACAGACACCGTCTTCCTCCATTCCCGTAATGTCCGTTCTTTTCATACCGGGAATTTCATAGTCGCGAGTCACGCCCTCGACGTGATGCCCCTCACTGCGCGCCTTCCACGATTGAGCACAACCTCTAAGCAGAACCAGCCGAACGAACCTGGTGAGCCGATGTTCCTCCTTCGTTCGGCGCATCGCGAAGCGCAATGGCTTCGTCGAACTGCTGAGCTTGTGCAAGGGAAAGGAGCGTCCTGCGCATGTCGGTGGCACTCACGCTCGACACGGCCGAAAAGGCCTTCATCGATCAAAGTATCGCGCAACATAGCGGCCGTCCCGGCGCCCTTTTGGGGATACTGGAGGCCGTCCAGGAACGCAATCGCAAGAAGTATTTGCCGGAAGACGCCTTGCGTTACATCGCGCGGCAGATGGAAATCCCATTGGCCCGGATGTACAGCATCGCGACGTTCTATGCGCTGTTCAATCTGAAGCCGCAAGGCGACCACACCATCAGCATTTGCCGCGGTACGGCATGTCACACCCACAACTCGCGCAACCTGCTGGACAGCCTGCGTCTCGATCTTGGCCTGGAAGTCGACGACAACGCTGACACCGGCGACGCCGACAAGCTGACCATGACCAGCAAGGACGGCAAGTTCACGATTCGCACCGTGGCTTGCTTTGGGCAATGCGCGCTCGCTCCGGTGGTTGAGATCGATCACCGCATTTGTGGTCACGTGAACGAACGCACCCTGCAGCGCGAAGTACGGTCGCTGGACCGGGAAGGTGAATGATGCGTATCGAGGATATCGGCACCTTCAATGCGGTTCGCGAATCGGGGATGAACAAGCTGCTGCCGCCGGTGCCGCGGATCACCATCGGAATGGGAACCTGCGGCCGGGGAAACGGCGCCGAAGGTCTCTATCACGCGTTTACCGAATCCATCGACCGCAGCGGGACGAACATCTATCTCGCCGGCGTCGGGATGTTTTGGCGCCTGCTATCAGGAGCCGCTGGTTAGTGTGCACGTTCCCGGGCAGCCGCTGCTGATTCTGCGCCAGGTGCAGGCCCACGATGCCGAGCGGATTCTTCATGACGTCATTGCCGGCAACGTCCCGCCGGACCTGGTCTTCTGCAAGATCGAGGAGTGGGACCACATCACTGGCTCCTTGCGATACGGGAGAGGATATCCCGGAGATACCCACGTGGAACGAGATCGCGTTCTTCAAAGGGCAGAAGAAGATCGTGCTGCGCAACTGCGGGTTGATCAGCCCCGACGACATCGAGGAATACATAGCTGTCGGCGGGTATCAGGCGCTGTACAAGGCTCTGATCGACGCCAAGCCGGAATCGATTATCGAACTCATCAAGGCTTCCAAGCTGCGCGGCCGCGGCGGCGCCGGATTTCTCACCGGCAACAAGTGGGAGTTCCTGGCCAAGGCCAAGTCCGATCAGAAATACGTCATCTGCAATGCCGACGAAGGCGATCCCGGCGCCTACATGAATCGCAATGAAATCGAAAGCGATCCGCATGCGCTGCTGGAGGGCATGATCATCGGCGGCTATGTGATGGGTGCTACGCAAGGCATCATCTACGTGCGAGCAGAGTATCCGCTGGCAGTACACCGTCTGGAACGCGCCATTGAGCAGGCCCGCGACTACGGCATCCTGGGCGAGAACATCCTCGGCCGCGGCTTCAAGTTTGACATCCAGATCGTCGAAGGAGCCGGCGCCTTCGTTTGCGGAGAAGAGACCGCGCTCATCGCATCGCTGGAAGGCGAGGCCGGCAGGCCGCGTCCACGTCCGCCCTTTCCCGCGCAGAAGGGACTTTGGGGCAAGCCGAGCAACATCAACAACGTCGAAACCTGGTACAACGTCGCCCCCATCGTACTGAAGGGTGCAGCATGGTTCAGCGAAACCGGCAGCGCCAAGAGCTCAGGGACGAAAGTGTTTTCCCTGGTCGGCAAGGTCAACAACACAGGTCTGGTGGAGATGCCGCTAGGGACTCCGCTGAAAACGTTTGTTTATGACATCGGCGAGGGCAGCCCGCAGGGACGGGAAGTCAAAGCGGTGCAAACCGGCGGTCCCTCGGGAGGAACCATTCCCCACGAGATGTTCGACACACCGGTGGATTACGAAAGCCTGGCCCAACTTGGCTCCATCATGGGCTCGGGCGGCATGGTGGTGCTGGACGAAGACATCTGTATGGTCGACGTCGCCCGCTATTTCGTCGAGTTCACCAACTCCGAATCCTGCGGCAAGTGCGTACCCTGCCGGGTTGGGCTCAATAAGGAACTGCGCATCCTGAACCGCATCACCACCGGGTTCGGTCGCGCCCAGCACATGGAAACTCTGGATGAGTTGAGCCGCTATATCCGCGACTGCTCGCTATGTGGCCTGGGACAGACCGCGCCCAACCCTGTGCTCACCACAATGCGGCACTTCCGCCAGGAATTCGAAGACCACATCGTCTCCGGACGCTGCCAGGCAGGAGTCTGCGAAGAGTTGGCGCTTTCTCCCTGCGAGAACAGTTGCCCGTTGCACATGAACATCCCGCGCTTCCTCGAACTCTACAAAGAGGGTCGGCTGGAGGACGCGTTCGATTCGGTGATCTTCGACAATCCTCTGCCGTCATCTACCGGGCGGGTGTGCCAGCATCCGTGCGACAAGCGTTGCCGCCGGCAGACCATCGACAACCCGGTGAACATGCGCGACGTTCATCGGTACATCGCCGATTCCATTCTGTTGTCGGACAACTTCGAAATTACTGCGCGACGCATCGCCGCGCGAGCCCTTGACCCGAGCGGGCGTAAGGTCGCCATCGTGGGAGCCGGACCTACGGGACTCACGGCCGCGTTTTACCTGGCTCTGCTGGGCCACGACGTGACCGTATTCGATCCCATGCCCGAGCCCGGAGGCATGCTGCGCTACGCCTTGCCGGAATACCGCTTGCCTAAGTCTGTACTGCGTCGCGAGATCGAACTCATCGAGCGGCTAGGCGTGAAATTCGTGCTCAACACGCGCGTAGGCGTTGACATCTCCCTGAACGAACTCGATGAACGTTACGACTCGGCCTTCCTGGCAATCGGGACTTGGAAAGAGTCCTGGGTCTACCTGCCGGGAACGGAGCTGAAGGGAGTTTATCCCGCGCTGCCGCTGCTGGAGATGATCTCCAAAGCGGAGAATGTGCCGCTGGGCAAGAAGGTTGTGGTCATTGGAGGTGGCAACGCCGCCATCGACTCCGCGCGTACCGCGTTGCGCATGGGAGCTGACGTGACCGTGGTGTATCGCCGCGAGCGCAAGGACATGCCGGCCATCGAAGAAGAGACAGCGGCCGCTGAAGAAGAAGGAGCGCGTTTCCTGTTTCTTGCGGCCCCACATCGGGTCATCGGCGATGCCAAGGGCAACGTCCGCGCTCTGGAAGTGGTGAAAACCTCGCTCGGCGAATACGACGCCTCGGGCCGCCGCAAGCCAGTGCTGACCGATGAGGTGCGGCGTATCGAATGCGACTCCGTGATTCTGGCTGTCGGGGAATCGGTGGACCTCGACTTCGCCAAGGCATCCGGCCTGCGCATCAAGGAGCACGGCACCATCGAGGTTGACCGCTTCTCGCTTGAGACCAGCCGTCCGCGCTTCTATGCCGGCGGCGACCTGGTCACCGGCGCTTCGAATGTCTCAAATGCGATGGCATACGGAAAGCAGGCGGCGCAGGCTATCGACAAGCAGTTGATGGATGAGGATCGCTGGGAGCAGCTGTTTCCCGCCATGCGCTATGACCAGACTGTTCCCAAAGATGTCAGCGAGAGCCGCAGGAACCTGCCGCCACACCTGGCAGTGAAGAAGCGCGCCAACAGCTTCGAGGAAGTTGTCTCAGTCCTGAGCGCGGAACAAACTATGGACGAAGTCTGCCGCTGCTTGCGCTGTGACGTAAAGGCAGCGCCGTCGCGCTAGATAGGAGACAAGTTTTGGCGCCGAAAAAAATCGCAATCCGCATCGACGGGGAGATGGTGAATGCCGCGGAAGGCCAGACCGTTCTGGAGGCCGCGCAAGCCAGCGGCAAGAGCATTCCCACCCTCTGCTACCTCAAAGGGCTAAAAGCGGTGGGCGCGTGCCGTATCTGCATGGTAGAGCTCTCCGGGGTTGACCGCCTGTTCCCGGCGTGCACCACCCCGGTGCAGGACGGAATGTCGGTCATCACCAATTCGCCCAGGCTGGCAAAGTATCGCCGCATTACGGTCGAGCTATTGCTGGTGGAACGCAATCACGTGTGCGCGGTATGCGTCTCCAACGGCCACTGCGAATTGCAGGACATGGCATACACCCTGGGCATTACCAATGTTCGCTTTGCTTACAACTTCCCGCGCCTGCCGGTGGACCTGTCGCACCCTCGCTTCGCGCTTGACCACAACCGCTGCATTCTGTGTGCCCGTTGCGTTCGGGTGTGCGCCGATATCGAAGGCGCTCACGTGTGGGAGGTGTCGAACCGCGGCATCAATGCCCGACTGGTTTCCGAGCTCAACACCAAGTGGGGCGGCGCCACCAGCTGCACCAACTGCGGCAAGTGTGTGCAGGCCTGTCCCACGGGTGCGCTTTCCGAGAAAGGCAAGGCCGTGCAGGAGATGGTGAAAGATGCCGGGTTCATCACCTCGCTGGCGCATAGCAGAGGAGTGCAGGCATGAGGAAGACGAAGGTCGCGACCGTCTGGCTGGATGGCTGTTCCGGATGTCATATGTCCCTGCTCGACCTCGATACTGCGCTGATACCCGTGGCCCGCAAGGTCGAGCTCGTGTACGGCCCGCTGGTCGATGCTCACGAGTTTCCCGAGGAAGTGGATGTCACCTTTATTGAGGGAGCAGTGAGCACCGACGAGGACGTGGAAAGGGTGCAGCAGATAAGGCAGAGCAGCAAGATCGTGGTTTCGCTGGGCGACTGTGCGGTCACCGGCAATGTCGCGGCCATGCGCAACACCGTTCCAGTGAGAAAACTGCTGCAATCCGTTTACGTGGAGAAGAGCGATCGGGACGCTGCAATTCCCAAAGAGAATCTGCCTCAGCTTGCGCCGCAGTGCCGCCCAGTGCAGGACTTCGTCAAGATCGACATCTCCGTTCCGGGCTGCCCTCCGCCAGCCAAGGTCATCGGCGAAGTACTCGAAAACCTGCTCGAAAACCGTAAGCCCGAAGCGGCCATGAAGCTGAAATTTGGTTAGGAGCTGGGATGAAACGTATCACCATCAATCCGGTCACTCGCATTGAGGGCCACGGCAAGATCACCATCCAACTCGACGACGACGGTACGGTTGCCGACGCCCAGTTTCAGGTAACCCAGGTCCGAGGGTTCGAGAAGTTCGTCGAGGGCCGTCCCTATTACGAGATGCCGGGTATCACCTCGCGCATCTGCGGCATCTGCCCCATCAGCCATCAACTGGCATCGTCGAAGGCATGCGACGCCATCATGGCGGTGCGCGTGCCTCCCGCGGCAAAGCTGCTGCGCGAGCTGATCCACTGCGCGCAAATCTTCCAGTCGCACGCCTTGAGCTTCTTCTATCTCTCAGCTCCCGACTTTCTGCTCGGCATGGACAGCGATCCGGCCGCGCGAAACGTCTTCGGATTGATCGAGGCCAATCCTGACCTGGCGCGCTCGGGAATCGAGTTGCGCAGGTTCGGCCTGCAGGTTATAGAAGCGCTGGCTGAGGAGCGTGTGCATGCTTCCTGGATTGTGCCAGGAGGTGTGAAGTCGCCATTAACCGCCGCCGCCCGCGAACGGATTCTAACCGGCATGCCGGAGGCTGCTGCGGGTTTGGACAAGGCTCTGGAGCTCTTCAAGGGTGTGCTCGACAACTTCACGCGAGGAGATCGCGAATTTCGATTCCGCTCCCAGCATGTATGCCGGTCTGGTCGACCGCCGCGGCAATCTGCAGCTTTACGACGGGCTGCTGCGTTTCCGCGATGCCGACGGCCATATCCTGCTCGACGGCATCGAGAGCGAAGAGTACGCGACCTATATCGGCGAGGCGACGCTGCGTAATTCCTACCTGAAGGCGCCTTACTACAAGCCGCTGGACTACCCGCAGGGACTGTACCGGGTTGGCCCGTTGGCGCGCCTCAACGCGGTAGAACAGTTCGGTACTGCGAAGGCCGACGCCGAGCTGATGGAATTCCGTCATCGCTTTGGCCGTATGCCGCATTCGGCATTCCTCTATCACTATGCCCGGTTGCTGGAGATGACCTATGCACTGGAACGCATACAGCAACTGCTGGACTCGCCCGCGATTCTCGACAGCCATGTTCGCGCCGAAGCAGGCAGTAAATGCGCTTGAAGGAATCGGGATGATCGAAGCTCCCCGCGGATTGCTGATCCACCATTACAAAGTCAACGAGGAAGGCGCCATCGTTTGGGCCAATCTCATCGTCGCTACCGGACACAACAAGCTCGCCATGAACCGCGGCGTTCTGCAGGTGGCGCGGCATTTCGTGCACGGCGAGGAAATTGAGGAAGGGATGCTGAATCGCGTGGAGGCGTTGGTTCGGGCTTACGATCCCTGCCTGAGTTGCTCAACTCATGCTGCCGGACAGATCGCGTTGCAGGTGGAATTGCGCTCCGCCGAGGGAGTGCTCCTCGACGAGCTACGGAGGACCTGATGCTTGACGTGCTCATCCTCGGATACGGCAACACCTTGCGTGGCGACGACGCCTTGGGCATCCACGCAGCCCACGCTCTTCACGATTTCTATTGCTCCGACGGCGGCATAAGAGTGCTGGCTACATCGCAACTGACCTTTGATTTCGCCGAGGACATCTCGCAGGCGCGCATGATTCTGTTTATCGATGCCGCAGCATCCGGACTTCCCGGCGAGATTCACAGTGAGGAAATCTTGCCCGCCAACGAAAAGGTGCGATTCACTCATCACTGGACCCCGCGCACCTTGCTGATGCTGTCGAAGCAACTGTACGGCACGGCGCCGTCAGCTGTGAGCCTCACCATGGCGGTTGCCTCTAGCGAAGTTCGCGTGGCGCTCTCCGAGGAAATAGAGCACAGACTACCCGAGCTGTTGGAACGCGCGAAAGCTATCGTCTCCGATTGGCGCCTGGCCAACCCGAAGAACAAGCTTCGCAGCACAGCCCTTTCCGAAGTCGAGTTCGTGCGGCATTAATCGACAAGCAAACATCGTTGCGGCAAAGCAGCGGCGTTCGAAGCAGGAATTCCTACGCTGCCACTTCCTTCTCGCGCGCGAGCTGCGGCCGCGTGACGCGCTCGTCTCCGGGATCGTTTACCCGTTGCATCAGTAGCGCAGCCAGCGCCATGAAGACACCCCCGGCAATCACCGCCGCCAACCGATTGTTGTGCAACAGGTGAAGCATGACCCATCCGAAGAACAAGGAAGCCACGATCTCCGGCAGCACGATGAAGAAGTTGAAGATTCCCATGTAAACGCCGGTCTTCTCCGGCGGCAGCGACCCTGCCAGCACTGAGTACGGCATCGACAGGGTGCTCGCCCACGCGATACCCACACCGGTCATGGACAAAAGCAGCACGGCTTTGTCGTGAATGACGGCGACCGAAAGCAGCCCCAGAGCGCCGCACAGCAGACACAAGCTATGCGTATTCTTCCGCCCGATGCTCCTGGCGATCCAAGGCAAGAAGAACGAGAAGCCGAAACACACGGCAGAATACATTCCGAAGCAAATGCCTGCCCATTCGATACCGCGGGTGTAGACCGGCGAGGTCTGGTCGGGAGCACCGAACACATTCCACGCCACCGCGACCGGGAAGTAAAGCCACATACAGAAGAGCCCGAGCCAGGTGAGCAATTGAACCGGAGCTAGCTGACGCATGGTGCCGGGCATATCGCGAATCGACTGCAATATCTCCCCGGCATTCGCCAAAAGCCCCTTAGATTCTGACTTGCGATGCCGAAACGCCTGCATATCGTCCGGCGGATATTCGGGTGTCGTCACGATCGTCCATAGCACTGCCGCCAAAAAAGCGGCTGCCCCAATGTAGAACGACAGGCGAACCGTCAACGGAATCTGATGACCCGAAACAACGCTCTGAAAGATGGAAGTAGTTGGTGAGCATCCACGGCAACGCCGACGCGACGACCGCGCCCAAGCCGATGAACAGGCTTTGCATGGCGAATCCGCGGGTGCGCTGCTCTTCCGGCAGCAAATCGGCGACGAATGCGCGGAACGGTTCCATGCTGATGTTGATCGAGGAGTCGAGTATCCAGAGCAGGCCGGCCGCCATCCACAGCGCAGAGCTGCGCGGCATCAGCAAAAGCGCCAGCGAACTGAGCAAGGCTCCCGCCAGAAAATATGGGCGGCGGCGACCCAGACGAGTCCAGGTGTGATCGCTGGCATGGCCAATGATGGGCTGCACCAGAAGGCCGGTCAGCGGAGCTGCCAGCCACAGGATGGGAATCTGGTCGGGTCGCGCACCAAGGTATTCATAGATGGCGCTCATGTTGGCCATCTGGAGTCCCCAGCCAAATTGAATGCCGAGGAATCCGAAGCTCATGTTCCAGATTTGCCAGAAGGTTCTTGGAGGCTTGTACATAATGGCCCGCTGCTGAAGGTCCCGCCCGGATTTTGCGGATTGGTCCCGGTTGAAACTAGTCCCCGCTTGCTGGATTGTCAACCAACGGAAGGCTATTTGCGGGCATCGATTTCGATGAATCCCGAAGATAATCTCAACCTGGAGTGGTTGTCATGCGGCAGAGTTAAGATTGGAGTGAGGATTCACATGTTCCTTGCTGGGCTGGAGCCCGCCGGCGCCGTTCGCTTTATCGTGGACGCACGGCTACTAATTCTGTATCGAGCGGCACACCGCGCGCGATCTTTACCCGCACCAGCGCTTCGAACGGCTTCATTGCGGTCGTCGATCCCGGTATTTCATGCATGAGCTTTTGTACCGAATCAGGACGACAAACAAATTCGACCGATCCCTGAGTTCCGAAGGTTGTGGTGCCCGCCAGAATCATCATGAATCGCTCCGGACTCACACCCGGAAGCATGGCAATGACCCCGTAGTCTTCGGTCAATGACGTACTCGATGGGCTTGCCAAATAACTGGCGGACTCGCCCGTTTTCGGATGCCGGTTGACTACCGCCAAGTCGCCCTTGCGTGCTCCCGAAGCGACCCGCTCAAAGACGAATTCCTGCGTCCCCGGTATGTCGTGCAAGGAGAGGTTTTCTGACGGGGAACCGACAAAAATCAGATTAGTGTTGTTCGCATCGTCCAACGAAAAAAGGCTGCCACGCTTCACCCGCAGCTTACGGCCGAGCGAGTTGAACACTTCATCCAGGGCGTGAACCGCGAGCACTTCGCCAACCCCGTGTAGTGGTCATAGACGCGGGTCGTGGCCTCCTCGTGCGAGTTCAAGTACCGCATCCCGGTCTCAGGTCTTCCAACGAATGCCGCGTTGCTGAAGATGACCCATGGCTCCTCCTGCACTGAGGTGAAGGGCCTCCAAAACTCGGCCAGAGGGCCGTTGATCACGGGCCCCGCAGCCGTGCTCGTGCCAGCCACAGTCGACCCGCTTGTGGGCCCACAGCAAGCTCGCAAGCACGATGACGGCAACGATCAAGCACGCCACCAAGATGCTGACTGCCAGCCGCCAGCGCACCGAGACCGTCTCAATCTCATCCACCGGAGCAGCAGTCTCGCTCGGCGGTGATGTCGCCTCTGGCGCAAGGGGTGCCTGCTTACGTCTCAAAGACGAGATGATAGCTGCCCTTCGGAATGGTTACGACAATAGGATCGTTCGCGCCCTCGGTGGCGTAGTACTCAGCCAGCTTCATGCGCAGCCGTCCCGCCTGCACGCGAATGGTCGAATCTGACTGCGGATCAAAGTTCGCCTGCCGCCCGTACACCTCAGTTGCGATCTGATACTCCTTCAGGGGCGCCTCGGGGTGTTCCACCGATTGCCTGGCAAGGTATTCCAGCAGCTTGCGGAGGGATTCGGAGCCGCGCAGGCTATGACTTTTGGTAAGGCGCTCTAATTGTTGGAAGAGTTGGGAGGAATCTGCGGCGAGACGTTCGAGTCACAGCCATTTAACAGCGATGTAACAGGCGACGGATTTGATTGCAAACACAGCATTTTACTCCGGTAACCGTATAAAACCTAATGAAACTACAACCCATCACTGTCTTTGTGCTAAAAGTTGCAGATCTACTTCTGCGCTGAGGAATCCAAGCGTTGCCACAGACTAGTTTCGAGGCCGCGATTCCCAAAAGAGACCGCGTTGCCGAAACATGTTCTCAAAAACAGTAGACAGCGTATGGGCACCCGCCGCGTACGACGGGGCCTCTGGGCGAAACCGAGTACGCGGGGTGCAAGAGGTCCGGACGTTTGCGATTTTCCTTCCATGCCTGCAATCCGGTCTTGCCATCTCGAAGTTTCTATCGTTCCACTACACGACAAATCGAAAGGTGGATATTGCAATGAAGGGGTTGAAAGTGTCTCGCTTGTTGGCACTGCTGCTCGTATTGGGCTTGCCGGCGGTTATGGTAGCTCAGTCGAGCAACGCCATCATTCAGGGAACCATTACCGACAGCACGGGGGCTGTCGTCTCCGGAGCAACGATTGACGTAACCAGCACGGCCACGGGGCAGACCGTAAACGCGGTCAGTGGAGGCGCCGGTGATTACGCCGTCAACGCACTGAAGCCTGGTGCATATATCGGTTCAGGTGAAGGCTTCGAACTTTGCATCGGTCACGCAGGATGTAACCCTCCAGATCGGCCAGGTACTGCCGCTGAATTTCTCGCTGAAGGCAGGCGCAGTCACCGAAAACGTCGTGGTAACGACTGAGGCTCCGCTGGTCGCTTCGCAGAGCTCAGATTTGGGCGACGTCATTACCGGACGACAGGTGGTCGATCTTCCGTTGAACGCCCGCAACTTTACGCAGTTGGCGCACACTGGTTCCGGGCGTGACGCGTGGTTCCAACACCAACGGCGACGCCACCGGCGGCAGCGGCAACGCCGAAACCTACCGCTATAACAGCAGCGGCGGCGCGGCCCTGGTGGTGAACGGACTTCGCCCCCAGGCGAATAACTTCCTGCTCGACGGTTTCGACAACAACGAATCGCTGGTCAACACCATCGTCTTCTTCTCCGCGCCTGACGCGATTCAGGAGTTTCGGGTTGAGACCAACGTCGCGCCCGCTGAGTTCGGACGCGCCGGCGGCGGCATCATCAACACCGGAATCAAGTCCGGTACCAACCAAATACATGGCACGGTGTGGGAGTTCTTCCGCAACAGCGCGCTGGACGCTACGCAATGGGAGCCGGTGCAAAATGCCACCAAGTTCCCGTTCCATCAGAACCAGTTCGGCGCCGCCGCTGGCGGCCCGATCATCAAGGACAAGCTGTTCATCTTCGGTGACTATCAGGGCTTCCGCTCTTCGGCGCCGGCTAGCACCGACTACGCTACGGTTCCTACGAACCTGATGCGCAGCAGCGGTTACACAAATTTCTCGGAATTGCTGGGCGAAGGGATTCAAATCAAGAATCCCCTGACCGGTCAGCCTTTCCCCGGCAACATCATCACCATCCCGCTCAACCCTGCGGCGGTTAACTATCTGAACGCGTATCCGATACCTAACTGCTCATTATCGAATCCCAATTGTCATGCCATTGAGCAGAACTTCACGATAACCCGTCAGCGTACGCAGACGATCAACGATTTTGACGTTCGCGGCGACTGGATCATCGGCAAGAAGGATTCCGCGTTCGTCCGCTACAGCTACGGCAACGACAATCTGACGACCACATCGCGCCTGCCAGATCTTCCGGCCGGTTTCGGTTCGGGCAGCAATCCCACCAAGCCGTGGAGCGCGGTGATGGACGAGACGCATACGTTCGGTCCCAACCTCATCAACGATTTTCGTTTCGGGTTCATCCGTACAAATTTCGGCTACACACCGCCCCTGTTTAATCAGCCGGTCTCTGCCAATCTCGGCATCGTCAACGCTAACGTAAACGCCAACGGGGTGCTCGATCCGCAACTCTTCGGTGGAGCTCTGATCGGCGGCTTCAACAGCCAGTTGGAATACACCGGTGATTACGGACCGTATCAGGTACCGCAGGATACCTGGCAGACGGCCGACAACGTATCCTGGGTCAAGGGCAAGAACAACTTCAAATTCGGCGCCAACATCCTGCGGCGCCAGGTGAACTTCTTCCGTCCGCTGACCGGCAAAGGCTTCTTCAACCTGTGCGGCAACGGACAGTCCCCCAGCGTCACCGGATATGAAGTGACCGACCTTCTGATCGGTTTCACCTGCAACTACCAGGTTGGCCCGGCCCTGGGTGACTCTCAAACCCGCAGCTGGGAGAACGGCTTCTACGGTCAGGACGACTGGCGCATAACCTCGCGTCTTACCCTGAATCTCGGATTGCGCTGGGATATCCTTACCTGGCCGGTGGAACTCAATAACAACCAGGCGAACTTTGACATCTTCACCGGCCAACTCCAAATCGCCGGTCAGGACGGCAACTCGCGCAGCTTCGTTCCCACTTCGTATAAGAACTTTGCTCCGCGTATTGGCTTCGCTTACGACTTGTTCGGAGATGGAAAAACTAAGATCAGCGGCGGCTACGGTCTCTTCTACTTCATCGACCGTGGCGGTATCAGTAACCAGTTGGCTCAGAACCCGCCGTTCAGCGGACAGGTTAACTACAGCTTTGCCAACGGCTATCGCATCACCTTTACCGGTCAGGCCGCGCAGGGAACGAACAATCCCGATGGCACCTGTCTAACCAGTTGCAACCCGGTCGGTGCCACGATACCTTTGCCGTCAAAAGGCCCGATCCAGGTCGACCTGAACAATCCGCAGAATGTTGCCATCTCGGTTGCAACCTTGCCGTCCAACGTTACTCCGAACGTGCAGGAGTGGAACCTGGATTTCGAGCGTCAGATTGGCAGCAACATGACGTTCGACCTGGCGTACGTCGGCAACAAGGGTACGCACCTGGTCACCTACTACGACTACAACCGGCAACAATACAACGAGCCGCTATGCAGCGTGAGCAACCCGGTTGGCTGTAACTACGCCGCGTTGGGCGCGATCAATACTCAAGCGACGATTGGCAACTCCATCTACAACTCGTTGCAAACCAGCTTGAAACGTAACTTCACTAACAACCTGCAGTTCATGGTGAACTACGTTTGGTCACATGCCATCGATGACTCGCCTGGTGCTTTCGACACTTACAACATCAACGGCACATCGCCGGTCAACTACCGTGATCTGCCGGCTGAGCGGGCGACCTCGAACATCAATGTCGGACAGCGGGTCGTACTGACAAGCTTGTACGCTCTGCCGTTCGGGCATGGCCAGAAGTACGGGAACGACTGGAACGGCTTTACCAACACGGTGATTGGTGGATGGCAGCTCAACCTGATCTTCAGCGCGCAAACTGGAACTCCGTTTGATGTGCTGTACAACGGCGGCAATCCAACCGTGCGTCCGGACCTGGTTGGCAATCCCTTCGCGAACGTGCCTAGTGGCGATTTCTTCAACCCCGCTGCGTTTGCTGCCGTTCCTACTGTCGGCGGCGTCACTACTCGCGCCGGGACCACGCATCGCAACTACCTCAGCGGTCCCGGCTACAACGATGTGGATCTTTCAACCTTCAAGGACTTCAAATTCACGGAGCGCTACACCCTTCAGTTCCGTGCGGAGTTCTTCAACCTGTTGAACCATCCCAACTTCGTCAATCCGGACTACAACGCCACCGACAGTAACTTCGGCAAGCTCCAGAGCACTCGTCTGGGGAACGAACGCCAGGTCCAGTTCGCGGCGAAGTTCTTCTTCTAGTCAGCAGCATCGCATGACATCGGGGTGGGATAACTTCCCACCCCCTTTTTCTGAAGGCTATTCTCATGAGAACGATCAAAGCTCTTCTCAGGCTTCGACTGTCTGCGGCCTCGTTTCTCCTTCTGCTCGCAAGCAGCCTGTGCACCGCCCAGCCGCGCATCACCAAAGTCGAGCCCCCAAATTGGTGGACCGGTTACGTTTCGCCAGTGATGGTGTTGCTCTATGGCGATGGGCTCTCGCAAGCCAACATCGGGGTCAACTATCCCGGCGTGACCGTGCAAAAGGTCGCGGCTCAGCCCGATGGCAAGCACGCCTTCGTGTGGCTGGATATCGCCAGCAACGCACAGCCGGGGAAGGTGACGTTGTCGATCAATACCTCATCGGGCAATACCAGTGCAGACCTGACCTTGTCTGCACGCCAGCCACAGCAAGGTAGATTTCAAGGCATCACACGCGATGACGTCATCTATCTCATCATGCCCGATCGATTTGCCGATGGTGACGCGTCCAACAATATGCCGCCGGGCGCGGCTCCGGGAACCTATGACCGTAGCGCGCCGAAGACGTATCACGGCGGCGATCTTAAAGGGATTAGTGAACACTTTGACTATTTGAAAGACTTGGGTGTAACCACGCTCTGGCTTACTCCGGTTTACGATCAGGACAACTCGACTTCCGACTATCACGGCTATGGCGCCGTCGATCTCTACAAGGTGGAAGATCACTTCGGCACCATGGCTGACTACCAGGCCTTCGTTACCGCGGCTCATCGGCAAGGGTTCAAGGTCTTGTTCGACACGGTGCCAAACCATGTCGGCCCCAATCATCCCTGGGCCAAATCGCAGCCTGCTCCCGGATGGCTGCATGGAACCACTCAAAATCACATCAACACCGATTACGACTACCCGCCCATTACCGATCCTCATGCGGTGGAGAAGAACTACGTCAGCGCGCTCGACGGCTGGTTTGCCGACAAACTGCCCGATCTCGCGCAGGAGAATCCGTTAGTTGCGCAATACCTGATCCAGAATGCGCTTTGGTGGACCGAGAGCAGCGGCATTGATGGTCTTCGTATCGACACGTTTCCTTATGTGCCGCGGACTTTCTGGGCCTACTACCTGAAAGGAATCTTCGACGTCTACCCGAACTTTTTCACAGTTGGTGAGATCTTTAATGTCGAGCCCACGGTTACTTCCTACTGGGCGGGCGGACATAAAGGCTTCGACGGCGTAGACACGCTGCTCACCACACCTTTCGATTTCCCGATGCAGAACGCGATCAATAAAGTGGTAAACGAAGGGCAGTCCGCAAAAACGATTGTCAATGTGTTACGCCAGGACAGACTCTTTCCTCATCCCGAACTCCTCGTGACGTTCATCGGCAATCACGACATGCCGCGCTTCATCACGCAAGCGAACGGTTCCGCGCAGAATCTGAAGGCCGCGTTTTCTCTACTGACAACGCTCCGTGGCATTCCTCAAATTTACTACGGTGACGAGATCGGCATGGCCGGAGGCGACGATCCCGACGACCGCCACGATTTTCCCGGCGGCTTTCCCGGCGACAAACAAGATGCATTTGCGCAAGCAGGTCGCACTCCCGAGCAGCAGGAGATATACGCCCACCTTCAATCACTGCTAAAACTCCGGCGCGATCATCCGGCGCTGCGCGAAGGAGTACAGAAGCACGTCATCGTCGCCGATGACTACTACCTCTTTACTCGTGAAACTCCCGGCGAGCGGCTGCTCGTGGCGTTCTACAAGGGCGACGCTGCGAAGAATTTATCCGTCGACCTGAGCGATACCTCCATTGCAGATGCAAAAAGCGTGACGCCGATATTTTTAGGCTCGGCAGCAACGCTTAACGGGCGGCAGCTTACCGTACAATTGGCGCCCATGAGCGTTGCGGTGTATCGGATAGACTAATCGCTGCGCCAAACTTGCAGCGCGAAAGGCCGGAATTCTGCGTCTCTTCAGAAAAAAAGAAAAACAGGAACATCGCATCATGCGCCAGGCGAAGGAACGGGCCGGTGCGCTGGTTCCCGAATATCACCGCGCCACCCCGGAGTGCCCGCACCCCGAGCGCTGGAGCATGTACGACTCCATGACCGCCGAGGTCGAGGTGCTGGAGTTCCTGCGCACCCTGGTCACCACCATCAAGCCAAACCTCGTAGTCGAGACCGGAACCTTTCTCGGCGTCAGCACCATCTGGATCGCCGAAGCTCTACGCGTCAACGGCTTCGGACGCATCGTCAGTTGCGAATACGATTCACAAGTGTTCGCCGCAGCCAAAGAGAAGATTGACGCTTCTGAGTTTCGCGACCTGATCGACCTGCGCAACGAATCGAGCCTCGAGATGAGCGTCGACGGAACTATTGATCTGTTCTTCAGCGACAGTGACATGCCCATCCGCGAGCAGGAGGTCCGTCGCTACCTGCCGCAGATTTCGCCCTTCGGTCTCATCCTGATGCACGATGCCAGCTCGCACCTGAAGCAGGTACGCGAGGCAGCGCTCAAGCTGGAGCGTGATGGCTTGATTTCGGTGGTTTTGCTACCTACCCCACGCGGCCTGGTGGTAGCGCAGAAGCGAGAGGGACGACGTTAAGTTCGAAGCCGCTGCAACCCCTGATACAGCATTTGCACCTCCGCATGGCGCTCGCCCCACATGTGCCACACCGCCCGTGCCCATTGCTTGATCTTGTCGTCGCGCACGAGTCCGGGAGGCACGCTCAGCGGCTCCATTATGGTGAGCGTCGCAGATTTTCCGGGAGCCTCGAATGACGGCCACGTCTTCATCTTGTTACCCAATTTCATGTGTTCCAGTTGCACCTGTCGTCCGGTGTATCCCCGCTCCACAAAAAGGAACAGGCCAATCAGCGCCGCCGCCAAAACGATCGGCTTCGTGTCTTTGCCAATATGTTGGGCAGCATAGGCGTCGACTGCGTGCTGGTGAATAAATTCACCGCGATCGCGCACCAGCGTGTAGGCGTATAGTTCATCGCACATTTCCTGGCACGATCGGCCGGCGGGAAGCTTTGCTCCGCAACGTGGACAGACCTGGGATGTTTCAAGCATGCAAGAAGAGCTCAGCCGTTTCATCCTAAGGCATTTCCGCAAAACCTCACTGCCTGCTGTGCTCAAGGTCATAGCTTCCCGCCTGGAACGGCGCTAGTATTTCCTCGTTAGGCCAAAGACTGCGCGCCTGGTGCGGCAGCCGAGCGAGGTGTGTTATGCATGCTCTGCAGCGATTCGCAATTGTCTTCACCTTCTTCTTCTCTTCATTGTTAGCAGCAGTTGGCCAGAACGCCCGCATCGTGATCCCCGCCGGAACACCTGAGGACAAAGAACTCACCGCCATTGCGGCTGAAACCGATGCCGCCAAACGAGCTGAGGCATACGAAGATTTCATCAAGAAATATGCCGATAACAAGCCGGCCGTGGCTTACGCCGAATGGCAGCTTTCACAGGACTACCTCACCGCGCACGACAATGCGAAGGCCCTCGAATGGGGTGACAAAGCCCTGGAGACGTATCCCGACGACCTCGAAATTGTCGTGTCCGATACCAACGTGGCCATGGCGATTAAAAACAACGCCAAGACTGTCGAGTTCGCCGTCAAGGGCGCGGCCATATATCATTCGGTCCTGCAGCAGCCGAAGCCCTCCGACGTCAGCGATACAGAGTGGAATAACCGCATCACGCAAGAGCAGTTCTCGGTCAAGCCGGATTACGAGTTCCTGGAGAACGCCGCCTACAATGCGATTGTTGCGGAGCAGGATCCCAACCAGCGCATGAACTTCATCGAGCAATACACTCCGGCCTTTCCCAAGTCTCGGTTCGAAGCGCAAGTGGCACAGATTGCAATGTACAGCTTGCAGCAGGTCAACCAGCCGCAGCGGTTACAGGCCTATGGAGAAAAGGCGTTGGCCGCGAATCCTGACAGCATTCCGACGCTTCTGATGATGGCGGGTTCCTATGCCGGCGATCCCAAGACTGCTAGCAAGGCCGCGGATTATGCCGATAAGGTACTTAAGCTCACCGGTGCTGATCCCGGCGACGCGACGTTGAAGTCCTATGCCGGCATCGCGCACACCGCGCTCGGTCGGGCTGATCTCAACCGCGATAAAGCCGCAAGCGCCGTGACGTCGCTGAAAACAGCAGTCAACCAACTGCAAGGCGATCCGCCTGATCAGCAGGTCGCGCTCTATTTTCTGGGCTACGCATCTGCCAAGGAGAACCGTAAAGCTGATTCGATTGCCGCACTACAAAAAGCCGCGGCCATCCAAGGCCCGTACCAGGGACCAGCGAAGGAGATGCTGGCCAAAGTCCAGGCTGCCGGTAAAAAATAAAAGCCCCTCATGCTGGAAAACATAAATCTGAAGAAGAAGCTTTCGCGCGAAGATTACAAACGTATTGTCCCCGGCATGCAGTTGCGTCTGTATGACCTGGAAAAGGCTTGCTGGGATAACGGGATTCCCACTGTCATTGTCTTCGAGGGCTGGGACGCGTCAGGCAAAGGAACGACGATCTCGGCTCTCACCCAGCGACTGGATCCGCGCGGCTTCAAACTCTACCCCATCACCGCTCCGCGAACCTACGAGCAACAGCTCCCGTGGTTGTGGCGATTCTGGTCGAAGGTGCCCAACCGCGGAGAGATGGTCATCTTCGATCACAGTTGGTACGGACGCGTGCTGGAAGAACGGGTCGAGGGAATCACTCCGAAGAAGGAATGGAAGCAGGCGTTCCGCGATATCACGGAGTTTGAGCGCATGCTGGCCGACGACGGCGCCGTCATCCTGAAGTTCTTCCTGCATATCAGCAGGAAGGAACAGTACAGACGTTTCGAAATGATCCAGGCCGATCCGATGGAAGCCTGGCGTGTCACCAGAGATGACTGGGCTCGCCACAAGAAATATGACCAGTACCTGGCAGCCACTGAGGAGATGCTGGAGCTCACCGAGTCGGAGTACGCGCCATGGACCATCGTCGCAGCCAGTTCCAAGTCACATACCCGGAAATGCGTGTTCGAGACCATCATCTGCGCTCTTGAAAAGCAGTTAGGGGAAAAGGCGCCGGCGCGCGACGATATCTCTGCCGATGTATCCAAAGACGCCGAGCTCCGTGCCGCGATGGATTCCCTAAGCGAAGGCAGGCTGTAATGCTGGAGACGATGGACCTCACCCACACCCTGGATCGCCAGGCGTATGTCCGCGAAGTGACGCGCCGCCAGATTCAACTGCGCCAGTTGGGCTATCAGGTGTACTTGCAGAAGCGGCCGGTCATCATTCTGTTCGAAGGCTGGGACGCGGCAGGCAAGGGCGGCGCGATCAAACGCATTACTGAGAAGCTTGACCCGCGCGGCTACGTCGTCTACCCCATCAGCTCCCCTCACGGTGAAGATCGAACCCGACACTATCTTTACCGCTTCTGGAGGCGGCTGCCGGAACGAGGACAGATCGCAATCTTCGATCGCACCTGGTACGGCCGCGTTCTAGTGGAGCGCGTGGAAGGGTTCGCCAGCGAAGCAGAATGGAAACGCGGTTACAAAGAGATCAATTCGTTCGAGCGGCAACTACGCGACTTTGGAGCCATTCTGGCGAAGTTCTGGATTCACATCTCCCGAGAGGAGCAGCTTCGCCGCTTCGAAGAACGCAAAGCCATCGGATACAAGGCATGGAAGCTGACCGACGAAGACTGGCGCAATCGCGAGAAGTGGGAGACCTATGAAGAAGCAGTGGAGGAGATGCTGGTCAAGACCAGCACCGCCACCGCTCCCTGGACACTCATCGAAGGCAACGACAAATATTGGGCGCGAACCAAGGTGTTGGCGAAGATGGTTGAAATTCTCTCCGCCGAACTGAACTACCAGCCCGCTGATCCGCTGCGCAAGAGCAAGGGAACCAAAGCTCGCCGCAAAACCTAGGCTCACACTCCACTAATCGCGAATCTCTTTGCTTCCCACCCGAACTCCCGCTAGGATTTCCCGATACATGCCTCTTCAAACCATCAATGATGTAGTTAGCGCGCTCGACGAAATCATTCAGACTTCGTATGACGACCAAAGCCGGATGGGATACTTCGCAGCGTTGTATCGCCGCGTGACCTGCGTGGTGCGGGATGGTATCAGCTCCGGAAGCTTTCAGAATGGCCCGCTGATGGAACAGCTTGACATGGTTTTCGCATCGCGATATCTCGATGCGCTCGCGACGTTTCAATCCGGCGGCACCGCGACTCGAAGCTGGATGGTTGCGTTCCATGGCTATGACGATGCCAATCTTTTAATCCTGCAGCAACTGCTGTCGGGCATGAACGCGCATATCAATCTCGACCTCGGTATTGCTGCCGCACAGGTCAGTCCGAGAGAGCAACTGCCCGAGCTCAAGCCGGATTTTGATCAGATCAACGCTGTACTGGCGAGTCTGATAGGCACAGTCGCGTCAGAGATTGCAGCCGTTTCTCCCTTGATCGGCGATCTGGAAAAAATCGGCATGCGCTCGGCGACCTCACTGATCAACTTCGACATTGTGAAGGCGCGCGACGCAGCCTGGTTCGCCGCCCAACGATTAGCCACGGAACCGCAGATCCTGCACGACATCACCATCAATGCGCTCGACTTGGCAGTATCGATTGAGGGCCGAGCGATCCTCTATCCGACCGATGACAAATGTGAGGCTCTAAAGCTGATTCAACAGGCGGAAAGCAAGGATGTCCGCTTGATTATTGAGACGTTGTCACAAGGCAATTCTTCGGCCGTTGCAAGCACGGCGTAGGTCGCTTATTCGTATCGCAATGCTACCAACGGATCGACGCGAGCTGCACGACGCGCTGGGAAGTAGCAAGCCAGCACAGCAGCGGTCGCAAGAATCAGGAACACACCTCCGAAGATCAGCGGATCGTAAGCGCTGACTCCATAGAGCAGGCTGGAAAGCGAGCGCATAGTGACCAACGCAATCGCCAGCCCTAGCACCAGGCCTGCAATCGCAAGCCGCATACCTTGCCTCACAATTAGCTTCAACACGCTATTTGTTTGCGCTCCCATTGCCATGCGAATGCCAATCTCACGGGTCTGCTGGCTGACTGAGTAGGAGAGCACGCCATACACCCCTACGACGGAAAGAATCAGAGCCAGCACACCAAAGAGAGACAACAGCCCTGCGCCCATTCGTGACGCCCACAGTCCCTGGTCGAGCAATTCGCCAATTGTGTTGAAGTTCGTAAGCGCGAGGTTATTGTCGAGCCCTTGTACCTGCTGACGGACACTGGCGATCACCGCTCCCGGAGGTCCAACAGTCCGCACCTGCATGGTGGCCGCCGGACTGTAGTCCTGCGTCATCGGCAAATAAGCCAGCGGTTGCGGCTCTTCTCCGATGTTGTTCACCACCGTATCCCGCACCACGCCGACCACTTCCCTCAATTGCGTCTCGCCGAAGAAGTGGAAACGCTTTCCGACCGCGTCCTGCCCCGGCCAGAAGTGCTTGGCCATCGCTTCATTCGCAATCGCCACCAGCGTCGTGTCCTTGCGATCGGAGTCGGTGAACTCGCGCCCCTTGACCAGCGGAATGCGCAGCGTCTTGAAATAGTTCGGCATGATGTCATCAAGCTGCGTCAGTGTCCCGCGATAACCTGAGGTTTCAGTCTGTCCCTCGGGGAAGGTGGTACGCGCGAAGCCTCCGCCTACCGGAAAGTTTGATGCGATGGTGGCTGATGCCACCTTGGGCGAAGCCTCGGCTCGCTCGATCGCGTTGCGAAAGAATTGTTGGCCGCGCCCTTCGTCGTAGTGCAAAGCTCCCAAGTCGAACGCGAAGACGAACAGGTCCTTCGATTCGAACCCCGGATCGATGCGTTGCGCGTTTTGCATGCTGCGCACGAACAGGCCGGCACCGACCAGCGCAACCAGCGCCAGCGCGATTTCCGTCACCACCAACAGACTGCGGAACCGGTTGCGCGTCCAACTCACGCTGCCACCGCGTCCTCCAAGGTTTAACACCTCGACCAGGTTTGGCCGCGCCACTCTCATCGCAGGAGCAATGCCAATCAGCACAGCCGTCAGCAGTGACACACCCAAGGTGAAGAAGAGCACGTGGAAGTCGAAGCCTAAATCCAGATCACCTTGCTCCAGGAACGGCGGTCGAAACGACCACAAAGCAGCGCGCCCGGCATAGGCGATGCCGGCGCCCACAATTCCGGCCACCAGCGCCAATACCAAAGTTTCAGTAAACAACTGCCTTATGACACGGCCTCGACTGGCGCCCAGCGCGGCCCGCAGGCTCATCTCCTTCTCGCGGCGCGCGGCCTGTGCCAGTAGCAGATTGGCGACATTCACGCACGCAATCAACAGGACCACGCCCACGACCGCCATCATCAGGACACCCATCAATGCGATCTGCCCATGGTTGTTCACCCCCACAACCGCGTCGGTCAGCGGCGTCAGGGCCACACTGCGGCTGGCGTTGTCTTTGGGGAAAGCAGTCTCGAGCCGCGATGAGATGGTCTTCAGCGAAGCTTCTGCCCCGCTCAGTGTGACGCCATCTTTCAAGCGGCCGAACATCGTAATCGACAGGAATCGGCGGTCGTTGAAATTGTCTTTGAAGAACCCGGCGAGCACCTGGGTGTACATGCTGACGGGGACCCAAATCTCTTCGGCGCTGCCAAATGTGAAGGTGCCCTTGAAGCCGCGAGGTCCCACGCCGATTACCGTGTAAGGCATCGCGTTCAGCGTCAGCACCTTGCCAATGATGTCAGGATCAGAACCGAACTTGTTCACCCACAGGCTGTAGCTAAGAACTGCGACATTATTTCCGCCGGGCTTGGTGTCCTCGTCCGGCAGAAAGAAACGCCCTACGGCAGGACGCAGCCCCAACACGTCAAAGTAATTTGCGGTGACCAATTGTCCCTGAACCTGCTTCGGCTCGGCGCGACCGCTCCACGTCAGCGGAAGCGGGCCGGCAACAGCAACAGCCCCGGATAAAACCTGGTTATCGCGGGCGTAGTCCTGGTAGTTCGGATACGACATTCCGAGCTTGGTGGCATTGGCCGCAGTGACCACGGTCTTGGTGTCCACCGTGTCAACCTCAACCAGTCGCGAAATATCCTTCACCGGCAGGGGATGCAGAAGAATCGCGTTCACCACCGTGAAGATCGTCGTATTGGCGCCGATTCCCAAGGCGAGCGACAGAATCGCGATGGCGCTGAATGCCTTGCTCTTTGCGAGCATGCGAAGTGCGTAGCGCACATCCTGCATAAGTGTCTGCATAAGCTCTCCGGCTCCTGTGTCCTTAAGAAAGGCGAGTAGTCCCCAGCAGATTGTTGCAAATTTGCTACCGAAACCAGCATCTGCAAGTTACTGGAAGGCTTAGGGACGTCCGCCTCCCTGTGCTGCGACGAATGTTCAGTGCCCTCGTGAGTCGTCCGGAAGTGGACGCTCCATCCAGCCTGATCAGCCTCGATCTCGGCCGACAATCCTAGAGCGCGATCCACCCTGCTCGGATCGCCAGCAAACTTGCCACGGCGACAATAATCCACAGCAGCACGCCCTGCAATAGCGGACGCGGACCGACCTTCCGCAAGGCCGCCGGCGAGAGAGTCGCTCCGATAAGAAACAGAGTGAAGATCAGCATCAACTTCCCGAGGTTAGTGAGCAGGTGATAGAAGCGCGAGCCCGGAAACAAGTAGGTATTAGCCACCGCTGCGAGGCAGAAGAAGAGAATGAACCACGGCCACTGAATACGCGTCTTGCTACCTTTGGCGACGGCGGTAGTGACCGTCACGGGAACGATCCAAAGCGCGCGCGCAAGCTTTACGGTCGTACCGATCGCGAGTGCGACGGCACCGTATTTCGCAGAGGCGCCGACAACCGAACTGGTGTCATGGATGGCCAGCGCTGCCCATAGTCCGAACTGCGTCTGCGAGAGGTGTAACGAGCTTCCAATCGTCGGAAAGGTCAGTAGCGCGACCGAGTTGAGCAGGAAGATCGTGCCCAGCGAGACTGACATCTCGTCTTCGGTCGCGCCCACCACGGGACCAATGGCCGCAATCGCGCTGCCCCCGCAAATCGCTGTGCCGGCCGAAATGAGGAACGACGACCGGCTATGCACCGCCAGCAGCTTGCCAATCAGCGTACCCAGGATTAGCGCGAACGCAATGCCCACGGCGGTGTAGACGAAGCCACTCTTCCCCGCGCGCAATACTTGTTGCAGGTTCATGCCAAAGCCCAGTCCAACCACAGCCGCCTGCAGGAGATACTTTGATACCTGGCGCGACTCCCCGGGATAAGGATGCGTCGCGATCGCACCGAAGACCAATCCCACTAGCAACGCCATCGGCGGCGATGCCCATGGAGTCAGACAAAACAGCAAGCCTGCGATGAAAAGGATTTTCGACTTCATTCAAATGAGAGGGAACGGCAATCCGTCATTGTACAGAGTCGATGAGAGCGGCGAATAAACAGGCCCGGCGGAAGCGCCGGTAATTAAAATGGGCCCGCTGCCAAGGAGCGGTGACATTTCCTTGACCTCAGGCCCATTCGATCCTGGATTGGATCGGAGGTGATACTGATATGTTAACCCCGTGGTAGCCAAAGTCAACGAAAATCCCACAAACGCTTTGCTTGCCGCTAGTTGCGGAATACCTAAACCGAAGATTTGAGAACTCATGACGCCGTTTATGACCGCGCCCTTACTTTCCGGCAACGTGCTAAACTCCCGCTTCATGCTGCCCGTATTTCCCGTCACGGCTGCGCTGCTGCTCGGCGAATCGCCGGGCGCTAGCCCCTCCTCACAACCCGGTGGGCTTCTGCATTACACGTTGCCCGCGGACAAACTGGCGCAGGCCTACGCTCTTTACCGCATTGACGTTTCGCTCTACTTCGTTACGACGTTGTACGTGTTCGTTGTTCTGTGGCTCATGCTGCGCACACGTTATGGAGTCCATCTGCGCGACTTCGCCGAGCGCGTCTCCCGATTCTGGCTGGTGCGCGCCGCTGTCGTCATCGCCCTGTTCTCCCTGACTCTGGAACTGCTCCAGCTTCCGTTCTCGCTCTACCGTCACCACATCAGCCTGGAATACGGATTGTCCGTCCAGCAGTGGGGCTCGTGGTTCGGCGATTGGGGCAAGGGGTTGGTACTCAGCCTTGTGGTATCGACAGCACTTGGGTGGGTGCTCTACGGCCTGCTTCGCGGAAGCCCGCGGCGCTGGTGGTTTTACTTTTGGCTGGCCACCATTCCGCTTATCCTGTTCGCCATCTTCGTCGAGCCAATCCTGATTGATCCGCTGTTCAACAAATTCGAACCGCTGACGAACCATCATCCCGAACTGGTCGAGCAGATCGAGCGCGTCGTTCATCGCGCCGGCTTGGAGATTCCGCCTTCGCGCATGTTCGAGATGAAGGCCAGCGAGAAAACAAATGAACTCAACGCGTATGTGACCGGCTTCGGCTCAAGCAAGCGTGTAGTCGTGTGGGACACGACCATGCGTCACATGACCACGCCACAGACAATGTTCGTGTTCGGCCACGAGATGGGGCATTACGTCCTCGGTCATCTGATGAAAGGGTTCGTAATCACTGTCGCGCTGCTGCTGGCGTTCTTCTACATCAGCTACCGGATTGCGAATTGGCTTATGCGGCGCAACGGGAACGCATGGGGTCTTCGCGGATTGAGCGATTTCGCTTCGGCTCCCATGCTGCTTCTTATCTTCTACGTGCTCTCGTTCGTCTCCGAGCCGATGTCGAATGCAATCTCGCGGCATTTCGAACACGAAGCTGACATTTACGGTCTCGAAGTAACTCATAATCTCGTCGCGGATTCAGGACGCAACGCTGCCGAGTCATTCCAGATCCTCGGTGAGCGCTCGCTCGATTATCCCTATGTCGGCAAGTTCGCGGAAATATGGCTGTGGTCCCATCCAACGATTGCCGACCGCGAGGTCTTTGCGCAGACGTACAATCCGTGGGCCGAAGGTAAGCAGCCGCAATTTGTGAAATAAGTCGAAGCGACCTAGCAAATCGGGGTTTGAAGGGGCATCGGCTTCAGCCGTGCCGAAAGGTTTGGTACAGACTGGGCTTTTAGCCCCAGAGGGAATTCGACCTCAGGATCTGGTTGGCATCTTGATTCACCCTGTCGGAGGATTCATGCCACGTCACAGTTCATGGAAGGTGTTTACACTCTGCTTCTGTTTGGCGCTGACGGTAAATGCTTACGCCGGCAAGCACCATTCGCAATCCGCCTCCTCTAATGCCGATAACACTCCTGGTGCATTCGACTATTACTTGCTGGTTCTATCGTGGGCTCCGGACTTCTGTGCCACGCACCAGTCAAGCATGAGTTCCAGCGAGTGCGATCCTAACCGGCACTACGGATTCGTAGTGCATGGGCTCTGGCCGCAGAACAATGACGGCTCCTGGCCGAAAGATTGCGCGAGTGCACAGCCGGTTTCGAATGAGATTGTGCGCGAGATGCTGCCGATAATGCCGGCGCGTGGGCTGATTCAGCACGAGTGGGCAACCCACGGTACTTGCAGCGGTCTTTCATCGCTGCAGTATTTCGGAGACATTCAACAGCTGTACAAATCGTTCAAGGTGCCGCAGGAGTATCAGCATCCGCCGGCGCAGTTCAGCGCCGCACCCAGCGACATCGAGCAGAAGTTTGCGCAAGCCAACGGAGCACCGCAAACTTCGTTTCGCGTATCGTGCAGCAGCGGAGAGTTCATCGCAATCGAGGCCTGTTTCGACAAGAACCTGAAGTATCAGGATTGCGGCTCGTCGGTGAAGCAGTGCCGGGCGCCGCAAGTGAAGGTGTTGCCCACGCCGTAACCGTACGAGACTCATTTCGATCTGTCAGACGTATGCCAGGCTAGAGGTGAATCGTCCGCTCGGTATCGTAGCTGTTGGCAGGGAATTTATAGAGTTGGCCGTTATAGACGATCACCAGCACCGAGGAGCTTGCACTGACATCGAGAGTTACGGTGCCTTGGGCGTCTGCCGTGCCCCAGTGTTCAGCGTGAGGATGGGCCTCGGCATCGCGTAGCAAGACTCTGGCTCCGACAGCCGCGTTACCCGCGGAGTCGAGCACGTGGACCGTGAGCCTGCCGACGGTCGCGACCACAGGATCGTCGGTGACCTGCCGCTCCAACCGAAGCGTCACTGTTACCGGTTGTGACTTCACGAGAAACTCTTCGACTTCGGTCTTCCACGAACGGTAAGGGTCGCTGGCAATGGCCCGATACAGTCCAGGCTCCATGTTGTCCAGGGTGACATTTCCACCCTCGCCGGTTAGCCCACGCGAGAGTTCCTGCTCGGTGTTGCTGCGCAAATTCTGAACGATGACGAGCGCCCCTTTGATTGAGGCGCCGTCCGTGCCGGCCACGTGAATTGTTACGGGCGCCGCGAACGCGGAAGCCGAACACATCGCCAGCCAGATAAGTGCGAAGGCGCAGCGAGCAAACTTCATCTCAGTGTGTTGGAGGCAGACAGGCAAGAAATGGTAGGCCCGGCCCCGGGTCGAACTTGAGGCATCTACGCGGCGCGACAGGAGATGGTGGGCCGGCTGGGATCGAACTTGAGGCGTTTTCGCGGCGTCCGAGCCGCGTGCCGAAATCCCGAGCATCGCGAGGGACCTCTTGGCGCGATGATCTGTCGTGGGAGTTGGTAGGGCCGGCTGGGATCGAACCAGCAACCCTCAGCTTAGAAGGCTGATGCTCTATCCAATTGAGCTACGGCCCCACACGGGACGCGTTACTGCATTGCTCTTATTATCGCAAATCTACGCTTCAGCTCAGCACTCTGCGCAGAAAACCCTTCACCCCGACCCAACTCAGCACGGCAAGGCTGATAGTCAAAGCGATGATGGTCACCCACGCAGGCATGTGCGGCAGCGACGGCGTCAGCGTGGTCCGCAAGCCCTCACTCATGTAGACCACGGGGTTGATCAGCACCAGGATCTGGAGCCAGCGCACGTTGTGCATCATCGCCCAAGGGTAATAAACGCATCCCAGAAACGTCACCGGCACCACGATGATCCCGAACATAAGCGCGATATGCTGGGGCGCAACCGACGTCCCGATGGTGAGGCCAACGGCGCCGGAGACCAGGCTGGCAAGCAGCACGACACCGATCAACATGGGCCAACTGAAAACATGAATCACAACCGGGTTAACCGGAATGAAGTACACCAGCGGGAAAATCACCAAGGCTGCCAGAATGCTCTGCAGCGCGCTGAAGATGATCTTCTGGGCCGCCACCCAGCTCACCGGCAGCGGTGACATCACGCGGTCGTGAATCTCGCGGGTGGCTCCGATTTCCATCGAGAGCGGCAACGCGGTCGCCATGATTCCCTGGATGAAGATGCCGATGGCCAGCAGCCCCGGCAGGATCAGCGTTCCGAAGCTCGCGCCGGCACTGCTCTGAAAGCCCTGTCCGATCTTCGGGAATAAATACGTGAAAACGAAGACGAACAGCAGCGGGTTCATTACCGTGCGAATCACGAATGCGCCTAACTGCCGGCGCAGCACGGTGAGATCGCGCAAAAACAATCCCCAGAACGCGCGCCATTTCACTCCGGAATCAGTCACGCAGTTCCCTTCCTGTCAGCTTGATGAAGACCGTCTCCAGGCTGGTCTCGCTGACTTTCACATCCTGTAATCCGTCGCCCGCGATACCCACAATCTCCGGCAGTAATCCGCTGCGGCCGTTGGTAAACAGCCGCAGCCCATCGACAGCGGTTTCCACCCCGATGATTCCGGGCACTTGCCGCAATCGTTCCGCCAGCCCATCGGTCTGCGGATTTTGCAAGCGTAGTTCAAAGACTTTCTGTGCGCCTACGCTGCTCTTCAGCCTGCCAGGTTCATCGCAGACCAGGATCTTGCCATGGTCAATGATGGCGACGCGCTCACACAGCGCGTCCGCTTCCTCCATGTAATGCGTGGTAAGCACGACAGTGATCCCACGTTGTCGGAGTATGCGAATGATGTCCCACAATGCCAGACGTGTCTGCGGATCGAGCCCGGCGCTTGGCTCGTCCAGGAACAAGACCTGTGGCTCATGCGCGATGGCGCGCGCGATTTGCACCCGCTGCGCCAGTCCGCCCGAGAGCTGCGCCACGTTCGACTTCTCCCGCTCCGTCAGCTTGAACAAGTCGATCAGCTCATGTGCCTTGGCCGTGGACTGAGCATGGCTCATGCCGAAGTACCGGCAATGAAAATAGACGTTTTCGAAAACCGTGCACTGCCGGTCGAGCGTGTTGAACTGGGTCACCACTCCCATGTTGCGCCGCGCCTCGGCAGGATGCGCCACCACGTCAATGCCCGCGATCGTAACTTTGCCGCCCGTGGGTAGTGCGCGCGTGGTGCAGATGCTGATGGTCGTCGTCTTTCCTGCGCCATTGGGGCCGAGCAAACCGAATAGTTCGCCGCGGCGCACCTCCAGATCGATGCCCTTGACCGCCTCGACGGGCACTTTTCCGGCATACACCTTTTTCAGCCCGCTGATTTGGACAATCGTATCCGTCACCCTAGCCAATCCCCGCCTGTGGATTTACCCGAAAGGAAGTCTTAGCAGTGTACAACGAGCGGTAGGTGCCGAGTGGGGATCAGACAGCCTGGCCGGCCGCGAATCCTGACGCCCAGGCCCACTGAAAATTGAAGCCGCCCAAATGCCCCGTAACGTCGACCACTTCGCCAATGAGATACAGCCCGGGAATTTTGCGCGACTCCATCGTCTTCGCCGAGAGTTCGTCGGTGTCGACGCCACCAGCGGTGACTTCGGCCTTTTCATAGCCTTCGGTACCGCTTGGTGTGATCGACCATGCGTGCAGCGCTCCGCTGAGCTGGTCGACCGCGGCATTCGTGAGCCCGGCAGGAGCATGCAGATCGAGCCATCGGTCCGCGAAACGAATTGGAAGCTCGGACCGCAGCGCGTGCCGGATCATCGTCGCATCGCGGTGCGAGGCCGAACTGCGAATCGTACCAAGGAGATCTGTCTCGGGTGCGAGGTCAAGCGCGATCGCCTCGCCCGGCTGCCAGTAGGAAGAGACTTGCAGGATTGCCGGGCCGCTCAAACCGCGATGCGTAAACAACATCTTCTCGCGGAAGCACTGGCCATCGCTCGATGCGATGACATCCGCTGAGACTCCCGCGAGATCGCTGTAATGTTGCCGGTCGTCTGCGTTGAACAACAAAGGCACCAGCGCCGGTTTGCACGGCTGAATTCTCAGTCCAAACTGCCGCGCCAGGTCGTAGCCGAAGGAAGTTGCGCCGATCTTTGGAATCGACAACCCGCCAGTCGCAACCACCAGTGCAGAGGCGCGGAACGAAGCAGTACGAGTCACCACCTCAAACGCGTCGGAACGATGAACCTCGGCGATCTCAACACCAGTGAATATCTGCACTCCTGCCGCGGAGCACTCTCGCTCCAGTATGGCCACAATCTCGCGAGCCGAGCCATCACAGAAAAGCTGACCCAGCTTTTTCTCGTGATAGGCAATGCCATGCCTGCGGACTAAGGCGATGAAATCGTCTGGCATGTATCGCGCCAGGGCCGATTTGCAAAAATGCGGATTGGCGGAGATGAAGTTTTCGGGACGGCAATGCAGGTTGGTGAAGTTGCATCGCCCGCCACCGGAGATAAGTATCTTCTTGCCGATGCGCTCCGCGCGCTCCAGCACAGCCGCACGGCGGCCACGCTTGCCGGCTTCGATAGCGCACATCAGGCCAGCCGCACCACCGCCCAGGACGATGACATCGAAGTCGCGCCGCATCGACTACAGTTTCAGGTTTCAAGTTAGAAGTTTCAAGCGTGAGTGGCCGGGCAATGGCCCTTCATTGCCGAACCGGCTGTGGTGTACCCGTCTGCGAGCCGAGCGAGGCGAGAATCAGGGTGGCATCGTCGGTAAACTTGTCATTGGCGTGCTCCCGCACTCGCTCAAGGATCGCCCGATATTGCTGTCGTGGTTCGAGCGAACTCGCGCTCAGCAAGGCGGCCAACAGTCCTTCGCTGCCGAATTCAATTGCGTCGCCATTGGCAGCCTCGCTGATGCCGTCGGTATAAAACGCAAGCCGATCGCCACGATTGAGCCTGACCTTGTGTACGTCGAATTCCCCCCCAATTCCGAGCCCCAGAACGGTTCGCGTAGCCGCCAAATACTCCACGGAGCCATCCGCATGCAACAACATCGGTGGACAATGCCCGGCGTTGATGTATCGCAATGATTGAGACTTGAGATCGAGCACGGCGTACACGATGGTGAGGTAGTGCCCATCCTTGAGTTGCTCCTGCAACAGGTGTTCGACCTCGCGCAGAATCAGGTCAGGAGTGCTTCCTGACGACGACAAAGTGCTGACCGATGCGTACAACATCGCAGCGATCAACGCTCCCGGCGTCCCTTTGCCTGAAACGTCGGCGATGCATAGGTGCACCGAATCGGGCGTGGGCTGCCACACACCGAAGTAGTCGCCACCCACCACTCCCGCCGGCGTGCTCTCGCCATACACTTCGACCTCACCGGCGATCAAGTGCCGCGGAGGCACAATGCGGGTTTGCAGCTTCTGCGCATCCTCGCGTTCAAATTGCGAGATCTTCTGCGAGGAACGCGCATCGCGAGCGCGCAAGGTTAGCGAGTTCACCTTTTCCAGCAACGCCTCGTTACGCCACGGCTTCTCGATGAAGTCGTCTGCGCCGGCGTGCATGGCTTTCACCGCGAGCTGCACGTTACCCCATCCGGTCAATGCGATGATCGGCAGCGTGCTTTCCAACTTGCGCAGACACTCAATGAGCTCCAGGCCTTCGATGCCCGACGTACTGTCGCGCTGGTAGTTCATATCGAGCAGCGTGATCTCGGGCATCTGCCGTCTGGCAGCCGAGACGGCCTCTTGCGGCGACGAGCATAGCTCGACCTCATAGCCGTCGCCGCGCAGCAACATCGCGAGCGCCTCGCGAACGTGCTCCTGGTCCTCGGCGATCAGGACCCTCGCTTTGTGATTCGGCTTCTGCATTCGACCGTGATGAGTGCAGATCGAATGCCAACGAATCGCATGGAAGCGGCTGAATTTTCAGTGACCTACAGCGATGCAAGGATAAAGGCTCGTCCGAAACGCATTCGCTCTGTCCGCAATTGGACAGGACGCTTCAGGCAGCGATAGCACTCTTGGGCCGGTTGGTCGAAGCGGCAGCTTCTTTCCGGGTTCGGCGCCTGGCCGGAGCGCCAGCCGGATGGCGTAAGGGACGCTCTTGTAACAACAACTCGGTGGCCTGGATGCGCGCATCGGCATGAAACCAATTACGTACTACGCCGTTGTGCAGGAAGTTCGCCATCGCCAAAAGGCTCATGCCCTGGTGGTGTGCCATCCATTGCCGCACGACGGCGAAAGGCTCGCGTCGGCGTCGCACGTCTGTGCTAAAATCAACAGCTTCATAAAAACCGTAGCGACCCAGGAAGTCCTTACGATTCATCCAACGCAAGTTCTTGATTGCAGCCTCCGGATCGAAATCCAAAGCCAGCATGGTCGCGTACGGCGCCATCACCATGCGCTCGTCTTCCTGCTGAACCGCTAATCCCGGTACTCCGAACGCGCGATAGCCGTATACGCCGTTCTCATCCTGCACCGCAAACGCACACTCCGAGACGCCCCACGGCACGCGGTGTTCGGCACCATAAGATCGTTGGATTTCGACCGCCGCTTCCATGCTGCGCTGTAACAGAGTCTCGGGATACCAACGCATCCACACCGCCGGTAGCAGGTACTCGAACATCGTTCCCGTCCACGAGATCAGGGTCGCATGGCCGCTGTCCACGGTCTGACTACGTCCGAGTTGGAACCAGCTCTCCTGCGGAATGTGATCGTTTGCCACCGCTAGAAATGCGGCGATACGCGCCTCCGACGCCAGCAGGTCATAACAGGCCGCGTGCACCTTGCCGGTTTCGGCATCCGAGCCAATGGAAAGCAGTTTGCGCCGGCGGTCGTAGAGATAACGGAAATCCATCTCCTGCACTAGCCGTCCAGCATCGTCTGCAATCTGCCGGAAGTCAGCGATGAGGCGTTGTGCTCGCGATTTCGCTTCCGCGAGCAGAGCTCGCAAGCGATCGCGCAGGAAAGCCTCTTCGACAGCATTGCGACCGCCATGCGCCAACAGCAATCGCGTGCGCAGCAGGTCAATAAAGGGAGGCAGCTTTTCCAGTGTCAGGTCCTGTCCCCATGCAAGTTTCCCAAGCGCGGGATTAGCTCTCAGCACAGCAAATTCCGGCAGCAGCCAGGGCATATAGCCGGCAACGGTATCGCGCACCTGCTGCACCAGCTCACCGGTCTGTATGCGGAACCAGCGCGCATCCTCCGAGCGAGCGATGCCGTCAGGGATCTGCGGAACTTCCACTCCTTCCAAGAGATGGTCGAGCCAGCGCTCATGTCCGTCCTCAAACTTCGCCACCACACGTTTCGGCAGCAGCTTCATCTCCGAAAGCGCACAGAGATGGTCTGCGTATCCTTCGAACAGCGCCGGCTCGAGCAGGGGACGGTTGAGCAACGCCAGCGCACCCTGCCGCAAAGTCATCAGTGAGGCGACCAGATTCCCGCTGTCCACGGTCGAGATGAAGCGCGGCCGGTCGGGCTCGAGCGTGCGCGTGTCGTACCAGTTGAAGAAATGTCCGCGCTGCCGCGGCAGCTGAAGCGCCGTGGCCATGGTGCGCTTCGTCTGCTCAGCCAATGCAGGAACCGTAAGGTATCCCATGTCACAGGCGACCTGTCGCGCATTGAACAGGAAGCCGAGATTCGTTGGCGAGATTCGCGCGGCAACAAACGATGGTGTCTCGCGCACGTAATCGGGTACCAGCCAGTTGTGTTCTTCGTTCGAGAACTCGGCGAAGTATCGCCAGGTGTGCAGAGCGGCCTTGCGCAAAAAGCGGCGGTCACTGTGCGAAGTGGGCCGCCGCTCGGCACGCGGCGAACGATTCAACCACAGCGACAACGGCTTGGCGCACGCCCATAAAACCAGAACAGGAAGCGCGACATAAAGCGCGTGCGGCCGCGCAAAGTAGACGATGATGCCCACCACTACGGAGAGGGCGGGCGTCCAGTTGAGCAGAACATCCACAGCACTCTTTTTGCTGGCCGACTCCGCTTCGGCAGCCGTCTCCCATTCCAGCAGTCGGTGTCGTGAGACCATTCGCCGGTACCACGTTCGCAACACTGCGTCAGCGGAAAGCAGCGCCTGATGCGCAAGGAACGTCAGAGTCAGGAAGACGCCGACCATGGCTGAGCTGAGCGCCGCAAACCCATCGCGGATAGGCGCCATGCTCCACGATATGAGCGAGCGCGGAACGGTGAATGCCAAGTGAAACCACGGAGGCACAAACAGAATCGCGATGGTTACCAGCGTCCAGTACAACGGCTTGCCTGGTAACACGGTCCAGCCCAGTACAAAAAGCAGAAAAGTGCCCGCCTCTACCAGGCTCCGCCGCAGATTATCCAGAATCTTCCAACGTGAGAGGAACGAAATCGGATTGCGCACGCGACGGCCTGCCTCATCGGGCACTTTGCCCAGCAGCCAGCTTGCAATCTGCCAATCGCCACGCAGCCAACGATGTTTGCGACGGTTGTAAGCGCTGTAGTGCGACGGATAATCGTCGATGACTTCGATGTCGCTGACCAGACCCGCTCGCGCGTAAGCTCCCTCGATAAGATCGTGACTGAGCAACGCGTTGCGCGGGAAACGATGCTCCAACACCTGTTGCAGAGTTTCAACCTCATAAATGCCTTTGCCGGTGAAGATGCCTTCGCCGTAAAGGTCCTGATACACATCGGAGACAGCCCGCGTATAAATGTCGAATCCGGTTTGGCCGGAGTACATGCGCGCCAGCCGCGACTGCGATGCGCTCTGCACGCTTATTCCGACGCGCGGCTGCAAAATTCCATATCCCGCAACCACGATGTTTCGATTCGAATCCACGATCGCCCGATTCAGAGGATGGGCCATTGCTCCGACCAGGCGATGCGCTGTGCCCCGCGGCAGCTCCGTGTCTGAATCCAGCGTGATGACATAACGAATCCGCGGCAACACAGAGACGTTGCCCACCTTCACCGGAAAACTGTCGTAGTCGCCGCGAATCAGGCGATTGAAGTCGAGCAGCTTGCCGCGCTTGCGCTCCCATCCCATCCACACCCCTTCGCGTGGGTTGTAGACGCGATGGCGATGTAAGAATGTAAAGATCCCTCCGCCCTCTGGCGCATACTTGAGGTTGAGCTTCTCGATCAAACTTGTGGCTAGATCGACCAGAGGATCGGCTTCGTTCGGTTGCTCCTCCAAATCGGGCATGTCGCTGATGAGCGCGTAGTGCAGGTTCCCGCCGGAGTTTCCCAGATAGCGAACTTCCAGATCGTCCACCAGCCTTCGCACCTGCTTTTCGTTCAGCAGCAGTGTCGGTATTACCACCATGGTCACGCAGTCGCCAGGTACGCCATTGGCGAAGTCGAGCTTGGGAAGCAGAGGCGGACCCAACAGCGAAGTCGTGAGGTAGTTCATCACCTCCACTGCGCTCTGGCTGGCGGGCAGCAGAAGCACTAGAATGCCGAAGATCCGTGTCCAGAAGCTGTTGAAGAGCCCATAGACCGGCGTCATGATCGCGATGACGATCAACAGAGTGAGGATTTCGATTCCGCCCAGGTAAAACTCATCCGGATGCCGCCGCAGGAAGTTCTGCACACGCTGCTTCCACGGCAGGACGACATCGGCACGCCCGCGAAGCTGCTCGGCGCCCTCACCGATCAGGTAATAGCCCACATGCGAACGACGCAGAGCCAATCGAGGATCGGTGTGCTTCTGCTTCTGTGAATCCCGCGCCAATTGCAATGCAAGCTGCGCAATTTCCAGCTCTGAGCAATCGGAGCGCTCCGCATATTCGGCCACCGTGTTGCGATACAACTCGCGACTGGCGTAATCCATCTTCGCGTACGCTTTAGCTGGATCAGCAGCGAGCACATGATCGAAAGCGATGAGCGGTTCCAGCAGCTCCTTCCACGGCGCTTCGTTCACCTCGCGCAAGCTGGTGATGAGCACCCCCATCTCCTGTGCGTCGGCAACCTGGCTGATGAGTTTCTCGCCGCGGGCCGCAATCTCCTCCAACAACACTAGTTGCAGCGCCGGAGGCACAAGCCAGAGTTCGCGCATATTGAGCGGCACGGTCTCTTGAAACGCATCGACATACAGGCTGAGGCTATGGTCGGAATACTGGCACTTAGCGGCGCGAAGATAGTCCTGAGCGATGGCCAACACGCGTGGCAGCGGTGCTGCCTGCGCATCCCGCACATGTGGAGCACGACGAAGAGTTGACGGATCGCGCTGAAACCCCGCCTGCGTCGCCCGCGGCAAGCGCGCGTTATCGTGCAGCCATTGCAGGTCTTCGGAATTCGCAAGACGATCCGCCGGAGTATTTTCAGCCGACGCAAGTACGGTATCCAGCACTTTGGATACTGCCGCGAAACGTTTCGCGAAATGCTCCGACTCTTTCAGCGCTGGCAACCAGGTCAGCGTTCGTGGTAGCTCACGGCCACGCGCCGCTATTTCGCGATCCAACTCCGCAGTCGTGGGCGCGACCCGCTCCGGGTTCGGCGACTCTTGCACGACATCGCGATGGTTGGTCTCGATCATGATCAGCGATAGCTCGCAGCCTGCAATTCAAACATTTCGGCGTAGCGTCCGCCGAGAGCGACGAGCTGCGCGTGATTGCCTTCTTCAACAATTCGGCCGCCGGCAAGCACCACAATGCGGTCGGCCATGCGCACGGTTGAAAAACGATGCGAGATGAAGAGCGCCATCTTCCCTTCTGTCAGCTCCGCAAAACGTTCGAACACTTCAAACTCGCTGCGCGCATCGAGTGCGGCGGTCGGCTCATCGAGGATCAGCAACTGCGCATCGCGTAGATATGCGCGCGCCAGCGCCAGCTTCTGCCATTCGCCGCCCGAAAGATCGACTCCGGTTTCGAAGCGACGTCCAAGCTGCTGTTCGTATGCCAAAGGCAGCTTTGCGATAACCCCATCTGCCAGCGACTTGTGGGCCGCCAGTTCGATCTCGCGGCGGTTCTCCAACTCTTCGATGCGCCCGGTCGCGATGTTCTCGCGTGCCGTCATCTCGTAGCGCATGAAATCCTGGAAGATGACCCCGATCTCGCGATACAGATCGTCGAGCTCGTATTCGCGAAGATCGACGCCGTCGAGCAGAATCTGCCCTTCTGTCGGATCGTAGAGTCGCGTAATCAGCTTGACGATCGTGGTCTTGCCTTCGCCGTTTTCGCCGATCAAAGCAACGCGCTCGCCCGGACTCAGCGTGAAGGTCAGGTCGCGCAGAATGCGGCGCTCGCTACCGGGATAGGAGAACGAAACGTTGCGGAACTCAAATCCGTGCACGATCGGCCGCGGAGCCGGAAGCGCATTCGGCTTGGAGCGAATCGTCGGCTGCATCTCGAAGAACGCGAGCAGATCGGTGAGGAACAACGCCTGATCGGCAACTCCCGATAGCGTCGAAAATATCTGCTGTATATTGCTGCTGGCCTGAAGAATCGCGCCCGCCAACAACGTCAGCGAACCCAAGGTAAGAGCGCCTGTCACCGTTCGCCAGATGACGTACACATAGGCCGAGTAGTAGCCGAGCGTGCCGATGATCGATAGCACGGCGCCCGCAATCAGCTTGCGACGCGAGAGCGCGACGTTTTCCTCGTAGATCTCGTCCGATAGCCGAGTGAAGCGATCGGTCAGGAAGCCGCTCAAGCGGAAGAGCTTCAACTCCTTCGCGGCTTCCTTGCTGCCGCCCAGCACCCGCAGATAATCAAGCTGCCGCTTCGCGGTGGTCTGGCGAAAGTTTTTGGCGTACCCCAGAAAAGCGAAGTGAGTCTCACCGATAAACGCAGGCAGCACACCGGCAATGAGCAACAACAGTAGCCACGGCGAGAAGTAGATGATGGAGATCGACAACGTGATTGTCGTCAATACCTGCTGTATCAGGCGGCCCAGCATCTGGATCATCGCCAGACGATCGGTCGCCTGCACCCGCGCCCGCTCCAGGCGGTCATAGAACAGCGGGTCTTCGTAGGCGATCAGGTCAAGTTGCGCGGCGTGCCGCATTACCTCAATGCCCACGTGCCGCGTGTACTTGTCGGCCAGCAACGAATCTGTGTAATCGGTAGCGCGGGTGAGAATATTGCCGAGTACCGCGATGGCGAACTCAGCCCCAACCAGCCACCACAGACGCGTAGGAACCGGCTGATGTTTCGCAAGCACCTGGTAAATGTTGTCGATGATGAACTTGCCCACGGCCAGCAGGGCGATCGGCTGCAACGAGGTGAACACACGTAGTACCAGTCCGGCTGTCACCACGCCTCGTCCGGAGCGCCAAACGATGTTCAGCACGGGCGGAAGGTTTTTCAGCGCCGTCAAACGCTCTTGCCAACTGCTCGTAAATGTTCCTTGCGCTTGCGCCATGTTCTGTTCGACGGCCGCTTCCGCCGCTGGGCAGATTGTTGGGATGGGTGCTGCAAAATCGCCGGATTCCGCAAATAGAGAGATGCAGAAATCGGGATATCAGTTTGTTTGCCGGGCGAACTAGCGGGCTTGTTGCGAAACGGTCATGGCCACGACGGTTCGCCGGGAGATGTCGATCATCCAATGGTGACGTGATGGTTCATCGTTTGCTGGAGACCGTCACTCGCAATCGTTGATCGAGGAAGGCGAATGAAGAAAGCTTGCACCACGCTCTTACTCACTGTTTGTTGCACGGTTCTATTGACCGGCTGCACCTCGGCACAAACCAAGGGCAATGACGCTCCTCCGCCGCAGGCTCCGTTCACCGACTACCGCTACGAGAAGCCCGGCGCTACCCACCACATTACGGCGAAGGATTTGCCGGCTCCGTTCGTGACCAAGTCGGCCGTGAATGGACCGCGGGTTGTCGACCGGCCTACTAACGTTTTGCCGATTGCGCCGCCAGGATTCAAAGTCGAACTCTTTGCCACCGGACTGAATGAGCCGCGAGCGATGATCACGGCTCCCAATGGCGACATCTTTCTGGCAGAGAGCCACGGCGGCGACATCAAGGTATTTCGCGGAGTCGGCGCCGACGGCAGGCCGCAGCAGACGGAGACGTTCGTGACCGGCCTCAATCGGCCCTACGGCATTGCGTTCTATCCCCAAGGCGACAGCCCGCAGTACATCTACATCGGGAACACGGATTCCATCGTTCGCTTCGCATACAAGAGCGGCGATCTGAAGGCCAGCAGCAAGCCCGAGAAGATCGCTGACCTGCCTCCCGGCGGCAACCACTGGACGCGCGACCTGGTCTTCTCGCCAGACGGCAAGCAGTTGTTCGTCGGTGTCGGCTCGAACTCCAATATCAACGATCCTGACACTCATCCCGACGAGAAGAACCGCGCCGACATCCTGGTGATGGATCCCGATGGCAAGAACATGCGCATATACGCCTCGGGAATCCGCAACGCCGGCGGCGGTCTGGCAATCAACCCAAAGACTGGTGAGCTGTGGATGTCGACCAACGAGCGTGATGGGCTGGGCAATAACCTGGTGCCCGACTACATAAGCCACATGCAGGACGGCGGCTTCTACGGCTGGCCGTATTACTACATCGGAGGCAATCCTGAGCCGCGGCTGAAAGGCGCGCATCCCGAGCTGAAGTCGAAGGTCATCGTGCCAGACGTACTCCTACAGGCGCACAACGCCTCGTTGCAGTTAGCGTTCTACGAGGGCAAGACGTTTCCCGCGGAGTACAAAGGTGACATCTTCGCCGCGCAACACGGTTCGTGGAACCGCGACCCACGTGTGGGATACGAAGTGATTCGCGTTCCATTGCATCAGACCGGCAAAGCAACAGGCGAGTACCAAGACTTCTTGACCGGCTTTGTGCTGCCGAACGGGCAAGTGTGGGGACGCCCGGTCGGTGTGACGGTCATGATCGACGGCTCTCTGCTGGTGAGCGACGACGGATCGAACTCGATCTGGCGTGTGAGCTACTCAGGCGTAGAATAGGAGCGAAATCCGCGTCGAATTTTCACATTTACGCCCCCGAAGTGCCTTCAAACTCACATACTTTTTGTCGAATTTCTTACTGTGATGCCTCTTTCAGCATGCAAGCTGGCGGCCGGTAGCTGTTAACGGATACCTGACACCTAGAAAAACGCCGACCCGCGGGGCCGTACACGGTGGGCCGTCAATGAACCCGTCCACGACGGTGGGAACCCTCCGCGGCTCTTTAGGCATCTCGGACATGGCCGAGCCTCGCACACCGAACCGAATACGAGTCGGGCCCCCTGTTCATTAGCATTGGTTCAAAAAACGGTTGCCACCGGCACCAACTTTGCAGGCCGGCTTTCTTTCGTTAGATGCTAGGGAATCGTGTTCGGAATGACAAGAGTAGAACCAGATAATGTTGGCACTCGACGTGCCAGTGACAGGCGATGGCGCTATCCGACGCGGCGGGCCTCTCCCAGTACCTCATCCAGCGCGCCGGAAAGATGTTCGGCCCTGGCTGTATAGTCCTGCGACATGGAATCGTACTTACGTTTCAAGACCTGTAATTCATCTGCAATGTTGAGCGCGGCGAGGACTGCAACTTTCAGCGACTCGACGGTGGCCGCCTGCTGCGAGATGAGGCGCATCTTGGTGTCTACGTACTCCGCCAAGTCCTGAATATATTGCGGATCGGTGCCACGCAGGTGATAGCTCTGGTCGTAGATATCCACCCGAATGCTGGTGCTGCTGCCGTTTCCGTTAGCCTGGCTCAAGTCGACTCCTTATCACAAACTCGCGTGATCCGATTATTACGCCGACTCTTCCGCCGTCAAAGAATCAATTTGGCTTAGCATCTTTTCTACTCTGGTACGTACCTCTTCGCGATCTTTGCGCAGGGCGATGACCTCTGAGCGCATGGTTTCGACTTCCTCTTCGCGTTCGGCAAGCTGCTCGCGCAGACGATTGGCGTCGCGTTCAGCGTTGGCCTGCGCCTCGCGCGCAGTCTTTACCAATTCAATGGTGCGCAGGACCTTCTTCTCAAGCGCCTGAAAATCGGCGGGGGTGGCCAGGGGAGGGGCTTCAACAGCATTGGCGGACATAAGAGCGAGTGACCTCGAAAAAAATGTTCTTCGAGCGCAGTATAGCGCACGGAAGAGCGTTGTTCGCGTGATGTTCTGACGTTGCTGGCGAAATCAACAGATGGAATCTGATTGTGCAACCAGGTGTAAGCATTCCGCCTGTCACCTGCGACAGGTGGAAGCCCTCGGCTTCAGCCGAGGGGAGTGGTTGCCATTCTGTGTGGGGCTTCAGCCCCGGCTGCTGTCGTCATAAAAAGTCCCGGCGCTAAAGCGCTGCTCGGTGATGGCAAGCAGCATTCCCCCGCATGAATGCGGGGGCTTCCACCCTAAACAAAGCCGCATCAACGCGGAGGCTTCCACCGTCGCTGAGGGCAAGGTGTGGCCTCCTGCGAGCGCTGAGGTAACATCGCAGTCCGGGCCCCCAGCCCACTATGGAGCACGCCATGAAACGGAGGCCCCTCGTCCAGCGGCATTTCTATCCGCAGGTGAAAGTCCTCGGTCTCCGCTGAGGAAGGGGCTGTGTTGGAATGAAGCAGGTTCTTCGTCCGCCGCGGCGACCTCAGAATGGCAGATCTGACGCAACCATCTTGAACTGTCATTCTGAGCGAAGCGAAGAACCTGCTGTCTGTCACATGCGGCGAGGATCCTTACTTTACCAAGCAATGTGCGTCCCGCCACATACGGGTTTGATCGAACGGAAAAAATCCACTCGGGACAGCTTGACCGACGACTGGCGTAAACCGTTGCCTAAGCTGACTTATCGCCCGATGGGAGGAAAGCAGGTTCTTCGCTCGCTCAGAATGACAAATCAAAACGAGGAAAACAGATTCTTCAGTCGCCGCGGCGACCTCAGAATGACAAATCAAAACAACGTTTCCTGGCCCAGCGCAGGTGCGCCTGGCCGTTTGATGCCGAAGTGCTGATAAGCCAGATGGGTCGCGACGCGGCCCCTTGGCGTGCGGTCGAGAAAGCCGATCTGGATGAGGAAGGGCTCGTAAATCTCTTCGATGGCGTCGGCCTCTTCCGCCAGCGATGCCGCCAACGTATTCAGACCCACAGGGCCGCCCTGATACTTCTCGATGATGGTCAGCAGCAGCCTGCGATCAATCTCGTCGAAGCCGTAGCGGTCAACCTCGAGCATCTCCAGTGCCGCCTGCGCCGTAGGTTTATCAATTTTGCCGGTTCCGCGCACCTGGGCGTAGTCGCGCACCCGGCGCAGCAGCCGGTTCGCGATGCGGGGTGTGCCGCGGCAACGGGCAGCGATCTCCATGGCCGCGTCCTCATCGATTTCCACACCGAGAATCTCCGCCGAACGTTCCAGGATGACCTTCAAGTCAGCATGAGTGTAGAAATCCAGCCGCAGCACGATACCGAAGCGCGAGCGCAGCGGAGCGGATAACAGGCCGGCCCGGGTCGTAGCTCCAATGAAGGTGAACGGCCTGACGTCGATGGTGTGAGTGCGCGCCGCCGGCCCTTGCCCGATGATGATGTCGAGCTTGTAGTCTTCCAGCGCCGAGTACAGCAGTTCCTCGAGCGCCGGCTGCAGGCGATGTACTTCGTCGATGAATAGCACCTGCTTGTCGCGAACGTTGGTCAGAATCGCAGTCAGGTCGCCTTTGATTTGCAGCGTAGGGCCCGAGGTCTGCTGGAATGTCGCGCCCAGTTCGTTGGCGATGATGTTGGCCAAGGTCGTCTTGCCTAGTCCGGGAGGCCCGTAAAGCAAAACGTGGTCGAGCGCTTCGCCGCGCGATACGGCCGCCTGAATTGCGACTTCCAGATTCTCTTTGACTTTGTTTTGACCAATGAATTCGCGCAGTCGCTGCGGCCGCAGCTTGAGCTCAAACGACGCATCGTCATCGACCGGCGCCGCCGAAACGATGCGCTCGCGATCGGGAAATTGCTTGTCAGGAGACAAAGGCACGCTGGGGCGATGGTAAAGGGAAACGGTGAGCGAATCAACGAGCGCGGGATTCAGCGTTCGCTCGCCAGGGATCAATCAGCTCGATCCCGCAGTTTTCAAAGTCGCTCCTATTGCGGGTTGCCAGCGGAGCATGATGAGTGCGGGCAATCGCCGCGATTTGTGCATCGAGGTCGCTTATAGGACGGCCCTTCGAACGGCGATCGGCAGCGATCATGGCAAATGCCTCGGCGGCTTCGTCTTCGAACGCGAGGATTCGTTGCGACAACAAGACGTTGAACATCTTGTCGGAAGCCGCAAGCAGACCATCCCGGCGTTTACCTGCGGACAGGAGTTCAATGCCGTACAGGATTTCGGCCTTGGTGACCGATGTGGTGAAAAGGTTTGCTGGCACTTGCTCTTCGATCCACCGTTGTACAGAGGGATCCCGTCGCGGTTTCATCAACTCAGACAATACGTTCGTATCGAGGATAATCACGAGAAGTCCGGAGGCTTCTTAATCGACTGCCGCTTTGGGATGTCGAGTTCAACTCCGCCGAACGGCGCAAAGAGCTCCCGAATGGATTCGGCCAGGTTCTTCTCCGGGATCTTAGTGCTGGCAAGAGCGCCACGCAGAATTTCGCGTGCTTCCTCTTCCATTGAGCGCCCGTTGTGAGCCGCGCGCACGCGCAAGCGCTGCTTCAGTCTGTCGTCTAATTGCCGGATGGTCAGGGTCGCCATAGAGTCAATGCTATCACTGCTAGCAATGAATGCTCAAGCCCCTCTGTTTCAATCTGCCGTCGTCGCGGCCCTCGCTGGGTTCTGCCGATGACTTCCGTTGCACCTGTCAGTATGATCGGTTCTTCCAAAGCTCATGAAAAACCTTGGCATCCTCCTTTCCGGACGCGGCTCCAACTTTGAGGCGATTGCGGACAATGTAGCGTCTGGGAAACTCGCCGCAACCATTGGCGTCGTAATTTCTAACAAGGCTGGCGCTGCGGGAATCGAGTCGGCGCAGCGGCGCGGGCTCAACGCGCTGATAATTTCTTCCAAGGGGAAGGTCCGGGAAGAGCACGATCGTGAGGTTGTGGCCGCGCTGCAACATCATAAGGTCGATCTGGTGTGCCTAGCGGGCTACATGCGGCTGCTGTCGCCCTGGTTCGTACAGCAGTTTCCGAACCGCATCATGAATATTCACCCATCTCTTCTGCCGGCTTTCCCCGGACTGGATGCGCAGAAGCAGGCATTCGACTACGGAGTGAAGGTTTCCGGCTGCACCGTGCATTTCGTTGACGAAAACCTCGATCACGGGGCAATTATTCTGCAAAAGACCGTGCCTGTGTTGCCGGGTGATGACGATCACACCTTGGCGGCGAGGATTCTCGAACAGGAGCACATCGCGTACAGCGAGGCGATACGGATCGTGCTGGAAGGGAAGTACCGCGTTGTGGGACGGCGGGTCAGCGAGGAAGCCTAAAGACTGAGCCACCCCCAGCCGATGTTGAATGTGTCATGCGCGCCAAGAGAATGGCCGCCGAGAGGTTCTGCAAGTTGTTCTCTGAAGTCTGCGCTGAGATCACTGAAACGGGACGACATTACATCATCACGAAGAACGGCAAGGGACTAGTCAGACTTGAGCCGCCCGACGGTTGGGAGCCGCCACAGAAGAAACGCAAAGCCGGAACGCCTAAACCTACTAGTAAGAAGGGCACTCGCAAACGGACGTGATTGCCCGCCTACATCTCGTAGTGCAGCAGCGAATACACGTCGTGCTCTTTGAGCTTGTCTCTCCCTTTTAGCCCATCCAACTCAACCACGAAGGCCAACCCGCAAATGTCTCCACCGAGCGCCTTGACCATGTCGACAGCCGCGCGAGCCGTTCCACCCGTCGCCAGCAGGTCATCGCAGATGAGCACACGCTGTCCCGGTTGAATCGAGTCCTCGTGGATCTCCAGCGTGTCGGAGCCATACTCCAGTTCGTACTTCCACTGCAGAACTTTCGCGGGCAACTTCTTGGGCTTTCGAACGGGAACGAAGCCGGCATTTAAGCGATAGGCCAGCGCAGGGCCGAAGATGAAACCGCGCGCTTCGATTCCCAGCACAAGGTCGATGTCTTTGTTGATGTAGTAATCGGTGAGCGCGTCGATGAGGCGAGCGAACCCCTGACGGTCTTTGAGCAGCGTGGTGATGTCGTAGAAGAGAATGCCCGGCTTGGGAAAGTCGGGGACCTCGCGGATGAGTTTCTTCAAGTCGGCGCAACTCTGGGTCGCGGGACTGGCCATGATTCACCACCCTCCTTCTTGAATGCGAAACGACTGCGCCTCAAGATACGGCGCGCTCGACTCCTGAACCATATCGACTCTGGCGGCACGCGGGCCCTGACGAAGCTTCGCCCGCAGCGAACGTTGCTGCTCGGGAGCGCCGGTCGCCATCACTTCAACGCTGCCGTCCTCACGGTTGCGCACCCATCCCTTCATGCCGAGCTCAGCGGCTTCGCGCTCCACAAACCAGCGGAAGCCGACGCCCTGGACGCGTCCGGTTACAACGTAACGGCGAGTTTCGAGGTCAGGCATAAGAAGCAATTAGCAATTAGCAACTAGCAGACAATCAGAAATGATCTCGTGTTCCGCCACCATTTCAGATTCTACCTTCCGGTCTTGTCTGGACTCGAAGATGAAGACTCGCCGCTGCCCAGCAATTTGTTCGACCTGTTGCGCAATGGAGTCTACCAGCTTGGCCTCGTTCATGAGCACCTGTCCGGCGATGGCTGCGCCTTGCTCGGCGTCGCTCCACTTGTCTTCCTCCAGCGCCTCGCGCACCGCCGGGATGGTCTTCACCCCGTAACCGGTGTACGCGCCGGGAGCATAGATCTGGTGCTTGAACCAGGGTCGCTCCTTCAACCCTTCGGTGGTGGTAAAGGTCCGCTCAGTCTGCAGCAACTGCGCGTTGATCTCCTTCAACGCGGGCGACTGCCACGCATCGGAAGCGTTGTTGAGTTTGCCGACTGCCTTGCGATAGCGCTGCGCCGCTTTGGAGTACGCGTCCGCTCCATTCTCCAGCGGAGCGAAGTTGATGAACGGCGGCACCGGCTTGACCGATGGCGGTACATACTGCTTCTCGGGATCGGCGGTCGCTGTGAACACGCCCTCTTCGATCTGGCGATTGCGCTCCTTCACTTCATCCTGCTTCTTCTTGAGCTCGGTCTTCAGCTCGCCAACGTAGCGCTTCACCGTGTCCGCCGAATCCGACGGATCGTACGGCAGAAGATCGGCATCCGCGAAGCGCATCACGGTCGTACCGGCCATCTGCGCGAGCGCCTTCTCATAGAGGAAGTTGGGATCGCCAAAGTGCGTGTACCAGTAGAAGTCGTCGTAGATGGAGTGATAGACGCCTCCACCCGCCTCGCCACCGAAGCCCAGGTTGAGCGCGGCCACGCCGGCGTGGTCGAGGAACGGCGCGTAGTCGGAGCCGTCGCCCAGCGCACCGATGCGCAACTCGGCGCGGTCACGCAACTCCTGGCGCTCTTCAGGCGTAGCTGCGCGCGCGATGCGGCGCAACTGCCCACGCTTCCATACCGACATGTTCTTCTCGGGATCCGGGATCTCCTTCGCAACGTCGTTGACGACACGTTCCAGCGTGTGCGAGCCGGAGGCATACAGGTATCCGCGAGAGCTCGAATCGGAGTTGATGTAGATCACGGCATGTTGCTTCAATTCGGCATCGTGCTCTTCCACCCACTCGGTCGATCCCAACAGGCCGGGCTCCTCGCCGTCCCAGGCGCAGTAGATGATGGTGCGCTTGGGCTTCCAGCCCTGCTTCATCAACTCGCCCAAGGTGCGGGCCTCTTCCAGAACGACCACCTGCCCTGATATCGGATCATCCGCTCCATTCACCCAGGCATCGTGATGATTGCCGCGAATTACCCACTGCTCCGGCGTTTCGCTGCCGGGAATCTTGGCAATCACGTCATAGATGGTCTTGATGTCCCAGTTCGACTTCATCACCAGGTGTACCTTCGCCGGCCCCGGACCAACGTGATAGGTGAATGGCAGCGCGCCACGCCAACTCTCGGGCGCAACAGGTCCACTCGAGCGCTGCGAGCAGCGGCTGCGCGTCGCCGTAAGAAATGGGGAGCACCGGAATCGCCGTGATGGTCTTGGCCTCGGCGAGAGAGAGGCGCTTGGCGTCTTTGGTGGCGCCTACTCCCGGCGTCAGCGGATCGCCGGGATATTCGGTGTCCATCACGCTGCCGCGCTGCACGCCGTCCGACGGGCGATAGGGACCGGTGGGGAAGTACTGTCCTTCGAAGTAGCCGTCGTCCCTGGGATCGGAATAGATGATGCAGCCGATGGCGCCATGCTCGGCGGCGACCTTCGGCTTAATGCCGCGCCAGGCCGCGACCGTAGCGCGCAATGACGATGGCGCCTTTCACCGAAATGCCGAGGCGATCGAGCTCTTCGTAATCCTCGCGGACGCCATAGTTCACGTACACCAGAGGCGCCGTGACGTCGCCATCATGGGAGTACGCGTTATAGGTCGGCAACTGCTCCGCGGTCTGCTGCGAAGTGGGATCGATCGACAGCGCCTCTTCCTGCAGCTTGGCGACGTACTTGGTCGGCGCAATTAGTTCGAGCCGGCGCTCCTTCGGCGTGGGAAAGAGCACATCAAAGGTCTCGATGTGCGCGTCGAAACCATACTGCTTATACTGCGCCAGTATCCATTCTGCGTTGTCTTTGTCGTACGGCGAGCCGACATTGTGCGGGCGCGCACTAAGGCGCTGCATGGAGCTGCGCATCACTGCCGGATCGGGCAGGTTGCGAAACTTGTTCTCCCAATCGCGCTCAGTCGCAGCGTGGGCCGCAGAGTATCCGTAGAGATTCTCGTTTGAGCTGGTGGGAGTCGCAGCGGTAAGCGGTTGCACGGCAATGATTGCCGCAAGACAGAGAGCGGAAATGCGCGAGATCACAGTTGCCTCGGACGACGCTCCAAGAGTGGAACGAAGTTGCCGATTATACGCCAGCGCTCGTGCGCGTGGCGTTAGGGTGCAGAGATCGACACTCTGACCACATAGCCATCTTCCTCGCTGTCGCAGAAGCTCGCGTCGTCGGCGAGCCCGCGTGCTGCGGTAGCTTTGCGCCAGGTTGCAGGGTTGCTTCGACTCGCAACGTCGGCCCGACCGCCGGTACAAGCATGGTCAGCACACCGTTGTCGTAGCTCACTTCGGCGCGCCGCTCATGGCCGAGCACATGTTTCTTCCGTAGCTGCAGCAGCTTGCGATACCACTCCAGCATCTCGCGATTCTCGTCAGCACTGGCCCACGTCAACTTCGAGCGCTCGAAAGTCTGCGGGTCTTCGGGGTCGGGAACCTCGCTGAAGTCGAAGTCTTTGAACTCGCTGCGGCGGCCTTCGCTTACCGCTTTTTTCAATTCGGGATCTTCGAAATCGGCAAAGAACTGGAACGGCGCCGTCTCGTCATACTCCTGCCCCATGAAGAGCAGCGGAGTGTGCGGCGCGAGTAGCAGCAGCGCGGCGGCCATCTTGCGTGCGCCGCGCGGAACCAGTGTAGTCAGGCGATCTCCCTTGGCGCGATTGCCAACCTGGTCGTGGTTCTGGATGCAGATGACATTCGCCGGCAGCGGAACATCTTCCGCAGGTGTGCCGCGTGGTGCATTCCAGAAGGCGAAGGTCTCGCCCTGGAAGACATAGCCTTCGCGCAGCGCCGTCGCCACTTGCTCTGGCTTGCCGAAATCCTGGTAATAGCCGGTACGCTCGCCGGTAAGCAACGCGTGCAGCACGTGATGAAAATCGTCGCTCCAAACCGCGTTTAGTCCGTAGCCCTTGGGCTCAGGCTCGACATACCGAGAATCGTTCTCATCGGTCTCGGCGATGACGACGACGGTTCGTTGCAACTCGGCTGCAAGCGCCTGCACGTTCTCCTGAATCTCGGCGAGTATGTGCTTCGGCGAGTCGTCTTTGATGGTCTGCACCGCATCTAGCCGCAAGCCGTCGAGGTGGTACTCGCGGATCCAGTACAGCGCATTGTTGACCATGTAGCGCCGCACCTGTCCGCAACTCTGGTCGTCGTAGTTGATGGCATCTCCCCACGGCGTCTTATGGTGCGCGGTGAAGTACTGGCCGAACCTGCGCAGGTAATTCCCCTCCGGCCCGAGGTGGTTGTAGACAACGTCGAGGATGACTGCCAGTCCAAGCTCATGCGCGGCATCGACGAAACGACGAAACGCGGCAGGCCCGCCATAGTTGGCCTGCACGGCATATGGGGAAACACCGTCATAGCCCCAGTTGCGCGTGCCGGGCGTGGCGGCGACCGGCATCACCTCAACCACCGTGATCCCAAGGTCCTTCAGATATGGAAGCTTCTCCGCGGCAGCGGCGAATGTGCCTTCGGGCGTGAACGTCCCGAGGTGCAGCTCGTAGATGACGATAGTCCTCAAGCGGCAAGCCGCCCCAGCCTTCGTCCGACCAGGCGAAGAGCGCTGGGATCGACGATCTCGGTCGGTCCGTGTACTCCCTCGGGCAGGAAGCGCGACACCGGGTCGGGGATGGGCTGGCTGCCGTCGAGGATGTAGGCGTAGCGGTCGCCGACGCGCGCCAGCACCGTCGCGATGAAGTCCTCGCCCTCGCGGCGCATTGCGATGTCCTGCGGCGGCTGGCCCAAGCGCAACAGACGCAACGTGATCTGTTGGGGTGTCGGTGCCCACACGCGGAAGTCGACTTCAGCGCCGCGAACGGTTGCGCCGTAAGGATGGTCTGTGTGGCTGTCGTCACCGTTCATCAGACGAGGTAGCTACCCGATAAGATGCATAGCGGATACGAACAAACGACTCACCACGGAGAACACGGAGTGCACGGAGAAGAAAGAACAAGGCTTTGGAATTCTCCGTGTCCTCCGTGACCTCGGTGGTGATAAGTCTTCCGCTACAATTTCGGCGATGCCCTCACTCATTCTTGCTTCCGCCTCGCCTCGCCGCTCCGAACTGTTGCGGAATGCGGGCATTCCGTTTGAAGTCGATCCCGCAGACATTCACGAAGAGCCGCTTGCGGGCGAAGCGCCGATCGACTACGCGCAACGTCTGGCGCGCGACAAGGCAAAGACAGTGCTCGCGCGTCATGCTGATGCCGTCGTGCTGGGAGCTGATACCGTAGTCGTCGTCGACGAGCATCTACTGGAAAAGCCTGCCAATGCGAATGACGCCGCGCGCATGTTGCGCCTGCTGTCGGGGCGTTCCCATCAGGTCATCACCGGGGTTTGCCTGGTGGCCGCCAATTTTGAGCGCACCGAAGCCGAGGTTACACAGGTCGCATTCGTCAGAATGTCAGAGGACGAGATCGCGGAATACGTCGCCAGCGGAGAGCCCATGGACAAAGCCGGCGCGTATGGGATCCAAGGGATGGCTTCGCGCTGGGCCGAGCGAATCGAGGGTGACTACTTCAACGTGGTGGGGCTTCCGGTGGCGCGGGTGTATCGGATGCTGAAGAAATTCAGCAGCCTTTCATAGAAGTTCGTAAGTAAATGTCATCCTGAACGAAGTGAAGGACCTGCTTTCTGCGCCCGGGCTAAATCTGGTCGCCGCAAGCCGAAAAGCAGGTCCTTCGCGGACTAACGTCCAGTCAGGGTAACAAAGTTCAACCAAGGCGAGATTCTTGGGTCAGGGCGCAAACTGCAGGTCCCTCTACGGCTGACGCCGTCTCGGGATGACACACTAAAGAGTTACCTGGCGCAGCGAAGCCACGCCCTTTCAAAGCCGCGATGCCAGTGCTTACGCCTGCTTCTTCTCTTCCGGGGTGGTGGTCGTGGTAGTGTTGGTCGCGCTATGGTCGTTCATTGACGACTTGAAATTGCGGATGCCTTCGCCCAGTCCCTTGCCCAATTCGCCCAGCTTCTTGGGGCCAAAGATAAGCAGGGCTATGAAGACGATAACCGCCAGCTCCGGCAGACCGATCTTTCCACCAAACATAGAAACCTCCGGTAAAGCCCGGTTTCATTGCGGTCAGGCAAGATGCTGCGGGCTAATCAAATTCTAGGCTTTTGTCATGCCAGCGTCAAAACATCTAAATGCTGGCAATCAAGCCCGCCAGCAGCGCTGCCCGCCGCGGCATCTCGGCTGCTACCACCGACTCGCGGGGTGAATGCGCGCCATCGCCAACCGCTCCCAGCCCGTCGAGCGTAGGAATGCCGATTCCGGCGGTGAAGTTGCCGTCCGAACCGCCGCCCACTGCGATCTCGCTCACCGAGAAGCCCAACTCCTTCGCGACCTTCTGAGCCTGACGGAAGAGCGCCACCACCGCGGGCGAGCGCTCCAGCGGCGGACGATTGATGCCGCCTTCGACATGCAGCTTGCACTTCTTATTCACCGCCTCTAGAGCACGCACCTTGCGCATCATCAGATTGCCATCGAGCTTACTGGCGATGCGCAGGTCGAACTCCGCCTCCGCTTCAGACGGAACTACGTTCGTCCGGGTGCCGCCGCGAATGATGCCCGGGTTCAGCGTGACGCCTCGCTCCATGTTGGTCATCGCTGCTACCGCCTGTATCTGACGCGACAGCTCGAGGATGGCGTTCTGTCCTTTCTCAAAATCGAGTCCGGCGTGCGACGCCACTCCGCTGACACGGATCGTGAAGTTGCCCACGCCTTTGCGGGCTGTCTTCAACGCGCCACCGCGGCCTGCGGGCTCGCAGACCAGAACAGCCTCGGACCTGCTGGCCAGCTTCTCCGTGATCGCACGCGAAGTTTCGCTACCCTCCTCTTCATCAGAGACCAGCAGAATTGTAAGCGGGCGTGGCAGCGGCCCAGCCTGCTGCAGAGCGCGAATGGCGAACATCACTTGCACAATGCCGCCCTTCATGTCGAAGGCGCCGGGGCCGTAGACCAGTCCTTTGCTCTCGCGCCATGGCATGGTTGCCAGCGTACCGATGTCGTACACCGTGTCATAGTGGCCGAGCAGCAGGATGGGCTTGCGGCCCTTCGCACCTGCAAACTCCACCTGAAGATGGTCGCCAGCTTTCTTCTGGCGATGCAGCTTTACGCGCCCGCCGAGCTGGCGAAATTTTTCGGCCAACACGGCGCAGAGTTTGTCGCAGGCAGCTTTGTCGTGTGTCGGCGATTCCATGAGCACCAACTCTTTGAGGTCGGCGACCATCTCGGACTGGTGTGGCGCCAACCAATCGCGAATCTGCGATAGCTGCGCAGACGGTTGAGGGCGCATGCGCTTTTCGCTGGTCGGGAGGTCGTTGTTGACCGGAGTCTTCATCTTCGTTTCAAGTTACATCGAGATTAGCGTAACAACGCGAAATGTATAATCTATCGTTTTCAGCCCAACTTATGAGCGAACACCCAAATGCGGCCGCGGCCGATAAGACCAGCCTCGACCTTCAGGATATCCTGAAGATCCTTCCCCATCGTTTTCCGTTTCTGCTGATCGACCGCATCACCGAACTGGTTCGCACCAAGCGCATCGTGGCGCTGAAGAACGTGACCATCAACGAGCCGTTTTTTGCAGGACACTTTCCCACATTCCCCATCATGCCGGGCGTACTGGTGGTGGAAGCCATGGCGCAGGCGGGAGGCGTGCTGCTGCTGACCGAATTTCCCGATCGCGAGCAGAAGCTGCTGCTGTTCACCGGTATCGAGAAGGCGAAATTCCGGCGGCCGGTGGTGCCGGGCGACCAGCTTCGCATCGATGTCGACGTGCTGGTGTGGCGCGGTACCGCCGGACGCATGCAGGGCAAAGCCTACGTCAACGACAAGCTGGCGTGCGAGGCAATCATTACCTGCCGGCTGCTGGATCGCGAGCGGCAGAAGCCCGAACCGCCGGCTGCGACTGAACCTGCCGCGGAGCCTGCATAGCTTCGATGAGCATCCATCCGACGGCCATCGTCGATCCCAGCGCAAAGATTCCTGGCTCATGCTCTATCGGACCGTACTGCGTCATCGGTGCGGAGGTTGAGCTGGGCGAAAACTGTGAGCTGGCTTCGCACGTTATTCTAGGCGGCCCTTCCAGGTTCGGAGCTGACAATAAGATCTACTCATTCGCGGTGATCGGCGGCGATCCCCAGGATGTCACCTACAAGAACGAGCCTACTCGCCTGGAAGTTGGCGACCGAAATCAGATTCGCGAGTACGTCACCATCACTCGCGGCACCACGAAGGGCGGCGGCGTCACTCGGATCGGCAGCGACACGCTCGATCATGGCCTATGCCCACATCGGCCACGACTGTGTCATCGGCGATCACGCCATGCTGGTGAACGCGGCGACGCTGGCGGGACACGTAACGGTCGAGGAATGGGCGGTGGTTGGCGCACTATGCCCGGTGCACCAGTTCGTGCGCATCGGGGCGCATTCTTACATCGGCGGCGGCACTACCATCACGCAGGACGTTCTCCCTTACTCGATGACCAGCGCTGAACGCGACACCCACGCTTACATGCTGAACAAAGTCGGGTTGCAGCGGCGAGGCTTCTCATCCGAGCGCATCGCGCGCCTGCATCACGCGTTCAAAGTTTTGCTCGCCTCCAAGCTGAACACCTCGCAAGCGCTGGAGAAATTGCGCAGCGAAGGCGACGATCCCGATGTCGCCAGCTTGATCAGCTTCATCGAAGCCGCAGAGCGCGGCATTATCAAATAATTCGGCAGTCTAGTGAAAGATCGACGCGAAGAAGGCGCCGATTTTGCTGAACACTCCGCGCTTCTCTTCTGCTGAGTTAGCAGCTACTGTCTGAGTCTTCGGCTCGGCCTTTTTCTTGCCCGGAGGCAGGACGGTCGGCTGCAGCGACACCAGGTGCGTGTTGTCCAGCTTCAGGTGAGCCACCACGGCGGTCATGTCGGGCGGGATACCCTCGCCGTTGAACACAAACGGAGCTTCCATCGACAGGTGCGTGTCCGTCATGACCGGAGCTGATTCGTCCAGCGCCGCAGCCAATGCGGCTCCGCTGGTCGGCGGCAGCTTGGCAGGAAAGCAGGCGGCGGAGGCGCAACTTTCGCAACTTGTACCGGCGCAGGCGCGGGACAGCCGCAGCTCTGACGGGCGCGCGTCGCTCCCTGGATGTGCCCGCCCTTGAACAGAACGGCCTCGTCCTGCTTCACCTGATAGCTCTCGTCTCCCATCGCCTCGGCTACTACTACCGCTGAACTGTTTGAGGGAAGCGACTCGACGCAGGTATCTCCGTTGGCGGTCACACGCATGGCGACGTGAATCCTGGCGGGCCCGGGCAGCAACAGCCGGAAGTCGGGCGTGAGCAGGTTGTCGGACGCAGAGCCTATGGGATAGTCCAGCTCGAGGTTTCCGGCGTTGACGCTGAACAGGAGCTGGCGCCCGCTCTGCGACGAGGACACCGATAGGCTGGTTCCGGGACAGATTAGGACGTTGCCGCCACGTTCGAGCTTCAGCGTAGCGGTCCGCGCGCCCGCCGCGATTTGCGACCCACTGAGGACGCTGGTGCCGGAGCCGGCGAGGATCACCGCGCCCCTGACGCTGGCGTCGGTGGCGTAAAGCTCTCCGATGGTCTGCTGGGCCGGGAGTGGCCAGGCCGATAGAAGTAGCAGGAAAGCAGGAGCTAAGCGGCGGATCGTCTGTGAGATGTGAATCGGGGGCACAACGTACTGACGATAACACCGCCGCAGAGCAGGCACCAAGCGATGCAGACGCTTGCGGTTCGCCTTCGACCGAATTAACGCTCGCCTGACAGGGGCGTTTGGTTATCAGGTATCCGGCGAGGCATCAGTGGGTGCCTCTGAAACCTGTCACCTGAAACCTGACACCCTCCACGCGATCAAAGTCGGCGGTCGCGTTGAACCCATGCCAGCTTGGGTTTAATCTCTGACGTAGCCCATGGCAATCAAAGCGACCAGCGGACGCGCCTATCCCAGGATGGTCTTGGGCGAGACCATCAGTGTCGCGGTCGAGACCTTTCGCGCGCACAAAACGCGATTCATGTTGACTGCGCTTGGCATGGTGATCGGTACGGCGTCGCTCATCCTGGTCGTCACCATCGGCCTTACCGGCAAGGAATACATCCTGCGCGAGATCCAGGCCATCGGCGCCAACATGATGGTGGCTTACTACCAGGGCGGCAGCAACTACGGTAGTTCGTCCAGCGACTATCTCACGCTCCAGGACATGGACGCCGTGCGGCGACAGGTGCCGGGCATTACATCTTCATCGCCGATGCTCGAACTTCACGACCGCATCGCCATTCCCGGCGGTAAAGAACGCGATGTGCTCATCCTCGGTGTGTCGTCGCAATACCAGTGGGTGCGGAATCTGGAGATCGTGGCAGGACGCTTTTTCGACGATAACGACGTCAGGGCGCGCAGTAAAATCGCGGAGGTTACGGTCAACCTTGCGATACGGCTTTACGGCTCTCCCGATGCGGCGGTAGGGCAGGAGATCAGGCTGGAGGGACTTCCGTTCATCATCGTCGGGGTTTTCAAGGAGCGGGTTGACACCTTCGGGCAGTCGGAAATTTCGGAAGAGACCATCCTGATTCCTCATACCGTGGCCCGCTTCTTCACCTCGACCGATGAAGTTAAGCAGCTGTTTTTCTCGGTCGCCGATTCGCGAGAGGTTCCGCGCGCTACCGATCAGATTCTGCAGGTGCTGAAGTCGAGGCATCGTCCCGAATCCGTGTACAAGGTCGATAACCTGACCCAACTGCTCAGCGTGGCGAGCAAGACTGCGAACGCGCTGACCACGGTTCTGCTGCTCATCTCGGTGCTGACGCTGCTGGTGAGCGGCGTGGGAATCATGAACATTATGCTGGCGACTGTCACGTCGCGCATTCGCGAGATTGGAGTGCGCAAAGCGGTGGGAGCAACCAGTCATGAAATCCGCGCGCAATTTTTGGCGGAGGCGATGATGATCTCGCTGGGCGGCGGAGTTTTGGGAATCATCGTCGGGCTGGCCTTGCCGTTCTCGTTGCGCTTCCTGACCGATTACCGCATGCCGGTGTCAGGCTGGTCGGTGGTCATTGCCATACTGGTTTCGTCGACTGTGGGCATTCTGTTTGGAACAGTGCCGGCAGCGCGTGCGGCGCGGCTCGATCCGGTGGAGAGCTTGCGATACGAGTAGCTCCGCCGAGGTTAGCCGCAATGAAGGGCGCACCCTTCGACTTCGCTCAAGGCAGGCTCTGGGGCACCCAGCGTCGCACTACCCGATCTCAAAGCTGAAGCGTCTTCAGGTAGTTCCGGAAATCGTTGCCCAGATCGTCCCGCTTTAATCCGAACTCCACCGTCGCCTTCAGCATGCCAAGCTTGTCGCCGGTATCATGCCGCGTGCCCTCAAAGGTGTACCCGTAGACCTTCTCGTGCTTCAGCAGTTGCTTGATTCCGTCGGTAAGCTGAAGTTCGCCGCCTTTGCCGGGCTCCGTCGTGTCAAGCATGTCGAAAATTCTGGGAGTGAGAACATAGCGCCCAATGATGGCCAGGTTCGAGGGCGCATCTTCCGGCTTGGGCTTTTCGACGAGGTTCTTCACCTCGAATAGACGGCCGCCATGCATGCCAGCGGGCTTGGCGTCGAGCACGCCGTAAGCCGAGATGGCCTTGCCTTCGACTTCCTGCGTCGCTAGAACAGACGAGCCGGTCTCGTTGTAAACGTCGATCATCTGTTTCAGGCATGGAACCTTCGCGTCGATGATGTCGTCGGGAAGAATCACGCCGAAGGGCTCATCGCCGACCAGTTCGCGCGCCATCAGCACAGCATGGCCAAGCCCCATCGCCTGCTTCTGCCGAACATAAGCGATGTTGATCATGCCGGAAATCTTGCGCACCTGATCGAGAAGCTCCGCCTTGTTGCGTTGTTCCAGTTCGTTTTCAAGTTCGTAGCTGACGTCGAAGTGGTCTTCGATCGCACTCTTGCCACGTCCGGTGATGACGATGATCTGGTCGCAGCCCGCGGCCAAAGCCTCCTCCACGCCGTACTGAATGATGGGTTTGTCGACTAACGGCAACATCTCTTTGGGGACGGCTTTGGTGGCGGGGAGAAAACGTGTCCCGAGACCGGCGGCGGGGAACACAGCTTTGCGAACTTTCTTAAGCATCGTGGCTCTTTCGAACGGGCGGCTAATTTCTGGCGAGATACACGCGAGTCTCGCAGCAATAAGAATACAGATTTATGCCGGGATGTTGCCGGGGAGAAGAAGCTTTCAGTTGTCAGCTATCAGCCATCAGCTAAAAGCTAGGGACTGGAGAATTGCTCGCTCCCTCTGGCTTCAGCTGAGAGCTGAGGGCTGATAGCTGACGGCTTCTCGATTTCCAGCGGCACGCGCCAGTCGCGCGCGGACACATGTCCGGCGTGAACCCAAGCAATGCGCGTCAGCATGGATCCGGCGACACTGGAAATGGCCGCAGCTTTCCTCAGCTTCTTCGATCGGGGCGAGCCCGCGAATGCGGCTGCGATACGCAATGCCAGCGGCACCGGGCCGCTCAGTACGCCGCCGAGCCGGGTAATGAACCCACTCGTACCGCGCTTCAAGGGTTCAACAGCAGGCTTCTTCGAGATTTCGATGTTCACGCCTTCGAGCGTCTCAATCGCCGCAGCACCGATGCCGAGGGTATTGAGCGCCGGATTTTCATGTCCCATCAGTTCGAGGATGCCAACTGCCGAGTTCAGTCCTGACATTCCGAAGTGAATGGGCAGGCTGCCGACATGTTCGTTCCACACCGGAATGGCGGTCGCTCCGATCAGCACTCCGGTGTAGTTGGAGAAGGGCAGACCCGCAGCGGCAGAAAACGCCTCCGCAATGTTTCCGAGCACTCGCACCGGCAATCCGAATCGCTCAGCGGCAATTTGCGCAAAAGCCGCAGCGCCCGAGAAACTTCCGAATGCCGCAAGCGTCCAGGCGCCCACCGACATCGGACTCTGGGGCTTGAAGACGCGCAGCATCGCCAGAAAGCGCTCTGGGCGGCCCAAGTCAGAGATCAGGAATGCGCTGGAGACAATCGCGCCTCCTGCTGCAAGCAACCGGCAGTCGCGCGCAAGCTTCTCGTCGCGACCGGTCCAGTGCGCGATGGCGCCGATGACCGCGGCCGAGCCCGCTGCCCCACCGACGAAGAAGTACGGCGGAATCTCCCAACTCCACTGCGGCTCCTTGAGCAAGGGGACGCCGTAGTAACCGGCCTCGGGCGAAGCCATGGGAAACGGCGCGCCTGCAATCGGCAAAGTAGTCGCATCGACATACCCCTTGCGCTCGGCCTCGCGGCGAAGCTCATACAGCCGATTTTCGCGTGCCCAATCAGTGTGCTCGGGTGTGGGACGGTCTTGCGGATTGGTGCTCATCGTTTGGCGCTCCCCAAAAACGCGGCCAGGCTACCGACCAGCAGTAGGCCAGCGGCAACCGCGGAACTCGTCCAGCCCGCCTTGTTGTAAATGGTTGGCACCTCGGGATGGGGCGGCAGGTTGTATTGCCGCGGATCGCCGCGCACCAGGAACATCGCGTGAATTCCTTCTACGCTCGTGTTGGTGGGATCGTAAACGCAGACATCATCCATGCCGCGAGCCTGCAGCTCTTCCATGCGCTCCTGCGCAACCAACCTCATCTCGTCGATGGGGCCGAACTTTATAGATTCCGTGGGACATGCGGTGGAACAAGCAGGATGCAATCCGACCTTCTGCCGGTCGTAACAGAAGGTGCATTTGAAAGCGCGGCCATCTTCCTTGTTGCGCTGCACCACGCCGAAAGGACACGCCACGACGCAATACGAGCAGCCATTACAAATATCCGGCTGCACGAAGACTCCGCCGAACTCGGTGCGCACGATTGCTCCGGTGGGACAAGCCTCGAGGCAGCCGGCCTTCTCGCAGTGCTTGCACACGTCAGACGAAAACGTCCACGAAGCGAGACCGGGATCGTTGCCACCGACGCCCGGCTCGGGAGCATGTTCCACGAACTTCACATGCCGCCAGGTCGAGTGGCCGACCGAGCCCGTGTTGTCGTAGGAATTTCCTGTCCAGCTGAAGCCGTCGTCCGCAATGCCGTTCCACTCCTTGCAGGCGACCTCGCAGGCCTTGCAGCCGATGCATAACGTTGCGTCGGTGAAGAATGCAGTTGTCGTGCTCATGCCGGCTGCTCCATGTGTTCCTTCCACTGCGTCAATGCCGCAGGACCGTGCTCGCGCTTGCCTGGCTCGATGTCGCAAACCAGCGCCTTGGTTTCCATGATGCGCACGTTGGGTTCCTCGGAAATTACCAGCAGGTCGTTGGTGACGTCGCCTTTCACCAACCCGTTGTAGCCCCAGTGATACGGCAGACCAACCTGGTGAACCGTGCGGCCTTCCACCCACAGCGGTCTCATGCGCGGGGTCACCAGCACTCGAGCTTGCACCAAGCCTCGCGGCGTCATGATGGTTGCCCAGTCGCCGTGCTTCAACTCGCGATCGGCAGCCAGTTCAGGCGAGACTTCGCAGAAGAGTTCGGGCTGAAGCTCAGCCAAATGCGGAAGGTGGCGCGACATCCCGCCCGCCGTGTGATGTTCGGTAAGACGATAGGTCGTGAGCACAAACGGGAAGCGCTCGTCGCCGTGGTAGGCATAGTTGTTGTCGGGGCGAATCTTCTTATCGACTGGAGGATTGGTCGCGTGCTCGGGATACAGCGCATTGCCGAACGGCGATTCCAGCGGCTCGAAGTGCGTAGGCAGAGGGCCATCTTTCAGTCCGCTGGTGACGTACAGCCATCCGACACCGTCGGGATGCAGGACGAATGGCTTGTCACCGGCGATGCCATCCATTCCCTTCGCTCCTTCGGGTGGGCGGTAGTCGGGCCGCTTCCTCTTGTCGAAATCGGGAGTGTCGTATCCCGTCCACTCCTGCTTTTCTTCGTCCCACCAAACCAGCTTCTTGCGCTCGCTCCAGGGCTTGCCGTCGGGACGCGCCGAAGCGCGGTTGTAAAGAATGCGCACATCGTTCGGCCAGGAGAATCCCCAACCGTGACCGAGGTAGTCGACCGGCTCTCGCTTATTGGCAACGTTCTCGTGCTCGCTGGGATGAATGCCGCAGTAGATCCAGCAGCCGCAAGCGGTGGTGCCGTCATCTTTCAAATCCTGGTAGCTCTTGAGCTGCTTGCCGGTCGTGAGATCGCGGCCGTTAATCTCCTTCAACACTTCGCTAACGTTGGGCTCGTCGTGAATGCCGTGCGTGCCATAAGGCCACTGCAACGCGTTGAGCGCGGCGTTACACGGACTGGGAGCGGCAGCGGCCTTCGACTTCAGGCGTCGCGCCAGGTGATGCATGAACCAGCTTTCGCTGCGCGCGTCTCCCGGAGGATTGACCGCCTGCAACCGGTACTGCACCAGGCGCTGCGTGTTGGTCTGGCAGCCTTCTTTCTCCGCCGATCCGGCTGCGGGGAAGAGAAATACTTCGGTCGCGATGTCCTGCGGGCGCAGCTCGCCACGTTCCACCTCAGGCGAGTTGTACCACCAGGACGCGCTCTCGATCTCGACCATGTCGCGAACCACCAGCCACTTTAGTTTCGACATTGCCGAACGTTGCAACCGGGCATTCGAGGCGCCGACGGCAGGATTCTGGCCCATGATGAACAGGCCGTCCATCTTCCCGTCGGCCATGTCGAGCCAGTATCCGAAGTGCGAGTGGTCTCCGGTAACGCGAGGCAGGTAGTCGAACCCCCAGTTGTTGTCTTTGGTGGCGTTGCCGCCGTAGTACGCCTTCAGCAGACTAATGGCGTATTTGGGAAAGTTGTTCCACAGCCCGGCGGTCGCGGTGTGCTTCCTGAGGTACGCCGGCAAATCGTTGGCATCCGCCTCGAAGAAAGGCATCGGCAGGTAGCCGGGCAGGATGTCATACAGTGTGGGAATGTCGGTTGAGCCCTGAATCGACGCGTGGCCGCGCAGCGCGAGAATTCCGCCACCCGGCCGGCCGACGTTGCCCAGCAGCATTTGCAGAATCGCGGCGGAGCGTATGATTTGGACGCCTTTGGAATGCTGGGTCCATCCCACGGCATAGCATATGGCTCCCGTTTTCTCCGGTCCCGATGCATTGCAGAATGCCTCGGCGACTTTCAGGAACAGTTTTTGCGGAACGCCGGCATGACGCTCAATCAACTCGGGCGTGTAGCGCACAAAGTGTTTCTTGAGGATCTGTAGGACACAGTGGGAGTCCCGCATTGTGGGATCAGACTTGTACTCCGACACCTTGCCTGCTTCGCCACCGCGGTCTTTGCCGTGACCGCCACCGGCTTCTGAGTGGCCAGCTTGCGCTCCGTCCACTGAACTCGACTTCTTCTCCTCTCCCTGGTAAAGCCAAGTCTCCGGCGAGTACTTCTGCTTGTCTTTGTCCCACCCGGAGAACAGCCCGCCCAGATCTTCTGTGTCGCGGAACTCCTCGCTGACCAGCATTGGAGCATTGGTGTAGTGCTCCACGTACTCGTGGAACCACTTGTCGTTCTCAAGAACGTAATTAATCAGACCGCCGAGGAAGAGAATGTCAGTTCCGGCACGCAGCGGAACCCAAATGTCGGCCATCGCCGAGGTGCGGGTGAAACGTGGATCAACGTGAATGATGGTCGCGCCGCGCTCACGCGCTTCCATCACCCATTGAAAGCCCACGGGATGGTTCTCTGCCATGCTCGATCCCATGATGAGGATCGCGTCAGCGTTAGCGAGGTCCTGTTGCGCAGTGGTGGCTCCGCCGCGTCCGAAGGAGGTGCCCAGACCGGGCACCGTAGAGCTGTGTCATATACGGGCCTGGTTGCTGACGCAAACCATGCCCAGACCTCCGGTAAAAAGTTTCTTAATCAAGTAATTTTCTTCGTTGTCGAGGGTCGCGCCGCCAAGATGCGCTATAGCGGTGGTCTGCATCACGGTGTGGCCGTCTTTCTTCTCGACGAAACTGCGCTCGCGCGTCTCCCACACCAGGTCGGCGACGCGATCCATCGCGGTCTCGAGGTCGATGTCTTCCCATTCGGTGGCGTACGGCCGGCGATGCTTGACCGTCATCAGACGATTCGCATGAGTATGCAGCTCGTAAGTATCGGCGCCCTTGGGACAGAGATGGCCGCGCGAAATGGGAGATCCGGGATCGCCCTCAATGGAGATCAGCTCACCATGCTTGTGATAGATCATCTGCCCGCAACCCACCCCGCAATACGGGCACATGGCTCGCGTGAATTCCGCGTCCTGGTTTTTGGGTAACAGGTTCCGGGTGCGCTCGCTCATGGATTCGACGCCTGTACCGTCGGCGCCCGTCCTGAGCTGACGCACCAGCGGCCAGCGTTCGAGTAGTCCCTTTACCATCTCACCCTCAGATTTGAATGACAGACAGAATAAATGCAGCGCGCGGTTCGCGCCTATCTGTTGTGAGATAGCGCAGTGAACAAAGGTTGCACTGAGCCAGGGCACGGCTTGCGTCGCTGGCGTTTCATTCAAAAACCGCGCCGCAAATGGCATGGATATCTCACCGGCCGGAGTTGCCTAGCATCACGGCGCATAGTCTCTCTGCGACGAACATCACACATTTGGGTGACGTGTTCCCAGAATGGGTCATTGATAGCGCACACTTTGCAGTGATAGCGTAGAAATTTGGGCGTTACCGGGCTCGGCCCGAATGCCAGGTTTCCACCGTATTTCTGGAGGTATCTGTGTCTTCATCCTTTAACGGAATTCCCTTACCCTCTACTGGCTCGAAAATTACGTACCAGAACGGGAAACTCATCATCCCCGATAATCCGATCATTCCTTTTATCGAAGGCGACGGAACCGGTCGCGACATCTGGAAGGCATCAGTGCGAGTTTTTGACGCCGCTGTCGAGCAGGCCTACGAAGGCAAGCGTAAGGTCGCGTGGTATGAGGTCTTCGCCGGCGAAAAGGCGATGGACCGCTTCAAGACCTGGCTGCCGGATGAATCGGTGGACGCATTTCGCGAGCTGCGCATCGGGATCAAAGGCCCGCTAACCACCCCGGTGGGTGGAGGCATTCGCTCGCTGAACGTCGCCTTGCGACAGATTCTGGACCTCTATGCCTGCGTGCGTCCGGTGAAGTATTACCAGGGCATCCCGTCGCCGGTGAAGCATCCGGAGCGCATGAACATCGTGATCTTCCGCGAGAACACGGAAGACGTTTATGCCGGGATCGAGTGGAAGGAAGGCACACCCGAGGCCAAGAAGCTGATCGACTTCCTCAACAATGAGATGCTGGCCGGCACCAAGAAGCGGATCCGCGAGGACTCAGGCGTCGGCATCAAGCCGATGTCCATCACCGGCACCAAGCGCCTCGTCCGCATGGCGATTGAGTACGCGCTGAAGAACCATCGCAAGACCGTCACGCTCGTACACAAGGGCAATATCCAGAAGTTCACGGAAGGCGCCTTTCGCGAGTGGGGATACGAGATCGCGACCCAGGAATTTCGCGATCAGGTTGTCACTGAACGCGAGAGCTGGATTATCGACAACCTCGACCGGCGTCCCGGACTTTCCATCGAAGAGAACGCCCGCATGGTTGAGCCGGGATTGGAGTTTGCTCCCAAGGAGTTCCGCGAGCAGTTGTACAAGGAAGTGAAGGCCGTGATCGACAGCATCTATGCCACGCACGGTAACGGGGCGTGGAAGTGGAAGCTGATGATCAACGATCGCATCGCCGACAGTATCTTCCAGCAGATTGTTACGCGGCCCGACGAATACTCGGTGCTGGCGACGCCCAACCTCAACGGCGACTACATCTCCGACGCTGCGGCGGCGCAGGTCGGCGGACTGGGAATCGCTCCCGGTGCCAACATTGGCGATCAGCACGCAATCTTTGAAGCCACCCACGGAACGGCACCGAAGTATGCCGACAAAGACGTGATTAATCCCGGCTCGGTCATGCTGTCAGGCGTGATGATGTTCGACTTCATGGGATGGAAAGAGGCGGCGCGACTGATTGAAGAGTCGATGGAGCGAACCATTCTGGAGAAGAAGGTCACCTACGATTTCGAGCGCATGCTGCAAGGCGCTACCAAGGTGAAGACTAGCGAATTCGCCTCCCACATCATTCACAACATGCATACAGGAAACGGGCTGCCCGATCTGGCAGCACACGCGGAACACCACTAGGCCTTAGCGGTACAACTTGAGTTGTGCAATTTCATAAGCCGCCGACGCGGCTAGACGGAGTAGGACATCATGCGTAAGAAAGTAACCGTTGTAGGTTCGGGAAATGTTGGAGCGACCGCCGCACATTGGATGGCCTCCAAGGAGCATTGCGATGTCGTGCTGATCGACATCATTGAAGGCGTCCCGCAGGGCAAGGCTCTCGACCTGTTGCAGGCAATGCCAATCGAAAAGCGCGATTCGTTCGTTCTCGGAACGAACGACTACGCCGATACTGCCAACTCTGACATTGTGGTAATCACGGCCGGAATTCCCCGCAAGCCGGGGATGAGCCGGGACGATCTGCTGAACACCAATTACAAAATCATGAGCGATGTGGTCGGCAAGGTCGTGCAGTATTCGCCGAACTCCATCCTCATCATCGTGTCCAACCCGCTGGATGCGATGGCGCAGGCAGCGTATAAGCTGAGCGGCTTCTCGCGTAATCGCGTTATCGGCATGGCCGGCATTCTGGACTCGGCGCGCTTCCGCGCCTTCATCGCCATGGAGCTGAAGGTCTCGATCGAGAACGTGACTGCTTTCGTGCTCGGCGGACACGGCGACACCATGGTTCCGCTGCCGCGCTACTCAACCGTGGCCGGTATCCCCATCACCGAACTCATGGACCAGGCCACCATCGATCGCCTGGTGCAGCGCACACGTGACGGCGGCGCCGAGATTGTGAAGCACCTGAAGACCGGCAGCGCCTACTATGCGCCGTCGGCCGCAGCCACGGAGATGGTGGAAGCCATCCTCAAGGACAAGAAGAAAATCGTGCCTTGTGCTGCCTATCTCGAGGGCGAGTACGGCATCAACGGGCTGTTTGTAGGTGTGCCGTGCAAGCTGGGCGCGGGTGGAATCGAGGAGATCATCCAGATCAAGCTGACACCTGAAGAGCAGGCAGCCCTGCAAAAGAGCGCTGACTCCGTCAAAGAACTGGTCAGCGTTATTCACGTTTAGTTCGTGGGGGCACTCGGTGCGGGTGTCCCCGACTTCTGCACCCCTGCCGCGATATTCTTCCTCCTCAAGATTCAACCACTCACGTAAACTTTGTGTCTCTGCTTGCGGAGCGTGTGCATGGCCCTGACTTTCACTGCCGGGACGCTGTCGGTCGCGTCGGCTTATCCCGATCCACCGTTTGAACTCGCGGACGGTTCGGAGAACGGCTTCGACATCGATCTGATGCGCGCCATCTGCAATTATCTTGAATTGACCCTACACCGCGAACGTTATCTCGCCGACAACTTCGACGGCATCTTCGACGGATTGGAAAATGGAACGTACGATGCCGTAATTTCGGGGACGACTATTACGTCGGGCCGGGCGGAGATTGTGCGTTTTTCGCAGCCCTACCTCGAATTCAATCAGGGAGTTGCTGTCAATCGCCGGCTGACTCCGAAGATTTCCTCGCCTGCGGACCTGCGAGGGCTGACTGCGGGCATTCAGTCGGGAAACACCTCCGACTTCGTTGCTAAACGCTGGTTAGCTGAAGGAGTCATTGCACACATTCAGTACTATCCTTATGACGGAATTCAATCAGCGCTCGCCGACCTGAACGCCGGAAAAATCGGCTTGGTAGTCAAGCTGTTCCCGGTGATCTCGTGGCTGGTGAAAGATCATCCCGGCCTTGAAGTCGCGATGCAGGTGCCGACGCATGAACAGTTGGGCATCGCTTTCGCCAAGAACAATGCTGCACTGTGCGACGCCGTAAATGGCGCTCTCGACGCCCTGCACAGCAACCGCGAATTCGACAAGCTGCGGGCGCGGTGGTTTGGCCAGATGGCCTAGCGCGAGGAGATGACTCATTGCTGCACGCGTTCAAGCTCTACACTGGCCCTGACAATGCTTCCCACGTGGTGGAAGGCACGATCGCCGAAAGCGAGCTCACCGCTGTAGTTTCAATTCAATTCAAAGAGACGCCGCAACACTCGGCCTTCGATTGGCATGATGCGCCGTGTCGCCAATACGTCATTACACTCGCCGGAACCCTGGAGTTCACCACTCGTGATGGCGAGAAGTTTATCCTGCATCCGGGGGATGTGCTGCTCGCTGACGATACGGCCGGTACCGGCCACAAGTGGCGGCTCATCGACGACCAGCCCTGGCGGCGCGCCTACGTCGTGCTAAAGCAGGGCGCTGAAGACACTTTCGTCGCTAAGACGTAACCGAGTCTCGTCTGCTCGCGCTATCATCCATAACATTGCATGAACAAGGATTCTGCAGAAATTTCGCCGCAACCCGCTGAGCACAGTGCGAGGCGGACGGTACTGACGTGGGGCTCGCTCGTGCTTGCCGCTGCCGAGAGCGCCTGTCTGGCGATGGTGGGCCTGAGCGGCGTGCGAGTGGCGATTGGTTTGACGTCGCTGATCGCAGCGAGCGGTCCGGCGACCGGATTTCATCGGGATGCGATACGTATTCCTCTTCTCGCCATCGGAACCATCGGCGCGCTCCTGAATCTACTGCTGCTGTGGAACGAACGCCGGCTGCGCAGCAATCCTTCTGCGGCCTGGCGCATTCAGCCCTACACCAAATCGCAGAAGCGGCAGCGCGTGCTTCAGTTCTGGCTTGCGATTCTCACGCTGCTGCTAGTCGGTGGAGAAGTCATCACTCATCCCTGGTTTCATCGCGGATAAAGATCGTGGATAAAGAGGATTCGCTGTGGGTGATTGTCGGCTTTCGGCGCGCCAGCATGCGCGACCATTCTGTGAGCGAGTGGTGTAGCCCTGCCTGTCACCGTTCTGCTTCGGCACGGCTCAAGCGGAGGAAACGGTAAAAACCCGCGCCACCACTCAGCTGAACGTCGGGACACGCAACGCCGCACGGCGAGCATGTCCCCGGACCTTTGCTTCGATGGGAGAAGGCGCACAATGGATGCTTTGTTTCGGCGACCCAAGGCTACTGTACTTGTAGTTTGAGGTTTGGGCTCTTGTCGGCGGTGACGGTCACCTTCTCGCCCTTTTCCAGATAGGGGTTCAGCACAGCAGGATCTCCCCACTCCAGGTTCCAGCCATTCAGTATGGCAACGGCGAGGTATCGCCCAGGCACCACCTGTCGCAGGGTGAATGTGCCGTCGCTATCGCTCTCGTCAAGCCGGTATCCTTGCTTATCGCGAATGCCGTCGTCCGGAACCAGAAGCACCATCGCACCAGCGACCGGCTTATCATCTCGCAGCACCACGCCAGGTACGTTGGCGGACACTCGCGTTGCCGTACAGGCCAGCTTCGCAGAAGCGCCGGCGGTCAACGTGACTTGCGATCCCTGCACTTTGGCATTTTGCGCAATGATGCGGGTAAGAATCCAATCTGGAGCGCCGTAAAGCACCGCCTGATAAGTGCCGGGTCGCAGCTCGTTGTCTTGCAATCCGAAGAGGCCTTTATCGGAAATCTTACCGGTCCAGCTGTCACTGGTTTCCAGGTTGCGAAACTCGATGTATGCCGTATCGCGACCGGTAGCCGCGCCGCCCTCATAGGTCACGAGGCCGGTAACGGTCGCCATCCCGGGCGAGTCGCTGGCGGAAATCTCCATGTCGCCGTACAGGTCGATGTCGCGATACCATCCACTCTTGCCGCCGGATTTATCGGTCGCGCCTCCCTGAAGCTCAAGCGTGTAGTGCCCGGGAGCCAGGCCTCCGAACTCAAACAAGCCCTGCCCAAACCCGTATCCCTGGCTGGCGAAGACGGGAATCGTCAATCCGCCGAAGACCCGCTGCATGATGCTGGGCCCGGGCCCTTGCCGCGTCTGGTCATAGTGGATTTTCAAATGTGCTGCCGGGACGGCTCGCATGACCACGTCTGCAGTGAAGCGCTCGCCGGCCCGCAACGTGATGGCAGTTGCCTGCGCTGAATCATCGGCATCGGGATAGAAGGTCAGCGGATAAGCAACGTCAAGCTGCGCCGCCTCCTGTTGCACATGAGCTGCGGTGTCGGGGTCAAACTGGGGTTGAACGTAGTCGCCCTGGATCGTTCTCCGCTCGCCACCTTGGGGTGAATATTGCGCGTACCACGGACGGCCGGAAAGGGCGACGTAGTACGTTCCCGGCCCCAGATGGGGAAAGCGATAGTACCCCTGATCGTTGGTGCCGTCGTTGGTCACTGACACGGCGCGCCGCAGGCCATCGACCTCCTCCATGCGAAACAACTGCGCTGTCGCATTACGAACCGGCTCGTTCTCCTCGTCAAGCACCTGGCCGCGAATAGAGGCGTCGGGCTGCATGCGGAAGACGATGTTCGTCGCATCTAGCTTTGGACCGACCGCCACCCCGGTGAAGTAGTTGTCGTGCTGATTCAGTCCCTGCGCGCGATAACCCGGCCCAGTCCCACTGAGGATGTATTTGCCCGGCGGGACTGACGGAAAACTGAACTGGCCATTGTTGGCTGCGCGAACCGTCTGAGGGGAGCCACCCTTGTCGGGCGTGAGCGTCACCGCGGATCCTGGAAGGGGCTGCCCGGTCACGGAGTCCAGCACGACTCCTGAGACTGGATAGGTCTGAGTCGCGGCGACAGCCACGCCAGCTGTCACGGCGAACCAGAGCGCAAGCAGAGGCACGATGACCGGGATACGACGGCGCACGCTCATTGCGACGCTCCGGTCTGAATCAATTGCGTGCTTACTTTTGTCGTCTGCCCGGAGCTGATGGTCACGTGGGTCGCTTGCGAGGCGAAGAAGCGCAGCACTTCCGGATTGGAATACTCCACGCCTTCGGGATTGTCGAACGCATACAAGAGATACTCACCCGGCGCCAGACCGTCGGCATTGATTTGCGCAGGCTTCCCGGACCCAGGCGTATCGAAAGGCAGTGGGTGCGGGATGGTGCGTCCTCGAGCCGGAGCCAGCAGCGCCATCCCCGGACCTGCGGACTTGGCTCCCTCCACCGTTGCGTTCAGCGTTCCGCCGTCATTACGCAGTGTGAGCTCCAACATGCAGGAGGTTCCTGCGGTGACCACCAGCTCTTCTGTGAGCAGGTCGGTGCTGCCACACTGCGCCGACTCCACGTACCACCCGCCATAGGGCGAGAACTCCGCCGCATAGCGTCCCGGCTCAACCGAGGGCAAGCTCAGGGTGCGATTGCCTTGTGTGCCGCCATTGATGGAATAAGCGTCGGGCAGCCCGGGTTCGCTGGCAATCAGGTGCACGGAGACGGGGAGTGAATCGTTCTTGTCCCGCCCAAAGACGAAAACCCGCGACGTTGCAGACTGCCCTGAGTTCTGGGCGCGGTCGTCCATGCGTGCATGAATTGGAATCGACACTGCCGGTTGCAACGCTAACTGAAGCTGCGTCAGGTCCTTCTCAACAGTGAGACGAACGTCCGATCGCAGCTGCTGCTCGCCGGCTTGCGAATATGCCTTCAGGCGATAGCTTCCCGGAGGCAGATGAGTTTCGAACTCGCCGGTGGCGCGGTGAAAGCGAACTCCAGCGGCTACGAAGTCTCCCGAGGAATTCAGTACCTGGACGCTGACCCCCTTGTCAGGCAATGCGCCGACGACTATGCCCGAGACCGTGTATAGGGGCACACGATTCATCACCATGTCGGCCTGCACCTTTTGCCCCGAGGTGACTCGTATGGGCGCAGCCGAGGCAAGATCCGGAGCCTGCGGGTAATACATGCCCGGCCATCCGGTGCGTGGCACGCCCGGGTCGTTGAACAGTGTCTCGCGATGCGATACATCGGGTCCGGCCGTAACATAGTAAGTACCGGGTTGCAGATTTGCGAAACGATACGCGCCGTCGTCATCGGTATTGGCGGAGCTGCGCGACTCCATGCGCCAGGCGCCATTGCGTAAGACTCGCTGCACCAAACGCATTCCCACGGATTCGATGGGCTGTCCATTGGACTCCGTCAGCCGCCCGTAAATAACGTTTTCCGCCGCCAGCTTTATGACGATCGCGTCGCTATTGGCGCCGACCTCTACACTTTGAACCGAACGGGAGCCGCCTCGTTCCTGCGGGCCGAAGTATCCGGGCTTTTGCGCATGAATGATACGGTGTCCGGCGGGCACTCCTTCAATCGTGAATGAACCGTTGCTATCGCTGAAGGCATAGCGCATCGGCGAGCCTATCAGCGTAACCATGGCTCGCGGGATCGATTCGCCGGTGCCTTCGTTGACCACGGTTCCGCTGACGCTGAATTTCTGGTCAGCACCGGAGCCCGCGCCTCCAGAACCGTCGTCCTGGGCCGAGACAATGCCCGCCAGGATCAACACGAATGTCGACGCAAGGAAGACGAGCCGCCATGGTCTCCCCAGCGGGGAGCGTAAACGACTCGAGTACGAGTAGGCAGAGATGAAGCGAAGGAGAAGCATCAACCGCAATCAATGCAGCCGAGTTGGCGACCGCTGCTCCATCTTACGGCAGAGCGCAAGTCGCACCCGTTAGACGTCCGTGGGTACGAACCGTTTAACGCTTGGCAGAAGCGCGTTTCTGCGCGCGCGCAATGAACGTCTCCTGGCTGTTGAAGGCATTCTTCTTGCCGGCGTTGGCGTCGCGTACGTACTTCCCGTCGGAGAGCATGTGCCGCGCCTTCGCTTGTTCTTTCAGATATGTCCCAAGTACGGAGTCGCGCACCGTCTTGATCAGGTTCGGATCGCTGACCGGGAAGATGACCTCGACGCGGCTGTTCAGATTGCGCGGCATAAGATCGGCACTGCCCAGGTAAACCTCGTCTTCGCCGCCGTTGTGGAAGTAGTAGATGCGGCTGTGCTCCAGGAAACGTCCGACAATGCTGGTGACCGTGATGTTTTCGCTGACCCCCGGCACCCCGGGACGCAGGCAGCAAATGCCACGCACCAGTAGCTGCACCTTCACTCCAGCCTGCGATGCCCGATAGAGTTCCCTGATCATTGCTTTGTCGACCAAGGCATTCATCTTCAGGATCAGGTGCCCGCCGCGGCCACTCTTCTGGTGCTCGATCTCGCGATTGATAAGTTCGGCAAAGCGCTCCCGCAACGAGACTGGCGCAACCAGCAGCTTGCGATACTTCGATTTTGCCGAATAGCCGGTAAGGAAATTGAACAGGTCGGTGCAATCGGCGCCAATCTCGTTATCGCAAGTGAACATGCCGATGTCGGTATAAAGCTGCGCCGTCACAGAGTTGTAGTTGCCGGTCGAAAGATGCGCATAGCGCCGAATTACGTCGCCCTCGCGACGCACCACTAGGAGCGCCTTGCAGTGTACCTTCAGACCCATCAGTCCGTACACAACGTGAACGCCGTATTCTTCCAGCTTGCGCGCCCATCCGATGTTGCTCTCTTCGTCGAAGCGCGCCTTCAACTCCAGCAGCACGGCGATTTGCTTGCCGTTCTCCGCCGCCTCCAGCAAAGCATCGACCACCGGAGCGTTCCGGCCTACGCGATAGAGCGTGATTTTGATAGCCAGCACGTTCGGGTCCTTCGCCGCCTTCTGAAGCAGCGTCACCACCGGCTGAAACGATTCGAACGGGTGCTGCATCAGAATGTCGCCGCGACGGATAGCGGCGAAGATGTCTTCGTCCTCTTCCTTGGTCAAAGCCGGAGGCATAGCCGGAACGAACGGCGTGTATTTCAAATCAGGGCGATCGATGCGGGCAAGCTGACGCACCCGCACCAGCGACAACGGCCCGGCTATCTTATAAACGTCTTCCGGCTCCAACTCCATGTTGGTCGCCAGAATCTCCAGCACCGACGCGGGCATATCCTCGGTGATTTCCACGCGCACCACATCGGCGAAGCGCCGCTGCCACACGCCTTCCTCCACCACCTCAAGCAAATCGCCGGCCTCCAAATCCTGAATGGCAACATCGGCGTCGCGCGTGACATGGAAGGGATGCGCCTCGAGAATTTCCATTCCCGGAAACAGCGCCGTCAGGTTGGCTATCACCACCTGCTCAATCCAGACGAAGCCCTGCTCCTTGCCGGGCGCTCGTGTCTTGGATTTCGTTTTCAAGCTGGGCGCGAGCGGCACCAGTGCCGGCAGCGTGTCAGGAATCTTCACGCGTGCAAAGTGCTCGATGCCCTTGGTGTCGCGCAGTACGACGGCCAGGTTCAGGCTGAGATTCGAAATGTGGGGAAACGGCCGGCCGGGATCGAAAGCCAGCGGAGTAAGCGTGGGAAAGATCGTGTCCTGAAAGTAGGCGTTGACGGTGCCAAGCTGTTCTTCGCTCAGCTCCGAGTAATCGTAGATTCGGATTCCAGCGTTGGCCAACTCCGGCACCAATTCTCGCCGCCACGTATCGTAAGAAGCGCGATAGAGACGAATCACCGATGCACGAATTGCGCGCATCTGTTCGGACGGAGTCATTCCGTCGGGCCCGGTCTCGACCACGCCTTTCTCGACCTGTCGCTTGAGTCCGGCTACCCGGACCATGAAGAACTCGTCAATGTTCGAGCCGACGAACGACAAGAACATCAACCGGTCGAGCAACGGGTTGGAAGCGTCCTGCGCCTCCTCCAGCACGCGGCGCTGGAAGTCGATAAGACTCAGCTCGCGGTTGATGTACAGTGCTGGATCTTTCAGGCTCTGCGGCTCCATTGCGGCTAACTCCGCGGCGTTTCCCGCGCCATTGCTCGGCTCAACCGCCGGGGCCGGCTTACGCCGGGGCTTCGAAGGGATACTCTTTGCTGTGCTGGCCATCGTTTTGTGAATGGAGCTGGTGATTCCATCTATTCTATTGCGAGGCGAGGTCATTGCCCACAAGTTCCTCGCAATTTGATCAGCTTTTATCGATTTTTTATAGGATTACGACAATGTGGGATAACACGGTCGATCTCAGGTTTTTCACGTGCGGGAGGCGTTGCTGTGCAATTTCAACAAGCTTTTGCGATTCTCACGCGACTCCCACAATGTGGCATAGACGAAAGGCTCGAACGTGAGCCGGTAAATCTCAGGGAAAATACCTCGCTAGTCCCGTATAATCCGAGCAAATCCAGCTAAATCCGGCTCATTGCGCATGCTCACGCCCGACTACAAAACGTTCCTGCAACTCAGCCGCGACGCGACGCTGATCCCGGTTGCTAAGACATTGAACGCCGATATGTTAACCCCGGTCGGGGCGTTCCTCAGCGTAGCCGCCAAGCAGCGATACGCGTTTCTGCTGGAGTCGGTCGAGGGCGGTGAGAAGATTGGGCGTTACACGTTCCTGGGCGCACAGCCACGCATGGTGATCACCGCGCGCGGCGAGGAGATCGAGATTGCGCGCGGGAAAACGAGCGAGCGTCGCAAGGGAAGCGTGGTGGATGTGCTGCGCTCGGCACTGCAGGAGCATCGGCCGGCGACGGTTCCGGGGATGCCGCCGTTTACCTCGGGTGGTGTTGGCTACTTCGCCTACGACATGGTGCGCCAGTTCGAGCGCCTGCCCTCGACCGCAAAGAACGACCTGAAGCTGCCCGATTGCGTTTTCACTTTCTACGATCGGCTGCTGGCGTTCGATCACCTCAAGCACCAGTTGCACATCATCGCCGCCGCTGATGTGAAGTCCGAATCGCCGCGCAAAGCCTACGATGGCGCGCTGGCCGACATTGACGCGCTCGAGCGCAAGCTGGTCAACGGGATGCACCGGCAGACGCTCGGCTGGTCGAGCGGTGGGGAAAAGCTGAAGCTCAAAGTCCACCCTGCCACGTCGCATGACGAGTTCATCGCCAACGTGAAGCGCGCGAAAGAGTACATCGCCGCAGGCGACATCTTTCAGGTGGTGCTTTCATTACGGCTGGATTTCAAAGCCCCGTCGGACCCATTCCAGATGTATCGCGCGCTGCGTACCGTCAACCCCTCGCCGTATATGTTCTTCCTGCGGCTCGATGATCTGCATGTGGTCGGCGCTTCGCCAGAGATGCTGGTGCGCATCACCGGACGCCAGCTAGAGTATCGGCCCATCGCCGGTACCCGTCGACGAGGCGCAGACGGAGGCGATGACGAGAAGCTGATCGAAGAGCTGAAGAACGACGAAAAAGAGCGCGCCGAGCACGTCATGCTGGTCGACTTGGGCCGCAATGATCTTGGCCGCGTGAGCGAGTACGGCAGTGTGAAGGTGCGCGATCTTATGTACGTGGAGAAATACTCGCACGTCATTCACCTGGTGTCGGCATTGGAAGGAACACTGCGCAAAGAACTCGATCCGCTGGACGCACTGGCCGCCTGCTTCCCCGCGGGAACGCTGAGCGGTGCTCCCAAAGTCCGGGCGATGCAGATCATTGAGGAACTCGAACCCGAGCGTCGCGGCGTGTACGGCGGATCGATTCTCTATGCCGATCAGGCGGGCAATCTGGATTCCTGCATCGCAATTCGCACCATGGTTGTGCACAAAAATCGCGCCTATGTGCAGGCGGGCGCGGGCATCGTCGCCGACTCCGAGCCCGAAAGCGAATACCAGGAGTGCATGAACAAGGCGAGCGCGTTGCTGCGCGCCGCGGAGAAGGTCAGTGGCTAAAGTCTTTGTCTTGGACAACTACGACTCGTTCACTTACAACCTGGTTCAGTACATCGGCGAGCTGGAAAACGAGGTTGTGGTACGTCGCAACGATCAGATCAGCGTTGATGAGATCGCCGACATGGCCCCAGATCGCATCGTCGTTTCTCCGGGCCCGTGTACGCCGCACGAAGCGGGCATCAGCATCGATGTCATTCGCCATTTCGCCGGCAAGGTCCCGGTACTCGGCGTCTGTTTGGGGCACCAGGCAATCGGCGAAGCCTTCGGCGGAAAAGTGGTGCGTGCGCACAACCTGATGCACGGCAAAACCAGTCGGGTGGAACACGACGGAAAGGGAGTCTTCCGCGGAATCGAATCGCCCCTCACCGCGACTCGCTATCACTCACTTATTGTTGAGGAGAAAAGCTTGCCAAAGGAATTGGCGGTGTCGGCTACCTGCACCGACCGGGACGGCACGCGTGTCATCATGGGTTTGCGCCATCGAGAATTTGCGGTCGAAGGAGTTCAGTTTCATCCCGAGAGCGTTCTTACCGAACATGGCAAGCGGATGATTAGAAATTTCGTAGGTGAGTAGGGCTGCTTTGTATCAGGGCCCGGTTTCAGCCGTGCCGTATGCGTTTCTGGTTTGTCATGACGAACGCAGCGAGGCATCTGCTCTTGGCGGCAGTGGGACAGTGGTTTGACGTGCCACGTTTAATGCCGCAGTGAGCAAGAGCATATCCCTCGGTCGCTGGCGACCTCGCGATGACAAACTTCAGAAGGCCTGCATTCAATCGTCATTTAGAATCCGGCTGTGGCTGAAAGCGCCAACGTCCAGAGAGAAACTCAAGAACGCACCTACACCTTCGCCCAGCGTCTATCCCTCACGCTTGCGTCCTGGTTCGTGCCCGCGCTGATCGCCCTTATTGGCTGCACGCTGCGTGTCCGCTTCAACTGGGAAGAGGGCTCCATCGGCAGCCTCGACCATGTCCATCCCGGCATTTATCCGTTCTGGCATCGTTGCGTTTTTCCATCGGCATGGATTTTCCGCAAACGCAAACTCGCGGTGATGACCAGCCGCTCGCTCGATGGGGAATTCATTGCGCGCGTGATTCAGCGCCTTGGCTTCGTGCCGATTCGTGGCTCGAGTTCCCGCGGCGGACAGCGCGCTTTACTCGAAATGCAAACCTACGTCGACTCTGGCATGGGCGCGGCCTTCACCATCGATGGCCCACGCGGGCCGCGATACGTCGCCAAGCGCGGTCCGGTTTATCTGGCGAAGGCGACAGGCGTGGCGATTACGCCTTTCTATGTAGCCGTTGAGAAGAAGTGGACGTTCAACTCCTGGGACCGCTTCGTGCTTCCCGTCCCGTTCTCGCGAGCGCTGGTGCAGGTCGCACCGAAGATCTTCGTTCCCCGTGACGCCGATGAAGCGTTGCTGGAAGCCAAGTACCAGGAGATGCAGTCGGCGCTGGAGCGCATCACCGAGATCGCGGAAGCGCAGGTCGCGCGCTAACAGCACTCACCACGGAGAGCACCGAGGTCACCGAGGGAGAGCCTATTCTTCGTTCTCTATTTCTCCGTGTCCTCCGTGCCTCCGTGGTGAAAGCCTTTTTCGTTCCGCCCCTCGCACGCGTGATTGACACCGACTCCTCCCGCCGTTACAGTCATGTTTCATCCTGAGCAAATTTTCGCTTCAGGCAGGTCCTTGCAAATCTTTGGTTCGCGCGTTCCATCCGATCGGGTGGAACTGGGAAGGCGGGTGCAAATCCCGCGCTGCCGCGCAACTGTAAGCGAGCTTGTGACGAAAGGCCACTGTGCAAACGGGAAGGCCTCCGTCGTTGTAACTCTCGCAAGCCAGGAGACCGGTGCGAACCGCTGACTAAACCCCTTTCGCGTGCAAAGGAGGAAGCCGTGTTCCGCATTCGTGTTGTTCTCTCTTGTCTTTTCCTGTGTGCTGTTGCGCAAGCCGCCGACCTTACAGTCACCGTGCATAGTCCGTCCGGTGATCGCGTTTCAGGCGTGCAAGTCAGCCTGTTTCGCGCCACTGATAACGCCGGCGTGGCTGTACAGACTACCGGCGGCGACGGCCGCGTCAACTTTGCGCGTCTCGCTGATGGCTCTTATCGCGCCGTTGTTCTCGCTCCCGGCTTTGCCGAGCAGTCGGTCGCGGTGACCGTCCCCGGCTCTGACGCTCTCCACGTTCAACTCAAGCTGACGACTACGCCACAAACCGTGGTCGTCTCGGGAACGGCGACACCAGCCACGGTCGAGCAGTCGGCCACCTCGGTGGATTTTCTCAGCAGCGATCAGCTCACGTTGATGAACCCCGTTTCGGCAAGCGACGCCCTCAGCTACATGCCGGGCGCCATTGTCAGCGACGCCGGGCAACGCGGGGGCCTATCCTCGTTGTTCGTGCGTGGCGGTGACTCCACTTATAACAAAGTCATCATCGATGGCGTACCCGTAAACGAGCCAGGCGGTACCTTCGATTTTGGCGTGGTGCCGGTCGGCAATGTCGAGCGACTGGAGATGGTGCGCGGTCCCGAGAGCACGATCTACGGCTCCGACGCGATGACCAGCACGGTGCAATTGTGGACCGCAACCGGCGATACCCGCACGCCAGAGATCCAGTTCGGTTCGGATGGTGGCAATTTTTCGACCGCGAACGGTTATGCGACGATCTCGGGCGCGGCCGGGATCTACGACTACAACGAGTTCGCAGACTACTTCACTACCAACGGGCAAGGCATTAACGACGCCTATTCGAATATGTTGCTGGGCGGCAACATCGGAGTTCGCCTGTCGGACCGCGTGAGGTTTCGCTTTCGCCTGCGGAACTCGAACAACTTCACCGGTGTGCCCTCCGACTGGTGGTTCAACGGCAATCCCGTGCTTCCGCCAGACTCAGACCAGTGGGCGCACCAGAATAACTTTCTCGCCAGCGCAGCTTTGACCATTACCGGCCCCGGCGCGTGGCAGCACCAGATCACCGGCTACGAGTACAACCATCTGCGGACCAACACCGACACCATCGACGATCCCGGTCGGCCATTCGATTCCCCGTTCTACAACAACGCACGCTACAACCGCGCGGGGTTTTCGTATCAGGGAACCTGGTCACCGCGCAGTTGGGCGTTGACCACGATTGGCGACACCTTTGAAGACGAGAACGGAAACATCCTCAGTACAACGCCGGAACCGGATCCGACCTACAGTTTCACCCACGGACTGCGCATCAATAACTACCTTTTCGCGCAGGAGAACCTGATCTGGAAGCGTTTCACTGCTCTCGCGGGACTTGCATGGGTGCACAACGCCAGCTTCGGTGATCGCGCAGTACCGCGAGTGTCAGGATCAGTACAGGTGTGGAACGGCAATCACATCTTGAGCGGCACCCGGCTTCGCGGCGCCTTTGCCGAAGGCATCAAGGAGCCGAGCTTCGAGCAGTCGTTTGGCATCGGGGGAACGTTTCCCACACTGCCCAATCCTAATCTCAAGCCGGAAGAAAACTACTCTGTGGAAGCGGGTTTCGACCAGTCGTTATTCGGCGACAAGCTGGCGTTGACGGCAATCTACTTCCATAACTCTTTTCGCAATCAGATTGAATATCAGTTCAACGACATCGACTTCACCAGTCAGTATGTGAACATCAATCGCTCGTTCGCCCAGGGGGCTGAAGTTGAGTTGCGCGGGCAGATTATCAACCGCCTGCTGCTGACCGCCGCTTACACCTACACCTCGACGCAAATCACGCAGGCACCCCCGTGTGATCCGCTCAACGGCTGCGATCCGCTGATTTATGGCGTGGGCGCACCGCTGTTGCGACGACCCAAGCAGGCCGGAACCCTCCTGCTCACCTACACCAAGTCGAAGTGGGGAGCCAGCGTGGGTGCAGTCGCCGTCGGTCGGCGGCCGGACTCCGACTTCCTGTTCGGCTACATTCCTCCGATTTATTACGCTGCCGGATACGCACGCGTGGACTTGGGCGGATGGTATAGCTTCACCCATCACATCACTGCCTACGCCAACTTGAACAACGCCTTCGATAATCACTACAACGAGGTGTTGGGATATCCAGCGCTGGGAATCAATGTGCGAGCAGGAATGAGATTTACGTTCGGAGGAGAGTGAAGGAGACAATTGTCAGGTTGCCAGTAAGACATTGGTGTTGGCCAGTCACCACTCAGCAAGGTGTTGATCGTGTTCGGGCTCATATCAGAGCCGAACGCCGAGCATTAGTTGACTTGGTAACAGTTAACGAAGATTGAAAGCGTGAGCATCTGCCCACCACTGCCAATCATCAACTCTCTTTCTGACAACTGGCCACCGACCGCTGACAACTATTCTTTCCCCGCTCCCACGTGATTGTGGTACTTCAGGCGGATCTCGTGCAGCTTATCGAGGTGCTGCCCGCTGAGGGGCTGCTGGCGGCCCAGCATATGTGTGACCAGCGCGATCTTGGCGTAGTGTTCAACCGTTTCCATATTCATGAACGCGGTGAGCAGGTCTTGCCCGTATGTCACCACACCATGGTTGGCCATGAGGATGGCCTGATGATCAGGAATGAGCGGAGCCAGCGCTTCTGCCAATTCGGCAGTTCCTGGAGTACCGTAGCCGGCGAGCGGCACCGACCCCAGCGTCACCACGATCTCCGAACATAGCGGTGTATCGAGAGGAATTCCCGCTGCGGCGTAGCCGGTTGCGGTCGGGGGATGCGCGTGCACTACCGCGTTCACGTCCGGACGAAGGCCGTAGATGAACAGGTGCATCGCGATTTCGCTGGAAACTACACGCCGCCCATTGAGCTTTCGACCATGCTCATCGACGATGACCAGGTCGTCGGTCTCCATCATCCCCTTGCTCATGAGCGTGGGAGTGCACAGCACGCTTCCATCGTCCATGCGCACGGAAAGATTGCCGTCGGTTGCCGCCACCAGTCCATTCTGGTGCAGCATTTTGCCGAAGCGCACGATATCGTCGCGGTGCTGTTCTATCGTCTTCACGGCGTGGTATCCGAGGCCGCCCAGGCTGGCGCTGAAGCCCAATCCGCTTATCGTATCGCATCCGCCAGCCGAGGCAAAATAGCTACCGTCTGCAATGCAAGCCGGAACGGTCGGGCATAATCGCTATGTGCTGGTTTCCGATTTCGACTACCACCTTCCCGAAGAGCTGATTGCCAAGCAGCCGCTGCCCGATCGCGCCGCTGCCCGCATGCTGCATTGGCAGCGCCATGCTGCGGGATTCGTGGATCGCAGCTTTCGCGACTTCCCCGACCTTCTACGGCCAGACGATCTGCTGGTGCTGAACAACAGCCGCGTGCTGCCGGCGCGCTTGTTTGGACATCGCAGCGGTTCGCGGGCGCAGCCCGTTTCGGCGGGAAACCCAGCGTCTGGTGAATTTCTGCGGGGTAAAGTTGAGGTGCTGCTGACCAAACAGGTCACGGCGTCGCCGCAGCAATGGGAGGCGCTGGTGCATCCCGGCCGCAAGCTGGGAATCGGCGAGCGTGTCTTCTTCGGCGGTCAAGGCAGCGAACATTCGCACGAACTGGCCGCGGAAATCATTGATCGCGGTAACTTCGGCGAACGGCAGCTGCGCTTCGAGCCGGTTGACGACTTCTTCGCGGTGCTGAACCGTATCGGACATATTCCGTTGCCGCCCTACATTGACCGTCCCGATGATGCCGCCGATCGCGAACAGTATCAGACGGTTTACGCCAAGCCGCCTGGCTCGGTGGCCGCTCCCACGGCGGGCCTGCATTTCACGCCTGAGATTCTGGACCGCATTCGCGCACGCGGGACCGAAATTGCCGAAGTCACGCTGCACGTGGGTCTCGGAACTTTCCGGCCCGTGCGCGAGGAAGTGGTCGAAGCCAACAAGCTGCACCGCGAGTGGTACGAGATTTCCAGCGATGCCGCTGAGAGAATTCAAGCGGCACGCGATGCGGGACGGCGCATTGTGACCGTGGGCACAACCAGTATTCGTACGCTGGAGTATGCGGCACTTCAGGATAAAGAGGGCCGCATCATCGCGCAGAGCGGTGAGGCTGACATCTTCATCTATCCTGGATTCGACTTTCGCGTCGCCGGCGCAATGCTGACCAACTTCCACCTGCCGAAGTCGACTCTCATCATGCTGGTCTCAGCTTTCGCCGGGCACGAGCGGACGCTAGCAGCCTATGAATATGCCGTGCGAGGGAACTATAGGTTCTACTCCTACGGAGACTGCATGTTTATAGAGTGAACTCTCCACCAAACCACAACTTCAACTCTATTCGTCACAATCGCGGAGCAAACTACTGGAGTACGGTGTCTATCTCTGCAAGCTTGACAGCGGAGGTGGCTATGTTTGAAAGCGCGTTACTCGAATCCTCGGCCGAAATTATTCACCGAACGTCAATCTGGACTAAGGGATTGTCCTTCACTGTAGAGGCTTGTCTGCTTGGCGTGGCGGTCCTCGCGCCGTTGCTCTACACCGAAGCGTTACCCAGGCAGGTACTCGGTATTGTAGAACTGCCGGCTCCGCCGCCGGCGGCTCCTGCTCCGCGCAACCCGAGCGTTGTCTCGCATCCGGCAACTCGCAGCGAATTAAACGACGGCCGGGTGATGCTTCCGACTATGATTCCGCGCCGCATCAAGGAGATTCACGACGAACCCGAGGCCGATACAAGTGCGACTGGTAACTTCACTGGAGTTGTCGGTGCACCTCCGAGCGGCACTGCCAACCGCACCATCGCCAGCTTGCTTGATGCTCTGCCGCCGGCAATGCCAAAAAGCGTGGTGCCGCATAGTGTCCGGGTATCGTCAGGTGTGGCGCAGGGCATGCTGGTTCACGAGGTCAGGCCGCTGTATCCCGCGCTGGCGCGTAGCGCACGCATTCAAGGCGCGGTCGTACTACAGGCGACGATCGGAAAAGACGGAACTATACAGAATCTTCATCTTCTCAGCGGACACCCGCTGCTGACGCAGGCCGCCATGGATGCCGTTCGGCAGTGGCTCTACCGGCCTTACCTTCTCAACAACGAGCCGGTCGAAGTGGATACGACTATCCAGGTCAACTTCACGCTAGGCGGCGGAAGCTAGGCTCATCCGGAGGAAATTTCGGCTTCGCTCCCGATTCCTCCCATCGGGGAGAGGCGTCAAGGAATGAACGCCAGAGGGTTGCCAGACTGGATAACCTGAGAGAACAAGGAAACGCCAGAAAACAGACTATAATTTCGCTCGAATCTCAAGCTGCAGGTTGCAACTTTCGAAATGAGCGCGACCCACAGACTGCTCAAGTTCGGTGTGTTCGAACTCAATCTCGACACTCAGGAACTGCGCAAATTCGGGACTGTCATCAAGCTGCGACCGCAGCCGTTTCGCCTGCTGGCTCTACTGGCCAGCCACGCGGGCCAGGTCGTCACCCGCGAAGAAATTCAGGAGCAGCTTTGGGGCGAAGATACCTACGTCGATTTTGAACACGGAATGAACAAGTGCGTGAAGCAGATCAGGACCGCACTCGGCGACGACGTCAACAAGCCGGTGTACATCGAGACCGTTCCTCGCCAGGGATATCGTTTTCTCGTGCCGGTGGTCGCCAAGACCGTGCTCGCGCCCGCAGCGCGGGTAAAGGAGTCGAGCTCCGGCATACCGGCTGACCTGGCGGAGATGATTCGTGCTCGTCTGGCGGCGCGAAAGAGTGGCGCTACGCAACCACCGGTCACAGCAGTAGTAACGCCGGCGGAAGCTGCAGTGGCCGCCGAACTCTCGGCCGAACCGCAGGCGCGCGATCGCGACTGGCGCTGGCTTGCGCTTGGGGCGGTGGTTCTCGCTCTGTTCGTCGCATTGGCGATTTATGCTTATCTGCGATGACGTGGCAGCGCCTCTCCACGCCGGCAGTCCGCACCAGGGATCCGGGGCGGCCATTCCTCCACGCGCGCAGACTTGCTAAAATAGTCAACAACCCATAACAGCGCTTGGTCCCTGCGACTGGGACAAATAAATCATTGAGTTATGGCCTTTCACGACCCGGAAGTGCAATGAACGAGATCTCAGGATTATCTGACCTTGATCTGCTCGAGGCGGAGAGCATACATATCCTGCGCGAAGTCGCGGCTGAGTTCCGCAAGCCCGTGATGCTGTATTCCGTTGGCAAGGATTCGTCGGTGATGCTGCGTCTCGCCCTCAAGGCCTTTGCTCCGGGCAAAGTACCCTTCCCACTGCTTCATGTGGATACGACCTACAAGTTCCCTGAGATGATCAGCTTCAGGGACGAGGTATGCCGGGAGCTTGGACTGAAGCTAATTGTCGGGACCAATCACGAAGCTATCAAGAGCGGCACAAGTCCGTTTCGCGTCGGTACTGCCAGGTGTTGTCAACTGCTGAAGACACAGGCGCTGCTCGATTCTCTCGCCAGCTACGGTGCCGACGCAGCCATAGGTGGCGCTCGGCGTGACGAAGAAAAATCCAGGGCAAAGGAGAGGGTATTTTCCTACCGAGATACTTACGGGCAGTGGGATCCTAAGAATCAGCGGCCAGAATTATGGAATTTATACAATGCGCGTGTCGAGAGCGGACAGAGTATTCGTGTCTTTCCCCTGTCAAACTGGACCGAGCTTGACGTCTGGCGTTATATCGACCGCGAGAATATCAAGGTTGTTCCACTCTATTTTGCCAAACCGCGCCAGGTTATTGCTCGGGGAGAACTACTGATCCCTATTTACCATGACATACAAGCTATGCCCGGGGATGAGTACGTAACTGTGTCATGCCGAATGCGCTCTCTCGGCTGCACATATTGTAGCGGTGCAATCCGTTCCACCGCAGATACTGTTCCCAGGATCATTGAAGAACTGGCAGGGTTTCACCGTTCGGAACGCGAAAACCGCCTCATCGACCATGACCAGGAAGGATCCATGGAGCTGAAGAAGGCAGAGGGATACTTTTGAGTCAGGCCGTTGAAGCCACTCCCGATTTATTACGCTTCCTGGTGGCGGGCAGCGTCGACGATGGTAAGTCAACCCTGATAGGCCGGCTACTCTACGACCTGAATGCCATTCATGAAGACCATCTGGTGTCCATCGCTAAAGCCTCCCACGGCCGTGAATCGGGACTCGATCTTTCTCTGGTAACCGATGGTCTGCGGGCGGAACGGGAACAAGGCATAACAATAGACGTAGCTTATCGATACTTTTCAACGTCGCGTCGGAAGTTCATCATCGCAGACTGTCCGGGCCATGAGCAGTACACCCGCAACATGGCAACAGGCGCCTCTACTGCTGAAGTAATGGTTCTTCTGCTTGATGCTACTAAAGGAGTACTATCACAAACCCGTCGTCATGCTCACATTGCTTCGCTCCTGCAAATTCCTCATGTAATTGCTGCAATTAATAAGATGGATTTAGTAAATTTCGACCAGGGAACCTATGAAAAGACATGCGACGAACTACATGCCATGATGGCCGCTCTGGGATTTGAGAGTGTTCAGTGTATCCCTGTTAGCGCGCTGGGAGGCGATAATGTTGTCAATACAAGTCCTCGCATGAGTTGGTATCGCGGCATTAGCTTGCTCCATGCCCTGGAAGAGAGCCCTGTACTGCGCCTGGTTGAGAAATGCCCGTTTCGACTCCCTATCCAACTGGTCATAAGGTCGCAGAACTCAAGGCACTATGCGGGCCAGATCGCATCCGGCAAGCTTCGAACCGGGCAGGAGCTCGTAGTAATGTCGAGCGGGACGCGCGTGCACATCGATAGTATCCACATCGGAGAACAGAACGTATCCGAAGCCTTTACACCATCGTCGGTGTCTGTCTCTCTTACTGAAGACGCTGAAGTCGCGCGCGGCGACATGTTAGTCGACAAAGCAGAGCCGGCGACTGCGGCTCGACGAATCGCTGCGACCGTAGTCTGGCTGTCGAGCCGTCCCTTGCTGCCGAATGGACGATATCTCATAAAGCACACCTCCAGAACTGTCGGCGGCTCTATCACCGGCATCAACGGCCGCGTGGATATTGATAGCTTTCAGAAGATCCAGACTTCCGAACTCAAACTGAATGATATTGGCGACGTGGAAATCGAACTTCGCCAGCCTATTTTCTGTGATGCTTACAGCGCAAATCGCAATACCGGCAGCTTCATCCTCATCGATCCTGCCGACAATTGCACCGCTGCTGCCGGAATGATCTCGCACATTCACCCAGACACCTCCTGGGACAAAAATCATGCATCGGAAGAAGGAGCCATTGTCTGGTTTACAGGACTGAGCGGCGCGGGTAAAAGTACTATCGCTCGCGAAGTCTATAACGAGCTCTGGGCGCGAGGCATTAGAGTCGAACTCCTCGACGGCGACGATATTCGAAAGGACCTGAACAAAGATTTGGGCTTTAGCCAGCAAGATCGCTCCGAAAATATACGACGCATTGCTGTCATTGCCGCCTTGCTGGCGCGCAACGGCGTTGTAGCTTTAGTCTCGGCAATTTCTCCGTACCGTTCAGGAAGGGAAGAGGCGCGAAGGCGTTTCCCGAATTTTCTCGAAGTATTCGTCAATGCTCCGCTGTCGGTTTGCGAAGAGCGCGATACAAAGGGACTCTATCGTAAAGCCCGCAAAGGTCTTATTCCCAGCTTTACCGGACTCGACCATCCCTACGAACGACCTATCTCTCCCGAAATCGAATGCCGAACCCATGAAGAGTCGCTCACCGAATGCACTCACAAGGTTCTTAGCGCTTTGCTGGATCGCCGGCCGCTGGCGAAATCTTCCACTGTCTAAGCGTAAGGCTCGCCCCGGCTAAACCCTTCAAAAATTCCTCGCCTACAATATCCGCACCTACTCATTCGTCTACAGCATTGGATGACGCAATACGCGAGCCTGGAGCGCATGGCACTCGAACCGGACCAGCGCATCACCGACGTGGTCAAGCGCGAGCAGTCGCGCCTCGGCAACTTCATTCGCCGTCGCGTACCCGATCCGGGCGATGCGGAAGACATTCTCCAGGACGTCTTCTACGCGCTGGTCGAGACGAACCGCTTGCTCATGCCCATCGAGCACGTCACGGGATGGCTGTTCACCGCAGCGCGCAATCGCATCACTGACTTCTTCCGCAAGAAGAAGCCTGAGCGATTCAGCGATCTGGGCGCGTCCGATGACGAAGGCGAGCAGCTTGCATTCGAGGACTTGCTGCCTTCGCCTGAAGCTGGACCCGACGAACTCTACGCGCGCAACGCAATGCTCGACGAACTGGAAGAGGCCCTCGATGAGTTGCCCGAAGAACAGCGAGAGGTGTTCGTCGCACACGAGTTCGAAGGACGCAGTTTCAAGCAGATGTCGGCTGAAACCGGCGTGAGCGTGAACACGCTTGCTGGCGCGCAAACGTTACGCGGTTCTGCATCTGCGCAAGCGTCTGCAAGACATCTACGACGAATTTCTGGAGAGGTAGGACTGACATGAGAAGGAAGAAATGGTTTTTTATTGTTCCCGCGGCGATTGTCGGCATCACGCTGTTCCTGTTCATCGGCGGCGAAGTAGTGAAGCTGCTGTGGAACTGGTTGCTGCCTCCGCTCTTCGGCTGGAAGATGATCACCTTCTGGCAAGCGTTCGCACTGCTGGCGCTGTGCCGCATTCTGTTTGGCCACCACGGCTGGCGTAGCCGATCCAGTTTCAGCCGCAATACGATGCGCGAACGCATGAGCGAGCGCTGGCAGCACATGACACCCGAGCAGCGCGAGCGTATGCGCGAACCGCTGGAAGATGGCCTGCGGCTGGGAGCCTCCGGCACCCGAAGCGCCGACCGCCGAAGGCGTGAAGTAGTCCGCGCCAAACTGACTACAGCGGCTCGCGCAAAATTGCAGCCATGAGCCGGCGGTCGTCGAATCAGTAACTAAACTCTTGTCGCGCTCGGCGAGCTTTTGTGCGAAGCTCTTCCGGGCACGAACAAGGGGAACCGATGGCCGCCACCGACGCGCAAGCTTTAGCAACCTCAAACCAACCTCTCAGCAAGGCGACGATTCTCGGCATGATTGCCATGGGCGTCGCCGTTCTTGTTGTCGCCAACGACTTCACTGCGCTCTCCGTCGCGCTGCCGGCCATCGAGCGCGATCTGCACACCGACGTCACCACCGTGCAATGGGTGATCAACGGCTACGCCATGGTTTTCGGCGTGCTCATCGTCACCGGAGGCCGTCTGGCCGACATGTTCGGCCGGCGGCGCATCTTCATGCTGGGCGCAACGCTGTTCGCGGTGTTCTCCGTCATCGGCGGAGTCGCTCCCAGCATCTGGGTGCTGCTCGCGTGCCGCTTCCTGATGGGCATTGGCGGCGCGATGATGTGGCCTGCGATCCTCGGCATGACCTACGGACTGTTGCCGCCCAGCAAGGCGGGGCTCGCCGGCGGCGTCATACTGGGCGCAGCCGGATTCGGCAACGCGGTCGGTCCGCTGCTGGGTGGCCTGCTGACCGACAGCGTGGGATGGCGTTGGATCTTCTTCGTCAACCTGCCTGTCGCTGCCATCGCTATCGCGATCACCTTGCTGGTCGTCCCGCGTGATGTCGAAACCAAGCATGGCAAGCTCGACTATCTCGGCACTGCCGTTTTGTCGATCGGCTTGCTCGCGCTGCTGCTCGCCCTCGACTGGGCACTCGATCTCGGATGGGCAGCGCCATCGATCATCGCGCTATTCGTCATCGCAGCCGCGGCGCTGGTCGCATTCCTGATCATCGAACATCGCGCCGGCGATCATGCTCTAGTCCCCGATCGTGTGCTGGAGAATCGTAGCTTTCTCGCCGCCGGAATCGCAACCCTGTTCGCCTCCGCCATCTTCTTCGCCGCGCTGCTTTACCTGCCGCAATTTATGTCGAAGAACCTCGGCTTCACCGCGATGGGCTCGGGCGCCGGACTGCTGCCCATGATGGGCGACGTTCATGGTGACCTCGTTCGTTGCGGGCCGACTGTATGAACGTCTCGGCCCGAAGCTCATCGTTACTCTTGGCGCGGTACTGCTCGGCGCTGGCATGATTCTTCTGTCGACCATCTCGGCCACCGCGACCTATGACCATCTGATCCTGGGAATGGTCGTGCTCGGTCTGGGAGTGGGATTGTTCTATTCCTCGGTAACGACGGCGGCGATCACCGCGCTCGATCCCTCCGAAGCCAGCCTGGCCGGCGCAATCGTCTATATGTTTCAGATTGCGGGCGGATCGATTGGCGTCGGTTTCAACACCGCAATCGTCGCCTCTGCGTCGTCAATGCCGGCGGGAATTCACACTGCGTTTCTCGTGGACGGCATCCTGGCGATGTGCAGCGCGGCGGTAGCGCTCTTTTTCGTCGGCGGAACGGTGGACGTGGAGCGCTTGCGGGAGCTTCGTCATCACCATCGGGCACATGCGTAAGGCGGCGGTTTGGGCAGCTACGTCCGATAATGCGAGAACCTCGAAAAAACTCAATTGCAAATCTTTGTTATCAATGGTTTAGGAAACATTTCTCACCTAAAATCTTGATTCCAGATAAGTTGCACGCAAAATCTTGAGCGACAGGGAGTTACGGGACGTCATTGCACCATAAAATGTGCAACACTTGGCGCCTATTTTTAGGTGGCACCGACTTCCCTGACATGTCATAGCTGGCGCCTGATACGGAACCTCTGACACCTGACATCGGGCCCCTGATACCTACTTGTCAAAGACCCTTCACGCCGCGTTGGGACCGTCCGAAGCGCAGCGGAGACACGAATTCCGTGTCCTCAAGCGCACCGTAGCAGGCGGCAATCGGTTGCGCAAGTTACGAAAGTACAGGTACTAGTTCGTTAAGGGGAATTGCCGGCCCGTACCGGAAGGGGTGCCCCAGTGCCTGCCCTGAGCCTGTCGAAGGGTTCGCCCATCAGTCGGGCTAACCTGGGTGGCGACTTTCGCGTTGACGAGCGCAGCTGATGCGTACTATCGTTGCCGCCTCCAATCGCAGCGCGGTGCAATGTCCCAGCAGGCCAGGAGGAAGAAGCCACGATGAAGCTTCCGGCAAAGGTGTCGCTCGCAGTCGTAGGGTTGCTGATCGCGGTCAGCCTGAGCAGCTTCGCGCAACCGCCCGCCTGTCTCGACGGCACTCCACACAAAAAAACTCTTGTGGCCGTCGACAAAGGAGTGCAGCTCCAGGTGCTGGACTGGGGCGGCGCCGGCAAGCCGCGCACCATGGTGCTGCTCACCGGATTGGGCGACAATGCGCACGTCTACGATCAGTTTGCCTTCCAGTTTGTTGACGACTTTCATGTCATCGGAATCACCCGCCGAGGCTATCCTCCCTCCAGCGTGCCGGCGCCGGGAGCCACCGCGACGGCGACAGGCTATGACGTCGCTACCCGGGCGCACGACGACATTGCCGTACTCGACTCGTTAGGTATCAGCAAGGCGGTTTTTGTCGGGCATTCGGTTGCCGCTTCCGAACTGAGTGCGATCGGGCTGAAGTACAAGAGTCGCGTGGAAAAACTCGTTTACCTCGACGCTTTTGACTTGTCCAAACGCTTCCAGCTCCCTGAGGTACCGACTGCGCCCTACACCGATGCGGACAACCGCTCGCTGGAGATTTTCCTGGCAGCCTCCGAACGCATGGAAGACATTCTGCGGCCTGCGCAGTCGGTCTGCCTCGCCGTGAAGTTTGACAGCAAGGGAGCGATTACGGACAGCACGACGCCAGCCTCGATAGCGCAGGCAATTTTGCAGGGTGTGCAGGGGCCGGCGAATCCGCCAACCGATTGGGCGCAGGTAGAAGCGCCGCGGCTCGGCATCTTCAACCAGCCCTCGGTTCAGGCGAGGATGCCTTTCTACTGGTACTTGAGCGACGAAGACAAAAAGAAATTTGATACGAATTGGCCGGGCATCGTGAAGTGGTTCACGGAACGAATTGACGAGTTTGCCGCCGAACATCCGGGCACGCCCAAGCCTGTGGTCTATCGCCTACCCGACGCTCCCCACTATTTTTATATTAACGATCAGGCGATGGTGGTGCTGGCCATGCGGGAGTTTCTGCTGGGGAAGTAGGCGTCTCGTGCAGCGTGACAATGCTGCTTGGATTTCCGCCCAGGTTCTTCCTGAATCCCTCATACTGCTTCCCACGCTGCGCCCTATCCGATTGACCGGTGCCCCAGGTTCGCCCATCAGTTGGGCTAACCTGGGCATCACTGCACTCGACGATAGAAATGTAGTAGGTTGGCACCATGCCACGCGATCTGCGGCGATATCACGAATCAGGTCAGTCGCACTTCGTCACTTTCAGCTGCTGTCATCGCCGGCCGAACTTCAATCGAGCAGAAATCTACGACCTCTTTCCCGAGTGTCTGGAGCGCATGCGCCAACGCTTTGACATGTGCGTGTATGGATACGTGGTCATGCCCGAACACGTGCATCTGTTGCTGAGTGAGCCTGAGAAGGGATCGTTAGCCGATGCCATGCATTATCTGAAGTTGTCGTTCGCGAAACGATTGCAGCATCGACGCAGGACCCAGGTTATGCCAACCGATGGCCGAACCCGGGGCACTGACACCATTCCGCACCCAGGGCACCTAACGTCAGGTTCGTTCTGGGAAAAGCGGTACTATGATCGAAACGTGCGAAACTCGCGGGAGTTTACGATCAAGCTGCGGTATTTGCATCGTAATCCTGTCACGCGAGGGCTGGTAAAAGAAGCGGCGCAGTGGAAGTGGAGCAGCTTCCGCCATTACGCTTTTCGAGAAGTAGGAGTGGTCGAGATTGAGTCGGAATGGACGGCACGAGATCGCGAACTGAAGGCGTTAGGATTGCCGCCTCGAATCTTCCTTTGCCCACGCTAGCTCGGCCCAACGTAGCTTAGCCCAGGTTAGGCCAACCGATGGCCGAACCTGGGGCACCGGGCACGAAGGAAGTAAAATGGCGTACGCAATAGCACAGAGCATCCCGTGCCCTCATCAAGATGAACACAGCTCTGCGGTTCACATTGGCGGAAGCGTATCGAAGCCGCTCACAGCAAGCTCGCGTCGTGACGGAGACGTGGGCTGCAGAAAATATGTACTGTCTTGCCTGCCCTTCGCCTCGGATCGAATGCACCCCGACTGGCAGCCCCGTCATAGATTTCTTGTGCCCACGTTGCGAGGCAACGTACCAGCTTAAGAGTAGCAGTCATCCGTTCACTTATCGAGTGATGGACGGCGCTTATCTGACGATGCTTAGAGCCGTGAGACTGGGATCCGGGCCGCATCTTATGCTGCTTCACTATTTGCGCGCAGAAGATAGAGTTGCCGATGTGGTTGTGATACCTAGTTTCGCAGTGACCGAATCGTCGCTTGAAGAGCGTCCGCCCCTAGCAGCTATCGCAAGACGAGCAGGATGGATAGGCTGCAACATACTGTTAACCAATATCCCCTCGGACACGAGAATCGACGTGATTCGTGAGGGCGTAATACTACCTTCTGTCCAAGCCCGAGCGCAGTTCGAAAGAACCCTTCCCTTGTCAAATCTAAAGACAGAACAGAGGGGATGGACTCTGGACGTGCTTAATGTTGTGCGAAAGCTTGGATTTCGGGATTTCACTCTCAACGATATGTATGAATACGCGGATTCTCTAGCACTTCTTCATCCTCAAAATCGGCACGTTCGGGCGAAAATTCGGCAACAACTGCAGGTGCTCAGAGATCTCGGCTTCATCAAGTTCATCGGACGGGGACTATATAGAACCGCGTAGCACCTCGGGCACAACTTTAGCTGTTCCACAACTCTATTGGCCACCAAGTTCCGTCAAACAAGTTCTCCGGATTGTCCTCAGTCACAACCACCTCAGTGAATAGCTCGTCATCCCCATCCATGCCGCGAACCATCAGGTTGGGAGTCCTGCCCATCTCACGCGTTTCGTACGCCGGATTTGCTCCTGCGACCTCCCGCTGAAGAGCCGCAATCCACCACGACAATGCCTCTTCCAAACTCAGGCGGAGGGCGCCGCCGTTTTGGAGTAGCCGATTAACGAACTGATCGTACTCGCAAGAGTCCCAGTTCATGGTGTTTTACCGAGTTCCAACCACCGACTTGGATCCCACTCCCCTTTGTCAGCCTCACCATCTTCCCCACAACGCACCAGTGCCGTCGTTCGAGAGAAGATATGGTGGACCGGTCCACACGCAATTGACGCTGGCCTCCGGGAGGGAGCCGAGCCACTCCAAAGATTCCTGCTGGTACAACTGCGACTTACCGTCTACGCTTGCCAAACTGGTTTCATGAATTTGATCCCCATTGTAATGGTTGCCCGGCGCCCAGTTTCGCCCTTCGGTTGCTCTGACCTAGGAAGAGGAAGACGTGCCGCCCCTTAAGGGACTCGCTATTTATGAGATGAGCTAATCGGCACCGCAATGTTCAAACATTCGGACGAGACTGGCGGGGGTGCGGGATCGCCCGCTCAGGGTACCCGTTTCGAGATTTTTTTGACCGGGCGGAAGAGTAGCAGCTCTCTGCCATCGACCTTCACGCTGGCGATGAATACCAGGCGCCGGCTCCGCTTGGTGGGGCCGGTCACGGTGTACTCTTTGCCTCCTTGAAATACCCGTTGACGTTTCGCCATGCTAGCGGGTCCTTTCCATCAAGCCTTCGTCCTGGAGAAGAGGAGAGAAAGATTTCGCGGCGACATTATCTCACGCGGTGAGCGCCGGGCCTGGCGGCGAGGTGGAGGGGCGTGCCGTCCCTGAAGGAGCTCGGGACGTTAGCGGCCAACGTTCGGCACGGCTGAAGCCGGGCCCTGATACGAAGCTGTCTTCACCGGATTCAGAAATTCTGTCGTGCCCGGGGCACTCGGATTCTTCACTCATCTTTCCCGCCGCTGATCGGTGGGCTTTCTTATGGCGTGCCTGAGGCGCGCTGTCCTTCCTGCGAGACATGCGTGGTTTGCTCCATCGCGCAATGCGATCCGTACAATCCGCGCAAATCCGCGGCTAGCTCTTTTTTAACTTCCCGTCGGCACGATGGCGCTGGTTTCGACCATAAGCATCACCGTCCGCTGGGGAGCGCGCGGGCGATGCATTACGCCTTTAGGGATCACGACTCCCTGGCGCGGCGCGAGTTCAATGGTGCGTTCTTCCAGGTCGATCAGCAGGCGGCCTTCGACGACATAGAAGAACTCATCGTCGTCATCATGCTTATGCCAGTGATACTCGCCCTCGACCACGCCCAGGCGCACCACCGAATCGTTCACCGCGCACAGGGTCTGGTTGAACCATTTGTGTTCGCAGGCATCGGCGAGGGCCCGCTCGTCGATGACCTCGAGCGGCGGGCAAAGCACGTTCAGTCGCGTCTCGTAGGGGAAGTCTTTTACGTCAGCCATGACAAAAGATGGTAGCAGTTTTGTGCCGTTCCTGAAGGGACTGGGAGGTATTGGAGGGCGTGCCTTCGGCGCGGCTGAAGCCGTCTCCCTGCAAACTTCAAACCTTGTTCTTTTCCATTGCGCAAAACAGTGACGGGAAGCTATAAGAGAACGACTCTGGAAAAGTTCGGCAGCCTCGGGTGCGGCCTTTGGGCGAGCTCGGGAAGCGGTACGCCGACAGAGCAATTAGATAATTTCGAAGTTGAGGAGACCGCAATGAAAAAGAATGTCGCATTCCTGATGTTGGCGATTGCGCTGCTGTTGGGCAGCGTAGCGATGTCAGCTCAGCAGCCGGCAGCGCAGGGCTCGACCGCCAATGCGCAGCAGCCCAACACTGTCACCGACAAAGATATCGAGATGCTGCGCCAGGACATTCGCGATCAGCGCAAGCAGATTGTGGCCATGAACCTGCCCTTGACCGCGGATGAAGCCACCAAGTTCTGGCCTGTCTTTGATCAGTACCGCAAAGACGCCATCGCACCCAATGACCAACGCTGGGCGGTGATCAAAGAATACGCCGCGAACTACGACACCATGAGCGACGCGCAGGCGCAGAGCCTGATGAAGCGGGCGAACGCCGTCGATGAGGCACTGCTGGCGTTGCGCATGAGATATGTTCCCTTGTTTGAGAAGGTCATCTCGCCAAAGAAGACTGCCCTGTTTTATCAGATCGATCGCCGCGTCGATCTGCTGGTGAATCTGCAACTGTCGTCAGTCATCCCGATGGTGAACTCGAGCACCAAATAATGCGGAGACGCTTGATCTTGTGCGCGGTGCTGGTTGGGTTCACGCTGGCCCGCGCGCAGGATGCCGCTACAAGTAAGGCTTCCGCGACACAAGCCAATCCGCTGTACTGGGCATATGCGGTAGATCCAGCTTCGACAGACGAGTCGAAGCCGGCGGACAATAAGCCGCAGCATGTGCCGGGCAGCACGGCCACGTTCACCCTGGCGCAGATCGCGGACCTGTTTCGCGTGCCTGACTGGTTCCCCGAAGATCATCCTTCTATGCCGCCGGTGGTGGCGCTCGGGCACAAGCCTGATGTGTACGCCTGCGGCTACTGTCATCTGCCGAATGGGCTGGGGCGTCCGGAGAACGCGAGCCTTGCGGGCTTGTCGGCGTCATACATCGCACAACAAATGGCCGACTTCAAAAGCGGCGCGCGCAAGACCTCCGTGCCCGCGCATCTGCCGTCCATGTTAATGATCGGAATTGCGCAACATGTAAACGAAGAGCAGGTGCGCTCGGCAGCCGCTTACTTCGCACAGTTGAGGCCACGGCCATGGATCCGCGTGGTCGAGACCAGAAACTGTGCCGGCGACGCACGTCGCGGGCTGGATGCTGGTTCCGACGGCGAATGGCGGGAAGGAGCCGATCGGGCAGCGCATCCTCGAGATGGCAGAGGATCTGGAGCTCACCGAATTGCGCGACGACCGCTCGGGCTTCGTAGCCTATGTTCCGGCCGGTAGCGTGGCGCACCGGCAAAGCGCTGGCCGATGGAGCGGACGGCAGAACAATGCCTTGCGGAAGCTGCCACGGAGCGGGATTGCGAGGCCAAGGGAACACACCGGCGCTGGCGGGCAGGTCTCCCAGTTACATAGTTCGGCAACTGAACGATATGCAGAACGGCCATCGGCATGGCGCCAACGTCGCGCAGATGCAGCCGGTTGTGCGCAACCTGACCGTCGGCGACATGATTACGCTGGCGGCGTATTGCGCGTCGCTGAAACCGTGAGACTGCAGGTCCTTCGACTCGGACCGCGATTGCTCGCGCGGTCCTCCCTCAGATGACAGCAGGTTGAGCCTTGAGCCATGGCTGGCGAGGTTCTTCTGCATGGTGGCGAGGCGCTTGCGGCCGGCCTTCGATCCTTCGATCAGCCGCTCGATACTGATCATCCATTCCGGCAGGTTCATCTTCTTGCGAAACTCTGCAAGGTAGGGCTGGATCTTGGCGTACTGGAAATACATTTCCTGGCAGGTGCCGTAGACCAGCTTCTCGCTGAGCGCGCCGTGATGGACGAAGGCCGCGACCATGTCCCAGTAGCCGTATACCTGAAGCACAAAGCCGCCGTGCTTGCCGCCGCCGGTGACGATCGCGACCAGCTCGTCGGCTGAGCGTGGCAGGAACTCTCCGCCAATGTAGGAGCGGGCCTCGCGCATGACAGTCTCGCGGCGGAGCTCGTAGAGGTGCAGGATAAGTTCGGCTTGCTCGATAGAATTGGCGACGGCGGATGTGGATTTGGTTTTGGCGGACATGGCTATATAAGCTACTGCAGCTCTATTCCTAACTCTTTCCCCAGACTACCTTGTGCTGTCTGGAATGCGGACAATTCTTTCTCCAGATGCTCAGCCAGGCTCGCCAGCTTTCGCTGGTCGAGCGGGACTTGCTCTAATCGTTGCTCCATGGCATCACCGTCTTTGCCGACGCTGTGGGCAGCCTTGATCAGCTTCTTCATCCGCGGCTTCTCCTCCGCTTCCTGTTGCTGTGAGAGCGAGCGCCGGAACGACCGATAATCGGTGAGCGCCTGGTCAACCGAGTCCTCCAGGGTCGTGGCCCTGTGGGTCAGCTCGATGGAGTCGTTGGAACTCGCGGCCTGACGCGCGAGATCGGACGCCTGTTGCCGCGCGAGTCTCGTACTGTCGAGCATGGTGTGAAACTTCTCAGCCTGGTATTCGGTCGCCTGCACCTCAGCCGCGCGCTCGAGCTTTTGGACTGTGGGATCTACCTGCGCAGCCGGCGGCGCTGGGGGCGGAGTGGTGGACGCTCCGCGCCGCTGCGCAACAGATGCGACAAACGGCGACAACAGGAACAGCATGCTAAGAGCAATGGCGCGGCGGTGCATGAGGTATAGGTTCGCTGCTTGATAAGGGATAAGTCTCGCATAACCCGGTCTCACACCGCAGCTCTCCGGCCTGCTGGACGGTCGTATGGGGCCGGGCCGTCGGTCTCTTATTCATTCGCAAGGTTCCCGAATCAGGGTCAGCAATTCCGTTCTGGTTTTCCACCGACTCCCGTTCGAAATTGGTGGCTGTAGCCAGATTCCGCTGAAGTAGAATACCGCCAGTGGCTGGGTCAACGAAATCCCACCTCGCTTTCGACCTGCTTCCTGAACCCTCGGAGGATAGCCTTGCACAAAGAACAGGAACCGCACACGGAACCAAGCCCGCAGTTGTACGCTAAGTTCGTTGCCCTCTTGGACCAGCGTTCGGGCGTAACGGGTATCAATTCCGAGGAAGCATTAGCATATTGGATAACGGTCCTGCAGCGACACGCTGCGGAGTGCGAGTTCGGCACCAACGCCGATGCAGTAGCCACTGCCCCAAAGCTATTCGCACTTCGCAGACCGGGACACGAAGACTCCTATGCCGAGGTGGACTTCCTCAAGGACGATCCTCAAAACATACTGGATGAGAGCTGGTCCCCGGTGGAATTGCGGGCGGACTGACGCGATTGGCTTATGGCCTTTCCCGAGGCACAGGCTCTTGAACCTAGAATGCAAAGTCGAACTGGCCGCCAAATATCTAAGCAATGCACAGATTGCCCGCGTCGTGACGGAAGACTGGTGCGCGCGGCGGATGTATTGTCCAGCTTGTACGTCCGACTTTCTTGCGCAAGCAGCGAACAATTGTGCCGGAATCGATTTTACGTGTCCTGTCTGCTCTGCAACCTATCAACTCAAGAGCCGTAAGCACCCCCTCTCCAATCGCATCGTCGACGCGGGCTATGACGCCATGATTCGTGCGGTACGCTCAGACCAAGTGCCCAACTTGTTTCTTCTTCAGTATTCGCCCCATTGGACGGTGCACAACCTACTTATTGTGCCGAGCTTTTTTGTGACCGAGTCGGTTGTCGAAAGACGAAAGCCTCTCTCTTCGGGTGCCCGAAGGTCTGGATGGGTCGGATGCAACATCGTTTTGGATAGCATTCCTGTAGACGGAAGAATATCCGTTGTGTCGAACGGAATCGTGGCGCCCCCGGCAGTCGTGAGGAAGGCGTATGCGCGCACCCGGCCGCTTGGCAGCCTGAAAACGCAGGTGCGCGGATGGACACTTGACGTTTTGAACGTAGTCCGAAAGCTCAGTGCGGGAGAGTTCTCGCTCGGGCAGGTCTACGCTTTTGAAAAGCACCTTGAGGCAAATCATCCGAAAAACAAAAATATTCGCGCTAAAATCCGTCAGCAGCTTCAGGTTTTGCGCGACTTCGGCTTCCTGGAGTTTGAAGGTTCAGGACGATATCATTTGCTGAACTGAACGAAGCGGGGCACCGGATGGAGTCTTCGCAACCTCTACGTGGCGGGCGCACTAGAACCATATCTCAAGCACCGTGATCTAGTGGAAGTCATTGCCCTTGAGCCGTTCGTAGCCAAAGCTAACAAGGGCAGGCTCTGAACAACGGCCGGGCATGGGCGTGCTTGGAAACAAAGGAACCTCGGTAGCGGTCCGCGGCTGGGTTCCTGCACAAAAGGAAACGGCCATCTGAATTGCTCCAGATGGCCGTTATTTATGTCGGCGACGACCTACTCTCCCACACGCTTTCGCGTGCAGTACAATCGGCCCGGCGGGTTGCTAGGGCCTGCCGTGCGTTGCAGGCACAAGATAAGTGCAGTCGAGGTGGCAATTGATCGTTGACAACTCCGTCGCCTTGTCCAGCGTTGCAGTCTGTCTCTCCCTGTTTTCTGTCGCCTTTACTGCGTATCAGCAATATTTCAAAAGGCCTGTGATTACCGTCTTAGTTGGCCAGAGAATGTCAGCATATTATGAGCACGACGGCCGGCTGTACCTGCACATCACTCTGGTGTTCCGCAATAGGGGTGCTCAATACGGAACGATCAGGGCAGTCGGGGGACAAATCTCGGAGCGAACGAAAAAACACAGCAGGTCGGCACCCATCAAGTGGGTTGCCTTCTTAAGGGATCAGCACATGAACTTGGCGAAGCTAGGAGAGGCTTTTCGACCATTTGCCGCGACAGAAAGTTATGCCGAGATGTTAGTTGTTCCGAGTAGAACCGTGGTGACCAAGAGGGTGCAGTTCATAACAACTGAGCCGTTCGAGTTGAGTCGCGGTTCTTATCTTCTCGAGTTTGGCGTCTTTGAGGGATTGAGAAAATCCTTCGCCGCAACGACGACCGCAATCTTCGATGTTCCCGAGGAAGTGATTAACAGATTGAGATGCGCACGCGCAGACAAGGAGACTCATATCGCTAGCAACACCGTGATCATCCCTCTAGAAATGAAGGTGTGACCTACAATCTTGCCCGCAAAAGGGAACGGCCACCTGAATTGCTCCAGATGGCCGTTATTTATGTTGAGCCGTTTGCAGGCGTGACACTGAGCGAAGTCGAAGTGGGAAGGCTGCGGTGGAAATCTCGATCGTTCTTGCGAAGGGACGGAAAAGCAGGTCCTTCGGTCGCCGCGGCGACCTCAGGATGACAGACAAGTATTTTGTGAGTGCAATATTTTGTGAGTGCAAAAGGAAACGGCCCCATGTTATTCACATGAGGCCGTTATTTATGTCGGCGACGACCTACTCTCCCACACACTTTCGCGTGCAGTACAATCGGCCCGGCGGGGCTTGACTTCCGTGTTCGGTATGGGAACGGGTATTTCCCCCGCGGTAAAATCACCGGCTTGGTTGACGTGGGCCTGTAGGCCGCTCGGTACAAGGCGTGGGTTGCACGCAGAACTGTTACATCGATGTCGAAAGAACTCATCGGGCGAAACCTCAGACACGATCTTGAGGTCTTGTGCGGCACGACTGAAGTCGTGCCCTTTCAAAGCAGATCCCTCGTCGGAGCTGCAAGCGTTCCTCGGGATGACAATTCAAAAAGGGCCGGCGGACGCGGCGCTGAAGCGCCGCTCTACGGCTGAACGCTGAAGGCGGATGCCCCTTCAAGGCTTAGAGATGGCGCACTGGCCACGGCAGAGTTACATTGGTACCAGGCACATGGCATCGGGAAAAAAGAGTTCAAGATCAAACGGCTCCTCGCGCAAGACGACTAGGAACGACGCCTTCGTTCTGTGTGTCCGTAACGACGGATATGCTGCGTCGCTGGAGCGGAGAAAGCTCTACTCCACGCTCCCGGATGAATCGGCGACGAAGCACCATTTGGTGCGCGTCGTGGACGAATCCGGCGAGGATTATCTCTACCCCGCCGATTACTTCCTCGCACTCCGGCTGCCGGCGAATGTGAAGCTCGCGCTGTCGAAAGCGTCTTAAGGTTTGTAACCACCAAGGGAACGGCTATCTGAGTTGCTCCAGATGGCCGTTATTTATGTTGAGCCGTTTTGCAGGCGTGACACTGAGCGAAGTCGAAGTGGGGAGCCTGCGGTAGAAATCCGAGTGCGCTTGCGAGGTCAAAAAGCAGGTCCTTCGCTGCGCTCAGGATGACAGACAAGTATTTTGTGAGTCGCAAAAGGAAACGGCCCCATGTTATTCACATGGAGCCGTTATTTATGTCGGCGACGACCTACTCTCCCACACACTTTCGCGTGCAGTACAATCGGCCCGGCGGGGCTTGACTTCCGTGTTCGGTATGGGAACGGGTATTTCCCCCGCGGTAAAATCACCGGCTTCGTTGACGTGGGCCCGTAGGCCGCTCGGTTCCAGGCGTGGGTTGCACGCAGAACCTGGTACGTCGATGTCGAAAGAACTTTTCGGGGCTAAAGCCCCTGACCCAATATTGGGCCTTGTGTGGCACGACTGAAGTCGTGCCCTGATACAAAACTTGCCGAGTCATCTGCACGCCTGAAGGCGTGCTCCACCCATTCAAGGGCGGGCGGAACGCCAACCTAAAGGTTAGCTCTACCACCCTGATCTCTCACAACTGAACAGCATTGGGTATTGAATGAAAAGCGAGTGTCGGGCCTTCAGAAGAGGTCATTCTCGAGACGACATTCTTCTGAAGCCCAAGTGGCGCTGCCGGCAGGTTCGCCGGGCTAGTTTCTCCATACCGATTTCTGTGCGGAGTTATAGCTATGCGCCGAGTAAATTTTATGGTCAAGCCGAACGGGCGATTAGTACTGGTAAGCTACACGCATTGCTGCGCTTCTACATCCAGCCTATCAAACACGTAGTCTTCGTGTGCCCTTCTTCACCCTTTTGGGTTGGGAGATCTCATCTTGAGGAGTGCTTCACGCTTATATGCATTCAGCGTTTATCACAACCGAACTTCGCTACCCAGCCGTGCCATTGGCATGACAGCTGGAACACAAGAGGTTCGTCCATCCCGGTCCTCTCGTACTAAGGACAGGCCCTCTCAAATCTCCTACGCCCACATCAGATAGGGACCGAACTGTCTCGCGACGTTCTGAACCCAGCTCACGTACCGCTTTAATAGGCGAACAGCCTAACCCTTGGAACCTTCTACAGCTCCAGGATGCGATGAGCCGACATCGAGGTGCCAAACCGCTGCGTCGATATGAACTCTTGGCAGCGATCAGCCTGTTATCCCCGGCGTACCTTTTATCCGTTGAGCGATGGCCCTTCCATACAGAACCACCGGATCACTAAGGCCTGCTTTCGCACCTGCTCGTCTTGTAGGACTCGCAGTCAACCACACTTATGCCTTTGCACTCGACGGCTGATTTCCAAACAGCCTGAGTGTAGCTTCGCGCGCCTCCGTTACAATTTAGGAGGCGACCGCCCCAGTCAAACTACCCGCCTCACTATGTCCCTCTCCCGGATTACGGGAGCAGGTTAGAACCACAGAATTCGCAGGGTGGTATCTCACCGTTGGCTCCTCCAAGCCCAAAAGCCTGAGATTCAAAGCCTCCCACCTATCCTGCGCAGCAAATGCCATAGTTCATAGTGAAGGTATAGTAAAGGTGCACGGGGTCTTTCCGTCTAGATGCGGGAAACCGGCATCTTCACCGGTACTACAAGTTCGCCGAGTCGCTCGTTAAGACAGTCGCACGATCGTTACGCCATTCGTGCAGGTCGGAACTTACCCGACAAGGAATTTCGCTACCTTAGGACCGTTATAGTTACGGCCGCCGTTCACCGGGGCTTCAGTTCGAAGCTTCACCTTGCGGTTGACCTCTCCCTTTAACCTTCCGGCACCGGGCAGGCGTCAGCCCCTATACGTCGTTTTCGACTTTGCAGAGACCTGTGTTTTTGTTAAACAGTCGCCGTGCGCGTTTCACTGCGGCCCCCTCACGCTTTTGACACGTTACCGGGGCACCCCTTCTCCCGAAGTTACGGGGTTAATTTGCCGAGTTCCTGAACGAGCGTTCTCTCGAGCGCCTTTGGATATTCTCCTCGTCTACCTGTGTCGGTTTGTGGTACGGTTCCCTCGAATTCTCCTTAGAGGTTTTTCTTGGCAGCGTGAACTCAGTGCGTTTCGACCATACGGTCTACTCCTTTGCGTCTCACCGTTAATGTCTCTCCGGATTTGCCTGGAGAAACCGGCTTACACGCATCGAACCTGATAGCCATAACAGGCTGCACCTATCCTTCTGCGTCACCCCATCGTGATAACGAACTCAAGAGAGTTCCGGAATATTAACCGGATGTCCATCGACTACGCCTTTCGGCCTCGCCTTAGGGACCGACTAACCCTGAGCGGATTAACCTTCCTCAGGAAACCTTAGACTTTCGGCGCGGAGGGTTCTCACCTCCGTTATCGCTACTTATGCCGGCAGGGTCTCTTCTCAGCCGTCGACGAGTCCTCTCGGTCTCGCTTCAAGCTGCTGAGAATGCTCTCCTACCACGCATGGCTTGACGCCATGCATTCGCTGCTTCGGTGTTCAGCTTGAGCCCCGTTGAATTATCGGCACCGGACCGCTTGACCAGTGAGCTATTACGCTTTCTTTAAAGGATGGCTGCTTCTAAGCCAACCTCCTGGCTGTCTGGGCGTTCCGACATCCTTTCCCACTTAGCTGAAACTTGGGGACCTTAGCAGGCGATCTGGGCTGTTTCCCTCTCGACAACGAAGCTTAGCCCCCGCTGTCTGACTCCCGTACTAGTTGTCCACGGCATTCGAAGTTTGGTTGGATTCAGTAAGCTGGAAAGCCCCCTAGTCCATTCAGATCTCTACCACCGCTGCAAATCATACGAGGCTAGCCCTAAAGCTATTTCGGAGAGAACGAGCTATCACGGAATTTGATTAGCCTTTCACCCCTACCCTCAGCTCATCCGAGCTTTTTTCAACAAACACCGGTTCGGTCCTCCAGTGGGTGTTACCCCACTTTCAACCTGGCCAAGGGTAGATCATCCCGCTTCACGTCTATTCCTGCCAACTGAACGCCCTATTAGGACTCGCTTTCGCTACGGCTCGCTTACGCTTAACCTTGCTGACAAGAATAACTAGCCGGCTCATTATGCAATAGGCACGCGGTCAGGCATTCCCTTGCGGGCATAGCCCTCCCACTGCTTGTAGGCACACGGTTTCAGGTACTATTTCACTCCCCTCGCTGGGGTTCTTTTCACCTTTCCCTCACGGTACTGGTTCACTATCGGTCAGAAGCTAGTATTTAGCCTTACGGAATGGTCTCCGTAGATTCAGACAGGGTTTCACGTGCCCCGCCCTACTCAGGTATCCGCTTCGAGTCCAGATCGTTTTCGCCTACGTGGCTTTCACACCCTATGGCTTCCCTTTCCAGGGAACTTCGGCTAACGACTGGATTGGTAACTCTACTATTGCGGACCCTACAACCCCTGTACCACCCGAAGGTGAGACAGGTTTGGGCTGTTCCGATTTCGCTCGCCACTACTTTCGGAATCACTGTTGTTTTCTTTTCCTCTAGGTACTGAGATGGTTCACTTCCCTAGGTTCGCTCGTACGCGACTATGTATTTATCGCGCCGTTATATGGTTTTGACCATATAGGGTTTCCCCATTCGGACATCCCCGGATCAATGCCTGCTTGCGGCTCCCCGAAGCTTATCGCAGCTTGCCACGTCCTTCATCGCCTGCTTCTGCCAAGGCATCCACCATGCGCCCTTAGTAGCTTGACCACAAAATTTACTCAGAGCATTGCCGTCTTGCGACTGGCCTGCGCCGAGAAATTTCATGATGCTTTATGCTCTGCTCCTCGCCCCCAGATATGCGGTATTGCGGCCGCAGGGAACCCCAGCAGAGTCTAAGGCACTCATAAAAATCACTCTTTCAACTCGCCTTGTAGTTTTATTTACCCAATGCTATTCAGTTGTCAAAAATCATCCGCCCTCGAAGGCGTCCCACCTGGGTGGGTTGGTCAGCTATCAGCTTTCAGCCGTCAGCTCTCAGTAAAACCAAGAACTGCCAACTGTATGCTGCCTCGTCTGCCCAAAGTTCGGCGCCAAGCGACCTGCGCTTAC
>CAVOVN010000017.1:602500-645309 GCA_963699875.1 uncultured Acidobacteriaceae bacterium
GAAAGCTGCTACAACGCTTGACTTCAGCGGAGCGCGCGCAGTATGCCGCTCGCGGTGACTTGTCAGGCCTTATTTTGGCGCACAAAGCACCGGAGCGTCTAAAGTTCGTTAAAGATCTTGTACTGGAGGTTCCGCGATTACCGCTAACCTGCCGAGACGCTTTGTTCTCGGCTTCCAGCCCCGTGGCCGGGGCAGCTTTATTAGGGCTTACACGTCTTAGATGCCGGCTTCTCTCGCAGGATTCAGAATTCTTCCCGCGTCCGCAGGCGACGTCAATGCCCCTCGCTGACGAAGTTAGTTATATCAAACCGAAACATGACGCGCAACCCCATGCAGCGATTTTTCTCTACAACTTTCAGCCAGAAGTGCTCGAAGCCGCATAAACACTGGACCTTTGTAGCGCCATAAATTTCTCTACCGAACTCGAAAGAGCTTCGACGCAGTGAGTTACCGACGGTCTTCCACATCATTCCCACAAGTGCTGACCATGTTTTAGGCGACTGGCGCGCCCAGCATCCTCGCGGTAAGCCGCAAACATCAGAAAACAAACGCTGCTACGACCTCCCGCCCGCCGGCGGGACCAGGGTTCTCGCGCAATCCGACAACCCTCTCAAATCGCCGCTCTAAGGTCCGATTTGCTGCCTCCAACCGCAAAACTGGAATATCCTATCGCAACCGTTTTTGGGCAGCTCCCCAATCTCCTCTATCTCAGGAGGCCCCATGAACCTGAACAAGACTCACTGGATGGCGATCGGCCCTGCACCGGTCGATACGCCGGGCAAAGCTCTCGGCCACACCGTTGGCCGCATTGATGTAGCGGCGCCCGACCCGGGAAACATCGACACCATGTACGTCGGCGGCAGCGGCGGCGGAGTCTGGAAGACAGCCGTGTGGACGCGTACCGATCCCATCTGGCTGCCCTTCACCGACGATCAGCCGAGCACAAACTCGCCGGCTATCACTCGCTGGCCGTTCATCCGGCGCATCACGGAACCGTCTTTGCGCTGGTCTCGGGTCCCGGCGCCGGAGTACTTAAGTCAACCGATTTTGGCGTCGGCTGGAAGTTGATCGGCAACGACCTTTTCGAAGGCGCGTCGCTGCACTCGATCGCTGTCCATCCCACCGATGTCAAGGTTTTCTATGTCGGGGTCTATACCGGCGGTAGTTTTTGCGCTGCAGGCGTATATAAGACGACGGACGGTGGCGCAAACTGGACCAACACGACTGCGAGTGTTCATGACGGTTCGATCGGCGACGTCATCGTCGCCAAGTGGGACCACAAAACACTGTTTGCCGGGATGATTCCTTCCGGCCTCGACGGCATCGGCACCGCCGCCGTTTATCGCAGCACAGACGAAGGCGACCATTGGCACTCACTCGCCGGGACTGGGCTGCCCTATAACTTCTTTGTCAGAGATTTCATCCGCCTGGAATCGGCCACCGAAAAAGGCCACGCTTACGCCACCATCTTCACTTTCGACGACAGCCCGGATAACCCACAGGACATGGTCGGTCGTTACCGCACCAGCAACGGCGGCGACCTCTGGGAAATCCTGAAACCGACACCGGGCACATTGGAGAATCGCGCCTACCATGTGCTTCTCGGGGTTGACCCCAAGGATGCCAAGCACATCTTCGCCAACGACGCGTACGCGATGTACGAGAGCAAGGATTCCGGCCAGACGTGGAAACGCGCCGACGTTGCCGGCGGCCAAGATATCGGCAGCGATTGGATCAACATCTGCTTCGACGCCAACAATGACGCCGTGGTCACCGCCGACCAGGGTGTCTATCACTTCGACTTCAACAACAATAAATGGGAGCACCGCTGCGGCAATCTGCAGGTCACTCAGCTCTACACCATCACTCTGACTCCGCAAAACATCGATCGCTGCTATGGAATCGCGCAGGACTTCAGTGCTGGGTTCAAATTCACCGGCAGCGTTCTGTGGAACACGATGCCCGGCGCCAGCGGCGAAACTGGCAAGGTGCTGGTCGATCCCGCCAACAAGAGCAGGCTCTATGTTTCCGATCCGCTCTCACCCCAAAGCTCTTTGGTGAAGACCTCTACCGACGGTGGACAGAATTGGACGGTAATCCACACCGACAGTCACTGGGACAGCCAGGATTACGGCCTCGCCTACTCGACGCAGAAATCGTTCGTCATGGATCCCTCCAACGCGAAGCGGCTGCTGCTGGGCACAAATAAGGTCTTCGAATGCAAAGACGCAACCGTTGCTAATCCTGTCTGGAAGGCCATCAGCGACGTGCTCGGCCAGTACATTACCGCGCTGGCCATCGCACCTTCGGCTCCTGATGTGCTCTATGCGGCAACCTCCGACGGGCATGTGTGGACGAGCACGAACGACGGCGCCCACTGGGCCCATGACGACACCGGACTGCTGGGCTCGGGGGCCGGTAAGGTGGTCGACATCCGCATCGACCCCAAGAACAGCAAGCGCCTTTTCGGCGTCACCAGCGGCGGAGCGGGAAACAACATCTGGTTCCACGATCCCGCGGATGGAAAGTGGAAGAACATCTCCGGCGACATGCCGTGGAACCTGGGCGTTGTCTCGATCGCTGTCGATTGGCGCTTCACGCCGAACGTTATTTATGTAGGCTCGGCGCGCGGCGTCTATCGCTCCATCGATATGGGAGTGCATTGGGTGCACTTCGCTAAAGACATGCCCAACACTCCGGTGAGCGACTTGCAGACGCTGCCCACACACAACATTCTCGCGGCTTCTACCTCGGGGCGAGGCGTCTTCGAAATTCTGCTCTCCGACCCGAAAGAGAAGATGGAAGCTCCGGCGCCGATTCCACTGCCGCCGCGTCCGGCGCAGCTTGCTGACAAGGTCGCTTACGAAAACGTCGCTGACTTGATTCGTCTGCCTGGGAAGAAACCAGGCCAAGCGCCGGCAGATGCGCGTGCGAGCAGCGTCAAGGACAACAACGTCAAGGGCAAATAGGAGGCTCTATGGATTTCCTGGAACGCATCTTCTCTTTGTCTCCCGACGGGGGCAGCGGCGCAACCGAAGTCTTGCTGCTCGGCGTGATTGTGTGCGCGGTGTCTGGCACTGCTGACGCGAAAATTTGGCGTGAGCTTCCGGGTGATAAAGAAGGTCCGACGCGGCGTGAGTGGTTGCGTGCCCGCGATGCCGAACGCTCGAAGGAGCGCAGCCGAAACCGCGCTCCTTCTGACCTCCTAAGCGGCCTTGCGGGTTTTACTTTTCGCTTCCGAGAACAGCTCAATCATGCCGCGATTGAATGCCGGGATGTCATCGGGCTTGCGGCTGCGAGACGACATTTTTGTCGCGCACCATCTCCTCGTCGACCCATTCCGCGCCGGCATTCTTCAAGTCGGTCTTCAGCGAGGGCCACGAAGTAATACGCAGCCCTTTGGCCTCGCCGGCTTCGATGATCGTCCATGGCGCGTGACAAATCGCCGCTACCGGTTTGCCGCTCTGAAAGAACGACTTCACGAACTGCACCGCCTTGGGCTCCATGCGCAGCTTGTCAGGATTCTGTACGCCTCCCGGCAATAGCAGCGCGTCGAAGTCCTGCGGATTCGCGTTGCTCAATTCAATGTCTACCGGGATCTCCTCACCCCACTTGGTGTGATCCCAGCCTTTGATCTTGCCGGACTTGAGTGAAACGACTTTGGTTTCAGCGCCGGCGTTCTTCAGCGCCTCGCGTGGCTTGAGCAGTTCGACCTGCTCGACGCCGTCGGTTGCGAGGATTGCGACTTTAATTCCGTTCAGGTGTTTGTCTGCCATTTGTATCTCCTATGAATCTGCTGTATAGCCGGGACGGTGCTGCCCGGCTTTGAAGGGGCACGCCTTCAGGCGTGCCGTAACTTCCTCCAATTTTTCTGTCCTCCCGAGGAGGGCTTCAGCCCGACGAGGGACCTGCTCTTTTTGCGAGTCCATCGCTCGACAAACCAAAGCAGGTCCATCTGTCGAGCGAGCTTTCCTTGGTCGATAAGGCTGGGATTGCGCGGCGCCGCGGGGCGATGTCCGGTCGCCCAAGAAATCGAGCCACTCACAAAAAAGAGAAGCGGGTGAGTGGCTGCACAACGACGTTTCCCTGTGTCAGCGGGCGCGCATGTCTGGAAGGGGCGCTAATTTCCTGTCATCGGCAATTGATGTGGTACTCGGGACTAGATCGGGGTTAGAGTGAATCCGAACTGGAGTCCTCAATGAACAGCGTGCAAATCGACCAGAAGAGCTATGAGATGCCCCCGACGCGAGGGAATCAGCATCGCGCAGTTTCTTACCGTCACCGACATCGAGCGATCGGCTCGCTACTACGAAAAGGTCTTCGGCGCTCGCATTCTGAGCCTGGGTGACGGCAACGCTCCTGCGTACCTTCAGCTTGCGAATATCTGGATGATTCTGAACGTTGGAGGTGGCCCGACCCCGGATAAACCGATGGTAACCCTCAGCGTCCCTGACCCGAATCACATCAACAGCTTTTTGAATCTCCGCGTGGCCGATATCAAAGCATGCTACGAGCTATGGAAGAGTCGAGGAGCCGAATTCATCACCGAACCGATACCCAAGTACGGCGAGATACGCTGCTACATTCGCGATCCTGACGGATACATTATCGAGGTCGGACAGAGTACCACCGTCACGTACGGTTAGCTCTCGGCCCGGATGGTCCAGTAGATTGTTCCTTCCCACTCTGGCTTAACCGGCATGTAGATCAGGTGGCGCAAAGGCGCGAGGAAACAATGACAGAGGAGGAGGCATATGAGCAACACAACGAGCTTCGCGGCGGATATTCGCCCGCTTTTTACCGACCGCGACATTCAGGGGATGAAAAAAGGGTTCAACCTGGCGAGTTATGAGGAAGTAAAGGCACACGCATCGGCCATCTACGACAGAATTCGAGGAATTGGTGGTGCGGTTATGCCGCCACCACCTCCACTAGGAGAAGGTCCTTGGCCCCAATCTCGCATTGATCTATTTGCTAAATGGCTGGCGGATGGCTGCCAACCTTAATGCCTAGTCCAAACGAGCCGGGTGCTGCTTGTAGTCGGGAAGGGACATCGAGATCGACCTTTATAATCGTGCTGAGAATTCCCGCATGCCGTTCAAGAGATTGTCGGCTCTCAAGGCTTTGACCACGACAGTAGCCTGCTTCGTGGCTGCCTATCTAACTTTTGTTTTCTTCGGCGGATTTCTGGTGTTCGGGTTCCGAAACCTGGCTGAATTTTGCGTTGTGGTCGTACCCCTCTTAATCCTGCCGGTTTCGCTCTTGGGGTACCGCTACCCGGCGCTCAGCGCCGTGCTGTCACTAGCAGTGATGTGTATCTTCTTCGGAACGCTGTTGTCGCAAACCCGAGAGCCGCTACCTGAGATTTTTCACATGAATCTTCCTCTCTTCAAATTCCTCTTGGTTAGTGCCCTTCTGGCCCTCTCAGCGATCTTCGATTATTTCCAAAAGACCCAGCCAGCAACCTCGGCGTGAATCGTTTTTCGTCTCTGTTGAATCAAACGTTTCGATTGTGGTCTCGCAGGGCGCATTGCCCAGAGTCCCTGAATTCCGATAGAATCAAGGTTTGCAACAAGCGAGTTAGGGAGCAACATGAAGGCAGCCACTCATCCGGCATACAACGAAGTACGCGTGCACTGCGCATGCGGCAACACATTTATGACCCGTTCCACCAACAAGAGCGACATCAGCGTGGAAATCTGCTCGGCCTGTCACCCGTTCTTCACCGGCAAGCAGAAGCTGATGGACACCGCCGGCCGTGTGGAACGCTTCCGCCGCAAGTACGCCAAGAGCGACGCCGGCAAAGCCGAAGCTGCCAAGGCAGCCGAAGCAGCGAAAACCGCCGAAGCGGCAACCAAGTAAGTTCACTCAACGGAATTCCGCTTAGCCTCCGCTGCGGCGGAGGCTTTGCTTTGCGAGGGTGTCAGGTATCAGGTGTCAGGTATCGGTGGAAGCTCGGCGAGGAATCGCGCACCGTTGAGCTTCAGCCTTTCTGACACCTGACACCTGATGCCTGATACCCTGGTGACAGTCACTCTAGTACACCAACCCGCTCCGACCGTGTACCATCTACGCGTCATGTCAGAGCTGCCGATTCTGCACGCCAAGCCGCACGACCACGAAGAGTTGGCGCTCGTCGCGCTGCGTGCGACGCCATACCATGAGGGCTATCAGCTCTACACCTTGCTCGCCGTCGGAGGAGACAACGAGCGGCCACTTACCGCCGACGGGAGCATCATCTTCTTCGAAGACCCTAAGACGGCGTCCAAGGCACTCGAGCTTGACGCCTCGATGTCAGCACTGGGGCCAGCGCCCACCCATCTGGAAGTAGTTTGCGATTTGGCCGAGTGCCTGTATCTGGTGAACTCGCAGGACACGGATCCGCACGGGACGCTGCTCGATTGCCTTCTCATCCTCGACGACCTGGTACGCGCGACTCGCCTGCACATGCCCGAGCGCTACCAGGCACTTCTCACCGAGTTGGCCGCCCGCCTCACCGAAGGCAAGCAGCTGAAAGCGATCTTCAGCAACCCCTCGCTTCGCCACCATGTTGAGGATGCGCTGCTGTGGTGCGTCGGGGCGGTGACGGTGAAGGCGCGAATTATTGGTCGCTAACCAGCATCGTTCCTCGCCTACCTGAGCGCTTGCGCACCAGGCTGCAGAACCGAGCCGATAAAGTCAGCCATCGATGGGAACAGCGTGGTAAGCAGCCCGATCAGCGGAGGCAATCCGAAGGTCGCCAGCTTCATCCAGAAAGCACCGCCCAGCTCGCCCGGGTTCTTGTCGGTGATTCGGCTCAGCGTGGCATCGCGGCTCATCTCGGCATAGACAAAGGCGCTCACGGCGCCGGCCACCGCAAACAAAATCAGAAATACAGCTGCAATGCTGGGCATTGGATCAAATGGGTACGAGGAGATGGCCAGCGTCATTGCAAGGAAGACCGCGCCCGCGCTAAGTCCGAGGGTGCGCAGCCGCCCCAGAATGTTCTGAATGAAACCCAGATAGGGCAGCACGACAAATTGCTCTGCCTCTTGCAGATAGTCCCCCGCCTCAACGTGGGGACCTTCCTTGGCCTCCGTATCCAAATCGCCAAGCACCGACCGCGACTCTGTTCGCCATGCCGGCAGCAGGATCTCCCTCATCACATACGCCACAAGCGCCGCCAGCTCTTCCTGCCATTCCGTCAGCTTGTCAATCCGGTATAGCTTGTCTGCATCTTTACAATCGTCGTCCAGGAGCTTGATGTACCACTCGACAAATTGATCTCTCTTCTTCTCTGCCAGTTCGATGCGAGTGATGAGGTTCTTCCTCCTGGAGACCTCCTGTTCGTCTTCGCCCTTAGCGTTAGCTATGGCGTTCTTCAGATTGCCAAGCGCTTCGAGCTGACGCGATATCAACCGGTAGCGCTCTCCCAGGACGTTCCCACTCAGGGCCCACACCGAGCCGCCCAGCATTCCCCTCAGCCCGGTAAAGGCGCGGCGCAGCCGCAAACGATCGAGAAAGTTGAGCAACCGCTGCAACTGGCTCCAGGTTGATAGCATTTGCCAGATGTCAGCCAGAATGAGCGCCATGCACAGCGTTACTCCCAGGAAGATTAGTAGGCCGTATCTGCGGTCCCCTAAGCTCCGCAGAGACCAACCGCCAAGAGCCACTGCGGTGGAGAGGAAACTGATGCCGAAGAAGACAGCCAGCGGCACCCAGTAATTAGCGGACAGCGGTATCGCGTTTCGTTCAATATTCTGCCCTGCGCCTTCCCTGCTGAACATCAGGAAAAACTTCGGGCCGGCCTTCGCCGGGTTGTCCTTCAGTGCGGGATGAAAATCCTTGATGCTGGGCAATACCGGCCGGTCATCCCCAAACAGCGACAGACCGCGCAGGTTGAACCAGAACCAGCAGTACAGACCAGTGAGCAGCAAAATCTGCGGGAGCAAAGGCGAGACTCCGCTGCGCAGGTGAACATTCCGCCAGAATAACGGAAAGAAATTAGAGGCGTTCAGCCGTTGGGTCAGGAAGGTGTACCGCAAGATCGCGATCACCGCCAGGGTTGGTACGAACGCGAGCCGGAGGATCTTGCGCCACTTGCGAACGAGCGCCTCGTCCCTGGGCACGGCCCCTCCCGTCACAATGGGTAGCCGATAGTTTGCTAAACAACCGAGACACCCGCTGCCGGCGATGGTGAGTACCGGCAAGATCATTGCGAACACGCGGACAACATCACTTGAGGTCCGCCAACCAGGCAGTAGAACGAAGTACAGCGTTACCGCAACCAAACTTACTATCAGCGAGCCGAGAAAGATGAGGATGGTGTGCTGCACCTTCGGTATGGGAGCAAAGTAGGCGCGCATTCGCGGCGGACGCAGAATCGACCCGTTCCAGCAACCATAGAGGTGCCACAAGCCAAGCAAGGCACAAGCCGCCAGTAATCCGGCCATCTCATCGGGGAGACCTCGACGCCTTCCGCCCGCTCCGCCACTCCTCGGCTTCGTACTGCCGGCCTCTGGAACCAAAATCGACTGCGGAGTTGGTCCGAATTTCTGCTCCTCTTCGGCCTCCGTGCTGTCGTTCAGCATCGCAATCGCCCAAAACTGCCCATGCCCGACCACCGTTACCCAGGTAGCCGGCCGCCCTTTCTCGTCCTTGTTGGAATCGCTGTTAGCGTTGCTGTTGGTGGCGTGTGATCGCGGCGTTCCATAGTCGCTGATGGGGACATTGGACTTCGCCTCAGCCCCGTTTCTTAGCAGCATCCTGGTCGCGACGTAAATTCCCTCGATGAAGTCTTCCGGGAATACTCGATAGCTCGCAGAGCGGCTGGTGCTTGCGGCCCCGCCGCTGTTGCCACTGAGCGCTGGTATGCCCTCCTGCGTCCAGTTCAGCAGCGGATACGACGACAGCAGCATGACCCCGCGTAGCGATGCCCCTTGCGGATTGCGGCGAAACAACAAATCGCTGCCATCGATCACCACTCTCCCACTGGGATAGGAGCGGCGCAGAAATTCTGCGAGGAAAATCTGGTCCAACGAATTGCTGCCTCGCAAAATCATGAACTCAACATCCTTGGCCTGCAGCCTATTCACCAGACCGAACAGCACGGCCTCTTGTGCCAAAGGAGTGAGCTGCCCCGAATAGGCGCGCACCGTATCATGCTTCGCGCTGGCAGGCTCGCTTAAATTTCCCTGCAGCGAGGTGGCCGCGGTGGTGTCCGATTTTTTCGCGGAGCTGAATATCGACTGCTCTTCATAAGCTGAGCGAAGCGTAGCTATATCGCGCGGATAGTAAAGGTATTTGGGAGTTTCCGATACTTGGTCGGGCCGGTCCGCTTGACAGTGGACTGCGCCATCCGCTGCGTCCGCATCTTTCCCGCCCTGCCCTCCAGATCCATAGGCTGTCTCATCTTCCGAAATAATAGCGACCCGGTCCAGGTCGTAACCTTCATGCCTCAGATAGCACAGAAAGCGATCCGTCATCAGCGTGTCGCCCTCGTTGAACGTACGGAAGCGACTCTCGCTATCGTCAATCTCTTTCGATAATCCTTGCTTACCGTTCAGATATTTATTGAACCAACGAAGACTGGTTTCCGAGTTGGCGGACCCGCTATAGACGAAGATGCCTTCCTTGTATACGTCAAACGCATTTGGCCGCCCGTCCTTCGCCGTTTCCGGAGAAAGTGGAGCGTTAAGCTCCCGCGCCAGCGACGGCAGCGACCCTGAAAACGTTGGCCCTACGATGAGCAGTTGCTTCTTTGGGATACTTGTCCGCAGCACCTGCATCCATTGCAAGGCATTCTGAAATTGCGTGTCGTTGATGCCGCCGGTAGGCTGCTCGGACACCAGGAAAACCACCAGGCCCGATCCATACGGAACGTACTCATGGGACGCCTCCGATGCTCCGGAGTTTGCAGAGCTTGCGTCGCTCTCGCCTCCGTACGCCTTTCGGAACACCATGATTCCAGGCTGTGCTTGCAGGCTGGCAGCCATGGTGGCTGCCTTCTCCTCTTCGGTCACTGAGTCGTACTTAGTCTCGGAGATGTTCCACGGGAACCACGACTCGTCATAGGAATAGTTCGAGTCCTGCACTGCTTGCTGAATGGCTTCGACCGAGCGGTCGAACACCAGCGGCAGATGGGTTTGTACCGGATCGGCCACCAGAGCGATGACAAATCGCAGCTCTGGCATGGGCGATGGAACAGCGCTGGGAAGTTCGCTCCCGGCTGCGGTTGCGAAACAGACCTTCCCGGCCGGCATCGGCACCGTGCCGCCATAGAAGCGGTCCAGCCGCTTGGCAATCTGCTCGCAGGCCGAGATCGGCTGATGGTCAACTTGCGCGCCCGCAGAGGCTGTTTTGCCGGCATGGACGGCCGCCGCGCCAGTCTCGCCTTGCGCGGTGTCGGCAGCCTTCCGGGGGAGCATAGAAGCCCCAAAGATCGCCGCAATCACCAAAACGATGGTGGTCGCGTACCCGCTGCGCTCGTTCATGTCGGCCACTGGCCCTCGCTATGCAGGCGCATTCGCCCTGGATGCTATAGGTCAGGCGTGCCGACCCATTATGCGGGAGTACAACTTAATAGCCGACGGGGTTGGCAATGAGAGTAGTTCAGAATCGGGCAGTTGACAACGCATAAATAGGAGAGAAGAGTATGACCCGGCTCGGAAATCGGCGATCCTCAGCTGTCGACCTTCGCTAAGACTTGCCCCAACTATTCCGGATCGAAATAATCCACCGTCACCGGGTTTTCGAACAACGAATAGTCGCGCGTGACCACGGTGATCCCGCTCTCGGTCACGTGATACTTCTGGCGATCGGCCTCGGTATCGAAACCGATGACCGTGCCCTCCGGAATATCAACATCTCGATCGATGATGGCGCGGCGAATCTTGCAGCTGCGTCCGACATTGACGTGCGAGAACAAAATGCTGGAGTCAACTTCGCAGTAGGAATTCACCCGCACATCCGGTGACAGGACCGACTTGCTGACCGAGGCGCCCGAGACAATGCAACCGGCGGACACAATGGAATCGTGCGCTTCTCCGGTTCGTCCGGGATCGTTGAACACAAACTTTGCCGGCGGATACTGCCGCTGATGGGTGCGGATCGGCCACGCTTCGTCATACAGGTTGAACACCGGCGCCACTGAAACCAGGTCCAGGTTGGCTTCGTAATACGCTTCCAGCGTCCCCACATCGCGCCAGTACAGTGCTTCTTTCTTGTTCTCGTCGATGAAGTTGAAGGAGTAGACCTTGTAGTCGTCCATCATGCGCGGCAGGATGTTGTGTCCAAAATCATGCCTCGAAGTTTCGTCTTCGGCGTCCTTCAGCAGCACCGGAATCAGCACGTCGGTGTTGAACAGATAGATCCCCATCGACGCCGAAACCATGTGCGGATGGTAGGGTGAGCGCAGGTGGGTCTCTTCAGGCTTTTCCTGGAAGCCGACCACCCGGCCATCGCGATCGACTTCTACTACGCCGAAGTGTTTGGTTTCGGAAGGCTCAATCAGAATGGTGGCGATGGTCACGTCCGCGCCCGAGTCGCGATGCTGTCGCGCCATGCGGTCGTAGTTCATCTTGTAGATGTGATCGCCGGAGAGAATCAGCACGTACTTGGGCTGCTCTGACCCAATGGAGTAAATGTTCTGGTACACCGCATCGGCGGTTCCCATGTACCAGTTCTCGCTCACCCGCTTCATGGGCGGCAGGATTTCGATGAACTCGCCAATCTCGCGTCCGTAAACGTTTCCCCAACCCTCGCGAACATGACGGTTCAGCGACAGCGCTTTGTATTGCGTCAGGATGTAAACCTTGCGCAGGTCAGAGTTCACGCAGTTGGAGAGCGTGATGTCGATGATGCGATAGATGCCGCCGAAGGTTACAGCAGGTTTGGCACGGTCACGGGTGAGGGGATACAGGCGCTCGCCTGCGCCGCCGGCCAGCAGGACTCCCAGAGTTTCTCTCATTGATTAGTCCACGCTAAACGCCTACGAAATCAAGCGCACATTGTAGAACGAATGTTGCGACGACAGAAGCGGCTCGACTGAGCCGGGAAAATTCAAGGGCCGCTGGCGGTGATCACCGCGGCCGCCGTTATGGTTCGTCGTCCACGCTGATGCGTAGAGACTTCAGAAACTTTGCATCTTGCCCGGTAAGCTCGAAATCAGGCGGCGACTTGCGATTGACCAGCGTCGGCTCTTCCTCCGCCTCGCGCTGATTGAAGCCGATGGTCGCCTCCAGCACCAGAAACACGTCGTAACCGCCGGCTTTAATGCGTGAGATCACCTCAGCAATCTCGTCCGAGTCGGAGATCGACTGGTTGATGGCCTCGCCCAGTTCCTTCATCATATTTTTTAATTTTGTATCCACATTGCACCTGAACCTGCCTCTAGCTGCGCGCACTAGCGCACCTGCCAAGGCCTCAGTCATTTCTTTCGATGCCTCAGGCCCGGGAGAAGTTTTGCCCTCGTCAGAGTTGCCACGCCGAGACGGGACCATCCTCTGCCACTGCTAGAATACCCACAGCGCAAACCCCGTGCAAAGCGAGAAAAATCCTGAGGCAACTCGTGACTTCGGGACCCGTGGACGGGCCCTGATGCGTATCGCCGGCCGTCGCACGGGTGAGAATCGCTGGATTCGCGCGTTCTATCGCGCCGGCGACGTTACCGTTCGCCACACCGGACGCGTGGCTCGCGTTCTCTGGCTGGAAGTTACCGGCTTTATGTTTCTCTGCCTGGCGGTAGTTGGCGCGGCAGCTGGATTTCGCGAGTATCATCGCCATGCTCGCGGCGAAGCCGGATTTGGCAAAGTTGCCGTCGCCGCAGTCTTTACTCTGATGTTCGTGTACTTCGGGATGAATTCGTTTTGGAGATCGCGAAGACCCTCGGGAAAATAGCGGAGCTTCGTATGAAGGTTGTGAAGGTCGTGACTGGTGGAATACTCGGGCTGCCAATTGGGGCAGTGCTCGGGTTTGTGGCCGCCGCCTGGTGGTCGACTCTGGGATCGCCGTCTCCCCCGTCGGGTCAGGCCGTTGGATGGGACCCGGTTTCGCTCCTGCACCTGCCGATGTTTTGGGCCAGCGTGATGTTCTGTGCCTTGGCTTCGGCATGCGTGTTCGCATACCTGTTCAGCCGGATCGGCCACAACAAACGCCCTTCGCAAGTGTGACATTCCTCACAGGCGGGTCGCAACAAAACGCGCCATAATAATCAGTCTAGCTAGCTGATTCGAACTTGGGTGGAGCACCGCCGATCCGAATTGGGTGGAGCGCGCCTTCACAGGCGTGCAACGTAAGCTTGATTTTGCGAGCTTTGTATCAGGGCACGGCTTCAGCTGTGCCGCCAACGGCCGGAAGAAAATGGCCTTTAGGCCCTGAAAACTACCGCAGGGGCTAAAGCCCGCCTCTTTTCTTACCCTGTCGGCCCGACTGAAGTCGGGCCCTGATACAAATCGTTTCACGACGAACTTTTGAGCGCACACCCACCCGTGCTCCATCCGCAATGAAAGGGCTCCAATGCCTGAGACAAAATCACCCACCAAAACCAAGCCCGAACAAATCCAGGAAACCTCGTCCCACATCACCGTCAATCCGCTCTACACGCCTATCGATCTCGAGGGTACCGACTACGATCGCGACCTCAGCTATCCCGGGCAGTTTCCTTACACCCGCGGCGTGCAGGCCACCATGTATCGCGGACGCCTCTGGACCATGCGGCAGTACGCAGGCATGGGCGATGCCGAGGAGTCGAACCGCCGCTACAAATATCTGCTCAGCAACGGCACCACCGGCCTGAGCGTGGCGTTCGATCTGCCGACCCAGATCGGCCTCGACTCCGATACCCCACTGGCGATAGGCGAGGTGGGCAAGGTGGGAGTGGCGATCGACTCCATCGAAGACATGATGCGCCTGTTCGACGGCATCGACCTGGAGAAGATCTCCACCTCGATGACGATCAACGCGACGGCGTCGATTCTGCTCGCGCTGTACATCGTGACCGCGCGGCGCACCGGGCGCGATGTGCGCAAGCTGTCAGGAACCATTCAGAACGATGTGCTGAAGGAATACATCGCGCGCGGAACCTACATCTATCCGCCGGCGCAGGCGATGCGCATTATCACCGACATCTTCTCCTACGCCAACCAACACGTGCCCGAGTGGAACACCATCTCCATCTCCGGCTACCACATGCGCGAAGCCGGATCGACCGCGGTGCAGGAGGTTGCGTTCACCCTGGCCAACGGCATCACCTACGTGCAGGCGGCGATCGATGCCGGCCTCGACGTCGACAAGTTTGCTCCGCGCCTGTCGTTCTTCTTCAACGCGCATAGCAACTTTCTGGAAGAGGTCGCGAAGTTTCGTGCTGCCCGTCGCATGTGGGCGCGCATTATGCGCGATCACTTCAAGGCCAGGAATCCCAAGTCGCAGATGCTGCGCTTCCATACCCAGACCGCTGGCTCGACGCTGACAGCACAGCAGCCCGAGTGCAACATCGTTCGCACCGCTCTGCAGGCCATGGCCGCCGTGCTGGGAGGAACCCAGTCGCTGCACACCAACTCCTTCGACGAAGCCTTGGCTCTGCCTACTGAGCAATCGGCACGCATCGCGCTGCGCACCCAGCAGATCATCGCGTATGAATCAGGTGCGCCGCAGACCATCGACCCGCTGGCCGGCTCGTATTACATCGAGTCGCTGACCAACGACATCGAGAAGCACGCTCGCGGCTATCTCGACAAGATCGACGCCATGGGCGGAATGCTGAAAGCCATCGAGCGCGGCTACGTGCAACAGGAGATCCAGAACGCAGCCTACGAGTATCAGCGCAAGGTCGACCACAAAGAAGCCATCGTCGTCGGCGTGAACTCCTTCCACCTGGACGAGGAGAAGGCAGTCCCGCTGCAACATATCGACGAATCGCTCGAACGCAAGCAGGTCGAGCGTCTGCAGGCCCTGCGCGCCAAACGTGACCAGGCAAAATGGGCGGCAGCGGTGAAGGCTGTGGAAGACGCCGCTCGCGGCACCGCTAACCTGATGCCGGTAATCGTAGAAGCCGTCGAAGCCAACGCCACCGTGGGCGAAATCTCCGACGCCATGCGCCATGTGTATGGCGAGTATCACGAGACGGTGGTGATTTAGAGGCAGTGCGGCCTGGTCGCCTCCGTCTCGCAGCGTTTGGTTTCTGATGGCAAAGGGTTTGAAAAAACGGCCCGGAAGCAGTAGAGAATTTCCGGGCCGTACTCATCGCCGGTTCATGATGATGAGTGGAAGTCACGACCTTGCGGCACCGTCCTGTCAGGGTGGCCCTCCCCTGAGTCACCGGGGGAGGCGCTACAGATCGTGACCCCACGACAATAGCGGGTGCGGAAAGCGTTGTCGTTGCGCGGGGGCATTGACGTCGTTGCGGAGGCGCAATCAGAGGCACATCAGAGCCATCTAACCTTATTGAACAAGAATTAGGCCGGGGAAAATTCCCCGGCCTTGTTGTGGTTGGATCAATTAGTTAAGGAAGCGACGGCGCAACATGCCAGCCGCTCCGAGTAGGCCGGATCCAAAAAGCAGGATGCTGCCTGGCTCAGGTGTGCTGGTGCCCTCTATCTTGAATCCCATCCCCTGGATGTTATCCGTCTCAACTCCGTTGACGATGGAGTACGCGTTAGTTCCATTCAAGGGATGTGAAGTTGTGTCCCACCCCAGCGGAGCATCGACACCGCTCAGGTTGAGAAAATAAGATCCCCCGGAGAGGCTGGTCGCAAAATTGATATCAAACAAACAGACAACACCGTCGGGATCGCAAGCATAGATTTGCGGCAATGCGCTGGTACCTGATGCAAAGGTAGTTCCGCCGCCCAACGGGGAAGATGTAACCGACCAGTTCACCGTCGTGGCGTCGGTTCCCCAGGTAGGTGTGGCATCGAATTCCAGAATCTGAGTATTGCAGGCGCCGAAAGAACACGTGAACTGGTTCGAGCCCATGTTGCTGCCGGAAATATCCCACATCGGTAGGAACTCACTGCCCCCGCCATTGTTGTAAAGCACGTCGATGGCGTGGGCCGGGATACCCGACAATACCAGGAAACAAACCGCAAGGAACAACAAGGAAGTAACGCGAAACTTCATTCTACAACTCTCCTTTTATACGCACTTGGTTTGAACTACGGTTGAGTTACAACTGCTCCGCTCTGCCTTGTCGGCAAAGCAGGCGCGCGGGTGGTAAAACTCGAGGCGAAATCGTGCTGGTTCGAGCGCTCGGTCGCGGCGGCGATTCGGACTATCTCCGCCGCGCACGGACGCTGTACCTCAATGACGAACGTCAGAGCGGCCGATCCTGAATGTGCTTTTGGAAAAGCTGCCGGTTCACATGAGATCGAACTTGACCTGTATGTTCTCTTCTGCCTGGTGGGCAAAGCAGTAGCGGATGTCCCCCACCCCGGTGTTGCTTCCCGACCGCTTCCTCGCTGGGTGCAGGTCCTAAACAACAACGGAATAGAATCAAGGAAAAGATGCCGTGAGTCGTTGTCCGCGAGCAACTTGCTCATTGCGCGTGAGCAATGAGTCGCGACGGACAAGGCCGGGAGCAAAGTCAAAACTGCTTCATGCGCTCTTCGGGTGATCGAGCTGTAGCGGAAAGCTGTCGGGAAATCGCCATGTCACTCTTTTGGGGAGGAATGAAATTGCCGGAGCGATCAGAAACACCCGCTGACCACCCATTCGCCGGCCGCCGGCCAACCAGTCACGAGCGGATGACAGGACTGCCCTGGGATGCCTCGTACCACCAATCTAGCCCTGCGCCGTGGGATATCGGCCACCCGCAGCCGGCAATTGTGCGTCTCGCATCGGCAGGCGGATTGGCCGGCCCCGTGCTCGACGCGGGCTGTGGCACCGGCGAGAACACTCTTTACCTCGCGTCTTTAGGATTGTCAGTTCTGGGCGTTGACGTGGCTGAGACAGCGCTGTCCTTGGCCCGGGGAAAAGCCCGCGAGCGTAGGATCGAGGCGGAATTCGCTACGGCGGACGCGTTTCATCTCGAGCGTTTGGGTCGGAGATTTCAGACGGTGCTTGACTGTGGACTGTTCCACACCCTCGACGCCGAAGAGCGGCCGGAATATGTGGCAAGTCTGGCGTCGGTAACCGAGCCGGGCGGAACGTTGTATGTGTTGTGCTTCAGCGATGAAGGTCCCGACATCGGCCCGCATCCCGTCAGCGAGCAAGAGTTGAGAGCGGCATTCACCCCCAGCACTGGATGGAAGATCGCCAGCATCGAAGCGGACCGGGTGCAGACGAGATTCCACGGCGACAACGGCGCACCGGCATGGTTGGCGGCGATCAACCGAATATGAACACTAACCCAGCTTTCGGCACAGCTCGCTGAGCTTCTTCTGTTCTTTCGGCGAAAGCGTTTCCAGCGCCTCTGTTATTGCCGCAGCATGATCGGGAAAAACTTCGGCGATCAGCTTCTTCCCCTTCGGCGTCAGCGACAAGATGTAGACCCGCGCATCTTCCGCGCTGCACTTGCGACTAACCAGCCCTTGTTTCTCCAGATTTCCCGCGACCATCGTGAGATTGCCGCCGGTGGTCAGGATCTTCTTCGCAACTTCGGAGAGCGACAGCGGACCCAGATGATATAGCGCCTCCAGCACAGCGAACTGGCTGAGCGTCAAGCCGGTCGGCTCGAGTTGACGTGACGCCGCGGTGCGCAAGCTGTTGGCTGCGCGCATGAGCCGACCGTAGGCGAGCAGCGCCAGACGCTGCGGTGAGGAATCGCGAGACATGACCGCGATGATACTACGACGTTGAAGGAATCAACCAAAGCTGAATATGTGTGTTTGAAGGGGCGCGGCTTTTAGCCGTGCCGCGGAGATGAAAATAATAGGCGGGCTTCAGCCCCTGAGGAACCTCGGTTTAGATAAAGCGAAACGACTCCCCTCAGCGGCTAAAGCCGAGGTCGTCGATGTCTGGTTCGGCACGGCTAAACAGGCTGCTGATAACTCTTCGCAGTGGAAAAAACAGCAGATCCCTCACCTCTAAAGAGGTTCGGGATGACAAAAACACAGGACTTTCATGGCGCAGTCGAAAGCTGCGCCCCTTCAAAACGGCGCCCGGCAGAGTTTTCAGCAGCCTGTAAAGCTGTGCCCCTTCAAAGCCACTACTTTAGCCCCGCGTTCTCCGCGGCCAGCTTCGCCGTCGCACTCCAGTCCAACTCCTCCATGCCACGAGCGATGGCGGTCAACATGTGGTCACGCACCACACTGGCGATGGGTAGTGAAACGTCTACGCTTTCCGCCGCCGCAAGGGCGAGCTTCGCGTCCTTCAGCCCCAGACGCATCTTGAAGCCGGCCGGAGAGTACCGCTGGCCGGCGATGATTCCGCCGTAGGTCTTGTAAACCGGCGCAGCAAAAAGCGAATTGGTCAGGAACTCGACATACTCCTGCGGATCGATGCCATACTTGCGAGTGAGCGCGATGGCCTCGCCCAGCGACTCAATCATCGACGCAATCAGAAAGTTGCCGCTGAGCTTTACGACGTTCGCCATCTCCGGTTTGTCGCCCATGACGAACAATCGCTGCCCTATCGTTTCAAGCACGGGCCGGCATCGCTCGATGACTTCGGACTTTCCCGCCGCAACAACGAATAGTTTGCCGGCCTCCGCCGCTTCAGGTCTGCCGAACACGGGCGCGGCAATGTACTCCTGCGCGCGTTGCGCGTGCTCCTTTTCCAGCCGCTGCGACAACGCCACGCTGATAGTGCTCGACGAAATATGCACCGCGCCTTTCGGCAGCGCGTCGATCAACCCCTCGGCGCCGAAGACAGTAGACTCCAGCGCGCGATCGTCCGCCAGCATGGTGATAGCGATGTCGGCGTTGCGTGCGGCCTCCGCCGGCGACGACGCAGCTTTCGCGCCCTGCGCTTCAAGTTCCTTCGCCTTCGACGCTGTGCGGTTCCACACCGTGACGTCGTGCCCGGCCTTCAGCAGATGCCGCGCCATGTGAATGCCCATGTTGCCCAGTCCCAGGAATGCGATCTTCATGTAGTCCTCACTATGAATTGAACAGCAACTTATGGATGCGCCAGAGCGCACAGCGGCACCAGGCACCCTTATACCCAAGTCCAGTCTGCGGGACTCGAAACAGGCCAGCAACCCACAACCATCCGCGTGAATCTGTCGCTTAGTGCTGCGAAACTGCTTACTCTTCGGCTGTTTTTGCCATGACTCAAAGTTATGGATTTTCGTGAATGCATTCCTCACAGTAATGCTTCTTGCTCAATTCAGTGCCGCGCAGACCGCCATTTCGTGGGCTAACGACCCGAAAGTTGAGGCCCGCATCGACAAATTGCTCCAGCAGATGACGCTGGAGGAAAAGGCGGGGCAGATGACGCAGTTTTCCATCGGAACGCCTACTGGCCCCGGCACCGGACGCAGCGACTACAAGCAGATGGTCGCCCGCGGTGAGGTAGGCTCCATCCTGAACATGACCGGCGCGACGCAGACCAACGCCATGCAGAAGATCGCAGTCGAACAGTCGCGGCTGCATATCCCGCTCATCTTCGGACTCGACATTATTCATGGTTATCGCACGTCGTTTCCGATCCCGCTGGGTTTGTCGGCGAGTTGGAATCCCGAACTTCTCGAGCGCGTTGCTCGACTCGCCGCACAAGAGGGAAGTCGCGCCGGCATTCGCTGGACGTTTTCGCCGATGGTCGATATCGCGCGCGATGCGCGCTGGGGCCGTATCGCCGAAGGTGCCGGCGAAGATCCGTATCTGGGATCGGCCATCGCCGCGGCTTACGTTCGCGGATATCAAAGCACGAGTCTCAGCAATCCGGACTCGCTCGCGGCATGCGCCAAACATTTCGCAGGATACGGTGCCGTTGAAGGCGGCCGCGATTACAACACAGCGGAAATCCCCGATCGCCTGCTGCGCCAGGTCTATCTCCCGCCGTTTGAAGCTGCCCAGCGAGCCGGAGCGGCGACATTCATGAGCGCGTTCGAGGCGCTGAACGAAGTTCCTTCGACAGAAAATGCATTCACGCTGAAAACGGTTTTGCGGGACGAGTGGAATTTTCGTGGACTCGTTGTGAGTGATTACGGCGCAGTGGCCGAGCTCATCCCGCAGGGGGTAGCGCTTGATGGTGCTACGGCCGCGCGCAAAGCGGCGATTGCCGGCGTTGATATGGATATGGAAAGCAATCTCTATCGCACGCAACTGCCCGCACTAGTACGATCGGGCGCGGTGCCACAGGCTGTGCTTGACGAAGCCGTCCGCCGTATTCTGCGCGTAAAGTTCGCGCTTGGATTGTTCGACCATCCGTACACACAAGAGAACGACGACGATGCAAAGCCTATTCCTCCAGCGAGTCTCGAGCTGGCACGCACGGCGGCGGAGCAATCGTTTGTACTGCTGAAGAATGCACCGGTAGATGGCAAGCCGGTTCTGCCCTTGAACGCTAGCGCCAAGACCATCGCGCTCATCGGTCCGCTTGCTGACGACGGCGCTCAGATGGTCGGCTCCTGGGGCGGAAAGAGCACAGCGAAAGACGTGACTACCCTACGCGCTGCGCTGGAAGCGCGGCTGCAATCGAACGGCGGTCGCGTTGTTTACGCGAAGGGAACTGACCTGCTCGGCAACTCCGAAGCAGGATTCGCCGAAGCGGTCAACGCGGCCAAGCAGGCTGACGTCGTCATCATGGCGCTGGGCGAAGACGCGACATGGATGACTGGCGAGGCAGCATCGCGCGCGCATCTCGATTTGCCCGGACGCCAGCAGCAGTTGCTCGAAGCCGTCGCCGCCGCCGGCAAGCCCGTCGTGCTGTTGGTGTTCAGCGGGCGCCCGCTGGTATTGAACTGGGCAACGCAGAACGTTGCGGCCATCATGGAAGTATGGTTTCCCGGCGTGCAAGCCGGGCCGGCCCTGGTACGCACGATCTTTGGCGATGTTTCGCCGAGCGGCAAGCTGACCACCAGCTTCCCGCGCGCCGTCGGGCAGGAGCCGCTCTACTACAACGCGCTGAACACGGGACGGCCTGCCGGCAAGATCGATCTGACGCACGCTCCGACAAACAACCAGGAGAAGTACGTCTCACGGTACGTCGATGAGCCGAACTCGCCGCTATTTCCCTTTGGATTCGGGCTGTCGTACACCAGGTTCGAGTACTCACCGACAACATTAAGCGCAAGCACCGCCACGGCCGCGGCGTTGAACGCGGGCTCACAGTCGATCCGTGTTTCTGCGGATGTAAAAAACACTGGAACAATGCCAGCTGACGAAATCGTGCAGCTCTATATCCGACAACGTGGGACAAGCGTTGCGCGACCAGTTCGAGAGCTGAAAGGTTTTCGGCGCGTCAGGCTGGCTCCCGGCCAGTCAGAGCGCGTGGAATTCACGCTCGGCCGCGATGAGCTCAGGTTCTGGAACATCGATATGAAGAACGTCGTCGAGCCCGCTGAAGTAACGGTGTGGATCGCGCCCGACTCTACCAGCGGCACATCCGCGCAATTGACGATTCACTGAGCGCCAAAGGCTGCCAATTGTGTCGGACCCCGGAAAACGCGGCAGCGGCATCAATAATCCAACCGGAGTTTCCAAATATTCATCGCTGTTTGATTTTGGATATACGTTGCGCACGGCACAATGTTCACATAGCAAGAGCCGTAGTGGGTGAGCTGTAGCTTCCAATGAAGGCACGCGGAGCTCGGTAAGGTGCTGTTTCTGTCGCACGATAACGTGCGTCGCGTATTGCGTACACTGTTCGCCGCTGCGCGGAGAGTATGACCGGAACACCAGCCAGCTACGTCCGGAGTTCGCCAGCCTGGCTACGAGTTTGAACGGAGAGTAGGAGGCTGGGTTACACTGCTGGCAAGCACTGACACTCGAGTCGCCCTTGAAACAGACCGATCCGTCTCCCGCCAGGTCCGCAGTGCTCAACCCCGACCGTCCTTTGCGCATCGCATTCTTCACTGAGACGTTTCTCCCCAAGATCGATGGTGTCGTCACCCGCCTCTGCCAGACAATCAAGCATCTGGTGCGCTTTGGACATGAGGTACTGCTGGTCGCTCCTGACGGCGGTCTTACCGAATACGAAGGTGCCCAGGTTCATGGCGTCCGCGGTTTTTCCTTTCCACTCTATCCCGACATCAAGTTGGCTATTCCACGGCCTTCGATTGGAAGGGCGCTCGACGATTTCAAACCCGACCTGATTCACGGCATTCATCCCGTGGTGCTGGGGGCATCGGCATTTCATTACAGCAAGCGTCATAGCGTGCCGCTGGTGGTGTCGTATCACGCACAGTTGGACAAATACCTTCACTATTACGGCTTCGGAAAGCTGGAGTCGCTGTTCTGGAAGGGCACGCGGTCTGCCTACAACTTGTCGGACCTCGCGCTTGCTACGTCACAGGCGATGGTTGATCTGCTGCGCCAGCAAGGCTTGAAGCGCGTCGAACTGTGGCAGAAGGGAGTCGACACGGAGACGTTCACTCCCGACAAAGCTTCGCACGAGATGCGTGAGCGGCTCACGCAGGGTCATGCGGAAGACAAGCTGATGGTCTACATCGGGCGACTCTCGGCGGAGAAAGGCATCGAGGACTGCCGGCCAGTGTTGCAGGCAATTCCCGGCCTGCGCCTCGCGCTCGTCGGCGATGGCCCGCATCGCGAGAAACTCAAGGAGTATTTCGCTGGTACGCCGACTTACTTCCCCGGATTTCTGAAGGGCGCAGATTTAGCAGCCGCCTACGCCTCTGCCGACATCTTCTTTATGGCCTCGCGTACGGAAACGCTAGGACTTGTGGTGTTGGAAGCGATGGCCGCGGGTTGCGCAGTAGTTGCTGCCGATGAGGGAGGGATTCCCGACATCGTGCGCGACGGTATCACCGGACACCTCTTCAAGCACGGCGATCAGGAGACAGCAATCGCAGCGGTCCGAAAGCTCATCACCGATGAGGCACACCGTGAGACCATGCGTCGAGAAGCTCGTCTCGATGCAGAAAAGTGGAGCTGGGCAGCAGCCACGCGGCAATTGGAAGGCCTATACCGCGACGTATTTGTTCGGGAACACGCGTTGCAGCAAAGGATTGCCGAGTACAGCCGCAACCAGGCATCGGAAAAGCAGATCTGCGGCGCGCTCGACATCTCGAAGGCGACGTTGCGGCGAATGATGCGGTTGCGCGCGACGCGGCAGTTGAGCGGGCAGAACGCGTAGAAGACTCCCGCGGCGAGAGCGGATCAACTTCTGAAGTGCTCGACAACAACTGTCATATAATGAAGGTATGGCAATGACCTCCCTGAATATTTCCCTTCCTGAAGCGTTGAAAGACTATGTCGAGGGTCAGGTCGCTTCTGGCGACTGGAGCACGCCCAGCGAATACATCAGGGCACTGATCCGGCAAGACAAGGAACGGCGGTTGGCCGATCTCGAACAGAAGCTTGTAGCCGCAAGGAAAGGTCCAAGCATCGAATTACCGCTGAGTGAGATCCGGAAAAAGGGGTTGCTTGCAGCTCTGCGCGAGAGGACACGCCAAGGGTGAAGGCTCCAACTATCGAGCTCAGCACCCTAGCAATCAGCGACATCCTGGAGCAAGCGGATTGGTATGAATTCAAATCCGGCGAGGGCTTGACAAAACGATGGCAGAGGGCAGTGACCTCGACCTTGTTACGCATTCATAAAGCGCCGAACTCTGGCACGCCCTGTCGCTTCCGCACGACCGAACTACAGGGGATACCAAGGGTTCTTATTACGGGATTTCCGAAGCACCTTGTCTTTTATCAATTCGAGAAGGGCGCTGTGCTGATCTTGCGAATCGTTCATGGGGCGCGCGATCTCGAAAGCCTATTCTCCGAATAAGCCCGGCCGGCAGCCTGCGTGGGATGCTCGAACCATTCTATTAAGGTCGAGCTCGAGGGTTGAGTTCAGTCGATCTTCAGAATCTTCAGTGCCGTCTTCTGCGCGAGATTTTCCTTCTTGCCCTTCGACGGCGCCAGCAACGAACTGAGCACGCGGATCGGAACCGGCAGCTTTCGTGGGTTGCCGTCGGCATCGCGGGCCGGGAAGAATTCCTCCAGCGCCTGGCGTGGATTCTCCCGAACGCGATCGATCAACGCCACGCGCTGAATGCAGAAGATGGTGCAGAACGGCGCGCAGTCTTTCTTCGCCTTCCGCTCGCGCTCAATGTCTTCGCGGGTGTAGGCCTCGCAGCGGGATGGCCGGGTATCCGCGCTGCGCCATGCAATAGTGCACCAGGCCATCTTCGCAGATGTAGAGGTGGCGTCCGCCGGCTCCGCAGTGCCATTCGTTGGGTAAGCCGCGAATCAGGTTCTCGCGCCAGGGATTGTGCCAAGCCGCAGAAAATCCCTTGCCCTTCGACAGCGCATCGATGCGCGTAAGGACGTCCCGCTGCTGAGGATTCAGCGGCTTGAGCTGTCCTGCAGAGTCGTGAACAATGCCTGCCGTGCTGACCAGGCCCAGCTCGGTTGCACGCTTGGCGATGGTGAATGCCTCTTCCGGGCGTTCGGTGCAGGCTCCCAGCACCGAGTGAATGCTGACGCGAAACTCGGCGTGCTCGGCCAGCCACTGCAAGCGCTTGTCGAGCACCTTCAGGCTCTTCTTCGAGACGTCGTCGGGCTTCACGTTGTCGACGCTGATCTGCATGTGATCGACGCCGGCCGCGTTCAGCCGCTGGATGCGCTCGACATTGAGCAGGTATCCGTTCGTCACCAGAATGGCGATGATGCCGTGACTGCGAATGCGCGCGATGACCTGGTCGAGATCGGGATGCAGCAGCGGCTCGCCACCGGTCATGGTGATGACGGTCGTGCCCAGCGCGGCTAGCTTGTCAACGCGCTTAAAGAGTTCTTCGGTCGGCACCGGCTTGGAGAAGTCGTCGAACTCGTTGCAATAGGTGCACGCCAGATTGCAGCGGCGGGTCACGACCATGTGGGCCAGCACAGGATGCCCCTGCGAACGCAGCGCAAGCGCGACCATGCGCGTCTCGCGGTAGAGGCGGTTCCAACGCTTCGCGGTGCGACGAATAGTAGCTGTCATCGTCAGAGTCCCGGCGTTCTTGGCTTGCCCTGTGCTGCCTGCGGCCAAGTATAGTTCAAGGTTAGGACGCCCAGGTTACAGATTCGACTGCTTGTAACTGAGATGCAGCATGTTTCAAAACAGGTGACACAACGCGGCCGTCCAGACTTCTTCGTTATGATTTAACAAAATCTCTGAAGTAAACGTCGATATACTGCAAGTACATGACTCCCCACGCCGACTCGGGAAACGGAAGCCCGCGCACCACTGTCGGCAAAGCGCTGCTTCAGGTTCTCAGCAACCCGTTCTACTACTTCATTCAGCACTGGAACTGGAAGTCGGCGATGTTCGGCGCCATCAATCGGGGAACGATTTTCCTGGTCGCGACCATGAAGCGCGGCCGGGTGGAGATGTCGGTCGCGGTGCTGGTCGAGATTCTCTTCACTTGCGCAACTGCCGGGATTTACGCCGCGTTTACCCAGGCTATGCGCTTTGCTGAGCCGGAATGGCTCGGCGCATGCGTCGTCGCGCTGGTCATCCCGGGCGCGTTGTATGGCGCGGATTATTTCGCGCATGTCTGGACCGGCATGCATAACGTTCGTCCGGCTGTCGGCTTCGCAACCGGGTTGTCGGTAGTTTCAACGCTGTTCAATCTGTTCATCATGAGACGCGGCGCGCTGGTGGTCGGTGAAGGAAGTCAGCCGCTGTGGCGCGATCTGATTCGCATTCCTGGATTGATCGTGCAATTCCTGATAGCAGGACCGGTTTGGCTTTGGAACCTGATCTTTGGCCGCAAAGGACAAGCGCGGGTTGAAACCGTCATTCTGCTTGCACTGCTCGCGCTGCCGCCGATAGCTCGGGCGCAAGCGGCGAATCCTCTCACTACGGATCAGGTTGTGAGCCGACTGGTGCAGCAGAATCAGAAGCGCGCTGCCGAACTCACGCATTACGAGAGCTGCCGGTATTACTCGGTCGATTACGTCGGCTTCCCATCGGAGAAGTCGGCCGCGATGGTCGTCGACATGGAGTACGACGCTCCCGCGCAGAAGCAGTTTCGAGTTGTGAAGGAGCAAGGCTCGCGACTGCTGCTGGACCATGTCTTGCGCGAGCTGATGCAGAACGAGAAAGAGGCTCTGGACAAAGCGAACCTCGGGCGCACCGACCTGACTCCCGACAACTATGAGTTTCATCTGGTCGGCACGGACACTTTCGCCGGGCAGCCGCAGTATGTGCTTGAGGTAACACCGCGCTTCAAAAGCAAATTCCTTTACACCGGCAAGATATGGGTCGACGCCAACGACTTTGCGGTTTCCCGCGTCTCGGCCCAGCCGGCAAAGAACATCTCTTTCTGGATCAGTCACACCGAGATTGAGCACGAATACAAAAAGGTCGGCGCGTTCTGGCTACCGGCGCGAAACACGAGCATCACGAAGGTGCGCTTCGGCGGCACTGCCAAGCTCAAAATCGATTATCGCGACTATCGCATCGGCGAGCCGCAAGCAGGGATGAGTTCGGAGGCCTGCTCCCAGGCCGCAGCCCAAGGTGCAGCTGTCGGAAAAACGTTGAACGCGCCTTACGAGGGAATCTCTTCGGGTGGAAGCACCACGCTTTAGCGTGGTGAAAGAAGCTGCCGTGGAAAAGCGGCTTGAGCCTCGGAGCACCCGCCGCAAATCGCAAATCGAAGATCGATGCGAATTCCGCCACGGCTAAAGCCGAACCCAGAGATGGCGCTCAGTTCACCACGCTGAAGCGTGGTGCCGCCATGGCCCCCTCTCCGCCTCGCGGCAGAGCACGAATGGTGATACGATGCGCCCTATCGAGGGAAGTCCACCATGTATCACTACGACCCTGTCACAGCACTGGAAGAATTGAGCGAAGACGCAGTGTTGCCGAATCCGGTGAAGTTGCGCGACATGATGTTGCGCGCGCATCTCGATCCCGACCACTCGCTGGAATACAATCGGCTCTTCGTCGAATATCAAAAGCAATTCGGCGAGCTGCAGCGATTGGGCAAGCAGTTGCTTGAGGGATTATCAAAAGTAATTAGTAGCTAGTAATTGGTAATTAGTTCCTCTCGCGAATGGCACATTCATTTCGAGGAGGACAATCGCCTGCCGACGAACTCAGCCGGTTCGTCTTGCTGATGGCTAATTACTAACTACTAGTTACTCTCGGAGCGCCCATGAAACTGATTCTGCTTTCCGCTCTTCTCATCGCGATGACCGTCTCCGCCTTCGCTGCCGACGGCAAGCCTGTCTCCTACAAGAGCGGCGATGAAACGGTCAACGCCATCCTCTACACGCCGCAGGGCAAAGGGCCGTTTCCTGCGCTGGTTGTCATCCACGAGTGGTGGGGACTGAACGACTGGGTGAAGGACGAAGCTTCGAAGCTGGCCGACCAGGGCTATATCGCGCTGGCGGTCGACCTCTATCGCGGCAAGGTGGCGACCACGCCCGAGGAGGCACACGAGATCATGCGCGGCGTGCCCAGCGATCGCGCCAACCGCGACTTGCTGGCCGCGAGCGCTTACCTGCGCGCGCAGAAGAACGTCGCTCCCGCCAAAGTCGGCGCTATCGGATGGTGCATGGGCGGCGGCTATGCACTCGACCTCGCCATTGCCGATCCCAAGTTGAAGGCCGCCGTCATCAACTACGGCCACCTCGCCTCCGACCAGGCGACCCTGCAAAAGATTCACGCGGCCATTCTGGGCATTTTCGGCGGACAGGACAAAGGCATTCCGCCCGCTGACGTCAACAAGTTCGAAGCTGACCTTAAGGCACTCGGCAAGCCGGTGGAGATTAAAATATTTCCTGACGCCGGGCACGCTTTTGAGAATCCAAACAACAAGCAAGGCTACCGGGCGGACGATGCCAAGCAAGCTTGGGAACTTACCACCGCGTTCCTGGCGAAGTATCTAAAGTAGTCCTGGGAGCAGTCTCAGATGTTGCGACTCCGGTTCGAAAAGCGATGGCTGTGGCTGCTGCTGGCGCTTGCCATGCTTCCCATCTTGTGGGTGTTGCAGATCGAGCTCGCCTACGAACGCAACATGCGTCACGGCATCCCTGCGGATTTTAGAGAGTCGGAGCCCAGTGAAGTTGTGATGTGGAAAGTGTGAAGAGCAGTGGCTAGTGGATAGTGGTTAGTGAATAGAAAAAAGCCGCCCAACCTGCTGCCCTGCTAGCAACTATCCACTATCCACTACCCACTGGTATTCACTACCCACTAGCCTGCTGCAGCGCCGCTTCGGGCCGGCGATCCTATCTTCGACGGCAGGAAGATTGACACAGCTGCGCCGGGGCTTCCATCGATGTTGTTCGCGATGGCGATTACGCCGCCGTGGCGCTGCACGATGCTGCGGCTTACCCACAATCCCAGGCCGGTGCCATTCTCGCCCTTGCTGGTAACGAAGGCGCTGAAAAGCTTCGAGCGAAAGTCGTCGGGAATACCAACCCCATCATCCACGATTTTGATGAGCACGCCGCCACCGCTGCCCTGGTGAGTTGGTTCGCTGGATATGCGGATGGTCCCGCCTTCCCTGGTCGCCTCCACCGCGTTGCGCAGGACGTTGGTGAAGACCTGACGCAACTCCGACGGGTAGGCTTCAAGCGTGCCATCAAAGCCATGCGTCACCTCAATCCTGCGGCTGCCATGCACGATGGTCCGCTCAATGAGCGCGACCGAATCGTCCAGCAACTTTGCTGGGTGCACCGTAGAAGCCGCGCGCGAATCGCGGTTCAGGTTCAGCAGGTTCCGGCTGATCTCCGCCACCCTGGTAATTTCATTCTGCGCGATGTCGACCAACTCGTTGGCCTCCGGGTGGCCGGCGATTTTCTGCTTCAGCAGGAAGAGCGCATTACCAACGGTGTCGAGCGGATTATGAATTTCGTGGGCGATGGTTGCCGACAGGCGCCCGGAGAGTGCGAGGCGTTCGTTGGTGCGCAAAGCCTCTTCCATCTGCTTCTGCCACGACACGTCGAAAAAGGTGGAGATCGCGCCGCGTACCTTACCATCGGCGGCAAACAATGGCGTCGCGTTTCCCCAGATCCAGACGCGCCGTCCGTCGGGCAGCGACACTTGCAACTCGGCGTGCTCCACCGGGCGACCCGTGGCTGAGGCGCGCTGCATGGGCAATTCATCCATCCGCAACTCGCGCCCGCTGGGATCGAAATGTTGAATCGCGATTTTCTCGGAGTCGGGCGCACTTGCCGACACATTCTGGCCGGGCGCGACTCCATAGACGTGTGACCCCATGGCATTGGCGGTCATCCGGCGGCATTCCGGATCGTGCGAAATGAACACCAGCGCGGGCATGCGCTCGAACATGGCGGCCAGTTCTTCGGTGCGCTCGCGCAACGCCTGCTCGGCCTCGCGTAATTTCGTGGAGTCGAAGTAGTAGCAGATCACGCCGTGTTGGCCGTCGGGAAGCGTGATGCGATGCAGCTCCCATTCGTACGCTTCCACCAGCTGCACATCCTGCCGGGGGCGTACGAAGTCGCGTGAATAAAAGGGTTCGCCGGTTTCCAGCGTGTTCCTGAACTGAGCGATGATTTCCTCTGCCACGGGCTCCGGCCACAGAATCCGCATCACCTCGCCGAGGTCGCGTCCGATCACCGGACGTGCGTTGGAAAAGGCCCCGCTCTGCGAGCTGGCGTTCATGGTGGCGACGCATAGCTGCGAATCAACCACGTAGATACCGTAAGGCGCACGCTCAATCAGTTCAGAAAACGTCTCGCGTCCCTGGCGGAGCGCCACCTCCGCTTGCCGGCGGCTGGTGACATCGCTGGCGGTTCCGAACCATTGCACGATTTCACCTTTAGTACCGAACAGTGGAACCGCTCGCGAATGTATCCAGCCCAGGCTGCCATCGGCGCGCATAATCCGATGCTCCAGCTCAAAGGTGCCCTTCATCGCAATCGCGTGCTCGATCGCGCTCAGCACCCGCGGCCGGTCCTCAGCATGGATGTACTTTTCCATCCAGTTGCGCTCCGGCTGGTTGGTGTCCGCAACAAACTCGCGGCCCTCGAGGTAGCGCATTTCTTTCCAGTCCGGGCTCATGCTGTAGACAACATCCGAACTGGCCGATATGAACGCGCGGAAACGCGACTCGCTTTCGATCAGCTCACCGCTTTTGCGCCGAACCGCTTCCCCGGTCGCGATAATAGCTGCGCAAATCAACAGGTAGAACACCAGCAGAATCGCCGCGCCTGGGTCGCGGGCACTAAGCAGATGGCGCGGCAGACCAAAGAAGTAGATGGCTCCCAGTACACCGAGAAGTGTCGCCAGTATGGCGGGTCCCATGCCCACGAAAACGACTAGAAAAACTACCGCGGGAACCACAAACGCCGCCGGTATCCTGTTTCCGAGAAATGGATCCAGAAGCCAGCGCAGTCCAAGCAAGGCTGCCGTTAGCGCAACAGCCAACAGGTATTTCGCAAGCGGCGGCCAGTGCGACAGATCGAAGGCAAAGTGAGGACCGTACTTGCGAATCAAACTACGAGTGGATGGGGCCGAGCGATCTACCATGGGGGGCTCAGGCTGCCGGACCCTGGCTGGAACCAGCGGAACCGCTGTGCAGCAATTCAGCGACCGCGCTTAACAAGGCGGGCGGCGATTGGCCTTTGATGACATACCGGTCTACATGGACCACCGTCTCCGACGGCAGGTCGACGTAAGCGGACAGCATCAGGATTGGAACTGAAGGTTTGATCTTCTTCATCGTTTCCGCCACCGCGCCGCCATCGGCACCCGGCATCATGTAATCAAGGACAACCAGATCGACGGCTTCTGCGGACAAAATCGCAATACCCTGGGCGCCGCTTTCCGCTGTCCGCACCTGGTAACCCTGCGATTCCAGGAGCAAGCGGCGCATCAGCAGGCCACTACTCTCGTCGTCCACGCACAAGATCACCGCGTCGCGGCCATGGTTTTTCATGTGGCGCCCTTTTTCACCCTGACCCCCATCCGTCCTTGGTTCGCGGGGTCGATAGCTTCCTGCTGCGCAGCCGTTGCCTTTGAACTCTGCTGGAATGCCCGAGACACTAAATCTGCCTACGGACGGCTCAAACTTGGCAGCGCAATATTTCGGAATAGAGTTTGCGAAATTTTATAGCAGAGTGACTCGGCGCGAGGTAAGGGATATTTCGCGCCATGGGCGGACAACAACTGTACGGATGTCTACAGCCAATCTGGTTGAGCAGCGCCTGGGGAACCTCGCCCCAACTGCAAACGGAGCGAGCCGGCGTAAGATCCCGAAACGACAACGCCGCTTTGAGCCAGAAGGCGCGACAATTCTTAGCCTAGGACGGAAGTCCTGGGTATGCGGCTCCCCCAAGATATTCCGGAGCCCCTTCAAGGGCGGCATAGGAAGGCAGTGTCGTTCGAAGGTGTGTGTGTCATATATTGATATCGCTATCTGGCGGGAGGCTTGCAGCCGGACCATAAGACGCTAAGTGAGTTTCTGCGGCGGCATCGGCGAGCCATCAATGATGTGTTCACGCAAGTGGTGCAGATGGCGCGACGCGCAGGCATGGGCAAGCTGGGACACGTGGCCATCGACTCGACGCGGGTGCGGGCCAACGCCTCGCGGCAGCGCATGGTCGAGGTGGCGGATCGGCAGCAGTGGGCGCAGGATCGGCGACTGGTGCGTGCCTTTCAGCAGAAGGCAGCGGCGCAGGATCCAGAAGAAGACGGCGGGGTGAAGTTGAGCCGCCAGCAGCAGGAGAAGTTGTCCCAGCAGGAGATCCCGGCTCTGCCCAAGAAAGGCCGGCAACAGTTGTCCACCACCGATCCGGAGAGCCGATTTTTGCGCACCGCGGAAGGTTGGACACTGGGATACACCGCGGATTTGGCGGTGAGCGACGATCACCTCATCGTGGCGGCGCGGGTCACCCAGAATGCCACCGACAATGCATCGCTGGTGCCGATGGTGGACGAAGTGGAGCGCCACTGTGGCCAGCGACCGCAGAAGGTGACGGGCGATTCCGGATTCTTCAGCGGGGCGGCGTTGCACGAGATGAACCGGCGTGGCATCGACCTCTATGTACCCGACAACAACCTCCGTCACGAGATGCAAAGCGGGGAACGGGCAAAAGGGATTGGTCGCTGCACCATCCGCGATCCGGAGCACCTGCAACTGCGCGAGAAGTTACGCTCGCCGCAAGGACGAAGAACGTATCAACGGCGACAAGCCGTGGTGGAACCGGTGTTCGGGATTCTGAAAGAGCAACGCGGCATGCGCAAGTTCAAACGGCGTGGCCTGGCGGCAGTGACCACGGAGTGGATCATGGCAGCCATCGCCTACAACCTAACCCGCATGAAACAAAACTAAATCGCCCGTCTGTCCATCAGCCACCCGATAGCTGGACGCGATAAATTTTACTTTGCTTCCCCGAAACGGGGCTATGACACACACACCCGAAGGGACTCGGGACCACTCGATGTGCCCTCTACCCAGCGCTTCCGCGCTGGGCTGGAATTGGGTACAGACCGGGCAGATACTTTACAGATTAGACCGGGGACATGCTTTACACCGGGTCAGTTCAAGAAGGCATTGTTTCTGACTCTGGCAGCTGTAAGGCTTGTTGCCAAGGTGAACGTTGTGCATTGACACTCCACCACTGACCACTGACCCGCCGCCCTTACACCCGCTCCAACACCATAGCGATTCCCTGGCCGACGCCGATGCACATGGTGCAAAGCGCATAGCGTCCTTTCGTTCGCTCAAGCTGGCGGACCGCCGTGGTTACGAGCCGCGCTCCACTGGCGCCGAGAGGATGGCCCAGCGCGATCGCGCCACCATTAGGATTGACGTGAGGTGCGTCATCCTTAATCCATAGCTGCCGCAACACGGCGAGCGCCTGCGCGGCAAAGGCCTCGTTGAGTTCGATTACATCCATGTCGTCGATGGTGAGCCCTGCCTGAGCGAGAACTTTTCCCGTCGCAGGAACCGGGCCCATCCCCATCACGCGCGGCGCTACTCCCGCGACCGCCGACGCTACGACGCGCGCCTTCGGCGTCAGGCCGAAACGCTTTACCGCTTCTTCGGAAGCCACGATCAATGCCGCGGCGCCGTCGTTTACTCCCGACGCGTTGCCGGCGGTGACAGTGCCGTCGGCTCTCGCGTAGGGCTTCAATTTGGCAAGGGCTTCCAATGTCGTGTCCGGGCGGGGATGCTCATCTTTATCGACGATGATTGGAGAGCCCTTACGTTGTGGGATACAGACCGGCACGATCTCTTCCGCCAGCAGGCCGTTCTGCATGGCGGCGGCAGCGCGTTGCTGACTGCGCAACGCGAAGGCATCCTGGTCTTCACGCGAGATGTTGAACTCCTCGGCTACGTTCTCCGCCGTCTCGGCCATGGAGTCGACGCCATACATGGCCTTCATCTTCGGATTGACGAAGCGCCAGCCCAGCGTCGTGTCCTCGACCTTCAGGTCGCGTGAGAAGGGCGCATCCGACTTGGCCATCACAAACGGCGCACGCGACATGCTCTCTACACCGCCGGCGATAATCAGCGAGTTCTCGCCGGTCTTGATTGCCCGCGCCGCTACGGCAATCGCGTCCAAACTCGATCCGCAGAGCCGGTTCACCGTCGATCCCGGAACCTCCTGCGGCAGGCCTGCCAGCAACAGCGCCATGCGCGCGACATTGCGGTTGTCTTCTCCCGCCTGGTTGGCACAGCCGAGGATCACATCATCGACAGCAGCAGGATCAAGCTTGGGATTGCGCTCCAGCAGAGCTTTGATGGGGACCGCGGCGAGGTCGTCGGTGCGGACCGGCGAGAGTGCTCCGCCGTAGCGGCCAAAAGGAGTACGAATTGGATCGCAGATGAATGCTTCGTTCATGGGCGCGGGCCCGCTAGTAATGCGGGGCTCTCAGGTCATCATAACGGTAAGCTGGGATACGTGTGACGGCAGGTTGTCGGGCGCACTATTTCTTAAGTTAGCGAGTGAGCATGTCAATGGCGTAGCCCAGGAACATCCAGAACGGCAGCACCAGGGCCAGTGAGAAGATCATGCCCTCGGCAAAGCGCAGATCGTCGACATAGGGTGTGAACGGGTCGCAGGCAGCGGCTTCTCTTGACGCCTGCAGAGCCTGGCTGAATTCCCCTAGTCTTTCAAAGCCTTGCATTCCCTGACGTTGACCTGATGAGTCTGAAGTCTGTTGTCTAAAACGGGTTGGCCTCGTCAGCGACGCTTTTCGCGAGCTGGGCAATGCCGCTGTCACCTGTCTGGGTGAGAGTCGTCACATCCCGAAGTAACTTGCCTCTGTTACCTCTAAGACTCGGGCCTGACCCATTCGCCCTTCCATGCTCTACAAGACACTCAGCGCAGCGGTGTACGGCATCGATGCCAACCTCATTCAGGTTGAGGTCGATGTCGGGATTGTGAAAACCGATCAGGAGGGCAAGTTCTCTACCGTCGGACTGCCTGACGCTGCGGTGCGCGAGAGCCGGGAGCGGGTACGCGCGGCACTGAAGAACTCGGGCTACGACATTCCGCCCACCATCACCACCATTAATCTCGCGCCGGCAGACATTCGCAAGGAAGGCTCCGGGTTCGACCTGCCGATGGCGCTCGGCATTCTCGGCGCCTACGGCGGCATCAACGACAAGCCTCCTGAGGACGCGCTGTTCGTGGGCGAGCTCTCGCTGGATGGCGGCCTGCGCGGCATCCGCGGCGCGCTGCCTATCGCGGTCCTGGCCCGGGCCAACAAAATCCGCAAGCTGATTCTGCCGGAGGTGAACGCACGCGAAGCAGCGGTGGTCGAGGGCGTAGACGTTTATCCGGTGCGGTCGCTGATGGACGTGGTGCAGTTCCTGAACACCGGCAATGGCATTCAGCCGATGAAGGTCGACACCCAGGCGCTGCTCGCGGTTTCGCAGCATTTCGGAGTCGACTTCAAGGATGTGCGCGGTCAGCAAACCGCCAAGCGCGCTATCGAAGTTGCCGCCGCGGGTGGACACAACCTGCTGATGATTGGCCCTCCCGGCTCGGGCAAGACCATGTTGGCCAAACGCATGGCGACGGTGCTTCCACCGCTGACCTTCGAAGAGGCGCTGGAGACGACGAAGATTCACAGCGTCGCTGGCGTGCTCGACTCCACCTCCGGGCTGGTGGGAACGCGGCCGTTTCGTTCGCCGCACCACACTATTTCCGACGCAGGGCTCATCGGTGGAGGCATGATTCCGCGTCCCGGCGAAGTGTCGCTCGCGCACAACGGAGTGCTGTTCCTGGACGAGCTGCCTGAGTTCCCGCGCAACGTGCTCGAGGTGATGCGCCAGCCGCTGGAAGACGGCACAGTCACGATTGCTCGCGCCGCCATGTCGCTTAGCTTTCCCGCGCGATTCATGCTGGTTGCGGCCATGAATCCTTGTCCGGGCGGGTATCTTCATTGCTGAAAATATTGCCGAAAATCGACGGATTTAGCCCCAGAGACTCCACTTTGTAGTCCGCCACCCGAATTTCTGGAGCCAAAGTTGCAAGGACTGCCCGCCTTTGGTCCCGGCTCCAGTAGTTCCATTCGGCGAGCGGAGCAAATGCCTCGACCAACGCCTGCGCATCGAGCCGGTCGGCTGGCTTCTCCCGCAACAGCGTCTCTTCCGTTCGCTGAATGTCTCGGTCACAAATAGCGAGCCGGTGGTCCCGCTCCGTGCGCTCGATGCTCCCATCCACAAAGCTATCGACCACCCTGGAACGCCGGGCTCGAAGGCTGGTGATCTCGGAGGTAAGCCTCTGTATGGTCGTAGCTGACTGACTTGACTCGTTGCGCTGTTGCAGCTCGCGCACGCACTTCTCCACAAATTCAGGACTGGTCAGTCTCCCGGCGAACATGCAGTCCAGAACGCCCTCGAGCTTCTCCCTCGCCATGTACCTGGTTCGGCAAGTGTGCAGGCTGCGACGTCCTTTACAGGCGTAGTAGTCGCGGCGAGACCAGGCGGTGTGGATGACCTCTCCACACTCGGAGCACGTCAAAAATCCGTTGTAAGTGAAACGACGTTCGACATTAGGCTGGGTGCGCCAGTGCTTGGACTGCTTGAGGTCCATGAGCCGTTGGACGGCATCGAAGTCCGTTTGGGAAATGAGCGGCTCGTCGATGACGCGAACACGAATGATATCCTCGGGTGCACGCGGGATTTTCCGCCGGTCTGACTGCCTGCCGTTCGCATTGCAATATCGCCCCCCAGCGGAAGGATCCCGCTTTTTGTCGATTACCCGCCATCCCGTCCAGATAGGATTCCGCAAGATCAGATGTGCACCTCGCGTAGTTACCCCTAACAGTTGCGCGAGTTGGTTGTAGCATTGGTTTCCAGCTAAGAAACGCCGGAAGGCCTCACGCACACGTTCGGCTTCAGGTTTATAGAAGAAACCCCGGTCAGCCTCATACCCAACGCCATAAGGCAGGACGATCTTGCTCTGAGCTAGCTCGCCGCGTCGTCGCTTCTCCTCCTTCGCGGACCAGACCCGTTCCAGGATCTCCGTCCGCTCTAACCCTGCGATCGCTGCGCGGATTGTACCCATGAGGCGACCCGTCTTGGTCGAAAAATCTAATGGGCCTTCTGGCAGATACAAGATTGTTCCAGTGTCCACGAACGCCTGGAGCAAGGCGTAGTCGGCGAAGTTCTCCGGTCGCATCAGGCGTGAGAATTCCCGGGCCACCACACCGTCCACCGCCGGATCCTGCATGGCAATGAGCAACTGCTGCATCTCAGGAGCTAGAAGGACTGAGGCTCCGGAGACGTCCGAGAATTCTATTGACCTTACGATCTCAAGGCCGTACTGCGTACAAGTGCGACGGTTGACGGTCCGCTGAGCCGGGATCGAGGCGCGATCATCGGCCGCCTGACCCTCAGTTGATACGCGTATTAGTTCGATTACTTTCTTCATGACTGGACATTCCGCAGAGTTGGCGGGCGACGGCAAGCGCTTCGTCGTCCTGGCCGGATTGTAGTGCAGTGCGCAATTGATGCGAGCAGGGAATTACGCTGCCTGCCAACTTCGAGAATGGCGTCGACGATCCCCGACATGCGAGATCGTCCGGCATCGCCTGCAGGCTCGATCGTGCGGTCCGCAGCCGCTTGTTTTGCATCGGAGCGTACTGGCTGGTCGTCTGGTTGGCATTACCACAGCCTCGTGGTGTGTGGGGCATCGTGACGAGATGGCATCGATGAGAGAACGAACTGGGGACGTCTTCGTCGGCCAGACGCATCTCGGTCAGATGGCTAGGGCGCTTCTCGCAACGCAGAGAAGCGGCGCTGTTGAGAAACGGCGGTTGATGATCGGGGTATTCGCCCGGCAGATAGCCCGCCCAAGCTCACAAGGCGACCCATACTCGGTGATTGCGCGTGAAGCGAGGCAGTCAGAATCAAGCTTTCCGTCCCCCTTTTTTCGAGCAGGTTTCACTGTGCAAGCATCGAGGTACTGCATGAGTACGGTGACCGGGTATGCTATTGCCCCGCTCTCGTGCCGGACGAACTGTGGCCCAATGTCCCTCTGCCTCCACTTCTTCAACCTCTCGGGGTGAGACGTTCAGGAAAGCGGCTGCCTGCTTGGTGTTTAGGTAACGCTCAGACGCAAGGGTCTGCAACGTGTTTGGCTGTTCGGAGAGGCGCCACGTCCAGCCAGGGCTTCGGTTTATGTGAATTCATTCTCTTAGGTACTTTCATGGGTGTTATTTGTTTTCTCATTGGTTCTTTCAGTTAAATCTCGTTTCGCCCAGTGCGGAGTCGGTCAAACCCCCTATGTCTCGTGAGGAGGTCCGGTACGGCAAAGGTGCACCCGAGGTAGGTTCGGAGTATCAAAAAGCTCCAGGCGCCCATATAACCGTCTTAGCGACATGCGTAAGGGAGCTTTCGACCTGGGCTTTGAGTCGGCAGCGCTGGCATCGAGGGAGCCTGAGTTCCTGTCAGGCGGCTATTCGATCCTGCCGGTGAGTTCCTAGCAACTGGAGCCTTCGGCTCACGGTAGACTCGCTACACCTCGCCATGCCGGCGAGCGTTTTAATCTTTAGCCCGTAGCTGCGGCCTAATGCAAAGGCGGTGGCTTGAGTTCTCGGGTCAGCGGATTCGACGATTCGGCGAAGCCGGGCGGCGTAAAGAAAGAGGTCGGGGACAGGATCAATTGTCATTCACTGCTCCGGCGTGAAAATCTTGCCTACCCGCCCACACTCGACCGTGCCGTGTGCGGGCATAACAGCCCGCACGTTCTCTGGAACCGCGTTGCACGACAGTTCAGAATTGAGCGCGTCATGGCACCGGGTATGGCGGACTTCTTCACGCCGCTATCTCCTGCGGCCGATGTTGTTGGCCATCGAGCGTTCTTGCTCCGGGTCTGGGAATAATGTCGAACCTCCACGGGTCCTGATCGCCCCAGACATCAAAGGATTCTGCGGAGATTGCTTGCTCCAGCAAGTCACATTTGTGATCGTTATCGGGTACGTTGCTGAGCCACCTGCGAATGTCCTGACGCAGCCCCCGGACGATCCGCTCGTCTTCAGACATCGTGTCTTTTTCCCTTCTGTTGCTTCCGGGATGCCGCAGTGTGCCGGACGACCTCCTGAGCTTCTTCCGGCGTGGGATCATCACCTAGTACCTCGGTTATCTGTTCCAGCAGTGGAGCATTCTTGCGTTTTGCCGGATCGAGGCCTTCGGCTTCCATGGCAGAAAGCACCGTCTCGGGAACACCGGAAACTCGCTCGTAATCGGACGAGAATCCGAAACAAAGTCCGCGGACTAATATGCATGTGTTTTGCGATTGCCTCTGACGCTGGCAACCAGATCCGTTCCATTTTGCAGGCCTGCTTGTACGAGGTCAGTGCCTGACCAAGGTGAAAGCGGCTTTTCGTGTACTTCGTCAACGCACCCAACACTGCGGTGCGCTGGCTTCTCTCTTGTTCTTTGTCACTGTCCGACAATTCGATTGTGATCGAATCCAACTCGGCGGACAGCTTCTGTTCGGGTATGACCTTGTTCTTCATAGACGATCTCTTCGTAAAGTTGCTGCTGACTGGTAAGGGTCCAGTGCCCATGCGTCCAGCCTTCCGCATGGTGGAGATTCAACAGTTCGTGCGATCATGGCACCGCTTGCCGACTGAGGAGAGACGAACTCTATTTGTGCGCCTTGCCCGAGTTCAATCAACCGACCGCGGGAGCCGAGGGTGGCCCTCTGGCTGCTCCCTGTCACCTTGAAAACGGGCCGAAACCCATATGCACCGTTGTCGGCACAGCAGCGACCCCGTTCCAAAGTTGACAAGTTGTCAATTTCGCACCGCACCCAAGGTGTTCTTCGATACCTCCTGACCTGTTTCGCCTCACATCACCATTTTGCGCACTATGTATTGGCTGCCACAGCGTGCTTTTCGGGCTATTCGACGGGTACGCCAATTTGCAGCATTCGTAAGTCACTAAATCTAAATTGCTTGCCCGCAAATCGTAATAGTTGTAAAAATGCGAATGATGAATAATGAAGAGTCGGCCCCAGAACGTCTCGTGATTCGCCCGCTGTCTTACATCCTTGAGCTCGGTAGCTGGGCGCAGGCTCGCGCGGCGCGCCAAGAAAACCTCAAACCGCTTCACGTGACGTTCCTAAGGCGTGCGGCCTGGAGCGGGATGGTGAGCTTCGACCGTATTCAGAAAGAGACGGGTCTTCCGAGATACACGATTTCGCTGGCCGCCGCGACGTCTCGAAAAGCGAGGCTTCGGAAAGGTGAAGCCTGATGAAAAGGACAAGCGGTGGAAATGCCTGCACATAACTCTGTTGAGGCATCAAATGCTGCGAGCGAATTGACCGGCGGATTGCCCGCTACTTGAGCACGCGGGATGAGAGTCTCGATGCAACCCGTTACTACAACTTCGTTTTTCATCTCTGGAGTGCGGCGCTATTCCTTCCGCACTCGGATTTACCACCAGCTCGGTCGCTCATTTCCAGGTGTTATCTCTTGGGGTTCTAAACGAGACGCTGCTCAACGGCAGCTCCTAGACTTCATAGAACGCCTCGGACGTGACGCGAGCTTGGCATGACTCACCTACGCAGGGCAGTCACCCAGGTGAACCGTTCTTTGCAACACTTGTGGAGCTCGCAGGAATACGGGCTTCCACGAAACCAGTGTGCAGGGCTGTGCGGCAGGGGGATAGTCAGTTGTTGTTGCCAATGTGTTCACTGGCCGAAAGGGTACTTACGTTTGACAGCACCGGAGAGCCCTTATGAGACGGGCTAGTGCTACGCCAATGTCGCCTTCTTGGCTCATAAAGCTTCGAGCCAAAGGAGACTTAAGTCGCTACGAATCAACATTCAAATTGTTGATTTTCGGTGTCCCAAAAACTATGGGTTTAGACCCGTATACCCCAGACGCCCTTAGGGCTTCTGACTCCGCAATCGCGATAATGCCCGAAGACGGCTTCCCTGAGCCGCTATGCGGCATTGGGATAGGCAATGGTGCTCAGCAGTGCGTTGGCAGCCTGGCGTGAGTCGAGTCTGGTGTGCTGCGCCACAACCGGAATATCCGAACGGATTACACTGGAAAAGTCGGTGCCGCGGGGAATCTCCTCGGGATCCCGAAGATCATTGAAGCGTATATGCCGGGTACGGCGCGACGGTGCTGTGACCCGATATGGCCCCGCGGGTTCACGGTCGCTGTAGTACACCGTGATCTCCACATGTGCATCCTGATCAGCGGTGTTCAGTAGGCACACTGTCTCGTGACTCGTCATCTCCGGTTCCGGACCATTACTCTCCGCAGGGATGTACCCCTCGGGGATGACCCACTCGCGGTTTCCGATTCCCGTACTCATAACTTCCTCCCGATAAGTTCGATTTCATTTGCCCGGCAACAGGCTGGCGAGGGCGTCCACAACCCGCTCCAGCGGTCCCGTTGTCATGGACCAGGGGCTAGGCTGTCGCACAATGTGAAGGGGTCCGCGTTGGTCCAGAACTTCATAGCTGCTGCTGCCATCCTGTTCCCGGTAAAAACGAATGGAGACCACCGCCTGGCCGACGTGCAAGTTGCTGAGCGTAATCTCCGGAAGCCACTCTGGCAGGTGCGGATCGACAAACAACGCGCGCAGCGGTTTATGGGTGCGGAATTCTCTTACTTGGGAACCGTCTACGTGCTTGGGGCAGGGGCGTCGTACGGCGAGGCCCTGCACGCTACGGAAAATCCCCGCGCTTTTCAGGCGCGACTCGTTACACCTCCACTCGTTAAGGGGTTCTTCGAGGACGCGCTGTTTCAACGGATTGGCTACAAGCAAACGCTGCGGCAGAGGATTTTAAAGAAGCGTTTGACTATGTCCGGTCTCTCAAACTGCTGACCGAAGTGCCTGGTACCGGAGGATGGAACGGACTTGGATCTTGATGAAATATTCACCTCCGTGGAATTGGAACGTGAGTTCAGCGGAACGGAGAGTGATCAGTGGGCCCGGCTCACAATCATTCGGAACAAGCTCGTCCGGTATATAGGGAGAATCGTCTCGTTGTGCACGCAAGGGGCATACGGAGGATACACTCGCCGACTCGCTGAGTCTCTCGATGCCAACGATTCTGTACTGACATTCAACTGGGACCTTCTCATTGACCACGAGCTGCACCCGCTCGAAACAATCGATCGATGGCATTACAGGGAGGGTTATCTTCAAACATTCGAAAACGCCGGGCGGTTCCTCGGCGCATCAGTTGACTTAGTACACGTCTACCCTGAAAAAGCGCTCGCATTTGGGGAGCTACGCCGCGCAGGGCGTGGTTTGCACAACTGCTGGCCGTTTGCTGTAATCATTGAGATATGGCACGTTTGGATCGCATCGTAGCTGATCTGCGCGAGTTCTATCGCACCGTGGACAACACGACGCAAAGATTGAAAACCTCGAAAAAGAAGCAGTGCCCCGACAACTTTATCTCGACTTGCTTGAGCAGTGCTTAACGCGCCTGTTGCATCCTGATGAAGCATGGCCCTGGGAGTTTTCCCGAACGGCGTCTTTTGTACGCGAGAAACGAGAACTGGGAAAGGACTGGCCAACCGAAGCGGAAACCATGATTGGCGTCAAACGTCTTCATCACCTGCGGGAATGCGCTGAAAACGCACTCAAGGAAAATGTCACCGGCGACTTTCTCGAAGCTGGAGTCTGGCGGGGTGGGGCGGCAATTCTTTTGCGGGGGGTGCTAGCCGCGCATGGCGAGCGAAACAGAAGAGTCTGGGTTGCTGATTCTTTCGCTGGTCTGCCGCCGCCCGACGTGGAGCGCTATCCTCAAGATGCTGGCGACATGCATCACGCCGTGCCATACTTGGCCGTGCCCCTCGAGCAGGTAAAGACCAACTTTTCCCGCTACATGCTGCTGGACGAGCAGGTACGCTTTCTTCCCGGCTGGTTTCGCGAGACGCTTCCAACCGCTCCTGTCGAATCGCTGGCCGTATTGCGGCTCGATGGGGACATGTACGGTTCAACCATCGAAGTGCTCAATGCTTTGTATGACAAGGTGTCGCCCGGTGGATTCGTGATTGTCGACGACTACGGTGCCCCAGGGACGCCAGGCTGCCCGAAGGCGGTGGATGACTTCCGACGCAGTCGAGGGATCCATGAACCAATCGAAGTCATCGACTGGACAGGCGTTTTCTGGAGGAAGGATTCTCAGCTTCCCACGCAAAAATAACCAATCTTGTCGCCCCGCAGATTCTGCAGCGCGATCAAGCAGGCAGCAGCCAGCGCGAGGTTCCCGCAAGCCGAATAAGATCGTGAAGCATGCTTGATCGAAAGCGGCTATTGGCTGGGACCTTCGCCGATCACCCCCCGCGCGATGCGACTGTGACGATATTGACTTGTGGTCACCTACAGT